>NZ_JACHNH010000001.1:2102500-4502500 GCF_014205335.1 Amorphoplanes digitatis | reverse complement strand
GCCGATGAATACAAGGCTCTGACCGACAGCTGATCGCCCGCGCGTCTGGTTGCTCGCTATTTCGCTGCTGACTAGGCTCGCGGGGCACATGTAGAACTGTTATTACTTCGAAACCGATAGTCGTGCCGTCCGGGCCTCCGGGCAGCGGCGGGGGGCGCTGCGCTCCGGACCCGGGTCCGGTCCGCTCACCCCGTGTCGTCGGGCGGCGACCGAAAAAGATCCGTGAGGTGGTCCGATGACGCGCCCAGACGACGAGTTTCCCCCACTCGACGTCACGTCCACGCTGAACCTCGGTGCGCTCGACGAGGTGCTCGAGGGCCCCGAGACCGACGTGGTACCGAGCCGGATGTCCGGCTCGCTGCCGCCCGGCATGGCGCTGCTGGTCGTGCGCCGTGGCCCCAATGCGGGTGCACGGTTCCTGCTGGACCATGACGTGACCACGAGTGGCCGGCATCCCGACAGTGACATTTTCCTTGACGACGTGACGGTCTCGCGCCGCCACGCCGAGTTCCACCGCGACGGAGGCACGTTCACGGTCCGCGACGTCGGCTCGCTGAACGGCACCTACGTCAACCGGGAGCGGGTCGAGTCCGCGACCCTCGGCAACGGGGACGAGGTCCAGATCGGGAAGTTCCGGCTGGTCTTCATCGCCGGTCCCCGCCCGGAGGGCGAGGGAAGCGGGGCGTGAACCCGTCGGGGGCGGCCGCGCACGACCACCAGAGCCCTCGCGCTCAGGGCGGCCGTGACAGTGCGCTGATGAGCATCGGGGAGGTGCTGGCCCAGCTGCGTACCGAGTTCCCGGACACCACGATCTCCAAGCTCCGGTTCCTGGAGGCGGAGGGGCTGGTCGACCCGCAGCGCACCGCCTCCGGTTACCGCAAGTACTCGTGGAACGACGTGGCCCGGCTGCGGTTCGTACTGACCGCCCAGCGCGATCAGTACCTGCCGCTCCGGGTCATCCGCGAGCAGCTGGAGGCACAGGAACGCGGCGACGACCCGCTGGCACACCGGCGGCCGTCGCTGGTGGCGGTCGGCTCGGAGACCGAGGTGCCGGCGGACCCCGCCGACACCCGGGTGTCCCGGGCCGACCTGGTGGAGCGCACCGGCATCGCCGAGCAGATGCTCGCCGAGCTGGAGCAGATCGGCCTGGTCTCGTCGCGACCGCCGGGCTGGTACGACGGCGACGCCGTGGTGATCGTCGAGGCCGTGGTCGGTCTGGTCCGGCACGGCCTTGAGGTGCGCCATCTGCGGGCGTTCCGAACCGGCGCCGACCGCGAGGTCGGACTGTTCGCCCAGTTGCTGACGCCGTTGGTGCGCCAGCACGACCCCGCGGCCCGGGCACGGGCCGCGGAGACCGCCCGTGAGCTGCAGGCGCTCTCCCAGCGGCTGCACGCGGCGCTGGTGCGGGCCGGCCTGCGGGACACCCTCGGGCGCTGAGCGATTCGCCGGTAGTGGCCCGGGTATGCCGGAGACACGGGCAACGCGTGGCGCCGGCCCCCGGGGGTCCGTGTACCGTGCAGGATAGGCGTGAAACAGCCTGATGGCCGCCTTCGGGCGGCTTTACGGGGCGGGTACGACGTGCGACACGGAGGCGGGCAGCGCGCGAGCTGAGCGTGGTCGGGGTTCGGGTGGAGCTGCCTAGTAACCAGCCGATCGTCCTGCTCAGGGAGGTCGACGGTGATCGTTACCTGCCGATCTGGATCGGCGCGGTGGAGGCGACCGCCATCGCGTACGAGCAGCAGGGCGTGAAGCCGGCCCGACCGCTGACCCATGATCTGCTCCGGGACGTCCTCGCCGCGCTCCAGGCGCCGCTGAAGGCCGTGGAGATCACGGAGCTCAAGGAGAACGTCTTCTACGCCGACCTGTTGATCGGCGACGACCTGCGGGTGTCGGCGCGGCCCAGCGACTCGATCGCCCTGGCCCTGCGCGTCGGCGCCCCGATCCGCTGCGCCGACCAGGTGCTGACGGAGGCCGGCATCGTCATTCCGGACGAGCAGGAGGACGAGGTCGAGAAGTTCCGCGAGTTCCTCGATCAGGTCCGCCCGGAGGACTTCGCCGGCTAGTCGTCGCATCGACGATCACCAAAGGACCGGTCGTCCATACGCGGCGTGTCGCGGCATTACCTCCCTGTTTCGCGGCGCGCTGAGTTATACGCTCGTGAAGTCCAGGTGAAGCGGCACCGCGCAGCGGGGAGGTAGTCGCGTGCACGAGTCAGACTCTGTAGAGGGTCCACTTGTCGGCGAGGACGGCGTTACCGGTTATCGCGGAGTGACGGCATGTCAGGCGGTCGGGATCAGCTACCGCCAACTGGACTACTGGGCCCGGACGACGCTTGTCGTGCCGAGCATCCGGGACGCCTCGGGCTCCGGAACCCAACGGCTCTACTCGTTCCGTGACCTGGTCGTTCTCAAGGTCGTCAAGCGTCTGCTTGACGCCGGCGTCTCGTTGCAGAACATCCGCCGGGCCATCGAGACGCTGCGCTCGCGCGGCGTCGAGGATCTCGCCGGCATCACGTTGATCTCCGACGGCACCACGGTCTACGAGTGCCGTTCGCCGGAGGAGGTCGTCGACCTGCTCCAGGGCGGCCAGGGCGTCTTCGGCATCGCCATCGGCGGCGCCTTCAAGGAGATCCAGGGCTCGCTGTCGCACCTGCCCGCCGAGCAGGCGTCCGCGCCGCAGCCGGTCGGCACGAACCTGCCGGCCGAGCCCGCCGCCGGCGACGAACTCGCGGCCCGCCGCGCCCGGCGGCGCGCCGGCTGACCCGCCGCGTTTTGCCGTAACGGCAAGGACCTTTGCGGTCCGCGGCCGCCGCGGTCACGCTCGTCCCATGAGCGACGAGGGCTTCTGGGATTCCCGGTACGCGGAGCAGCACCATGTGTGGAGCGGTGCCCCCAATGTCGTGCTGGCCCGTGAGGTGTCCGGCCTCCCGCCGGGTCGCGCGCTCGATCTTGGCTGCGGCGAGGGCGGCGACGCGATCTGGATGGCCGGGCTCGGCTGGGCGGTGACCGCCGTCGACATCTCCGGGGTCGCCCTGGACCGGGCCGCCGCGCGTGCCGCCGAGGCCGGGGTCACGATCGACTTCCAGCGGCACGACCTGGCCGCCTCGTTCCCGGCGGGCAGCTACGACGTGGTGTCCGCGCAGTTCCTCCACTCCCGCGCCGGCCTGCCCCGGGAGCGGGTGCTGCGCGCCGCCGCCGGTGCCGTCGCGCCCGGCGGCATCCTGCTGATCGAGGGGCACCAGGACTTCGGCCCGTTCGCCGCGCAGAGCCTCGACCACGGCGACGCGCACTTCCCGGAGCCGGACGAGGTCGTCGCCGCCCTGGAGCTGCCGGAGGGGGAGTGGGAGGTGCTGCTGAGCGAGGTACACGACCGCCTCCAGAACGGCCCGGACGGCCAACCGGCACACCGCACGGACAGCACGGTCAAGCTGCGCCGCCTTCGGCACTGAGCAGCCGCAGCATCAGGGCCAGCGGAGGCCAGCCGGAGCGGCCGCGGCGGGTCACCGCGTAGCTGCGCAGCCGGACCTGCTGGCCCGGCAGGTCCAGCAGCCGCACCCCGGGCAGCCTCGTACCGTCCATCGGCAGCAGCCCGACGCCCAGCCCGGCGACGATGAGGTCCTGCACGAGGTCGAGGCTGTCCGCCCGGTGCACGATCCGCGGCACGAAACCCTCGAGCGCCGCGACGGTACGCACCACGTCCTCGTCGGCGGTGTTGCGTGAGTTCACGATCCAGTCGTGCTCCCGGAACGCGGCGAACTCCGTGGCCCGCGACTCCACCGGCACCGCGAGGCCCCACGGCGCCTCCCAGAGCGGCATCGCCGTGAGCGCCGGGTCGAACGCGGCCGGCGCGAGGTTGTAGTCGTAGGTCAGCGCCAGGTCCATCAGGTCGGTGGCCAGCAGCTCGAACGCCTCGAACGGCTCGTGCTCGTGGATCAGCAGGCGCACCCGCGGGTGGGTGGCGGCGAGGGTGGCCGCGATCGGCAGCAGCGAGCGGCGTACGGCCGTGGCGAAGCCCGCGACCCGCACGTCCCCGGCCGGTTCCGCGCCGGGGTCCAGGTCGAGGCGGGCGGTCTCCACCGCGGCCAGGATGGTGACCGCGTGCTCGGCGAGGCGGCGCCCGGCCGGGGTGAGCCGGACCCGGCGCCCGTCCGGCTCGATCAGGGTGGTGCCTGCCTCGCGGGCCAGGACGGCGAGCTGCTGGGACACGGTCGAGGTGGTGACGTGCATCTCGTCGGCGACCTCGCGCATCGAGCCGAGCCGGGACAGTTCGAGCAGTAAGCGCAGGCGCCGGGTGTCCATCGGGTCATTGTCAGCCAAACCCGAACGGTGAATCCACAATTAGCACGTGGACGTGAACATTCGGAGCGGCTCTACTGGGGTCCATGCGTACAGAGGCACGGACCGGCTCGACGATGGCGCTCGCCTCGATGCTCCTCGTCCAGCTCGGCCTGGCGGCCTCCGTCGGGCTCATCGACTCCGCCGGCGTCGAGGGCGCGGCGTGGCTGCGCCTGGCGTGGGCCGGGGTGATCCTGGCGGTGCTGGTCCGGCCGCGGCTGCGCCGGTTCACCCGCCGCGGGCTGCTGGCCAGCGTCGCCCTCGGCGTCGTCACCGCCGGGGTCACCATGCTGTTCATGGCCGCGATCGCGCGGCTGCCGCTCGGCACGGCCAGCGCGCTGGAGTTCCTCGGCCCGCTCGCCGTCGCGGTGTTCCGCGGGCGGCGCGGCACGAAGGTGTGGCCGGTGCTGGCGGCGGTCGGCGTCGTGCTGCTCACCGAGCCGTGGCGCGGCGAGATCGACCTGGTCGGCGTCGGGTACGCGCTGGCGGCGGCGGCGTGCTGGGCGGCGTACATCCTGCTCACCCAGCGGGTCGGCGACGAGGTCTCGGGCCTGCAGGGCCTGGCGGTGTCGATGCCGGTCGCGGGCCTGGTCGCGACGCTGGTGGTCGGCCCGTCTGTGCTGACCGGCATCACCTGGCAACTGCTGCTGATCGGGCTCGGACTGGCGATCCTGCTGCCGGTGGTGCCGTTCATCCTCGAGATGCTCGCCCTGCGCCGGCTCACGACGGCCGCGTTCGGCACGCTGATGAGCCTGGAGCCCGCGATCGCGCTGGTGATCGGCCTGGTGCTGCTCGGCCAGGTGCCCGGCTGGGCGCCGGTGGCGGGAATCGCCTTCGTGGTCGCGGCCGGCATCGGCGCCGAGCGCACGGGCGCCCGCGAACACCCCGCCCCGGCGCCGGCGACCCCTCAGACCCGGGACGGCGTCCTGGTCTAGCGTGGCCCGGCTGACGGCGGCGACGGCCGGGCACTGAAGTGCCCGGCCGCCCGTGCGGTCAGGTGCGGTAGGTGACGGCCGGGTGCGCCGGTTCCGGCAGCGTGTCGTCGGGGAAGGGGACGTGCTCGATCCGGGCCGGCCGCTCCACCACGACGCAGACCTCCTCGCCGGGCCACCACCAGCCGCAGGAGCGGGCCAGGGTCGCCCACTCGTCCAGGCGGCCGCCGACGACGGGCCCGTGCTGGGCGAGCCCCAGCCGGCGCAGCACGTCGTGGTACCCGATCCAGTAGGCGTCCTGCTGGCCCCACCAGGCGACCGGTACGCGGCGCGGCGGCGCCAGCGTGGCGCGTACCGGTAGGACGACGCTGTCCATCAGGACGGTCCGCAGCGCGCCGCGTACGCCCTGGCGCAGGACCTCGCCCAGCGGGACGCCCGCCGCCAGCGCGGCCGGCGGTGGCAGCACGGGCCAGGGTTTGGCGTTCTTGCCGGGCGGCCGCAGCGGGCCGAGGCAGGGATCGGCGCCCTCGTCGAGCGCCCTCATCAGCCGCGACCAGCCGGCGGCGATGTCGCCGGCCAGCGGCGGCCGGCCCGGTGGTTGCCGGGGCCGCAGCCAACCCCGCAGGTCGTCGTGGGTGGGCATCCCCGAGGTCAGGGGCAGGGCGTCGCGGGGCGAGCCGGCCCAGGCGAACCGTGGCCGGGCGCGGCCGTGGCGCCGGTACAGGCGGGTCAGGACTTCCTCGGCCGCGTCGCGGTCGGCCGGCTCGGTGGCGAGACCGATGTCCCGCCACTCCCGCCGCAGTTCGACCGCGTGGTGCCAGTGATCAAGATCGGCGGCGACTCGGCGCCGCGTCGGGGCGGTCAACGCGCGAGGGCGCACGCGCCCTTTCGTTCAGCGGTAATCATGCGCGCCATCGTGACCGACCCCCGCGAGCGGGGCAACCCGATTAAGGCCGCCGGCACAACCACGCGCTGCGCTCGGCGTGCACGGTCAGGTTGTCGCGCCTCAGCAGGTTCTCCGGGCCGTCGCCGTCGAGCAGGGTCTGCAGGGTGGCGTGGTCGGCGGCGCTGATCTCGTCGTGCAGGCCGGACCGCATGCGGGCCAGGACGGCCCGCGCGTAGCGGCCGGTGGCGCTCGGCAGCGGGGCCGTCAGGTCGATCGTGACGTGCCGCGCCGACTCCACGGCGAATCCGGCCTTGCGCAGCCGGGGCCCCCAGTCCTCGCCGCGGTGCGGCATCTCGGCGGCCTGCCTGGCGGCCAGCGCGGCGTGCACCCGCGCCTCGACGCCGCCGCCGAAGGAGTCCGGCAGGAACCGCGGGTGCGACGCCACCTCGGCGACGGCCAGCAGGCCGCCGGGCCGGATCGCGGCGAACACGTCGGCGAGGACCCGGTCGGGGTCCGCCACGTGGTGCATCGATGCCGAGGCCCACACCAGATCCACGCCGGCCACGTCCGGCCAGCCCTCGTCCAGGTCCGCCTGCACGGTCCGGACCCGGTCGGCGACGCCGGCCCTCGCGGCCTTCTCGCGCAGCCGGTGCAGCATGTCCGGCGACACGTCCACCGCGATCAGCTCGGCGCCGGGGAAGCGCCCGGCCAGCGCGAGCGTGCCGGTCCCGTTGCCGCAGCCGAGGTCGAGGATCCGGCGCGGCGCGCCGCCGGTCAGGTCCTGCACCTGGTCGAGCAGGGCGTCCCGGTACTCGTGCAGCACCTCGGCGTCGAGCTCCAGCAGCTCGGGCAGGGCGTCCGGGTCGTGTCCGTGCTCATGTCCGTGTCCGTGTCGATGTCCGTGTCCGTGTCGATGTCCGTGCTGATGTCCGTGTCCGTGGTCTCCCATGGGCCGACCATAGCCGGATTTTGCGCCAATGACATACAGTCTTGCGTATGACGCAAGACGGCGACCTCGACGCCATCGTCCGCCAGCGGATCCGCGGCCTGCGCGCCGCGCGCGGCTGGTCCCTGGACGAGCTGGCCTCCCGCTGCTACCTGAGCCCGTCCACGCTCAGCCGGATCGAGACGGGCCACCGCCGCATCGCCCTCGACCAGCTGACGCCGATCGCCCGCGCGCTGGGCACCACCCTGGACCAGCTCGTCGAGTCCGTCGACGACGACGACGTGGTGATCAGGCCGCACCGCGACGAGGCGCGGGGCAGGACGACCTGGCTGCTGTCCCGCGAGGCGGGGCCGGGCGGCGTCACGGTCGCGAAGATGCGGGTCACCCGGCCGGCCCCGGCCGAGCTGCGCGTGCACCCCGGCCGGGACTGGTTCACGGTCCTGTCCGGGACCGTGATGCTGCGGCTGGGTGAGCGGACCATCCTGGTCGGCACCGGCGAGGCGGCCGAGTTCTCCACGATGGTCCCGCACTCCTTCGGCGCGCACGACGGCCCGGCCGAGCTGCTCTGCATCCTCGACCCCGAAGGCCAGCGCACCCACCTCGCCTAGCGGTCCTCCTGCGGAAAACAACAGGACCGGGAGCGTCGTGCGCGATACGGTCCGACGTCATGTCGTCGACAGTGGAACCGATGCCGCCGTTCCTGCCCGGGCTGCGGCTGTGCCGGTACCTCTACCAGGAGGCGGTGCGCCCGCTGCTGGACGAGGCGTACCCCGGACTGCCGCACGCCGCCGCGCGGGTCGGCCCCGGCTCGGAGGTGCTCGGATTCGACTCCGCGCGCTCCGTCGACCACGACTGGGGGCCGCGGCTGGAGCTGTTCCTGACCGCCGCCGACGCGGCCCGGCACGGCGATCGGCTGTCGGCGCTGCTCGCCGACCGGCTGCCGAAGCGGGTGCGCGGCTGGCCGACACACTTCGAGCCCCCCGGCGCGCGGGTCCGGGTCATGACCGCCACGACCGGGCCGGTGGCGCACCGGGTCGAGATCACCGACGTGGCGAGCTGGTCGGCCGGGCTGCTGGGCTTCGACGCCCGCGGCGGCGTGACCGCCGCGGACTGGCTGGCCACCCCCGCGCAGCGGCTGGCCGAGGTCACCGGCGGCGCGGTCTTCCACGACGACACCGGCGAGCTGACCGGGCTGCGCGAGCGGCTGCGCTGGTACCCCGCGGACGTGTGGCGGTGCCTGCTTGCCGCGCAGTGGACCCGCATCGCGCAGGACGAGGCGTTCGTCGGGCGCGCCGCCGAGGCGGGCGACGACCTCGGCAGCCGCCTACTCGCCGCCCGGCTGGCCCGCGACGTCATGCGGCTGTGCCTGCTGCTCGGCCGCCGCTACCCGCCGTACGGGAAATGGCTCGGCACCGCGTTCGCCGCGCTGCCCGGCACCGAGGCGATCGCCACGGCGCTGCGCGACGCCGTCGCCGCCGCCGAACCGGCGCGCCGGCAGGCGGCGCTCTGCGACGCCTACGAGGCCGCCGGCCGGTGGCAGAACCGGCTCGGGCTCGCCCGCCCGGTCGACCCGGGCCGCCGGCCGTACCACGACCGGCCCTATCGGGTGATCGACGCCGCCCGTTTCGCGGCCGCCCTGATCGAGCGCGTCGAGGATCCCGCGCTCGCCGCCGTGGCGCCCTACGGCGCCGTTGACCAGTACGTGGACAGCACCGACGTGCTCGGGCGCCCGGACCTGACCGGGGCCCTCGCGACCGTCCTCAGGCGAGGTTCGCCGGCCACCGGCGCTCGTTGAGCGCGGCCCTCGGCCCTTATCGTCGGCGGATGTCCACCTTCGCCCGGCCGTCCGGCGGCCGCTCGGTCTGTGACCGCCTCCGACTGCTCTGCGCGGACGTCGTCGCGCGGTTGCCGGCCGGCCCGGCCCGGGACGCCGTCGCCGCGGTCGGCGACCGGCTCGCCGAGCGCACGATCCGGATCGCGGTCGGCGGCAGGGTCAACGCCGGCAAGTCCACGCTCGTCAACGCCCTGCTCGGGCAGCGGCTGGCGGCCACCGGCGCGACCGAGACGACCACGCTCGTCACCTGGTACCGGCACCACCACCAGAACCGGGTGCAGCTGATCACCAAGGCCGGCGAGTCGATCCACGTCCCCGCGGCGCCGGGCGGCGGCGTGCCGGCCGAGCTACCGGTGCCCGCCGACACGATCGCCTCGGTGGTGGTCGAGACCGCGAACGCCCGGCTCGCCGACCGCTACAACCTGGTCGACACGCCGGGGCTCGACTCACTGACCGGGCTGGACGACCCGGCGATGGCCGCCCTGGCCGAGGCGGACGCGCTGCTCTACGTGATGCCGCACCCGGGCGAGCGGGACCGGGAGGCCCTGGAGGCGCTGCGCGGCACGTCGGGCCGGGCCGGGATGAGCGCCGCGAACGTGCTGGGCGTGCTCAGCCGGGTGGACACGCTCGGCGACGGCGGCGACGACCCGTGGCCCCGGGCCCGCCGGATCGCCGCGCGGTACGCGCGGGACCTGCGCGGCCTGGTCGCCGACGTGGTGCCGGTGATCGGCCTGCTCGCCGAGACGGCGGCGGGCGACACCTTCACCGAGGCCGACGCCCGCCGCCTGCGCCGGCTGGCCGCGCTCGACCCCGACGACCTCGAGGATTTCCTGTACGCGCACGCGCGGTCGCCGTCCGGGGAGGATTCCGCCGACCGGGCCCGGCTGCTGCGGCTGCTCGGCGTGCACGGGCTCCGCGAGGCCGTCGCGCACGTCCGGTCCGGGGTGGTCCGCAGCGACGAGTTGTTGCGCAGATTGGCGCAGTCATCGGGCGTGGCGGAGCTCGTCGGATATGTCGAGGAGAACTTCATCCGTTCGGCCGACAGGCTTCGCGCCGCCTCCGCGGTGACCATTCTCGAACGGGCGACCTGGCTCGGTGGCGACGGCGATTCCGCCGCGATTCTGGCCGGGCTGCGGGAGAGCCTCAACGAGGTGAAGCGCGACCCGGTGCTGCGCCAGGCCGCGCTCGTGCCGGCCCTGCGCGACCTGGCCGGTGGCCGGCTGTCGCTCAGCGACGACTGCGCGGACGCGCTGATCAGCCTCGCCACCGGCAACACCGACGCGGTCCGCCTCGGCCTGGCCGCGGACGCCGGCGCGGCGCAGGTGGCGGTCGCCGCCGACGAGTGGGTGGCCCGCTGGCGGCGCCTGGAGGGCAGCCCGTCGCGGCTGCTCGCCCGGCACGCCCGCGCCGCCCGCGAGCTGACCGAAACCGCGTTCTTCGCCCATCGCTCCATTTAGGCATGCGTTTTTCACCCGATCGTGTAACCCACTTCTCCGATAAGATTCAGGGGTGGGCAGCTGGTCAATAGCAATCGATTACGGCAGCAGTTTCACGTGTGCCGCCATGATCTCCGAAAATGCGGCTGGCGATAACAAATCGGAGATCCTCGAAATAGACAACAGCCGGTATCTGCCGTCGGTCGTCTGCCTCGACGAGGAGGGCCACCTGCTCACCGGGCGAGACGCCGCGCAGGAGGCGGCGATCTACCCGGACCGCGCCGAGCTGCAACCCAAGCGCGCCCTGGTCGCCGACGACCAGACCCGCCTCGGCGACCGCGACCTGCGCACCGTCGAGATCGTCGCCGCCACGCTGCGCCGCGTCGTCGACGAGGCGACCCGCCGCAACGGCGGCCCGCCCGCGGAGGTCGCGCTCACCCACCCGGCCGCGTGGACGGCCACCGAGACCGGGCGCCTGGCCCGGGCGGCGGCCCTGGCGGGGCTGCCCGAGCCGGCCTTCATCCCCGAGCCGGTCGCCGCCGCGGTCCACTACGCGACAGCCTCCGGCGCCACGCCGATCCCGGCCGGCGCGCACATCGCCGTCTACGACCTCGGCGGGGGCACCTTCGACACGGCGGTGCTGCGGCGTACCCCGGAGGGGTTCGAGATCTGCGGGCCGCCCGGCGGCGACCCCGACTTCGGCGGCGACGACGTGAGCGAGGCGCTGCGCGAGGTGGTCGGCGCCCAGGTGCGGCACGACGCACCCGAGGAGTGGGACCGGCTGTGGTCGGACTCCTCGACCAAGGGCCAGCAGCGCCGGGCCAGCCAGCTGACCTACCTGACCCAGGCCAAGGAGTCGCTCTCCGGCCGCACGGTCGTCATGGTGCCGGTGCACGCGGCCGACGCGCAGGTGCGCATCACCCGGGCCGAGCTCGAGGCGGCCATCGAGGAGCAGCTGACGCCGACGGTCGACGAGCTGATCCGTACCGTCGAGGAGGCCGGGGTCGCGGTCGGCGACCTCGCCGCGGTCTATCTGACCGGCGGGTCGAGCCGCATACCCCGGGTGTCCGAACTGGTCGCGGCGCGGATCGGGCGGCTGCCGGTCGCCGAGGGTGACCCCAAGGCCGTGGTGTGCCAGGGCGCGCTGACCGCGATCACCAAGGGCGCCGCCGCGCCCGCCGCGCCCGCCGCGCCCGCCCCGGCCGCCCCGGCTGCCGCGCCCGCCGATACGGCGGCGGACGCCGCCGCTGCCGGGGCCGCGGCGCCGACGGAGGTGATCGTGCCGGCGCGGCCTGCCGTCGCGCCGACGATGCCTTTCGTCATCGCGCCGCCCGCCCCCAAGGCCGGGCGGCGCGATCGTCTTCGCGCGATCGCCGGCCGGCACCGCCGGGTCGCGCTGGTGTCCGGCGTCGCCGGGGTGCTCGTCGTCGCCGCCGCAGCGACCGCGTTCGCCACCATCTCGACCGACGACCCCTATCCGACGCCGACGCCGGTGGTGGCCACGACGACCCCCGAGCCCGTGGTCACCACGCCAACGCCCAACCCGCTGAGCGTGGCGATCGGCACGACCCCGCCCGAGGACGATGAGGAAGAGGAGACCCCGACGCCCGAGCCCGAGGAGACCACCACCGAACCCACCGCCCGCGACAACCTCGGCTCGAGCGAGCAGGACCTCTACGACAAGCTCGACATGTCCGATCTCGACGAGGAGAGCTGCCAGAGCTGGGACGTCGACCCCGACGGGATGGACGCCGCGATCGAGTGCAACGGCGACCCGAAGCTCGACTACATGGTCGCCGTCATCCAGTTCGACAGCTCGTCGTCGATGACCGCCTACCTCGACGCGCAGGCCGCCAAGGTCTTCGGCAACGGGGACTGCACGGAAGGCTCGCCGTCCGAGGGCACCTGGACCTCCGACGACGCGCGGATCGGCCGGCTGATCTGCTTCGACGACCCGGACGGGGAGGACATCTTCCGCATCTTCTGGAGCCATGACGACGAGCACATCGTCGCGATGATCATGGACTCCTCGGGCGCCGAGGCCGGCGAGTGGTGGACCGACAACAGCTGGATGCTCTCATGACGAGCGCGAAGCCCGCCGTCGGCGCACCCGCGACGCCGCGCCCGCGCTCCGGTGAGCGACCGCGGGCCGAGGCGCTGCGCTTCATCGCCGACGCCGTGCTCGTCCTCGACCGGCTGGACGACCGGGCCGCGGTCGCGGCGATCCGCGCCGAGGTCGACCGGCTGGCCGGCGGCGCCGCCACCGTTGTCGTCGTCGGCGAGCGCAACTGCGGCAAGAGCTCGCTGATCAACGCCCTGACCGGGCGCGGCGGGCTGCTGCCGGTCGACGCCGACGTCGCCACGAACGTGCACGTGGCGGTCCACCACGCCACCGAGCCGACCGCCCGGGTGGTCACGCTCGACGAGCCGGCCGGCCGGTCCGTCACGCTCGACGAGGTCGGCGAGTACGCGGCCCTGGACCCCGCCACCGGGCGCCCGCGCCACCCCGACGTGCTCGAGGTCGGCATCGGCCTGCCCGACCCGCTGCTGCGCGGCCTCTGCCTGATCGACACCCCGGGCGTCGGCGGCCTGATCGCCGGGCACGCCGCGGTCACCCTGGCCACCCTCGCCCGCGCCGACGCCCTGCTCTTCGTCACCGCCGCCGGCTCCGAGCTGACCGCGTCGGAGTGCCGCTTCCTCGCGCAGGCCGCGGAGCGCATCGCGACCGTCGCGTTCGTGCTCACCCAGACCGACAAGTACCCGGAGTGGCCGGCGGTGCTCCAGCGCGACCTCGCCCTGCTGCGCACCCACGCGCCCCGTTACGCCGGCGCGCCCTGGTTCCCGGTGAGCAACCGCGCCGCCGCCGACTCGGCCCGCTCGGCCGTGCGCGGCGACGCCGAGCGGGCCCGGCGGCTGCGCGGGATCAGCGGGCTCGACCCGCTCGCCGCGGCGCTGACCGCCGGGGTGGCCGCGGAGGCGTACCAGATCCGGCTGCGCAACGCGCTGCTGGTGACCGGCCGCGCGGTCGACCGGCAGCTCACCGCGCAGCGGCGCAACGAGCTCTCGCTCTCCGGCGACCCGGGGCTGCCGGCCGACCTGGACCGGCTGCGCGAACGCCTCGCGAGCGCCGACGAGTGGATCGCCCGGCGCCGCTCCCGGCTGACCGAGCGCGGCCGGGTGCTCGAACGCGACCAGCGGCTGGAGCTCAAGCGCCGGGTCATCGGGCTGCGCGACCAGCTGCTCGACCTGACCCGCGGCGGCGACCGGGAGCTGATCGACCGGCTGCCCGACGAGCTGGCCCGCAGCGTCCACGCGATCTGGCTCGACCAGCAGACGTGGCTGCGCGGGCGGCTCACCGAGCTCTGCGCCGAGCTGGCCGACCTCGCCGGGCCGGGCGCCGACGAGGTCACCGTCGCCTTCCCCGAGCATCTGCGCGACCTCGCCGCACCGGCCCGCGGTGCCGCGAACGCCTCCGCCGTCGACCGGATCATCCCGTCGATCGGCCTGGGATCGCTGGCGGCCGGCCTCACCGGGGCCCTGGTGGCCGGCTTCCTGGCGCCGGCGGTGGTCGGGCTCGGCACGGTCCTGGTGCTCTACGAGCGGCGCCGCAGGAAGGACGCGGTCAACCAGGCGCGCCAGGACGCCGCCCGCTACGTCACCCAGGTGATGGCGCAGGTCGAGGTCGAGCTGCCGGCCGCCGCGCAGGCCGCGCTCGAACAGGCGCTGGTCCGCCTGCGCGACTCGGTGACCGAGGGCGTGCAGGCCTGGCGTGCCGAGTTCGACGCGGCCGTCGCCGAGCACGAGCGGCTACTGGCCGGCGCCGGTCCGGGCGTCCGCGAGCGGACCACGGACGCGCTGGCCGCACTGACCCAGCTCACGACCCGTTATCTCGGCATCACCGCCGCGATCGGCGACCAGAGGAGGGGCCCACCATGACCGACTACTACGACGGCGACTGCGGTTGCGACGACGCGCCGGAGCCGTTCGACGAGATCAACGAGATCGACGACTCCGACGGCGAGATCTTCGACGCGCTCTACGACGACGAGGCCGACCGGATCGCCGACGAGATCGCGGATGAGATCGAGGACGGGTTCGAGGCGGTCGAGGCGCTCGGTCCGGCGGACCAGGAGCCGTCGATCGTCTCGATCGCGAACGGCGACGGCTACCCGGGCGGCTACGCCGCCCTGCCGGTCTCCGGCGACACCGCGGCCCTGATCCAGCAGCTCAACGGCCAGCTCGCGACGGTACGCGAGCTGGGCGACGTCGGCGACCTCGGCGCGGCGGCACCCGGCGGGGGACCGGTGCAGGACACCCTCGACATGATCCACAACCTGCACCACGCCAGCCCGGAGACGCTGAACTGGCTCAACGGCATGGCGAACGCCGAGAGCGCGTACGGCGAGGTCTCCAACCAGGTCTACAAGTACGAGCAGACCCACTGACCGCGGGTGTGGTGCCGCGCGGTCAGTGCGGGCCGACGGCCGTGATCCGGATCGCCGCCGCGCCCACCTCGTCGCTGGCCGCGAGGTCCACCTCGGCCTCGATGCCCCAGTCGTGGTCGCCCTCCGGGTCCTCGAAGACCTGGCGGACCTTCCACATCGTCGGCGTGACCTCGATGTGCAGCAACGCCGGGCCGCGCGCCGACGGGCCGGTGCCGACGACCGGGTACTCGGCGTAGTAGTCCTCGAGGGCCTCGATCCACCGGTCGGTGTTCCAGCCGGACTCGGCGTCCAGCTCGCCGAGGTCCTCGGCGCGGCGCAGCGCGAACAGCTCGACGCGGCGGAACAGCGCGTTGCGGACCAGCACCCGGAACGCGCGCACGTTGCGGGTGACCGCCGGCGGCTTGTCGTCCAGCGGCGACACCTCGACGACCTCGGCACCGGGGTTGCGCAGCCGCTCCCACTCGTCGAGCAGGCTGGAGTCGACCTGGCGTACCAGCTCGCCCAGCCATTCGATCAGGTCGGTCAGCTCCTCGGTGCGCGCGTCCTCCGGCACCGTCTGGCGCAGCGCCCGGAACGCGTCCGCGAGGTAGCGCAGCACCAGGCCCTCGGAGCGGGACAGGCCGTAGAACGACACGTACTCGGTGAAGGTCATCGCGCGCTCGTACATGTCGCGGACCACGGCCTTGGGCTTCAGCTCGTGGTCGGCGACCCACGGGTGTCCCTGCCGGTACGTCTCGTACGCGCCCTCCAGCAGCGGCAGCAGCGGCTTCGGGTAGGTGACCTCCTCGAGCAGCTCCATGCGCTGGTCGTACTCGATGCCCTCGGCCTTCATGGCGTTGACGGCCTCGCCCTTGGCCTTGAACAGCTGGGCGGAGAGCACCTGCCGCGGGTCCTCCAGGGTCGCCTCGATGACCGAGACGACGTCGAGCGGGTACTCCGGCGCCTCCCGGTCGAGCAGCTCCAGGCAGGCCAGCGCGAAGGGGGAGAGCGCCTGGTTGAGGGCGAAGTCCAGCTGGAGGTCGTCGGTGAGGCGGTACCGGACGCCGTCGGGCCCGGCGACCCGTTCCACGACCCCGCCGGCCACCAGGGCCCGGGCGATCGCCAGGGCCCGGCGGATGTGCCGGCGCTGCGCGGCCGGCTCCTCGTGGTTGTCGGTCAGCAGGTGCCGCATCGCCGCGAACGGGTCGCCGCCGCGGGCCAGCACGTTGAGCAGCATCGCGTGCGACACCTGGAACGACGAGGTCAGCGGCTCCGGGTCGGCGACGACGAGCCGGTCGAACGTGGGCTGCCCCCAGCCGATAGTGCCCTCGGGCGGCTTCTTGCGGACCACCTTGCGGCGCTTCTTCGGGTCGTCGCCGGCCTTGGCGAGCATGCGCTCGTTGTCGATGACGTGCTCCGGCGCCTGCACCATGACCGTGCCGATGGTGTCGTAGCCGGCCCGGCCGGCCCGGCCGGCGATCTGGTGGAACTCGCGGGCCTTGAGCAGCCGGGTACGGACACCGTCGTACTTGGACAGGCCGGTGAACAGCACGGTCCGGATGGGCACGTTGATGCCGACGCCGAGGGTGTCCGTACCGCAGATGACCTTGAGGAGCCCCGCCTGCGCGAGCGTCTCCACCAGCCGCCGGTACTTGGGCAGCATGCCGGCGTGGTGCACGCCGATGCCGTGGCGCACCAGCCGGGACAGGGCGCGCCCGAAGCCGGCGGTGAACCGGAAACCGCCGATGGCGGCGGCGATCGCGTCCTTCTCGGCGCGGCTGCACATGTTGATGCTCATCAGCGACTGCGCGCGCTCCAGGGCCGCCGCCTGGGTGAAGTGCACGATGTACACCGGCGCCTGCCGGGTGGTGAGCAGCTCCTCGATCGTCTCGTGCAGCGGCGTCATCACGTACGAGAAGATCAGCGGGACCGGCCGCTCGGTGTTGCTGACGACGGCCGTTGCCCGGCCGGTGCGCCGGGCGAGGTCGTCGACGAAGCGGGTCGTGTCGCCCAGGGTGGCCGACATCAGCACGAACTGGGCCTGCGGCAGCTCGATGAGCGGCACCTGCCAGGCCCATCCGCGGTCGGGCTCGGCGTAGAAGTGGAACTCGTCCATGATCACCTGGCCGACGTCGGCGTCGGCGCCCTCGCGCAGGGCGAGGTTGGCGAGGATCTCCGCGGTGCAGCAGATGATCGGCGCGTCCGCGTTGACGTTGGCGTCGCCGGTGAGCATGCCCACGTTGTGCGCGCCGAAGATCTTGCAGAGGGCGAAGAACTTCTCGCTGACCAGCGCCTTGATCGGCGCGGTGTAGAAGGTGGTGCGCTTGTCGGCGAGGGCGACGAAGTGCGCGCCGGTCGCCACCAGGCTCTTACCCGAGCCGGTCGGGGTGTTCAGGATGACGTTCGCACCGGTGGCGATCTCGATGAGCGCCTCCTCCTGATGCGGGTACAGCGTCAGGCCCTGCTCGGCGACCCAGGTCTGGAAGGCGTCGAAGACGGCGTCGGGTTCGGCGTTGCCGGGCAGGCGTTCGGTGAGCGTCATGATTTGTCAAGCCTATCGAGGCTCGCCCGGGCACAGCACCGCGGCCGGGCGCGCATCGCGCCCGGCCGCGGAAGGGACCTTGCTGTGGAGTTGCAGGTTGATCCGTCAGACGCCCGACGCCGGGCGGATCGTGCCGGCGACGCTGCCCGCGAGGCCCGGGACGGCGGCGGCGACGGCGGCGGTAGCGATTGGAAGGCACATGGGGAGCTCCTTCTCAAGGTGGTGGCCTCGCAGGGACCTAGATTCGACCCGAGCGGTTGCCGCCCGGGTCGCCCCAGGTTGCGAAACGGTTGCCGAAGCCCGCGGCGAACCACTCAGCGTGGCCAGGGCGCCAGCCGGTGGCGCAGCGCCCGGATGTCGTCCGCGGTCAGGCCGTAGAGGCCGAACCGCTCGTTGTCGAGGCGGTCCAGGTAGCGGCCCGCGTCGGCGATGTCCTCGTCGTCGAGGCCCGGCTCCAGGGCGCGGGCCAGCTCCAGCACCCGGTCGAGCGGGTAGCGCTCCAGGGCGGCGCCGACGTCGATGTAGTCGCGCACCTCGCGCCGGTTGACAAGGGCGGCCACCTTCGACGCGACGAGGTCGTCGAGGTGCATGACCGGCCCGACGTCCATCACCACGGGCGCGCGCCGCCGGTCGAGGCGGGTCAGGGTCAGCCGCAGGGCCCGCGACCCGTCCGCCACGTGGTATTCGCGCAGGTCCTCGTCCATGCCCTCGAACATCTCGTCGCCGACCTCGCGGAACACGTGGTAACCGGCCGCGGTCAGCGCGGCGGTGACCTGCCCCGCGGCCGCGCCGACGGCGCCCGCGGTGTCGGTGAACAGGTCGATGTCCTCCGTCGGCCGCCGGACCAGGCCGTTGACCAGCCAGGCGACGCCGCCGCCGAGCACGAACCCGTGCTTCTCGCCGACGCCGAGGGCGATGGTGGTCACGTCGCGGTAGAAGTCGTCGATGTTCGCCGTCACGCGGCCACGCTAGCGGTGACCACCGACAGTTCCCGGGCGGCCTTGTCCAAATCATCTTAGTCATTAAGATAACCGCATGGACGTATCGACCGACTTCTCCGTGGCGATCGCCGGTGCCGGCCTCTCCGGCCTCTGCCTCGCCCAGTACCTGATGCGCGCCGGCATCGACGTGCACGTCTACGAGCGCGACCCGGGCCCCTTCGTCCGGCAGCAGGGCTACCGGATCATTCTCGACCGGTACGGGCTGGAGGCGTTGCGCGAGAGCCTGCCCCGCCCGCTGTACCGCCTGGCGCTGACCACCGGCGACGAGCCCGGCGGGCACGTGCGCTTCACCGACAGCCGGCTGCGGAACGCGTTCACCATCACCTTCAAGATCGAGCCGCACGCGACCCGCCAGGTCGACCGGCTGACCCTGCGGTCGATCCTGATGTCCGGGCTGGACGGGCGCATCCACTACGGCAGGTCGGCCGTCGCGGTGGACGACGGCCCGGACGGGCCTTGGCTGCGGTTCTCCGACGGCGGGTCCGTCGCGGCGAGCGTCGTCGTGGGCGCCGACGGCGTGCGCTCGGCGCTGTGCAGGCAGCTCATACCGGACGCCGGCCCGGCGAACACCGCGATGGCGGGCGTATACGGCCGGTCGCCGCTGTGGCGCGACGGCGAGAGCGTCATCCCGGAGGCGCTGCGTACCAGCGGGGTCCTGGCCATCGCCGACCGGCCGGGCCGCGCGTTCTTCTTCACCTCCATGCGGTTCGGCGAGAGCCCGCGGGAGGCGTTCGCGCGGGTGACCCCCGGCAGCTACGCGCCCACCGGCGATGACTACGTCATGTGGGGGATGCTGCTGCGGCAGGAGGAGGTGCCCATGGGCGTGCACGGGAACCTGCTGGCGTTGCGGGAGCTGGCCGCCCGGCTGAGTGCGGACTTCCACCCGCTGATCCGGCGGCTCGTCGACACGGCCGAGCTGGACGCCACGGTGCTCAACCTCTTCGCCGCCGGCCGCCGCCCGCGCCGGTGGGCGGTGCCCCGGGCCACGATGATGGGCGACGCCGTGCACGTCATGCCGCCGTTCGGCGCCCACGGCGGCAACACCGCGCTCCGCGACGCCGCCCTGCTCGGCCGCAGGCTGGTCGAGGCCCGCGCGAGCGGCGAGCCGGTGGAGGACGCGATCGCCCGCTACCAGGACGAGATGGTGCCCTACGCCTTCCGCGCCGTCGACACCGCCGCCGGGATGATGCGCCGCCTCACCGGGGACGCGTCCGCCCCGCGCTGGGTGCTGACCCGCGTGCTACCTCGGCTGCACCGGGTCACCGTTCCGGAGGCATGATTGCGGGCATGTCCCACGAGCCGGCCCGGGCGTCCGCGATCGCCGACCTCATGCGCGCCGGGCGGGAGACCTCGCGGCTGTCCATGGTGTTCCGGTACGCCATCGCCGACGGGCTGGGTCTCACCGTCAGCGACCTGGAGTGCCTGGACTTCCTGGCGGACGTCGGATCCGCCACCGCGGGGCAGGTGGCCGAGCGGACCAACCTCACCACCGGCGCGGTGACCAGCATGCTCCGCCGGCTCCAGCAGGCCGGCTACGTCACGGCCGAACGCGATCCGGCGGACCGGCGGCGGGTGATCGTCACCCTGCGACCGGAGCGGGCCGCCGAACTGGAGCGCCCGTACGAGCGTTTCGCCGAGCGGGCGAGGCGGCTCGTCGAGGGCTACACCGTCGAGGAGGTGCTGCTCCTGGTCCGGCACCACCACAGCATGCAGGCGATGTACCTCGCCGAGCTGGACCTCCTGCGCGGCGGCGACACCGCGCGGCAATCCGCCTGAGTCGCGGCGGTTCGAACAGTGCGTTTTCTCGCGGGTCGGCTGCCACGCGAGGCACCATCAAGATCGTGGAGGTGACCTCGGCTCAGTTGCTGCGCAAGGCGCACGCGACCTCCGATGTTGACGAACTGGTCACCATCGGGTGCGACCTCGCGGACGGCGACGAGGCCGGCGGCGCGGAGTACTGCTTCCGGAGGGCATCGGACCTCGGCGATGCCGTCGCTGCCTTCAACCTCGGCAACTGCCTGGCCGGGCAGGAACGCTTTCGTGAAGCGGTGGACGCCTACGAGCTTGCCCTCGATCGCGGCGAGACCGATGCGTGGCTGAACCTGGGCCTGGTGCTGGACGACCTCGGCGACCTGGCCGGCGCGATGCGCGCGTACGAGCAAGCCGAGCGCGCCGGCGACAGCGGCGGCGCCGTGATGCTTGCCTTCGCCCTGCGGGAGCAGGGTGAGCGCGACGCGGCCTTCGAGGCGATGGAACGCGCCGAGGCCGCGGGCCACGAGCTGGCCGCGGCGGTGCTGGCCTGCTGGCGGTGGTGCACGAGCCTCGACCCTTCCCTCGAGCCTGCCCTGCGCGCCGCAGCGGAGCTCTACCCCTCGGCCCGCGCAGACCTCGGCCGGCTGCTGGTGGACACGGGGCGGGTCGAAGAGGGTCGCCTCGTGTACCTGCGTGGCGTGGAGTTGGGCGAAACCGAGAGCATGGTTCCGCTGGGAAACCTCTACGCCGATGTACTCGGCGACGACGCCGCCGCGGAAGCCGCCTACCGCGCCGGCGCAGAGCTCGGCGACGCGCACGCACATCACAACCTCGCGGTCCTGCTCGAGCGCCACGGTGACCTGGCCGGTGCCGAGCGACACTTCCGTCATGCCGCGCAGAGCGGGGACACGCTGGCCGAAGCGGCGTTGCGAGACCTACTCGAGGACTGAGTTCGCGGCCCGACGATCGATCTGTCAGGCGGCGGCGGTGGTGCGGCGCAGGGCCGGGTGGCGGGCCTCCCAGGCCGCCCGGACGCCGCGGGGGAGGTTGAGCTCCGGCCAGAGCCGGATCAGTGTCGGCCCGTCCAGGTGGCGGCGCAGCTCCTCGATCCGGACCGCCTCGCGCAGCACGTTCTCGTACATCCAGGCGAGCATCGTCGGCTGGTCCAGGTCGAACGCGCGCTGCGGGTTCCACCACAGCCGCAGCGGCAGCTCGACGATCCCGTGCCGCGGCCCGGACAGCTCGCCGAGGGTCCCCGCGACGAGCACCGGCCGGTGAGGCCGGGCCAGATGCGGTGCCGGAGCTGCGGGCGCGCTGGTGGGCATGTGCACAGGGTAGACCGCCGGACCCGCCGGGGGATAACTCCTAGAATCCTAGGATGCTCTAGGCGCAGTGCGGCAAGCCGCACCAAACCTCACACGACGGCTGCGCCGACTGACCCCAGGCGGACGCGCACCACGAGTCGGTGCAGGGCCTCGACCGCGGCCGGGTCGGCGTGCTCGGGGAGTGCGGACGCGTCGCGGGCGGCCTCCAGCTCGGCGCGCAGCCGCGGGATGTCCCGCTCCAGCGCCGCGCGGGCGGCCGCGGGGAAGGGCCCGTGCTCCGCCTCGCGCTTGCGGGCGATGAGCTCCGGCACGTAGGCCAGGCCGCCGCCCAGCACGCCGAGGTCGGTCTCCAGCGTCCCGGTCCGCATCAGGTGGATGCCGGTGAGCAACACCCGCAGCGTGTACAGGGCGGGCTTGAGCTCACCGGTCCGCGCGAAGAGCCGCTCCTGGGTGGCCGCGAAGCCCAGGTAGTGGTGGGCGTGGTGGCTGGTGAGCAGCCCGGGCGCCAGCTCGACCAGCGCGGCGTGCACCGGCGAGGTCGCCACCACCAGCGGCGACAGCAGCTGCTCCAGGACGTAGCCGTTGCGGCTGTTCAGCAGGCGGGCGAACTTGAGCAGGTCGTGGCTGACGACGTCCAGCTCGACGCCGTCGCGCAGCCCTTCGGACTGGACGGTCTCGGGCCCGGTGCGCAGGCCGACGACCTCGGCGGCCGGCAGGACGTGGCTCGCGCGCAGGTCCAGGTCCGAGTCGACGGACGCGAAGCCGTACAGGTGTGCGCCGCTCACGGTCGCGAAGACCAGCGGGTAGCCGAGGCCGGCGGTGATCTCCGCGGCCCAGGCGGGCACGTCGACGGTCACGACAGACCCCTTTCGCGTACGGAGTAGAGCAGCGCGTCGATGGCCGCCCGGTCCGGTGACTCCGGCAGGGTGGTCGCCGCGGACGCGGCGGCCAGGTCCGCGAGCAGGTCGTCCGCCCAGGCCGTCACCGACTCCCAGGGCAGGTCACCGCGGCGGACGGTGAGCAGCCGCCCGCGCAGCGGCGACACGTCGACCAGGACCTCGCCGGTGCGCAGCACGTGCGCGCCGGCCAGCAGCAGCCGGATCATGTGCATCGCCTGCTTGTGGTTGGTCTCGCCGGTGCGCGCGCGCCGGGCGGTGACGCGCTTGAGCTGGTCGCGGGCGTACGAGCCGTAGGTCTCGGCGACCCGGCGGGACAGGAACGCGCGGCGGGCGGCCAGCAGTCTTTCGCCGTCGGGGGTGACCCGCTCGATCCGCGGTGACCACAGCACCTCGAGCACTGTCGGGTTCGCCTGTAGCGCGAGGGTGCAGAACCGTTCGAGCTCCCAGGAGAACTGCTCGTCGGCCGGGCCGTCGAGGTGGGCCGGCGGCTTGTCCAGGTGCCAGAACAGGCGGGTCGGTGCCGCGTACACGCCGCGGCGGTCGTGGTCGGAGTCCGGGCCGTCGAGGCCGTACGCGCGGGAGCCGACCACGACCGCGAGGATCGTGTGCTCGGTGACGAGATTTATCACCCGCCGTTTCTACAGGTCGAGGACGGTGCCGTCGATCTCGTTGAGCTCGTCGGAGGACAGGCTGAGGTTGCCGAGGGCGGCGACGTTGGTCTCGAGCTGCGCGACGCTGCTGGCCCCGATGATCAGGCTGGTCATGCGGCCGTCGCGCAGGGCCCAGGCGAGGGCCAGCTGCGCCAGGGACTGGCCGCGCCGGCCGGCGATGTCGTTGAGGTTGTGCAGCCGGCCGAGGGTGGCGGGGTCCAGGTCGCTCTCGTTGAGGAAGACGCTGGTGCGTACCCGGGAGTCGTCGGGGATGCCGCGCAGGTACCGGTCGGTGAGCAGGCCCTGTTGCAGCGGGCTGAAGGCGATGCAGCCGGCGCCGACCGCCTCGAGCGTGTCGAGCAGGTGGTCCTTCTCGATCCAGCGGTTCAGGATCGAGTACGACGGCTGGTGTATCAGCAGGGGAGTGCCGAGCTCCTGGAGGATCGCGGCGGCCTGCGCGGTCTGCTCGGCGCTGTAGTTGCTGATGCCGGCGTAGAGGGCCTTGCCCGAGCGCACCACGGCGTCGAGCGCGCCCATCGTCTCCTCGAGCGGGGTGTCCGGGTCGGGGCGGTGGTGGTAGAAGATGTCGACGTAATCGAGGCCGAGGCGGCGCAGCGACTGGTCGAGCGACGAGACCAGGTACTTGCGGCTGCCCCACTCGCCGTAGGGGCCGTTCCACATGTGGTAGCCGGCCTTGGTGGAGACGATGATCTCGTCGCGGTGGTGCCGGAAGTCGGTGCCGAGGATGCGGCCGAAGTTGCTCTCGGCGCTGCCGGGCGGCGGGCCGTAGTTGTTGGCCAGGTCGAAGTGGGTGACGCCCAGGTCGAAGGCGCGGCGGGTGATGTCGCGCTGGCGTTCCAGCGGGCGCCCGTCGCCGAAGTTGTGCCAGAGCCCGAGGCTGATGGCGGGCAGCCGGATGCCGCTGCGCCCGGCGCGGCGGTAGGTCATGGTGTCGTAGCGGTCGTCCGCGGCGGAGTAGGTCACACACCACACCCTAGGTTGAGGGCCGGGGACATCCCCGCTGGTAGGTTCGAGGCAGCCGTACTCCTGCGCGGGAGAGACCACCGGGTGAATTCCCGGCGGCGCCGAAGGGGCAAATCCTCCCCGGAACCTCTCAGGCAAAAGGACCGCGAGGGTAGGCGACTCTGGAGTGCCCCCGTGGGTATGACAGAGGGGGAGGTTGGTGCCGTCGACCTCTTTCTCTCTCCAGGAGCCCGCCATGTCGTTCGCCTCACGTCACATCGGTCCGGAGGCCGGCGCGCAGACCCAGATGCTCAAGGCCATCGGGTACGCGTCCCTGGAAGCGCTGATGGACGCCGCGATCCCCGAGGTGATCCGCTGGCACGGCACGCTGGACCTGCCGGCGGCGGCCTCCGAGGAGGAGGCGATCGCCGAGCTGCGCGAGATCGCCGGGCGTAACACGGTGGCGACCTCGATGATCGGGCTCGGCTACTACGGCACGTTCACCCCGGCCGTGATCCGGCGCAACGTGCTGGAGAACCCGGCGTGGTACACGGCGTACACGCCGTACCAGCCGGAGATCAGCCAGGGCCGGCTCGAGGCGCTGCTGAACTTCCAGACGATGGTCACCGACCTGACGGCGATGACCACCGCGAACGCCTCGATGCTGGACGAGGGCACGGCGGTCGCGGAGGCGATGACGCTGGCCCGGCGGTCGTCGAAGAGCCGCAGCAACGTCTACGTGGTGGACGCGGACACGCTGCCGCAGACCCTGGCCGTGCTGCGTACCCGGGCGGAGCCGCTCGGCATCGACCTCGTCAAGGTGGACCTCGACGCCGGCGGCGAGCTGCCGGCCGAGTTCTTCGGCCTGCACCTGCAATACCCGGGCGCGTCCGGCGCGGTCCGCGACCACGCCGCGATGATCGAGGCAGCGCACGGCGTCGGCGCCCTGGTCACGGTGGCGGCGGACCTGCTCGCGCTGACGCTGCTGCGGGCGCCGGGCGAGATCGGCGCGGACATCGCGGCGGGTACGACGCAGCGCTTCGGCGTGCCGCTGGGCTTCGGCGGCCCGCACGCCGGCTACCTGGCGGTGCGCGCCGGCCTGGAGCGCGGGCTGCCCGGCCGGCTGGTCGGGGTGTCCAAGGACGCGGACGGCGCGCCCGCCTACCGGCTGGCCCTGCAGACCCGCGAGCAGCACATCCGCCGGGAGAAGGCGACAAGCAACATCTGCACCGCGCAGGTCCTGCTGGCGGTCATGGCGAGCATGTACGCCGTCTACCACGGCCCGGAGGGGCTGCGCGAGATCGCCCGCCGTACCCATCGGCGTGCCGGCGCCATCGCGGCCGGTCTCGCCGCGGCCGGCGTGGAGGTCGCGCACGCCGCGTTCTTCGACACGGTGACCGCGGTGGTGCCGGGCCGGGCCGCGGAGGTCGCCGAGGCGGCCGCGCGCGGCGGCGTCGACCTGCGGCTGGTCGACGCGGACCGGGTCTCGGTGTCGTGCGACGAGACCACGACGCCGGCGCACGTCGAGGCGGTGCTCGCGGCGTTCGGCGCCGTCGCCGGCGGATCGCCGGTGTCGGCGATCCCCGCCGGGCTGGGCCGCGCCTCGGTGTTCCTGACCCACCCGGTGTTCTCCTCGCATCACTCGGAGACGGCGATGCTGCGCTACCTGCGCCGGCTGTCGGACCGCGACTACGCCCTGGACCGGGGCATGATCCCGCTGGGCTCGTGCACGATGAAGCTCAACGCGACCACCGAGATGGAGCCGGTCACCTGGGCGGAGTTCGCCAACATCCACCCGTTCGCCCCGGCGTCGCAGACCGCGGGCTACGAGTACCTGGTCGCGCAGCTGGAGGCCTGGCTGGCGGAGATCACTGGCTACGACGCGGTGAGCGTGCAGCCGAACGCGGGCTCGCAGGGCGAGCTGGCCGGGCTGCTGGCGATCCGCGGCTACCACCGGTCCCGCGGCGAGACCCACCGCGACGTGTGCCTGATCCCGTCGAGCGCGCACGGCACGAACGCGGCAAGCGCGGTGATGGCGGGCATGCGGGTCGTCGTGGTCGCCTGCGACGACAACGGCAACGTCGACCTGGCGGACCTGGCCGCGAAGATCGAGAAGCACGCGGACACCCTCTCCGCGATCATGGTGACCTATCCGTCGACGCACGGCGTCTACGAGAAGGGCATCGCCGAGCTGTGCGCCGCGGTGCACGACGCGGGCGGGCAGGTGTACGTCGACGGTGCGAACCTGAACGCGCTCGTCGGCTACGCGAAGCCGGGCCGGTTCGGCGCGGACGTCTCGCACCTGAACCTGCACAAGACGTTCTGCATCCCGCACGGCGGCGGCGGCCCGGGCGTCGGCCCGGTGGCGGTCCGCGCGCACCTGGCCGAGTTCCTGCCAGGCGACCCCCTGGAGCCGGGCGACCACCACGCGGTGTCGGCGGCGGCGCACGGCTCGGCGGGCATCCTGCCGATCTCGTGGGCGTACCTGCGGATGATGGGCCCGGACGGCCTGGCGGCGGCGACGGCGGTCGCGGTCCTGGCCGCGAACTACGTGGCGGCGCGGCTGCGTGACCACTTCCCGGTGCTGTACGCGGGCAACGAGGGCCTGGTGGCGCACGAGTGCATCCTCGACCTGCGGCCGCTGACGAAGGCGACCGGCGTGACGGTCGACGACGTGGCGAAGCGGCTCATCGACTACGGCTTCCACGCGCCGACGATGTCGTTCCCGGTGGCGGGGACGCTGATGGTCGAGCCGACCGAGAGCGAGGACCTGGCCGAGCTGGACCGGTTCTGCGACGCGATGATCGCGATCCGGGGCGAGATCGACCGGGTCGCGGCGGGCGAGTGGCCCCGGGACGACAATCCGCTGCGCAACGCCCCGCACACGGCGGCGTCGGTGACGGCGGACGAGTGGGCGCACGCGTACCCGCGATCGCTTGCCGGTTTCCCGGCGGGTGTCGACCAGACCTCGAAGTACTGGCCGCCGGTGCGGCGCATCGACGGTGCGTACGGCGACCGGAACCTGGTCTGCTCGTGTCCGTCACCGGAGGCGTTCGAGGAGTGAGCCGTCGGGCGGGTCGGCCGGGGATGTTCCGGTCGGCCCGCGGGCGGTCCCTGTCCCCGGCTGGTCGCGCCGGGGCGTGTCGTGCGGTGGGCTACCCGTCGGCGGCCGGTGTCGGCCGGAGCGCTCGGGTGCCCGGGTCGTTCTGCCCGTCTGGCCGCCCGAGGGCGTGTCGGGCGGGTCCGCGGTGTGGTGCTGTCCGTCAGGCCGCGAGGGCGTGCCGGGCGGGTCCGCGGTGCGGTTCGATGGTGCTTCCGTCGGGCAGCAGCTCGCCGGTGTCCTCGAAGACGATGACACCGTTACAGAGCAGGCTCCAACCCTGCTCGGGGAAGGTGGCCACGACCCGGGCCGCTTCGCGGTCCGTGGCTGCGGCTGAGGGACAGGAGGTCGGGTGCTGGCACATCGTGTGTCTCCGGTGGTGGTGTTGTGTTGTGTTTCACATCAACGGGGCGGAACACTACTCCCATCCGAACGATTTCGGATTTCACAGGTGACGGTGCCGTGTTGATGGAATCAACTGTTCAGATGCTCCACGGCGGGCGGGGATACCGCCACTTTCCGACACCTGGATCGGGCGCTCAACCGGGTTTTCCGGCGTCCTGCCAGGGCCGTCACCGTGCGTCATGCCGTTTCGAGTGGTACCTGGGTGATCCCGGCGATCCCGCTGAGCTTGTCTCCGCGTTCCTGTCCGGCAACGGACTGCGGGTGCGAAACCTTGGCCGAATGGTTACCCAATCTCACCCGACCGGCGCCGGAACCCCCTGCGGGGCAGCACTGTACGTGTCCGCATCGGCCGGATCGGTGATGGTTGGCGGCCCCGCCGGCGCCCCCTCGCCGGTACCCGGAATCCCCGACGTGGTGGCCGTCGTCTACGTCCACGAACCCGCCGATCCGTCACCCTCCGTAGCGGAAACGTACGCGATGAGTTCGGACGTTTCGGACGGTATCGCTCCCGGTACGCCCTGGCGTCTCGGCCCGTGGCGGGAAAGCTGGACCCGCGCCGATCACGCCGCCGCCGTCAATTCCGCGCGCGAGGCGATCGGGCGTGGCGACGTTTATCAGGTCAACATTGTCGGGCACGCCTCGGCGCCATATACGGGCGATCCGGGGCCGGCCCTTACCCGGGTGGCCGGACTGCCCGGTGCGCGCTACGGCGGCGTTCTCAGCGGGTCGGGATGGGCCATGGCGACGGCGTCGCCGGAGACCCTCGTAGAGGTGCGCGGCGGCCGGGTCGTCACCCGGCCCATCAAGGGCACCCGGCCGGCCACCGCGCGCGGCCGCCGCGAACTGCTCGGGTCGGCCAAGGAGCGCGCCGAGCACGTCATGATCGTCGACCTCCAGCGCAACGACCTGTCCCGGATGGCCGGCGTCGGCCCGGTCCGGGTGGACGAGCTGTTCGCGGTGCGCCGCTGGTGCGGGCTGTGGCAGGCCGAGTCGGTGGTGTCCGCGGGAATCGAGGGCCCGCTCGACCTGGCCGAGCTGCTGCGCGCGATCTGCCCCGGCGGTTCGGTGACCGGCGCGCCGAAGCTGTCGGCGCTGTCCGAGATCGCCCGCCTGGAACCGGTCGGCCGCGGCGTCAGCATGGGCGCGCTCGGCTGGGTCGGCACCGACCACCTCGACCTGGGCCTGAGCATCCGCACGGCGGCGGTGGACGGCGAACGGGTACACCTGTGGGCCGGCGGCGGCATCACCTGGGACAGCGACCCGGTCGCGGAGGTCGACGAGGCGGCCGCGAAGGCCGCGCCCCTGCGCGCCGCGCTCGCCGGCGCCTGACGCGCCGGGCGGCGTCGGCCGCCGGGCGGCCCGGTTCGCATAGGTTGGTGTGCATGACTGTTCGCCCCATCCGGCTGTTCGGCGACCCGGTGCTGCGTACCCCCGCGGAACCGGTCGCGGTTTTCGACGACGCCCTGCGCGCGCTCGTCGCCGATCTCGAGGACACCGTCCGCGAACCCGGCCGCGCCGGCGTGGCCGCGCCGCAGATCGGCGTGAGCCTGCGCGCGTTCTCCTACAACGTGGGCGGCGAGGTCGGGCACCTGATCAACCCGGTGCTCGCCGGCCTCGACGGTGAGCAGGACGACGAGGAGGGCTGCCTGTCACTGCCCGGGATGGGCTACCCGACGCCGCGCGCCTGGGCGGTGACCGCGACCGGTTTCGATCAGTTCGGGGAGCCGGTGACGATCTCGGGGACCGGGCTCCTGGCCCGGGCCCTGCAACACGAGACGGACCACCTGGACGGCCGCCTCTACATCGACACCCTCAAGGGCGACACCCGCCGCCAGGCCCTGCGCGACCTACGCCGCACCCGCCCGGCGCCACGCCCGTGATCCCGGCCGGCCGGTCGGATGAGGAGCGGCCGGCACGTGCAGGCGCCGCACGGCTTCCGGCTCGGTGAGCCCGTGTCCGAGGCGGCCGTCGGCGAGGCCGTGCCCGTACCTGCCGGGGCGGCGAAGACGTGGAACACGAGCGGGTGGTGAGGAAGTCGCGGGCCGAGGGAGGGTCTGGCGTTACCGGTCATGGCAGCCACTGCCTCGCGTGCGAGAAGCCGGGTTTCGTGGGGGTCGGGGAACGGAACCCACGAAGACTGGTACCGGCCGTTCAGCCGGTCGGCCCTCCCACAGCGAAGGATCATGGTCGTTCCCGCAAGAATCGCCTTGTCACACTCAACAACGGCGTCGAGATGCCGATCCTCGGCTTCGGCGTCTTCCAGGTGCCCGACGAGCAGACCGAGCAGGTCGTCGCCGACGCCCTCGCGGCAGGCTACCGGTTGATCGATACCGCGGCCTCCTACGGCAACGAGGAGGCCGTCGGCCGGGCCATCGCCAAGAGCGGGATTCCCCGGGACGAGCTGTTCATCACCACGAAAGATGTGGATCCAGCACACCGGCAAGGACACCGCCAAGCGCGAGTACGACAAGTCTCTGCGTAGCCTTGGCCTGGATTACCTGGACCTGTACCTGGTCCACCAGCCGCTCGGCGACTACTACAGCTCCTGGCACGCCATGCAGGATCTTTACGGCGAGGGTCTGATCAAGGCGATCGGCGTCTCGAACTTCCACCCCGACCGGCTCGTCGACCTGATCATCCACAACGACGTCGTGCCGGCCGTCAACCAGGTCGAAACGCACCCGTTCCACCAGCGCGCCGCCGACCAGCAGCTGATGCGTGAGCACGGGGTGCAGATCGAGTCCTGGGGTCCGTTCGCCGAGGGCAGGAACGACCTGTTCACCAACCCGGTACTCACCGAGATCGGCGCCGCGCACGGCAAGTCCGTGGCCCAGGTCGTTCTGTGCTGGCTGATCCAGCGCGATGTCGTCGTCATCCCGAAGTCCGTGCGCCCGGCCCGCATGGCGCAGAACCTCGACGTGTTCGACTTCGACCTCACCGACGACGAGATGACCCGGATCGCCGCCCTGGACACCGGCACGTCGATGTTCTTCGACCACCGGGACCCGGCGATGGTCAGCTGGCTCGGTGGCCGCCGCGTCGACTGATGCCATGCGTGAGGGACCCGGCCGGATCTCCCGCCGTACCGTCATCCCGGGTGCTGCCGCCGGCGCCGCGATTGAGCGGAACTCGGTCAGCGGCGGTAGGTCCGCTTTGGTGAAGGCGTAACCGGCCTTGGTGTCGGTCGCGGCCGGCTGACAGGGTCCCGCGCGCCGGCGCCGTCGGCGGTGAGTCCTGCGCGCTTGAGGATGTCCACGATGACGGCGGCCTTGCCGTGGACGTAGTGCGCCATCGACAGCGGATGCTCCATGGCCACCCGGTACTTCTGTGCCTCGTAGCGGTCCCGATCGGCGGGGTGAGCGCGTAGCCAGTCGCGGAAGACGAGGTGGCGCAGGTGTTCGTCGCAGTCGGGGCCGAAGACGTGCAGGGTCACGTCGTGGCTGTCGGTCCAGAGGCATCGATGCTCGTACCAGTGCGGTTCCCGGGTGCGCAGCGTGTAGCCGGCGCCGGCGAGGGCCGGCACGTAGGCGTCCTCGTCGGCCGGGTCCGCGACGATCAGGTCGATGTCGATGCGGTTCTTGGCGGCCAGTCCGGGCACGGCGGTGGAGCCGACGTGTTCGACGGCGAGGGCCCGGCCGTCGAGGGCCTCGCGGATGCGCGCCTCTTCGCGTCGGTAGGTGACCGGCCAGTCCGGGTCGTAAGGGCTGACGGTGATCGGTGCGGTCACTTCGGCGGGTCGGTCACCGACGACGCGCTGCGCCATCTGTTCCGGCGTGAGCGGCGCTGACTGTCCGGGCAGCGGAGGCATGCGCATACCGGGACGCTATCGGTCCAGATCAACTACTCGTACCGGTACTTCAGGGCGTCGGCCTCGCGCTGTTCGATGTCGGCGATCGTCAGCTCCGGCATCCGCAGCTGCGCGAGGGTCACCTCGGCCGAGGTGGGCTGGGCGTCCGCCGGCAGCCACTGCTCCGGCTTCCAGACCCCGCCGCGCAGGAACGCCTTGGGGCAGTGCGGGTAGACCTCGTCGATTCCCAGCACGAGTGCGCTGGCCGGCGGCTTGCCCACGGCGGTCAGCCGTGACAGCAGCTCAGGATGGGTGGAGACGCAGGCCCGGCCGTTCACCCTGAGCGTCGTGGTGCGCCCGGGGATGACGAACAGCAGCCCGGCCCGTCCGGTCGCGACGACGTTCTGGAGGGTGTCCAGGCGCTTGTTGCCGGTGGCGTCGGGTATCGCCAGCGTCCGTGAGTCGAGGACGGCGACGAATCCGGCGGGGCCGCCGCGCGGGGTGACGTCACAGTTGCCCTCGGCGTCGACGCTGGCGACCAGGACCAGCGAGGCGCAGGCGATCAGCCGCCGGGTCTGGTCGGTGAGTTCGGTCATCTGCTTGCGCACGGCCGCGTCGGCGGGGAGTTCGTAGACCCGGCGCAGCGCCTCCGGGTCGGGCACGGCGTCCAGGCGCAGCGAGTCGAAGGCGGTGGTGGCGACGGTGGGCTCCATCCACCGACCCTAATGGACCGGCTCAATCCTCTTCGGCGGTCGTGATGAAGGCGCGTTGGAGCTCGTAGTTGCGCACCACCCGCACCCCCAGCAGGCCCATCGCGGCGAACCAGGCCCGGTAGTCCGCCTCGCCGATCGGCAGCTCGCCCGGCTGGGAACCCGGGGTGGTGCTGCCCAGGTTCACACCGGGCAGGAAGGTACGGTCGCCGCCGCTGGTGTGCAACGCGTAGGCGCCCGCGCCGGCCCGCGCGAGGGCGACCAGCCCTCCGGCCGTCACCGGCCGCGGTGCCCACGAGCGGCCGGCCGGCGGCGGCGCGAGCGCGCTCAGCCCGGCGATCCGGACCGGCGCGGCGGCGGGCCCGTCCCGGTGACAGGAGGCACCCGTGGTGACGAGCAGCAGGAGCACGGCACACAACCCGGCCAGCGGCCGGCCGCCCGGCACGGTGCGCGCCTGCGAGCGGTACGCCACGGGTATCCACCACCCCGTCTACCGGACAAGACCGTTCCGCCTCATCATCCGTTGCCACTCGTAAGGAATGGTCCGGTATGCCCTAAGCCGCGGACGTCAGAGCACCTCGAACGCGGGTGGTGGGTGGCGCAGGAAGTCGTGGTGGGAGATGTCCCAGCCGTAGGCGCCGGTGCGGCCGAAGACCAGGATGTCGCCGATCCGTAGCCGCCGCACGTGCCGGTCGCGGGCCAGGACGTCGCGGGGCGTGCACAGTTCGCCGACCGCGTCCACGGCCACGTCGTCGACCTGCGGGCGCTGCCAGGGGTACGGCCAGGCGTCGACGGGCAGGACGGTGAACGGGTGGCTGTAGCCCCAGGCGGCGGGCAGCCGGAAGTGGTGGGTGCCGCCGCGCAGCACCGCGAACCAGCGCCCGTGTGTGTGTTTGAGGTCGAGGACCTCGGCGGCGTACCAGCCGGCGTCGGCGGCGAGGATGCGGCCGGGTTCGACGATCAGGTCGACGCCGTCCGGGACGGCGAGGCCGGCCAGGCCCGACCGGAGCGCGTCCAGGTCGATGGTGGCCGCGCCGAGGTAGTCGACGCCGAGGCCGCCGCCGACGTTGACCAGCCGCAGCGGCACGTCGTGGCGCCGGGCGGTGGCCACCGACCAGTCGACGGCCTCGGCGATGAACCGGGCGTGTGCCGCGGCGTCGAGGTTGTTGGAGACGGCGTGCAGGTGGAAGCCGGTGACGCGGACGGAGTCCAGGCGCAGGGCGAGCACCCGGGCCAGGGTCGTCTCGTCGACGCCGAACGGGGTGGGTGTTCCGGTCATGGCGTGGCTGCCCGGTAGCGCCGGGCCGGCCCGGTTGACCCGCACGGCCGCCTCGGTGACGACACCGGCGGCGCGGGCGGCCCGGTCCAGGCGCCGCAGCTCGTGGGCGCTCTCGACGTTGACCTGCGCGCCCGCGGCGACCGCCGCGGCCAGCTCGGCGTCGGTCTTGCCCGGCCCGCCGAAGACGATCCGCCTCGCGCCGGCGGCGACGGCCAGCCGCAGCTCGCCGCCGGAGGCGACCTCCAGGCCGTCGCAGGCCGACGAGAGGGTACGCACGACGTCCGGGTGCCCGTTGGCCTTCACCGCGTACAGCAGGGTGGTGCGCGGTGGCAGTGCGGCGCGGAGCGCCGCGGCGCGCTCGTTGAGTACAGCTGTGTCGTACACGTAGGCGCAGACGGGCCGGGTCCGGGCCCGGATCGCCGCCTCGACGTGCTCAGGCGGGCGCATGCAGCGGATTCTCCACCGGCACGTACTCGTCGCCGGCCCCGGCGAGCCGCATCCGCACGAGGGCCTTGTGCGGCACGGTCCGGGCGGTGAACGCGGCGTGGTCCTCGGCGCCGGCCGGGCCGTGCCCGGCGTAGGTCTCGTCGACGACGGCCCGCACGAGCCGCCAGGCGGCGTCCTCGTCGAGGCCGTGTGACTCGCCGAGCCGGATGATCACCTCGCCGAGGTGTGCCTGGAACGCGGTGTATCCGATCTTGGCGCGCAGTACGGCCGGGTCGGGGGTGCCGACGACCGAGCCGGGCCAGAGCGCCACCCGGTGCCCGGCGGCGGCGAGCCGGCCGGGGTGCAGCCGCAGGCCGGCGAAGTCGCGCACGGCCAGGCGGTGGGGTACGCCGGCGACGAAGGTGGGCACGCAGTTCTGCAGGTGCGCCTCCAGCGCGACGCCGCGCAGCGTCAGCCGCAGCAGCGGGGGCAGCAGCAGCCGGGCGTACGCGTCGAGGAACGCCGCCGCGGCGCCGGCGTCGTCGGGCCGCCCGGTGGTGGCGGCGAACTCGGCGACGAGCCCGGCGCCGGCGAACGGCAGCGCGCTGCCGGCCACCGCCCGCTCGCCGGGCACCAGCCGGCCGGTGATCCCGTCGCGCACGATCGCGGACATGTCGCGCCCGGAGCCGGCGGGCACGGCGGCGCCGGCGGTCTCGGCCAGCAGCAGCAGCCGGTCCGCGGCGGGGTCCTCGGCGACGAGGCGGCGCAGCAGGGCGGAGACGGCCGGGCCGTTGCGGGTGCTGGCGACGCTGATGCTGCGCCGGGTCGAGGTGACCTGGATGTCCAGCGACACCTTCACGTACCGGCGGCTGCCGTCGGCGGCGACCGGCAGCAGCAGGGTCCGCAGCGCGGCGGTCGGTATCGCGGGCAGCACGCCGCCCTCGTCGCCGAGGATCCGCAGGGCGCCGTCGTCGATCAGGTCGCGGTAGCGCTCGGCCAGGACCGCGTCGCGCTGCCAGGCGTGCACCGGCTGGAGCCGGTAGCCGGGGGGCGGTTCGGGCAGGTGCGGGTAGGCGGCGCGCAGCACCGCGCCGACGTCGTCGCCGAGGTGCACGTCGTCGCGGACGGCGACGAAGCCGAGCCGGGTGTGCCCGGCCTCCAGGTCGTGGGCGAGCACGTCGGAGGTGTCCCAGCCGAGCCGGGTACGGCCGCAGGGGTGCAGGTTGTGTCCGGCGACGGCCAGCCGCTCGCCGGCGACGACGGCGTGGTCGGGGTCGCCGGCCGGCACGTGCCGGCGGCGGGTCATGGCGATGGCGAGGTTGACGGCGCCGTTGCGCAGTTCGGCGGCGAACCCGGCGGCGTTGCCGGCCAGTCCGGCGGGGAGCAGGTCGGCGGGGTCGCCGGCGCCGGCGCTGTCGTACTCGACGCGGCGGAACGCGTGCACCCGGTCGCCGGGGCGGGCGGGCAGCAGGCCCTCGCGGACCAGGGCGCCGCGCAGCCGCCGGCCGACGGTGTCGGCGGCCTCCGGCAGGGCGGCGTGGAAGCCGTCGAGCAGGTCGGGTGCGTGCGCGGCGAGGGCGGCGCCGGCGTGCTCGGCGGCGATGGCCAGCCGCGGGGTGGCCAGGCTGCGCGTCATGCGGGCGCCATCGGGTTGGCCACGTACGTCCACACGTCGTCGAGCGGGTCCTCGGCGAGTCGCATCGTGGTGGTGGCCTTGACCGGAAGCGGCGCCGTCAGCAGCCGCGCCGCGTCGGCGGTGCCGGTGCCGCGCAGGGCCGAGGCGGCGCTGTCCCAGAGGCGGGCCGGGTCGGCGCCCTCGCGGGACAGCGCGGCGATGAGCTCGGCGCAGACGGTGCCCAGGACGGCGGCGGCGAGCTTGGTGCGCAGCACGTCCGGGTCGTCGCTGGGCAGGTCGCCCTCCAGCGGTGGTGGCTGCACGCCGTGCCGGGTCAGGCGCGCGGCGCTGACCCGGACGCCGCCGAGGTCGCGGTAGACGATCCGCGCCGGTACGCCGTCGTCGAGGACCAGCAGCGTGTTCTGCCCGTGCGCCTCGAGCGCGACGCCCCGGTCCAGGACGGTCACCAGCGGCGGCAGCAGCAGGTGGGCGAGGCGGTGCCACCACGCGTACGGGTCGTCGACGATCTCTAGCAGCAGCGGGCGCCCGTCGGCCGGTGCGGGCGCGGCCAGGACCGCCAGCGGTACGACCGTCTCGGTGGCGCCGGCCCGGGGCGCCGCGCGGCGCAGGTGGGCGAGGCGGCGCGACGGCGCGCCGTCGAGGAGGACGGCGCCGGCCGAGGTCTCCCGCAGGACGGTCAGCGGCAGGTCGGCGGTGAGCCGCTCCAGCAGGGCGGACAGCCGTGGTCCGTTGTGGACGGCGGCGGGGGAGACGGTGCGCACGGCCGAGGTCATCTGCACGTCGACGGCGGTCTTGACGTGCTCGCCGCCGTCCAGCGGCGCGACGGTACGCAGCGACATGAGCGGGCGCACGGGCCCGGTCTCGCCGTCGTCGGTCAGCCAGGGGTGGCGGTCGAGCAGGCGCGGCGCCTGCCAGGGGTGTGCGTACAGCACCGGCGGCGCGTCGCCGTGCCACCGGTCGGCGGGTACCCGCAGGCGGCGCAGGCGGATGACGGGCCGGTGCTCCGGGCCGTAGGCGAGCACGTCGGCGACGCTCATGCCGCCGCGGGTACGGCAGCAGGGGTGCGTGGGGTGGCCGCCGAGGACGAGCTGTTCGAGGCGTCCCAGCCCGTCCGGGTCGCCGGCGGCGCCGCGCAGGACACCCCGGCCGGCCGGCGGTGCCGGGTCGGCGTGGGCGAGGGCGAGGTTCGCGACGCTGTTGTCGACCTCCGCGGCCAGGCGCCCGGCGTACGGGCCGAGGGGTAGCGCCCGCAGCAGCGCCGCGGGGTCGTCGAAGGACTCGCCGCCGCCCAGCGTCGCGGTGAGCCCGCGCGGGGCCGCGGCGAACGGCGCGGCGGCGGGTGCGGTCAGCGTGCGACCGCCGGCCAGGGTGACGTGCAGGGTGCCGCCGCGGTGTTCGCGGTGGGTGACGCCGGGCAGCGGCTCGCGGTCCAGGGCGCCCAGGACGCGGGCGAGGACGGCCGCGCGCGCCGCCGGCAGCGCCGCCTCGTAGCCCGCCACCCACTCAGGACGGAGAATGCGCAGGTCGTCCCGGGTCTGCGCGGCTCCGGCGGTGTGCCCGGTCGGCATGACGGGGATGGTCGGCGGTGTGGGCACGCCCATCATTGTCCGGCAGGCCCCTCCTTGATCACCGGCCACCCCGCACCACAACATCCTAGGATGCCCTACAGGGTGTGCGGCCGGCCACGGACCGCGCACCCTCGCCACCAAAGATCAAGAACAAAAAGGAATCAACGACTACCTAGGAAAGGGCCGCGGCCTCGCGCTCGGGGGACAGGCCCAGCGTCGGGCGGTCGGTGCGCTGCGGCGCCGTGCCGCCGACCGAACACAGCCAGGACCAGGTGTCCGCGACGGTCTCGCCGACCGGGCGCAGCCGCAGGCCCGCCCGCAGCGCCTTGCTCACGTCGCCGCCGTGCAGGAAGTCGTACTCGTAGCCGGGCGCCAGCCAGATGGGCAGCTCCATCCACGGCGTGATGCCGGCGTCGAGGATGGTCTTCGGGTCGGTCCAGCGCAGCTCGGCGTGCCCGCCGGTGACGGTGTTGATGGTCTCCAGCAGTTCGGCCATGGTGGTGTGCCCGGGCGGGCTGACCAGGTCGTAGGGGCCGGTGCGGCCGGCGGCGGCGGCGTCGAGCAGCCAGGCGGCCAGGTCGCGGGCGTCGATGTACTGAAGTTTCATCTCCGGCGGCCCGGGCGCCAGGGTCGGCCCGCCGCGGGCGATCCGGTTGAGCCACCAGGGCAGCCGGCCGATGTCCTCGTGGGGTCCGAGGATCAGGCCGGCGCGGCCGTGCAGGACCGGGCCGTCGAAGTTCTGCTCGGCCGCGAGCTCGGCGCCGCGTTTGGCCGACGCGTAGTCGTCGGCGTCGCCGGAGTCCGGGTCGGCGTCGACGACCGGCGCGGCCTCGGTGTGCGGGACGGTCTTGTCGTCGGTGGCGTAGACGCTGCGGCTGGAGACGTAGGTGTAGTGCCCGGCGTGGCCGCGCAGCGCGGCGGCGGAGTCGCGGACGACGTTGGGCGCGCCGGACCAGGTGTCGACGACGGCGTCCCAGGCGCCGCCGTGCAGGGCCGCGAGGCCGCCGGGTGCGCGGCGGTCGCCGATCAGGGCGGTCGTGCCCGGCGGCGCGGGCTGGTGGCCGCGGTTGAGGACGGTGATGTGGTGGCCGCGGGTGCGTGCCTCGTCGACGACGGCGCGGCCGACGAATCCGGTTCCCCCGAGCACGAGAAGTCTCATGACGACGACGATGCCCGCGGTGGCGCCCCGGGCGGAAGGCGTGATCGCTGACAGCGCAACGGTGCCTGACGGATGTCATGGGCGGGAGGTGACGCGTGGCCCGGTGCGGGGGCCGTGGGTGCGCCGAGCATGGTGGCATGACAGTTGTCGCTCAGAGCGAAGTTCCTGATGCGGTGGCCGGGGGGTCGGGCCGGTTCGCCGTCGAGCTCGACGGCGTGGTGAAGCGTTTCGGTGCGGTCACCGCCGTCGACGGGATCAGCCTGCGGATCCGGCCGGGCGAGGTGGTGGCGTTGCTGGGTCCCAACGGGGCGGGCAAGACCAGCACGGTCGACATGTTGCTGGGTCTTTCGGCCCCGACCTCGGGTACGGCCAGGGTGTACGGCCGGCCGCCGCAGGAGGCGGTGGCGCTGGGTCTGGTGTCGGCGGTGATGCAGACCGGCGGGTTGTTGAAGGACTACACGGTCGAGGAGACGGTGCGGCTGACGGCGGTGCTGTTCGGGCGGGGTCGGGCCGAGGTCGGCCGGGTGCTGGAGCGGGCCGGGATCGCGGACATCGGCTCGCGGCTGGTCGGCAAGTGCTCGGGCGGGCAGCAGCAGCGGCTGCGGTTCGCGATGGCGCTGTTGCCGGATCCGGAGTTGCTGATCCTGGACGAGCCGACGACGGGGATGGATGTCGGCGGGCGGCGCGACTTCTGGACGTCGATCCGGGAGGACGCGCGCGGCGGCCGTACGGTCATCTTCGCGACGCACTACCTGGAGGAGGCGGACGCGTACGCGGATCGGGTGGTGTTCGTGCGCCGGGGCCGGCTGGTCGCCGACGGGACGGCGGCGCAGGTCAAGGCGCTGGCGTCGGGCCGCACGCTGCGGGCGACGCTGCCGGGTGCGGACGAGGCGGCGCTGCTGGCGCTGCCGGGTGTCGATTCGGTGGAGGTGCGCGGCGACACCGTTCTGGTGCAGGCACGCGACACCGACGAGGTGGCGCGGCATCTGCTGACGGCGACCGCCGCCCGGGATCTGGAGATCACCTCGCGGAACCTGGAGCAGGCGTTCTTGACCCTGACGGCTGACGAGAACCAGGGGAGTGGCGAATGAGCGCGCAGAGCATGCCGGCGGCCCGGAGTCTGCCGCGGTTCGGTGGTTTCTCCGCGGGGATGATCGGCCTGGAGCTGCGGCGGATGGTGCGTAACCGGCGCACTGTGGTGTTCACGCTGGTGATGCCGGCGGTGTTCTTCCTGTTGTTCGGCACGGGTTCGAGTTCGCGGACCGAGCGGGTCGGCGGCGGCAATGTGACCGGTTACATCCTGGTGAGCATGGCCGTGTACGGGGCGATGCTGGCGACGACCAGCGGCGGTGCGATGGTGTCGATCGAGCGGGCGGCGGGCTGGAGCCGGCAGTTGCGGCTGACGCCGTTGCGGCCGGCGGCGTACGTGGCGGTGAAGCTGGTCCTCGCCATGATCATCGGCGCGGTGTCGGTGGTGGTGGCGTTCGCCGTCGGTGCGGTCTCGGGTGCGGAGCTGCCGGCGCGGGCGTGGGTGTTGTGCGGGTTGCTCGCCTGGGTCTGTGCGCTGGTGTTCGCCGCGTTCGGGTTGTTCATGGGTTATCTGTTGCCGAGTGAGAACGTGATGCAGATCCTGGGTCCGGCGCTGGCGGTGTTGTCGTTCGCGGGTGGGTTGTTCGTGCCGGTTGACCTGATGGGTGACACGTTCGCGACGATCGCGAAGTTCACCCCGGTGTACGGGGTGGGGGAGATCGCCCGGTATCCGCTGACTCACCATGGGAATCTGTGGGCGGCGGCGCTGAACGTGATCGTGTGGACCGGGTTGTTCGCGGCGGGTGCGATGTGGCGGTTCCGGCGCGACACGGCGCGGGTGTAGTGGCCGGTACCGTCGTCGTCATGAGTGAGTCCGGCCCGCGCGCCCGGTTCGGGTGGCTGTTCGGCGCGGTGTGGCTGTTTTACCTCGGCGAGAATCTGAACGCCCTGCTGGACCGGCCGGACGGCTGGCAGCGTGACGTGGGCCTGGCCGCGCTGGCCGGGTTCGCGGCGCTGTATCTGGCGCTGGTGGGCTGGCTCGGCCAGATCCGGCACGGCGCGCGGCCGCGGTACGCGGTGGCGCGGCAGTGGCTGATCCTGCTGGCGCTGCTCGCGCTGGCGGCGGCGCAGGTGCCGGGCGCGGGTTTCCACGCGCTGACGTGCCTGGTCTTCATCGGCGCGTCGGCGATGATCGGGTTGCCGCTGGGTCAGGCGGTGCCGTTCGCGGCGGCGCTGGTGGTGCTGGCCGAGGTGCTGGCGTGGCGGGTGCCGGGCTGGGACGACCGGGGTTACGGGCTGGCGGTGCTGCTGGGCGCGGTGGCCAGTGGTGGTTTCCGGATGGCCGCGGAGCGGCAGAACCGGCTGCGGGTGGCGCAGCAGGAGCTGGCGGAGCTGGCGGTGGAGAACGAGAGGGCCCGGATCGCCGCCGATCTGCACGACATCCTGGGTCATTCGCTGACGGTGGTGACGGTGAAGGCGGAGCTGGCGCAGCGCCTGCTGGATGTCGACGTGGAGCGGGCCCGGGCCGAGTTGCGGGATCTTGAGGTGCTGGCGCGGGACGCGCTGTCGGATGTGCGGGCGACGGCGCTGGGTGTGCGGGGGATCTCGCTGCCGGGTGAGATCGCGGCGGCCCGGGAGGCCCTGGCCGCGGCGCATGTGCGGGCCGAGCTGCCGGGTGCGGCGGACGAGGTGCCGACCCGTAACCGGGAGTTGTTCGCCTGGACGATCCGGGAGGCGGTCACGAATGTGGTGCGGCACAGCCGGGCGGGGCACTGCGAGGTGCGGCTGGCCCCGGCGAGCGTGGAGATCGTCGACGACGGTCCGGGTGACGGCGCGCCGGCCGGCGACGGGCAGGGGCTGTCGGGCCTGCGGCGGCGGGCGGAGGCGCTGGGCGCGCGGTTGACGGTCGGCCGGCGTGAGGATCGGCCGGGTTTCCGGGTACGCGTGGAGGTGCCTTCATGATCCGGTTGCTGCTCGCCGATGACCAGGCGCTGGTGCGTGGCGCGATGGCGGCGCTGCTGGACATGGAGCCGGATCTGTCGGTGGTGGCGGAGGTGGGCCGCGGTGACGAGGTCGTGGCCGCGGTGGTCGCGCACGGTGTCGAGGTGGCCCTGCTGGACGTGGAGATGCCGGGGATGGACGGGGTCGCGGCGGCCCGGGAGCTGCACCGGGTGGTGCCGGGCTGCCGGGTGCTGATGGTGACGACGTTCGGCCGGGCGGGCTATCTGCGGCAGGCGATGGCGGCGGGCGCGAGTGGTTTCGTGGTCAAGGACACCCCGGCGCGGCAGCTGGCCGACGCGGTGCGCCGGGTGCATCAGGGTCTGCGGGTGGTGGATCCGGACCTGGCGGCGCAGTCGCTGGTGCACGGTGAGTCGCCGTTGACCGAGCGGGAGAGTGATGTGCTGCGCTCGGCGCGTGACGGCGGCACGGTGGCGGACATCGCCCGGGAGCTGCACCTGTCCGAGGGGACGGTGCGCAACCACCTGTCGTCGGCGATCGGTAAGACCGGTGCGCGTACCCGGGCGGAGGCGGTCCGGCTGGCCCTTGATCACGGCTGGCTGCTGGCGTAGCGCGTTTCTGTGTGCCTTCTGTGCGCAGATCTTAGGTTTTCTCCGGGTGCAACCGGGCGGCAACCGAGAGTGACCGCAACCCGCACCCTGTGCAACGAAAAGTTCCCCCTGTCAGCCGGTGAGCCGTCACCGGGAGGCGGACGCGAGGGGGAACACACGAATGGCAGCGAAGACCGAGACCGTCAGCCGCGAGCTCGAGAACATGATCCGCGAGAACATGCCGCTGGTCGGGCACCTGGTCCGCGAGATGTTGTTCAAGGTGCCCGCGCACGTGCACCGTGACGATCTCGCCTCCGCCGGGTACGCCGCCCTGGTGACCGCCGCGAAGGCGTTCGACGCCGATCGGGGCATCCCGTTCGGCCGGTTCGCCGCCGTGCGGATCCGCGGTGCGCTGCTGGACGAGCTGCGCAGCATGGACTGGGCCAGCCGTTCGGTGCGGGCCCGGGCCCGCCGGGCCGAGGTCGCCCGCCAGGAGCTGACCGCCCAGCTGGGCCGCACGCCGACCCCGGCCGAGCTGGCCGAGCTGCTCGGTGTCGGCGTCGGCGAGCTCTCCAACGTCGATGACGACGTGCAGCGCGCCGCCGTGCTGTCGCTACAGGGCTTCGCCGTCGGCACGGCCGAGGACATGGTCACCGACGGTGAGCTGAACCCCGAGGAGATGCTGCTGCACCGCGAGCGCATCGGCTACCTGCACGACGCCGTCGCGGTGCTGCCGGAGCGGCTGCGGTTCGTCGTCGAGACGTCGTTCCTCCAGGAGCGGCCGCTGTCGGCGGTCGCCGCCGAGCTGGGCGTGACCGAGTCGCGGGTGTCGCAGCTGCGCACCGAGGCCCTGGCCCTGCTCAAGGACGGCCTGACCACGCACATGGAGCAGCAGGACCTCGGCGCCGCCCGCGGTGACGGCTGTGTCGCCCGGCGCCGGGCGGCGTACGCGGCGCAGATCGCCGGCCGCAGCACCATGACGTCGCGGCTGTCCGTGACCGACGTGCGCGGCACGAACAGGTCGGTCGCGTACGCCGCCTGACCCCGGTTGTCCCGAAAGGCCGGCACGCCCCCGCGTGCCGGCCTTTCGCGTGTGCGGGGAAACCCGGTTGCGGTCCCGGCCGGGGCGCGCGATGGTGGACGCCGAGCACCTGCCGCCGATCGAAGAAGGAGCAGTCACCTCCGTGTGATACCGACCCGACCCCGATGAGGCGCCGCCGCTGTGGCGTGCCCGGGGTCGCCGTGTCCGTACCGGTATCCGTCCCTGGAGGACTCCTTGCTGAAAGCCGCCTCGATCGGCCGCGCCCACGACGGTGATCTGCTCTTCGCCGACCTCGACCTGGTCCTGCGCCCGGGTGACCGGGTCGGTGTCGTCGGCCCCAACGGGGCCGGCAAGACGACCCTGCTGCGGGTCCTCGCCGGTGACCTGCCGCCCACGGCGGGCACCGTCAGCCACGGCCCGGGCCTGCGGGTCGGCTACGTGCCGCAGCAGGTCGCCGACCCCGCCGGCACCGTCGGCGACTTCCTCACCGCCGGGCTCGGCGAGCTCGCCGAGGTCACCGCCCGGCTGCGCCGGCTGGAGGCCGCGCTGGAGCGCGGCGGTGACGTCCTGGCCGAGTACGGCCGGGTGCAGGAGCGGTGGACGGCGCTGCGGGGGTGGACCGCCGAGACCCGGCTGGCCGAGATCCGCCAGCGCCTCGACATCGACCACCTGCCGCCCGGCCTGGCCCTGCGCGAGGTCAGCGGCGGCGAGCAGGCCCGGCTGCTGCTCGCGCACGCCCTGCTGGACGCTCCGGGCCTGCTGCTGCTGGACGAGCCGACCAACCACCTCGACGCCGAGGGCGCCGCCTGGCTGGCCGGCTGGCTGCGTGACTTCCCCGGCGGGGTCCTGGCCGTCAGCCACGACCGGGCGTTCCTGGACGCGGCCGTCACCCGGGTCATCGAGCTCGACGGCATCCACGAGCAGCCGCAGGACTACCCGGGCGGCGGCTACAGCGCCTACCGGGCCGAGAAGACCCGGCGCTGGCAGCGACTGCTGCTGGACTACGAGGCGCAGGAGAAGGACCGGATCCGCTGGGAGCGTGACATCGCCCAGACCCTGGCCCAGGCCCGGTACGTGGAGACGACGGTGCGTTCCGGCGTCGAGGCGCCGCACCTGCGGCGGATCGCGAAGAAGGTGGCGCAGAAGGCCAAGGCCCGCGAGCGGCGGCTGCGCCGGCAGATGGAGTCCGCCCGGTGGATCGCCCGGCCGCGGACCCGCCCGCCGCTGACCCTCGCGTTCCCCGGCGACGACGGTGAGGACCGCGACGTCGTGCTGTCGGTGCGCGACCTGACGGTCAAGGCCGGTGACCGTACGCTGCTCGACGGCGTCGACCTCGACGTGCGGCGCGGCGACCGGATCCTGATCACCGGCCGTAACGGCGCCGGCAAGACCACCCTGCTGCGGGCGATCGCCGAGCGGGCGGGGGTGCCGCTGGCGGTGCTGCCGCAGACCTCCGACGGGTTGCGTACCGCCACCACGGTGCTCGACTTCTTCCGTTCCCGGGTGCCGGTCTACGCCGAGGACGCCGAACGGCTGCTCGCCGGGCACCAGTTCGGCCCCGACCAGTGGGGTGCCCCACTGCGCAGCCTGTCCGCCGGTGAGCTGCGCCGGCTGCTGCTGGCCGTCATGGTGAACAGCCCGGCGCGGATCCTGCTGCTCGACGAGCCCACCAACTTCCTCGACTTCGACGCCCTCGACGTCGTCGAGGAGGCGCTGCGGGCGTACCGGGGGACGCTGTTGACCGTCACGCACGACCGGTACTTCGCCGACCGGGTCGGGCACACCCGCACCTGGCATGTCGCGGAGGGCGCCGTGCTGGCGAGCTGACACGATGAGGGCATGTCGTCGCCGGTTCCCCGACTCAGTGGCGCGCTCGCCGTCGGCGGAAGCGCCGAGCAGTTCACCGAGGCGTGGCTGGCCAACCGGCGGCTGTCGGCGCACACCCGCGACGCGTACCGGCGTGACGTCGCCGCGTGGCTGGCCTGGTGCGCGGCCCGCGACGTCGATCCGCTGGCGGCGTCGTTCCTGGACGTCAACGCGTACGCCCGGGGGCTGGAGGCCCGGCCGCTGGCGCCGGCGTCGGTGGCTCGCAAGCTGTCCGGGCTGTCCAGCTGGTACGACTTCCTGGCCAAGCTGCGCGCCGTCGAGGCGAACCCGGTCGGCGGCGCGGACCGCCCGCCGGTCTCGCGCGACCACTCCGCCACCGTCGGGCTGAGCCCGGAGGAGGTCGACGCGCTGCTCGCCGCCGCCGAGGCCGGGACGGGGCCGGCCGCCGCGCGCAACCTCGCCGTGCTGGCGCTGCTCGCCGACCTCGGGCTGCGCGTGGGGGAACTCGTCGGCCTCGACGTCGCGGACCTCGGCGTGGAGCGCGGGCACCGCAGCGTGCGGTTCGTCGGCAAGGGCGGCAAGCCCCGGCGGCGGGTCCTGACCGCGTACGCGGCGGCGGCGCTGGACGCCTACCTCGCCGGGCGCACCGCCGGCCGGCTCGACGGGCCGCTGCTGGTCACCGCCACCGGCGCGCGCATCGACCGGCACTCGGTGTTCCGGCTGGTGCGGCGCCTGGCCCGGGAGGCCGGCATCGAGGGCTGGGCCCGGCTGTCGCCGCACTCGCTGCGGCACGCGTTCGCCACCACCGCCCGCGCCGAGGGGGTGCCGCTGGAGGATGTGCAGGACGCGATGGGTCACGCCGACCCGCGTACCACCCGCCGCTACGACCGGGACCGGCACAACCTGGACCGCGACCCCGCCTACACCATCGCCGCCGCGCGGGTCCGCCGCAGCGGCGGTTAGGCCGACCGCCTATTCTCGACCGCGGTCAGCGGGTCGGTTACGGGACGGGGTCGGGTTGAACATCTTCGAAGCAGTGCTGCTCGGTGCGGTAGAGGGTTTCACCGAGTTCCTGCCGGTCTCCAGTACCGGACACCTGACCATCCTGGAGAAGCTGCTCGGCTACAACATCGACGATCCGGACATCACCGCGTTCACGGCGATCATCCAGTCCGGGGCCGTGCTCGCCACGGTGCTGTTCCTGCGCAAGGACATCGCCCGGATCGTGCCCGCCTGGTTCCGCGGCGTGCTGAACTCCGACCAGCGCGACAATCCCGACTACCGTTTCGGCTGGGCCGTCATCCTCGGCTCGATCCCGATCGGCATCGTCGGGCTGCTGTTCCAGGACACCATCACCTCGACGCTGCGCAGCCTCTGGTTCGTCGCCTGGTCGCTGGTGCTGTGGAGCGGCGTGATGGCCTTCGCCGACCACGCCGCCACCCAGATCCGCCACGAGGAGGACATCACCTGGAAGGACACCCTGATCATCGGCGTGACGCAGTGTCTCGCCCTGATCCCCGGCGTGTCGCGTTCCGGTGCCACCATGTCCGCGGGCCTGCTGCGCGACTTCGATCGGGTGACGGTCACCCGGCTGTCGTTCTTCCTGTCGATCCCGGCGCTGCTGGGCGCGAGCGTGCTCCAGACGGTCACCGAGTTCGACAACATCTCCGGCGGCGTCGGCTGGGGGCCGACCATCGTCGCGCTGATCACCAGCTTCGTCGTCGGCTGGTTCGCGGTGTCCTGGCTGCTGAAGTTCATCGCCAAGCACTCGTACAGCATCTTCATCGGCTACCGGCTGGTGCTCGGCGCCCTGCTGATGGTGCTGCTGGCCACCAACGTCATCGAGCCGCAGTAGCCGCTCACAGCCGCAGCGCGGCCCGGACCAGCTCCAGCGCCGCCTGCGGGGACACCCCCAGCGCCGTGGCCTGCTCGGCGTAGCGCCGCGCGGCCCGCTGCGCCTCGGCCGGGGTGCCCGCGGCCCGGGCGGTGATCAGCGTGCCCGCCCGGCCGTGCGTCTCCACCAGGCCCGCCTGCTCCAGCTCGCGGTAGGCGCGGGCCACCGTGTTCGCCGCCAGTCCCAGCTCGGCGGCGAGCGCCCGCACCGGCGGCAGCCGCGTCCCGGCGGCGAGCACACCCTCGGCGGCCAGCTCGGCGATCCGCGTCCGCACCTGCTCGTACGGCGCGACCGCCGAGCCGGCGTCGATGACGATGTCCATCCGGCCCCCCGGGGTCCAGTGCTACAGCAGCCGCGGCGGGGTGTTTCCGGCCGCGACGATGGCCCGGCGCATCGGGACCAACGCCAGCAGGATGCCACCCACGACGAAGAACACCACGAGCGACACGATGCCGATGCGGTAGCTGTTGGTCAGCTGGAACACCAGCCCGAACGCCAGCGGGCCCAGCCAGCTCGTGCCCTTGTCGCTGATCTCGTAGAAGCCGTAGTACTCGCCCTCGCGGCCCTCCGGGATCAGCTGGCTGAACAGCGAGCGGCTCAGCGCCTGGCTGCCGCCCATCACCAGGCCGATGCCGACGCCGAGCAGCATGAACGGCACCGGTTCGCCCTCGGGCAGCCAGAACGCGGCCAGGATGACGCCCAGCCACAGCGCCAGCGCGATCAGGACCGTCTTGCGGGCGCCGATCCGGGTGGCGAGGCCGCCCAGCAGCAGCGCGCCGCCGAACGCCAGGAACTGCACGATCAGGATCGTCACGATCAGCGCGCTCTGCTCCAGGTGCAGCTCCTCGGTGCCGAACTGGCTGGCCAGCGAGATCACCGTCTGGATGCCGTCGTTGTAGATCAGGTACGCGCCCAGGAAGGCCAGCGTCAACGGGTACGCCCGCATGCTGCGGATGGTGTGGCCGAGCTGGCGGAACCCGTCGACGAGCACGTTGCCGCCGGCGCGGGCCTGCGCGACCTCCGCGGCGGGGTGCTCCTTGAGCCAGCGCAGCGGCAGCAGGGTGAACGCGGCCCACCAGACGCCGGCCGACACGATGGACCAGCGGGCCAGGTCCAGGGTGCGCTGGTCGTCGCCGTCGACGCTGAGGGCCATCACCACGCCCAGGTTGATCAGCAGCAGGACGCCGCCGCCAAGGTAGCCCAGCGCCCAGCCGCGGCTGGAGACCTTGTCGCGCTCGTCGGGGCCGGCCAGCCGCGGCAGGAACGAGTTGTAGACGACAACGGACGCGCCGAACGCGATGTTGGCGATGATGAACAGCAGCCCGCCGAGCAGGTACCGCTCGCCGGTCACGAACGCCATCGCGACCGTCGCGCCGGCGCCGACGAACGCGGCCGCCGCCAGCAGCGGCTTCTTGCGCGGGGCGCGGTCGGCGATGGCGCCCATCACCGGCAGTACGAAGACGGTCAGCAGCACCGACAGCGACACCAGGTAGGGGAAGTACGAACCGGCGGCGACGGTGATGCCCAGCGGGTGCACCCGGCCGTCGCACTCGTCGGCGCCCAGCGCGCACCCGGCGGCCTGCTCGGTGACGCTGGTCAGGAACGGGCCGAGGAAGACCGTGATGACGGTGGTGGAGAAGGCCGAGTTGGCCCAGTCGTAGAAGTACCAACCGGTGCGTTCGCGGCGGGTGCTCGCCGGGGCGGTGGTGGCGGCGGTCATGGGCGGGCTCCTGCGCGGCGTCGGTGGATAGCGCGCTGATGATGCCACCCCGAAGCCCTTTGGGGGTACGGCGACGCGTCGATCAATCCGGCTGGTTCCACCACTTCGCCAGGGTGCTGGTCGCCGGGTCGTCGGAGTCCGCCAGCGCCGCCCACGGGTCCGCGCCGGGCGGCAGGTCCTGCGCCGCGTAGGCGGCCAGGTCCTGGGCCGGCACCGCGGCCTCGGCGCCGGTGTCGACCGGGCCCGCGTGGTACAGCCCCAGGCTGCCGGTGTCGATCCAGGGGAAGCCGTCGACCGGCTCGGGCAGCGGGCCGACGTCGACCACCGGCGGGAACACGCTCACCTGTTCCAGGTCCGGCGCCGCGTCCGGGTCGGCGCCGATCGGGCCGAGGCCGTGGCCGTCGCTGACGTCGACCACGCCGTGGTCGGCCACGTCGTCGTCGTGGCCGGTGCCGGGCTCGTGCACGTCGTCCCATCCGCCGTCGGTGTCGCCGCCGTCGAGGTCGCCGGCGTCCAGATCCGTGCCGTCGACGGCGTCGTGCGGCGCCAGGTCGTCGTGGCCGAACAGGTCGTCGTGGAACGGGCCGTCGTCGGCGACCGGCTCGTGCGACGGCGTGAAGTCGTGCCCGGCACCCGGATCGTGGTGGTCGTCGGGCTCGTGGAAGTCCGCCCAGCCGTGTTCGTCGCTCACGTCAGCTCCTGTGAAATTTCGGCGGGCACGGGCGTCAGCGTGCGCGCCCGCGCGAGTACGTCGTCGAGCTGCCTGATCTGTGCGCGGACGCCGGCCAGGTCCGCGTTGGCCGCGGCCCGGCGCCGGGCCCGGCCCGCGGCGTCCTCGGCCACCGCCGCGTCGATGTCCGCGATGTGCGCGTCGAGTTCGCGCAGCCGCCGCTCGACCGCGTCGTCGACGGCCACGCCCAGCGCGTACTGCAGGTCGGTGAACCGGTAGGAGATCTCGTCGGACAGGGCCGCGCGGGCCTCGCCCAGCACCTCGCGCAGCCAGGCGCGGGCCTGCTGGCGGTCGGACTGCACCCGCCGGCGGTACAGCACGAAGCCGCCCGCGGCCAGGCCAAGGCCCAGCCCGGCGACCGGAATCAGCAGCCCGCCGGCGACGGCGGAGCCGATGCCGAACGCCGAGGCGCCCAGGACCGCGCCGCGGCCGGCCATGAACGCGATCCCGCCGGCCGACAGCACGATCAGCATGTTGTCGCCCGAGCCGTCGCGCGCCGGGCCGCCGGCCAGCGCGTGGCGCAGCGTCGCGTTGAGCCGGTCCAGGACCGCGGCCAGCTCCTCGTCGTCGAAGACCTGCGCGAGGACCCGCTCGCCGACCTGCCGGAACGTGGCACGCAGGTCGTCGGAGAGCCGCACCGCCACCGCCTGGAGCTCGGCGTCGACCTGATCCGGCAGCGCGGCGAGGGCCTCGCCGCGGGCGGCGTCAATGCGGGCGCCGAACTGAAGCTGCACGGCGGCGATGCGGGTGCGCAGCAGGCCGACGACCTCGACCCGGGCCCGCTGCGTCTCGGCGCTGAGCAGCAGCGCCCACTGCCGCGACTCGGTGCGTTTGCGGGCGGCCAGGGCGGAGCGCTGCGCGCGTACCCGGGCGACCTCGGCCGGGTCGGCGTCGCAGGCCCGCAGCCGGGCCTCCGCGGCCGCCTCCAGCCGGGCCAGGTCGCCGCGGGCGGTACGCAGCACGTTGGCCAGTTGCAGCTGGTGCCCGCGCCCGGCCAGCTCGACCAGGGCGTGCTGGAGCTCGGCGATGCGCGCCGCGCCGACCAGCGCGGCCTGCTCACCGGCGGGCATGCCCAGCGCCAGCTCGGCCAGCCGCGCGGAGACCGGGAACCAGGGCGCGTCGGCGAACCGCGGCGCCCGGGCGCGCAGCAGCGCCCGGTTGTCCTCGGCGATGCGCCGCCACCCCGGGAACGCGTCGATCTTCGTCAGCGCGAACACGACCGCGTCGACGCGTTCGCTCGCGGCGGCCAGGAAGTCCAGCTCGGGCTGCGACAGCGGCGCGGACGCGTCGGCGACGAACAGCAGGGCGGTGGCCCGCTCGACCGCGTCGAGCGCGACGGCGGTGTGCGCCGGGTCGAGCCCGCCGACGCCCGGGGTGTCCAGCAGGCTCAGGTACTGCAACAGCGGCGCCGGGTGGGTGACCTCGATGCGCCGCGGTGCGCGGCCTCCGCCGGGCGGCTCACCGCCGGTGGCCCAGTCGGCGAGCCGGGCGACGTCGACCGGCACCGGCTCGGGCGCACCCGGCACGTACGCGGCCGCCGACGCCGGCGTGCCGGGGGAGAAGTGCAGGTAGGCGGCGGTCGCGACGGCCGCGTCGACCGGCGACAGGTCCGGCACCCCGAGCAGGGCGTTGAGCAGCGAGCTCTTGCCTCGCTTGGTCTCGCCGACGATGACGATCGTGGGCCGGGTCAGCTGGGTGCGGCGCCGCTCGGCCAGCTCCGCGCCCGCGTCGGCGTCGGCGGCGCGCACCGCGGCGAGGGCGTCGCGCACGGCGACGTCGAGCTCCTTGGCCAGGCTCACCGCGCCTGCTCCCGGACGGCCTGGGCCAGCAGGTGGAAGCCGCGGTGGGCGACCTGCGCCACCCGTGACTGCGCCGGGCCGGCACCGGCGACCGCGTACACCCGCCAGCGGTTGGCGGCCTCGACCGCGGCGGCGGCCAGTTCGGGCGGTGCCGCGTCCGGCAGCCGCAGGATCCACCGGGGGTCCTCGGAGGTCGCCAGCCGGGTCAGCTCCCGCTCCCAGGCCTCCGGCAGCGGCACGGCGCCGGTCGCGACCCGCTGCGCCACCTCCAGCAGCCGCAGCCGGTGGTAGGCGGGTTCGCGCAGCAGCCGTTCGGTGGCGGCGCGCAGCGCCTCCCGGTCGCGCGGGTCCCCCTCGTGGCCGGCGATGCGCTCGAGCCGGGCCAGCGCCCAGCCGGCCTTGATCGCGTCGGCGCGCCAGCGCAGCGTCTGCTCCAGGGTGGTGCGCAGCCGGGGGAAGCCGGAGGCACCCACCAGCCGGCGCACCAGCTCACCGGTGCCCAGCTGCGGCTCGGCGGCGAGCTGCGCACATGCGAAACCGACGCCGTAGAGGTCGAGCAGGGCGAGTAGCCGTTCGCGGTGCTGCGCGCCGACCGGCGCCGGCCGGCTCCGGAACAGGTCCACCGAGGCCAGCAGCAGCCGCAGCTCGCCGGCGGGCAGCGCGGAGAGGGTCCGCAGGGCGGCGCAGTCGGCGGCGGTGAGCCGCCCCGCCTCACCGGTCTCGGCGAGCAGCCCGACCACCGGCACGACCTCCGAGACGGTACGGGCCAGCAGCGCGGCCTGCTGCTCGGCGAGCGGACCGGCGACCGGCCACGGATCCCCGGCACCGCCGACCAGGGTGTCGACCTTGCCGAACACCCCCAGCGCGTTGATCGGGCTGCTGGCCAGCCGGGCCGACGCGGCGCGGAACGCCTCAAGGGCGCGCACGTCGTCGGCGCGGACCGCCTGGGTGAAGACGTAGACGACGGCCTCGGCGGCGGCGACCTCGGAGGCGGAGTCCGCGTCGATGTCGGCGTCGAACGGCGCGGTGTTCTCGCCGAGCTCGGCCGCGGCCCGGGCGCTGACGCCGGTGTCGGTCGACGCCAGGCCCGGCGTGTCGACCACGGTAAGATCGCGCAGCTTCTCACTGGTCAGCGTCACGTCGACGTAGGCGATCCGCGCGGCGCCGACACCGAGCCGCTGCGGGATCATGCCGTCATCGCCCAGCGGCAGGCTCGAACGGGTGCCGTCGCGGCGCACCACGTCGACACGGTCGGCGGTCCCGTACCGGAACCGGGTGACCACCCGGGTGCACTCACCGACCGCCGTAGGGGCGACCCGGCGCCCGATCAACGCGTTGACGAGTGTCGACTTTCCGGCTTTCAGCCGCCCGGCGATTGCGACGCGTAAGGGCTCGGACAACCGATCACGGACCTGAAGCGCCTGGCCACCGGCGTGCGGACCGACCCGAGCCACGATTTCGTCACAGAGAGTCGCCACGCGGGCGGACAGCGGACCGACGGTCATGACTCGTCAGCCGAGCACACCGTCAGCGAGAATGTGCTGACCGCGGCCGACGTCCTGGACACAGTCGCCACCCTTCCCGTTCGCGGGCAGGGCGGGATGCCTGCCGCACCACAGACTACGGACCGACGAGGCGACGCAGATCCCGTGTTCGTGCCACCCGGGCACGGACCCGGTCGGCGGGCGACGGGACAAGGGGATGCCGGTGGCACAGCAGGACCTGGCCGGGCTGGCCTCCGCGCACCTGCGCCGCCCGGGCCTCGTCATGCTCACCGGCGCGCCCGGCTCCGGCCGGTCCACGCTGCTGCGGCGCATCGCGGCCGTCGCGCCCGGCCCGGCGTACGCCGGTGGCGGGCTCGCGATGCTGGCCGCCGTACCGGCGCTGGCGCTGTCCCGGGCCGTCAAGGCCCGCCTGCCCACCCACGACGTGCCGCTGCTCGCCGAGGCCGTGCGCTCCCGGGTCCGCGGCGGGCTGCTCGTCCTGGACGACCTCCAGTACGCCGACCCGGCGACGCTGGCCGCGCTGCCGCACCTGGCCCGCAACGTGCGGGTGCTTGTCGCCCTGCGCGCACCGCACCGCCTCGCCGAGGAGACCGTCGCGGCGCTGCGGTCGGCCGCGACCGCCTGGCTCGACGTGCCCGCGCTGTCCGCCGACACCGCGACCGACCTGGCCCGCCGCGTCGGCGGCCAGCTCACCGACGAGGCCCTGGCGACCGTCGTACGCCGGGCCGGCGGCAACCCCCTCGCGGTCACCGCCCTGGCCCGGCAGGCCGGCGCCGGCCGCGGCGCACCCGACACCGACATCGACCAGGTCGCGTACGCGATCGCGGCCGCCCTGGCCGACCTGCCCCGCCCCGCCCGCACCGCCCTGGCGGCGCTGGGCCTGCTCGGCCGGCCCGCACCCGCCGCCCTGCTCGGCCCCGGCGCGCCCGCGCTGCTGGAGGCCGGGCTCGTCGTCGACGGCGACGACGGGTGCGTGCCGGTGTCGGCGTACTTCGCCGAGACCGCCGCCGGGCTGCTCGACGCCGCCGCCCGCACCGACCTGCACCGCGCCCTGGCCGACCTCGCACCCGACGCCGAGGCGGCCCGGCACCTGGCCGCGGCCGGCGACCACGCGGGCGCGTACCGGCGGGCGCTGACCGCCGCCGACCGGCCCGGCGGCGACCGCGCCGGGCTGCTGCTGTTCGCCTGCGAACTGCCCGGCGTCAGCGTCGACCCGCGGGTGCGGATCGCGGCCGCCGACGCGCTGCTGGCCGCCGGGCGCCCGCACCCGGCGGCGCGGGTGCTGACCGCGCCGGGCCCGCTCGGTGTCGAGGCCGACGTGCTGCGCGGCGAGGCCCTGCTCCAGGCCGGCGACCCGGCCGGCGCCCGCGCCGCCGTGCGCCCGGTGCCGGACGCGGCCGGCGGCACCGTGGTCGCGGCCCGCGACCGGATCCTGCTGCTGGCCGAGCTGGCCACCGACCCGGCCGGCGCCCTGGACGCCGCCGAGAAGATCGCGGCCCGCTACCCGGCGCCGCCGCCGGGCGTCGCCGCGGCCCTGGCGGCGGTGCACGCCGCGCACCGGGTACCCGGCTGGGACACCGAGCTGGCGGCCGCCGCCGGCACCGGCACCGACCCGCTGGCCGGGCGGTGGAGCGCCTGGCTGCTGGTGGAGCACCTGGTCGCCGACGGCCGGCTCGCGCAGGCCGCGACGGTGGCCCGGGACGCGGCGCAGGCCTGCGCCGCCGACCTCGCCTACAGCTGGCAGACCCGCTTCCTGGCCGTCCGCGACTGGGCCGAGGTCCTGCAAGGCACGATGATCGCCGCCTCCGCCGCCGCGGCCCGCGAACCCGCTCCCGGCGCTGCGGCCGACCCGGTCGCCGCCATGGACGCGGAATCGATGTCCCCGGCCCGCGACGCCGCCGACCGGGCGCTGCGCCGCGCCGCCGACCTCACCGACCGGGCCCTGCCCGCCGACGCCCGCGGCTACGCCACCGCCGCGACCGCCCTGGTCGAGGCCGACACCGGCCTGCTCGCCGCCGCCCGCGGCCGGCTCGCCGCCCCGGACGGGCACCCGGCGACCGCCTGGGTCGCCCGCGAGGCGGCCTGGCTCGACGGCCAGCCCGACCGGGCCGCCCAGCCGTCCGGCACCACCACGGCCGGCCTGCTCACCGGGCTGCGCCACATCACGGCCCGGTGGGCCGCCTACGACAGCGGCGCCACCGCCCGGGCCGCGTACTCGTCGGCGTTCGAGCCGAACACGCCGGCACCGGAGATCCCCGCGGGCCTGCCGACCGCGGCCCGCCGCACCCTGACCGCGTGGGCGACCGGCACCGGATTCACCGCCGCCGCCGACACCTGGACCGGCGTCGCCCTGCGCGAGGAGATCCGCTGCCTGCTCGCCGCGGGCCTGCACGACACCGACCCGGAACGGGCGGTCGCGGCCCTGCTGCGCGCCGAACACCTCGCCGACACCGCCGGCCTGGTCGTGCTCGCCGGCCGGGCCCGCCGCGGCCTGCGCCGCCACCACGTGCACCGCGACACCCGCAGCCCGCGCTCGGGCAGCCGGCTGACCCGCCGCGAGACCGACGTGCTGCGGCTGGTCGCCGCGGGCGAGCCGACCCGGCGCATCGCCGGGCAGCTCGGCATCTCGGCCGAGACCGTCGACACCCACATCCGGGCCGGCATGCGCAAGCTCGGCGCCCGCACCCGCACCGAGGCGGCCGCCCTGGCCCTGACCCAGATCGAAGCGTCCGAGACACACTCCGACCGCGAGGAAGGCCGTTGACCCGACAGCCCGACGCCCCCCGCCACGTCGTCGCCTCCGGCGCCGACGCCGAGACCGTCGTGCGGCGCCTGACCCGCGACGGCTGGACCGTCCGCGAGGGCTTCGCGCTGCCCGACCCCTCCTGGGACGTCACCTCGGCGCGGCTGGTGCTGCACGGCCGCATCACCGACCTGGAGAACCTGCAACTGGCGGTGCTGGCCGCCGCCCGCGGCGCCGGGATCGTGGCCGTCTGCGACTCCGAGACGCCCGTGGGCCGCGCCCTGATCGACGACCTGAGCCGCCTCGGCACCGTGCAGCTCGGCCCCGGCGGCCCGCAGCCGCCGGCGGACCCGGGCGACATGGTCGCCGACCTGGTACCCGAACAGCGCGCCCTGCTGGACCGGCTGGCCGCCGGCGACACCATCGCGGCGGCGGCCGCGGCGGAGTTCCTGTCGCTGCGCACCGCCAACCGGCGGATCGCGGAGGCCCGCGCGATGTTCGGCGTCCGCACCACCCGCGAGGCGGTCCTGGCCTACCTGCGCCAGCGCCGCACCCCCGGCTGAGCGGCCGTCAGACGGGCCGAGCCGTGAACCAGGACCGGTCTTCGGTGAGGTACCCGTCGAATCGCAGGCCGGCCTCTCGCAGGTTCCGCGCCAGCTCCCGCGAGGTGATGGCGTACCGGGGAAACTCATGCGTCCACGTCCGGTCACCGACGTGGTAGTCGACGACGAGGTCCACCCGGTCTCCATGTCGCAGCGCCGAGCGCACCACGCGCCGAATACCGGCGATCTCCGCGGATGACTCCGTCACCGCATCGAACCAAGCCGGCGCGTTCTGCTGGAAGACGACCAGCCCGCCAGGATCGACGTGATGCCGGCAGGTGGCCAGGAAGGCCCGGCGTAGCGACGGCTCCCCGTTGAGCGTGGTGCTGGCCAGCAGCACCACGTCGAAGGTGCGGTCCAGGCGGACGTCCTGAAGGCGCGCCAGGGTAGCCGGTAGGCCGCCCATCCTTTCCAGCATCGCGGGTGACTCGTCCACTCCGTGCACCCGATGCCCGAGCGCGGCCAGAGGCCGCAGGATGCGGCCGGTTCCGCATCCCAGCTCAAGGACCGAGGCACCGCCCGGCACCGCCGCGTGGACGATCTCCGGTTCCCCCATGGTGGGCAGCAGCGAGTAGTACTCCACCGCACATCCGTCAGGAGTGATCACCCCTGGCCCCGCGCCCGCATACCCCATCGCCGAACCGTAACCATCATGGACAACCAGGGACCAGCGCGCTGCCGCTTGGCCCGAGCCTGACGAGTCGATACTGGTGGCACACTCCGCCACATGAGTTACGACCCGGCGGTATGGGAAGGCGACAGGCCTGCGGACGACGCCGCAGCGCTGACCCACTTCGGGACGCTGTACAAGAAGTACATCGGAGGGAAGGGCATCCCACCGAGCGCTCGTCGAGCGCTGGGGTGACCTTATTCGGTTTGGCTTTCGATCTCAGTGGTCGCGAAGGAGCACCGCGACCGCGTCGGCGACCGAGCCGACCGTGAAGTCGGGTGCCGGTCCGGTGAAGGACCACGGTGCGGGGTGACGCCGCGGGTGCAGCCAGATCGTGCGCAGGCCGGCCGCGTGGCCGCCGGCGACGTCGTGGACGAGGTTGTCGCCGATCATCCAGCCGCCGCGGTCGAGGTCGGTGCCGCAGCGCTCGGCGACGCGGCGGAAGATCTGCGGGTCGGGCTTGCGCACGCCGAGCTCGCCGGAGATGCCCCACGCGTCGACCAGGTCGCTCAGACCGGTGTTGCGGATCTTTCCCAGCTGGTTGTCGGCCATGCCGTTGGTGACGATCCCGATGCGCCACCCGGCCCCGCGTAGCCGCCGCAGCGCGTCGAGGTCGTCGGCGCGGCAGGCCGCCAGTTCGGGCATGCGCCGGCGGTACTGCCGCCACAGCGCGTCCGGCGCCTCGGCGAGGCCGAAGGTCTCACGGATCGTCGTGAAGTAGCCGTCCATCGGGCCGGAGTGGTGCGCGTCGGCCATGACCATGAAGGTGAGGGCCGCCTCGTCGAGGTGGTGGTCCGCCGCGAACTCCCCGGCCCAGGCGTCGAAGGCGGCCTTGCGGTCGACGAGCGTGCCGTCCAGGTCGAACAACGCCAGAGGCCGCATGGCGGCACCCTAGCCAGGGCGTGGTGATCATCTGTCGCCGTACCATGCGGACGTGACCGTCTATGACATCGCCGCGCGGTTGCCGTGCATCGACGTGCTGCGGCAGCGGTGCAAGGCGCTGGCGATGCTCGATGTGATCATCGGAGGTGACTACTACACCTACGACCGGGCGTGGGGCGCTGACGAGGCGGCCGCGATGCGCAACGGCAGCGGCGAGGAGTACGACATCGTCTTCACCGCCGGCGGCGCCTTCATCCGCGGCGTCTACCACGAGTCGCCGATGTTCGCGCACACGCACGGGCGGCTGTGGCCGGGTCTGCTCGACGGCCTTCCCGAGGTGTTCCGGTCCCAGGTGGACGAACCCGCCTTCGGCGGCCCGGGCGGCACGCTGAACGCCAGCTTCGTCCTGTGGCGGGGCGCCGGCGACGGGCGATGGCACGCCGGCGACGACATCGACTTCTCGCCCGCGGACGACGAGGAGGAGGACCCGGACGGCTCCTGGCTGCTGGACATCCTGCTCGACGACATCGCGGAGAAGTACCACGAGCACGCCGAAGAGGTGTACGAGGTCGACCTGCCCCGGTCCGCGGTCGGCCACGTCGCCGGGTTTCTGCCGCTGACCGACCCGGTGATCCGTGCGCTGGATCCGCAGGCCGACCCGGCTTTCGTGCGTGCACAGGCGGAGAAGCTCGGCTACCCGCTCGCGGAGGAGGCCGCATAGCGGCGGCGCCTGTGCAAGGCGCCGATCGACCGATTAAGGTGCTCTGCGATGAAGGTGCTGATCTCTGCCGACATGGAGGGGATCTCGGGGATCGTGCATCCCAGCGAGACCAACCCCGGCGGCTACGACTACGAGCGCGGCCGGGCCCGGATGACCGCCGAGGTCAACGCCGCCGTCGCCGGTGTTCTCGAGGCCGTGCCGGCCGCCGAGGTGCTTGTCGCCGACGCGCACGCCTCGTTTCGCAACCTGCTGCCCGAGGAGCTCGACCGCCGCGCCCGGCTGGTGCGCGGCCAGCCCCGGCCGCTGGGCATGCTCGCCGGCCTCGACGACGACACCGACGCGGTGCTGTTCGTCGGCTATCACGCCCGCGCCGGCGGCGGGCCGGGCGTGCTGGCGCACACCATCGGCGCCGGGATCCTCGACGTGCGCCTCGACGGCCGCTCGACCGGCGAGATCGGACTGAACGCGGCCCTGGCCGGCTTCCACGGCGCACCGGTCGTGCTGATCACCGGCGACGACGCCGCCTGCGCCGAGCTGCGCGAGCTCGTCCCGGCCGCGCTGAACGTCGCCGTCAAGCGGGCACTGGGCCAGGCCGCCACCGTCGCCCTGCACCCCGACGAGGCCCGCGACCAGGTGCACCGGGCCGCCGCCAAGGCGGTGCGCCGCCACGACCAGGTGCCGCTGGTGACCCTGACCGGCCCGCTCAAGGTCGAGGTCGACCTGTACGGGCCGTACACCGTCGACCTGGCCGTGCTGGTCCCGGGCGTGACCCGCGCGCCGGGCGCCCGCACCGTCGCGTTCACCGCGGCGGACGTCGCCGAGGCGTACCGGCTGGTGCAGCTGCTGGCGCAGCTAGCCCTGATCACGCCCGGCTGAGCGGCGCTTACGGACCCGGGACATCTCCACCGGCCGAGTGCGGTCCACAAAGCGCGGCAGCTCCGGCTCGCCGGCGCGCAGCGGCTCGAGCGTGCGGGCGATGCCCTCCACGATCCGGTCGGTCGCCCGCATCGCCCGCGCCCCGTCCGTGCCGGTCAGCCCGGACAGGTCCACCGGCTCACCGAAGCGCACGTACACCACCGGCCGGTCCCGGATCGCCCGCAGCACGGAGCCGACGATCCCGACCGGCGCCGTGTACGGCAGCACCCGGTGGGTGTCCCACTGCGCCACCGGGATCACCGGCGCACCGGACATCGCCGCCATCCGCGCCACGCCGGTCTTGCCCCGCTCCGGCCACATCCACGGATCCAGCCCGATCCGGCCCTCCGGGTAGACCAGCACCACCGAACCGGCCCGCAGCGCCTCCGCCGCGCTCGGCAGCGCCTCGGTGACCTGGGCGGTGTGCCGGTCGACCCGCAGATGCCCGGCCGCCCGCATCGCCCACCCGGCGACCGGCGCGTCGAACAGCCCGCCCGTTGCCATGAACCGCGGCGCGATCCCGGCGATGCTGCACGCCGCCGTCATCACCACCGGGTCGACCGGGCTGACGTGGTTGGCCGCCAGGATCAGCGGGCCGTGCCGCAGCCCGTCCGGCACCGCACCGGACACCCGCAGCCGGCAGATCATGGGCACCAGCACCCGGGAGAACCGCAGCAACGCCCGCCACACCCAGGGCACCCGCCATGACTCGTCCATCAGGGCGCCATGATCGCATGCCGGGCTCAGCCCGCGTCGCGTAACTCCGCCAGCCGCGCCTCGATCTCCGCCAGCTCCGCGCGCAGCCGCTCGGCCTGCTGCTCGGCCTCGGCCCGCTCGGCCGAGACGATCTGCTCGACGGCCTCCTGCACCCCGGGCACATCGACCAGCTGCACGATCTTCATCGCCTCGGACGGCTTGACCACGTAGGGCTTCGCCAGCGATTTCGTGCCCTGGTTGGCGGCGATCGTCCACTCGCCGTCGGTGTAGGCCAGCGTCACGGTCAGGCCCGGCGGCGGCTTCGGCTTGGCCGCCCGCCCCGGCGCCTTGCGCGGTGCCGGCGCCGTCCCCGCCGACGGCGCGGCCACCGCGGGCGCCGCGGGCGGCGGCGGGGGAGCCGGCAGCGGCTTGTCCATGACGAACTCCGGCTCGGCGCGGCTCTGCTCCGGCACCGGGGGAGCGGCCTTCTTCACCGGGCCCTTCGGCGCCATCTGGAGGTCGCCGGGGGAGAAGGGCAGCTCGTCGCGGCCGAACCGCACCACCACCCACTCGTCGGACTCGGCCGGGTCGGTGAGCGTCACGACCTGGCCGACCTGCCCGGCGATCTGCCCCGCGGACTCGGTGAACATCACCCGGGGCCGCCGGCCCGCCGCGAGCCCGTCCCGGATCGCCTGCAACTCGTCCGTGCTGAGCCCTCGCGCACCGGTGCGTGCCACCGTAGCCATTGTCGTCCCTTCGTCGTTACCGCTCACCGCGTCACTCGAACGCGTGTTTCAACGCCGTAAGTTCTACCAGTACCCACCGACAACGAGGTCATACGAGGGCCACACGGCAGCACGCACCGCAGCGTGCCACCCAGCACCGTCGCGGACCAAGCGGCTCGCGGGGTGTGTCGCTCAGCCGGGAGACGCGTCGATCCGCACCCGCCGACTGTCGTCGTCGGACAGCAACGCCGCCAGCGCCTGCCCCTGCTCGGCCACGCCGTCGCGTTCGGCCCGCGAGAGGCCGCGCAGCGGCGCGACGGTCACGGTGCCCTCCTCGACGGTCCAGGTCGCGGCGACCCGGCCGTCGACGAGCACGACGCGGGCCCCGGTGACCGACAGGCCCCGGTGCTCGGCGTCGACGATCCGGCCCCGCTCGGCGTAACCCAGCAGCGCGTTGTCGAACGCCGGCAGGAACCGCACCGGCGCCGGCGTGTCCGGGTCGGGACGCGGCGCGCCCGGCAGGTCCAGCAGCTCCCGGCCCTGCTCGTCGCGGAACGCGACAAGCTCGCCGCGCACCGCCGCCACCGCCGCCGGCAGGCCCGCGACGCCGCACCAGGCACGCAGGTCACCGGTCGCGGCGGGCCCGAACGCCGCCAGGTAGCGCCGCACCAGCACCTCACCGACCGGATCACCGCCGTCCGGCGCCGGCGGGTCGATCTCGCGACCCAGCCACGTCGACAGCGGCAGGTACCGCACACCCGCACGGACCCGCCACAACCCGCGCGGCGGCAACTGCACCGCCGGAACCAGCGCACCGACCAGCATCTCCCCGAGCGCCCGCGGACCCGGCGCCGGCCACCGCTCACCCAGCGCCCGGGCCAGCTCCGCCATCGAACGGGGCACGCCGTCGGAGAACAACTCCCGGCCCGCCGCCGCGAGCTCACCCAGGTCCACCCCGGCCAGCTCCCGGCGGTAGACGCCGAGCACCCGCTGGCGCAGCATCAGGTCGTGCCGAGCGCCACGCCAGGGTGTCGCCGGCGGTGAGCAGGTGCACGGTGCGCCGCATCAGCGGAATCCGGACCACGCCCCGGTCGGCCAGCAGACCCGACAGCACCGCCGGGTCGAACCCGTCCAGCCGCGACCACAGCCCCACGAACGGCTCCTGCGGCTCCTGCGCCTGCAGGCCGCACAGGTGCGCGACGGCATCCAGGACCGGCATGTCGGCCCGCTCGAGAAGCAACTGCCGGGCCAGCGTCGCACGGTTGAGCGCCCGCGTACCCAGAACGGTCATCGTCCCCCCAGCCTGTACGACACCGCCTCTGACGGTGGCACAATGCGCCCGTGCCCAAGGCTCGTATCGTCACCGCCCTGCTGCGGGACGGCAACCGGGTGCTGCTGTGTCACCGATCGCCCCAGCGCCGCTGGTACCCCGACGTCTGGGACCTGCCCGGCGGCCACGTGGAGCCCGGCGAACCACCCGGCGCGGCACTCGCCCGCGAGCTCCGGGAGGAACTGGTGGTTCACCCAGGACGCGCTCGCGGAACTGTCCCTGGCCCACGACAGCTACCTGACGATGCTCAGCACGATTCTCGCTAAGGGCCGGTGACCGGCCGGTCCGTGACGCAGTACGGCCGGCCCGCCGGGTCCCGCAGCGTCGTCCACCGCGGACCCGTCCACGCCACCGCCGCACCCAGTTCCACGTGCCGCGCCACCTCCGCCGCACGGTCGTCGCAGGCCAGGTCCAGGTGCATCCCCGCACCGTCGCCGCCGACGCGTTGCAGCAGCAGCCGCAGCGGCATCCCGTCCGGGCGTACCAGGAAATCGAACTCCGGCAGCGAGCCGGGCCGGCGCTCCCAGCCGGTCACCGCCGCCCAGAAATCCGCCTCGCCGTCGAAGACGGCGCGCGGCACGTCCAGGCACATCTGATCGACCAGGCCGCGGCCACCCGCCGGCCGCACCGCCTCACCCCGCCACGGCACCAGGCAGAACAGCAGACCCGCCGGAGACCGCAGCACCACAAGCTCCCCGTCGGACAGCACCACCGAGGCGCCCAGACCCACCACCCGGCGCGCCTGCGCCGCCACATCCTCGACATGCAGATCCAGGTGACAACGCGCCGGGCCGTCCCCGACGACCTGCACCCGCAGGTACGCGTCCCCGCCGCCCGGCAGCAACGTCGCGAACTCCCCGCCCGGCCCCCGCCGCGCCGACAACCCCGACCCCGTCACCGCCGACCAGAACGGCTCCGCCACCCGCGACGGCGAATCCAGGAAACCCGTCAACCACCGCGGCCCGCTCAACGCCCCTCCGTCTCGTCGAGCCGCCGCACCAGACCCGGCCCCAGGCGCACCGGCGCGTCACCGACGAGCGCCTCACCCCGCAGCCGCGCCTGCACCGCCTCCGGCTCACGGCCCAGCATCCGCAACACCGTGCCCCGGTGCAGCATCAGCTCACCCTCACGCACCCGCAGGCCCAGCCGCTCGAACTGCGCGATACCCGCGTCGTACTCCGCCAAGGCCTGCGCCCACCGCCCCTGCATGTCGGCGACCTCGCCCAGCGCGCCGTGCGCCCCGCCGATCCCGCCGCCGTCGCGCAGCCGCTCGAACACCGTCAGCGTCGCCCGCAGGTCCCGCTCGGCCGCCGCGAACGCACGCTCCTGCGCCGACAACAGGCCCCGCTCACGCAGGCAGTAACCGAGCAGCAGGTCGTCGCCGAGACGCCGGGCCACCTGCAACGCCTCGGCGAACAACACCCGCGCCCGGGCCAGGTCACCGCCGAGCTTGTGCGCCACCCCGAGACACAACACCGTCCAACCCCGCGCCTCCGACGGCTCGCCCGGCAGCAACTCCACCGCCGCAGCCAGCACCGGCACGCCCAGCTCCGGCTTGCGGAACGTGTTGTACAGCGTCCCCAGCGCCAGCCGCACCTCGACCTCGTCCTCGACCGCACCCAGCCCCGACAGCAGATCCAGCGCCCGCAGCAGCGCCGACTCCGACGCCGTGAACCGGTCCTGCGCCCGCAGCGCGTCACCGACCCGCCACGCCGCCAGCGCGACCTCCCGCACGTTCGACCCGAGCCGCTCCGCGAGCTCCAGCGCCTGCTCCGCCGCCGCCAACTCCAGATCGGCCAGGCCCGCCATCCCGTACGAGTGCGACACCCACCGCAGCGCCCGCACCCGGAAACCCTCGTCACCGCTCGCGACCGCGGCCGCCTCGCCGGCCTGCCACAACCGCAACCGGTACGCGTGCTCGACCGCGCCGGCCACCAGCGGATGAACCGCCACCACCAGACCCTTGGCCGGCTCCGCCAGCCCCGCCGCCACCGCCGCGTGCAGCACCGCGACGACGTTCTCCCGCTCCCGCTCCAGCCACGCACCCGGCCGCGCCCGCACGGTCAGCCACCGCACCTGACGCCGCAGACACTCCACCTCGTCGTCGCCGGCCAGCTCCCGCGCCACCGACCGCAGCAGATCATGCATCCGGTACCGCTCCGGCGCCGGCGACTCCACCAGCAGCACACCCACGAGCCGCTCCAGCGCCTCCGCCACCACGTCCTCGTCCAGGTCGCACCGGGCCGTCGCCACGCCAAGCCCCAGCGACGTACCCGGATAACCACCCGAACGCCGGAACACCAGCTGCTCGACCGGCGACAGCTCTTCGTACACCGCCTGGACGCTGGAGCGCACCGCCCGATCCGCCAGCCGCAACCCGTCCAGCCGCCGCTCCTCGTCGACAAGCCGATCCGCCAGCTCCGACGGCGAACACCGCCCCCGCGCACCCAGCCGACCACCGGCGATCCGCACCGCCAGCGGCAACCCGCCGCACAACCCGACCACCCGCCGCGCACCCTCCGGATCCGCCGCGACCCGGCCACCGCCGGCGGTCACCGACAACAGCTCCAGCCCCGACCCCGGATCCAGGCCGCCCAGCGTCAGCACCGAGGCACCCAGCAGATCCGACAACAACCCCCGGCTGGTCACCACCGCCAGGCAGTCCGCACCGCCGGGCAGCAGATGCCGCACCTGCGCCGCGTCCCGCGCGTCGTCGAGCACCACCAGCACCCGCCGGCCGGCCAGGACCCACCGGAACCGCGCCGCCAGCTCCACCACGTCACCGCGCAGCTCGTCGTCCGGGCACCCCAGCGCCCGCAGGAACCGCACCAGCACCGCCTCCGGCGGCACCGGATCGGCGGAGGCACCCCGCAACGCGGCGAACAACTGCCCGTCCGGATACCGGTCGCGCGCATCGTGGGCGAACCGCAACGCCAGCGCCGACTTACCCGTACCCGGCGCCGCGGCGATCACCACCAGCCGCGCACCGCCCGCGACGGCCGCCTCCACCGTCGCCAGCTCCTCGGCCCGGCCGACCAGCGCCGGCGCCGCCGGCAACTCCGCCGGCCGCGGCGGCACCGGCAGCGCGACCACCGCGGACGGAGCCCGCCGCCGCTGCCACAGCGCGACACCGACACCGGCCACCACCAGCAGGCCGGCAACCAGCCACGCGTACGCCGGGACCCCGCCGACGGCGACGAAGGCAGCCACCGCGAGCAGCCCCGACATGACGATCAACATCGGAACCGACCGGTGCCGCATCATGCCTCGAAACATACAGGGAGATCACTGCGATGGGAGTGCACCGGCGTGGCGGCGCCCGCACAACCCCGCCAGGCACCATCGTGACCGCATGGGCCAGACAGAGACGCCGGACGCGCGACGACGCGTATGGGCCCGGCTGCCGGACGGCACCCGCCAGGCCCTCGCCGACCTGCCCGAGACCGACCTGCGGACCCTGCTGCTCGACCTGGCCGCCACCCGCGCCGCCGCGGTCACACCGGCGGACCTGATGCGCCGCTGGAGACAGGACCGCTTCGTACGCCCGGCCGGGGGAGACCCACGGGCACTGGCCGCCGTCGAGGCCCGCATCTGGCACTTGCTGCCCGCACCGGTCGACGGCGTCGAACTGGCACCGGTCACCCCGCTGGGCACCAGCTCGGCCGTCGCACCGGTCAGCCAGAACCGCATCGTCACGACGATGCGCACCACCGAGATCATCAGCGACGCCACCAACACCCTGGCCATCGAGGCCGCCACCCGGCGCCGCCACCAGAGCGCCACCGGCGAGATCCACCTGGCCGCCGCACACCGGCACCTGCGCGCCCAGGACTTCGGCACCGGCCGGTCCGCACACTTCCGCCTGTTCTGCGTCGTCTCCAGCGCCCGAGACACCGGCTCCGGCGCGACCGAGGCGCGGCTGCTCACCCTGCACCTGAGCTTCTGGCAGCGCGTCCTGGCCGACCTTCTGCCCGCCGCCGCACCACAGCTACGCCTGACCGTCATGGACAGCCCCGTCATCCGCGAACGCCTCGACGACACCGTGCTGCCGGCACTGACCGGCCCGGTCCCGATCGTCGAGGAACCCGAACGCGTACGCGGCCGCGGCTACTACACCGACGCCGCGCTGCGCATCGTCGCCGACGACGACGGGCAGACCGTCGAACTCGGCGACGGCGGCTTCACCACCTGGACCCGGCAACTGATGGGCGACGCCAAGGAACGCTGCCTCGTCTCCTGCCTCGCCACGGAACGGCTCACCGCACTCGCGAGGCCGGCAGGCGTTTCACCGTGAGGCCGGTAGCGATCACCGAGGCGCTCGGCCTGCCCGACCCCGTCGGCGACCTCGAACCGCTGACCTACAGCAGCTCACAGACCTGGACCCTGGACACCACCGACGGCCGCGTCCTGCCCAAACACCTCCCGCTGGCCCAGCCCGCCACAATGATCTTCGAACGCAAGGCCCGGGCCGCCGCGATCGACATGCCGACCCCGGTCGGCCGGCCCGCGCACGTCGACGGCATCGGACTGACCCGCGCGTACGCCTGGATCGACGGCCGGCCCGTGGGGGAGAGCGACGACATCGCCGCCTGGCTCGGCGAGACCCTCGCGCGGTTGCACGCCATCGAACCCGCCGCACCGGCCGGACCCGACTGGTACCACCTGCACGACGAGCGCTGGCACGGCTGGCTCCACGCCGGGCGGCGCGCCTGGACGCCGGCGCTGCGCGAGCACCTGCCGGACATCCTCGCCGCCACCGCCTGGGTGGCACGCGCCTTCGGCGACACGACCGACCACGTGACGACCCACCGCGACATCGAGATCCACAACATCATGGTCACCGCGAGCGGCCCGGTCCTCATCGACTGGGACAGTGCCGGCCCGGACAGCGCGGGTCTCGAAACCGCGCACGCGGCCTACTCGCTCGCCACCCACCGCCGCACCGGGCCCGACCGCGCCACGATCCGGCGCACCCTTGACGCGTACGCGGCCAACGGCGGCACCCGGCCCACCGGCACCGACGTCCTGGCTCGCCGGGCCGGAATCCGCCTCGGCCGCCTCGCCGAACGTCTGCGCATGTCGCTGGGCGAGGAGCCGAGCGGACCCCGCGACCTCACCGAGATAGAGGCCCGGGCCGAGGCCCAAATCCGCAGCATCCCGGCCTTCACCGAGGACCTGATCCGGCACGCTGACCTGTTCGGCTGAAATTCCCTCGAAAGTTGACCTTCGCTACTTGGTCGATAATTGACATTATGTCAATCTGAGCGCGGCGGGGGTCCTGGTAGCGAAGCCTGACGGGCGGAGGCCGCGCGAATCAGCATCGTCGGCCTCTGGGCACCTCAGGGCGCCCCCCAGGGCGCGCTCTTTGAAGCCGAGGGTGGGCCGTCGATCTTTGCGTTTCAGTGCCGGCTAAGGGCCGCCCGGCGTTGCGCCGGGCCGCACGAGCGTCTTGGCGCCGAGCCGCATCGGCGCCAAATTCGACGCCCGCCGCCTCACCGCCAAGAGCGAAATTACTGCATAATATTCCTTATGCAGGACGGACAAGACATTTCAGTCACCGCGCTCATCGAAGAGTTCCTCGCCGCCCGGGCCGTGCGGAAACCGTCCGAGCACACGCTGATGGCCTACCGCCGGGACCTCACCACCGTCCTCAGGGAACTCGGCGAAGACGTCACTCTCGGTGACCTCTCCCCCAGGGCGCTGAGGGCGGCCTTCGCCGCGTTCGCCGCCGGCCGCGCGCCCGCCTCGGTCTACCGGGCCTGGTCGAGCTGGAACTCGTTCTTCGGCTTCCTCGTCGTCGACGGTGTGGTGGCCGGCAACCCCATGCCCGCGGTGGGAAAGCCGCGGATCCCCACGCCCTCCCCCAAGCCCCTGCGTGGCGAGGACACCCCGGAGCAGCTCCTGCAAGCGGTCAACCAGAGCGACGACCGCCAGCGCGATCCCTGGCCGGAGCGCGACGTGGCGGTCGTCGCCCTGGCCCTGTGCGCGGGCCTGCGGCTGTCGGAGCTGCTGGCGCTGCGGGCCGGTTCGCTGCTGGGCCGCCCGGGCGAGCGGCGCGTCGAGGTGGCGGGCAAGGGTGGCCGGCCGCGATCGGTGCCGATCGGGCCGGAGCTGGATGCCGTCGTGGACCGATACGTGGAGAGCCGCCGGCTGCGGTTCGGGCGGGTGAGCCCGGCCGATCCCCTGTTCCTGGACCGCCGGGGCCGGCCGCTGCGGCGCGGTGGCCTGCAGTATCTGGTGGAGTCCTGCTACCGGCGGGCCGGCATCGCGGACCGGGTGCCCCGGGGCGCGCAGTTGCACGCGTTGCGGCACACGTTCGCGACCCGGCTGGCCGAGGACGGCGCGAACGCTTCGGAGATCATGCGGTTGCTGGGTCACGCGTCGCTGACGACGTCGCAGGGCTATATCGAGGTGACCGCGGCGCAGCAGCGCGCGGCGGTGCGTGCCAACCGCACCAACCGGGCACTGGGTGAGCTGGGCGCGTGACGGCGTATACACATCCGGGGGTGTTGGATGATCGGCGAGATCTCGGTGGCGGGCCCGGGTGCCGGCCCGTACGGGGTCACCACCGGGCCTGACGGGGCGCTGTGGTTCACGCTGAATCAGGCGGGCGCGATCGGCCGGATCGATCTCGGCGGCGCCGTCACCGTTCATGAGCTTCCCACCGCCGGTGCCGGGCCGGTCGGCATCGCGGCGGGCACCGACGGCGCGCTCTGGTTCGTGGAGATCGCCGCCGGGCAGGTCGGCCGGATCACGCCCGACGGCGCGATCCGGGAGTTCCCGCTGCCGGATCGCGGTGCCAGGCCGCACGCGATCGTCGCGGACCCGGCGGGTGGCTGCTGGTTCACCGAGTGGGCGGCGAACCGGATCGGTCACGTCGGCCCGCACGGCGTCTTCCGGCATTACGACCTGCCGACTCCCGCGTCCGAGCCGCACGGCATCGCCGTCGCCCTCGACGGCACGGTCTGCGCGGTCCTGGAGACGGGCGGGGTCGCCCGCCTGGTGCCGTGACCGGCGAGGGCCCGGCACCAGGCGGGGCTCAGGCGATGGTGAGCGTGACGTCGACGTTGCCGCGGGTGGCGTTGGAGTACGGGCAGACCTGGTGCGCCGCCTCGATCAGCGCGCGGGCGGTGTCCTCGTCGAGGCCGGGCAGTTCGGCCTCGATGGCGATGGTGAGGCCGAAGCCGCCCTTGCCGTTGGGGCCGATGCCGGCGTCGACGGTGATCGCAGTGTCGGTGAGGGTGATCTTCTGCTTGCCGGCGACGAGCTTGAGGGCGCTGTGGAAGCAGGCGGCGTAGCCGGCGGCGAAGAGCTGCTCGGGGTTGGTGAGCTGGCCGCCGGGGCCGCCCAGCTCCTTGGGGACGGCGAGGTCGAGGTCGAGGACGCCGTCGCTGGAGCGGGTGTGGCCGCCGCGGCCGTCGCCGGTGGCGGTGGCGGATGCCGTGTACACAGCCTGCATGGTTGGTTCTCCCTAGTTGGCGGGGGTGACTGCCGTGCCGCGGATGCGGCTGAGCAGGTGGTGGAGCTGGGTGAATTCGTCGACGCTGAGGTCGGTGGCGCAGGCGAGCCGTTCCGGTAGGTCCGCGACCCGGTGGCGCAGGGCCGAGCCCTGGTCGGTGGGTGTGATCCAGACGACGCGTTCGTCGTCGGTGCCGCGTTCGCGCCGGATGAGGCCCTGGGTTTCGAGGCGTTTGAGCAGGGGCGAGAGGGTGCCGCTGTCCAGGGACAGGGCGTCGCCGAGGTCGCGGACGGTGAGGCGGCCGCGGTGCCAGATGACGCGCAGGGCGACGAACTGGGGGTAGGTGAGGCCGAGTGCGTCCAGGGCCGGCCGGTAGGCGGCGGTCATGGCCCGTGAGGCGGCGTAGAGCTCGAAGCAGATCATCTGCTCGAGTCCGGTGGTGTCGTCGGTGCCTGCCATGCCGGGAACAGTAGCGCACAACTAAGTTGTGCACAACTTAATCGGCGGTGCCCTAGGATCTTCCGGTGATCCGTTTCGTGAAACTGCCGCCGGCCGCGCTCCGGGCGCTCATCGAGTCCGACCTGGCCGCGGCGGGTGCCGCCGCAGGTCAGCCGCTGACCGAGTTCATCCGGGACGAGAAGTGGCTGTGGGAGATCCGCAGCGAGCAGATCGCCCGGGATCCGGCGAGCGCGGAGTGGATCGCCCGGGTGGCGGTGGCCGAGCCCGCCGGGGTGGTGGTCGGGCACGCCGGGTTCCACGGTCCCCCGGACGCCGACGGGATGGTCGAGGTGGGCTACTCGGTCGATCCCGCGTACCGGCGGCGGGGTCACGCCAAGGCGATGCTGGCCGCGCTGATCGAGCGGGCGCGCGCGGAGCCGGGGGTACGGGTGGTCCGGGCGAGCATCAGCCCGCAGAACGTCGCGTCGCTGGCGACGATCGCCGGGTTCGGGTTCACGCAGACCGGCGAGCAGTGGGACGACCAGGACGGCCTGGAGCTGATCTTCGAGCTGCCGGTCTAGGGCCTGTCCTGCCGATCATGACGGCCTGCGCCGGGCCCAGCTTCCGCCTCGCGGCGCGGTCCGGACGGCCGAATACAACACCGGTATTCGACCGTCCGGCCCACTTGCGACGCGAAACCTGGACCTCGGCTCGGCGTCGCCATGATCGGCAGGACAGGCCCTAGCGGCGCGGCGGGTCCAGGTGCACGACCAGCGGTAGGTGGTCGGAGACGCCGACCGCCGGGGTGCGCACCTGCACGACCGGGCCGAGCGGGCCGGCGCCGCGCGGGTCGGCCAGGACGTGGTCGAGCTGGGCCCGCGGGTGGGTGCTGGGGTACGTGGGCCGGCGGGCCAGGGTGCGCCAGCCGGTGAAGGCGCGCACGGGCCCGGCGGGCAGGTTGAGGTCGCCGAGCAGGATCCGCGGCGCGGGCAGGCCGCGCAGCGCGCGCACGGCGGCGCGCAGCTGGCGCAGGTTCCAGCCCGGCACGAACGACAGGTGGGTGTTGGCGACCGTGATCGCTCCGGTCGGTGTGTCGACGACGGCGGCGATCAGGACGCGGGGTTCGTCCTTGAGCAGGACCAGTCCCCCGCGCGGCCCGGGCGCCCAGACCGGTGAGCGCACGGGCGCGGCGGGCAGCTGGGTGATCTGCCAGCGCAGCACCGGCCACCGGCTGATCAGGGCGATGCCGTAGAGCGGGTGGGCGTTGTCGTCGGCGGAGCGCCAGGGCTGCCAGGTCTCCCCCGGCGTGCCGACGACGGCGGCGGCGAAGCGGTGCACCTTCGCGCCGAGGGCCTCGGCGGCGATGGCGGTGAGGTCGAGCAGGCCGCTGCGGGGCTGGGCGCGGTCGACCTCCTGGAGGCCCAGGATGTCGGCGTCGAGGTCGGCGACCGACGCGGCGACCCGTTCGGCGTGTACGTTGCCGTCGGAGAGTGACCTGCCGTGCAGCAGGTTGAACGTGGCCAGTCGCACGGAACAAGACCCTAGCGGTGGATGAGGTGTCAGCGGTGTTCAAGGCGGTGTGCTGTGCGGCGACGGTGTTCGTGATCCTGGGCTCTCTGGGTATCTGGTTGCGCCGTAGCCGTGGCCGCGGCTGATCTTTGCCGGAGAATGGTCGCCATGACCGACGACGATCTGATCGCCCGGCTCGAGGAGCATGAGCGGCGCCTGACCTTTGCCCGGTTCGACAACGCGGACGCCTGGCATCTGGGCAGCCTGCTGGTGGACCTGGCGACCAGCCGGGACCTGCCGGTGGCCGTGGACATCCGCCGCGGCACCCAGCAGCTGTTCCACGCGGCGCTGCCGGGCAGCACGGCCGACAACGACGCCTGGATCGCCCGCAAGGTGCGGGTGGTGGAGCGGTTCGCGGCCTCGTCGTACCTGGTGGGCCGGCGGCTGGCGGCCAAGGGTGTCGAGCTGGACGCGAAGTACGGTGTGGACCCCGCCGACTTCGCCGCGCACGGCGGCGCGTTCCCGGTGCGGGTACCCAATGTGGGTGTGGTCGGGGTGGTGACCGTGTCGGGGCTTCCGCAGGCCGACGATCACGCCCTGGTGGTGGAGGCGATCGAGGCGTATCTCGATCTCTGATTGGTTATGCTGCCCGCCATGTTCGTGAATCCTGTTCGGCATATCACCTTCGACGCGCACGACCCGTTCGCGCTCGCCACGTTCTGGGCCGTGGTCACCGGCTACGTGGTGGACGCGGAGTCCGAGAAGGGCGACGACGAGGTGATGATCTTCCCGCCGGAGCCGGTCCTGCCAGGGATCCTGTTCATTCGCGTACCGGATGAGAAGTCGGCGAAGAACCGGGTCCACCTGGACATCCAGCCGGCGACCGGCACCCGCGACGAGACCGTCGAGCGGCTGCTCGTGGCCGGCGCGACGGTGTACGAGGACCACCGCAGGCCCGACGGCACGGGCTGGGTCACCATGCGCGACCCCGAGGGCAACGAGTTCTGCGTCGAGCGCAGCGCCGCCGAGCGGGCCTGAGGAGCCTCAGGTTCGGCACCTACGCCTTCTGACCTAGATCGAGCCGCGGCCAGTCGGCGAGGTCCGCGAGCAGTTGCCGGTCGTGGGTGGCGACCACGACGGTGGCCGAGGTGCCGCGCAGCGCCTCGGTCAGCTCGTCGGTCAGCGCCGCCGACAGGTGGTTGGTCGGCTCGTCGAGCAGGATCAGCCCGGGCCGCGCCGCCAGGGCCACGGCCAGGTCGAGGCGCCGCCGCTGACCCTGCGACATCCGGCCGGCCGGCGTGGCCATCGCGTCGGGGTCCAGCAGCCCGAGCCCGTCCGCGCCGGGCAGCTCGCGCGCGGTGAGCCCGGGGTCGCGCTCGGCGGTCTCCTGCGCGAGCAGGGCGACCCGCGTGCCCGGCGCCGTCCAGAGCCGGCCGGCCGTGTGCCGCAGCGCGCCGGCCAGCACCGCGAGCAGCGTGGACTTCCCGGCGCCGTTGCCTCCGGTGACGAGCAGCCGGTCGCCGCCGTCGAGGGTGAGGTCGACCGGCCGCGCCAGCCGGGCGGCGACGGTGACGCCGTGCGCCCGCAGCTGCGGTACGCCCGGCCGCACGCCCAGGTCCGGCCACCGCAGCACCGGCGGCGGCGCCGGCACGTCGACGCGGTGCGCCCGCAGCGCCTCCCGCTGCCGGTTCAGGGCCTGCACCACGCCCGGCGCGCGGGTCTGGCGCTGGTGCCGGCCGGTGCCCTTGTCCGGCCGCCAGCCGGTGGCGAGCCGGTCGCGGGCCCGCGACACCGCGTCCTGCAACCGCCGGTGCTCGGCCTGCTGCTCCTGGTAGTCCTGCTCCCAGCGCTCACGCTCCCGGCGCCGCGCGTCCTGCCAGGCGTCGTAGCCGCCGGCGTACAGCCGTGGCCGGGCGTCGCGGGTGCGGTCGAGGTCGAGGAAGTGGTCGGCGACGTCGCGCAGCAGCGCCCGGTCGTGGCTGACGACGGCGAGGCCGCCGTCGTGCTCGCGCAGCCGTCGGGTCAGGAAGTCCAGCCCGCCGGCGTCGAGGTGGTTGGTGGGCTCGTCGAGCAGCAGCAGGTCGTCGCGCGCGCCGAGCAGGCACGCCAGCCGCACCCGGTAGCGCTGCCCGACCGACAGCGTCGCCAGCGGACGGTCGCGGTCGGTGCACGCGCCGAGGGCCTCCAGGGCGACGTCGATCCGGCGCTGGGCGTCCCACGCGTCGAGCCGGACGGCGGCCTCCAGCGCCGCGGCGTAGCGGTCACCGGCGGCGGGATCGCCGGCGGACACGGCCAGGGTCGCCTCGTCCAGCGCGGCGAGGGCCGCGAGCGGTGCCGCGAGGGCCAGTGACGTCAGGGTGCCGACGGTCTCGCCGTCGCGGGCGGACAACTCCTGGCGGGCCAGGCCGACGGTGCCGGCCCGCTGCACGATGCCCTCGTCAGGCAGGATCAGGCCGGCGAGGACGTGCAGCAGCGTCGTCTTGCCGCGGCCGTTCTCGCCGACGACGGCGATCCGGGACCGGGCGGAGACGGTGACCGACACGTCGTGCAGGATCCGCCGGGATCCGCGGGCGCGGGCGACGGCGACGCCGGTCGCGCGGATGTGTGCGCTCTCGCCCGCCGGGACGGGCGTGGCGACGGTTTCAGGGCTCGGGACGGGGTTCAACAGGTACTCCGCGGCTCGCAGTGGAGCCGGGCAGCAGCGGGTGGCCGCCCGGCGGGGACCGGGACGGCGAGCGCGGTTCAGCAGAGGGCAGGCGCCGCCGTCAGCGGGCGGTGCGGATCCTCTGCGACCAGATACCTGATGCCATGACATTCACGCTAACAGCGCCGATGCGCCGGCTCATCCGTATTTTCGCGACCGCCGCGGGCCGCCCTACCAGTCGGTAACTGAGCTGCTGCGATCCGCAATCGTGCGGCAGGTACCGTCCGGGTGCGATGACCGGACGACGTCGGAGCGCGTTCGGCCCGGATGGCCCCGAATGGTGTATTTCCCGACTGGGACGGGGCCGAGAGTGTGTATCGGTGACGGTTTTGGATAGTTGGAGACGATTCTGGTAACGGCCGCAACGCCACCCGCCAGCCAAGAGGGAGAGAACGTGAGCAGAGTCGCCGTCCTTGAAGGACTCGGCACGGCGGTACCGAGCCGCCGGGTGCCCAACACCGAGTTGGCGCCGGCGCTCGAGGTCACGGACGACTGGATCCGCCGCCGCACCGGGATCGCCGAGCGCCGGGTGGTTGAGCCGGGCACCACCACCGCCGACCTGGCCAGCACGGCCGGGCGCAACGCGCTCAAGTCGGCGCAGGTGGACAACGTGGACGCGGTCGTCGTGGCGACCACCACGCCGGACCGGATGAGCCCGGCCACCGCGCCCGAGGTCGCCTGGCGGGTCGGGGTCGCCCCCGCCGCCGCGTTCGACCTCGCCGCCGTGTGCAGCGGCTTCGTCTACGGGCTGGCCGCCTGCGCCGGCCTGATCGCGGCCGGCATCGCCGAGCGGGTGCTGCTGATCGGCGCGGAGACCAACTCGTACTTCCTCCAGCACGTGCCGCAGGCCCGCGGGCCCGCGATCCTGTTCGGCGACGGTGCCGGCGCGGTCGTGCTGCGCGCCGGCACCGCCGACGAGCCCGGCGCGATCGGCCCGTTCGACCTGGGCAGCGACGGCGGCGCCGCGGATCTGATCCGGATCGAGTCCGGCGGCAGCCGCCAGCGGGCGCGGGCGGCGGCCGCGGAGCCGTCGGCGAAGGAGGCGCCGGAGGATCTGTACTGGTCGGTCAGCGGGCAGGAGGTCTACCGCCGGGCGATCGAGCACATGACCCAGTCCAGCCTCCGGGTGCTCAGGGCCGCCGGGCGTACCGTCGCCGACCTGGATCGGTTCGTGGCGCACCAGGCCAACCAGCGGATCCTGGACCGGGTCGCGGAGCTGGTCGGGGTGGATGTCGACCGGCGGATCGGCAACGTCGCCACGGTCGGCAACACGGGCGCGGCGTCCATTCCGCTGGCGCTGGGCGACGCCTGCCGCGCCGGCCTGCTGCGTGCCGGGCACCGGCTGCTGGCCACCTCGTTCGGCGGGGGCCTGACCTGGGGCTCGGCGCTGCTGACCTGGCCCGCGCTGGACGCGGTCGCCACCGAGCAGTGAGTCGCCGTCAGCGGCCGGCCAGGGCGTCGAGCATCAGGCGCAGGCCGGCCGCCGAATCCTCGAAGGTGGCACGCTGGTCGTCCGAGCGGGCGATCAGCTGCGCGGCGGAGCAGACCGCGCCGTAGATCAGGTGCGGGGTCGCCGCGGTCGGCGCCCGGGAGATCAGGCCCGCGCCGGCGGCGCGTTCCAGCCCCTGCCGGATCTGCGCGGTGAAGCCGCCGGTGGTCAGGTTGTCCCAGATCGCCGGCATGCCCAGCGCGCCGGGCGCGTCGGTCAGCATGATGCGCTGCGCCCAGGGGTCGAGCAGCGCCTCCAGGAACGCCGCGACGCCCTTGTGGAACGCCTCCCACTGGTCGGGCTCGTCGCGGTATGCGCCGGTCACGATCCGCGAGAGGCGCTCCCCCTCGGCCTCGTAGACGGCGCGGAAAAGGTCCTGCTTGCTCTTGAAGTGGTGGTAGAGCGCGCCCTTGGTCACGCCGGCCTCCTCGACGACGACCGTCAGCGAGGTGGCGGCGTAGCCGTCCCGGCCGAAGATCTCCCGGGCGACCGTCAGCAGCAGCGAGATGGTCGCGTCGGAGCGTTCCTTCTGGGTCCGGGAGGTGGCGCCCGCCGTCGCGGTCATGGGCGCGATGTTATCAACGTCCGCCGCCGAGGCGCCCGCGCCCGGCTGGCCCGGCGCGGGCGCGGTGACCTCGGCGGCGGCGATCAGGAGGCGGCCGTCCGCGCCGAGCGGTCCGCGCGGTCGGGCGAGCGCGGCGGCTCGGTCGCTGGCTTGTCGAACAGGGCGAGGCCGGTCGCCGCGGTGACCACCGAGACGGCGGCGCAGAACAGCATGACGTCCAGCAGGCCGTCGACCCCGGCGGCCGCCCGCTCGGTGAGTATGGCCGCCATGGCCGCGATGCCCAGGGCGCCACCGAGCTGGCGCGCGGCGATCACCATGCCGGTGCCGCCCGCGAAGCGCTGCGGCGGCAGCGAGGCCGCGGCCGCGGCCGAGACCGCGGTCATGACCACGCCGACGGCCGCACCGGAGATCAGGTTCGCCGGCAGGAAGACCGCCAGGTACCGGGGCTCGACGGTCAGCGACGCGTACAGCCAGTAGCAGACGCCGGAGAAGACCAGGGCCGCGACGATCATCGCGATCCGCTGCCCGCGCGGTGTCGCCCGCCGGCCGACGATCACCGCGGCGACCGCGGAGGCGAGCGCGCCCGGGCTGACCGCCAGGCCGGCCTTGAGGATCGAGTAGTCCCAGACCATGGTCAGGAAGATCGGGCCGAGCAGCAGGGACGCGAACATCGCCATGCCGAAGGTCAGCGAGGCCAGGCCGGCGGCCGAGAAGACCCGGCTGCGCCAGAGGTCCGTCTCGATCGCGGGAGCGGGGTGCCGCATCGACCGGAACAGGGCGAGCGGCAGCAGCGCGGCCGCGCCGATCAGGCAGGCAAGGGTCCTGGCGTCGGCCCAGCCCCAGCCGCTGCCCTGGGTCAGGCCGAGCACCGCGAGGGCGATGCCGGCGGCGACCAGCACGGTGCCGGCCAGGTCGGGCAGGCGCCGGCCGGTGTCCCGGTCCGCGGGCAGCCGGGTGACGGTCAGGTAGACCAGCGACAGTCCGATCGGGACGTTGATCAGGAAGACCGCCCGCCAGCCGAAGGCGTCGATCAGCAGGCCGCCGAGGCTGGGCCCGGCCGCCGCGGCCAGCGAGCCGGCGGCGGCCCAGAGGCCGACCGCGTTGGTGCGCCGCGCCGGCGGGGTGCTGGCCAGGACCAGGCCGAGCGCCGCCGGGATCATGCCGGCGGCCGCGGCGCCCTGTAGCACCCGGGCCGCGATCAGGAACGGCACGCTCGGCGCGATCGCCACCAGCAGCGAGGTGAGCACGAAGGCCAGGACGGAGGCGCCGAACAGCCGGCGCCGGCCGGTGACGTCGGCGAGCCGGCCGGCCGGGATGAGCAGGGCCGCGAACAGCACGCCGTAGCCGGTGAGCGCCCAGGACAGGTCCGCGAGGGAGCTGTCCGGGAAGTCCCGTTGCAGGGCCGGGAAGGCGATGTTGACGACGGTGGTGTCGAGGAATGCCAGGAAGGTCGCGCCGGCGGCGGTCAGCAGCACGAGGCCGGGCCGCTCTGCATCAGTCATGGTGGCGAGATTTACATACCGACGGTACGCATGTCAATCGTGAGGGAGATGTGCGGGGACAGCGCGCGCAGGAAGTCGGGCGCGTCGAAGGCCTCGCCCGCGGAGGCGACCCCGACCGCACGGGTCCGTCCGGTGAGGATGCGCTCGACCGCCTCCACCGCCAGCGGCGCGGTCACCGCGTAGATGTCCCGGCCCGACGCCACCGCGCGCCGCCGCGTGTCGCCGGAGCGCACGACGACGTCGACGACGAAGGTCTGCGCCGAACGGCCGTGCGCGTCGACCGCGGTCGGCGCCGGGGTGTCCGGCGCGGACAGTTCCCGGGCCGCCTCGACCGTCATGTAGGTGCGCACCTCCGGGATGGCCAGGTGGCTGGGGATCGTGACGACGTCGGCCATGGTGAACTCGCCGATCACGTCGCGGGGGCCTATCGGCTCGGGGAACGACCACCGGGTGGCCGGCGGGCGGTCCCGGCGGTACCGCAGGCGCCCGCCGGTGAACACCACCCGGTCGCCGCCGCGCCGCCGGCGGGAGACCGCGCCCGCCGCGCGGGTACCGGCGGTGGGGTGCCAGCCGCTCAGCCCGTACGCGACGTGCGCCTCGTCGGCCGCCGTCAGGTCGCCCAGCGCCGCGGTGGCCAGCAGGTCACCGAGGCCGCCGAAGAAGGCCATCGCGGGAACGATCAGCGCTCCCGCGTCGCGTGCCCGGCCGGCGAAGTGCGCGAACGTGTCGGCGTTGGCCTCGATCTCGGCCGCCACGTCCACGTACGGGATCCCCGCGCGCAGCGCCGCCTCGATCACCGGCGCGGCCGTCGTGGCGAACGGCCCGGCGCAGTTGATCACGGCCGCCGCGCCGGCCAGGGCGCGGTCCAGCGAGGCCGGGTCGTCGACCGACGCCGGGCGGGCCGCCAGGCCGGACTCCGACGCCAGTTCGCGCAGCTTGCCGGCGTCGCGGCCGGACAGGACCGGGACCAACCCGCGCTCCCGCAGCCGCGCCACCACGAAGCGCCCGGTGTGCCCGTACGCGCCGAACACCGTCACCGTGAACATGGGTTCTCCCCGCCTCGAAAGCCTCGTCGCCACCATCCTGTCGGGAGTGGACGGCGCCGACGAGTGTCCGGAACGCCAATACGCGTACAGTTTCGGACATGAGCTCTGTCGCGCTGGCCGTCACCGACGGGATGTTGCCGTTCGAGCTGGCCCTGGCCTGCGAGGTCTTCGGGTCCGCCGCGGCGGACCCGTGGTACACCCTGTCGGTCTGCGGGCCGGGCCCGGTGCGGCTCGGAGCGTTCCGGATCGAGCCCGGGCACGGGCTCGACCGGCTCGCGCACGCCGACACCGTGATCGTCCCGGGCTGGGCCGACGTCGACGTCTCTCCGCCGGCCGACCTGGTCGACGCGGTGCGCGCGGCGCATCGGGCCGGCGCGCGTGTGGCGTCGCTCTGCACCGGCGCGTTCGTGCTGGCCGCCGCGGGCCTGCTGGACGGCCGCCGCGCCACCACCCACTGGGCGCACACCCACGACCTGGCCGCGCGCCATCCCCGGGTCACCGTCGACCCGGACGTCCTCTACGTCGACGACGGCAGCGTGCTCACCTCCGCCGGCAAGGCCGCCGCCATGGACCTGTGCCTGCACCTGGTCCGCCTCGACCACGGCGCGTCGATCGCCAACACGCTCGCCCGCCGCCTGGTGGTGCCGCCGCACCGCGACGGCGGGCAGGCGCAGTTCGTGACCACCCCGGTGCCCGCGCCGGACCACCACCCGCTCGCCGCGCTGCTCCCCTGGGTGATCGGACGGCTCGACCAGCCGCTGACCGTGCAGGACCTGGCCCGCCAGGCGCGGATGAGCTCACGCAACCTGGGCCGCCACTTCCGCGCGGTCACCGGCACCACCCCGCTGCGGTGGCTGCTCACCCAGCGGATCCGCCACGCGCAGGAGCTGCTGGAGACCACCGACGACAGCGTCGACGCGATCGCCGCGGCCACCGGCATGGGCACCGCCGCCACGCTGCGCCGGCACTTCCACCGCACGGTCGGCGTGCCCCCGGACACCTACCGGCGCACGTTCCGCGCGCGGTCAGCGCCGCGGCGGTGACAGGGCCTGGTTCTGCTGCGGGCCGAACGCGGTCAGGAACCGGTCGCGGAAGGCGTTCATCGGCCACACCGGCGCCTGCGGTGCCGGCCGGATCCCGTCGCTCCAGCCCCAGCCGGCGACCCGGTCGAGCACCTTGCGGTCGCGGGTGACGATCGAGATCGGCACGTCGTGGCTCGCGGTGGCGCCGACCACGATCGGGGCGGGCTGGTGGTCGCCGAGGAAGACCAGGACCAGGTTGTCGTCGCCGTACTCCTGCACCCAGGAGATCAGGCTGTCGATCGAGTACTTCACGGACTTGGCGTACTCGGCGCGTACCCGGTCGGCGTCCTTCCAGACCTCGCCCGGCTTCTGCGCGCTCTTCTGCTGCTGCGTGTAGATCGAGCCGTCGCCGACCTCGTCCCAGCCGACCAGCGCGGGGATCGGCGCCCACGGGGTGTGGCTCGACACGAACGTGAGCTCGGCCATCAGCGGGCCCCGGCCCGGCCGCGTGTACTCCCGGTCGGCGAACGACTTGAGGGTGAACTGGTCCGGCATCGTGGCCCAGCTGAACGACGGCCCGTGATAGCCCAGCGTCATCGAGTCGTAGACCCGGTCGAAGCCGTAGAACCGGCCCTCCGGCCAGGCGAAGGTCACCCCGGGCTCGACGCCGACGGTCTGCCAGGCGTCGGACTTGCCGAACGCGCTGGTCAACGTCATCCGGTCGCCCGAGACCAGGCTTCGGTAGCGCTGCTCGTTGTCGATCCACACGCCGGACTGGAACGTCGCGTGCGCCAGCCAGCTGCCGCCGCCCGAGGTCGGCGAGGTCAGGAAGCCGCTGCGGGCGGAGAAGCCGGCGGCGGACAGCCGGCGGTCGCCGTCGGCCAGCGCCGCGTCGACACGCTGCGACAGCTTCGGGTCCTCGATCGCCGAACGCCCGTAGCTCTCGATGAAGGTGAACACCACGTCCTTGCCGCGCAGCCCCGTCAGCAGCTGGTCGCCGGGCAGCTCGCGGAACGCGTCGTCGCGGGCCTCGGCGGCGAAGGCACGGCGGTCCTCGATCGCCGCGGGCACCTTCAGCACGTTGTCGCGGGCCAGGTCGGCCGCGCTGTCGGAGGCCACGTACACCCCGGGCACGAACGAGGTGCCGAGGAAGACCGTGGCCAGCCACGCCGTCGCGACCACGGCGATGCCGCGCTCGGAGGCGGCCCGGTGCGCGGCCGAGACCCGCGCCAGCCGGCGCACGGCCAGGGTCATCAGCACCGGCACCGCCACGGCCAGCAGCACCGCGCCGACGATCGCGCCGACCGCGCCGGCCATGCCGACCGTGTCCCGGACGAAGCGGTAGCCGTCGACGAACAGCGGCCAGTCCAGCACCGGGTTGAACGCCCGGGACAGGAAGTTGAAGAAGCCCATGTCGATGATCTTGATCACGGTCAGCAGGCCGAGCACCGCGCCCGCCACCCCGGCGACGATCCCCCGGGCCCGGGCCGGCAGCAACAGCAGCACCGCGAACGCGACGATTCCCTCGATCGGGATGCGGACGAACGCGGCGGGAATCGACGAACCGGCCGGCAGCCGGGTGATCTGGTCCGGCACGACCAGGGCGAGGTAGACCAGGACCGCCGCGAGCACGGTGATCACCCAGGCGGCGACGCGGCGCCCGCGACCTGCGCCGGCACCCTCGGCCGGGGTACGGCGAAAGCGCTTGAAGTACGACAACCCGACGATCCTTACGATGCTGGAGTCCGAGGAGACGGTCGGACTGTACTCACCATGAGTAGCACGCGCCTACGAGCGGCCATCGATCCACATCCGGAGGCGACACATGACGATCGCGCAGAGCTACGCCGACTTCGGCACCCGCGAGGCCCGCGGAGAGTCACCGGCGTACGAGCGGCTGGCCCTCGCCGTGTCCGCCGACCCGGAGCTGCTCGCGCTGATCGCCACCCTGCCCCCGGCGAAACAGCAGCCGAACCTGCTGTTCGGCGTGGTCCGTTTCCTCGGCGGGCCGGTCGAGGACCCGGCCGCGTTCCACGACTTCGTGGTGGCGAACTGGGCGGCGATCGCGCCACAGATCCGGTCCCGGGCGACACAGACCAACGAGGCCGGGCGCTGCACGGCGCTGCTGCCGGTGCTCGCCGCGCTGCCCGGGCCCCTCGCGCTGCTGGAGGTCGGCGCCTCCGCCGGGCTGTGCCTCTACCCCGACCGGTACGCCTACCGCTACGGCGACCACCGGCTCGGCAACGGCGGGCCGCTGCTGGAGTGCGAGGCGACCGGGCTGACGCCGCCGGCGCGCATACCGGAGGTGGTGTGGCGGGCCGGCCTGGACCTGAACCCGCTCGCACGGCGAGCGCCTCGCCTGGTTCGGCTGAGCGCCCGGCCCGTCGGTGCTCGTCAGTGGCGGAAGCCGTTGACCAGACCGGTCAGCTCGGTGGCCATGTTCGCCAGGTCGGCGGCGGCCTGCTGGGTGCTCTTGGCACCCTCGGCGGTCGAGGACGCGATCTCGGCAACCCCGGAGACGGTACGGGCCACCTCGCCACTGCTGGTCGCGGCGTCGCTCACCGACCGGCTCATCTCCGCGGTGGTGGCGGTCTGCTCCTCCACCGCCGACGCGATCGTGGTGGTGTAGTCGCCGAGCTGGCGGATCACGTCGGTGATCTGACTGATCGCGTGCCCGGCGGTGCCGCTGGAGGCCTGGATCGCGCCGATGCGGGCGGTGATCTCCTCGGTGGCCTTCGCGGTCTGCTGTGCCAGGTCCTTGACCTCGCCGGCGACGACCGCGAAGCCCTTGCCGAGCTCGCCCGCCCTGGCCGCCTCGATGGTGGCGTTGAGCGCGAGCAGGTTCGTCTGCTCGGCGATCGAGGTGATCAGCCGCACCACGTCACCGATCTCCGCGCTCGCGGTGCCCAGCTCCGCGACCTCCCCGGTCGTGCGCTCCGCGACCGACGTGCCGTGCTGCGACACCTGCGCGGCCTGCGCGGCGTTGGAGGCGATCTCGGCGATCGACGCGGTCATCTCCTCCGCGCCGGCCGCGATCGTCTGCACGCCGAGGTTGGTCTCGTCGGTCGCGGCGGTGGCCGCCGCGGCCCGCTGCGCCGCCTCGGCGGCCCCGGCCAGCAGCTGGGTGCTGACCGCGGAAAGCTCCTCCGACGCCGCCGACAGCGTGACCGCGACCTGTGACATGCGGTCCATGCTGTGGCGCACCGTGGTGATGCCGGTGTCCAGCTCCGTGGCCATCCGGCCCAGCTCGTCGCGCCCGGTCACCGCGGCGCGCACGGTCAGGTCGCCCTCGGCCAGGGCGCCGCTGACCCGGCCCACCGCCGTCAGGGTGCGCATGATCCCGCGGACCACCAGGTACGCGATGGCGAACGACAGCAGCACCCCGAGCACCAACACGATGATCATCTGATTGCGGGCGGCGTGGTACGCGTCCGTGGTCTCGGCCCGCTTCTGATCCGCGATCTCCTTCTCGATCGCGACCAGCCCGTCCAGGGCCTCCTCGGTGGCCTGCAGCGCCGGGGCGGCGGTGGAGTCGCGCGCCTGCCCGAAGCCCGCCATGTCGCCGGCGAGCGCCATCGGCAGCAGCTTCTCGTCGCGCACCTTGCGCAGCTGCGCCAGCGAGGTGCGGTACCGCTCGGCCAGGTCCTCGCGGCCGGTCATGTCCGAGGCGGCGTACTCGGCGAAGGTCTGGTCCGCCTGGGCGTCCGCCTTGGCCATCGCCGCCTTCTGCGCGGCCATCGCGCTCGCGGTCCGGCTGCCCTGCGCGTCCAGCACCGCCACCCAGGAGCGCTGCACGCCCTGCTGCACCGTGCCCAGCTGCGAGATCGGCACCAGGTTCTGGCTGTACAGGTACTCGGCCGCGTCCGCCGTCGCCGACAGCTTCTGCAGGCCGACGACGCCGACCACCACGGCGGCCAGCACCGCCGCCAGCACCGCCGCGTACACCTTCACGCGCAGCGGCAGGTCACTCAGCCAACGCACAGAACCATCCCCCCGTCAAAGCTTCCGGCTGCTCAGAGCCCTCACCACACTCATCGGCAACAGTGGTCCGAGGCCTGAGCCGCGAGGTCCGCGCGGCCGTACGTTGAGCACATGTTCGAGCTGGCGTCTCGCGCGCGGACGCTGCCCAACTGGTTCTGGCCCGCGGCGAACCTGACAACGGGCTGCGGCCTCTATTCCACCACGATGATCAACTGGTGGCAGGCGGCCGGCGGATATCCGGGCTTCGCGGACGCGGTGCTCGCGGCCGTGCTCGCGGCCGGCGGCACCGCGGCTATCCGCTGGCCGCGTGCCGGGCTGTGCGTGGCGTTCGCCGCCGGCGCGGTCGCCATGGCCACCGGGCACCCGGTCTGGCCGGCGGGCCTCCCGGTGCTCGTGGCCGTGTTCTACGTCGGCCGCCGCCGCCGGACCTGGGAGGCGTTCTGCATCACCCTGGTTACCGCCGCCTGCGGGACTCTGCTGTCGCTGCGCTACTCGACCTTCCCGAACCCGGTGGTGCCTCTCTGGGCGTGGGTGAGCTGGACCATGACCGCCGGTGCCTTCGGGTCGGTCGCACAGAGCCACCACCTGTTCATCGCGAGCGCGGCGGCCAAGGCGGAGGCGGAGCGCGCCGAGCGGCGCCGGGCCGGCCGCCAGATGATCACGGAGGAGCGGCTGCGCATCGCCCGGGAACTGCACGACACCGTCGGCCACAGCCTCACCATGATCAGCGTGCAGTCCGGGGTGGCCACGCACGTCCTCGACAGCGACCCCGGCGCGGTCCGCTTCGCGCTGGAGCACATCCACGAGGCCAGCACGGCCGCGCTCAACGAGATCCGCACGACGCTGGGGCTGCTGCGCGGCGACGAGCCGGCCGGGCCGGCGAGCGGGCCCGACGAGAGCCTGCGGAGCCTGGTCGACCGCACCCGAGCCGGCGGGCTGCCCGTCGAGCTGGAGGTCACCGGCGACCCCGGCGGACTACCGGCCGCCGTCGACCGGACGCTCTACCGGCTGACCCAGGAGTGCCTGACCAACGCCGTGCGCCACGCCCGGCACCTGACCCGGGTCACCGTCCACGTCGAGTTCCGGCCGGAGCAGGTCCGGCTGGAGATCACCAACGACGGCGACCCGGTCGACCCCGCCGCCGTACGGGCGGGCGCCGCAGCCGGGCACGGCATCGCCGGGATGCGCGAACGACTGGCCGCGCTGGGCGGCTCGCTGACCGCCGTACCGCCGCGCGAGGGCGGCTTCCGGGTGACCGCGACGATGCCGACGGGGGTCGCGCCGTGACGCTGCGCGTGCTGATCGCCGACGACCAGGAACTGATCCGGGCCGGCTTCCGGGTGCTGATCGACAGCGCGGCCGACATGTCCACCGCGGGCGAGGCCCAGGACGGCGCGGCCGCCGTCGCGGCGGCCGCCCGGCTGCGGCCGGACGTGGTGCTCATGGACATCCAGATGCCCACGATGGACGGCATCGAGGCCACCCGGCGGATCTGCGCCGAGCCGGAGCTGGCCGCGGTGCGGGTGCTCATCCTGACCACGTTCGGCTACGACGAGTACGTGTTCAACGCGCTGCGGGCCGGCGCGAGCGGCTTCCTGCTCAAGGACACCCGCCCGGCCGACCTGCTGGCCGCGGTGCGCACCGTCGCGGCGGGCGAGAGCCTGCTGTCGCCGCGGGTGACGAGCATGCTCATCGAGAAGTTCGTGACCGAGCCGGCGCCGAGCGGCCCGGCCGTGGCGGAACTGGACCAGCTCACCGACCGCGAGCGCGAGGTGCTGACGCTGGTGGCCCGGGGGCGCAGCAACGAGGAGCTGGCGGCCGAACTGGTGATCAGCCCGCTGACGGCGAAGACGCACGTGAGCCACATCTTCACCAAGCTCGGCGCGCGCGACCGGGCGCAGCTCGTGATGCTCGCCTACGAGGCGGGCCTGGTGCACCCCGGCGCGTGAGGTACTCCCGGCGGAGTACGCCGGATGCCATCCCGGGGCCGATGCCGCAAATCAGGGAAAAGACGACGCTATACGTGTGTTCCTCACAAAGGAACCGGGCCTCCCGGAAGGAGAGCGAATCATGAACAAGAACCTACTCAGGTGGGCCGCGGCGCCCGTCGGCCTGACCGCGTCGGCCGCCGTGGTTCTCGGGTTCTCCAGTGCCGCGTTCACCGACACCCAGACCAACGCCGGCAACTCGTTCGCCACCCACGACAGTGTCGCCCTGCAGCTCAAGGACGGCGCGAACTCGGCCCTGGCGACGCTGCCCCTGTTCGACACCGCCAACGCGCACCTCAACGGCAAGGCGGCCGACGGCGTCCTCAAGCCCGGCGACACGATCTCCAACGAGATCACCGTCAACTACACCGGCAAGAACGACGCCCGCGTCGCGCTGACCGCCACCGGCGCGAGCGCCGGCGGGCTGGCCGACGACCTGCTCGTCACCGTCAAGAACGTCTCCACGAGCACCGTCGTCGGCACCGACCAGGCGCTGAGCGCGCTGTCCGTGCCGGCCCTGTGGGACGCCACGGGCAGCGCCACCACCCAGTCGCAGAAGTACCTCATCACGGTGAAGCTGGCCGCCGGCACCACCAGGTACGACGCGACGCTCAACGGTGTCGGATTCGCGTTCACCGCCACCGCCCAGTAACCGCACCCACCACGCCGAAGGAAGGAGCCCCGTGATGACGACCATGACCGCACCCGCCGGTCAGCGCCGTCCCCGCACGGGGCTCAGCTGGCCGGAGGACCCCAGCTGGCCCGAGGCACTGCGGATCGCGACGGCCCGCGCGATGCTGTGGGCACTGACCACGCTCGCCATGTGGGCGGTGGTGCTCGTCCCGTTCGGCTTCAACGCCACGATCATCACGTCCGGGTCGATGTCCCCGCGCATCCGCACCGGCGACATCGTCGTCACCAAGGACGTCGACAAGAGCACCGAACTCCTCGGCCGGGTCGTCACCGTCGACAACCCGGCCAAACCCGGAACCCTGCTGACCCACCGCATCGTCGGGACCAACCCCGACGGCACCTACATCACCCAGGGCGACGCCAACCCCACCCCCGACCTGCTCGGGGTGCGCCGCGACGCCGTACAGGGCCGCGCCTTCCTCATGGTGCCCTGGGTCGGCATGTCCTTCATGTGGGCCAAGCAGCACGACGTCGTACCGCTCGCGCTGACCGTCATCGGCTTCGCCGGCCTGATCGCCGCCGTGCAACCGGCCAGCCAGTCGCACCTGCCCGGATTCAGTCGCAACGCGGTCCTCACGCTGGCCGTCTCGCTCGCCGCGGCGGCCGCCTTCATCACCCCGGCCACCGTGGACCGCTCCGCGGCCGCGTACACCGCCACCGTCGTGAACGCCGCCAACACGTTCGCCACGGGCGACCGGGCGCCGTCCGGACCTCTGGTGGCCGACGCGACGGGCCCGCTGTTCACCTCCGACGACCCGACGTTCTCGGTGCCCGGCGCGCAGACCCTGACCCGCACCATCTCGGTGACCTACGACCCGGCGCCCGGCTCCTACCAGCCCGACCTGCGCCTGTACACGGCCAACCCGTCCTACACCGGCTCGGGCACGGACGTGGCGAAGTGGCTGCACATCATGATCGAACGCGTCGACGGCTCGTCGGCCACCACCGTCTACGACGGCACCGTCGCCGACCTGAACAACAACCACGGCCGGTGGGCACCCATCAATCTCAACTGGAACCCCGACACGCGGCAGACGCAGGAATTCCGCTTCAGGTTGACGCTGGACGCGCCGGAGCACAACACGCTGGCCGGCACCGTGACCACGGACTTCCGCTGGTTCGACGTCCGCAACCAGTGGGTGGAGCCGCAGACCCTGTCGACGGCCAACGCGTCGAACACCTGGTCCTACCAGCCGCCGCCGGCCGGCCGGTCACCGCGGGCGCAGGTGCGCGACGCCGAGGCCGTGCCGCTCGACCAGCCGCCCGGCGATCAGTGAGCGGTGGCAGGCCTCCGGGTCGCGCTCGACGCAGAACAGCGCCGCGGCACCGCCGTCCGGCAGCGCCGACACGATCGGGGTCAGGTCGGCCTTGTCGAGAATCTCGGCGGTGTAGCGGCGGGCGTACCCGTCGGCCAGCCCGTGGCGCGAGCGCTTGCCGACGCCCTGGCGGTCGTCCTCGTCGTACTGGATCCGGCGCAGGTCGGTGGTCGGTGCGAGCTCGGGGTGGTGCTGGTAGGCGATCCCGGCCTCGGCGAGGGCGGCCTGTAGCCGGGCCGAGTTGGCCCAGGCGTACTCCGGTCCGCGGACACCGCGGCGCTGGCGCACGTCGAGCAGAAGTCGGACGTCGGCGTCGCGCAGCCGGCGCAGGAAGGACTCGGCGTCGAAGCCGTACACGCCGATCGTCACCACAGCGAGCATCAGAGATCACCTTTCCACTCGTCACCCGGTAGCGTCCCCGCATGCGGATTCTGCACCTGTCCGACACCCACCTCGGCCGCGCCGGCGCCCGCGAGTCCCTGAGCCGCATCCTGCACGACTGCCGCGAGCTCGCCGGGCTGAGCGCGGTCGTGGTCACCGGGGACATCGCCGACGACGGCTCCACCGGGGCGTACACGGAGGCCCTGGAACTCGTCGGCGGCTTCGCCCGCCCGCGCGGCATCCCGGCGATCTTCACCACCGGCAACCACGACGAGCGGGCGGCGTTCACCGCGGTGCTGGGCACCGGACACCTCGACGCCGAGGGCCGGGACCGGCCCGCCGACCGGATCGACGCGCCGGACGCCGCCCGGGCGGCGGTGAGCGTGATCGACGGCTACCGCGTCGTGACCCTCGACTCGCTGGTGCCGGGCAGCGGCTACGGGCTGATCGGCGCGGCACAGCTGGCCTGGCTGCGCGACGTGCTGACCGAGCCGGCACCGAACGGGACCGTCCTGGCCTTCCACCACCCGCCCGTCGTCGTTCCGGGCGAGCCGCTCCAGGAGGCCCTCGGGCTGCGCAACGGGCCCGACCTGGCCGACGCGATCGGCGGCACCGACGTGCGGCTCATCCTCTGCGGGCACTTCCACCTTCAGCTGTACGGGACACTCGCGTCCGTGCCGGTCTGGGTCACGCCGGGCGTGATCGACCGCATCGACCTGACCGCGACCCCGGGGACGCTGCGCGGGGTCCGGGGCGCGTCGGCGTCGGTGATCGACCTCCGCGGCCCGCACGCGCCGGTGATGCACACGCTGCACGCCCGGGACCCGCGCGCCGGCGAGACGGCCTACGAGGTCGACGCCGACGCGGTGCGCGCCGCGGTCGCCAGGCTGGCGCCGGCGAATGCTCAGCACGGTGTGGCCGCCGCCGATTCCTAGCGGTGCCACGTCCCGCGACGAGACCGAGGTCACCACATGTCCGCTCGTACCCGGCCCACCCTGCTGCTCGCCACCGCCTCGGTGGCCGTCGGCCTGCTGCTCGCGCCCGGTGCGGCCTTCGCCGCGACCACCGCCGAGGACCCCACCGACAACGAGCAGTGCTACGAAGACCTCGGCGACGAGGCGTGCACCGACGACCCCGCCCCTTCGGACGAGGACTTCGGTCCTGAGGACCTGTCGGCGGCGATGGAGGCCGTCGAGACGGCCTCGGCCGCGGCCGGGGCACAGGGCTGGAAGACGGTGCAGGGTGTGGTGGCGACGCCGTCTTCCGGCGCGCCGGTCGAGGGCGAGGCGACCAGCCAGGTCGACGCCGTCAACCGCAGGCTGACCTGGCACGTCACCGCCGACGGCGGCATCGACGTCGGCGGGGCGGTCGACGCGGCCAAGGGCACCTGGCAGCCGCCGGAGGAGGCCTGGCAGAAGAGCGTCCTGACGATGATGGGCAGGCCGGAGGTGACGTACGTCTTCACCGCCGGACGGGTCGACCTCGCGGAGTACCTCGAAGAGGGCCCGGCGGCCATGGCCACCGACCTGGTGGATCGCCTCGACGCCGCGACCGAGGTGACGCGGGAGGAGCACGAGGACGGCTCGGCCGACTACCGGGTCGCCGACGAGGACAGCGAGGTGACGCTGCACGTCGGCGCGGACTCGACCGTCACCGGCCGGGACTACCGCATCGCCGAGGAGGACGAGGTCTTCGAGACCTCGACGGCATACACCTACGGGCCGCAGTCGATCTCCATGCCGTCCGCCACGTCGACGATCGACGCGAAGACCCTCAGGTCCGGCCGCGCGTACCTCTCCATGGGCAACCTGGTGAACAACGCCGCCGGAAGCGGCGCCGCGAACGCCCGCAAGGCCGCCAAGGGCCGCAAGGTCGCGGTGGCCTCGGTGCGCAACCTGGTCCGCCGCGCGGCAGCGGCCGCCAACGGCCAGGCCGGTGCCGCGGTGGTCCAGATCAAGGACATCAACGCCGGCGTACGCGTGTACGCCACAAACCCCTGGACGAGGAAGTCGGTGGCGTACACGGTGACGGCCGCCGGCAAGAAGGTCGTCGTCAAGAAGGCGTCCTAGTCGGGCACCTCAGCGGACGCGCTGGAGTGCCCGGTCGCGGCGTTCCGCGACGCTGGAGCCGGACTCGCGCCGGGCCATCCGGCGCAGCACGAGCGGGGCGATCAGCAGCCCCGCCACGGCCCAGGCACCCAGCACCGCCACCGTCTCCAGGTGCCGCCAGGACTCGCCGATCTCGACGGCGACCGCGCCGGGCGGCAGCAGCGCCGACCGCATGCCCAGCCCGAGCCAGTAGACCGGGAAGCCCTGCGCCACGGCCTGTAGCCAGCCCGGCAGCACGGTGATCGGGTAGAAGACGCCGGAGATCGCGATCACCGCGAGGACCGGCAGGGTCAGCAGGCCCTGGCTGCGCGCGCTGGTGAAGACCGAGCCGAGCACCGCGCCGGCCGGCAGCGTGGCCACCAGGCCCAGCGCCAGCACCGCCACCAGGCCGAGCCAGGCGGCGGGCCGGTCCGCGGCCAGCCCGTGTACCAGGAACAACGCCGGCACCAGGAAGATCGCCAGGTCGATGAGCAGGCCGCCGGAGACCGAGATCAGCTTGCCGGTCAGGTAGCCGAGCACCCCGTTGGGCGTCGCCTTGGCGCGCAGCAGGGTGCCGTCCTCGCGGTCGGCGGTCAGCTGCTGACTCATGCTCACCATGGCCATTGCCGTGTTCATGCCCAGGATGCTCGGCAGGACCAGGGCGCCGAGCGGGATGTCGCCGTGCCCGAACGGCCGGTCGCGCAGGAACCAGAGGGTGACCAGCATCAGCACCGGCCAGAAGAAGTGGTTGAACAGGTCGCCGCCGTTGGTGACCGACTGCCGCAACTCGAGCAGGCCGCGCGAGCGGCCGGCCCGCAGCGCGCTTCGTACCGGGCTCACCGCGGCGCTCCTTCCGCGCGTCCCACGAGGGACAGGTAGGTGGCTTCGAGCGACGCCCGGCGCACCTCAAGGTCGTGCAGGTCGCCGCCGTGGTCGCGGTAGAGCTGGTGGACCAGCCGCGCCGGCTCGTCGGTCGGCGCGCTGAACCGCTCGCCGCGCAGCGACCAGCGCACCTCGTCGCGCCCGGCGATCCGCCGGGCCAGCTCCTCGGCCGTACCGTCGCCGATGATCCGGCCGTGATCGAGCACCAGGATCCGGCCGGCGAGCCGCTCGGCCTCGTCGAGGTCGTGGGTGGTCAGCAGGATCGTGGTGCGGCCCTCGGCGGCCAGCCCGCGCACGAGATCGTGGAAGTCGTGGCGGGCCGCCGGGTCGAAGCCGACGGTCGGCTCGTCCAGGAACAGCACCTCGGGCCGGCCCACGATGCCCAGGGCGACGTCGAGGCGCCGGCGCTGCCCGCCGGACAGCGTCCGGATCTTCTGGTCGGACTGCCCGGCCAGGCCGACCGCGGCGGCCAGCTCGTCCGGATCCCAGGGCGTCGTGTACCCGGTGTAGTAGGCGGCGACCTGCGCCAGCAGCTCGCGGACCCGCCACTTGCCGTGGTCGCGCCACGACTGGAGCACCACGCCGACGCGGGCACGCCAGTCCTCGCCGGCCCGCGCCGGGTCGGCGCCGAGCACCTCGACGCGCCCCGCCGACCGGGCCCGGAAGCCCTCCAGGATCTCGATCGTGGTGGTCTTGCCGGCACCGTTCGGCCCGAGCAGCGCCAGCACCTCGCCGCGCCGGGCCTGGAACGTGACGTCGTGCAGCGCGTCGGTCGTCCCGTACCGCATCCGCAGGCCGGCCACGTCGACCACGACGTCGTCAGCGGTCATCGCCGCCTCCGGCGATCTCGCGGCGTACGTCCTCGGCGAGGCCCGCCCGGTCGACGCCCGCGAACTCCAGCGCCCGGGGCACCGTGCCGACCGGGGTGAGCAGGACGCCGAGCAGCACGTGCCCGGGCCGGCAGTCGCGTTTGCGCTGCGCCTGCGAGAAGCCCCGCTCCAGCGCCGCCTTCGCCGTGGCACCCAGCTGCGGCGACCCCACCGGCAGCGGAGTCGCCCCCGGTATCCCGCCGTCGACGCGCACCCCCGCCGCGGCCAGGCTCCGCGCGAACTCGTCGTCGAGCGCGGCGCGCACCGCCGCGTGATCGAGCCGGGCCGCCGCCAGCGCGGGCGACCCGTCCCGGGCGATCGCGAGCAGCAGGTGATGCGCCTCGACGGTGACCGAGCCCTCGGCGCGCGCCTCCGCCTCGGCCGCTGCGATGATCGCGGGGAGGTAATCGTCGAAACTGCTCATCCCGAGCGCCTCCTCAGCGCGACGCCGGCGGCGATGAGCCGCTTGGCGTGCTTCTTGTAAACCGCCTGGCGGGTCACGCCCAGCGCCTCGGCCACCTGCGGCCAGCCCCAGCCGGACCGCATGGCCTCCTCGACGGCGGCATCCTCCAGCCGATCGGCCAGCCGCCGCAGCGCGCCGACGGCCGCGAGCCGGTCGGCGACCTCTCCAGATGCGGAAATCTCCACGGACATGTAAGCAACCGTAGTTGCTTAAACCGGAGATAGTCAACCCGGGTTGCTTAACCGTCCGTGGCGCGGGGCACGGCGCGCGTGTTGTAGAGGAAGCGCCCGTCCTTGAGGAAGGCGATCAGCGGGTGCACCCCCTCGTGCAGCTCGACGCCGACGAAGCGGCCGTCGCCGGCGTGCACGTAGCGTGCGGTCGTGCCACCGTCCCCGAACTGCGCCGAGAGGCCGTACGGGGTGTCGGTGATCTCCAGCCCACCGTCACGGGCCTTCACCTCGTAGGTGACGTTCGGTGCGGAGTAGGTCCCGGCGAAGGTCTCCGCCCGGAACGGCACCGGGGCATCCGGCGGCAGCACCCGCGACGGCAGGCGGATCCCGGCCGCGGACGAGAGGATCTCCGCCATCACCTCGTCGACGAAGGCGGCGGCGTTGCCGCCGTTCGTGTGGACGGTGAGCACCAGGCCGCGGTCGGGCACGACGCGCCAGGTCGCGGTCTGGCCCGGCATGCCGCCGTCGTGGCCGACCACGGCCCGGCCGTCCCAGTCGAAGAGCATCAGCCCGAGACCCCAGGCCGTCGTGTGCCGCCCGCCCAGCCGCGGCAGCGCGACCTGCGGCCGGCACATCTCGGCGAAGGTCCCCGCGGGCAGCACCCGCGTCCCGTCGTCCGCCACGCCGTCGGCCAGCAGCATCCGCCCGCACCGCACGAGGTCGCGCGCCGCCGCGCCCAGCGTGGACCCGGCCGGCGCGTTCGACTGCGGCAGCAGGCGCCGGGGCGACACCCGCGGCGGGTCGCCGACGTGCCCGACCGCGGCCCGGAACATGATGGCCTCCTCGGCGTAGAGCGCCATGTGCCGCGCACCGAGCGGTTCGATCAGCAACTCCCGTGTCGCGGCCTCCCAGGTGCGCCCGCGCAGCCTGGCGACCAGTGCACCGAGCGCGCAATAGCCGGCATTGCAGTACGAGAACAGCTCACCCGGCCCGCTGACCTGCCGGGCGTTGCCCCGCATGAACGCGACGAGCTTGTCCACCGCGTCGTCCCCGCGCCCGGTGTCCTCGAACAGGTCACCGTCGAACCCGCCGGTGTGCGACAGCAGCTGCCGCACGGTGATGCTCGCCGAGGCGGCGGCGTCCAGCACCCCGAACTCGGGCAGGTACCTCCGGACCGGCTCGTCGAGATCGACAAGCCCCTCCGCGACGAGCTGCATCACCAGGGCGGCCGTCCAGACCTTGGTGACCGACCCGATCTGGAACAGGCTGTCGGTGGTGGCCGCCACCCCGGTGTCCAGATTGATCACCCCGGTCGCCGCCTCGGCCAGCCGGTCCCCCATCCCGACGGCCACCGCGGCCCCCGGCACCCCATGCCGCCGGGCGGCCCCATCGACCCATTCCTGAAGATCCGGGAGAAGCGTCATATCGACGACCGTACCCGTGAAGCCCTGACGGATCAGCCGACGTCGGCGGCGATGCGGAACAGCGTCTGCTGGCCCGCGACCACGAGCGCCCGGCGCCCGTCCTGGACGCTGAACACCTCCAGCCGGCAGACGGTCAGGGTCCTGCCGGACTTCAGGACGGTGCCAACCGCCTCGACGTGACCGCCGGCGGCGGGCGCCAGCAGATTGACCTTGTACTCGACCGTGAGAACGTCGGCGTCGGCCGGGAACAGCGTGAGGGCCGCGTAGCCGCCGGCGCTGTCGGCGATGGCGCCGGTGGCACCGGCGTGGATGTAGCCGTGCTGCTGTGTCACCTCCGGCCGGCGGTCCAGGGCGATGTGCACGCGTCCCGGCGCGATCTGTGTCAGCCGGGCACCGAGATGACGCATCAGGCCCTGCCGCGCGAAGCTGGCCTCGATGCGCTCGCGGACCTCGGCGCTGGCCTGATCCTCCATTGACTCCCCCTTCAAGCGGGTGTGAAGGTGATCCTGGCCCGCACCGGCCGGAAGCCGGCACGTTCCAGCCCGGCGATCACCCCCGTGCGGTACGCGTCCGCGTCCGCCACCACCTCCTCAGCGCCGCCGGCGCGCAGGACCGCGACGGCATCGGCCAGCAGGGCGTCCAGCGCGTCCGGGTCGACAAGACCGAGATAGGCGATCATCGGGTAGCAGGCGTCGCCCGCGGCCGCCGCCAGGCCGACCGGCTCTCCGTCGCGCAGCGCGACCCGCCAGGTCCGCGGTGGGCCGGACAGCCACGCCAGCGGGTCGGTGCCCAGGTCGACGCCGGCCACCGCCCGGGCCGTCTCCGTCCCGGTCAGGATCTGCGGCGCGGCGATCCGGGCGACCAGGGTGACGATCTCCGCCCGGTCGGCGGCCGGCCGGAAGGTGTACCGGCCCGGCGAGACCTCCCTCGGCGTGCCGGTCCAGGCGAAGCGGACCCGCTCGCCCTGCTCGACAAGCCCCGCGAGCCGCGCGGCCGCCATCGGCGGCACGACCGCCGGCTCGTCCCGCCACGTCGGCGGCACCGCGGCGTGGTAGAGCGTCGGACCGCCGAGCGCCGCGTGCGCGGCCCGCAGCAGTGCGGCACCCACCTCCGGCTCGACGGTCAGGTCGAACCACTCCAGCCACGGGCGCCCGACCGCCCCCGGCGGCAGGACCCAGGCGGCGCGGCCGACCACCCGGCCGCCGCGCAGGGCGACCCAGGTGCGCTCCGGCCGGTAGCCGCCGGCGGCGATCCCGCCGGCGTAGTCGTTCTTGGGCACGCCGGGCAGCGGGTCGGGCATGGAGGTGAACAGGTGTTCCTCGCCCGCGACGAGCGGGCGGATGACCAGGTCGGTCATGGCGTGATCCTTCGGCAGCGAGCGCCCGTCAGACCCGCGAGGACGCCGGTACGCGGGAGGGGCGCAGAACATCGGACATGGTGTTCTGACCTCCTTCCGGCTCGTCGGCGTACCAGAAACCTATTCGATGATCGCCCACGGGGCAATCCGAAGTGGATCAGCTCGCCGGCTGATCCGGCAGCGGCGTGACCACGGGCGCCGGGTCGTCGCGCAGCCTGCTGTACAGGTACCCGTCACGCCACGCTCCGGCGCGGAACTCGCAGGCCCGCACCACGCCTTCGAGCTGGAAACCGGCCTTGACCAGGGACTTCTGCTCGGCGGTGTTCTCGGCGTGCGTGCCGGCTTGAATCCGCTGCACCGGGCTGTGGCTGAACAGGTAGTCCGACAGCAGCGCCTGCGCCCGCCAGCCGATGCCCCGGCCGCGCCACTCCGGCAGCAGCACGATGCCGATCTCCCAGTACGTGGCCGTGCCGCCGTAGAGGCCGCGCCGGTAGCTCAACAGCCCGCACACCTGCCCCCGCACCTCGGGGATGAGCCGGCCGTCCTGCTCGCCGAGGTACCCGTCCTGGGCGAACCGGCGGGCCGGCCGCTGCGCGTCCTCGAACCCGGACCAGTCCAGCCCGATCAGGAACGGCTCGGTCAGCAACCGCCGAAACATCCCCAGGTCCGACTCCACCACCGGCCGCAGCCGAACCTCTGCCCCGTCTGCCATGACGGCAGATGCTAGCCGCGATCACCCCCAAGCTCCGACGCGACCAACCTGGCTAATTATTAGATTGCTATTACCGGTAATCCAATAATCGGTCCAAGCCTGGAAATCGGACAAATCCCCGCTACACCATAATGACAGTTATGTTGTAGTCATCTTGTTGAACGCCGCGGAGGTGGACCGCGGATGTTGTTGTCGCTCCGCCACGACCGCCACGAGGCGTGCCGGCACGGGTTCACCCGCTGCGCGGGTGGCGTAGAGCCTGTCGGGCTGCCCAGGCGATGCCGTCGGTCAGCGTCGGGTCGGGCGTTGCCAATGCAGAGCCCGGTGCTGTCGTGGTGGCGAGCATTTGGGTTACCGCAGCCAGGACGTCGATGGGCAATCGCGCAGTTCGGGTGTTGACCATGGCAGCCAGCAGTCCCGGTAGGACGGCGAGGCAGTCGGCCAGGGCCGGTAGCCGGACCACCAACGGGCTCGTCTGACCTGGCGTTCGGGGGGCGTCGACTGGCACGGCACGCAGGTCCACGACGATGTCGGCGTCCTGGGCGATGCGGGCAAGCGGAAGGGCCGTTGCGTCAGCCTGCTTCCAGAGCACCAGGTTGCGAATGCCGATGGCGATCAACAGAGGAGCCATCTGGAACAGCTCGTCGGTATCAGCGACCACCACAGCGCTCTGGTTGATCGGGTGTCCCGTGCGGCGCAGTTCTGTCAGCACTCGCGCCGCAGTCACGACGGCGCGCAGATCGTTGTCGGTGACCACGGCGTGTCCCGCGTCCTCGAGGGCCTGGCGGATCTGCTCGGCGCGGTCGGCTCGGGTGTGCACGAGGTAGACGATGGACACTTCAGCGCGTACCACGCTGAGGGCGCCGGCTGGTGCGTCTAGGGCGTCAGGGTTCAGCTGCGCCGTTGCCGAATCGAACCCGAGGCTCTTGAGCCAACGCGCGTGCCCGGACAGTACGGGGTTCAGGTCGGTCCCGGCGGGCACGGCGCTGCCGTCGCTGATGACGACGATCAGTTCCGACCCGGACAGCCGGTTCACCGCCCACACACTCCCGCATCGGTCATGCAAGGTCACCCGGACGATCATTCAGCCACTAAAGGATTGACGACCGCTTGATAGGGTGATAACGGAGCGGGCGGCGCGCTGATCGGCCTGCGCTGTTCACACTTGCAGCCCTCGCTGCGCCACGGGATGTACGGTTCCCTCGGCCAGCCGGTAGGAGAGGCCGACGACCGCACACCGGCCGGCGGACACCTCAGTGGCCAACAGCAGCGAGCGTCCCACCAGCCCTGCGACAGTGCGCCGGATGTGTTCGTCGACGAACTGGTTGATGTCGGTGAGACCCTTCGCCCGCGCGGCGAGCACGCTGGGCATCACGCGTTCTACCACGTCTCCGAGGTAGCCCGCCGGGGCAGTACCCCCGCGTTCAGCTTCGCCAGCCGCGGTGACGGCGCCGCAGGAGTCATGCCCCAGGACGACGACAAGAGGGGCACCTAGAACGGTGACCCCGTACTCGATACTGCCCAGCACCTCCGCGCCGGCTACGTGGCCGGCGGTGCGCACCACAAACAGATCTCCTAGTCCTCGATCGAAGATTATTTCCGCGGCAAGCCGCGAGTCCGAACAGCCGAACAGCACCGCGAAGGGACGCTGCCCCGGCGCCGACTTCGACCGGCGATCGGCGTCCTGGTTGGGATGCTCTCGCTCACCGCGCACGAAGCGGACGTTGCCTTCCAGCAGCACGGCATAGGCCTCAGCAGGCGTGCATGAACGGAGATCAGGCATGTGATCAACCTATCCGACTGAAGGTGTCGGGCTGGTGGTCAAGCGGCATTGGGGCCAGCCGACCTGGCGCACCGGGGTCAGGCGCGGCCAGGGGAACCGGCCAGCACAGGTTCGTTGACGAGCGTCGTGGCGATGTCGGTGAGCGCCCGGTCGAGCAGGGCACGCTCACCGGGGCTGGTCATCGCGAAGTCCTCCAGATGGGCGTCGAGCCACTCCCGCCAGGCGTGCTGCACCTGGTCGAACTGGTCCTGGCCGGCCTCGGTGAGCTGTACCGAGTCGCCGTCAATCCTCGCGTATCCGGCCTGGCAGAGGTCGGTGAACGCGGGTTGCAGGACCTCCGGTGGTATCCGGTGGCTCCGCGCGATCGCGATCAGATCGGCGCTCCCCCGCGCCCGGGCGTGCAGGTGGGTCTGGCCCATCGCCCAGGCCCGCGACGGGTTCAGCCGGCCACCCGAGTTGCTCAGGATCTCGGCCAGGATCGTCCGTGCATGTCCGGCTCTGCGCATGGTGTCGCTGATCACCCGCTCGAGTTGGGCGGCCCGGTCGGACGGGGCCGGCGCGGAGAACCCCTCGCCGACGTCGGTGGCGTGCGAGCGGGCACCGTCGCGCAGCGGAACCACTTTGAGGAACCCCGTGACCAGGAAGCCGAGCAGGGCGACGGGGGCGACCAAGACGAAGACGTACGAGATGGTGCCCGCATAGGCCTCGATGATCGGGGCGGCCTCGGCCGCGGAACGTTCGTACAGCTCCGTGGGGCTCGGCGCGCCCGAGTTCTGGATCACGGCGTACGACGACAGCTTGTCCCGGAACAGCGTGCCGAAGAGCGCGGCGCCGAACGCGCCGCCCATCGCGCGGACATAGGTCATGCTCGCGCTCACGGTGCCCAGGTTGGTGTAGGTCGCGGTGTTCTGCACGACGATCGTCAGCACCTGCATGGTCATGCCGATCCCGGTGCCGAGCACGAACAGGTAAGCCGACATCCGCCAAGCGCCGGTGCCGGAGCTCATGGTGGACATCAGCCACAGCCCGAGGGTCATCACCGCGGTGCCGGTGACCGGGAAGATCCGGTATCGACCGGTGCGGCGGACCAGCTTGCCGGAGCATGTCGAGGCGGTGAAGACGCCGGCCACCATGGGCAGCAGCCGCAGGCCGGAGGCGGTGGCCGACATGCCGTCCACGTACTGCAGGTACGTGGGAAGGACGGTCATCGCGCCGAGCATGGCGAAGCCGACGATGAAGCTGAGTGCGGAACACACCACGAAGACCGAGTTGCGGAACAGCCGCATCGGCAGCACCGGCTCCCGCGCCTTGAGCTCGACCTGCACGAATACTACGAACAGGACGACCGACGTGGTGATCAGGCCGATGATGACGGCGGAATCCCATTCGTACTCGTCGCCAGCCCAGGAGACCGCCAGGATCAGGCTGGCGGAGCCGAGCGCGACCAGAACGATGCCGGCGTAGTCGACGACCGGGCGGGCACCGGCGCGCATGGACGGGATCGCGAAGACGGCGATGGCCAGCACCACGATCGTCACCGGCAGGTTGATGTAGAACACCCAGCGCCAGCTCAGCTGGTCGGTGAGAATCCCGCCCAGGGTCGGCCCGGCCATCGTGGTGATGCCGAAGACGGCGCCCAGCGTGCCCTGGTACCGGCCACGGTAGCGGAGCGGGATGATGTCGGCGACGAGTGCCATCGCGGTGACGATCAGCCCGCCGCCGCCGAGGCCCTGGATCACCCGCGCCCAGATCAGCGTGGTCATGTCCTGTGCGAGGCCGCACAGCACGGAGCCAACGGCGAAGACCGTCAAGCTGACCTCGAAGACCACTTTACGGCCGAGCAGGTCGCCGAACTTGCCGGCCAGGACCGTGGATACCGCCTCGGCCAGCAGGTAGGCCGAGACGACCCAGGACATGAATCCGGCGCCACCGAGATCCGAGACGATGGTCGCCAGCGCGGTGGTGACGATCGTCTGGTCCAGCGCGGCGACCAGCGTGCCGAGCAGAATGGCCACGAAGACGAGGTTCGCCTGACGCCGGCTCACCACTATTGCCGTGTCACCCGTGGCCATGTCGCCAGTCTTGTGGCCCAGGCCGGGCGGGGAGGCCGCTATCCGGAAAATGGCGCTGCCGTGCATGGTCCGTCGCCGTTCGTTCCGGGACAACCGTCGCTCACCTCGGCGATCGGCGAGGATCGCCCGCCTCAGCTCCCGAACTCGCCTGTCGGCCCCTGTCCGATTGCGCAGGTGTCACTTCGTCCTCCCGGCTGAGCGGGAATCACCAACGCCGCTATCCCATCCGTGCCCGAGGGAGGCGTCAACACTGCCCCCGTAAGGGGGAAGACCCGGGGTTGCGCCTCAGCGAGAACGACATCGGTTCCCGCGCTCGATCTCGTCGGGCAGAGAACCTACGACGTGGCGCAGGGATCGGGAGTCCTATCGCATCCCTAAGCTAGAGAACCAGGAGCGCTCCCGGCTCCTCGGTTCACTGACAAGAGCGGAATCCCCAATGTCACCCGGAAGAGTGCTGACAGTCCGTGACAACTTTAGTGACGTTTGGATGGCATTCAACACAACAGGGTCACCGTCCGGCTCACACCGGCGGATGCGCCAGAGCAACCCCGCTGACTTTCAGCACCGCCAGAGGGGCAGTAGTCGCCGACCTGCCGTTCAGTAGGCGTCGTGCCGGATCGGGTCCCGGTTGGATCAGGCCGGGTCGGGTTCGCCCTGGCGGGCCCGGTTCGCCGCCGTGATCGCGGTCGGGTCCCCGGCCGGGTACAGGCCCCACCGGGCCGCGGATCGGGCCCGTGCCAGGAACGCGGGCACCCGCTTGGGCTCCACCGACTGAAACCACAGAGCTCCGGTCTCAGCGTCCTCAAGGAAGCCGTGATACGCCTGCGCGGGCCGCGGGGTGAAGCCCTTCGCCTCGCTCGCGGCCGGCGGTTCCGCGAAAACCGCGATCGTCGCGCCGGGCGCGAGGGCGGCGCGTACCGCCGTGACGTCGCCGCTCGCCGGGATCAGCAGCCACCGGTGCTCGTACGGTCCGGACGATTCGAGCAGGGCCAGGTCTTCTCGCAGCCCGGTGGCCATCCGCCGGACCCGTTCCCAGAACTCCTCGTCGGCATCCGGCAGGTCTGTGGCGGGCGCGGGCGCCGTAGGCGCGGCGAGCAGCCGGGCGGGGATCGCGGACGCACGCTGCGGCATGTCCTCGACCCGCAGGATGACGCCGCTGTCGGCCACGGCCTTGCGCACCTGCCCTCGGATCTCCCAGACGCCGATCAGCAACAGGCATACAGCGAGGACGCGCAGGCCCACCCGCAGCGATATGAAGCCCATCTTCGTCTCGGGCGCGGCGTCGCTGGTGGAGGCGGCGTAACCGATCACGAACCCGATGACGAGGAGCCCGTTCCAGGCTCCCACCGCCCAGTGCCGGGTGGCCGCACCCGTGGTGTCGCCGACACGCCGCAGCATCTGCCGGGTGCTGAACTGCCACCACGTGAAGCCGCCGATGTAGCCGAACACCAGCAACAGGTAGAGCAGGTCGAACGTTTCCGCGTGCGTGAACACCGTGCGAACCATCGGGGAGAGGCCCGCCGCGCCGTCGGAGGCCAGGTACGCCCACAGCGCGAGGTCGCTGACCAGCAGCACCATGCCGAGCACGGCCGCCGCCGCGACGGCGGAGAAGACGCTGATGGTCTGCAGCTCCCAACCGCGCGGCGTCCGGGAGACGCGCTCCTGCTCCTGCACCACGATGACCCCCCGCTGTCCCGACGAAGCCCGCGGAGCCTACCGTGAATGGATCTTGTGCACGAGAGCCCGGGAAGGCAGGGCGCCCCGCCCCGCCCCGAAGCCTTCGCGACGCTTGCCGCTTGGGGCAAGGAACACCTGGCGATCCGAGAGGTCATCCACCACCCAGGCCAAGATGGCTAGCTGATCGCATGCCCGGGCTTTCCACTTCGGTGAGCCAGGATTGGTAGCCGGAGTAGTACTCGTGGTTGCCGGTCACGAAGTAGGTGCCTTGGCGTGATCCACCCACCATCAGGTTGCTGCGGCGGGCTGACGCTGGTGCTGCTCGTCAGTGGGAGGCGTGCCGTGGTGCTCAGGCGTCGTGGGCGAGCGCCGACGACAGTTCCCGGTGCGCGCCGGCCTGCTCCAGCAGGAGCTTCGCCTTCATCTCCAGGGCACCGACCGCGTCGGCGCCGGCCACCCAGCGCGCCGGCGGCTCGACCGAACCGGTGAGCTGCACCAGCGCGGCGGCGAGCTTCGCCGGGTCGCCGCCCTGCAGGCCGCTCATCCCGCTCCACGCGGTTACGGTCTGCTTGGTGCGCTCCGCGTAGTCGTCGATGCTCGCCTCGGCGTAGCTGGTCGACTCCGGGGTGAGCAGGTCGGTGCGGAAGAAGCCGGGCTCCACGATCATGGTCTTGATCCCGTACGGGGCGACCTCCGGGGCGAGGGATTCCATCCAGCCTTCGAGGCCGAACTTCGCCGCCGCGTATGCCGAGGTGAACTCCGCGCCTAGGAAACCGGCAACCGACGAGATCGACACGACCAGCCCGGAACGCTGCGCGCGCATCACCGGCAGCACCGCCCGGGTGACGTTGAGCGGACCGAACAGGTTCGTCTCCACCTGCGCCCGGAAGTCCTGCGCGGTGATCTCCTCGAAGAACCCGGCGATGAAGTTGCCCGCGTTGTTGACCAGCACATCGATGCGCCCGAACCGGTCCACGGCAGCCTGCACCGCGGCTTGGGCGCTGGCAGGATCGGTCACGTCGAGCCGCACGGTCAGCAGGTCCTCGGCGGCACCGACGGCCTTTCCCACCTTCTGCGGGTCACGGCCGGTCGCCACGACGGCGTACCCGGCGGCCAGGGCGGCCTTCGCGATGTCCACGCCCATGCCCCGGCTTGCACCGGTAACGAGGAGAACCTTCTTCTCAGCCACCTTGCTCACGTCCTTATCGAGGAAACACCGCGTCGAGGCCAGGTCTCACATTGCCGAAAGACCCGGGAAGCGGTGACGTCATCCAGAGAACCGCCTTTCCCGGACGCGAAGAAGACGCTGCTGGAAGGTGTACTGACAGCCCACCACTCATCCCAGCGAACCGGCCTAGCCTGGAAGACGTGGACAACCGCGACGAGGTAAAAGCCTTCCTCAGCTCCCGCCGCGCCAAGATCACCCCCGAGCAGGCCGGGCTGACCAGCTACAACCGCAACCGGCGGGTGCCGGGCCTGCGTCGCAGCGAGGTGGCCGACCTGGCCGGCGTCAGCGTCGAGTACTACGCCCAACTCGAACGCGGCAACCTCGCCGGCGCCTCCGACAGCGTTCTCGACGCCCTCGCCCGGGCCCTGCACCTCGACGAGGCCGAACAGCAACACCTGGCCGCCCTCGCCCGTGCTGCCGGCCCGGCCTCCCGTACCCGCCGGAAGCCTTCCGCGCCGCAGGTCCGCCCGAGCGTGGCTCGCATTCTCGAGCTGATGACCGGAATTCCCGCGTTCGTCAACAACGGCCGCGGCGACGTCATCGCCGCCAACCCGCTGACGCAGGCCCTATACGCGCCCATGTTCGACGACGCCACCCGGCCGCCGAACCACGCCCGTTTCGCGTTTCTGAACCCTCGGGCACGGGACTTCTGGCGCGACTGGGAGCGAATCGCGACCACGACGGTGGCGATGCTGCGGGCCGAGGCCGGCCGCGACCCGTACGACAAGTCCTTGACCGATCTGGTCGGTGAGCTGTGCACTCGCAGCGAGGAGTTCCGGATCCGCTGGGCCGCCCACGACGTACGCCTGCACAACACCGGCGTCAAACAGTTCCGTCACCCGGTCGTCGGCGACATCGACCTGAACTTCGAGACCATGCAGCTGACCGCCGACCCCGGCCTTTACATGACCTTGCTCAGCGCCCCGGCCGGCTCCACCGCCGACGACGCCTTGCGTCTGCTGGCAAGCTGGGCCGCCACCCGCCACACCGACGCCCTGCCCACACACCCGCGACCGTGAAGAGCACACCACATCGACAAGGAGCCGCCATGACCGTCCCCGCCGAAATCGCCGCCAGCAAACAGATCAGCCTGACCACCTACCGCAAGGACGGCACCCCCGTCGCGACCCCGGTCTGGCACGTCGCCGACGGCAAAACCATCACCACCGTCTCCGCCGCCGACGCCTGGAAGGTCAAGCGCCTCCGCAGAAACCCCCAGGTCGAAATTGTTGCCTGCGACATCCGCGGCAAAGTCGCGCCCGACGCCCACCCGATCCAGGGCACCGCCACCCTCCTCGCACCCTCCGAAACCGAAACCGCACGCCGGCTCCTGGAAAGCCGCTACATCACCGCCCGCATCGGAGGCGGGCTCTCCAGGCTGCTTCGCCTCAAACGGCCGCCCGGCATCGGCATCGTCATCACCCTCTGAACCAACCACCCGGAAGAGCGCGGCCAACGAATGGGACACTGACACTCGATGGCGTATTCACTGACATTCGCGTGGCATTCAACAGTCCGCCTCGCTGCCGCGTCCGACATGCCATGACGCCGAATCTGCGCCACGCCGTCCGCGCGATCATCCTTGATGAGGACGACCGCATCCTGCTCTGCCGCTTCGTCTTTCCTCACCCGGCGGTGCCGGAGCAGGCGAAGGCCGTGTGGGCGGCCCCAGGCGGCGGCATCGAACCCGGTGAGGACCGGCTGACGGCCTTGCGTCGTGAACTGCGTGAGGAGACCGGTCTGGCGATCACCGCCGATCCACCGCACGTCTGGCACCAGGAAGTCCTGCCCGCCGACCATGCGCCGGGCTTCGACGGCATCATCAACGACTACTTCCTCATCCGCGCGAACCACTTCCAGCCCCACGGCGAGCTGACAGACGACCAACTCGCTGCTGAGGAGAACCTGGCCGCGTTCCGGTGGTGGCAGCTCTCGGAGATCGCTGGTCACTCGGGAGCTGAGCTGTTCTCGCCCCGCGACCTCACCACCCCCTTGGCAGCGCTTCTCACAGCGGGGACGCCGGACCAGCCGGTCCAGCTCGGCCTTTAGCAAATTCCCACATACCTGTCGTTCGACAGTTCTTCTAAGCGCGGACCGCCCACTGCCGATGGTGCGACGGCATATCCGTGACTGACCGAAGGACCCGACGCGTGCCCTTAAGCTCCCGCCCGGCGGCCGCCGTGCTGGCCACCGCCAGCGCTGTCGCCGCTGCCCTCATCGGGGCCGCGCCGGCACAGGCCGCCGCCGTGACCAACACCCCCACGAAGCTCACGACGCTGGCCGCGCCGAAGAGCATGACGGCCGCGAACGGACGGCTGTTCGTCTCCGACGGCAACGCCGTCGCCGTCCTCGGCACCGACGGGGTGACGCAGAAGAGCGTCACCGGGATGTTCGGGGCACGTGACGTCCTGGCGTCGCCGTCCGGTGACCGGGTCTATGTCGCGCTCAGCCAGGCCGGCGCTATCGCCGTCATCGACACCGGCACGCTGGCCGAGGTCGCGCGGTACACGACCGGCGAATGCCCGGTCCACCTCGCGTTCGCCGGCTCGCGCCTGTTCTACGGCGCCGGCTGCGACCAGTGGGACGGCACCATCGGCTCGGTCGACGCCGCCACCGGCACCGGCCTTCAGACCGTCGAGACCCCCGACATGTACTCCGCTCCGCTGCTCGCCGGTGCCGGGAACACCCTCGTCGCGGGCGTCGGCGGCATCAGCAGCGGCCCGGTCTACACCTACACGGTCGACGGGGCCACCGTCACCGGGCTGGCGCACAAGGACACCGGCGGGTCCCTCGACCGGGTCTCCGTCAGCCCCGACGGCAAGAAGGTCGCCACGGCCGCCGGCTCCCCGTACCACCTGGCGCAGTACGACGCCGCCACCATGAGCGTCGCCGGGTCGTTCGACACGGGTGCGTACCCGGCCGACGTCGCCTACTCCCACGGCGGCACCATGATCGGTGGCGGGGTCGACAGCACCTACGGGCCGGGCGGCAACATCGTCGCGTTCGACGTCGTCGCGGGCACCCAGGTCCTCTCCGGCAACGCACACCCGAAGGCCGCCTACAACCGCCCGGGGCCGGTCTCCGGAACCTTGACCTGGTCTGCCGACGACACGCGTCTCTACGCGATCCTCGACGACTTCACCGGACGCGCCGAGCAGCCGCACATCTACTACCTCGCCAAGGGCTTCGAGACGATCCCCGCACCGGCCGTGACGACCACCAGGCTGACGCTCGTTCAGCCCGCGACGGCCGGCGCGAAGGTCCGCGCGACCGCCACCGTGGCCGGCCACCCGGGCGTCACGGTCCGGTTCGTCCGCACCAGCCCGGCGGGCAACGCCACCGTGACCGCCAGGACGAACTCGGCCGGCGCCGCGACCGTCGACATTCCGGCACCGGCCGGCGGTGCGGTCACCGCCTACTACGACGGCGACGACAGCAACAAGGCGTCGTCCGCCAAGGTCGCCTACAAGACCGTCACGACCACCGCGGTCACCGTCACCGGTCAGTACAAGACGGTGAACAAGGTCGCCTACTTCCACGACAAGAAGAACGTCGTCATCAAGGTAGCCGTGTCCTCACCCGTCGCCGGCCGGAAGATCAACGCCGCGCTCCAGGGCAAGTCCGGCGGCAAGTGGCAGACCTTGCAGACGAAGGTCTTCACCCTCGACGCTTCCGGCCGCTACTACATCGGCCTCGTCACCGCCAACAAGCGGGTGCCGTACCGCGTCGTCGTCAAGTTCACCGGCGACGCCTACGGCAAGCCGTCCTCGGCCACCGGCAGAACCCTCACCATCCGCTGATCGTGAAGTGACGTAGGGCCGGCGCCCGAGTGCCGGCCCTACGTCGTTCTTCTGCCGGGGGCTGCGCCAAAAACGCGCGACAGAATCTTGAGCGACGGCCACACTGTGCTCGTGCCGGAGCCGGAACTGAATGAGCACGACTATCTGCGGCAGCTCGAACTACTTCCTTCGCCACCATCACTTCGAGGGCGACGGTTGCGTCGAACAGGACCGTCGAGTGCTTTACCTCGGCGGCGCCGCGTTGTTCGAGCCAGGTGAAACGAAGAGCCAGCAGGACGGCTATCGGGTCGGCTGTGCCCGACTGAATGTAGATACCCGGGATGAGGGTTGGGCGCTCTGGTACACCTGGGACGATCAGGAGCGCGCCCACACGATGGTGACCACCGCGTTGGAGACCACGCGGGGCCTGCTCGACAACTGGGCACAGGGCCGCGACGTTCATCCTGCCCAGCCCCGACGCAGTCAGATCCGCGCCGTTGTCCGGGGTTGGGTCGGGCCGATCACCCTGTCGCCCGGTCACGCCGGCACGAAAGGGCTGGGCGGATGTTGAGGCCGGCGACTGCGGTCAGTTGCTCCATCGCGCTTGGGGGATGGCGGCGTACACCGCGTCCAGGGACTCCTCGGTCTGGGCGCTGACCCACAGCCATACCCCGCCGTCGCCGTGAGTGCGCAGCACCTGGCCCGGCCCGGACCACCAGCGCACCGGCGACTCCTCGACGTCGATCCACATGGGCAGGTCGGGCAGCGGTACCCGATCGAAGGCGGCCATGGCCGGACCGGCCAGGTCCGCCGGCAGCTCACACGCGTTGCACAGCCCCGCGTCGTGCTCCTGCACCACCGCGGTCAGGGCCACGTCGACGCAGGCCAGCGAGGTCCGGTCGAGATACGGCTGCCAGCCGGCCCCGGTGTCGATGACCACCGGCGGATCCGGCAGGCCGGCAACGTCGAGCGGGATGCCCCACACCGTCTCGGTGATCATCGGGTCGGCGCGGTGGAACACCAGGACGTCGTCCTGCACCTCGAGCGCTCCGGGATCCAGGACGCCGCGGATCGCGTACGCCTCCCGTAGCGCCGCCGGTAGCGCGACTCCCAGTCGGTCGGCGGACCGGTCGGGGTCGCCGCCGCCCGCATCGCGGAGATCCCAGGCGCGTGCGAACCGGCGCAGGAACTCCCACACGCCGTCCCGGTCACCGAGCCGTGCCCTCAACTCCGCCGCCGTGTCGAACCCCGTCACGCCCACCTCTTCTCATGCAGCGAGGGATGGTATCGGAGCGTCGCGGTAGCGGCGGGCCGTCGGGAGTGGCGGTGGGTTGTTGACGACGCGGTCGCGGCCGGCGTGCTTGGCGGCGTAGAGGTTGCGGTCGGCGTCGGCGAGCATGCTGCCGTAGGTGGGGTCGGTTGCCGAGGCGGTGGTGGTCGAGCCGATGCTGGCGGTCACCGCCAGGTCACCGGTTGCCAGTGGTGGTTGCGGATGGCCAGGCGCAGGGTGTCCAGGTGTGACGTCCCCGCATGAGCCGAACCGCCTCTCGCCTACCTGCAAGACACTCGACGAACACCATCGAGCATGCGGCCCACCGGGCGGTCAACGGGCAGACGCTGGGTGCGGCCGGGTAGCAGAGGGCGCCTCCCGATCTCGTGCGTTCCCGCCGACTCAGAGATCGTGGACGTAGAGGCGCATCCCGGCCGGGCTTCCGTCGGGATGCGTGTCGGTCCGGGAGACGAAGTCACGCACGTGGCGGAAGCCGCTCTTCACCGCGACCCGGACGGACGCGACGTTCTCCGGCTCTACCCGGATGGCCGCGCGGGTGCCGATCCGCTGGTCGCGGAGGAACGCGCGCATCAGGCCGACGGCCTCGACGGCGACGCCACGGCCGCGGGCCCACGGATGGACCGCGTAGCTGATGTTGACGTCGCCGTCGTCCAGGCCGTCGCGCACGTCGGGGTTGCCCTCGACGTAGCCGGCCAGGCGGTCGTCGAGGCACACGCCGAAGCCTCGGGCTCCCTGCCCGGTCCGGGCGTTGCCGGCGAGCTGGGCGAACCACCGCGTCGTCGACTCGATCGTGCCGTAGCCGCCGGTCAGCCACCGGACCGTCCGGTCGTCCTCACCGGCATTGTGCGCGGGGACGTCGGAGAGGGCCAGGACGCGGAGTGTGACGCGCATGGAGGTCAGGATCGCGCGTCGAACTGGGCGCGGGCCTGGAAGACGCGGTCCATGTTCGTCTCCGCCCAGGACTTGATCGCGGCCATCACCGGGACCAGGTCGTGGCCGAGCGGGGTGAGCTCGTAGTCGACGCGGGCCGGCACCGACGCGGTCACGGTGCGGGTGAGCAGCCCGTCGCGTTCCAGTGTGCGCAGCGTCTGGGTGAGCATCTTCTGGCTGACGCCGGCGATGCGGCGGGCGAGCTCGCTGTGCCGCTGCGGGCCACCGGCGAGCGCCGCGATCACCAGCGCCGCCCATTTGTCGGTGAGCGTGCTCAGCAGTTCCCGGGTCGGGCAGCCGGCCAGAAACGCGTCGTAGTCGCGTTTGGCCTGCTCCCGTCGTTGTCCAGCGGTCGTCGTCGCCATCTGCCCCCCTGCCGGTGCCATGGGCACTTTTAGGTGCCTACTTTCCCACGGTGCCCATGGATACCTACCGTAGCCGTATTCAAGACGTTCGGCGAAGGGGTACGGCGATGCGAGCGGTCAGCTATGCACAGTTCGGTGGGCCGGAGGTTCTCCAGGTGGTGACGGACCTGCCGGTGCCACAGCCGGGACCGGGTCAGGTGCGGGTACGGGTCGCCGCGTCCGTCCTGCACCCGGTCGACCTCATGGTCCGCGCCGGGCGGTTCCCGGCACCGCTGCCGACCGGGCTGCCGTACGTGCCCGGTTGGGACGTGGCCGGCACGGTCGACGCGGTGGGGCCGTCCGTCGGAGATCTCGCCGTGAATGACGAGGTCATCGGCTTCTCGCCCTGGCTGCGCACGACGGTCGGCGCCCACGCGGAGTATGTGGTCCTCGATGCCGCGTGGCTGACCGCCGCGCCGGTCGGTGTTCCCGCCGGCGAGGCCGCTACCCTGCCGGCCAACGGCCTCACCGCCGTACAGGCCCTCGACATGCTCGCGCTCCCGCCGGGCTCGTCGGTGCTCGTCACCGGCGCCGCGGGGCAGGTCGGCGGGTTCACCCTGGCGCTGGCCCGGGTCGCCGGCCTGCGCGCCACGGGAGTAGCGGCGGCCGGCGACCGCGAGTTCGTCGAGTCGCAGGGCGCGGCGTTCGTGCCACGCTCGGACGATCCGGTCCCGGCGGTGGCGGCCGGCTTCGACGCGGTCGTCGACCTCGCGGTGATCGGCTCGTCGTTGATGGAACTGGTCAGGGACGGCGGCGGCTTCGTGGCCGCCTCGCCACCGCTGCGCCCGGAGCCGGCGCGGGGAATCCGGACGTTCGCGCTGAACGTGCAGCCCGACCGCGCCCGGCTGGGCGAACTGGTGAAGTTGGTGGAGAGCGGCGACATCCCACTACGGGTCGCCGGCGTCTACCCCTTCACCGAGGCGGCGGCGGCCCACGAGCGGCTGGCCCGGGGCGGACTACGCGGAGGCGTGGTGATCGTTCCCTGAGAGGTGCCGGTCCAGCCAGCCTTTCAGGAACTGTCCGTCGCGGCGTCCGGACCGTCCGCCGAAGGTGGTCAGCGCCACGCCGAAGGACAGCATGGCGAGGCCGGCGCCGGTGACAGCGAGTGCTTCGGCCGTGCCGAACGTCAAGCCGGCGAGAAGGCTGCCGAGCGTGAGGAGTCCGGCGCCGGTCAGCCACACCGCGGTGAACATGCGCACCAGGGGGTTCCAGCCGATCGTTCCCACCAGCTCACAACCGCCGGGTACGGGTTCGAGGCGAGCCTCCAGGACCGGCCGCCAGGAGTTGCGGACGTACGCCTGACGCGCGGTCAGCGTGATCTCGTCGGTGGAGACCCGGCCCACGACGATCCGGGAACCGTCGAGCGGCGCGCGCGCCGACCAGAAGCTCGACGCCGTTCGCGCTTCGGTCAGCCGCCGCGCCGCCTCGGCGGGCGACAGCGACGACGGAATCCTGATGGGCGCGTCGCGCCACAACGCCAGCCAGTCCGTCACGAAAGCCCGAAGCATGAGCATGTCTATGGGGTGTCCGATGTGTAGTTCAGCGTGAAAGGCGGCGCGGAACCGTTCAGCGGTTCCACGCCGTCGCCGGGTCCGGCGGCGTAAGCATGGCCGTCCTGGACGTAGAAGTTCAACCACGGATGCAACGACAGTTCCTCGCGCGCCTGGCCGATCCATCCCTGCGTCAGCGACCACCGTGCCAGCCACGCCGGCACCGCCAGAATCAGCTCGTACATGGCATCGTCGAGCACGAACGTGCGCACGAACAGGCCGAACGAGCCCGGCCGATTCAGGTACGGCCGCTGCGCGACCAACGACCGGACGCTGCCGCCCGGCAGGGTGTCGTCCGGCTCCGTGACCAGGCAGGGCCAGTCGATCTCCAGCTCAGGCTTCTCGGGCGGCCGCTCGGTAAGACCCAGATGAAAACGGAGCTCATCCAGGAACGGCGCGGGCGTGTCGGGCCGCAGGCGCAACGAGAGCGTCCACTCGTAGTGCAGGCTCATCGGCTCCCCCGCCTCACATCCGGGCTCTCAGGACGTCGAACTCGCAGCCCGGCGAGGCCGGGTCGAAGCCGTGTTCGACCAGCCAGCGGATCGCGGTCAGGCTTCGCAGCGACCACCAGCCGCGGATCACGTCGACGTCGACGTCCGTGCCGTAGCCGGCGAGGAGATCGTCGAGGCGCTCCTCGTGCCCGAGCGTCAGGATGGCGAGGTCGAACAGGGCATCGCCCCGGGCCGCCTCGGACCAGTCGATCACGCCGGTGACCTCGTCACCGTCGACGAAGACGTGGGTGATCTGGAGGTCGCCGTGTATGAACACCGGTTTCCACGGCCGCAGCGCGGCCTCGGCGACCTCGCGGTTGCGGTTGACCAGGTCGGCGGGCAGGACGCCGCTGGTGACGAGCCACGCGCATTCGCCGTCGAGCTGCGCGGCGATCTCGTCGAGGCGCCGTCCGGGCCACGGCGGCAGCGGCGCGTCGTGCAGCCTGCGGACGGCCGCACCCGCCGCGGCCCACGCCGCGGGCGACGCGGTCGACGGCTCGCCGAGGCGGCCGAGGGCCTTTCCCGGTACGGCGGCGATCGCGAGCACGGGCGGTTTGCGCCACAGGATCTCCGGCGTCGGGATCGGCGCGATGGCCATCGCATCGACCTCGACGTCGGTGAGCACCTGATCGGCGTCGATCTTCAGGAACACGTCACCGACGCGCAGCGTCGTGCGTGCTTTGTGGGCGACCACAACCTCAACCTCTGCCACGCCCGCCATTGTGGTCAGCGGCCCCGGGCGGCCGCGACCCGTTTACGCAGCGCCGACCGGCAGCCCGGCCACTCCTACTCGACGATCGAATACATGGCGGAGTCCCGCAGCGGCCGGCCTGGCTGTCACTGATCTCCGGGACGGGGGCGGTCGCCGTGCGGGCCGTACAGGTGCAGGATCTCGGCGGGCCGGTCGGCGGCCGGGCCGAACCAGTGTGGCTCGGCCGTGTCGAAGTCGGCGGTGTCGCCGGGACCCAGCAGCAGCTCGCGGTCGCCGAGCAGCAGGCGCACCTCGCCGGAGAGGACGTAGAACCAGGCGTGTCCGGGGTGGGTCACCCGCTCCGGCGGGCCGGTGCCGGTGCCGGTGCCGAGGATCTGCTTGAAGGCCTGTAGGCGGCCGGGGTACGCGGTCAGCGGCACCACCACGCTGGGATTGCCGGTCCGGGGCTCGGTGCGGTGCGGGGTCAGGTGCGCGCGGGAGTCGCCGGTGGGCGGGGCGCCGATCAGGTGGTCCAGGGCCATGCGGTGTGCCCGGGCCAGCGGGATCAGCAGGTCCAGCGTGGGGCGGCGTTTGCCGGACTCCAGGCGGGAGAGCGTGCTGACCGACAGGCCGGTGGCGGTGGCCAGATCGTCGAGGGTGAGACCGCGGTCCCGGCGGATGCGGCGCAGGCGGGGGCCGATGCCGGCGAGCAGCTCCGCGAGGGAGGGGTCCATGGTGCCATTTTGCGGTCTTCGCAAGTTTGCTGGTGCGGGCGGGGTGGCCGCGGCGAGCATTCCGGACGTGAGCGAGAAGAAGCGTCGACGGCTGGTACTGGCGATCTGCTGCACCAGCATCTTCCTGGTGGGGCTGGACACGACGGCGGTCAACGTGGCGCTGCCGTCGATCGGGCAAGAGCTGCGGCTCGGCGTACGGGAACTGGAATGGGTCGTCGACGCGTACACGCTGGTGCTGGCCGGCTTGTTGATCACCTCGGGTGCGCTGGCCGACCGGGTCGGCCGGCGGCGGGTGTTCCGGATCGGGCTGGTGTTGTTCGCGGCGGGGTCGGTCGGCTGCGCGGTGGCGCCGGGCCTGGAGGTGCTGGTCGCGGCGCGGGCGTTGCAGGGTGTCGGCGGGTCGATGCTCAGCCCGGTGGCGCTGGCCATCGTGGTGGGCGTGATCACCGATCCCCGGGAGCGCGCGCAGGCCATCGGGGTCTGGGCGGCGGTGTTCGGGCTCAGCATGGCGGCCGGGCCGGTGCTCGGCGGTGCGCTGATCGCGGGGTCGGGGTGGCGGGCGGTGTTCTGGATCAACCTGCCGATCATCGCGATCGTCCTGGTGCTGAGCGCGGTGTACGTGCCGGAGTCGCGCTCGCCGCGGCCACGGCGGCTGGACCTGCCCGGCCAGGTGCTGCTGAGCATCCTGGTGGCGACGACGGTCGCGGTCCTCATCGAGGCGCCGCGGGAGGGCTGGGGGTACGTCGTGATCGCCGTCGCCGCGCTCGCCTTCGTACGGGTCGAGGCGTGCCGGGACGAGCCGTTGATGGAGTTGGGCCTGTTCCGGCGGCTGCCGTTCGCCGCGGCGGTGTGCGGCGCGGTGGTGATCTTCGTGGCGTTCAGCGTCACGCTGCTGCTCGGCACGCTCTACCTGCAACAGGTGCGGGGGCTGAGCCCGATCGCGGCCGGCGCGTTCACCCTGCCGATGGCGGTCGCGGCCACCGTCTGCGCGCCGCTGTCCGGGTACCTGGTGGGCCGGGTGGGTCCGCGCCTGCCGCTGCGGCTGGCCGGGGTCTGCACCGCGATCGCCGGCGCTCTGCTGGTCGGGCTCGACGACCGGACCGCGCCGGCGGTGCTGCTGACCGCGTACCTGTTCGCGGGGATGGGTGTCGGTTTCGCGAACGCGCCGATCACCAACACCGCGGTCGGCGGGCTGCCGCCGGCGCGGTCCGGGGTGGCCGGCGGGATCGCGTCGACCGCGCGGCAGATCGGCACGGCGCTCGGCGTCGCCCTGGCCGGCGGCCTGGTCGCGGGGTCCGGCGCGGGCGGCCTCGCCGCGGCGACCCGTCCGGGGTGGATGCTGGTCGCGGCCTGCGGGGCGGTCCTGCTGCTGGTCGCGCAGGCCTCACCGGTGAACAGGGTCGAGAGCCGGCGGCACGCCGCTACTACGGGGTGACGATCGCGAAGCCGGGGTCGGGCTGGTCGGTGAGGCTCGCGATCATGGCGAAGACCTTCGGGTCGCCGTCGAACCGGATGCCGTCGGTGCCCGCGCCGCCGAGCAGGCTCAGCAGCTGCGGCCTGCTGAGGGTGACGACGAGGTCGGCGTCCTTGGTCCGGCCGGTCGGGTGGTGGGTGAGCACGCCGTTGGACAGCTCCATCCGGTACGTGTCGCCGGTGTCGCTGAAGTGCCAGCGGATCGATGCGGAGGTGTCCCAGGCGCGTTTGCCGTCGATGCGGATGGCGAGGCTGTCGAAGAGCTGGGTGACGGTGAGGGCGGCCGCCATTCCCGCCGCGCTGACGTCGGCGAGCGCGAGGCGGCCACCCAGTTCCTGCGCGGCGGTGAGGTAGTTGTTGCGCCAGGTGCCGCACTCCGACCCGTGGCCGAGGCGGGTGAACACCTCGGCGAGCAGCGCCTTGGCGCCCGCGTGCTCCGGGTCGGCGAACACGGCGTGGCCGGCGAGTTCGGCGGCGAACCGGAGGTCCCCGGAATCGGCGAACTCGCGGGCCCGGGCCACGGTGGCGTCGACGCCGCCGATGACCTGGACGTAGCGGGCGGCGGCGGCCTCGGGCGGGTGCTGCCACAGGTGCGCGGGGTTGCCGTCGTACCAGCCGAGGTAGCGCTGGTAGATCGCCTTGACGTTGTGGCTGACCGAGCCGTAGTAGCCGTGGGTGTGCCACGCCGCGTCCAGCGCGGGCGGCATCTCGATCATCTCGGCGATCTCGCTGCCGATGTGGCCCTGGTTCATCAGCCGCAGCGTCTGGTCGTGCAGGAACGCGTACAGGTCACGCTGTTCCCGCAGGAGCGCGACGATGTCGTCCCGGCCCCAGGTCGGCCAGTGATGGGAGGCGAACGCCACGTCGGTGTCGTCGTCGAACAACTCGATGGCCTCGTTGATGTAGCGGGACCAGCCGCGCGCGTCGCGCACCTCGGCGCCGCGCAGGGTGAGCACGTTGTGCAGGTTGTGGGTGACGTTCTCGGACAGGCACAGGGCGCGCCGCTGCGGGAAGTGGAAGTTCATCTCCGACGGCGCCTCGGTACCCGGCGTCATCTGGAAGACGATCCGCACGCCGTCGAGCGTCTCCTCCTGGCCGGTGTGCGTGATGTCCAGGGTGGGCGCGAGCAGGCCGACCGTGCCCGTCGACGTGCCGGGGCCGAGCCCGACGCCGAGCGTGCCGGTCGCGCTCACCGGCAGCGCCATGCCGGTGTGGTACATGCCGCGGCGCAGCATCGCCGTGCCGGCGTAGACGTTCTCCGACACGGCGTGCTGGAGGAATCCGGCCGGCGCCACGATCGGCACGCCGGTGCCGGCGTCGACGACGCCGAGGACGCCGCCGAAGTGATCGATGTGCGAGTGCGTGTAGATCACCGCCCGCACCGGCCGGTCGCCGCGGTGCTCGCGGTAGAGCGCCAGCCCGGCCGCCGACACCTCCGCGGACACCAGCGGGTCGATCACGATCACGCCGGTGTCGCCCTCGACGATCGTCATGTTCGACAGGTCGATGCCGCGTAGCTGGTAGATGCCCCCGGTCACCTCGAACAGGCCCTGGATCGCGGTGAGCCGGCTCTGCCGCCACAGGCTCGGATGTACCGTGTCCGGGCAGTCGCCGGTGGTCGCCGCGGTGTAGAGGTCGGCGTCGTAGACCACCCGGCCGTCCGCGGCCTTGATGACCCCCGGCTCCAGGCGCGCGACCAGGCCCCGGTTCGCGTTGTCGAAATCGGTGCGGTCGCTGAAATCCGCAGGCACATCCGCTCCCTTGCCGTAGCGATCATATCCGCTGAGATCGTCACAAACAGACCAGCCGGGCCGCTTCACCCTGCGAGGATGACCTGCGGTATTTCTAAGGACCGACTCGAATGGAGCATGACCAGCTGATGCGCCGGCCGACCGGTTCGGATGTCTCCGCGGGCCTGGTGACCGGCCTGTTCAGCATCCCCGAGGGCATGGCGTACGCGGCGATCGCCGGGTTCAGCCCGGTCGCGGGGCTGTTCTCCGGGGTGGTGCCCGCGATCGTTGGGTCGCTGACCGCGCGCACGGTCCTCATGGTCACGACGTTGACCAGCGCGATCGCGCTGACCTCGCAGAGCGTGCTGTCCTCGGCGGGCCTGGACCCGGCGGACGCCGGCAACGTCGCGCTGCTGGCCGTCATGACCGGCCTCGTCATGGCGCTGATGGGTGCGCTGCGGCTCGGCGCGGTGATGAGCTTCGTGTCCAACGCGGTGATGACGGGCTTCTCCACCGGCATCGCCCTCCAGATCATCACCGGCGTGCTGGAGGACTCCACCGGTTACCAGCCGCAGGGACACAACAAGCTGGTGCGGCTCGGCGACTGGCTGCTGCACCTCGGATCGTGGCAGCTCACCACGACGCTGGTCGCGGCGGCCACCGTCGTCGTCTGGGCGCTGGCGCACGCGGTGCGCCGGCTGGAGACGGTGGCGCTGCTGGTCGCCATGGTCGCGGTGACCCTCGCGGTCGGGCTGCTCGGCACCGACGTCGAGCTGGTGAAGGGGATCGCGGAGATCCCCGCGTCGCTGCCGCACCTCACGGTGCCCGACTGGCCGGCGTTCCCGGCGCTGCTCGGCGGCGCGGTCTCGGTGGCGCTGGTGGCGCTGGCACAGGCCGCCGGCATCGCGCCGACCGTCCCGAACCCGGACGGCTCCCGCGGCGACATGAACCGTGACTTCCTCGCGCAGGGCGCGGCCAACATCGCGGGCGGGCTGTTCCAGTCGCTGCCGGCCGGCGGCTCCCTTTCCCGTACGGGGGTAGCGGTCTCCGCCGGGTCGCGTACCCGATGGGCGGGGGTCTTCTCCGGGTTGTGGCTCGCCGTCATCGTGCTGGCCTGCGCGCCGCTGGCCGAACGGATCCCGATGCCGGTCATCGGCGGGCTGATCCTCGTCGTCGGCGGCGAGCTGATCTGGGGGCGGCGCCACGACGTCGCGCTCGTCTGGCGCACCTCGAAGCTGTCGGCCGCGGCGATGGTGGTGACGTTCCTCGGCACCACCCAGCTGCCCCTGCAACAGGCCGTCATCCTGTCGGCGGTGCTCTCGCTGCTGCTCTACTGCGCGCAGGCGGCCCGCCAGGCCCGGCTGGTCGCACTGGTACGCGACGAGGAGCGGCAGTGGACGCCGGCGCCGGTTCCGGAGCGGCTGGCATCGGGGACGGTCACGGTGCTGCGCTACGAGGGCGTCAGCCTTTTCGCCGAGCTCCCCCGCATCGACGAACACTGGCCCGCGGTCGGCGACGCGCACCGGCCGGTGCTGGTCCTGTCGCTGCGCGGCCTGCCCGACGTGCCGTCCTCCGGCATGATCAAACTTCTCCGCCGCCGCGCCGCCGAGCTGGGTGACGCCGGCGGGCGGCTGATGCTCGCCGGCGTCGACCCGCACCTGCTGAGGATCCTGCGCGACACCGGCCTCGCGGACACCCTCGGCGACGACGGCATCGTCGCGGCCGACGGCCCGATCATGGCGCCGCTGGAACGGGCCGTGGCGCGGGCGGGCCGGTGGCTCGCCGATCGCGACGACCGCGGTTAGGGCCGGCCGTCCCACCAGCCGAGCACCCGGAGCGCGCGTAGCGTGTTCCAGCGGCTCGGCTCCCCCACGCCGCCGTCCAGGGCGAAGTGGACCCGTCCGGGATGGACGCGGTCGAGCGGCCAGCGGCCGTCCGGCCGCCGCCTCGCGCGCACCACCTCGACCGCCTCGGCCATCCGGTGATCGGGCGCGGAGCCCGAACGCCGGAAGTAGTCCAGCGCGCGCAGCACGTCGTAATGCCAGTAGTACGGGAAGGCCGCGTCCAGGTACGCCGGGTTCGCGACCCCGCCGGTGCTCCTGCGGCGGAACAGGCCGCGCTCGAGCAGGTACTCCTCGCCGGCGCGGCGGGCCTGGCGCACCGCGGTGGACCCGCCGGTGACGCGCTCGAACTCGAGCAGCCCGTCGAGCACGTTGATGGTGGTGTCGAACGAGGAGCGCACGGAACCGTTCTCGGCCTCGCAGTTCCATCCGCCGTCCGCGAGCCGCTCGCCGAGCAGCCGCGCCACGAGCGGCGCGACGTCCACGCCGAAGTAGGCACCCGTCTCGACCGTCCTGCCGTTGATGCACGGCTCGACCTCGCCGTCGAAGTACCGCTGCCCGTCGTGCTCCCACCGCACGTGCTCCGCGACGGCCGCGACCGCCCGGCGGGCGGGCTCGCACGCCGGATCGAGCCCGAGCAGCTGGAGGGTTTGCAGGGTGTGCATCGTCGCCGTCCAGGGCTGCCCCGGCTCGTCGCGGGTGTAGTCCGCCGGGAAGCAGGCGCCGCCGTCCCACGACCCGTCGGCGTCCTGGAGGGCGAGGAGCCGGGCGCCCCAGCCCTCGTCCGCCACCCGCGCCCGTTCGGCGGCGACCTCGCCGGGCTCGGCGTCGGTGAGATCGCCGAGCACCTGCCAGCGGATCGCCGGGTCGCCGTCGAGCAGCCAATCGACAACGCTCATCGCGGCAGCGTAGCGCTCATCGCCTACGCGTCGGGGTCCCAGGCGACGACCAGGTCGAAGGGGCGCCGGTCGCCCTCCATCTTCAGGGACTCCACCGGTACCCGGCCGTAGAAGAGCAGGACCAGCTCGCTCGCCGTGCCCTCCACGGAGACGTCGGCGGCGGACGTGGCGGTGGCGAGCCGGGTGCAGCGCACTCCGTCGGCAGCGAGCTCGACACGCCAGGTGTGGCCCTCGGTGGCGTGGTAGTCGATGGTGGCGGGCTCATACGGCCAGTGGTAGTCCCCGGCGCAGCAGGTCAGCAGGAAGTCCTCGACGCCGTCGAGCGCGACCTCGTCCGGCAGCGGCAGCGGCGCGCCCAGCGCGACCTGGACGTCGTAGGTGTGCACCGCCAACTCCTGCACCTGGTGCCGGGCGACGGCGCCGGCGGTCTGCGGCGACACCGACCGGTCCCACCACGTCCAGCAGCCGCGGTCCGGTCCGGCCTCCCGCAGCGCGTCCGCCAGCTCCCGGACCGAGGCGTCCAGCCAGGCCAGCAGGGCCTCACGCTCCCGCGGCGCGGCCTCCGCGCCCCGCGCGGCCGACTCCGCCGAGGGCGCGTCCGCCGGGCCGGCCGCGACGATGGCGGCCCACTTGCGGCGCCCCCGGCCCAGGTGCTGCGCCAGGTCGAACAGCGTCCACTCGGGGCAGGTCGGCACCGGCACGTCGAGGTCGGGCGCGGAGGCGACCGCGGCGCGCATGGCGGCCGATCGTTCGTCGAGCAGGCTCAGCAGGTCGGTGAAGTCCAAGGTCTTTTGCACCCCGGGTGTCTATCACGGTGCGCCGTGACCGGACACCGGTTTAGCGGCGCAGGGCCTCGACCGGCTCCACCCAGGCCGCGCGCAGCGCCGGGTACACCCCGGCGACCAGCCCGACCAGGGCGCCGACCAGGGGCGCGGCCACCACCGCCCACGGTTGCAGGATCGCGGTCCACTGGTGCAGCAGCGCGCTGAGCACGACGACGGCGACGCCGAGGCTGGTGCCGAGCAGGCCGCCAAGGGTGCCGATCGCGGTGGACTCGGTGAGGAACTGGAGCGCGATGTGGCGCGGCCGCGCGCCCAGCGCCCGGCGCAGGCCGATCTCGGCGGTCCGTTCGAGCACGGCGACAAGGGTCGTGTTGGCGATCCCGACGGCGCCGACGGTCAGCGTGATCGCGGCGAGCACCAGGAACAGCGAGTTGAGGTCGCCGGTGACGTTGCCGCGCAGCGTCGTCGGGTCGGCCGGCGCGGTCACCTTGAACAGGTGCGGTGCGTCCGGGCGCAGCGCGAGCGCCACCTGGTCGGCGATCAGGTGCGCCGCGCCGAGCCTCGTCTCGACGATCATTCCCGCGCGGGGTGAGGTCGGCGGGCCGTAGTCGTGCAGCGCGGTGGTGGTCGGAATGATGATCGACAGCAGCAGGTCGGGATTGCGCCGCACGTCGGCGATGATGCCGATCACCGTGTACGGGCTGCCGTTGATGAAGACGGCGGGGTGCCGGTCGAGCTGGACGATGCCGATCCGCTGCGCCGCCGCGCTGCCCAGGACGGCGACCCGCTCGCCCCGGCCCTCGTGGAAGCGGTCGTAGGTCCGCCCGGCGCGCATCGACGGGTGCGCCGCGGTCAGCGCCTCCGGCGACGCGGCGACGAAGGTCAGTGCGTTGGCGATGTCGGTGTCGGCGGCGGCCGGGCTCGCGCCGATGGTGGGGTTGCGCAGCGGGACGGGCCACCACACGCCGGCGTGCACCACGCCGTTGAGCCGTTCGACCCGGCGCGCGGCGTCGTCGGGGAAGGAGACCCGGCTGTCGGCCGCGGCGTCCGAGCCGACGTCGTCGACGCGTATCTCGGTCGCCGACAGGACGCTGAACCGCTTGTCGATCTGGCCGCCGGCGGTCGCGGTGAGGCCAAGGATGGCCACGAACCCGCCCACCCCGAGCACCGTGCCGAGCATGGTGAGCACCGAGCGGGCGGGGCGCTGGAGCACACCGACCATGGCCTCGCCGAGCAGGTCCCGCGGGTCCAGCCGGGAGGGCTCGACCCGGCGGGTGCGGCGGCGCAGTCTCACCGGAGTGCCCCGTCGACCGGCTCCGCCGTCACGTCGAGGTGACCGTCGCGGATGGTGATCCGCCGCTGGGCGCGGACCGCGGCGTCCAGGTCGTGGGTGATGACCACGATCGTCAGTCCGTCCTCGTGCAGCCGGTCGAGCAGGTTGAGCACGCTGTCGGCCGTACCGGAGTCCAGGTTTCCGGTCGGCTCGTCGCAGAGCAGGATGCTCGGCCGGTTCACCAGCGCGCGGGCGATCGCCACGCGCTGACGTTCGCCGCCGGACATCGTGGTGGGCACCGCGTTCCGCTTGTGCGCCAGCCCGACCCGGGACAGCGCCTCGGCGGCCGTCGCCCGGCGCGACGCCCGCGCCGCACCGTTGTAGAGCTGGGCCAGCATGACGTTCTCGGTGGCGGTCCGGTACGGCAGCAGGTGGAACGCCTGGAACACGAAGCCGATCCGGCGCCCGCGCAGCGCCGTCCGCTCGGCCTCGCCGAGGCTCGCCGTGTCGATGCCGTCGAGCTCGTACGTGCCCTGGGTCGGGCGGTCGAGCAGCCCGACCACGTTCAGGAAGGTCGACTTTCCCGAGCCGGACGGCCCGACGACCGCGACGTGCTCGCCGGCCTCGATGTCCAGGTCGCACGGCCGCAGGGCCGGCACGGCCGGCGGGCCGGGGTAGGTGAGCCCGACACCGCGGAACCGGATCACCGGGCTCACTGGCCCACCACCACCTGGTCGCCCTCCTCGAGCGTCGCGGCCGTGGACGTCGGCGTGACCTCGACGAAGCCGTCCCCCGACACCCCGGCACGGACGTCGACCCGGACGACCTCGGAGCTTGGCAGCATCTTCGAGACGGTCGTCCGCCCGTCGGCGCCGGACGAGACCGCCGACAGCGGCACGATCAGCACCGGACCGCCGGTCTGCGCCGAGCTGAAGGTCAGCCGTACGTCCTGATTGGCCCACCCCGCCGGCAGCCGCCCGCTCGGCGTCACCACCACCGGGACGTAGGGCGGGCCCTGCGCGGTCGCCGCGGCCGGGTCCGCGCCCCCGGCGGTGTCCTGCGCGGTGCCGGTCTCCTGCACGTCCGAGGTGACGGCGCCGACGCTCGTCACCTTGCCCTTGTGGCTGCCGACGGACTCGGCGACGATCTCGACCGGCATGCCCGGCTTGAGCAGCTTGGCCTGGTCGGGGTGCGGTTTCGCCTGCACCGTCAGGGCACCCGCCGACAGGGTGAGCAGGGGGTTCGGCGCCTGGGCGCCGAGCTTTCCGTAGAGCTGGGCGATCCGGGCGGGGAAGGCGGGCAGGAACACCACCTCGGCGGACGGGACCATCGGCCCGCTGTGCGCCACCAGGTCGGCCAGGGCGGCCTTGGCGGTCTTCAGCGCCTTCTTCAGGTACGCAAGCTGGACGTTCAGCGGCTCCTCGCCGGGCGCGGGCGCGGCGCCGCCGGCCGCGGCGATCCGGCGTCTCATGTCGTCGACGGCGCGCTGGGCCGCGTCGACGCCCGACTGCGCCGCCTGCGCGGCGGCCCGGTCCGCGGCGCCGCCGGGCCCGCCGGTGTCCGGCACGTCATAGCCGGTCCTGGCGTAGAACCGCCGCACCGCGGACTTGGTCGCGGCGCCGAAGTGCCCGTCGTCGTCGCCGTCGTGGTACAGACCCAGCCGCCCGAGGGCCCGCTGGAGCTGCGCGACGTCCTTGCCGTCGTCGCCGGGCTTGAGGTCGCGGTAGGTGGACAGCACGCCCGGCAGCGCCACGACCGGGCGGCCGGAGACCTCGATCACCACGTCCCCGGCGCGCACCTGCCGGCCCGCGGCAAGGGGTACCCGGGTGACCACCGGCCGGGTGCCCTCCGGCGTCGGCGGCGACACCGTGACCTGGGCCGCCGCCACCACCGTTCCGCGGGTCACCACGGTGCTCACCAGGACCCGGCGTTCGACGGTCTCGGTGAGCACGGTCGGCGCGGGCGCCTCGGTGTCGGCGGCGGCCTGGAGCGGCGACTTGATCAAGGTGGAGGCGGCCAGGCCGCCGATCGAGACGACCAGGCAGACGGCCATCACGATGATCGCCACGCGCTGGCGGCGCAGCAGCCGGGAGCCGCGGTCGTCGGCGGCGGCCGCGGGCCGCTCCCCGGCGCCGGCGATCGGTTCCAGCTCGGCCGTCACCGGTTCGTCGACGGCGACCGGTTCATCCACGGCGGCTCATCTCGGTACGGGCACGCCGAGCGCACCGGCCGCGGCCTTCACGACCTGCTCGATCTCCGCCTTGAGCCGGTTGAGCTGCTCGATGTTCCGCTGGATCGCCGCGTTCTGGTAGGCGCGCTCCACCCCGTAGAAGACGCCGACGAGGTTTGTCTTCCGCTTGCAGGTGACGTCCGCGACCGCGGTCTTGATCTCCACCGTCGACGGCGCGGGTGTGTCGATCTTCGCGCTGGCGGCGGCGTCGAACGGGGTCTTGAACGCGTAGCCCTGCTGCTTCATGCACGCCGACCAGGTGCCGACGACGGCGGTGACCCGGTCGTCGGTCTCCGCCTGCGCGAAGCCGGTCGTCATGATCCGGTCGGCCAGGGTGGTGGCACCGCCGAAGAGCCGGCCGCCGCCGAGCTTGGCCGCCGCCTCGCCGGAGCAGCCGCCGGCCGGGATGGCCGCGCCCGCGTAGGTTCCCGCCGGTGCGGGGGCGCCGGGGCGCGGCTGGCCGTTCGGGTCGCCGGTGAGCACGAGGATCGCGGACCGCGACAGCGCGCCGCCGTTGCCGGCCGGCTTGGCGCCCGTCTCGATGCCGTCGCCGGGCGCCACGTGGTAGCCGTAGCGCTCGGCGATCGCGGGATCGGTCACCCCGTAGCGCCGGGACATCAGCGAGGGCTGGGACGGCCGGCCCGGTGGCAGCGCGTCGTCGAAGCCGAACCGGTGCATGCAGGCGTTGACCAGCGACACCGTGGCGTTCTCGACGACCGTGCGCTGGGCGAGCGTCGGCTGGTAGGCCTGGATCGGGAGGGTGAGGTCGGGCACGTTCGAGACCGAGGGGGTCGGTGCGGCCTTCGGCGGGGCGACCAGCGCCGGGTCGTTGCGGTCGCCCGCGGTGGATTCCTGGTCCGGGGAGGAGCACGCCGCGAGCAGCACGGCCACGAACAGGGCCGCGGCAGCGCCGGCGAGTCTGGTACCGCTGTTGACGTTCAAGGATCATCTCCACGCCGTGCGGCGGACCGCCCCGGCGCGGTGAGCCCGCACCGGAGCGATCCGACCTGGGTTGTCGGTCGGGATCAGCAGGACCAGTTCTGCGACCTGTTGTTGTTGTTCACGACGCCCAGGGTGTTGCTGTACCAACCTGCCTGCCCGGTGCGGGTCAGGGTGAGGTGGCTGCCGGTGTAGCTCGCGTGATACCAGATGGTGGCGGCGCAGGTGGTGTCATTGTTCGAGGCCGAACCCGCGTCATTCCACAGCCGGTCCCCCAAACCGTCGTAGGGGTGGTCGGCGTACTGATTGGTCTTGTTGAAATACGTTCCCGGGCTGGCCAGGTCCGGCACGTTGCCGTTCTGGCAGTTCACGGCGCCATCCTGGTAGGAGTGGTACCAGTAGTAGATCGGCCCGCCCGAGCGGAAGCCGCAGTTGGCGTCGTCCCAGGCCAGAGCCGGTTGCGCACCGAACAGCAGCCCGGCGGCCCCGGTCGCCGCGGTCAGCGAGGCTGCCGCGAGCACGGTGGAGATCTTGCGACGCTTACTCAACATTTCTTCCCCGTTCATTGAAGTGTTGACATTCGTCGCTTGAATGCCGAGCCGGAACGTAGCATGTGGACACTGCGCTCTGCTGCCCCGTTTGATCGCCCACCAAAATGATCATTCGGCCTACCACGCGATCACCACCACTACCGGCGTGAGTGGCATTCCGAAAGGTGGGACGACCGGCAATTCCTGATCATGATTGGAATGGCGCTTCGGGCGTCGTGTGGAGCAGGTCGCGAACCTGCTCGGCGGCGCGCATCATGCTCTCGCTGATGAAGTCGCTGAAGCGGGCGATGTTCTCCAGCCGGGCGGACGCCGCCGGGCCGAGGAGTCCGACGCCCTGCCGCGCGGTCGCGGCGACCTGTGCGATGCCGCGGGCACTGGCGACCGTCGACTGGTACCAGACGTCGTCGTTGACGAAGTAGCGCTCGCGGCGGCGCTCGTCACGTTCCCGGCGGATCAGGCCCTGATCGTCGAGGAACGCGATCGCCTTGGAGACCGACGCCGGGCTGACCTGGAGGCGCTGGACGAGTTCGGACGGGGTAAGGCTGCCCGCGTCGGTGGTGAACAGGCAGGTCAGCACGCGGGACGCCATCTTGGGCAGGCCCTGCTGCATCATCAGGGTGGTGAACGCCTCCTCGTACTCGCGCACGGCCTCGGCCCGCGCCGGCGCACCCGGCCGCGGGACCGGGGTGTGGTTGCGCCGGCGGGCGCGGCGTTCGGTGGCGCGGTGCGCCAGGTCGGAGCGGTAGGCGGTGGGGCCGCCGTTGCGCATCACCTCGCGCGTGACGGTCGAGGTCGGACGGTCGAGGCGCCGGGCGATCTCGGCGTAGGCGAGGCCGTCCGCCAGCCCGAGCGCGATCTGCTGACGTTCCTGCTGAGTGAGCCTGCCTCCCGGCACCGCGATCTCCCTTCCGCTGCCCTTGTTGCCGCGAGCGTAGCGTTCGTCCACAGTTCATTGCAACATCGGTCCCTCGCGTCATTGCGTTAGATCCAGGCCCGTTGCAACGAAATCGCGACATCTACCTGCAATAACGCGACCTCGATGCAATGAATATGTTGCTCGATGTCCGAACGCAACGTAGCGTTTCTGGCATCGGAAACAACGAGCACGAGGAGAGAACGATGCAGAAGTTCGACACCCCCGCCGCGGTCACCGCCGTCCTGGATCTTCCCGCCGGGCGCATCCAGGTCATCGCGGCCGACCGGGCCGACGCCACCGTCGAGGTCCGTCCCGCCGACGCCGCCACCGGCCGCGACGTGCGGGCCGCCGAGCAGACCGCTGTCGAGTTCGGCGACGGCGTCCTGCGGATCAAGGCGCCGGCGGCGCAGAGCGGGATCCTCGGCGGCGGCGGATCCATCGAGGTGACCGTCCAGCTGCCCGCCGGCTCCCGCATCGAGGCGAAGGCGGCCGCCGCGGAATTCCGCGGCGTCGGCCGGCTCGGCGACGTCTCGGTCGAGGGCGCGTACGGCACGGTCAAGATCGACGAGGCCGCGAGCGTGCGCCTGAGCGCACACGCCGGTGACGTCACGGTCGGCCGCCTCGCCGGACCGGCGGAGATCAGCACCCAGAAGGGCGACATCCACGTCGTCGAGGCCACCTCCGGCACCGTCACGCTGCGCACCCAGCACGGCAACGTGACGGTCGGCGCCGCGACCGGGGTCTCCGCGGTCATGGACGCCGGCACCGGCTACGGCCGGGTCCACAACACCCTGAGCAACACCGACGGCGCCGCGGCCGCCCTGAACATCCACGCCACCACCCAGTACGGCGACATCACCGCCCGCAGCCTCTGACCAGCGATACCGACAACGAACAGGTGGAACAGATGACCAAGAACCGCACCTCCTCGACCGCATCGACCTGGACCGGCATGGTGCCGGTCGGCGACAGCGCCCTGGCCGTCACCGACACCGGCGGCAACGGCGTGCCCGTGGTCTACCTCAACGGCCACTTCGCCACCCAGGGCTACTGGCGCCGGGTACTTGCCGAGCTGGGCACGGGCTGGCGGCACATCACCTACGACGAGCGGGCCCGCGGCCGCAAGTCGCTGCGCTCGGCGGACTACTCCTTCGAGGTCGCCGTCCGCGACGTCGACGCCGTCCTCGCGGCCCGGGGCGTCGACCGGGCGGTGCTCGTCGGCTGGTCCTACGGCGCGTTCGTCGCGGCGCACTGGGCCGGCCGCAATCCGGACCGTGCCATCGGCGCGGTCCTGGTCGACGGGGCGTTCCCGTACGACTGGCTCGACGAGGCCACGGAGCAGCGGATCCGCAAGATGTTCCGGCGGATGGGCTGGTTCATGCCGCTGCTGCGCCCGACCGGCCTGGTGCCGCGGATGACCACCGAGCAGATGGCGAACAGCAACATCGAGCTCGGTGTGGTCTCCCGCGAGCGTGAACTCGGCCCGGTGCTGGACGGCCTCACCGTCCCGACCCGGTACGTGGTCGCGTCGGGAACGTCGCTCGGCAGCAAGGGCGACGAGCAGGAGCGGATCCGCGCCAGCCTCGGCGCGGTGACCGCCCGCAACCCGCACATCAGGGTGAGCGCGAAGGTCACCAGCAACCACGGCGCGATCCTGCGCAAGGACTTCGGCGCCGTCGCCGATGCCGTACGCGAGGTCGGCGCCGAGGGTTGAGCGGACGCGGCCGGGCACCCGCAAGGGTGCCCGGCCGCGCGATTCTGTTCGCTCTCGTTGTTTTGCGTTGACAGTTTTATCGATGAGGGTCAATCTATCGTCATGTCGTCGCAGAAGCCTTCACGACGTGACTTCCTCAAGGCCGCCGGCTTGGCCGTCGGCGCGCACGCGGTTCCCGTCGGCGCGGCGCCGCCGATGGCGCTCGCCGACGAGACGCTGACCGGCTACGGCAGCCACGTCGCCGACGCCCGCGGCATCACGGTCACCAGCACGACCGGGCAACAGATCAGGATCACCGCGTACGGCGGGCACATCCTCCGCGTCCGCGCCGTCCGCGGCGGCGAGGCCTTCTTCGCCGACAGCCGCTACGAGATGGTCGACCCGGCCTCCCACGCCGGGCTGGGCGGCACCCTTCAGGTGGTCGACGGCGGCGACGCGTTCACCATCACCACCGGGCCGGCCGACGGCATCCGGGCGGTGCTGCGCAAGAACCCGCTCCGCCTCGAGCTCTACGGCCGCGACGACGGCGCCGTGCTGGCCAGGGAGGACGCCACGCACAGCATGAGCTGGGGCGCGGCGACGGTCCGGCAGACGTTCGCGCCCGCCGCGCCCGGCGAGCACTTCTTCAAGGCCGGCCACGGCCTGTACGGGCGCGCGCCGAAGGTCGACCGGACCGGCGACGTCGTCTCGCACAACTACGGCCTGCTGACCCAGCACAGCGAGCAGGCCCCGGCGATCGTGCCGATGTTCCTCTCGTCGCAGGGCTACGCGATCTTCTTCAACACCACGTTCGACACCACGTTCAACTTCGGCAACGGCGGGACCTACGAGTTCCTCGCCGACGCCCACGACGCGTCCGGCGCCCGCCCGCAGCTGGACTATTTCGTCATCAAGGGACCGGAGTTCGCGAAGCTGCTCGACCGCTACACCCAGCTCACCGGCCGGCCACGCCTGCCGCGGCTTGGCGTGTTCGGCCTCCAGCTGTCGGACAAGAACTTCCCCACCGTCAGCGATCAGAACTGGTGGACCTCGCGGATCACCGCGCTGCGCGACGCGGGATTCCCGCTCGACGTCCAGGTGCACGACAACCGCTGGCGGGCCGGCTCCGGCGGCTGGAGCGGGTCGTGGTTCGAGTTCAGCCCGGTGCGCTGGCCCGACCCGGCCGCGTTCAAACGCTGGGCCGACGAGCACGGCGTGCTCACCACGCTGGACTACAACCGCAACAACTCCAACGAGATGGCCGGCTGGGTCGCCGGCCCTCCCCCGGGCTACAGCTTCCGCCCGGCGGACCTGACCGGCGTCGCCGACAGCGACGCGGTGCCGGACTGGAGCAACCCGGCGACCCGCGCCTGGGTCTGGAACGTGTTCTGGACCAAGGCGCTCGATCCCGCGCTCGGCTTTCCGGGCGACGCGTTGTGGATCGACGAGCCCGACGAGCTGGGCCCCATCCCGTATGACGCGCTCGCCGCCGACGGCCGGCGCTGGGCGGAGCTGCGCAACGCCTACTTCCTCTACTGCCAGAAGGCGGCCGGCCAGGAGGGCTGGGACGCGCACATCGGCCGGGCCCGGCGGCCCTGGATCTTCACCCGGGGCGCGACGGCGGGCCAGCAGCGCTACGGCCACCTGTGGACCGGCGACATCGACTCGACGTATCCGGAGATGCAGCAGCAGATCCGGGGCATGCTCAACGCCGGGCTGGGCGGGTTCCCGTTCGCCAACATCGACGCCGGCGGCTTCCTCGGCGGGATCGTCTCTGACGGCCTCTACCGCAACTGGGTGGCCGCCTGGGCGAGCCTGTCGCCGATCTGGCGGCCGCATTCCAACGGCAACACCGCGACGCAGGGCCCGTCCGCGTCCCGCTGGCCGATCGACCAGGGCACCGCGAACAGGACCGAATTCCTCCGGTACGCCAAGCTGCGTTATTCGCTGATGCCCTACATCTACACGATCGCGCACACCGCGTACGCGACCGGCGTGCCGATGGCCCGGGCCATGGTGATCGACCATCAGCGCAACCCGATGGCGTACACCCACGACCTCCAGTACATGTGGGGGCCGTCGATCGTCGTGATGCCGGTGACCACCGACGCCGCCGGCGCGGTGCAGCGTGTCTGGCTGCCGGCCGGCGACACCTGGTACAACTTCTGGTCCGACGCGCAGACCATCGGCTCGGACACCGCCGAGAAGAGCTACGTCACCAGCACCGGCGAGATCATCATGTACGTCAAGGCCGGCAGCCTCCTGCCCCGCTACAAGTACGCGCAGAGCACGGCGTTCCTGGACAAGAGCCAGCTGGAGCTGGAGGTGTACACCGGCCGCGACGGCTCGTTCACCCTGTACGAGGACGACGGGGTGAGCGAGGAGTTCCGTGGCGGCGCCGCCGCCACGACCGAGCTCGGCTACGCGCACGCCGCGCTGCGGGTGACGGTCGGCCATCCGGCCGGCACCTACAGCGGCGCGCCGGCCGCGCGGCGCTACGTCGTGCGCCTGCACGGCCTGACGGCGCCGGTCGGCATGCGGGTCAACGGCGGCGCGGGACTGCCGGCGTTCACCGGCGAGTCGGCGGCCGTCCTCAACGGCGCCGGGCAGGTCTGGAACCCGGCCCGGAAGATCCTCACGGTCGTGACGCCGATGATCGGCGTCGGCGCGGGCGGCGGCGTCGCGGCGGTCGTCGAACCCAGCGGCGGCGCCTTCCCGGCCCCGTCGCCCCGGGTCGTGTACGAGGCCGAGGACGCCGCCCGCAGCGGGGCGGCCATCGCCTCGCAGCACCGCGGCTACACCGGCGGCGGCTACCTCGACTACGCCGGCGCCTCCGGCGACTACATCGAGTGGACCGTCGCGGTGCCGGCGGCCGGCACCTACCCGCTCGGCTTCCGGTACGCCAACGGCGGCACCGCCGACCGGCCGCTGCGGATCTCTGTCAACGACGCGGTCGTCGCCGCGCAGCTGTCCTTCCCGCCCACCGGCGCGTGGAGCACATGGCGTACCGCCATCCTGAACGTGCCGCTGCCGGCCGGCGCCGCGGTGCGGATCCGGGCCACCACGACCGGGGCGGGCGGCGGCAACCTGGACAGCCTCAGCGTCGGCTGACGCGCTCGCTGGGCAGGGCGTCCTTGACGAAGACGATCCCGTCGTAGTGGGACACGTGCGCCGGGTCCAGCGCCGCGTAGCCGAACCAGGTGGACTCGCGGGGCGTCGCGTCGCCGAGGCCGCCGGGGTCGACGAGGCAGGGGTCCTCCGGGAGCGCGTACAGCAGTCCCTCGATGGTGTCGGGGGGCGGGGTGTCCACGCCGTGATGGCGGATCGTGCCGAGCGCCGAGGCCAGGAAGGCGTACTCCGCGCCCAGCCGGGCGCTGACGATCGACCCGGCACACCACCACTGGAGCTGCATGCCGCCGAGCCGCATCCCGCTCTTGTCCCGTTGCAGGTGGCTGTTGTGGGCGTTGACCAGCGCCGGGCCGCGCTCGGCGAGGGCGAGCAGGTTGGCGGCGATCATCGAGTCCCGGACGCCGAGCAGCCACGTCATCCGGCCGGGTGAGGTGTCCGCCAGCCAGTAGTGGTAGCGCAGCAGGCCCGTCGCGGTGCGGCCGTACAGGCGCGCCCGGTCCCATTCGTCCGGCGTGGAGGTCGCGATCAGGTGCGGCGTCTGCGCGTCGAGCAGGGCGGCCAGGTCGTCGGCGTGCAGCCGCAGCCGTTCGGCCTCGGGCGTGCGCCCCACGGACCGGGACGGGTCCATCATCGCGGCGGGTTCGGTCCACCGGTCGTCGTCGCCGAGCAGCCGGTCGAGCGTCTGCGCGGTGCAGGGCAGCAGGTCGGCGTCGACCCGCGCGGCGAGGTAGCCGTGCAGCGCGGTGAGCACCGGCCGGGGACTCGCGGCGCCGGTGATCTCCAGCGGGCCGTCGACCCCGGCGAAGCGCAGCCGCTCCTCCCCACTGCGGCCCTCGTTGTACGCCCGCATCCAGCGCACCAGGTCACGGTTGCCCGCGAAGGCGCCCCAGCCGTGGCTGAAGCCGCGCTCCATGGCCTCGTCGAGCGTGCCCGTGCCCGCGGCGACGTAGTCGTCGACGGCCAGGCCCATCAGGCAGTCGCTCTCGAGCGCGATGGTCCGGTAGCCCTCCTGCTCGACCAGCTGCCGGAAGAGTTCGTTGCGCAGGCTCAGCAGCGTCTCCTCGCCGTGGGTCGGCTCGCCGAGGGCGAGCAGCCGCGGCCGGGAACCGAGCAGCGCCATGACGGTGGCGGCATCAACTTTCATGCCTTAAACCGTATCGTTGAACCGTCGGTTGAGACTCTGGCGCGATATTGGCGGTACTTTGGCGCGAAACCTTCAAACGAGCGAACACCTGAGGCCGGTTGACCTGGCGCGCGGGCACGGCCTGTCGACGCAGGCGATCAGGAACTACGAGGCGGACGGCATCCTCCCGGGCGCCGAGCGCACCCCGCACGGATACCGCACCTACACGCGGGCGCACGCGCTGGCGCTGAGCGCGTTCCTCGCCCTGGTGCCCGGGCACGGCCATCGGACGGCCGCGGCAATCATGCGGGCCGTTCACGAGGACGCGACCGGGGACGCGCTGCGGATCATCGACGAGAGCCACGCCCAGCTTCTCGACGACCGCCGTACCCTGCTGGCCGTCGAGGCGGCGCTGCGCGATCTGGGCCCCGTGCCGCAGGAGCGCGGCGACACGTTCGTCGGCCCCCTGGCGAGAAGGCTCGGCATCCGCCCGGCCACGCTGCGCAAGTGGGAACGGGCCGGCCTGGTCCGGCCGCGCCGTGAGCCGCGGACCGGCTACCGGGTCTATGACGCGGCCGACGTGCGCGACGCCCGGCTCGTCCACCAGCTCCGGCGGGGCGGCTACGGGCTGGAGCAGATCGCCCCGCTGATCGCCCAGGTCCGCGCCGCCGGCGGCGTCGCGCCGCTGGAGTCGATGCTCGGCGACTGGCACGCCCGCCTCTCGGCCCGCGGCCGCGCCATGCTCGCCGGCGCCGCCGCGCTGGACGCCTATCTAGGATCACGGCAAGAATCTGAACCCCAGGCCTTGCAGAATCAAGAATCTCAAGGCAATACTTGAGAAAGTTAAGGAGGGCGCATCATGGAGTGGCAGGAACTCACGAAGCTGACCCAGGGGCAGTCGCTCATCGTCGAGCGGGTGCGGCTGGCGGACACGGGCGTGGCCATCGAGGGCGCCTTCGAGCTTCCGCAGCTCGCCGAGCTCAGCGTCGAGGACCAGGTGTTCGTCACCGCGTTCGTGCGCTGCCACGGCTCCATCAAGGAGATGGAGCGCGTCTTCGGGGTCAGCTACCCCACCATCAAGAACCGGCTCAACCGGATCGGCAACGCCCTGGAGTTCGTCGACACCGATCCGGCGCCGTCGCGCACCGAGGTGATCCACCGCCTCAAGCGCGGCGAGATCACCGCGGCCGACGCGATCCGCGAGCTGGAGGCACTGCCGTGATCCGGGTGGCCCGGATCATCACGTAGCGAAGGAGAGGGACATGAACGACAACCGCATGCACATCCTGCAGATGCTCGCCGAGGGTCAGATCAGCGCGGACGAGGCCGACAGCCTCATCGCCGCGCTGGACAAGCAGCCCGCCGCGCCGGCCACCCGCGCCGCCGAGACCAATGTGAACAACCCGAAGTACCTGCGCGTCCTCGTGGAGGAGCAGGAGAGCGGCGCCGACGCGCCGACGAAGGTGAACATCCGGGTGCCGCTGTCGCTGCTGCGGGCCGGGGTGAAGCTGGCCAGCCTGCTCCCCAACGGCGCCAAGGAGAAGGTCAACGAGGCGCTGCGCAAGAACGGCGTGGACATCGACGTCACCCAGCTCAAACCCGAGGACCTCGAAGACCTGGTGGTTCACCTGGGCGACCTCACCATCGACGTCGAGGAGAAGGACACCAAGGTCAGGATCTTCGCGGAATGAGCCGCCCGCAGCGACGGTTCGCCGCCCGGATACCGCTGGCCCGGGGCCAGGTGGAGCAAGGCTCGTCGAGCGCGTCCAGGATCCGGGCCGGACCCGGCTGACCCAACGAGCGCCGCCACGGCTACCCGTGGCGGCGCTCGCCCGTGCTCAGAACGCGGCGATCGAGGCGGGTGCCCGTTCCTGGCGGGTCAGGGCGCGCAGCACCGGCAGCGGGCCGTGCCGCCAGGCCGCGAGGCGGCCGAGAAGCCGGATCGCCGCCTCGGTCGCCTCGCCGGGCATCGCCGGTGTCGGCTGGTCCAGGCTGACCGCGAGGTCGTCGACGTGCACGACCAGCTCGATCACCCGGGTCAGCAGGAAGTCGTCGACCAGCAGCCCCCAGTCGTCGAGGTCGACGATCCGGTCGTCCGGCTGTCCCGGCACGACGGTCTCGAGCAGGTCCAGGGCGGCGCCGGCCTCGGCGGCCAGGCCGTCGGCGGTGATCAGCGCGGCGGCCTGCTCGCAGCGGCCGCGGATGCGCACGTTGCCGGCGCCGTCCACTCCCGAGGCGACCCACGAGTTGCCGGTGAAGTGCTCCATGATCGAGATCGCCGATCCGCCCGGCGCGGCCGCGAGGAACGTGACGGTGCGGGTGAGCTGGTCGGCGAGGTGGCGGGCGAGGCCACCGGTGGAGAAGTCGGCGAGCGCGCTCGGCGCGGACCAGCGCTCGGTCAGCGCGGGATGGCGCAGCAGGGTCACGGCGGTCCGGGCGGATTCCAGGTAGGCGTTTCGGATCATCGATCGAGGTTAGGGCGATACGGCGCCGCCTGTCACCGGCTCCGGTCCGGTCGATTCGGTACGGGCACCGCGCCGGGCGATCAGCAGCGCCGCGGCGAGGGCGACGAGCGCGGCGACCACGCAGCCCGGTGCCAGGCCCGGCGGGAGCTGCTCGGCGCGGCCGTCCACGATGTAGGGATTCGGATTGGCGGTGTCGTAGGACCAGATCCGGTAGAGGTCGTTGTAGAGCAGGTAGGCGGGCACGACCGCCGCGGCGAAGGCCGTCGCCACCAGCGCCGACGTCACCCGGCGCCGGGATCGGCCGCCGCGGCGCAGCCGGTAGGCGAACGCCGCGGCGACGAGCCACCCGGCGACCGCGCCGGCGAGGAACCCCGCGACGGTCAGCGGCCGCACGGCGGCGGTCTCCCCGGCCCACACCGTGTAGTTGTGCCGCGTCTCGGCGACGACGCCGTACCTGGCGTCGGCGGCCGCGCTCATGCCTGCGCCCGACAGGGTCAGCCCGCCCTTGGTCGCCCTGAACCGCAGTTCCTGGACGGGCACCCAGGCGTCCTTGGTGAGGAGCCGCGCGCCCGTGGCCGCGTCGATGTCGGGGTGCTCGTCGAAGCGGACGATCCACCGGCCCGTCGACTCCTCGAAGGTCGTCGTCCGCCATCCGGCCGCGGCCAGTGCGTCCCGGACACGGTCGGCGGAGTGGGCCGGCGCGACGGTCACCCCCGCGTCCAGGACCGGGCCGTTCGCCGCCGTCCGCCACGGGTACAGGTCGACGTCGGACGGGCTGCCGCCGACCGCGGCGGTGGCCAGGGCGCGCATCTCGTCGCCGGACGGCATGGGTGCGGCGGTCTGCCAGCCGAGCCGGTTGCCGGCCGCGCCGCCCAGCGCGCCGAGGGCGAGCGCGGCCAGCAGGGCGGCGACCACCGCGAGGGGCCGGCCGGCGGGCAGCCGGAACCGCTGCCGCACTCCGCAGGCCACCAGGTGCAGCGCCTGCGCCGCGGACTGCCGGCCGTGGCCGGCCTCGGCCATGTCGAGCAGCGTCGTGACGATCTCCGCACCGTGCCGGCGGCGGTACGGGCCGGGAAACGCCCAGAGCAGCCGGCGGTAGCGACGCTCGAGGCGTACCGGTGATGCGGTCATCGGGCCACCCCCAGGGTGACGGCGCCGAACGCGGTCCGCCCGCGCGGGCGGCGCAGCCGGGCCTCGGCGGCGTCGGCGTGCCGCCGCAGCCGCTCGACCTGCGCGGCGAGCGCGGCGGCGCCGGTGGAGGTCAGCCGGTAGTAGCGGCGCAGCCGGCCGTCGACGGACTCCTCACGGTCGACCTCGACGAGGCCCTGCTCGGCGAGGCGGTCCAGGGCGCCGTAGAGGGTGCCCGGCCGCAGCACGACGTCGCCGGCCGACAGCTCGTCGACGGTGCGGATCACCCCGTAGCCATGGAGGGGTTCCGCGGCGAGCGCGGTCAGGATCAAGAAGGTGGGTTCCTGCATGCGCCGACACTACGTCCGCCGTTATATAACGTCAACCGTAGTATCAACTAGTGTCGGTTGCCATGACCGCGACTCTGATCACCGGAGCGAACAAGGGCCTCGGCTTCGAGACCGCCCGCCGGCTCGTCGCCGCGGGTCATCGCGTCTACATCGGAAGCCGGGACGCCGAGCGGGGACGCCGGGCCGCCGAACTGCTGCGGGCCCGGCCGGTGCGGCTCGACGTCACCGACGACGCGTCCGTCTCGGCCGCGGCCGAGGCCATCGAGGCCGACGGCGGGCTGGACGTGCTCGTCAACAACGCCGGCATCCAGCGGGAGATGGAGGCCGGCAAGGTCGTGATCGGCGCCGCGGAGGTGACGGCCGAGGTGATGCGGGAGACGTTCGAGACGAACGTCTTCGGCATGGTGCGGGTCCTGCACGCCTTCCTTCCGCTGCTGCGGCGCTCGGCGGCGCCGGTCGTGGTCAACGTCAGCAGCGGCCTGGCCTCCGTCGTCCGGGTCGCCACCCCGGGCGCGCGGGGGTACGCCTACACCGGCGTCGCGTACCCGGCGTCGAAGGCGGCCGTCAACATGATCACGGTGCAGTACGCGAAGGCGTTCCCGGGCATCCGGATCAACGCGGTGGAGCCGGGCTTCACCAGCACGGACCTGAACCGGGGCACGGGCCGGCAGAGCGTCGAGCAGGGCGCCGAGATCATCGTGCGCATGGCGACGGTGGGACCGGACGGCCCCACCGGCGGCTACTTCGACGCCGAGGGCACCCTGCCCTGGTAGCCGGCCCGCCGTCACCCGACCCGGTGGAGGAATTCCAGGCTGCGCCGCAGGATCAGGGCCGAGGTCTCCGGCTGGTACTCAGCCAGGCTGCTTTCGGTGGTCAGGTGCGCCGAGCCCGGGTACACGAAGAGCGTCCCGTCCCGGGCGGCCGCCGCCAGGTCCCGCGCGACCTCGACCTCGCTCCACTCGTCCTCCTCGGCGAGGTGCAGTTGCAGCGGCACCCGGGCCGGCCACTGGCCGCCGAAGGTCGAGGCCGGCACCCCGCCGTGGTAGATGATCGCGCCGAGCGCGCCGGGCCGGGTCTGCGCCAGCTTCTGCGCCGGCATCGCGCCCAGGGAGAAGCCCGCGTACACCACGTGGTCGGGCACGCCGGCGACCGCGGCGGCGCCGCGCGCGATGATCTCGTCCATGCCGATGTCCCGGGCGTGCGCCACCCCGGCGGCCAGGCTGTCGAAGGTCACCCCGGCGTAGAGGTCGGGCACGGTCACGGTGTGGCCCGCGCCGCGCAGGTGGTCGGCGAAGGCGTGCACGCCCGCGGTCAGCCCCTGCGCGTGGTGGAACAGGACGACGTCGGTCATTCGGCGATCCTGCTGCGGTCCGGGCCTGCGGGCAAACCAGCCACGCCGGTGGCGGCCCGGATCGCCGAGACGAAGGCGGAGACCGCGGGATGGCCGGCCGCGCCCCGGCGGTAGGCGATCCGGTTGCGCCGGCGGGTCGGCAGCGGGATCAGCCGTACGCCCGCGGGCGTCCCGGCCGCGGCCAGTTCGGGCACCAGTGAGACGCCCTGCCCGGCCGCGACCAGCGCCAGCACCGTGGCGAAGTCGTCGGCCTGGTGCCGTGCCCGCGGCGTGAACCCGGCCGCGCGGCAGACGTGCTCGGTCGCCGTGTGACACAGCGTGCCCGGGCTGGCCAGGATCCAGGCGGCGCCGCGGGCCTGGTCCAGCGCCGTGACGGTGCCCGCGGCGGGCACCGCGAGGAACACCGTCTCGTCCAGCAGCGGCACCGCGTCGAGCACCGGGTCCGGCTCGACCGGCACGACGTCGTAGTCGTGCAGCAGGCCGACGTCGAGGCGCCGCTCGCGCAGCGCGGCCGGCACCGCGACCGGGTCCAGTTCGGTCACCATCAGTTCCAGGCCCGGATGCCGGCGCCCCAGCCGGACCAGCGCCTCCGGCAGCAGGGTGCGGACCGCGGTCGGGAACGCGCCGATGCGCAGCGGCCCCGACAGGCCGGCGGTCACCGCGGCCAGCGCCGCCGACGTGCGTTCCAGGGCCGCGAGCACCGTCTCGGCGTGCTGCACCAGCACGTGTCCGGCCGCGGTCAGGGTGACCCGGCGGCCGGTGCGTTCCAGCAGCGCCACGCCCGCCTCCCGCTCCAGCGCCGACAGCTGCTGGGAGACCGCCGACGGGGTGTACGCGGCCGCCTGCGCGACGGCCGCGATGGTGCCGAGCCGGGACAGGTCGCAGAGCAGCCGCAGGCGCCGCACGTCGAGCATCAGCACAGCTTACGGTGGAACGCGCAATCCTGAACTGGACCTGATGGTCGGGCTGCCGGACGCTGAGGGGCATGACCTTCTCCGGCGTGTACGTACCGTTGATCACCCCTTTCGACGCCGCGGGGGCGGTGGCGCTGGAGGCCCTGGAGTGCCTCGCCCACGACGCGCTGGGCTCCGGCGCGACGGGCCTGGTGGCCCTGGGCACGACCGCGGAGCCGGCGGCGCTGACCGCCGGCGAGCGGCGGGCCGTCGTCGAAGTGGTCGCGCGGGTCTGCCGGGAGCGCCACGCGCCGCTGGTGGTCGGCGCCGACTCGGCGGCGGAGGTCGCCGGGCTGCGGGGCGTGGCGGGTGCGCTGAGCCTGGTGCCGCCGTTCCTGCGGCCGGGCGAGGACGGCGTCGTCGCGCACTTCGAGGCCCTGGCGGCGGTCGCCGCCGTGCCGCTGATCGTCTACCACGTGCCGTACCGGACCGGACAGCAGCTGTCCACCGGCGCGCTGCGCCGGATCACGGCGATCGACGGGATCGCGGGGATCAAGTACGCCAACGGCGGGATCGATGCCGGCACGGCCGAGCTGCTGGCGGACCCGCCGGCGGACTTCGCGGTCCTGGGCGCCGACGACGCCGTCCTCTCGCCGCTGCTGGCGATGGGCGCGCACGGCGGCATCCTGGCCTCCGCGCACGTCGCGACCGCGGATTTCGCCGGCCTGGTCGCGGCCTGGCACGCCGGTGACGCCGTACGGGCGCGGGCGCTCGGCGGCCGCCTGGCCGCGCTGTCGCTGGCGCTGTTCGCCGAGCCGAACCCGACCGTGATCAAGGGTGTGCTGCACGCGCTGGGCCGCATCCCGACCGCCGCGGTGCGGCTGCCGCTGCTGCCCGCGGGCGCCGCGACCGTCGCCGCCGCGCTGCGGCACGTGCCCGCACCGGTGGCTGGGTAGGCGTCACAGCTCGAAGAGCACCGCGATCAGCAGCAGCACCGGCACGCAGGCGAGCGTGGACAGGAAGATGGCGTCGCGGACCAGCACCAGGCCGGCCTGGAAGCGCTGTGCGTACAGGAAGATGTTCTGCGCGGTGGGCAGCCCGGCCAGGACCGTCACCGCGTAGGTGGTGTCGCGGGACAGGCCGCACGCGACGGCGAGCAGGAACGCGATCGCCGGCATGCCGGCGGTCTTGAGCACCACCGCCGTGATCGTGGCGAACCGGTCCGGCCCGGCCGCGAGGACCCGGCGCTGCGACAGGGACATGCCGAACGCGATGAGCACCACGGGCACCGCGGCCGAGCCGATCGCGGCGACCGGGTCGGCGAGCACCGCCGGCAGCCGCAGGCCGGTCACGGACAGCACCAGGCCCGCCGCGACCGCGACGATCAGCGGGTTGCGCAGCGGCACCGTCACCGCGGAGCGCAGCGACGTGTGCCCGGTGGTGGCGAGCTCGAGCAGGACCAGCGCCACCGGGGTGACGATCAGCAGCTGCCACATCATGATCGGAATCACCAGCGTGGCGTCGCCCAGCACGTAGGTGGCGATCGGGATGCCGATGTAGTTCGCGTTGGTGTAACCCGCGACGAGCCCGCCCATCACCCGGGTGCCCGGGTCCCGGCCGCGGACGATCAGCACGTGCAGGCCGAAGCAGAGCAACGCGGCGGCGGTCGAGACGATCAGCGGCGGGCTCAGCAGTACGCCCAGATCGGCCTGCGCCACCCCGGTGAACAGCAGGCACGGTGTCATCACCGCGTAGACGAGGCGGCCCAGCACCGCCTCGGCGTTCTCCGGCAGCCCGCCCCACCGGCGCGTCGCCAGCCCGGCCGCGACGATCACCCCGATGAGCGCGAAGCCGGACAGCGCCAAGATCATGAGTGGGCACCGTAGCCGAGCGGCCTGCGCGCCGGGGCGTCAGCCCAGGACGCGGCGGCTCTCCGCGAGGACCGGTGCCGAGGCCAGCGGCGCCCAGGACTCGAACAGCTCGCGCAGCTGGTCGCCGTGGCGCTCGGCGATGCCGGGGTCGCGTTCGACCACGTCGAGCTCGTTGACGATGGTCAGGTCGGTGAACGGCTGGATCTGCCCGGGCGCGAGGTCGTAGGCGAGGCCGGTGAAGCGGTCCCACACCCGGCGGGTGCCGGGCAGGGCCTTCCAGCTGCGTGAACGGTCGCAGGTGCCGTACAGGTGGACCAGGGCCTCGGCGGGCTCGCCGACCAGCTCGCGCAGCACGGCGCGCTCGGCGAGCGGCAGCAGCGCCAGGTCGAAGCCGTCGGTGCCGTACGCGGCGTGTGTCAGCCCGGCGAGCTGCACGTCCGGGCCGTGGCCCAGCGCACCGAGCCGGTCGTGGACGCGGCCGAGGTGGGCGTAGAGGGTGCCGCCGGGGTGATCGACGCTCTCGGCGCCGCGCTCGCGCAGCCACTCCCGAACGGCCCGCTCCCTGCTCATGCACCGACCCTAGGCGCGCCGGCGGCGGACCGGGGTGCGCGGTTGGTCACAGTGGACGCTTCGGCGTGCCCCTCAGTGCGGGTCGGTGCCGGCCGGGTCCGGGGGGCGCCAGCCGCGGCGGCGGCCCCGGCGCAGCGCGGCGGCGGCCACGACCACCAGCACGACGATGCCGGCGCCGGCCGCGGCCACGATCAGCGACAGGTCCTGCGCGCGGGCGCGGCGGGCCGTCAGCGCCACCGCGGCCGGGTCCTCGGTGTGCACGACGGCCGGCGCGGGCGCCGGCGCCCGGTCCGGCCCGAGCGTCTCGGTCAGCGCCCGGTAGGGGTTGACGACGCCGAAGCCGTAGCGGTCGCTGCGGCGCCCGCCCGGCGCCGGGTCGGCGGTGGCGATGATCCGGCGGGCCACCTGCGCCGGGGTCAGCGCCGGGAACCGCTGCCTGATCAGCGCCGCCGTGGCCGAGACGAACGGCGTCGCGTAGCTGGTGCCGTCGCCCCGCGCGTGGCCGGACCCGCGGGCGGCGAACGTGACCTGGACGCCGGGCGCGGTCACGTCCACCCAGTCGCCGTGCTGGGAGAAGTCGCCGGCCACGCCGTTGGCGCCGATCGCGCCGACGCCGATGACGTCCGGGTAGGACGCCGGGTACGGCCGCGGGTTCGTCTCGTCGGCCCGGCCGTGGTTGCCGGCCGCGGCGACCACCACCACGCCGGCGGCGACGGCGCGGGCCACCGCGTCGCGGACCCGGCTGTCGTCGTCGGTCATCACCAGGGACATGTTGATCACGTCGGCGTCGCCGGGGCCGGCGGCCCAGTCGATCGCGTCGGCGAAGCGGCCCGGGTCGGCCGGCTCGCCGCCGCTCTGCCCGCCGCCCTCGGTGTCGGTCTGCTCGCTGACCCGGATCGGCACGATGGTCGCGCCGGGCGCCAGGCCCCGCAGGCCCGCGCCGTCGGCCGGCCGCGCGGCGATGATGCTGGCCACCGCAGTGCCGTGGCCGATGCAGTCCTGCCGGCCGTTGGGCTCGCCGTGCAGGAAGTCGCGGCCGGCGGCGACCTGGTCGCGCAGCTGCGGGTGCCCGGCGTCCACTCCGGAGTCGATGACCGCGACGCGCACCCCGTCGCCGGTGGCGAAAGGTGCCAGCCGCGCGGGTGCGAACATCCGCTCCTCGTACGGCTGGGCCTTGCTGACCTGGGCCACGCCGGGCGGGTTCTGGCAGGGCGCGGCCCGGGCGTGCGCGGGGGCGGCGGGCAGCAGGACGGCCGCCGAAACGGCTGCCGCGACCATCATCCTGCGCAACTGCATCCACTCCCCCGATGCGACGGTCGGTTCGGATGCTACCGAGACCCGGCCCACCGCGGCGACCCGCCCGATTGACCGGCTCCGACGGCCGCCGCTAGGTTGGGGGGACCATCTGCGACGTCGTGAGGGAAACCGGTGTGAATCCGGTGCGGTCGCGCCACTGTGAACGGATCCCCCGGGACCCGTGAGTCAGGACGCTCACACGTACGCAGGCCTGTTGAACGGGACGCGTCATCCCGATAGGAGGTCTGATCCGTTATGCCAGACATTCAAGCGGTTCGCCCACTGAGCACGCCCGCGGTCTCCCCCCGGGTTCTGGTGACCGCCGCCGGCGTCGTCGTGCTGCTCCTGCTGCTCGCCTACCTTGTCGCTTTCGACCAGGGCGCGATCTCCCAGAGCGGGATGTACCTGCACGAGCTGATGCACGACGGCCGGCACCTGCTCGGTGTTCCGTGCCACTGACGGCCGGCCGCACCACGCCGTCCTACGGCGCCCTGCTGCTGCGGGGTCTGCTCGCGGGCCTGATCGCCGGCCTGCTGGCGGGCGTCTTCGCCTACTCGACCGGCGAGAGCCGCATCGACGCGGCGATCGCCATCGAGGAGGCCGCCGCCCCCGCCGCCGAGCCGGCCGGCGACGGTCACCACGACGAGGAGCTCGTCTCCCGCGACGGCCAGCGGGCCGGGCTGTTCCTGGCCACGGCCCTGTACGGCGTCGCGATGGGCGGCCTGCTCGCCACCGCGTACACGTTGCTGCGCCGGCGGCTGCGCACCGACAGCGACACCCGGGCGGCGCTCGGGCTGGCCGGCGCGGCCCTGCTCGGCATCGTGCTCGTGCCGTTCGTCAAATATCCGGCGAACCCGCCCGCCGTCGGCAACCCGGCGACGATCAACCAGCGCACGATCGGCTACCTGTCGATCGTGGTGATCGGCCTGGTCGCCGTCTGGGCCGGGGTGCTCGCGGCGCGCTCGCCGCGCGAGGGCTCGCCGGAGTGGCTGCGGGCCGTCGCGGCGGTCGCGGCCTTCGTGATCGTGGTCGCGATCGGCTACGTGCTGCTGCCGAGCATCGACGAGGTACCCGACACGTTCCCGGCGAGCCTGCTGTGGGACTTCCGGATCGCCTCGCTGGGCACCCAGGCGACGCTGTGGACGGCGCTGGGTCTGGCGTTCGCGGCGCTGCTGGGCCGCATCGGAACCCGGGACCGGGCGGCACGGGAGAGGTCCGATATCGTAGCCGCGTGAGCGGATTGCGGCTGCTCGCCGCCGCCGCGACCCCGGGCCTGCGCCGCGCGGTCTTCGGCGGCGACGACGACCTCGACGAGGGCGGCCTGCGGGCCGCCCTCGCCCTCTCCGAGGCCGGCGACCTCGGCGGCCGGTCCGACACGTGGTGCTGCGCGCCGTCGCAGGCCGCGATCCAGACGGCCGGTGCGCTGGGCCACGACGACCCGGTGGTGGACAAGGCGCTCGCCGACCCCGACTACGGCACCTGGACCCGGCTCGGCCTGGGCGACGTGGCCGGCGCCGAGCCGTTCGGGCTGCAGGCCTGGCTGACCGACCCGTGCGCGGCCCCGCACGGCGGCGAGTCCCTGGCGGCCGTGCGGCTGCGGGCCGGCACCTGGCTGGACCGGCAGGCGGGGCTGCGGGTGGTCGCGGTCGCCCACCCGGTCCTGGTGCGGGCGATGCTGACACACGCGCTGGGCCTGCCGGACGACGCGGTGTGGCAGTTGGACGTCGCGCCGCTCTCGCTGACCCGCCTCACCCACCGCTCGGGCCGCTGGCACCTGCACCTCCCCCCGGCGGGCTGACCGGCTCAGCGGGTGATCGCCTGCGCCAGGGTGTCGCGGATGGATCGCACGCCGGCGAGCGCCCGCGGATACGACTCCTCCGCCTCCTCCCACAGCTCGCGCCATTCCGAGTCGTCCCCGACGATCCGGTCCAGGGCCCGGACCGCGATCGCGGGAACGTCGCCGGCCACCTCGACGGTGCCGCCCTCCAGCAGGAAGTCCGGCGCATAGGGGGTGTCGATCTTCGTCCCGCCCGGCAGTTGGGAGGCGACGACGGCCGCGGCCGCGATGGCCTCCACCGCTTCGTCGCTGTCGAGGTACTCCTCGCCGTGCTCGGCGACCCGGCGCAGGGCATCGCGGATCAGCGCCGCCCGCTGCTGCGGGGCGGCGTCGTCCAGGTCACCGCACCAGTCGGCGGCGGTGTCGTTGTCGAACGGCCCGACGTCCCAGGTACCCATGCGCGATCTCCCGCCCACCCGGCAGATCCGGGCCCGCCCCCGAGCCTACGGCTGGCGATCAACAACTTTCCGATCGCCGGGCCGTCCGACGGTGTGACCGAGCGGAGGTGGAACCGGCCCGAAAAGATGATCATCTCGGCCGGGCTGTTCGGCAGCCTGGTGAGCTGGCCGTGAGGCCAGGCGGCGGGCACCTACCTCTCGGCGTCCGGCACACGAGGTCGAAGGTTCGGGGATTGCATGCGACGTGTACGCGCGTTCGTCGCCGCGCTGGTCGCGGTGATGTTCTCGGCGTCCGGATCCCTGTCGCCGCTGGCGGGTATCGAACGGGTGACCGCGGAGCTCGTTCAGTCGGACCGCCGCCCGGTGCTGCCGCCCGATTGGCGGTGGGAGTCCTACGGCGGCGTCCAGGTCGGTGTCCCCGCCCGGTGGGGCTGGGCCGACCGGGCCGGGCGCCTGGATGCCTGGTGCGTGAATCCGCAGGACGAACCTCCGGTCGTGGCCCGGCCCGGCGGGCCGGTACCCGCGATCGGCTGCGGTAGTGACGGTGCACGGATCGCCGACACCGGCTGGGTGGTCGGCCTGGGTCATGTGTGGCAGGCCGCCGACGGTCTCGAGCGCGACGGCGACCGCATCACGGTGCGCCTGGCCGGGGTGGAGGTCGTGGTGCAGGCGCCGGTGGCGCTGCGCGAGCTGATCGCCGCCACGATCCACCGGGTCGACATCGACGCCTTCGGCTGTCCCACCACGCACCCGATCAGCACCCGGCCGAGCCTGCGCCCGGCCGGCCCGGTCGAGGTCGCGGCCCTGCGGGACGTCACCGCCGTCTCGGTCTGCAAGTACGAGCTCCGCGACGAACCGTGGCTGGTGTCGGGCCTGCGTCTGACCGGCGCCGAGGCCGACCGGGCGATTCGGCGGATAGCGCAGGCGCCGATCGGCGGCGGACCCGACAATCCCCAGGACTGCGCGCCCGAGGTGGCCTACGGGGACGAGGCCGTCGTGCTGCGGGTGCGCTCGGCGGCCGGCTCGACCGAGATCATGCTGCGGTACTCGGGTTGCGTCGCCAACGGGTTCGACGACGGCGTCGCCGTGCGGCGGCTGACCGCGGCCGCGGTAGCGCCGTTCGTCACCGGCCCCGGCGCCGTGTACTCACTGGCCGGGACGGACGAGAAGGCCGCGATGCTGCTGCCGGACTGAGAAGTCTCAGCCGTCCAGGCTGTCGCGGGCCCAGCGGGCCAGCAGCGACAGCACCGGCGCCCGGCCGGCGAAGATCGCCGTCGTCTCGCGGGTGTCGTAGGCGGGCCGGGCCGGGCCCCGGGCCACCGCGTGGAGCATCCGCGGCGCCAGCCAGTAGTACTTCGCCGCCCCGGTCAGCCTGATCGCCCGGCCGACGGTGGCGTCGTCGACGGCGCCGCCGAGGCCGCGCCGGTAGCCGTCCCCGACCGTGGCCGCGACCTCGTCGAGCAGCGTCACGTCGATCAGGCCGTCGAAGAACGCGTCGAGGGTCAGGTTCGCGACGTCCTCGCCGATCGCGCCCGGCCCGGTGAACGCCCAGTCGAGCAGGACCGGGCCCCGCGCGGCGAGCACCAGGTTCATCGGCCACAGGTCGTGGTGGCACAGGGTGCGCGGCAGCCGGTCGGCGGCGGCGAGCACCTCGGTCCGGCGCCGCCACAGCGTACGCAGGTCGTCGCGCAGCCCCGGCGACCACGCGGCGACCGCGACGGGATGTTCCCAGTCGGGTTCGTCGAACTGCGACTGCGCCGTGGTGTAGTCGCGCAGGAAGTCCCGCGCCAGCCAGGCGTCGGCCGGCGGCCGGCCGAGCCAGCGGGCCTGCCCCGCGCCGACCCGGTACGCGACGTCGCCGAACTCCGCGGGCCCGCAGTCGATGCCGGGCGTGCCGGCGACGTCCTCCAGCCACAGGGCGACCGACGAGTCGGCGCGTTCCTCCACATCGATCAGGGCGGGCGCGGACAGCCCGGCGTCGGCGAACGCGGCGCCGGCCAGCCCGGTCCGGTACGCCAGCTGTTCGCGCCGCCAGTAGTTCCAGTGCCCGGGCTCGTCGGAGGCCCGCAGGTGCTCGGCGGCGTCCGGGCGGCCCGGGGTGGAGATCTTCAGGACCGCGGTGCCGCCGTCGCGCCGCACCCGCCAGATCCCGCCGGTGACGCCGTTGTAGGAGTTGTGCGGCAGCTCCTGCGCCGCGTCGGCGTCCTCGACGAGGTCCTGCGGCGGTCCGGGCACGTGATCAACCGTACCGCGGCCACACCGACCATGATTTTCGGCTAGACAAATCTTTTTGTCGGTGGGAGGGTGTTCCTCATGGAGAGCATCGCCGTCATCGAGGACCCGGCCGCGGCCGCGGTCAGCCTGGATCCGATCCGCAGCCGGCTGCTCGCCGAGCTGGCCGTGCCCGGCTCGGCGACGATGCTCGCCGCCAAGGTCGGGCTCCCCCGGCAGAAGGTCAACTACCACCTGCGCACCCTGGAGCAGCACGGCATGATCGAGCTGGTCGAGGAGCGCCGCAAGGGCAACGTCACCGAGCGGATGCTGCGCGCCACCGCCGCGTCGTACGTGATCTCACCGGCCACGATGGCCGCGCTCGCACCGGACCCGTCCCGGGACCCGGACCGGCTGTCGGCGCGCTGGCTGCTCGCCGTCGCCGCCCGCCTGGTCCGCGACGTCGGCGAGCTGATCACCGGCGCCGGCAAGGCCCGGCAGCGGGTCGCCACGTTCGCCATCGACGGCGAGGTCCGCTTCGCCGGCGCCGCCGACCGGGCCGCGTTCGCCGAGGAGCTGACCGTGGCCGTCACCCGGCTGGTGAGCCGCTACCACGACGAGGACGCCCCCGGCGGGCGCCGCCACCGCCTGGTCGTCGCCGTGCACCCGGCCGTCACCCGGGAGGGCTGAGATGGGCAAGGACTTCGAGGCCCGGCTCGACGCCGAGGTGCCGGCCACCCCCGGGCAGGTCTGGGACGCCATCGCCACCGGGCCGGGCATCAGCTCCTGGTTCGTCGGCGCCACCGAGGTCGACGGCGCGACCGTGCGGACCTCGTTCGGCGACGGCTGGATCCCCGACGGCACCGTCACCGTCTCGGAGCCGCCGCACCGCTTCGCGTACCGCACCGCGACGGCGGGCGACGGCCGCTTCGTCGCGTACGAGTATCTGATCGAGGGCCGCGACCGGGCCGGCACCGTCCTGCGGACCGTGACCAGCGGCTTCCTGCCCGGCGACGACTGGGCCGAGGAGTTCGAGGCGATGCGCTACGGCACCGAGCTGTTCTTCGAGACCCTGGTGCAGTACCTGCGCCGCTTCCCCGGCCGCACGGCGACGCCGGTGACGCTCTTCGGGCCGCCGGTCACCGACTGGCCGCGCACCTGGCGCCGCCTGCACGCGGCGCTGGGCCTGGAGGCGGCCCCGCGCGTGGGCGACCCGGCGCGCGGCGCGCTGACCGGCGACGGCGTCGTCTACTTCACCAACCCGCACACGCTGGGCATCGCCACCCCGGACGCCCTCTACCGCTTCATCCGTGGCCTGAACGGCACCCTGGTCGCCGGCCACGAGCTCTTCGCCGCCGCGGACACCGCGCGCTGGCGGCCGTTCCTCGAATCGCTCGAGACCATCGACTCCTGAAGGACGAGACCATGGCAACTGTCACCTCCGCCGACGGCACCACCATCGCCTACGAGACGGTCGGCTCCGGGCCCGCGCTGATCGTCGTCGACGGCGCCATGTGCTACCGCGGCAACGGCCCGGCCCGCGACCTCGCCGAGGCCCTCTCCGACGAGTACACCGTCTTCATCTACGACCGCCGCGGCCGCGGCGCGAGCGGCGACACCGCGCCCTGGTCCGCCGACCGCGAGATCGAGGACCTCGCCGCGCTGATCGAGGCCGCCGGCGGCACCGCCCACCTGGTCGGCTGCTCCTCCGGCGCGGTACTCGCCGCCGACGCCGCGAACCGCCTCGACGGCGTCGGCCGGCTCGCCCTCTACGAGCCGCCGTTCATCGTCGACGACACGCACCCGGCCCGCCCGGACACCTACGTGCCGCGAACCGAGGCCCTGATCGCCGCCGGCGACAACGGCGGCGCGGTCAAGATGTTCCTGCGCCACGTCGGCGTCCCCGGCGTCGTGGTGTGGATCATGTCGCTGACCCCTGTCTTCGGCAAGCTCAAGGCCGTAGCACCGACCCTGCCCTACGACCTGCGCATCCTCGGCGACACCGGCCGCGGCCTGCCACTGGACGCCGCCCGGTGGTCGCAGGTGCGCGCGCCGGCGATCGTCATGGACGGCGGCAAGAGCCCGAGATACATGCGCAACGCCGCGAAGGCGCTCAGCGAGGCCCTGCCGAAGTCCGAATACCGCACCCTGCCCGGCCAGACCCACATCGTGAAAGCCCAGGTGGTCGCGCCCGCCGTCAAGGAATTCCTCCGCGGCTGAAAAGACATCAGACCGTCATCCGGTACGCGCAGCGTGGCCGGCAAACGCAGGACCGGGGCCGACCGGAAAACCGGGCCGCTGGGTGCGACGTCGCGCCTCCGGGACCGGCCGCCGGGCGGAGATCGTCCAAATGGGTGCGCGGTGCCGGTCAGCTGATCTGGACGGAGCGGATGGAGTTGCCGAACCACATGCGTTCGATGGCCGTGGTGACGGCGGCCGGGTCGGTGGCGGCGCCGATGGTCAGCAGCAGCGGTACGAAGTGGTCGGCGGTGGGGTGGGAGATCCGGGCGCCGGGCGCCTTGGCGCGGTAGTCGCTCAGGGCGTCGACGTCGCCGCGGGTCAGCGCGTCGGCGGCCCACTGGTCGAAGGCTTCGAGGTGTCCGGCGAGGCCGGGGTCACGCATGACGGCGAAGCTGTGTGTCATGAACCCGGAGCCGACGACGAGGACGCCCTCCTCGCGCAGGCCGCGCAGGCGTTGCCCGAGGGTGAGCAGGGCCTGTGGGTCGAGGCTGGGCATGGAAAGCTGCACGACCGGCACGTCCGCGGCGGGGTACATCGCCATCAGCGGGATGAACGCGCCGTGGTCGAGGCCCCGGTCGGTGAACTGGTGCACCTCGGTACCGCGGCCGAGGGCGCCGGCGATGCGGCGGGTCAGGTCGGTGGCGTCCGGGGTGGCGTACTTCAGCGTGTAGTAGCGGGGGTGGAAGCCGCCGTAGTCGTAGTACAGCGGGGCGCCGGCCGCGGCCGAGGAGACCGCGACCGGCGCGTTCTCCCAGTGTGCGGAGACCACGACGATCGCCCGGGGTTTCGGCAGGGACTGGCCCCAGGTGAACAGGTCGGCGAGCCATCGGGGATCGTCGAGGGTCGGCGGGGCGCCGTGGCTGACGAACAGGGCCGGTAGCGGCCCGTCGGCGGGTTCCCACCTGCGCTGGCCGCGGGCCTGGGGCAGGACCCGGGTGAGCAGGTCGTCGTAGGCGCCGGCGGGGACGGCCGGGTTGAACGGGTCGTCGATGTGGTCGGTCATGACTTCACCTGCCGTCGTTCTGCGAGGGTGGAGAGGCCGGGACAGGCCTGTGCGCGGCCTGGGTCACCCGCGCCCGGGCCGCAGTGCCAAGGGTGGGCTCAGCGGTCAAGGGTGACGACGATCTTGCTGTGGGTGTGGCCGGCGGTGGCCTGCTCCAGGGAGGGCGCCGGCGACGGTGTCGATGGTGGCGGTCGTGGTCATGACGGACCCTCCAGGGCGGCGGGGGTGGTGGTCAGAAGGAGTAGGGGCCAAACCGTCCCCACGCCACGACGGCGGCGAGCAGCAGGAGGACGACGTTGACGGCGATGCCGGAGTACTCCTTGCGGCGGGCGTGCACCACGATGGCGCCGATCATGGTCAGGACCAGGCCGGTCGCGGCGAGCGGGACGAGCACCGGCGCGATGTCCAGCAGCGCGGGCAGGATCAGCCCGACGGCGGCGAGCAGTTCCACCGCCCCGATCAGCTTGACCGTGCCGGCGCTGAAGTCCTCGGTCCAGGCCAGCCCGGACGCGGCGAGCTGTTCCTTGGAGCGGGACAGCTTCAGCACCCCGGCGGCCGCGAAGGCGGCGGCCAGCAGGCCGGCGATGATCCACAGGACGATGTTCATGGAGGCCCTCCGGCCGCTAGATGACTTCAAACGTTGAGTGAACCGTAGCCGTGGTTACTTCAAGGAGCAAGTAATCTCGGGTTTGGGTCACTTCACACGTGAAGTTATGCTCGATGGCATGGGAGACGCTCAGGAGCCGCGGTGGCTGGACGAGGACCAGAATCAGACCTGGATGGCGCTGGCCGCGATGATGATGCGACTGCCCGCGGCGCTCGACGCCCAGCTGCAGCGCGACGCCGGGCTCAGCCACTTCGAATACCAGGTGCTGGCCGGACTCTCGATGGCGCCGGAGCGCACCCTGCGGATGAGTGTGCTGGCCGGCTTCGCCGAGGGTTCGCTGTCGCGGCTCTCCCAGGTCGTCGCCCGGCTGGAGAAACGCGGGCTGATCCGGCGCACCCCCGACCCGGCCGACGGCCGCTACACCCTGGCGATCCTGACCGGCACCGGCTGGGACAAGGTCGTCGCCACCGCGCCCGGGCACGTCGCCGAGGTGCAACGGCTGATCTTCGACGCGCTCACCAAGGTCCAGCAGCGCCAGCTCGGTGAGATCGGGCGCCGTATCGTCGCGAAGATCGACCCGGACGACCCCTGCATCACCGGCCGCCTGCCCTGACCCGGGTCCGCGGCAGCCGAGAACCGGCGCCGCCCCGCCGGCGGCATCGACAGGTCCAGAGTGCGCGCGTCCAACCGGCGCCGGGTGGTTGAGCGGGTCCTGGCATCGGCGCGGTGGCGTGGTGATGTCGGTGGGTGGGTCTAGGGTCGGTGCGCGATGGTGGATGACGACACTTCCGTGATGACCGGGCCCGCGCACACCGGCTCCCCCGGCACCGGCTCCTCCGGCGACCGGCCCGACGGTGGGCCCTTCGGCGGGGACCCGGCGACCGAGACGCGGCCCTGCGCGCACTGTGGACGGCCCGTGCCGCAGCGGGCCGCCGCCGGGCGCCCGTTCCGCTACTGCCGCGACAACGACGGCGAGTGCCAGCGGGCGTCGCGCAACGTGCGGATGCGGCACCGGGCCTCCCCCGGGCTGGCCGGGCAGGTCGCCCGCACCTGGGAGGCCGTCGACCGGCTGGACCAGCTCGTCGGCACCCTCAGCGAGGCCCTGCACGCCGAGATGTCACCGGCCGGGGTGGAGCGGCAGGTGGCCGAGGTGCGGGCGGAGACCTCCCGGCAGGTCGCCGCCGCGCACACCGAGCGCGACGACGCCCGCCGCGACGCGGACCGGGCCGCGGAGGCCGCCGGGACGGCCGTGCAGCAGGCGGTGGTCGCCCGCGCCGAGCGTGACGACGCCGTGCGGGCCGCCGACGACGCCCGCCGGGTGGCCGAGTCGGCCACTGTCGACGCCCGCCGCGCCGTCGCCGGGCGTGACGAGGCACAGGCGGCGGCCAGCGCCGCGGCCGCGCTGCGGGTGCAGGCCGAGGCGGACCGTGACGCCGCCCGTGCCGCGGCGTCGGCCGCCCGTGGGGAGGCCGACGAGGCACGCGGGGAGGCAGCCGCGCTGGGGCGGGACCTGGCGGCGGCCCGGCAGGAGATCACGACCGCCGGGGAGGCGCTGGCCGGGGCCCGGCGGCAGGCCGAGGCCGCCGGCGAGGAGCTGGCCGCGGCGCGGCGCGACGCCGGGCAGGACCGGCAGGCCGCGGCGGCCGCTGACGCGGGCCGGGAGGCGGCCCGCGCGGAACTGGCCACGGCCCGCACCGAGGCGCAGGCGGCCGCGGAGGCGGCTCGTTCGGAGCTGGCTGCGGTTCGCGCCGAGGCGCAGGCGGCCGCGGAGGCGGCTCGTTCGGAGCTGGCCACGGCTCGCGCCGAGGCGCAGGCGGCCGGGGAGGCGGCGCGGCTGGCCGAGGCGGAGCGGGACGTCGCCGGGCGGGAGGCGGAGGCGCTGCGCGCCACCCTCGACCAGGTCCGGGCCGACGCCGAGCGGGACCTGGCCGCGCTGCGGCAGCGGCTCGACGCGGCGAACACCGGCGCCGACGCCGCGCACGCGCGGGTGGCGCAGCTCTCGGCTCAGGTCAGCGACCTGGCCTCGGCGCTGGCGTCGCTGGGTCCGGGCCGGGCGGTTCCCGCGCAGGGGCCGGGCGACGGGCGGGGCGGGGTCGAAATCACCGCACCGGCGACACGGTGACAGACATCGCACCATCCGCAGATCTCACAAAATCCAGTAAAGTGGACCAAGGTCCACTTCAAGACGGGACTGGAACGGCCGATAATGCATCCGGGCGGTTACGCTCGTTGCGTTAACACCGCCGACACACGGCGGTCGCCAGGAATCTCGCGACCGCCCCTTTCGTTACACCAACGGAAGCAGCACCACGAGCGAGGGGAAAGCCGATCATGGGCGAACGCATGCTGCGTGGCAGCCGTCTAGGCGCAGTCAGCTACGAGTCCGACCGCAACACGGAGTTGGCCCCTCGGCAGACCCGCGAGTACCTGTGCGTCAAGGGTCACCAGTTCGAGGTGCCGTTCGCCGTCGACGCCGAGGTGCCGATCACCTGGGAGTGCAAGTTCGACGGCAGCGTCGCGCGACTGGTCGACGGCAACGAGCCGGAGCAGAAGAAGGCCAAGCCGCCGCGTACCCACTGGGACATGCTGCTCGAGCGCCGATCGATCTCGGAGCTGGAGGACATCCTCAACGAGCGGCTCCAGGAGGTTCGCACCCGTCGAGGGCGCTGACCGCGGCAACACCGATCGCCGTCCCGCAGCTGCGGGACGGCGATTTGCTGTGCCCGTGGGCTGGGCCCGGTCATGAACACGCGGGCGGCAGCGGGAGCCAGGTGGTGACCGGCCGCCTCAGCGGACGATCTCGCCCTCGACGACCTCGCCCTGGATGACCCCGCCGGGCGCGGCCGGGGAGGCCGGCGGCGGGTCGGCGAGGGGGTCTGACTGGTGCACCCGCACGTGCCGGGGGCCGAACAGGTCACCGGCGACCGCGGACGACACCCGGCGCTCGGTGGCGCGCTCGACGGCGCGGCGGGCGAAGATCCGGCCCGGCGGCAGCACCAGCAGCAGGCCGGCGCCGGCGCTGATGAATCCGGGCACGGCCAGCAGCAGCGCGCCCAGGAGCCCGACGAGGGAGTTGCTGACCTGCGCGCCCGGCGGTCGGCCGGACTCGGCGGCCTCGCGGAACGCCCGCCAGCCGCGGACGCCCTCACGGCGCAGCAGGGCCAGCCCGGCGATGCTCGACCCAATGATGATCATCAGCGCCCAGAAGGCGCCGATGGCGTGCACCACCGCCACGAACACGGCGAACTCGGCCACCGCCAGCAGCAGCAGCACCAACGGGAGCAGAGCCAGGCCTCGGCGCATCATCCACAACCTTCCGGCGCGTCACCAGGACCAGTCCAGCATGACACGCCGGTGCGCGGTCACGGCCAGGTCGAACCGGGCCGGGGCTTGCGTCCCAGCCGCGACAGCAGCGCGTCGCGGCGGGCCGTCGCACCCCACACGGTGACCCTGAGCAGCTGTTCCTTGAAGATGTTGCCGCTCATCTTGCTGACGCCGTGTTCGCGCTCGGTGAACGTGATCGGCACCTCGGCCATCCGGAAACCGTGCCGGTAGGTGCGCCAGGCCAGCTCGACCTGGAACGAGTAGCCGGTGGAGGCGACGGTGGCGACGTCGATCGCGTCGAGGACCGGCATCCGGTAGGCGCGGTAGCCGCCGGTGGCGTCGCGGAACGGCATGCCCAGCGCCATCCGGATGTAGATGTTGCCGCCCCGCGACAGCAGCAGCCGGTGGATCGGCCAGTTGTGCACGCTGCCGCCGGGTATGTAGCGGGTGCCGAGCACGGCGTCGGTGTCGCGCAGCGCGTCGAGCAGCTTGTGCAGCTCCTCGGGCGCGTGCGAGCCGTCGGCGTCCATCTCCACGACGGCGTCGTAGCCCTTGTTCTTCGCCCAGGCGAACCCGGCGACGTAGGCGGCGCCGAGGCCTTCCTTACCGGCGCGGTGCAGCACGAAGACGTGGTCGTCGGCGGCGGAGATCTCGTCGGCGATGCCGCCGGTGCCGTCGGGCGAGTTGTCGTCGGCGACGAGGATGTCGACCGACGGCACGGCCCGGCGGACCCGCTCCGTGATCAGGCGGATGTTGTCGGCCTCGTTGTAGGTCGGGATGACCACGAGGATGCGTCCGATCCCCGGATATCCCTCCGCGCCCGCTGCCGTCGGGTTCGCGTCGCTCACCGTTCCTCCGTCGTGTGTTCCGCGGCGGGGTTGTCGCCGTTACGGCGCCGGCGCATCGGCGCGGCCAGGGCCAGCAGGAGCACGGCCAAACCGACCGCGGCTAGCTCCGGCCAATGCCCCAGACGAGTCGCCAGCGTACGCGGTCCACCGACGTGAATGCCACGCAGGACCACGGCGGCGACGTTGAAGCCGGTCGGCGAGTGGACCCGGCCGTCGGTGCCGACGAAAGCGGACACACCGACCGTCGACACCATGACCGCCTCCCGGCCGTGCTCAACGGCCCGCAGCCGCACCATGGCCAGCTGCTGGCGGGCCTCGGCCTCGTTGAAGGTGGCGTTGTTCGTCTGCACGGCGAGGATCTGCGCGCCGCCGGTGACGGTGTCGCGCACGATCGAGTCGTAGGCCACCTCGAAACAGATGACGTCGCCGACGGTGATCGCCGGGGTGCGCACCACGCCCGGGGTCTGCCCGGCGACCATGTTCTTCACCAGGTCGGCCTTGGCGCTGACCACCCGGGCGATCGGGCGCAGCGGCATGTACTCGGCGAACGGCACCGGGTGCCGCTTGATGTACACCTGGTCCAGGTCGGGGCCGGTGACCGGCTTCCACAGGATGCCGGCGTTGCGGATCTCGCCGGGCACGTCACCGCGCAGGACCGCGCCGACCAGGATCGGCACCCCGATCGCGGTGGCCGCGGCGGCGATCTGCTGCGCGGCGTCGGGGTTGCGCAGCGGGTCGATGTCGCTGGAGTTCTCCGGCCAGATCACCAGTTCCGGCTTCGGCTTGCGGCCCAGCCGCACCTCGTCGGCCAGGTTCTGGGTGGCCCGGACGTGGTTGAGCAGCACCGCCGCCCGCTGGGCGTTGAAGTCCAGGCCGAGGCGCGGCACGTTGCCCTGCACGATCGCGACGGTGCGGGTCTCCCCGGCCGGCGTGGCGACCGGCACCAGGGCGGGCCCGGCGACGAGCACCGCCGCCACCGCGGCGAACCCGGCCGCGCCGGCCCAGGTCCGCGGCCGCGACCAGCGCCGCCAGGCCAGGGCGACCAGGGCACCACCGGCGGCGGCGACCGCGAACGTCACCAGCGGCGCACCGCCGAGGACGGCCAGGCGCAGCGCGGGCGCGTCGCCCTGGCTGAACGCGAGCCGCCCCCACGGGAACCCGCCGAACGGCGCCCGGTCCCGCAGCGCCTCCTGGGTCACCCAGAGCAGGCCGGCGGTCAGCGGCCACAGCACCCGCCACCGGTCGTGCAGCGGCGACAGCCAGGCACCGGCGAGGCCGACCAGCGCCAGATAGCCGGCCTGCGCCAGCGACAGCATGATCCACGGCAGCCAGCCGGCGGCCAGGTTCGTCCAGTCCAGCAGCGGCACGAACAGCACCAGCCCGGCGAGCATGCCCAGGCCCAGACCGGCGCGCAGCCGCCGCCGGTGCGTCGCGGCGGCCAGCAGCGCCACCGCGACCGGCGCCAGGAACCACAGCCCGTACGGGGGCAACGACAACAGCAGCCCGGCGCCGGCGGCGCACGCGGCGGCCACGGAGATCCACCGGCGCAGCGGGCGGGGCCCGGCGGTCGGCACCGGATCCGGTGCGGCCACCGGCGGCGTCGGCTGAAGCGTCAATGAATTCACCCGCGGAAGGGTACCTGTCGGCGGTCACGTTTCCATCGCGCACGCTACCCGCACGCGACCTGCGCGAACACAGATCGGGGCGCGGCCTGCGAGCCACGCCCCGATTGCTCCCGGAGATCCTTCCGGGCCCGGTGGGTCATGGGCCTCGCGTGGCCTTCGGACCGACCCGCCGCGGGCTGGCTGCCCCCGTCACGCCGTTGTCTACTGGCCACGTTCCACCCCGACCGACACCGGGACAGCGCGGCCGGTCCGCGCCGCTCCGCCGACCCCCACCCCCTGGACCTGGCGTACGCGGGCACTCGAGAAGGGTGCGGGCGTGGCCAGTGGGCGAAGAAACGAAGCGAACAACAGCCGCTTCCCGAAGTAGGACCTGAAGACGGTACGTCGGACCCCCGGCCGTCTGTCAACCGTCGTCCCGGTGCCCGGGCGTGTCGCATCCCCCGGCGTGTCCTACCGTTCCCCCGCGGGGATTACAGAGCGTGCAGCAGGCCGGCCGCGGCCGCCGGATGGTCCACGGCGAGCAGGCCCGCCGCGGCCAGCACGTACCGGGTGTCGACCGTGCGGCGCGCCGCCGCCGGTGCCGCCCAGCCGCCCGCGGTGTCGCCCAGGACCGCGTCCAGGACCTCGTCGCCACCGCCGTGTCGCAGCACCCCGCCGGAGCCGACGACCAGCCGCACGTCGCGCAGGTCCCGCCCGCCGGTGCGCGGCAGGCCGGGCCCCGGCGAATGACCGCGGGCGTGACGCCGCAGCGCGATCATCGCCGCCGTCGCCGCCAGCCGCCGGTCGGTGCCCGCGTCGTACGGGCGCCCACCGCCGATGTCCGGCGCCGGCAGCTTCTCGGCCGCCGCGGCCACCACCACGCCCGGCGCGCCCACCCCGACACCCAGGTCACCCTCGACCGTGCGGGAACGCCACAGGGTGCCGGCGACGTCGCGGCGCGGACCCGTCTCGGCCTCCGCGTCCGGCACCAGCGCCGAGTACACGTCCGTGGTCGCCCCGCCGACGTCGACGACCAGCACCCCGGCGCCGGTGCCGTCGGCGAGCAACTCCACCCCGGCCAGGACCGCGTCCGGTGTCGCCGCCCGCACCAGCGACGCGAACCGGGTGCCGCGCGAGAGCCGCTTGCCGCCGATGACGTGCCGCAGGAACACCTCCCGGATCGCCGCCCGCGCCGGCCCCGGCTCCAGCTCGCCGATCCTGGGCAGCACGTTGCCGGTCACCGTCACCGGGATCCGCCGCGCCGCCAGCACCCCGGCGGCCTCCTGCCGCACGTCGGCGTTGCCGGCCACGACCACCGGCACCCGCAGCCGGGAGGTGCCCAGCCGGCGGGCGTTGTGCAGCAGCACCTCGCCGTCGCCGCCGTCGGTGCCGCCGACCAGCAGGATCACGTCCGGGCGCGAGGCGCGCAGCGCCGCCACCGCCCGCCCGTCGAGCGGGCCCGCCGCGACGTGCACGACCTGCGCACCCGCGGACAGCCCCACCCGGTGCCCGGCCTCGGCGGTCACCAGCGACTCGTACCCGACGACGGCGAGCCGCAGCCCGCCGCCGGCCGACGAGCACACGTACATCTGCGCGCCGCCGGCGCCGCCGAGCTCCGCCACCGCATGATCAAGACCGGTCAGGACGTCGGTGTCGGAGGTCGTCGGCACCTCCGCGCGGCCCAGCAGGACACCGCCGGCGAGATCGACAAGGCAGGCCTTGGTGTACGTGGACCCGACGTCGACGCAGACCGCCGTGCTCAAGACTTCGGCGGCACGACCACGGTGCCGGTGGCGGTCACCGCGACGATCGGCTCCGCGAGGACCTCGGCCGCCGACCCGCCCGTGCCCCGGCACACCACCACCGACGCGAAGTCGATCAGCCGCGACCGGGTGCCGACCTTGGTCACCGTCGCCGTGACCTCCAGGACGTCACCGGCCTGCACCGGCGCCTTGAACTGCACGTCGGAGTACGACGCGAACAGGCCCTCGTCGCCGTCCATCCGGATGCACACCTCGGTGGCGACGTCGCCGAACAACCCCAGCGAATACGCGCCGTCGACCAGGTTCCCCGCGTAGTGCGCGTGCGCGTACGGCACGTACCGGCGATGCGTCACGGTGATCAAGAAGAGCTCCCCACGATTGCGTGAACCAGATAAGAGGCGACCTCGCGCGGCGTCGTACCCCGGGTGAAGATCCGGTCGACGCCCAGCTCGCCGGCCATCAGCTCGTCGAAGCGCGGCCCGCCGACGATCAACAGCGGACGCCGGCCCGCCGGCAGCGCCTCCCGGAACGCCGCCGACATCGCCCGCGTGTTCTGCAGGTGCGCGTCGCGCTGCGTCACCACCTGCGACACCAGCACCGCGTCGGCCTTCTCCGCCCGGGCCGTCTCCACCAGCTCCGGCACCGACACCTGCGCGCCCATGTTGGTCACCGACAGCTCGCTGTAGTACTCCAGGCCCTTCTCCCCCGCGATGCCCTTGAGGTTCAGGATCGCGTCGATGCCCACCGTGTGCGCGTCGGTACCGATGCACGCGCCGACCACCTTCAGCCGCCGCCGCAGCCGCCGCTTGATCACCGCGTTCACCTCCTTGGCGCTCAGCAGCGGGAAGTCACGCTCGACCACCTGCACCTTCTCGGTGTCGACCAGATGGCTCACCCGGCCGTACACGACGAAGAACGTGAACCCGTCGCCCATCTGCTTGGCGTGCACCAGCAGCGCCGGGTCCATGCCCATCTTGTTGGCCAGCTGCACCGCGGCGCCCTCGGCCCGCTTGTCGTGCGGGATCGGCAGCGTGAACGACAGCTGCACCATCCCGTCACCGGTGGTGTCCCCGTAGGGCCGCACAATGCTCATGCTTCCAGGGCCTCCGTCACGGGGTTGTAGTAGCCGTCCTCATGCCTGGCGACACCGTCGAGGCCCTTGCCCCGGTCCGCCGGCCGCTTCATGATCCCGAAGGTGCCGTCGGCGATCGCGTTGAGCATCGTGTCGTCGACGATCCGTTCGAGGAGCTCGATCGCCTCACCGAGCACCTCGTGCGCCCGCGACTGGATGAACCCGCCCGGCGCCGGCACGAAGTCCTCGTGCAGGTTCCCGGCACCGTTGAGCACGTACCGCACGTTCTGCAGCGCGATGTCGCGGTCCGACAGCCACGGCGTCACCACCGCCTCCGTCATCATCCCGACCAGCAGGATCCCCTGCCCGGTCAGCGCGCCGACCAGGTTGAAGAACCCGTCCAGCAGATTGCCGCGGAACACGTCCCCGGTCATGTGCTTGGTCGGCGGCATCCACTTCAGCGGCGCGTCCGGGAACAACTCCCGCGCCAGCAGCGCGTGCGCCAGCTCCAGCCGGAACGACTCCGGCAACTCCGGGTTGATCTCGAACGCGTGCCCCAGCCCCAGCTGCCAGTCCGCCAGCCCCGCCTCGTGCGCGAAGAACTCGTTCAAAAGCTGCGACACCGTCACCGTGTGCGCCGCCTCGACCGCGTCCGCGGTCGTCAGGTAGTTGTCCTCACCGGTGTTGATGATGATCCCCGCCCGGGCGTGCACCTGCCGGGAGAACCGCTGGTCGACGAACGTGCGGATCGGGTTGATGTCGCGGAACAGGATCCCGTACATCGAGTCGTTGAGCATCATGTCGAGACGCTCCATGCCCGCCAGCGCCGCGATCTCCGGCATGCACAGCCCCGACGCGTAGTTCGTCAGCCGCACATACCGGCCCAGCTCCTTCGACGTCTCGTCCAGGGCCGCCCGCATCAGCCGGAAGTTCTCCTGCGTCGCGTACGTGCCCGCGAAACCCTCCCGGGTCGCACCCTCCGGCACGTAGTCCAGCAGCGACTGCCCCGTCGACCGGATCACCGCGATCACGTCCGCGCCCGCCCGGGCCGCCGCCTGCGCCTGCGGGATGTCCTCGTAGATGTCCCCGGTCGCCACGATCAGATAGATCCACGGCCGCTGCTTCGGATCCCCGTACCGCTTGATCAGCCGGTCCCGCTCGGCCCGGCGCCGGTCCACCAGCTTCAGGCCCGCGCCGGTCGCCCGCTTGGCGGCCCGCCGGGCCGCCGTCACCTCGGCCTTCTTCTCCGGTACGGCGAAAGTGACGGCACCGGCCGCCGCCTTCTGCGCCAGCACCGTCACGTCCTCCAGGCCCTGCGCCGCCAGGGCGTGGAACACCGGCACCGCGACACCCTGACCGAGACCCACGTCCGCGCGCACCGCGTCCACCAGGCGATTCACCCACGGAATACCGTCGGAGTCGGCACCCGACACCCCGGCCAGGCGCAACACCGCCCGCTCCACCGACACCGTCGTGTGCGAGCGCGCCAGGTCGACGACCGGCTGGCCCGCCTTCCTGGCCAGCGCGCGCGCCCGCCGCACGACGCGGGGATCCAGACCAAGCTTGTTCACCACTACTCCTCGAAGATCGTCTCGCCGTGCAGCACCGTGCGCCGGCACACCGGCCGCGCCGGCACCTCACCGTCGGGCCCCGGCAACAGCACCGGCAGCCCACCCTCGACCCCCGCCGGGGTGTCCCACACCGCGAACGTCGCCGCCGCACCCGGCGACAACACCCCCGCGTCATCCACGCCGACGGCCCGCCAGCCGCCCCGGGTGCTCGCCCCGAACGCCGCACGCACACTCATCCGGTACACCGGATTACGCGGCGCCGCCGCGGCCACCACCGCCGCCCACGGATCCAGCGGCGTCACCGGCGAATCCGAACCGAACGCCAGGCTCACCCCCGTCGCGTACATCGCACCGATCGGGTTCGACGCCATCGCCCGCGGCACACCCAGGCGCTGCGCGTACATCCGGTCCGGGCCGCCCCACAGCGCGTCGAAGACCGGCTGCACGCTGGCCACCACCCCGAACTCCACCAGCCGGGCGATCATCGGCTTGTCCGCCAGCTCCACGTGCTCGATCCGGTGCCGGCCCTCCCGCAGCCGGTCCACACCGACCTGCTTCGCCGCGATCGCGAACCCGTCCAGCACCGCCTCGATCGCCGCGTCCCCGATCGCGTGGAAGCCGCCCTGCACACCCACCTCGACGCACTCCAGCAGGTGCGCACCGGCCTGCTCCGCCGACACGAACGACTCGCCGCAGCCGCCGCCGTCGAGATACGCCGAGCGCACCGACGCCGTGCGCGAACCCAGCGCGCCGTCGGCGTACAGGTCACCGGCCGCGCCGACCGCGCCCAGCTCCCGGGCCTTGACCGCGCCGCCGAGCTCACCCCAGTAGCCGTACACCCGCGGCAGGCCGTCACCGGACAGCGCCAGCACCGACTCGAAGTCCGCCTCGCTCGACGTGCCCGGCCCGCCGCACTCGTGCACCGCCGCGACACCCCGCGACGCCGCCAGCCGCAGCGCCGAACGCTGCGCCGCCGTGCGCTGCGCCGCCGTCAGCGAACCCAGCGCCACCGCACGCACCGCGTGATGCGCGTGCTCGCGCACCCAACCGGACGCGGCGTACCCCGGCACCCCCTCGACGCCGGGGCACGCCGCCAGCAGAGACCGCGACGCCAGCGCCGAATGCACCGACGCCTGCGACAGATACACCCGCCGGCCCGCCGCGGCCCGCTCCAGCTCATCCGCGCTCGGCGGATCCTGCACTACCCACGTCGACTCGTCCCAACCATGGCCGTGCACCACCGCATCCGCCGCCCGCGTCGCCGCGAACGCCGACACCGCCTCCAGCAGCTCACCCGCCGAACGCACCCCGGACAGCTCCAGCCCGTCCGCGGCAAGACCCGTGTCCGTCGCGTGCACATGCGCATCCACGAAGGCCGGCGTCACCAGCGCGCCGCCCAGATCCACCGTGGCGTCCGCCGCCGGCGCGTCCGCCACCGCGCCCAGCCACACGATCCGCCCGTCACGCACCAGCATCGCCGTCGCCCGCGGATCGGCGGCGGAATAGAAACGACCGTTGGAGAACAGCACCGAGGGGAGAGTCATGAACGTCAGTGTGCCGCGATCCGCGACTCGAACAGAGCACGCACCGCGGGAGTGCGCCGCACCACATCGAGCGCGAACTCCGCATGGCCCGGCACGTACCCGTTGCCGACCAGCATCGTCACGTCCGCCGCCAGGCCCTCCGCGCCCAGCGCCGCCGCCGGGAAGCTCGTCGCCATCGAGAAGAAGATCACCGTGCCGCCGGACGCCGTCGCCAGGATCGCCCCGTGCTCACAACCCGGTACGTCCACGCACACCACCGTGACCGTCGCCGGCGCGCCCAGCGCCGCGACGACCGCCGACGAGACCGCCACCGGATCCCGCGCGTCGGCGACCGCGACGTGATCGGCCAGCCCGGCCGCCGTCAGCGTCTCGCGCTCCGCGTCCGAGACGACCACACCGACCGTACGCGCACCGGCGAGCCGCGCCGCCGTCAGCGCGAGGGAGCCGCTCTTGCCCGCCCCGCCCAGCACGGCGACCGTCACCGGCTGCGCCGCACCCGCGTAGGACCGCACGATCCGATCGGTCAGCGCCGGCGCGCCGCACACGTCGAACACCGCCAGGGCCAGCTCCGGCGCCAGGTCCTCGGGGAGCACCGCCACCACCGAACGGCCGAACAGGATCGCGTGACCCGCGGCCGGCACCTGCTCGCCCATGCCGTCCCAGCCGGCGAGGCCGTCCGAGATCGCCAGGGGCGTCAGCGTCAGCGACACCAGCGTGGCCACCCGGTCGCCGGCCTTCACCGGCAGCGGCGACTCCGGGCCGACCTCGTCGACGACGCCGATCAGCATGCCGCCCGAGCCCGTCACCGGGTTGTGCATCTTGCCCCGCGTACCGATGATCTCCAGCACCTCGGCGCGCACGGCCGCGCCGTCACCGCCGTGCTTGGTCGCCAGCTGCCGGAAGCTCGCCGCGTCCAGGTTCAGCCGCTCGACACGGATCCGCACCTCGTCCGCGCCGATCTCCGCTCGCGCGTCCAGGCGCCACGCCGCCTGCGGGAGCACACCCGCAGGCTCGAGCACCCGGTTCAGCCCCACCGGAAACGTCATGCCCACCATCCTCACGAGAAACAGACTGCCGCCCGCCCGTCGTACCGTAAATCCTCCGGAGCGACGGTTACTAGACCGCAGATTCTCCAGTATCGTCGGTAGTGATCGCTCCCCCACCCCCAGGAGGCCCCGTTGACCCAGCTCCAGAACGACGCCGCCACCGAGGCAGGGCAGCCCTACGACTACCGGCGCCGCACCCTGGTCGAGCCCGACTGGACCCGATTCCCCGGCTGGCGTGACATCACCGCCGCCCAGTGGGAATCCGCCCAGTGGCAGCGCGTCAACTGCGTCAAGAACATCAAGCAGCTCCGCGCCGTCATGGGCGACCTCCTGGACGAGCGCTTCTACGCCGACCTGGAGACCGACCAGCAGCGCCTGGCCACCATGTCGATGCTGATCCCGCCCCAGATGCTCAACACCATGGTGCCCGACAAAACGCCCGACACGGAGTCTTTCTACGCAGACCCCATCCGGCGCTACATGCTCCCCGTCGCCACCGACCGCCACCTCGACTGGCCGTCACACCCGCACTCCGCCCGCGACTCCCTGCACGAGCACGACATGTGGGTCGCCGAAGGCCTCACCCACCGCTACCCCACCAAGGTCCTCGCCGAGCTGCTCAGCACCTGCCCGCAGTACTGCGGCCACTGCACCCGCATGGACCTCGTCGGCAACAGCACACCCACCGTCGACAAGCTCAAGCTCACCCTCAAGCCCGTCGACCGCTACGACGCCCACCTCGCCTACCTCAAGGCACACCCCGGCGTACGCGACGTGGTGGTCTCCGGCGGCGACGTCGCCAACGTGCCCTGGAAGCAGCTCGAGACGTACCTGATGGGCCTGCTCTCGGTCCCGACCGTCCGCGACATCCGGCTGGCCACCAAGGCCCTCGCCGGCCTGCCCCAGCACTGGCTCCAGGGCGACGTCGTCGAGGGCCTCAACCGGGTCGCCATCACCGCCGAGCGCCGCGGCGTCAACCTCGCCGTGCACACCCACGTCAACCACGTGAACTCGCTGACCCCGCTGGTCGCCAAGGCCACCCGGACCCTGCTCGAGGTCGGCGTCCGCGACGTGCGCAACCAGGGCGTGCTCATGCGCGGCGTCAACGCCACCACGGCCGACCTGCTCGACCTCTGCTTCGGCCTACAGGGCGAGGCCGGCATCCTGCCGTACTACTTCTACATGTGCGACATGATCCCCAACGCCGAGCACTGGCGCGTGCCGGTCTGGTACGCACAGCAGCTCCAGCACGACATGATGGGCTACCTGCCCGGCTACGCCACCCCGCGGATCGTCTGCGACGTGCCGTTCGTCGGCAAGCGCTGGGTGCACATGCTGGCCGAGTACGACCGCGAGCACGGCATCTCCTACTGGACGAAGAACTACCGCACGTCCATCGAGACGACCGACGCCGAGGCGCTCAGCAAGCTCTACGCGTACTACGACCCGATCGACACGCTGCCGCAGTCCGGCCAGGACTGGTGGCGCAAGCAGCAGGTCGCGGAGTAACTCCGCACACCGAAGGGCCCCCGGGGAATCCCCGGGGGCCCTTCGCGGTCTATTGGTCCGCGCTCAGCTGAGCGCGTCGCGTGCGTCCTTGCCGGCGTCCTTGACGTGCTCGCCGGCCTGCTTGGCCTTGGCGGACATCTCCTGAGCCGTGCCCTCTGCGACGAGCCGCTCATTGTCGGTGGCGTCGCCGACGCTCTGCTTCGCCTTGCCGGTCAGCTCTTCCACCTTGTTCTTGACCTTGTCGGTGAAGCTCATCGTGAACCCTCTCATCGAGTCAAAACCAAGTTGTTCTTGCTGGTGAAGGGGTGCCCGAAGGGCTCCTCTTTGAAACACCGCCCAGTTCCGAACGGGTGAGGTGACCCGGCGCACCGCGCGTAAGGCGTCCTAGGATCCTTGGATACAGGGCTGTTCAGCGGCCGGCGGGTGACCGGACACCGTTGGAGTCATGCACCTGCCGGCCACGGATCTCGTAGAGGTCCGGGCCGATCATGGCCGAGTCGGCTCGGACCTGGCCGCGCCAGGTGTCCGACGGCCACCGGGTGGCACTGGACCACAGGAGTCCGTCGAGGGTGAACCGGCCCAGCGCGACACCGCTCAGATCGGCCCCGGCGAAGTCGTGGCGCGCCCGGTCCAACGCTGTCGCCCAGGCCGCGGCGAGCACGGCGTTGCCCTCGGGGCAGCGGTCGACGTCGCGTTCCAGGCTCGCGCGGAGACGATCGCCGAGATGCCCGGCACGCTCGCGGGCCAGGTCTCGCAGCTGCGCCCGGATCTCGTCGAGGCGTACGGCCATGCTCCGGGCCAGGTCACCCGCGGCTCGGGCGTCACCCCTGTCGAGGGCACGGTCGAGGTCGCCGGCCATGCGCCGGATCGTGTCCGCGTCACGCGTCTCCGCGAAGTCGCCGAGCCGTTCGAACGCCAGGTCCAGCCCCCGGTCGAGAGCACCACCGCGAGCCAGGCCGCCGACTTCGGTACGTGCCCGGCGCAGCACTTGACGGGAATCGGTCGACCGGCCCAGTTCGGCGAGCACGGCAGCGGTGAGCGCGCGGACGATGGCGACGGCGAACAGGCCCGCGAGTGCGTCCAGGGCCGGTTCCAGGCGGTGCCCGAGACGGTACTCCAGCGTCTGCGCCCCCAGCAGATCGGCGACCAGACCGAGGGTGGCGTGCGGATTCCGCTCGGCGGCCGACTCTGATTCGCCGGCCTGCGGTTGCGTATCCGGCACGATCGCGCGCAGGCCGCCGTCGACGTCGATCGCTCGCCGCATGCGGTACCCGGCGTCCCGGTGGTGGGCCCGCAGCAACAGGTCCCGCAGTCCGCCGTCGACATCGAGCAGCCCGGCGAGGCGGGCCGCGGTCGCGGCGTGAAGCCCGGTGAGAGCGTCGTCGTTCACTGCGGCCCCTCCCCTGGTGCTCGGATGTGCGCCGCCAGCGCGAGGCGGGCCAGGCGCAGGTTGCCGCGTACCGCCTCCGGGCTGATGCGCAGTTCCTCGGCGATCTCGATCGGCCGGTAGCCGTCGAGGGTCCAGGCCATCACCTGCCGCTGCCGCCACGGCAGGGTCCGCAACAATTGGATCACCTCGTCCTGGAACTCCCACTCGGCCGTGTCGTGATGCACGGGAAGCAGCGGGCTGTCGGCGTCGAGCTCGGCGGCCGACTCCGCGGCGGTGACGCGGCGGACGAACTTGCGGGACGCGACCCGGCGTGCCCAGGCTCGGGGGAATGTGATGCCGGACCACCCGCGATAGGCGTCGATCATCGTCTCCTGCGCGAGGTCGGTGGCGTCGGCCAGGTCCGCGCCCATCCAGACCAGGAAGTTGACCAGGCCACCGATCTCCCGGCGGTAGAAGTCGGCGAATGTGTCGGCGCCGGTGCGCGCGGGCGCGGCGACCGGCGCACGATCCTCCGGCGGCGGGTCCAGGAGTCCGTTCACCGCGCATGGGTCCGTCTGGCATCGAGCGTGATGTGAATGTGGATCGGGCGATCAATGACCCGCCGATTCCGCTCGGCCCGCCATTGCAGCCAGACGCCGACCACCGGGACCAGTGCTCCGAGCACCAGCGCCCCGACGCCCACCATGTCCGCAACGGACATGAGACCCCCTTCCTTCACCGTGTGCACCTCTCACCGGATTAGTGCGGTGCGGGGTGCACGCCGTGAAGGGCGAGGCGACGAATTCCACAGAACGTGCGCAGAGTGGCCGGGCCGTCGACGCGTGCGTGACATCGCCGGCCGATCCGTGTTCGTCTGCATCGACGCCATGGGCAACGTGCTGCACGCGAAGTACCTGGACTCCGAACATCTCTCTGTCGTCTACCTGCCCGGCTGGTACTACGAGGTGGCCGCGCCCGCCTTCGACCTGACCGTCGAGAACCGGATCCGGGGCGCGGCGCAGACCATCGCGCGGCCGCAGGGCGGCGAGCCGGTCGAGTACGAACCCCTGGCCTTCGGCTACGCGTTCGCGCCGGCGCGCGGTTTCGGCATCACCGAGACGGAGACCGGCGCGGCGACGGACCCGGAACCCGCGTGAGGCGTCGAACGAGCGTCAGGCCGTCCAGCCCAAGCGGATGCGCCAGGCGTCCTCGTCGCCCTCGCGCGGGTCCTGGAGGACGTGAAGCACCGGCTGGACCGGAATCATCTGCTCCGGGGTGATCCGTGGCGGCAGCCGGCGGTAATCCTCGGCGGGACGCTCGGCTCGCGCGGTCTTCTCCATGCACAGACGGTAGGCCGACCCCGCAATCCGCACAATCCTCATCCGCTCCCCCGGCCGAAGGCGGGGGTGGTCCGGGCGGTGACCGGGCGCACGTCGCGTAAAGCATCCTAGGATGAATGGTTGCGGCAGACTTGGGTGGTGATCGATGACCCCCGGCAGGCGGCACAGGTGTTGCGGACGATGGCGCTCGACGAGGAGCTGAAGGCGCGGATACCCGGCGACCCGGTGCTCGGACCCCTCGCCCGTAAGGTGGCCGCCCGTTACGTGGCCGGTGAGACGACGGCCGAGGCACTCGCCCGGGTCGCCGAGGTCCTCGGCCGGGGGCATCGGGCCAACGCCGAGTACATGGGCGAGAGCTGCCGTGACCCCGAGCGGGCCGGCCGCGAGACCGACGTCTTCGTCGACCTGGCCCGGCGGCTGCCGGCCGGCTGCTCGGTCTCCCTCGACCTGTCGCACATCGGCCTGGCGATCTCCGACGACCTCGCCCTCGAGAACGGCACGCGCATCGCCGAGGCCACCGCCGCCACCGGGCGCGAGATGATCATCTCGGCGGAGGGCTCCGGGCGCACCGACGCGGTCCTGGCCGTGCACCGCCGGCTCTGCGAGCGGTTCGGCCACGTCGGCGTCACGGTGCAGGCGCGGCTGCACCGCACCGCGGAGGACCTGGCCGGCCTGCTCGCCCTCCCCGGCCGGATCCGCCTGGTCAAGGGTGCGTTCCTCGAGCCGGAGACCATCGCGTACGCGCGTGACGACAAGGTCCTTGCGGACGCCTACCTGCGCTACGCGCAGCTGCTGGCGGGCTCGGCGCACCTGTGCTCGTTCGCCACGCACGACTGGGACCTGATCCACGCGGTGGACGACCTGCTCGGCGACCCGTCCGCCGCCGCGCCGTGGGAGTTCGAGACGCTGCTCGGGCTCGGGCCCGACCGGCTCGCGGCGATGGCCGAGCGGGGGCACCCCACCCGCGAGTACGTCGTCTTCGGCACCGAGTGGTGGCTCTACGTCTGCAACCGCCTGGCGGAGGACCCGAACCGGCTCTTCCAGGCCGTCGTCGACGCCGCGGCCTGAGTGCCGGGCCACTGCCCGTACGGCGTCCTAGGACACTTCGATGCGGGGCGGGCGGTTCTCGTACGGGGTGCTCAGCACGACCGTGGTGCGGGTGGTGACGTTCGCCGCCGTGCGGATCTCCTGTAGCAGCCGCTCGAGGTCCGCCGGGCTGGCCACCCGGACCATGAGCAGGTAGAAGTCCTCCCCCGCGACCGAGTAGCACGAGTCGATCTCGGCCAGGTGCGCCAGCCGCTCGGGCGCGTCGTCGGGCTGCGACGGGTCGAACGGGCGGATCGCCACGAACGCCGTCAGCGGCAGCTCGAGCGCCTCGTAGGACACCTTGGCCGTGTAGCCGCTGATCACGCCGCGCTGCTCCAGCCGGCGTACCCGCTGGTGGACCGCGGAGACGCTCAGGCCGACCCGCTCGGCGAGATCGGTGTAGGACAGCCTGCCGTCCACGGTGAGGGCTCCGACGATCGCCCGGTCGATCTCTTCCACGGCGTCAACTTACCGGGCGCGCGGCCCCGGCACCGACCCGGTTTCAGCCCCGGATCAGCGATCGGCTGATGACCAGGCGCTGAATCTGGTTGGTGCCCTCGACGATCTGGAGCACCTTGGCCTCGCGGAACCAGCGCTCGACCGGGTGGTCGCTGACGTATCCGGCCCCGCCGAGCACCTGGATCGCGTCGGTGGTCACCCGCATGGCGACGTCGGTGGCGAAGAGCTTGGCCTTGGCGGCCTCGATGGAGAACGGGCGCCCGGCGTCCTTGAGGCGGGCGGCGGCCAGCATCAGGGCGCGGGCCGCGGACACCTGGGTGGCCATGTCGGCGAGCATGAAGCCGATGCCCTGGAACTCGCCGATCGCCCGGCCGAACTGCTCGCGCTCCCGGGCGTACCCGGCGGCGTAGTCGACCGCGGCTTGCGCGAGCCCGACCGCGCAGGCGGCGATGCCGAGCCGGCCCGCGTCCAGCGCCTGCATGGCGATCCGGAAGCCGGAGCCCTCCTCGCCGACCAGGCAGTCGGCCGGTACCCGGACGCCGTCGAAGACCATCTGCGCCGGCGCCGAGGAGCGCAGGCCCATCGTGCGCTCGGGCGTCTGCGGCAGGATCCCGGGCGTGGCGGCGTCGGCGACCACGCAGGAGATGCCGGCGGCGCCGGGGCCGCCCGTGCGGCAGAAGATGTTGTAGAAGTCGGCCTGCCCGCCGTGGGTGATCCACGCCTTGGTGCCGGTGACGACCCAGTCCTCGCCGTCACGCACGGCCCGGGTGGTCAGGGCGGCGGCGTCCGAGCCGCCCTGGGGCTCGGAGAGGCAGTAGGCGCCGAGCAGGTCGCCGCCGAGCATGTCAGGCAGCGACTTGCGCTGCCGCTCGCCGCCGTACGCGGCGGTCGGGAAGCAGGAGAGGGTGTGCACGCTGACCGCCTCGGCGATGGCCAGCCACGAGCCCGCGAGGATCTCCAGGACCTGGAGATAGACCTCGTAGGGCTGGCCGGCGCCGCCGTCCGCCTCGGCGTAGGGCAGGCCGAGCAGCCCGGCGCCGCCCAGGGTGCGCAGCACCTCGCGGGGGAACTCGCCCCGCTCCTCGAAGCGGGCCACCCGGGGTGCGAGCTCGCCGGCGGCGATCTCCCGGGTCAGGCCCAGCAACTCGTACGCCTCGTCCGTTGGCAGGATCCGCTCGACCGTCACCCCTTCAGCTTAACGAACGTTAGGACGGTCGTCTCCCCCACCGGTAACTATCGAGCGATGATCGACAAGGGTGATGTCCTCCGCGGCCAGCAGCGCGGCCGCTTCCGGAGATGTCAGGAAATCATGGTCGGTGGCGCGAACCCGCCAGCCCGGGTCGATCCGGCGCGCTTCGTCGTCGGCCAGGCCCGGGTGCACGGCCCACTCGCTGGTGCCCTCGGGCAGCGCGCGCAGCAGTTCGGCGTACCGGAGGAACTTGGTCTCGGGGTCGAGCCGGAAGCTGTCCAGGAAGTCGTGGTCGGTGACCGGGCGGCCCAGGCGCCGCAGGCGCCGCCGGGCCGGGCCGAGCCAGGCGCGGACGCCCAGGCCGTGCTCGCCGGCGAGCGCCAGGGTCACCTCGAAGAGGTCCTCGCGGCCGCCGTCGGCCAGGCAGTGCCAGTCCAGGTGCGTCGGGCTGAGCCCCGCGTCGAGCACCGCCCGGATCTGTGCCCGGAACTCGACGGCGACCTCCTCGGCGCGGGCCTGCGCGAGCAGCGCCGGCACCCGGTCCGGAGCGAAGAACTCCCCCGCGCCGTCGAGCAGCGACGGCACCCGGGCCCGCGCGGTCAGCGGGCCCCAGCGGTACGCCGGCGTGTCGCAGAACAGGGTCAGGTGTATGCCGAACGGCAGGTGCGGGCGGTCCCGCAGCAGCGACATCGCCTCGAGCGCGGCCGGGCACGGCGGCATCAGGCTGCACGAGCTCGCGATGCCCTCCTCGAGGGCGCTCAGCACGCCCGCGTTGACCGCCGGGTACATGCCGAAGTCGTCGCAGTTGATGATCAGACGTCGTCCCACCGAGCCAGGCTCGCGCAAAGTGTCACACCGCGCGACTAGGTTTGGTGCGTGACTGAGCGACCCCTGCTGGCCGTCGACGCGCCCAGCCTGTATTTCCGTGCGTTCCACGGGATCCCCGAGTCCGCCGCGCGGACCTCCGCCGGCGAGCCGGTCAACGCGATCCGCGGCTTCCTCGACATGATCGCCCAGCTGGTCCGGACCCGCCGGCCCGACCGGCTGGTCTGCGCCCTCGACGCCGACTGGCGGCCGGCCTGGCGGGTCGCGCTCGTCCCGTCCTACAAGCGGCACCGCGTCGCGCACGGCGCCGTCGAGGAGGTGCCCGCGGCCCTGGAGAAGCAGGTCCCGGTCCTGCTCGAGGTGCTCGCCGCGGTGGGCATCCCGGCGTTCGGGGTGGCCGGCTACGAGGCCGACGATGTGCTGGGCACGCTCGCCGCCACCCAGGCCGCCCCGGTCGAGGTCGTCTCGGGCGACCGCGACCTGTTCCAGCTGGTCGACGACGCGCGCGGCACGCGGCTGCTCTACTGCGGGCGCGGGGTCGCCAAGCTCGAGGACAGCGACGACGCGGCGGTCCAGGCCAAATACGGCGTGCCGCCCCGGTGGTATGCGGACTTCGCCGCGATGCGGGGCGACCCGAGCGACGGCCTGCCGGGCGTGCCCGGCGTCGGCGAGAAGACCGCGGCCCGCCTGATCGCGCGCTACGGCGGCGTCGAGGAGATCCTGGCCGCGCTCGACGACAAGGACGCCGGGTTCGCGCCGGGCCTGCGCATCAAGCTGGACGGTGCCCGCGACTACCTGACGGCCGCCCTGCCGGTGTGCCGGGTCGCGCTGGACGTGCCGCTGCCGCCCTTCGACGCGACCCTGCCGGCCGCGCCCCGCGACGGCGACGCGCTGCTGGCGCTGGCCGAGCGGTGGAACCTCGCGGGTTCCGCCCGCCGCCTGGTCGACGCCCTGGCCGGCTGAGCCGCCGCCGATGGAGGTGGTGCGCGGCGGGACCGTCGGGAAGACTCGTCGTCCATGAAGGACGAGGAACCGGCCCTGCGCTGGCCCGGACTGCTGGACCGCCTCGACCGGCACGGCGCGTCCGGCCTGCCGTCGCCGGACGTGGCGAGCCTGCCGGAGCTGATGGACACCTACCGGATACCGGGCGCCGGCATCGCGGTCGCCGACCTGGACGGCCGGTCCTGGGCGGCCGGCTACGGCACCACCGGCGGCGCGGCGCCCGTGCCGGTGCGCGGCGACACCGCGTTCCAGGCCTGCTCGATCAGCAAACACGTCGCCGCGTTCGGCGCGTTGCGGCTGGTCGCCGACGGCGTGCTGGACCTGGACGCCGACATCCACGACTACCTGACCGCCTGGCGCCTGCCGGCCGGCGTGACCGTCACGCCGCGCCAGCTCCTGGCGCACACCGCCGGACTGACCTACAACTGGTTCCGCGGCTACGGCCCGGACGAACCCACCCCGTCGCTGTCGCAGACCCTGCGGGGCGCGGCGCCGGCGAACACGCCGCCGGTGCGGGCCGCCCTGCTGCCGGGCAGCCGGTTCCGCTACTCGGGCAGCCACTACGCCGTGTTGCAGCGGCTGATGGTCGACGTGACCGGCGCGGCGTTCGACGACCTCATGCGCACGCTGGTGCTGGAGCCCCTCGCCATGCGCGACAGCAGCTACGACCAAGGCTTTCCGCACCGGCGGCCGGGCTCGGTCGCCGCGGGCCATCACCGCGCCGGCACCCCCGTCCCCGGCGGCTGGCAGACCCTGCCGGAGATGGCCGGCGGCGGCCTGTGGAGCACGCCCGCCGACCTGCTCCGGCTCGAACTCGAGCTCGCCCGCGCCGCCGCCGGAGAGTCCGCGCTGCTCGGCCGGGACCTCGCCACCCAGATGCTGACGCCACAGCTACCCGGCGGCAGCTACGGCCTGGGCACCGAGCTCCACGACACACCCGGCCACCGCAAGTTCGGCCACACCGGCGAGAACGTCGGCTACACCTGCTTCTCGTTCGCCTGGCCCGACACCGGCGCCGCGGTCGCCGTGATGACCAACTCCGAGGACACCCGCGAGGTGCTGACCGCCATCCTCACCACCGCCGACCGCGAGTACGCCACCGCCGAGGCCGCCACGCCGCCGGACGACGTGACGGGCCGCTACCTGCTCCGCGACGACTTCCCCCTGGACGTCACGGCCACCGACGACGGGCTCACCCTCACCGCCGCGGGCCGGCCGCCGGTCGTCCTGCTGCCCCTCGAAGGCGGCCGCTACCGGCATCCCGGCCTCGACCTGGAGATCGGCTTCCGGCTCGAGCTCATGGAGCTGCGCCAGGAGGGCGTCACGCAGACCGCGACCCGGATCGCGGACGACCGGCGGTGAGATACCACCTCTCCACGCCGCCCGCCATCGTGGCCGGCGCGCTCTCGGCCCGCGCCCAGCCGGTCATCTCCGCGCCCGGCGGCCTGCTCCTGCGGCCCTGGTCGGCCCGCGACGCGGCGGTCTTCCTCGCCGCCTACTCCGATCCCGAGATCCGGCACTGGCACACCCGCCGGCCCGCGTCCGAGGAGCAGGTGCGCGAGTGGTTCGACCACTACCGCGAGGCCTGGGCGCGGGAGACGGGCGCGCACTGGGCGGTGACCCGAGACGGCGGCGAGGTGCTGGGGCGCGTCGCCCTGGGCGGGCTGAACCTCGACGACGGCGTCGCCGGGTGCGCGTACTGGGTGCTCCCCGCGGCCCGGGGCGCGGGCGTCGCCTCCCGCGCGCTGACGGCGATGAGCGGCTGGGCACTGGGCGAGGCCGGCTTCCACCGCCTGCAACTGGACCACTCGACCCGCAACGACGCCTCCTGCCGCGTCGCCGCCCAGTGCGGCTTCCGGCTGGAAGGCACCAAACGCAGCGACGCCGTCCACTCCGACGGCCGCCACGACATGCACCTGCACGCCCGCATCCGCACCGACGGACCGGCCTAGGTATACCTAGGCCGCGTGCCGCCCGGGCTGAACCCCGGGGCCGGTGAACATAGGTAAACGCTTCCGATGTGGCGGCTCCCTTGTCGACCGAGGATTGATCCATCAGCGGTTGACGAAGGAGAGAACGATGTACATGCACCCGGACATGACCCTGGTTCTGTCGAACGCCCGGCACCGTGAGCTGATCGCCGAGGCCGACCGGGGCCGCCTGCTCGCACTCGCCCGCGCGGCCCGCCGAACCCGCAAGGCCCGGGCGGTGCGCGGACACCCCACCGGTACCCTGGCGTCGTGCGAACCATCCGTGGCGGTGCCAGCCCGGTGATGATCGGGCGGGACGGCGAGCTGCGCCGGCTGGTGCGGCTCGCCACGGCACGGGAGCCCGCGGTCGCGATCATCGCGGGCGAGCCGGGCATCGGGAAGACCCGGCTGGTGCACGAGCTGCTGGCGGCGGTGCCGGCGGGGACCGTCAAGCTGATCGGGCAGGCCGAGCCCGGTTCGCTGTCCCGGCCGTACGAGGTGCTCCTGGACGCCATCGACGGCCGGCCGGAGGTCGACGAGGAGCAGTTGGCGGCGCTCGCCGACCCGAGCCGCAGCCCGGTCGAGCGGCTGCACACCGGTCTCGCCGTCCTGGACGACCTGATCGGCGACGCGCCCGCGGTCATCGTCTTCGACGACCTGCACTGGGCCGACTCGGAGAGCGCCGCGCTGTTCGAGCGGATCGCCGACCAGCGCGGGCCGCGGCTGCTCATCGGGACCTACCGGCAGGGCGAGGTGACCCGGCGCAATCCGGTGGCCGGGCTGCTGGCCCGGCTGGAGCGCCGGCACGCCGTCACCCACCTGTGCCTGGATCGCCTCACGCCCGCGCAGACCGCGGCGTTGCTGGCGGCGGTCACCGGCGCGCCCGCGCCGCCGCGGGCCGCGGCGTCCCTGCACCACCGCACCGGCGGCAACCCGTTCTTCCTGGAGGAGCTGCTGCGCGCCTCGCCCGGCTACGACGTGGAGGCGCTCGTCGAGCAGCCGCTGCCGTGGAGCCTGGCCGACGTGCTGCGCCGCCAGGTCGACGACCTCGACCCGCTCAGCCACCGCGTCGTCGAGGCGGCGACCGTGCTCGGCCACCGGATACCGTTCGACCTGCTCGCCGCGGTGACCGGCGCGGGCGAGGACGAGCTCATCGCCGTGCTGCGAGACCTGGTCACCCGCGGTGTCCTCGTCGAGTCCGGCGAGGACGAGTTCGCGTTCCGGCACGCGCTGGTGCGCGAGGCGATCGCCGACCAGATGCTCGGCCGGCAGCGCCGCCGGCTGCACGAGACCGCGCTCGACGTGCTCCTGAGCGGCGGCTCGTCCGACCCGGCCATGGTGGCGCACCACGCCCGCGGCGCCGGCCGCTACGACGACATGGTCGCCGCGGCCCGCCGCGGCACCGAGCTCTACCTCTCCATCGGCTCCGCCTACCAGGCCCTGCAACTGGCGGAGATGGGCCTCGACGAGGCACCCGAGGACGCCGGCCTGCTCGCCGCCGCCGCCCGGGCGGCGTGGCTGGCCGGGCTGCTCGACGACGCCCGGCGTCACGCCCGGCGCTGGCGGGACCTCGCCGCCGGGACGACCGACCGGGCCGAGTCGCTGTACCTGCTGGTCCGCCTCGCCTGGGAGTCCCGCGACACCGACGAGATGGGTGCACTGACCCGCGACATCGAGACGCTGATCGCGCGGCTACCGCCCGGCGCCGACCAGGCGCGGGCGATCACCGCGATCGCGCAGTCGGCGTACCTGCGCGACGACCTCGACGCCGCCCTGCTCTGGTCCGACCGCGCGCTGGCGCTGGCCGACGAGTTCGACCTGCCGGCGGTACGCCGGGCCGCGCTGATGGAGAAGGGCGCGACGCTCACGGAACGCCCGCAGACCGCCGCCGCCGGCCGGGAGATCCTGTCCGCCCTCGTCGACGAGGCCGAGAAGGCGGGCGAGTGGGTCCTGGCCGCGCGCGCCCTCAAGGACCTGGTGCAGGGCGAGCCACCCACGTCGCCGGCCGAGCACGCCGAGACCCTGGAACGCATGCGGGTCGACGCCGAGCGGGCCGGCTTCGAGTCGCTCGCGGTAGCCTCGTACTTCCAGGGCCGGGCCCGGCTCGCGCTGCGGGCCGGCGACCTCGGTGCCGCGATCGCGGCCCTCGAGGAGGGGCGCGAGCAGGACCGCGGCTACCGGCGGGTGGGCCGCTGGGCCGACTATCACGGCGTCTTCCTCGCCGGGCTCTACCTCGAGGCCGGCGAGCTGGACCGGGTCGAGGGTCTCATCGCCGACCTGACGGCGCTGCCCGACAACCCGCCGGCCACGATCCCCGGCCTCGCGTTCCATCTCGCCTGCCGCCGCGGCGACCTCCCGCGCGCCGAGCAGACCCTCGACGAACTCGTCGCGGCCCTGGCCGGGGAGGCCTGGCGCAGCGGCGAACAGGCGCACGACCTGGTCTCCGCCGCGCTGGAGCTCGGCCTGCCGGCGGACCGGCTCGACCTGCTGGCCGCCACGCTGCTCGACGCCGACGTGTGGGACGCGTACCGGACGCTTGTCGACGCCCAGCTCGCGGAGGCGCGCGGCCGGCACGCCGAGGCCCTCGCGGGCTACCTGTCCGTCGCCGAGGCGCACATCCTCGGTCCGGCGAACCGCGGCACCGTGCGCGTCGGCGCCGCCCGCTGCCTGCTCGCCGGCGACCGGCGCGAGGAGGCCGCCGCGCAGGTGGAGGCCGCCGCGGACCTGCTGGCCGAGTGGCGCGGCTGGCGGGTGGCCCAGCTCGCCGGGGTCCGCGCCCGGCTGGGCATGGCCCCGGTCGACGCGCCTCCGGCGGTCACCGGGCCGGCCGCGCTGACGCCCCGCGAGCGGGAGGTGGCGGTGCTGATCAGCGACGGGCTGACGAACACGGAGCTGGCCCGGCGCCTCTACATCTCGCCGAAGACCGCCGCCGTGCACGTCTCCAACATCCTGCGCAAGCTCGGCGTGTCGTCCCGGACCGAGGTGGGCGACCTCGTCGGGCGCAGGAAGCAGCGCTACGAACAGTCCACGTGAGGTGTTCCTCCGGCCGGCCGAACACCCGGAAGTCGTTCAGGTTCACGCGCTCTACGCCGTTGGGGGTAATCCGTCCGGGTAGGACGAATGCGGATTTTTGCTAGATCATCATTCTGTGTTCAGACTGCGATGCGGCCCGAGCCCACCTGGAAGGACTGCCCATGAGCACGCCCATCGTGACCGAGACCGAGACCCAGCCGGCGCCGCCGGCGCAGCGCCGCGGGCGCTGGATCTTGATCGGCGGCGCGCTGGCCGTCGTTCTGGTTGCCGCCGGTGGGTGGTTCGCGTACGACCGGGTGATCAAGGAGGACCCCGGCGTCGCCGCCTGCAACGCGATGCGCGAGCACGCCGACGCCGTGCAGGGCGGCGCCGCGGCGCCGATGACCGGCGCCGAGTACGCCACGGCGCGGGCACAGTTCGAGGAGTCCCGGTACGACGACATCCGGGAGCACGGCACGTCCCTGATCGACCTGGTGTCGCAGATCCAGAAGCTCGGCAAGGACCCGGGCGCCGGCGCCCTGGCCTACCTCGGCCCCCTCGCCACGCACACCACCGGCCTGCAGACCGCCTGCGCCAACCACGGCGTGACGCTCGACCTGAACCTCGCCGGCGGCGGGGCACCGGCGGGCAAGGCCGCGACGACGGCCTGCGCGGAGGTCTTCCAGCCGGGCAAGGTGGTCGACGAGGGCACGGCGCAGGCCGGCTGCACGGGTCCCGGCGGGCAGGTCCGGTACGTGAGCGCGTTCGAGTGCACCGACGGCCGCCGCCTGTACCAGGTGGACGCGACGACCGGCGCGGCCGCGGGCTACGGATTCGGCGGAAAGCCCTACGTGGCCAGCGCCGACGCGGCGAAGGACGCGAAGTACGGCCAGGCATACCGGTCCTGCGTCGGCTGAGCGCTGAGCTGGGAGTTGCCACTCACCGCCGATTCAGGCATAGATGGTGATCACTAGATTTGCCAGAATCGCCACCATGAGCGACCACGCGGCGACAGTGCGGGAATACGATCTGTTCACCCCCGAGGCGATCGCCAACCCCGACGGCTTCCTGCACCGGGTCCGCGCCGAGAGTCCACTCTCGTGGCTGCCACAGCTCGACGCCTACCTGCTCACCCGGTACGCGGACATCAACGCCGCCCTGCGGGACAGGCGGATGGACAGCGCCAACATGGCCCGGGTCCTGCAACGCCTGACGCCCGCGGAGCAGGAGGAGCTGGCACCGGTGCGCCGGTCCATCGAGATGTGGATGGGCCACACCGTCCCGGCCGACCACGTCCGCTTCCAGCAGCTGCTCAAGCGCTACTTCACCCCGGCGATGGTCGACCGGCTGCGGCCACGGGTGCGCGAGTTCACCAACGAGCTCCTCGACGCCGTCGCGCCCAAGGGCCGGATGGACGTGGTGAGCGACCTGGCGTACCCGCTGCCCGCGAACGTGATCGCCGAGCTGCTCGGCATGCCGGTCACGGACCGCGAGCAGCTGCAGGCGTGGTCGCGCGACATCCTGCCGGTCTTCGGCAGCGACGACGTCGCGCAGCTGCGCCAGGCGCAGCGGAGCATGCTCGAGATGCACGACTATCTGCGGGTCATCGCGGCCGAACGCCGCCGCACACCCGGCGAGGACGTGCTGAGCGCCTTCATGGCGGCCGAGGCCGCGGGCCTGGTCACCGAGGACGAGGCGGTGGCCAACTGCGTGCTGCTGCTGTTCGCCGGGCACGAGACCACCGCGAACCTGATCGCCAACGGACTGGTGCTGCTGTTCGAGAACCCGGACCAGCTGGCCCGGCTCCGGGCCGATCCGGACCTGACGCCGCTCGCCGTCGAGGAGATGCTGCGCTGCGACGGCCCGGCCGGCGTCATCGGCAGGGTCACCACCGAGCCCGTCGAGCTGGCCGGCCACACCGTGCCGGCCGGCAGGCACGTCTACCTCGCGCTGATGGCCGCCAACCGCGACCCGGAGGTCTTCGCCGACCCGGACGTCTTCGACATCTCCCGCGCCCGCAGCCGGGTGCTCAGCTTCGGCATGGGCACCTACTACTGCCTGGGCGCCGCGCTCGCCCGGATGGAGACCGACGAGTGCCTGCGGATCCTGCTCCGGCGCTTTCCCGGGCTGCGGCCCGCGTACCGGACGCCGGACTGGATGCCGACCGTGCCGATCGGCCACCGGCTGGCCTCGCTGCCTGTCACGTTCTGAGGGCCGGTCCGGGCGTCAGCGGTTGCCGCCCCGGAAGATCCGCAGGAAGAACAGGAACACGTTGAGGATGTCGAGGAAGATCGACGCCGCCAGCAGTGGCGCGGAGTTGACGTCGCGGGAGCGCCGCAGCCGCTGGAAGTCGAACATGATGAACCCGGCGAAGATCACAAGGCCCAGCACGGAGTAGATGAGCGACCCGTACGGGATGTTCACGAAGATCAGCACGATGCCGAAGACGAGCAGGGCCACCAGCGCCCAGAAGCACACCCGCGCCAGCGCCGTGAGGTCGCGGCGGGTGGCGTATCCCGCCGCGCCGAACGCCGCGACGAACAGCGCGGTCGCGGCGCCGGCCTGCCAGAGCGCCTGCGGGTCGGTGTTGGCGTAGTAGACCAGCGTCGGCGCGAGCGCGACCCCCATCAGCAGGCCGAACGCCGCCAGCAGCGCGACCGTCGTCTGCCGTGACTTGCGGACGGTGAACTGCATGGCGATCAGGGCGGCGAACGCCACGAGGTACGCGACGAAGGCGATGCCGCTGGAGAGGTTCCGGCCGAGGTACGCGCCGAGGGCGAACAGGCCGGTGGTCCCCGCGACGTAGGCCATCGTCTGCGCGAACAGGGTGTGGCCCCGATCGCGGGCGACGACCCCGGCCGGCTGGTACGGATAGGTCGAGTCCATGACCGCCAGTCTGAACCGGCGCCCGCGCCCGGACACCCTTCGCCAGGGGTGAAACCCGGCCCCGGAACAGCTTGTTAAGAAATTAGAAACATTGACGAAACGTGATGCCGAAATTTACAGTTTCAGCATCGTGAGAGCGCTCTCACGGAGGTGATCACAGCGGGCTGAGTCAATGGAGGCGTCATGGGACCCGTCGTCGGACGTGCAAGATCTGGCAGAAAACCCGGCCGGGCCCTCGCGCTCGCGGTGACCGCGGCCGTCACGGCCGGGCTCGGGGCGGTGGCGCTCGGCGGCACCGCCGACGCGGCCACCGTCGGCGCGGGCAGCTACACCGAGACCCTGCCGGCCGGCGCGGGCCTGCCGGTCGGCTGCGGAGACCTGGCCACCAACCCCCGCCAGTTCATGACCGCCAACGCCCCGGCCGGCCCGGTGCCGACGAACGACTGGTGGTCGTCGCTGGTCTACAAGAAGTTCGACTGCGCGTACAGCGAGAACCTGCACGCGCACCCGACCAGCTACGACACCACCTCGGGCGGGCTGGGCTTCTCCTACAACACCACGCCGCAGATCAGCGGCTCTGCCACCGGCGTCGGCGAGTACCACTACATCTACTCCGAGGACTTCACCGCCGGGGTGACCGGGCTGAACGCGCCGCGGACCCTCGTCGACTCCTGGACCGACTGGACCGTGACGCCGTACTGGAGCGACGGCACCCGGACCATGAAGGCGACCATCGGCCACGGCCTGCCGTTCGCGTACTTCCAGGTCACCGGCGGCAACGCCCAGATCACCGCGAAGAGCACCCCGACCGTCTGGTCCAACAGCGGAGCGCGGATCGGCTACTCGGTCGCCGGCAAGGACTACGTCGCGTACGCGCCGAGCGGCGCCACCTGGTCGGTCAGCGGCACCGTCATCACCTCCACCCTGGCGGGCAAGGGCTACTTCTCCATCGCGGTGCTGCCGACCACGCCGGCCACCAGCGTCGCGGACAAGACCGCCCTGGCCACCAGCTACGGCACGTACGCGCACAACCACGTCACCGGCACGCGGGTGTCGTACGCGTACAACCAGGCCACCAGCCGGGTCGCCACCACGTACACGTACACCACCACCGCGCGCGAGGGTTCCGGCACCGGGACCGTCATCGGGCTGTACCCGCACCAGTGGCGGGCGCTGACCGGCGCGACGCCCATCGCGCAGACCTACGTCACCGCCCGCGGCGCCATGAAGAACCTCGTCGGCGCCACGTCCTACACCACCTCCGCGGTCTACCAGGGCGTGCTGCCCGAGGTGCCCGCGGTCGCCGACAGCGCCGGCGCCGACCTGACGACCCTCAACGCCTACCTCGACCAGGTCAAGGACAACCCGGTAAACGTCACGAAGAACGACACCTACTGGACCGGCAAGGCGCTCGGCATCGGCGCCCGGATCGCGGAGATCGCCGACCAGCTCGGCCGCACCGACGTCCGCGACACCGCGCTCGCGGCCATCCGCGCCCGGCTGACCGACTGGTTCACCGCCACGCAGGGCAAGACGGAGAAGCTGTTCTACTACGACCGGAACTGGGGCACGCTCATCGGCTACCCCGCCTCGTACGGTTCCGACGCCGAGCTCAACGACCACCACTTCCACTACGGCTACTTCATCGCCGCCGCCGCGACGCTCGCCAAGTTCGACCCGTCCTGGGCGGCGAACTCCAGCTACGGCGGCATGGTGGACCTGCTGATCCGCGACGCCAACAACTACGACCGCGGCGACAACCGGTTCCCGTACCTGCGGGACTTCGACATCTACGCCGGGCACGACTGGGCGGCCGGGCACGGCGCGTTCTTCGCCGGCAACAACCAGGAGTCCTCGTCGGAGGGGATGAACTTCGCCAACGGCCTGATCCAGTGGGGGCAGGCGACCGGCAACACCGCGATCCGCGACGCCGGCATCTTCATCTGGACGACCCAGTCGGCCGCCATCAACGAGTACTGGTTCGACACCACGAACGAGAACTTCCCGTCGGCGTTCGGCCACGGCACCGTCGGCATGGTCTGGGGTGACGGCGGCGCGTACGCCACCTGGTTCGCCTCGGCGCCCGAGCAGATACACGGGATCAACATGCTGCCGGTCACCGGCGGGCACTTCTACATGGGCAACGACCCCGCGTACGTCAGGCGCAACTACGCCGAGATGGTCACCAACGCCGGGCACGAACCGGCGCTGTGGCAGGACATCGCCTGGCAGTACCTGGCGCTCGGCGACGGCGACGCGGCGCTCGCCAAGTTCCGGGCCAACAGCGGCTACACCCCCGAGGAGGGCGAGACCAGGGCGCACACGTTCCACTGGATCCGCAACCTCGCCGCCCTCGGCACGACCGATCTCACCGTCACCGCCAACCATCCGCTGTACCGGGTGTTCAGCAAGAACGGCGCCAAGACGTACGTCGCGTCCAACATCACCAACGCGGCGCTGACGGTGACGTTCTCCGACGGCAAGGTGCTGACGCTGCCGGCCGGGCGGACGGTCGCCAGCGGCGCGGTGAACTGGTCCGGCGGCAACGCGACCGGCGGCGGGATCAACCCGACGCCGACACCCACGACCACCACCCCGACACCGACACCGACCACACCCACGCCGACAACCCCCACCCCGACGCCGACCACCTCCGGCCCGCCGACCGGCGGCGGCGCGGTCCGGTACCTCCAGGCGGACGGCGCGCTGGCGGGCGCCGCGGGTACGGCCGGCACCGCGACCGTCGCCAAGGCGTCCGGCGCCAACGACAACCAGCCGCACTCGCCGGTCACGTTCACCGCGACCGGGCTCAACCTCGCGTACCGCTCCGGCGCCGCGACCGCGTTCGGCTTCTCGGTGGACGCGGGCACCTCGGTCGGCAACGCCACCCAGGTCCGCGTCTCGTACGACCTGACCGGCAACGGCAGCTTCGACCGGGTCGAGACGTACCGCTACTTCGCCACCGACCCGGTCACCGGGTGGGAGCGGTACACCGACGCCGTCGGACAGGTCACCACGACGGGTACGTTCGGCGACCTGGCGAACGGCACCGTCAAGGTGGAGATCTGGAGCGCCATCGGCTCCGCGGCGAGCACCGTGTCGCTGGGCGCGCTCTCCACGGTGACCCTGCCGTACCAGTGAGGTGAGGACGCCGGGGGCGCCACGTGGCGCCCCCGGCGTACACATGAAGGATGTTCGCCGAGCAGATAGCCGCGGGCGTCCGCGAGCGGGACCCGGTCAACGGCATCCGGATCGTCGGGGTCGACGGCCCGAGCGGGACCGGCAAGAGCCATCTCGCGTCCCGGCTGTCGGGGCTGCTGGGCGCGCCCGTCATCGAGATCGACGACTTCGTGTCGTGGGACTGCTTCGACGGCTGGTGGCCGCGCTTCGACGAGCAGGTCCTGTCCCCGCTCCTGGCCGGCCGGGACGCGGTCTACCAGGCCAGGGACTGGACCGACTGGTACGGATCCAGCCTCGGTGGCTGGAAGACCCAGCGGTGGGCGCCGACGGTCATCCTCGAGGGCGTCACCTGCACCCGCCGGGACACGATCGGCCGGCTGGCCTACGCGGTCTGGGTGGAGGCGCCCGCGGAGCTGAGGCTGGCCCGCGGCCTGGCCCGGGACAGCGGCTTCCCCGGCACGGAGGCGCTGTGGGCGCGGTGGATGCGCGAGGAGGACGCGTTCTTCCGCGCCGACCGGGCGCGCGAGCGCGCCGACCGCGTCGTGGACACCTCCGCCTTCGGCGTCACCGCGGATTCCTGAGGCCGGCGCCGGCGCGTACCTGGGCCGGCGTCCGGCCGAACTCCCGGCGGAACGCCCGGTGGTAGCCGGCCACATCGGCGAAGCCGGCGTCCGCGGCGACGTCGATGACCCGCAGGTGCCGGCGCGCGGGATCCCGCAGGTCGCGCAGCGTCTGCTCCAGCCGCAGCCGGCGCACGGTCGCGCTGTAGGACCGCTCCTGGCCCGCGAACAGCCGGTGCAGCCCGCGCACCGAGATACCGAGCCGGCGGGCGGTGGCCGCCGGACAGAGATCGTCGTCGGCCAGGTGCTCCTCGATGTCGGCCACGGCGAGCGCACGGGTACGGCGGGAGCGGTCCAGCGCGAGGGCGAGCGGGCCGCAGGCGTGCCTCGCCGTCCGCACCGGGTCGGTCATCGCCGCCTCCTGTCCGCCGCCCGACGGTTGCCCGCAATGCAACCCGGCTGGCACGCGCGGCAACACTTGTGCGACCGGGATCCGACATCCTCGGGTCATGGCACTGAGGACCAGATTCACCGACGCGTACGGGCTGAGCACGCCGATCGCGCAGGCCGGCATGGCGTTCGTCGGCATGACCCCCGACCTGGCCGTCGCGGTGAGCAACGCCGGAGCGCTGGGCTCGCTGGGTGTCGGCCTGCTGCCGGCGCCCGCGCTGACCCAGGTCATCGCGGGCATCCGGGCCGGCACCCCCGGACCGTTCAACGTCAACTTCATCACCGTCTTCACCGAGCAGGCGCAGATCGACGCGGCGTGCGAGGCCGGCGTCGCGGTCGTCTCGTTCCACTGGGGACATCCGCCGCGGGCCTGGACCGATCAGCTGCACGCGGCGGGGATCCGGGTGTTCGAGCAGGTCGGTTCGGTCGACGACGCGAAACGGGCGGTCGACGACGGCGTGGACGTCGTCGTGGCGCAGGGCCTTGAGGCCGGCGGGCACAACTTCGCGACGCTGCCGACGTTCGCCCTCGTTCCGCTGGTCGTCGACGCGGTGGCGCCGGCGCTGGTGCTGGCCGCGGGCGGGATCGCCGACGGGCGCGGCCTGGCCGCCGCGCTGATGCTGGGCGCCGACGGCGCCTGGATCGGCACCCGGCTGGTGGCCACCGACGAGTCCGGCGCGCACGACGGATACAAGTCCCGGCTGGTCGAGGCGGACGCCACGGATACCGTCCGGACGGCGTTGTTCGGGCCGGAGACCCCGCTGTTCAACCCGATGCGCGTGCTGCGCAACCGGGTCGTCGAGCAGTGGCAGGACCGCCCGGTGGACGCCGCGGAGCGGCCGGTCATCGGGCACACCAACCTGGGCGGGCAGGACGTGGAGATGCGCCGGTTCTCCAACCTGGTGCCGATGCGCGGCCTCACCACCGGCGATCTGGAGGAGATGGCGCTGCTCAGCGGCCAGGGCGTCGGCCTGATCGACTCGGTGAAGGGCGCGGGGTCGGTGATCGCCGACATCACCGCGCAGGCGAGCGAGCTGCTCGGCCGCCGGCCTCGATGACTCTCAGAGCCGCAGCTTCGCCTGGGCCTCGGCCAGTTCGGTCGACAGTTCGGCGTCCTCGGACATGAGCCTGTCCAGGACCGCGCTGTTGGCCTTCATGCACGCGGTGGCGGTCGCCGCGTTGGAGAAGTCGCTGATATCGACCTGGCCGCTGTCGTATCTCTCGCTCCAGAAGTAGGCGTCGCTGTCGGACGGAGTCTCCGGAACCGTCACGACGGCCGTACCGGCGGGCACCTTGGTCTGCTGCCCATCGGCCACCAGCTCGAACCGGAGCCGGTAGAGGTGAAGGGACATGGGGGAATCCCGCTCGGAGGTGCCGACCCGCACCGCGAAGCGGTCCGCCTCGTCCGGGCCCTGCTGCTGGCTGACCGGAACCTGAAACGCGGTGCCGCCGGCGGGCCGCGGCGGCAGGACGAGGTCGTAGGTCGCGGACACCGGGACCGTGTTGCCCTGTGCGTCGCACTGCTTGATCACCGCCGAGTCCTCGACGGTCGCGACGATCCGGGTGGTCACCGATCGCCGGGTACCGCGGTTGTGCACGGTGATCTCCACCGAGGGCGGTGTCCTGGGCGCCTCCACGTCGTCGGGTTCACCGGCCTTCTGCGGATCCCGGACGACCAGGTCGATGGCGCTGAGTGCCGGCCCGTCCGACGGGATCAGCGACGGTGTCGCGGAGGCCGGGGAGATCGTCGCCCCGGCGGCGGGAGGAGGATCGTCGCCGCCGACCATGTCGCGCCAGTCGGGCACCGCGGCCAGCACCCCGACGAGGATCGCGGCGAACGCGGACAGCGCGACCGCGCCGGGCAGCCCCGGGCGCCGTTCCAGCCGCTGGAGAAAGCCGACGTGGGGCGCCTGCTCGGCCTCCTCGCTCTCGGGCGTCGGCTCGGCGTCGTTTCCGCCCGTCTGCTCCTCCGGCATCGACACTCCTGGCTGGATCCGCGGTCCAAGAAAGCACCCAGCGTAGTGGTCATCGCCGATCCGGGCGACGGTGATTCTGTTCGAGAAAGTCTTGGGCGACCGTGAACGAAAGCCGGGCGCGGTGGGACGGACAAGAGGTAAGCCCCACGAAGAAGGAGTGAACGCCGTCATGCGCATCTCACCGTATCGCCACCGGCTCGGCACCGCCGTGCTGCTCGGACTCACGCTACTGCTGACCGGTACCACCGCCGCCGCCCCGGCGACCGCCGCCCCGGCCAGGGCCGCCGCCTGCAAGGGTGCGGTGGTCCACACCGTCGACGCCGCGCAGTCCGGCACGCTGCCGCCGCTGTGCATCGCGGTCGGCGGGATCGTGCGCGTCGTCAACATCGGGCCCGGGTCGCTGGTCGCGAAGCCCGCCACCGGCGTCGACTGTTTCTACGCGGCGGGCACCTACCAGTGCCGGCTGATCCGCACCGGCACCGTGCGCCTCACCCTCGGCGCTCGTGAGCTGGCCGTCCGGGTGCCCGCATCCGTACCCGGGCAGCCGTCGACGGCCTGCACGCCCGCGGGTGGCGTGGTGAACCTCGACACCACCGAGGAGATGCCCTGGTGGTCGCCGTGTCTGCGGATCGGCGCGACGCTGCGGGTGGTCAACCTCGGGCCCGGACTGCTGGCGTACTCCCCCGCGGACGCCGTCACCTGTCACTACGAGGGCGGTGTCCACGCCTGTCAGTTCCGCCGGCCGGCCAGTGTCGTCTTCACGGCCACCCGGGACGCGGACAGCACCCGTTCGGTGACGGTCGTAGCGGTCCGCTAGCGGCCTACCGATCGGCGTCTATGGTCGAGCCATGACCGGACCGGGGCAGATCGGCGCGTACCGCATAGAACGGTTGCTCGGCGCCGGGTCGTTCGCCACCGTGTGGCTCGGCCACGACCCGGCGCTGGACGCCCACGTGGCGATCAAGGTGCTGGCCGACAACTGGTCACATGATCTACGCGTACGGGAACGCTTCCAGCAGGAGGCCCGGCTGCTGTGGCGGCTGGCCGACGAACGGGTGGTGCGGGTGCACGCCGTCGGCGAACTGCCGGACGGCCGCCCGTACTCGGTGATGGAGTTCGCCGAGGGCGGCAGCCTGCGCGACCGGCTCGAACAGGGTGAGCTGCCGCCCGCCGAGGCCCTGCGGGTGCTGCGGGAGATCGCCGCGGGCGTCGCCGTGCTGCACCGGCACCGCATCGTGCATCGCGACCTGACCCCGGGCAACATCCTGTTCCGGCGGGAGCGGGTGCTGATCGCCGACCTCGGGCTGGCGAAGGCGCTCGCGGCCGCGTCGGGCCTGACCGCGCGGGCCGGCACACCCGGCTACATGGCACCGGAGCAGGACGACCCGCTGTCCGCGGTGGACACCAGCGCCGACGTGTACGGGCTGGGCAGGCTCGGCCTCCGGCTGCTGGGCACCGGCGTACCCAAGGGTGTCGCCGCGCTGCTGCGCCGGTCGACGGCGCGCAACCCACGGGACCGCCCGCCGGACGCGGCCGCCTTCGCGGCGGAGCTCGACCGCGCCGTCTCCGGTGGCGGGTTCACCCCGCTCCGGCGCGCGACGATCATCGCCGCGGCCGCCGTGGTCCTGGCTCTTGTTCCCTCCGAGGCCGCGCTCCCCGAGGGTCCGCGCACGGCGAGTGACGGCACCGGGCGGCTGACGGTGGTGCTGCCCGCCGGGTGGCGCGCCGCGGGGTCCGGCTGGGCCGGGCGTCCCGGCGGGGACGGCCGCCTGGCACCCGCCCTGGTGATCTCCCCGGATCCGTCGCGGTGGCAGACCGATCCGGGTGTGCCCGGCGCGTTCATCGGGCTGCCGCACAGCGCCGGGCCGCGCCCGACGGCGGCCGGGTTCGTCGCGGAGCACCCGCACGCGAGCTGCACGGCGGCACCGGTACGGCACGGCGAGTGGGTCGTGGCCCGCTTCACCTGCGCCGGCCCCAAGCCGGTGATCATCGAGGCGGCCCGGGCTCGCCCCGACGCCCTGATGTACGTGCAGATCGCCCCCGAGGCACGAACGACCGATCAGGAGATCGACGCGCTGCTCGGGCTGATCAGCGGACCACGACCGTGATGTCGTAGGCGTCGCCGCCCTGCGGGATCGTCACGACGACGGTGCCCCTGCGCACGAAGCGCACCTCGACGACGCCGGCCTCGTAGTGCTGCGCGACCAGGTCCGGTGAGTCGATGGTGACCTCGCCCGGCCCGATGTTCTCGATGCGCAGCACCGCGCCGGTACCCACGCACATCGCGGGGATCAGCGACAGCTCGTCGGCGGCGGCGTCGATGGTGTGCACCACCGCACCCTCACACGACGGCGTCGGCTTCGTGGACGTGCGGCTCGTACGCGGGGTGGCGGCCGGCGACCGGCGCGACGGCGCCCGCGTGGCCGGCGTGCTCGTGGCCGGCGTGGTCGGTGGGACGCTGATGGACACGGCCGGTGCCGGGACGGAGGGTGCCGCCTCGGTCGGTAGCGGTGAGACCGGCGACTCGGCCGCGCATCCCGCCAGGGCCAGCGACGCGGCGAGGACACCCGCCGTCAGCCGGCGGTGCATTCCGGTTCCGGCAGCAGGCGTACGCGCAGCTGCGTACGGCCCTGGTGAATGCGGGACTTCACGGTGCCCTCCGGCACCGCCGTCAGGGCGGCGATGTCGGCGTAGCTGAGGTCGAGCAGGTCCCGCAGGACCACCGCCTCGGCGAGGTCGGGCCGGAGCCGCTCCAGCGCGTCGAGCAGGTCGAGGCGGGTGCCGGCCACCACGCTGGTTCTGCGGGGGTCGGGGCGGTCGGGCAGCGGCACGCCGCCCGACTCGGCCAGGAAGCGGCCGCGCAGCCGCTGGTAGGTCGACCTGGCGCGGTTGGCGGTCAGGCCGTACAGCCAGGTGCGGAACGACGAGCGGCCCTCGAAGCCGCCGATCGACCGGGTGAGCGCGAGCAGCGCGTCCTGGCAGGCGTCCTCGGCGTCCTCACGGTTCGGCAGGAACCGGGCACAGATCCGCAGCACGTCCGGGCGAAGCACGGTCAGGAGGGCGTGCAGCGCGGCGGGATCGCCGGCGGCGGCCGCGCGCGCCAACTCCTCGACCTCGACCGCTCGGCTGTCCACGCGCCCAGCCTAGACACGCCACACCAACACCGCCCGGTCACGCGGGCCGACGTTCCGGCTCTCACTGGTCGCGGCCGCCGCCGTGGAGGGGGACGACGTGCTCCGCTGTTGTTCATCATGGGCGGCAAGGACCATCTGATGCCGCCCTCGGTGATCCGATCGAACGCGAACAAGTACCGAAACTCCACGGCGACGACGGAGACCTACGAGTTCCCCGACCGCTCACACTTCACCGGTGTCGAGCCCGGCTGGGAGCAGGTCGCCGACTACGCGCTCGAGTGGGCGATGACCCATGCGCGCCCAGGACCAGCCTGACCTCCAGGTCTGTTTGCCTGCCGTCATCGCGCCGCATCGGGCAGAATTACGCAATCGGAACCTGTGACCGGGTGTGCCCGGATACCCGGGGAAGGATTGCCATGAAGATCGTCGTAATCGGTGGTACCGGCCTGATCGGTGCGAAGCTCGTGGCGAGGCTTCGGGATCAGGGCCACGAGGCGGTCGCGGCATCACCGAACACCGGGGTCGACACGCTCACCGGTGACGGACTCGCCGGCGCGCTGGCCGGCGCGTCCGTGGTGATCGACGTCTCCAACTCGCCGTCCTTCGAGGACAGCGCGGTGATGAGCTTCTTCGAGACCTCCACGCGTAATCTGCTCGCCGCCGAGGCGGTCGCCGGCGTCGCACACCACGTCGCGCTGTCGGTGGTGGGGACCGACCGTCTACCCGAGAGCGGCTACTTCCGGGCGAAGATCGCTCAGGAGCAGCTGATCGGGAAAGCCTCTATCCCGTACTCGATCGTGCACGCGACACAGTTCTTCGAGTTCGTGGGCAGCATCGCCGACGCCGCCACCGTCGACGGCACGGTCCGGGTGGCCCCGGTGATGTTCCAGCCGATCGCGGGCGACGACGTCGCCCGGGCGGTGGCCCGGGTCGCCGTCGGGCCGCCGCTCAACGGCCACGTCGAGGTCGCCGGGCCCGAGCGGGTCCGGATGGACGAATTCTTCCGGGAGGCCCTGGCCGCCCGGAACGATCCGCGTACGGTCGTGGCGGATCCTCATGCCCGCTACTTCGGAGCTGAGCTCGGCGAGGGCACGCTGGTGCCCGACGGTGACACGGTCCTCGCCGAGACCCGCTACCGCGACTGGCGCCGCCCGGTCAGCCCTTCACCGCGCCTGCCGTGAGCCCCTCGGTCAGGAAGCGCTGGCCGAAGGCGTACATGACCACCACGGGGATGCTGACGAGCAGCGACGCCGCGGCGAGCTGTCCCTGCGGCACGACGTCCCCGGCGATCATCGACTGCATTCCCACCGGGAGCGTCTTGTACTCGTCCTTGGTGATGAACACGAAGGCGAAGAGGAACTCGTTCCAGGCATTCGTCAGCGTGAACAGCGCGACCGCCAGCAGCCCGGGCTTGGCGAGCGGCAACACCACTTGGCGGAACGCCTGGACGCGGGTGCAGCCGTCGACGAGTGCGGCCTCCTCCAGCTCGGCGGGGATGGACGCGAAGTACCCCGCCAGCAGCCAGGTGGCGAACGGAAGCGTGAAGGTCGGGTACGTCAGCACCAGCGACCACATCGAGTCGGCGAGCCGCACCCCGATGAGCAGCTGGTAGAGCGGGATGAACAGCAGCGCACCCGGCATCACGTAGGTGAGCAGCACCGTGACGGTGAAGCCCTGCGCACCGCGGAACCGCAGCCGGGCCAGCGCGTAGCCGCCCAGGGCCGCGCAGATCAGTGCCACCGCGGTCGACGCCGCGGACACCAGCAGGGTGTTGAGGTACCAGCGGCCGAACGGCTGGTTGGTGAACAGGGCGCCGAACTGCTCCAAGGTCCACGGCGTCGGCCACAGGTCATGTTCGCGCGTGACGACCTGGCCCTCGGACTTGAAGGCCGTGACGGCGATCCAGTACAGCGGGCCCAGCACGAAGGCCAGCAACCCGGCCAGGGCGACACCGGACCCCCAGCCCGACACCAGGGACGACGCGCGACGACCTCCGTGTGCCTGTAGCCCCGAGACCACCCGGCCGACGGCCGCCGCGATCAGCAGGATCACGCCGAGTACCACCGCCGCCTTCCAGAAGATCTGCGGTGACGCCCAGGCCAGCAGGCCGGTGACGACCGCGGCGCCCGCCCAGGGCAGCGCCTTTCGGGCCGGCCCGATCCACGGCGCCGCCCGGGTACGCCGGGGTGGCCGGGTGCCGGCGTCCTGGCGCAACATACGGACCAGCACGAACACCAGGGCGGCGATGATCGGCAGCATGACGAGCGTGACCGCCACGCCCGCGCCGTACTGGAGCTGAAGGATCGCCTTCGAATAGGCGACGAGCACGTACGGCGCGGTCACGTCGCCCGGGCCGCCCTGTGTCAGCAGCCAGATGAGGTCGAAGTTGTTGAACGTCCAGATCGACGAGAGGGTGACGGTCACGGTGATCACGTGGCGCAGTCCGGGCAGCGTCACGTGGACGAACCGCTGCCACGCCGAGGCGCCGTCGATGGTCGCCGCCTCGTACTGGTCCGCCGGGATGGCCTTGAGCCCGGCGAGGAAACAGACGGTGAAGAACGGCACCCCCTTCCACACGTTGACGAGGATGACGGACGGCATGGCCAGCGACGGGTCGGACAGCCAGCCGGCGGGCCAGCCGTCGACCAGATGCGCGCCGGCCAGCAGCGGCCCGATCCCCGACGCGGTGAGCAGGGTGTTGACGCTGCCGAAGATCGGGTCGAGCAGCGAGCGCCAGCTGAACGCCGTCACCACCGTCGGCACCACCCACGGCATCAGGAGAAGGCCGGTCACCAGTGCCCGCCCGTGCCGCAGGCGATGCAGCAGCAGGGCCGCGGCGAGCCCGAGGACCACCTTGAACACCTCGGCGTACGCGGTGAAGACGAACGAGTTCACCACGCCCGTGCGGAACTGCTCGTCGCCGGCGAGGGCCAGGTAGTTGTCCAGGCCCACGAACACGGTGTCCTGCCCGTGCCGTTCGGTGGTGCTCGTGACGATCGACCTGACGATCGGCACCAGCACGAGCGCACCGACCAGCACGGCCGTCGGCCCCAGGAACAGTGCCGCCAGCCGCCAGTCACGACCCAGCCACCGCTGGGCCTTCGTGAGGGAGCCGGGCCCCGGTGGCGGGGATGCCCGCGTCACCGGGGCCGGCGCCGAACGGACCGAACTCACTGCGGCAGCCCCTGCTGGGTGAAGATCCGCACCATCTTCTCGTGGGCCGCCCGTACGGCCTGAGCGGCCGCCGTTCCCTGTACGACCTGCTGCATCATGTCGGTGAGTACGTAGGCCGCGACGACGGCCTGCTGGCCGGCGCTGGCCTTCTGCGGGAAGGTCAGGCCGTTCTTGGTGGACAGCGGCAGCGATTGCTGGGACAGGTTACGCACCATGGGAAACGCCGGGTCGCCGCCGGTGAAGTACGGATCGGCGTCCCAGACCTTCTCCCAGGCGGGCATGACCAGGCCGGGTGCCTCCTTCGCCACCCCGACCAGCGCGGGCGCGCTGACCAGGTACTGCGCCAGGAGCTTGGCGAGCGCCGGGTTCTTGGCGCCCTTGAAGACGACGAAACCCTGTGACTGGCCGAGCAGCAGGGACTTGTCGGTCGCCGGTCCGATGCAGTCGGAGAAGACGTGCGTGTTGGCGTACACGGGATTCTTCTTGGTCTTGGAGTCCGCGTAGACGCTGAAGCTGTTGCGCGTGTAGCCGAGGACTCCGGCGAGCCAGTTCTCGTTGTTGCTGGTGTCGGTCCAGCTGGCCACGCCCGGCGGCAGCATCGCCTTGTACCGGGGGTTGGTGTAGATGTCGCCCAGGAAGGTCACGGCCTGCACCGTCTCGGGTGAGTCGAACGCGACCTTCTTGCCGTCGTTTGTGGCGATCGCCCCGCCGTAGGAGTTGATCAGCGCCTCGATCAGGCCGTTGCCGTCGCCGGACCGGTTCACCGTCATGCCCCAGCCGAACCGGCGCTTGCCCGGATCGGAGATCGCCAGGCACAGGTCCCGCAGCTCCTCCCAGGTGTAGACGTCCTTGGGCGAGACGCCCTTCTCCTGCATCCAGTCCTTGCGCAGGAACGACCCGATCCCGATGAAGTGGTACGGGATCGCGAACCACTTGCCGTCGAAGACGCAGAAGTTCTTGGCCTCGGCGCAGGGCTCGCCGTACTTGGCCGTCAGCGCCGTGACGACGTCCGTCACGTCCTCGAGATCGCCCAGCGCGTGGAACTGCGCCACGAACCGCGAGTCGGTCATGAACGCCAGGTCCCGCGGTACACCGCCCTTGACCTCGGCGTCGATCTTGGCCACCACGTCACCGGCGTCGGCCTGGACCAGGCTGTTCTCGATCTTCGTCCCGGTGGCGGTGGCGAACTTCCTGATCGATCCGTCGAGCTGTTCGTTGGCCGCCGTCGAATACAGCTTCTGCGACAGCACCCCCATCGAGGAGCCCTTCATCGACGCCGCGGCGTCGACCAGTTCCTTCGGCACCTCCGCCTGCACCGTGGGTGCCGAGTCGGAGGTGCCCCCGCACGCGGCCAGGCCGGCCGCGCCGAGCACCCCCGCCCCCATCCCCAAGAGTTCGCGCCGAGACCACAACGGGCGTTCCTGCATGGCCGTTCGCCTCCTTCATCTCCCTCACCGCCGAGGCCGGGCCGTCACCGCCGCCGATCCGCTGGGTGATTGTTCGAATGAGAGATTTCGCGTGTTCCGCCTACCGGGCAGCGCCGCGAGCGTGATGCGTGTGGCAGCGCCGTTGTTCGACATTTCGAACAGAGTTCGATATACCGTATGGTGTGGACGCGACGGTAGAGGAACACCGTGAGAGGTGTCAATGTCTCGATGTGGCGTCCGGCTATCGCGACTGAGTCGCGTACCCCATGCGGGTCGACAGCGTTGCCGCGCCCTCGCGCACCAGGTCCCGCCACTCCACCTGCGCCCGCGCGGTCCAGCGGATGATCGGCGCGGAGACGCTCATGGCGGCGACGGTCGCGCCGGAGTGGTCCCGGATCGCCGCGGCCACACAGCGCATGGCGCCGTCGGACTCGCCGATGTCCTCCGCGACGCCCTCGGCACGGACGTGATCGAGATGCGCGCGCAGAGCGTCCGGGTCGGTGATGCTGTCCGGCGTCATGCCCGGCAGGGCGCCCTTGGCCAGGACGGTGTCCAGGCTCGGCCGATCGAGGCTCGACAGCAGAATCTTGCCGACCGCCGTGCAGTGTGCCGGCAGCCGCAGCCCGACCCCGGAGACCATCCGTACGGGATGCGTGCTGTCGACCTTGACGAGGTAGACGACGTCGGCGCCGTCGAGCACGGCCACGTGGACCGCCTCGTCGCACGCCGCGGCCACGTCCCGCGCGACGCTCTGCGCCTCGCGGACCAGGTCAAGCCGGCCGGCGAACGCCGCGCCGAGCTGGAACAGGGGCATGCCGAGCCGATACCGCACCGGCTGGCCCGGGACGGAGATCAGGTACGAGCGAGCCACGAGCGTGACCAGCAGCTCGTGGACGGTGGTGCGGGGCAGGTCCAGCCGCTCCGCCACCTCGCGGGCCGACAATTGGGGGCGGTCCAGGAACAGTTCGAGAATGTCGAGCGCGCGGATGACCGCCGGTACCACACGGGGCATGTCGATGAGTCCCTTCGAGATGCCGGACCCGTGTCGGCGATCCACACACGGAACAACACCTGAACAGGGTAGCCATGGTTACACGGACTTAGGACGGTCACATGCCGATCTCCCTTCACCGCCTGCGTGCCGGCCACGTGTCCCGCTGGGCGGTGTGCCAGGACGGCGAGTGGGGCGAGCTCGACGGCACCCTCGCCGGCCTGCTCGCCCTGCCGCTCGACCGGGCCCGGGCCATGGTCGAGGCCGCCGCCCGCGAGGCCGGCGGCGGCATGCCCGGCGAGGAGACGCTCGCACCCGTCGACCAGCAGGAGGTGTGGGCGGCCGGGGTGACGTACCTGCGCAGCCGCGACGGGCGAAAGGAGGAGTCCGGGCACGGCTTCCTCTACGACCATGTCTACGACGGCGACCGCCCCGAGATCTTCTTCAAGTCCAGCCCGTGGCGGGTCGTCGGCGACCGCGACGCCGTCGGTATCCGCGCCGACTCCGGCTGGGACGTGCCCGAGGCCGAGGTCGGCCTGGTCCTCAACGCGGCCGGGGAGGTGTTCGGCTACACGCTCGCCAACGACATGAGCAGCCGGTCGATCGAGGGTGAGAACCCGCTCTACCTGCCGCAGGCGAAGATCTACGACCGCTCCTGCGCGGTGGGCCCGGCGATCGTGCCGAGCTGGGCGGCCGGCCCGGGTCCGTTCCCGATCGGGCTGCGGGTGCTGCGTGACGACCACGAGGCGTACGCCGCGACGACCTCGACGTCGGCGATGGTCCGCGGCTTCGCGGAGCTGGCCGGCTGGTTGTTCCGCGCGCTGAGCTTTCCGGCCGGTGTGGTGCTGCTGACCGGCACCGGCGTCGTACCGGACGCCGATTTCACCGTGCGACCCGGTGACACGATCGAGATAACGTCCGCGGCGCTCGGGACGCTGACCAACCCCGTCATCGCGATCGGCGACGCCACCGGTGGGAAGGAACAACAATGACAACGATCGAGAGCCGCTCACCGCAGGCGCCGTCGGACCTCGTCGTACGCGTTCCCGACACGTCGCCGGAGACGGTGTCGGCGGCGGCCGACGCCGCCCGGGCCGCGGCCATCGGCTGGGCCCGCGGGCCGGCGCACGCGCGGGCGGCCGCCCTGCACGCCTGCGCCGAGGCCGTCGCGGCGGCGACCGGTGAGCTGACCGACCTGGTGGTCCGCGAGGTCGGCAAGCCGCTCGGCGAGGCGGGCGCCGAGATCGGCCGCGGAGTGGCGATCCTGCGCTACTTCGCGCAGCAGGCCCTGCACCCCGAGGGCGAGGTCTATCCGCCGTCGGACGGCGTGTCGCTGTTGCACACCCGCCGCCGTCCGCACGGCGTGGTCGGGCTGATCACTCCGTGGAACTTCCCGGTGGCGATACCGCTCTGGAAGGCCGCGCCGGCCCTCGCCTTCGGCAACGCCGTCCTCCTCAAACCCGCACCGCAGTCATCCGCCGTGGCGCTGCGGCTCGCCGAACTGTTCACCGGGGTGCTCCCGCACGGTGTGCTGACGGTGCTGACCGGCCTCGGCGGAACCGGCGAGGCGATCGTCGACGCGGCCGACGCCGTCTCGTTCACGGGGTCGGTGGCGGCCGGGCAGGCGGTCGCCCGCAGGGCGGTGGAGCGTGGCGTCCCGGCGCAGTGCGAGATGGGCGGCCAGAACGCCGCCATCGTGCTGGCCGACTCCGACCTGGACGCGGCCGCGACGGCGATCGCCGCGGCGGCGATGGGCTACGCAGGACAGAAGTGCACCGCCACCAGCCGGGTGATCGTGGTCGGCGACTCCGCGTCCTTCGCCGAGCGGCTGGCCGCGGCCGTCGAGGCGCTGCCGGTCGGCGACCCGGCGGATCCGGCGACGGTCGTCGGCCCGCTGATCGAGTCGCGCCCGCGGGAGGCGATCCGGGCGGCGGTGCGGCGCGCCGAGGCGGGTGGCGCCCGGGTGCTGACCAGCGCCCGGCAGCCCGACGGCGCCGGGTGGTTCCAGTCCCCGACGCTGCTGGCGAACGTGCCGCCCGGCGACGACCTACGGTACGAGGAGCACTTCGGACCGGTGTGCGTGGTCCTGCCCGCGGAATCCGCCGACGCCGCGGCGCGGGTGGCCAACGAGGTGCGGTACGGGTTGGTCGCGGGCGTGTACACCCGGAATCTCGGTGCGGCGCTGAGGTTGGCGAACCAGTTGGAGGTAGGCATGGTGAAGGTCAACGCCCCGACCACCGGCGTGGACTTCCACGCCCCGTTCGGCGGTGAGAAGGAGTCGAGCTACGGCCCGCGCGAGCAGGGCACCGCGGCCCGCGACTTCTACACCCGAACCGTCACGATCACGCTTACGCCGTGAGCTCGCCGTCCGCGCACGTGAGTGCGGAGCGTCCTTTTTACAGCCTGCATGCCGGCGCCTATGACGCGCTGATCACCGACCCGGTCGAGCCATGGGTCGACGCCGTTCATGACCGGCTCGTGCGGGCGCACCGGGCCCGGGCCTCGGTGTTGGACGCCGGTTGCGGCACCGGGAGACACGCCGCGGCACTCATCGCCAAGGGACATCGGGTCGATCTCGCGGATGCCTCCCGGGAGCTGCTGGCGCGAGCCGGTGAACGGTGCCCCGCCGCCCGCGCCCTGCTCGTGGACCTGTGCACAATGGATCTCGGCCCTGGGTACGACGCCGTGACGTGCCGGGGAGTGCTCAACGACATGACCACCGACCAGGAACGCGAATCGGCGGTGGCGAATCTGGCCGCGTGTCTGCGGCCGGGCGGGCTGCTGTTCCTGGACGTCCGAGAGGCTGAAGCCTCCCGGCTGCGGGCCGACGGCCGTGCGCGGCGCGTAGTCGCCGATCTGGGTGGCGACGGCGAATTGCGGTTCTCCACCCGCACCTCCTGGCAAGGAGGGTTGCTCCAGGTCGAGGAACGGTACGAGGTCGCCGTCGACGGCCGGGTGACGCGGGAATCCACCTATGACTTCACCATGCGGCCGTGGTCGAGAGCCGAGTTGTCGTCCGTGCTGCGACGAAACGGCATGCGCCACGTCGACATCACAGGTGGCATCGGCCGCCGTACCTCAGACCGGCTGTTCGTCGTGGCCGGCTTCTCACCGCCCTGAACGGGCCGTCACCAGCGGCACGCGGTCCCACACCCGGTGCAGGCCCACCGCGTCGATCAGCCTCTTCGTGTACGCGGCGACCACCGCGTCGTCGAGCAGGATCCCCGGAGCCTTGGTGTCGATGCCTGCCGCACGCAAGGCTTGTTTGCCGTCGCCCCACGCGCCGAGCACCTTGGCATGCCGGAAGGCCTCCTCCAGCAGGACGGAGAGTCTGAGGTCGGCGAGGCTGCCGGCGCCGTCGGCGACCAGGACCGCGTCGTACTCGATCGAGCGGGTGGTCAGCAGGGTCCGCTCGATGATCTCGCTGCGTGCGCCCTTCCTCAGGACTCCGCCGGCAGCCGCGATGACCCGCACGAACGCGCCGCGGGCCTCGAACGCTTTGCGAATCTTGCCAATCCCGGCCAGGTCGGCGCCCGGACCCGCGACGACGCCGAGGACCCGTCCGGCGATCGGACCGGGAACCGCGACGATCTGGGACAACGCCGGCGACGGCCGCACATCGGTGGCCGGTTTCCCCTTCGGCGCCGGCAGACCGAGGCCGGCCGCTACCTGGGCGCACAGGTCGGCGTCCACGTTGGCCAGCACGCCCAGCGTCCGCTCCCGGATCTGCTTTTCGTAGCACTTGCCGAGCTCGAAGGTGAATGCCTCGATCAGGTGCGCCTTCTCGATGGGGCTCATGCTCACGTAGAACATCGTCGCCTGGGAGAAGTGGTCGTCGAAGGAGACGGGATTGGCCCGTACCTTCTCGCCCTCGACGAGCCGCGGAATCTGGACGTAGCCGCCGCGGGTCTCCTCTGCCGGCACCGGGCCCTCGTCACCGGCCAGGCTGTTCGGCAGGTAGGGCGCGACACCGCGGTGCACGGCCGTCTGGTGCATGCCGTCGCGGAGGTTGTCGTTGACCGGCGCGTGCGGCCGGTTGATCGGCAGTTGGGTGAAGTTGGGGCCGCCCAGGCGGGTGAGCTGGGTGTCGAGGTAGGAGAACAGCCGTGCCTGCATCAGCGGATCGTTGGTGACCTCGATGCCGGGTACCAGGTTCCCGGTGTGGAAGGCGACCTGCTCCGTCTCGGCGAAGAAGTTGTCCGGGTTGCGGTTGAGCGTGAGCATGCCGACCGGTTGAACGGGCGCGAGCTCCTCCGGGACGATCTTGGTGGGGTCGAGAAGGTCGATTCCCTCGAAGGTCTCGTCGTCGCTGTCGGCCATGACCTGGATGCCGAGTTCGTACTCGATAAACGCGCCCGCGTCGATGGCGTCGGCCATGTCGCGGCGGTGGAAGTCCGGGTCGGTGCCCGCGGCCAGTTGGGCCTCCTCCCAGACCAGCGAGTGCACTCCGGCGGTCGGCTTCCAGTGAAATTTGGCCAGGCTGCTCTCACCGGCCGAGTTGACCAGGCGGAAGGTGTGGACGCCGAATCCCTCCATCGTGCGGAAGGACCGGGGTATCCCCCGGTCGGACATCGCCCACATCACGTGGTGCGTCGCCTCGGTGTGCAGGGAGACGAAGTCCCAGAACGTGTCGTGCGCGGTCTGCGCCTGCGGGATCTCCCGGTCCGGGTGCGGCTTCCCGGCATGGATGATGTCGGGGAACTTGATGCCGTCCTGGATGAAGAAGACCGGCATGTTGTTGCCGACCAGGTCGAAGTTGCCCTCGGCGGTGTAGAACTTCACCGCGAAGCCCCGGACGTCCCGTACGGTGTCGGCGGATCCACGAGAGCCGAGAACGGTGGAGAAGCGGACGAAGACCGGCGTCTCGCGTCCCTCCTCGGCCAGGAACGGCGCCTTCGTCACCGACGCGGCGCTGCCGTACGCACGGAACAGCCCGTGCGCGGCCGCTCCTCGCGCGTGCACCACCCGCTCCGGTATCCGCTCGTGATCGAAGTGGGTGATCTTCTCCCGAAGGTGGAAGTCCTCCAGCAGCGACGGCCCCCGCGGGCCGGCCTTGAGCGAATGGTCCGTGTCCCGCAGCCGCAACCCCTGCGCGGTGGTCAGCGCCTCGCCGCTCTGCAGCCCCTGCGCGGGCGCGAGCGCCTCCGCCACCGGGCTGGTCTCCGCCGGTTCCATCGCCGCCGGCGACGCAACGGCGGGTACCGACTTGCGCGGACGCTTGGACGCCATCGATTGCCTCTTCCCTACAGCCGGACTTCTGCCGAGCAACACCTGCCCACCATGAAAAGGCCAAAACGCACCTGATGCGATCAGATCTAGCAAACCAGCACCATACGGTGATAGCGCCGGCACCGGCGGGGTTTGAGCGGCGACAATTCGGGCATTCTCTGCGGACCTCCTTCGACCGACAGGACACCGCGCCATGAAGCTGCCAATGCCCCGGGGGCCCGTCTCGGCGCAGCTGATCCGCGCGCTCGGCCGCGCTCCGCACGACCTCGACCCGGGATACGTCGAAACGCCGCCTACGGCAACGACGGCCGGGCTGGCGGACGACGACCTGCAACTGACCTTGTTCGTCCTCTACGAGCTGGCCTATCGGGGCTGGGACGGCGTGGACGACCGCTGGGAATGGCAGCCCGATCTCATCCGGCTGCGTACCGCCGCCGAAAACCGCTTCGAGGCGGCTCTACGGGTGCTGACCGCGCCCCATCATGACGCCGTGCCCGAACAGCTGAGCGCCGCGTCGATCGCGCGCCGGCTGGTCACGATGACCGAGGAGGACGGCCCCTCGCTGTCCGAACATCTGCGGCGCCGGGCCACCTTGCGGCAGTTCCGGGAGTTCGCCGCCCACCGGTCCGTCTACCACCTGCGCGAGGCGGACCCGCACACCTTCGCAATCCCCCGGCTGAGCGGGCGGGCGAAGGCCGCTCTCATCGAGATCCAGATCGACGAGTACGGCGGCGGCCAGGTGCGGCGCATGCACCAGGAGCTGTTCCGCCACACCCTGACGGCGCTCGATCTGGACGCCACCTACGGCGCCTACGTCGAGGTGGCTCCGGCGCTGACGCTCGCCACCAACAACCTCATGTCCCTGTTCGGTCTGCACCGTCGCCGCCGCGGCGCCCTGCTCGGGCACCTGGCCGCGTACGAGATGACCTCGACCGGGCCCAACCAGGCGTACGGCAGCGGGCTGCGCCGCCTCGGCGGGGACGTCGACGCGACCCGCTTCTACGACGAGCATGTCGAGGCGGACGCCGTGCACGAGCAGATCGCGGCGTACGACATGTGTGGCTCGTTCTGTGTCGCCGAGCCGGACCTGGCGGCGGACGTGTTGTTCGGCGCGCGGTGTGCGCTCGCTCTTGGCGCCATGTGGGCGACTTCGGTGCTCTCGCACTGGGACCGGGGCGAGAGCTCACTACTCGGCTTCGTCTGAGAAGGCCCGGTCAGGCGGCATCGCGCGGCGCCGCCACCTCGCGGCCCGCGCCAGCGCGGAAGTTGACTGCCTTGTGGGTGCCGTCGCAGAACGGCTTACGTGCCGATCTGCCACAGCGGCACAGCGCCACCGTGCCCCGGCCCGGGTCGATCACCACGCCCTCCGGCGTACGCAACGTGAAGTCGCCGCGCAGCAGCAACGGGCCGTTCTCGTAGGGCACGACGGTCGCGCCGTGCTCACCCTCATCCGTCTCACCGAAAGATTCGAACGCGGTCATAACCGAAATATGCCCCGACGCAACCGCCCGAAACCCGGCTCACGACGGGACGACTGCGGCTGACGGACGCGGTCAGGCCCGGACGGTGAGTTTGGCGGCCAGGCCCTCGGCCAGGATGCGGCCCGCCTCGGCGGCCGGCAGCGGGCGCGACAGCAGGTAGCCCTGTGCGACGTCGCAGTCCAGCGCGCGCAGCGCCGCCAGCTGCACATTGTCCTCGATGCCCTCGGCGACCGTGGTCATGCCCAGGCTCTTGCCGAGCCGCACGATCGTGCGGACCAGCGCCTCGTCCTCCCGGTCGCCGCCGAGGCGGTCCACGAAGGAGCGGTCGATCTTGAGGATGTCCATCGGGTAGCGGCGCAGGTACGCCAGCGACGAGTACCCCGTACCGAAGTCGTCCATGGCCAGGGTGACGCCGAGGGCCTTCAGGCGCTGGAGCTGGGTGAGGTTCTCGTCGGTGTCGGTGAGCAGGACGCTCTCGGTCATCTCCAGGCAGAGCTGGTCCACCGGCAGGCCGGTCTCGGCCAGTACCTCGGCGACCGTCGCGGAGAGGTCGCCGTGTTCGAACTGGCGCACGGAGACGTTCACCGACATCTTCAGGCGGCGGCTGCTGCCGGCGCCCCACGCGACCGCCTGGCGGCAGGCCTCGGCGAGCACCCAGCGGCCCATCGGCACGATCAGGCCGGTCGCCTCGGCGATGCCGATGAAGTCCATCGGCGAGACCATGCCGCGGGTCGGGTGGTGCCAGCGGACCAGGGCCTCGAAGCCGATGATCGTTCCGGTACGCAGGTCGACCGTCGGCTGGTAGTGCAGGGCCAGCTCGTTGCGTTCCAGGGCCAGGCGCAGGTCGGCCTCGAGTTCGAGGCGCTGCAGCAGGCCGCTGAGCATCTGCGGGTCGTAGGCGGCCAGGCCGGCGCCGCCGGCGGACTTGGCGCGGTACATGGCCAGGTCGGCGTTGCGCAGCAACTGGTCGGCGTTGTCGGCGTCGGCGCCGGAGGCCAGGCCGATGCTGACCGCGACGCGCAGGTCGCGGCCGCCGAGCACGAAGTGTTCCTCCAGCGCGGCGGCGATGCGTTCGGCGACGGCCTCGGCGTCGGCGCGGGCGGCCAGGGACTCGACGAGGACGCCGAACTCGTCGCCGCCGAAGCGGGCCACGGTGTCGCCCTCGCGTACGGCGGCGCGGAGGCGGTCGGCGACCTGGAGGAGCAGGGCGTCGCCGGCGGCGTGGCCGAGGCTGTCGTTGATCTCCTTGAAGCCGTCCAGGTCGAGGACGAGGATGGCCACGTCGTCGGTGCGGCTGCTGCGGTCGACGGCCTCGATCAGGCGTTCGCGGAACAGGGCGCGGCTGGCCAGGCCGGTGAGGCCGTCGTGGTAGGCCTCGTGCATGAGCTGTTCCTGCAGTTCCCGCGAGTCGTGGATGTCGCGGGTGTTGAGCACGTAGCCGCCGACGGACGGGTCGTGCAGCAGGTTGGTCATGGTCATCTCGGCCAGCCGGAGGCTGCCGCCGTAGTGGCGGATCGGCACCTCGAGGACGACGACGCCCAGCGGCTTGTCCTTGATCGACTCGAGGCCGGCCGCGATCGCCGGCGCGGCCCGGTGGCCGACGACCTGGACCAGGTTGAGGCCGAGCAGCATGGTCGGGGGGTATCCGAAGATCCGCTCGACCGATTCGCTCTGGAAGCGGATCGTGGTGTCGGCGTCGATGACGGCAACCGATTCCGAGCTTTGCAGCACCAGGGCGCGGAAGCGTGCCTCGCTGGCCTGCAGTTCCGTGCTGCGCTGGGCGACTCGGGCCTCGAGCTGGCGGGTCAGGTGGCGGTTCTCGACGAGGGTCAGCAGCTGCCGGACGATGATCAGCAGGATCAGCACGGAACGGGAGCCGCCGAAGAACACGTCGGCCCGCCCGGTGATCGCGTAGAAGACCACGCTGCACGTCAGGGCGGCCAGCACCACCGCGTACGGCACGAGCATGGCGAACGGCCGCCGGTCGGCGCCGTCCGCGGAGCCGGCCTCGGCGGGGGCGAGGCTGTCGCCGGGCCGCCGCGCGGCGATCACCATCATGGCGAAGGCGGCGAACCAGACGGCGTCGAGCACGCCGCCGGACGAGTACTCGTCGTGCAGGGCCACGAACGCGTAGACGCTGTCGGCCGTGGCGATCAGCAGCATCGCCGCGCCGATGAGCATGAGCGACAGCGAGCCCTGGCCGCCGCGGCGCAGCAGGGCGAGGGTGTAGAGCACGATGGTGACCAGGATGACGTCGCCGATCGGGTACCCGAGCAGGACGTAGAGGCCGGCCGTGTTGTCGTTGCCCTCGGTGAGCAGGGGGCCGATCACCGTGATCCAGCTGATCAGCAGCAGCGAGCAGGCGATCATCATGCCGTCGACGATGCTGCGGACGCGGTTGGCCGCGGTCTGCCGGGCGACGGGCACCATGAGCAGGCCGGCGGCGGTGAGCGGGATCATGCCGAGATAGCCGACGTCCGGGAGCCCGGGGAACGGCGCCTCGCGGCCCTGAATCGTCTCTATCCACGTCCAGGAGGCCTCGCCGAACGCGTACGAGAGGGCACCCAGTCCGAGGCCGGTCCACGCGGCGCCCGACCGGCCGCGGATGCGCGCCGCCCGGAACAGGCAGGCGACGCCGGCCGCGACGGTGATCAGAACCATACCGATGTTCGAGGCGGTGGCGGTTACCGTGTCTCCGCCGAAGCCGCCGATCATCCAGGCGGCGAACACGACGACGAGCGCGAGGATCCCGATGGTGCCCCGACCGGGGTTCCTGAGCGTCATCGGACCCCTTCCGTCTGCCGGCCGCACCCCTTGTGGCGTGCTGTCCACCGTCGAATCGGGCGTGGGGCGGAACACTTGAGGGAATCGGTGCGGTCCTCGCCCGATCGTCGTGTGGCCACTGGTGCGGCGGTCGACGGGAGTGACGGCAGTGGCCGGCGGGGCCACCGGACCCCCGGCGAATGTGGCACGATTTCACAGGTGACCAGCAGACCCGCGTCGGAGCAACGCCTGCGAGATCTCGCGCAGCTGCGCCGCGTCCGCGACCGGATCGACCGGGAGTACGCGCAGCCGCTGGACGTCGAGGCGCTCGCCCGCGGCGCGCACATGTCGGCCGGCCACCTCAGCCGCGAGTTCCGGCTCGCGTACGGCGAGTCGCCGTACTCCTATCTGATGACGCGGCGCATCGAGCGCGCGATGGCGCTGCTGCGCCGCGGCGACCTCGGCGTCACCGAGGTCTGCTTCGCGGTCGGCTGCTCGTCGCTGGGCACCTTCAGCACCCGCTTCACCGAGCTGGTCGGCATGCCGCCCAGCGCGTACCGGCGCGAGGCCGCGCGGGCGACGGCCGGGATGCCGTCGTGCGTCGCGAAGCAGGTGACCCGGCCGATCCGGCAGAAGGCGGCACAGACCTAGCACCCGGTCGGGTGAGGTTCGACCGGCGGACGTTCTCCGCGCCACGATGTGCCACCCTGTTCGGCACGGACACCGGCGAGGAGGGACGACCGCGATGGCCGAGCGCCCGCTGCGCGCCGACGCCCGGCGCAACCGCGACCGCCTCCTCGAGGTGGCCGTGCGGGCCTTCTCGACCGCCGGGCCGGACGTGGCGCTGGAGACGATCGCGCGCTCGGCGGGCGTCGGGATCGGCACGCTGTACCGGCACTTCCCGACCCGGGAGGCGATGGTCGAGGCGGTGTACCGCGGCGAGCTCGACCGGCTCTGCGACTCGGTGGCGGAGCTGCTGGTGTCCGGCGAGCCCGACCGGGCGCTGCGCGACTGGATGGACCGGTTCGTGGACTGCCTGGCGGCCCGGCGCGGCATGGCCGAGGCGGTGCGGATGGTGATCAATTCTGGCGGCGCGGAGTTCGCGCACAGCCTGGAGCGGCTGACCGACGCGCTCGCGGTGCTGCTCGACGCGGGCATCCGGGCCGGCCGGCTACGCGCGGACGTCCCGGTGATGGACGTGCTGACCTGCCTGAACGGGGTGACCCTCGCGGCCGGCGGTCCGGAGCGGCGTGAGCAGGCCGGACGCCTGCTGGACCTGGTGATGGACGGCCTGCGCCCGCGCACCTGACCGCGGGCCGCAGCCGGAAATTCACAATGTTGGTATTTCGGTTACGGGCGCCGACCTCTAACGTCTGGTTGTGGACCTCGAGCTGCGCCATCTGAGGATGATCTGCGCGATCGCCGAGGCGGGCAGCGTCACCAAGGCCGCCGCGGCGCTCGGTCTGGCCCAACCCGCGCTGACCACCCAGCTCAAGCGCATCGAGCGGACCGTCGGCGGCCCGCTCTTCCATCGTGGACGGCGCGGCACCCGGCCGACCCCGCTCGGCGATCTGGTGCTGGCGCGGGCCCGGCTGGTCATCCCGGCCGTGAACGGCCTGCACCGTGACGTCACCGCGTTCGTCGGGTCCGCGCGGCCCGGGCAGTTCCGGATCGGCGCCACCAACGGGCCGGTCTCCGGCGGCCTGGTGCAGCGGCTCGCCACCGCGTACCCGAACAGCCCGGTGACCATGCACGCCACCTGGTCCGCGGACGAGATCTGCGCGCGGGTGCTCGACGGCCGGCTCGACTACGCGCTCGTCGGGGCCTGCTCCCCGTCGATACCCTCCCCCGACGCCGGCCTGGTCTGGCAGCCCGTCTGCGTCGACCCGGTCTGGGTCCTGGTCGGCGCCGGGCACCGGCTGGCCGGGCGCGACGAGGTTCCGCTCGCCGAGTTCGCCGGGGAGAGGTGGGCCACGGCGCCCGGCGACGGGTGCTTCAACGACTGCTTCGCCGCCGCCTGCGCGCGGGCGGGTTTCACGCCGCCCCCGCCGTACGAGATGGACGTGGCCAGCTGCATCGACCTGGTCGCCGGCGGTGCGGCCGTGGTGTTGTGCCAGGGCATCGTGCGGCCGATACCGGGAGTGGTCGCGCTGCCACTGGAGGGCTCGCCGCTGCGCTGGCGGCACCTGCTCGGCTGGGACCCGGCCGGTCCCGCCGCCGCCGGCGGCCCCGAGGTCGCCGCGCTGGCGGTGCAGTCCTACCTCGACGTCGTCGCCATCCGCCCCCGCTTCGCGGCGTGGCTGGGCGCGAACCCGGGGTTCGGCGCCCAGCCGGTGACACCGCCGCTGTCCGCGGCCCGGGTCAGCAGGCGTTGAGCATCGTCGTCAGTGCGGACTTCTCCGCGCTGGTCACGGTCAGCGCCCAGACGTACTTCACCTTGACCCACATCCGGGCGTAGGTGCAGTGGTAGCTGGACAGCGGCGGCTTCCAGGCGTCCGGCGACTGGTCGCTCTTGGACTGGTTGACGTTGTCGGTGACCGCGATGAGCTGCGGGTTGGTCAGGTCGTTGGCGAACGACTCACGCTTGGCCGTCGTCCACGCCCAGGCGCCGGAGATCCAGGCGTTCTTCAGCGGCACCATGTGGTCGATGTCGACGTCGGACGCCGCGGTCCAGGTGGCGCCGTCGTACGGGCTGAACCACCGCCCGGACGTGGACGCGCACGCGGAGTCGGTGACCACGCTGGTGCCGTCGCGCTTGAGCACCGTCTCCCGGGTGTTGCAGGCGCCGGAGACGGTGTGCCAGTGCGGGAAGAGGTCCCGGTTGTAGGTCGTGGTGTGCGTCGAGGCCGCGACCGTGATCGAGGCGAGGTAGGTCCGCGCGGTGGCGGCGGTGGGAATGCCGGGCGGGGTCGCGCCGGCCGGTGCCGCGAAGCCGAGCTGAAGCAGGACGGCCGCCAGCACGGCGGCGAGCAGAGCGGGGGTGGTACGGCGTCTGGTCAAGGGTGCCTCCGGGGGGAGTGACCGAGGGGTTGTGAGTGATTCTCAGCGCGCCCCGGGTACCAGCCCAGATGTCAAACCCGCTATACCGCCGTCTATATAGCCAACCTGTGGAATCACCTGTCATAGGCTCCGCAGGCGATCATCAACAGCCCGGAGCGTCAGGAGCAGCCCCAGTGACCGTGGTAGACCTCGCGTTGCAAGCCATGCCGGTGATCGACGGGCACAACGACCTGCCGATGGCCCTGCGCGCCCGGGCCGGCTACCGGGTGTCCGGGCTGGCCGCCGACCGGCCGGAGTTCCACACGGACATCGCCCGGCTGCGCGCGGGCGGCGTCGGCGGCCAGTTCTGGTCGGTGTACGTGCCCTCCGACCTCTCCGAGCCCGAGGCCGTCGTCGCCACCATGGAGCAGATCGACGCGGTGTACCGGCTCGCCGCCGCGTACCCGCGGGACCTGGCGATCGCGTACTCGGCCGACGACGTCGAGGCCGCGATCGGCGGCGGCCGGATCGCATCGCTGATCGGCATCGAGGGCGGCCACAGCCTGGCCACGTCGCTGGGGGTGCTGCGCGCCTTCGCCCGTCTCGGCGTGCGGTACGTGACGCTGACGCACAACCACAACACGTCGTGGGCGGACTCGGCGACCGACGAGCCCGGTGTCGGCGGGCTCGACGACGAGGGCCGGGCGATCGTCGCGGAGATGCAGCGCATCGGCGTACTCGTCGACCTGTCGCACGTGGCCGCCACGACCATGCACGCGGCGCTGGACGTGGCGACCGCCCCGGTGATCTTCAGCCACTCGTCGGCGCACGCGGTCAACGGCCACCGCCGCAACGCCGCCGACGACGTGCTGGTCAAGCTGCGCGACAACGGCGGCGTCTGCATGGTCACGTTCGTGCCGCCGTTCATCTCGGCGGAGGTGGCGGCCTGGGCCACGGCCGCCGACGCGGAGTGGGCGCGGCTCGGCCTGCCGCCGGCGCCGTCCTGGTGGCCGGCCGCGCCCCGGCCCGGGCAGCACGGCGACGTGGCGCCGCCGGCCACCGCCGGTTCGTTCCTGTCGGCGCTGCCCGGCAGCGACGTGGCGCCGCCGGAGCAGTTCCGGCCGTGGCTGGCCGCCAACCCGCGGCCCGAGGCGACGATCGCCCAGGTCGCCGACCACGTGGAGCACGTCCGCGACGTCGCCGGCGTGGAACACGTCGGCATCGGCGGCGACTACGACGGCTGCGACCGGCTGCCGACCGGCCTCGAGGACGTCTCCGGCTACCCGCGGCTGCTCGCCGAGCTCGCGTCGCGCGGCTGGAGCCAGGCCGACCTGGAGCGGCTCACCGGCCGCAACATCCTGCGGGTGCTGCGCGCGGCCGAGCAGGCCGCGCCCGAGCCGCTCTGGCCGCGCTCCCCGGCACGGTGACGACCGGGGTCTGAGCGCCGCGGGCGGGCTCGCTCAGGCCTTGCCGGCGTCGTGCACCAGGAGCGCGACCTGCACGCGGTTGTTCAGGTCGAGCTTCACCAGCAGGCGCGACACGTGCGCCTTCACCGTCGCGACGCTCATGAACAGCTCCGCCGAGATCTCCGCGTTGGACCGGCCCTGGCCGAGCAGCAGGGCGACGTCGCGCTCGCGTTCGCTGAGCTGTTCCAGGGCCGTCAGGGCCCGCCGCCGGGTGCCGCCCGGGTCGGGGGCGGCCACGTGCGCGATCAGCTGCCGGGTCACCGTCGGCGACAGCGCCGCCTCGCCGCCGGCCACCCGGCGGACGGCGTGCAGGATCTCCACCGGCGGGGTGTCCTTGAGCAGGAAACCGCTCGCGCCGGCGCGCAGCGCCCGCAGCACGAACTCGTCGGCGTCGAACGTGGTCAGCACGATCACCTCCGGGGCGCCCGCGCGCCCGCGCAGCGACTCGGTCGCCGTGAGGCCGTCGACCCGGGGCATCCGGATGTCCATCAGCACCACGTCCGGGCGGTGCGCGGCCACCGCGGCCGGCACCTCGCTGCCGTCGGCGGCCTCGCCGACCACCGCGATGTCCTCGGCGCCGGACAGGATCATCGTCAGGCCCGCGCGGACCAGGGCGTCGTCGTCGACGATCAGCACCCGCACCGGAGCGGTCACGCCGGTCCGGCCCAGGGCAGCCAGGCGCTGAGGGCGAACTCCCCGTCGGCGGTGCGCCCGTGCACCAGCTTGCCGCCGGCCAGGGTGGCGCGTTCGCCGAGCCCGACCAGGCCGGTGCCGGCGCCGGGGATGGCCAGGGTGGCGCGCCCGACCGGTGCCGGGTTGCGGACGTCGATGGTCAGCCCCACGCCGGCCTTTCCCTCGACGGTGACCCGCACCGCCGTGCCGGGCGCGTGCTTGCGGGCGTTGGTCAGGCCCTCCTGGACGATCCGGTACGCCGTGCGCCCGGCGCCGTCAGGCAGCGGCGTCGAGTCGTCGATCCGCACGTCGAGGCGGACCTTCGCGCCCGCGGCCCGGGACTCGTCGGCCAGCGCGGGCAGCTCGCACAGGGTCGGCTGCGGGCGCTCCGGCCGATCGTCGCCCTCCGGCTCGCGCAGCACGCCGATCACCTCGCGCAGGTCCTGAAGCGCCTGGTGCGCGCTGGCCCGGATCACCCCGGCCGCGCCGGCCACCTCGGCGGGCGCCGCGTCGGGCCGGATCTCCAGGGCGCCGGCGTGCAGGCTCAGCAGCGAGATCCGGTGTGCGAGCACGTCGTGCATCTCGCGGGCGATGCGGGTGCGTTCCAGAGCGCGGGCCTGGATGATCCGCAGCCGCTGCTCGGACTCGGCGCGCTCGGCCCGGTCCCGCAGCGACAGCACGAGCTGGCGCCGGGACCGCATGACCATGCCCCAGAGCATCACGATCACCAGGAACGCCGCGCTCCAGACCATCGACTCCCAATAGCTGTTGTTCGTCTCGGGTCGCAGCGCGCAGAAGACCGCGCTGGTGAGCACGGCGCCGGCGAAGACCGCCGCCGTCACCGCGAACCTGCGGTGCAGCGCGACCGTGAAGAAGAAGATCAGGCCGGCGATCGCGCCCGCCACGGTGACGGCGCCGGCCACGACGGTAAGCAGCGCGAGGTACACCGGCCAGCGCCGCCGCCACCAGAGCGCGACCGAGAGCACGACCCCGACCGCGAGGTCGAGCCAGATCAGCCAGCGCGGGGTGTACGCCCACTCCTGCACCAGCGTCGGGTGCGCGCTCAGCAGGTCGGCCGTGGCCAGCAGGGTCCAGCCGAGGCCGAGCGCGAAGCAGAGCGTGTCGATGACCCAGTCGCGGGTCGAGCGGGCCGCCGGCGGCCCGTCGGGATCGTCGAGCAGCGACGCCGGAAGCAGCCACCGGTACTCCGACGGCCGTCCGCCGCCTCCCGGCACCACCAGCTCCCCCACGAGCGCCATGCTACGGGCGGCGCGCCGCCGCCCGATACCGACCAAAGTCTCGACGAGCGCTAGACCAAGGTTCGCCGGCGCCGACCGGCGGCCGACGCGGCCGGCCGCCCGGCGGCGGCACGCTGATACGCATGATCACGGTTGAACACCTGAGCAAACGGTACGGGAGCCACCCGGCCGTCGACGACGTCTCCTTCACCTGCGAACCGGGCACGGTGACGGGCTTCCTCGGCCCGAACGGCGCGGGCAAGTCCACCACCATGCGGATGATCTGCGGGCTCACCCCACCCACGGCCGGCACCGCCACCGTCGACGGGCGGGCGTACCGGCGGATGGGCAATCCCGGGCGGCGCATCGGGGTGCTGCTGGACGCGTCGGCGCAGCACTCCGGGCGTACCGGAAGGGAGGTACTGACCCTGGCCGCGATGACGATGGGCATCGACCGGCGTGGGGTCGAGGCGAGCCTGGACCGGGTGGGGCTCAACAGCACGGCCGCCAAGCGGCGGGTGAAGGCGTACTCGCTGGGCATGCGGCAGCGGCTCGGGCTCGCGTACGCGATGCTCGGCGATCCCGGGATCCTGATCCTGGACGAGCCGGCGAACGGCCTGGACCCCGAGGGGATCTTCTGGATGCGCGGGCTGTTGCGCGACTTCGCCGACCGCGGCGGCACCGTGCTGCTCTCCTCGCACCTGCTGCGCGAGGTGGAGGCGGTCGCGGACCGGCTGATCGTCATCGGCGGCGGGCGGGTCGTGGCGCAGGGCGACAAGGACGAGCTGCTCGCCGGCACCGGCACGCTGGTGCGGGCGCTGGACCGGCCCGCGCTGGAGGCGGTGCTCGCCCGCGCCGGGCTGACCGGCACCGCGACGACCGACGGGGGCGTCGTCGTGCAGGCCGACGCGGAGACGATCGGCCGGGCCGCGGCCGGCGCGGGCCTGGTGCTGCTGGAGCTGCGCCCGGCCGGCAGCGGCGGGCTCGAGCAGATGTTCCTGACACTGACCGCCGGCGACTCGGTGAAGGAGGCGGTCCGATGACCGCGGTTCAGCAGGCACCGGCCGGCGCGGTGAGCGTCGCGCCCGAACGTGACGTCGACCGTACGGAGATCCCGCTCTGGCGTCTGGTCCTGGTGGAGCTGCGCAAGCTTGCCGACACCCGCTCGGGGCTGTGGCTGCTGATCGTGATCGGGCTGGCCGCGGCGGGCACCGCCGCGATCATGCTGTTCGCGGTGCCGGACGCCGAGCAGACCTTCCAGGGCTTCCTCTCCTTCGGCCTGGTGCCGGCGAGCGTGCTGCTGCCGGTGCTCGGCATCCTGTCGATGACCAGCGAGTGGTCGCAGCGGACCGCGCTGACCACGTTCACCCTCGTGCCGCGGCGCGGGCGGGTCGTCGCGGCGAAGCTGATCGCGGCCGTGCTGATCGCGATCGCGACAACGGCGGCGGCGGCCGCGCTGTCCGCGGCCGGCAACCTGATCGCCATCGGTACGGGCGGCGACGGAGCCTGGCACATCGAGGCCGCCCTGGTGGGTCAGCTGCTCGTCAACCAGATCGTGTTCGTGCTGATGGGCTCGGCGTTCGGCGCCCTGCTGATGAACTCGCCGCTGGCGATCGTGCTGTACTTCGCCATCCCGACGGTCTGGACGGTGCTCGGCGAGATGGTCAAGTGGCTGCACACCGCCGCGGGCTGGGTCGACATCAACATGACCTCGGTGCCGCTGAGCGAGCCGGGCATGACCGGCGAGCAGTGGGTCCGCTTCGGCGTCGCCGCCCTGGTCTGGGTGGCCCTGCCGCTGGCCCTGGGCACCGTGCGGGTGCTGCGGCGCGAGGTGTCCTGACCGGCGCGGTCCCCGGCCGGGCGGCTAGGCTCGATCCATGCCGATCGGTTCGCAGCCGCCCGGTCGCCGGGGCACCGTCGACCGGCCGTACAGCGCGCTGAACCTGCGGCTGGTGCTGGCCTCGTTCGGCTTCGTCGTGTGCGCGGTCCTGGCCGTCGTGCTGTGGCGCACGGGCTGGACCGTGCCCGCCTGGCTGTTCGCCGGGTGGGCGCTGGTGGCGGCGGTCGACGCGGTGGTGGTGCAGCTGCGCCGGCGGGCCCGGCGGCGCGCCGAGGGCGGCCGCCACCATTCCCTCTTCGAGTAGGTCGCGTCTTGCCCCTTTTGGGGGCTTGATCCGGGTAGCGTCCCTTCCGTGCGCGCCTCTCCCCTCCGCTTCGCCGCGGTCGCCCTGCTCGTCCTGCCGCTGCTGCCGGTCGCCTCCGCCGCGGACGCGGCGCGGGCGGCGCCGGTGTACCCGCCGTCCGACGACATCCGGGAGCCGGCCCGCAAACAGTTCGACGTCTCGAAGCTGGGCGCCGGCCGCGAGGGCGCACCGCAGCGGGCCCGGACCGCCGCGGGGACGCCCGCCCTCGGCACCGTCCGGAAATGGGTCGGGCTCGACGAGGTCGACGGCGACGTCTACCGCAAGGACTACACGCTGCGCGGCGTCGGCAGGCACATCGAGGTCTGGGTCGCCGAGGACGTCGCGTTCCCGGCCGGCGACTGCCGCCCGGCCTCCTCGACCGAGGTGACGGACGCGCAGATCGGCGGGCTGATCCGGGAGTTCGACGAGACCATCTGGCCGCGCGAGACGGCCGCGTTCAGCACGCCGAAGCAGCGCGACGGCACCAAGGCGACGCTGACCGACGGCGACTTCACCGGCGACGGCGCCCGGACCGTCACCCTGCTGGACAACGTCCGCGACGACAACTACTACGACTTCCCCAAGGCGCAGACCTACATCGCCGGCTTCTTCTCCGCGCAGGTCAACGACCTCGTCGACCGCAACGTCATGACGATCGACGTGTACGACTGGAAGCACCGCTCCGGTGCCAACCCGCCCAACGAGCCGACCGGCGACCTGTGCACCAGCCGGCCCGCGCGGCCCCGGATGTACGAGGCCACGTTCGCGCACGAGTGGCAGCACCTGTTGCAGCAGTACACCGACCCGGACGAGGAGCTCTGGGTCAACGAGGGCCTGTCCGACTACGCGCAGACCCTGGTCGGCTACGTCGACGGCACCGCGACCGTCCACCACGCCGGCATGGACGCCCATCTCGCCTGCTTCCAGGGCTTCGGCGATGTGCGCACCCGTTACAACACCAACCCCCGCCCGTGCGGCGGGCCGCAGAACTCGCTGAACCTCTGGGACGAGGGCGAGCCGATCGACGTGCTCGCCGACTACGGCAACTCGTACCAGTTCATGCTCTACCTGCGGGACCGCTTCGGCGCCGCGGCGCTGTCGCGGCTGCACCGCGACGGCGCGGACCACGGCCTGGCCGGGGTGGCCGCGGCGCTGGGCGACGACGTGAACCTGTACCAGGTCCTGCACGACTTCCAGACGATGACCCTGGTCGACAAGGTCGTCGGTGACTCGCCCGACGGGGTCATGGTCGGCGTGCCACGGCGGCGGGTGATCGCCGCGAGCCTGCGGTCGACGGTGAACCTGGCCGAGCCGGCCGCCTACGACGACCCGGGCGCGGCGCCAAACGGCGCCGACTACGTGCGGCTGCGAAACGCCGTCGGCCGGCCGCTGAGCGGCTCGCAGCTGCGGTCGGTGCGGTTCTCCGGCGCGCGCACCCTGCCGGTGCAGGGCCTGAAGTGGACGGTGCGCGACGGCGCGCTCTTCTCCGGCGACGCCGCCGATCTCGACGTCGCGGCGGTGGCCGCGGCGAGCGTGCCGGCCGCGGATCCGGTACTGCGGGTACGGCAGAAGTACTCCGCCGAGTCCGGGTACGACTACGGCTACGTGACCGTCTCGGTCGACGGCGGGCGCACCTACACCGCCGTCGCCGGGGACAAGACGGTCGCGGGGCCGCTCGGGCCCGCGATCACCGGCGAGAGCGACGGCTTCGCCGAGAACACCTACAACCTCTCCGCGTACGCCGGAAAGCGGGTCCTGATCGGTTTCCGTTACGTCAGCGACTCGTCGGTCAACAAGGGCGGCTGGCTGATCGACCGCGTACGGCTCGGCGGCGCCACCGTCACCGACGGCGCGACGCTGGACGGCCTGCGCTCGCCGACGCAGATCGTGCCGCAGCGGGTGCACGCGTGGAACGTGCGGCTGGTCGGGCTGGACGAGCGGGGGCACCGGGCGCGGCAGGTGCCGCTCGCGCAGTTCGCGGCGCTGCGGGCGTACCGGAAGGTGGTCGCCATCGTCTCCTACGACGAGCCGACCGGGATGATCAAGCAGTACGCGCCGTACACGCTGACGGTCAACGGCGTCGTCCAGCCGGGCGGCGGCGTGTCGTAGGCGCCGTCGTTCAGTCGGCGAGCGCCAGGGCCAGGCGGCCGGTGCGGGCGTTCTTGGCCGCGTACATGGCGGCGTCGGCGCGGGCGATCAGCAGGTCCGGTGAGCCGGTGTCCGGGTCGCCCCAGGCGACGCCGATGCTGGCCTGCGGCAGCAGCCGCTGCCCCGCGACGTCCAGGTGGCTCGCCTCCAGGGCGGCGACCAGGGACTCGCCGATCCGCCGTGCCCGACCGGGGCCGGGCACGTCCGAGCAGATCACCACGAACTCGTCGCCACCGAAGCGGCCGACCACGTCGCCCTCGCGCACCGAGGCGCGCAGCAGGCCGGCCACATAGGTCAGCAGCTCGTCGCCGGCCGCGTGCCCGTGCTCGTCGTTGACCTCCTTGAACTTGTTGAGGTCGATGAAGACCACCGCAGTGCCCCGGGTGCGCCCCGGCCCGGTCAGCGCCTCCTGGAGCGCGGTCAGCGTCGACGCGCGGTTGCGGCAGCCGGTCAGCGCGTCGTAGGTCGCGCGTACCTTGAGCTCGTCGCGCAGCCGGACGTCGTCGGTGATGTCGGTGAGGCAGATGATCGCCCCGGTCACCTCGCCGGACTCGGCGGTCAGGCTCCGCAGGTTGGCCCGGACCCGGCGCAGGTCGCCCGAGGCGCGGTGGCCGTACTCGACGTCGACGTCGTGCCCGGCGCCCAGCACCGCGGCGATGGCCGCGTCGACGGCGGGCCGTTCGGCCGACACGATCGGGCCCAGGCACTTCTCGTCCAGGAACTCGCCGGTGCCGGCGCCCAGCGCCCGGGCGGCGCGCTCGTTCTGGTACACGATCCTGCGGTCGGCGTCGATCTGCACGATGCCCATCGGGATCGTCTCGGTGAGCCGGCGCATGAGCTGCTCGCCGGCCCGCATCGCCTCCTGCGCGGCCATCTCGTCGGAGATGTCCAGCATCTCGGCGACCACCGCCGGATCGTCGGGGTCGGCGAGCATGTTGCGGTTGGCGACCTCCATCCAGACCGCGTGCCCGTCGCGGTGCAGGTGGCGCAGCCGGACCCGGCGGATCTCGCCCAGCGGCGTGCCCAGCAGATCCACCCAGCTGGCAATCGCCCGGCCGTGGTCGTCGGGGTGCACGAGGTCGATCGAGCGCGTGTTGATCAGCTCGTCCGGTGACCAGCCGAGCACCAGCGAGATCTCCGGGTCGGCCGCGGTGATCACGGCGGCCTGGTTCTTGCGCATCGAGACCAGGCGCGGGCGCAGCGGCGCGTACTCCAGCGCCACGCCTTCGGGACGGCCCTGTAGGCCGGTGAGGATGGTCGCGAAGACGCCGAACCGGCTCCTCATGTCGATCAGGTGCATCCGGACCAGCTCGGTCGGCGCGGCGGCGGGGTGTACCAGGCAGCTCGTGACGCCCTCGTTGAGCGCGACGTGCCAGGCGTCGATCGCGATCCTGGCGTCCTCCGGTACCACCAGGGCCAGCGCCGACTGCACCCCGACGATCTGGCGCAGGCCGCCGCCACCGAAACCCTCCGGTGGCGTCACCAGCTGGCCGGCCATCGAGACGGCGCCGATGAAGGCGTCCGGGTTCGTCGCGATCGTGGCGTCGTACACCGCCTCGCATGCGGCGGGGTCCATCAGCTTCGCGTAGGCGACCACAAACACAGCATCGGCCAGCGCCAGCCCCGCCAAAGCGGATTCAGCCGGGAAAAACATTGACAGTGTCAATAAAACAGTGTCAGTATCACGGGCATGTGGACGATGGACGAGCTGGTGGAGCGGGTGGGCCGGGCCCTCGCCGCCGAGTACCCCGGCGCGCCCAACGGCCGGATCCGCGACGTGCCCGACCGCCGCGCCATCCGGTGGTACACGACGACCGGCCTGGTCGACCGCCCCGCCGCCATGCGGGGGCGGACGGCGCTCTACGGTCCGCGGCACCTGCTGCAACTGGTGGCGCTCAAGCGCCGTCAGGCCGACGGGCACTCGCTCGCCGCGATCCAGGCCGAGCTCGCCGGCGCCGCCGACGCCGACCTGCGGCTCGTCGCCCGGGTGCCGGATGAGCTGCTGACCGGCGACGACGCGCCCGGACCGGCCGACGGCCCGGCGCGACCGCGGTTCTGGGCCGCCGCGCCGGCGCCGCCCCAGGAACCGGCCGGGCGGCCGGCCGCGCGACCGGCCGCCGCGACGGCCCGCCCGGTGGGCGGCGTCGCGCTGGGCGGGGGCGCGATCCTGGTCCTCGCGGTACGCCCCGACGCCGCCGACTACGCCGCCATCGCCGGCGCCGCGCGGCCCCTGCTCGAACTCCTCGCCGATCGCGGCCTGCTGACCGGCGAGAACCCCGAAGATGGGAGCCCGTCATGACCATTTCCGTCACGCCGATGGACGCCGCGGAGATCGACCGCATCCGGATCCTGCCCGACGCCGGCCTCGGCTGTTTGCACACCGATCGCGGCAACCTTCCGCTGGACCGCCTCGACGTGCGGGCCTCGATCAGCGGGCTGGTCGCCCGCACGACGGTGACCACCGAGTTCGTCAACGCCTTCGACACCGCGCTCGAGGCGACCTACATCTTCCCGCTGCCCGACCGCGCCGCGGTGACGGGCATGACCATGACCGCGGACGGGCGCACGGTCATCGCGGAGCTGCGGGAGCGCGCGGCGGCCCGCGAGGTCTACGACCGGGCGATCGAGTCCGGACGGCGCGCGTCCATCGCCGAGGAGGAGCGTCCCGACGTCTTCACCATGCGCGCCGGCAACATCCCGCCCGGCGAGCGGGTCACCGTCGAGCTGATCCTGGTCGGGCCGCTGCCCTGGGAGGACGGCGCCGCCACGTTCCGGTTCCCGCTGGTCGTGGCCCCGCGCTACGTGCCGGGCACGCCGCTGCCCGGCCCGGCCGTCGGATCGGGGCAGGTCGTCGACACCGACGCGGTCCCGGACGCCTCCCGCATCACTCCCCCGGTGCTGCTGCCCGGCTTCCCCAACCCCCTGCGGCTCACCGTCGGCGTCGACATCGACCCGGCCGGGCTGGGGCTCGGCGAGATCCGCTCGAGCCTGCACACCGTGACGCGCGAGGGCACCCGGATCGAGATCGCGCCGGGCGAGCGCGCCGACCGCGACTTCATCCTGCGCCTGCCGTACGCGGGCGACGGCTCCGGCTCGATGTGCGTGCCCGACGACCCCGACGACCCCGACGGCACCTTCCAGCTGGTGCTCCTGCCGCCGGACGACGACGGCGGCACCGTGCGGGAACGCGACGTCGTGCTGCTGCTGGACCGCTCCGGCAGCATGGGCGGCTGGAAGATGGTCGCCGCCCGCCGCGCCGCCGCCCGGGTGGTCGACACACTCACCGCCGGCGACCGCTTCGCGGTGCTCACCTTCGACAACGTGGTCGACCGGCCCGCGGACCTCGGCGGTGGCCTGTCGGACGCGAGCGACCGCCACCGCTTCCGCGCGGTCGAACACCTGTCCCGCGCCGACGCGCGCGGCGGCACCGAGCTGCTCACCCCGCTACGCGAGGGGCTGACCCTGCTCGCCGGCTCCACCGGCCGGGACCGGGTCCTCGTGCTGGTCACCGACGGCCAGGTCGGCAACGAGGACCAGATCCTCGCCGAGATCACGCCGCTGATCGGCACCACCCGGGTGCACGCGGTCGGCATCGACCGGGCGGTCAACGCCGGGTTCCTGGGCCGGATCGCCGCGCTCGGCGCCGGCCGCTGCGAGCTGGTGGAGAGCGAGGACCGCCTCGACGAGGCGATGGAGCGGATCCACCGGCGCATCGCCGCGCCCGCGCTCACCGACGTCACCGTCGCCGGCGAGGGCTTCACGGTCGAGGCCGCGGCGCCGCGGACCGTCTTCCCCGGCGTGCCGCTGGTGGTCTTCGGCCGCTACACCGGCGCGGCGGGCACGGCGCTGACGGTGCGCGGCCGCGACCGCGACGAGCGGGAGTTCGTCCGCCGGGTCCCGGTGTCGCACTGCGCCGCGCCGGCCGTGACCGCGCAGTGGGCCCGGGCACGCCTGCGCGAGCTCGAGGACCGGTACGTGGCCGGCGAGAGCGACCTGGAGAAGAGCATCGTCGCCACCTCCCTGCGCTACGGGGTGCTGTGCCGGTTCACCGCGTTCGTGGCGGTGGACAGCCGGGTGGTCAACGAGGGCGGCGAGACGCGCCGGGTGACGCAGCCCGTCGAGGCGCCGTCCGGCTGGGACATGTTCGCTTCCGCGACCCTGGAGGCCACCCCGCTCGCGGTGTCGCCGCCGCCGTTCGCGCTCGCCGACGCCGCGGCGCCGCCACCCGCGCCCGGTGGCGCCGGCATCGCGCCCAGGGCGCGCACCGGACCGGCGCCCTTCGCGGCGATGCCGGCGAGCGTCATGGCGTCCGGCCGCGCCGGCCGCGCCACGGCGCACAAGAGCGCCGGACTGGCGGTGGTCGACCTCAGGCCCGTCGTCGAGGTCGAGGCCGGCCGGCTGCGCGACGCCGAGGGGCGCCCGGCACGCGAGCGCCGTGACCTGCTCGCCGACCTGGCGAGCCGGCTCGGCGCCCTGATCGAGGGCGTGCCGGGCGACGGGCTGAAGGGGCTGCGCGACCTGGTCGAGCGGCTGAGGGCCGACGGCGGCCTCGAGGAGAAGTGGGCCCTGGCCCGCGCGACCCTGGAGGCGTTCGCATCGCCGCCCGAGCACAAGGCGTTCTGGAAGCGCTAGGCGCGCCCGCGACCGGCACGGCCCGCCTTCCGGCGGGCCGTGCCGGTCGGCTACGGACCGCTGACCAGGTTCGTGACCTGGTGGCCGCTGTTGACCGCGGCACCGGTGTTGTTGATGACGTGCGAGATCGTGCCGGTGCCGCCGAGCGACACCGTCACCATGTTGTGGAACCTGACGCCGGACTTCACCGGCACCTCGAACGCGCGGGCGTTGACCACGCTGGGGTTGACGTTGAAGTACGCGTACGAGCCCAGGCCCCACGCCTCGTGGTTGTTCACCGAATCCGCGACCTTGTACGCCGCCCAGCCCTGCGTCGAGCCGTTCATGTAGGCGGCCTGGTTCGGCGGGTCGTAGGGCATCTCGTTCTGGTAGAAGTACGTGCGCCCGTTCTCGCCGTTCCAGACGGTCTGGTACTGCTGGTAGTGCTCGACGAAGAGGCCGTAGAACGTCACGTTGTCGCCGTTGACGGTCAGGCCGTTCGCCGCGGTGTTGATGTTCCAGCCGACCGTGTTGTTGTTGCCGTGGTCGGCGCGCCAGATCCAGGCGTGGTCGCCGATCACGTTGTCGCTGTTGATGCGCAGGCTCACCGACGCCTTGCCGGCGATCGCGCCGCCGATCCGGAAGAACACGTCGGACAGCACCGTCGGGTTGGCGGCGTGGTTCGCCGACGAGCCGCTCGGGCCGACCTCCATCAGCACCGGCGAGTTGGTGGTACCGGCGTCGAAGAGCAGGCCGGCGACCCGTACGCCGTCGACGTCGGCGACCGTCATCGCGGCGATGCCGTTCTGCGGCACGAAGGTGGCCAGGCCGAGGCCGAGCACGACCGTGCCGGCCCGGGTCACGTTGATCGTCTGGTTGAGGTTGTAGACGCCGGGGGTCACCAGCAGGTTCTTGCCCGCCGCCAGGGCCGCGTTGATGTTCGCCGCGGTCTCGCCCGGCTTGACCACGAAGAACGTGCCGATCGGCAGCGACTGCCCGGCCGGGTTGCCGTTCGCCCAGGTGGTGCCGGCCGAGTTGGTCCGCAGCGCGGGCACGAACACCTGGTAGGCGCCCGCCGAGTCGACGTACAGGTACGGCTTCTCCGCGACCACCGGCGTCTGGCCGATCGTCGTGTACGGCGGGCTCGGGAAGCTGTTGGCCGGCGCGCCCGACGTGCCGACGAAGACCTGGTTCCAGTTCGAGCCGGACCAGGAGCCCAGCTGCGAGTTACGGGTGATCCACTGCTGCTGGGAGCCGGACTGGATCTGCCCGTCGATCTTCGTGTCGGACATCCAGCCGCCGGAGGACCAGCCACCGTCGGAGAGCGCCAGGTTGCCGCGGACGTGCATGCGGCGGTACGGCGCCGCCTGCGAGACGGCCCACCGGTCGAGCCCGCCGGGCGGCGTCACCGAGAGGCCCTCGGCCGAGCGCCAGAAGTTCTGGGTGGCGTTCTGCGAGCCGTCCGGCCACCAGTCGGCCTCGGCGTGCACCGCGCCGTTGATGTTCACCGCGTCCGGGGTCAGGCCGAGTCCCGCCACCTGGGTGAAGAAGCCGACGTTCGCATCGACGTTGTACGAGCCCGGCTTGAACAGCAGGGCGTACCGCGCGTTGCCGAACTGGTTGGCCACCTGCTGGTTGAAGACGGTGTTGAGCCGGCTCTGGATGGCCGACTGCGACATCGACGGGTCGAAGATCGTCACGTTCGGGCCGAGGTCGGGGTTGCCGCTGCCCGGCGGGACGGTCGTCGGCGGGGTGGTCGGGCCGCCGGAGACCGTCCACTTCTGGTTGGCGCCGCCGCCGCACGTCCAGAGCTGGAGCTTCGCGCCGTCGGCGAGGTTGTTGTCCTTGATGTCGAGGCACTTGTTCGCCTTGACGTTGACCAGGTCGCGCCCGGCCGTGTACGTCCACTGCTGGCTGGTCAGCCCGGCGAAGCAGTCCCACAGGTGCACGACGGCCCCGTCGTTGACGGCGCCGTTCGCCACGTCGAGGCACTTGCCCAGGCCGCGCAGCGACTTGTCGTCGCCGTGCGTCCAGGTCTGGTTGGGGCCGGCCACGCAGGTCCACATCTGCGGCAGGTTGCCGTTGGCGGTCGAGCCGTTGGTGACATCGAGGCACTTGCCGTTGGCGGAGCTGACCACGGTGCCGGTGGTGGCCGCCTCGGCCTGCGTGACGCCGAGCGTCACGACGACCAGGGCGGACACCAGCACCGCGGCGACACGCTTTACGGGGGGATTCATGGGGACCTTCCGGTACGGGGTGGGGATCAGGCGGGGTTGCCGGCGTGGGTGAGGGTCTCCCACGCGACGAAGAGGTTGTTGCTGCCCTGCGGGCGCCGGGCGACCGTGTACGTCTCGGTGTTGGCCATCGCGATGCCCAGGCGGTTGTGCAGCGCGTTGAAGCCGACCTCGGTGACCGGCCCGAGGCCCCGGGTGACGCTGCCGCCGCAGATGTTCGCGGGCACCGCCACGCCGTTCTCGAACTTGGTGTGGAATCCGAGCGCGTGCCGCAGCCGGTCCTGCAGCTCCGGGTAGAGGTCGCCGCCCTGGATGCGGCCGGTCTCGGCGACGTGCGCGATCGCGGAGATGCCGTAGCCGGTGTGGGTGAAGTCGCGGCAGGTCTCCTGGGAGAGGCCGTCCACGAACGTGCTCTGTCCCTGCCAGTAGCTGATCAGCTCGGCGCGGGTGTCGATGCCGCCGGCCGGCGGGTACTTCGGCTGCGCGCCGTCCGCGGCGATGTAGACGTAGGACGCGGCGCGCAGCCGGAACCGGCTGATCGCCCGGTCGTAGCTGGCGCGGTCGTCGAGGAAGACGGAGATGCCGACCGCGGCCTCCATCATCGACAGCTCCCAGTTGCCGTTGCTGTGAATGCCGGGGATGACAACGGGCAGGTAGACGGTGCGCAGCATGGTGGCGAAGCGCGCCTGCGCGGGCCAGCTCGGGTACGTGTACCTGATGATCTCCGCGGCCCGGGGCCACACCGAGCCGGCCCAGGCGGTCTGTAGCGGCGCGTTGCTGTTCGTGTGGTTCCGGATCGTCGCGGACCAGGCGTCCATGATCTCGATCGCCTTTGTCGCGTACGCCGGGTTTCCGGTGATGTACCAGGCCAGCGCGTCGGTGTACGCCGCGATGGCGTCCTCGCGCTCGTCGGTGCAGCCGTAGTTCGGGTTGGAGTAGGAGCCGCACTCGACGGTCGCGCGCGGCAGCGGCGTACGGGACAGCGAGGCGTACCGGCTGGCCATCATCTGCTGGTAGGCGGAGGTCCAGGGCTGGGCCTGCGCCGCGACCCTGCCCTTGACGAAGTCGAGCTGGGCCCGGCTGAGCAGGACGCCGGGATGGTTGAAGACGGCGGCCGTGGCGGCCGGGGGTGCGGCGATCGCGGCGACGGCCGCCGCGAGGACGGCGACGAGGACGGTGCCGGTCGCGAGCAGCGCGCGACTGGGGGATCTGCGCATGACGGACTCCGGGTGGGGATGTAACCGGAAGAGGACTTAACAGTTATGAAACTTAAACGCGGCGAAAGCAAGCAGACATCGATCGACTTAAGGATGACGAAAGGTTCCGGTGCCGGAGAGCGCTTTCCCGTGCCACGGTCGCGAATCCGGGCCTCGGAACCGGTTACGCTGAGAAAGCGCTCTCACGGAGTCAGCAGCTGCCGGACGTCGATCGGCTGGCACAGCGGCGCCCCGCCGGGCCCGGGCGCCGCCGCGGCCCGGGCCGCGATACCCAGGGCACGCTCCTGCGACTCCACGTCGACGATCCGGTACCCGGCCAGCACCGGCATCCCGCCCGCCGCGGCCACGCCGTCGCCGGTCACCAGCCGGGCGAGGCCCGCGAGTCCCTGCGTCTCCACCAGCTCACCCGCGGCCGCGAGCTCGGCGTCCAGCGACGTCTGGTAGTCGTAGTGGCGCCGGATGTCGGCGGGCGTCCAGGTGCCCATGGCGACGTGGTGCTGGATCAGCAGGAACTTCGTCATGCCCCTGGGTCGTTCCCGCCCCACCGTTCTCGACACGACCTCGGAGGAACCATGCCGATCGGACGGACCCACCACCTGATCTTCGACTGCCCCGATCCCCTGGCCCTTGCCACGTTCTACAGCCGTCTGCTCGGCCAGGAGATCACCTACCGCGACGAGGACTTCGCCGTCGTCTCCACCAGCGACCGGGCGTCCGGCCTGGCGTTCCAGCGCGCACCGGACCACCGCCCGCCGACCTGGCCGGACCCCGCACTCCCCCAGCAACTCCACCTCGACGTGATGGTCGAGGACGTCGCCACCGCCCGCGCCGCGGTCCTAGGCCTCGGCGCGACCGAACTACCCGGCCCGAACGTCTTCGCCGACCCCGCCGGCCACCCGTTCTGCCTGATCCCCCGCCCACACTGGGCACCGCCGATCCCCCACGACTGAACCGGTGGCAGTTGTCAGATGACGCGCTCGAACGTGACCAGTAGACCCTCGACACCGCCGGGCCCAAGACGTCCCTTGACATCCGCCGAGGTGATCGCCTTGAGCCGCCAGCCTTCGCCGGCGTGTTGATTGAGGAGCTTCTCCAACTTCTCACCCGACATCTTGCCGCCGAGCATCTTCTCCCGGAGCTCCAGAACCTTGTACTCATATCGCTCTGTCATGCACCCATGGTGGCCCGTCGCCCCGGCCCGCGCAGCACCTCCGCACAGGGCCGGCGAGCAGCGCGGCCTCAACGGCATCGACGTCCTCAGGACTCCGCCGGTTCGAACCCCGCTCGAAGACCCTCGGCCGGCCGCCGCCGGCGGACGGTGATCAACTGCTCGGCGGCCAGTGGGACCAGGCCCGCCGCCAGTCCGGCGGCTATCCCGGAGAAGAAGAGGAGCCGTGACGGGAGCGCGACATTTCGTCAGTCATCGGGGCGACAGTCGCCGGAGATTGCCGGGCCGGCCGAGGGCGAGGAGTCGAATCCCGTCGAGCACGGAGTAGACAGTGTCTACGCGTGCTGGTAGACATTCTTCATGGCCGATCAGTTGCGGGCTCGCCTCGTCGAGACCGGTGTCGCGCTGGTCGCCGCGGAGGGCACCGAGTCGCTGTCGTTGCGGGAGATCGCGCGGCGCGCCGGGGTGTCGCACGGTGCGCCGCGGCGTTACTTCCCCACGCACCGGCATCTGCTGGCCGCCGTCGCCCGGGTCGGCTACGAGCGGCTGAGTGCGCGGATCGGCGCGCTCGAGGTCGACGGCGATCCGCGGGCCGGGCTGCTCGCGCTCGGGGGGCTCTATCTCGACTTCGCGCGCTCCGAGCGCGGCATGTTCGAGCTGATGTTCCGGCACGAGCTGCTGCGGGGTAACCAGGAGGGGCTGCGCGCCGCCACCAAGCCGCTCTTCGCCGTACTCGTGGATCTGGTCGGCCGGGCGCGGCCCGGCAGCCAGGACGCGACCGTCGTGGCCGGGGCGCTCTGGGCCAACCTGCACGGGCTCGCCCAGCTCTGGCTGTGGGGCAGCCTCCAGATGACCGTCGACACCGATGACCCCTGGCCGCTGCTGTGCGCGGCCATCGACTCCTATGTGGAGCGCTGACATGCTGACGCGGATCGCCCGGGCGATGCTGGTGCCGCTGTCCCGGGTGATGTTCCGGCCCACCGTCGAAGGCCGCGAGCACGTGCCCGGCCACGGGCCGGTCATCCTGGCCGCCAATCACCTGTCGGCGATCGACAGCTTCCTCATCCCGCTGGTGTCGCCGCGGCCGGTGGCGTTCCTGGCCAAGGAGGAGTATTTCACCCGGCCCGGCCTCAAGGGCCGGCTGCTGAGCACCACGCTGCTTGCCGTCGACGCGATCGCCGTGCCGCGCGGCGCGCACCGGGCCGCGCAGGCGGCGCTCGAGACGGCCCTGGCGGTGCTGCGCGACGGGCGGGCGTTCGGCATCCATCCCGAGGGCAGCCGCTCGCGCGACGGCCGGCTCTACCGCGGGCGCACCGGGGTGGCCTGGCTCGCGCTCGCCTCCGGTGCGCCGGTCGTGCCGGTCGCCGTCCTCGGCACCGAGCGGGTCCAGCCGGTGGGTGCCCGGCTGCCGCGACCCGGGCGGGTGACCGTGCGGTTCGGCGCGCCGTTGCGCTTCGCGCCGCCGGCGGGCGGCGCGGCCCGGGCCCGCCGCGAGGCCACCGACGCCATCATGGCCGCGATCGGCGACCTCTCCGGCCAGGAACACGCGCCCGGCTACAACGAGCTCTCCACGCCTAACTGATCACCGCAGGGCCGGCAGGACCTTGGCGCCGAAGGCGTCGACGAACGGCAGGAGGTCCTGGCCGACGTGGTGCAGGTAGACGCGGTCGAAGCCCAGCGCGGCGTAGCCGCGCAGCCAGGCGGTGTGCTGCTCCAGGTCGGCGGAGACGTTGACGACCTGTCGCACCTGCTCGATCGTCACGTGCTCGGAGACCACGTCGAAGTGCTCGACCGTCTCGGTGTCCCAGCAGACCGGCGGCGCGAAGACGTTGCTGCGCCACTGGTCGTGCGCGATGGCCTCGGCCTCTGCCTGCGACGGCGCCCAGCTCAGGTGCGCCTGTAGGCACACCGGGCCGCGGCCGCCCGCGTCCCGGTACGCCGCGATCATCGCGCGCAGGTGCTCCTCGGGCGCGTTCACCGTGACCAGGCCGTCGGCCCAGCCCGCGCACCAGGCGGCGGTCCGGGTGCTGACCGCGGCGCCGATCAGCGGCGGCGGCGTACCCGGGCGGGTCCAGAGCCGGGCGCGGTCGACCGTGACCAGGCCGTCGCGGGTGACCTCCTCGCCGGCCAGCAGGTCGCGGATGACGCCGACGCATTCGAGCAGCCGGGCCTCGCGGACCTCCTTGCGCGGCCACGGCCCGCCGGTGATGTGCTCGTTGCTGTTCTCGCCGCTGCCCAGGGCGGCCCAGAACCGGCCCGGGTACATCGCGCCAAGTGTGCCGATCGCCTGCGCGATGATCGCCGGGTGGTAGCGCTGTCCGGGCGCGTTGACCACGCCGAACGACAGGCCGGTGGCCTGTAGCGCGGCGCCGAGCCAGGACCAGGCGAACGCCGACTGCCCCTGCCGGGCGCTCCACGGCGAGAAGTGGTCGGAGCACATCGCCGCCTCGAAGCCGGCGCGCTCCGCGGCGACGACCGCGGCGAGGAGCTCGGCGGGCGGGATCTGCTCGTGCGAGGCGTGGATTCCGTACTGCGTCATACGCGTGATAAGTACCCAGGGGCCCATGGCGTCAACCGCCGTCGGCCATCATCACCGGATGACCCCGTTCCATCTCGACTGCGACACCGGGATCGACGACGCGCTCGCGCTGGCGCTGCTGCTCGGGCGCCCGGGTGCCGCTCTGGCCGCCGTCGGCACCGTCAGCGGCAACACCAGCGCCGGGCAGGCGGCGCGCAACACCCTCGACCTGCTCGCACTGGCCGGCCGCGACGACATACCGGTCGGTGCGGGCGCGCACCACCCGCTCGGCGGCAGCTACGCCGGCGGCGCGGCGCGGGTGCACGGCGGCAACGGCATCGGCGGGATCGAGTTGCCGCGCGCGGCCCGGACGCCGGCCGACCGCGACGGCGCCGACCTGCTGATCGAGACGGCCCGCCGGCACCCCGGCGAGCTGCGGGTGGTGGCCACCGGTCCGCTGACCAACCTCGCGCTCGCGCTGCGCCGGGAGCCGGGGCTCGCCGAACTGGTGCGGGACGTGACCGTCATGGGCGGGGCGCTGCGGGTGCCCGGCAACATCACCGGGCACGCCGAGGCCAACATCGCCAACGATCCCGTCGCCGCGGCCGAGGTACTCGACGCGGCCTGGCCGGTGACGCTCGTGCCGCTGGACGTCACCATGCGGCACCGCTTCGGCGAGCGGGACCGGGCCGTGCTGGCGGCGCACGGCACCGCGCTGACGACGGCGCTGGCGGCGATGCTCGTCGCCTACCTCGACCACTACGAGACCCGGTTCGGCGAGCGCGAGGTGCCGCTGCACGATCCACTCGCGGCGGGCATCGCCACCGGCGACCTGCGGCCCCTAGACGCGCCGATGCTCGGGCTGCGGGTCGGCCCGGACGGGCGGGTGACCGAGGACGCCGCGGCGCGGCGGCGCACCCGGGTGGTCCTGTCGCTGACCGGCGACGCCGCACCGGTGATCCGCCGGCTCGCGCTCGGAGTGTGACCCGGGTCACCGGAACCGAGCGGCGCCCGCGGACAGGACTGAGTGTGGACCTACCGATGAGAGCGCGGCTGCGGGCCGGCGACGCCGCGGCCTTCGGCCGGCTCTTCGACGAGCACGCGCGCACGGTGTACCGCCATGCCGTGCGGGTGACCGCCGATTGGAGCACCGCCGAGGACGTGGTGTCGCTGACCTTCCACGAGGCGTGGCGGCTGCGCGCGCGGCTGCGGCCCGACGGCGACAGCGTGCTGCCCTGGCTGCTCGGCATCGCCACCAACGTGCTGCGCAACACCTCCCGCGCGGCCCGGCGGCACCAGGCCGCGCTCGCCCGGCTGCCGCTGCGCGACACCGTGCCGGACTTCTCCGACGAGGTCGTTGAACGGCTGCGCGACGCCGAGCAGCTGCGGGCCGCCGCGGTCGCGCTGGGCCGGCTGCGCCGCCGCGAACGGGAGGTCTTCACGCTCTGCGTCTGGTCCGGGCTGGACTACGCGGCCGCCGCCGAGGCACTCGGCGTACCGGTCGGGACGGTGCGGTCCCGGCTGTCCCGGGCCCGGGTCCGGCTGCGGGCCCTCGCCGAGACCGAGTTGCGCAACGCCCGGCAGTCCGCACCGATGAGGCGGGAGACCACCCCATGAACACCGCACAGCGCGACGAACTCGCCCGCCTGCTGCCGCCGCCCGGCGACCCCGAGCTGTCCGAGGCGCGCGGCCGGGTGCTCCGGGACGCCTTCCTGCGGGAGATCGGCCGGCCGCGCCGGGCGCCGCGCCGCGTGATGGCGCTGGTGCCGGCGGGCGCCGCGGCGCTGGTCACCGTGATCTTCGTGCTGGCGGGCCTCGTGCCGCACGGCGGGACGTCTCCCGTGCCGGCGCCGAGCGCGACGCCGGCGGTCATCGCGCTGCCGCCGGTGCACGCCGCCGGGGTCGTCGCCCGCGCCGACGCGGCCGCGGCCCGGGCGTCCCTCCCACCGGCGCCGGCCATCCGCCCCGACCAGTTCGTCTACATCCGGAGCAGGATCGCCTACCAGCACATCGCCTTCGGCGGCCGGCGCTTCGACGGCGGCGTGAGCTGGCCGTCGGAGGGCGTCGTCACGCCCGCGCTAGAGACCACGCGCATCCGGGAGATCTGGTCCCCGCAGCAGGGCGACCGGGCGTTCGTCCACGACGGAGCCGAGACCTTCGAGGTGTACGACGCGACGCCGAACGGCGCCTACGCTAACCTGCCCGTCGAGCCGAAGCTTCTGCTGCGCAGGATCTACGCCGAGACCGAGACCGAGGACACGGGGCCGGAGGCGGACTACTCGGCGTTCGACTGGATCGGCAGCGCGATGCACGAGACCATCCTCCCGCCGCGGACCTACGTCACCCTCTACCGCACCGCCGCCCGGATTCCCGGCGTGGTGCTCGTCGACGACGCGGTCGACGGCGCGGGGCGGCACGGCACCGCGGTGGCGTTCGAGCATCTCGGCGAGCGGCGCGAATGGATCTTCGACCCGCGGACGTTCGACTACCTCGGCGAGCGCAGCTACCTGGTCGAGGACGGTGCCGGCGGTACGGCCGGCACGATCACCGGCCTCAGCGCCGTACTGGAGCGTGCGGTCGTCGACGGCAAGGGCGAGCGGCCGCGGTAGCGCTCGGCCGGACCGTGCGATCATGGCGCCGTGCCGACCGAAGAGTTCAGCAACTCGTTCCACGTCCACGCGCCCGCCGAGAAGATCTTCGCCCATCTGGCGGAGCCGGAGAGCTACATCGGCCTGTCGCCGCTGATCGTCGCCGTGCGCGACGTCCGGCGCGACGGCGGCGAGGTCTCCTACGTCTCGGTGGAACGGTTCACCTTCGGCCCGTTCAAATACGACAACCACATCAAGGTCACCATGACCTTTCCCGAGCCCGGCCGCCGGATCTTCAGCGACGTGGTGAGCCCGGGCCGGGTGCGCCTGACCGCCGCCGTCGACCTGGTGCCGGACGGCGACGTCACCGCCGTCACCGAGACCGTCAACGTCACGTTCCCCGCGCTGCTGCGCTCCTTCGTCGTCGGGCAGGCCCGGTCCGTGCAGCGGGCCAGGGCAGCCGAGCTCACCAGGCGGCTGTCCGCGGCGTGAGGGACTTGAGGAACGAGACCAGCGCGTCCCGGTACGGCGCGACGGTCGTCAGGTCGGCGTACTCGTCCGGGCCGTGCTGGCCGTCGCCGCCGGGGCCGAAGATGACGGCGTCGACGCCGCGGGCGTAGTAGAACCGCGCGTCCGCCGCGCCGTGCTTGCGCAGCAGCTCGCCGGAGAAGCCCGCGGACCGGGCCGCCTCGCGCAGCCGGGCCACCTCCTCGCTCTCCGGGTCGGCGTGGTGCGACGGGCCGAGGCTGTCGACCTCGGCACGGACACCGGTGACCGAGCGCAGGTAGGCCACGATCTCGTGCGGCGTGCGCCCGCTGAAGTCGGTGTCCTCGGGCGGGAAGCGGATGTCGAGCCACGCCGTCGCGTCGGCCGGCACCTGATTGACGGCGAGGTTGGCGGTCTCGATCCGGGCCACGTTGACCGTCGTGGCCCACTGCTCGGTCGCCGGAACCGGATAGCGCCGCACCAGCGCCTGCACCGCGCCGATCAGCGTCAGCAGGGCGTTGTCGCCCAGCCAGGGGTACGCGGCGTGCGCGGCGGCGCCGGTGGCGCGCAACCGCACCTGGCACAGCCCCTTGGAGTCGGTGACGACGCGCAGGCCGCTCTGCTCGCCGATGACCACGAAGTCCGCGCTCACCCCGGCCTCGATCTGGTGTGCGGTGCCATCGTAGCCGCCGACCTCCTCGTCGGTGACCAGTTGCAGGCCCAGCGGGTACGGCAGCGTCCCGGCCAGCTCCCGGAACACGTCGGCCATGACCACCGCCGCGACCTTCATGTCCTGCGCGCCGCGGCCGTAGAGCCGGTCGCCGTCGCGGCGGGCCTCGTAGGCTTCGGCGGGCACGACGTCGAGGTGGGCGTTGAGCAGGACCCGGAACACCGGGCGCGGGCCGGGCGTCCGGACCAGCGCGCTGGGCTTGCCGCGCGAGGAGAAGCGTTCCACCGTGAAGTCCGTGCCGACGACGTCGAGCACCAGATCGAGCGCCCGGGCCAGCTCCTCGGGGCGGTCCGCAGTGGACGGCACGGCGATCAGCTCGGCGGCCTTGGCGACCAGATCCATGCCGCCGACCCTACGCGACACCCGCGCAATTCGGTTGCGGGCAACAGCGGGGGCGGATAGAACTGCGGCCGAACCGACGTCGGAAAGGAGGGCCCGGACATGTACGCCGCACACACCGCGCCCGTCCACCGGTGACGGGCGCCTCCGGACGGAGAACGCCTTGACCCCGCACGACCTGACTCTGCGCCCGATCACCGGGCCGGAGGAGATCGACCTGTTCAACCGCCTGCCGTACGTCCTGAACGCCGAGATCCGCGGCGACCTCGAGGCGGGCCGCCGCCGTACCCGATGGCTCTGGGTCGCCCTGCGCGGCGACCGCGTCGTGGCCCGGGCCGCCTGGTGGTCCCGCCCCGGCGACGAGCATCCGCTGCTGATGGACGTCTTCGACGTCACCGACGGCATCGAGGACGGCGTGCGCCTGCTGGAGGCGGCGCTCGCGGCCCTCGTACCGCCGGGCGGCACGCCGCCCGGGTACGGCCGCTTCGTCCCGCCCGACTGGCGCGCGCACGACGAGTCGCGCCGGGCGGTGCGGGACCGGATGGCCGCCCTCGAACGCGTCGGCGCCCGGCTGTTCGTGGAGCGGCTGCGCCTGCACTGGCTGCCCGGCACGCCGGTGCCCGCGCCGAGCGGGCGGCTGGAGTTCCGGCCGCCCCGGGACGCGGCCGAGCTGATCGGCCTGATGACGCTCGTGCTCGACGGCACCCTGGACGCGCACAGCCGCGACGAGCTGCGCAGCCTCACCGCCCGCGAGGCCGCCGAGCGGCAGTACCGCGAGGAGCTCGAGCGCTATGCGAGCCCGCGCGACTGGTGGCGGGTCGCGACCCTGCCGGGCGGCGAGCCGGCCGGTTTCGTCATCCCGGCGCACAACGGCTACAACGTGATCATCGCCTACCTGGCGGTGCTGCCGGCGCACCGCGGCAACGGCTACATCGACGACGTGCTGGCCGAGGGCACGCGGCTGCTGGCGGCCGAGGGCGTGTCCCGAATCCGGGCGGCGACCGATGTCGGCAACACGCCGATGGCGAGGTCGTTCGCCCGGGTGGGCTACACCGTGTTCGAGCGCGAGATCGACATGACCTGGGGCTGACCTCCGCCATGCGGGACGGGCTACCCATATATCCTATGGGTTAGATAGAGTCGCGCGCATGATTGGACGGCGCACGATCGCAGCCCTGGTAGCCCTGACCCTGTCCGCCGTGTCGGCCGGCTGCGGCGACGGCGACGACGCCGCGTCCACCGACAGCGGGACGCTCCGCGTCGGCTATCAGCGGTTCGGCGGCCTGAGCCTGGTCAAGGCGAAGGCCGCCGCGCCCGGCGTCACCTGGTCGCTGTTCGAGAGCGGGCCCGCGCTGACCGAGGCGCTCAAGGCCGGCGCGATCGATCTGGGCCAGACCGGCGAGGCGCCACCGATCTTCGCGGCCGCCGGCAAGATCCCGTTCAAGATCGTCGGCACCAGCGCGCCGGTGCCGAAGGGCGAGGCCGTGCTGGTCAAGCAGGCCAAGGGCTACCGGACGTTCGCCGACCTGCGGGGAAAGACGGTGGCGCTGAACAAGGGCTCCAACGTGAACTGGCTCCTGGTCAAGCTCCTCGAGGCGAACCGGATGACCCTGGCCGACATCAACGTGAAGTACCTCAAGCCCGCCGAGGGCCGGCCCGCGTTCGACAACGACCAGGTGGACGCGTGGATCATCTGGGATCCCTACTTCGCGCTGGCCGAGCAGCCCGGCGTGCAGGTGCTCGCCGACGCCACCGGCCTGGCCAACAACCGGGAGTACATCCTGGTCTCCCCCGAGGCGGTCAAGAGCAAGTCCGCGCAGATCAGCACGTTCCTCTCCGCGTACCAGAAGACCACAGCATGGGGGATCGCCAACCCCGAGGAGCGCACGAAGGTCCTCGCGCCGGAATTGAAGATCGACGAGGCGGTGACGGCGCGGGCGCTGGCGCGCAGCGCCCAGCCGCTCGCGGCGCTGACCCCGGAGATCGGCGCCGAACTGCAGGCGATCGCGGACGGCTTCACCAAGCTGGAACTGATCCCCGGCAGCGTCGACATGAAGGCGCGCATCGACGACCAGTTCTCCACGGAGCTGCAATGACCGCGGTCGCGGCGCCGGCGGCGGTCGAGGCCGCCGCTCCCGTCGCGGCCCGGCGCCGCAGGCTGCGCTGGCAGCGGATCGTCAGCCCGGTCGCGATCCTGGTGATCTGGGAGGCGCTGTCGCGCGGCGGGGTGCTGCCGGCGGAGAAGCTGCCGGCACCCAGCACGGTCCTGCGGACCGGCTGGCGGCTCGCCGCGGACGGCACGCTGGGCGCGCACCTGCTGGACTCGCTGACCCGGGCCGCGATCGGCCTGCTCATCGGCGGGGTGCTCGCGCTGGTGCTCGGCGCGGCCGCCGGCCTGCTGCGCCTCGGCGACGACGCCATCGACCCGCCGGTGCAGATGGCCCGGATGCTGCCGCACCTCGCCCTGGTCCCGCTGCTGATCATCTGGGTCGGCATCGGCGAGTCGATGAAGATCACCCTGGTCGCGCTCGGCGTGTTCTTCCCGCTCTACTTCAACACGTACGCCGGCATCCGCGACATCGACGAGCGCCTGGTCGAGGCGGCCCGCACCTGCGGCCTGGGCACCTGGGCCCGGCTGCGGCACGTCATCCTGCCCGGCGCGCTGCCGTCGCTGTTCCTGGGGCTGCGCCTGGCGATCGGCGCCGCCTGGCTGAGCCTGGTCGTCGGCGAGCAGACAAACACCCAGAACGGCATCGGCTTCCTGATGATGGAGGCCCGCGAGTTCAGCCAGACCGACGTCGTGGTCCTTGGCCTTTTCGTGTACGCGGGCCTGGGTCTGCTCTCGGACCTGCTGCTGCGGACCGCGGAGCGGAGGACCCTGGCATGGCGGCGCGGGCTGCGGGCGGCATGACCCCGGTGGTGGTCCGGGCTCGGGGGGTGCGCCGCGCGTTCGGTGACGCGGTCGTGCTCGACGGCGCCGATCTGGCCATCGCGCCGGGCGAGGTGGTGGCGCTGCTGGGCGGCAGCGGGTCCGGCAAGAGCACCCTGCTGCGCATCCTGGCGGGCCTCGACCCGGAGGCGACCGGCGACGTTTCGGTACCCCGCGAGCACGCGGTGGTGTTCCAGGAGCACCGCCTGCTCCCCTGGAAGCGCGTCGCCGACAACGTGGGCCTCGGCGTCACCGGCGGCGACGTCCGCGCCCGGACGGCGGCGGCCCTGGCCGAGGTGGGCCTTGCCGACCGCGCCCGCGCCTGGCCGGCCGAGCTGTCCGGCGGCCAGTCACAGCGGGTGGCGTTCGCCCGCGCCCTGGTCCGCGAGCCGCGGGTGCTGCTGCTGGACGAGCCCTTCGGCGCGCTCGACGCCCTGACCAGGCTGAAGATGCAGGACCTCTTCGGCCGCCTGCGCGCCCGCCACGGCTTCGCGGCGCTGCTGGTCACCCACGACGTCGACGAGGCGCTGCTGCTGGCGGACCGGGCGCTGGTCCTCGACGGCGGGAGGATCGCCGACGAGCTGCCGGTCCCGCTCGACCATCCTCGCGCGCCGGACGATCCGGGCTTCGGCGCGCTACGGCGCCGGCTCCTGGACCGCCTCGGCGTGCCGCTGCCGGGCAACCGCTGACCCGTTCAGCCCAGCCACTGCTTGGCCAGCAGCTCGTAGGAGTGCACCCGGTCGGCGTGGTCGTAGGTGACCGTCGTGACGAGCAGTTCGTCGGCCCCCGTCGCCCGTTGCAGGGTGCGCAGCCCTTCGGCCACGGCCTGCGGCGCGCCGACGAACTGCGTCGCCACCCGGTCGGCCACCAGCGCCCGGTCCTGTTCGGTCCAGGCGTGCGCGGCGGCCTGCTCCGGCGACGGGTACGGCATCGCGCCCGCGCCGGTGCGCACGCTGCGCACCCAGAGCCCGTACGGGGAGGCGAGGCGGCGCGCCGTCTCGTCGTCGGGGGCGACCACCACGTCGGCCGAGACCATCACGTACGGCTCGGCGAGCCTCGCCGAGGGCCGGAACGCCGCCCGGTACGCCTCGACGGCCTCGAGCACCTTCGCCGGCGCCACGTGGTAGTTCGCCGCGAACGGTAGCCCGCGGGCACCCGCCTCCCGGGCGCTCTGCCCGCCGCTGCTGCCGAGGATCCAGAGCTCCAGGTCGGCGCCCTCCCCGGGCACCGCGCGGGCCTCGTTGCCGTCGTCGTCGGTGACCGGCCCGGCCAGCAGCGCGTCGATCGCGTCGAGCACCTCCGGGAAGTCCGGCGGCTCGGCGCCGGGCAGCTGGAGGAGCCGCTGAAACAGCGCCGAGCGCTTGGAGGCCAGCAGCGGCGCGAACGAGAACGGCCTCGGTATGAGCAGGCCGTCCACGACCCGCTCCTCGGCGGGCGGCGGTGGCGGGCCGTCCAGCTCGGTCAGCGCCTCCTTGCGGCGCTGCCCGGAGCGGCCCAGCCCGAGGTCGAAGCGCCCCGGATGGAGCGCGTCGAGCAGGCCGAACTGCTCGACGATGGACAGCGCGCTCTGGTGGCCGGTCTGCACCGCGCCGGAGCCGAGCCGGATGTGCCCGGTCACGGCCGCGATCTGGCCGAGCAGCAGGGCCGGCTGCGAGCTGGCGACGCCGGGGGTGAAGTGGTGCTCGGCCACCCAGTAGCGGGCATAGCCGAACTGCTCGGCGTGCCGGGCCAGGTCGAGGGTGCGGCGCAGGGCGTCGCCGGCGGTGCCGCCGGACAGCACCGGGGCGAGGTCGAGGATCGACAGGGGTACGGGCATGGCTACTCCCCTCCCAGCGGTCGGCTGGGTAGGCTCCGGCGCAGGACGGGCGCGATGTCACTCTGGAACAGCTCGAGGGTGGCGCGGTGCTGCTTCTCGGTGAGTCCGTCGCCGTCGGCGTGCAGGTGCATGACCTCGTGGCCGAACTCGGCGTGGTAGCGGTGCACCTTGTCGACGATCTGCTGCGGGCTGCCGACCAGGATGGAGCCGCGCTCGATGGCGTCCTCCAGGGTGGGGAAGACCGGGGTGAGCCCGAGCCGGGTGAAGGCCGCGAGGCGGGCGTCGAAGACGGGCCGGTACGTCTCGAGCGCCTCCTGCGAGCTCCGCGCCGCGTAGTAGCCGGCCGATCCCGCGCCGACCAGGGCCTTGGCGGGATCGTGGCCGTGGTATGCCCAGCGTTCGCGGTAGTGGCGGATCAGTTCGGCGTACGGCTCGATCGGGTTGGTGACGTTGGCCGAGAAGAGCGGGTCGCCGTACCGCGCGGCGAGCTCGACCGAGGCGCGGCTGGTGGCGCTGCCGTGCCAGACCCGGATCGGCTGCTGCAACGGCCGCGGCAGGGCCTCGGCGTCCCGCAGCGGCGGGCGGAAGCGGCCCTGCCAGGTCACCCGCGGCGAGCGCCACAGCTCGCGGAACAGCTCGTACGACTCGCGGTTGCGGTCCCACTGGTCCTCGGCGGTCACGTTGAACAGCTCGGCCTGCGCGGTGCCGTTACCCTTGCCGATGATCAGTTCGAGCCGGCCGTCGGCGAGGTTGTCCAGCGTCGCGTAGTCCTCGAAGGCGCGGACCGGATCGAGCAGGCTCAGCGTGGTGACCGCGGTGAACAGCCGGATCCGCGAGGTCCGCGCGGCGATGTGGCTCAGCACCACCGGCGGCGACGAGGAGATGAACGGCCGCTCGTGGCGCTCCCCCACGCCGTACCCGTCGAAGCCCAGCTCCTCGGCGAGCACCGCGTTGTCGACGACCTCGCGGAACCGCTGGCGGGTGGTCTTCGCCGGGTCCAGATGGGTGATCAGAGTGATCAGCAGAAATTTCAAGCCAGCCCCAGGTGTCCGCGCAGCGTCCTCCCTATTTCCTATAGTCAAAGTGGGAAATAGGCAAGGGCTTACGCGGTCAGGGGTGTGTGACGACCATGACGGGCCGGGTCGACCTCTTGATCAGTTCGAGAGGGACGCTGCCGAGCAACCGCTCGGCGACCGCCGGGCGGGTACTGGCGCCGACGACGATCAGGTCGGCCTTCCGCTCGTCCGCGAACGCCATGATGCCCTCCAGCGTGCGGCCGGAGCGCACCGCCGCCTCCGCCGCGATGCCCGCGGCGCTCAGCCGCCCCGCCGCCGCCTCGGCCGCCTCGCGGGCGCCCTGCATGAAGACGGTGCGCGGCGCCGCGGAGAAGCGCTCGAGTTCGACGTGGTCGACGGCGACCACGGCCACCGAGGCGCCGGTCTGCCGGGACAGCCGGGCCACCGCGTCGGTGATCCACGGCTGGTCGGCGCCGGGCTTGGTGGCCAGCACGATGAGCATGTCGTCCTCCGGTGCTCGGCGCGCCGGGACAGCCTCACGAGCGGCGCGTACTCCGACGATCGCATACCGTGAGGCTCTGGGCACGTCGACGTGGAGGAACGCGCTATGGCGGACGCGGAAACACCGGCCGGCACGCTCGACCGCGACCAGCCCGCCCTCAAGCGGGTCATCGGACCCTGGCTGCTGCTGCTCTTCGTGGTCGGCGACATCCTCGGCACCGGGGTGTACGCGCTCACCGGCAAGGTCGCGGCCGAGGTGGGCGGCGCGGTGTGGCTGCCGTTCCTGCTCGCGTTCGTGGTCGCGCTGCTCACCGCGTTCAGCTACCTGGAGCTGGTCACCAAGTATCCACAGGCGGCCGGCGCGGCCCTGTACACGCACAAGGCGTTCGGGGTCCACTTCCTGACCTTCATGGTCACCTTCGCCGTGATGTGCTCGGGCCTGACCTCGGCGTCCAGCGCGTCGAAGGCGTTCGCCGGCAACTTCGCCGAGGCCTTCGACCTGTCCCTCGGCGAGGGTGCCGGGCTGACCGCGGTCGCGGTCGGCTTCATGACCCTCATCGCCCTGATCAACTTCCGCGGCGTCGGCGAGAGCGTCAAGCTGAACGTCCTGCTCACCTGCGTCGAGCTGACCGGCCTGCTGATCGTCATCTGCATCGGCGCGTGGGCGCTCGGCGGCGGCGAGGGCGACGTCTCGCGGCTCGTCGAGTTCAACTCGCCGCCCGGCGAGACCGCGTTCTTCTCCGTCACCGCCGCCACCGCGCTGGCGTTCTTCGCGATGGTCGGCTTCGAGGACTCGGTGAACATGGCCGAGGAGACAAAGGACCCGGTCCGGATCTTCCCCAAGGTCATGCTCACCGGCCTCTGCGTCACCGGGCTGATCTACGTGCTGGTCGCGGTCTCGGCGATCACGCTCGTCTCACCCGCCGACCTGAGCGAGGGCGACGCGCCGCTGCTCAAGGTGGTCGAGGCCGGCGCGCCCGGGTTCCCGCTGACCGTCTTCGCGTTCATAACAATGTTCGCCGTCGCGAATTCTGCACTGATCAATATGCTGATGGCCAGCCGGCTGCTCTACGGCATGGCCAACGAGCGGGTGCTGCCGCGCGTGCTCGGCCGGGTGCACCCCACCCGGCGTACGCCGTGGGTCGGCATCGTCTTCACCACGCTGGTCGCGTTCGGGCTGATCTGGTTCGCCGACCTGACGGCGCTCGGCGGCACGACCGCGCTGCTGCTGCTCTGCGTCTTCACCATCGTCAACGTCGCGGTGCTCATCCTGCGCCGCGACCGGGTGGAGCACCGCCACTTCCGCGCGCCGACCGCCATCCCGGTGATCGGCGCCGTCGCCTGCGCGTACCTGGCCAGCCCGCTGTCGGGCCGGGCCGCCGCCGACTACCGGGTGGCCGGGGTGCTGCTGCTCGTCGGCGTGGTCCTGTGGGCGATCACCTACTTCAGCCGGTCCCGCAGCCGGGCCTAGCCGCTGGTCACCTTCCACCCTTCGGCACGGCGGCGCTTGCGTGTTCGGGTCACGATGAAGGAGTTGCGGAGGTGAGAGACGCGTGGCCGAGCCGGATTCACTGCTGGACATCCTTCGGCGGCGGCAGCAGGCCGGGTTTGTGGGCCGGGACGGACATCTACGGCGTTCCCGAAACCATGGCGACGCTGGCGGGCCAACTGGGGAAACCCTTCAAAGACTTCGTGAGCAAGTACGAGTACTTCGATCGACGGCGCGAGCAGCGGTCGCACTCGATTCAGGACTGGCGGGCGACGCACCGTCGGCTGGCCGACGCGCACGAACGGTGGCGTGAGCAGATAAGTGCCGACGCTGACTGGTCGGATAGCGCATGGCTGCATCACCGACTCGAAGAGACCTGTCACCGCCTTTGCTCGGATCCATCGGGAAGCTTGCCGGCCGCGCTTGACGCGGCAGTCGATGCGGCGGTCGCCGGCGTCGCGATCATCCGCCGATGGGTCGAGATGATCCGAATGGCGGGACAGAACTCCGGCAACGACAGCCAAGTAGAGACTGGGGCAGCGACAGCGTTTACGAGGGGCCCGAAGCGCCGTAGTCGTGGGTAGGCTCGGAGCGCCAGATCGGTCGATGGAGGTCTGCGTGGGGCGTGCTGCCGGGACGCGACGTGCGATCGTCGGAGAGCTGCGGCGCCGGCGGGTGCGCCGGCTGTCGCTGGCCGGCGGGCTGGCCGCGGCGCTCGGGGCGGCGGCGGAACTGTCGGCCGTGGAGCATCCGAGCCTGCTCACGGTGCTGCTCTGGTCCGGCGTCGGCGTCGCGTTGCTGACCGTCGCGCTCGCCGGTCATCTCCTCGACCGGCAGGGCGGCGACGCGGAGGCCGGGGAGCCCGGCGAGCGGGCCGCGGGGGTACGCGGCTTCGTGGACGGCAGAACCGTCGACGGGCGGGTCAGCGGCGTGATCGCAGAGGTGGTGCCGCCCGGCGGGATAGACGGCGTGGTCAGCGTGGGTGACGTGGGCGCCGGCGGCGACGTGGCGGGCGTGCGGCTGGGCCGGGGCGCGGACGACGGCGAGCGGCGAGACCGGTCCTGATGCGCGACGGGGACGCGGCGCCGGACCTCCCGGAGGAGGTCGTCCGGGGCCTGCCGGAGTTCGTGGGCCGCGAGGGGATCTTCCGCACGGTCGGCACCTGGTTGGCCTCGGGCGGCCGCCGGCTCGTGGTCATGGGCCTGCCGGGCACCGGGAAGTCCCTGTTCTGCGGCCGGCTGATCACCGACTGGCACCGGGATCCGGCCGCGGACCCGGTGCTCGGCGCGTGGCACTTCTTCCAGGCGCGCAGGGACAGCACGCTCACCGCCGGCCGGGTTGTCGAGCGGATGGTCGATCACCTCGCCCGGCACGTCGACGGCTTCGGCGCGGCGCTGCGGGACGCGGCGGAACAGGAGCCGGCGCTGCCGGAGGTCTCGGGGGCGGTCGAGGTGGGCGGGTCGGTCGGCGCCTACGCGAGCGTGTCGGGCGTGAGCGTCCACGTCCACCTCGGCGACGGTCTAGCCGCCGCGATCGACGGCTTCGACCGGTGGGTCCGTAAGCCGCTGGCCGCCATGCTGGCGGCCGACACCCTGCCGGCGGCGGTCGTGCTGGTCTTCGACGGCCTGGACGAGGCCGTCTCGGCGCCCCTCGGCGACGCCCTGCTCGGCTTCGTCGACGCGATCTCGGGGCCGGACTGCGAGCTGCCCGAGCAGGTGCGCTTCGTGCTGACCTCGCGCCCCGACGGCCGGGTGGAGCGCCGCCTCGGGCAACCCGACGTCGTCTTCGACTCCTCGACCGACCTGGCGGACGTGACCGCGTACGCCCGGCGCGAGCTCGAGCGGCTGTACGGCGGCGCCCGCGCCGGCCGGGACGCGGCGCGGCTGGCCGCCTCCGGCGGGGCGAACTTCCTCTACGTCCACTACGCGCTCGCCGACCTCGGCGACCGCGAGATCGCCGACCTTCCGCAGGGGCTGGACGCGCAGTACCGCGAGTTCCTGACGCGCGAGCTCACCCGGGCCGACGAGGCGTGGGAGGAGCGGTACCGGCCGGTGCTCGGCGTGCTCTCGGCGGCGCAGGAGGAGGGCTTCACCGCCGCGGAGATCGCCGGGATCACCGGGCTCGCGGGCTCCCGGGTGGACGACGCGCTGCTGCGGCTGCGGGCGTACCTGCTGGCCACCGCCGACGGCCGGTGGTACGTCTACCACCGGTCGTTCACGACGTTCCTGGCCGGCGAGACCACGTACCCGGTCTACCGCGACGAGGCCGACGACGCCATCGTGGACTGGTACCGCCGGCAGCACGACGGCGACTGGCTGGCGCCGGGCACCCCCGCGTACGCGACCCGCGCGCTGGCGATCAACGCGAGCCGGGTGGGGCGGCTGACGGAGTTGATCAGCCAGCCGACGTTCCTGGTCGCGGTCGAACCCGAGGTCCTCGCGGCGGCGACCGCGCGGTACGACTCGGGCAACGGGGCGATCCACGCGCTGGTCCGCGCCGACCTCGGCCGGCTGCGCGGGCTGCCGGCGCCGGAGCGGCTGGCGTATCTCGAGATGACGGCCGACCAGGTCGGTGCCGTCGAGATGGCCGCCGGGCTGCGCCGGCTTCCCGCGCCGGCCCGGCCCTGGTCGGTGCGGTGGTCGTCGTGGAACCGGGCCGCCGGCTCGGTCGTCGGCGCGCACGCGGGCGCGATCCGCGACGTGGTCGTTGTCGAGCGCGACGGCCGGCCGACGGCGGTCTGCGGCGACGAGGCCGGCGAACTGCGGTGCTGGGACCTGACCAACGGCGAGGCGGGTTCGCCGGTGCCGACGGGCGCGAGCCTGTTCAAGTTCCCCGTCACGGAGCTCGACGGCGAGCTCGTCGCCATCGTCGGCGGGCCCTGGTCGAACCGCACCATGGAGGCGAGCGTCTGGAGCCTCGACTCAGGACGCCGCCTGGGTACGCACGTCATGCCCGGAAAGCCGGTCGCGGCCGTCGGCGCCCTGGTCGTCACGCAGGGCAGCTCGGGCGCCGTCTCGGTCGGGCACCTCGGCGGCGACCTGAGCGAGATCGAGCTACCGGCGAGCGAGTTCCGGCCGGACTCGACGCGGCAGGTGATCGGGAGTCTCGACGGGTGCCCGGTCGTCGTGCACCTCCGGATCGCCGGCGACAGGTTCGTCATCGACGTCGTCGACCTGCGGGACGGTCGGCTCCTCGAATCCAGGGCCTGCCGGCCCTACCGGGGCGGCGACGACGTGGAGTTCGCGGCGTTCGTGCACCTCGGCGGCGAACCGGTGATCGTGGCCGCGTTCACCGACTGGGACCTGGCGACCGACCTGAAGGCGTGGCGGCTGCGCGACGGTGAACTCGTGTGGGCCACCGGCTTCGGGAAGCAGCACGGATGGCCGATCGTCGCGGCCGGGGACACCCCGGACGGTTTCACCGTCGCGCTCGCGACGGAATCCACCGGATTCATGCTCTTCGACGTGGGTACCGGCCCGGTGCGGCAGCAGACGCTGCGCAACGACGGCGGATCCGTCGCCGCCATGGCGGTCGCGCGGGTCGGCGAGCGGACCGTCGTGGTCACCGGCGGGATGGACGGCAAGCTGCGGGTGTGGGACGCCGACTCCGGCGGCGATCCGGCCGGGGACACCGCCGCGACGGGCCGGGTACTCCGGGTGGCCCGGGCCCGCGACGCCCTCGCGGCCGAGCGGCTGCTCGCCGACGGCACCGCGACGCTGGAGAGCTACGCGCTGGCCGACGGCGTGCCGCGGCCCGCCATGGGCATTCCCCGGCCCGGCGAGATCTGCCCGGTACCCGGCGGCGGGCCGCCGGCCGTCGTGGTCGCCGACGAGGCCGGCGTCGCCGTCGCCCGCCCGCCCGCGCTGGAACAACGCTGGCGGTGGCTGCGGCGCGCCGACTGGCGCGGCGACCCGATCCCGATCCGGTACGCGGTCGGCGCGCCCGCCGGCCGTCCCGTCGTCGCCATCGGCCACCTGGGCCACGATGACAGCGTCGAGGGCGACGGACTCGGCGTCGAGGTCTTCGACCTTCGGGACGGCCGGCCGGTCGGCCCCGTCGCCGGGAACGGGCAGCCGGGCCCGATCGCGCTGGGCGGCCACGGCGGCCGGCTCGTCGTCGCGTACGAGTCGAACGGGTTCCTGGAGACTCCGCAGGTCTCGGCGTGGGACGTCGCCACGGGCGCGCCGATCGGCGGGCCGTTGCCGATGACCACGGGCAGGAGCCACAACAACTTCGGGTCCGAGGTGGTGCGGCTGGCGGTCGGCGCGGTCGGCGAGCGCCTCGTGCTGATCGCCGCGAACGGGTACGGCGAGGTGCGGCTCTGGGACCCGCACGAGCCGGACGGCGTCGTGGTGTTCCGCCCGCACATCGGCGTCGCGGCCGCCACCGAGCTGGTCGCGGTCGGCGGCGACACCTACCTGGTCACCGGCGACGGCGGTGGCGCGCTGCGGCTGTGGCGGCGCGACGGCGTACAGGTACGGCGCATCGACGTCGGCGCGCCCGTCACCGACCTGGCGCGGGTGGACGGCCGGGGCCTCGCGGTCGGCACCCGCGCCGGGCTGATGGTGATCGACCTGCACGACGCGCTGCTGGACGGGCCCGGTCAGTTGGTGGCCATGACGTACAGCTTCCAGTAGTTGATGGCGATCATCGTGCACACGAAGAGCAGGTAGCCGCCGCTGATGGCGCCGAAGGCCAGGTACATGCCGCGGCGGGTCACCGACATCGTCTGGTGCACACCCGGCAGCGGTAGCCGGAACAGGATGTGTCCCAGGTAGGTGAAGGCGCGGCCGCGCAGGTTCAGCTCGCCGAGGGCCGCCTCCATCGCGTGGTGCCCGTCGCTGACCGGCAGCAGCGGATTGAGGTTGGTGACGATCAGGAACAGCTGAAAGCCGAGCAGCCAGCGCAGTTCGGCGAACTGCACCGGGTCCAGAATGATCAGCAGGGCCGTCAGCCCCATGGCGGTCACGTCGATCAGCGGCCCGACCAGCGCGACGGCGGAGCGTGAGAAGCGCGACTTGAGCCGGTACGCGTCCGTGCGGTCCACATAGGTCATCGGGATGAGCAGGAAGAGCAGCTTGATGCCGGCCTCGCGCACCGGCACGCCCAGGGTCAGGCACACCGTGGCGTGGCCCATCTCGTGCACGGTGGCCTGGACCAGCAGCACGACGACGATCAGCACCCACGGCGGGCCCGTGTAGACGAACGGCGCCGGCAGCGTCATCGCGAGGACGACGGCGGTCAGCGCGGCGACGGCGAGCAACACCCCGGCGACGGTGGCGGTCCGGGGGAAGCGGGCGAGCACCATGGCCGGCGGCCGCAGCATCCGGTTCAGCTGCCGCACCGGGATCCGCACCTTCGGCGTCATGGCGATGGCCCGGGCCACCAGCAGCTGGCTGCCGCGCAGCGGCTCGGGCGGCTCCATCAGGACACCCGCCGCCCGCAGGTCGTTGAGGAAGGTCAGCAGGGCCGGCGCGCGGTCGCGCACGCCGTCCGGGCCGCGCGAGCGGCGCGCGGCCTCCAGCAGCGCCGCGCCGGTCCGGGAGCCGTCCAGCAGCGGCACCACGCGGGCGCCGGTCCGGCTCAGCCGCACGTAGATGCCGGTCTCGGCGTTGAACAGCATGGAATGGCCGTTGGCGCCGTCGACGAGGGTGACCTCCGGCGCCAGTTCCACGGGCTGGTCGAGCCAGGCCGGCACGGCCTCCGTCATGGATTCCGCGGACATCGGCGACTTCGTTTCCTTTCCTCAGGGGGAGGTACGACGGACCGGGGACGCGCCTTTCGGCACGCCCCCGGCCCTGATCAGCCCTACTTGCAGCCGCCGCAACCGCCGCCGCAGCCGCCACAGCCACCGCCACCGCAACCGCCGCAACCGCGGCATCCACGGCAACCGCGGCAACCGCGGCAGCCACGGCAACCGCCACAGCCACCGCCACAGCCGCGGCATCCGCGGCATCCGCCACAGCCACCGCAGCCGCCGCTACCGAGCAGCGAAGCGCTGACGACGGTCGGCAGCTGTTCAGCCGTCAGGTCGTCCTCGAGCCATAGGTCCAGTTCCTCGATTGCCTCAGGCCCGGTCAGTTCTGTGTGCATGCGACTCACTCCTTTGATGTGTCGTTTACATGCAGTTCCGATCGGCCGATGGGCCGACCGGCCGAGGCCCGTCGCGTCGTGAGCGCGGACCCCAGACTGGTGGCGTGCTGTCAGGTTCGTGCCGGTGGGCGACCGACGGCGAACGCGAACAGCGCGGCCCGGTGATATCCGTCGGCGGCCGCGCGTTCCCGGAGGACGTGCGGCAGAAGGCCCGCGAAGACCGTGCCGACGAGGTCGTGGCGCAGCGCGGCGAGCCACGCGGCGTGGCCGGCGGCGCCGGCCCGGGTGAGCAGCAGCCGGTGGCCGTGGCTGCCGTTGCGGGCGAGCGCAGCGGCCAGGTTGCCGGTGATGACGACGAGGGCGGCCGCCCGCGCGAACTCCCGCTGGATGACGAGCTCCTCGGCCTGCGGACCGTCCGGCAGGCTCGCCACCCGGCACAGCGCCGACCGCCCGGGCAGGTACCGGTACAGCCCGGTGTCCACGCCGGTGACCCGCCAGGACGCGCAGTACAGCTCCAGGTCGACCCCGGCGGCCCGCTCCGCCGGCCACCCGCCGGCGTCCATCCGATCGGCGGCGGACAGGACGGCGGACAGGTCCGCCGCGGACAGCGGGGTCTGCGCGTAGTCGCGGACCGCGGTGCGCTCCAGGAGCACGTCGTCCAGGGCCGCGCGCGGTGCGGCCGGCGGCGGCAGCTCGGTGAGCGGCCCGTCCTGCGGCGCCCGGCGCAGCTCCGCCGGCACCGGGTGCCGGGGCCGGGCGGACGCCGCGGCGTCCAGCCGGGTGTCGGCCAGCAGCCGTTCGAGCAGCCCGGGCACGACGGGTGTCTCAACGCTCTGTGTCATCGTCGTTCCTCCGGTTGATCGCGACCACCGCGGTGACCGGTTCGACGCCGTCCTCCAGGCGCAGGGCCGCGGCAAGGGCCAGGTCGTCCCACCGGTCGGCGATCCGCGCCGACATGCCGTACCCCGGCGCGAGGGCGGAGAGCTGGGCGAGCGCCACCCCGGCGTCCAGGCAGAGGAGCCGGTAGGAGAAGTCGTGGTACTTCGCCGCGACCACGCCGAGCGCGCCGGTGAGCACGACCAGGGCCGCGGGGCGCTCCCCCGCGAGCTCCGGGCAGACCGCGGCGGCCTCGCCGTCGTCCGGGCGCCGGGCGCGGATCCGCGCCAGGCTGTGGTCGCCGCGCTGGTAGAAGTACCAGCCGGGCTCGAGCCCGGCCACGTCGAGCGCGAGCAGGTACGCCTGCACCGAGCCCAGGTTCCCGCCGGTCGGCGCCCACCGGTCCACCTGGCCGGGTTCGGCCGCCGGACCGCCCTCGCGCAGTCCGGCGGTGCGCAGCAGCAGCGCCGACAGGTCCGTGGTGGTCAGGCCGGGCGCGGTTCCCGGCCGCCCGCCGTTGAGTGCGACGCGCGGCGCGCCCTGGTACTCCTTGTTGTACCGCTGAAGGGCCGCGTTCGCCGGCCGGTAGTGCACCTGATGGTCCTTGGGGTTGAGCCATTCGTGCGGCGGGAACGCCACCGACTGCTCGTACACGTACGCCAGGGCCGGGCCGTCCGCCGGCGCCCGGGTCGGCAGGCAGAGCAGGCAGCCGGGCCGGCGGTAGGCGCCGACCATCGACTGTGTCCAGTCGCCGAGATCGAACACGACGGCGCCGGACATCGACGAGGTCACGCCGACCCGGGACAGCAGGTGCACGATCTCGGTGCCGATCAGCGCCGCCCAGGCGGCGGCGCGGGCCGGCGACGGAACGCCCGCCGGACCGGGCCGCTCCGCGGCGAAGCACGCGTAGCAGCCGGTGTGCCGGGCGTCGAACAGCGGGCCCACCTCGACCGTGCGCTCACCCGCCGCGGTGCGCAGCCAGGCGACACCGGCGCGGCGACAGGCGTCGTCCAGCTCCGCCAGCGCGGCGGCGTCCCCGTCGTCGACGGCGACCACGAGGTCGCCGGCGCCGATGCTCTCGGCCGGACCGGTCCACGGGTGTGCGTCGACGCCCGACGCGGTCAGCTCGGCGCGCAGCCGGCCGGTGAGGGACTCGGGTCCGGCGATCAGCACCCGGGCCTGCGCGAGCCGCTCGCACGCCTCGTTGCGGTTGCGGTTGACCCGCGTCGTGTCCAGGTTCCGGCCCAGGTAGCCGACGACCTCGTTCGGGATCAGCCCGACCTCCGCGCCGGCCGGGCCGTCCTGGAGCAGCCCGCTGATGTACAGCAGGGACACGCAGGCGCGGATGGTGCGCTCGCTCACGTCGGTGTGCAGCGCGGCCAGCTCCTCGACGGTGCGGGTGCCGTCGAGCGCCGGCAGCAGCCGCGGTATGAGCGTGGTCGCGGTCCGCCCGCGCAGCGCCGACTGCCGGTTGCCGCTGCCGACGAACGCCATTCCGTCGTCCAGCGCTACGCGCACCAGGCCGGGCACCAGGCAGGGCCGCACCGGCACCTGGAACTGGGGGTCGGCGGCGACGACGTGCGCCATCGTCGCGGCGCTCATCCGGCCCTCGTGCCGGGTGGCCTCCTCGGTACCGATCATTTCCACACTCCGCTCAACAGCTCCGGAAGGCGCTCGTACGAGCGGGTGGCCTCGGGGCGGCCCAGGCCGCACCGCGGGCAGCCGTGCACGCCGACCACCCGGCCGGAGCGCACCTGCTGGGTCGGCACGTCGATCTGGCGCACCCGGCCGGCCTCGTCCTCGGGCGAGTTCCGCAGCCGGTCGACCACGTCGGCCGCCGCGGCGGCGGCGAACAGCGCGGTCGAGGGCAGGTATCCGGCCGGGCCGGCGACGGCGTCGGAGTCGTAGTGGTTCTCGACGGCCGCGCGCACCGCGCGGGCCGGGTCGTGCTGGGTGCGCCGGCGCAGGTAGCAGCCGTGGCAGGCGCCGGCTCCGGGCACCACCACCGGGCCTATCTCCAGCACCGGATGGTCCAGGACGACCGGCAGCCACGGCTGGCCGGACCGGAACGACTCCTCGTCGAACTCCCGCTCCATCAGCGGCACCCGCCGCCAGGCCACGAGCAGGTTCAGCCGCGGCCCGGACGGGCGCTCCGGGTCCGGCACCGGCGGCGGCGCGACGGATCCGGCGGGGGCACCGGCGACCTCGATGTCGTGGCACAGGTCGCGCAGGCGCTCGGCGACCGCGTACCCGAACGGGCCGACGGGGGTGACGATCAGGTGGTACATACAAGCTCCTGACATCAGGCGAACGGCTGCGGCCAGGCGTTCAGCTCGGCCTCGGCGCGGGTCGGGTAGCCCATCCGGGCGGGCGCCTCGTAGAGCCGGCGGTGGCCGAGGAAGCGGGCGCGGTAGTGGAAGGTCAGCGGCTGGAGCCCGGGAACGACGGCCCGCACCACGGTCATCCCGGCCCGCAGCGCCTCGTCGGTGGTCAGGTCCACGACGTACGCGTCCATTCCGCAGTCGGCCAGCCGGGAGCACACCAGGCGCAGGTCGGCGGTGGGATCGCCGGTGGACAGGTTCGGCATCTCCGAGAGCCGGCGGCGCGCGGGCGAGTTCAGCAGGAAGTCGAACGCCGCCGCCCGCTCCGGCACGCACATGTAGGCCGCGCCGTCCGACACGCCGGTGAAGGTCCGCACGTCATCGCTCGGCGGCCGCTCGTCCGTCAGCGCGATCCGCACCGACACCGTCTCGCAGATCGCCTTCGCGGCCGCGGTCTGCGGGTCGAGGCTTGTCGCGCAGGAGACCACCGTCCGGCAGTTGGGGTGGTCCGGCGCGACGGAGACGCCGTACACGGTGGGGATCCCGACGTCGGTGGTCGCGTCGAAGAGCTCGATCTTCATGTCCCGGTCGGCGTACAGGTCGAGGTAGCGCCGCAGCTGCGGGCCGACCTCGTCGAGCTCGATCCGCGGCAGGGCGAGCTGCTGGAGCCAGGTGAGGCTGATCGCGTCCCGCTCGATCACCTCGCAGAGCGCGCCGCAGACCGCCGTGGCCGGGTCCGAGTAGGTCGCCGCCCCGGTGGAGATGGAGTTGGTGATGCGCTCACCGGCGAACGGGGAGAAGTGCATGTACACCAGCACGGCGGGGATCCAGCAGGGCTCGCCGGTACGCATGCTCAGGCTGCGGATCCAGCGCATCGGCTCCGCCGGGTCGGGCAGGACGAGCGGGCAGTCGGGATCGGCCAGCTCGGTCGGCGAGCAGCGCGGCAGGGTGTCCAGGTCGAGCGCCTCGGCGCCGAGCTCGTCGGCGGTCGCCCGGCGGAACTGCCGTTCGTCGTACACGCAGTTCGCGTACCGTTCCAGCCCTTCGGCGATCGCGACGATCTCCGCCCGGTCCCGGTCCACGCCGGTTCCGGTGCCGTCGAGGTCACCGAGGCATTCCGGGCCGCACAGGTAGGGCATCACCGTCGACACGTCGCCGAGGGCGGCCGACTGCACCACCAGCGGCGGGCTCGACGGCTCGACCGGAAGTTGCAACACGTGATCGACCAGGCCGCCCAGGGGGGACACCAGATCCTGCAGCCGGGCCTTGCCCGTTTGTCGCTGCACCACTTCCGTGGTTACCGCACTCATTCAGCGCTCTCTCGTGTGGCCGGTTGATTTCGCGGACGAGAAAGTCGTCCGGCGGCGCAGTTTGTGAACTCAGCGCGTTCACAACTGTGTACCGACGGTCACCTGGTTCGCTGAGGATTGCGGAAACTGCGGGTTGTTGGGGTACGGCGCCATTCTTTGGGGTACATAACGGGGCCGACCGGGTGTAAAAACCCGATCGGCCCCCCGGTGTCGTGGTGGTGAACGATCACACGGACGAGCGTCGCGACGTCACCCGGTCGTGCAGAGGTAGCCGTTGATCCGGAACTCGGCGGGCCGCGGCCCCTTGGCGTCACCGGCGGCGTAGAAGCCCACCGGCACCGACGCCCCGCGGTTCACCTCGCTGTTGTACTTCAGGCTGTAGCCGGTCACGTCCTGTCCATCCACCTTGAAGTCCGCCGCGAAGCCGAGGCGGAACGTCTGCCCGGCCGGCAGCGAGAACTTCAGCGTCCATCCGTACAGGGTGGCCGGTCCGGTGTTCGTGATGGTGATCTTCGCGGTGAACGACGATGAATCACCATTCGTCTGATACCCGACATGGCAGACCGCCGGGTCCACGGCCGCGGCCGGCACGGCGGGCGTGAGCAGGGCCGCGGCGATGCCGGCCGCGACCGCCAGGAATCGATGCGTCACTATGGAACTCCCCGTCCTTGTGATATCAGATTGGGTCGACCTATGGTTCCTTGAGCAGGGTGGACCGCCCTACTGGATCCTGACTGGACGGTGACTGGACGACCCACCTTCACCGCCTTGCCCGGGGGTGAGAGCGTGCGGATTCAGGTGCTGGGTCCCGTCCGCGCCTGGCTCGGCGACGTACCGGTCGAGCTGGCCCCGGCCGGCCGGCGCGCGGTGCTCGGCCTGCTCGCCATGGCCGGCGGGCAGCCGCTGAGCCAGGCCGAACTCATCGACGCGCTCTGGGCCGACCGTCCACCGCAGAGCGCGGCCAACATCATTCAGACCCACGTCAAGCACCTGCGCCGGATGCTGGAGCCCGGGCGGACCTCCCGCTCGCACAGCGCCCGCCTGCCCCGCGTCGGCGACGGGTACGCCCTGCGGGTCTCGGCCGACAACCTGGACCTCCTGCGCTTCCGGCAGCTGCTCGCCGAGGCCGCGACGGCCCGGCAGAACGGGGACCCGCGGGCCGCGGCCGAGCTGTTCGCCGAGGCGCTGGGGCAGTGGCACGGCGCGCCGCTGATGGACGTGCCGCTGCTCGCCGGGCATCCGAAGGTCGTCGCCCTGGCCGAGGAGCGGCGTGCCGCGCTCGGCCGCTACGGCGAACTCATGATCACGCTGGGCGCGGTGTCCGAGGCGCTGCCGGCCCTGGAGGAGGCGGCGGCGGCCCAGCCGCTGGACGAGGCCGGGCAGGCCCGCCTGATCCGCGCGTACGCCGCGGCCGGCCGCCGGGCGAAGGCGTTCGCGACGTTCCACGACACGCGGCGGCGGCTCGCCGACGAGCTGGGGGTCGATCCCGGTCCGGCGCTGACCGCCGCGCACGCGGACCTGCTGCGGGAACCGGGCGACGCCGACGCCGCGCCGGCACCGGCGGCGCGCCCGGCTCCCCCGGCGCCGGCGCGGCCGACGCCCGCCCAGCTCCCCGCCGACGTGCCGGGCTTCACCGGGCGCGAGGAGGAGCTCGCCGCCCTCGACCTGCTCGTCACCGAGGACGACGAGCAGCTCACGGCCGTGGTCATCTCGGCGGTCTCGGGCATGGCGGGCGTCGGCAAGACGGCGCTGGCGGTGCGGTGGGCGCACCGGGCCCGCCCCCGGTTCCCCGACGGCCAGCTGTACGTGAACCTGCGCGGCTACGACACCGAGCAGCCGATGACGCCGGAGGACGCGCTCGCCGGGTTCCTGCGCGCGCTGGGCATGGCCAGCGGCGACATCCCGGCGGCGCGGGACGAGCGGGCCGCCGCGTACCGGAGCCTGCTGGACGGCCGCCGGATGCTCGTCGTGCTGGACAACGCCGCGTCGGTCGACCAGCTGCGGCCGTTGCTGCCCGGCACGGCGAGCTGCGCGGTGGTGATCACCAGCCGGGACACCCTGCCGGGCCTGGTCGCCCGGCACGGCGCGGGCCGGCTCGTCGTCCCGCTGCTGCCCCGCGACGAGGCGCTGATCCTGATCACCCGGCTGATCGGCGACCGGGTGCGTGACGACCCGGCGGCCGCCGACGACCTGATCGGCCGGTGCGCCCGGCTGCCGCTGGCGCTGCGGGTCGCCGCGGAGCTGGCGGCGGGGCGGCCCGGGGTGCCGCTGCGGGACCTGGTTGCCGAGCTCGCCGACGAGGGCCGCCGGCTGGAGCTGCTCAACGCCGGCGGTGACCCGCAGACCGGGGTCCGCGCCGTCTTCTCCTGGTCGTACCGGCAGCTCTCGCCGGCGGCCGCGCGCGCCTTCCGGCTGCTCGGCCTGACACCCGGTCCGGACATCGCGGGCTACTCGGCCGCCGCGCTGCTGGGCACCGGCGTCGCCGAGGCCGGCGACCTGCTGGAGGTGCTGGCCCGCGCACACCTGGTCCAGCAGGCCGCCGCCGACCGGTTCACGCTGCACGACCTGCTGCGGGCGTACGCGGTGAACCTGAATGCCGAGATCGGTGACGGCGACGGGGCGGCCGCCCTCGACCGGCTCTTCGACGCGACGCTGTTCACCGCGGCCGAGGCGATGGACACGCTCTACCCGGCCGAGCAGCACCGCCGGGCCCGGGTCGATCGGCCGGAGTCGCCGGTGCCGCCGGTCGGCGACGGCGCGGGCGCACAGTCCTGGCTGGACCGCGAGCGCGCCGGCCTGGTGGCCCTCGTCGCGCACGCGGCGACCCACGGCCGGCCCGGGCACGCCGTCCGGCTCACCCTCGCCCTGCTGCGCTACCTGGAGAGCGGCGGCCACTACCCCGAGGCGGTCGCCATGCACGAGCACGCGGTGCGGGCCGCGCGGCTCAGCGGCGACCTCGCCGCCGAGGCGCAGCTGCTGACCAACGTGGCGGTCATGGACGTGCAGCAGGGCCACTACGAGCAGGCGGACGGGCTGCTGCGGCGCGCGGTCGAGCTGGCCCGGTCCTGCGGCGACCACGCGGCCGAGGCGCGGGCGCTGGGCAACCTCGGCCACGTCGACCAGTGGCGGGGCCGCTACGACGAGGCCGCCGAACGGCTGCAGGAGGCGCTGGCGCTGTGCCGGCTCACCGGCGACCGGGCCGCGGAGGCCCGGGCGCTCGGCAACCTGGGCCAGGTGTACCGGCGTCAGGGGCGCGACGAGCAGGCGGCGGCCTACCTGAGCGAGGCGGTCCGGATCTGCCGCCGCATCGGCGATCCGGTCGGCGAGGGGTACGCGCTGGTCAGCCTCGGCGACGTGGCGCGGCGCCAGCGCGACGTCCGGCGGGCCGTGCGCTGCCACCGCGCGGCGCTGGAGATCTTCCGGCGTACCAATGAACGCGCCGGCACGGCGCTGGCGCTCGACGGCCTGGGCGCGAGCACCCACGACACCGTCTTCCTGCGCGAGGCGCTGGAGATCTTCCGGCAGCTCGGCGAGCGGGCCGGTGAGACCCGCGCCACCAACAGCCTCGGCGAGGTCCTCACCACGACCGGGCAGCCGAAGCACGGCCGGGACGAGCACCTGGCGGCGCTCGCCCTGGCGCGGGAGATCGGCGACCGGTACGAGTGGGGCCGGGCGCACGCGGGCCTGGCCCGGGTCGCCGAGACGCTCGGCGACGCGGACGCCGCCGGGCGGCACTGGGCGCAGGCCTGGAGCCGCTACGCCGAGATCGGCGCGCCGGAGGCCGAGGAGATCCGCTCGATCATCGACCGGCGGCAGTCGTCCGGGACGACGCCGCACTGAGCGTCACGGCGTGAGGCGGTTGCGCTCGCTGCCCTTCTCGAACCGGCTGGGGATCGGGAAGTACGCCGTCAGGAAGGCCTCGATGATCCGTTCCTGGTCCTCCTGCGGCACGTCGCCGTCGTGGTAGTCGTTGAGGCAGAACACGTCCTGGTTGCGGCGCTGCAACAGCGCCCGGAGCCGGGGGTGCTGCTCCTCGAGGCCGACGTTGACGAAGCCGCAGCGGATGCCGCCCTCGACGGCCCGCCCGGTGATCAGCCCGTAGTGGTGCGCCAGCGACGAGAGCATGGAGACGTCCGTCGCGGAGCGGGTGCGGTTGCCCGCGGTCTGCCGCACCGAGTCCGGGAACTCCGCCTCGATGGCGGCGAGGGTGCTGCGCCGGTGCGCGTGCGGGGTGTGCAGGAAGCCGTGCATGAGGGTGCGCCCGTACGCCTGCTCGAGCAGCGCCCGGTTGTTGCGGGCGGCCACCGCGAACGCCTCGTCGTCGCCGGTCGGCGACAGCGGGATCTGGGTCCGGCTGGCGAACGTGCGCGGCAGGCCGCCGGCGTTGAAGAACGCGTTCGGGCCGAGCAGCCGGCCGAAGAACACGTCGTCGTTGAGGTAGAGGAACTGCTCGGACAGGCCCTCGATGTGGTGCAGCTGGGTCTCGATGGCGTGCGAGTTGAACGTCGGCAGGTGTGCCGGCTCGGCGAAGATCTCGCGGTGGTCGACGATCCTGATCCGGGGGTGGTCGACGTCGAGCCAGTCGGGTACCTGCCGGTCCGTGACGATCCAGATCTTGTCGATCCACGGCGCGAAGAGGTCGATGGAGCGCAGCGAGTAGCGCAGCTCGTCGCGGCTCTGGAAACGCGCCCGGCCCTGGTCGGCCCCGCCGCCGGTGTAGCCTTCGCCGAGCGCGGCCCGCTTGCGCTCCAGCCACGCCGGGTCGTCGCCGTCCACCCAGGTGTACACGGCGTCGACCCCGAACGTGAGGTCGCTGACGAGCCGGCGGGTGAACGGCTCGACCGTCCGGTACGTCCGGTCGGCGATCGTGATGTGCGCGGGCGTCAGCGAGGACGCGGCCAGCGGGTTGCCGGCCAGCGTCGGCGCCGGCCCGGCCAGCTCGGTGCCGTCCTCGGACGGCGTCCAGAACTCCAGCTCGCATCCGTAGATGGCGCCGATCCGCATGGTGTGGCTGGTGGTGATCACCGGCTCGAAGATCCGGACGGAGGCGGCGGTGCGCAGCTGCTCGACGGTGTCGCTCAGCGCCGCCGGCCAGTTGCCCAGGGTGCGGTGGCGCACGTCGAAGCCCTCGACGTAGGCGGGGCGGTCGTGCGTGGTGCGGGCGATCGCGGCCAGCGCCGCCTCCCGCCGCTCCTCGCGGACGGCGACCCGGTAGGTCGGCGTGTCCTGGCGTACCAGGAAGTAGTCGATCTCCGCGGCCTCGAGCGCGGCGACGGTGAGATCGAGGTTGGCCCGCGCGGTCTCGTACGGGGCCATGTCGTCGCGGATCCTGGTCAGCTGGCCGCGGCTCCACACCAGATCCGGGTGCAGTTCCTGGGTCGCGGCGGTCCAGGCGGCGACGTCCGGCGCGGCGAACTCCTCGGCGGACTCCTCGGTCACCACGCCCGCGTCGGTGCTCTGCGCCTGGTGCAGCGCGAGGGCGAAGGTGCGCCGTTCCGCCCAGTTGGGGTTCTCCCGGCCGGTGAGCAGCTCGGCGTACAGCTCCTCCCACCGGGCCATCACCACGTCCGGCGCGAAGCGCTCGACCGCCGTGGCGGCCCGCTCGCCCATGCCGTGCCGCAGCTCCTCGTCCTCGATGAGCCGGCGGAGCGCGGCGGCCAGGGCGTCGGTGTTGTTCGGCGCGACGAGCAGGCCGGTCTTCTCCGACTCGATGATCTCCCGCGGTCCGTTCGGGCAGTCGTACGAGACGACCGGCACCGCGGCCGCCATCGCCTCGACGATCGTCAGGCCGAACGACTCCACCCGCGAGGTGACCATCGCGATCGCGGCCTTGGCCCATTCGTTGTCGATGGTGGTGGTGGAGCCCATGAGCTGCACCTGCTCGCCGAGGCCGAGCCCGACGATCTGGTTCTCCAGCTCGCGGCGGGCACCGTCGCCGAAGATGCGCAGGCACCAGTCCGGGTGGTCGGCGGCGAGCTGCGCGAAGGCGGTGATGGCGTGCCCGAACTGCTTCTCGCCGGTCAGCCGGCCCGCCATCACGATCGTCGGGTTGGTGCGGCTGGAGCGGGGCCGGTACCCGTCGTCGATCGAGTTGGGGATGATCGCCAGGCGCGGCGCGGCCGCGCCGAACAGGGACGCGAACCAGTTGCGGGTCGGCTCGGAGAGCAGCACGACCGCGTCGAGCCGCGCGGAGAAGAGCTTCAGCGGGTTGCCCGAGGAGCCGCGCAGCTCGGCGACCCGGTGCTCCTGGTGCACGGTGACGACCCGGCGCGGCACCAGCTCGGTCATCACGGCCATCAGCGCCGGGGTGGTGGACACCACGATGTCCGAGGTGCACTCGCGCAGCACCCGCTCCAGCTCGAGGTCGGCGAGCCGGGTGAACGCCTGCTCCCACTCCGGGCGCACGAGCTCGCTCGGCGTCGCGGACAGGACCCGGCAGACCTCGTCGCTCAGCTCCCGCCCGGCCGGGCGGTGCAGGGACTCACGGGTGTCCACCAGGTAGGTCATCCGCACCCGCGGGTCGACCGCGAACGCCGGGGTGTCCCGGGTGCGGAACACGCTGAGCACCTCGACGTCGTGCCGCGCGGCGAGCCAGTTCGCCTGGCGCAGCACGGCACGCTCGGTGCCGCCCATCGCGTCGCCCCAGGTGAGCAGGAAGGTGATTTTCATGATTCGCCGTTCGAGGTGAGAAGACCGATGGGGCGGCAGGCAAGGGTGAGGTTGCCGGCCGGGGTGTAGTACGGGCGCACGCTCACCGACAGGCCCGGTGCGACCCAGACGATCCCGGCCGGCGGCACCAGCACGGGCTTGGGGTTCACCACGTCGTGCAGGTAACGGCCGGCCCGCAGCCGGCGCTTGCCGGCACGCAGGTGCACGTCGAAGAAGGTCTCCTTGGCGCCACCGGTGCGGGCCAGGTCGCGCAGCGGGAGGTCGCACTTCGCGCCGTCGCGGGTCGCGACGGCGGCGGCACGCACCCGGCCCTCGCCGGTACGCGCGGTGAACTCCACGGCGGAGACCGGGCCGTCGCAGCCGAGCAGCCGCACGCGCAGGCCGGCGCCCAGCCAGTCGACGTCGATCACGGCGACCTCGGCGGTCGGCTCCGGGGCGAGCACGGCCAGGCACAGCCGGCCCGAGCGGGTGGTGCGGACCTGGTACCGGCGTCCGGTGACGGCGTCGGGCGGGGCGGCGAGCGTCGGGCCCGCCTCCGGCGTGTCCTGCTCGCCGGTCAGCACGGCGTACGACGTCGTGCCGGCGGCGGTGTGCACGACCGCCTCGAGCAGCCACGGCGATCCGGGCCGCAGGTCCAGCCCGTCCGGGCCCTCGGCCAGCAGCACGGTCGCGGCCAGGGAGCAGGCGCCGTCGGTACCCGAGCGGACCCGCGCCGGTACGGAGCGGACGGTGCTGCCGCGCACGACGCGCAGGGCCGCGGAGCTGACGTCCGCGGCCCGTCCCGGCACCGGGAACTCCACGTTGAGCGTGCGCCCGTCCAGCACCGCCGCGTAGCGCGCGGTCACCGCCGGACCGCGCCGCATCGCCCGGCTGATGGCGCGGGCCGGCGAGTCGAGCCGGACCACCACCTGCCGCACGCTCCGCATCCGCCGCAGCCGGCGCAGCGCCCTGGCGTGCAATGCCATGTCAGACACCGGCGGCTCCCGCCGACGGCAGGGCGACCCACTCGCTGAAGTCGTCGGAGCCGCGGGCGACCCGCAGAACTCCGTCGACACCGAGCGCGGCGATCACGAAGCGGGCGGCCGCGTCGGTGGCGATCGCGGGCGTGCGCACGAACATCGCGCCCGCGGCCGACCACGACTGGGACATGCCCTTGCCGGTCGGCTGGCGCGACACGCTCAGCGTCCCCTGGTCGTTGCGGTGGGCCAGCAGCGTCTCGCCGTCCTTGCCCGGCGCGGAGAACGCAGCGACCGGGCCGAAGCCGCCCTCGCCGTCGATGACCGCCGGAACGGTCGGCCAGGCGCCCTCCCGGGCCTGCCGCAGGATGGTGACCTCGCCGTGCCCGCCCGCCCGGTAGACAAGGAGCAGACGGCCGTCGTGCTCCCGCGCGACCGAGACGGGACCGGTGGCCTCGCGGCGCAGCAGGGCGGCGGGCGGCGCGAACGAGCCGTCCTCCTCCTGGTTCCACACCAGCACGCTGTTGTTGGTGCCGGCGAACAGGCTGAGCCGTCCACTGCGGCCGGTGGCGACCGCCAGTCCCTCCTGGACCCGCGACCCGCCCAGGTCCGACCACGGGCCCCAGCTCTTCGGGCCGGTCTGCGTGCGGCTGCTCACCCCGCGCCCGAAGTTACGGACGAAGACCTGGAGCATCCCGTCCGGGCGCACGGCGGCGACCGGCATGCCCATCTCGCGCATCCGCAGCGTGCGGTCCGCCGACCGGCCGGCCGGGTTGCCCAGCTCGGTCCAGCCGCCGAACGATCCGTTCGGCTCGGCCTGCGACGCCACCACGAGGGTCCGGTGCTGCCCGCGCGGCGACGGCGTGAGCGGCTGCCGCACGCCGACGAGGTGCAGGCGCCCGTCCGGCCCGGCGACCACGTCGAGGTGCGGCGCGAGGTCGCCGCCGCCGAGCCGGACCGGCTCGGTCCAGGTCCGGGCGCCCGGCTTGGTCTCCTGCCACAGGTGGACGTCGCCGGCGATCACGGCGAACGCCGCGAGCCGGCCGTTCGGTTGCAGGCGCAGCCAGGAGGCGCTGCCCGGGTACCGCTGGGTGGTGCTCTGCCCGTAACCGGTGGTGTGTGCCTGGTCGCCGACCAGGTAGTCGCCGCAGCCGATCTCCGCGGTGCGGTCGCCGTGCGTGCCGCCGTACGTGTCGAGGATCTGCCGCTTGGTGGCGAACGCCGCCTCGGTCAGGTTCCGCGGCCAGTGCCGGTTGTAGTAGCCGCGGTAGCTCTCGACCAGCGGGAACCGGCCGTTGCTGCGCTCGAAGCGGCGGACCGCGTGCAGCGCGAAGTGCGCCGCCGCGGTGTGCCCGGCGTGGTCGGAGTAGGTGATCTCGCCGCGGTCGTAGGTCTTGTGGTCGGGGTCCGGGTCCATGATCCGCACCACCGTCGGCCGCGCCTCGGCGAGGATCTCCTGCAACAGGTCGAGCAGGCCGTCCCGGGAAACCTTCTGCTTGCGGGTGACCGCGCCGCCGGTGGGCACCAGCGTCGCCAGGGCGGGGATCTCCCCGGTCCAGAGCGAGTCGATGGCCTGCGGCGGGTCGCCCGCCGTCGCGGCCTCCTGGCCCACGAGGCTGACGAAGACCAGCCGGATCCGCGGCACGGCGATGAGGACCGCCACGTCGACGTTCACGCCCGCGTAGCGGGCCGGCTCGGTGCGCCACGGGCTGTCCCGGTCACCGGTGGCCATCTCGGCGTACGCCGACCGGATGCCGTTGCGCCGCGCCGCCGCGTACCCGGCGTGGTCGACCGGGTGGCTGCTGCGGTCGGGCACGCCGTAGGCGACGTTGCGCCCGTCGGCCTCGCCCGCCGTCAGGTAGACCGACGTGATCGGCGCGCCGGCGCTGATCGCGTGGTGCAGGGCCGGATTCATGAAGTACAGGTCGTCGTCGCAGTGCGCGACGATCTGCACGTGCGTACCCGCCGCCCACGCCTTCGTGGATCGGCCAAGCACTTTGCGCCCGAGCTGCAACAACGGTCATTCTCCTAGGCAGGGTCGCCGGCGCCGTCCGGCCGGATCGGCGCCGCGGCGGTCACATTCCGCGATCAGTCTTGGATCAGTACGCCCGCGTCGGGCACGCGCTGCTCCGGCAGCCGGGTCCGCTCGGCCTGAGCGGCGCGGGCGAGCTCCGTCGCGCTGAACCGGGCGCGCTCCTCGGCCACCTCGTCGGGCAGCTCGAACGGCGACCGGAACGGGAAGTACTGCGGCAGGAAGTCGGCGAGCATCGCCGCCTGTTCCGTCAGGGCCACCGCGGCCGAGTCGGTGTCGTTGAGGCAGAAGACGTCGCAGTGCCGGCGGGCCAGCAGGAAGGCGAGCTGCACCGGCGTGGAGGCGTGCGCCAGGTCGGCGTAGGTGTACTTGATGCTGCCCGGCACCGCCCGCTGGGTCAGGTAGGCCCAGTAGTGCTGGAGCGACGACGGGATCGACAGGTCGTCCGGGTGACGGAACTGGTGCCGCGCGGTCTCACCGACCTCCTCCGGCAGCCACTTCTCGATCTCCTCGAGCACGCTCTTCTGCAACGGGTACGGCACGTGCTGCATCTTCTGCGTGACGGTGCGCTCGAAGAACTTCCGGATGAACTCCCGGTTGTTCTTGCCCGCCGCGGTGACCGGCGCGTCGAAGACGGTCGCCGGGCCGGCCTCGAGCTGGGCGGTCGACTGGAAGAACTTGGCGATCCCGTTGGCGTGGAAGAACGCGGTCGGCGGCACCGGCCGGCCGACGAACATGTCGTCGTTGAAGTAGATGAAGTGCTCCGCCAGACCGGGGATGCGGTGCAGGCGCGACTCGATCGCGTGCGAGTTGAACGTCGGCAGCACGCCGGTGTCGCCGAACAGCTCGCGGTGCGGCACCACGGTGAGCCGCGGGTCCGAGTCGTCCAGCCACGGCGGGACCTGGTCGTCGGTGACCAGGAAGATCCGTCGGACCCACGGCGCGAACGTGGCGATCGAGCGCAGCGAGTACTTCAGCTCGTCGCGGCTGATGAAGCGCGACTGGTTGGTGGCGATGGTGTTGATCTGCTGCTGGCCCATGGCCGCGAGCGCCGCGTTCTTGCGCTGCACCCAGTCCGGGTCGTTGCCGTCGACCCAGGTGTAGACCACGTCGATGGGGAAGCGGACGCTCTCGGCCGGCGCCTCGGCGAACTCCGAGCGGGTGCGGTAGCGCGGCCCGTCCTCGGTGGCCGGCATCAGCTCGCTGAGGGCGATCGGCGGCACCTGCCGGTACTCGGCCGCCGCCGGCAGCGTCGCCGCGACCCGGTTGCCGCGGGGCGCCTTGATGGAGTCGGGCGCGCCGTCGACGCCCCGTGCCGTGCGCCAGAACTCGATCTCGCAGGCCGAGCCGCTGCCGAGCACGGTGGTGGCGTGCGGGTCGGTGACGCAGAAGTAGACCTGGATCCCGGTCTTGCCGAGCCGGTGCTGGCGGAAGCCCGCGTCGGACACCTCGCCGGTGCGGATCTCGGCGCCGGAGAGCCCGGCGTCGGCGGTCAGGGCGGCGAGGGTCCGCTCCCGGTCCCGCCGGTGTACGGCGACCGCGCTGTGCGCGTTGCTCATCGGGCGGACACAGAAGTAGTCGATGCCGGCGCCGTCGAGCACGGCGGTGACCGCGTCGAGGTTGCGCTTCCAGGCCGCGGCGGGCGTCATGTCGACCGCCACCCGCGCACGCACGGTACGGCCGGCGTCACGCGCCTTGACGAGGGCGCCGGGCCGGGCCGCGGCCCGCAGGCTGCGCTGGCGGGTGAGGCGGCGGACCAGCCACAGCTGCCGGTGCGGCGGCAGCGCCTCGATCATCCGCAGCCGGTGGCTCTTGGGCAGAAGGCGGTAGAAGCGCAGCGCGATCATGCGGCGACGCTCCGTGCGACGGTGACCGCACGCGCCAGCCCCAGACGCGTGCATGGAGAAGTTCGTGGCATTTCTGGTCTTTCCCCCGTGTAAACGTGCGGCCCTCCGCCTAGAACCGGTCCGGACGCGCTACCGACCATGGCGTTAGAAGGTCTGGAGGGTAAATGATCAACCTTGCCGGAAACAAGTTAAGAGTCGTCTAATGCGTTATACACCACACGGACATTTGCTATTTACCAGAATAAAAGGCGGATTGCCCGATTTTTAGAGGGTGCCCGGTTTGACCGAATACCCTCACCGGCGCGCAACCACACCGACACGCTCAGCGTCCCCAATCGACCTCGACGCGCGTGACGGCGTGGCACAGCTCAAATCCCGGCCCATCCGCCTATAAGCTCATAAAGGTGGGTCGTTGAGCGACGCCTCAGCTACCTAGCGTAATCGAGTCGGAGAAATGGTCGCCCCGCGGTGACGCGAGGTCGCCGGCCCAGGTCGATCGGCACGAACAATCGTGAGCCAATCCTCAGCGTGACCAAAGGCAGACCAAAGGTAGCCGGGAATTGCGACGGAATTGCCACAGGAATTCATCAGCACGACGGAATTCCGGCCTTTGGCGAGCGCCTCAATTCGCCCGGTCGGCGAGTCCCGCTTCCCGGGCGGTGGCGTCGACGTCGACGGTGAGGTCGGGGTCCTCGGCCGGCTGGGGCACGCACAGCCAGAGCGCCCGCGGGGTGACCTCGACCGTCAACCGGTCACCGGCCTCGATGAGGTCGCCGTCGAGCTGGCGGGGCTGGGGCCGGTTGCTGATCACCTCGACCCGGGCGCCGCGGAAGACCTCCATCGACGGCACCCGTCCGCGGCGCCGGACGACCCCCCACCCCAGCGCGACCCAGTTGCGCAGCGTCCGGGGAGTCAGGATCGCGACGTCGAGGACGCCGTCGTCCGGCTGCGCCTCGCTCAGCAGCGCCACCCCGCCCTGCAGCCGGCCCACGTTGGCGATCAGGACCGAGCGGGCCCGCCGGCGCATCGGTGCGCCGCCGTCGACCCGGACCGTGACCCGCATCGGACGGTCCCTGAGATGCCGCAGCGCGCCGAGGACGTACGCAGGCCAGCCGATGTGCGCCTTGGCCGTGTCGGAGGTGGCGTCGAGCATCTGCGCGTCGAAACCCATGCCCGCCATCACGGCGAAGTGCCGGCCGTCGACGGCGCCGACGTCGAGGCGCCGCAGGCCGCCCTCCAGGGCGACGGCCAGCCCGGCGGCCAGGTCCGTCGACAGCCCCAGGTTCGCGGCGAGCAGGTTGCCGGTACCGGCCGGCAGGATCGCCATGGACGCCTCGGTACCCACCAGCGCCGAGACCGCCGACATCACGGTCCCGTCGCCGCCGCAGACGAAGACCACCTCGGCGCCCTCGGCGACGGCCGCGCGCGCCTGGCCCAGACCGGGGTCGTCCGGGGTCGTCTCGAACCACCGCGGCGCCGGCCAGCCGGCCCCCGACAGGGTCTCGTCGACGGTGCGCCGCAGCTCGTCGAGGTCACCGACCTTCGACGGATTGACGACGACCGCCGACCTGGGCGCCGGGTTGGTGCGGCTGTGACCGGTCGTGACCGTCATCGGCGCTACTCGCTCTCCATGGCTGCGTGCGTGGGCCACCTGCTCGTACCCACCAGAGGCCTCCGCGACTCCCCCGGTACCGGGTCAGCCTCGCCGGCCCGCCCGAGCGGCCCGGCACCACGCGGCGTTGGACCGGCCGGCGCGGCGGGTCGCGGCGTTCGCCCTCGCCGCCAGGCGGGACTGAAGGGGGAATCCCCGCCGATCGAATCCCCGGTTACGCGGGCCGGGCGGGCAGTGCTCCACGTGCCGCAGTGATCGCCGAGGGCTCCGGCGGTCGATCCCGCCGAGGTCCGGCAGCACCAGCGCGCCGGCGGGGAGGTCCCAGACCAGCCGGGCGTGCCGGAGCGTGTACCCGTCGAGCCAGTGCCGCCGGTGTTCCTGGATCCTCCCGAAGCGCGCCATGGTCCCGATTCTGGCGCGCGCATACCGGTGGACGCACCCGGTTTACCACGGCACCCTGCTCACATGCCGACGCCCGCCCACCTCGCCGCCCGGAACAACGCCGACTGGTGCGACCTGTTCTGCCGCGCCTCCGGCGTCGCCACCCGGTTCGAGCGGGACCGCTGGCTCGCCCTGCGCCGGTCACCGCCGCTGCACCCCGACGCCGTGACCCTCGCCGAGCACCCCCGGGATGTCCTCGCCGGCCTCGACGTCACGCCCGGCTGCTCGGTCAAGGACAGCTTCGCCGCCCTCGACCTGGCCCCGGCCGGATTCCGGACACTGTTCGAGGCCGAGTGGATCCACCGGCCGCCCGCCGCGCCGGCCGGCGCTCCCCCGGCCTGCCGGAGGGTGCGGACCCCGGCCGAGCTGGCCGGATGGGCGGCCGCGCACGGCGGCTCGTTCCCGCCCGTCCTGCTGCGCGACCCATCGGTGGTCGTGGTCGGCGTGTACGACGGCGACCGGCTCACCGGCGGCGCGATCGGTAACCGCAGCGCGCGCTGCGCCGGGGTGTCCAACCTGTTCGGCGACGTCTGGGACGAGGCGGTGGCCGCGATCTCCGCGTGCTTCCCCGGCCTGCCGCTCGTCGGCTACGAGACGCCGGAGGTGCTCCCGGCCGCCCGGGCGGCCGGCTTCGCCACCGCCGGGGAGCTGCGGGTCTGGCTGGTGCCCGGAGGCGACCCGCACGCACCCTAGGCGCCCTCACCGGCGCTGGTGAACACGAGGCGGTGCGGCGGCCTCCCGAGCTCCGCGGTGTCACGGCGGACGAGCTCACCCGGGCGCAGGACACCCGCGAGCGCCGCATGGACGCGGCCGACCTGCTCCGCACCGTACGCCCGGTAGTCAGCGGTGGCCTGGAGCCACACACCACCCGTCGCCAACGCACTGACCTCGGCGAACGCGCCGCTTGCGGACAGTGCGGCCACCCCGCCGAGCTGCTCCGCCAGTTCGGCGGGCAGGACGGTGAGCCACGAATAGCCGCGCAGGTACTTCCTGCTCTCGGCAACGGTGTACCGGGGACTGCGCTCGTGGCGGGGCAGATCGGGGCTGAGTGACTTCTCCAGCGCGGTGCTGCCGAACGTGTCGTACCCGTACTCGATCTGGCCGAAGCCGGGGTTGCACCGCTCAGCGAAGGAACGCAGCAGTTCCAGCCACAGCCGCTGCGCCGCGGAGCCATGCCGCTCGTCCAGGAACAGCGATTCCGCGACATAGGCGCCGATCCGCAGCCAGCCCGGCGACTTGCCGGGGCGGTGCGCGTACAGCGACGGCCACCACACATTCGGCGAGTCCGGCTCCTCGCCGGCGAACATGGCGAAGGTGAGATCGACCCGCTCGGGCCGACTCGGCATCCGGCTCTCCAACCACGACATGGACGTGGCGTCGAACGGCCTGGCCCGCTGGTCCGAGACCTCGAGCGTGCCGCTCAACCGCACGGCGGCACCGGCCGGGTTCCACGCCTCCGGGTCCACGAACCGCGGAGACGCGGGCACCGGCCCCAGCCCTTCCAGCGCGGCCCGCGGCTCGGTCAGTGCCGCGCGGGACGCCACGTCGAACCACTCGAAGCCCAGCCCGGCGGAGTCCGCCACCGCGCTCTCTTCCACATCCAGCTCGATATTGAGCCCGAATCCGGACATAAGCACCTTCCGCGATCGTGCCGGCGCCGACTCCGACGGCGACCACGAGCAGCGCTCCACCGCCGAGGATTCCCCAGTTGATGTCGTCATCGTTCTAGCTCACCGACTCACGCGGCAGCCCGCCCACGGCCGGCGAGGGTGCCCGCCTGGTGGGGCAGCAGCGCACCACCGCCGAGTTCCGGCCGCCGCCGGGGCGCACCGGCTCAGCCGAGGCGGCGTACGGGTGAGGTGCCGTGGCGGCGGGCCATGGCCTCCTTGAGGCCGCCCGGCAGGGCCTTGCTCTCGCGCTCGGCGCGCAGCACCGCGTGCTGCGCCGCGGCGTCGCGGTCCCAGGCGGCCAGGCATTCGTCCGGTACGAGGTTCGCCGCCGCCACGATCGCGCCGGCGGCGCCGAGCCAGCTCGCGTACCCGAGCAGCGCCGACGCGCCGGTGTAGACGGCGAGCTGGCCGCCGAGGCCGAGCTCGTGCCCGAGCCGGGCCGGGTCGCCGCTGGAGTCCTTGACGCCGGCGACGCCGAGGCCGGTCAGCGCGTCGACCGGCACCGGGCCGCCGGCGACCGGCGGGTAGTGGTATGCGAGCACGGGCGCGCCGACGGCGGCGTCGCACACCCGCCGGTAGTAGTCGGTCAGCGTGCCGCCGAGCCGCGGTGGCGCTACAAGCACGGCGTCCGCGCCGGCCCCCAGCGCGGCGGCGACCCGGGCCGCGGCCGGGCGCCACCAGTCACCGGAGGCGCCGGCGACGACCGGCACCGCGGGGCAGGCCTCGCGGACGGCCGTGATCAGCTCGACCCGTTCGGCGTCGGTGAGCGCGGCCGCCTCGCCGGTGCTGCCGTTGACGAGCACCCCGCGGATGCCGGCCGCCACCACGCGCGACGCGTGCTCCGCCGTGCGTTTCGCGTCGACCGCGCCGTCGCGGTCGAAGAGGTTGACGAGCGCGACGGCGGGGCCGGTCCAGAGCGGATGAGTCACCAGGAAAAGGCTAGTCCAGGTTCAGCTCGCAAGTGGAGTCGCCGGCGTCGAGGTTCACCACGGTGTCGCCGGCGCGGATCCGCCACGCGGCGGGGTCGCCCGAGCGCACCACGCGGATAGTCGCGCCCGAACGGGTCACCTCGAACGTGGTCGGGGCGGCGCCCGCGGGTCCCGGCACGGTCGTGGTCCGGGTGCCCTCGGCGAGCTCGAACAGCCGCAGCGTGACGCCGTCGCGGTAGTCGTAGTCCGGCCGGTCGTGGCGGGCGCCGATCGCCAGGACCGAGTCCGGCCGCACCAGCAGCGGCACGCTGCCGAAGCCGTGCGTCTCGCGTACCCAGCCGGGGCCCTCGACCACCTCGCCGGTCAGGTACCGGGTCCAGCGGCCGGCCGGCACGTAGTAGGTCGTGTCGCCCTGCTCGCTGAACACCGGCGCGACGAGCAGGCTCTCGCCGAGCAGGTACTGCCGGTCGAGGTGGGTGACGGCCGGGTCGTCGGTGAAGTCGAAGACCATCGGCCGCATCACCGGCAGGCCCTCGCGGTGCGCGCGGCCTGCGGCGCCGAAGAGGTACGGCATCAGCGTGTGCTTGAGCCGGGTGAACTCGCGCAGCACGTCGACGGCCTCCTCGTCGAAGAGCCACGGCACTCGGTACGTCTGGTTGCCGTGCAGCCGGCTGTGCGAGGAGAGCAGCCCGAACGGGATCCACCGCTTGAACACGGCCGGGTCGGGCAGCCCTTCGAAGCCGCCGATGTCGTGGCTCCAGAAGCCGAAGCCCGACGCCGCCAGGGACAGCCCGCCGCGCAGGCTCTCGGCCATCGACTCGAAGGTCGAGGAGTTGTCGCCGCCCCAGTGCACCGGGAACTGCTGGCCGCCGACGGTCGCCGAGCGGGCGTAGACGACGGCCTCGCCCTCGCCGCGGTGCTCGCGCAGCACGTCGAAGACCACCCGGTTGTAGAGCTGGGTGTAGTAGTTGTGCATCCGTTCCGGGTCGGAGCCGTCGTGCCAGACCACGTCGACCGGGATGCGCTCGCCGAAGTCGGACTTGAAGGCGTCGACGCCCATCTCGAGCAGGGCGCGCAGCTTGCCCGCGTACCACTCGCGGGCGTCCGGGTTGGTGAAGTCGACGAGCGCCATGCCGGCCTGCCAGCGGTTCCACTGCCAGACGTCGCCGTCGGCGCGGCGCACCAGGTAGCCGGCGGCCATGCCCTCGGCGAACAGCGGCGAGCGCTGGGCGATGTACGGGTTGATCCAGACGCAGGTGCGCAGCCCGCGGTCGGAGAGGCGCTTGAGCATGCCCGGCGGGTCCGGGAAGATCCGGGCGTCCCACTCGAAGTCGCACCAGCTGAACTCGCGCATCCAGAACGTGTCGAAGTGGAAGACGCTCAGCGGCAGGTCCCGCTCGGCCATCCCGTCGACGAAGCCGGTCACCGTCTCCTCGTCGTAGGAGGTGGTGAACGACGTGGAGAGCCACAGGCCGAAGGACCAGGCCGGCGGCAGGGCGGGCCGGCCGGTCAGCGCGGTGTACTTGCGCAGGATCTCCGCCGGGGACGGCCCGTAGATCACCAGGTAGGACAGCGTCTGCCCGCCGACGCTGAACTGGGTGCGCGAGACCAGCTCGGAGCCGACCTCGAAGGACACCCGGCCGGGGTGGTCGACGAGCACGCCGTAGCCGCGGTTGGTGAGATAGAACGGCACGTTCTTGTACGCCTGCTCGCTGCTGGTGCCGCCGTCCTCGTTCCAGATGTCGATCGACTGGCCGTTCTTGACCAGCGGCCCGAAGCGCTCGCCCAGCCCGTACACCGCCTCGCCGACGCCGAGGTCGAGCTGCTCGTGGACGTACCGTCCGCCGTCGGCGTCCTCGACGATGCCCATGCCCTTCCCGCCGCTGCCGGTCAGGCGCCGGCCGCCGGCGAGGAAGTCGAGCCGCCACTGGTCCCCACCGGCGAACCGCGCGGTCAGCGCGCCCGAGGTCAGGCTCATGTCGTCGACCTGAGGGACGAAACCCGGCTCGGCGGTGATCTCGAAGTCGGGCCGGCGCGGCACCCCGCCCGCGAAGTGGCAGATCGTGACCCGCACGACGTCGGGCGCGGGCGCGGTGCAGGCGACCGTGATGATCGGGGCGTCGAGGGTGTCCCCGCGCCCGCGCACCCGCTTGGCCGTCGCGTACGCGGTCAGCGAGTCGGCCCGCGCCGTGGTGTCCTGCAACTGCACCGGGTGCAGGACGGTCACGCCGTCGCGCTTGCTCCAAAAGCCGTCGGTGAACTTCATGGCGGTTCCTTTACTTGATGGCGCCGGCGGTGACGCCGCGGGTCAACGTGCGCTGGAAGATCAGGAAGAAGAGCATCGCGGGCAGGATGCCGATCAGCGCCGAGGCGCTGGTGGTCGTGGCATCCATCTGCCGGTCGCCCTGGAGCACGCCGAGCGCGACCGGGACGGTCTGGTTGGCGTTCGAGATCAGGAAGACAAGTGGCAGGAAGAACTCGTTCCAGGTCCAGATGAAGAAGAACGTGAACAGCACGGCCAGGGTGGGCCGGCTGACCGGGACGACCACCCTCCACAGGGTGCGCCAGCGCCCGGCGCCGTCGACCTCGGCGGCGTCGAGCAGCTCGGTCGGGAACTCGGCGTAGACCGAGGAGAGCAGGTACGTGCCGAACGCGCTCTGGATGACCGTGAAGATGATGACGATCGAGAACAGGCTGTCGTACAGGTGCAGGCCCTTCGACAGGTAGTAGAGCGGGTAGACCAGCACCTCCTGCGGCAACAGGTTGGCGACCAGGAAGAAGACCAGGAACCAGACCCGGCCGCGGACCCGGCCGATGCCCAGCGCGTACGCGTTGAGCACCGAGAGCACGACGGCGAGCACGGCCACCGCGGCGCTGGTGACGAAGCTGTTGAGCAGCTTGCGGCCGAAGTCGACGCGGTTCCAGAAGTCGACGATGCCGGAGAGGTGCAGCGACTCCGGGATGGACAGCGGCCCGTTGCCCGCGTAGTCCGCCGGGCTCTTGACCGCGTTGAGCGCCACCACCAGCAGCGGCGCCACGACGAGCAGCAGCAGGACGAGCAGTACGGCCAGGACGATGAAGCGGGCCGGGTACCGGCGGGCGGCGGTCACCTGTGCGGCTCCTGGTCGCGGGTCTGCAGGCGCAGGAAGACGAACGCCAGCACCACGATGAACACGGTGAGCACGGTCGAGATCGCCGAGCCGTAGCCGACCTGTGCCTTCTCGAAGAAGTTCTTGTACGCGAAGTAGGACGGCACCAGTGTGGCGTTGCTCGGCCCGCCCCGGGTCAGCACGAAGATCGGGCCGAAGATCTTCAGCGCGGCGATGGTGGTGGTCACCAGCACCACGTAGAACTCGGGCCGGATCAGGTACACGGTGATGCGCCGGAAGCGCTGCCACCAGCCGGCGCCGTCGAGGTCGGCGGCCTCGTAGAGCTCGGGGTCGATGCGCTGGAGGCCGGACATGAACATGACGATCGGGTAGCCCAGCTGGACCCAGATCATGATCGCCATGACGCTGTACAGCGCGTAGTCCGGGTCGCCGAGCCAGTTGCGGGTCAGCGAGGACAGCCCGATCGTCTCGAGGATCCGGTTCAGCGCGCCGTAGCTCGGGTGCAGGATCCAGCCCCAGACGATGCCGGTCACCGCGACCGGCAGCACCTGCGGCAGGTAGAAGCCGGAGCGGAACACGCTCGCCCAGCGGGCACCGAAGACCTTGGCGAGGTAGTCGAAGAGCACGGCCGCCAGCACCAGGCCGAGCAGCGTCGGTACCACCGCCATCGCCACGATCAGCAGCAGGATGTGCCCGAAGGAGGCCCAGAAGTTCACGTCGTGGAGCAGCCGGGTGTAGTTGTCCAGGCCGACCCAGTCCGGCGTGCCGATGCCGGGCCAGCGGGTGAAGCTGATCCCGACGGTCATCACCAGGGGAACGACGATCACCGCGAGGGAGGCCAGCACTCCGGGTATCAGGTACACCCCGTAGCCGGCGCGCCGGCCTCCCTGTCGCGGCCGGCTCATTTGCCGAGGTCGGCGAGGTTGTCGTTGTACGGCTTGGCGATCTCGTCGAGCATCTTCTCGGGAGTCTTCGACCCGTTGATCAGCCCCTGCACGCCGCCGACGAGGACGTCGTAGTAGCCGGGCGCGGGCCAGTCCGGATAGAAGGCCAGCCCGTCGCTGGAGGAGATCGTGGCGAAGTTCGCGATGAGCTCCTTGTTCTTCTCGTCGGTGATCTTCGACGGGTCCGCGGCCACCGGAACGCCGCCGGAGTTGCCGAGCAGGGCCTGCACCTCGGGCTGCATGGTGATGTCGATGAAGTCGTACGCGAGGCTCTTGGCCTTGGACTTCGTCGGCACCACCCAGAGGTTGCCGCTGGAGCCCGGGTGCAGGGTGTTGCCCGGGAACAGGAACGTGCCCCACTGGAAGTTCTTGATCTCGGTGGCGAAGCGCCCGTACCACCAGCTGCCGGAGATCAGGATCGGGAACTTGCCCTGGGTGAAGGCGACGCCCATGTCCTCGGCCTTGATACCGGCCGAGTTCTTGGCGATGTAGCCCTTGGCGACCCAGTCCGCGAAGGCCTGCGCGCCGAACGTCAGCTCGGGGCCGTGGAAGTCGACCTTGTTCTTGTAGAGCTGGTAGTCGTCGACGAAGGCCCGGTTCGCCTTGGACAGGGCCAGCTCGTAGAGGATCTGCTGCGCGGGGTACTCGGCGCCGCCGACCGAGAGCGGCGTGACGCCCGCCTTGGTGAAGGTACCGAGAGCGGTCTCAAACTCGGCCAATGTGGTCGGGACCGCGACTTTGTGCTTCGCGAAGAGGTCCTTGTTGTAGTAGACCATCACGTACTCGCCGTAGTTCGGGATGCCGAAGATCTTCCCGCTGCCCATGATGCCGTCGTCGTCGTACCGGGTGGTGGTCTGCAGGCTCGGGCTCAGCGCCTTGTCCCAGCCGCGCTTGCCCGCCTGCTCGGTCAGGTCGGTGAGCAGGCCCTGCTTGGACAGCAGGCCGGCGGTGGCGTTGCCCTTGTTGTACTCGAGGATGTCGGGTGCGCTGTCCGAGTTGAGGATCATGCCGGCGTTCTGCTGGATCTGCTCGAAGCTCTTCTCCTCGAACTTCACCTCGACGCCCGGGTGGCTCGCCTTGAAGAGCTCGATCGCCCGGTTCCAGGCGACGCCCATGGCGCTGGTCGGTCCCTCGTAGTGCCAGAGGGTCAGGGTCTTGGCCTCGGCGCCCTCGTCGCCGGAGCCGGAGTCGCTGCAAGCGGTAAGGCCGAGGGACGCCGCCAGAAGCAGCGCGCCTGCGGCGAAGCTCGTTCGTGGTCTGAACATGCCGTCCTCCAAAGGCGGTCGAAGCGCTTCGACGGTCGGCCTAGTCGAAGCGCTTCGACGGCAGGGTCTGGCCAGACGCTAGGTAACGATCGACGTGGATGTCAACCGGGTGACGCGGAGATTTCCTCGTGGTGGGTTGCGCAGCTGTCGCGTTCGATGATCGTCGGCGGTACCAGCCGGGTGCCGGGGGTCCGCCGGCCGTCGAGCAGGTTCATCGCCGTCTCGACCGCGATGGTGCCGACCTCGTGCGCGGGGATGTCCGCCGAGGTGAGCCGCACCGGCAGGCCGACCGCGACGTCGCGCGGGCAGACCGCGACGATCGACAGGTCCTGCGGCACCCGGCGGCCGTTGGCGCGCAGCTCCTCCAGCAGTGGGGGCAGCGCCTCCTCGTTGTGCACGACGAGCGCCGACACGCCCGGCAGCTCGGCGTCGATCTGCGCCAGGCAGTCGCGCACGCCCCGGACACCCGGCTCGCAGGGGTGCGCGACCGTCTCCAGGCCCAGCCGCTCGGCGGCCTCGGTGAAGCCGCCGAGGAACCGCGAGGCGTACGTGGTGCCGCGCTCGTAGACCGCGGGAGAGGGGCCGACCAGGGCGATCCGGGTGTGCCCGTGCCCGGCCAGGTGGCCGAGGCACTCGGCGGCGGTGGCGGCGAAGTCCAGGTCGACGCAGGCGATGCCGGCCGCGTCGTCGGGGAACCCGATAAGCACCGACGGCTGCTTGAGCCGGCCCAGCGCCGGGATGCGGACGTCGTCGCGCTCCACGTCCATCAGGATCAGCGCGTCGACCATGGTGGCGCCGGCGACCCGCTCCAGCCCGGCCGTGCCCTCGTCCTTGGTCAGCAGCAGCACGTCGTGGTTGTAGGTCCGGGCCGCGGTCACCACGGCGGTCACGAACTGCATGATGACCGGGACGCTGACGTCCACCCGCAGCGGCACCACCAGCGCCAGCACGCTGGTCCTGCTGCTGGCCAGCGCCCGGGCGCCGGCGTGCGGGTGGTAGCCGAGCTCGGCGATCGCCGCCTTGACCCGGGCCTGGGTCTCGGCGGAGATCGGCCGGCGCCCGCTGAGCACGTACGAGACCGTGCTCATCGAGACACCGGCCGCACGGGCGACATCGCTGATCGTCGGCATCGCCCCTCCCCCGGTCGCGCGGCTGCTGCTCAGCCGATCCTACTGATCAGCCGATGCTGAAGCTCGACAGCCGCACCCCCTCGCTCAGCACCAGGTACACGTCGTGGCGCCCGGCGGCCCGCGACAGCCGGGCGGTCGTGGTCGCGTAGGCGTACTCGTCGCCGGTGGAAGGGACCGCGGCGCTGCCGAGCAGCCGCCCGGTGGGCGAGCCGAGCCGGACCTCGACGGTGCCCGCGCCCGCGGTGGCCTTCGCGACCCGGGCGGTGAGGGCGGTGCCCAGGCGCGAGTCCTTGAACGCGATCCAGTCGCCGGCCCGGGCCGCGCCCACCGCCGTGCCGCTGGCCTTGCTCTCGTCCACCAGCCGGGCACCCGCGTACGCGTCGAAGCTCTCCGCCCGGGTGGTCCGGGTCAGGTCCCGGGCCGGGATCGTCTCGCCGGGCACGCGCAGCGTGCCGCGCAGGCGGATGTCGGCCGAGGACGCGCCGACCATCAGGTCGTGTGTGGACGCCTCGACCACCCAGCGGCCGCGGGTGACGTCCCAGTGCGCCAGGTCGGCGATCTTGAGGCGCAGCGTGACGGTCCGGGTGCGCCCGGCCGGCACGTTGACCCGCTGGAAGGCCCGCAGCTGCTTGACCGGCATCAGGTCGCGCGACGTGCGCTGGTGCGTGTACAGCTGCACCACCTCGTCGCCGGAGCGGGCGCCGGTGTTGGTGACGTCGACGGACACGGTCACCGTGCCGCGCTCGGCCCGCGTGCGCAGCCCGGAGTAGCGGAATTTCGTGTACGAGAGCCCGTGGCCGAACGCGTACAGCGGGGTCTTCGTGCCGTAGAGGTAGGTCTGGCCGGACGCGATGATGTCGTAGTCGAGCAGGTCGGCCGGGAGCTGGTCGTCCGAGCGGTACCACGTCTGTGTCAGCCGCCCGCCCGGGTTGCGCGCGCCGAAGAGGACGTCGGCGAGCGCGTGCCCGGTCTCGGCGCCGGCGTGGGTGGTCCAGAGGATCGCCGGCACGTGCTGCTGCTCCCAGGTGATGGTGTCCGGGTAGCTGGTCTGCAGCACCACCGTGGTCCGCGGGTTCGCCGCCAGCACCGCCTTCACCAGCGCCTGCTGGCCCTCGCCCAGCGCCATCGTGGTGCGGTCGTGCGCCTCGCGCCCGTTGATGAACGGGTTGCTGCCGACCACCACGACCGCGGAGTCGGCGCCCCGGACCGCGGCGACGGCCTGGTCGACGCCGCTGCTGAGCACCTCGCGGGCGAAGTGGGCGGCGCCGTCGGCGGTGGCCGAGCCGAGCGTCAGCGCGCCGTCGGCGCCGACGGTGACGTAGGTGTTCGCGCCGAACCAGCTCTCCTGCGTCTCGTAGCCCGCGTAGTGCAGCACGTAGCTGCCGTCGGCCTGCGCCTCGAGCTTGAACTGCTGCTGCACGAACCAGCCGTTGGGCTGCTCGTCGCGGGTCAGGAACGGGCCCCAGTTGTAGCCGAGGTACCGGCCGTTGGCGACGCTGCGCAGCGTGGCGACGCCCTGGCCCCAGTCGACCGCGTCGAACTGTGCGGCGGGCCCGGCGGTCTCGCCGGTGGCGGTGACCCGGTCGGCGTCGGTGGTGCCGGTCGCGGTCACGTACCTGCCGGTGGACACGTCCTTGAGCGCGATGCGGTCCGCGCCCTCGCTGCTGGTCACGCTCGCGGCGCGCTCCCGGATGCCGTCCAGCGCGGTGACCTCGTACGGCAGCTTCCCGCCGTACCAGTCGGTGTAGAGGGTGTCGGCCAGCGGGCCGACCACCGCGACCCGGCCGCCGGGCGCGAGCGGCAGCGCGCTGCCCGAGTTCTTCAGCAGGACCATCGCCTGGCCGGCGGTCTCCCGGGCCAGGGCGCGGTGCGCGGGGCTGTCGATGGTCTCCGGGCCGATTCCCGCGTGCGGGCCGCCGCCCGGATCGAACTCGCCGAGCCGGAACCGGATGCTCAGCGCGTGGCCGACCGCGGTGTCGACGTCGGCCTCGGTGAGCAGCCCCCGCGCGAGGGCCTCGTTGACCGCGGCGACGGTCGGCGCGCCATTGGCGTCGTTGACGGTGAAGCTGTCCAGCCCGGCCTTGAGCAGGGCCGCGTCGGCCTCGGCCTGGGTCGCGAAGTAGCGCTGGGAGCCGGTCAGGTTGGTCGGCGCCCAGGCGTCGGAGACGTTGAACAGCGGGCGGTCCGTCCAGCCGCGGACCAGGCCCGACAGGTCCGGGTCCACGGTGGCCGGGCGGCCGTTGATCAGGTTGTAGGACGCCATCACCCCGGTCGCCGCGTCCGCCGCGAGCGCCGGCCGGAACGCCTGGCGGTCGTACTCGTTGAGCACCCGCTGCGGCACGTTCGAGGACGTGACGTCGCGCCGGGTCTCGTTGTTGTATGCCGCGTAGTGCTTCAGCGTCGGCGCGGTCTTCAGGTGGTCGGGGTCGTCACCCTGCAACCCTTTCCCGTACGCGGTGGAGATCGCCCCGGTCAGCAGCGGGTCCTCGGAGTAGCCCTCCTCGTTGCGTCCCCAGCGCGGGTCGCGCAGTAGGTTGACCACCGGCGCCCACAGGTTCAGGCCCCAGACCCGCGGGTTCAGCGCGTGGTAGCCGCGCGCCTCGTCGCCGACCGCCGCGCCGACCCGCCGCAGCAACGCCGGGTCCCAGGTGCTGGCCAGGCCGACCGCCTGCGGGAACGCGGTGCCCTGCGCGGTGACCACCGCGCCGTTTGCGTCCACGTCGGTCGACCAGGCGACGCCGTGCAGCGCCTCGGTCCCGGTCTTGAAGAAGTCGATGCCGAGCCGCGGTATCGCCGGCTGGTACTGGTGCAGCAGCGAGACCTTCTCGTCCAGGGTGAGCCGGCCGACGAGGTCGTCGATCCGGGCGGCGAGGGGCAGCCGGGGGTCGCGGAAGTCCTCCGCCGGATCGGCGGCACGCGCGGCGGCGGACGCGCCCGCGAGCGTGACGAGAGCGACCGCGGCCACGGCGACAGCGCGCCGGAGATGCCTGTTTCGCATGGAATCCTCTCCTGTACGGCGCAATCGAAGCGCTTCGACGATCGGCTACGCGCCGTGATCGCGAGTCGGTGGGATGGTTACCGACCATAGATGTCGGGCGATGACGAGGCAACAGCCGCCCGCCGCGGTCCAGGAAATCCGCACGCAACACATCCGGCGTTCCGGTACCTAGTGGACGGGCGTTGCACCTACGCTTGCCACACCCGTTCCGAGATATGACGTACATACACGCGAGGGAAATGTAATGTCCTATGCGGTGGACTTCGGCACCGTTTCGACCGTCGGCCTGGAATCGTCGCCGGTCGCGACCGCGTTGGCCGGCCTGCGGGCGAACGAGGCCCGGTACTTCAAGAACAAGTACGACCACACCTTCACGGTCGAGCCGGCGAGCGACGCCACGTCGGCAATCGACTGGGTGAGCCGCATTCTCGAGAAGGAACGCGGCATCGTCATCTCCGCTCGACCGCTCGAGGCGACCGCGTTCCAGGTCGAGAACATCCGGATGGCGTACGTCTTCTACGAGGACGGCCTGTCGATCAACGTGATGTACACGATCGACGACGGCGGGAAACGGGCGGTCGGATTCAAGCTCTCCGACGGGATGGATGTTCCCGAGGAGCTCGGGTCGTTCAAGTTCGCCCGGCAGAAGTCGAAGCTGGCCGGCACGATTCGCGGCTCCTACTTCGTCATCAAGAACGAGTACTGATCCGCTGACCTCACGCCGGCAGGGTCCAGAGGCGGACCGTGGTGTCCGAGCCGGCGGTGGCGAGTCCGGCGCCGTCCGGACTGAACGCGATCGACGTGACCGGCCCGCCGTCGTGGGTCAGCCGGTGGGTCGGCGATCCGGTCACCGGGTCGCGGAGGTCGACCGTGCCGGCGGAGTCCGCGGTGGCGAGGCGGGTGCCGTCGGGACTGAACGCTACCGCCCGCAGGGCACCGGTGTGCCCGGTCAACTCGCCGAGCTCGTCGCCCGTCGCGGCGTCCCACAGCACGACCGACCGGTCCAGGCCGCCGCTGGCGAGCCTGGCGCCGGACGGGTCGAAGGCCACCGCGACAACGTAGTCGGTGTGACCGTGCAGCTGCCGCAGTCGCCCGGTGCCGAGGTGCCACAGGTGCACCGCGTAGGTACCGTCCTCGGCGCCTTTGGCCAGCCGGGTGCCGTCCGGACTGAACGTCATCGCCGACCGCCCGGCGCTGGTCGTCGACCGCGGGCCGGTGAGCCGCTGAAGCGTCCGGCCGGTCGACGGGTCCCAGATGACGATCGAGTGGTCGCCGAGCGCCGCCGCGAGCTTGCCGCCGTCCGCGCTGAACGCGAGGCTCGACACACCGATCATGCCGCAGTCCCAGTTCCGGACCTCGCGACCGGTCTCCGGGTCGACGAGTACGACCGTGGTGAGGCCGCGGGTGAAGGCGAACACGGCGCCGTCCGGACTCCACACCACGTCCGCGACGACGTTGGCGTTCCCGACCCCTGCGGCGTCGCCGTCACCGTCGAGCCGCCATACCCGTACGGTGCCGTCGTTGGTCACCAGCCGGCCGCCGTCGGGGCTGAACGCCATCGAGTGCACGTGGCTCGGGTGGCGCAGGACCCGCCGGTCGTCGGCGGGGACGGCGACGACGCCCGACGGCTCCACGTCGATCTCGCGGATCCGCCAGCGGCCGAACGACCTGTCGAACGAGCCGGGCGGCAGCCGGTGCCGGGCGCGACCGGCGACGGTGAGCACCTCCGTCCCGTCCGGGCTGAAGAACGCGGCGGACACGACGCCCATCCGCCGGCCGGTGAGCGAGCAGAGCTCCGCGCCGGTGGTGGTGTCGCAGAGCCGCAGGCTGCGACTCGGGCTGCCGAGCGCCAGCACCCGCCCGTCCGGGCTGAACGCCACGGTTTTCGGGGTGGCGCCGCGCCAGTCGACGACGGCCATTTCCCGCCCGGTCCGGGCGTGCCAGATCCGCACCACACCGGCGGTCGCGCCGGTGCCGGCCAGCCGGTCGCCGGCCGGGTCGAACGCGACAGTCGTCAGGCTCGCGGGGTGACCGGTGAACGTGCGGATGAGCTCTCCGGTCGACGGGTTCCAGAGTCGGATGCCGTCCATTCCGGCACTGGCCAACAGGTCGCCCCCGGCGTTGAAGGCGACGCCGTGCACCTGGCCCGTATGACCGGTCAGGTCCCGCACCGGCCGGCCGGTCGCCGGGTCCCAGAGCCGCACCGTGTCGCCGACCCCGGCGGCGAGCAGGCCGCCGTGGGGATGGACCGCGATCGAACGGACGTATCGCTCGCCGGTGGCGAACACGCTGAGCCGCTCGCCGTCGCCCGGACTCCAGGTGACCACCCGCCCGTCGTCGGTGCCGGCCGCGAGCACCGTCCGGAGACCACCCCCGAAGGCGACCGCCAGCACCCGGACGTCGTCCTCGTCCCCGACCTCCAAAGACCGGATCTGCCGGCTGCCGGCCGCGTCCCACAGCCGTACCACGCCATCCTCGCCACCGGTCGCCAGGAGGCCGCCATCGGGACTGAACGCCGCCGCCGAGACCTCCCCGTCCGGGCCGGGCATGGGCACCTGCTCAAGCACCAGTCTCGCGGTCATCGATCCACAGTAGTGTGCCCGCGCACCGCCCAGGCCCGGGCGGCGAGCCGGATCGACCCGTCGACCTCGGCGGGCAGGCGCTCGCGGAGCAGGTCCCGCAGCGCCGCCCGCCGCCCGGCCGGCAGCGACGCCACGTAGCCGGGTGCCGGTCCCTGTCCGCCGAGGAAGGGCAGCCAGAGGTCGTCGAAGCCGGCGAACACCGTCGGCACCTCGATCGCCCGGGTGCCCACCCCCTTCAGCCCGGCGTCCGCCCACAGCCGCGCCAGCGGGCCGGGCCGGCAGAGCGGGAACCGGCGGGCCTCGTCGAGCGCCGCGGCGCCCGGATCGAGCGCGACGGCGGCGTCCCAGAAGTGCCGCATCATCGCCATGCCCTCGGCGTAGTCCCAGACGTAGGCCGCGACCGTCCCGCCCGGCCGGCAGACCCGGCCGAACTCGGCCGCCGCCCGCCGCGGGTCGCCGACGAAGTTGAGTGCGAGCCCGCTGACGACGAGGTCGAAGCGGCCATCGGACAGTGGCAGCGCGCAGGCGTCCCCGGCGACAAACCCGGCGCGGGCGCCGGCGACGGACAGAAATCCCATGGAGCTGTCGACGCCGACGACACCGGCCGGCGCGGTGGCGAGCGCCGCCGCCGTGAGCGCGCCGGTTCCACAGCCGACATCCAGCCACGACCGGCCGGCGGGCACGTCCAGCCAGGCCACGAACTCGCGCGCGACCGGGCGGCTCCACCGGCCCACGTACGCCTCGTAGGCGTCGCCGGCCTGCCACAGCTCCTGGGCCACGCCCCGATACTATGCCGCGTGATCGTCCCGGTGGCGACCTCGAGCGCGGCGAACAGGGTGGTGGTGGTGCCGTGCCTGCGGAAGTCGTGGGCACGTCGTTCCGCCTGGTCGAAGCGCATCGGTAACAGCGGTGCGGTGCGGTCGAGGGCTTGGATCTGCGACTTCTCGTCTACGCAGACCACGACAGCGTTCTCCGGCGGGTCGAGACATAGGCCGACGACGTCGCGGATCTTGGTCTCCAACCGCGGGTCGGACGCTCCTTTTTCCGTCAAGGTCGACCGTTTTTGGTGTGAGGGGCGTGCATCTCCGCCCACTGGCGGAACGTGTGCAGGGCTTCGCCCAGATTCAGTGGGCCGCAGGCGGCATGGAAGTGGCTGTTTTCTTCCCACGTGATGACCCAGTCGTGTTGGCTGCGGTGAACCTGCTGACGTCCGTAGGGTTTGCCAGCAAGGCCGGTATGGGCGATGTCGATGTCCACCGACCATCCAGGGTTGTCAACAGTTTCGATCTTGACGCCGAACTCGTGCTCCCATTCACCGTCGCATTGCGTGACGTACCAGGCCTGCAGCCAGGTCCACACGTCAGGCGCTAGCTCGTCGTACTCGTCATGCATTCCGTGGCCGCCGCCGCACCCGTGAGCTGGATCTGAGTCAGGTAAGAGTAGGTCTCGCGGGCGATGTAGCGCTTGAGGCAGCGCATGATCTCGGTCTTGGTTTTGCCCTCGGTGACGCGGCGGGCGACGTACTCGCGGTGGATTGGTGGCAGCGCATGCGGACCAGGGCGACGCGCCAGAGGGTGCTGTTGGCGTCGCGGTCGCCGCCGCGGTGCAGCCGGTGCCGATCGGTGCGTCCGGAGCTGACCGGGATGGGCGCGGCGCCGCAGAGCCGGGCGAACGCCGCCTCGGAGCGCAAGCGGGCGGCGCTGCGCAGCGCGAGCTTGGTCGCAGCCGCGGGATCGGTGATTGGACCGGGCCGTAGGGCGGCGCAGCCACGGATGCGGTGCTTGCCGAGGTGTTTCATGACACGAACGTCGGCGTCGCCCAGCACGCGGTGATGAGGCCAGGGCGCGTCTGCGTGAACCGGGTCTGAAGGCGTATCCGGGTTGCGCCGGCGACCGGAACCGTGAAAGGCGACGCGGGCTGCCCGTAGGCGACGGTGACCGCCTCGGACAACGGTTTTCCGGTAACCGCGTTCAGAACGGAGAACGTCGCCTTGGCGTCGGTGTTCTTCGTGTGATCCTCTATGCCCACGGCGGCGGTCAGCGACAATGCGGTGGCCGGGACCAGAAAGTCGGCCGAGGCCACTTCCGCGCTGTTGAAGCATGCCACTGGCAGGCTCTCCGGATAGTCCACGCCGGCGATCCGGGCGGGGCCGATATTCCCCCAGCCGAAATTGCCGCAGGTCTTCGCATCGACCATCGGCCCCAAGGCCGTCGGACGCGGCGCGTCCGCGCCGACCGTCGATGAGGGCTCGGAAGTGGGTGACGCCGATGGTGGTGCCGAGGCAGCGGCCGCTGCGGGGGGCGGAGGATCTTCGCCGCCACAACCGCCGATCAGCAGGGAGGCGACGCTCCATGCCACGACGTTGAGCCGCACGGCCTGCCCCATTACGGGCTCAGCTCGCAGGTATCGGATTGATAGGTGAGCGACAGACTGCCCGGCGAGGCGTCGACGTCGAAGACCACCGCGGAGCGGCCATCGGATATTTCGATGCGATCACTGTCGAGGAAGGAGTACGTCACCGCAATGCCATCGGCGATCATCTTTCCGTCCTCCAGGAATTCCAGCTCCCCCACTCGCGTCGTGGTCCCCGCGACCTGAACCGATATGTAAGGCATGGTGCCGTCGCAGCCGTCGGTCGGTGTCCAGTCCCCAAGGATGTAGACCTCCGCGGCGATACCTCGGCTGGGCCTGCGAGTCAGGGAGCAGGAGGGTGACTCGCCTCCCTCCGGACCGTAGAACGAGAGCGTGTCGCCGCTGACGCTGAACCTGCCCGAGCCCTCCTCGCTCGTGTCGGCTCTGGTCAGGGTGATCGTCTCGCCGTCGATGCGGTAGCCGATATCGTGCGAGTCGCGGGCGACGGCATATTTCTCGACAGCGTGACCGTCCGGAAGGAACGCCATCACAACGTCGTTTCCGTTGCAGGTCCCAGCCCATTTACCGACGATGGCCGAGGCCGCGCTGTCCGGGGATTTCCGGCCTCCGGACTTGTCGCCCGGCGCCGCTTCGCCGCACGCGACGACGGTCATCATGATCGCCGTGATCAGGCAGGCCGAGGTGGACAATATCGGCAGCAGCTTGCGATTCTCTGATTCCATGGCCGCACCGCCGGGTGCATTAGACCGGTTCACAATGGAAAAATCAGCCTACGTGCGACCTTTCGACGACACAAGCGAAGTCCACCGTACGATGTACTTGCCAATTGCGGAAACCCGCGTGCCTCGTCCATATCGGATATACGAGGATGAGTGCGTGGATGAAGAACACCGCCTGCCCGGCGGGAATACCGGCGGAGCGGTCCGGATCGGCGACACTGTACGGCGCGCGCCCGGCGAATGGACACCATCCGTGCACGCGGTGCTCCGGCACCTCGAAGCTGTCGGCTTCGACCGCGCGCCTCGCGCGTTGGGATTCGACGACCGAGGCCGAGAGGTGCTTTCGTTCCTTCCAGGCGACGTGGTCGGGGTCACGCGACCATGGCCGGGCTGGGTTCACAGCGACGAGGCGCTTCGCCAGGTCGCCGGCTGGCTCCGCGACTTCCACGCCGCAATGGCGGGCTTCGTGCCCGCGCCTGAGGCGGTCTGGCGGGAAGGCGGAGCATGGCGACCTGGCCTGGTCATCGGCCACAATGACGCCGCACCCTACAACGCGGCCTGGGCCGACGGGCGCCTGGCCGGTTTTTTCGACTGGGACTTCGCTGCGCCGGTCACCACTGAATGGGACCTGGCCTTCACCGCCTTCGCCTGGGTGCCGCTCCATGCTCGACATGTCGTGGCTGCGGAAGGATTCACGGCGTTCGCGGACAGGCCACGCCGATTGCGGCTGTTCCTCGACGCCTACGGATGGACGGGACCTTCAGAAGTCTTCGTCGAGGTCGTGCGTCAACGCGTGAGCGCCTCAGCCCAAGGCATCCGACGCACGGCTGCGGCCGGCGATCCGGCCTACCTGCGGATGATCGAGTCTGGAATTGATCTGGCGCTGGAGGCGGCCGTGAATGAACTGGCGGACTTTCCGGCGGGATGACCGCCGCGCTTCGCCACCTGACCCATCGCAGCACTGATCGGCCGCGCCGCGGGCGCTCAAGAACCTCGACCTACACCCCAACTACGTCCTCGCCGCCTACATGGCTAGGGCGCCGGCATGTACAGCCCGTCAGCTGTCCTCTCGGATCTGCCTCGCCACCGTGGCGCGGAGTGTCGTGCCGAACTGGTCCGGCGCTTCCAGCCATGGATGGTGCCCCGCGCCATGCTGCCACCGTGCGTGAGCGGCGTGCAGGCCGACTCGGGCGTTGCGAGTCCAGTCGAGGGGTGGCGCCCAAACTCGCGAGCTTCGAGATTGGTGAGATTTCGCGGGTGCCGAAGTTCAAGGGCCGGCCGGCAGCCGGACCTCGACGCGCAGGCCCGGCGGCGGGGAGGCGCCGCGCAGTGCCACCGTCCCGCCGTGGCGGCGGACCAGTTCGCGGACTATCGCCAGGCCCAGTCCCGAGCCGCCCGCGTCGCGGGCCCGCGCGTCGTCCAGGCGGGTGAACCGGTCGAACACCCGCTCGCGGTCCGCCGCCGGGATGCCCGGCCCGTCGTCCGAGACCGCGATCATCTGGTACGCACCGTCCGCACCGACTGCCAGCCGCACCGACGAGTTCGCGTGCCGGACGGCGTTGTCCAGCAGGTTCGCCACCACCCGGCCGATCGCGTCGCGTTCGCCGACGGTGCGTAGCGGCACCGCCGGCCGCTCATACTCCACCGTCGGGTAGCGGCCGGCGACCTCCGCGAGCAGCTGGCCCAGCTCGACCTCCTCGGGCCGGCGCTGGAGCGCCCGGGTCGTCTCGTCGTCGGCGCGGGCCAGCAGCAGCAGGTCGTCGACCAGGCGGCTGAGCCGGTCCACGTCGGTGAGCAGGTCACCGGCGAGCGCCGGCCAGTCCGTGGTGTCCGGCAGGCGCTGCGCGACCTCCAGCTCGGTGCGCATGTTGGTGAGCGGGCTGCGCAGCTCGTGCGCCGCGTCGGCGACGAAGGCGCGCTGCCGGCCCCGGGCCGCGTCCAGCCGGTGCAGCATGCCGTTCAGGGTGACGGCCAGGCGGTGGATCTCGTCGCGCGAGTCCGGCACCGGCAGCCGGCCCGGGCGGGCCCCGCCGGTGATCTCCTCGGCGCCCGCCCGCAGCGCCTCCACCGGGCGCAGGGTCGCCCCGGTCACCCGCCAGGCCACCAGCGCCAGCAGCGCGACAAGCGGCGGGAACGTGATCAGCAGCGTGCCGCGCAGCAGGCGCAGGCCCTGGGTCAGGTCGGCGGTGGGGCGGGCGACCAGCACCCGCATCGGATCCTGCGCGGTACCCGCGTTCACCGCGACCACGCGGACCCGCCCGTCCAGCCCGATCCGGTTGCCGGGGATGAAACGGCCCTCGCGGTCGGCCAGGGCGTCCAGCTCCGCCGGATAGAGGATCGGCACGAGCCGGTCGGCGCCCGCGGACACCGCGCGCACCCGGTCCCGGGCGTCGACGACCTGCACGCGTACGCCCGGAGCGGCCGGCAGCGGATCGCTGACCGTGCCCGCGTCCACCAGGCCGGCCACGGCGTCGGCCGTGGCGAGGGCCTCGTTGTGCGCGGTGCGCAGCAGGGCGAAGTTCATCGTCGCGACCAGCACCACGCCGCCGGCGGCCAGGCCCGCGAAGAGCACCACCACGGAGACGATCAGCAGCCGGGCCCGCAGGCTGAGCCGGCGCAGCCAGGCCACGCTCACTCCCCGTCGACCGCGGCCAGCCGGTAGCCGGCGCCGCGGACGGTCTCCAGCCGGTCCCGGCCGAGCTTGCGGCGCAGGTAGCCGACGTAGACCTCGACCGCGTTGGCCGCCGTGTCGAGCGCCGCGTCCCAGACGTGGTCGAGCAGCTCGGTCTTCGAGACGACCTCGCCGGGGCGGCGCAGCAGGTACTCCAGCAGCGCGAACTCGCGGGCGGTGAGGACCACCGGGGCGCCGGCGACGGTGACCTTGCGCTGCGCCGGGTCCAGCTCCAGGTCGCCGTGGCGCAGCACCGCGGGCCGCTCCGGAGTGCCCCGGCGCAGCAGCGCCCGCAGCCGGGCCAGCAGCACCACGTACGAGAAGGGCTTGGTCAGGTAGTCGTCCGCGCCGCAGTCGAGGCCGTCGGCCTGGTCGTACTCGCCGTCCTTGGCCGAGAGCATCAGCACCGGCAGCCAGTGCTCCTCCGCCCGCAGCTGCCGCACCACCCGGTAACCGGACAGCCGCGGCAGCATGACGTCGAGGATCATCGCGTCGTAGTCGCCGTGCCGGGCCAGCTCCAGCCCGTCCTGGCCGTCGCCGGTCACGTCCACCGCGAAACCCTCGGCCTGAAGCCCCCGTTGCAGGGCGGCCGCCAGCCGCGCCTCGTCCTCCACCACCAGCACCCGCACACCACTACCTTGGCACGCCGGGGGCAACCCCTAGGGGTTCTTCTCAGCGGCGTCACAGGCCGCCCGGCGCACGATGGCAGCAGTCAAGGGGGAGGTACACATCGTGAGTGTGTTCAGGTCAAGGCCCGCGCTGCGCTGGCTGGTTCCGGCCGCCGCGGCCGCCGTGGTCATCGGCGGCGGCGCGGCAGCCGGCACGATCGTCGCCAACGCGGAGCCGTCGCTGCCCGAGCGCAGCGCCGCCCAGCTGCTGGTGGACGTGCAGAACGCGAAGGTCGACGGGCTGTCGGGCACGGTCGTGCAGACCGCCGACCTGGGCCTGCCGTCGCTGCCGGGCCTGTCCGGCGGGGCGGGCGGCACCGAGATCATGAAGCTCGTCGCGGGCAGCAACACCGCGCGGGTCTGGTACGCCGGCGAGGACAAGGCGCGCCTCGCCCTCATGGGCACGCTCGGCGAGACCGACGTGATCCGCAACGGCTCCGACGTCTGGCTCTGGCGCAGCGCCGACAGCTCGGCCACGCACTTCACGCTGCCGGCCGACGCCAAGGACGCCAAGCCGGCCCCGCTGCCGACGGGCGTGCCGTCGTCGCCGCAGGAGGCCGCCGACGCGGCGCTCGCCGCGATCGACCCCAGCACCGCGGTCTCCACCACCGGCGCCGCCAAGGTCGCCGGCCGCAACGCCTACGAGCTGGTGCTGACGCCGCGGGACACCGCCTCGCTGGTGGGTCAGGTGCGCCTGGCCATCGACGCGGAGCACCACGTCCCGCTGGGCGTCGACGTCTACGCCAAGGGCGCCAACGACCCGGCCTTCCGGGTGGCGTTCCAGCAGGTCACCTTCGAGGTGCCGGACGCCGAGCAGTTCACCTTCAACCCGCCGCCGGGCACCAAGGTCAACACGCCCAGCAAGGCCGACCTGGCGAAGAAGCGCGCGGAGGCCGAGCGCGGCGCGGCGCACAAGCCGGAGGCACCCGAGGGCACCAAGGTCGTCGGCGAGGGCTGGACGTCCGTGCTGGTGGCGAAGCTGCCGGCCGGCGGCGAGCGCAGCCAGCTCGACGCGGTCACCGGGGCACTGCCGAAGGTCAGCGGCACCTGGGGCAGCGGACACCTGCTCTCCAGCGCCCTGTTCAGCGCGCTGGTGACCGACGACGGCCGGGTCCTGGTCGGCGCGGTCGCACCGGAGAAGTTGTACGAGGCAGCCGGAAAGTGACCGACCTCGCGGTCGCCACACAGGGGCTGACCAAGCGGTTCGGCAGCCAGGTCGCGGTGGACACCGTCGACCTGGCTGTCCCCCGCGGCGCCGTGTACGGCTTCCTCGGCCCCAACGGCTCCGGCAAGACCACGACGATCCGGATGCTGCTCGGCCTGATCAGCCCCACCGCGGGCGGGCACGAGCTGCTCGGCGCGGCGATGCCGGACCACTCCGCCGACGTGCTGCCCCGCGTCGGCGCGCTCGTCGAGGGCCCCGGCTTCCACCCGTACCTGTCGGGGCGCGACAACCTGCGCCGCCTCGACGCCGCGGACCGCACCGCCGAGGCCCGGACCGCTCCCGCCAGGATCGCCGCGGCGCTGGACCGGGTCGGGCTGTCCGCCGCGGCGGCCAAGCGCTACCGCACCTACTCGCTCGGCATGAAGCAGCGGCTGGCCATCGCGGCCGCCCTGCTCCTGCCCCGCGACCTGCTGATCCTGGACGAACCGACGAACGGCCTCGACCCGCAGGGCACCCGCGAGGTACGCGCCCTGATCGGCACGCTCGCCGCCGAGGGCGCGACCGTGCTGCTCAGCACGCACCTGCTGGCCGAGGTCGAGCAGGTCTGCACCCACGTCGGCGTCATGCACCGGGGCCGGCTGGTCGCACAGCAGCCGCTGGCGCAGCTGCGCTCGGACGCGGCGCCGCGGGCCCGGGTGCTCACCGACCAGAGCGCGCAGGCGGCCCGGGTGCTGCGCACGCTGGGCCTGACCGAGATCGCCGAGACCGCGGCCGAGGCCTCCGGGCAGCTCGGCCCGGTCGCGCCCGAGAAGGTCGTCGCGGCCCTGGTGCACGACGGCGTCGCCGTACGCGGCTTCGCGGTCGAGGCGCCCAGCCTCGAGGACGTGTTCGTCTCCCTGACCGGAAGGGGCTTCGATGTCAGCGGCTGAGACGACCGCGGCACCGGTACGCCGCTTCTCGTCCCGCTTCCTGCGCTCCGAGCTGCGGCTGATCGTCGTGCGACGGCGCAACCAGGTCGGGCTCGCCGCGCTGGCGACCATCCCGATCGTGCTCGCTATCGCGATCAAGCTCGCTGCGCCGGACACCTCCGACGGCGCGCCGGACTTCGTCGCGCAGATCACCGGCAACGGCTTCTTCGTGGCGCTGGCCGCGCTCAGCGCCGAGCTGACGCTCTTCCTGCCGATAGCGATCGCGATGGTGTCCGGCGACGCCGTGGCCGGCGAGGCCGACCAGGGCACGCTGCGCTACCTGCTGACCGTGCCGGTCGGCCGGGTCCGGCTGCTCGCGGTCAAGTACGCCGGCATCGTGGCCGGCGCGTTCCTGGCCCCGCTGGTGGTGGCCGCCTCCGGCCTGACCATCGGCCTGATCCTTTTCGGCGGCGGCGAGGTCACCCTGCTCTCGGGCACCCAGGCCGGCTTCGGCGAGGCCCTGCTGCGGCTGCTCGGCGTCTGCCTCTACCTCGGCGTGTGCCTGTCCGCGCTGGGCGCCGTCGGGCTGTTCCTGTCGACGCTGACGGTGCAGCCGATGGGCGCGACGATCGCGCTGACCATGCTCAGCGTGGCGAGCGTCGTGCTGGGGCAGATACCGCAGCTCGACTGGCTGCACCCGTACCTGCTGACCCGGCACTGGCAGGACTTCGGCGAGCTGCTGCGCGATCCGGTGTCGTTCGACGCGCTGACGCCGGGGCTGCTGTCGGCGCTGGCCTACATCGTGGTCTTCTTGACGGCGGCGTGGGCACGCTTCGCCGGCCGCGACGTCACCACCTGAGCGGCCCGGTCATCGGGAGGGACAAACAGCAATGGCGTACGTAACCTGTGACATCGCCGTCTCCGTCGACGGTTTCGTTGCCGGACCCGACCAGACGCTCGAACAGCCGCTCGGTGGCCGTGGTGCCGAGCGGCTGCTGCACGGCTGGATGTTCGACACCCCCGAGGAGAACACGGCGGAGCTGGCGGCGATCACCGCCGCCGACGCGTTCATCATGGGGCGCAACATGTTCGGCCCGGGCCGCGGCGACTGGGATCCGGAGTGGACCGGCTGGTGGGGCGAGGACCCGCCGTACCACAAGCCGGTCTTCGTGCTGACACACCACCCGCGCGAGGACGTGCCGATGCTGGGCGGGACCACGTTCTCTTTCGTCACCGGCGGCGTGCACGAGGCGTTCAAGCGGGCACAGGAGGCGACCGGCGACGGCCGGATCGCGATCGCCGGCGGCGCCTCGACGGTCAACCAGTTCCTGACCGCCGGGCTCATCGACGAGCTGCGCCTGCACATCGCGCCGGTCACGCTCGGCGCCGGCGAGCGCCTGTTCGACGGGGTGCCGCCGCTGCGGCTCGAACAGGTCTCCGGACGCTCGGCCTCCCTGGTCACCCACGTCACCTACCGGGTCGGCCGGTAGTCCGAACGCGGTCGAGCCGCCCGGCGGATGCCGGGCGGCTCGTGGGGAAGTGCGATCGTGCGGGTTAGCCGATCTTGACGTTGAAGATCGGGTTGGCGGCGAGCTTCTTGAACGCGGCCAGGTTGTTCTTGGTCGAGTCGATGCTGATGTCGCGGTCGCCTTCGTCGTCGTTCTTGGTGTCGAAGTAGACGATGGCCTTGATCCCGGGCCGCTTGGCCAGCTCCGGCAGCACCGAGTTGTAGCCGGCGGTCTTGTCGACCGGCTTACCGATGCGGTGGTACACGCCCCACTCGGCGATCATCAGCGGCTTGCTCGCGTGCTTCTTGGTGGCCCAGTCGTAGAACGTCGGACCGTTGGGCGCCTTACGGTCGAGCAGGTCCGCGAACTGACCGTAGTGGTAGGCACCCTTCTCGGCCGAAACGTACGAGTCCAGGCCGATCCAGTCGACGACGTCGTCGCCGGGGTACAGGTCGGCCCACCAGGACTGGGCCATCCACTTCTCGTTACCCATGTACGCCATCACGTTGATCGCATTGTCCACACCCTTGGACTCCAGGCGCTTGATGGTGTGGCGGTACATCGCGGCGAAGTCCTTGGCCTCCCAGCCGGAGCCCTTCTTGGCGATCACATCGTTCTCCGGCTCGTGGTTGAGCACCAGGAAGAACTTCTTGTCGCCGTAGTCCTTCTTGATCCGGGCGGCGAACGCGTCGATGCGCTTGTCCTGCTCACCCTTGGCAACCTTCGCCCACGACGAGCCGTAAGCGATCTTCCAGTTCGTCAGCAGCACCCGCGGGTTCGCCGGATCCGACGTCATGTCGATCTCGGCCTGGGTCGGGAACGCCTCGTCACCCTTGTGGTAGGTGTGGAAAATACTCGCGGTCCGGCCGGAGGTCTTCTCCCACTTCTTCAGCTCGGCATCACGCGGGGCGGTGGTGAAACCACCCGCGGCGGCACCCCACAACACGCCACAGGACGGCACCAGGTTCTTGTCGGTGACACACGGCTTGGCCGGCGCGGCGGTCGCGGCGGTGGTACCCGCCATCGCGGTACCGGCGCCCAGGGCCATGGCAGTCAGAACGGTCAACGACTTCGCAAACTTGATACGCATTTCTTGGCTTCCCCCCGCATGTTCCGGCCGTTTATCGGCCGGGCATGGGGAGAACAATCCGGTCCGGCCGGTGCGCGGCCCGGTCCCGAACAGGTGCCGCACGGTTGCGACCGGCCCGATCGGTGTGACTTGAGGATTTCCGCGCTGGAAAACCTCGCCAGACGGGTAATACCGGACACAACACCGGGCCTCATCGAGAGGTCTGCGTCAGCACGTCGTCCATGACGGCGGCGAAGCGGTCGGGTCTTTCGAACATCACGCGGTGGCCGGCGTCCGCCACCACGGTCAGGCTCTTCGCGGGGGCCTGGAGCAGGGCGTACCACTGCTCGAACAGCACCGCGAGGCCGCGCATCTCGTGGCCGCCCTGCACGAAGTAGACCGGCACCCGCAGCCGCGGCGCGTCCCGCCGAAGGTCGACATCCTGCATCCGGGGGTAGAGCGCATTCCAGGTGTCCACCAGGGCGTTGATGGTGTGCGCCTTCTCCAGCAGCGTGAACTCCTCGACGTCCAGGTTCTCGAAGGCGTCGCCCTCGTCCAGGCCGCTGCGGTCGTAGTCGTACGCCTGGTTCTGATAGAGCATGAGCGGCTCGTACGAGTACACGTCGGGGTACGGCGGCGGCCCGAGCGCGGTGAGCCGGCGGGCGAGGTCGTCGCGGCCGGTGACCCCGGCCCAGGCCAGCACGTCGGCGTAGCCGATCCCGTCGCTGGCGCGCACGTCGACGCCCTGGCCGGTGCCGATGTATGCCCGGTACAGCTCGGGCCGGCGCACCGCGGCGAGCACCCCGAGGATCGAGCCGCCGGAGTGCCCGAGGAGGTAGATCTTCTCCTGGCCGAAGCGGCGGCGCAGGTGCTCGCTGACGCCGATGATGTCGTCGACCTCGCCGCCGGGCGTGACCGTCGCGGTCGGGTCCAGCGCCGGATAGGACGAGCCGCCGCCGCGCCGGTCCAGGGTGACCACCACGAAGCGGCGTTCGAGGGCCGCCAGGTGCCGGCGCACCCCACCGAACTCGGAGCCGCCGGGCGCGCCGGGGACGAAGAGCAGGACCGGCGCGGACACGTCGGCGCCGCGGATCATCAGGCCCAGCCGGTGGCCGCCCACCTCGACGTGGGTCAGTTCGGCAACGCTGTGCGCGCCCGGTATCGGCGCGGTCCGGGCGGGCACGGCCACCGCCACCGTCGCCGCCACGACCGCCGCCGCCACGACCGCGGTGAGCGCCCGGCGCACGTACCGGGAGATCCGGCCGCCCGGGGTGCCGCGCCGGGCCAGGCCCGCGCCGTACGCGGCGCCCAGCGCCATCGGCAGCGCCGTCAGCAGGGCCTGCACGCCCCGGCCCGCGACCAGCACGATGAAGCCGAACACGCTTGCGTGCGGCGCGTCCGCCGACGGGCCGTCCACCCGCAGCCGGAGCAGCTCGAGGGCGACCAGGAACACCGCCGGCGCGACGAGCATCGACCAGCGCGAGCGGCTCGCCCAGCCCGCCAGGCCGCCGACCGCCGCGCTCAGCGCGACCGACCACAGCGCCTCGGCGCCGGTCAGCGGGCCGCGCGGCATCCACGCGCCCGCGGCGATCCCCCAGAGCGCCGCCGGCGCCCACCACATTCTTCTCAGCATGGCCGGAGCATGGCCGCGGCCGCCGCCCGCGCGCATCGGCCCGCGGATCCGGTACGGGCACCTACTTCGGTATGGGGTCACGCCGACCTCCGGCGGTGCCCGCCCGCGCGCGCGGCCCGTAGGCTCGGCGGCATGTCCGCGTTGCTGTTCGCGCTGCTCGTGCCCGGGCCCGCCGGCGAACCCCGCGCGGCGGCGCGCAACCGGCTGGCCGACGGCATCGCCGTGACGCTCGCCTTCGGGTACGGCGCCCTGATGCTGCGGCTCGGCGACGCGTCCCGCGCGGGCGCGCCGCTGCCCTGGTACGCCGACGCCGCGCTCGGCACGCTCGGCTGCCTCGCCCTGCTCCGGCGCCGCCGCCGGCCGGTCGCGGTCGCCGCGGCGCTGCTGCCGCTGACGGCGGTCTCGGTCATGGCGACCGGCGCCATGCTCGTCGCGCTGTTCACCGTAGCGATCCGCCGCCGGGGCACGGTCGCCCTGCTGCTGGCCGCCGCCTACGTGGCGCTCGTCCCGGTGTACTACCTGCTGCACGACGACCCGGAGTTCCCGCTCTGGGTCGACCTCGTGGTGCGGGCCTGCACCGCGGCGGGCGCGCTCGGCTGGGGCATGTTCGTCGGCGCGTACCGCAGGCTGACGGAGTCGCTGCGCGAGCACGCCGCCCGGCTGGAGGCCGAGCAGCAGCTCCGCGTCGACCAGGCCCGGCTGACCGAGCGGGCGCGGATCGCGCGCGAGATGCACGACGTGCTCGCGCACCGGATGTCGATGGTCAGCCTGCACGCCGGCGCGCTGGAGGTGCGCACCGACGCCCGCCCGGAGGAGATCGCGATCGCGGCGGGCGCGATCCGGACCAGCGCGCACGAGGCGCTCCAGGAGCTGCGCGGGGTCATCGGGGTACTGCGTGACGGCGCCGCGGGCCGGCCCGAGCCGCCGCAGCCGGGGCTTGCCGACGTGCCGGACCTGGTGGCCGGCGCCCGGGCGATGGGCCTGACCGTCGGCTACCGGTGCGAGCCGGTGGCGGCCGGGCCGCCGGTCCTGCTGGGCCGCACGGCGTACCGGATCGTGCAGGAGGGTCTGACCAACGCGCGCAAGCACTCGCCGGGCGAGCGGGTCGACGTGCTGCTCGCCGGCGCGGCCGGCGACGGGCTGCGGATCCGCATCACCAACCCGTGCGGCCCGGCGGCGGGCCCGCCCGAGGTGCCGGGCGCGGGTGCGGGCCTGATCGGCGTCGGCGAGCGGGTGGCCCTGGCCGGCGGCCGCGTCGAGTACGGCCGGCGCGGCGACGCGTTCCGCCTGGAGGCCTGGCTGCCATGGCCGGCCTGACCGAGCGCCCCATCCGGCTGGCCATCGTGGACGACGACCCGCTGGTCCGGGCCGGGCTGCGGATCCTGCTCGGCGGCTCGCCCGACATCGAGGTCGTCGCCGAGGCCGGCGACGGCGCGGACGCCACCGCCATGGCCGACGCGCACTGGCCCGACGTCGTGCTGATGGACATCCGGATGCCGAAGGTCGACGGCCTGATCGCCACCCGGCGCCTCCGGTCGCGGCCGTCGCCGCCCCAGGTCATCGTGCTGACCACGTTCAACGCCGACGAGCACGTGCTGGACGCGCTGCGCGCCGGCGCCAGCGGCTTCCTGCTCAAGGACACCCCGCCGCGCGACATCATCGAGGCGGTCCGCACCGTGGCCGCCGGCGCCGCCACCCTGTCCCCCACCGTCATCCGCCAGCTCATCGACCACGTCGCGGACCCCGCCGCCGGCCCGCGCCGCGACCGCGCCCGGACCAGCCTGTCCCGGCTCACCGACCGCGAACGCGCGGTAGCCGTCACCCTGGGCCGGGGCTGGTCTAACGCGGAGATCGCCGCCGAGCTCACCATGAGCGTGCCGACGGTGAAGGGCCACGTATCCCGGCTGCTGTCCAAGCTCGGCCTGAACAACCGCGTCCAGGTCGCGCTCCTGGTGCACGACGCGGAACTGGTCTAAAAGCTCCTGACACGATCTGCTGCCCGTCACGCTCCTCTTGCAAATTTTGCGAAGGTTGAGCCGCCGCCACCGCTCGCTCGGTCTCCGGAGCCGGCAGGTCGCGAGACCGGCCACCCTTAAAGTTCTATAACTCTCGCCGTCGTTATGGCACACTGCCACAAGAGTTATAGAACTTTGGAGGCGAGACGATGACCGTTGTGATGGATCGGCCCGGGGTCGGCGGGCGGTTCGGGGAGTTCGGCGGCCGGTACGTACCGGAGTCCCTGATCCCGGCCTGCGCCGCCGTCGAGGAGGCGTTCAGGGCCGCCTGGGCCGACCCGGAGTTCCACCGCGAGCTGGACGGCTACCGGACCACCTACGCCGGGCGGCCCACACCGCTGACCCCGGCCCGCAACCTCTCCGCGGAGCTCGGCATCACCCTGCTGCTCAAGCGCGAGGACCTCGCACACACCGGCTCCCACAAGATCAATAACGTGCTGGGGCAGGCGCTGCTCGCCCGCCGGATGGGCCGTAGCCGGCTGATCGCGGAGACCGGCGCCGGCCAGCACGGCGTGGCGACCGCGACGGCCGCGGCGCTCTTCGGCCTGCGGGCCACCGTCTTCATGGGCGAACGCGACATCGAACGCCAGCGGCTCAACGTGTTCCGGATGTCCATGCTCGGCGCCGAGGTGGTGCCGGTGACCAGCGGCAGCCGCACCCTCAAGGACGCCACCAACGAGGCCATGCGGCACTGGGTCGCGGCCGTCGACGACGCGCACTTCTGCCTGGGGTCGGTCGCCGGCCCGCACCCGTACCCGTGGATGGTCCGGGAATTTCAGCGGGTGATCGGTGACGAGGCGCGCGGGCAGTGCCCGGACCCGGACGTGGTGGTCGCCTGCGTCGGCGGCGGCTCCAACGCGGCGGGCACGTTCGCGGGCTTCGTGGACACGCCCGCCCGCCTCGTCGGCGTGGAGGCCGCGGGCGGCGCGGCGATGTCGTCGGGCGAGCCGGGCGTGCTGCACGGCTCGCGGTCGCTGCTGCTCCAGGACGAGCACGGCCAGGTCGCGGAGGCGCAGTCGATCGCGGCGGGCCTGGACTACCCGGGCGTCGGCCCGGAGCACGCGCACCTCGGCGCGTCAGGCCGGGCCCGGTACGTGACCGTCACCGACGAGGAGGTGGTCCGCGCGGTGCGCCGGCTCGCCGAGCGGGAGGGAATCATCTGCGCGCTCGAATCCGCGCACGCCGTCGCGTGGGTGCTCCGCGCGGCCGGCACGCCGGAACTGCCGACCGGCTCGACGGTGCTGCTGACCCTGTCGGGCCGCGGCGACAAGGACGTCTCACAGCTGATGGAGGGCCCGCGATGAACAACGACCACCACCCGACGACAGACCAGACCGCGACGGACCGGACCGCGACGGACCGGACCGCGCCGGACCCGACCCACCGAGCCGCGGGCGACAAGACCGCAACCAGCCAGGCCGCGACCGACCCGACCCCGACCGACCCGACCCACCGAGCCGCGGGCGACAAGACCGCAACCAGCCAGGCCGCGACCGGCCGGACCGCGGCGGACCGGAGCGTGACCGGCGGGATCACGGCGGACCCGACCAGCCGAGGCGTGGGTGACAAGGCCGCGGCCGGCACCACCGTGGTCGGCGGGCGGCGTGGGCTCGGTGCGTCGTTGCGGGCGGCCGGGCGGCCGTTGCTCGTGCCCTACGTGACCGGTGGCATCACCGCGGACTGGACCGAATACCTGCTCGCCTACCAGGACGCCGGCGCCGACGCGATCGAGGTCGGGCTGCCGTTCTCCGACCCGATGCTCGACGGCGCGACCATTCAGCAGGCCTCCGACACCGCGCTCGCCCGCGGCGCCACCATGGACTCGATCCTCGCCGACCTGCGGGACACGCCGCTGCGCGTGCCGATCGTCGTCATGACGTACACGAATCTGATCCTGCGTGACGGAATCGCCCGGCTCGCCGCCGCCGGGGTCTCCGGGCTGATCGTGCCCGACCTGCCGCTGGAGGAGTCCGCGCCGTTCGAGGCCGCCGCGGCCGCCGCCGGCATCGACCTCGTCCTGCTGGCCGCGCCCGCCACCCCCGACGAGCGGCTGCGCGAGATCTGCGCACGCAGCCGCGGATTCGTGTACGCCATAAGCGTCATGGACACCACCGGCGAGCGCGGCACCCTGGCCGGCGGCGCGACGGCGCTGGCGGCCCGGGTCAAGGCGGCAACCGACCTGCCGGTACTCGTCGGCTTCGGGATCTCCACGCCCGCGCAGGCGGCCGAGGCGGGACGCGCCGGGGACGGTGCCGTCGTGGCGTCGGCGCTCATGCGTAGGGTTCTCGACGGAGCCACGCCCGCCGACCTCGCACACGCGGTCGCGGCCCTCCGCGCCGCACTCGACCTGGGGGTGTCTCCTGGAACGCCGCACGCCGAAATATCAGGTCATCGCGGCTGACCTCACCGCGAAGATCCGCGGCGGTGAGCTGCCGCCGGGCTCCGCGCTGCCGCCGCAGCGCGAGCTCAGCTCCGCGTACGGGGTGACGCTGGTGACGCTGCGCCAGGCCCTGCGGCAGCTGGAGGACGACGGCCTGCTCTCGCAGCAGCCGGGCCGCGGCACGTTCGTGGCCGAGCCGAAGGCGACCTACCGCCTGGACTCGCTGCGCGGGCTGGCCGAGGACCTGCGCGCGCAGGGCCGCACGGTCAGCACCGAGATCCTGGGCCAGACGCTGCGCCGCCCGCCCGCCTGGGTGGCGGCGTGGCTCGGCACCGACCGGGCGCTGCGGCTGGAGCGACTGCGCCTGCTGGCCGGCCGCCCCGCCGTGCATCAGCTCTCCTGGGTCCGCGCGCCCGCCGGCGCCGCCCTGCGCGACACGGACCTGAGCGCGACCTCCCTGTACGCGGCGCTCGCCGGTCACGGCGTGGTCGTGCACCGGGCCTCGGAGGTGCTGCGCCCGGAGCTGCTGTCCGCCCCGGTGGCGGACCTGCTGCGGCAGCAGGCGGGCACCCCGGTGTTCGTCTCGGACCGGATCACCTACGGCCTGGACGACCAGCCGATCGTCGTCGACCGGGCGACGATCCTGGGCACGGTCATGGAGGTACGCACCGAGCGCGCCGCTACCGGCCTGTCGATGCGGTGGACGTCGTCCTCCTGAACGCCACCAGGGTGTACACCGGGTCGGGGCGCCGCCGGTCCTGATCCGGCAGCGCGGCCAGGTCCAGCTCCCGCAGCCAGCCGGCCGGCGCCCCGCGCAGTTCACGCGGGGAGCGCCCCTGCCCGACGCCGACGAACGTCGTCTCCCCGGCGGGCACCAGCCCGGACGCGGCGGCCAGCGCCGTGACGCGCTCCCGGGCGTCGGCGGCCGCCGGGCCGTGCTCGCGCCGCGGCACCGCCGCCAGGTCGGCGAGATCGCTCGGGCTGACCAGGCGCGACTGTTCCTTGTCGACGGTGGTGATCAGTACCCCGCCCGGGCGCAGCACCCGCGCGGCCTCCGCTACGACCGGGGCGGCGTCGCTCAGCAGGTGCAGCAGCCAGACCGAGACGACCGCGTCGGCCCGGCCCGGCCGCAGCGGGAGCCGGGTGGCGTCGCCGCGCACGACGCGCCCGCCGAGGCGCCCGGCGGCGCGGGTGAGCATCCCGGACGACCGGTCGACCGCGACGACGACCCGCCCCGGTCGCCGCAGCCGGGTGCTGACGATCCCGGTACCGGCGCCGACGTCGATCACCGTGCCGGCGCCGGAGGGCAGCAGGCGCTCGACGGCCCGGGCCGCCTCGTCGGCCCGCGCCTCTCCCCCGCGCGAGTCGTCATAGCGGTCGGCTTCCCGGTCGTAGTCGAGCACGACACGAACCTACCGCCGCGCGCAGGTTCCCGACCGTCCGGCGCTGCGCGCGTACCGGCCGCCGATTCGAGGGTTCTCTACACAGGTGGCGCGACGCGACAATGCTTTCCGTGGAGGCGGTCGAGGTCGCGTGTGACGAGTCCGGATACGAGGGCGAGAAGCTCATCGACACCACCACCGACGTGTTCGCACATGCGGCCGTGCGCCTGTCCGCGGACACCGCGCGGGCCTGCCTCACGGAGCTGCGCGGCCGGATCCGCGCACCGGCGGCCCAGCACCGGGCCGGCCACCTGTTGGAGCTGCCCCGGTCGGTGCTGGTCTGGCTGCTCGGGCCGTCCAGCCCGCTGTTCCGGCGCGCGCACGTCTACGTCATCGACAAGGTCTACTTCGTCCTCGGCAAGCTCACCGACCTGCTGCTCGCCGACCCGACCACCGCCGGCCTGTCCGCCGACCGCCCGGCCCGGGCCCTGTCCGATCAGCTGTTCGCCGGCCGCCCCGGCCACGACTACCTGGTGGCCGCCAACCGCCTGCTGTGCGGCCGGCACCGCCAGGACGTCCGCGGCCCGGTCGAGACCTTCTACCGGCTGGCCGGCGAGCTCGGCGGCCGGGCGCGCGCCGAGGCGTTCCGGGTCCGGCTGCGCGACGAACCCTCGCTCTGCGTGCTCGATCCGCTGATCCCCGCGGTGGTACGCACGGTCGGGCGCTGGGGCGCCGACGGTACGCCGGTGTCGATCCTGCACGACAAGGTGATGATGCCGCCGGACGGGCGCTTCAGCCGCATCGGTCCGCTGCTGGCGCCGCCGCTGCGGCTGGCCGGGCTACGGCTCACGCCGGCGGAGGCCGAGCCCCGGATCCAGCTCGCCGACATCCTCGCCGGCACCGTCCGCAAGATCGCCCAGGCCGAGCTGCGCGGCGTCGGCGACGCGGAGCTGACCACTCTGGTCCGGCCCTACCTCGACCCGTACTCGATCTGGGGTGATCGCCGCAGCTGGGCGCTGCTCAGCGCCTGACGGGCTCGTACAGGTGAAACCGGCGCGGTGAACTTTACAATGAAAACCGTTCCCAACAAGATGGGTTTGTCGCCGGCGCGCCGCCGGCGACGTCCCCGTACCGGAAGGAACGTCATGTCCCTGAACGTCTCCCCCGACCTGCTCTCCGTCGCCGAGCGCGGCGAGGTCTCCGACGCCGAGTTCGTCGACTGCGTCCGCACCTCGCTGCCCTACGCGTGGGAGGTCGTCAGCTCGGTGATGAGCGACCTGAAGGACGGCACGGAGTTCGCCGACCACGAGATCCCGCCGCCGTCCGAGGTGGAGCGCGGCCAGCTCCTGCGCGCCCTGGCCAGCGACGCGATCCGGGGCGGCCTCGAGCGCCACTTCGGCGCGAAGCTCGCGTTCCAGAACTGCCACCGGGTCGCGGCCTTCCGCTTCAGCGCGGTCGGCGGCGAGCGCTACCAGGCGTTCGTCTCGGCGCGGGGCCAGCTGCTCAACCAGTCCCCCGAGCTGCGCAACTGCTGAGAACGCGGGCGGGCCGGTCGTGCCGGCCCGCCCCGCTCACACCGGAAAGGCCACCGGTTCGACCCCACCGCCAGGGCCACCGCAGGTCGATCAACCGATGAGCGCCTCCGCGACCTGCCGGGTGGTCTGTGCGGCCACCCGCGCATCGGTGGCGGCGTACGAGCGATAGGCATTCAGGCCGGTGGCGAGTGCCCATCCACGACTTCTGGCCCACGTTGCGTCGTCCACGCCGAGCTCGGAGCGGAAGACCGTACGCGTGGTGCGCGACAGGAGAGTGAACGCGATGGTCATGTCCCGTGCCGGATCACCCACGCCGAGCCCGCCGAAGTCGATCACGGCGCTGACCTGGCCGTTCATGGTCAGGACGTTGCCGGTATGAAAGTCGCCGTGGAACCATACCGGCGGGCGACTCCACCCCGGTGCTCTCAGCGCCGCCTCCCACACCGAGGTCAGGGCGACCGCGTCGAAGACCCCGGCAACCTGCGTGATCGCAGCACGTGTGACGCGATCGGTACCGGGATGGCCAGCGGCAGGTGTGGGGCCAGTCGTGGCAGCCACCGATGCTCCTTCTCGGCCTGACCGATGGCGCCGGCGTGCCGCGGCAACCGGACCGCGAGCTCGTCGCCGAGCCGATGAATGACGTGGTCCGATCCGCCCGGCACGGCCACTCGCAGCGGCAGACCGGCCCATTGCGGGAACTGCGTTTCGAGCAGTTTTCTCACAAGCGTGCCGTCGATTCGGGGTCGGGCATTCACCACGAGCCACTCGTACCCGCCCGCACCCGCTCGAGCAAGGTGGCGTGACGTAGTGCCTGGCGCGGCCGGGGATCTGTTCGCAGGCTTCGGCTCACATCGCTGATGTTCGACGGCCGAACCATGTGCAGCAACCTGTTTCTTGCAGGCCTCATGGTGAATCCCCGGGCTTTCGGGCTTCAGTTCAGTTCGCCCGGACCGGCCGGCCCGGCACCAGCCGCGGATCAGGCCGCCCGGGCGTTGACGTGCAGGCCGACCGCGTCGTGAGGTCCGACGGTGATGGTCGCCCGTCGTGCACCGTCGACCGTGACGGTGGGGCCCGTGCAGCCGCTCCCGGCGCGTTCGCCGTGCACCACGTCGCAGTAGACGCCGGGCGCCAGCCCGGTCTGGAAGGTACGCGTCAGCGAGCCGCCCTCGTGGTTGATGACCACGAAACCGCGGTCGCCCCGCCCGAAGGCGATCTGGTCGTTGCCGTTGCTCCACCAGTCGTTGACGCCGGTGCCCTTGACGGTGTTGTGGAACGCCACCATGTTGCCGATCTCGGGCCAGCGGTGCTCACACTTCCACTGGCCGTTGAAGCACGTCACGTCCTTGATGCGGCCGTCGGAGCCCTGCGGCGCACCTTGATCGTTGTTGCCGAACTCGAAACCGGACATCACCGACGGCGACCCGTACGGCCACGCGAGCATGAAGACGTTCGCCAGGGTGTAGGTGGCGCCGTCGCGGTAGGTCAGTGTCGAGCCGTTGCGCTGGGTGTCATGGTTGTCGACGAAGGGAACCGCGACGGTGCCGTTGAGGTGGCCCCAGGCCTCGCCGAAGTTCTGCAGGTAGGAGAGCCGCTCCTGCTGGAAGACCCGCTTGAGGTCGCGGCCGTACCGGAACTCGTGCACCTCGCCCGCCGATGTGTACTCCTGCGGCTGGATCACCTCGCCGTCGCCCTGGATCATCTCCTGCACGACGTACGCGGATCGGCTGAGTTTGCCCCGCACCGCCGCGATGTCGGCGGGCGTCATGTGCTTCGCCGCGTCGACGCGGAAGCCGTCCACGCCGAGGCTGAGCAGGTCGTTGAAGTAGCCGGCGAGCCGGTTGCGAACGGCGTCGCTCTCGGTCTTGAGGTCGGGCAGCCGGACGAGGTCGCAGTTGCGCACCCGCCACGCGTCCGTGCGGTAGTCGGCCTCGTTGATCAGGCAACCGTCGTGGAAGTCCCAGCTCGCGTAGGTGCCGGGAAAATCGCGGTTCGTGTACGAGCTACCCGCCCAGCCGGTACCCGAGCCCTCGGCCATGTGGTTGACGACCGCGTCGGCGATCACCTTCACCCCGGCGTTGTGACAGTCCCGCACCATGTCCGCGAACTGGCCGCGGGTGCCCTTGTTGGATTCGATCTTGTAGCTGACCGGCTGGTAGGCGACCCACCACTGGCCGCCGCGGCGGTGCTCCTGCGGCGGCGACACCTGCACGTAGCCGTAACCCTTGGGCCCGATGTAGTCGCGGCACTCGCGGGCCACCGAGTTCCAGTTCCACTCGAAGAGGGTGACGATGACATCCTTCGCTCCCGGCGCCGCCTGGGCGGGCGACTGCCCTCCCAGCGCGCCGGCGGCGGTCGCGACCAAGGCGGCCATCACTGTTCCAGCCGCCGTCCACCGTCTCCTGGCCATGACTGCTCCTCATCGTTGGCCGCGCACCGGCCGTAACCCCCATGAAACAATTCATGAAAGTTGATGCAAGAACTTACAGTTCCTGTAATCGCCCGTCAATGCTTCGCCGGACCACACTCCGGGCGTCAGACCGGCCTGAGCGCCGTTCTAACGGTCGTTTCAGGTTCGCTCGGTATGAATGGCCTCGCCGGCATGGCCGAACGCGCCGCGCTCTACGGCGGCACGGTCAGCGTCGGCCCCCACAGGACGGCGACCGGATCGTCCATCCGACCCTGAAAGGCGGCCATTCATGATCTCTGTGTTCGTGGTGGACGCCCAGCCGCTGCAACGCTTCGGGTTTCGCGTGCTGCTGGAGAGCACCCCCGACACCGAGATCGTCGGCGAGGCCGAGAACGGCGCCGAGGCCGTTCGGCGGATCACCGAGCTGCGTCCCGACGTGGTGCTGATGGACATCCGCATGCCGGGCGTCGACGGGATCGAGGCCACCCGGCGCGTCGTCGCGGCCGGTGGGCGTTCGCGGATCCTGGTGCTGACGACGTTCGACGTGGAGCGGTACGCGTTCGCCGCGCTGCGGGCCGGGGCGAGCGGTTTCCTGCTCAAGGACATCCGCCCGGAGGAGTTGCTCGCCGGCATCCGGGCCGTCGCCGCCGGGGACGCGGTGATCGCGCCGGCGCTGACCCGGCGGCTGCTCGACGCGTTCGCCGACCGGCTCGACGATGACCTCTGCGGGCCCGTGCGGGAGGATCCTCGGCTGAACTTCCTGACCGGCCGTGAGCGTCAGGTCCTCGTCGCCATCGGCCATGGCCTCACCAACGGCGAGATCGCGCAACGGTTCACGCTGTCGGAGTCGACGGTGAAGACCCACGTCGGGCGGGTCCTCGCCAAGATCGGCGCACGGGACCGGATCCAGGCCGTCATCCTCGCCTATGACCTGAGACTCGCCCGGCCGGTTTAGCACTTCATCTCGGGTCCGCCTGCACGCCCACAGCCCGTTCCGTGTCGACGTGTGTGAGCTCAAAGCTGAGCTCACACACGTTCGACGCTTCCTCAGGACTTGCGGAGGGAGACCGTCATGATGCCCGTACACATCTCGTCGCTGGTGCCGTCGCCCCACACCACGTAGCGGGGCGGCAGCTTCCTCAGCTGCGGCAGCAGTTTGCGCAGCCCTACGTCGTGCGTACACGTCACCCGCAGGGTGTCCCCCGGACCGACCTCCACCGGCGACGGCAGCTTCACCAGCCGCTGGTTGTCGAAGTTGAACTGCGGCACGTCCAGGACGACCTTGGCGTTCGGCGTGCCCGGGTTGAGTTCGACCTTCAAGGCCCGTCCGAGCATGTGCATGTGGCCGAAACCGGCGAACAGCGTCATCGGCGCCTCCACCTCGTGGTCGCAGGTCTGGGTGTCACCGGGCTTCGGCACGCCCCGGCCGCACTCCTCCACCTGACGGTCCGCCATTTCGCCGACGTCCGGCCCGAACCGCTTCGTCACGTCCGCGATCGAGGCCGCCCGGTTACAGAGCGGACCCGACTCGTCGGCGGCGCAGGGCAGGTCGGTCGGCGCGTCGACCGACCACGTTTCGAGTTCCCGGGTCTGCGGCGTGCCGTCCGTCAGCCGCAGCCGCACCGCCGAGCGGTCCGACCCGGTCGGCTTGCCGTCGGTCGCGAGCAGGTTGTAGTGGATCTGGAGGACGAGCAGGCTGCCTGGCTCCAGCTTGTAGCCGGCGTCCTGGTCGAGCAGCGTCTCCGTGGCGCCCGGCGCCCAGGTGTCCACCCACGCCGCGTCCCCCTCTTCGACCTCGGCGCCGGCCACGCCGGTCCCGCCGAAACACTGCCAGCCCAGACCAGGGGTCTTCGCGTCCTGTTCGCGCACCGCGGCGGCGCCGCCCGGCGGCACCGCGTACACGATGGCGTGGTGCGCGATGGCGACGTTCTCCGGTGCGAATTGGGTCCCGGTCAGGAACGCCGTCCTGGTCAGGCCCGGATCGATCGCCTGGCACCGGTACTCGTCCGAGCCGCCGCCCTCCGGCGGCGCGGGCGTGTAGGCCTCGGCCATCCTCAGGTCGACGAACCGCTCGCCGGCGCGCAGCGGCTTCGGTGGAGCTGACGACCCGCCCGCGTGCGCGCTGTGCGGGCCGGACGCGGCGGGCGCCGCTTTGTCGTCGGCGTCCGACCCGCAGGCGGCGACGACAGCGAACGCCGTCACCAGCGCCATGGTGCCCGCCCCGAATTTCCACAGTGGGCTATCAGGTTTCGTCATGGCTCGAAAGCTAGGCCCGATTCCGTCCCGTTTCGTCGTACCGCGGTCGTCACTCTCGGGAGATGGGCGGTACCGCGGTACTGCTCTCCGGAGCGCCGTTCTAACGGTCGTCTCAGATTCGCTCGGTACGAATTCGGCCTCAGATGAGCGACGTAACGCGAACGCAGGAGGCTATTGATGGCAGTCAACGCAGTGCCGTCCAGGGAGGCGCCGCCCGGTCGGCTGGCAGGCCGGTGGGTGCCGTGGCTGGTGATCGGCTTGTGGGTGGCGCTGGCGGCGGTCATGGTGCCGTTGAGCGGAAAGTTGAGTTCGGTCACCACCGACAGGGCCGTGGACACCCTGCCGGCCAGTGCCGAGTCGACCAAGGTGGCGGTGCTGGAGGACAGTCTCCCGGGCGGTGAGGACAACACGTTCGTCTTCGTGTACCACCGCGCCGGCGGCATGACCGACGCCGACCGCGCGACGGTCGAGCGCCACTACAACACCCTTACCAAGCGGTACCCGCCGAAGGCTGTGGCCGGCGAGGACGACGAGGGCCCGTCGACGAGGCTCTCCACCGACGGCAAGGCGATGATGTTCACCCTCGACGTGAGCACGACCTACGGCGGACCGGAGGCCGTCGTCGGCCCGTTGCGTGACGCCGCGAAGGACCGCCCCGCGGGCCTGCAACTCGACGTGACCGGTCCGGCCGCGGTCGACGGCGACATGGACGCCGTCTTCGACGGCATCGACCTGCAGGTCTTCCTCACCACTGTCGTCGTCGTCACGGTCCTGCTCATCCTCACCTACCGCAGCCCGGTGCTGTGGCTCATCCCGCTCATGGCCGTCGGCGCGGCGGCACTGACCGCGATGGCAACCGTCTACCTGCTCGTCAAGGGCTTCGGCATCGTGGTCAACGACCAGAACTCGGCGCTGCTGACGATCCTGGTGTTCGGCGTCGGCACGGACTACGCGCTGTTGCTCATCGCTCGATATCGGGAAACACTGCACCACCACGAGAACGTCCGGGTCGCGATGGTGCACGCGCTACGCGGCGCGGCGCCGGCCATCGTCGCGTCCGCGGCCACCGTGGTCGCCGGCCTGCTCTGCCTGCTGGCCGCGGACCTGAACAGCACCAGCGGACTGGGCCCGATCGGTGCGGCCGGCATCCTGTGCGCGCTGGTGGCCATGCTGACGCTGTTCCCGGCGGTGCTCGTGGTGCTCGGCAGGCGGATCTTCTGGCCGGCCATCCCGCGGTTCGGTACGGCCGTGGAGAAGAAGCCGGGGCTGTGGGGACGGCTTGGCACCACCATCAGCCGCCGCCGGTGGGTGGCGACGCTCGGCTCGTTCGGAATCCTCGGCGTGCTCGCCGTCGGGCTGGCGGGCAACACCGGCGCCCTGCGGGTGCAGGACCAGTTCCTGTCCGCGCCGGAGTCGGTCACCGGCTTCACCGTTCTCCGCCGGCACTTCCCGGAGCTCGGCGGCCAGCCGATGACGGTCTTCACCCGGCCGGCGTACCAGGAACGGGTACTCGACATCGTCAAGGGCACTCACGGCGTGGCCGTGGCCGTCCCGGGCCGGACCAGCGGTGGCTGGGCCGACATCTCCGTGTTCCCGACGGACGCGCCGGACACCGTCGCGGAGTACGACACGATCAAGCGGGTACGCGCCGCCGTGCACGCGGTGAGCGGGGCGGAGGCGATCGTCGGCGGGCCGAGCGCGGAGAACCTCGACACCGAGGTGACCACCAGCAGCGACGAGAAGTTGGTGATCCCGCTGGTGCTCGCCGTCGTCCTGATCGTCCTCGGGTTGCTGCTGCGCGCGATCGTGGCCCCGCTGGTCCTGATGGCCACCGTGATCGTCTCATTCGCCGCGGCCTTCGGCGGCAGCGTGTTCATCTTCGACACGATCCTCGGGTTCAAGGGCATCGACTATTCGGTGCCGCTGCTGGCATTCCTGTTCCTGGTGGCGCTCGGCGTCGACTACAACATCTTCCTGGCCAGCCGGGCCCGGGAGGAGACCGTGCGTCTCGGCACCAGCGAGGGCATGCTCAAAGCCCTCTCGGCCACCGGTGGCGTCATCACCTCGGCAGGCTTGGTCCTGGCGGCCACGTTCGCGGTCCTCACCACGCTTCCGCTGGTGATGCTGATCGAGGTCGGGTTCCTGGTCGCCTTCGGCGTGCTGCTCGACGCCCTGTTGGTGCGGTCGGTCCTGGTGCCCGCCCTGACCCTGCTGATCGGCCGGCGGATCTGGTGGCCGGGTCGGCTGTCCCGGCCGACGGCGGAGCCGCCGAACGGGCCACGGTCGCTCGCCGGCGAAGAGGAGCTCGCGCTGCAACGGTGAGCGCGGCGGCGACCGTCCCGGATCTTTCACGGGCCGGACGGTCGCCGCCCTTGTTCCTGCGCCGTGCGGCCGAGGTGGGTCAGCGCACCGCGGTGTCTCCCTCGGCGGTGAGCCGCGCGATCGGGGCGGTCGGGGCCGCCGCCGGAAGGACGACCCGAAGCAGCGCGCCACCGCGTGCGGAGCGGGCGACGGTGACCCGGCCGCCGTGGGCGTGGACGACCCGCTGCACGATCGACAGCCCAAGACCGGATCCCGGCAACGCCCGGGCGCTGTCGGCACGGTAGAACCGGTCGAACACCCGCGGTACGTCGGCGGCGTCGATGCCCGGCCCGGCGTCGTCGACCTCGAGCACCGCCGACGCGCCCTCCGCACGGAGCCGGACCTGGACCGGCTGGTCCGCGGGGGACCATTTGCCGGCGTTGTCGATGAGGTTGAGGACCGCTCGCCGGAGCGCGGCGGGACGCCCGCTCACCCACACGGAGGTCACGTCGAACGCGACCTCGAGGTCGGGCACCCGGGAACGGGCCTGGGTCGCGGCGGCCACCACCACGTCGGCGAGGTCGAGCAGTTCGGTGCTCTCGTCGCTGACGTCACCGCGCGCCAGGTCGGTCAGCTCGGCGGCAAGGGTGCTCAACTCGGCCACCTGGGCGCCGAGATCGTTGAGCAGCCGGGTCCGGCTCTCCGCCGAGAGGGCGGTGTCGAGGGTGCCGCGCCGGTCGAGCCGGACCAGCAGCTCGATATTGAGGCGCAGGCTGGTGAGCGGGGTCTTGAGTTCGTGGGCGGCGTCCTCGGCGAGCAGCCGCTGGGCCCGCCGGGAGTCCCGGAGCGCGGCGAGCATGTCGTTGATCGCCCGGATCAGCCGCCGGATCTCCCCACCACCCTCATCCGGGATGTCGGCGTCGAGATCCTGGGTGTGCGCGACACGTACCGCGGCGGCGGTCAGCCGGTCGATCGGTGCCAGCCCGGTCCGCGCAACGGTCCGCCCGACAAGGGCGCCGCCGACCACGCAGAGCAGCCCGATCAGCAGCATGCCCAACCCGAACTGGTTGATCGGGCTGTCGTCGGCGACGCCGGCCACCTGGACCGCGCCGTCACCCGCCCGCAGCGTGTAGACGTGGTAGCCGTCGTCGTCGCCGTCCTTCGACTCCATCAGGTCGGCTGACGCGCCCTGCGCCACGCGCCCGGCGTGCTCGCTGACGGGGGGCAGCGCGGGTTGGCCGGCCGGCGTCCGGGTCGAGCCGTCGGGCAGGATGACCCGCACCAGCCGACCTGATCCGGGATACGGCGGTAGCTGAACCTGCGCCAGACCGGCGCGCTCCGCGTTCGTCGCCAGGACGCGGGAGTCGGCGCGTAGCTGATTCTCGGCGGTGTCCCGCAGCTGCCAGTCCAGTAGCTCGCTGGCCACCTGGAAGGCCACGAACACGCTGACCGCGATGGCCGTCGCCGCGATCACCGTCATCCTGGTCCGCAGGGACCGCCGGCGCCACCATCGGGTCAGCCGGCGCGGTTCCCGGCGGGCGTGCATGCTCACGGAGGCGTCTCCCGCAGCGTGTATCCCAGGCCGCGCAGCGTGTAGATCAATCGCGGCTCGCCCTCGGCCTCCATCTTGCGGCGCAGGTAGCTCACGTATACCTGGAGGTTGTTGGCGGTGGTGCTCATGTCGAAGCCCCATATCGCCTCGAACAGCGCGTCGCGGGTCAAGACCCGGGTCGCGTTGCGCACGAGAACCTGCAGGAGGGAGAACTCGGTCCGGGTCAGGCGCAGCGGCCGCCCGCCACGCCACGCCTCGAACCTGTCGGGATCGAGGCGGACATCGGCGTACGACAGGATCTGCGACTCCTCGTCGGCCGGCGTGCGCCGGCGCAGCAGGGCTCGCACCCGGGCCAGCAACTCCTCGGTGGCGAACGGCTTCGGCAGGTAGTCGTCGGCGCCCGCGTCCAGCCCCGTGACCCGGTCGGAGACCTGGTCACGGGCGGTCAGCATCAGGACCGGCAGATCCCGACCCGCGGCCCGCAACCGTCGGCAGGTCTCCAACCCGCCGAGGCGCGGCATCATCACGTCGAGGATCAGCAGATCCAGCGTGTCACCGTCGGCCCCACCGACCCCGTCGAGCACGGCGAGACCGTTGGAGACGGTGCTGGTGTCGTAACCCTCGACCTGGAGCACCCGCTCCAGCGACTCACGGATGGCCGCGTCATCATCCGCGATCAGGATCCGCACTCCGGCCCGCCCCCTTCCAGTCGATGCTTTTGCCGCTCATTCTCCCCGGTCAACCTGAAGCCAGGATTAGAACCGTCGCCTCTGTGGCGCCGGTGGGCCGTGCTCTTGGGTGTGACAAGGCGCGCCAGCCCGAGCAAAGTTCGGTCGCCGCGTTGACCGGATGACCATCGGCACGAGCATGGCCCACCCCTTCGCGCCGCCAAGTCACGCAGCGTGACAGCGGGGTTCGAGTAGCTCATGACCTTGCCGCTGGGGCGCGGAAATCGCCGCGCGCCGAGCTGGCCGGCACCGCGTTCTCGATCAGCGACAGTGATCAGCGAGCGGGCCCGGCGGCTCAGCTCGGGGCGATCCCAGACGTCTCCGAACAGCATTTCGTCGGTCAGTTCGGCGAGCTTGGGTGCGATGTCGCATCGTTTACTCCAGACGGACGACTTCAGCGTTCGATCAGCTTCATCTGGTCGTCGGTGTGGTGGCCGCCCTCCGCCGGAGGTAGCGCGGTCAGCGCGGCGACCTGCTCGGCCGTGAGCCTGACGGCGTCGGCGGCGGTGTTCTCCTCGACGCGGCTGACCCGTTTGGTGCCGGGGATCGGGACGATGTCGTCGCCTTGAGCGAGGACCCAGGCCAGGGCCACTTGGGCCGGGGTCGCGCCGATCTGGTCGGCGATCTGCTGCACCTGGTCGGCGATGCGCAGGTTGCGCTGGAAGTTCTCGCCGGTGAAACGCGGGTGGTTCTTGCGGAAGTCGCTGTCGTCGAGCTTCTCCAGGTCGGCTGGTGTGCGCAGGGCGCCGGTGAGGAAGCCGCGGCCGAGCGGAGAGTACGGGACCAGGCCGATGCCCAGTTCGCGCAGCACGGGCAGAAGCTCGTCCTGGTCACGGGTCCAGATCGAGTATTCCGACTGCAGCGCGGTGACCGGGTGCACGGCGTGGGCGCGCCGGATGGTGCCGGCCCAGGCTTCGGACAGTCCGACGTAGCGGATCTTGCCTTGCTGGACGAGGTCGGCGAGGGCGCCCATGGTGTCCTCGATCGGGGTGTCTGGGTCGACGCGGTGCTGGTAGTAGAGGTCGATGTGGTCGGTGCCGAGCCGCTTGAGCGACCCCTCCACCGCGGTACGGATGCTGTCCGGGCTGCTGTCGGGCCGGCCCGCGCCCCGGCCGGTGTGCGAGATCAGACCGAACTTGGTGGCCAGCACGACCTGGTCGCGGCGGCCAGGCAGGGCGCGGCCGACCAGTTCCTCGTTGACGTACGGGCCGTAGACCTCGGCGGTGTCGATGAGCGTGACGCCGAGGTCGACGGCCCGGTGGATGGTACGGATGGACTCGTTGTCGTCGCTGCCGCCGCCGTAGCCGTGCGACATACCCATCGCGCCGAGGCCGATCCGGCCGACGTCGAGCTTGCCGAGTTTCGCGGTACGCATGGTGTGCTCCAGGTTGATCAGGCTTCGGGGATCGGACGGCCGAAGGTTTCCAGGGTGATGTCGGCGGGCTCGGGGCCGCCGCGCTTGCCGGTGTCCAGGCCGTCGATCGCGGCGAGCTGCTCGGCGGTGAGCTCGAAGTCGAACACGTCGGAGTTCTCGACGATCCGCGCCGGCTTGGTCGACTTCGGGATGGCCGAGCGACCCTGCTGCACGTGCCAGCGCAGCATCACCTGGGCCGGGCTCTTGCCGTGCGCCTGCGCGATCTCGCCGAGGACCGGGTCTTCGAGGGTGCTGTGGTGGCCGCTGTCGCGGTAGAAGGTGATGCCGCCGATGGGCGCCCACGCCTGGGCGAGGATGCCGTGCTGCGCGCCGAAAGCCCGCACCTCGCGCTGCTGGAAGTACGGGTGGACCTCGATCTGATTGACCGCGGGAACGACGGTGGCGGTGTCGAGCAGCCGGGTGAGGTGGTCGACCATGAAATTGCTGACGCCGATGGCGCGAACCTTGCCGTCGGCCAGCAGCGTCTGCAGGGCCCGGTAGGCGTCCAGGGTCCTGTCGAACTCCGTGGGCAGCGCCTGGTGCAGGATCAGCAGGTCGATCTGGTCGACACCGAGCTTCCTGGCGCTCTTCTCGAAACCGTGCAGCGTCTGGTCGTACCCGTAATCGCTGATCCAGATCTTGGTCTCGACGAAGACCTCGTTGCGGTCGATGCCGGACTTCGCGATGGCCTCGCCGACCTCGCGCTCGTTGCCGTACGCGGCAGCGGTGTCGATGTGCCGGTAACCGGCCGACAACGCGGCCTCGACGGCGGAGCGGGTCTCGTCCGGCGGGGTCTGGAAGACGCCGAAGCCGATGGCGGGCATCTGAACGCCGTTGTTGAGCGTCAAGTGCGGGATGGTGGGCATGACGGTCCTCTCAGGGCCGAGGGAGCAGGCGGATCGTGACCGCCGCCGCTTGCTTCCCCACGACGGCACCCACGATGGCGGGTCCGTACAGGGTGGCGCGCATGGCGGTTATGCCTTTCCGTGGTGATGGCCGCGCAGCGCGAGGCCGGCCTACCCATGGAAACCCACACCGGACCGGGGAGGGAGTCACCGCTCAAAGGGGTACCGGCAGGGACCCCCTCAAGCCGTCCAGGCTGCCTAACCTGAGGGCATGGACAACCGTAGCGAAGTCCGCGCGTTCCTCGGCTCCCGCCGGGCAAAGATCAGCCCGGAACAGGCGGGCATCCCCGCCCACGGCAGCCGCCGCGTCGCCGGACTGCGCCGAGGAGAGGTCGCCGCCCTCGCCGGAGTCAGCGTCGAGTACTACACCCGCCTCGAACGTGGCAACCTCGCCGGTGCCTCCGACAGCGTCCTCGACGCGCTCGCCCGCGCCCTGCAACTCGACGACACCGAGACCGCGCACCTGCACCACCTCGCCCGCGCGGCCGGCAGCACCCCGGCCCGCGCCCGCACGCGGACAAGTGCCCCCGAGATCCGGCCCGCCATCCGCCAAGTCCTGGACTCCATGGTCGGCGTGCCTGCCTTCCTGCGCACGCACCGCTTCGACATCCTGGCCGCCAACCCGATGGGCCAGGCGCTGTACGCGCCCCTGTTCCATTCCGCTGCCCGGCCGGTGAACTCGATGCGGTTCGCGTTCCTCGACCCGCACGCCCAGGCGTTCTACCCGGACTGGCAGAAGATCGCCCGCGAATCAGTCGGCGCGCTGCGCCTGGCCGCCGCCGCGAATCCGTACGACCAGCAACTGATGAGTCTGATCGGCGAGCTGTCCATGCACAGCGAGCCCTTCCGCGGCTGGTGGGCCGCCCAGGACGTCTACGTGCACCGCCACGGCGTCAAGCGATTCCGCCACCCCGCCATCGGCCTGCTGGAACTCGCCCACGAAGCCCTCGAACTGCCCGGCGACGACACACCGCTGACCATCGTCACCTACACCGCCATCCCTGGCACCCCATCCGGCGACGGCCTTGAACTGCTCGCGAGCTGGGCCGCCACCGACGAAAGCCATCTACGCGCCACCCAGCAGGCGTGACAGACACCCGTCAACGGAAGAGCAAGCCGATACGGCGCAGTCAGGCCGCGACATCGGCGCGGCGACGTCCTCACTGCGGACGGCGAAACCCGCCTCGGGCCGCGCACCCGGGGCACCAAGCGGCATAGTCCCGCCCGGGGGCACTACGGCTGAACACCGCACCGTTCGTTCTGGCGTGCCTCACGGTCAGCATCGCCGCAACGCGGGCAGGCCTCGCCGGTCGCTCCGGGATTGGCGGTCAGCGGCGCTGGCGCTGGATGACGATGAGTTCGTTGAGCCGCTCGACCTGATCGCTGATGCCCGCCGCCGCCGTACGGACGGTCTCGGCCGCCTGCGCGGACGCCTGCACCGAGTCCGCGACAGAGCGCACCCCACCGGACATCTGCGCGGTGGTGACGGTCTGCTCCTCCACCGCGCCGGCGATCAGAATCTGCTGCTCGGCCACCCGGTCGATCAGCTCCACGATCCCGGCGATCGCGCCGTCGACCTGTGAGCTCTCGCCCTGGATGGCTTCCGCCATCGCGATGATCTGCTGAGTCGCCTCGGCGGTGCGCGCCGCGAGGTCCTTGACCTCGCCGGCGACGACGGCGAAGCCCTTGCCGCTCTCCCCGGCCCGGGCCGCCTCGATGGTCGCGTTGAGCGCCAGCAGCTTGGTCTGGTCGGCGATGGAGGTGATCAGCTTGGTGACCTCGCTGATCTGCCGGCTGGACTCCTGCAGCCGGACCATCGTCTGCGCCGCGTCCCGGGCCGAGGCCACGGCCGCGCCGGTGTCCGCGGACGCGGCGACGACCCGGTCGGAGATCTCACTGATGCTCGCGGTCATCTCGGCCGAGCCCCGCGAGATCAGCTGGGCCTGGTCGGCGGCGTCGCTGGCGGTGCTCGCCAGCTCGTCGCCGAGGCCGTTGAGCGAGTGCACCGCCGAGTCGAGGTCCGCGGCCAGCTCACCCGCGACCTCCGTGGAGGCCACCCGGGCGGTCACATCCGCCCAGGTCGCGACGAACCCGCCGCCGGGGATGCGGTTGATGACGGTCTCGGCGTAGACCTCGTTGCCTCCCTCTCCGCCTTCGACCTTGCGGGCCAGGGTGTACGGGTACTCCGTGACGGTGGCAGCGATCTCCTTGAACGTGTCCCGCAGCGCCTGCAGCGCGGCCGGTCCCCGCTCGGCGACGACCCGAGCGACCATGGCAGTGCCGGCCTCGTTACGCCAGACGACATCGCCCTGGTCGTCCACCACGATGATCACGACCGGGAGAGCCGCCATCACGACCCGCAGCGCCTCGGCGGTGTCCACCAACGGGTGCACCGACTCGGCCTTGCCGAAAAATCCCAACCGTGCCACAGCGGCTCCCGTCTCGTATCAATCGAGTAAGTCGATCGACAGGGCCGGGTCACTGCTGAGGAATCCCGCCTGCTGAGTTCTCGTTCGCACCGGGCAGGTAGAGGTCGGTTACCGAGATTCGTCGGCGCGGACGCTACCGCCGGACGCCCGGCGGGCGGCGCGGCGGGTGGGCCGGGGTGTGCGCGGCCGGCTCGGCCACGCACAGTCGGTTTCGGCCCTGCTCCTTGGCGCGGTAAAGCGCTGCGTCCGCGGCCGCGATGAGGCCGTCCGCCGGCGCGCTGCCGGCCGGTACGTGTGTCGCGACGCCGACGCTGAGCGTGACTACCTTGGCCTCGGTGTGCTCGTGCGGCAGCGCGAGCGCCTCTACTGCGGCCCGGGCCCGTTCGGCGACGGCGGCGGCTCGGGTCTGGTCCGCGCCGGTGAAGACGATCGCGAACTCCTCGCCGCCGTAACGGCAGACGATGTCGGTGCCCTGACGGACGATTTCGGCGAGCTCCGCGGCGACCCGGCGCAGGCACTCGTCGCCGGCCTGGTGGCCGTAGGCGTCGTTGTACCCCTTGAAGTGGTCGATATCGATCATGGCAAGCGCGACCGTCGTGCCGGCCTGGCGTGCCCGCGTCCAGGTGGCCTCGAGGGCGTCGTCGAAGCGGCGTCGGTTGGCCAGCCCGGTCAGCGGGTCGGTCAGGCTCAGCGCCGCGAGCTGCTCGTTGGCGTCCTGCAGGGCGCTGGTGCGCTCGGCGACCCTGGCCTCCAGCCGCCGGTACAACAGGGCGTTGTCGAGGGAGACGGCGAGTTGCGCGGCGAGCAGCGTGACGGCATCGAGCCGGTCGGTGGTGAAGGCGTCGACGCTGAGCCGGTTCTCCAACACCAGCCCCGCCCGCAGCGCGCCCTGCTGCAGGACGGGTACGACGAGCAGCGAACGGCCCGGCACGTCCGCCAGGTACGGGTCATTGGCGAATCGGTCGTCGGCGGCGGTGTCGGCGACGAGGAGCGGCTCGTGGGTGCGCTCGACGTAGTGCAGCGCCCGCAGCGGCACCAGTCGTTCGGTTCCCGGCGTCGAGACGGGCACCGGGGGGTCCCCGGGCCGGTCCGGGTCGGGCAGCACCCAGCCGCCCGCGTCGGTGTCGAACAGGGCGAGCCGGATATCGGTGGCCCCGGCGAGGGCGCCCACCTGCTCCACGACGCTGGCCTGCAGCCGGTCGAGGTCGGTCTCCGAGCTCAGCGCCTGCGACGCACGCAGGACGGCCAGCAGATCGATGTCGTCGGCGCGGACGCTGCGGCCGGACGCCGGGCGGGCCGGCGCGGACGACGCGGCGGGTAGGCCGGGGTGGGCACGCTCGAGCTGGCGGACCTTGCCCGCTGCGCCCCAGCTCCGGTAGTGCTCGCGGGCCTCAGCCAGCAGGCCGCGGCCGGCGCGCGGCAGCCCGTGCTCCAGGTGGAACAGGCCGGCCCGCTCGGCGATCAACGCCCGGTGCCACGGCCGTTGACGCGGCTCGACGTCGCGCAGGGCAGCGTCGAACGCGGTTGCCGCGGCGCGGAAGTCGTCGACCGCCCAGGCCCGTTCGGCCGCTACCAGCCGCTCCAGGTGGCGGAAGTTCTCGGGCGCGTCCACGGCGCGTTCGGCCAGGAAGTCCCGGCAGTCGTCCAGGGCCGCCAGCAGGGCGGGTCGCTGCTCGGGTTCGGCGTCACGCAACCGCCGGGCCAGCGCCAGCGCCTGCAGCAGTTGCGTCAGGGCGTACGGGTAGCAGGCTTGCAGCATCGGGGCCAGTCGCACTGCCTGTTCGGTGTGGCGAACCAGGACCTCGACGTCGTCGAAGATGACGGCGGACAGCGCCCGGTAGGTGAAGTAGTGCAGCGCAACCCGCTTGTTGACCTCGAGGTGCCGGTGTTCGTCGAACGTGTCGTCGCTGAATCCGCCGGGCGTGCCGGTCTCGCCGCGCAGGGCGCGCACGAACTGCCGGTAGAGGATCTGGATGGCGGCGGCGTTGTCGTTGCCGGTGCGGGCGGCGAAGGTGAGGGCGGCGTTCGCCTCGGCGTCGAGGTGGTCGAGGGTCGGCCCGGTGTCGACCAGTGCGAACAGCGACGGCCAGTAGGCGAGGCACACCGAGTGCAGGTCGCCGCCGCGCAGCAGGCCCTCACGGGCCGAGCGGGCCTGCTGCACCTCGTCCTCGAGCGGCTGGAACCAGTGCAGGGCGCCGGCGGCGTGCACGTACCTGGCGTGGGCGGTCTCGGTCTCGTAGCCGCGCGCGGTGCCCACGGCGAGGGCGTGCTGGACGAGGCGTTCGGCGACGCCGTGCTTCCCGCCGGTCATGATGGTGGCGAAGCCGGCGCTGGCGACGGTGGGTACGAGTGCGGCGCAGGCGCCGTGCCGGGTCCACAGTCGGTGTGCCTCGGTGACCGCCCAGGGCAGGGCGGTCGGGTCGGCGAGGAAGCCGAAGAACGCCGCGGGGGTGAGTCGTTGCAGCACGCGCGCCGCGGCGAGCGCTCGGGGGTCGGTCGGCTCCGGGCGGGCCAGGTCGTCGGTCACCGAGGCGGTCTCGATCCACCGGTACATCGCGTCCATGCGGTGCCGCACCTCGGCCGCGGCGTCCTGGCCCGGATGGGGGTAGCCGAGCCGGTCGAGCAGGGCGAAGCCGAGGGCGATCGCGTCGGCGTGCCGGTACCGGTTACTCAGGCTGGAGATCTGGTTGCAGGCCGCCTCCACCAGCGCGAGTGGCTCGGGCGCGGTGCCCTCCAGCGAGTGATACACCTCGTCGGCGTCGCCCAGCCGGCCGAGGCTGTAGAGGGCGGCGTGCCGCTGCGTCTCCCACCCGATCGGCACGGGGTCGTCGTCGGCGGCGCCGAGGGTCGCCCAGAGCGCGAGTGCCGCGGTGAGATAGCGCTCGGCGGTGGCGTGGTTGCTGATCATCCGCGCGGCCGCGGCGGCCGCGCCGAACAGCTCCGCCGCGGTACGCCGTTCCGCCGGTTCGACGTCGCGCAACAGTGGCCCGGCGGCGAGGTACTGTTCGGCGGCCACGGCGCGGAAGGCGTCCTCCCTGGCCAGGCGGCGGGCGATCGCGAGGTGGGTGGCGGGCAGGTCGGCCGGGTCGAGGTCGAGGCGGGCCGCCTCGTGTACCCGGTCGTGACGGAAGCGCAGCGCGGACGTGCCGCCACCGCCGTCGTCCATGACCAGCAGCGCGTCCTCCAAGGCGGCGGCCAGGTGCTCGCGGGCGGTCTGCTCGCGGTACCCGCCGGCGCGGGCGAGCAGGTCGAGCCGCACCTCACCGCCGAGGCAGGCCATTACCCGCAACAGCTCGCGGTCGTCCTCGGCCAACCGGCCGATACGCTCGGTGAGCAGGTCGACGACGTCGCCCGATCCGACATGGCGACGGATCGCCGAGGAGTCCCAGCGCCACCCCGCCGCACCCAGTTCCAGGGTGCCGTCCGCGCGCAGCGCGTTGATCAGCTCCACCGTGTCGTAGGGGTTGCCGCCGGTCCGCTCGCTCAGCACGCCGGCGAGTTCGGTCGCGGGGGCGGCGGGCAGTCGCAGCATCTGTCCGACGAGGGCACCCAGGTCGGCCGGGCCGAGGTTGTCCAGGCGCAGCCGCCCGGGCGCGGTGCCCAGCCGCTGCCACCGGTCGAACAGCGCGGTGAGCGGGTGCGCCGCGTCGACCTCCCGCTCGCGGTACACCCCGACCAGTAGCAGCCCGGGGAGTTGACCGTTGGTCTGGATGGCATCGACGATGCCGAGCGCCGACGGGCTGGCCCACTGCAGGTCATCGAGGACGATCACCAGCGGCCGCTGCGGCGACGCGGTCACGCGCAGCAGGGCGAGCGCCGCCTGCCCGAGCCGCGCCTGCTGCTCCACCGGGTCGTCCGCCCCGACCACCTCGTGGTGACCCAGCAGCGAGGCGAACTCCGGCGCGGCCACGGCGATGAGGCCGGCGTTGGGTCCGAGCGCCGCGAGGATCCGCTCGCGCTGCTTCGCCAGTTCCTCCTCCGGTTCGGCCAGCAGCAGCCGGCCGATGCCCAGCAGCGCCTGCGTGACGACCCCCGACGCGGTGTCGTGGCGGTACGGGTCGGCCTTGCCGGTGGCGAACCAGCCCCCGTACGCGGTGACCATGGGCCGGAGCTGGGAGATCAGGGCCGACTTACCCACTCCGGGCGCGCCGGTGATCAGCAGGCCGGCCGCACGGCCGTGGACCGCCCGGTCGAACGCCGACCGCAGCGCGGCGGTCTCGGCGTCACGCCCCACCACCGTCGACGGCGGCGACAGCCGGCTCGGGAAGTCTTGTTCCCCCAGCCGCAGGGACGCCTGCGGCGCGGCGATCAGCCGGGTCAGATCGTGCACCAGCCCTTCGGCGCTCTGGTACCGCCGTGCCGGTTCCTTCTCCAGCAGCCGGGCCACGATGTCGGACAAGCCCCGGGACACGCCTGGCACGACCTCCGCCAGCGGCCGCGGCGGGCAGGCGAGGATGTCGCGAACCAGCTGCAGCGGGTCGCCGTCGCCGAACGGGGGCTGCCCGACGGCCAACTCGTACATGGTCGCCCCGAGCCCGTACAGGTCGGCGCGGGAGTCGACGGGCAGCCCGGTCCGCCCGGTCTGCTCCGGCGCCAGGTACGGCAGCCGGCCGACGATCTCGCGGTGGTGGGTGAAGGCAGGACGAACCTCGGCGAACGTGGTCGCCAGGTCGAAGTCGATCAAGACCGGCCGGCCTTCGTCGTCCAGCACAACGTTGCCGGGGTTGATGTCGCGGTGCACCACCGCGGCCCGGTGCACCGAGACGAGGATGCGCGCGAGCGCCAGCGCGAACGTCGGCAGGTCGGCGTTACCCATCCGCTCGGTCGGCGGCAACTCCGCCAGCGTCCGGCCAGGTACGTCGACGAGGGTCAACACGTGTCCGTCGGCGGACGCATCGTCGCCCGCGAGCTGGCGCACGCCATCAACGCCGGCCAGCCGAGACAGGATCGTCCGCTCGTGGCCCGCCCGCGCCGCCGCGTTCGCCCCGAGCGACTCCTTACGGACGACCGTACCGCCGTCCGGCGTCGGCGTTCTGGTGACCCGGGTTCGGTCGCTGTCGTACAGCACGCCGGCCGGGTACCGGCCCGCCCGGGGCGAACCCCCGAGGGGCGCTACCACTGACATGATGCTTCGCTCCCGTTTACCGACGCTCTCCGACACGTCCCGCCCCGCCGATGCCACTATCGGAATACACGGTCCTCCCGGTTCCGGTCGGTCGCGACCGGCCCAAACTGAGGGTTCCCCGGTCATCCGGGCCGATCTTCGGCCGACGGATTCCCCACCCGCCACCCTTGACGCCTTCCGCACGACGGGCGGCCGGCTGCTCGCCAAGCGCGGCGCGCAGTTCCAGGGAGTGACGATGTCCGCCTGCGCGCGAGTGGTCACCAGCGCGGCCTCCTCCCAGCCCCTCTGTCCAGCCGCCTCGCGGCAGCATGAGTCACTTCAGCGCCAGGAGTCACCGGTGGAGCGTTCGTCGCAGCGTGATACGCACAGTGGCTGATAAGCGATGGCAGATTTCGATGTGCAAGGGGCCTCAGCTCGACCGAGTGCCGCATAGGAGACTTCGAATGGTGGAGCTGCAGGCAGCGGCTGCCGTGTTCGACGAGCGGCGGCTGACCACGTGGAGAGCGGCGATCGAGGCGGCTACGGCGCGGGCGTTGCCTGACATGTTCGGTGTCACGGTGGTCGCCGAAAATCTCGACGATCTCCTGGACAAGTTACTGAACGCGGTGGCGTCGTTCGCCGACGACGGGGGCATCGCCGACCTTTGACGCGATTGGTGAGAGCATCGGTTCTCCGCCGAGGGCATCCTTCGCCGCCCCAACGAAGCCGAGAGAGCCGCCCACGAACACGCCCCCGGTCGTAGCATCTCCGGCCGGTAGGGTCGCGGGGTGACGACGAGCGCGGGTCCCGAGGCTGACCGTCCGCCGGGGCAGCGGCGGTGGACCTGGGAGCATCCGATCGGCCCGCGCTGGCTGCTCCTTGGCGACGTCGGCTTCGAGGGCTCCTACGAGGACGACATCCCGCTGGCGCTGTGCGCGGAGATCCAAGGACTGTTCGTCGACCTGCCGCCTCGGCTGCGGGAGCGGTTCACGCTTGTCGGCTGCACCCCGGACAGTGCGCTTGCCGACCTGCTCGATCGGCTGCCCGCCGAGGCACTCGGCACCGAACGGGCCTGGCTGGGTGACATCTCGATAATGGCGCCTCCGCCACACTCGCCGCCGTCCTGGTGGGGCGAGGACCTCGGCGACGTCGTCGTGCTCGCTCAACGGCCGAACACCACGATGCCGGAAGCCGTGGACATCGATCTCGACGGTTTCGTCCACGTCTACGACCGCACGGACGCGGTGGTACGTCCCGGCGACGTCAACGAGTTCGTCCTTCTGGGCCGAAACGAGGTGCGATACGGCACGTGCCGGAACGTCACCGGCGTGTTCCGTGAGCAGGCCGCACCGCCGGTGCCGCAGGTTCGGCTGCTCGGTTGCCGACCGGAAGCGCCATTGCTGACCGCGCTCGGCGCGGTCGGGCAGTCGACCAAGGCCGCCCAGCGTCGCCGCCGGATCCGCGCCGAGGTGTACGTGGTGGCCGCGGATGGTTCGGTCAGCCAGGTGATCGACGCCGTGGTGTCCGGAACGGTCGATGCGGGCGAGCCGTCGCGGCTCGGTGCCGGACTCCTCGACGTGACCATCGACAGCGACCCGCGGGAACCGCTGCCGCTGGGGATCGTCGGCATCCTGGAGCATTGGTACACCGGACGGCCCGGCGAGAAGAACTTGTGGGCCGGCTACGACCGAGAGCTGCGCCACCACTGGGCCGGAGTGGCGCTCGCCCATCGGTCCGATGCGCCCGACCGGCCGGCCGGCACCACGTACGACCTCGACGGCCTGTCCGTAACCGACATCGAAGGGTTCTACTGCGCGATCGGCGAAGCGATCAACGGCCCGGGAGGATACTTCGGCTGGAACCTCGACGCGCTCGACGACTGTCTCGCCGGGAGGTTCGGCGCGGTGGCACCGTTTCGGCTGGTGTGGCACGACTCGGCCGTCGCCCGCGAGCACCTCGTCGCCGGCTACGACCCGCGTCGGCTGGGTCCGGCGATCACCTTGGATTACCTGCTGGACATGCTCGAGGCGCACCATGTGAAGATCGACTTGCGCTGAGTCGTGAGCCGACTGCGACTACGTCAGCCGGTCGAACCCGACGAAGGACCGGAATCAGGCGGTGGAGCCGCCAGTCCACCGATCCTCCATGATCGGGGGCCCGCTCATAGCCGCTGACAGAGCTCGCGAGTCCGACGCTGGCGAAGATCCGATTCATGGCTTCAGCGCCCGTGAGCGGCACGTGCCGCCGCACGCCGCGCGGGCGGCACGCCGAGCGCTGCGGTCCGGCGCCGGTCACTCGCCTGTGTGTGCCGGCGGGCTGACCGGTTCGGCGTGGTCGTACGGCGGGTTCAGCGGCGCGTCGCCCGGCATGTCGGCGAAGTGCTCGTTGAGGTGGGCGTACGGGTTCCACTGTGGGTCGCGGGCGGCGCGAGCCAGGCGGCGCTCCTGCCGCCGCAGCGCCACGGCGAGTCGCAGGGCCGGCCACAGCCGCAGCCGGTGCGATGAGTCGAGGGCCGCCAGCACCTCGGCCAGAGCTTCCCGCTCCCGGTCGGGAACGCAGGTCAGCACGATGAGCAGGGGAAGGACGGCCGACACGATCTCGCTGATGAGGAACAGGAACACCAGCAGAGCGACGATCCCGGCCAGCACGGTGATGGTCATCGACGTTCTCCTGTCCGAAACGGGGATGAGGTTCCGCCCGGCTCGCGCCGGGCGGCTCGGAGAGGGCGACCCACTCAGGGGGCGCTGACCGCCGCGGCGACCACCAGAACGAGTGCGAGCACGACGGCCGCGGTGACCACAGCCGTCGCGGCGACCGCGTGGACCAGGGCCCAGAACGGCGGGAAGGCCCGGCGCAGATCACCCATCATCCGCAGGGCACTCAGCAGAGCCAGGGCGGCTAGCAGCAGATACACGGCGGTCGGAACGTCGCGCATCGCGTCGAGGGGGTTGTTCGCCGACGAGGTGGGAACGGAAGAGAACATGATCGACCTCCGAGTCAGGTCGCACGGCACCACCGAGGGCCAGACCTCATCGTCGGGAGAGTTCCGTCATCTCTTCGTGACCCTATCTATGAATATCCATGGCTATGCAGCATCTGGCAAGGACGATCCAAGGACATGAAAAAGTTCCCCACGCTTGAGGAGAGTCGCGCCCACTCGGCCTGCATCTGGTCTACATTTGTGTTTCGCGTGTTCTATGCACGCACCCGCATAGAGTCGTATAGTGCCGAGGTGACAAATCTACCTTTAACGGTCGTTCAGGACTCGGACGCGGCACCCCAGCTGAAGATCATCAAGCAGCTATGCACCGGGGGCAGCTGTCCAACGGTCTATCTGACCGACCGCGACACATATGTCGTTCAGGGATACACCGTTCCCGCCGAGACCGCCGGGCTCGACGTTCCCGCCGGTGAGCAGCTGGTGGAAATTCCCGCCGCGTTGCTCGCCGAGGCGCTCAAGGCGGTGGGCTGACCACGACGCACATCGAGGGGAGGCGAGTCTCGTGACCGACGGCGACTCGCCCGACCTGCCCGTCGGCAATGAACTGGCGCGCTGGCGCAAGCGGAAGAAGATCTCCGGTCAGCTGCTCGGCGACCGGGTGGGCATGAGTCAGGCGAAGATCAGCCGGCTTGAGAACGGCGTCTCCAACCCCGACCCGCAAGACGTCCGCAGCATCGCCGAGGCACTCGAGCTGCCGCCCCAGGAGGTCGAGCGTCTGGTCGCCTTGGCGGACCGGCCGTATGACCGGTTCGTCGACTGGCATTCCACTGAGCCAGGTCTGCCCGAGCGTCAGCAGTTCCTGCGACAGCTCGAGGGCTCGACTCGCGAGATCCGCACGTTTCAGCCCGCGGTCGTGGTCGGATTGCTGCAGACCAGTGAATATGCACGCGCGCTGCTGACCGGCTATCGAACCGAACTGGACGACGACAACACCGCCGCCTCGCCGCTCGCCGTCTCCGAGGCCGTAGCGGCCCGTATCCAGCGCAGTCAGGTGCTCTACGAACCACGCAGGAAGTTCTCTTTTCTGATGATCGAGGCGGCGCTGGCCAATCGGGTGTGCGGCCCGGCCGACATGCTCGCCCAGATCGGGCGGCTACGCGAGGTCTCCGCACTGCCCAATGTCGACGTCCGGATAATTCCGCAGGACGCTGATCTGCCCCTTCCACCCGCACACGGCTTCGAAATCATGGGCGACAAGGTGGTCTTCGTCGATCTCTTCAACACCAGCCTGTTGTCACGGGACCGCCGCACCGTCCGGCACTATCAGAAGGTCTTCGACACGCTCGCCTCGGTCGCGACCTCGCAGATCGGTGGGCTGCTTGACAAGTATCAGGCGCGATACGTGCGGATGCTTCCGGGCTCGGCGGCCTGACTAGTTGTTACCGACCGGTCTCCGTCCGTACCTTGGTTTCATGACGACCCACAAGGATCCCGTCACCACCACCGGGGCAGCCGCGGTCACCAGCCGCCCGCCTCTCGAATTTCTCGCCGGCCAGTGCACGGGCGGTACCTGCCCGGCCGTCTACCGGAGAGACGCGCACAGCGTCGTGGTCCAGGGCTATGCGCTCACCGGCAACGCCGCCGGCGTCGATCTGCCGGACGGCGAACACCTCGTTGAGATTCCCGTCGACGTGTTGCTCGCCGCCGCTGACAAGATCCGCAATCAGGGCTGACTACAGGCCACCGCGACGGTTCAGTCGAGGCCCGTGCGGCCCTCGGCCCAGTACGCCTTGCCCTTGATCTGGCGGGGTTTTCGCTCCCAGCCCCGGCTGTCTCGCCGGACGGCGTGTACCGTCGCCGCGTCGCCGGTGACGAGTAGGGTGTACGGCGCCCGCATGGCGCCGTGGCGGGCCTGGCGGAGCAGCTCGTCGCGGTCGGTGGACTTCGTGGCCACGGCGACTCGTTCGGTGATCCTCAACTGGGCCAGCACATCGGTGAGCCCGGCAGGGTCGCGGGCCTCGAAGACATACGCCACGTCACTGGCGACTGTACGCAGCGCGCAGGCGAGCGCCACGCTGGACTCGTCGCCGATGAAGAGCACCGGACCGGTGGCCTCGCGCAGGTCGATCGAGCGGCGTGGCCCGAACACCTCACATGTCCGGCCTGGCGTCACCCGCTCGAACCAGTGCGCCGCCGGGCCGGTTCCGTGCGTGTACGCGATCAGCTCGGTCACGCCCCGTGCGGCATCCCAGCTCGTCGGTGTGTAGGTGCGCAGGCTCATCGAGCCGCGCCGCGGCCGGAACTGAAGTTTCGCTCCCGGAACCCACGTCGCCTTCCGGAACTCCTGGGCGGTCAGCTCCACCCGGACGAACTCGGGCGAGAGGCGGCTGCACCCGGTGACGTAGGCGTTGTCCAGCATTGCGCCGCTGGCAAGGTCGGCCAGGCGTTCGGCGATTCCGGTCATCGTTGCGCACTCCAGGTTCTGTTTCGAGCGCCCGCACAGGCGAGGCGGACCGGCGGCGGATAGTCCTTCAGGGACAGATCCTGGACCATGGTTCCGAAGTCGGTGAAGTCGCCGGGGCCGGGCTGAGCGTCGTCGCTCCGGTTCTGATCGTTGAGGTTTCGCGCGGCCGCCTGGTTGCGCAGCACATACTCACGGAGTTCGTCCTCGTAGCGGGTGATGCCTGCCGCCAGGTCCGTACCCGAGGCTGCGATCTCGCCGGCCAGGACGTAGGCGCCGACCATCGCCATCGACGCACCTTGACCGGTGGTGAGCGACACCGCGTAGCCGGCATCGCCGACCAGTGCGACCCGTCCCCTCGTCCAGTGCTCCATGATCACCTGGATGCGGGCGTCGAAGTGGAACCCCGAAGCGTTGTCCCTCATATGGTCGAGGAGCTGCGGGACCACCCAGCCCAGCCCGGCGGACCGCTCGGCCAGCAGCTTCTTCTGGGCGTTCTCGTCGCGGTGGTCGTACTCGATCGGTTCCTCGCTCTCGAAGCCCAGGTACGCGCGGGCCGTGCCGCTGCCGCCCAGGCCGGATCCGCCATCACCTTCGACCCGGCGACCTGTCCGATCGCCTGGTCGCGGCCCACCGGCGTCTCCGGCGGGTCGCTGCTGCGTGAGCTGATCACGTATCTCTACCGGAGCGACCCGCGGGATCCGGACCGGTTTCACGCCGAGGCCCTCATGTTCAGCCAGCTCACCCCGCTGCGCCCGTACGACATTCACGTCACGATGCCGACCGACCCACGCATCCGGGTCATCGCCGAACGGCTCATCACCGACCCCGCGGACTCCCGCGAGCTCAGCGCGTGGGCCGACTACACACACGCCGGTCTGCGAACCCTGACTCGGCTCTTCCAGAACGAGACCGGTCTCAGCTTCGCCCGCTGGCGCACCCAGGTGCGAGTGCGCGCCGCCATCTCGATGCTGGCCGCGGGAGCGACCGTCGACTCGGTGGCCCGACGCGTCGGGTACCGGAAGACGGGCGCCTTCATCGCGGCTTTCCGCCGCGTCACCGGCCAGACCCCGGGCACCTACCTACGGGCCTGACGCGCCAGAACTCAGCGATTCTTCCGGACCGCTTGCCACACCGCGCCGAGCAACGCGAGTATCCGGTAGAGCGCGTATGCCGCCCACGCGGTGGCCAGAAGCACGCTGAGGAGGATCACCGCGCCGCCCAGGTAGCGGGTGCTCTCCAGCATCCAGCCGCCGGCCAGAAACACGGAGCCAACGACGACGGCCCAGGCCAGGACGCGGCCGGTCTTGGTCAGCGACATCCACAGGTGGGCGCTTCCGGCGCCGCCCGGCTCCGTCGCGTCGCCGGCCTGGGACTGCACGGCGAGGCTGTCGACGTCCCGCGCGGCGGCCCGGTCGGCCTCATGTGGTGACTCGCGCAGCACCGCCGACAGGGCGCGCAGGTGGTCGTGGTCGCGAAGCCGTCCGGTCCGCGGATCGCCGAGCAGCGCCACGGCCTGCGGGAAGCCGAGCAGCCACGCCTTGCCGTAGCCCCGTTTCGCCCCCGGCGGGTGCACGACGGCTTTGCCGTCGTGCATGTCGTCGCGGTTGGCGCGGTTGCCGATCGCCCACACCTCTGTGCCGGAGATCGCCAACTCGGCGACGACAAGGTCGGTGGCGCGGCTGAACAGCGTGACGAACCGGGCGTACGCGGAGACGACCGCCAGCAGGCCCAGCACCGCGACCGCGGCGCCGAGCAGCTCGTGCGACCGGGCCGCGAAGCCGGTGAGCAACAGTGCGGGGACGACGGCGAAGAGGTACCAGCCGACGAACAAAGGAAAGCGCCGCCGGTTCAGCCAGCGCTGCGTCCGCATGCCCGCCGCGCCGGGCGGGAACGCGGGGAGAGTTCTCCAGCCGTTCGGCCGTTCCCTGGCAACGTCGTTCAGCCGTTCCCGGGCATCCTCGCTCAGCAGCACCAGGCTGAGGCGGTAGACCCGGACCTCCAGGCGGTCACCGGCCAGGCTCGCGAGGTCGCGGACGAACTGCTTCTCCTCGATCTTCGGTTCTTCCAGGTCGAACAGCCGCACCGCCGGCCGTCCCTCCACGGTGGCCCGCAGGTCGCGCGGAGCGTCCAGGCTGACGCCCGGTTCGGGCACGAGGTAGAGCGCGGGAACCACCCGGCGGCCCCGCCCCTGGGTCACCCGGTTCTCGATCACCACCGCCGAGATCTCGGCCCATGGCAGGTCACGCCGGTACCGGCCGATCCGTACCGTCCAGCCGTCCCGGTCGACGCCGACCTGAAACCGCTCCGAGGCGTACCAGAGAAGGCCGGCCGCCATGAGCAGGAAGGCCAGCGAGACCGCCCCGATGTAGAGCCGCCCGGACACCGAGGCGATGGCGGTGAACTGCAAACTCATCAGATAAACGGCGGATCCAGCCATCAACGCCGCGAAAACCATCAAGAGCACCCGCGAGCTGAGCGGACGGCGCAGATTCACCCATTCATCATGATCCAACCGTGCAACGGCGCGTCGGTTGACAGCACGGCCACCGGCAGATCCGATGACTTTGTGAAAGCCATCGTCTACACCCGCTACGGAGGGCCGGACGTCCTGCATCTGGCGGATCTGCCGGAGCCGGCCGCGGGCGACCGGCAGGTTCTGATCAGGGTGCGGGCGGCCGAGGCGACCAAGTCCGACTGCGAGCTCAGGAGCTTCCGGTACGCCGTGAGGTGGTTCTGGCTGCCGCTGCGGATCGCGGTCGGCATCCGGCGGCCGAGGCGCCGCGTCCTGGGCGGCTACTTCGCCGGTGAGGTCGTGTCGGTGGGCGCTCGGGTCACCTCCTTCGCCCCGGGCGATCAGGTGTACGGGTCCGCCGGCCTGAGGCTGGGCGCCTACGGCGAGTATCTCGTCGTCGGCGAGGACGCCACCATCGCGCCGAAGCCACGGAACATGACATTCGCCGAGGCCGCCGCCGTCCCGCTCGGCGGGCTCAACGCCCTGCACTTCATGCGGCGCGCGAGCATCAAGCCCGGGGACCAGGTGCTGATCAACGGGGCCGGCGGCAGCATCGGCGCTCATGCCGTCCAGATCGCCCACTCGATGGGCGCGCGGGTCACCGCGGTCGACCAAGCGATCAAGGAGGAACTCGTCCGGCGCCTCGGGGCAGACGACTTCATCGACTACACCACGGAGGATGTCGCGACCACCGGCCGCACGTTCGACGTCATCCTCGACATGGTCCCCGGTAGCCCGTACCGCCGTCTCATCGGGATGCTGCACCCGGGCGGGCGCTATCTCAACGGGAACCCGCGTCTGTCGGTGCTGATCCGCTCGGCGCTGACCACCCGGCTCACCGACAAGACCGTCACCGTGGCCTTCGCCGCCGAGACGAAACAGGAACTGGCGGCGATCACCGAGATGATCGAAGCCCAGGAGATCCGATCGATCGTCGACCGGACCTACCCGATGTCACAGGCGGTCGCCGCCCACCGCCGGGTCGAGACCGAGCAGCGGCTGGGCGCGGTCGTGATCATCATCGGCGAGCCGGACGAGCCGGCCGGACGCTGACGGGTACGGGCGAAAGGGCCATCCGAGTACCTTCCGCCGCGCGCACAGGGCGAGGGGGCGGCGGATCCCCGCCACGTCGGTGGTCCGCCGCGCGAACCCGCGGCCGGGCAGGTCCGCGGCCTTAGGCTCTGCGGCTGTGAAGCGAGCGATCGTAGTGTTGGCGGGGCTGGCGATGCTGGCCCTGGGCGGATGCCGCAACGATGAGCCGGCCGCGGCCGGAGGACCCGAGGCAGCCGGTGCGGCCGAGGCGGCCGGTGGGACCGAGGCGACGCCGGAGGCGGCACCGAGCCCGGAGCTGACGGGTTCGGCCGAGTTGCGGTGCCTGATCGAGGGCAGCCCGTGGCACGTGTCCAAGCCGGACCTGGAGACCCAGATGCAGGGCCTGCTGCGCGGGATCGACGTGACCGGCGTGCACATGACCGGCGATCAGACCCTGACGGTGACGCCGGCGCTCAAGGCGACCTTCACCGACGGCATCACCACGACGGTCACGGCGGACCTGAGCGGCGGGTTGACCATGAGGGTCACTCAGAAGCACACCGGGGCCGCGTCCGGCGGGTGGCAGGTCGACGGGAACGCGCTCACCCCGCAGGGTGCGTGGACCGGCGGCATCAAGATTGACAACAAGGTCACGATCAACGGGCGTTCGGCGAACGCGCCGATCGCGATGCCGGCGGACTCGCTGGGTGACGTCCCGATGACGTACACCTGCGTGGACGGCGTCCTCAATCTGCGGGCGCAGGGATCACCCTTCATCTACATGTTCCGCTGACCAGGCCATGCCGAGCTCGAAGCGGGTGCCGACGTCGTAGTGGGCCATCGCCTCGGCGATCCTGCGCTCGACGGTGCGCTGCGAGGTGCACTGCGCGGTGGCGATCGCCCGGTCGGACATGCCGAGCGCGAGCAGTCGCAGCACGTCGTGGAACTCCGGCTTCGGCGTCCGGTACTGCGCGGCGGCCTGCCAGACCGTCTCGCAGTACGCGGCGGTGAGCGCCCGGATCGCCGGATCGTGGACGATCATGATGCTCGGCGGCGGGTGCTCGCCCCAGGTCAGCGGCAGCGCGCACAGCACCTCGGGGTCGGAGTAGAGCCAGCTCTCCACCCGGCGGGCCAGCCGGACGCGCAGGCCCGTCCGGATCAGCACGTCGATCACGGCCCGGTCGTCGTCGGTGACCACGGCCGCGGCGGGCAGCACGGCGCGGGCGTGCCGCATGCCCTCGGGGTACGGGCCGACGACGTCGGCGAGGCTGGGTGCGATGACGTCGCGCAGGATGTCGAGCGACGGGTAGAGGTTGATCGGGGCGCGCGGCGGGGTCAGCGCGGCGTGCCGGGCCCAGGCACGCCACTGCTCCTCGTGGCCGTGCACGAGCTCGACGCCGACGGTGGTGCGCGGGTGGTTCTGCCACTCCCGGGTCAGGTCGGGCAGCACCGCGATCAGGCCGGCGGTCGCGTGCGCCTGCCGGGCGAGCACCGCGGCTGGCTCGTCGTAGCTGAGCCGGTCGCCCGTCTGCGTGACGAACCCGGCCCGGATCAGCTCGTCGAGCGGGCCGTCGTCGAGGCCGAGGGCGGGCAGGTCGGCGCGGCGGGCGGGGCGGGCCTGGAGGAGGGACACCAGCAGGCGCAGGGCCGGTTCGGTCACAGCGTCGGTACTTTAGCCGTTCCCACCCCGGCGCGCGAGAGTCGCCGCACGCGGCCCACGCACCCGGATCACGCCTCCCGCGCACGAGCAGGTCACCGCATTATCGCGCCGAGGGCGACGAGAGAGGCGGGACGGCCTCCACGGGGAACGTCACCCCGGTGAGGGTTTCGGAGACGGTCCACAGCCGCTGCTGGACGGCTACCTCGTACGAATCCGGGCTGGAGGTCACCAGGCGGGGCGGCCCTTGATCTCGTTGCGCCCGCTGGGGCCGTAGTACTGGCCGCCGAGCGCGGCGGGGTCGGTGGCGGCGCGCAGGGTCGGCAGGGCGCCCATCGCCGGTGCCTGGGTGATCAGCGGCGCGAGCCAGGTGAGCGGGAGCCGCAGGGCCGCGGGGGTGCTGCGGGCGAGTTCGGTGTTGGACACGCCGGGGTGCGCGGCCACCGCGATGGTGCGCTGTCGGCGTACAGCACGCCCCCGCCCAGCCTGCGGGCGGCCGACCAGGCCGAACTGGAACTGGCCCGCTTCCACCTGGAGCTGAGGGATGCCTTGAGGCTGACCCTGACCACCGCCCTGCTGGGCGCACTCCCCCGCCCCTGACCAGCCAGCCTGGCGTCACCGCCGTCGCGGACACCGGCCTGGTGACCGGCACCACCTCTGACAACTACCAGTGCTGAGAGGTGCTCGTGGGTTCGGCGACCAGGATTTGATTGCGGCCGGCCCGCTTGGCCCGGTACAACGCCTCGTCGGCGAGGCGGAGCAGGTCGTCGGGGCTGCCGCCGGCGGTCAGTTGCGCGACGCCGGCGCTGAACGTGACGTGCAGCGTGCCGAGCGGCGTCTCGACCGAGGTGGCGGCGCACTGCCGGCGCCACAGGTCGGCGCGCTCGGCCGCGGCCTGCGCGGGAACACCCGGCAGGACGACCACGAACTCCTCGCCGCCGTAGCGGGCCACCATGTCGCACTCCCGGACCGAGCCGGTCAGCTGCCGGGCCAGGTGGACGAGTACCTGGTCGCCGATCGCGTGCCCGTACCGGTCGTTGACGGCCTTGAAGTGGTCCACGTCGATCATCACGATCGACAGCGGGTGGCCCTCGGCGGCGGCGTGGGCCTGTGCCTCCAGCACGGCGTCCAGCTGCCGCCGGTTGTACACCCCGGTAAGGCCGTCGCGCACGGCCTGCTCGGTCAGCTCGGCGCGGAGCCGCTCCAGCTCCGTGATGTCCCGGGCCACCACGACGGTGCCGGTGCTGCTGCCGTCGGCGGCCTCGATCTTGACGACCCGGAAGTCGTACACCTCGCCCGAGGGGCCGGAGATGGTGGTCTGGCCCGTGTCGGCGACCATGGCGGTGAAGTGCGGGTCGGCGACCTCCTGCCACCGCTTGCCGATCACGGCGCCGCCGGCCGGGTTCACGGCGGCGAGCAGTTTGGTTGCCGCCGGGTTGACGTCGAGGAACCGGCCGTGGGGGTCCAGCACCATCACCGCGTCGCTGAGCGCCGAGATGACCTGCGCATAGGTGACCGGCACCCGTTCGGAGGTCACCCCCGAGCGGTCGGACCACCACCAGACGACGCCGGTGACCAGGAACAGCACCGGCGTCAGGTCGAGACCGCGCATGTCCACGTCGAGGAACACCGTCACCAGGTTGCCCGCCGTCGGCGCGATCGCGCCGACCAGGAACCACCGGTAGGTCCGCCGCTGGCCGCGGACGGCCCGGCGCATCGCCCGGATCACCAGCACCGTGCCGACCGCCATCAGGACGTAGCCGTAAAGGACGTGCACCCAGTACCCCGGACCGGGCTGCGCGACGACCCCGAAGCTGCCCGCCTCCACCTTCCGGTAGAAGGTGTGGTGCCACGGATCGGTGGCGATGACGGCCACCAGGAGCAAAGGCTCGATCAGTATCAGCGCGGGCCGTGGCGGCCGGTGCCCCGAGGCGACCATGGTGTGCCAGAAGAAGCCCGCGACGACCATCGCCACGCCGGGGAAGATCGCGTAATGGAAGCCGAGCGCCGGCCCGAACGTCGGCGCCACGAGGGCGCAGGCGCTGGTCAGCGACCATCCCGCCGCGCCGGCCATGACGAGGCTGAGCGGAAGGGCCAGCGGTGTCCCGGACCGCCGCCGGTACGTCAATGCGGCGTACACCAGGGCAATCAGGCCGGCTCCCGCGTACAGAGCGACGATTGCCGTCCGCATTGTTACCCCTTCCCGGAGTTGACACCCGCACAAGTCGGCGCCGGGAAGGGCGAGTTGAGCAGACGCCTGGGACATCACGTCGCCGAGGCTGGTAGCGCTACGTACATACCGGCATGGACACACTGCGACGCCGCTGGTACTAGTTGGGCGTGCTGAGGGCCATCGAGTGGGCTGTGCTGGGAATCTGTAGCGCGGCCGCCATCGTCCACGGGGTCCGCCGTCACCGGCCTGCCCGGATCGGAGCCTGGCTGCTGCTCGCCGGCGCCATCGTGGCGAGCGCCGCCGGCGACGTGCTGACCGCGTTGAACCGGCCACGGGTGGCCGATGTCTGCTTCTACGCCATGTTCGTGCTGGTCGCAGGCGGCCTGTTGCAACTGACCCGCGGCGGCGCGATTCTCGTCGACCGGGCACGGCTCCTCGACCTGCTCGCACTCGCGTGCTCGACGCTGCTGGTGGTCTGGGTGTCCGTCATCGGCGACGCGGGCCAGATCGGAGACATCTCCGGGGCGTACGTCATCGGAGCCCTGCTGCTGCTCGCGGTCGTCACCCGCGTGCTGGTCGCCGTCGGCCGGAACCTCGCGGCAATGCTGCTGGTCATCGGTGCCGTGGGTGTGCTGGTCAGTGACATCGTGCAGCCGCTGTGGCCGGGCAGGCTGAGCGAGTCCGGGTTCGTGGTGCTCTATCTGGCCTGGGGCGCCGCCGCGCTGCACCCGTCGATGGTGCGGCTCACCGAGCCGGCGACGCCGCGCCCGAGCCCGTGGCGCAGGCGCTGGGCGGCGCTGCTGGGCATCTCCGTCGTCACCCCGCCGGTCGTTCTGCTGGTCGAGGCGGTCCACGGCACGGTCGGCGATGGTGTGGTGATCGCCGTGGCCGGAGCGATCACACTTCTCCTGACCATCACGCGGCTGACCGACTCGATGACCCTGAACCGCCGGGCCTTGACGCGGGAGCGCGGATTGCGGCAGGCGAGCGCCGCCCTGGTCGCCGCCGCCGACACGTCGGCCGTAGACGAGGCCGTCCGAGCCGCGATCGCCCAGCTCATGCCGCCGGACGCTGTCCGAGGCATCGACTTCGCCACCGACGACAGTCAGCTCACGCTCGAAGCGGTGCCCGGCCTCGATGCCGGCCCACCGCACCGCAGCTGGTGGATCGAGGACGCCGAGCGCGACTACGCCACGCTGGTCTGTCCGCTGTGGCTGGAGCCGCTCGCCGTCGCCCGGCCCAGCGGCGGCGCCCTGATCCTCGCGGGTCGCCGGGACACCCTTACCGCCACCCGCGACACCCTCGAGGTGCTGGCCGGTCAGGCGGCGCTCGCGCTGGATCGCATCTCCCTGGTGGAGGCGGTCGGCCGCCGCGACAGTGACCTCTACCTGCGCGCGGTGATCCGGAACAGCGCGGACATCATGGTGGTCATCGACGAGGACCAGCGCATCCGGTACGCCAGTCCCTCGCTGCGAGAGCTGCTCGGCGTCGACGACCTCCCGCCGCTGGCCACACTCGACGATCTGGTGCATCCGGACGACCGCCACCAGCTGCGTCAGGTGTTCCGCAGCTCCGGCGACGGCGTGGTGTACTGCTCGCTGTTACGAGCCGACGACAGCCAGGCGCTGGTCGAAGCCACCTACCGCGACCTGCGCGACGACCGCCTGGTCCAGGGCTTTGTGGTGACGATGCGAAATTTTCCCCAGGGCCGTGAGCCGAACGAGCAGCCGCCCCATGGCGACAACCTGGACGAGTTGCCGGCCCGGGTGAACCGGCGCAGCGCTCGACACAAATTCCGCTACTGAGCGCCGGATAGCGGGGGGCTCCTACGCTGGTGGAGTGACGTTCGTCGTTGCGATCACGGCCTGCGTCGGGGTGGGGCTGCTGATGCTGACCCCCGTCCTCGGCTGGCTCGCCGTGAAGAACCGGCGCGACGCCCGGTGGGTCCGGCGGCATCCCGTCTCCCCCGCCGCGGCCGTGCGGCCGGGCGTCCCGCTTCCGCAGCGGTACGCCGTGTTCGGGCTGACGGCGCCGGGGCCGGCCGGGACGGTGCACACCCTGCTCGCCGGTACGCCCGCGGTGTGGTGCCGCACCATGGTCTACACGCGGCGCAGCCTCGGTGAGGACCGGGGCGAGCTGCGCGTGCTGTTCGAGCAGACGTACGGGGAGCCGTTCGGCGTAGCGGACTCGACCGGCACGGCCGCGGTCTCCGGCAGCTTCCTCGAGGCGTTCCTGTTCAACGAACATCCACCGCTCTGGGGGCGTACGCGCATCCCGGAGGGCCGGCCGGGCGAGCAACTGGTCCGCCGCGCCGTCGACGAGCTGACCGCGAAGCGGGACGAGCCGGGGCCGTACCTGCGGGCGGCGATCGCACGCGGCCTGGTCAAGCCGGGCGCGCGCCGCCGAGTCGACGAGGTGGGCGTTCTCGAGGAGTACATCGTGGCCGGTCAGCCGCTGCACGTGATCGGGAAGCCGGCCGTGCTGGACGGCGGGGTGCCGGGGCTGACGATGCCCCGCCGGGGCCGCTACCTGGTCGTGAGCCGGGAGCCGGCCGAGACCGCGGCGGAGCTGGCCGGCGACGGGCGATTCAGCCTGGGCTGCGGACTGTGGGCGCTGCTCGCCGGCGCCGTTGCCGTGGCTGTCAGCTTCGCCGCGGCGTACAGCGCGGGCTTGCTGGGGTGAGGCGCACGACCGGTGACCTCTCTGTCAGAGGTAGGTGACGCCGGTCAGTTCCTCGGCCACCGCCCAGAGCCGTCTGCCGACGGCCGGATCGGCCGCCTCCCGGCTGATCCGGGCCTCGGTGACCCGGCCCCGCGTTTCCCACAGCCGGGACGGGCCGAAGAACTGGCCGCCCCGCACACCGGGCTCGGTCGCGGCGCACAACTGTGCCAACGCGCCCTGCTCCACCGGCTGGGTGGCCGCCAGGCCGGCCCGCGCGATCCACCGCCCGAGCCGGCCGCGGTGCTCCCAGGCACGGGGAGTCAGGTTGGTGCGGGTGAGGCCGGGGTGGGCCAGCGCGCTGACGATCGGCGAGCCGGCGGCGCGCAGGCGGCGGTCCAGTTCGATGCCGAAGACCGTGGTGGCGAGCTTGGACCGGCCGTAGGCGCGCGTCGCCCGGTAGCCACGCTCGAACATGAGGTCGTCGAAATCGAGATGCGCGTTCCTGTGGGTGATCGAACTGAGACTGACCACCCGGGACTCCCGCGCCGCGGCCAGGTTGGCCAGCAGCAGGCCGGTCAGCGCGAAATGGCCCAGCATGTTGGTGGCGAGTTGCAGCTCGAAACCGTCGGCGGAGACGCGGCGCGGGCCGAGCAGCACCACGCCGGCGTTGTTGACCAGCACGTCGATCGCCGGGTGGTCGACGGCCAGCTTCGCCACGAACCCGCGTACCGAATCGAGCGAGGCCAGGTCCAGCTCACGCACCTCGACGTCGCCGCCGATCCGGCGGGCGGCGTCCTCGCCGGCCGCGGTGTTGCGGACGGCGAGCACGACGCGGGCGCCGCGGCGGGCCAGTTCGGTGGCGGTGACCAGGCCGAGGCCCGAGTTCGCGCCGGTCACGACGGCGACCCGGCCCCGCTGGTCGGGGATGCGGTCGGCGGTCCATCCGGTCATCAGCTGCTCCTGGGAGTGTCGGTGCGGTAGACCGACGACGCTAGGAGCGACGCGAGCCGGTTCGGGCGTACCCGGTTGCCTAGGAATGTGGGACCTACCTCGGGTCCCCGGCCAGGCGGCACACTTGCGGCATGACCCACCCGTACGCCCGTGAGCTCGGTGACTTCCTGCGCGCCCGGCGCAGCCGGCTGCGCCCACACGACGTCGGCCTGGAGCCGGGCGGCCGGCGCAAGGTCACCGGCCTGCGACGTGAGGAACTGGCCCTGCTCGCCGGGCTGAGCACCGACTACTACCAGCGGATGGAGCAGGGCCGGGAGGTACGCCCGTCCGACAACGTCCTGGACGCGCTCGCCGCCGCGCTCGGCCTCGACGACGACGAACGCCGGCACCTGTTCACCCTGGCCCACGCCGCCCGACGGCCGATGCCCGCCCGGATGGGCCGCGAGCCGGAACAGGTCCCCGACAGCACGCGGCGACTGCTGCGGGTGATGGACACCCCGGCGGTCGTGCTCGGCCGGCACCTCGATCTGCTCGACTGGAACCCGATGGCGCAGGCGCTGCTCGGCGACCCGGGCGACCACCCACCCGAGCGGCTCAACATGCTGCTGCTGATGTTCGACGACACGCTGACCGGCGAGCGTAGCTGCCCGGACTGGGAGCGCCAGGCCCTGGACTACATCGGCATGATGCGCACCGCCGTCGCCACAGACCCGACCCATCCGCGCGCCACCGCGATCGTCGGTGAGCTGAGCATCCGCAGCGCCGAGTTCCGGCGGCTGTGGGCCCGGCACGACGTACGCGCGTCGGTCAGCGGCACCAAGACCTTCCGGGTGCGCGAGGTCGGCGACGTCGTCCTGGACTGGGACACCTATCCGTTGCCCGGCAATCCCGGCCCGGTCATGCTGGTCTTCACCGCCGAGCCGGGCAGCGCCGACGCGGACCGGCTGCGACTCCTGGCGTCGTTGCACGCGACCCGCTTGATCAGCTGACGTTGTTGCCGACATCGACGAAGCCCGCCCTCCGTTACGTGGGAGGGCGGGCTTCGTCGATGTTCGTGGGGCCAGGCTACTTGACTTTGCCGGTCGGCGCGCTGGTCGCCGTGCCGTCCGCGTACCCGGGCATGGTGACGGTCGCGATGACCAGGATCCGCCCGCCGCGCATGCTCTTGGTGACCTTCAGGGTCTTCTTGGTGGTGGGCTTGCCGATGGGGCCGCCGTACTGGCCGAAGCCCTCGCCCCACTGGTACGTCACCTTCGCGCCCTTGGGAAGACCGGAGATGTGTGCGGTCAGGGTCGCGCCGACCTTCGCCTTACCGGTGATGGTGGGCTTGTGGGGGACCTTGTATACCGGCTCCGTGACCGCGGACGTGGTCGCGGACGCCACATGACCAGAAGGCGCGTCCGGGGAAGAGGCCAGCGCGGGTGAGCTGACTGCCATCGCGGCGATGGTGGCGGCGACGACGCCGGCGGCGAGGCTGGTGCGAATCTTCAAGGCAGCTCTTTCGGGTATGGGGTCGGCAACAGCGAAGGCCGTTACGCGGAGAAGCCATGCCAGTACGTCCCGTTACATCGGCTGCCTGATCCCTCACTGAAGTGTTCGGTCGAAACGAATATGCGCTGAGCCGGCTGTCCGCGGGGTCATGGCCGTCGCGACCGGTCACCTCCGGAAGTGCCCTCTGCGCGCATACGACCCGAACTGGCGCAGCCGCGCCCAACCTTGGTTGGTGGCGACTACTACATCAGCCTGCAGTACCGCCAGGGCGACGCCGATCTCACCCAGCCGGACCGATATCGGCGCATTACCGAGACTCGGGTCCCAGATCCGCATCGTCTCGTCGTTGCCGCTGGTGACAAGGAGTGGGCGCCCCTCAGGGCCGGTGAAGGCGACCAATGCGGTCACCGAATCGGTGTGTCCGGTGAGTGGCTCCCCGGCGGCGGTCCCGATGCCCGGGTCCCATACCCGCACTGTCCGGTCGTAGCTGCCGGTCGCGATCAGGGGACGCCCGGCCGGACCGGTGAACGCGGCCATCGCGGCCACCCCAGCGGTGTGCCCGGTCAACGGCTCCCCCACAGCGGCGCCCGTGCCCGGGTCCCACACCCGCACCGTCCGGTCGTAGCTGCCAGTGGCGAGCAGGGGACGCCCATCCGGGCCCGTGAACGCGACCAGCGCGGTCACCGCAAGCGTGTGTCCGGCCAACGGCTCCCCCACAGCGGCGCCCGTGCCCGGGTCCCAGATCCGCACCGTCCGGTCGTGGCTGCCAGTGGCGAGCAAGGGACGCCCATCCGGACCGGTGAACGCGGCCAGCGCGGCCACCCCAGCGGTGTGTCCGATGAACGGCTCCCCGACAGCGGTGCCGGTGATCGGGTCCCACACCCGCACCGTCCGATCCTCGCCGCCGGTGGCGAGCAAGGGACGCCCGCCCGGGCCCGTGAACGCGACCAACGCGGTCACCGCAAGCGGGTGTCCGGTCAACGGCTCGCCGACAGCCGTGCCCGTGTCCGGGTCCCACACCCGCACCGTCCGGTCGTTGCTGCCGGTGGCGAGCAGGGGACGTCCGGCCGGACCGGTGAACGCGGCCATCGCGGCCACCCCAGCGGTGTGCCCGGTCGAGGGCTCCCCCACAGCAGTGCCCGTGTCCGGGTCCCACACCCGCACCGTCCGATCGTCTCCACCGGTGACGAGCAGGGTACGCCCATCCCGGCCCGTGAACGCGACCAACGCGGACACCACAAGGGTGTGGCCGATGAACGGCTCCCCGACGACGGTGCCCGTGTCCGGGTCCCAGATCCGCACCGTCCGGTCGTGGCTGCCGGTCGCGAGCAGAGCACGCCCATCCGGACCTGCAAACGTGACCACCGCGGTCACCGAACCGGTGTGTCCGGTGAGTGGATCCCCGACCTGGGCGCCGGTTTCCAGATCCCAGATCCGCACCGTCCGGTCGTGGCTACCGGTCGCGAGCAGAGCACGCCCATCCGGACCTGCAAACGTGACCACCGCGGTCACCCAACCGGTGTGTCCTGTAAGTGGATCCCCGACCTGGGCGCCGGTTTCCAGATCCCAGATCCGCACCGTCCGGTCGTGGCTACCGGTCGCGAGCAGAGCACGCCCATCCGGACCTGCGAACGCGATCACCGCGGTCACCCAACCGGTGTAGCCGGTGAACGGCGTCCCGACTGCGGTCCCGGTGATCGGGTCCCACACCCGCACCGTTCCGTCGTCGCTGCCGGTGGCGAGCAGGGGACGCTCGTCCGGGCCGGTGAACGCGACCACCCAGCCGGTACGGCGGGTGAGAAGGTCCCCGACGCGGGTGCCGGTGTCCAGGCCCCACACCCGCACCGTCCGGTCGTGGCTACCGGTCGCGAGCAGAGCACGCCCATCCGGGCCGGCGAACGCCACCAACGAAGTCACCGAACTGGTGTGCCCGGCGAGTGGATCCCCGACCTGGGCGCCGGTTTCCAGATCCCACACCCGCACCATCCGGTCGTGGCTACCGGTCGCGAGCAGAGCACGCCCATCCGGACCGGCAAACGCGACCATCGCGGTCACCGCACCGATGTGACCGGTGAGCGCGCGGTGGATGGTCTCCCGCCGCTGTACAGCGGCGACCAGGGTCGGCGTGCCATCGCCGGCGATGCCTTCAGACCGCAAGGGGTGACCGAGCTTGGCCATCGCGAGTTGGCGGGGAAGGGCGCGGTCGGCGGCGGAAACGGTCGTCAGGTAGTGGGCGGCCAACACAGTGCCCTGGATCTCGGCGGGGATCCGGAATCTGCCGAATCCGTGTCGGAAGACCGCGGTCGCGACGGTGTCGGGTTCGAGCCTGTCGAGCGTTTGCACGTTCGCGGCCAGATGCTCCCATCCGGGTTGGCCGATGTCGGCGATGTGGTCGGCCAGGTGCAGCACGAGGTAGGGGTTGAGGGTCTGATCCTCGAAATTGCTGACGGCGGAGTCGAGGAGGGACCGGGCGACTGTCCGGCCCCGCTCCGCGTGGTCCGGGAGGGTTTCGTAGTGCTCGGCGAAAGTGCGGTGTGCGAGCCGGTAGACGCTTTGATCATGTTCCGCGTCGAGCATGATGTACGGCGCGGCGCTGCGGACGGCCTCGGTGAGATCGGCGTCGGTGACGGGAGCGCCGGTGAGGGACTTGGCGACGGTGAGCCACAGCCGGTCGGCGCGGGGTAGTCCGCGGCCCCGGGCGAAGGCGAGCGCGTGCAGCAACACCGGGACGGCCGGTGTGTGGCGGCCGAGGCGGTCCAGTGCGGCCACGAAGAGTGTGCGGTGGGTGCCGTCCAGCAGTGCGTCGAGGTCGGCCCGCCGCGCCGGGCTGAGCAGGGCGGGGTCGGCGCGGAGTTCGTGTACGGCGAGGCGGGCGAACAGGAACTCCCGGGTGCCGGTGGTGTCGGAGGCGATCCGGTCGATCAGGTGGTCGAGTGTTGCGGTGTCGAGGTCGGCCAGTTGCCGGCGGAGGTATTCGGCGAGGGCCTGCGGGTCCCTTGCCAGGGTCATGACCTCGGTCTGCCCGGAGGCCGCGGCGAGGGCGTCGAGCAGGTCGTGGGTGGCGGGTGCGGGCTGGTCAGGGCCCTCGAGAGTGGACGCGCGCGTGCCGACGATCATGCGGACGCCGGGCAGCGCGGCGACGGTGCCCAGCAGGCGGGCCACATCGATCGGGTCGCGTGCTTCGTCGAGCCCGTCCGCGAGCACGGTCACCGGTTGCCCGTGGTCCCGGAGCGCGGTGGCGAGGGCGTCCACGTGTGGTGTGGCCTGGCCGCCGCTGCCGGGTGGCTGAGGGATCGCGGGGAGGCCGGCCGCGTCGGCGATGCCGGCGACTACGGCGGGGATGTCCATGCCGGTCAGGTGCAGGCAGACGTCGATCTGAGGGCTCGGCGGGCCGGTGGGCGACGGGTCGTGGGGTGGCAGGAATCCGGCCTGCCGCAGGAGCCGGTGGACGGCCGGCCGGTCGTGGAGCAGGAGGTTGCCGAGCAGGGCGGACTTGCCGGTGCCGGCGGTGCCGGTGACGACGAGCAGGTCGTTGTCCTGGCGGCGCAGCCACCGGTTGACGGCGCCGAGTTCCTGTCGGCGGCCGACGAAGTTCCAGGCGAGTTCGCCGAAGTCGGCGCCCATGCCTTTGCGGGCGTAGTGCGCGCGTTCGGCGGCGGGCAGGCCGGCGAGGGCGTGTTCGAGGGCGGCGTAGACGTCCAGGGGTGCGGTGATGGTGGGTCCGGGACGGTGCAGGGTGCAGCCGGCCAGGCGCAAGGGCTGGACGTGTCCGGCGGAGATGGCGGTGTCGAGCCGGTCGGCGAGGTCGCCGAGGCGGATCGCGGTGTCGTTGACGGTGTACTGGCCGAGTACGGCGGCGAGGGTGGCGCGGGCGTTGCCGAGAACGCCGTGGCCGTAGGGTTCGCCGACGCCGACGAGCAGGATGCCGTGGATGCCGCCGATGGCCAGGAGCCGGGCGGCGGTGAGTTCGACGAAGCGTCCGGCGCCGCAGGCCTCGATGAGCACGATGACGAAGTTGCCGGGCAGGTGGTGGCGGCGGCGGTATTCGCGTTCGATCTGTTCGGCGAGGCTGTCCGGGTTGAACAGGGCATCCTCGGCCGGATGGTCGTCGCCGGGTTCGGCTCGGGCGCCGGGGACGATGAGGTGTGCGGTGCCGGTTTCGGAGGTGCCGTGGCCGACCCAGGCCAGGACGGAGCCGGCGCGGTCGCCGGGCTGGGCCCACCGTTGCAGGCGGGCGTGGACGGCGCCGGTGTCGCGTTCGCCGGCGGGCACGTGCCACGGGTTGGTGTGGCCGTCGACGTGTTCGAGCAGGACGCCGGCCAGGGCCTCGGCTTCGCCGTCGGCGTCCAGGGGCGGGTGCAGGTCGGGTTGCCGGTAGGCGCCCAGCGCCACGGTGAAGATCTCCACCGACGGTGCCCGCGCCGCACTGGTCACTGGCCGCGACCTCGCTACTCGTCGCCGACCGGGTCGGCGCAGATGAGCAGCCGGGTGACCGGGTCGGCGCCGCCGGTCTTGACGGCGATCCGGAACAGTCCGGGTTCGGGCAGCCTGACGGTGGCGGTGAGTCCGTCGCGGCCGTCGCGGTGTGCGGCGAACCGGATGCGCTGGATCTGCCGCCCGGTGGCGGTGTCCCAGACGCCGCCGTCGACGGCGGCCGGGTCGAGGGGTCCGCCGCCGGCGGTGACCCCGACGGGGAAAGGTTCGCCGGGGACCGCGAGGCCGGGGATGTCGAGTCCCAGGTCTCCGGTGCCGAGGTAGATGCCCTGGGTGCCACGACCGGTGATGATCCCGCAGACCAGGCCGAGGGTGTCGCCGGTGGCCGCGAGCGCGCCGTGCTGCTGTACGACGTGCTGCGGGTCGGCGTAGCCGGCCGGGCTGGCCGCGTACCGGTAGACGGTCCCGTCGCCTTGCAGGTCGCATTCGGTGAGCCGGCCGTAGTCGTCGCGGATCAGTTCGCCGTCGTCGTGGCGCAGGTAGTAGTGCTGTTGCACCTTCACCACGCCGCCCTCCAGGGTGAGGCTCTGCGCGGTGGGCTGGCCGGTACCGACGACGGCACGGTGATGCGGCAGGTCCTGCTCCTGCAACTCGGCCAGGCGTTGCAACGACGATCGGGCCAGGTCGGCGTCGCCGCCCAGGTCGGCGATGTCGCCTGCGGTCAGCCGGCACAGGTCCGAGCCGCCGACGACTCGGCAGCGGTAGGTGGGCAGCAGGTCGTACACGCCGGGCAGCCCGGCGACGACCTCACGGAGCCGGCGCTGCGGCATCGGCACGGGTGCACCGCTGCCGGTGTTGAGCAGCGCGGTCGTCTTCACCGACCCGTAGAACGGGGTGCCGAGGGTGATCGTGGCCCGGATCGTCGAGGTCGCCCCGTCGATCAAGGACAGTCCCCGCGTGACAAGTCCACCCATCGAGTGAGCCACGATCACCACCCGGGGCGGGCGGCCCTGGTGCAGGGCGGACGCCGCCAGTTGCTTGGGGTGCTGCCGCCAGGCGCGCAGCCTTTCGCCGATGCGGGCGGCGAGGAGCCGGCTGTTGACGGTGACCGGGAGCCGCCAGTCGTAGGGAAACGTCACGATCGCGGCCGGGTCCGCCACGACCGTGCGCAGCCGTTTGAGCAGGTTGGTGTAGGGCTCCATGCCGTCGAGGAAGGGCAACGCGGCCGGGAACTCCAACAGGCCGGTGGCGGTGACCCGCGCGGTCTGCGGGTCGTAGCAACCGTCGGCGAGCCGGTCACGTTCGGCGTCGCTGAGCGCGAGCGCGTCCAGTCCACTCTTGCTGGACCAGGCCCGGCCGTACCAGCGGAGATCCTTCAGCCCCCACACGTCACGGCCGGCGTCCCGGTCGTGCAGGGCGCTGCCCATGATCCCCGGCACGACCACCACCAGGTCGTTGGTGACATCGGGGACCGCACCGTGCCGGGGCGGCAGCCCGTCGATTCCGAGCGGCATGATCACCATCTCCGTAGTCGGCCGATGACCCTGGGCACACCGTACCGGGTCCCGGCATCCGGTTATCCTGCACGCACGGACCGTTCCGGGCAGACGCCCCGGCCACACCCGCGGAGGGCTCGACGGCCACATTGGATCCCGACCGCAACCCCGAGACACCCGCGGGGCGGCGCCGCCTGTTCCTGATCGCCGTGCGCGACTATCCCGACGAGGGCGACGACTTCCGGGCCGGCATCGACGCCCAGATCACCGCCGCATCCACCTGGTGGGCCGACAAGGACGCCCTCGGCGACCGGGCGTTCAGCATCGACGCCGCCGCGAAGATCCACAGCCGGGAGGACCTGGACGACTTCATCCGCGACACCGGCCTGCGCCGCGCCGGCGCCGGTGACGTCCTCGTCGTGCACCTCACCGGACACGGCGAACGCGGGCAATCCGGTACCCACCGCCTGATCATGCCTGGCGGCGACCCGCGCCGCCCGGACCGCGACGCCTACCCCACCGGCGACCTGATCTCCGCGGCCCTGTCCAGCGACGCCGGCCAGGTCCTGATCATCGTCAACGCCTGCTACGCCAAGGCCGTCCAGGCCGACGTCCTGCGCGTCGCCCAGGACCTCCCGCGCCACCGCCGGGAACACGCGACCCTGGCGGTGATCGCGACCGTCGACGCCGACGACCGGCCCCGCGACCGCGAATTCGCCACCCTCCTTGACCGGGTACACGCCCAGCTGTGCACCACCGCCGGGATCGCCGCCGAACACCTCACCCTCGAGGAGTTCCTCACGGAACTGACCCGCGCCGCGCTCCAGGACCCCGGCCAGCCGCTGGCCGTGCCGCACCGGGTGTGGGAGACCTGGCGCACCCGGTATCCGATGCGGAGCCTGCCCAACCCCGGCTACCGCCCGCCGGCCGACCTCGCCGGCCCGCAACGCCGGCAGGTCGCCGCCGACGCCACCGAACTGGACTACTGGCTGGACCGGGCCAGCGGGCGTCCCGACCACGACCCCGGTTGGTACTTCACCGGCCGCGCCGACCTCAACCGGGCCACCGCACGGTTCCTGACCGGCGACGGCGGCGTCCTGATCGTCACCGGCAGCGCGGGCAGCGGAAAGTCCGCCGTCATCGCTCGCGCCGTCACCCTCAGCGACCCGGACGTGCTCGCCCGGCCCAGGTACGCCCGCGCCGCCCAGGCCGCGCCGCCCGGCACCCTGCCCCCGCCCGGAGCCGTCGACGTCGCACTGCTCGCCCGCAACACCGACAGCGTGGATCTGCTGACCAGGCTGGTCACCGCCCTCGGCGAACAGCCCCGCCCGGCCCCTGACCACGGCGATCCCGGCCAGCACCTCCGCGAACAGATCACCGAGATTATCTCGGCCCGCTTCGCCGGCACCGGCCGCCCGGTCACCGTCGTCGTCGACGGCCTCGACGAAGCGACGCGGCCCACCCGCCTCGTCGCCGACCTGCTCGGGCCGCTGGCCCGCCTGGCCACACCCGCCGGCGTCCACCTGGTACGGCTGCTCGTCGGCGTACGCAGCAGCACACCACACCATGCGCTGCCGGCGGCGGAGTTCGACACCCTGCTGGACCTGCTCCAGCGCGCCACCGCGGCCCCGCCCGGGAACGTGCTGCGCACCGACACCGACGGCGTGTACGACGACCTGGCGACCTACGCCGAGACGCTGCTTGCCGCCGGTGACGGCCCCTACGCCGGCGACGACGAGGCCGTCCGGGCAGCCAGGACCGAAACGGCCGCGGTCATCGCCGCCCGCGTCCAGCCGTCGTTCCTCGACACCCGCCTGGCCGCCGGCCACCTCCGTGGCCGGCTCACCCGCCAGCCTCTCGACGACCCCGCATGGCTGGCCTCCCTCACCGACGCGACCATCGGCCAACTCCGCCTCGACCTGCGCGACAACGCCACCGACGACTACCCTGTCGCACACCTCACCGGCGTACTCCGCGCCGCCGCGTTCGCGCTCGGCGCCGGTATTCCCTGGGCCGACATCTGGCCCGCCATGACCGAAGCCGTGCTGGACACCACCCTGCCCGACGCCGACGGGCTCATCGGCCACGTGCTGTCGGGACGGCTCGGCGGCTACCTCGTCAGCGACGTGGAGGACGGGCGCACCGTGTACCGGCTGGTCCACGAACGACTCGCCGAGGTCCTGCGTCAGGATCTCCTGCCACATCGACAGGTGGAAGGGGCATGACCGTGGCCGAGCCGACATCGTCCGGACCGCCGGATCCGGAACAGGCTGTCCATGCGCGGATCGCGCGGCGGCTGGCCGCGCTCCTCCCGCGGACCGCCGCGACGCCACCGCACCCATACCTGCGCAGACACCAGGTCGGCCATGCCGCACGCGGCGGCTGCCTCGACGACCACACCGTTACCGGCGCGTTCCTGCCCTGGGACACCAGCAACTCCGTCCGGGCGGGCCTCGGCCTGCCCGTCGCTCCCTCGTCCGGCCGCCACGGCCTCGCCGCGTGGGCGGCGATCGAACCCTACCTACGTGACGCGTCACCCTCATCGCGGGCGGCCAGCCTCGGGTTCGTACGCCACGCCGTCTCCGATCCCGGCGACGTGCCGCCGCAGGTCGGCGACGTCCCCGACCTGCTCGTCCGGCCGCGCAACGTCACCTGGATGTTGACCGCCAACACTCTCGCTGTTCTGGACAGTGCTGTCGCGGCGATCACCACAGTCCGCGGCCTTGATGGGCGCCCCCTGCTCGCCACCGGAAGCAAAGACGGCACGGTGCGGATATGGGACCCGGACACCGGCAGCCAGATCGGGGAACCACTGAACGGCCACAACGGTTCGGTGACCGCGATAGCCGTATACACCGGCCCGGATGGGCGTCCCTTACTCGCCACCGGAAGCAAAGACGGCACGGTGCGGATATGGGACCCGGACACCGGCAGCCAGATCGGGGAACCACTGAACGGCCACAACGGTTCGGTGACCGCGATAGCCCTATACACCCGCCCGGACGGGCGTCCTCTGCTCGCGATCGGCAGCTACGACGGGACAGCGCAAGTGTGGGACCCGGACACCGGCACCCCGGTCGGGGAACCCTTGAACGGCCACAACGGTTCGGTGACCGCGATAGCCCTATACACCCGCCCGGACGGGCGTCCTCTGCTCGCGATCGGCAGCTACGACGGGACAGCGCAAGTGTGGGACCCGGACACCGGCACCCCGGTCGGGGAACCACTGAACGGCCACAACGGTTCGGTGACCGCGATAGCCGTATACACCCGCCCCAATGGGCGGCCCCTACTCGCCACCGGAAGCTACGACGCGACGGTGCGAGTGTGGGACCCGGACACCGGCACTCCGGTCGGGGAACCACTCACCGGCCACACCAACTGGGTGGTCGCGATCGCCGTGTTCACCGGCCAAGGCGGGCGGCCTCTGCTCGCCACCGGCAGCCACGACCGGACGGTGCGAGTGTGGGACCCGGACACCGGCACCCAGATCGGGGAACCACTCACCGGCCACACCCGTTCGGTGACCGCGATAGCCGCGTTCACCGGCCCAGGCGGGCGGCCCCTACTCGCCACCGGCAGCAACGACGCGACGGTGCGGGTATGGGACCCGAATGCCGGCGCCGCGGTCTGGGAACCAGTCACCGGCCACACCCGTTCGTTGACCCCGATCGCCGCGTTCACCGACCCAGGCGGGCAGCCTCTACTCGCCACCGGCAGCAACGACGCGACGGTGCGGGTATGGGACCCCGACACCGGCACCCAGATCGGGGAACCACTCACCGGCCACACCAACAGGTTGACCGCGATAGTCGCGTTCACCGGCCCAGGCGGGCAGCCCCTTCTCGCCACCGGTAGCAACGACCGGATGGTGCGGATCTGGGACCCGGACACCGGCACCCAGATCGGGGAACCACTCACCGGCCACACCCGTTCGGTAACCGCCATGGTCGTATTCACCAGCCCCCACGAGCGGCCCCTGCTCGCCACCGGCAGCCATGACGCGACGGTGCGGATCTGGGACCCCGAGACCGGCACCCAGATCGGGAATCCACTCTACGGCCACACCGACTGGGTGACCGCCATGGTCGTATTCATCGGTCTGGACGGGCGGCCCCTGCTCGCCACCGGCAGCAACGACCGGACGGTGCGGGTATGGAACCCCGACACCGGCACCCAGATCGGCGAACCACTCACCGGCCACACCAACTCGGTGACCGCCATCGCCGCGTTCACCGGCCCGAACGGGCAGCCCCTGCTCGCCACCGGCAGCAACGACCGGACGGTGCGGGTATGGAACCCCGACACCGGCACCCAGATCGGCGAACCACTCACCGGCCACACCAACTCGGTGACCGCCATCGCCGCGTTCACCGGCCCGAACGGGCAGCCCCTGCTCGCCACCGGCAGCACGGACACGACCGTACGGATATGGGATCCGTCGGCTGAGGGTGAAGTGTTTCGCATCGTCACCGGAGGGCCGATCGACGAGGCCCGCCTCGGCGTATCGGAAGGGGAGGATGGCCGGCCGCTGACGTTCCTGGCGATAGTCAGCGGCAGCCACCGGCGCGCAACTCTCGATCTGCCCGGATCGACACTCGGTACCTTGGCTTGACCCCGTTCAAGGTCGAGCACGCGGGCCGAAATGGTGGTGCGGGGAATCGACGGTTGTGCGCAAGATCTACCGGTGACGAATCTGGACGATGAACTGATCGAGCTCCGCCGGGAGATTCACCGTCGCCCGGAGCTGGCCGGTGAGGAGCGGGAGACGGCCGGGTTGGTCGCGGAGCAGCTGCGCGCGGCCGGGCTCGAGGTCACGACCGGTGTCGGCGGGCACGGTGTCCTCGCGGTGCTCGACGGTTCCGCGGACGGCCCGACGGTGCTGTACCGGGCGGACATGGACGCCGTCGACGCGGAACACCACGTGCTGCCCTTCCCTCTGTCGGGCAAGGCTTTCGACGAGGGCTTCGCCTCGCGCGTCCCCGGCGTCGCGCACCTGTGCGGGCACGACCTGCACACCGCGATCGGCGTCGGCGTCGCCCGGGCACTGGCGCAGGGCCCCGATCCGGTACGCGGCCGGTTGGCGTTCGTCTTCCAGCCGGCCGAGGAGCCCCTGCGCGGCGCGCGGGCGATGCTCGATACCGGGCTGGTGCAACGGCTCGCGCCGCGCGAAAGCTATGCGCTGCACTGTGCCCCGTTCCCTGTCGGCACCATCGCGGTGTCTCCGGGATACGGTCTGCCCGGGCTGGACCATATCCGGATAGTGCTGCCGGGTGGCGACGACGCGGCAGTCGCCGCCATCGCATCCGAAGTGGCGGAGCTCGGCACCGTCGGGTACCCGCGGAGCGTCGCCGACTATCACGCGCGCTTTCACGCGGTGCTGGAGCCGGAGACCGCCGCCTCGATCCAGGAATCCGTGTGCGTCGCCCAGTGGACCGAGCACACGCCCGACGCGCGGCCCGTCGCCAACATCATGCTGCGGGTCTGGCCGCAGGAGCGGTTTCCCGAGCTACGCGCCCGGGTCGAGCGGCTCGCCGCGCAGGCAGGCGGGTACGTGGACTACCCCGGCGATCCGTTCCCCGCCATGGTGAACTCGGCGGAACTCAGCACGGCGGCCGGCCGGTACCTGAGCACGGCGCTGGGGCCGGAGTCCGTCCTGTGGGCCCGGGCGTCCTGGCCGTTCAACTGCGAGGATTTCGCCCTGTTCCTCAACGAGGCGCCGGGCGCGATGCTCTACCTCGGCGTCGCGGACGCCGAGTCGGGAATGAACGGCGCGCCGCACGCCCCCGACTTCGCCGCCGACGAGCGGGCGATCGGTCACGGCGTGCGCGCCATGACCGGCCTGCTGACCGAACGGCTGGCAGCCCGGGCGGTCGCGGCCGACGGCCTCAGGTCCCGGACCTGAGACGCGGCGCGGTGATACCCGACCTGCCGATCAGCTCATCGACCAGTCACATCGCGGGCCCATGAAGGATTCGGCCGCGGTTTCACACTCACGGTCGCTCCCACCTCCACGAGAACGGCACCGATCCGGTCGGCGCTCTCGCTTGTCAGGTCATCCCACACCGGTCGTGAGGGATCATCGGCCCGCATGGCAGCGTCACCGAAATCCAGACCACCGTGCTCCCTCAAATACGCAACCACCCGATGGCGATCCCGCCCAGGGTCGGTGACGAACAACGCGGTGGCGCCCCCATGCTCTACCCGCCACGACGCCGGTTTGCCGTGCTTTACATATCGCCACCACTCCCTGGACCCCATGGCAGCGAAGATCAGAACGAAGAAGAGCCACCGCAGTGCCCCAGCCACCGCGCCCGTCGTCACGGCTGACAAGAAGACACTCACAGCGCTCAGCAGAAAAACGACGATGACGCGCGGCGCGGCACGGCGAAGCATCCCTCCGGTCGCACGGCCTGGTCGGCCGGACGGCAAGTGCTCACGCTCACCAACCACCACAGACCTCAGTCCTTCTACCAGCGCTGTCGCGCGACATCGTACGAGGGAAAGTGGCCCGCGAAGTCATCCGATATGCCGGAATATCTCTAGCCGAACTGCCAGCCATTGCCGCAGGCTCCCAGTTCTCGTGGCCGCCATGAGCCCCGAACGCGGACCGTCACCGTTCCCGTGGCAGGACCTCCTGGCAGCGCGCAATCGAAATGCCTGCAAATGGGAACGTTCGGGGCGATAAACTCACGCGGACACTCGGTGCCGAGTGAAGGGACAACGGTTGTCGTTCTTCACGCTGCTGGTCATCGCGGTGGGTGTCTCCGCCGATGCCTTCGCCGTCGCCGTCGCCAAGGGCTTGCACATGCGCCGGATCACCGTGCGCGACGCCGGTGGGCTGGCGATCGGCTTCGGACTCTTCCAGGGACTGATGCCGATCGCGGGCTGGCTGCTGGGCCGCGGCTTCCACGACTACATCACCGAGATAGATCACTGGATCGCCTTCGGCCTGCTGGTCGTCATCGGCGCCAAGATGATCCACGAGGCCTTCTCCCCGCGAGACGACGAAGCCGACTTCCAAGGCATCAGCCTGCGGGAGCTACTGGCGCTCTCGGTGGCCACCAGCATCGACGCGCTGGCCGTCGGGATCAGCTTCGCCTTCCTCGATGTGGCCATCCTGCCCGCGGCGACCCTCATCGGGGTCCTCACCGCAGTCGTCACCCTGATCGGGGTGTTCATCGGCCACCGAGCCGGCGGACGCTTCGGCCGCCCGGCCGAGATCGCCGGTGGCGTCATCCTGATCCTGATCGGCACCCGGATCCTCCTGGACCACCTCGGCGTGTTCTGAGCCGGCCGGCGACGGACGGCCGGACAGAGCGAGCCGGGCGATGATCACGCCGACCATGGTGAGGAAGCCGTAGGCGCCGATGGTAAAGCGCGCGCGGCCGCTGCGACAACCGCGTTGAACGCGACGGCAGCGACCGCGGCGAGCGGTACTCCACCTCAGCGGTGGGACTTGAGCCAGCCTTGGATCTCGGTGATGACCTGCTTGTCAGGCTCGCCGAACTCCGGGTGGAACTTCGGGGTGATGTTCATGGTGTGCGCCATGCCCGGGTAGATGACGATCTTGTGGTCCCGATGGCCGGAGAGGGCGGCGTCGGCGACGATCGCGGCGCGAGCCGGAGTCTGTAGGTCGTTCTCACCGTTGAGCAGCAGCGTCGGGCCGGAGAACTTCGGCAGCGACTGCGACACGGTCGGGAAGCGGGCGATGTCCTTCAAATAGTTGATCGTGCCCTGATCCAGGCCCGGCAGGTTCGGGTAGTCGCCGATATGGGTGACCTCGCGCAGCACGACGCCGGCCTCGGCGTCGATCGCGATCTGACCATCGTGGTTCTTGTCGGTGCCGGCCAGCACCTTCTTGCCGTCGAGCAGGACGGAGCCGAACTGGTCGGCAACCTCCTTCGGCTGACCCAGCAGGCCGTCGGTCGCCTCGACGGCCGTCAGCTGGCCGTCACCGTCGACGTCGAACTCGTCGTGCATCTGCGCCAGCAGCCGACCGTAGATCTGGAAGGTCAGCAACTGCTTGACGGGCAGGCCGACGACCCCCATCTCGACCACGCCGGCCGGCTTCGGGATGCCGAACCTGTTCGAGTCGGCGGCGAGGTTGGCGGCCACATTGGTGCCCTCGCTGTGGCCGAGGAGGAATATCTTCGACGGGTCCACCCTCGGCGACTTGGCGGCGAACCGAACCACCGAAGCGGCATCCTGCTGGATCTGGTGGTATGGGTCCTTCGGCATCAGCTGGGCCGGGTCGGTGCTCTCCACCGGCCCAATGTCGGTCACTCCACGCTTGTTGAAGCGCAAGGTCGCGAAGCCTTCCCTGCCGGCCGCCTGGGCAAGCGGGACGAAGGTCGTGCCCTTGCCCTCCGGAAGCGTCTGATTCATGTCGTTGCGCCCGCTGCCGTGCAGGAAGATGACCAGCGGCAGGCGGCCCTTCGCACCGCTCGGATAGGTGAGCTCGGCCTTGGTGACCCAGCCCTTGCCGAAGTCGATCCGCACCTGCTCGCGGGTGACACCCGCCCAGCCGGGCTGCGTGGCAGCCCTTTCGGTGTCGTCGGCGTTGGCGACTCCCACGCCCGCAGCCAGAATGGCGCCGGTAGCGATGAGGCCGATCGTCAGGTTGCGGTACTTCTTTGTCGTCTTCGTCATGCCGATGACGCTATTTTCCGAAGTGGTCACGTTCGATCCCGACAGCTACCCACTCGGGGATACAGCAGGCTGTACCCCTCACTCCTTCGTTCCCATGTGCTCCAGGGGCGGGGTGCGCAGGAGGCGGCGTACCGGCAGGACGGTGGTGACGAGCGCGAGCAGCGTGGTCCCGCCGAGGACCGCCACCCAGCCCAGCGTCGGCACGTACGGGATCGCCGTGCCGGTCAGGGAATGGACCACCGCGGCCAAGGTCGCCGCCGCGATCGCGCCGCCGATGATGAGGGCGATGCCGAGCAGGCCGGCCTGCTCCGCGTTGACCATGCGGCGCAGCTGGCGGCGGGTGCCGCCGACCAGGCGCAGCAGGGAGAGCTCGCGGCCGCGGGCCAGGGCCGCCATGACCATGGTGTTGGCGGCGGCGAGGACGGCGTACCCGACCATCACGCCGATGAGCAGCTTGTTGAGCCAGGCGCTGAGCGCGAGGTTCCGGGACAGGCCGGAGGTGATGCCGTCGGAGCTGACCAGGCCGGGTGCCTTCACCGCGGCGCCGGGCTCGGTGCGGATCAGCACGTGGCTGTCCATGTCGGCGCGGGTGTGTCCGGCGGTGGTCTCCCTGGCCAGCGTCACGTCGCCGAAGCCGAGGCCGCGCTCGTAGAGCGCCACCAGGCGCAGCTTGACCGGAGTGCCGTCGCCGAGCCAGAACTCGACGTCGTCACCGAGCTTCCAGCCCGAGTTTGCCGCCTGCAGGGTGGACACCGCCACTGTCCCCTCGCCGAGGTCGCCGAGGTTGCCGGCGCTGACCTTCAGGTCCATCGTCTCGGCGGCACCCCCGGGGTCGATGCCCTGCGCCTGCACCGGTTCCACGCTGTCGAAAATCTTGATCAAAACCGAGGTCCGGCGTACGCCCGTAGCGGCGCGAACCCCAGGCAGCTTCCGGATGTCCGCGGCGGCGGAGGCGGGTATCCCCTCCGGCGAGGTCAGTGCGAGGTCGGCGAGCAGGCCCTCCTGGCTTTGCGTGACCGTGCCGCGCTCCAGGTTGTCCTGCAGGAACCACACCGACCCGCCGAACCCGACCGCCAGCACCAGGGAGGTGAGCACCGTGGCCGCGCCCCTCGCGTTCGCCCGCAGATTCGCCGCGGCCAGGTATCCGCTGGTGCCCCAGCCGAGGCGTAGCACCGGGGTCAGCATCCGAGCGGCGACGGCGTTGATCCCGGGTGCCAGCAGCGCCACCGCGAGCACGAACAGGTAGAGCATGCCGATCGCGCCTGCCTGCGCGGACTGTCCGCTCGACCCGACCGCGAAAATGGTGGCGGAGCCGGCCGCTACGAGCGCCAGCAGCCCGGAGGCCGCGCGGAACCTGCCCAGCCCGGTGGGTTCCACGGCGATCTCGCCCAGCGCCTCGGCGGGCCGGATCGCGGTCACCCGGCGGGCGGCCAGCAGGGCCGCGGCCGCGGCGACGACGACGGTCAGGACGGTCACGACCGGCGCTGACAGGACACCGGCGACCATCGGGAAGCCGTCCGGGACGAAGCCGCGGTCGACCAGCTGAGCCTGCACCCATCTCGTGGCGAGCATCCCGGCCGGGACACCGAGCGCCGAGGCCACGACGCCGAGCGTGACGGCCTCCGCGACGATCATCCGGCGAACCTGTCCGGGGGTGGCGGCGATGGCCCGCAGCAGCGCAAGGTCCCGGCGCCGGTGCCGCACCGAGAGCCCGACCGTGCCGGCGACGACGAAGACGACGAGCATGGCGACGTATCCGCCGAACGTGCCGCCGATCTGGATCAGCAGATCCCGGCCGGCCACCGCGCCGGGCTCTTCGAGCAGCCCGCGGCCGGCGCCCGAATAGGCCTTGGCGCCCGCGTCGGCGGCCGCCTTCTCCACCGCGGCGACCATCGAGTCACGGTCGGTGCCGGGCTCGGCGGTGACGGCGATGGTGGCCAGCCGGCCGGGATAGGCGCTGGGCTCGGCGACCGTGGACGCGACACCGGGAACCCGGCGGATCTTGTCCTCGAGGGCGGCCGGGACGGTGCCGCCCTCGGGCAGGGCGGTCGTGCTGGTGACGACTTCGCCGTCGAACTCCTTGCTGGTGAGGGTGATGTCCCGGTGCGCGACGACCACGTCGGCGGTCGCGTACCTACGGGGTTCCGGCCGGTAGCTCAATCCCGACTCGACCAGCACGCCCATGCTCATGAGGATCAGGACGCCGGCGGTGAGTGCGATGAGGGTGGCGAGCGCGCTGCCCGGGCGGCTGCGCAGCATCGCGAAGGCGAGAGTCCGCATGGTTCAGACCTCCTGGGTGACGCGGGGGCCGAGGTGCGCGAGCAGCTCGGCGATGCGGGCGGCTCCGGGCTGGTGCATGTCGTCGCGGATCCGGCCGTCGGCGAGGAGCACGACCCGGTCCGCGTACGAGGCGGCCACCGGATCGTGGGTCACCATGACGACCGTCTGCCCGTGTGCGTCCACCACCGATCGCAGCAACCGCAGCACCTCGGCCGCGGTCTGCGTGTCCAGGGCACCGGTCGGCTCGTCGCAGAAGATGACGTCGGGGCGGGCGGCGAGCGCGCGGGCGATGGCCACGCGCTGCTGCTGACCGCCGGAGAGCTCGGACGGCCGGTGCTTCAGCCGGGCGCCGAGGCCGACCCGGTGTACCACCTGGGTCAGCCAGTCGCGGTCCGGGCGCACGCCCGCCAGCCGCAGCGGCAGCACGATGTTCTCCTCGACGGTCAGCGCGCCGATCAGGTTGAACGCCTGGAAGATGAAGCCGATCCGGTCGCGGCGCAGCTTGGTCAGCTTGCTCTCGGAGAGCCGGGACAACTCTGTGTCACCGATCCACACCCGACCGGAGGTCGGCCGGTCCAGCCCTGCGGCGGTCTGCAACAGGGTGCTCTTACCGGAACCGGACGGTCCCATCACGGCGGTGAAAGTGCCGCGCGAGAATGTGATGTCGATGTCGTCCAGCGCGGTGACCGCCTGGTCGCCGCCGCCGTAGGTCCGGGTGAGTCGCTCGACGCGAACAGCTTCTGTTTTCACAGGTCAGAAGCTATTGGCGGTACCGACTCGAAGCTATGCAGCCTGCGGGCGCAACGGTGGTACAGCAGGCACTACCCGGCCCGGCGCTGAATGTCCTCGAGATAGCGCAGTACCGCGATGACCCGGCGGTCCGCCCGGTCGGTGGGCGCCAGGTCGAGCTTCGCGAAGATGCTGCGGATGTGCTTGTGCACGGCGCCCTCGGTGACGAACAGCCGCTCGGCGATGGCGGTGTTCCCGAGGCCCTCGGCCATCAGGGCCAACACGTCCCGCTCGCGGGCGCTGAGCCGGTCCAGCCCGCTGTCCGGCCGGCTGCGGGTCAGCAACTGCCCGACGACCTCCGGATCGATAGCCGTGCCGCCGTCGGCGACCCGGTGCAGGGCGCCGAGGAACTCCTCGACCCGGCCCACCCGCTCCTTCAGGAGATAACCCAGCTTGGCGGCGCCACCGGCCAGCAGATCGGTGGCGAAGGCCTGTTCCACGTACGCCGAGAGCACCAGCACCGCCAGGTCGGGGTGGCGCCGGCGGGCCTCGACCGCGGCCACGATCCCTTCGTCGGTGTGGGTCGGCGGCATCCGTACGTCGACGATGGCGACATCCGGTTTATGGAAGTCGACCGCCTCCAGGAAGGGCCCCGGGCCGTCGGCCGTGGCGGCCACGTCGAGGCCCTCCGCACGCAGCAACAACGCGAGCCCTTCGCGCAGCAGTGCGTCGTCCTCGGCGATCACGATCCGCATGGCAGCTCCACCTGCATCGATGTCGGCCCTCCGGGTGGGCTGATCAGGGTCAGGCGCCCGTCGCACGCCTCGATCCGCCGCCGGATGCCGCCGAGCCCCGAACCACGGCTCTCGTCGGCACCGCCTCGCCCGTCGTCGTCCACCCGCAGCAGCAGCCGGTCACCCTCGCGGCGGACCGTGACGGCGACGGCGGCGGCTCCGCTGTGTCTCACCGCGTTGGTCAGTGCCTCGGCTACGACAAAGTACGCGGTCGCCTCCACCGAGACCGCGCAGCGTCCCGGCACCTCCACGTCCACGGTGCAGGGAACGGCGCAGCTGCCGGCCAGGCCGGTGAGCGCGCCGGAGAGACCGCGGTCGGCCAGCACCGGGGGGAGGATGCCGCGGACGACGGTACGCAATTCGGCCAGGGCCTGTTCGGCGGCGTCCTGCGCACGCTCGAGGATCTCCCCGGCGGTGTCCGGATCTCTCGTCAACGCCCGCCGGGCGGCGCCGAGCAGCACGTTCACGGCGACGAGCCGGTTCTGGGTGCCGTCGTGCAGCGACCGCTCGATGCGCCGCAACTCGACGGCGTGCGCGTCGAGGGCGGCGGCGCGGGTGGCGGTCAGCTGGGCGACCCGCAGCGACAGGTCCGTGTCGGGATCAGCGGCGAGCAGGCCCCGGCCGGGCGCGGCCTGGAGGCGGGCCAGCACCGGAGGAAGACCGAGGGCCAGGGCCGCCCAGCCGATGCCGGTCAGCCCGACCACGAGCGCGCCGAGCTCGGTGCGCACCGGAAAGCTGATGAACCCGGGACCGCCCTGCTCGGCGTCCAGCCACCGCCACCACACCGGGAACGTGAGGTACTGCACCGCGTACAGGGGAAGGGAAAAGCCGACGATCCCTATGACGAAACCGAACGTCGCGTGGGTGACCACCCACCCGGCCTCGCGCCGGACCGTGCTGTCCCGCAGCGCGGGCAGCACGCCGTCCGGGAGCGGCTCCGGGTCGATGATCTCGGGACCCCAGCGCGACAATCGGGCCCGCTCCCGGTTCGCGACGGACCGGAACGCCTGCAGGATCGTCCGCGGTGGCTCTGCTGCCTAGCGTGAGCCCCATGACTGAATCCCGCCTCCGCCCGGTCCTCTGGCTCGTCCTGATCGTCAGCCTCGCCGCCAACGCAGTGACCTCCTCCATCGGCGCCACCGTCCCCGGCATCGTCTGCGGCGTGGTGGCGGTCGCCTGCGCCGTCACCCTCGGCGTGCACCACTACCGGTCACGACGAGGCAGCGATATCCAACGTTCCCGCTCGCGCTACGGCTCAGTTCGCTCTCGCTAGCGGCGATCCGGCTAAGGGAGTTGCGTCGGCTCCGTTGTGCCTACTTGTGCAGTTGCGAAATTCTTCAAGTCGAACAGCTCACGCTTCTACTATCTCCGGCTGTCGCCTGTGGGCACCGGACAGTGTGTGCGTTCCACTTTCGCTCACCGCGGCCATCCTCGAGGCATCACGACACGGACCCTGAGGAGTCGGACATGGCAGAGATGGATGTGGCACTCAAGGACACGATGCAGATCGACGGGGCGTTGGGAGCGGCGCTCGTCGATCAGACCAGCGGCATGGCGCTGGGTACCGCCGGCGGCAGCAGGGACCTCGACCTGACGGTTGCCGCGGCGGGCAACACCGACGTGGTGCGCGCGAAGCTACGCGCCATGGAGATGCTCGGCCTCACGGAGAAGATCGAGGACGTCCTCATCACCCTGGACACCCAGTATCACCTGGTCCGCCCCTTGACCAGCCGATCAGGCAAGGGCCTGTTCCTCTACCTGGTTCTGAACAAGGACCGGGCGAACCTGGCCATGGCTCGCCATCAACTGCGCGCGATCGAAAGCGCGCTCGATCTATGAGCATGGATACCGTCACAGGGTCAGGAGCGAGGCTCGACTCGATCCTTCAACTCGGCCAGCAGTCCCTTGCTGTCGGTCAAGACCTCACCGAGAATCCGCCGGCCGGCCGCCAGTAGATCCAGCACGGCCGGCGTACTGAGCACGTACATCACCGAGCCGCCATCACGGTACGAAACCACGATGCCGGAGCGACGCAGGACGGCAAGTTGCTGCGACAGACTCGACGGCTCGATGTCGATCTCCGCAAGAAGATCACGCACCGGACGTGGCCCAGGCTGGAGCAACTCCAGGACCCGAATACGGACGGGATGCCCCAGGGTTCGGAACAACTCCGCCTTCGCCTGGTACAGGGGCACCGACACGACCGCCCCCTGCCTGACCGCACCATGCTGCTTCTGGATCGCAGAAAGTCGCCTACAGGCTATACGGCCGGCGAGACGCCCCTCGGGCGTGGTGTGTGATTGCCTGACGGTCCCGACGTCCTACTTCCGGGGGCACTGTGCATCAGGGAGCGGTCTCGGTAGGTCCCGCACTGGCCGCCGTGCTGGGAGTGCTGGTGGTCCTCGCGGCTGCGGCTGCCTACGCCGGCCGGCTCGGCGTGAGCCGGGCGGTGGTCACCGCGTCGGTGCGGGCGGTGCTGCAGTTGGCCGCCGTCTCCCTGCTGATCGCCGCCGTGGTGCGTTCGTGGTGGGCGACCGCCGGGTTCATCCTTCTGATGGTGCTGGTCGCCGCGGCCACGTCCGCGCGCCGGCTCGGGTCGTGGCGCCTGAGCCGGCTGGTGATCGCGCCGATCGCGGCCGGGGCGTTGCCGGTCGGCGCCCTGATCGTGGGCGCCGGCACGATGCCGTTGCACCAGATCGCGGTGCTGCCGGTCGCGGGAATCCTCATCGGCGGCGCGATGACCGCCACCTCGCTGGCGGGCCGTCGCGCCCTGGACGAGCTGCGTGACCGGCACGGCGAGTACGAGGCCGCGCTCGCCCTCGGTTTCCTGCCTCGTGACGCCGCTCTCGAGGTCTGCCGCCCACCGCCGGGCAGGCGCTCGTACCGGCCCTGGACCAGACGCGGACGGTCGGCCTGGTGACGCTGCCGGGCGCGTTCGTCGGGGTGCTGCTCGGCGGGGGCACGGCCGTGGAGGCGGGCGCCACCCAGCTGCTGGTCCTGGTCGCCCTGCTGGCCGTCAAGGTGATCGCCGTCGCGGTCACCGTGGAGCTGGTCGCGGCGGGGCTGTTGTACCGACCGTCAACGAATCCGGCGGGGCGTTCCGGCCGGCCGTGAGGGCGTTCCTGGGCGGCCGCGCAATGTGCGGTGGGGTCGCCCGGGGACGGCGCGGGCGCGGGTGTCTATGTGGTCCGGTGACCACTGGGGCAGCGCCCTGCCCGCGTGGGTGGCGCTCCGGTCGTGATCGGGCAGGCCGCATTCATAGCCCAGGAGCACCGCCTGCACCCGGTCACGTGCTTACGGATCGCCCGGTACGCGACGGCACGCACCGGCAGGGCAGGACTGACGTCGCCTCCATACCCCGCACTCGTTCTGGTCGGTTGTCGGGCGCGCGCCGAGGCCCCCGCCAACGTGTCACGTCGCGCCCGTTCTGTGTCCGAAACCACCCGTATGGCGAGGTTTTCCAGCGCCGAAATCCTCAAGTTTCGCCGTTCGGGTCGGTCGCAACCGGGCGGCACCTGTCCGGGACCGGGTCGCGCACCTGCCGCACCGGAATCTCTAGTCATGCCCGGCCGAACCTGGCGCCGGAACATGCGGGGGGAAACCAAAAAGTGCGTATCAAGTTTGCGAAGTCGTTGACCGTCCTGGCCGCCATGGCCGTCGGCGCCGGAACCGCGATGGCCGGCACCACCGCCGCGACCGCCGCGCCGGCCAAGCCGTGTGTCACCGACAAGAACTTGGTGCCCTCCTGCGGCGTGTTGTGGGGTGCCGCCGCGGGTGGTTTCACCACCAAGCCGCGCGACGTCGAGCTGAAGAACTGGGAGAAGCTCTCGGGCCGCACCGCTTCGATCTTCCACACCTACCACAAGGGCGACGAAGCGTTCCCCACCGCCGCCGAGATCGCGATGACCTCCGACCCGGCCAACCCCCGCGTCCTGCTGACCAACTGGAAGATCGCCTACGGCTCGAACTGGGCCAAGGTCGCCAAGGGCGAGCAGGACAAGCGCATCGACGCGTTCGCCGCCCGGATCAAGAAGACCTACGGCGACAAGAAGTTCTTCCTCGTGCTCAACCACGAGCCGGAGAACGACGTCATCGCCAAGAAGGGCTCCGGCTGGGAGGCCAAGGACTTCGCCGCCATGTACCGCCACACCATCAAGCGCCTGGAGTCCAAGGGTGTGGACAACGCGATCAATGTGATGGCGTACATGGGTAACGAGAAGTGGATGGCCCAGTCCTGGTGGGCCGACCTGTACCCCGGCGACGACGTCGTCGACTGGATCGGCCTGGACTCCTACGTCAGCGCGGAGAAGGGCTACTACCACTACGGCAAGTTCGCCGACCTGCTCGACCGTAAGGCCACCGGTAACAAGGGTCTGGGCTGGTACGACTGGGCCACCACCAAGCACGCGTCCAAGCCCATCATGATCGCCGAGTGGGGTGTCTACCACCGCATCGGCAAGCCCACCGACAAGACCGCCGGCTACAACTCGGTGCTGCCGGAGCTGGCCAAGCGGCCCGGGATCAAGGCCATCGTCTACTTCGACACCAAGAACGACGACGAAGGCAACCGCGACATCAGCATCAACTCGACCAAGAACAACCTGGCCGCGTTCAAGAAGCTCGCCGCCAACCCGATCTTCAACGTCAAGATCGGCTAACCCGCACGATCGCACTTCCCCACGAGCCGCCCGGCATCCGCCGGGCGGCTCGACCGCTTTCCGGCACGGGCCAGCCTTGGGACGACGCTCATCAACAGGAAAAAGGACATCCCACGCCTTCTCGGCCGGTTTCACTCAAACGGGGGAATGTCTGCCCGCGCACCAAGTGCAACGATTGCCTAGGACTGCACCTCACGCCACCCAGTGAGTCAATTCTGCTGGAGCTGAAAGCGGGACATTGCAATGACGTCGATCATTCACCGAAGCCGTTCCGCCTTGAGCCGTCGCGTTACCCGCCGTAGGACTTTTGCGCTCGCGTTGCTTACAACTGTGAGTATCGTTATCGGAACGGGTGCATCTGGATCCGCCGCGCTGGCAAATGCCGAGAACGTGGCCACCTGGGGTTGGCTCTGCCTCGGAGGCAAATGTGTTCCAGAAGGTGCACTCTATCAAAATGTGAGCGGGAGTCGCCTCCGGGTCGACTATACGAAGAGCTACTTCCGAGCCTACAAGTCGGTCTGCTTTTGGCACATGGACCAGGACTTCTATAAGTGGTCGGACAATAAATTAGTCCGATTTACTCACGCGCAAGGTCCGGATCACAACAGGTGTAACACATCGGGCGGGGTCGACACAGGGTCAATCAGCTTTCCGACCTCGGGCGGGAAGATTTGCACCTCTCTCTATGAGGATCACGTCAAATTGAAGGCGCGGACATGCATTAACGTCTACGGCTGACCAGCAGATGCGTCGCGTTCGAAAACCTCGTCCCGCCCATTGTGGGAGCGGGGCCCCGCCGGTGCTCGCCGCGTCAAGACGGCCTTGACGCTAGGCAGCCACGCCGGCGGGCGCCGGCGGGGGTCTGCTCGGCTTGCCCGGGCCGAGGGTGACGGGGTGCGCCGGCCACCCTGGAGCCGGAGCGCCCCCGCCGGAGGCGCAGTAACCGCCACCACTTGCCAGGCCGCGGCGCGCACGACGGCCAGGCGCGGACAGCTCGGCACCCGGGCTAGTAGGCAGTCGCAAGATCTCGCCGGACCCGTTCCACGGGTCCGGCGATCTCGTTGTCGATCCGCTCCGCCTGCTGCTCCGTCAGCGTCACGGCGGCCGCATGCCGCGGCCGGCGTTCCAGCATCCGGGCCCGCAGACCGGTCGGCGGGTGCGACGCGAACAGCGAGACCTCGTCGCGCCGGCTCAGCTGCCGGAACGCCGGTACGCCGGTAGCCAGGTTCGCCCGGGCGACGTCGGCGGCCTCGCGCCAGGCGGCGCCGGCGCGTTTGGCCCGGGCCTCCCGGCAGATCACGGTGTCGATCGCGTCCTGGAGCAGCAGCGCGTCCAGTAGGCGCACGGCGGCGGCGCTGCCGGCGGCCCGCGCCGCGATCTCGTCAGCCAGGTATTCGGCCCGCTGCGCGTCGCGCTGACCGATCCACACGACCAGCAGGTGCAGGCCAAGGACCAGCCGGTACAGCAGCCACTGGACCAGCCACTGCATCGCCGCCGCGATCATGCCGATGATGCCGGTCCACCGGGAGTCGTCGGCGGGCCGGGTCAGCACGGCGAGCCGGCCCAGCGTGCTGAGCGCCACCTGGGTCAGCGGACCCCGGCGCAGGTCTCCGTTGACGAAGTGGCCCAGCTCATGGCCGACCAGGGCCACCCGTTCCTGCGGGTCGAGCACGGACCAGAGCGGCGCGCCGAGGCAGAGCACGCGGCGGCGGCGCAGGCCGACGGTCGTCGTGTACGCGCCGAACGAGCTGTCCAGCCCGACCAGGTGCGGCACGGGCGCACCAGACGCCACCGCGACCCGGTCGACCAGCGCCCAGAGTTCGGGGGCCTCGTCCCGGTCGAGCAGGTGCAGGTCGTCGCGGACGCGCCCGAGCCGCGGGCGCAACGCCACCGCCACGCCGAGCAGGGCGACACCAGGCAGGATCGTGATGCCGGGGAAGTGGTACCCGGTCAGCCACACGCCCAGCCCCGCCACGGCGACGACGAAAAGCAGCAGGAACACCGCCACCGCCATGGTGATGACCCGTGCCGCGCTCCAGGAGCGCCGCCGCAGCGGCCCGTCCGCGAGCCGGGTGAACTGCCCGGCGGTCAACCGCCAGGCCACCCGGTGGGTGGCGCGATCCGCCCAGACCCAGCCCAGCTCAGGCCGGCGCCGGCCGGGCTCGAAGTGGCCGAGGTTCCACTCGCACGACGGGCACCAGGGTGCGGCGTCGCGAGCCGCGGTGACGGCGACGGAGCACTGGGGGCAATTCACGAGCGGTGATCATGCCGCATCCAGCGCCGTCCTGCGGGACAGGGTGGCCTGGAGCAGGGCGTCAGGCTGCGCCGGAGTGCAGGGTCAGCAGGTAATCAGTGGATCGATACGGACTGTCACCGAGCGACTTTCCCAGGTGGTCTCGACCCGCTGCATCAGCGGATCTTAGGCTGGACACCTAAGCCCGCGGCCGTGCCCTTGGCCCTGCTGAGCAGGTCCTCGTCGCGCAACAGTTCCCCAGTCACGGTCCTTAACGGGGTAAAAATGGACGAGCACGGTACGTATCACTTCGCGGCCAGCACCGAACAGCCCGACTTTTTTGGCTCGCGGTTCCCGGCACCTGGCGTCCGCGTCCAGTTCGACCCGGCGGCGCTGGCCGCTTTGGGGCCGCGTCGGTACTGGCGGAGCCCCTACCAGTCCCCCTGGACCCGGCAAGGCTTGGCCGTATTCCGAGCCGCCACAGCGGTCACGATATGGCCGTGCCGACTCTGGCGCGTTCACCACCTCGACTCGCCCGATGAAGGACGAGAACTGCTCAGCGACCAGGACATCAAGACCTTGTCTGCCCGGTGGCTCGCAGCGAGAACCTGCTGACATCCACAACGTTTGCCGCCAGGCCGTTCTGGCGTAATTGTCGTCGCGCCATGACCGGCTCACAAAGGCAAGAGGATCCACGCGTTGGGCAGCCCGGAACAAGGTGGTTCGCCCGATCGCCTGACTCTCAGCGCGAGAGATTGACTCTCCGTAGTGGTAGGTAAACGATTATACCGAACCCAGTCCGCCGGATCAGCCAGGGCGACCATGTGGAGGCCGGGAACGTGGACGCGTCGCTGGCATGCGGGAGAGGCCACGCGAATCCACACGTCACAATCTTCTGCGGCACCGCCAACTGCGGCGAATGGATCCTGTTCCGGCGCTCGGGCGGATCGCGCCTGAACGGTGCCTGCATCGCGGTACTGATCGTCTGCGGCCTTGCCGCGCTGTTCCTCTTCCGTCGCACCGACGACGTCTGGGCCCTCGATGCGTTCCTGACGCTGTGCCTACTGAACGCGTTCCTGGTGGCGTTGTCTCGCGGCCGCGCCCTCGGCGCGGCCGCCGTGTCGACCGCGCTGGTGATGATCGCGTGGTTTGTCTGGTGGGCCGCGGGCCGTGCCGATCAGGCCGGGCCGTCCGCCGCCCCGTGGTGACCCTCGGTGCTGCTCGTCGCCGCTATCGGGTACGCCTTCTTTGCGGGGAGACAGACGGTTCTGGAGACCGTTCCATCAGCCCGGGGAACCTACCTGGCGGTGATGCTCGTCGCGGTGCCGGGCCTCTGGTGGGCCATAGCCCTCGGTCTGGACGATGGCCTCGGGTACACGACCCTTGTTGATGTGGCGATCGTCGTGGGCGCGGTCGTCCCGCTGGTCTTCGTCGTGGCCGCGATCGAGAAGGGCCCGGACCGCCTCGTCGCCCAGTTGACGGCGGTGTCCGGCTACCTCGTGGTCGTACAGGCGCTCGTCACGGGTTTGCTGCACCTGTTTCTCACCATGCTGCCCGACATGCTGCAGGTGCCTCGCCCGCAAGGCACGGCGGAGCCGGGGTGGCTGGTCGTCCTGCGCTGGAAGACGGCGATCAGCTCCATCGGGTTCCTCGTCGCGTTCGTGCTGGTGCTGGCGTTCAGCGTCAGCACGGTCGCCAAACGGTTCCGCGCGCCCGACTATCCCTTTCTGCAGGCGCAGATCACCATGTCCGTGGGACGACAGCGGCAGGCGACCGACCCCTTCGCGACACTGGTCGAGCAGAGCTACCTCACCACGATCAAGCTGGCTCGGGTCGTCTACATCGCGGCGGTCTTCAGCGCTCAATCCGCACAGGAGTTCGGCCGCCACGCCCGGCAGGTGGCACTGCGGATCTGGTCCGCCGTCGGGAGCGCGGTGCGGTTCTTCTGCATACCGCTGATCGCACTGAGCGCGGTCGGGATCATCCAGCTCGCCGTGGTGCGGGAGTTGGCGGCGTACGCCGGCGGCGTTGCGGCAACCTCCGGCGCGACGGCGTTCTGGGGTGGGGTGCTGTGCGCCGCCGCCGTGATACTCGGATTGTGCGGGGCCGCATTCGGGTTCGCCGCGCTGGCTCCGCGGACGCAGCGCTTCTCGTGCAACGGCGTCGGCGTGGTGGTGCTGCTCGCCGGAGCGTTCTGGGTGCTCATCTCGCTGAGCAACCTCGCGACCTGGCCGATCTGGAACGCTCTGCGCAGCGTGGGTCTCGACGTTGACGCCCTGGCGCTGGGCGACGTGCTTTGGACCAACAATGTCACCATGCTCGTGACGGTGTTCGTGCTCATCGTCGCCGCGCTGATATCTGGCGGTGTCCGTGCCAGAGGCGGCGTCGAACGGCCTCGATTCTTCATCATGAGCCTTGGTACCTCGGCGATCCTGTTCTGCGTCACCTACGCATGGCTGGGGCTGCCGCCGCTGAGCCGGTGGGTCACGCACGCCGCCCCGCCGGCCGCGGATCTGTTCTCGGTAGCCGTGGTCGGCCATGCGAGTGATGTGAAGGGTGTGGCCCTCGACTCCACCGGCAGGATCCTGGCCACGGCGAGCGCCGACCGGACGGCGAGACTGTGGAACATCGCCGATCCGCGCCGGCCGGCGCTGCTCGCGACGCTCAACGGACACTCCGATGACGTGAACGGCGTCGCGTTCAGCCCCGATGACCACACGCTGGCCACGGCGAGCGACGACGGCACGGTCAAGGTCTGGGACATCGCCGATCCGTCGAGATCCACACTTACCGCAACCCTCGGTCCTCTCGGCGGCATCGGCGACCAGCCCTGGATACATGCGGCCGTGTTCAGCCCGGACGGGCGCACGCTGGCCGCCGCGGTCGGCGACGGGACCGCGCGACTGTGGAGTCTTTCCGCGCCGTTGCGTACCCAGCCCATCGCGACGATCGCGGGGCACCTGAATTACGTCATCGCCGTGGCGTTCACCCCGGACAGCACCAAGTTGGCGACCGGCAGCGCCGACCTGACATCGAAGTTGTGGGACGTCCGTAGTCCGGATCGGCCGTCACTCATCACCACGCTCACCGGGCACGGCCGGGTGGTGGACGGCGTCGCCTTCAACGGTGACGGCACGATCCTGGCGACAGGCAGCCTGGACAACACCGTCAGGCTGTGGCAGACCGAGGGCGCCGGGTCGGGGGTGTGCACGGCCGTGATTCCCGGTGTCGGGGCGGGTTACGCCCTGGCGTTCAGCCCTGACGGCCGCATGCTCGTGACCGACAGCGATCGGTCGCCGATGATCTGGGACCTGACCGATACGAGTCATGCCAAACTGGCGAGCAGGCTCGAAGGGCACAGCGACATCGTCGTGGGGGTCGCGTACAGCCGCAACGGACGGCTGCTGGCCACGGCGAGCAACGACGACACCGCCAGGTTGTGGATGATCAGACAGCGGGCGCTGTGACGTTGTGCGCAGCGGTCGAATCGGGTTTACCGGGTGGGGCCGGCGGAGGTTCCGGCGGCCATGGTCGTCGCGTGCCTGAGTTCTTCTGGCGGTGATCAGCAGGATGGAGGGCCGGGCGAGTCCGGCCGGTCGGGGGCGATCAGGGTGGGGTCGGTCAGCACGGCACCGGTGAGGGCATGGCGGCACTCACAGTCGCCGGACGGATCCAGGGTGGCGACCGCCTCCTCCAGCACCTCCCGCGCCGCGCGGACGTTGCGGCGCATGGTCTGCGCCACCATGTCGGCGGTCACGGTCTCCTCGTTCTCGTGCCAGCAGTCGTAGTCGGTCACCAGCGCGAGCCCGGCGTAGCAGAGCTGGGCCTCCCTGGCCAGTGCCGCCTCCGGTACCGCCGTCATGCCGATGATGTCCAGGCCCCACGAGCGGTACAGGTGGGACTCGGCCCGGGTGGAGAACTGCGGGCCCTCGATGCAGCAGTACGTCGCGCCGTCGATCACGTCGGTGTGCCCGGCGGATTTCGCCGCGGCGATGAGGTGCTCGCGCTGCCGTTGGCAGAAGGGGTCGGCCATGGACACGTGCGCCACCACGCCGCCGCCGAAGAACGTGGCGGGGCGCAGGCCCTTGGTCCGGTCGACGATCTGGTCCGGCACGACCAGGGTGCCGGGTGCGTAGCGTTCGGCGAGACCGCCCACCGCGCTGATCGCGAACACCCGGCGGACGCCGAGCTCGCACAGGGCGTAGATGTTCGCCCGGGCGGGCACCTCGCTCGGGCTGAGCCGGTGCCCGAGGCCGTGCCGGGGCAGGAAAGCCAGCCGGGTGCCGCGCAGGGTGCCGATAGTGATGCTGCCGCTCGGGCTTCCGTACGGTGTGTCCAGTTCGATCGATTCGACGTCGTCGAGCATGTCGAGGTCGTACAGTCCGCTGCCGCCGATGACGCCGATCCGCGGCCGGACCCCTCGCGCGTTGATCATGTCTTGCCTCCCGTCGCCGGGAGGAAACTAACATCGCCGGCCGTCCGGTCGAGCTGACGAAAAGGGTAGTCGGCATTCGCCTTTGGTCGCGATTCTCGTACCGCTTTGTTCGCCGATTTATTCGTCTGTGCGGCTCTGCGGCCCGCCACTAGCTTGGAAATGCCCGCGCCGGTCACCGCCGGCCCCTTTCTGCCGGGAGAGCCCATGGCATTCACTGACTTCAAGGTTGCTGATCTTTCGCTCGCCGGGTTCGGGCGTAAGGAGATCGAGCTGGCCGAGCATGAGATGCCCGGCCTGATGTCGCTGCGTGAGGAGTACGGCCCGACTCAGCCGCTGCGTGGCGCGCGGGTGACCGGTTCGCTGCACATGACCATCCAGACCGCGGTCCTGATCGAGACACTGACCGCGCTCGGCGCGGAGGTCCGCTGGGCCTCGTGCAACATCTTCTCCACTCAGGACCACGCCGCGGCGGCGATCGTCGTCGGCCCGGGCGGCACCGCCGAGGCGCCCGCGGGCGTGCCGGTCTACGCCTGGAAGGGCGAGTCGCTGGAGGAGTACTGGTGGTGCACCGAGCGGGCGCTGCTGTGGCCCGACGGTGCGGGCCCCAACATGATCCTGGACGACGGTGGCGACGCCACGCTGCTGGTGCACAAGGGTGCGGAGTTCGAGAGGCTCGGCGCGGTCCCGGCCGCGGATGCCGCCGACTCCGAGGAGTACGCGGTCATCCTGTCGGTGTTGCGGCGCGGTCTCGGCGAGGATGCCGGGCGCTGGACCCGGCTCGCCTCGGGTATCCGGGGTGTCACCGAGGAGACCACCACCGGCGTGCACCGGCTGTACGAGATGCAGCAGCAGGGCAGGTTGCTCTTCCCGGCGATCAACGTCAACGACTCGGTCACCAAGAGCAAGTTCGACAACAGGTACGGCTGCCGGCACTCGCTGATCGACGGCATCAACCGCGCCACCGACGTCCTCATCGGCGGCAAGGTTGCCGTGGTGAACGGTTACGGCGACGTGGGCAAGGGCTGCGCCGAGTCGCTGCGTGGTCAGGGTGCCCGGGTCATCGTCGCCGAGGTCGACCCGATCTGCGCGTTGCAGGCCGCGATGGACGGCTACCAGGTCGCCACCATGGACGACGTCGTGGAGACCGCGGACATCTTCATCACCGCGACCGGCTGCCTCGGCGTGATCACCAACGAGCACATGGCCCGGATGAAGCACCAGGCCATCGTCGGCAACATCGGGCACTTCGACAACGAGATCGACATGGCCGGCCTGGCGAAGCGCCCGGACGTACGGCGGATCACGATCAAGCCGCAGGTCGACGAGTGGAGGTTCGACGACGGCCACGCGGTGATCGTGTTGTCGGAGGGCCGCCTGCTGAACCTGGGCAACGCGACCGGGCACCCGTCGTTCGTGATGAGCAACAGCTTCTCGAACCAGACGATCGCCCAGATCGAGCTCTTCACCAGGACCGACGAGTACCCGGTCGGCGTCTACGTGCTGCCCAAGCACCTGGACGAGAAGGTCGCCCGGCTGCACCTCGGAGCGCTCGGCGCCAGGCTCACCGACCTGACCAAGGAGCAGGCGGCCTACCTGGGCGTCGCGGTCGAGGGTCCGTACAAGCCGGACCACTACCGCTACTGATCGGCACCGCGACGGCCCTCAGCCTCGGTTGGGGGCCGTCTCCGCATCCCGGCAACCGACATGGAGGATCACTGTGAGCTATCGGCTCTTCACCTCGGAATCCGTGACCGAGGGCCATCCGGACAAGATCGCCGACCAGATCAGCGACGCGTTGCTCGACGCCTATCTCGACGGCGACCCGCACAGCCGGGTGGCCGTCGAGACCCTCGTGACCACCGGCCAGATCATCATCGCCGGCGAGGTCGGTTCCCGCGCCGTCGTCGACCTCGCGGCCGTCGCCCGCGCCCAGGTCAACGCCATCGGGTACGACTCGTCGGCCAAGGGGTTCGACGGGCGGACCTGCGCCGTGAGCGTGTCGATCGGGAGGCAGTCCCCCGACATCGCACAGGGGGTGAGCCGCTCGTACGAGGCACGGACCGAGGGTGGCGCCGCGGGCGCCGCCCGGCAGGGCGCCGGCGACCAGGGGCTGATGTTCGGCTACGCCTGCGCGGAGACACCGGAGCTGATGCCGCTGCCCATCGCCCTCGCCCATCGGCTGGCCCGCCGTCTGTCGACGGCCCGGCGTGACGGGACGCTCGGCTATCTGCGCCCGGACGGCAAGACGCAGGTCACGATCGCGTACGAGGGATCGCGTCCGGTGTCGCTGGACACGGTGGTGGTCTCCGCCCAGCACGCGCCCGACGCGGACACCCTGCTGCCCGAGGACATCCGCAAGCACGTGGTCGAGCCGGAGCTGCACCAGCTCGACCTGCGCGTCGACGACTACCGGCTGCTCGTCAACCCGACCGGCCGGTTCGAGATCGGCGGCCCGATGGGCGACACCGGCCTGACCGGCCGGAAGATCATCATGGACTCGTACGGCGGGTCGGCGCGGCACGGCGGTGGCGCGTTCTCCGGCAAGGACCCCTCGAAGGTGGACCGCTCCGCCGCGTACGCGATGCGATGGGTGGCCAAGAACGTGGTGGCGGCCGGGCTCGCGGAGCGCTGCGAGGTGCAGGTGGCGTACGCCATCGGCAAGGCGGAGCCGGTCGGCACCTTCCTGGAGTGTTTCGGCACCGAGACGGTGCCGATCGCGCGGATCGAGGCGGCCCTCGACAATGTCTTCGATCTGCGGCCGCAGTCGATCATCCGGGAGCTGGACCTGCTGCGCCCGATCTACCTGCCGACCGCGGCCTTCGGGCACTTCGGCCGCAGCGGTCCGACGTTCACCTGGGAGCGCCTCGACCGGGTGAACGAACTCCAGGCCGCGGTCCACGGGTGAGGCGCGACCCATGACCATCATCGTGACCGGGTCGATCGCGATCGACCAGCTCAGCACCTTCCCCGGCCGGTTCGTCGAGCAGTTGGTGCCCGGCGCGCTGGACCACCTGTCGCTGTCCTTCCTGGTCGACTCCCTGCAGGTCCGCCGGGGCGGGGTGGCGGCGAACATCGCGCTCGGCCTGGCCCGGCTGGGCCTGCGCCCCGCCGTGGTCGCCGCCGCGGGACAGGATTTCGCCGGCTACCGCTCCCTGCTGGAACTCGGCGGCGTCGACGTGGCCTCGATCCGGCAGTCGGAGGAGCTGCACACCGCCCGGTTCCAGTGCATCACCGATCACGACGGCAACCAGCTCGCCTCGTTCTACGCCGGGGCCATGTCCCTGGCCCGCGGGCTCGACCTGCGGGACACCGTCGACCGGCTGGCCGGCGTGGACCAGATCGTGATCGGGCCCAACGACCCCGAGGCGATGCTCCGGCACACCGACGAGTGCCGGGCCCGGGACTACCCGTTCACGGCCGATCCGTCCCAGCAGCTCGCGGTGATGGAGCCCAAGGACATCCGCCGGCTGATCGAGGGTGCCCAGTTCCTGTTCACCAACGCCTACGAACACGCGCTGGTGCTCCAGAAGACGGAATGGACCGAGCGCGAGGTGCTGGCCCGGGTCGCTACCTGGGTCACGACCCTCGGCCCGGGCGGGGCGCGCATCGACCGGGCCGGCCGCCCGGCGGTCCAGGTACCGGCCGTACCGGTCCCCGAGCCCGTCGACCCGACCGGCGTGGGCGACGCGTTCCGGGCCGGGTTCCTCGCCGCGGCGCACGCGGGGGCCGACTACGAGCTGGCCGCCCGGCTGGGATGCACGCTGGCCGCGCTGGTCCTGCGCACGGTGGGTCCCCAGGAGTACGAGGTGGACCGCGGCCGGTTCCTCGAGGAGCTGACGGCCGCGTACGGCCGGGCCGCCGCCTCGCGTACGGCCGCCGTTCTCGGCTGGTGAACGAGCCGGGACCGGGTGCCCGCAGACACCCGGTCCCGACCCCGCCGCCCACCGTGGTCAGGTGGCGGTGCCCGCGTGCTCGCCGCCCGCGGTGACGGCCTGCGGGACCTTCGGGTCCCGCGCTCTCTCGAGGTCGGCCTGCCGCAGTGCCGTGGCCCGCCGATCCAGCCATATCCCGGCGATCAGCGAGGTCAGGACGGACAGCACCACCATCGAGGTGTAGAAGGAGCGGTTGACCACCCCGGCGGCCAGGGTCGTCGTGGCCAGCACGATCCCGGGTCCGCCGCGGGCGTTCAGGGCGATCGAGAGGTCGATCGACCAGCGCAGCCGCTCACCGGCCAGGACCGCGCCCAGCAGCACGCTGGCCGCCTTCACCACGCAGCAGAGCGCGAAGAACCAGGCGAAGAAGAGCACGTCGAAGTCCTGCACGAGGTTCAGGCCGAGCCCTACCGTGAAGAAGTAGATCGGAATGAAGAAGGCGAGCGAGAAGCGCCGGATGGTGATCCACGAGTTGGTCTGCTCGGTCGCGGTCGCCGAGCCGTCCAGTTCCTGCTCCGGTTCGGCCCGGCGGGCGCAGACCCCGGTGAGCAGCGCCCCGAAGATCGGGTTGATGCCCAGCATCGTGCAGAGGAGCACGGTGATCAGCAGCAGCACCAGCCGGTACGCCGTCGCGTTGCGCCGGGCGAGGACCCCGGGCCGGCCGTACAGCAGGTAGCGGAAGACCTGTGGGCCCCACACCATGAAGGCGGTCAGGAACACCACGGTCACGGCCGTGTGGTAGCCCACCGTCCAGCCGGTGGTGTGTATGCCGATCAGGTCCCACAGGCCGAACTCCGTCGCCGGCGCGCTCGCCAGGCTCAGCACGATGGCGAGCACCACGTACAGCGCGATGTCCTCCAGCGCCGCCACCCCGAGCACGATGCGGGCGAACGAGCCGCCGAGCAGGCCGAGGTCGAGCATGATCCGGGAGATCACCGGAATGCTGGTGACCGCGACCGCGATCGCGAAGACCAGGATCGTGGTGGTCTGTGTCCCGGCCGGGCCGGCGAGATCGCGGTGGTCGATCGCCGAGACGACCGCGACCCCGATCGAGAACGGCAACACCAGGCCGGTGACGGTGACCAGGCTGATGGTCCTGCGATCCCGGGCGACGCCGGTCAGCCGCAGTTCGCCACCGGTGATGAACATCAGCAGCAGCAGGCCGAGCTGGGCCAGCCCGGCGAGGACCGCCGCGACCGGTCCGGTCTTCGGAAACAGCAGGTGCTGGATGTCGGGCGCCACCAGTCCGAGCAGGGTGGGTCCGAAGATCAGGCCCGCGAGGATCTCGCCGACCACGACGGGCTGGCGGAAGCGGGCGAAGAGGCCACCGACCGCGTGCGAGACCAGCACGACTATCGCGATCGTGGCTATCAGTGTGGCTACCTGGTAGGAGGAGAGGCTCACGACGTCCCCTTCGTGCGAGCGGTGGGCGGCGGCCCGGCGACGACCCCGGTCCGAGAGGAGGGCCGGCACGGACGAATCCGTGCCGGCCCTCGGGCGGAGTCAGGCCTTGGTCACGGCGACGGAGATGCCGGCCTTCAGGTTGTACGGGTACGCCAGCGGCGCCGCGTTGCGCGCGAGGGCGAGATAGCCGCGGCTGTTGATGTAGATGACCGGGTCACCGATCTTTCCGGCATCCGCGAAGGTCGGCACCAGCGGCAGGTCGAAGGTCAGCACACCGTCAAGCACGAGCTTGAGCTGCGTCTGGTAACCGATGCCGGCCTTCTCGAGATCGGTACGGTGGATGTTCGTCCAGAGGTTGCCGAACGGGTGGTCGACGTTGGTGATCGTGCCGCTGAGCACCCCGCCGGAGACGGTGCTGGCCTTCGGCCGTTCGAACCGGACGATCTCGTCGTCGGAGAGTTGCCGGCCGACCTCGTTGAGGGGGAAACCGGCGGCCAGGTGCGCCGACGGGATGGCCACCATCTCCCGGCTGTAGAAGGTCGGCTCCGGCTCGGCGGGAATCACCTTGGTGTTGCTGACCTCGTACGCCTCGATGTAGCCGTGCTCCTCGATGACCGTGGTGAGTAGGCCGTTGTTGGGCGCGATGTAGATGTACGAGCCCTCGGCGCGCTCCAGGCCGGCGCCCGAGCCCGCCCATTGGCCCCGCGCGCCGCCGAGTGCCGCCTGCTTGATGCGCAGCGCCACCGACCGTGTGCCGGTCCCGGTGGCCGGATATGTCGTCGTGGCGAAGACGGTGCCCTCCGGGAAGAACCGCGGCAGGTCGACGATGTACCGGGCACCCTCCACCACATCCCACGGCGTCATCGAATGGCATACGTCGACGATCGTGACGCTGGGACAGATACTCAGCATGAGGCCCTTGCACTGCGCCACGGAATCATCCGTGGTGCCCAGGTCACTCATGAAAGCGATAATGGGCTTGCCATTCGTGGACATGGATATCCCTTTCCGTCCTTGGCTGAGCGAGGATTTCGCAGGTGTGGCGCCATCGCGTCTCCCGTCACCCGCTTCTTCAAGCTAGTCACGAATACGAGCGCCCAACAAGGCGTATGCCGGTGTCGTTCCTGCCGCACGTTCCGGCCTATCCGAATACGACTTTGGTGGTATCCGCGGCGCCCGGTACGCGAGGGCGCCGAGCCTCGGCACCGCATTCGCCGGAACGCGCGCATCAACACTTGCCGCCCAACTCGGGCATTGTCCGCAACGATTTGTCCCGAAGGCCCGCCGCCGGCGGGCGCCGATCCCGGTCGACAGCGCGTGACGGCACGCATGAACGGTCTGTCACGACCGTGCGGACACGTGCCGTGCGACGCCGCCGCCGGATCAGGATGCCGTCAGCAGGGAGACGACCGGAACCGGCGCGAGCCGCGCGCGGGCACCGAGCGCCTCGATGTCCAGCACCACGCCGAACCCGGACACCGCCGCACCCGCCTCCTCGACCAGGCGCGCGGCGGCGGCCAGGGTGCCGCCGGTGGCCAGCACGTCGTCCACCACGAGGACCTTCGCGCCGGGCGGCACCGCCGCGTGCTGGATCGTGAGCACCGCGGAGCCGTATTCCAGGGCGTACTCCGTCCGGTGCAGCGGCCCCGGCAGCTTGCCCTGCTTGCGGGCCAGGACCAGGGGGCGACCGGCCGCCATGGCCACGGCCGTACCGATCACGAAGCCGCGCGCCTCCACCGCGAGGACGACCTCGTACCCCTGGGGGAAGGACCTGGCCAGCGCCTCGCCGAGCCGCCCGAGCAGACCCGGCGTCCCGTACAGCGGAGCCAGATCTTGAAATGCGATCCCGGGTGTCGGGAAGTCCGGATAGACCCGCACCGCGGATTTCAGATCAATGTTCACTCCGGTAAACATCATCCACCGTCCTCGACATGATCGATGCCGGGCCCGATACCCGGCCACAGTGATGAAAACGCACCGGCGCCGACCTGGAAAGACCCACGTCGACCGGCCGCCGTAACACCTACCGCTACGACGTTCGTCGCAATATGGGATCCGATATCCAAGCAATCGGAAGCCTCTTTACTTACGCCCGTACCGTGCGCAATATTGAACGGACGGTCGGAGCCGGGCAGCCGCATCGGGGCGGGATCAGTGCCGGCTTCCCAGCATGTTTCGCGGCGAGCGGACCGGCAAATCAAACGGGGGACGGACATGAGGCATGTGCAGAGGTGCTCCCTGATAGGCCCTGACGTCTATAGCCATCACGGCGCCGGCGGGCCTGACCCCCGCCCGGCGCGGCGATGAAGACGCGAATCGTTACCACAAACGTGAGTAGCTCCAACGCGGGCACGGACACGGAGTAGCGAAGCCATCTCTGGGGGCTGCGTGTGATCCACGACGACGCCAACACGACCCTTGACCACCACCAACACGCCGAGTCGACGCCGCCGCCTGAGCCGGCCCGGACCGGAAAGCCACCGCCGCAGCCACCGGCCTCGCCCGCCGACCGGATCCGCATCGCACTGATCGACAAGCCGGGGTTGTTCCGGGAGGGCCTGGTCGGGCTGCTGGAGCGGCAACCCGACATCCGCGTCGTCGGTGTCACCGGCTCCGGGCCCGAGGCGATCCAGGCGCTGCGCCATCAGCTGCCGGACGTCCTGCTGGTCGGCCTCGACGCGGGCGATCTGCACGCGCTCGACGAGCTGCACCTGCTGCGCCACGCCGTACCGGGTTCCAAGCTGGTCGTCCTCGCCACCCACGACGACCCTCGCCGGGTGGAGCATCTGCTGTCCTCCGGCGCGCACGCCTACATCATGAAGAACACGACCCTGGAGGAGCTGGTGACCACCATTCGGGTGGTGGACCAGCACGACGACCGCGTCGTGCTCTCGGTGTCCCGCGAGACGATGAACCGGCTGAGGGCCAACAGCGAGCCGATCCTCTCGACCCGTGAGGTGGAGGTTCTCACGCTGGTGGCCGAGGGCATGCGCAACTCGGACATCGCCGGGAAGCTGTTCATCGCCGAGGGCACGGTCAAACGGCACCTGACGAACATCTACGCGAAGCTCGGCGCGACGTCCCGTACCGATGCGGTCCGGCGCGCCGCCAAGGCCGGGCTCGCCTGACCCGGGTTAGGCCTGTCCTGCCGATCATGGCGACGCCGAGCCGAGGTCCAGGTTTCGCGTCGCAAGTGGGCCGGACGGTCGAATACCGGTGTTGTATTCGGCCGTTCGGACCGCGCCGCGAGGCGGAAGCTGGGCCCGGCGCAGGCCGTCATGATCGGCAGGACAGGCCTAGGCGGGCCGGCCCGCCGGGCGGCGGTCGCGGGACGCTCGCGGGGCCGTGGGCTCCGGCCGCAGCTCGGCCGGCCACCGGTCCAGTTCGGCGGTGCAGTGCAGGTAGGCCGAGAGGCCGTCGTCGGGACAGCGGACCTCGACCCGCACCGGCAGCCACCCGACGCCGTCGACCGACATCGGCCGGCCCTCGGGCACGGGCGGCAGGCCGGCGTGGCCCCGGACCAGGTCGATCGCCTCGAACAGGAATCGCCGCATCGCCTCGTCGCGGTCCGGGCGCGCCGCCACCCGCCGGACCGCCCGTCGCAGTGCGCCGGCCGCGGCCCGCTGCCCGGGGCGCCGGGCCGCGAGCGCCGCGTCACCCGCGTGCCGGGCAGCCAGCTCGAGCAGGCCGTCACGCAGCACCTCGTCCGCCTGCCGGCGCGGCACGGGTGCCGCCGTGTGCTCCAGCCACGGCACCGCGGTCAGCACGGCGGCCCGGCCGGCATCGCCGAGCCGGTCGTTGACCGCCCGGCACACGGTCGCCAGCATCGGATGGACGCGCCCGGGCCGGTCGGTCCACGGCCCGCCGGTAAGGGTGCTCACCAGCTCCATGAGGCAGGCGCCCCGGCGCGGATGGGAATGGTGGCCGCGACGCACCACGGGAACCTCGATCGTCTGTGCCGCGGGCATCGCCACCTCCGTTGTCACGGAACAACGCCTACCACCCATTGTTATCGGCAAGTGACGTTCAGGTAACGCGTCGGAGGTCGTATTCAGCTACGACGTTCGATACATCCCGGCCTGCACCAGGTCAGATGGCGGCGGGGTGCAGGGCCGCGGTGACTCCCACGTTCATGGCGGGATAGGTCATCACGAGGCTGGCCTCGGCCGGACCCTCCACGACCTCGTACCGGTGCGGCACGTCGGCCTGGAAGACCAGGAAGTCCCCCGCGTGCAACTCGCTCAGGCCCTCCGCCGGACCCGCGCGGAAGACGCCCCGGCTCACCAGCAGGTATTCCACGGTGCCCGCGGCGTGCGGCGGGCTCTCCACGAAGCCGCCGGCCTGCCGGATCCGGACCCGCCAGATCTCGGTCAGGACGCCGGGTCCGATGCGCTGCAACAGCTCCTGCCGGCTGTAGTCCGGCTCCGGGGTACCGCGGTGCAGGGTGGGTGTGTTCGGCGCCGACGTCGGAATGAGGTCGCCAAGGGTGAGTCGCAGTGCGACGGCGATGGCCGCGATCGTCTCGATCGTCGGATTGCCCAGGCCGGCCTCCAGCTTGGACAGCGTGCCCTTGCTCACGCCCGCCCGGCGGGCCAGCTCGGACACCGACATCTGGCGGGCCTCCCGGAAGCGGCGGACCTCCCGGCCGACCGCCGCTCCCATCCCGGCTGCGGGCGGCCCCAAACTCTCATTCGTCACGGCGTCCATTCAACGGTGAAGTGTCGGACAGGTGTCCCGACACTACCGGGTCGTAGGTTGCGGGCCCGATCGGTTCCCGGCCCGAGGTCAGGGCCATCGGGCGGGGCGCCCCCGCCGCCCGGCCGGAGGCCTCGGCCGCGCGGCCGACCAGCGCCGAGCCGACCATCAGCACGCCGCCGAGCGCCTGGATGAAGCCCAGCGACTCGCCGGCGACGGCGATCGCGAAGATCGTGGCGAAGACGGGCTCGGTGCAGAGGATCAGCCCCACCCGGGTGGAGCTCGACAGCCGGGCGGACCGCAGCTGCATGAAGAAGGCGAAGGCCGTTCCCAGCACGCCCAGGTAGGCGATCAGCAGCCACGAGCGGCCGTCGACCTGTCCCGCCGCGGACCACACCGGATCGCCGGTGAACACGGAGGTGAGCGAGGCGAGCACGATCACCACGACGAACTCGACGACGGTGAGGTTCTGGATCGACTGGCCGTGCACGTGCCGGCCGAAGAGGGTGATCTGGGTGGCCCTGATCGCCGCGGCGGCCAGGATGATCAAGTCACCCGATCGGGGGTGCAGGCCGCCGGAGAGCAACAGCAGCCCGCAGCCGAACAGGGCGACGACCGTGGCCGCGTACACGATGAAGGGTTGGGCCTTGCGGCTGAGGATCCGCTCCAGCACGGGGACGAACACCACCGAGACCGTGATGAGGAACCCGGCGTTGGCCGCCGACGTGTGCTGCACGCCGACCGTCTCCAGGATGAGGATGCCGTAGAGCATCACGCCGAACCCGGCGCCGGCCAGCACCTCCACCCGGTTGAGCCGGCGCAGCGACGGCGCGGCCAGCAGCAACACGACCGGGAGCGCGGTGAGGAATCGCAGGGCGAGGAACGCCGCGGCCGGCACCCTGTCACCCACGTCCTGCATCACGACGTAGCTGGAACCCCAGATGACGGCGACCAGCAGGATGGAGAGGTCGGAGCGGAGCAGCGACGCGCGGCCCACGACGGGGCGGACAGGCTGCCGGGGCAGTGGAATTCTGATATCAGTTGTCGGCCGCGATCGGTCCCCCGTGGACTTGTTCATGATCCGCTATTCACCTTTCTGTGGTGCCGCCGAACCCGTAAGGCGGAAGAGCCACCGTACAATATAATGGCCGAAATTGTGTACTATGCTGAACGGCGACAGTGGACACCATGAGAGGACGCCGAATGGAATACGCGGAAACCTACGACCGGCTGATCGACCTACTGGATCGGCACGAGGCGACATACCGGCTGATCGACCACGCGGAAGAGGGACGCACGGAGATCGTCAGCGGCTACCGCGGGCACGAGGTCGCGGCCGCCGCGAAGTGCATGATCGTCATGGTCAAGCTCGGCAAGAAGGTCACGAAGTACGTGCTGGCGGTCGTGCCGGGAGACGCGCGGGTCGACCTCCAGGCGATCAAGGGCCTGCTCGGTGGCACGTACATCTCCTTCGCCAACCCGGAGATCGCTGAGCGGCTCTCGGGCTGCGTCGCCGGGACGATCCTGCCCTTCACCTTCAGCGACGAGCTGGAACTCATCGCCGACCCCGGCATCAAGGCCTTCCCCGAGCTCTTCTTCAACGCCGCACGCCTGGATCGATCGATGGCGTTGCGCACCGAGGACTACCTGCGCATCGCGGATCCCCGGTTCGAGCCCATCGCCGCGGAGAACACGCCGGCACCCTGACGCCCGCGTCCGCCGGTGCGCCCCTCAGCGAGCGGCCGCGCCGGCGACGGCGCGGCCCAGCGGCAGCACCCGCCGCTCCGTCACGACCGCGGTGATCAGGTCCGCCGGCGTCACGTCGAAGCCGGGGTTCCTCGCCCGCGTACCGGGCGGGGCGACGCGGCGCGAACCCACGAACAGCACCTCGTCCTCGTGCCGCTCCTCGATGGGTATCTCGGCCCCGGTGTACGTCGTCGCCGCGAACGTCGCCTCGGGCGCGGCCACCACGAACGGGATGCCGGCCCGTGCCGCGGCGAGCGCGTGCGCCACCGTGCCGACCTTGTTGGCCGTGTCGCCGTTGGCCGCGATCCGGTCGGCACCGACCACCACGGCGTCGACCTCCCCCGCCAGGATCAGGCCGGCCGCGGCACCGTCCACCAGGATCCGATGGGGCAGCCCGGCTTTGCCCAGTTCCCAGGCGGTCAGCCGGGAACCTTGCAGCAGCGGCCGGGTCTCCGTCGCGTACACCATGGTCAGCGGCCGGCGCCGGTGCAGCTCGGCGATCACGCCCACCGCCGTGCCGATCTCGACGGCCGCCAGCGCTCCGGTGTTGCAATGGGTCAGCACCCGCCGGGCGCCGTCCAGCAGATCCGCGCCGCGCCGGCCGATGGCCCGGTTGGCCGCGATGTCGGCGTCGCGCAACGCCAGCGCGGCGGCGACCACCGCCGCGGCGCCGTCCGGCGCGGCGGCCAGCGCCCGCTGGGCGCCCCACGCCAGGTTGATCGCGGTCGGGCGCGCGCCGGCCAGCAGGGCGCACGCGTCGGTCGCCGCGGCGAGGACGTCGGCCCCGCGTTCCCGGGCGCGTACGGCACCGAGCGCTACGCCCATGGCCCCCGCCACGCCGAGCGCCATAGCACCGCGTATCGCCAGCCGCCTGATCTCCGTGACCAACTGTGCCGGTTCGCGGACCACGACCCGGGTCGTCCGCTCCGGCAGCAGGGTCTGATCGATGATGACGACCGCGTCGTCCCGCCAGTCGATCGCGCGCATGATGGTCACCTTCCGGTCGCCCATGGGCGTCCCATGATGGTTCACAGCGCGGTCGCCCGGCATCGGAGCTAAGTCGCACCACCGGATACATCAATGGTGCACTCTTCGTTCTTCGCTCGGGCGCCCACCTGTGCGATCCGATCGCCTCCCATAGATTCGCAGGCAATATCGGCGAACGCGGGAGATCACCCATGTCCTCAGCACAGCAACCCATGACGCTCGCCCGGATAAGCCGACTGATCGAACAGGAAGAAATCGAGTCGGCCGCCGTTCTCCACCTGACCGCCAACGAGACGCTGCCGTCACCGGCGGCGCAACGGGTGCTGTCCACCCCACTCGGAAACCGGTACCTGTTGGAACACCTGGAGATGCGCGAGGACTCGCCGTCGCGGCTGAACAATTTCCTCTACCGGGGAATGAACGGCGTCAACGCGATCGAGGCGTCCGCGACGGAGGTCTGCCGGCAACTCTTCGGCGCCGATTACGCCGAGTTCCGGTGCCTCTCCGGCATCCACGCGATGCAGACGACCTTCGCCGCGCTGTCCCAGCCCGGCGAGAAGATCATGCGCATTTCCACAAAGGACGGCGGCCATTTCCTCACCGAGCTGATCTGCCGCTCCTTCGGCCGGCGCAGCTGCACGTACGCCTACCGCGACCTCTCCGAGATCGACCTGGACCGCACCCGGGAGGTCTTCGAGGCCGAACGACCCACGCTGCTGTTCCTGGACGCGATGAACTACCTGTTCCCCTTCCCCGTGCGCGAGCTGAAGGAGATGTGCGGCGACGTGCCGCTGGTCTACGACGCCTCGCACACCCTCGGGCTGATCGCCGGCGGCCAGTTCCAGAACCCGCTCGCCGAGGGCGCCGACATCCTTCAGGCCAACACCCACAAGACGATGTTCGGACCGCAGAAGGGCATCATTCTCGGCAACAGCCGGGGGCTGATGGAACGGATCAGCTACACCCTGTCCAACGGCATGGTCAGCAGCCAGCACACCGCCTCGACGCTCGCGCTGTTCATCGCCCTGCACGAGATGTACTTCCACGGCCGCGAATACGCCAGCCGGGTCGTCGAGAGCTCCCGGTATCTGGCCGCAGCCCTGCACGACCGCGGGGTACCGATGATCGCCGCCGACCGCGGCTTCACCCGCAACCACATGTCCTTCATCGACAACCGGCCGCTCGGCGCCGGCCCGGCCCTGCTGGAACGGCTGCTGCGGGCCGGGATCGCGGTCAACCGCTCCGTGGCGTTCGAGCAGACCGACACGATGCGCCTCGGCGTACAGGAGGTCGTGCGGCGCGGGTTCACGAACGCGGACTTCGATCTCGTGGCGGACTGGCTGGCGCAACTGCTGCTGCACGACGCGGACCCGGGACCGATCTCGCTGGCCGTCGCCGACCTGGTCGGCTCCCGGAATCAGATCAAGTACTGCGAGCCCGAGCACGGGCTCGTGACGGAGGCGGTGCCCAGGATCGGCGGCACCGCGGCCATCGGCCGGCCGGCGGCACCCTCCACCCCTGTCGCCGCACCGCGCTGGGCCGACATCCAGCTGCGCCGCGAGCCCATCGAGATCGATCACCGGTCGTTCGACGGTGCCCGGTCACTCGGCCGGCTCGCCGGTGTCTTCGAGCACCAGACCGACTCGGCGGGAAACATCAGCTTCCAGCGCGACGGCAGCACCTTCGTCACCGCCACCGGCGCCTACATCCGGGACCTGGGACCGGCCGACTTCGTCGAGCTGGAGGCCCGCACCGGCACCACGCTGCGGTGCCGCGGCACCGGCACGCCGTCCGCCGAGTCGTACATGCACTACCTGATGCGTACCACGGTCGACGCCGCCTTCGTCGTGCACAACCACTACATCCCCGACGACCAGGAGCTCAGCCGGTTCGACGTGCTGGTCATCCCGCCCAAGGAGTACGGCAGCGTCCAGCTCGCCGAATCCGTCGCCGAGGCGGCCCGGAAGAGCCGGCTCATCTACGTCCGGCGGCACGGCCTGGTGCTCTGGAGCGCCTCGCTGGAGGAGGGGAGCGAACTGCTCGCCACCCTGGCCAAGGCGCTGCACGCGACCGCGAACGCCTGACTCAGTGTCCCCGGAACGCCTCCTCCAGCCACCACGCGGGGCGGCCCGCGGAGACCTTCAGGTCGACCACCATCGGCACGTGGCGCGGGCCGGCCACCCAGTCCGCGACCGGGGCCAGGTCGCCGTCCCGCCGGACGGTCGCCGCTTCGCAGCCGTAGCCACGGGCGATCGCGGCCAGGTCGGTCTCGGGGAAGACGACGGTGGAGAGCGGATGCCCGGCGGGGCCGAAGTGGTGCACCTCGGCGCCGTAGGCGTCGTCGTTGTACACCACCACGAGCATTCCCAGCCCGAGCCGCCGTACGGTGTCCAGCTCGGCGATGCCCATCAGGAAGCCGCCGTCGCCGCACGCGGCCACCGGCAGCCGGTCCGGTGCGGCCAGCGCCGCACCGAGCGCGCTGGCCAGTCCCAGCCCGATGGACTGGAACGCCTGGGTGAAGCAGAAGCCGCGGTGGTCCGGCACGGACAGGAACATCGACGGGTACCCCATGAAGTTGCCGGAGTCGACCGCGACCACCCGCTCGGCGGGAAGCAGGTCGTCGAGCGCGATGCTGGCCGTGCGCGGGTCGATGTGCGAGCCGTCGCCGTCATCGGTGTACGCGACGTCCCGCCACCGCCCCTCGGCGCCCAGCCGGGCCGACACCTCCGCGGTGCGGTAGCCGGCGCTCTCCCCCGGCAGGGCGGCGCGCACCGCGAGCGCGCTGGTGCGGGCGTCGCCGACGATGCCGGCGTCGACGCGGTGGTGGGCGCCCAGCGCGGCCGGGTCGAGGTCGACCTGGACCACCGTGGCGCCGGCACCGAGCAGCGCGCCGTGCCGGGTGGTCCACATGTTCAGCGACGCGCCCCAGGCCACGACCAGGTCGGCGGCGCCGATCAGCTCGGCGGCCAGCGGTGTGGCGAAGCCGCCGGACACGTCGAGGCTCCACGGGTTGCCGGCGAACAGTCCCTTGGCCACCGCCGAGGTGGCCAGCAGCGCTCCGCAGGCCGAGGCGAGCGTCTCGAGTTCCGCCCGCGCGTCGAGGGCGCCGCGGCCGGCGATGAAGACCGGGCGCCGCGCGCGGGTGAGCAGATCGGCCAGGTCCGTGACCGCCTCGTCGGACGCGCGCGGCTGCCGCACGTCGAGCTGATCCTGGGGTACGCCCGGTTCCGCGGGCGCGCCCTGGATGTCGAGCGGGAGGTTGAGCACGACGGTCCGGCGCTGCCCCACCGCGGTACGCCAGGCCCGCACGGTGTCGGCGACCGCCGTGTCCGGCCGGTGTACCCGGTCGCTCACCGCGCCGACCGCGTGGGCCAGGGCGTCCTGGTCGACCCGGAAGTTCGACCGCAGCGCGCTGGCCGCCGGCTCGGCGGCGAGGACCAGCATCGGCGTGCGGCTCTTCGCCGCCTCGGTGATGCCGGTCATCGCGTTGGTCAGCCCGCAACCCTGGTGCACGGTGACAACGCCGACGCGCCCGCTGACCCGGGCGTACGCGTCGGCCGCCGTCGCCGCGCCGCCCTCGTGGCGGGTGGCGACGAACCGCGCGCCGTGCCGCACCAGCGCGTTGGTGACGTGGAAGTTGCCGCTACCGACGACACCGAAGACGTGGTCGGCGCCGAGGCCGGCCAGCGTCGCGCCGACCACCTCGGCGACGGTCGCCGTCATCGCTCGGCCTCGGTCATCGCTCGGCCTCGGTCATCGCTCGATGAGGGCGAGGACCCGGGTGGGGCTGCCGGAACCGCCGACGATCGGCAGGGGTGCGGTGATCAGCACGGCGCCGGTAGGCGGCAGCTCGTTGAGATTCTGTAGCTGGGTCAGCCCGTACTTGCCGGCGCCGAGCACGAACGTGTGGCACGGGAACGGCGGGTCGAACGAGTGCGCGGCACCGGCGTCCGTGCCGACCGTCTCCACGCCGACGCCGATCACCGGCGCCTCCTCGGCCAGCCACTTCGCCGCCTCGACCGAGATGCCGGGGGTGTGCGGGCCGGTCTCGTCGGCGTTGAGGAACGCCTCCTGGTCGCCGGACCGGGCGTCCCATCCGGTACGCAGCAGCAGCCAGCCGCCCTCCGGCAACGGCCCGTGCGCCGCCTCCCACCGCCGTACGTCATCGACCTCCAGCAGGAAGTCGGGATCGGCCGCGACCCGGTCCGCCACGTCGATCACCGCGGCCGGCGCGACCAGCCGCCGCGGCAGGATCTGCGAGACGTCCTCGCCGTCCTTGGCGGTGACCCAGTGCACCGGGGCGTCCAGATGGGTGCCGGTGTGCTCGCCGGTGTGGATGTTGTTCCAGTACCAGGCCGGCCCGCGGTCGTCGTACCGGCTGATCTCCTCCAGGCTGAAGGTCGCCGTGTCGGCGAACGGCTCCGGCAGCCTGAGGATCGGGGTACGGCTGGACAGCGGCGCGGTGAGGTCGACGACGGCGATGGACCCACCGCTGATCCCGGCCACGAGTGCCTGCAGAATGCTCATCGAGCCCCCACTTTGCGACGATCATCGACGACAGTGCGAGCCTATGCCATTCACGGCCGCGGTCTTGTTCGGATTCGCGACGCTCGCCCAGGTCACCCCGGCAGGGCGAGCCGGGCGTCGAGCCGCAGGAATCGGCCGTACCGTTCGGCGGCCTGGCCGAGGGCGTCGATCTGTGCGGGCGCCAGGGGCCGGTAGGGCAACAGGTCGAAGCGCACGTGGTCGGGGGTGACGGTCCGCCGCATGGCGGCGACCAGTTGAGCGTCGACCAGAGCCATCCCGATCGCGGACTCCCGGGTGCGGGGCACGGCGCCGGCGGCGTCCAGCACCCAGCGGGAGTCCTGGTAGCCGCGGTAGGTCTCGTCGAGGACCTGGAGGAGATGGCCGGCGGGCTCCTCGGGACCGTCGGGCGGATCGGCCGGGGCGTGCCAGAAGGTGCGCCCGTCGTGGTGGAACGAGTCGAGCCGGTCGCGGACCTCGTGCAGGCCGGCCCGCACGTCGGTGAGGGTGAGGGTGGCCCAGTAGGCGAGGTCGCGTTCGGTCGCGGGGCCGTGTCCGGTGAAGTAGCGCAGGGCGAGCTCGGCCAGGGCCTCGCCGCGGTCGAGCCGCCGCGGCGCCGGCACCCGCTCGGCCATGAGGGCGTAGGTGTGCTCGCCGTCGACGACCGCTCCGCTACAGATCAGCCCGTCCAGCTCGGCGTGCGCGAGGAGGATCATCAGCATCTGCCCGCTCCCCCCGACGCCGCGCCCGCCCAGCTCGTCGGCCAGCCGGGCGCGGGTGAGCTGCCGGCCCGCCAGCGCCTCGGTGACGGCGACGACCGCCCGGTCGACGGCACGCTCGTCGAGGCCGTGTACGGCGCGCAGCTGCTGCCCGGTGACCCGCCGGACACGGGGACCGGTCAGGTCGAGCAGCCAGCCGAGATCCTCGGCGCGCACGAAATGCCAGGTCGGCCGCAGCACATGCGTCCGCAGAACGACGCCCTCGTCGAGCAGCGTCGCCAGGTCCGCCCGGTCCGGGTGCCGGGTGCGCGCCGCCACGGCCCACGCCGCCTGACCCGGATTCTCCGCCTGGACCGCCAGCAGCGAACCGACAGCCTCGCCGGCCGCGGCGGCGTGCGGCGCGGCCAGGTGCTGACTACGCAGCCGCCAGCGAGCAATATCGAGGTCCCGCACCATGCCGCGCCCTGTATCGGCTATCCCCATTCCCGGCGCACCATGGGCTGTCCCGGTTCCTCATGCGCGGGCTCCGCTTCCTCCGCCTCGACCAGGTCCTCCGGCCGAACCCGGGCAGGCAGCTGACCGAACCGCTTGTGCCGCAGGGACGCCAGCTCCTCATCCGTGCCGGGCTCGGCCGGTTCACGATGCTCACTCATCGCTGACCTCCTTCGTCGGCCTCGCAGACCGGCAGGTTCCCATCGTTCCTGCCCGCTCCATCAAGGCATCCAGCGAACCGTAACGCGATCTGCTTCGCCGCGACGAGGTCGCTCTGCTCCGTGCGCTCGATGTGCCGGCGGGTCGCGCGTCAAGATCTTGTCGCCTATCCTGCCGCGGTGGCCATGTTCCCCAGCCCGCCGATCCCGTCGAGCCATGAGAGCCGGCCCTCACGCTTCGCCGGGATGCGCGCCGGGCCGATCGGCAAGATACTCATCGGTGTCGTCGCTCTGACGGTGGCGGGCCTTGTGACTTGGGACATCGTGGACACCTCCACCCGCGAAAGGCTGACGTTCACCTACGTCTCCCAGCCGGGCGACGGCATGATGGATCAGCTGTTGCTGATCGACAACGATGACGCGACCGCGGTGACGCCGACTCTCTCGTTCACCGCGCTGGACGGGTCCGGGGAACCTCTACCGGGCGTCACGGTCACGACGGCCTACGGCAGCGACCGCGGTGGATTGGTGGTACCGCCTGGCGGCGGCTACGACGTGCTCATCTTCGGCGGACAACCCGCGGGGGAAGTAGCGGACGTCAGGGTCACCGTCGACGACGCGCCCACCGTGCGATTCCCGTCCCACAGCGACGAGGTGGACGTCACGGCCCTCGACGATCAAGGGCTGTCGACCACCGGGGACGGCCGCATCGCCGCCGTCGAGCTGACAAACACCAACGGCGTGCCCGTCACGGTCCGGCTCGTATATCTGGTGTGGAGCGACTCGGAGCCCGGACAGCCTCAGCAGGCCGAGACGGTGACGCCCATCGGCGACCTGATCGAGATCTCCGGCGACGGCCGCGTCACGGTTCCGGTGACCGGCCAGGCCGACGCCGCCAACCGCGCGGCCGTAGCCGCCAACCGCTCGGCCAGCGTGAAGGCCTACTTCGCGACCACTCCCTCCGGAGCGTGAGGGCGATCTGCTCGGCAGTCGAAGTCCGGCGCCCTGGTCTCGGGTGGATACTGGGTCAATGGCAGCGACCCGCCGTCGGTTCACCTCCACGGTGCAGGCCGCGCCTCGTGGTCATGTCCTGATCCCTGTCCCCTTCGACCCTGACACCGTGTGGGGGCGCAAGGATCGTCATCTGGTGGGCGGCACGGTCAACGGTGTGCGCGTGCGCGGCGCGGTCACCACGGCACCGGACGGCTACGCACTTACCCTCGGCCCTGCCTGGCTGCGTGATTGCGACCTGGCCCCCGGGCACAAAGTCACCGTCGAGATCATGCCGGAGGGTCCTCAGCGCGCCGACCTGCCCGACGATGTCGCCGCGGCCCTGGACGCCGACCCGAAGGCCGGGGCCTTCTTCGACTCCCTCGCTCAGTTCTACCGCCGCGCCTATCTGCGATGGATCGACGCCACCAGACGCCGGCCCGAGCAACGCCCCGAGCGCATCGCCGAGATGATCCGTCTGCTGGCGACCGAGCAGAAACAGCGTCCCCGGCCACAGCCGTGAGCGCGGCGGCTCAGCCGGCGGTCGCGGCGACCAGGGTGAGCACGAACGCGGCGACGATGACGGCCACCCGCGCGTAGTGCAGGCGGTCCCAGCGCTGCTGCTGCTCACGCCAGTCGTCTGGGTGGTCGTCGGCCGTCCACGTCGCGGAGCGGTTGTTGATGGGCACGAGCAGGGCGATCGACATGACGACGCTCACGGCGAGCAGGGCGGCGGCGGCGATGGCGGCGCCGGCCGCCGGCCCGCCCCAGCCGGCGGCGGCCAAACCGGCCGTGAGGATCAGCGACGCGATGTACCAGTACGGCATGACGCGGCCGAGGACGCGCGCACCGTCGGCGCGCGCCTCGAGTGACGGGCCCGCCGGCAGTCGCAGCAGGATCGGGTTGACGAAGACCGCGGCGAGCGGCCGAGCGCCGGCAGCAGATCCTCGACGCGGCCCGGGCCGTGTCCGAGGCCGACGGCTGGGCCGCCGTCACGTCGCGGCGGCTCGCCGACGTGATCGGCTACACGCAGCCCGTGCTCTACGCGCACTTCCCCGGCGGGAAGACCGATATCATGCGCACGGTGGCGCTCTCCGGATTCACCGAGCTGGCATCGGCGACGCGAGCCGCCGTGGGGCGCAAGACCGGCGCGCGGGCCGTCACGGCGGTGGCCGGCGCATACCTCGACTTCGCGGCGGTGCATCCGTCGCTCTACGAGGCCGAGCTCGCCGCCCGCTTCGGGACCGACCGCCGGTAGGAGGAGACCGGGTCAGCCCGCGAGGGCCGCCAGGGCGCTGCGGGTCTGGCCGAGCGGGTCGGGCCCGAGCGGGCGCAGCACGATCGTCGCGACACCGGCGTCGGTCAGGGCCTGGATCTTGGCCGGGATGTCGCGTGCCGGGCCGATCAGGGTGAACAGCTCGTCCTGAGGCACCCCCAGCCAGTCCGCCTGGGCGGCCACCAGCTCGCCGGTGACCTTCGCGGCGTCCGCCGGGTCGTCGTTGACGTGCAGGTACACGAAGGTGATCAGCTCGTGGCCGTCCCCGGCGCCGCCGCGGCGGATGTGCCCCAGCGCGGCGCCGACCTGTGCCGGGCCGTTGCCCTCGGCGAGGATCGTCCCGTCCGCGACCCGGCCGGACAGCTCCAGCGAGCGCGGCCTGACCACGCCGGTGACGATCGGCGGCACCACCGACGGCGGGTGCACCAGGCTGACCCCGTCGAGGTGCACCTCGGCGCCGTCCAGGGTCACGGTCTCGCCGCGGAGCAGGCCCCGGACCGCGGTGACGCTCTCCTCCAGCAGGGCGAGCTTGGCCTTGCGCTCCGCACCGACCTGGCGCATCCACTCCGTCACCCCGTGCCCGACGCCGGCGACGACCCGGCCCGGATGCACCCGGGCCAGCGTCGCGAGCTCCATGGCGAGCAGGGCCGGGTTGCGCAGCGGTACCGGCGCGATGCCGATGCCGACGCGGATCCGGGAGGTGGCGGCCAGGGCGAGCGCGGTGGAGCCGATCGACCCGGCCCAGCCCAGGTCCTCGACCAGCCACAGGTCGTCGACGCCGAGCTCCTCCACCGCGGCGGCGTACGCCGGCAGCTCCTCGGGGGCACGGTCACGGTCGAACATCACTCCGATGCGAGGCATCAGGTGATCATAATGAGCGCTGGCGCGACGACAAGGCGCCCCAATACCATGAGTGATGGTGATCAAACGGTGGCTGCTCGGAGCCGCCCTGGTGTCCGCCGTCCTCGTGGTCGCCGGATTCCAGATCTCGCCGCCCGCGCCCGGCGACGAACTGCCGCGGACGATCACCGTCGAGGGCGTCGTCCACGAGCGTGCCCACCTCGTCACCTTCAGGTCCTACCCCGGCGAGAAGCGGGTGTCGGTGTCGGTGCCCGCCACCTCGCGGCCGATCCTGGTGCGCGCCGCCTGCCGGCTCGCGTTCCTGCACCGCCGCCGGGCGCTGTCCGCGCTCTCGGTGCAGGTGTGGTGGATGCGTGACGGCGGAAACGTGGCGGACCTGCCGGACACCGGAGGCAACGAGTACCTCTGGTGCGATCCCGGCTCGGACAACCAGCGGCTGGCGCAGACCATCGACCCGAGCTGGCTGCCCGGCGAGGACGGCCGGCGGCACCTGATCTGGCATGAGATGCCCACCGTCGCCGACACCCCGTCGGACGCGCCCGCCTCGTGGGCGCTCGCCGTCTACACCGCGAGTTAGGCGGCCCCGACCGCGGCGGCGATCGGCTCGAGCCCCGCGATCAGCTCGTCGAGTTCGTCCACGCTGAGCACCTCGTACGCCGGGGCCGCCAGCTCGTCGGTGAGCGCCTCGATCCGCCGCCTGGTCTCCCGGCCGGCGTCGGTGAACCCGCCGGCGGCGTCCACGAGGCCGCGGGCGCGCAGCCCGTCGACGACGGCGGCGAGTTGTTCCCTGGGCAGGTGGTGCACCCGGCCGAACTCCGCCGCCCGCATGCCGAGGGAGAGGGCGAGCAGCACGTGTGCCTCGGTGCCGCCGATGCCGTGGGTGAGCAGGGCCGCGTTGTGGCCGTCTCCGCGGTGCTCCCGCAGCAGCGTCGCCGCGTGCCAGAGCCGGGCCACCGGTTCCTCGGGCACGTCGAGCGCCCGGAGCCCGGCGTACAGCGCGCGGCCCTCGGTCGGCGCGCTGACCGCCGCCCGGGTGGCGAGGTCGGTGACCCGCACCAGGCCGGGTGAGGCGGCGAGGTCGCCCATCATCGTCCGCAGCGCGGCGGCGCTCCCCCGCTCGCGCACGGCGACGGCCTCCCGCGGGGTGGTCTTCCCCCAGACCCACGGGATGTGGCGCGCCACCTCGCCGTCGGCGAAGTTGTAGAAGATCGCGTGCACCACCTCGGCCGGTGCCGTCCCCAGCGGCGCGGCGCGGCCCGCGAAGTATCCGTCCCAGTAGTTGCGCATGCCGAGGGCCAGGAACTCCTCGTTCGGTATCTCGGAGAAGGTGACGGTGGCGATCGGCTCCACGAGCTCGAACATGCGGTGGACCCGGGCCTGTGTGTGCGGCATGGTCGGCGACTCCTGTGATCGTGACGGCGCCCTCGTGGCGACCGCTCACCCCGGCTACGAACGATGCTGCCCGGATCCGACAACCCGGGTCGAGGTCAACACGGGTCTGTGAGATACCGACACACCGGAACACCGGGACAGACAGCGGGCGCATGGTCGGTCTAAGGTTCCGACCCGTGAAGGTCCTTTTCCTCATCAACAACGGTTTCGGCATCGGCGGCACGATCACCACGACCTTCAATCTCGGCGGCGCCCTCGCCGAGCGGGGACATCAGGTCGAGGTGCTCAGCACCATGCGCTGGCACGATGTGCCCCAGCTGCCGCTGCACCCGGACGTGCGCCTGATGGCGCTGGTCGAGGCGCGGAAGGGCCATCCCGACTACCTCAAGGACGATCCGCAGCGCGGCCTGCCGCCGAATGTCTACCCGAAGGCCGACTACCGGTCCAGCGACTACGACCTGATGGTCGAGGAGCGGTACGAGCGATACCTGAAGGGCAGCGACGCCGACGTGGTGATCGCCACCCGGGCCGGGCTGATCGCCTATGTCGCCCGGTTCGCACCGGCCCGGATGATCAGGATCGGCCAGGAGCACCTGACCCGGCTGCACCAGCGCAAGGCGATGCGCGCGGAGCTGCCGCTGCACCTGCGCAAGCTGGACGCGTTCGTGACCAACACCGCGCGCGACGCCGAGGACTACCGGGCGCACGTGAAGCTGACGAACACCGAGCTGACGTCCATCCCGAACAGCGTGCCGGCGCCGGCCGTGCCGCGCTCGCACGGCCGGGACAAGATCGTGGTGGCGGCCGGCCGGCTGGTCGGCACCAAGCGGTACGACCTGCTGATCCGGGCCTTCGCCGCGGTGGCGGCCGAGCGCCCGGACTGGCAGCTGCGGATCTACGGCCAGGGCCAGGAGGCCGGCGACCTGCGCGCCCTGGTCGCCGAGCTGGGGCTGCACGACAACGTGCTGATGATGGGCCCGTACACGCCGATCGAGACGGAGTGGGCCAAGGGCGCGATCGCGGCCGTGACCTCCGACCGGGAGTCGTTCGGCATGACCCTGGTCGAGGCGATGCGCGCCGGGGTGCCGGTGGTCAGCACGGCCGCGCCGCACGGTCCGGCCGAGATCCTCCAGGACGGGGTGGACGGCCTGCTCACGCCGGTCGGTGACGAGGCCGCCATGGCGGCCGCGCTGCTGCGGCTGATCAACGACGACGCGGAACGGGAGGCGATGGCCGACGCCGCGCTGAAGAACTCGGAACGCTACGACCCGGCGCTGATCGCCGAGCGCTACGAGCAGCTGTTCGAACGACTCGCGGCCCGCAAGGCCCGATGGCGCTGGTGGCACCGCCTACAGCCCCGGCCGGCTCCGCAGCCGGCACTCGGCCCGGCGCTGACGTCCGCCGTGCCGACCGTCGACGCGCAGGTCACCGCGGACGGCGAGCTGGTGCTGGCGGGCGGCGCGGGCCTGGTCTGGTGCCGCGGCGAGGACAAGGTGCCGGTCGGCGGCGACCTGACGGAGGGCAACTGGCGGCTGCGCACCCAGGACGGTGCGGCGGTCCGGGCCGGCCGGCTGGACACCCGGGCCCTGATCGCCGGCACGGCCACCCGCGTCGAGCTGCCGCACCGGCTCAACGACGGCTGCCTCGGCCTGCGGGTCTGGGACCGGCCGGCGTACGCCGAGATCGCCGCCGTGCGGATCGACGGGGACGGCCTGCGGATCGAGGGGCGCCTGGTCGGCGCCGAACCCGCCGGTCCGGTGCTGGAGCTGCGGGGCGACACCGACCGGGAGCTGCCGGCCTCCGTCACCGACTCCGGTTTCGCGGTACGGATCGGCGCGCTGCCGGCGGGAACGTGGCAGCTCTGGCTGCGCCCCGCGCCGGGGCTGCCCGCGCTACGGCTCGGCCGGATCCTGGACGACGTGATCCGCAAGGACCACGCGTACGTGCTGCCGCCGATCGTCACCGGCGGCGTCACGATGCAGCCGCTCTACGACACGAACAACCAGTTCTCGATCCGCGTGACGGGCTGAACCGGGCCGGTCACCTCGGCGTCGAGTCCGGGTTGTCGTCGTTCCAGGTCTCGCGGAGCTCGCGCTTGGAGTCGCGCCACCATTGGCCGAAGTCGGCGCGCCACTGCCGCAGGTCCTGGGCGACGTCCTTCAGCGCGTGCAGGTAGCCGGGGTCGTCCATCCGCGCGCCGACCAGCTCCGCCAGGCCGAAGCACCACAGCACCGGCACGGCCGCCAGGGCGAGCACCGGCAGCCACCACCGGCCCGTCACCGCGTACCCGATGAGGAGCGCTACCTGCGCGCACACGGTGACCACCCCGCCGTGCGCGGCGCGGCGCAGCAGGGCGGGCGCGAGGCGCAGGCAGCGCCAGGGCAGGCGGCCCGCCGGGACCAGCAGGCGCAGCGCGAAGCCGGCGACCACGGCGGCGAAGAGCCCGGCCGCGATCCGGGCGAGGGTCCCGGCCGGCGGCCAGCCCGCGCCGGCCAGGGCGCCGGCCGTGACCAGCGCGATCGCCACCGAGAACCAGATGCGCAGCGAGCCGAGCAGGCCCCGGATCGGCCAGGTCATCGAGACCACGTCGGGGCGGGCCGGGTTCGCGCTCGCGACGTCGCGCAGTGCCCGCATCGACCGGCCGACCCGCAGCCGCTCCCCGTCGATCATGGCGAGCAGCCAACGCCCGTATTCGTTGTCGGGGTCGATCGCCAGCGCGGCCCGGGCCGCCTGCTCGGCCGCGTCCCGCCTGCCGGCGACGCGGGACACATCGGCGACCGTGAGCAGGGCGTCGACCGACTGCGGCGCGAGCGACCGGCCCCGGTCGGCGGCGGCGCGGGCCTCGTCGAAGCGGCGGTCCGACGCCAGCGTGCGGGCCAGCACCAGGTGGCTCGCCGGATGTTGCGGCGCGAGCCGGACGGACTCGGTCGCCGCGGCGATCGCGTCGCGGTCGCGCAGCAGGCAGAGCAGCGCCTCGGCGCGCTCGCCGTGCGCGTCGGCGAGGCCGGGCCGGGACGCGATCGCCGCGTCGCAGGCGGCCAGCGCGGACACGTAGTCGAACTGCTTGCGCAGCACGAAGCCGAGCATGGTCAGCAGGCGGGCGTCGGCCGGGTCGGTGGCCAGGGCCGCGCGCAGCGTCGACTCGGCGTCGGCGTAGCGGCCGGCCTCGGCGAGGTGCCAGGCCCTGCGGTACGCGTCCTCCCCGCTCACAGCAGCTTGCGCTTCTTCAGGTACGCGGCCAGGTCGTCGTACTCGCCGCTCTCGTTGCCGAACATGGCGACGTTGCGGGCGGAGGCGAACCACGCGCCGGTGGACGGGCGCACCTCGCCGATGGCGGCGGTCATGTCCTGCTGGGAGATCATCCGGACCTGGCCGGTGGTGATCGCGTCGCGCATCGCGAACTCGGCCGCGGTCTCGCACACGTGTGCCAGGTCGGCGCCGGAGAAGTGCTCGGTGCCGGCCGCGAGGGCGCTCAGGTCGATGTCGGCGATGGGCCGGTCGCGCAGGTGGTATTCGAGGATGGCGGCGCGGGCGGCCGCGTCGGGCGGCAGGACCAGCACGGTCCGGTCGAGGCGGCCGGGGCGGCGCAGGGCGGCGTCCACGTCCCAGGGCGCGTTCGTCGCGGCCAGCACGAAGACGCCGTCGTTGTTGCCGTCGACGCCGTCCAGCTCGGCGAGCAGCTGGTTGACCAGGGTGCGCATGGCCGAGGAGCCGAGCTGGTTGCGCTTGTGCCCGAGCGCGTCGATCTCGTCGAGGAGCAGCACGCACGGGGCGTGGGTTCGGGCGGCCGCGAACAGGTCGTGCAGGTTGCGCTCGGAGCTGCCGACCCACATGTTGAGCACGTCGACGATCGAGAGCGAGATGAAGCCGGCGCCCATCTCCCCGGCGACCGCCCGGGCGAGGAAGGTCTTGCCGCAGCCGGGCGGGCCGTAGAGCAGCAGCCCGCCGCGCAGGCTCTTGCCGAACAGGGTGCGCAGCTCCGGGTTGCGCAGCGGACCGAGGAACGCGAGCTCGAGCCGCTTCTTCACCTCGTCCATGCCGCCGACGTCGGCGAGGGTGACGGTGGCCCGCTCGACGTCGTGCGCCCGGTCGTCCGGGCCCCGGACCGGCTCGGGCTCGTCGCCGGCGGGCACGAAGCGCGGCGGCACGACACCCTGGAACTGGTCCTCCATGGCGGCCCAGTCGACGCCCGGCCGCGCCGGCGGCGCCGCGGGTGAGACCGGTGCCGCCGGGGCCGGCGGCTCGCCGCCGAGCGCGGCGGCCATCAGCCGGCGGGCCGCGTCGTCGCCGGGGTCGCGGGCCAGGACCTGCGCGGCGTGCCCGACCGCCTCGCCGGGCCGCCCGGCGGCCAGCAGCAGCTCGGCCAGGTGCCGCCGCAGCGGCAGGTCGTCCGGCCGCGCGGCGACCGCCGCGAGCAGACTGTCGATCAGGCTGTCGCTCATGAGAGGCGATTATGCCCGGCGGCCGCGAGCGGTCAGGCGGCCCAGGTCCCGAGGGTGGCGAAGAACGCGATCACGTCGGCGGCGAGCTCCTCGGGCACCTCCAGGGCGGCGAAGTGCCCGCCGCGCGGCAGCTCGGTCCAGTGGCGGATGTCGTAGGTGCGCTCGGCCAGCGGGCGCACCGACAGCAGGATGTCGTGCGGCAGCACGGCGACGCCCATCGGCACCGGGCAGGGCACGCCGTAGCCGCTCTCCTTGCCCAGCCGGGCCGACGAGCCGGCCGTGCGGGTCAGCCAGTAGATCGACACGTCGGTGAGCAGGACGTCGTCGCTGATCTTCGACGCCGGGTCGGCCCACTCGGTGAACTTCTCGGCGACCCAGGCGAGCTGGCCGACGGGCGAGTCGGTGAGGGCGTACGAGATCGTCTGCGGGCGGGTCGCCTGCAGGACCTGGTAGCCGGGCCGGTTCGCGGCGAAGGCCGCGGTCCGCTCGGCGCGCTCGGTGTCGGACTCGGACAGCCCGGCGGTCGGCCCGGTCAGCGGCAGGTAGTTGACGTGGACGCCGACCACCCGCTCGGGCGCGACCGTGCCCAGCGCCCGGGCGATGCCGGAGCCCCAGTCGCCGCCCTGCGCGCCGAACCGCGGGTAGCCGAGCCGGGTCATCAGCTCGGCGAACGCCCGGGCGATCCGGTGCTGGTCCCAGCCGCGCTCCGCGGTCGGGCCGGAGAACCCGAAGCCCGGGATCGACGGGATCACCAGGTGGAAGTGGCCGGTCAGCGGCTCGATCATGTCGAGGAAGTCCAGCACCGAGCCGGGCCAGCCGTGCACGAGCAGGAGCGGCAGCGCGTCCGGGTTCGCGGACCGCACGTGCAGGAAGTGCACCCGCTGCCCGTCGATCCGGCTGACGAACTGCGGGTACGCGTTGAGCGCCGCCTCGTGCCCGCGCCAGTCGTAGCCGGTGCGCCAGTGCTCGGCCAGGTCGCGGACCCGGGACAGCGGGATGCCGTAGTCCCAGCCCGCGCCGGGCAGCTCGTCGGGCCAGCGGGTGCGGGCGAGGCGGTCGGCGAGGTCGTCGAGGTCGGACTGCGGTACGGCTACCCGGAAGGGCTGAATATCGTTCATGCGACTAACGTTAGGCCGACTAACGTTAGGATGGCAAATGTTAGCCTGCACACATGGACGACCTCCCGAGCCGGCTGCTGACCCGGACCGCGGCGCTGGCACACCGCCTCGTCACCGAGCGTTTCGCCGAGATCGGCGCGCGCGGCTACCACTACCGGCTGCTCACGACGCTCATCGACGACGGGCCGGCCAGCCAGGCGGACCTGGGACGGCGCACGGACATCCACTTCAGCGACATGGTCGCGGCGCTCAACGAGCTGTCCGACGGCGGCTATGTCGAGCGCCGGCCGGACCCGGCCGACCGGCGCCGCAACACCGTCACGGTGACCGCGGCGGGACGCCGGCGCGCGGCGGCCCTGGCGCGGCGGGCCGCGGAGATCCAGGACGAGCTGCTCGCGCCGCTGTCGGCCGCCGAGCGCGGGGAGTTCGTGCGGCTGCTGCGCCTGGTCAGCTCAGCCGCGGCTGAAGGCTGAGCGCCACGTCGCGTGCCTGGCCGGGCGACGCGGCCGCGTCACCGGCGGACCAGACCTCCGAGAGCACGGCCTGCACGAAACCCCAGGCGACCACCCGCTCGACCGGCATGGCGAGGCCGTCCGCGAACTGCTCGACGCGCGCCGGGAGCAGGTCGAGCACGGGCTCGTCGCCGTCGAACGGGTTGTAGAGCACCGCGCCGATCTCGTAGCCGGGATCGCCGAGCACGCCGTGCGGGTCGATGGCCAGCCACGGCTCCCGGGTCCCGGCCAGCACGTTCTCGTGGTGCAGGTCGCCGTGCAGGACGACGCGGCGCGGCGCGGAGGCGCACAGCTCGCCGAAGAGCCCGGCGGCCCGCTCGACGAGGCGACGCGGAATGGGGCCGTCGCCCGGGAAACGCCGCAGGTACGCGGCGAACTCGTCCCCGTAGGTGGCGAGTTCCCGGCACGGCAGCCCGGGCGGCGCGGGCCGGTGCAGGCGCCGCATCATGGCGACGAGCACGGCCGTGGCCTGCTCGTCGTGTTCGCGGACCAGGGTGCGCAGCGTGCGCCCGGGCTCCACCCGCTCCAGCAGCAGCGCGCCGCGGTCCCGGTCGTGGTTCAGCAGCGCGGCCGCGCCCGCGCCGGCGAAGAACGACAGCGCACCGGCCTCCGACGCCAGGTCGGGCGCCGTCGGCACGCCGAGCTTGAGCACCGCCGGCGAGCCGTCGGCGGTGCGCACGGGCGCCACCCAGTTGAAGCTCAGCGGGTACGGCGCGCCGACGGTCAGCCGCCAGTCCCGGGCCACGGCGTCGATGAGCGCCGGCAGGCCGGCCAGCCAGTCGCGGCCGGCGTCGCCCCAGGCCGTGGCGACGTTGCGGGTGAAGCCCTCCGGAAACATCGGATCATTGTGGTACAGAAAAAGCCGCCACGGGTGTGGCGGCTTTCTCCGTGTGCTGCGCTGCCCAGGTCAGGCCGGCCGTCGGATGCCGGTGATGGCACCGCCGCGGTCGATCGAGGCCATGCGTACGTGGTCACCGGTGTGTGGCGCGTGAACCATGGTGTTGCCGCCAACATAGATGCCCACGTGGTGCACGGGACTGCCGTAGAAGACCAGGTCGCCCGGCTGCAGATCACTGCGGCTGACCGATCTGCCCTCCCTGATCTGGTCACCTGTGTAGTGCTCCAGGTGCACCCCGACGGCCGCCCACGCCACCTTGGTCAGGCCGGAGCAGTCGTAACCGCTCGGGCCCTCGGCGCCGAAGACGTAAGGCTTGCCGATGAGGTCGCACGCCCTCTGCGCCGCCCGGCCGCCCTTGTCGTTGGCGTAGTCGACCGGACAGGGTCCCGTCTTGAACTGACCGTCGTCGCCGCCGTTCGCGCCGTAGGCCTTGATCCGCAGCTTCTGCAGCTCGTCGACCTTCTTCTGGATTTCCTTCTTCTGCTGTCCCAGCAGCTTGTCGCGCGCCGCGACAGCATTGGTCAGGGTGTCCAGATCACGCCTGTCGGCCGAGAGCTTGTCACGCAGCTTCGACACGTCCGCGACCGACTCGCGCTGGTGCCGGCCGAGCTGGTCGAGGAACGTGAGCTTCTCGGTCAGGCCGGTCGGCGAGCCACTGACGATCATGGCCTTCAATGCGTTGGGCGAACCCTGCATGTAGGCCTGCCCCGCCATGGCGCCCACCTGCGACATGGCGAGATTGACTTGCAGCTCCAGCGGAGCGAGCCGCTTGTCGATCTTCTTGAGCTGTGCCCGGTTCTTGAGCAGCTGATTGTGCACGTTGTTGTACTGCTCGATGACCGGTTCCAGCTTGTTCCACTGCTCGTCGATCTGCTTTTCGATGCTCGACGGTGACGGCACCGCGTGTGCCACCCCGGGCGCGAGAAGAATCCCGACCGCGGCGACGGCGCACGCGACGCTGCGCAGAATTGCGGCGTGGCGCGCCTCAATCCGTTTCACGTAGGTGCAGTGTCCTTTCTTCCCTCATCCGCCGACCGGGTTAGCTGACGGGTTCGGGCGGGAAGCACGCCCGGCCACGATGGAGCTGTGGCTTGACCCCGGTTTCCTGGGTCCCCGGCTCGTGAAACACGATTAGGCGGTGGCCCGTCAGTTCGCCCGGGGGTTCGGACGAGGGGGGACTGCCGAGCCGGCACCACCGTACTCCCGATCAATGGGTAAGAGAACCCGGCATTACCAGGGCACACACCGCATAACACCCAGTGACCCTCAGTAATTAATGGAGACTTAAAGGGGCCACGCGGAGAAGGCCCGGTCCAGCCAGGGCAGCACCACGATCACTGTCGGTAACACCAGCAACCCGGCCGCCGCGCCGGCCGCCGCGACGGTCAGGCCGGCCGACCGCGGGTCGGCGCCGGCCAGCCGGTCCATCCGGCGCCGGCGCTCCGCCTCGGCCCCGCCGGCCCCGGCCGGCGCGTCCGGGCTGACCGCGTCGCCGAGCAGCGCGAGGGCCGTGCGCAGCGCGGCCGCGCCGCCGCGCCGCCGGGCCGCGTCGTCCGCGACCATCTCCAACAGCAGGTGTACGGCCTCGAGCGGCGCGCGGCTGCGCAGCGGGCGCGGCACTGCCCGGTAGAACGCGGTGAACGACTCCATCACCACGTCGTGGCGGTGCCGCAGGTGTGCCTGCTCGTGCGCGATGACGACGCCCACCTGCGCGGCGTCCAGGACCCGCAGCGCGCCACTGCTGAGCACCACCCGCGACGAGCGCCCCGGCAGGCAGTACGCGACCGGCAAGGGCCCGTGCAGCACCCGCAGCCCGTCGGGCACCTCGGCCGGCAGCTCGCCGTGCCGCTCGGCGGTGTCGAGCAGGTCGACGAGCATCCGGTGCCGGGCCCGGCGGGCCCGCGCCCGGGTGGCGACCCGGAACAGCGAGACCAGCAGCCGCAGGATGATCAGCGCGGCGACGGCGAGGGCGCCGATCAGCGCGGCCGCGCCCACCATCCGCCCCGAGCCCAGCTCGCTGACCAGCTCCTGCGGGCCGGCCAGCACCACGCCGAGCGCGCAGAGCACCCCGGCGAGGGTGACGCTCTGCCAGAGCAGCACCGCGGCGGCCGGCGCCCGGTCGGGCCAGCGTGCCGTCGCGAGGATCCCCGGAACGGCGAGGGACAGGGTCAGCCCGAGCGCGCCGAGCAGCAGCGCGGTCACCGGGCGGCGCCCGGGTCCCTCCGCGCCGCCTCGATCGCGGCGGTGAGCGCGGACGGGTCGATCCGGCCGACGAAGTGCGCGAGCGCCGCGTCGCGGACGCCGTCGGGCGCGGCGCTGAGCGCGTCGAGCATCAGGGCGGCCGTCATCTCCTCGCGGCTCTGCGCGGGCGCGTAGCGGTAGGCGCGGTCGGCGCGCTGCTGGAGCACGACGCCCTTCTTGGCGAGCCGGTCCAGCACGGTCATCACCGTCGTGTACGCCAGGTCGCGGTCGCGGCTCAGCCCGTCGTGCACCTGTCGCACGGTCAGCGGCGCGCACGCGTCCCACAACTGCGCCATGACCTCGCGCTCCAGGTCCCCCAGTGCCATGCGGCCCACTCTACTGCACAGCGTCGTACTACGACCCGTAGTATCTACTACGCATCGTCGTAGAGGGGGATCACCCATGGATGTGCTCGACCTGACCCGGCTCCAGTTCGCGGTGGTGACGATCTACCACTACTTCTTCGTGCCGCTGTCGATCAGCCTCGCCTGCGCCGCCGCCGGCCTGGAGATCGCCTGGCTGCGCACCGGCCGGGAGAACTACCTGCGGCTCACCAAGTTCGTCGGCGGGCTGCTCATCGTCACGTTCGCCGTCGGCGTCGTCACCGGGCTCGTGCAGGAGTTCCAGTTCGGCATGGCGTGGAGCAACTTCGCCCGCTTCTACGGCGACGTGTTCGGCCCGACGCTCGCCGTCGAGGGCATGCTCGCGTTCTTCCTCGAGGCCACGTTCCTGGCCCTGTGGTACTTCGGCTGGGACCGGCTGCCGCGGCGGCTGCACGCCGCGACGATCGTGGTCGTCGCCGTCGGCACGGTGCTGTCCGCGTTCATCATCCTGGCCGCGAACTCGTTCATGCAGAACCCGGTCGCCTACTCGCTGGACCCGGTCACCGGGCGGGCCCGCCTCGACGACTTCGGCGCCCTGCTGCTCAACAAGGTCAACCTGGCCGCGTTCCCGCACACCCTCGCCGGGGCGATCATGGTGGGCGGGTCGCTGCTGCTGGCCGTCGCCGTGCGGCGCACGGCGTCCGACGCCGGGTTCCACCCCCTCGCCCGCCTCGGCGCCTGGATGACCGTCGCGGGCGGCGCGCTGACCGCCCTGACCGGCGACCACCTCGGCAAGGTGATCACCGAGGTGCAGCCGATGAAGATGGCCGCCGCCGAGTCGCTGTACGAGACCACGACCGGCGCGCCGTTCTCGATCTTCGCGGTCGGCGACATCAGCGGCGGCAAGCCGTTCTTCAGCATCGAGGTGCCCTGGCTGCTCTCGATCCTGGCCAAGGGCGGCCCCGGCGCCGAGGTACAGGGCATCGACGACCTGCAGGCCCAGTACGCCGCCCAGTTCGGGCCGGGCAGCTACGTGCCGATGATCCCCGTCGCGTTCTGGACCTTCCGGCTCATGATCGGCGTCGGCATGCTGGCCATGGCGGCCGCCGCGCTCTACCTGTGGTCGACCCGCGGCGGCCGCACCCCCGGCCGCGGCCGGGCGGGCCGGCTGCTCCTGCGCCTCCTGCCGCTGATCCCGCTGCTGCCGACCGCCGCCAACACCTTCGGCTGGCTCTTCACCGAGACCGCCCGCCAGCCGTGGCTCGCGTTCGGGATCTCCCGGGTCGCCGACGGCATCTCCCCCGGCCTGACCGCCGCCGAGGTCCTGGCCTCCCTGATCGGATTCACCGCCGTGTACGGCGCGCTCGCCGTCGTCTGGCTGCGCCTGGTCCGGCAGCTCACCCGGCGGCCACTCACCCCGGCACCGGACCCGGCACCGGCCGGCGCCGCGCTCGCCGAAGCACCGGTCTACTGAGGAGCGACGAAACGATGGTGACTGTCTGGTTCGGCCTGGTGGTCCTCTGCTGGGTGCTGTTCTTCGTCCTCGAGGGCTTCGACTTCGGCGTCGGCATGCTCGGCCCGGTCGCCGGCCGCGACGACCACGAGCGCGGCGCGATCGTCCGCACCGTCGGCCCGTTCTGGGACGGCAACGAGGTCTGGCTGGTCGCCGCGATCGGCGTGACGTTCGCGGCCTTCCCCGACTGGTACGCGGCCCTGCTCTCCGGCCTGTACCTGCCGATGGTCGCGCTGCTGCTGCTGCTCGCGGTCCGCGGCGTCGCGCTGGAGTTCCGCGGCAAGGGCGACGGCGAACGCTGGCGGCGGCGCTGCGACGCGGCCCTCGCCGCCAGCTCGGCCGGGATCGTGCTGCTCTGGGGCGCGGTGCTCGGCGTACTCACCCACGGACTCGCGCTCGGCGCCGACGGCCAGGTCACCGGCGCCGGCCTGCACCGCAGCACCGCGCCGCTGCTCAGCGTTCCCGCGCTCGCCGGTGCCGCTGCGGCCCTGTTCGCGACGCTGCTGATCGGCGCGATGTTCCTCGCCCTGCGCACCACCGGCCCGGTACGCGAGCGCGCGCGGCGCCTGAGCGTCGCCCTGTCCACCGGCGGGGCGCTGGCCCTCGGCGCGGCCGGCCTCGGCACCGGGTCGCGGCCGGCCCTCGCGGCGGCGGTGCTCTGCGCGGGCCTCGCGATGCTCGCCCGCAGCGGCGCGGAGGTCCCGGCCTTCGGCGGCGCCGCCCTGGGCATCGCGGGCGCGGTGGTCGCCGTGTTCACCGCGCACGGCGACGTGGTGCTGCGCAGCACGCTCGATCCGGCGTGGTCGCTGACCATGACCGGCGCCGCGGCGACCGACTCGGCCCTGCGGCTGCTCAGCGTCGCCGGCGTGATCGTGCTACCGGGCGTGCTGGTCTACCAGGCGTACTCGTACTGGGTGTTCCGGCGCCGGGTCGCCAGCGAGCGGGTGCCGTCTTGAGCCGGGGGCCGATCGACCCGCGGCTGCTGCGGCACGCGCGCTCCGGCCGTACCGGAATCGGGGTCCTGGCCCTGCTCGGCGCCGGGCAGGCGGCGGCGACGCTCGCCGTCGCCGTCGCCCTGGCCCGCATCGTCACCGGCCGCGACGCGCTCGCGCTGCTCGCCGGTGCGTTCGCGCTGCGGGCGGCGCTGACCTGGGCCGAGCAGGTCGTCGCGCGGCGCACCGCCGCCGCGGTGACCGACGAGCTGCGGCGCTCGGCCCTCGCCGCCGCCCTGCGCCGGGGCCCCGCCTGGGTGGCCGGCTACGGCGCCGGACGGCTCTCCGCGGTGCTCTCCGGCGGCCTGGACTCGCTGCGGCCGTGGTTCTCCGGCTACCTGCCGGCGCTCGTGCTGGGCGTGGCGCTGCCGCCGCTGGTCATCGTGGCGATGGCCGTCGCGGACCCGGCGTCGGCGCTGGTCGCGCTGGTGACGCTCCCGCTGATCCCGGTGCTGGGCGCGCTGATCGGCTGGGCCACCCAGCGCAAGGCGCAGGCGGCCTGGGAGTCCGACGCCCGGCTGGCAGGGCACTTCCTCGACGTCGTACACGGGCTGCCGACCCTGCGGGTCTTCGGGCGCGCCGAGCGCCAGACCGCGGTGGTCCGCGAGATGACCGGCCGGCACCGCCGCGCGACGGTACGGGTCCTGCGGGTGGCGTTCCTGTCCTCGACCGCGCTGGACCTGGTGGCGACGCTGTCGGTCGGCCTGATAGCGGTCGAGGCCGGCCTGCGGGTGGCCGCGGGGTCGATGCCGCTCGGCCCGGCGCTGCTGGTGATCCTGCTGGCGCCGGAGGTCTACCGGCCGCTGCGCGAGATGGCGGCGCGCTACCACGCCAGCGCCGACGCCTCGGCGGTGATCTCCGACGTGGACGAGATCCTGGCCGACGAGGCCGGCTTCGTGCCCGCGGACGCGGTCATCGCCGACGGCCGGTTCGGGTCCGGCGGCCCGCGGCCCGCGGTCCTCGCGTCCCGGCTGCGGGTGCGCTACCCCGGCGCCACCGCCGACGCGCTCGCCCTGGACTCCCTCGCCGTGCGCGAGGGCGAGCTGGTCGCGCTCCGCGGCGCCTCCGGCGCGGGCAAGACGACCGCGCTGCGGGTGCTGGCCGGCCTCCAGCCCGCTCTCGGCGGCCGGATCGAGCTCTCCGGTCCCGGCCTGCTGTACCTGCCGCAGCGACCCGCACTGCCGCACGCCCGCGCGGTCGCCGACGTGTTCCCCGGCGCCGGCGAGGAGGAGATCCGGGCGGAGCTGCGCGGCGTCGGGCTGGAGATCCCGCCCGGCACGGTCCTCGGCGAGCACGGCGGCGGGGTGTCGGCCGGGCAGCGCCAGCGAATCGCCCTGGCCGCGGTGCTGCGCGCGGCCCGCCGCCGACCGGCCGTGCTGCTGCTGGACGAGCCGACCGCGCACCTGGACGCGGCCGCCGAGGACCTCGTCATCGCCCGGCTGCGGGCGGCCGCGGCCGCCGGGTGCGCGGTCCTGGTCGTCGCGCACCGGCCGGCGCTGCTGGCCGCCGCCGACCGCGTCATCGACGTCCCGCCGCCCGCGCCGGTGCCGGCGGATCCACCGCACCCTCCGCCGGCGCCCACCGCCGGGCCGTCACCGCGGGCACCGGCGGACGGCTTCCTGCCACCGTGGTTCGCCCGACGGGTCTCGCGGCCCGGTACCGCCGTCGGGCTCGGCGCCGCGTCCTGGCTCGCCGGCACGGTCCTGACCGGCGCCGCCGCCTGGCTGCTGGTGCGCGCCGCCGGCCTGCCGCCGGTGCTGACCCTCTCGGCCGCCGTCGTGCTGGTGCGGGGCAGCGCCGTCGCCCGGCCGCTGCTGCGCTACCTGGAGCGGCTGGTCTCCCACGACGTGGCCTTCGCGCGGCTCGGCGAGTGGCGCGCCCGGGTCTTCGCCAACCTCGTGCCCCGGACGCCCGGACCGCGGCTCCACCGCCGCGGCGACCTGCTCACCCGGGTCGCCGACGACGTCGACGCCCGCGTCGACGGCCTGCTGCGCGGGATTCTGCCGGCCCTGGCAGCCGCGGCGACCCTGGCCGTCGGCGCGGCGACGGCCGCGCTGATGCTGCCCGCCGCCGCGGCGCCGCTCGCCGCCGGGCTTCTGGTCAGCGCCGTGCTCGCCCCGGCCCTCGCCGCCCGGCACGCCACCCGGATCGAGGCGGCCACCGGGCGGGCCCGGGCCGAGCTGCGCGACGCCGTCGTCGAGACCGTCGACGGCATCGAGGAGCTGGCCGGCCGCGACCGCGGCGACGCCCTGGCCGTGCCGGACCGCCGGAGCCGGCGCCTCGCCCGCCTCGAGGCGCGCGCGGCCCGCTCGGCCGGCGCCGCCGCGGCCCTGAGCCACCTCGGCTGGGGCCTCGCGGTCGCCGGGACCGCCGTCGTGGCCGCCCGCGGCGGCCTGTCGCACGAGTGGGCGACCGTCCTGCTGCTCGCCGTCGTCGCGCTCGGCGAACCCGTCGCGGCGCTGCCCGGCGCGGCCGTGGCGCGGCGGCGGGCGGCCGGCGCCCGGACCCGGCTGGCCGAGATCGCCGCCCGGCGGCCGGCCGCGGCACCACGGGCCGCCGGGCCTGGCGGCGACGTGACGCTCCGGGGGCTGGTCGCGGGCTGGGACCCGGACCGGGAACCGGCGCTGCGCGACGTCGACCTCGACCTGCCCGCCGGATCGCGGATCGCCGTCCTCGGGCCCTCCGGCGGCGGGAAGTCGACCCTGGCGGCGGTGCTCGCCGGGCTGCTCGACCCGTGGGCCGGGACGGTCACCGGCGTCGGCCGGGCCGTGCTCGTCGGCGACGGGACCGACCACGTCTTCGCCTCGACCGTGCGGGAGAACCTGCGGCTGGCCCGGCCCGGCGCCACCGACGATGAGCTGCGCGCTGCCCTGGCCCGGGTCCGGCTCGACGACTGGCTGGCGCGGCAGCCGGACGGGCTCGGCACCTGGCTCGGCACCGGCGGCGGCACGATCTCCGGCGGTCAGCGGCGCCGGCTCGCCACCGCCCGGGCCCTGCTCGCCCGGCCCGACCTGCTGATCCTCGACGAGCCGACCGAGGGCATCGACGAGGCCGGCGCCGCGGCGCTGATGGACGACCTGCTCGCGGCGTCGGCCGGGCACACGGTGCTGCTGCTCACCCACCGCACCGAGGGCCTTGACCGGGTCGACGCGAGCTTCGAGCTGCGCGACGGCCGGCTCGCCGAGGCCGTCGCCGCCCGGTGATCGCCCTCAGCTCCGGAACGCGGCGCCCTTGCGCTCGCGGTTCTCGCCCTGCGGCTGGGCCAGGCAGTGGATCAGGCGCGGGCCGGCGCCACCGACCTGGATCGGCCAGGCCTCGGACACCCACTCGGCGGTGGCGGACCGGTCCCGGCTGCGCGACGTCATGAGCGCGGGCAAGCAGGCGGCGGCGACGGCGCTGTTCTGGATCAGCTCGTCCTCGCGGGTGCGGGCCGCGGACGCGGGCAGCGGGATCGCCGCGAAGGTCTCCCAGACGTGGGTCTGCGCGCAGTCCGTGGGCCAGGGCGGTGCCGCCTTGCCGCTGCTCGCGGTGAGGCCGCCCCAGCAGAGCGGCTCGACGGGGCAGAGCACGGGGCCGCACGGTGCGAAGCCCGGCGTCTCGGCCGCGGTGCTGGCACGCGGGCCGGAGGCGTCGGCCGGGCCGGGGTTCGGCGCGGCCTTGCCGAAGATCTGCCAGACGGTGACGCCGCCGACCACGACGGTCACCAGCAGGAGGGCGACAACCACCAGGCGACGGGCCGGCCGCCGGCCCGGGGCCGCCGCCGGGCGGTCCACCGCAGGTTGGCCCACCGCCGGGCGGTCCACCGCCGGCGCAACCACCGCGGAACCGGACGCGGACGCCCCGAACCCGCCCGCCCCGGAACCTGGCGTCGCATATCCGGCCGCTCCGGAACCAGGCGTCGCATAGCCAGGCGCCCCAGAACCAGGCGTCGCGTAGCCAGGCGCCCCAGAACCGGGCGTCGCATATCCGGCCGCTCCGGAACCAGGCGTCGCGTAGCCGCGCGCCCCGGAGCCGGGCGCCCCGGAGCTGGGCGTCGCGTAGCCAGGTGCCACGGAGCCGGGCGCTGCGGCGGCGGGTGGCCAGGGCTGGTGGGCCGGTGGCGGGGTTCGGCTCCACGACTGCGGTTGCGGTGGCGGTGACCATCCGGCCGGCGGGGAGGGTTGACCGGCGGGTCCGTGCAGCGCGGCGCGCGCCGCGGCCGCGAACTCCGCCGCGGAACCCCAGCGATCGGCCGGCTCGATCGCCAGCGCCCGCTCGATCACCTGCGCCACCGGCCGCGGCACGTCCCCGCCCAGCGGCGGCGGCCCGGCCTGCAACCGCTGCAACGCCACCGCGTACGGGTTCTCCCCGCTGAACGGCCGCTGCCCGGCGAGGCACTCGTACGCGGCGAGCCCGAGTGAGTACACGTCGCTGAGCCCCGTCGCCGGCCGCCCGAGCACCTGCTCCGGCGACAGGTAGGTCGGCGTGCCGAGAATCGCGCCGGAGACGGTGAGATGCGTGCCGTCCTGGGTCCGCGAGATCCCGAAGTCCGTGATCAGCAGCGAGCCGTCCCGCCGCACCAGCAGGTTGGCCGGCTTGATGTCGCGGTGCACGATCCCCCGGTCGTGCACCGCCTGTAGCCCGTCGGCGGCCTGCGCGACGAGCCGCATGGTGTCCGCGGCACCGAGCCGGCCGGCGCGGCCGAGCGCCTGCGACAGCGACTCGCCGTCGATGAACTCCATCACCAGGAACGTGATGCCGTCGCTGCGCCCGAAGTCGTGGATGGAGGCGACCGCGGCGTGGTTCACGCTCGCCATCGACTTCGCCTCGACCAGGAACCGCCGGGCGAAGTCGGGCTGGTCGGCGACCTCGGGCAGCATGGCCTTGACGGCGACCACCCGGCCGAGCACCTCGTCGAAGGCCCGCCACACCTCGCCCATGCCCCCGGCGCCGATCCGGGCGTCGAGGCGGTATCGACCGCCGAGCTTCAGCCCCGAGTGCAGCACTGCCTCACCGTCCGTGCCCGGACCGCCCCACGCGGCCGACCGTCGGGCATCATGTCACGCGCGCGACCCCGGCCGTCCGGGCGCCGCCGCGCCTCCCGCGGTGCGGCCGCGGCCGCTAAAACGGATCTTCCTCGTCGTCGCGCAACTTCGCCGCCCAGCAGAGCGCGCCGCCCCCGGCGTTGGCGAGGACCGCCATCCCGAGGAAGACCCGCCGCTCGGCGCGCCGGTCCGTCAGATACCGCTGCTCGGAGACCGGGACGACCTCGCCGTTCTTGAGCCTGACCGCATAGCCGGTGCCGGTCCTCGCCGGCGTGCCGGACGGCATGCTCACCATGCCGGCCAGAAACAGCCCGGCCCCGGCGAGTGCCACGGCGGCCGCTCCGACCCGGATCGGGCGTGACAGCCGCCTTACCAGGCCGAGCAGCCGCAGGTAGTCCGGCTGATCGGGCCGCTTACCCTCGAAGACGGCGAAGCCTCCGCCGACGAGTGCCGGCAGCGCGGCGAGCAGGACCAGGAGCAGCAGGCCGAACGGCGCCCGGGGCCCCTCGGGCACCGAGGAGTCGAATACGAAGGGCAGGCAGGCGAGCAGCCCGAGGACGGCCCAGCCGGCGGCGTACGGCATTCCGGCAGCTTAGGACCGCAGCTCCACACCCGACAGATCCGCGCGTCAGGCGAATCTGGTCGCGATCCAGTCGGCGACCAGGGTGGTCGACGCGAAGACCGCGCCGTCGTGGGTCTCGCCCTCCAGGGGTACGAACCTGACGGGCTGGCTGTAGGCGCGGAGCTGGTCGAGCAACGGGCCGGCGGTGATCTCGTACGGCACGGCCGCGTCCGCGGTCCCCTGGACGATGAGAATGGGAGCGCTCGGGGCCGATTGCGCCGGGTTGTCATATTGCGCGAGTTTCCTGACAACGGGCGGGGGCAGCGCGCCGCCGTTCAGCAGTTGCCGGGCCGTCAACGGCGCGTAGGCGGCGAGGATTTCGTTGAGGCAACCGGTCCGCAGTACCGGGACCCTTTGCTGGGCCGGCTGGGCCAGGACGGTGGATGGATTGAAGCCGGGTTCCACCGCGTTCAGGCCATAAAGGGCCATCACCAGATAACCCTGTCCGGGCGTTCCGGGAATAACCGGGGCGAGCAGGTCCACGTTGGACACGGGCGCGATGGCGGCCACCCCGCGCAGCTCGAGCACTCCGTCGTAGGCGGGCGCGAGCTGGCCGGCGAACAGCGCACCCTGTCCGCCCTGCGAGTGGCCGTCGACGGCGTACTGGGTGGTCAGCGTGCTGTCGAGATTGCGGGCCGCCTTCACGCTGTCGATCATCGCGCGGGCGGTGGTGCCGCCGATCAGGTACGGGTGCGCCGCGGGCGTGCCGAGGCCGGGGTAGTCCGCGGCCGCGACCGTCCAGCCGCGTTTGAGCAGCTCAGCGACGGCCGCGCGGGCCTCGGGCCAGAACACGTCCTGGTGGTCCGAGGGCGCGCACTGGTCCGCGAGCCCCGTGGTGCCGTGCCCCCACGCCACCGTCCGCAGCGCCTTACGTCTCGGCGTGATCACCAGGCCGGTGACCGTGACGGCCGCGCCGGTGAGGTCGGTGGAGACGTACTCGATGCGCCTGGCGGTGCCGTGCGGCGCGAGCTCGGGCGGCAGGGTGGCCACTGTGGACGAGAGCACGGTGCCGGGCACGGGCGCGGCCGCGGCCGGACGGGCGCCGACGAGGACGCCGAATATACTCAGCAGAACGGCCAGGAATACTGCCGATGATCGGTGGACATACTGCCTAACGATCGTTTTCTGCGGAATCGCACTCATGTATTCCACTCCTTCTGATGCGGCGCGAAAAACCTCGCGTGAGTCGATCCCGGATTGCGTCCTACAGGCAACCCGCTAACCCAGGTGGAATACGCACATGCTGTGCGAAGGAACCGACAATCGCCCGTTCGAATTACTTGCGCACCAGGCGTCCGCAGAGGTCGTCGAGCACCGCGACCAGCCGGTCGTCGGAGACCGGCGGCGGCAGCGGCCGTTCCGCGAGCAGCCGGGCCGTCGCCGCCGCGTGCCCCGCCACGGCGGCCGCCAGCCCTCGCACGTCCCAGAGCGCGACCACCCGCCCCGCCCGCTCCTCGGAGCGCAGGTAGTCGACCTGGTGGTCGTTGACCATCTCGCCGCGGGCGCGCTCGCGGGCGACCACGATCGGCACCGCGCCGAGCCGCTGCACGAGCCGGACGGTGCTGCCGGCGTGGGTGATGACGACGTCGGCGGCGGCGAGCCGCTCCTGCAACTCGTCAAGGGCCAGGTACGGCGCGTGCGGGCACGGCGGCCGCACCGTCGAGGCGCCGGTCTGCGCGAACACCTCGTGCACCGCGCAGAGCGGCGCGAGGGCACCGATGAGCCGGTCGAAGGGCCACCGCCCCATCCCGACGGTGACCAGGATCCGGGCCATCAGTAGAGCTCGCCGATCAACACCGCGCGCGGCCGCGTCTTGAGCAGCGCCGGCCGCTGCACCAGCACGGCGGCCGCGAGCCGGGTGCAGATCCGCGCGGCGACGCCGGCCCGGCCGGTCATGTTCAGGGTCTCCAGCCACAGGCTGGGCACGCGCAGCAGCCGGGCGGCGAGGAAGAACCCGACCGCGACACCCGTGCCGGCGGAGACAATGACGTCCGGCCGCTCGGCGCGCAGCAGGCGCAGCGCACGCCAGGTCGCCGGGACCAGCCGCAGCCGGGTGGAGGCGAACACCTCGGGGCGCCAGTGCACGCGCCGGCCCGCGAGGGCGATCTCGGTGTCCGGTGCGCGGACCGCCACCCACACCACGTCATGGCCCGACCACCAGGGGCGCAGGGCGAGCAGATCCAACAGCACGCCCCCGCTGCTGGAGACCATGAGCACTCGATAGCGCCTGCTCATAACGCGTCACGCTAGCGCACCGCAGGTGCGACGCCATCCATTGTGGAGAGCCTGTTATCCGACAAACGCCGCCCGGGCCACCCCGGCCAGGCAGGCCGCCGTGCCCGTGAAGACGATCCCCCGGATGCCCAGCGCCGCCGCGGCGTCGACGTTGGCCGGGCGGTCGTCGACGAAGACGACGTCGCCGGGCGCGGCGCCGAGGGCCTCCAGCGCCGCCGCGAAGATGGCCGGGTCCGGCTTGACCAGGGCGAGGTCCGCGCTGAACAGCAGGTGCGCGAACGGCTTGAGGTCGGCGTGCCGGCCGAGCGCGCGGGCCAGTTCCCGGGGCGCGTTGGACAACAGCGACACCGGCGTGCCCGCCTCGTGCACGGCGTCGAGCAGGCGCAGCATCCCCGGGTCGAGGTGCAGCCAGCTCGCCACGTCCAACTCGACGAGCCGGCGCAGCCGCTCGCCGCCGGGCGCCGCACCGATGACCGCGGTCCAGTACGCGAGTGCGGTGCCGCCGGCGTCGTACGCCGGCCGGTGCGCCCAGTAACGCCGGGAGAACTCGCCCACCGGCAGCCCGGCCAGGGCGGCGAGGGCGGCGACCTCGCCGGCGGGCTGAGCGAGGCTGACGACCTCACCGAAGTCGATAAGCAGGTGCGTCCCGCCGACACGGGGAAACCCCATGGACGATTACTCCTCATGGTCGAGCGATAACGCATTGTGACATCAACGCTTACCCCGACCACGATCGGAACGCACCCTGTCCCCCGTGAGAAGTCAGCCGAGCTTCTTGTAGAAGAAGCTGCAGTCCTTGAGCGCGCCCTCCGGGCCCGCCGCGTAGTCCGGGACGATGCCGTAGCGCACCCAGCCCGCGCTCTCGTAGAGGCGCTCCGCGGCGCTGGCGGTCTCCGTGTCGAGCAGCAGCAGGGTGGCGCCCGACTCGGCGGCCGCCCGCTCCGCGGCCGCCAGCAGCCGCCGGCCCAGGCCGCGGCCGCGCGCGCCGCGATGGACCGCGAGTTTCAGGACCTCGGCGCGGTGCCGGGCGTTGGGCTTTTCCGCGTACGCGAGGCTGATCGTGCCGCAGGGGCCCGCCGGGCCGGCGGCGAGCCAGACGAGCAGGGTGCCGTCGGCGACGGCCGCGGCCCGGGACCGCCACCAGGCGACGGCGGCCGCGTGGTCGAAGCCGGCGAGGAAGCCGACCGAGGCGCCGCCGGCCACCGAGTCGACCAGCAGGTCGGCGAGCTCGGGCACGGCGGCCTCGAAGGCCTCAGCGGTGAGCCGGGTGATGGTCACGGCAGCGCCACGAAGATCGCGTAGCGGACCGGGCCGGTGCCGGGGTTGCGCAGGCGGGTGGAGCCCAGCAGGCGCAGTCGCAGGCAGTCGCCCGCGTCCAGGGTGTGCGGGGTGCCGTCGTCGGTGAACTCCAGGCGGCCGTCGAGGACCCAGACGTGCTGCTCCATGCCGGCCACCGGCGGCGCGTCGTAGGCGATGTCGGCGCCCGGCTCCAGCACGCCCTCGATCAGCTCGCCGCGCAGGCCGGCGTGCGGCGGGGAGACCGAGCGGCGGGTGAACCCGGACGCCTCGTCGCGCCAGACCCGCTGGTCGGCGGCGCGGACGAGGGCCGGTGGCTCGGCGCCGGCCTCCACCTCGGCCAGCAGGCGCGACATCGTCCACCCGTACGCGGCGCAGAGCCGTCCGAGCAGGGACGCCGTCGGGCTGATCTCGGCGCGTTCGAGGCGCGACAGCGTCGAGCGGCTCACGCCGGTGCGCCCGGCCAGGTCGTCCAGGGACCAGCCGCGGGCAACCCGCAGCTCGGCGACCCGGGCGGCCAGCCGCGAGTCCAGGGTGTCTCTCATAAACGAGACGATATCCCATATTTGGCCGAACGGTCGTCGCAGAGTATGAAATCGAATGAGTGCAATCGTATTCACACCCGAGTAGCGTGCCTGTTTACCCGGAGGTCCGAGGACCGTCCGGGTTCCCCTCAGGTAAGAGGAGGCATGCGATGAGTACCCGTTCCCGGCGGGCCGCCGCCATAGCCACCGCGACCTTGCTGCTGTTCGCCGGGGCGTGCAGCTCCGGCGATGACGAGGCGGCCGAGGAACCCGTGGTTCCCGCCACGACGTCCTGCGCCGGCACCGGCGACCTCACCATGTGGGAGCGCTCGGGCGGCAACAAGCAGATGGTGGACCTGCTGGTCGAGGCGTGGAACACGAAGAACCCCACCTGCAAGATCAACCTCACCTACATCCCGCACACCGAGATGGTCGGAAAGATCGCCCAGGGCATCGCGTCCGGCGAGGTGCCCGACCTGATGGGCATGGACCTCATCTACGCGCCGCAGTTCGAGAAGGCGCAGCAGCTCGTCGACCTCACGGACCGGACCCGCGACTGGCCGGAGCTCAAGACCGCGAGCAAGGGCCACATGACCGTGGCGACCTGGGAGGACCGACTCTACGGCGTGCCGCTCTACGCCGACGTCTCGGCCCTGTTCTACAACCAGGACCTCTTCAAGCGTGCCGGGCTCGACCCGGCCAAGCCGCCGGTCAGCCTCGCCGAGATGCGGGCGTACGCCGACAAGATCACCGCGCTCGGCGGCGACGTCAAGGGCTACTACCTGCCCGGCAACTGCGCCGGCTGCAACATCTTCACCGTCGGGCCGCTGATGTGGGCCTCCGGGGCGAAGATCGAGGCCACCGGCCCGGGCGACGAGCCGCTCACCGGCGACGGCGTCAAGCAGGTCCTCCAGTTCACCAGGGACATGGTGAAGGCCGGCAACGTGCACGAGGGCGACCGGGCCGAGAACGGCGAGACGTTCCACCTCCAGTTCGGCTCCGGCAAGGTCGGCATGATGGGCACCGGCAACTTCAACATCACCCTGGCACGCCAGCAGAACCCCAAGATGAAGTTCGGGATCGCCCTGCTGCCGGGTGCGGCGCCGAACTCGTCCGCCTCGTTCATCGGCGGGGACCTCGTCGTGGTGCCCAAGGGCAGCAAGCGGGTCGCCGACGCGGTGAACTTCATGAAGTTCCTGCTCTCCGACGAGGTGCAGGTCGAGGTCTACGCCAAGGCGCTCAACCTCACCACCCGCGAGGACATGGTGAAGAACAAGTACTTCGAGGCGGAACCGCTCGTGCAGGACGTGGCACAGGCACTCACCGTCGGGCGCACGCCGTACACGACGACGTTCTTCGAGCAGATCAACTCTCCGCAGGGGCCCTGGCTGCAGATGCTGCAACGGGCGTACTACACCGACGACAACCTCGACACCGTCATCGCCGACGCCAAGAAGTCGATGAAGGACATCGCGAGTCAGGGCTAGGACCCATCGCCGGTCCACGGGAGGAGGTTCGGCGTGTACCGCGGCTGGAGACGCAGGTGGCTCGGCCTGCTGTACCTGAGCCCGGCGCTGCTGTTCGTGCTCGCCTTCACGGTGCTGCCGCTGGCGCAGATGGGCTGGATGTCGCTGCACAACTGGTCACTGATCAGCCCGCCGACCTGGGTCGGCCTGGACAACTACACCCGAGCGTTCCACGACCGGCAGTTCTGGGTCTCGTTCCGGTTCACCCTCGAATACACGCTGCTCATCACGCCGATCCTCATCATCGGCGGCTACCTGCTCGCGCTGCTCACCTCCGGCGACACCATGATGCGCCGCTTCACCCGGACGGTGCTGTTCACCCCGGTCGTCATCGGGCTCGGCGTGTCGAGCCTGCTCTGGTACTGGCTGTTCAGCACCGACTTCGGGCCGATCAACGCGCTTCTGCGGGACGCCGGCGTCATCGGCGAGCCGGTCGTCTGGCTCGGCGTCGACGCCGACCGCTCGCTGATCGCGATCACCGCGTCGGTGGTCTGGAAGGTCATCGGCTTCGGCATGGTGCTGTTCATCGGCGCCATCCAGGCGATACCGACCGAGATCACCGAGGCGAGCGTCGTCGACGGCGCCGGGTTCCGGCAACGGGTGACCCGCATCATCCTGCCGCTGACGCTGCGCACCGTGCTGCTGGTGACGCTGCTCAGCGTGGTCGGCTCGCTGCTCGCGTTCGACCAGTTCTACATCATGACCGCGGGCCAGCCGCAGAACCAGACGTCGACCTCGGTGTTCTTCGTGTACCTGAACTCGTTCCCGTACCTCAAGCTCGGCTACGGCGCGGCGTTGTCGATGGTGCTGGCGCTGACGATCCTGGCCTTCACCGTGCTGCAACTCCTGCTCGCCCGCCGGAGCCACTCATGAGACGGCGGGGCTATCTGGTCGGTGCGGTGTGTGTCGCGCTGTGCACGGTCATGCTCATGCCGCTGCTCGCCTCCGTGCTCGCCTCGGTGAAGCCGACCGAGGAGGCCGCCGCGACGCCGCCGACCTACCTGCCGCACGCGCTGAGCCTGGACAGCTACGAACGGCTGTGGAACTACCAGCAGGGGCTGCCGACGTACCTGTTCAACAGCTTCGGCACGGCGGTGCTGACGATCGTCTTCACCCTGGCGCTGACCGTGCCGGCCGCGTACGCGCTGGCCCGGTTCCGGGTGCCGGCCAAGGAACTCGTCTTCGTCGTCCTGCTGCTCGCCCTGATCGTGCCCTACCAGGCCCTGCTGACCCCGATGTTCCTGACGTTCGCCAAGGTGGGCCTCACCAACTCGCTCGTGGGCCTGGCCATCGTGCACACCGCCATCCAGCTGCCGTTCAGCGTCTACGTGCTGCGCAACAGCTTCGCCGCGGTGCCGCGCGAGCTCGAGGAGGCGGCCGTCATGGACGGCGCCAACTCGCACCAGGCGCTGCGCAGGGTCTTCCTGCCCGCCGCGTTCCCGGCCGTCGTGACGGTCGCGTTGTTCGCCTTCATCATGTCGTGGAACGAGTTCCTCGGCGCCCTGGTGATGATGAGCAAGGGCTCGAAGTTCACCCTTCCGCTCGTCCTCGCGGCCGCCCGCACCGAGACCAGCCTCGGCGGCACCGACTGGGGCATGTTGCAGGCCGGCATCACGATCTCGATCGTTCCGTGCGTGGCCGTCTACCTCCTCCTACAGCGTTACTACGTCTCGGGCCTGATGAGCGGAGCAGTGAAATGAGCCTGGAAGAGGTCACCGGCGCCCGCTGTGTGCAGCCGTCGGCGGCGGCGAAGTCCGCGCTGCGGCCGATCTCGGCGACGCGGGTGGACGTCCTCGGCGGATTCTGGGGCGAGCGGCTGCGGGCCAACCGCGAGCGCACCATCCCGCACGGCTTCGCCCAGCTCGGCCGGGCCGGGACCCTGGACAACCTGCGGCTCGCCGCCGGCGCCGCGGGCACGTACCGGGCCGACGCCGACTCCGGCGGCGCCCTGCTGCCGTTCCTCGACTCGGACGTCTACAAGTGGCTCGAGGCGGTCGGCTGGGAGCTGGGCCGCGGCGACGACCCCGGCCTGCGGGCATCGGCGGACGAGGCGATCGGGGTCCTGGCCCGGGCACAGCGCCCGGACGGCTACCTCAACAGCTTCGTCGCGGCCACCCGGGGCGGCGAGCCCTACACCGACCTGCCGTGGGGGCACGAGTTCTACTGCGCCGGGCACCTCGCGCAGGCCGCCGTGGCGTGGCACCGGGCGCTCGGCGACGACCGTCTCCTGAGGATCGCGGTCGGTGTGGTCGACCACATCGACCGCGAGTTCGGCGCCGGCGGCCGCGACGGGATCGACGGGCACCCCTGCGTCGAGATGGCCCTCGCAGAGCTCGCCCGGACCACCGGCGAGGGGCGCTACCTCGCGCTGGCCGCCCGGATGCTCGACCTGCGCGGACACGGCTCACTCGGCGACGGACGGTTCGGCCCGGCCTACTGGCAGGACCACGAGCCGGTCCGGTACGCCGCGGAGGTCGCCGGGCACAGCGTGCGCCAGCTCTACCTCGACTGCGGCGCCGTCGACGTCGCGGTCGAGCTCGGCGACGAGGAGCTGCTCTCCGCGGTGCGGCGCCGCTGGCAGGACATGGTGCGCACGCGCCGCTACCTCACCGGCGGCCTGGGCAGCCGGCACCGCGACGAGGCGTTCGGCGACCCGTACGAGCTGCCGCCCGACCGCGCGTACACGGAGACCTGCGCGGCCATCGCGAGCGTCATGCTGTCCTGGCGCCTGCTGCTGGCGACCGGCGAGCCCCGCTACGCCGACGCCATCGAGCGGGCCGTCTACAACGGCGTGCTGTCCGGGCTGTCCCGCTCGGGCACCGAGTTCTTCTACGTCAACCCGTTGCAGCGGCGCACGCACCGCACCTTCGAGTCCGACGGGCACGGCCGGCGCATGCCGTGGCAGTCCTGCGCCTGCTGCCCGCCCAACCTGATGCGGCTGCTCAGCTCGTGGCCGCAGTACCTGGCCACCGCCGACGACACCGGCGTCCAGCTGCACCAGTACGCGCCGGCGGTCATCCGCACGCCCGTCGGCGGCGGCGAGGCGGAGCTCGAGGTCCGCACCGGGTACCCCTGGGACGGCCGCGTCGAGGTCCGCGTCGCGCGCACGCCCGGGCACCCGTGGACGCTGTCGTTGCGGGTACCGCACTGGTCCGGCGCGGCGACCCTCTCGGTCGCCGGCGACGCGCCGGCACCGGTGCCGGCCGGCGTCGCCGAGCGCACGCGCGCCTGGCGGCCCGGCGACGAGGTGGTCCTGGTCCTGGACACACCCGTACGCCGGACCGAGCCGGACCCGCGCGTCGACGCCGTACGCGGATGCGTCGCCTTCGAACGCGGCCCGCTGGTGTACTGCGTCGAGTCGGCCGACCTGCCGGACGGCGCCGTCCTGGAGGACCTGCGCTGCGACCCCGCCCGCGAGCCGCTCACCTCGCCCCGCTCCGACCTCGGCGACGGCGTGATCGGGGTGGAGGTGCCGGTCGCCGGCGGCGGCACGGTGCCCGCGGTCCCCTACCACGCCTGGGCCAACCGCGGCCCCGGCGGCATGCGGGTCTGGGTGCCGCGCTGAGGTCCCGCGGCCCGGGCTCAGCGCCGCCGGGCGGGCGGCGCGGTCGAGTCCCGGACGACGAGCTCGGGCGCGAAGATCTCGATGCCCGGCTCGGGCACGGCCTCGGGGTCGCGGGCCAGCCGGACCGCCAGGTTGATCGCGTAGGAGACGATCCTGGCGGTCGGCATCCGCGACGTCGTCAGCGCGGGCACGGTGTGCCCGGAGAGCTGGATGTCGTCGAAGCCGACGACCGACAGCCATTCCGGGACCGTGGCGCCGAGGCTGTGCGCCGCGTGCAGCACCCCGACGGCGATCAGGTCCGTCGAGGTCGCCACCGCGGTCGGTGGGTCGGGCAGGGCCAGCAGCCGGCGCACGGCCGCGTCGCCGCCGGCGAGGGTGTTGGGGCAGCGCTCCAGGTATCCGTCCGGCACGCCACCGAACCGCTCGCGCATGAACTCCGCGTACGCGGTCTCGCGCACCCGGAAGCCGCCGGGCAGCTCCGCGTCGACGAACGCGATGCGGCGGTGGCCCAGCGACGCGAGGTGGTCGAGGCCGGCCCGGATGCCGGCGCGGTCGTCGGTGTCCGCGGTCGGGAACTCGAGCGGGCTGGTGCCCTGCCAGAGCGCCACCACCGGCACCCGCGAGATGCGCAGGTCGTCCAGCAGCTGCGGATGGATCCGCACGTCACCGAGCAGCACGATGGCGTCGGTGTGGCGCGTCTCGAGGACCGACGTCAGCGGGATCGCCTCGTCGAGCCGGGGATGCACGTGGCCGAGGACGACGTTGTAGCCGTGCGCCATCGACTCGGTGACCAGGGCCTCGATCGCCTCGGCGAAGAACGGGTCGCTGAAGTCGCGCACCACCGCGCCGATCAGGTTCGTCGACGCGCCCCGCAGACCGCGGGCGAGCGGGTTGGGGCGGTAGGCGAGCCGGCGCGACGCCTCGATGACCCGCTCCCGGGTCTCCGGCGCGATCGGCACCCGCGTCTCGACGCCGCTGAGCACGCGCGAGACCGTGCTCTGCGACACCTCGGCCGCGGCGGCGATGTCCCGCATGGTCGCCGCCTTGCGGCCGGGTTTCGCCGGGGCGGCGTCCTCGGGCGGGCCGTCGGCGGCCGGGACGGCCGGTGTCTCGGGCTTCGGCCGGCGCCGCCGGGACTGCGACATGCCCTGAACACTACTACGACGGTTGCGGTCATACGTATGCATGCAAGGCCGCGATGCGGTCATGGCGCGATGGGCTGGAACGGCGCCATCAGGTCCGCACCCTTCTGGACGACGCCGTAGGTCGCCTCCGGCACGGGCTGCCAGGCGCCGACGAGCTCACCCAGCGGCTCCGAGACGACGATGCGGGTCTCCGCCGAGATGTGCCGCAGCGCCTCGACCTCCGGATGCAGCTGCCGCAGCGCGGTCATGTCGGTGCTGAAGAACAGCGACCGGCTCTCGCCCTCGCTGGAGTAGCGGAAGGCCCAGAACTTCTCGCCGTCGGTGGTGCCGACGCTCATCTGGATCGGATACTCCACGCCGTACCGCCGGCCGGTCGCCTCCACGAATCCCACCATCCGCTGCACGGCCTCGACCGGGTTCTCCCGCAGGCCGAAGGTCAGCGCGAGGTAGAACATCACCTCGGAGTCGGTGGAGCCGGCGATGCTGGTGTACAGCGCCGGGTCCACCGCGAGCACCAGGTCCCGCTTGACCTTCGGGAACTCGCGGATCGCGCCGTTGTGCACCCACATCCACCGCCCGTGGCGGAACGGATGCGAGTTGGTGTGCTGCACCGGCGTGCCGGTGCTCGCCCTGATGTGCGCCAGGAACAGCGGCGAGGAGATGTGCCCGGCGAGCTCGCGCAGGTTCGGGTCGCCCCACGCCGGACCGACCCCGCGGAACAGGGCCGCGTCGAGGGTGCGGTCGACGCCGTACCAGCCGACGCCGAAGCCGTCGCCGTTCGTCGGCTCCACGCCGAGGCGCGAGTGCAGGCTCTGGTTGATCAGCGAGTACTGCGGCTTGTAGAGCAGCTCCTCCAGCAGGATCGGCGATCCCGAGTACGCCAGCCAGCGACACATGGCTCTCTCCGTTCGGAAGACGGACCAAACCCACGCATCGTCGCCCAACCCGGCGCGGAAGGCCTCACCCCATGCGGATGGCGCCCGTGTCCCGGTCGGCGGCCGGACGTCACCCGTTGCGGAGGATCACGCGCCGGATCGCCGCGCCTAACGTCGATGCGAGGTTTGTCCGACGTTTTGCGACGAGGGGACCACACACATGGGAATCTCACCCCACGGCCGGCGGCCCGGCACGGCGGTCCTCGTGGCGGTCGCGCTCGGCCTGCTGTTCGGCCCGGTGGCGTGCGGCGACGGGGAGAACCGGCCGAACCCGCCGTCGGCCCGGCCCTCGGCGCAGGAGCCGACCGAGCGGCCGACGCCGACCCGGACCGAGCGCACCCGCACCCCCGAACCGGAGGAACCGACCGACGAGGCGACCGCCCAGGAGACACCGGAACCCACCAGCCGGCCGACCAGGACGGCGACGCCGGACCGGACCACGGCCGAGGCCACCACCGAGCCGGCCACGCCGACGAAGACGCAGACGACCACCAAGGCACCGGAAACGACGGAGCCGACGAAGGAGCCGACGACCGAGGCCCCGGCGCCGACCCCGGCCTCGGCCGCGCCGGTGACCTCGACGACCTCCGCCACCGCGAGCCTCGGCCCGGTCTTCTGGTTCCTGATGATCATGCTGCTCGCCGCCGTGGTCGGCGCCCTGATGGTCTGGCGGTCGCGGCGCAAGCAGGACTGGCAGACCGGCGCCGAGGTGCTGGCGGCGGACAGCCGCGCCGTCGTCGGCGTACGGCTGCCGTCGATCCTGACCACGACGACGGCGGCCGATCGCGCGCTGGCCTGGCCGCCGGTGCGGGCGGACCTCGCCGACCTCGCGGCCCGGTGGGGGCAGCACGCCGCGGCCGCTCCCAGCGAGGAGCAGCGGCAGCGCTCCGGTCAGGTGGGCGTGCTCCTCCAGGACCTGATCTCGGGCGTCGACGCCGAGAACGAGGCGCTGGCCACCGGGCGGGAGTGGCAGCTGCTGCGGCCCCGCGTCGAGGACATCGTGCGGACGCTCTCCGCGGCGCTCGGCGGTCAGCCCCAGCCGGGATACGGCCCGCAGAGCGGACCCGGATACGGCTCGCAAGGCGGACCCCCGCAAGGCGGACCCGGATACGGCCCGCAGGGCGGACCCCCGCAGAGCGGACCCGGATACGGATATGACGACGGCCAGGGTGGTCCGGGCCCGGTGTGAGCGGGTCGCGCCGCGTGCGTGAGTGAGTGAGTGAGGCCGGGGCGAACCCGCCCCGGCCTCATTCCAGCAACCGGGCCCTCGCTCGGCGGCCGGACAGGGCCGCGGCCAGCCCACGGTAGGTGGACACGCCACAGAGGACGCCGAGCGTGATCGCGACGATCGAGGCGAGCGGCTCGATCAGGGCGTCGACGCCGGCGGCGGCCGGGTTGCCGAGGACCTCGGTGACGCCGATGAGGCCGATCGCGCCCGGAACCAGCAGCCAGAACGCGGGCAGGAAGGTGACCTGCGAGGGCGGCCCGGTGCGCAGCCGGGCGGCCAGCCGCTCCTGTGTCTCGGTGACGGCGGTGCCCGCGAGGCTCAGCATCCGCCCGAGCTCGAGCAGGAACGCCTGCTGACCGTCGGCGGGATCCGGACTCCCCTCGTACATGATCAGGTCCCGGCCGCGAGCGGGCGGCGCACGGCGGCGGCGCCGATCAGCATGCCCGATGCCGATCGCGGCCAGCAGCGCGAGCATGTCGGCGAGGCTCGCGACGCCCCGCACGGGGTGGCCGCCGATCCAGCTCTCGATCCCCCGCAGTCCGTGCGAGCCCGGGGTGAGTACGTAGAACGCGCCCAGGTACAGCACGTACGGCGGCGGAAAGCGCCGTCGGCGCCCGAGCAGCAGCGCGGCGCTGGTCATCGCGGTCGCGCCGACGAACGTGCCCACCTCGTCGCCGGCGGCGGCGCCGGCGAGGGCGGTGACGGCGGCGGTACCGAGCACGAACGACAGTGCCCACCCGAAGTCGCCGGGCGCCATCGAGAAGGTCAGCAGCACGCCGAGGGCGAAGATCACCCAGCCGAGCGCCACCACCACGGGCCCGAGGTTGCCCGCGACCCTGACGTCGAACAGGGCACCCTGCGGCACGTCGACCAGCACGGTCGCGACCAGCGCGCCGAAGCCCAGCATCAGCAGCGAGGCGATGCTGGAGGTCAGCCGGGACGCGCCGGCGGTGACCCGGCCGCCGGCCAGCTCCAGCATCGCGGCGGAGAGCGCGTCGCCGGGTATGAAGTAGAACAGCGCCGGAACGATCAGCTGGATGGGCCCGCCGTCGATCCAGCCGGCGCGGTACGCCACGAGCACGAGCGCGGACACCGCGACGGACGCGGCGAACGGCGCGACGAGCGCGAGGCGCGGCCGGCCGTCGACGGCGACGACCAGGCAGCCGACGAGCAGGCCGAGCACGGCCGACGCGACGACCTCCTGCCAGGTCGCCTGTACGGAGATGCCGAACCCGACGCTGAACAGCGCCAGCCCGAGCACCCGCCAGCCGCGCCCGAAGCGCGTGGGCAGCAGTTGCAGATCGGCCAGCCGGCGGGTCGCCTGTTCCGCGGTCAGCCGCCCCTCGTCGATCGTGGCGAGCAGCCGCTTGAGCTCCGAGACCTGGTGCAGCGGCGGGACGACCGGCGCCGCGGAGCGGGCGATGGTGTGCTCCCCGACGGTGACGACCGCGGCGTCGGCCAGGAAGACCACGTCCACATCGTCCACGCCGTACCGCCGGGCGACACGCTTGATGATGAGCTCGGCGCCGCTGGTGCCCTCGTAGCTCCACCGCAGCAACAGGTCGGTCAGCGCGTCCAGCAGTTCGACGGTGTCGGTACGGGCGTCGGGCACCACCCTGCTCCCTCCGATTCGACGCGTGCCGCGACCGGGCCGGTCTCCCTCGGCCCGGGACCGGCGTCAACGACCGCCGGAGTACCGCTGCAGGAACAGCGCCTCCGCGAGGGCCATGTCGGCGATCTCGCGGGGGTCGACGCTCTCGTTCGGGGCGTGGATCAGCGCCTGCGGCTCCTCGACCCCCATCAGGATGATCTCCGCGTCCGGGTAGGTGTCGGCGAAGACGTTGCAGAGCGGGATCGAGCCGCCCTGCCCCAGCGTGGTCATCGGCCGGCCGAAGGCCTCGTCCATGGCCGAGGACAGCGCCCGGTACGCGGGGCCGCCGGTGCGCGCCTCGAACGGCTGGCCGACGGCCTCGCTCTCCACAGTGACGTGTACGCCCCACGGCGCCGCCGCCTGGAGGTGCGCGATGAGCGCGTCCTGCGCCTTGACGGCGTCCGTGCCCGGCGGCACCCGCAGGTTGAGCCGGGCCCGGGCGCGCGGCTGGATCGCCGCCGCCGAGCCGACCACGGGCGGGCAGTCGATGCCCAGGATGGTGAGCGCCGGCCGGGCCCAGATCATGTCCGACACCGTGCCGTCGCCCAGCAGCGCCACGCCGTCGCGCGGTCCCGCGTCGGCCCGGAACCGATCGGCGGGGTACGGCTCACCGGTCCACGTCTGAGTGTGGTCCAGGCCGGTGACGGTGGTGTTGCCGGCCTGATCGCGCAGCGTCGCCAGGATGTGCACCAGCGCCGCCAGGGCGTCCGGTGCGGCGCCGCCGAACATCCCGGAGTGCAGCTCACCGGCGAGCGCCTCGACGGTCACCACGACGTTGACCATGCCGCGCAGCGTCACGGTGGCGGCCGGCAGCCCGACCGCCGCGTTCCCGGTGTCGCACACCAGGATCGTGTCGGCGCGCAGCAGGTCGGGGTGGTGCACGACGAAGTCCTCCAGCCCGCCCGTGCCCTGCTCCTCCGAACCCTCCACGACGACCTTCAGGTTCACCGGCACCGGCCCGTCGAGCGCGCGCAGCGCCGTGAGGTGCATGACGATGTTGCCCTTGCAGTCGGCGGTGCCCCGGCCGTACCAGCGGCCGCCGGCCTCGGTCAGCTCGAACGGCGGGGTGCGCCAGGCCGCAGCGTCCAGCGGCGGTTGGACGTCGTAGTGCGCGTACAGCAGGACCGTCGGCGCGTCCCGGTCGGTGCCCGGGCGCTCGCCGTAGACGGCGGAGCTGCCGTCCGCGGTCTCGTGCAGGCCCATGCCCGTGAAGCCGACGGAGGTGAACGCGTCGGCCACCCACCGGGCCGCCCGCGCGCATTCCTCCGGCGGGAACTGCCGGGGGTCGGCGACCGACGGGATCGCGACCAGCTCGGCCAGGTCGCTGCGCGCCTGGCCCATCAGGTCGGCGACGCGGCGGCGCAGCTCCACGGCGGTCACCGGGCGGCCACGTCGTCGAACTCGAGATCGTCCACGACCTGCTGGAACTCCGCGACCTTGTCCGGGCAGTAGACCTTCATGATCAGCAACTGGCCCTGTACGACCTTGCTGTCGGCGATGACCGGCCGCTGGCCCGGTCCGGCGGCGCCGTTGGTGATCTGGCTGTAGAGCACGCCGCGGCTGAGCGCCTCGCCCGCGTTCGCGCAGACCGCGCCGCCGTCGTCGCCGAGCACGCGGGCGATCTGCTCCTGCGACGGTGCGCGCGCACCGGCCGCGGTGAGCTCGCTGATCAGCTGGTCGGCCTTCGCGTCGGCCTCGCGGCTCTCCTCCGCGCTGTGGAAGGTGAGCAGGGCGATGCCGGTCAGCAGCAGGAACGCGACGCCGAAGATGAGGTAGACCGTGCGATGACTCGTGTGCGCGACAGAGGGGTTCATGCCAGCGACTCCTCATCAGTGGGCGCCATCTTCCAGGACGGCTTGCGGAACTTGTAGAACAGGAACGGCACCAGCAGGCCGAGGCCCAGCGCGCCGCCGGCGACGACCGCCAGGTAGAAGCCGACGCTTCCGGAGCCGAACTGCGACGGCGGGATGAACCCGATCAGCAGCGCGGCCAGCGACGCGGCGAAGCCGATGCCGCAGAGCGCGGTCAGCATCGGCGCGCGGTAGCCGCGCGGGTGGTCGGGCTGGCTGCGCCGCAACCGCACGGCGGCCACGAACATCAGCAGGTACATGATCAGATAGACCTGGGTGGTGATCACCGAGAAGATCCAGTACGCGCTGGAGACGTCGGGGATGAACGCGTACGCGAGCGCGATTACTGTGGTGATCGCGCCCTGGGTCACCAGGATGTTCTGCTGCACGCCGTGCTTGTTGAGCCGCTGGAGGAAGGGCGGCAGGTAGCCCTCCTGCCGGGAGATCAGCAGCAGGCCCCGCGACGGGCCGGCCAGCCAGGTGAGCATGCCGCCCAGCGAGGCGGCCACCAGCATGATCCCGAGGATCGGGGTGAGCCACTGCGTGCCGAACTCGGCGAACACCGCGTCGAAGGCCTGCATGACCCCGGCCGTGAGCGAGAGCTGCTCGGCCGGCACGACCCAGCTGATGGCCAGCGCGGGCAGGATGAAGATCAGCAGAACCAGCCCCATCGCGAGGAACATCGCCCGGGGGAACTCTCGGCCCGGGTTGCGCAGCGAGGACACGTGCACCGCGTTCATCTCCATGCCGGAGTACGACAGGAAGTTGTTGACGATCAGCACCAGGCTGGACAGTCCGGCCCAGGCCGGCAGCAGGTTGCTCGCCGTCATCGGCGCCGCCGACTCGTTGCCCTGGCCGAGGAAGGCGACACCGAGGATCACCAGGAGCGTGCCCGGTACCAGCGTGCCGATGATCAGGCCGCCGCTGGCCAGGCCGGCCACCGAGCCGGTGCCCCGCGACGAGACCCAGACGCCGGTCCAGTAGCAGACCATGATCACGATCGCGGTCCACACGCCGCTCGTGGCCAGGTCCGGGTTGATCACGTACGCCAGGGTGCTGGCCACGAAGCCGAGCAGGCTCGGGTAGTAGAAGATGGTCATGGCGAACTGGCACCAGATGGCCAGGAAGCCCATAGGCTTGGAGATGCCCAGGCTGACCCAGTTGTAGACGCCGCCCGTCCAGCCGGAGGCGAGTTCCGCCGAGACCAGCGAGGTCGGCAGCAGGAACACCAGCGCCGGCACCACGTAGAGGAAGATGCTGGCCAGGCCGTACACCGCCATGGTCGGCGACGGCCGGAGGCTGGCTACGGAACTGGTGGTCATCAACGCCAGTGCGACCCAGGAGATGTAGGCCATCACCTTCTTGGGTGTCTTCGATCCGTCGTCTGCCGCCGACGCCGGCGTCGCCGCCGGCCGCGAGGCGGGTCCGTCCATCGCACTCATACTGCTGCCTCCTGAACAGAACACCGCGCCGCCGGACCGGCCACGGTGGCGGCCGCCCGGGCGTTGCGAACACTCCGGCGCCAGAGCCCCGGCAGCCGGTCCAGCGGTATCATCGGCGGCCGACATGGAACCCGCCTCATCCTCAGCGGGTTAGCTGGTCGACATCGATCCCCGGGCCGAGTATCACGCCGCCGGCGAACGGGCGCGGCATGATCCACGCGAAGGCAGCCATGCGGGTGATCTACGCACTCCGGGCCCGTTCCGGCCCGCCGGCGTGCCTCGCCAGGGCCGAGCCGGTAGCAAGCCCCGCGCTTGGGGCTCCCGCCGGCGCCGGAGCTGATATACAGGGGCTGAACAGTGAGCCTTTTTCAACGTGGCCGGGCGGCAACTCCTGGCAGGGAAACGGCACGGATGCGCCGGCACAGGCCAGGTTGAAAGGCTCACCGGAGACAGGCCGATTCCGCCCGGCGTTCCGCACGAGGCGCGGTCGGCCTGATGGGTCGGGTGGGCCCGCCGCCGATCCACGGCGCCCGGACGGCCGCTGGGGTCGAATCATCCGTTGCGGGCGATGCTGGTACTTCCGATCAGCCGTGAGGCTGCAAGGGCGCCGGTGTCCGGAATCCGGCCTGGCCGCCGGGCGCGAACGACCGGCCTTGAGTGCTCGGGCGGGGCCGCACGCGGCCGCGGCCGGGGCGAGGAGAACCCATGTCGGCGACAGAGTTTCGAGTGGCCGGCCGGGCGGCGCCGGGAGGACCGGCGACCGGATGCCGGCGGCGGCCCGGCATCCGCACGCGCAGTACCGGAGGTGTTCGCCGATGACGGCACGCCAGTTCACCCCGAAGGACTTCACCGAGCGGATGGAGCGCGCCGTGGCGCAGGCGGCGGACGCCGGCCTGACCGGCCTGCTCGTGACGCCGGGCCCCGACCTCGTCTACTTCACCGGCTACCAGCCGACCGCGATCACCGAGCGGATCACGCTGCTGGTGCTCGGTGCCGGGCGCGACCCGGCCATGATCGTCCCGGCCCTGGAACGCGGCGACGCCGAGCGCGCCGACGGCGTCTCGGCGGTGTCGCTGACCGACTGGGCCGACGGCACCGACCCGTACGCGCGGACCGCGCGCCTGCTCGACCCGGACGGCCGCTACGCCGTCTCCGACGCGGCGTGGGCGATGCACCTGCTCGCCCTCCAGGAGGTGCTGCCCGGGTCGGGATACACGTCGATGACCAGCACGCTGCCGATGCTGCGCGCCATCAAGGACGCCGAGGAGATCGACCGCCTCGCCGCCGCCGGCGCGGCGGCGGACGCGGCGTACGGGCAGATCGTCGGCGTGCGCTTCGCCGGGCGCCAGGAGCGCGAGATCGCCGCCGATCTGGCCGGTTTCCTGCGCGAGCACGGGCACGACACGGTGGACTTCACCATCGTCGGCTCCGGGCCCAACGGCGCCAACCCGCATCACGAGATGAGCGACCGCGTCGTGCGGGAGGGCGACATGGTCGTCCTCGACTTCGGCGGCCTCAAGGACGGCTACGGCTCGGACACCACCCGCACCGTGCACGTCGGGCCGCCGTCCGGCGAGGAGCGCGAGGTCTTCGAGATCGTGCGCCGCGCACAGCAGACCGCCTTCGAGGCGGTGCGCCCCGGCGTCGCCTGCCAGGAGATCGACCGCGCGGCCCGCAAGGTGATCGGCGACGCGGGCTACGGCGAGTACTTCATCCACCGGACCGGCCACGGGATCGGCCTGACCACCCACGAGCCGCCGTACATGGTCGAGGGCGAGACGCGCACGCTCGTTCCCGGCATGTGCTTCTCGATCGAGCCCGGCATCTACCTGCCGGGCCGCTTCGGCGTACGCATCGAGGACATCGTGACGGTGACCGCGGACGGCGGGCGCCGGCTGAACGGCACGAGCCACGAGATGCACATCGTCTCCTGACATTGGACGCCCGGAGGTGCTGGCGATGCTGTTCCTGCTGCTGCTCACGGCATTTGTGGCCTGTACATGCGCGTACACGATCTGGCTGATCGTCCAGGACACCTCCCCGGACCCGGAGGCCCGCCCGGCGCACGAGCGGATCGGGCCGGCCACGGCCGGGTCCCGGCCGGAGCCGGGCAGCCTCGAGGGCGTGCTGGTCGCCCAGCTGGTGGCCGCCGCGATCACCCGCCGGCAGTACGTGCGCGAGATGGAGCGGGTCGCCGCCCGCGACGACGAGCGTCACCCCCTCGCGATCCCGCCGGAGATCGGCTCCGACGGCGCCTGACCCCCTCACCAACCGCCGTTGAAGAACGCCAGCAACGCGGGCGCCGGATCCGCCGCGGTGCTCGCGTTCGCCGCGGCGACGACGACGAGGACCAGCGACGACAACGCCGACAGGACACCGAACGACCCCAGCACCCGCCCGGTCCGCCGGTCGGCGGCCGCGAACCGCCGCCACAGCACCGCGCTCACGCCGATGAGCACGGCCGCCACGACCGCGGCGACCACCGCGAGCACCACGTGGAAGCGGGCGAAGTCACCGATCATCACCGCGAGTGGAGGCGAGAACCGGCCGCCTCCGGTCGCGGCCGCGTCCAGCTCCCGCCGTACCTGATCGAGCGCGCCGGCGGGATCCCCGCCGGACGCCACCATCGGCAGCGCCGAGGCGAAGGGTGCCGCCGCACCCTGGATGTTGGCCATCAGCGCCACCGTGGCGAACAGCCCGAGCGCGACGACGACAACGCCGGCCGGCGCGAGCAGGGGTCCGCGGCCGCCTCTCCGGAACGCCCGCCAGAGCAGAACGCCGAGCGCCACCAGCACGATCAGCAGGAGCGCGGCGAACACGGCCTTGGCGACGTGGTAGCGGAACCAGTAGTCGACCGCCCGGTCCAGGCCCGGCGGGAGGTCGCGGCCGCCGGAGCGCCAGTAACCGGGGAACTCCGCGCCCAGGGCCGCCGACAGCTCGCGCTCGCTGTCGAAGCCGCCGCCCGGCCCGAGGGCCGCGAGCAGGCGCGGTCCGACCACGAAGGCCGCGACGAGGGTCGCGGTGAGGGCGGCGAGCAGTGCGGCTCGCAAGTGTTCGAGGTGACCACGCATCACCGCAGGTTAGGCGGGCGCGGCCGGCGGGGACCAGGGTGCTGGCCGGAGTCCTCGGGTAGGGCCAGCCATACCTCTTCTCCTATCTGGCCTATGGGCTTACCATGCTCGTTACCCGCCGCCGCGGGCACCGCGAGAGGGAGCGAAGCCGATGGACGAGATGCTGGACGAGGGCGCCTACGACCGGCGGCGGCTGCGTCAGTGGCTGGCCGGCGAGGCCGGCGGCTTCTCCCGCCGGGACATGCTCAGGCTGACCGCCGCGATCGGCGCCGGCCTGGCCGGCGCGACCGCCGCCGCAACCCCGGCACGGGCCGCCGCCGGACCGATCGTCAAGCCCCTGCCGCCCGAGCTGTTCACGGTCCTGGGCACCAACGCCGAGATGCGCTGGTCGGCCATGGCCGACCAGGGCTACCTGGTGCCGATCGACCGCTTCTCCGTCCGCAACCACACCAGCACCCCGATCATCGAGCCGGCGGACTGGCGGCTGCGGATCTTCGGCGCCGGCCTGCGGCACGGCCCGGTCGAATTCTCGTACGACGACCTGCGCCGCCTGCCGTCCGAGACCGTCACCTCCACGGTGGAGTGCGCGGGCAACGGCCGCAGCTACTTCACCAGCCAGCAGGGGCAGTCGGTGTCCGGCACCGCCTGGAAGCTCGGCGGCGTCGGCGTAGCCCGCTGGCGCGGCGTGCGCCTGTCCACGGTCCTGCGGCGCGCGGGCCTGGGCCGCAACGCGGTCGATGTGCTGCCGTCCGGCCTCGACCCGAACTTCGTCACCGGCGGCGTCGACCTCGGGCCGGTGCGCCGCCCGCTGCCCGTACGCAAGGCGCTGCACGACGTGCTCGTCGCGTACGAGATGAACGGCGAACCGCTGCCGGCCGACCACGGCCGGCCGGTGCGGCTGATCGTGCCGCACTGGATCGGCATCGCCTCGATCAAGTGGCTGGGTGCCATCGAGGTCTCCGACGCCCCGCTCTTCTCACCGTGGAACACCCAGTTCTACCGGCTCTTCGGCGCCGACTACCCCGCCGAGGGGCAGCCGTTCGACCGCCAGGTGGTCAAGAGCGCGTTCGAGCTGGACCAGGGCGCCCAGCTACCCGCCGGCGAGCACACCCGGCTGCGCGGCCGCTCCTGGTCGGCGGGCGGCGCCATCCGCCACGTCGAGGTCAGCACCGACGGCGGCGCACGCTGGCGCCGGGCCCGCAAGGTCGGCGGCAGCGAGGGCGCGGCCTGGCAGCGCTGGGAGATCGACTGGCGGCCGGCCGCGGGCGAGCACGAGCTGCTGGCCCGGGCAACGGACGTGCGCGGCAACACCCAGCCGGACACGACCATCCACAATTCACTTGGCTACCTCTTCGACGCCGTGGTCCGCCACCGGGTCGTCGCGGCCTGAGCTCACTCCCCCGCGAGCCGGCGCAGCAGGGCGAGGTCCGCCCGGTCGACGTCCCGGGGCTCGTAGCCACTGTGGAACAGCAGCTGCCGGCCGACCGAGATGCAGTCGACCCGGCGGCCGCCGATGACGCCGCTGGTGAAGTCGGCGCGCGGCCACCGGAAGACGGCGCCGTCGAGGCCGGCCTGGAGACCGTCGCCGGCCTCGTCGAACGTCAGCGGGTGCAGGTCCACCCGCCCCCGCGGCCCGGCGACCTCCACCCGCACCGGCCGCCAGTCGGTCTCGATGACGTAGCCGAGCCGGCCGAGCACGCCCAGCGCCGCACCCTCCCCCTCGGCGGCGATCGCGAGGTCCAGGTCGCGGTGCACCCGGGTCTGCCGGCCCACCAGCGCGTCGACGCCCCAGCCGCCGCTGATCCAGGCCCGGCACCCCGCGGACGCCAGGGCGTCCAGCACCGCGTGCACCTCACCGGCGGCCATACCCACAGAGTCGATCATGACACTCGTTCCGCTTCGCCTTGTTCGCGGGACGGGCCGGTGTCTACCATCGACAGATGGAACGCCAGCGCAAGGCGACCATGTCGCGGACAGCGTTCACCACCGGCGTCATCGGATTTCTTCTCGTCGGTGCCGCCTTCCTGATCGTTGCCGTCCTGGTCCTCTCCGGCACCGTCACCGTCGCGCAGCGCGTCGTGTTCGGCCTGGTGGCGATCGCCCTCGGCGGCGCGGCAGTGGCCGCCGCCGCCCTCCAGCTCAAGCAGGGCCGGACCGGCACCCGCCCGGCCCCGGCCGACACCCGGACCGAGAACGGACCCGGCGCGGCCGGCTTCGGCATCGGCGAACCCGACGACGCCCGGTTCCACGGCCCCGGCCAACATCCCGGAGTCGGCGAGTTCTAGCACCGCTCGCCGCGCCGCGCGGCTACCGCACGCCGGAACTTCACATCGGCTCGATCAGGCATCCGGTAGCCGCGAGGCGAGCGCTGCGGGCAGACATAGCCGACCGCCCATCTCCACCGTTACATCTGTTAGTGCTGCAACGGCATTTTCATCGGAGTGGGTAGCCTGCTGCGCCCACGAAGTCACTCGCGCAGGGCGGTTTCGCCGATGACATCAACATCCTGTCGGGCCCATCGAAGGACGAACCGGAGCACGTGATCCGGCACCCCTCGGGTACGCAACAACTCCTGGAGCTGCGGAATCGGCTGATGCCGTCGGCGGACGTCGTGGAGCAGGTTGCAAATGGCCGAGTACCCGCCGGAAGTAAGCCCGTACTCCAGGTAGGGCAGGAAGAGGACCAGCCACGTGGCGAGGTCGTCACCCCCCGCAGTCTCAGGCATCGGATCATTCTGGAGCCGGTGTACGGGGAAGGTCGGCAGACCCACTGGCAGGGTGGGGCTCTGCGCTCGCAACGGCGGCAGCCAGGGAGTTGGTCGACGCACTAGCAGTTCCCTTACGTCGTGCGCGACATCGGGCAACGAGCTGGGCTCGTCCGCAGGTTCGAGCACGTCTTGGACGAGAAGCTGTACCACCCACGGGTAGCCTGCACCGGAGAGGGCCAGGTCCGACACATAGAAAGGCAGCACACCGTGTCGGTTCATGACCTCGTCGGCGACGGCATCATCGCGGATCCGGGCCCATGGCCACGCACGGCGCCAGCGTTCGACAGCCTCCTTGTGCCGTTCCTCAAGCTCGGCAGCCAGGTTGGCCCAAACAGCCCGCCGGCTCTCGTCTTCGGTAACCACTGCGCGGCTGAGATTGGTGGCCAGTAAGAGTGCGATGGCGTTCCCGGCCTCAATGCTCTTGCTGAGGGCATCGGTCAAACATCGGAGGACGAATGGCAGATTGCCGGGGAGCGCCCGATACATCAAGTCGTACAGTGGCCCGTCGGCTGCCACCAGCTCCCCGAAGTCCTCGCTCAGCGGGGCTACCAGGAACCGGTCCTCCTCGCCGAACCTGCACGCCCGCTCCAGCGCCATGTCAACTAGGCGAGCCACCAGCACGGGCGACACGCACACGTCGCCAAGCGATCTGGAGCAGAATTGGGCCAACGCGGCCTGCTCATCAGAGGTCGCCTCGGCCATCTCTTCAAGCGCCAGATGCAGGACCGTGTCGCCACCATCGTCGACGTTGCGATCGATACGTTGCAGCGCGAGTTGCGCCACCACCTCCCAACGGTTCTCCCGCACAGGAGTCGAAAGCACGTTCCAGACCTGTTCCGGCGTTCTCGCCATGCGAACCAGATACTCGGCGGCGAAGAACTCGAGAAAGGTCCGATGGGCGAAACCGAAGATCGACTCGGTGGCGGTGGAACCAACCTCGGCGAGGATCCAAGCCCGCCCGGCGCAGTAGTCGAGGAACTCGGCGGCTACCGCGGCCGCCTCGTCGTCGTCGAAACCCTTGGTGGTCAGGTATCGCTCGAGGATTCGGAGAATCCGGCTTCTTGGCTGCTCAGGCGGCGAATATTCGGTGAACAGGACCCAGGCGAGCTCCTGTACCGCGCCGCGAACACGGCCGTCGAAGCCGAGCGTCCGGCTGATGCCCCGCATCCGATCCCACCGGTCGAACACCATCACAGCGCACCGCTCATACACCTCGCCGCGGTTGCTCGGAATGTAGTGCTCGGTCGCGAACATCGCACACAGCACGCTCAGCAGCAGTGGGCTGCTGCGAAGTTCTTCGATCGACGTGCTTTCGCGGAGAAACGCGTCCGCGAGCCGCGCCCGTTCCGCCGGTGAGGAGCCGCCGTCCAGGGCGAACCACCGCCGTGCGTAAAGGGCAACGCGTTCCGCGTCGAAGGATGCCAGCGCGCAGGTGCGAAAAAGAGCGGGATCAAGCGAGGCCTCGGCGTAACCGACCCGCCGTGACGTCGCGACCACCGGTACCAGCGGGTGCAACAGAACGAATCCCTTGACCAGTTCCGCCACGCGGCGGCGGAGTGCTACGTCGGTCAGTTCGTCGAGGCCGTCGAGAATGATCACGGCGCGGCCGTTGAGCAGCAGGTAGTCAACGGTTTCAGGGGTCAGGTCGACGTTGTACGGCGCCTTCCCCGCGACGGCAAGATGCTGTACGAGCGTGCGCTCGCCGGCCTGCAACGCGGACGAGAACTGCCGGAGGACGACCAGCAAGGGGACGACCGTGCCGTGCGGTTCGGCGGCGAGGTCGTGGGCCAACTTCTCAGCGAACGTGGACTTGCCGGCGCCAGGGTCGCCGAGGATGACGTGGCGTTGCCCCGGCTCGGCCAGCACCGCGGTGTCGACGATCAACTCCTCCTCGGGCTGTTGACGCAGCACCGGCGTGACGTACAAGTCGTCCCATGGCACGTTGCGTGCCGTGCCTGCGTGTGGCAACCGCAGTTCCGAGTGCAGGTGAGCGGTCTGCGATCGCAGGAGTTGCAGTTCCTCGTGTATCTCGCGGAGGCTGGCCAGCCGACTGAGCAGCGCGCCGGTGCGTGCCGCTGCGGCCGCGACGTGTCCTTGAGCGATGACGGCCTCGGGCACGCCGATCGGCTTCGTGCTCGCCTGGCCGGCCGCAGTCTGCGTAGCGTCGAGGACGACATCCGTGATGCCGAGCAGCTGCTCCGGTGGCAGGCCGACGGCAAGCCGCAGGCCTTGCCGGATCTGTTCGCGGACCGAGGACAGGTGCTCCTGCCGGTTCCTGGCCGACGGGTGCATCAGCGCGATCACGACCTGTAGACCGACCTGTTCGAAGTCCGGCGAGGCCAGATAGCGCGCGAGCGCGGCGGCCTCGGCCGGCGACAGCTCACCCAGCAGGTCATGGGCCGTTTCCTGGGCCATCGAAGGACGGGCTTCGTCCCGCAGCTGACGCACCTGGGCCCGGTGTCGCACCCCGCCGATCAGCTGGCCAACTACCCGGCCGACGACCTTGAAAAGTGTCGCTTCGATACCCGACGTCACGGCTAGGTGACGCTATCAGTCACGGTCCGCCGCGCCTAGTCCAGCTGGATCGTGAGGCGGCGCGAGCTTCCTCGATGGTTACGCCGACGATTTGCACGGCCGGCCGGGCGGGCCGGCCGGCTGCCTGTCTCATTGATCTACGACCGCAGTCCGGCCAGGCCTGGCCACCGAAGCATTATGGATCAGCGCGATCGCGTCGCGGCGCCGTGGCTGACGCCGCAACCAGCACCGCAGCGTCGCCCGCCGCGCTCGTCCGAACCCGCGGCCGCGACAGCGGGTTCGACCTTCGCGAGGCGATGCTCGACGATGAGCTCGTGGAGATCCTCAGGCTGTTGCAGCCGGGCGTGACAAAGCCTCACGTCGATCACGCCGCGGGTGCTTCCTGGCTCGCCGCCGTGCACGATGCGATGCGCAGCGTCGGCGGTGCTGTCCGCGCCGCTGCCGAGAAACCGGCTGCGGGCCGCAGCTACTACCGGGTGAGAGTGGAAGCCCGCGACGGCGTCGCAGGGGTCATCCTGTTCAACGCGGCCGCGCGGTTGGTCGCCGCGGCCGAAGCAGCCGACCCTCAGGAGATCGTCGTGGCGTTCGTAGCCGTGCCTGGGAGCGAGGTCTTCTCCGAGCGAGGATTCCAGGTGGCCGGCCCGGCGGAGCTCGATGAACCGCTCAGCGAGCGCCATCTGCACGCGCTCACGGCGGATGAGCGGCGTGATGTCGCCTACCACCGTCCGGCTCGACTCGGAGATCTGTTGTTCAACTGGTTCGACTGACGCGTCATGCGATAGTGCCGGTCGTGAACTTTCCTCTCGATGCGCTGGGGCCGGCCGTGTCGGCCCGGGCGGAGACCTGGGAACGGCTGGGGCTCGAGTGGCGGATCCGCCCGGTCGCGCCGAACCACGGCAAGCCGGTGGTCGTCAGTGAGTTCGAGTCGGCGACCTGGCTGGGCAGCGTGCTGATCTGGATCAGCGGCGAAGCGGAGCTCGATGCCGTCCGCGTCTCCGATGACAGGGCGATCAGTAAGCACTACGACCTGACCGGACTGGACGACCTTGAGGTGCTGCTCGGCGAACTGGGCGCTCTGCTGACCGCCAGCCGCGTTCCCGATGCCGCCTTTGTCCACTCTGCCCCGTGATGGCTGCTGGATGCGCTCCTCCCGCGGTCGCTACATCGGATTGCGCGACATCGCGCGGTGGTGGAGCGTGCGCATCTCCTGGTCGAAGGGGGGAACCGGACCGGTGGTAGGTATGCCGGGTGCGATGACCGTGATCGGCAGGACCGCGACCGGCGCGGCCGGCAGACCCCAGCCGGAACGCCAGTCGGCGAGTTGGGCACTCGACGCGGCGAAGACGATCCGGCCGAGTCCGACCCACGCGTGGGCGGCAGCGCACATCGGGCAGTGTTCGCCGGACGTGTAGACGGTCGCGGCGGCCCGCCGGTCGGTCGGCAGATGCTTGGCGGCCCACTGCGCCAGCGCCAGCTCCGGGTGCGCGGTCGGATCCGCCGAACTGTTCTCCCGGTTACGGTCCTCCGCCAGGACGTCGCCGTCCGGGCCCACCAGAACGGATCCGAACGGGTGGTCACCCGCCTCCAGGGCCTCGGCGGCGAGCGCCACGCACCGCCGCAGATGCACGAGATCATCCGGGTTTGTGCTCATGACCGCTCAGACTACCGACCTTGGGCGTCGTCGCACCGGACAGGATTCACGGAACCGCGACGACATCCTGGCTCCTGAGCGAAGCCTCTCCGTGGCGGGAGCGGACGTGCAGATGGCCTTCCAGCGGCCACGGCGGTCGAGGCGGGATGACCTCGAACCGGGAGAACTGTGCCTTCGCCGCGACCCGGCAGGACGCGCGGTTGTCGACCTGGTGGATCAGCTCAAGACGGGTCAGCCGATCGGGGGCGTACCGCTCGAAGGCCCAGCGGCACACCTCGCCGAGCGCCCGGGCGGCGATGTCGCGGCCGCGGGCGTACGCCGCCGTCCAGTAGCCGACCTCCCCCACGGGCTGACCGGCGTCGTGGCGAAGCTTGAGCACGACGTGGCCGGCCGGGACACCCCGCGGATCGACCTCCTGAACCGCAAAGCTGATCCGGTCACCGGCCTCCCGGCCGTCATGTTGCGCGGTGACCCAGCGCCGGATCTCCTCCGCGTCGCCGGCGGGGAAGGTGGTCCACCGGAGCAACGCGGGGTCGGCACCCATCCGGGCCAGCACCGCCACGTCCTCATTCCGCCACGGCCGCAGCACCAGGGACGGTGCCGATGCCGTCGCCGCCACCGTCAGAACGGCGACCATGAGCGTCTCCCCTCAGAAGCAGGACCGTTGGCGGCGAACCCTACGTCGTGATCAGAAGTCGCCGGTCGCGAGGCGGCTGAGTGCGGTCAGGCCCGGAACGAAGAGGTACTCGGCTCCCCTGGTCCGTACGAGGTCCGGCTGGGCCTCGATGAACACCGGCGGGCTGCCCGGGATTGTCATCTTTCCGGTTCCGTTGGTGTCGCCCAGCAGGTAGTCGCGGTCGGCGCCCAGGTTGAACGCGTCGCCGTCGTTGCACCAGGCCGCCTGGACGGTCTCGAACTGCCGCTCGATGTCCGCGTTGAAGCAGACGAAGACGAGTCCACGGTCGCCGTCGTCGGGATCCCACGCGGTGTCCTCGGGAAGCTCCCTGCCGTACGGCATGCCGCGGCGGATCAGGCGGTGCCGGGCGGAGAGGACGCCCTGCCGGAGGCCGTCGCGCGGGTTCGTGCGGCGGATGTGCGCACCGATCGGGCACTCGTAGCCCGCCGCGTCGTGCGGGAGGTAGCGGAAGTCGTTGCTCACGACGTCCGCGACCACGTCCCGGAGGTCCTTCACCTCGCGGTGCGGGTTGGCCCGCAGCGGCACCCCGTCGCGCCACCGTCCGACGATCTTGGCTGCGACGAGCTCCTCCGGCATTCCGGTACGCTCCGCGGCCTCGCACAGGCCCTGGCGGAACGCCGCCACGTCCTGCCGGAGTTTGCGGTAGACCATGTAGGTGCCGTTGCGGGCGAGCGCGGCCGTGGGCCGATCGTCCTGCTGGCCGTCCTCGTCGGGATAGCCGAGCAGGAACTCGCCGGCCTTGAGCGGACGCCATCCGGAGCCGTCGTCCAGCGGCACCCCGCCGCCGCGGTCGTCCATGCGGGTACGCCGCTCGACACCCTCGATGTCCGGCTGCGAGAAGCCGTCGGCGTACCCGAAATGCTCGCGTTTGGCCGGCAGGGCGTGCGCCTCCTGCTCGTGCACGACGCTGACGCCGCCGTCCACGGCGCCGATAAGGTCGAGCAGGCGCAGCCGCTCGTCCCGCAGCCGGTCCTCGGTGTCCGCGTTCAGGGTGAGCAGGAGATGGGCCTCACCCGTGCCGAGCCCGGCGTCCCAGTTGCCCGGGTCGCTCTCGCCGGTGTCGCCGAGCCGCTCGGCGCGCTCCCGCGTCGGCTGGCGGAAGGCGGCCGGAAAACGGTCGAGCGCCGCGCTGGGCAGGCCGAGTCGCCGGAACCCGGTGAACGTCACGGCGACGTTGAGCGCCGTCGGCGGTACGAGTCCCGGTGGGTGCCGCCGCGCGGTGGTCACGCGGCCGGCGAGCCGGGCCAGCAGCTCGCGCGCCGCCGGCTCGGTCCGCGCGTGCAGGAAGAGGTAGGCGACGTGGTCGAGGCGGTAGCCGTGGAGGATGTTTCCCTGTACGTCGTGCAGCTCGATCGACGGTGGCATCACGATATCCCGAAGTGCTCGATGAAGGCGGCCTGAAGATCTTCGTCGCGGAGGCTCTGTGCGCGAACCGCGAACGGGATGTGCGCGTCCCGCACCTCCAGCGCGGTCCGGACCTCGACGATGGTCGACTGATAGGCGGCGAAGCTGAGGGTGGTGGGCAGCCGGTTGTGCCGGAAGTAGCGGTGGAACGACGCGCGCCGGCGGCGGCCCGGATATCCGATGCAGTGGCCCCAGATGGCGTCGGTCTCCGCGCCGGCCCGTAGGCGTAGCTCTTCGAGGTGTTCGCCGAGCTCACCGTTGAACGTGCTGGTGAAGAGCAGGTATTGCATCCGCAGCGGGCGCGGCGTCGGCGGCGCGCCCGGGAAGTCCCGCTCGACCCGGTCGATGATGACCCAGCGGGCGAGATGGGTCCGGTCGAGCCGGCGGAACGGGCTCCGCGCGCCGGCCGGGATCGTCGCCAGGTACGCGCCGAGGGTCTCCCGCTCCGCGGAACGGATCGGGGTCAGCGCGGAGAAGTGCGTTATCGCGTTCGGGTCGCGGCTCATAGGTCGCCCTGCCGGCGTTCGAGGAATCCGCGGTACACCACCGCGAATTCCTCTGCCGTGGCGGTCCTGGCCGCGTCCACGAGGAATTCCTGCTCGCGTTGGATCCGCAGGGCGGACAGGACCATCCGTACGCTCGCCTCCGGGTACGCCGAGTACGCGTGCGCGGCCGGGTACGCCAGGTTCTCGATGTACTCCCGGACCTTGGTGACGGACCGCACGCCGGGGAAGCCGAAGGAGGTGCCCCAGGCGCGCTTTATCGACTTCTGAATGAGATAGACGAATGACTCTATGTAGGGCTCGGTGGCGCCGCTGAAGGCGGTCTCCCAGAACAGGTACGGATGGCCGAGACGTTCGCGTACCTGCGGCCGGCCATTGTAGGGAATCGACGTGACGATGCTCCACCTGGTGAAATACACGGCGTCCAGCGGACGGATGCCCATGATGCCGGGAAAGATCTCCCCGATCTTGAGCATCGACCGCAACCAGACGATCCGGTACGGCTTGACCGGCGAGTGCACGGTGAGGAACTTGACGCGGTCCGGCGACGTCATCGTGTCGCCCCCGCCATCGCGTCGAAACGCACCCGCAGACGGCTCGGGAAGTTCCCGTTCCAGCGCAGCCGGCCGGGCCTGCCGGGCGCCCGCCGCAGGGCCGGTGACCACAGCAGCGGCGCGAGCAACGCCGGAATCTGTACGCGGGAGACGTGCTCACCGAAGCACCGGTGCAGGCCGTCGCCGAAGATCAGGTACTGGGCGCCGGCCCGGGTCGGGTCGAAGCGGGACGGCTCGGGGATCGCGTCCTCGTCCCACATGGCCGAGTGGGTGCCGACGAAGACGGTGGCACCGGCGCGCAGCCGCCGGGCCCGCGCGGTGCCCTCGGCGAGGGTCACCGGGCGCACGCACTTGCGGAGCAGTCCGGCCTGGACGGCCCGGAAGCGGAGCGCCTCCCAGATGACCCGGCGCAGCCCGTCGATGTCGGCGTCGTGCGCCGTCTCCCGTACCCGCGCGTACGCGGCCGGGCGGCTCAGGATCTCGTCCACCGCCAGCATTGCCGCCTTCTCGGCGTGCCAGAGCCAGCCGACGGCGAGCATGATGAGGAAGTCCCGGATGTCCGCGTCGCTGAGCACGACCGCGACACCCGCCTTCTGCCGCGCGACGAGTCGCTCGAGAACGTTGGCCGGCTCCCGCGCCTCCGGCACGGCCGCCCGGGCGGCCGCCACCAGCGCGTCGACGTGGGCCCGCATCTGAGCCGTCGAACGCCGGGCCCGCTGCTGGATGGTGGACAGGTTCCCGGAGTTGAGGAAGATCTCCTGGAAGATGTCGTGCGCCCAGCCGGCCTGCACGCCCCGGCCCGGGCTGGGCAGGCCGAGGTACCGGCTCACCACCAGCTCGAGCACCGGCTGCACCAGGTCGGCGCGCACGTCGAACACCCCGTTGTGGCGGGCACCGCGTATCCGCCGGCGTGCCTCGTCGGCGACCAGGGTCTCGAGCATCGGCAGGTCGGACGCGTTCATCACCGCGCTGAGCTCGGCGTGGTCGACGCGGTGGCCGGCGCCGTCGAGCCCGAGGATGGAGCGCCCGGGCAGCCGGTCGCGGTACGGGGTGGTGAAGGCGTCGGTGTCGCGCAGTACCGCGAGGACGTCCTCCCGGCGGGTGACCACCGCCAGCTTCGCCGTCGACACGATCGGGTGACGGCGGCGGACCGGGCCGAGAATGCGTTCGGCGTGCGAGTCGAGCTGCCGCTGCAACCACGAGTTCATCGCCTCCCGGGCCGGCGCGAGGGCCCGCCCGAGCAGGGGCCGGCCCTGATCAATCTCTACCTCGACCACCGTTCCTCCACTGCATCGAGTTTGTTGAAGGCAGACGGCCGGCGCTTCCCGCGTGATACGGGATCCGTCGATGAAAACCGAGACTCCCACGGGACAGCGCTTGGTCGGAATGGCTTTTCCGGCCGCCGGGCCCAGGTCAGCCGAGCGCGAAGTCCCTGACGTCCTGTGACTCGAGATCCATCCGGAGACGCTGGAGAATGCGGGCGCGGGTCGGGCCGATGCTTCCGATCGGGATGCCGAGCCGATCGGAGATCTCCCCGTAGCTCAGGGGCGGCGACGCGAGCAGCATGGTCAACAGCTCGCGGTGCCGCTCCGGCAGCCGCCCGACGGCGCGGCGCACCAGGGTCACCCGCTCGCGCCGCAGCAACGACTCCTCGGGCCCCGCCTCCGAGCCGGCGGATCCGTACCGCAGGACCGTCCGGTCCTCGTACCCGTCCACCGGCAGCTCGTGGGCCGACTCCCGGATCATGTTGACGCAGATGCGGTACGCGGTGATCCGGAGCCAGCCGGCGAGGCTTCTCGGATCCCGGATCCGGTCGAGGTTCTGGATCAGCCGTAGCCAGGTCAGCTGGACGGCGTCGGCGGACCGGGCCTCGCCGAGCCGGAATCCGCGGACCACCGACCGCAGCAGGACGCTGTAGTCCTCGACGATCGTGTTCCATGCCGCCGCATCGCCGTCCGCCGCCCGGTCGAGCAGCTCCGCGACATCGTCTGGCGTCATCTCGCGCCCCGCTTCCTGATGTTCACCGCGTTGACTCGGCCGACGTTCCGGCACGGCCGCTAACGGCACGTCAGCGCAGGCGGCGCCGGCGCTAGCGGGGCGTTAGCGGGCGCGGCACCACGGGGTGCGGTCACGGGGTATCACCGGAGGTCGCGCCGGTGTCCTTCCCGGTAGCCGCCGCCCGGGGCGAGGCGGGCGGATCATCGGGAGGTATGCGGTGAACGAGTCCGGCGCGCACTGGTACGACGACGACCACCTGCTCGAACTCCTGGCCGTCGTACTGCGGGCGGGACCGCCGTCCTTACCGGAGGTTCGGCTCTCCGATGTCGTCGCGGCCGGCCGGGCGGCGTACCGGTGGAGAATGGCCGGCGCCCGGCCGGGCCGGGCGGCCGTGCTGTTGTTCGCGGAGTTGCTGAGCGAGCGCCTGGGTTCGCTGGTGCGGGTTGACCCCCAGCTCGCGCAGCATCGCGTGACAGCGGCGCAGCAGCGTCATCGCGTTCGCGAGGTCACCGGCGGACAGGTACGCGGCGATGAGCAACTGGTACGCGGTCTCGGACCACTCGGCGACGCCGAGGACCCGCTTGCCCAATACCAGCGCGGCATCGACGTCGCCGTGCGCCAGCAGCAGGTGCCCGGCCCGGATCGCGATCGTCACGAACTGGCCGCGGACCCGGTCCCGCTCGAGCTCCAGCGAGGCACCCTCGGTGACGTCGGCGAGGAAGTCGCCACCCCACAGGGCGATGGCCCGCCGGTACGCCGCCAGCGCCGCGGACGGCGCGCCCTGGCGCTCCAGCGCGCTCGCGGCCTCCACGATGCGGTCGAACTCGTCGGCGTCGACCAGCAGACACTCGTCGGTGATCAGCTCCAGCATCGAGCCGGTGCTGCGGACGAAGTACGGCGGCTCCTGTTCCGCCCGGTCCGGTTCCAGGAGATTCTGGAGGTAGGCGAGGGTCACCCGGAGGTTTCGCCCGGCGCTGCGCTCGTCGAGATCCGGCCAGAGCTCGGCGGTGATCGCCGCGCGGGTGGTGCGGCGGTGCACCAGGAGAAAGCCGAGCAGATGCCGGACGCGCATCCGGCCGAGCTCCGGCGCGACGACGGGTGAACCGTCACGCTCCAGCCGCAGCGGACCCAGGACCCGCAGCCGCAGCCGGTAGGCCGGCATGGCCGGAATGTTGCGGATCAGGCTGCGCGCGGTGCCGGCGATATCCGCGGCCGGCGACCCCGTCAGCCTGCGCAGCGTGGCGCGCGTGCGGGTGCCGAGTTCGTCCAACAGCTCGCGGCCGTCGGCCCGGCCCGCCGCGATCAGGGCGACGGCCAGCTCCGTGGCCCACGAGACGGGCAGCTGTGCGCCGGCGATCCGGCGGGTCGTCAGCGGCAGCGCGCGTACCCGGGCCGGCGTGCCGTTCTCTCGCACGTCGACCAGGGCCTGCACCACGCGCAGCGTGTCGGCGAAACATCCGGGTGGCGCCGCGGCGTCCCAATGTTCGCGCACCCGCGGCACCAGGACGTAGATCAACGGCAGCGCCGCCGGCGAGACCTGGAGCACGGCCGGGCTGCGGATCAGCCCGGACCCGGCGACCTCCCGCAGCACCGCGACGGCCCGGTCCTCGTCGCCGAGGGCGACCGCGTGGTACGCGTCCGCGAGAGCCCGGGCCAGCAGGGCCCACACGACCGGGGAGGCGCGCAGGGTGGGGCCGAGGGAGTGGATCAGCTCCGCCGCCTGCTGGTCGCGATTGGTCAGGCTCAGCATGACGACCGCGGTCGTGACCAACTCCGGTGAGCAGAGCACCGTCGAGCTGTTGAGGTCGGCCAGCAGGTCGGGCAGCAGGGCCTCCGCCTCGGCGGAACGGCCGAGCAGGCGCAGCGACTCCAGCAGTCCGCTGCGCGCCACCGGCCGCAGGGACGGCGGCGCCAGCGCCAGCGTCCGCCGGGCGAGCGGCTCGGCTCCCGCCGGGTCGCCCAGCTTGAGGAGCACGATGTGCATGAGAAGCCAGTTGGACACCGGGCTGAGCGGGGCGTTCGCGATCAGGCCGGCCGACGCGATCTCGGTGCGCACCACCTCCGGGTCGGTGGCGAGCAGCGATCGCAGGAGCGCGGCGAGGGCCAGCGCCTCCGCGTGGCCGGCCGCGGCGAGCTCGGCGAGCCACCCGGTCAGGGCGATCATCTGCTCGCGGTCACCGCGCCAGAAGGCGATCAGCAGCAGCGCGTTGACGCACGCGAACCGGACCGGCGGCTGCCCCTCGGCCGCCGAGAGTGCGCTCTTGAGCAGCTGCTCGGCCTTCGCCGGGTTCGACGGCTCGATCGCCATCGCGGCCAGCAGCAGCCCCTCCGGGGTCTGTTGCACCTCGGGCGGCATCCGCCGGATCCACCCGGCGAGGACGTCGACCGGCACCAGCGGCGTGAAGACCTCGCAGACGTCGACGACGAGTTCGCGGGCCTCGTCCCACGCCTGCGCGTCGAGCAGCAGCGCCATCGCCTCGTGGTACCGCCGGCGGCCGCGGAGCACGGCGGCCGCCGTCCGGCGGGCGGCGACGGCCCAGTCGTAGTCGACCTGGTCCTGCAGGGCCGACTGCCAGAGGCCGTGCGACGACCACCATCCGTTCTGCGAGCGCACCACGAGCGGCAGGCCGTCGAGCATCTTCTCCAGACTGAGCCGGCGGCCCAGAACCGCCGCGGCGATCTCGTCGTCGGCACCGCCGACGGTGACCAGCAGCTCCAGGGCCTGACGGCGATCGGAGGAGCTCGGGCCGAGTAGCTCCTCCCAGACATAGCCCGTGACCGCCTGGCGACCGGCCGTCGCGGTCAGCTCCGCCAGGGCGGGCCATCCGCCGACGGTGCTCAGGAGGTCGGTGCGCACCCCGCGCAGATCCGCGAACTCGGCGATCTCCTCGCTGCGGAACTGGAGGTCCGCCTCGTTGATGACCATCGCGTCCCCGTTGGCGACCAGGCGGTGCGTCAGCGGCGGAACGGGTGGGCGGGAGGCCAGGACGATGTGCCCGTTGCGGGGCAGCTCCGCGACCAGCTCGGCGAGCAGCTGCCCGCTGGCCGAGTCCGGGCCGATGTGGTGGATGTCGTCGATGATCAGTGCGACGTGCTCCGGCGCGGCACCCCAGATGGCCTCGGCGACGGCCAGCGCGGCCTCCCGCGGGCTCTCCGCGGGCGGGGTGTCGATGCCGACCGCGGCGAAGATCCCAGAACAGAAGTACGACAGCGCCAGGTCGTTCTTCTGGCAGGTCAACCACTTGTCGTCGCCGTGCGGGGACAACGCGTTCTCCACCACGGCCTGCGCGAGCAGCGTCGTCTTCCCGAAGCCGGGCGCCGCGACGATCGCCGTCAGGCGATAGTGGAACCGGTCCTGGAGCTGGGCCAGCAGGCGGGGCCGCAGGATCAGCGCGCGGTTCGAGATCGGCGGATCATATCGAAGCGGCTGACTCATGCTGCGCTCCTCTGTCGAGCCGATGCCGGACCGAGCAGGGCGCGGCGCGCTCTGCGCAATCCTAATCGAGCACGGTCGACCGGCCGAGACCGTCGGCAACCGGGATGTAGCGGGTTGTCGACACATCACCGTCGCGCCGGGCGCGGTGGCCGGAGGCTCGTCACGCGACGGGCCGGCCGTCTCACCCTCCGTTCCGGGACTCCGAGGTCGGACCGAGGCCGACGGCGGCGACGCCCGGCACGGTGGGTGCCCGCGGCTGCCCACGACGATCAGCTGGGCACGCCGCGAGGCCTCGACCAGGGCGGGACTTCCGGCCCGCCCGGACGGGACCTGGCGCTCTGCCCGGACCGGAGCGCCTGGCAGACGATCGAAGGAGATCGAAGACGGAGGCAGCCATGACCAGACGGCCCATCATCGTCGGCACCGACGGCACCGACTCCAGCCTCTCGGCCGTGCGGTGGGCCGCCGCCGAGGCCGAACGCCGGGAACTGCCGTTGCGCATCGTGTACGCCTACGACGGGGACTCGCAGGAGTGGATCGACGTGGCCCGGCTGACCGCCGACGCCGTCCTCGCCTTCGCCGACGACCGTGCCCGCGAGACCGCACCGAACGCCGCCATCTCCACCGAGGCGCTCGCCGGACCCGCGGTGCCGCGCCTGCTCGACCTGGCCCGCGGCGCCGAACTGCTCGTCCTGGGCAGCCGCGGCCGCGGCGGCGTCGCCGGCCTGCTGCTCGGCTCGGTCAGCCAGCGGATGGCCACGCGGGCCGCGTGCCCGGTCGTCGTCGTACGCGGCCGCGCGACACCCGACGGGCCGGTCGTCGCCGGAGTGGACGACACCCCCGCCGGCGACGATCGGCTCCTGGAGGCGGCGTTCGAGGCGGCGACCGGCCGCAACCGGCCGCTCATCGTCATGCACTCGCAGCTGCCGCCCGCCCCGCTGTGGCTCACCGACGTGCCGCCCGCCGCCGTGATCACCTACCCCGAGCAGGACGCCGCCGAGCGGGCCCGGCTCGACCAGCGGCTGGCGCCGTGGCGTGAGAAGTACCCCGGCCTGCCGGTCGAGGCCGTGCTGACCCACCAGAGCGCCGCATTCTGGCTGGGCGACGCCTCCCGCACCGCCGGGCTCGTCGTCGTCGGCGGTGGCCGCAGCGGCACGATGACCGGCGCCCTGCTCGGCTCCACCGTCACGGGCCTGCTGCAACACGCGGACTGCCCGGTCCTGATCGTCCATTCCGGTGCCGAGGACGAGGCGGCGCGATGACGGCGGCGTCCACACGCCGGCCGCGGGAACCACCACGTCGGCGCCGTCGCGCACCACCCGGCCGACCGGCCCGCGGGTGCGCCACTCGGGACCAATGGCCCTGACCCTCGCCGCGGCGCGGCGGCAAGCTGGGTGCGGCCCATCGGCGCTGCGCCGTGCCGACCACCCGCCGTGTCGGCTCGACGAACATCGCCGATGGGCCTTCATCTCGAAACGGGACAACGGAGAGGACCTCCGGCCCTGACCCCCGGACGACCTTCGGCAACGCTGGAGAAGCGTCGGCCGTGACGGCGGCTCGGCACGCGGCCCGAGCCGGCGTGCGGCATCCTGGGCATCTGACCAGATAAGGGGACCAATGGCCCTGTCACCGGCCCACGGTTGAGGACGATGCTTGCCGTGACGCCCACCGGATGCCCGTCCGACACGAGGCGGGGCACCCGGCAAGCGCCGAACCCGCCGCATCGCACCATGGGAGGCCGCCATGAACGCCGACATCGGTGACCGGCTCGCCCTCGAGGGTCCCGAAGCCCGAACATACGACCGTTCACCCGGTCCTGTGCTCGTGAGCGGCACAGCGACGAATCCGGCGGGTCCGGTCGTCGCGGCAGTCGACGACGACGCCAATCCGGGTCCGATCCTGCGCTACGCCGCGGCGCAGGCCCGCCACCTCGGGGTTCCGCTTCGGGTGGTCCACGTCTGGGCGGGTCGGGCCACGGCGGCGCCGGGCCTGCGGATGAGCCGCCACGACACGATCTCCGACGCCGACCGTCTGCTGTCGGCGGTGCTCTATGACCACCTGACGCCGGCCCAGGCCGCGGACGCCGAACGCGAAATCCTGCACGACCACGACGTGGTCCACGCTCTGACCGCGCTGAGCGCCGACGCCGCCCTGCTCGTGATCGCGGCCCGCGGCAGACCGGCGACCGACGCCGGTCCGCTCGGCAGCACCGTCCAGGCACTCCTCGGACGCACGGGTTGCCCGATCGCCGTGCTGCCGCCCCACGCCGAGGTGGTCACCACCGCAAGCGACTGGTGAGGACGAGCGGCCAGTTCCCACGGCGCCGGCCTGGGCAGCACCGTGGCGCTCGCGCGGGCGCTGGACACACTCGGCACGCCGCTCCCGCTCCGCTTCATCTCCGAGGTCTTGGTAGTCGCGTAACTGTCGGATAGGCGCGCTTTTCGAGACGGGCATTCCCGCCTCGCCAGGTGCACAATTCAGCCGTGGCGAGTCAGACGCTGGTCGGCAGGACAGGGACCGTGATCAACGGCATCCGCGGCGGCGGCCGCCCCGGAGAGGTACGGCTGGTAGTGGAGGGCATCGCGCACTATTACCTCGCGTACGCCGAGACGGCCGTTCCGGCCGGCGCGGAGGTACTCGTCATCAACAGCCGTGGCGCACGCCAGATCGACGTCGAGCCATGGCCGGCCGTGCCGGCGGACGGCAGCGCCCGCGGCGTCGAGGAAGGGCTGTGAAAAGTGTTCGGTTATCGGGTACCCGCCCCCAATGAAGCGCTTCTGATCAGTGGTCGCAAGCAGCGCGGGCACGACGCGCTGCCGTTCAAGATCGTCACTGGGCACGGCGTCTTCGTCATGCCCATCTTCTCCAAGGCCACCCGGCTTACCCTGGCCATGCAGGAGGCCGAGGTGATCGAGGACTGCTACACCCAGCAGGGCCTGACCCTCGCCGTACAGGCGGTCATAGCGTTCAAGGTCGGCGACGACCACGAGTCGATCGCCGCGGCCGCCCGCCGCTTCCAGGGTGACCAGAGCCAGATGTCCACCCTCGTCGGCCGGATCTTCAGCGGCCACCTGCGCAGCATCATCGGCAGCATGACCGTCGAGGCGATCATCCGGGAGCAGCAGACGCTCGCGGACGCCATCGTCGACGCCAGCAAGACCGAGATGGCCCGGATCGGCCTCGCCGTGGACTCCCTGCAGATCAGCAGCATCGACGACAAGGGCGTCGGCTACATCCGCGCCCTGGCCGCGCCGCACCAGGCCCGGGTCAACCAGGAGGCGAAGGTCGCGCAGGCCGCGGCAGACCAGGCGAGCGCGATGGCGCAGCAGGAAAGCATGCGCCACCAGGCCGAGTACGCCCGCCAGACCGCCATCGCCCAGGCCGAGTACCAGGCCGAGATCGACCAGGCCCAGCAGACGGCCGCGCAGGCCGGTCCGCTCGCCGCCGCCCGCGCTCAGCAGGACGTACTTGTGGAACGCTCGATCGTCGCCCAGAAGAACGCGGAGCTGCGCCAGGCCGAGCTGATCGCCGAGGTGGTACGCCCGGCGGAGGCCGAGGCGGAGCGGATCCGGACGCTGGCCCGCGCTCAGGCGGACGCGACAAAGCTGTCCGCCGAGGCGGCCGCGGCGCAGGACCGGATCGCCCTGGACCAACTGCTCATCCAGCAGTTGCCGGAGATGCTGCGTGCCGCGGCGCAGGGCCTACAGGGCGCCAACGTCACCGTGCTGGACGGCGCCGAGGGCCTGAACAGCGCGGTCGCCTCGCTGGCGGCGCAGGGCCTGACCATGCTGGAGACGATCCGGACCGGCCTGCGCACCGAACCGGACACGGTCGTCACCGCGCTCAACGGCAAGGCGAACGCGGCGCCTCCGGCCGCCTGACTCGAAAAGCGCCACGCCCCACGATGGTTCGTGAGTATGGTCGAGCGGTGGCCACCTCGCGCAGACGGGACGGATTCGCCGTCGTTCTCGCGGTCGTAGCTCCCTTCGCCGTCTCGGCGATGTTGGTGCCGCTGCGCGACCGCATCGAGAACACCGACGTCGCGCTCCTGCTCGTCGTGGTCGTGGTCGCCGTGGCAGCGTTCGGCAACCGCCCGGCCGGCTATCTGGCGGCGCTGTCCGCCGGCGTCTGGTTCGACTTCTTCTTCACCGCCCCCTATCAGCGCTTCACCATCGGGGACGGGTCCGACGTCGAGACGCTCGTGCTGCTGATGGCGGTGGGTATAGCGGTGACCGAACTGGCCGTGTGGGGTCGCCGGCAGCATGCCGTCGCCAACCGCGAGGCCGGCTACCTGGCAGGCATTCAGGCCGCCGCCGAGATCGGCGCGACCGGCGGGTCGTCCCAGGACCTGATCAAGCAGGTGTCCGGCCAACTGGTGGACACCCTGCACCTGCGGAGCGCCCGGTACCAGCCCGGTGTCGCCGGCCTCGGCAGCCCGCCCCGCCTCGGCCGCGACGGCCAGATCCTGTGGAAGGGCAGCGTGTGGGACGTCGAGCGCAAGGGTCTGCCGGCCGACACCGACATCGAGCTACTCGTCGAGAACGCCGGCCTCCTGCACGGCCGCTACCTGCTGAGCGCCGTACCCAAGACGTCCGCACCGCTGAGCGAACGCCGCGTCGCGGTGACCCTGGCCGACCAGGTAGGCGCGGCCCTGGGCTGAGCCCGACCTCAGGGACCGTCAGACCCGCTCCCCAAACAGGCGACGTTCCGTAGCCCTCGCTACGAGCAGCACGAGCGCAGGTATTTGCTTTCGGCGAGGCTCGTCGGTCGTCCGGTGGTTGCGGCGATGGTTGATCATTGACCAGCCTGTCGTTCTCCGAGCTCGGACTGATCGACCGGCAGTCGTGGGTGGCGGAGCACGTGGTGGCGGTGACGCCGGACTCGGCCAGCTCGGACTGGTACTTCCCGGAGGGCACACTCGCCCGGTGGCTGGCCGCCCACGATCTGCCCTCCACCGTGTACGCCTTTCCTCCGCTGGGCGTGCAGACGCTGCGGGAGGCCTACCGGTATCTGGTCGACGAGCTGGATGTCGACGCGGTGGTGCTGGTCGACGGCGGCACCGACATCCTGCTGCGCGGTGACGAGAACGCGCTCGGCACACCGGTGGAGGACATCACCAGCCTCGCCGCGGTGGCCGGCCTCGACCTGCCGATCAAGCTGGTGAGCTCGCTCGGCTTCGGCATCGACGCCAACGACGGCGTCAACCACGTGCAGGTGCTGGAGAACCTCGCCGCGCTCGACCGCGACGGCGGCTACCTCGGCGCGCTCTCGATTCCCGGAACGAGCCGGGAAGCGAGGCTCTACCGCGACGCCGTCGCCGACGCGCACGCCGCCACGCCGCAACGCCGCAACGCCGCAACGGCCGAGCATCGTCCACGGCCAGATCGCCGCGGCCACCAGCGGCGCGTTCGGGGACGTCCAGTTCGCCCGGCGCACCCGTGGCAGCACCCTGTTCGTCAACCCGCTGATGGCCATCTACTTCACCGTCGACCTCGACAAACTCGCCGCCCGCTGCCTGTATCTCGACCGCATCGACAACACCTACGGCAGGCGACAGGTGACCAGCCGCATCGAGGCATTCCGCAACGAGATCCCCACCACCCGCATCCCGCGGGCCTTTCCCCACTGAACGCGTGCGCCGGGGACCCAATCTGGTGCCGAAACGCGTTGCCGGTGACCTGGTCGGGGCTGCATGCCACACTCGTCCGGGCGTAGGGGCGGGCGGAACTTCAGTGGTTCCGCCCGCCGTTCTTGCTGGTCAGTGCGCGGTTAGCTGGGGCGGCCGTCGGCACCGCACTTGATGACCGGACGGATGCAGTCACGGACGCGCCGATCCATCTCGGCCACCGGCCACGCGTTGAAGAAGTCGCCGTGCATCGTGAAGCCACGGCCGGAGGACAGCCGGATGGCGGCGGGGTTGCCGGTGATCGGGTACCGCAGCACCTGGCGGAGCTTCGGCACCGGGACCGGGTGCGACGACGGGCAACCGTTGTTCACCGGGTACGCCATGTGGCTCTTGTGGTCGGCGGAGTCCAGGTCACGCCCGTTCCAGCACTGCGGGAAGTCCAGGTACGACTCCAGTTGGGTGCCGGCCGGGCAGCTGACGAAGTCTTTGCCGACCAGGTTGCTCGGTCCATGCAGGCAGGACCACCGGGAGATGGTGGTCGCGTCCGGTGCGGTGGCCCTCGCGTTGCCGGCGACGATCCGCATGCCGAGCGGCATGGACTGGATCGCCCCGGGGTTCGCGATGCCCTCACCGAGGTAGTAGAACGTCACGATGTTCGGTTCGACCGGCTGGTTGGCGGCGTTGTAGAGCGTGGGCACCCAGTACGACGACAGGTCGACGCTCGGGTTGCAATTGCTTCTGCCGTTTTGCAGGGAGTTGAGGTTGGTGTGCGCGTTCGTCGACGTGGCACCGAAGAAGCTGTGCATGTGCGACGCACCGGGCAGGCCGGGGAACACGATGGGGTCGTCGGGGAGGCGGTGGCTGAATGGGCAGTCGGCGAGGAACTCCGACACGCGGACGATCGCCTGCGCCTGGGTGGGTGCGACGAGGATGCCGGCCGTGAGGGCTAACACCGCGGTTCCTAGCAGCGAAAGCAGACGTCTCGGCCAACTGGACTGGGGATTCGTGCGGTTCATGGGGGACTCCTTCGGGCCGGGGAAGACCGAACGACCACGCCCTCTTAACAATCGAGAGAGCGCTTTCACAAATAATCCAGCCTGTATTGATAGGTGTCAATCATCAGACATTGAGGGTGATCTCAGCGATGAATAGCGCGGAAAGGGCGCGGGAGCTTGTCCGCTCCCGCGCCCTGACCGTCAGCGTGCCGCTCGGCCGGCCGTCACGCGGCCTTCACGAAGGACTGCGCGGCCGATCCGTTGCAGTCCCAGATCTGGAGTCGGGCGCCGTCCGCTGTCGAGCCTGACGGCGAGTCCAGGCACCTGCTGGAGTTCGGGTTGCGCAACCGGTTACCTTCCTGGACCCAGTTCTGTGCGCCGCTGCCGTTGCAGTCCCAGAGCTGCACCTTCGTGCCGTTGGCCGTACCCGCGCCGGTGACGTCGAGGCACCGGCCCAACGTCCGCAGGGTCTGGCCGTCCCAGCTCCACTGCTGGTCCTTCGACAGAGAAGGCCCCTGGCATGTCCACAGCTGCACGGCCGCGCCGTTGCCGCCCGTATCGTTTCCGGCCACGTCCACGCACTTGCCGCCCGGCCCGTTGATCTGCGTCGCGGGCCCGCCCGTGGGAGGCGGCGTCGTGCCCCCGCCGTCCTGGTAGTAGCGCACGTAGTCGATCGACGCGGTGAGCGGGAACTGGCCCTGCACGGGGTTCTGTCCGGGGTACGTGCCGCCCAGCGCCAGGTTGAAGATGAGGTGGAACGGCTTGCGGAACTCCTCCAACGTCGCCGGTGTCGTGTCGATCACGTGCGTCTGCACACCGTCGACGTACCAGCGGATCTGCGCGGCCGTCCACTCGATCGCATAGATGTGGAAGGCCGCGGCGTTGTTGACGGCGGGGTTCGCCACGTAGTTGGCGTTCTGACCCGCCGTCCACGGGAACACTCCGGTCCGGAGATCCCAGAAGATGTTGTTCGTCACGGTCGCGTTCGCGTTCGCGTGTTCCATGATGTCGACCTCGCCGCAACTGGCCCAGTTGGTGGGCAGGCGGTCGTAGTAGGTCTGCGCCGGGTTGTAGGCGCCCGTGGACGTCTCGTCGCACGAGTCACCGAGCATCCAGAAAGCCGGCCACGAGCCGGTGGCGGTCGGGAGCGCCATGCGCGCCTCGATGCGGCCGTACTGGAAGGACCTCTTCGTGTCCGTCGTCATGCGACACGACGTCTGGTAGAAGTTACGGCCGTTGACCGTGATGGGCGTCGTGAGCCAGTTGGCGCGCATCACGAGGTTGCCGCCGGACTGCGAGCAGTTCTCGGGCCGGTACCACTCCCACTCGCCGTTGCCCCAGCCGTCGAAGGCATTGAGGCCGGGGTTGAGGCCGTTGCCGACGTTGTAGTTCCAGTTGGCACTGCTGGGCGCGCCGGACCCGTTGAACTCGTCGGCCCACACGAGGTTCCACGCGGCGTGCGCGGGCTGCTGCTGGACGACCACGCTGCCGACGAGCGCGGTGACGGCCGCGGTGAGGATGACCATGAGGCGCCGGAGGCTGCGTGACAGCGCCCGGTCCGCGAAACCTGCATTCATTGTCACGGAGAACGTCCTCTCGTTCGGAGTTGGTCCGATCTACTGCGAGGGGCGATATGAGACGTCTCTGTAAACATTATTACGTAAATATTTCCAACTGTCGATGCGACGGGACCTACTCGCAGACCGAGTCTGAGGAAGTGCCGGGGCGGCTAGTTGCGGTTTGTCGCGTTTGCGCCGGGCGGGGCGGACGCCACGGCGTGTGACCGCTCCGCCGCTCGGGCCCGCCCGGGGAAAGCGGCGTCATGACCGGGTTCGTACTCTTCGGCGAACCAGACCGCCAGGATGTGCCGCCGGCCTCCTGGACCCTAACGACCACCCGGGTTCGATCAGGGCCGGAAGCGGTATCCCATGCCCGGTTCGGTGAGCAGGTGGCGGGGGTGGGCGGGATCGGCTTCGAGTTTGCGGCGCAGCCGGGCCATGTATTGCCGCAGGTAGTTGCTTTCGGTGAGGTGCCGTGGGCCCCACACGTCGCGCAGCAGCGCGCGCTGACTGATCAGCTTTCCGGGGTGGCGCAGCAGATGTTCCAGTAGTTGCCATTCGGTGGGGGTCAGTCGCACGTCGGCCTCGCCGCCGGTGATGCTGCGGGCACCGAGGTCGATGGTGTGCTCTCCGATGGTGACGGTGGGCGGCGTATCGCCGACCGGTTGGGCGCGGCGGGTGACCGCACGGATGCGGGCGAGGAGTTCGTCGATGCCGAACGGCTTGGTGACGTAGTCGTCGGCGCCGGCGTCCAGTGCGTCGACCTTGTCGTGGCTGCCGGCGCGGCCGGAGAGCACGATGATGGGGATCGCGGTCCAGCCGCGCAGGCCCCGGATGACGTCGGTGCCGTCCATGTCGGGCAGGCCGAGGTCGAGGACGACGAGGTCGGGGTTGTTGCGGGTGGCGGCGCGCAGGGCGGAGGTGCCGTCGGGGGCGGTGTCGACGTCGTACTGGCGGGCGCGCAGGTTGATGCTCAGCGCGCGGACGATCTGAGACTCGTCGTCGACGACGAGGATGCGGGTCATCGACCGGCCGCCGTCGGCAACGAAATGATCATGGTGAGGCCGCCTCCGGGGGTTTCTTCGGGGGTCAGCGTGCCACCCATCGCCTCGGTGAGACCGCGGGACAGGGCGAGGCCGAGGCCGACACCGGTGTGGTTGTCGCGGTCCCCGAGGCGTTGGAAGGGCAGGAAGACGTCGCCCCAGCGGTCTTCGGGGATTCCGGGGCCGTGGTCGATGACGCGGATCTCGACGGCGGGGCCCAGCGAACTCGCGGTGATGACCGGCGGCCGGTCGTGCGGGCTGTGGCGCAGGGCGTTGGCGGACAGGTTGACGACGATGCGTTCCAGCAGGCCGGGGTCGGCGTGTAGGTATGGCAGGTCCTCGGGGATGTGCAGCCGCACGGTCCGGCCGGCCGGACCGAGGTCGTCGAGCGCTCTCGGCACGATCTCCTCGGCGCCCACGTCGATGGGTGCGATGCCCAGGGCGCCTGCCTGCAGGCGGCTCATGTCGAGCAGGTTGGTGACCAGGCGGACCAGCCGGTCGATCGATTCGTCGGCGGTGGCGAGCAGCTCGGCGCGGTCGTCGTCGTCGAAGTGGACGTCGGTGCTTCGCAGGCTGGCGACCGCGGCCTTGGCGGAGGCGAGCGGGGTGCGCAGGTCGTGGCTGACGGCCGCCAGCAGCGCGGTTCGCATGCGGTCGGCTTCGGCGAGCGGTTTCGCGGTGGCGGCCTCCGCGGTCAGCCTCTCCTGCCGTAGCGCCACGGTGGCCTGGGCGGCGAACGCCTCGACGATGCGTCGATCGCTGGCCTGCAGGGCACGGCCCTTGAGCAGAATGACCAGGTTGCCGTCGCCGGTGACCTCGGCGTCCGCGTCGGCCGGCCGGGTGCAGATCGGATGACCTACCTCCGCGACGACGGCACCGTCGTCCAGCAACGTCACCGAGTCGAGGGTGAATGTCTCGCGGAGTCGCTCCAGCAGCGCCATCAGGGGCCGCTCGCCGCGCAGGACGCCGCCGGCAACGGTCGCCAGGGTTTGTGCTTCGGCGCCGGCCTGTGCGGCCTGGCGGGTCGTGCGGGCGGCGGTGTCGACGACCCAGCTGACGGCGATCGCGATCGTCACGAAGATGGCGAGGGCGAGCAGGTTCTCGCCCTCGGCGATGGTGAACCGGCCGACCGGCGGGGTGAAGTAGTAGTTCAGCAGCAGCGAGCCGGCCACGGCGGCGAGCAGGGCCGGCCACAGCCCGCCGACGAGGGCGACGCCGACGACGGCGGCGAGGAAGATCAGGATGTCGTTGGTCAGCGAGAGCCCGGCGCCGAGATGCAGCAGCCAGGTGAGCGCGGGCAGGCCGAGCAGCACCGTCAGAAAGCCGGCGATGCGCCTGCTACGGGACAGCGCCGCGGGCGCACGCCGGGCGCGTCGCCCCTGCCCCGCGCGTTCGTGGGTCACCAGGTGGACGTCGATGGATCCGGAGAGCGCGGTGGTGGTGACTCCGACCCCGGCGGTGAAGAGCTGGGCGAGCCGGCCGCGGCTGGAGGCTCCCAGGACGATCTGGGTGGCGTTGACCGCGCGGGCGAATTCCAGCAGGGCCCGGGGCACGTCAGCGCCGATCACCTGGTGGTAGGTGCCGCCCAGGCTTTCCACCAGGACCCGATGCCGGGCCAGCGTCGCCGGGTCGGCGCCGGCCAGGCCGTCGTTACGGGACACGTGTACGGCCATCAGGTCGGCGCCCTTGGTCCGGTCCGCGATCCGGGCGGCGCGCCGGATCAGGGTGTCGCCCTCGGGGCCGCCGGTGAGCGCCACGACGACACGTTCCCGGGTCTCCCAGGTGACGTTGATCCGATGGTCGGCGCGGTACTTGTCGAGCTGGTCGTCGACCTTGTCGGCCAGCCACAGCAGGGCCAGTTCGCGCAGGGCGGTGAGGTTGCCGGTGCGGAAGTAGTTGCCGAGGGCGGCGTCGATCTTCTCAGGTTTGTAGATGTTGCCGTGTGCCATCCGCCGGCGCAGGGCCTCGGGGGTCATGTCGATGAGCTCGACCTGTTCGGCGGCGCGGACCACGGCGTCGGGCACGGTCTCGCGCTGCTCGACGCCGGTGATCTGCGCGACGACGTCGTTGAGCGATTCGAGGTGCTGCACGTTGACCGTGGTCAGCACGTCGATGCCGGCGTCCAGCAGGTCCTGAACGTCCTGCCAGCGCTTGGGATGCCGGGAGCCGGGCACGTTGGTGTGTGCGAGCTCGTCGACGACGGCGACCTCGGGCCGGCGGGCCAGGACGGCGTCGAGGTCCATCTCGGTGAATTCGGCACCACGGTAGGTCAGCGTCGCGCGGGGCAGCACCTCGAGGTCGGCGAGCATGGCCTGGGTGTGTTTGCGGCCGTGGGTCTCGACGAACGCGACGACCACATCGGTGCCGCGCTCGGCGCGCCGGTGTGCCTCCTCGAGCATGGTGTAGGTCTTGCCGACGCCGGGGGCGGCGCCGAGGTAGATGCGTAGTTCTCCGCGTGCCATCTCGGCACCGCCCTCCCTTTCGGTTACTTGCCGTCGAGGGCGAGGTTGAGCCGCAGAACGTTGACGCCGGGTTCGCCGAGGAAACCGAGCGCGCGGTCGTCGGTGTTGTCCGTGATCAAAGCCTGCACCTTCTCCGGGCTGAGGCCGCGTTCACGGGCGATTCGTGGCACCTGCAGTTCGGCGTACGCGGGGCTGATGTCGGGGTCGAGGCCGCTGGCGCTGGCGGTGACCGCGTCGGCGGGTACTGCCGGCTTCGCGGGGGCGTCGCCGCGGATCGGGGTCATCACGCCGCCGAGAGCCTGGTAGTCCTCCCCCGGCTTGGCGGGTTCGACGGTGACGCCCTCGTAGGTGGCGACGAACGGCGTACCGGTCTGGTTGACCGAGACGACCCGGGTGACCGGGCCGGTGAGGCCGTCGCGGCGGAACACCGCGAGGACGGCGCCGACGCCGTCGGCGGTGCAGTAGGGCCGCCGGCCGTCGACGCCCTCGAGCTTGCCGATCGCGACGCTGCGGGCGCAGACCTGGGTGAGCAGGCTCTGCGACGCGTCGTCGGGGTTGTCGGCGAGGGTGTCGACGATGCTCTCCGGGCCGAGGTTGCTGGCGGAGGTGGAGGTGGGGTCGTAGCCGTCGCCGGCCGCGGACGGCCGGCTCTGGAAGTAGCGCGGATCGGGGTTGCCGTCCGCGTCGGTGAACGCCTGCCCGATCAGCCGGCTGCCCACTGTGGTCTCCCCGACCATGACCAGCGAGCCGTCGGTGCGATCGGACAGACCGGGGATCCGGCCGACCCCGACCATGACGAGGGGGTAGGCGATGCCGAGCAGGGCGGTGAAGACGAGCAGGGCGCGCAGCGCGGCGAGGTGCTGGGCGAGCCAGGACGGAAGTCGCATGTCAGATCCCGGGGATGAACTGGATGAGCAGGTCGATGAGCTTGATGCCGAGGAACGGGGCGATGACGCCGCCGAGGCCGTAGACGAGCAGGTTGCGGCGCAGCAGCGAACTGGCGCTCGATGGCGTGTAGCGCACGCCGCGCAGGGCGAGCGGGATCAGCGCGACGATGACCAGGGCGTTGAAGATGACCGCGGACAGGATCGCCGAGCCCGGCGAGTGCAGCCGCATGACGTTGAGCGTGTCCAGGCCCGGATACACGCCGGCGAACATGGCCGGGATGATCGCGAAGTACTTGGCGATGTCGTTGGTGATCGAGAAGGTGGTCAGCGCGCCGCGGGTGATGAGCAGCTGCTTGCCGATCTCCACGATCTCGATCAGCTTGGTCGGGTCCGAGTCGAGGTCGACCATGTTGCCGGCCTCCTTCGCGGCCGACGTGCCCGTGTTCATCGCGACGCCGACGTCCGCCTGGGCGAGGGCGGGCGCGTCGTTGGTGCCGTCGCCGGTCATCGCGACCAGCCGCCCGCCCTCCTGCTCCTTGCGGATGTAGGCGAGCTTGTCCTCCGGGGTGGCCTCGGCCAGGAAGTCGTCGACGCCGGCCTCGTCCGCGATCGCCTTGGCGGTGCGCGGGTTGTCGCCGGTGATCATCACCGTGCGGATGCCCATCCGGCGCATCTCGTCGAAGCGCTCCCGCATGCCCGGCTTGACCACGTCCTTGAGGTGGATCACCCCCAGCGCGCGGGCCGGTCGCCCGGCGACGTGTTCGGCGACGACCAGCGGCGTGCCGCCGGTGGTGCTGACCATGTCGACGATCTCGCCGACCTCTTCGGTGGGGTGCCCGCCGTTGCTCCGGACCCATTTCATCACCGCCGCGGCGGCCCCCTTGCGAATCTTCCGGTCGCCGAGGTCGACGCCGCTCATCCGGGTCTGCGCGGTGAACGGCACGAACGTCGCCTGCGGCATCAGCCCGGGTTCGCGTTCGCGCAGGCCGAACTCGGTCTTGGCCAGGACCACCACGGAGCGGCCCTCCGGGGTCTCGTCGGCGAGGCTGGACAGCTGCGCCGCGTCGGCGAGGGTCGCGGCGGTGACGCCGTCCACCGCGATGAACTCGGCGGCCTGGCGGTTGCCGAGGGTGATGGTGCCGGTCTTGTCGAGCAGCAGCGTGTTCACGTCGCCGGCCGCCTCGACCGCGCGGCCGCTCATGGCGAGCACGTTGCGCTGTACGAGCCGGTCCATGCCGGCGATGCCGATCGCGGACAGCAGCGCACCGATCGTCGTCGGGATCAGGCAGACGATGAGCGACACCATGACGATGCCGGTGACGCCGTGCGCATCGATCGCCGCGGTGTCCGGGGCCGCCGCCTGGAACGCCTTGGAGAAGATGGCGAGGGGCTGCAGCGTGACCACGGACAGCAGGAAGATCAGCGTGAGCGCCGCGAGCAGGATGTTCAGCGCGATCTCGTTCGGGGTCTTCTGCCGGTTCGCGCCCTCGACCAGGGCGATCATCCGGTCCACGAAGCTCTCCCCCGGTCGCTGGGTGATCCGCACGACGATCCGGTCGGAGAGGACCTTCGTGCCGCCGGTCACCGCGGAGCGGTCGCCGCCGGACTCGCGGATGACGGGTGCGGACTCGCCGGTGATCGCCGACTCGTCGACGCTGGCGATGCCCTCGATGACGTCGCCGTCACCGGGGATGGTCTCCCCGGCCTCGACCACGACGATGTCGCCCTGCTTGAGCTCGGGTGCCGGGATGCGGCGCTCGACGCCGTCGACGAGCCGGCGGGCCGTCATGTCCTGCTTCGACTGACGTAGCGCCGCCGCCTGTGCCTTGCCGCGGCCCTCGGCGACGGCCTCGGCCAGGTTCGCGAAGACGACGGTGAGCCACAGCCAGACGGTGATGGACCAGGCGAGCACGCTCGGGTCGGTGATCGCCAGGGCGGTCGTGAACACCGCGCCGACCTCGACGAGGAGCATGACCGGGTTGTGCCACAGCGTGCGCGGGTCCAGCTTGCGAACCGCGGCGGGCAGCGAACGCCACAGCTGGGCCGGATCGAGCAGCCCGCCACCGACGCGACGGTCACCGGACGCGGCAGCCTTTCCTTCGGTCGGAGGCTTCTCCAGGGTGGGGGTGGTCATGACAGGCCTTCCGCGATGGGTCCGAGAGCGAGAGCGGGCAGGAAGGTCAGCGCGACCAGCACGACGGTGACGCCGACGACCATTCCGACGAACAGGGGTTGGTGGGTGGGCAGGGTGCCCTCGGATTCCGGGGTGGCCTTCTGCCTGGCCAGCGAGCCGGCCAGGGCGAGGACGAGCACCATGGGCAGGAACCGGCCGAGCAGCATGGCCAGCCCCAGTGCGGTGTCCCACCAGGGTGTGTTGACGGTGATGCCGGCGAACGCGGAACCGTTGTTGTTGCCCGCCGAGGTGAAGGCGTACAGCACCTCGGACAGGCCGTGCGGGCCCACGTTCAGGGCGGTCGAGTTGTTGCCGGTGGCGAACGCCGCCGCCGTACCGGCCAGCACGATCGTGGGGGTGACCAGGAAGTACAGCGACGCCAGCTTGATCTCCCGGGCGCCGATCTTCTTGCCCAGGTACTCCGGGGTCCGGCCGACCATCAGCCCGGCCACGAAGACGGTGATGATCGCGAGGATCAGCAGGCCGTAGAGGCCGGAGCCGACGCCGCCGGGTGCGACCTCGCCGAGCATCATGTTGACGATCGGCATCATCCCGCCGAACGACGTGTAGGAGTCGTGGAACGAGTTCACCGACCCGGTCGAGGTCAGCGTCGTCGCCGCCGCATAGGTGGCCGAATTCGGGATGCCGAACCGGACCTCCTTGCCCTCCATCGCGGCGCCGACCGCCTGCGGCACCGTGCCGCCGCCGTGCGTCTCGAAGCCGACGGTCAGCGCGACGGAGGCGAGCGCCAGGATGCCCATGACCGCGACGATCGCGTACCCCTGGCGGTTCTGGCCGACCATGCGGCCGAAGACCCGCGGAAGGCTGAACGGGATCAGCAGGATCAGGAAGAGCTGCAGCCAGTTGGTCCAGGTGGTCGGGTTCTCGAACGGGTGCGCGGCGTTGACGTTGTAGAAGCCGCCGCCGTTGGTGCCCAGTTCCTTGATCGCCTCCTGTGAAGCGACCGGGCCGCCGGTGATGTGCTGCGTCGCACCGGTCAGCGTGGTGACATCGGTACCGCCGGAGAGGTTCTGCACCATGCCGGCGACCATGAACACGATCGTCGCCAGCACGCAGATCGGCAGCAGGATCCGCAGCGTGATCCGGGTCAGGTCGACCCAGAAGTTGCCGAGCGTGCCGTTCTTGCGGGCGGCGAAGCCGCGGATCAGCGCCACGGCCACCGCGATTCCGACGGACGCGGAGACGAAGTTCTGCACGGCGAGGCCGGCCATCTGCACCAGGTGACCCATTGTCGACTCACCGGAGTACGCCTGCCAGTTCGTGTTCGTCACGAAACTGACCGCCGTGTTCCAGGCGATGTGGGTGGTGACCGGGTCGAAGCCCAGCGACAGCCACAGTTTGTCCTGCACACGCAGGAACAGGTAGAGGAAGAGGATCGAGACCGCCGAGAACGCCAGGACGCTGCGGGCGTAGACACCCCAGGTCTGCTCGGCGGACGGGTTCACGCCGACGAGGCGGTAGACGCCGCGCTCGACGATGGTGCTGCGGGTTCCGGTGACGACCCGGTACATGTAGTCGCCGAACGGCCGGTAGACCGCCACCAGGGCGATCATCAGCGTGACGACGAAGAGCCAGCCGGCCATCAGAACTTCTCCGGGAAGAGCAGGGCGGCGACCATGAAGGCGCCGAGCAGGACGGCCACGATCAGGCCGATGAGGTTGACGGCGCTCACCAGCGTTCGACCGCCCGGATCAGCACGGTCAGCGCTGCGAACAGCACCACCGTGATACCGACGAACACGAGATCAGCCACAAGGAGCTCCTAGACGAGGGGTTGCGTTATTGCCAAGGTCAGCACAGCGCGGATCGGGCCCCTTGTCATCGGTGTTAATGCGATGACTACGCTCCCGGAGCGATTCTTGACGCCTTTTTAACGCCCCCGGGCGGATCCGCCGCCGAGCCGGCCATCGCGGCCGCCGGCGTCGTCAGCGCGTCAACGTTTGGCCGCTTCGCGCATCAAAGGTGTTAATGTCCGGGCACGGCCCTACGGCGGGGCGTATACCTGCGGTCATGACCCTGCACATCGAGGTACCGTCCGGCGACGGGGCCCGGCACGAGGCCATCGTCGGCCTGCGGCTCAAGACGACCGTGGCGGGCAGTCACCTGCTCGAGCACCTGCGCGCCCAGCGTTTCGTGGTGGCGGCCTGGTGGATCGCCGCCGACATCGACGCGGTGGTGCTGCTGGCCGCGCCGAGCATGCGCGAACTGCACCGGGCGGTCGACGACCTGAGCCTGCTGGGCGGTGCGATGGAAACCTCCACGCACATGGTGTTGCGCCAGATAGCCCTGCAGCCTCAGTGAGACGGCGATGGGGCCGCCCGAACCGGGCGGCCCCATCCTCACACCAGCGGCAGGTTCGTCAGGCGACGCTGCGCAGCACGTCCTCGACGGTGGCCCGGCGCCGCAGGGTACGAGTCCTGCCGTCGGCGACGCCCAGCACCGGCGCCGCACCGAGTGCCGCGTCATCGCCGTGGTGGTAGGCGCCCGTGCCGGCTACCACCAGCAGATCGCCGGCGGTGAGGTCGGCAGGCAGTCGCGTGGTGGAGACCGGCGCGGTGCGGGATCGTCCGAGCGATGCCACCACGCTCGCGGGTCGCATTCCCGCCTGCGACAACCGGCCGATCAGCCGCACCGCATGCCTGTCGGCGCACGGCGAGTACGCGGCGCAGCCCGTGACACCCTCCACCGTCGCCGCCCAGGTTCAGTGCGGGCACCACGACCAGGCACCGTGCGCGGACCACCGCGGCGAACGCCATGGCCTCGCGCAGGCACGCCTCGAACACCTGGAATCGGATGAGCTGATGCCCGAGGGAGCAGTCGAGACCCGCCAGCACCACATTCGGTGAGGCGGCGATCGTCTCGATCGCTGTCAGCGCCGGTCCGGCGCCCAGGCGCAGCCCGTACCGGATCCGTGCCCGCGCGCCCGGGGCCGGCACGACCCGCAGCAGGACCCGCTGGCCCTGCGGAGCCCGGGCGGCGACGCGCTCGAGTTCGGCGATGGAGCCCGCCACGATGGCGGCGCCGCAGGCGTAGGCGGCATCGAGATCCATGACGGACTTCGCGCTGCCGTGCAGCACGAGCCGCTCGGGTGGGAAGCCGGCCAGCAACGCGGTACGCAGCTGCGCCGCGCAGGACACGTAGCAGCCGAGGCCGATACCGGCGATCCACCGCCCGGCCTCGACGGTCAGGCCCGCCTTCGCGCTGTAGGCGACCGTGCCCGCACCGAAGGCCCGCACGTACTCGTCGCACCGTGCCCGCACGTCGTGTTCGTCGAGCACGTGCGCGGGCGTGCCGTGGGTTCTGCCGAGCGCGGACATCCGCACCCCGCCGACCAGAAGATCCCCCTGGGCGCCCCAGCGGGCCGTCGACGGCCACACCTCGGCATCGAGTCGAGCGGGCAGCGAGGTCCGCAACGACGGCAACAGATCGGTCAGCGTCATCGCACCCACCCCGACGAAACGGAAAATGAGTTCATGTCTTGACGATGCTCGCCGTCGGTGACTCGCGGGAAGACGTTGATACGCGCCGTTGACGCGGGGATCACCGATGTTGACGCCGCGGATACGCCGGCACGTACCGGCGGGATCCGGGCGGCGGTGTAGTCCCACCCCAGCAGGCGTGCGGTCGCGGACCACAACCGCCTCGCCGCCGTGTCGTCACGGGCCTGCGGCGCCGGGTCGGCCGCCAGGATGCCCTCGTAGTAGCCGCCGTCGACCACGTCGGTGTCGGGGTCGGCGGCGCGCAGCACATGCGCGGCGCCGTCGGCCACCGGCAGGCCACCGGCGCCGTGCACGGCCGTGAAAGAGCCGGTGTCCACGATGCCCGGATGCACCGCGACCGCGGTGACACGCCGCTCTGCGGTCCGCGCGAGCATCCGGGTGAACAACACCAGCGCCAGCTGGGCCCCGGCGTAGGCCTCGACCGGCCGGCCCGCGCCGCGGCCCGGCTCGTCGAGGTCGAGCCGCCCGTCGCGGTGTACGGCATCGGCGAGCGTCACGATCCGCCCGGCGGCGGTGTTCAGCGCCGGGGCCAGCAGCCGGGTCAACGCGTACGGGGCGACGTAGTTGATCTGGAGGTTGGCGTCGATGCCGTCACCGGTCAGACCGGCGGGCACGAGGGTCCCGGCGTTGTTGACCAGCAGGTCGATCCGGCCATGCCGGCGTTCGAGGTGACCGGCCAACGAGAACACGTCGTCGAGCCGGCGAAAGTCCGCGCTCGCGGCCCGGAGCAGTCCGGGGTCGGCGCCGTCGCGGATGAGCCCGGCGACGGCGGCGTGCGCCTCGTCGGGCGCCGGCGCGTGCACGATGACGTAGGTGCCCCGGCGGGCAAGTTCCCGGCAGACCTGGCGGCCGATGCCACGGGATCCGCCGGTGACCACGGCGATACGCGGGTGCGGCATTGCGAGAATCACTCCTTGTCGGACAGGACGATGTCGTCATGCCGACCAGGCTTCCCGGCGCACCACCGCCAGCGTCCCCCGCGCCCGTCGCCGCGGGCAAGGATGTTGACGAGTTGTGCACGCCCCACCGGCCGACGTTCACCCCGTGTTGACGCCGCTCAGTCGCCCAGATGCACGACCGGGCGACGGCAGCGGTCCGGCTCGGCCCGGCGCAGCAGCGCCCGGACCTCCGCCGCGGTGCCGCCGACGCCGAACACGGCCGCCAGGGCCCGGGGCAGCCCGGGCGGCCAGGCGAACCCGCAGCGGATCCTGCGGCCGGTCGCCTCACCCAGCGCGAGCAGCACGGCGCTGATCGCGTACGGCACCGGCCGGTAGTGCGCGCGCAGGACTCCGCCCGGCTCCCCGAAGACCATCAGCACCGGCCCGGCGGGCGCCGTGGGAGTCACGTGCAGGCACAACCCGGCCGCCCGCGGGGCCGGTCCGGCGTACAGGTCGAGCACGCCGTCGCCCGGCCGGGCCGCGAGCAGGCGCCGCGCGGCGTCGTCGAAGTCGACGCCGCGGATCGGGGGTGGGGCGAACAACGTGGTGTCGATCACCGGGGCGCCCCGATCGGAAACCGCGGCTGGCAGGCGACCGAGAGCCTGTCCCCGCCGCCGTTCACGGTTCGTACTTCTGCATTGCTCACGTCGGTCCCTTCACCGCGTCCTGGTCGGCCACCGGCCATGCAAACGCGGCGCGGCCGGCCCCCACCACAGGATTCACGCGATCAATACGCCGGCGGCGGCGATATTCACGCCGCGTTGACGGATGCCGCCGACGGCGCGTGAACAACACGTCAACATCGACGGACAGGGCGTACCGAACGCGTCAACACCTCTGGCCGCCCATCTGCGCGCGCGTTGCGATTGCGGCACGGGATGCCGGCCCGCCCCCGCGGGCCATGGGTCAGAAGGAGTCAGGAATGCGTACTCGATCGGACAAGGACTCGACGACGGCGGCGGCGTTCGATCTCGCCAGAGGATGCGTGGTGGTTGTCGCGGCGGCTTTGGTCGCGGCCGCGGTCTTCGCACCGGCGGACCTGGGCGCGCGCCTGATGGTCATGGCCGGTACAGCCGGAGTCCTGGCACGGCTGCTCGCCGACTGGCGAGCCTGCGTCGCCGTGACCGTCTTCGCGACTCTGGTGTTCGTCGGGTTCATGGCTCACCAGTACGGTGAGCTCGCCGGCGACCCCTCGCCGTGGTCGCATACGATCGCCATCGGCTTCGCCGCCCTGATCGGCCGTGGCCAACGCTGGATTCACGCCGTCAACGCCCACGAGGCCGGCACACCGATGGCCGGTCCGCCGTGCCGGTGACAGCCAAGACCTCGCGACGACTGACCGCGCTGCTCGCCGACGGTCCGGTCACCGTGTTCCTCATGGACCTCAACGACTTCAAACCCGTCAACGACACATACGGGGCACGCCGCCGGCGACCGGCTGCGCACGAGGCGAACCGATATTGACGCGATTTTAACGTCCGCCACCGGCCGCGCCGCAGGCCTGCGATGAATACTTCTCAGGAACCCCTGCCACCATCCCTTGGGAGATTTCGCGTGACCGTTGCCACCCGTCCGCCAACCGAGCGCAACGGGCTGCGTGACTGGCTGCTGAGGGGCCTCAACGACCGCGCGCAGCACCACCAGGGCCCGCACGCCCAGCCCGAGCACGAAAAGCCGCATTCCTGGTGGCGGGTGATGTGCCTGACGGGCGTGGACTACTTCTCCACGCTGGGCTACCAGCCCGGCATCGCCGCGCTCGCCGCCGGGGTGCTCTCCCCGATCGCCACCCTGATCCTGGTCCTGGTCACGCTGCTGGGTGCGCTGCCGGTCTACCGCCGGGTCGCGGCGGACAGCCCGCACGGCGAGGGCTCGATCGCGATGCTCGTGCGGCTGCTCTCCTTCTGGAAGGGCAAGCTGTTCGTCCTGGTCCTGCTCGGCTTCGCCGCCACCGACTTCATCATCACCATCACCCTGTCCGCGGCCGACGCCACCGCCCACGTCGACGAGAACCCGTTCTGGCCTTCCTCGTTGAAGGGCCACGAGGTGATCGTCACGCTCGTGCTCGTCGCGCTCCTGGGTGCCGTCTTCCTGAAGGGCTTCACCGAGGCCATCGGCATCGCCGTCGGCCTCGTCGGCATCTACCTGGCGCTCAACGTCGCCGTCATCGGCGACGGCCTGTTCCGTGTGGTCACGCACCCCGACCAGGTCGGTGACTGGACCACCGCGCTGACCACGCAGCACGGCAATCCCCTGGTGATGGTCGGCATAGCCCTGCTCGTCTTCCCGAAACTCGCGCTGGGCCTGTCCGGCTTCGAGACCGGCGTCGCCGTCATGCCGCACGTCAAGGGCGACCCCGGCGAAACCCCACAGAACCCCGTCGGGCGGATCCGCGGCGCCAAGCGGCTGCTCAGCACCGCCGCCGGCATCATGAGCGTCTTCCTGATCACCAGCAGCATCGTGACCACCGTGCTGATCCCGCAGCAGGCCTTCGAGCCCGGCGGTGAGGCCAACGGCCGCGCCCTGGCATACCTGGCCCACGAGAACCTGGGCAACGTCTTCGGCACCGTCTACGACCTGTCGACCATCGCGATCCTCTGGTTCGCCGGCGCGTCGGCGATGGCCGGGCTGCTCAACCTGGTCCCCCGCTACCTGCCGAAGTTCGGCATGGCACCGTCCTGGTCCCGGGCGGTACGCCCGATGGTGCTGGTCTTCACCGGCACCGCGTTCCTGATCACGATCATCTTCGACGCGGACGTCGACGCACAGGGCGGCGCCTACGCCACTGGCGTCCTGGTACTCATCACCTCCGCGGCCACGGCGGTCACTCTCTCCGCACGCCGCAGGCGCCAGCACGGCCGGACGGTCGCATTCGCGGTGATCGCGCTGATCTTCACCTACACGACGATCGCGAACGTCGCGGAACGTCCCGACGGCGTCAAGATCGCCGGGTGTTTCATCGCCGGCATCCTGCTCGTCTCGCTGCTCTCGCGCCTGTACCGGGCCTTCGAGTTGCGCGTCACCCACTTCGAGGCGGACTCCGTCGCGCAGACCTTCCTGCGTGAGTGCGGCCGGCGCAAGATCAGGCTCATCGCCAACGAGCCGGACAGCCGCGACGCCCGCGAGTACAGCGCCAAGATCGCCCAGATCCTCGCCGACAACGACATGGCCGACGACCGGGACGTCATCTTCGTCGAGGTCACCGTCACCGACGCCTCGGACTTCGAGACGGAGCTGCACCTCAAGGGCGAGGTGCTGCACCACCGCTACCGCATCCTCTCCGTGCAGAGTTCCTCGGTGCCCAGCGCCATCGCCGCCCTGCTGCTCTACATCCGCGACACGACCGGCCGCCGCCCGCACATCTACTTCGAGTGGACCGAGGGCAACCCGGCCGCCAACTTCCTGCGCTATCTGATCTTCGGTCAGGGCGAGGTCGCCCCCGTCACCCGCGAGATGCTGCGCCAGGCCGAACCCGACCGCAACCGCCGGCCCCACATCCACGTCGGCTGATCGGCCGAAGGCCACCGCGGCAATCTCACGGAGCTGCGTATTCCGGCCGCGAGCAGGGTCTTCACCCACATATCGTCGGTATCGACGGATTCATTGGCAGCGCCGCGGCGAGGTCCGCCCGGTCAGAAGAGAGGAAAGCCGGTGCGCGCGGAGCCCTCGACCACGCCGACGGTGCGCCCGGCCGGTGGCCGCGAGACGGTACGAGCCGCCGCGGTGTTCGGCGCGCTGGGCGTCGTGTTCGGCGATATCGGCACGAGCCCGATCTACACGATCCAGACCGTCTTCAACCCCGCCGACCCTCATCCGGTCCCGGTGACCACGGCCAACGTGTACGGCGTCGTGTCACTGATCTTCTGGTCGGTAATGATCATCGTGTCGTTGACCTACGTGACGCTGGTGATGCGGGTGAACAACGACGGTGAGGGCGGCATCATGGCGCTGATCGCCATGCTGCGGCGCTGGGGCGGCACCGGGGGCCGCCGAGGCGCCGGGATCCTGGCCGCGGCCGGGGTCTTCGGTGCGGCGCTGTTCTTCGGCGACAGCATGATCACCCCGGCCATCTCGGTGTTGTCCGCGGTGGAAGGCGTCAAGGTCGTCCAACCGGGCCTGGAAGACCTGATCGTTCCCGCCACCGCGATAATCATCGTGGTGCTGTTCGCCTTCCAACGCCGCGGCACGGCCGCCGTCGGCAGGCTGTTCGGCCCGGTGATGATCGCCTGGTTCCTCGCCATCGGCGCCTGCGGCATCACGGGCATCGCCGGCAACCCCGCCATCCTGAAGGCGCTGTCGCCCACGTACGCGGTCACCTTCCTGGCCGGCCACTTCGGGGTGGCCTTCTTCGCGCTCGCCGCGGTCGTGCTCGCGGTCACCGGCGCCGAAGCGCTGTACGCCGACATGGGCCACTTCGGCCGCCGCGCGATCACCCGCGGCTGGTTCCTGCTGGTCCTGCCCGCCTGCGTGCTGAGCTACCTCGGGCAGGGCGCGCTGATCCTCGACGACCCGCAGCACATCAGCAGCCCGTTCTTCCTGCTCGCACCCGGCTGGGCACGCCTGCCGATGGTCCTGCTGGCGACCGCGGCGACGGTCATCGCCTCCCAGGCGGTGATCACCGGCGCCTACTCGGTGGCGTCGCAGGCCGCCCAACTCGGCTACCTGCCGCGACTACGGATCGCGCACACCTCGGAGTCGACCATCGGCCAGATCTACGTGCCGTGGATCAACTGGCTGCTGATGGTCTCGGTCCTCACCCTCGTCTTCGCCTTCCGCAGCTCAGCCGCGCTGGCGTACGCGTTCGGCATGGCCGTGATCGCGACCATCACCATCACCACCCTGCTGTTCTTCTACCTCGCCAGGGTCCACTGGCACACCCCACGATGGCTGGTCGGCATCGGCGGAGGCGCACTGCTCGCGATCGACCTGCTCTTCCTGGCCGCGAACCTGACCAAGCTCGTGCACGGCGCATGGTTGCCCCTGCTCATCGGCCTGACCGCCTTCACCGTGATGACCACCTGGCAGAAGGGCCGGCAGGTCGTCACCCGTGAACGCGAACGGGCTGAGGGTCCCCTGAGCGCGTTCATCGAACGGCTACGCGACAACAAGCCGCCACTGGCACGCATCCCGGGAACCGCGGTCTTCCTCAACCGCGGCAAACAGACCGCACCGCTGGCGCTGCGCGCCAACGTCGAACACAACCAGATCCTGCACAGCCAGATCCTCATCGTCTCGATCCAGACCCTGCCCATGCCCCACGTACCCGACACGCAACGGATCCAGGTCGACAACCTGGGCCACGCCGGCGACGGGATCATCCACGTCAGCGCCCAATTCGGCTACATGGACACCCCGGACGTCCCCGCGGCGCTGCGGCTGCTCGACCCCGAAGAGACCGAGGGACCGATCTCGCTCGACGACGCGTCCTACTTCCTGTCGAAGATCGAGCTCGCCAAGGGCCCCACGCACACCATGGCGGCCTGGCGTAAGCGGCTGTTCATCGCCACCTCCCACATCACGGCCGACGCGGCCGAGTTCCTCGGCCTGCCCCGCGAACGGACGGTGATCATGGGATCCCGGATCGACGTATAGACACCGCCACATCACGGTCCGCCGCAGGACATGCGAGAGTCCAGGGGTTGCATTCGGTACCCAGGTACAGGCTTACCGTCGAGTGGACGGCGCCGGTGCGGCGCCGGACCCGCTGCTCAAGGAGCCTGTGATGCCGTTCGCTGTCCCCGACGCCTGCACGCTGCCCACGGCCGAACAGCCGTTGCGGCTGGCCGAGTTCGACGACCTGTTCGCCACGGCGGTCCGCCGGATCGAGCCGATCACCGACACCCACGCCCGGATGCGCCTGACCGGCCCGCACGGGCTGACGGCCACGGTGCGCGACCTGACCGCGCGGGAGACCGAATGCTGCTCGTTCTTCACCTTCACCGTGACCACCGAACCCGCAGCCGACGGCGAGGCGCTGACCCTCGACGTCGAGGTCCCGGCGCAGCACGCCGACGTACTCGCGGCCCTCACCCAGCGGGCCGGCACGGTCTCGGCCCGGACGATGCCATGAGCACCGCGATGCCGGACCTGACCGAGCTTGCCGCCACCGCGCCCGCCGGGCCGGAGCACCTCCCGGGCGCGGTGAACCTGCCCGGCCGGCTGTCAGCGGAGCTCGCCGCCCGGCTCGCCCCGGACCGGGCGCGGACCGTGATCACCTACTGCTCCGGCCCGTCGTGCGGCCGATCCAAGGTCGCCGCCGCGGGGTTCATCCGGCTCGGCTATGCCGACGTGCGCGTCTACCACGGCGGCAAGGCCGACCGGGCTGCGGCAGGACTCCCGTTCGCTCACATCGGCCGCCCAGACGGAGAACCCACATGAGCCTGCCCGCCCCGCCACACCAGCACACGCGGCCGACGGTCGACAACACCCCACCGAAACGCAGCAAGGTCACCGGCGGTCTCGCCGCCCTCGCCTGCGCCGCGTGCTGCGCGATCCCGCCGCTCATCGCCGCCGGCCTACTCACCGGCGCCGGCGCCGCGATCCTGGAGCGGACGCTCCTCGCGGTCGCCGCCGCTCTGGTCGTCCTCGCGCTGGGCATGTGGTGGCTGCGCCGCAGCCGCACCGCCCGGCGTGCCGCCGTGGCCGGCAGCGGGTGCGGCGGCGGAGGTTGCGGCTGCTGAACCTGGCTGTGGCGCGGCTACCCCGCCGGTGCCGCCTACGGCGGCGTGTTCGTCGCCGGATCCCTCGGTTGGGCCATGGCCTTCGACAGGTTCCGCCCCGACCGCTACGACATCATCGGAGCCGCGTACGCACCACGCAGCACCACGTAGCGCTTTCAGCGGTGCTCCAACGTTCCGAATCGGCCGGCAGCTCGCAGGACATAGCCTTGGCGAATCGCACGCTGACCGACGCTGACGACATCACCATCGACCGCTGCGGTCGCCGGCACCGAGCACCAACCCACGAGCACGTCCCGCGTCGACGGCTCCGCGACCGCCGCCCGCTCGACCAGCCGCTCGACGTTGGTATGTCGCTTCGGTCCGCCTCGTCCCGTCGAGGTTGACGGTCTTCTCCGTCGGGACCAATGGCCCTGCCCGACCTTGAGACATCGAGCGATGATTGAACTAGAAGCCCACCGGTACCGGGGTGAAAGCCTCGGGTGGTGGACACGACGCGGCAAGCCGCTACGGCTGCTGTGGTGTGTCGCCACGGGTTGCCAGAAGTGCCCCGCCGGCGGGCTTTACGCCGCCGGAAATGCCCTGCGATGAGGGTCTCTCCTCCGGACTTACGGAATTCCCGCGCTAAGCGTAGTGGTGCCGAATGACCCTACTGGGCAGCAACCCGCAGGGTTGATCATATATGTGTGCCCGGAACGAACGGGCCGGGTGTGGCTGCAAGGAGGCGTCATGACGCGCATCGATCAACTCATCAGCCCGCAGGTGCACATCCACGGCGAAGTGGTGCCGGAGGCCGCTGAGTACGCGGTCGAGAAGTTCGTAGCCGCGTTGCACCACGCCCCTGGCCCGGTGCTTCGGGCGTCGTTGAATCTCGACGCGGCGGCTCCCGGCGATCGCGTGGACGCCCACGTGGACATCAACGGGGCCGGCGTTCACGTTCACGGCATCGGTTCGACAATGCAGGAGGCAACCGACGTGATGCAGGAACGGCTTCGTACGCGTCTGCATCGCTTGCGCCGTCGCCCGCGTCAGGGCCCGGCTGCCCCGCCGGTCACGATCTGCCGGGCAGTGGCGAGCGCTGGGTGAGAGCCCCTCGGGGGCGTGCGTGATCGTGTTCGCGAGACAGCCCACGTCCGTCGCGGGGATGAGGTTGCCGGCCACTTCCGGGTCGGCAGCGGCAAGGGCGTGGCGGACGGCCCTTGCCGCTGAAGGAGGCCTCTAGTCGATCCCGTGGAGGAGAGCCCTGAGGCGTCTGCGGAGCGGATCGCCCTTTCGGGCAACGCTGTCGCGGCCGGGCATTCTCGCGGGCTCGCCTTCGTTCGCTTTGCAGGAGCTGTCGGTCGGCGACCGTCCGGTCGAGGTCGCCCTCGCGATGTGGCCCGCGGCCGTTGCCGGTTCCGGCTGGTCGAGGAGTTGGCGCCACCGTGACCGGCGAGTTCGGACATGACACAGAGCGTGCGGTAGCCACGGTGCTCGCCTGACCGTGCCCCGTGAGGCACCGGTGGGCGGGCACGGTGACAGCGCGCCAGGTCATGCCCCGACGCTCTCGTGGACGACCGCAACGGTGCAGGCGGACTGGCGTAGGACGTGCTGGCTCACCGAGCCGAGCAGCATCCCTCTCAGGGCACCACGGCCGCGGGTGCCGACGACGAGGAGCTGGTCAGGAGCTGTCCGCGGCGCGGAGCCGGCGCAGCGTCGGGTCCGGCTCGGTGCCGACCGGCGCGAGCCGCAGTTTGGCGTCCACCGCGATGACACCTCCAGGGCCGGCGAGTACCGGGTTGAGGTCCAGCTCGGCGATCTCGGGCAGGTCTTCGGCGAGGCGGCCGAGCCGTAGCAGCAGGTCCTCGAGTGCTGCCGTGTCCACCGGCGGGGCGCCGCGGAAGCCGGTGAGCAGGGGCGCCGAGCGCAGGTCACGCCACATTCGCCCGGCGTCGAGGTCGGTGAGCGGGACCAGCCGCAGGCTGCGGTCACTGAGCAGGTCGGTGCGGACGCCGCCGAGGCCGAGCACGATCACGGAGCCGAACAGCGGGTCGTGGACGACGCCGGTGTACAGCTCGAGGGGCTCGTCGATCTGTTTCTGCACCAGGATGCCGGCGCCGGGCCGGCCGGCGGCGGCGACGGCCGGGAACGCGGCCCGCACCGCGGCCGGGTCGGTCAGCCCGGTTCGCACGCCGCCGGTGTCGGTCTTGTGGACGAGGTCGGGGTCCGCGGATTTGAGCACCACGGGGTAGCCGGCCTGATCCGCGGCGTCGACCGCGGCGTCGGCGTTCGCGACGGTCACTGCGGGCAGGATGGGGATTCCGTAGGCCGTGAGGATCCGCGCTGTCCGGCTGTAGGGCAGCCATCCGGCGCCTTCCTGCAGGGCCTGGTCGACCTCGGTACGCGCTGACGCGGCGTCGATGCCGGCGAGGTCCGGGCGGCGGCCGAGCGGTTGGCGGCGCCAGTGCGCGTACGTCGCGGCGTGGCCGAGCGCCCGCACCGCCCGTTCCGGGACGTCGTAGACCGGAGCTCCGCGTACGCCGAACCTGGCCGGGGTTTCCGCGCAGCCGGCGAGGGTCACCGCGACGGTCAGGTCGGGATGCGCGTCCACGACGGGTGCGAGCGCGGACAGGATCTCGTCGGGTCGGTTGGCCCGTGTTCCGATGATGACCAGGAGCACCGCGTCGGCCTCGCCGCTGTCCGCGACGGTGGCGGTCACCGCAGCGAACGCTGCCGGTGACGCGCCGGCGCCGAGGTCGATCGGATTGTCGAGGCTCGCGGCACCCGGTGCGGCCTGGTCGAGGAGCAGGCGGGTCGCGGGGCTCAGCGCGGGCACGGTGAGCCCGGCGGTCTCCGCGGCGTCGGCGGCGAGCACGTTGAGGCCGCCCGCGTTGCCGATGACGGCAAGGCGCCGTCCGGTGGGCAAGGGCTGATCGGTGAGGATCCGCGCCGCGTCCATCAGGTCGCCGAGGTTCGCCGGGCGGACGACACCGGCCTGGGCGAACAGCGCGTCGACGGTCGCGGCCGGCGCGGCCGCGGCCGCGGTGTGCGAGGCGCCGGCCCGCTGTCCCGCGTCGGAGCGTCCGCTCTTGATCGCCAGGACCGGCTTGCGGCGGGCGAGGGCCCGGACGGTACGGGCGAACTTGCGGGGGTTGCCGAATGACTCGAGGTAGAGCGCGACGGCCGTGGTGGCGGGGTCGTCGTACCAGTAGGCGATGAGGTCGTTGCCGCTGACGTCGGCCTTGTTGCCCAGCGAGACGAAGGTGGAGATACCCGGCCCGGTGCGGATGGCGTTCTCCAGCAGGGCAATGCCGACAGCGCCGGACTGCGACGCGACCGCGAGCCCGCCCGGCGGTGGAGGCGCGGGGGCGAAGCTGGCGTCGAGCCGCACGCCCGGATCGGTGTTGATCACGCCGAGGCAGTTGGGTCCGACCAAGCGGATGCCGTGGGCGCGAGCCAGCCGGAGCACCTCCTGCTGGCGGCGAACGCCGTCCGGTCCGGCTTCACCGAGCCCGGAGCTAAGAATGACGGCGCCCCGGACGCCGACGGCGCCCGCGTCGGCGAGGACGCCCGGCACCTCGTCAGCGGGCACCGCGATGACCAGCAGGTCGACCGGCCCGGGCAGCTCCTTGACCGAGCGGTAGCCGGCGACATCGTCCACGTCGGAACCGGTGCGGTTGACGGCGTACAGGTTGCCGGCGAAGTGGTAGTCGCGCAGTGCGAGCAGGGTCTCCCGGCCGACGCCGCCTGGGCGGTGGCCGGCGCCGACCACCGCGACCGAGGCGGGCGAGAGCAGGGCGCGCAGCGAGGCGCGTTCTGCGGTGCGGTCCCGGCTGTCGATGGTGAGCTGTGTCGCGTCGTCGATGTCGATGTCGAATCCGACGTCGACGACGCCGTAGTCGAACCGGGACCAGGCGTGGGAGGTCAGGCCTCGGGCGACGCGCAGCATCCGGGTATTGCCCGGCAGTACTTCGCCGACCAGTTCTTTGATGCCGCACCGGTGGGCCCGATAGGCCAGGTGTTCCAGCAGGAGGGTGCCGATGCCGCGGTCCCGTTGTGGCTCGGCGACGAAGAGTGCGAACTCGGCGCGGCGGCCGGTTCGCTCGCAGGAGGCGACGCCGACGAGGTCGTCGCCCTCGAATGCGAGGACCGCGAGGTGCTTGTCGGTTTCCGGTAGGCACAACCGGTCCACCTCGGCGGCCAGGGCAGTGGACCCGGGCTGGGCGAAGAACCGCAGGCGTAGGTCGTCCGGCGAGGCCGTGTCGTACAGCGTGGCGAGTGCGCTGCGGTCGGTGGGGCGGACGGGCCGGAGGGTGACGATCCCGCCGTCGGCGGTGAGCGCGTCCACGCCGTGGCCGTCCGTCTCGACGATGGCGGTCACGGCTGCCGGGCCAGGTAGACGGGGCAGGACGCGTGGTGCAGCAGGTGCAGGCCGACGGAGCCGCGCAGGGCACCGGCGACGACGCCGCACCGGCGGCTGCCCACGACGACCAGTTGCGCGGTACGGGAGGCAGCGACCAGCGCGTCGGCGGCGCCGTCGCGGGTCAGCACGGTCCCGACCGGTACGTCGGGGTATTTGACTCGCCACGGCTCAACCCGTTCGTCGAGCCGAGCCTGTTCGGCGACGTCCGGGCCGCGGGTGTCGACGTCCGCCATGATGGTGGACGGCCAGAGCGGGATCACCGGCAGGTGCGACCGGACGACGATCAGGCCGACGCCGCGGTCGGCCGCCGCCTCGAAGGCCGTCTTGAGGACGTCGTCGGCGGCCGGTGAGTCGTCCACGCCGGCAACCACCGGGCCGTCGGGCCTGGCGTCGCCGTCACGGACGATAACCACGGAGCACGGGGCGTGCGTGGCCACCCGCCGGCTGACGGAGCCCAGCAGCAGGCCGGCGAGCCCGCCACGACCGCGGCTGCCCAGCACCAGCAGGTCTGCCCGCTCCGCGATCTCCAGCAGCCGTTCGGTGGCGGGCCCGATGACGATGTCCGTCCGGACGTCGACGTCCGGAGCTGTCTCCAGGGCCTGCCCGCGGGCCTCGGACGTGACCGCTCGAGCGAGTTCGCGCGCAACGTCGATGTCTTCGCTGCAGATGTCGACGCGGGATTCCTGTCGGATCCAGTCATAGGCGTGCACGATCTGCAGGGGCAGATGCCGTCGCTGTGCCTCACGCACCGCCCACTGCACGGCCGCCTTGCTCGCGGTGCCGTCGGTGCCGACGACGATGGCGGTGGTCCTCATGGCTCCCCCTCGAGTGCTCGATTCCATCGTCAGCCCGGGACGGCCCTTCGCGGCAGTGCGTCAGGTCACCCGCGAACGGGCCGAAGGTCCCGCTGTGCACGCCGGTGGACGAGGCGCAGCGCAAGCCCCGGGAGCACGGCGACGACCGCACACGCCAGGAGCTCCGGGGCGGTCAGCGCCTCGGTTCCCAGCAGCGCCCGCAAGGGAGCCAGCAGCACGCCGGCGACCTGTAGTACCGCGGAGATCGCCACCGCGGCGAGCAGCGACCAGTTGCGTCCGGCGCCGGGCACGCCCCTGGCCCGTACGGCGAGGGCGACACCGAGCTGGGCGAGTCCGAGGACCATGAACATGACGGACTGCCACGGCCGGTCGAGCCGGTGTGCGGTGACGCCGGCCGCCAGCACCACGGTGGCCAGGCACAGGCCGCCGGCGAGGACGCTGCGGAGCAGGCCGTCGCCGAGGACGGACTCCTGCGGCGACCGCGGCCGGCGGTCCAGCACGTCGGCCTCGGCCGGCTCGGCGCCGAGGGCGACACCGGGCACGCCGTGGGTGAGCAGGTTGATCCAGAGCAGCTGGCCGGGCAGCAACGCCAGCGGCATGCCGAGCAGCGGGCCGCCCAGCATGACGAGCAGTTCGGCGATGCCACCGGAGAGCGCGTAGCGCAGGAAGCGGCGGATGTTGTCGTAGATCCGGCGCCCCTCGCCGATGGCGTCGGCCACGGTCGCCAGGTTGTCGTCGACCAGGACCAGTTCGGCGGCCTGCCGGGCGACCTCGGTGCCGCCGCCCATGGCCACGCCGATGTCGGCGCGGCGCAGCGCGGGCGCGTCGTTCACCCCGTCGCCGGTCATCGCCACCACCTCGCCGCGCTGCCGCAGCCCCGCGATGATGTCCAGCTTCTGCTCGGGCTGGGTGCGGGCGTAGACCCTGGCGTGATCGAGGTCGTCGGCGCCGAGCGAGCCCTCGTCGCCGCGGACGACGGTGTCGTCCGGCCCCATCAGGCCGAGGTCGGTGCCGATCGCCGCGGCGGTCGCGGGGTGGTCGCCGGTGATCAGCACCAGGCGTACGCCGGAGCGCGCGAACGCCGCGGCGGTGTCCCGGGCTGTGGCCCGCAGCGGGTCGCCGATGCCCAGCAGCCCTGCGGTGCGCAACGGCGGCGGATCGGCCGGATCCGGCCTGGCGGTGGTGACCGCGGTCGCCACGGCCAGCACCCGCAACCCGCCGGTGGCGAGTTCGGCCGCCGCGTCGAGAAGTGCGGCGTCGGCTCGGGGGGCAAGCAGCGACTCCGGAGCGCCCTTGCGCACCACCAGATAGCCGCCGGTCTCCTGGCGGTGCACCGTCGTCATGGACCGCGTGGCCTGGTCGAAGGGTTGCTCGCCGACGCGCGGCGCGGCGGCTCGTTCGGCGGCGGTGTCCAGACCGCAGCGCGCGGCGAAGGCCACCAGCGCGGCTTCCATGGGATCACCCGCTGCCGCCCACTCGGTTCGGCCGGGTTCCGGCGCCATCAGCTCGGCGTCGTTGCACAACAGGCCGGCCCGGGCGAGACTGCGTAGCTCGCCGGGTATCGGCGTGATCTGGCCGTGCTGCCGGATCTCACCGGCCGGGCGGTATCCGGTGCCGGTGACGGTGTAGTCGAGGCCGTCGGCGGTGACGGCCTGCTGCACGCTCATCCGGTTCTCGGTGAGTGTGCCGGTCTTGTCCGAGGCGATGACGGTGACCGAGCCGAGTGTCTCGACGGCGTGCAGCCTGCGTGGGATGGCCTGGGTCTGTGCCATCCGGCGTGCCCCGAGGGCGAGGGTGAGCGTGACGACGGCCGGCAGGCTCTCCGGGACGGCGGCGACGACGAGGCTGACCGCCGCGACGGCCATCCGCGCGATCGGCTGGCCGGCGAGCACGCCGAGCGCGAAGACGACTCCGGAGACGGCGACGGCGGTGACGCCGAGCGCCCGGCCGAGGCCGGAGATGCGGCGCTGCAACGGTGTCGGTCCCGGCTTGGTGTGCGCGACAAGCTCGGTGATCGCTCCGAGCGAGCTGGCCGCGCCGGTGCGCACGACGACTCCCGCCGCGCGCCCGGTGGTCAGGACGGTACCGGCGGCCGCCTCGGCGCCGGGGTCGTGGTGGACCGGCACCGATTCTCCGGTCAGCGACGACTCGTCGAAGGTCGCGCGCATCGCCTCGGCGAGCCGCAGGTCGGCCGGGACGATGTCGCCGGCCTCGAGGCGAACCAGATCGCCGCGGACCAGGTCGGCGGCCGCCAGGATCTGGTCGTGGCCGTCGCGGACGACGCGCGCGGTGGGTGCGGCGAGCTGGTCGAGGGCGGCGATGGCCGCGTCGGCGCGGGTCTCCTGCACGACGCCGATGAGCGTGTTGATGGTGACCACCAGGACGATGACCGCCGTGTCCGGCAGATCACCGAGGAGGGTGGTCACCACGGCGGCGGCGATCAGGAGGGCGACGAGCGGGTCCGCCAGTTGCCGGCCGATCCGGCCGAGGAGGTGTCGAGGCGCCGGTGCGGCTACGAGGTTCGGGCCGTCCGCGGTGAGCCGAGCACCAGCCTCCACGGTGGTGAGACCGCGCGCCGGGGCGGGAGCGGTGGTGTGCACGGGCGTCCTCTCGTCGGTTCTGCCCTCAGATTCCGCCGCCGGGTCCTCCGGGCAGGGCCGATGAATGCGATCAGCGGCGTTCCGCGCGCAGTGCTCGTAGACGCTGGGCGTACTCGTCGGCGTCGATCTCACCGTGCGCAAGGCGGTCCGCCAGGATCCGCTCCGCGCCCGGCAGCGGATCGGACGCGGCGGGCACATCGGGACTGCGCTGGAGCTGCGTGATGAACAGCCACAGAGCGGCCAGTAGGGTCGGTACGACGACGGCGAAGACGATCAGAGCCCAGCCCATTCCCATGCCGTATCCGTGGTACATCATGATCGAGCTCCCTTCCGGGTGACACCTCCATCGTCCGGCCTTCCGTGCGCTCAGACACGGGTCAAACGACCCGTCATGCCGGGACCCGGACACCCCACCGACCCGGCCTGCCGGGTCAGCACACGGTGAGGCCGTGCTCGCGGAATTGGCCTCGCACGCGATCGAGCAGGAGTTCCCCGGGCGGCGCGGTGCCGGCCAGCGGGAAGGGCAGGCCGAGCGCGGCGTACTTGGCGGCGCCGAGCCGGTGGAACGGCAGGACCTCGACGCGCTCGACGGTCGGCACCGCGGCGGCGATCGCGGCGACCTCCTCGACGTTGGTGGGGTCGTCGGTGAGGCCGGGCACCAGCACGAAGCGGACCCAGATCGGTATGCCGCGGTCGCCCAGGCGGTGCGCGAATCTCACGGTGGGTGCCAGGCGCCCGGTCCGGGTCACCTTCCGGTACGTGCCGGGGTCGCCGGACTTGATGTCGAGCAGCGCCAGGTCGACGGCGTCGAGCAGGGCGTCGTCGGCGCGGTCGCCGAGGTAGCCGCTGGTGTCCAGGGCGGTGTGCAGCCGCATCTCCTGGCAGCGGCGCAGCACCTCGCGGGTGAAGGCAGGCTGTTGCAGGGGCTCTCCGCCGCTGATCGTGACGCCGCCGCCGGCGACCTTCAGGAAGCGTTCGTAGCGGCGGATCTCGGTGACCAGCTCGTCGACGGTCGTCGGCATTCCGCTGCGCCGGTACCAGGTGTCGGGGCTGTGGCAATACTGGCAGCGCAGCGGGCAGCCGGCCAGGAAGGCGACGAACCTGGTGCCGGGCCCGTCCACCCCTGTCGAGATGTCGAAGGAGTGTACGGAGCCGGTCAGCGCCCGGGTCGCGGTCGGAGCGGTCATAGCGAGCCGTGGAAGGTGCGGGAGATGACGTCGCGCTGCTGTTCGGTGGTGAGCTTGACGAAGTTCACCGCGTATCCGGAGACCCGGATGGTGAGCTGCGGGTAGTTCTCCGGGTGGGCCATCGCGTCCTCGAGCGTCGCGCGGTCCAGCACGTTGACGTTGAGGTGGAAGCCGCCCGCGTCGGTGTAGCCGTCGAGCACGCCGGCCAGGTTGCCGATCCGTTCTTCGCGGGTGTGGCCCAGGCCGTCCGGGGTGACCGTGGCGGTCAGCGAGATCCCGTCGCGGGCGCACCGGTACGGCAACTTCGCCACCGACAGCGCCGCCGCGACCAGCCCGTGCCGGTCCCGGCCGTTCATCGGGTTGGCGCCGGGCGCGAACGGCTCGCCCGAGCGCCGGCCATCGGGGGTGTTGCCGGTGTTCTTGCCGTAGACCACGTTCGAGGTGATCGTCAGCACCGACAGGCTCGGCTCGGCGCCGCGGTACGCGGGCTGCCGCCGGATCTTGTCAATGAACCGCTCGACCAGGTCGACCGCGATCGCGTCCGCCCGGTCGTCATTGTTGCCGTATGCGGGAAAGTCCCCGTCGACCGCGTAGTCGACGACCAGCCCGGTCTCGTCGCGCAGCGCCTTCACCTGGGCGTACCGGATCGCGCTGAGGCTGTCGGCGGCGACCGAGAGACCGGCGATGCCGGTAGCGAGGAAGCGGTGCACGGGATAGTCGTGCAGGGCCATCTCCAGGCGTTCGTAGGCGTACTTGTCGTGCATGTAGTGGATGACGTTCAGCGCGTCCACATACGTCTCGGCGAGCCAGTCCAGGGTGCGGTCGAAGGCGGCGAGGACCTCGTCGTAGTCGAGCACGTCCTCGGCGAGCGGCGCGCAGGCGGGCGCCATCTGCTCGCCGGTCAGCTCGTCACGGCCGCCGTTGATCGCGTACAGCAGGGCCTTGGCCAGGTTGGCGCGGGCGCCGAAGAACTGCATGTCCTTGCCGACGCGCATGGCCGAGACGCAGCAGGCGATGGCGGTGTCGTCGCTGTAGGCCGAGCGGATCAGGTCGTCGTTCTCGTACTGGATCGCGCTGGTGTCGAGCGACACCTGGGCGCAGAACCGTTTGAAGCCCTCGGGCAGCCGCGGCGACCACAGCACCGTCAGGTTGGGCTCGGGCGCGGGTCCGAGGTTGTACAGGGTCTGCAGGTAGCGGAAGCTGCTGCGGGTGACCAGCGGGCGCCCGTCCGTGGCGATCCCGCCGATCGCCTCGGTCACCCAGGTCGGGTCGCCGGAGAACAGTTGGTCGTAGTCCGGGGTGCGCAGGAACCGGATGATCCGCAGCTTGATCACGAAGTCGTCGATCAGCTCCTGGGCGCCCTGCTCGGTCAGCGTGCCCTCGGCCATGTCCCGCCGCAGATAGATGTCCACAAAGGATGACGTGCGGCCGAGCGACATGGCGGCACCGTTCTGCTCCTTGGTCGCGGCCAGGTAGGCGAAGTACAGCCACTGGATCGCCTCGCGACCGGTGGTCGCCGGGCCGGAGATGTCGTAGCCGTACCGCTCCGCCATGCGGCGCAGGTCCTCCAGCGCACGGATCTGCTCGGCCAGTTCCTCGCGGTCGCGGATGACGTCCTCGGCGGAGAGCCGGGCGTCGAGCGCGGACTTGCACTCTCGTCGCTCCTCGATCAGCCGGTCCACCCCGTAGAGCGCGACCCGCCGGTAGTCGCCGATGATCCGGCCGCGGCCGTACGCGTCGGGCAACCCGGTGATGATGTGCGAGCGCCGTGCCGCCTTCACGTCCGCGGGGTACGCGTCGAACACGCCGTCGTTGTGCGTCTTGCGGTACCGGGAGAAGATGGCGCGCACCGCCGGGTCCAGCGCGTACCCGTAGGCCTTGAGCCCCGCCTCGACCATCCGCAGGCCGCCGGCGGGCATGATGGCGCGGCGCAGCGGCGCGCTTGTCTGCAGCCCGACGATCAGCTCGTGGTCGCGGTCGATGTAGCCGGGCGCGTGCGAGGTGATGGTCGACGGGGTGTGCGTGTCGACGTCGTAGATCCCGCGCCGCCGCTCCTCGGGGAACATCCGGGTCAGTTGCTGCCAGATTCGCTCGGTGCGCGGAGTCGGCCCGGTCAGGAACTCCTGCCCGCCGGTGTACGGCTCGATGTTGTCGTGGATGAACGCGCCGACGTCGATCGTCTCGCGCCACCCGCTGCCGGTGAATCCGCGCCACGCCGTCCTGTGTTCCATGAAATCTCCTCGGGTTCACTCTCAGCCTGGCGAAGGACAGCCCGGGCGGTCAGGGCCGAAGGTCACGCCCGCCCGGGCCGAGGGTCAGGGCAGCAGCGCGGGTGCCGACGATCGAACCGATCACCCGGATGCCCTCGAGCACGGTCCGGAAGACCGGCGGCGACATCGTGTCCCCGCAGGAAAGTCAGCGCCGCACGACCAGCCGGTGGGCGTGTATTACGCGTGCCCACCAGGGCCGCGGCTCGGCGGTGGGACGCAGCGGTGGGACGGCTGCCCGTTTGAGGCTGAGCCAGCCTCCGGGGCCCATCGTCACGGTGCCGATGGCAGGTGGCCTACGTCGGGCGATGCCGATCGCGAGCGTCACGGCGGTCACCGCCGCGACGGCCATCGAGCCGAGCGCGAGGGCGGTCACGTCTACCGCGGGGACGAAGGTGGTCCGGTCCGAACCTACGGCGAACACGCCGATCTCACGCTCGCCGCGGCGTACCGAAATCAGATCGGGCCGGTGGTCGAGGGCGGTGGTCATGGTCTTGCTCCTATCGGCTGTCCGAGGCGGCGGTGCCCGCGACGGAGGCGCGGCCGGCTTCGAGGCGGGCGATCGGGACGCGGAACGGCGAGCAGGACACGTAGTCCAGGCCGGCGGTGTGGAAGAACCGCACCGAGGCGGGGTCGCCGCCGTGTTCGCCGCAGACGCCGACGGTCAGGTTCGGGCGGGTGGCGCGGCCGCGTTCGACGGCGATGCGGACCAGTTCGCCGACCCCGTCGATGTCGATGGTTTCGAACGGAGACGCCGCGAAGATGCCGAGGCTCAGGTAGCGGCCGAAGAACGCGCCCTCCACGTCGTCGCGGGAGAAGCCCCAGGTCATCTGGGTCAGGTCGTTGGTGCCGAAGGAGAAGAACTCGGCCGACCCGGCGATCTGCCCGGCGGTGAGCGCGGCCCTGGGCACCTCGATCATCGTGCCGATCCGGATCGGGGGCGCCCCGGCGACGCCGGCCAGCACGGACTCGGCTTCCGTCCGTACCGTATCGAGCTCCTGGACCGCGCCGACCAGCGGGACCATGATCTCCGGGCGCGGGTCGCCGCCTGCGGCGACCCGGGCGGCCGCGGCCTGCGCGATGGCCCGGACCTGCATGGCGAACAGGCCGGGGATCACAAGCCCGAGGCGTACGCCGCGCAGGCCCAGCATCGGGTTCTGCTCGTGCATCCGGCGCACCGCGGTCAGCAGCGTTCCCTCGTGGCCCGGGTCCTCGCCGAGCGCCTCGGCGCGGGCGACCCGGGCGGTCAGCTCCTCCAGCGGCGGAAGGAACTCGTGCAGCGGCGGGTCGATCAGCCGCACCGTCACCGGCAGGCCGTCCATCGCGGCGAACAGCCGCTCGAAGTCGGCGCGCTGCAACGGCAGCAGGTCGCTAAGTGCGTCCTGGTCGCCGAGGATCAGCCGCTCGATCAGCACGCGGCGCTCGCCGAGGAACATGTGCTCGGTGCGGCACAGGCCGACTCCGGTGGCACCGAAGCGCCGGGCCCGGGCCGCGTCGGCGGCGGTGTCGGCGTTGGCGTGCACGCCGAGCCGGGCGACGTGCCCGGCGTGGATCATGAGTCGTTCGACGGCGGCGAGCAGCGGGTCGCCGTGCGCGGTCAGCTCGCCCTCGAAGTACCGCACGACCGCGGACGGGTGGACCGGGACGGCTCCGGCGTAGACCCGGCCGGTGGTGCCGTCGACCGAGATGACGTCGCCGGCCCGCAGGACACGGCCGTTCACGGTCACCGAGTCCGCGGCGATCTCGAGCTGTTCCGCGCCGCAGACGCAGGTCTTGCCCATCCCCCGGGCCACGACGGCGGCGTGTGAGGTCTTGCCGCCCCGGCTGGTCAGGATGCCCTGGGCGGCGATCATGCCGGGCAGATCGTCCGGGTTGGTCTCCCGGCGGACCAGGATGACCGGCCCGGTCGCCGCGACGGCCGCCGCGGAGTCGAACACGACCGCGCCGACCGCCGCGCCCGGTGACGCCGCCACGCCGGTGGTGAGCGGCTCGGGCGCCGCGGCCTGGTCGAAGCTGGGGAACATCAGCTGGGCGAGCTGCTCGCCGGTGACCCGCCGCAACGCCTCGTCGAGGGTGATGGTGCCTTCGTCGACGAGCTGGGCGGCGATCACGAACGCGGCGGCCGGGGTGCGCTTGCCGACCCGGGTCTGCAGCATCCACAGCTTGCCGTTCTCGATGGTGAACTCGATGTCGCACAGGTCCCGGTAGCGCCCCTCCAGCCGTTCCATGATCGACAGCAGCCGCCGGTAGCTCGCCGGGTCGATCGTGGCCAGCTCGCCCAGGCCGACCGTGTTGCGGATGCCGGCCACCACGTCCTCGCCCTGAGCGTTGGACAGGTAGTCGCCGTAGACGCCGCGCCGGCCGGTCGCCGGATCGCGGGTGAACGCCACCCCGGTGCCGGAGTCGGTGCCGCGGTTGCCGAAGACCATCGCCATCACGTTGACCGCGGTGCCAAGGTCCTGGGGGATGCGTTCCTGCCGCCGGTAGAGCACGGCCCGCTCGGCGTTCCACGACTTGAACACCGCCGTGACGGCGAGGAACAACTGCTCGTGCGGTGCCTGCGGGAAGTCGCGGCCGGTGTGCGCCTGGAAGACCTTCTTGTACGCGTGCACCAGGTCCCGCAACTGCGCGGCGGTGAGGTCCGCGTCGGTTGCGGCGCCGGCCGCGTCGCGGGCATTCGCCAACTCGGTCTCGAAGTCCTCGCCCGGAATGTCGAACGCCGTCTTTCCGAACATCTGGATCAGCCGCCGGTAGGAGTCCCAGGCGAACCGCTCGTCGGCGCTCTGCCGGGCGAGCCCGGCCACGCTGGCGTCGTTGAGGCCGATGTCGAGGATCGTCTCCATCATGCCGGGCATGGAGAACCTGCCACCGGAACGCACCGACAGCAGCAACGGATCGTCCGGGTCTCCGAGCGACTTGCCGGTCCGCGTCTGTACCGCCCGCAGGTGGAGTTCGACCTCGGCGAACAGACCGGCCGGGGTCGATCCGGTGCGCAGGTACTCGCGGCACGCCTCGGTGGTGATGGTGAATCCGGGCGGTACCGGCAGGCCCATCCGGGTCATCTCCGCCAGGTTCGCGCCCTTGCCGCCGAGCAGGTCCTTGAGGTCCTTGTCGCCCTCGACGAAGTCGTACACGTATCTGGACATCAGTCCCTCGCCTCACTCGCTCGCCGATAGGTCTCACCTCGTTGGTAGCCCCGCGCCGGTCCCGCCTAGTAGGGCCGGAGGTCCCTTACTGAACGGGCCTCGGCAGGGCCAGCGTGGAGGTGAAGGCAATCGAGAGGAGAGCTGCCATGAAGGCACTCGTGTACGGCGGGCCCGGATCGCGTTCGTGGACGGAGATTGCGGACCCGGGGATCCAGGACCCCAGGGACGCGATCATCCGGGTGGACGCCGTCACCATCTGCGGCACCGACCTGCACATCCTCGGCGGCGACGTGCCCGAGGTCGCCGCCGGCCGTGTGCTCGGCCACGAGGCCGTCGGCACGGTCGTCGAGACCGGCGACGGCGTCGCCGGGCTGGTCAAGGGCGACCGGGTGCTCGCCTCGTGCATCTCCGCGTGCGGGATCTGCCGGTACTGCCGCGAGGGCGTCTACGGCCAGTGCCGCGGCGGAGGCGGCTGGATCCTCGGCCACCTCGTCGACGGGGTGCAGTCCGAGTACGCCCGGATACCGTTCGCCGACCTGTCCACGTACAAGCTGCCGGAGCAGGTCGGCGACGAGTCGGCCGTGCTGCTCGCCGACATCCTGCCGACCTCCTACGAGGTCGGTGTGCTCAACGGCCGGGTGCGTCCCGGCGACACCGTCGTGATCGTCGGGGCCGGCCCGATCGGGCTCGCCGCCGTGGTCACCGCGCGCCTCTTCTCCCCCGCACACATCGTCGTGATCGACAAGGCCGAGAGCCGCCTGCAGGCGGCCAAGATGTTCGGCGCGGACACCACCGTCCTGGCCGGCACCGACGACCCGCTCGCCGCGGTGCAGGCCCTGACCGGCGGCCTCGGCGCCGACGTGGTGATGGAGGCGGTCGGCACCCCGCAGACCTTCGAGCTGTGCACCACCCTGGTCCGGCCCGGCGGACGCGTCGCCAACATCGGCGTGCACGGCAAACCGGCCGTCCTGCACCTGGAAGACCTCTGGATCCGCGACGTCACCATCACCACCGGCCTGGTGGACACGTACTCCACGCCGAAGCTGCTCGACATGCTCGTCGCCGGACAGCTCGACCTCGGCAACATGGTCACCCACCGGTTCGCCCTCGACGAGTTCGCCGAGGCGTACGACGTCTTCGCCGACCCGGCGCGCACCGGCGCGCTGAAGGTCGTGCTCTCGCGATGACGTTCCCGCTGCCCGTCGGCGCCAGGACGGCGCCGACGGGCGGCCGGCCTCCTGGTCACCACGCAACACCTACCGCGAGGAGCGACGCCATGCCGTCGTTGAGCGTGTTCGATCTGCTCACCCTGCACGACTTCGTCGCCGGCCTGCCCGCCGACCGGGTGCAACGGCTGGCGGCGGCCGGCCGGCCGGTCTTCCGCGGCACCGGCCACCGGCTGTTCCACCAGGACGCCCCGGCGGACCGGTTCTGGCTGGTGCAATCCGGGACTGTCGCCGTCGACTTCCACGTCCCCGGACGAGGACACATCGTCGTCGAACCCGCCGGCGCCGGCACGGTCGTCGGCTGGTCCTGGGCGCGGCCACCGTACCGTTGGCGATTCGGCGCCGTCGTCGCCGAAGACGTCCGCGCGGTCGAGATGGACGCCGTCCGGGTCCGGGCGATGATCGCCGAAGACGCCGAGCTGGGCCGGGAGCTCACCGCCCGGCTCCTCGACACGGTGTCCGACCGGCTACAGGCCGCCCGGCACCGCCTCGTCGAGCTGTACGCCTACCCGGGCGCCACGCCATGACCACCGTCGACAGCGGCGTTCTCACCCGATGCGTCGAGGCGGCGACGCTGGCACCCTCGCTGCACAACAGCCAGCCGTGGCGCTTCCGGATCACCGGCCGGGCGGTCGAGGTGTACGCCGACCCCAGCCGCCGTCTCGACGCGCTCGACGCCTCCGGCCGCGAACTCCTGCTCAGCGTCGGTGCGGCCCTGTTCACGCTGCGGCTGGCACTACGCGCGCAGGGCTGGACGCCGGAGCACGTCCTCTTCCCGGAGCCGGGTACGCCTAACCTGGTGGCCCGGGTGGAGCCGGCGCGGGAGGCCACACCGTCCGAGACCGTGACGGCGCTGGCCGCCGCGATCCCGCGACGACACACCAACCGGTGGCCGTTCGCCGCCGCCGTGGTCCCCGCCGATGCCATCGAGGAACTGACCCGGGCCGCCGGCGACGAGGGCGCGACACTCACCATCGCCGGCGCGGTCAGCCGCGACGCGATCCTCGGGCTCGGACAGGCGGCCGAACGACGGCTCCGCGCAGACGGCGGCTACCGCGCCGAACTGGGCCGGTGGACCCGGCCGGCGCGCGGCCGGCACGACGGCGTGCCACCGACCGCGGTCGGACCCTGGGACGCGCTGGAACGGCTACCGCTGCGCGACTTCGGGCTGATGCACGCCCAACCCTGGCGCACGAGCGAACGGTTCGAGGCACACCCGACCATCGCCGTCCTCGCGACCCACGGCGACGGCCCGCCGCAATGGGTCCTCGCCGGCCAGGCACTGCAACACGTCCTTCTCGTCGCCACCCGCCTGGGTCTGGCCACCACACCCATCAGCCAGCCCGTGGAGATCCCCGAGATCCGGGAACTCCTGACGAAGACGGCCACCGGCCGATGGGCACAGATGATCATACGGATCGGCTACGGTCCACCCGCCGCGACGACACCACGCAGGCCGCTCACCGAAACCCTGCGGGACGAGAGTCGATGATCGTTCCGCTCTCATGGCGCAGGTGGCTGGGAAAGGAGACCGCCATGAAGGCTTTGATCGTCTACGAATCCATGTTCGGCAACACCGAGAAGATCGCGCGTGCCGTCGCCGACGGGCTCGGCGACGCGTTCGACGTCGTTGTCGCGGACGTGGGCGGCAGGCCGGCCCTGGCGGACGTGGACCTCCTCGTTGCCGGCGCGCCGACACACGCATTCGGAATGAGCCGGCCCGGTACCCGCGCGGACGCCGCCCGCCAGGACGGTGCGCGGCCCGGGGCCGCCGCCGTCGGCCTCAGGGAGTATCTGGACGACGCGCCGATGCTCCCGGGGATCGCCGCGGCGGCCTTCGACACGAAGATCGACAAGCCGTTCCTACCCGGCTCCGCGGCCCGCCGGGCGCACCGCCGGATGCGCCGGCTCGGCTGCCGGATGATGCTGGCCCCGGAGAGCTTCCGGGTCAGCGGCACCCCCGGCCCGCTCGCCGCCGGCGAGCTGGAACGAGCCCGGCGCTGGGCCGGCTCTCTGGCTTCCGCCGTCGCGGAGCGACACGGGGTCTGAACCGGATCGCGCATCCGGCACCGCTGACCACCACCGCTTCCCGGGACTTCCGGCCCCGCTCGGACGGGACCAGGCGCACTGTCCGAAGACATCGACCGTCCTGACACTTGAGGAAGGAACCCTGAGGGGAGCGGTCATGAGCACCCGAGCCATCATCGTCGGCACCGACGGCACCGAGTCGAGCAAGGCAGCCGTGGACTGGGCGGCCCGCGAGGCCCGGCTTCGGCACCTGCCACTGCGCATCATGCACGTCTTCGAGTGGGTCTGGGTCGACGCACACTACGACATCGGCGGTGAGTCGCTCGACTTCGCCCGCGGTTTCGCCGAAGCCGTCTCGGCCGCCGCCCTCGACCGGGCGCGGGCCGTCGCGCCGGAGATCGAGTGCACCCGTGACACGGTCGTCGGCCACGCGACCCCCGAGCTGATCGCCGCGTCGCAGGGCGCGGAGCTCATGGTGCTGGGCCATCGGGGCCGCGGCGGCTTCGCCGGGCTGGGGCTCGGCTCGGTGAGTCAGCGGGTGGCGACCCACGCCAAGTGTCCGGTGGTCGTCGTGCGCGGCGACGGTGACTTCGTCGAAGGGCCCGTGGTGGTCGGCGTCGACGACTCCCCTGCGGCCGACCACGTCCTGGAGACCGCCTTCGAGGTGGCGGCCGGCCGCGACTGTGTCCTGACCGTCGTCCGGGCGTACCTGCCGGCGGTCCCGTCCTGGCTGGCCAGGGTCCGCGCCACCGAGGTCGAGACGCCGGAACAGGACGCCGCCGAGCGAGCGCGGTTGGAGGAGGAAGTGGCGCCGTGGCGCGACAAGTTCCCGGATGTGCCGGTCGAGATCGTGCTGACCCACGACAGCGCGGCCTCCGCGCTGGTCGGCCTCTCCTCGCGTGCGTGCCTGGTCATCGTCGGCAGCCACGGTCACGGTGTGCTCGCCGGAGCACTCCTCGGCTCGGCCGGCCTGCAACTGCTGCACCACGCGAGTTGCCCCGTCTACGTCGTCCGGCACGGTAGCCGCAGGATCGGCGGAACCCCGCGGCCCCGGGTGTAGGCGAGCATCATTTGCCCGGCAGCGGCGGTCCGCGATTCGGCGGTACCGCCGCTGCCGGGCAATGTCGTTGCGTCCGTCAGGACGATGTCATCTCGCCGATGCGGGCTGCGGCGATTCCCGGCACGGTCCGTGCCATCACCGTGACGACCGTGCGCTCGGTCTCGTCGTCGAACTCCCCGGTCACCGTGGCGACGCCGTCCTCGACGGTGGCCGTCCAGCGGGACCGCCCGTCGGCGTACTCGTCGAGTCGGTGCTGCACCTCCGCGGCCAGAACGTCGTCGCCGCGCACCATCGCGCGCAGGATGTCCCGGCGGCTGATGATCCCGACCAGCCGTTCGTCGTCGTCCACGACGGGCATGCTGCGCACGTCGTTCCGCAGCATCTGGTCGGCGACCTCGGCCACATCGGCCCCCGGCCGGGTGACCAGTCGTCTGCTGGGTCGGCGCTGCCTATGCCTTCAGCCTTTCGCCGCGAGCCCGGGCCGGACAGGGTCTATGGTCCCCTCCGGCCGGGACGTCACGCCCGGCGCCAGCGTCCTTCCTCGCCAGGGAGTGCCTCAGGCAGGCTCCGCTATCCGGGCCGTCGCACGGCGTCGCGGCGCCCTCGGCGCTGCCCTCATCCGCGGCGAGGCCGTCGGGCGTAGCTTCGCCACCTCGTCAACGACGGCCGCGGCGAATTCGTCCGCCTCGGGAACCGCGGCGAAGTCGGCGGTGATCCCGAAGGCAGCCTGGCCCGCATACGTGAGCACGGAGACGCCGATCCGCATTCGCTCGGCGATCGGGACGTACGGCAGGATCTCGCGGACCGGGCAGCCCAGGATGTAGAGCCGCACCGAGGGACCGGGCACGTTGGTGGTCACCGTGGCGAGAGCTCGCTGCGGTAGGCGCAGCGCGGTGCGGATCAGGAACGACACCGCCGCGAACGGTTCCTGCTCTGCCAGCGAGATCAGCGCGGCGCCGGCCTCCACCTCGTGGTCGGCGCGCAGTTCGGCGACTCGACGGTGCACCGCACGCAGCCGCTCCGCCGGCGCCTCGATCTCGACCGGGAGTTGAAGGAGCATCGACGCCAGCCGGTTGTCGAGCAGGTGTCGCTCGTCGTTGGCGCGCATGCTCACCGGGATGAGCGTTCGGATCGCGCCCGGGTCCGGTTCCTCGCCTCGGGACAGCAGCAGGCGGCGGAAGGCACCGGCGACGGCGGCCAGGTAGACGTCGTTGACGGTCACCTGGTGGGCGTCGGCGACAAGTGTGATGTCGGCCAGCGGCATGCGGGCCACCGCGTAACGCCGGGCCAGGCCCAGCGGCCCGGACACCGAGGTCGGCTTGGCCCGCAGGAGGCCCTGCGCCAGTGCGGCAAGACCTCGGGCCGTCTCACGCAGCCGCACCACGGCTTCGCCTGGCCGGCGCGCGGCCAGAGCGAGCAGCCGGGTCTGTTCGAAGGGAATCCGGAGAAGTCGACCGCAGGCGTCGAGGGCCAGATCGAGGTCGCCACCGACCGGACGCGGTCGCCAGTTGTCGGCGACCGGACGGCGCGGTTTCGGGCCGGTGTCGCAGATCAGGCGGTACAGCTCGTTGCCGGAGACACCGTCGATCATGCAATGGTGCACCTTGGACAGGACCGCCCAGCGCCCGCCGGGCAGGCCCTCGATCAGCCAGTCCTCCCACAGGGGGCGCTCACGGTCGAGGCGCTGCGCCATGATCCGGCCGACGAGGCGTTGCAGCGCCGCATCGTCGCCGGGTGCCACCAGGGCGGTTCGCCGAAGGTGGAAGTCGAGGTCGAAGTCCGGGTCGTCGGCCCAGACGGGCCGGCCGAGGTTGAACGGGACCCGGCGTACCTTCTGCCGGTAGCGCGGCACCAGCGGCAGGCGGGCCCGGATCGCCTCGGCGAACTCGGCCTGGCTCGGCGCGGGGCCGTCGAGCACGGCGATCGAGGCGATGGCCAGCGAGGCGTGCGGATCCTCGTCCTCCACATCAAGAAAGGACGCGTCCAGGGGACTGAGATACTCCACAGGATCCTCCTCGGGCGGTGCGGTGCTCCTCCCACACGATTTCGTGGCCTCGCGCGGCGCCGCCAGAGCCAGAGGTCCCGCATCCCGGGCCTCTGGCCCGGTTCCGAACAAAACCCGGCAGGCGCAGGCTTGAAACCATGACCACCGGAACGGCGCGGCACGGCGACATCCAGATCGCGTACGAGGTGGAGGGCACCGGCGGCGGTGAGCCACTCCTACTGATCATGGGTCTCGGACTGCCGATGTCGTTCTGGCCCGATGCCTTCCGCCGCCTGCTCGTCGACCGCGGCTTCCAGGTCGCCCGGTTCGACAACCGCGACGTCGGCGCCTCCAGCCACCTGACCGGCCTGGGCAGGCCGTCGCCGCTGGCGTTCGCCGCGCGCCGCTGGTCCGGCTACCGCCTGACCGACATGGCCGACGACGCGGTCGCCGTGCTGGACGCGCTCGGCTGGGCGAGCGCCCACGTCGTCGGCGTCTCCCTCGGTGGGATGATCGCGCAGACTCTGGCCGGACGCCGCCCCGACCGGGTACGCACGCTGACGTCCATCTCGTCCACCCCCGCGGCGCACGTCGGCCGCCCGCACCCCCGGGTCCTGCCCGCTCTGCTGACCGCGCCGGCACGCACCCGCGAGGCGGCCGCACGCCGACTGCTGCACATCTTCCGGGTGATCGGCTCTCCGGGGTACGCGCTCGACGAGAACGCGATCCGGGAGGCCGCCGAACGCGGCTTCGACGTGGCACACGACCCGGACGGCGTCCTGCGGCAGCTCGCCGCGATCGTGTCCGCGCCGGACCGGCGGACCCTGTTGCGCCGCCTGCGCCTGCCCGCGCTTGTCGTGCACGGCGACGCCGATCCGCTGGTACGCCTGTCCGGCGGGCTGGCGACCGCCCGCGCGATCCCCGGCGCGAAGCTGGTCGTCTTCCCCGGAATGGGCCACGACCTGCCGGCCGCACTGCTGCCGGCCGTCGCCGACGAGATCACCGCGCTGGCCCGGCAGCGTGCGTCGGCGCCGTGGTCACGGATCACCCGTGACCAGCGCCCCGCCGACGAGGAACCGAACCCGCGATAGTCGGGACTTTGGACCCACCATGACGGGCGGGCAGGCCCGGGTGCCGCGACGACGTACAGGGCAGCCTCATAGGTGCAGACATCGACAGAGGAGAAAACGATGACCACCACCGGCCACGGCACCACCACCCACCTCGAAAAGGTCGAGGCGCCCGGCTCCATGCTCACCCACGCCGCCGCCAAGGCGCTGGCCGTGCTGCGCGTCTCCACTGGCTTCGTGTTCCTGTGGGCATTCTTCGACAAGACCTTCGGCTGGGGCTACGCCACCCCGGCGGCCAAGGCCTGGATCAACGGCGGCTCCCCCACCAAAGGCTTCCTGTCCAGCGTCGAGGTCGGCCCGTTCCAGAGCTTCTTCCACAGCATCGCCGGCGACACCTGGACCAACTGGGCGTTCATGCTCGGCCTGCTCGGCATCGGCGTCGCCCTGACCGCCGGCATCGGCCTGCGCATCGCCGCCGGCGCCCTCGCCCTGATGATGGCCATGATGTGGGCAGCGGAATGGCCGCTCGCCTCCGGCTCCAGCAACCCCGTCACCGACTACCACTTCATCTACGCGGTCGTCGGGATCGTCCTGGCACTCACCTACGCCGGACACACCTGGGGCCTCGGACGCCAGTGGGCCAGGCTACCCATCGTCCAGAAGAACCGCTGGCTCATCTGAACCACCCCGCCCGCTGCCCGGCCCACCCGGCCGGGCAGCCGGCTGCTCCATCGGCGAGGTCCTGATCGCTGTGGTCCACCTACCTGACGACGATGATGGCGTCGCCTGCCGGGCGACGAGGTGACGCAGGCAGGGGATCCCGCGACGTGACGTAGCCGAGACGGACCACGAGGTAGGGCTGGCCGATGTCGGCGAGCAGGCTGCGCAGCAGGTGTCGGGGCCATTCGACCTCAACGACATCGCTGATCGGCGCCGTAGCCAAGCCGTCGGCGGTCGCCGCCAACAGCAGGGCGGACAGCGCCTCGCCGCCACGGAGCAGGCTCACCGGCTGGTCGTCGCCGCCGAACACGATGACGTACGCCGCGCCCTGATCGCGCGCGGCGCCGGCGGCGAGCCCGGCGGTGCCGTCGGGGGTGAAGTCGCGCACCGGCACCCGGCGCAGCTCGGGTCGCACCGCGGTCTCCGGCGGCACACCGTCGCCGGTGGAACCCGGACGGTGGGTCCACCGCCGCAGTTCAGCGCGGTACGCGGGGTCGTCGAGCTCGGCACCACCGGCGAGCTCGGCCGCAATCGCCAGCATCGTGACCTGGTCGGGCCGCACCACATGCAGGTAGGCGCCCTCGGACTCGACCAAGCGGCGCAACCTGGCGAGCTCGGAGTCGGTCACCTCCCGATCGCCGAACGCACGCCGGTCGGTACGGCGAAGCGGGATCGCGGCGGCCGCCCGCTGCGCCTCCGGGTCCGGCGGCCTCTCTTCTCCGAGCCTGATCCGGGCCAGCGGCTCGGGTGGTGAGCCCTCCGGCAGCCGTTCGACGGTCACGGACCAGCCGGTGGCGGCCAGCGCCGTCCGGGCATGGTGCAACGCGACGCCGCAGCTGATCAGCAGCAGCCGCCCCTCTGGGTCGGTGGTGTCCAGCTTGCGGCCCGGGTCCGGGTACAGCTCGAGAGTCTCACCGGCAATCCGCCAGGTCCACGGCTGGGTGTTGAAGACCGACGGCGCGTCCAGCGACGCGCGGGCGGCCTGCTCGAGCACGGTCATCGTGGCAACCTCCGGTCTTTCCGCCCTTCATCAGACTGCCGGGCAGCGGTCGGGTGCGTGCAGGGCCGAAGGTCCCGGCGTCACCCGGCGAACGGCACCCGCCGCCTGATCGTCCTGCTCACGGTCGCACACCGACTCGCGATACGCCCGGCATCCGGGCAGGTCAGCCTGAATGCTCGCCGAGCAGCCGGGTGGCCAGCACCGCTGCCTGGGTGCGCCGCTCCAGGCCGAGCTTGGCGAGCAGGCTGGAGACGTAGTTCTTGACGGTCTTCTCCGCCAGGAACATCCGGCCGGCGATCTCGCGGTTGGTGAGCCCTTCGGCGACGTACTCGAGGATCTTGCGTTCCTGGTCGGTGAGCGAGGCCAGCTCGCGGGGCTGTTCGACGCCGTTGCGGATGCGTTCCAGCACCCGCTGGGTGACGGCCGGGTCGAGCAGCGACTGCCCGGCGGCGACCCGGCGGACGGCGTCGACCAGGTCGGTGCCGCGGATCTGCTTCAGCACGTACCCCGAGGCGCCGGCCATGATCGCCGCGAAGAGCGCCTCGTCGTCCTCGTACGAGGTCAGGATCAGGCCCTTGATCGTGGAGTCGACGGCCCGGATGTCGCGGCAGACGTCGATGCCGTTGCCGTCGGGCAGCCGGGCGTCGAGCACGGCAACGTCGGGACGCAGCGCGGGGATGCGGCGGGTCGCCTCCTGAGCCGAGCCGGACTCGCCGACCACCTCGATGTCGCCGTCGGCCTGCAGCAGATCGAGCAGGCCGCGGCGGACCACCTCGTGGTCGTCGAGGAGAAAGACTCGGATCATGTCTCCTTCCTACCTCCGAATGCCCTACACACCAAGGGCCGAAGGTCCCGCGCCCTCGGGCCCACCTAGTTCCGCCGGCAGAACGGTGGGACCTTCGGTGCGAGGTTCTTCAACACCCCCAGATGCTCTCAGGCCGGCGCCCAACGCCGCGTGATCAGGGCCGAAAGGCCTGCCGCGGATCCGCAATGGGGGCGGTGGTCAGGCCATATGACCCTGACGACGTCGCGGCTTCCCGGCGATGCTTGTCCTGAGCCCACCGGATGCCGAACGGCGCAACGACCGCAGAAGAGGCGGACGGCCGATGAGCCGCCAGACCCACCGTCGTCAAGACGGTCAAACGGTCGACCACCGCCAGGCAGCCGGTGGGCACATCAACCCACGGGAGGCGCACCATGATCGCTGAGATTGGTGATCGAATCATCCTCGAGGCGGCCCATCTCGGCGATCTCCGCCGGATCGGCGTCATCACCGCAATCACCCATGCCGACGGCGGACCACCGTACGAGGTGCGGTGGCTCGACGACGGCCGCACCACGCTGATTTTTCCCGGTCCGGAGGCACGGGTCGAACACCCCGCCGTGCCGGCCCGCGGCAGGTGAGTCATGACCGGCGCGACGAATACCGGACGGGCACCGCCCTTACAGACCCCGGCGCCCTGACGAACCCTTGGCATGCCGCCGCGTCCGCGCTCGCGTTCAGCTCGGCGACGTCAGGCTGGATCGGCCGCGACCGGGCCACCGTAGGCCGGCACCGGAACTCCGGCCTGCCACCCCCCGGGCACCAGCACCACCGGGCACGCCACCACCCGCACGGCTGTGCGACTCGGACCGGCCGAACCGTACAACCATTCCGCGAAGCGTCCGTGCCGGCCGATGCCCGCGACCAACAGCCGCCCACGCTGTGAGGCGCGTTCGATCGTGTAACCCATGTCGAGGTCGGGCACGGCAAGGCGGTCGATCGGAACGTGCGGGTACGGCGCGGCCCAGCCGGCCAGCGCCTCGGCCAGCGCCCGCTCGGCCTCGCGGCGCTCCACCGAATAGCCGCCCGCCACCACGGCAGGCCTCGGACCGTCCTCGCTGCCCCGGCGCGTCCACATGTGCACCGCCACGAGCGAGCTCCCCCGCATCGCGGCCTCGGCGAAGGCGTAGCCGAGCGTCGTGGCTCCCGTCGGACGCGCGGACGCCGCCACTACGACAGGCCCCGCGCTCGGCGCTGCTCCGCGATGCACGAGCACCGGGCAGGCGCCGTAGTGTGCGAGGTACGCCGCGGTTGAACCCCAGCTGACACGGGTCAGAGCGTCATCACGGTGCGCCACGACGATCAGCTGGGCCCGCCCCGACAGTCTCGTGAGCATGTCCGCGGCGCCACCGTCCAGCAGCTCGGTGCTGACGGGCAGGTCCGGCGAGCCCAGTTGCGCCCGCTGCGCCGAAACGTCGAGCAGGCGCCGGCCGTCTGCCGGCGAGGCCACCGCGCCGCGGCTGCGGAAGACGCCGGTGTACCTGCCCGGCCAGACGTGGGCGATCAACAGCGGAGCCCGATGGCGTACCGCCTCCGCGGCGGCGAGATCGACCGTCGCCGGAGTGGTACGCGAGCCGTCCACGCAAGCCACTACCGGCCGAACCTCTGTAACCGCGTCGATTCCAGGCATATTCGCAGGCTAAGCACGACGCGCCGGGTCCGGCACGGCCGGTGGACACGACCGGCCGGGCCGGAGGTCCCGGATCGGGCCTCGCCGGTTCGGGACCTTCGCCGCTGTGACGGCACGTGGGACGGGGTGCAGGCTCGGTACATGGCCACCATCGCGGTACACGACCTCGTCCGGGCCTACGGGTCGGTGCGGGCGGTCGACGGCATCACCTTCACGGTGGACGAGGGCGAGATCTTCGCACTCCTCGGGCCCAACGGTGCCGGCAAGACGACCACGGTGGAGATACTGGAGGGCTACCGCACACGGGACTCCGGCACGGTCGAGGTGCTGGGCTACGACCCGGCGACCGGCGGCGCGGCCTACCGGGCGCGGATCGGCGTCGTTCTGCAGTCTGCCGGGTTCGAAGAGGAATTCACCGTCCGGGAGCTGGTACGCCTGCAGGCCGCCCTGTACCCGCGCCGGCACGAACCCGACGAGCTGATCGATGTCGTCGGGCTCGGCGAAAAGCGGACCACCCGGGTCAAGGGCCTCTCCGGTGGGCAGCGGCGGCGTCTCGATCTCGCGCTCGGCCTGGCCGGCGCGCCGGACCTGCTCTTTCTCGACGAGCCGACCACCGGTTTCGACCCGGCCGCCCGGCACCACGCCTGGGACCTCATCGCGGACCTGCGCGAGCTCGGCACCACGATCCTGCTGACCACGCATTACCTGGAAGAGGCGCAACGGCTCGCCGACCGGGTCGCGGTGTTGCGCGGGGGCCGGCTGCTGACCGAGGGCACTCCACAAGAGCTACGGGACGCGAGTGACCTGCCGACCGTGATCAGCTGCCGGATACCCGCGGTCATAGCGGACCTACCCGAGCTGAGTGCCCGGCCCCGACTCCGCGACGGCCGGCTGCGACTCGTCACCCGCGCACCGGTGCCGGACACCTCGCGCCTGACCGGCTGGGCGACCGCCCACGGGATCGTCCTGTCCGACTTCGCTGTCACCCCGCCCGCGCTGGAGGACGTGTACCTCGCACTGACCGAGGAGCACGACGATGACCGTTGAGCAGGTGCCCACGCGGGTCGGGCTGCCGGTCCGGCACACCCGGCCGGCCGGGGTACCGGCGCTGACCGTCCATGCCGTACGCGCGTTCCTGCGCAACCCGATCGCCGTGTTCTTCACCCTCGCGTTCCCGTTGGCGTTCCTGGTCATCGTCTCGTCGATCATCGGGCGCCAGGTCACCGGCGACGGCATTGCCGTGACACAGTTCCTGGTCGCGCCGTTCGCCGTCTTCGGCGTCGCCCAGGCGTCCTTCACCATGCTCGCCGTGGACACCGCCGTCATGCGGGAGAGCGGCGTGCTCCTTCGCCTGCGCGCCGCGCCCGTGCCCGCGTGGACCGTCCTGGCCGCCCGGATCGGCGCCTCGATGATCGTCTCCGGGGCGGTGGTGGCCCTGCTCGCCACCGTCGGAGTACTCGCTTACGAGGTCGAAATCCCCTGGCGCAAGGTGCCGGCGATGCTGGTCACGCTGCTGCTCGGAGTCGCCTGCTGTGCGGCGCTCGGCCTGGCGCTGGCCTCCGCGACCCGGACCGTCGGGGCGGCACAGACCCTTGCCCAGGGCTTGTTGATCCCGCTGGCGTTCATCTCGGACGTTTTCATCGTCGGTGCCGACCTCCCCCGCTGGCTGGCGGCAACCGGCTCGGTCCTGCCCCTCAAGCACTTCGCTCAGGCCCTGGCCGAGACCTTCCGCCCCGGCGAGGGGTACGGCTTCACACCGCACCATCTCGCCGTCCTCGCCGGCTGGGCGGCGGCCGGCGCGGTGATCGCCCGCCGCAGCTTCGGCTGGCAGCCGCGGGTCTCGTCGCGTCCACCGACGGTCACCCCCACGCGGAGGCCCGGACCCGCGCGGCTGACGATGCCCCGCGAACGCCGGCGCTGGGCGCCCGGTGCGCTGCTTCGGGGCCAGATCGGGTACGCGCTGCTCGGCCTGCGCCGCGACCCGCTCTCGGTCTTCTTCGCCGTCGTCTTCCCGGCGCTGCTGCTGATGCTCCTGCCGACGGTCTTCGGCAACGCCCGCGTACATGGCCTTCCGATGGCCCGGTACCTGTTCGCCGGGATGGCGGCCTACACCGCCGCGGTGGTCGGCTATGTGGACCTGACCGAGGCTGTGGTGGGTGCCCGCTCCGCGGGTGTCCTCAAACGGCTGCGCGGCACTCCCCTGCCGTTCCGCTGGTACGTCGCGGGCCGGGTGTGCGCGACCCTGATCACCGTGCTGCTCGCCTGCGCCGTGCTCGCCGCGGTCGGCATCGGCTTCCTCGGCGTCAGCGTCGCCGCCGGCGGTGTACCGGCGCTGCTGCTCGCGCTCGGCGCCGGGTCTCTGTGCTTCTCCGCGCTCGGCCTGGCGCTCGCCGCTCTCATGCCGTCGGCACGTTCGCTGATCGCCGTCACTCTCGGCACGCTGCTGCCGCTCTGCTTCATCTCGGAGGTCTTCGTCGTCGGCGATCAGCCGCTGCCCGGCCCGCTCACCGCCGTGGCCGACGTGTTTCCGCTCCGCCACCTCCTGCAGGCGTTGCTCGCCGCGACCGGATCCGGCGACACCGGCGCGGGTATCGCCTGGAATCATCTGTCCATCGTCGCCGGATGGACGGTGCTCGCCCTACTGGTGGCCCGATGGCGACGCGGCGCCCTCGCCGGACCCTGACGACCGTCCGGTGGCCTGACAGGTCAGGGGCCTGACTTCCCGATCCTTGGAGACTTCCGGCACTGCCCCGGCCCGCCCGGCCGCGATGTGCTGAGGGAAACCCTCGGGAGGTGTCATGAAACGCTACCCCGTGCGGGTCGAGGCGCGCCGCGACGAGGATCTGAGCCGCTGGCTCTGGCTCGTCAAGTGGCTTCTGCTCGCCCCGCACTACCTCGCCCTGTTCGTCCTCTGGACCGGTCTCGTGGTGGTCACCGCGGTGGCCTACCTGGCCCTGTTGTTCACCGGCCGGTATCCGGCCTCGATCCGGGCCTACAACACCGGAGTCCTCCGCTGGACCTGACGGTGGCTGCCGCTGCTCGCCTGGCGCTCGCCGGCACGGCCACCTGGTCCTTCGGCGGCGGCGACACGCGCACGGCGGTACCCGTCAGCGTGATCGGCGCCGCGCTCCTTATCGCCGGCGCGGCCCTGCTGTTCACCGGACGCTACCCGCCCGGTCTGCATGACCTGCTGGTCGGCATCGCGCGGTGGAACCTGCGGGTGGCCGCGTACCTGACGCTGCTGACACCGCGTTACCCGCCGCTACGCCTCGACCAGGGCGGCGCCGAGCCGGAAGCGGAGTCGGGCGGACCGCCGGCGACAGCCCGGGACGAGGCGATGAGAACCTCGGCGGCCGGTCCGATCACCGCGCTGATGGCAGGCGTTCTGTTGCTGGCGCCCGCGGCCGGCCTCGGGATCGGCGGCGGCGCGCTACTGGCCCTGGGGGCGAGCCGCGATCACGCGGGTTACGTGACCAGCCCGACACTTCAGCTGGCCAGCGCCACGGCCGCGGTCACCGTGGAGAACCTCACGATCGTCGACGCCGATCTCTGGGCGCGCAACCTCACCGACGCCGGCGGGCTGCGTATCACCGCGACCGCGCCGGACGGGCGTGCCGTCTTCGTCGGCATCGCTCCGCAGCAGGCAGTCGACGCATGGTTGGCCGGGACCGCGCACGACAAGGTGGTCGGCCTCACCGCGGGCATCCCGGACTACCGCCGGGCGGTCGGCGCCGTGCGGGCCGTCGACGATCCGGCGATCCAGCCGTTCTGGCTGGCCGCGGGGACCGGATCGGGCAGGACCACGCTGCAGTGGGAGGTCGTGGACGGTGAATTCGCCGTGGTGGTAGCGAACGCCGACGGTGCTCCGGGGGTGTCGGCGGATGTCCGCGGGGCCCTCCAGGTACCCGACCTGTCGGCCCTCGGCGGCGGATTGCTCGCCGCGGGTCTCGTTCTCGGCCTCGTGGCGCTGGGCCTCATCGTGCTCGGTGGCGTGGGACTGGGGCGCCGGCACAGCGGGCCGCCGCCCGGCGCCGGCCCGGTGGGTCCGGCTCCCACTCCGCTGCCACCGGTCGCGGTCGGCTCATAGCCCGGTACGACGATGGCCCGGCACCCGGGCCATCGTCAGCCGTCCGGCGGGCGCCTCCCGCTCGGGACGGCCAGGTTAGTCGTCGACCTGGATGGTGTCGTGTGCCTCGCGCCGCGGCGATACCGGCAGCACCTCGTCGGAGTCGACGTAGCCGAGCCGCACGATCAGGAAGGGTTCGCCGACGTCGGGCAGCAGCCGCCGCAGAAGCTGGCGCGGCCAGGCCACCTCGACGGCCTCGCTGATCGGCGCGGTCGCGACGCCCTCGGCAGTCGCACCCAGCAGCAGCGCCGACATCGCCTCCCCGCCGCACAGCAGGTCAAGCGGGCGGTCACCGGCACCGAAGAGAATCACGTACGCCGCGCCCTCGTCGCCACCCGCGCCGGCGAGCAGGCCCGGTGAGCCGGACGGGAGGAAGTTGCGCGACGGCACCCTGCGCAGGCTGGTCTGCACGGCGGTGGCGGGTGGCACCCCGTCGCCCGTCCACGCCGGCCGATGCGTCCAGCGGGTGAGCTCGCTGCGGTGGGCCGGGTCGAAGTACTCCACGTCGGCGGCCTGGTCCACCACCACGGAGAGCACCGGGACGCGCTCGTCCGGCACCTGGTGCAGGCGTGCACCCTCCGCTTCCACCAGCCGGCTCAGCCGCGCCAGCGTCTCGTCCGACAGGCGGCGTTCGCCGAAGGCCCGGCGATCGGTGCGCCGGCGGCTGATCGCGTCTGCCAGGCTCCCGGCTTCAGAGTCCGGCGCGGTACGGCCGGTCACCCGGATCCGGGCCAGCAGGTCCGGGCTCCGATCGTCCGGCAGGCGGTCGACCTGCGCGCACCAGCCCTGTGCGGCCAGGGCGACCCGCGCGTGATGCAGCGCGCCACCGCAGCTGAGCAGCAGCAGGCGCCCCTCCGCGTCGGTCACACCGAGCCGGCGCTCCGGATCAGAAGAGAGCTCGGCGATATCGCCGGTGATGCGCCACTTCCACGGCTGGGTGTTGAACACCGACGGCGCGCGCAGAGACGCCCGCGCGGCCGACTCGAGGGCCACGCGGGCTTCGGCGCGCGTGACAAGGTTGGCGTTGGCGTTCATGGCGGGGCTTCCCTACTTCCGCGTGCGGGCCGGCGGACGGGTGACGTACACCGGGCACTCGCCGTGGTGCAGCAACTGCAGGCCGGCCGAACCCAGCAGGGTCCCGGTGATTCCGCCGTGCCCATGACTACCCACCACCACGAGCTGAGCCCCGGCCGACGCCTTGACCAGAGCGGCGGCGGCACCCTCATGGGTGAGCAACACCTCGACCGGTACCTCAGGATGCTTAGCCCGCCACGGGGCCAACTGCTCGTCCAGCCGCGCGCGTTCTTCCGCGTCGGTCTCCGGCATGTCAACGTCGGCCGGACGGACGTCGGCGGCCAGCCAGAGCGGGATGACGGGCAGATACGACCGCACCACGGACAGCCCGCTACCGCGCCGGGCGGCCGCGTCGAAAGCGGTTTCCAGGACGCCGTCGGCAGCCGGGGAATCGTCCACGCCTGCGACGACCGGCCCCTCGGCGGCGTCGCCGCGGCCGCGGACCACGACCACCGGGCACGCGGCATGGGTGGCCACCCGCTGACTCACCGAGCCCAGAAGCATGCTGGCGAATCCCCCACGGCCCCGGTTACCGAGCACCATCAGCTCGGCGGTCTCGGACTCGGCGAGCAGCCGCGCGGTAGCGTGGCCGAGTAGCTGCTCCCCTTCCACGTCGAGCCGGTCCGCCACCAGCCGCGCATCGTGAACGGCGGCGGCGGTGATGTTCTCGGCGACCTTGCGAGCCAGGCCCAGATATTCGTGGCTCATGTCGTACCGAGCCTCGCGCCACTCCCAGTCGAAGACGTGCGCGACTTTGAGTGGCAGGTTGCGCAGGTGTGCCTCGCGCGCCGCCCATCGCACCGCGGATCTGCTGGAGTCGGTGCCGTCGGCACCGACGACGACGGGATAGGTTCTCATCGACCGCTCCTCTCACGCTTCTTTGTCTCGAGCATGGAGCCGTTCGAGGCCGGTCGACAGTGCGACACGTCCCGTCCGGACCGGACGAAGGTCCCACCCGGATCACTACGTCCCTCGCCCTCCCGGCCCGGTAGCCAAGGGACGACCGGGTCGACTCCGGCATCGCGCGGGCCGCCGGCCGGGAGACCTCCGTCCATCCAATCTCGACCCCGGAGACCCGGTCAGAGGCGAAAGACCATCGTCAGGCCATGTACGCCACGGCCCAGCGCACTACTCGGCCGGGCCCTTCGGCTCGGGCCCACCGGCCGGGGAGGAATCTCACGGCAGCAGAACGGCGGCCCGTTCACCCGGCCGGCGGCGAGGTCGGCCGGGGCGTCGGCCTCAGTGCCTCTTGCGAGGCGACTATACGAGCGTATAGTCAAATGTACTTGAGTGTAGTTCATCACTCGGCTGTATAAGGGGGTAGCGGACAGTGGGACGCCCAACAGGTGATCCGGCGTTCGAGGACCTCACCGCCCGGGCCCGGATCAGGGACGCCGCGGTCCGCCTGTTCGCGGAAGGCGGCGTCGACGGCACGACGGTCCGCGACATCGCACAGGCTGCCGGGGTGTCACCGGGCCTGTTGCGGCACCACTTCGGGTCCAAGGAGTCGCTGCGGGAGGTGTGCGACCTCTACGTGCTGGACCGGCTCGTGAGGATCAAGGAGGAACTCCTCCTCGACGGCAAGATGGCCAGCCCGGGCTTCCTCCCGTCGGTCCATCCGACGATCCTGCTGTTCTATCGGTACGTCACCCGGGCCCTGCTCGACGGCTCACCCCGAGCCGCGGCGATGTTCGATGACATGGTGCTGCTGACCGAGCAGTGGATCAGCAAGAACACGCCGGACGTCACCGAGGACTACCGGGGATACGCGGCGGTGCTCGTCGGCATGCAGTCCGGGATCCTCGCGATGCACGACCACGTGTCCCGCGCGCTGGGCGTCGACATCTTCACCGCCGACGGACACCTGCGCATGGCCGGCGCCCTGGCCGACTTCTACTCACACCCGCTGCTCGATCCCAAGTTCGTCGCACAGGCCCGCCAGGCGATGGAGTCGCTGCGGGCCACCAATCCGCCTACCGCCGCGGGGACCGACCCCAGGGACGAAGGAGCATGAGAATCATGACCGAGGCGATCCGCGCGGACGCGCTGGTCAAGACGTTCGGGCGCACGCGTGCGCTCGACGGGCTCGATCTCGTTGTGCAGACCGGGGAGGTGCACGGCTTCCTCGGCCCCAACGGCGCCGGCAAGTCCACCACCATCCGGATCCTGCTCGGGCTGCTCCGCGCCGACGCCGGCGCGGTCCGCCTGCTCGGCGGCGACCCATGGCGGGACACCGCCGAACTGCACCGCCGCCTGGCGTACGTGCCCGGCGACGTCACGCTGTGGCCCAACCTTTCGGGCGGCGAGGTCATCGACCTGCTGGGCCGGCTCCGCGGCGGCCTCGACCTGAAACGCCGCGCCGAGCTGCTCGAGCGCTTCGATCTCGACCCGAGCAAGAAGGGCAGGACCTACTCGAAGGGCAACCGGCAGAAGGTCGCGCTCATCGCCGCCCTCGCCTCCGACGTCGACCTGCTCCTGCTCGACGAGCCGACCTCCGGCCTCGACCCGCTGATGGAGGAGGTCTTCCGTCAGGTGATCCGCGAGGAGCAGCGGCGTGACGGCCGTACCGTCCTGCTGTCCAGCCACATCCTCGCCGAGGTCGAGGCGCTCTGCGAACGGGTGACCATCATCCGCGAGGGCCGCGCGGTCGAGACCGGCACGCTCGCCGGCATGCGGCACCTGACCCGTACCTCGATCCAGGTCGACCTCGCCGGGCCCGCGAACGGTCTCGCCGAGCTTCCCGGCGTGCACGACGTGCAGACCTACAACGGCACCGTGCGCTTCGATGTGGACACCACCGCGCTCGACGCCGTGCTGCGGCAGCTCACCACGGTGGGCATCCGGAGCCTGACCAGTCAGCCACCGACCCTGGAGGAGCTGTTCCTGCGCCACTACGACCGGACGGAGGCGGCCCGGTGAACTCGCTGACCGGCACGCTTGCGCTGGCGCGGCTGGCGCTGCGGCTCGACCGGGTCCGGCTGACCGTGTGGGTGCTCGGGCTCGCGGTGATGCCGATGGGGACCGCCGCCAACTACCTCAAGCTGTACCCGACCGAGGCGGACCTGCGTGCGGTGAGCGACGTTCTCGCCAACCCGTCGCTGGTCGCGCTGAGCGGCCCGCTGTTCGGCGTGTCGATCGGTGGGCTCACCGCGTGGAAGATCGGCGTGACCGAATTCATCCTGGTCGCGCTGATGAGCCTGCTGACGGTCGTGCGGCACACCCGGACCGAGGAGGAGACCGGCCGGTTGGAGCTTCTCCGCGCCACGGTGATCGGGCGCCATGCGCCGCTCACCGCCGCCCTGCTCGTCACCGCGCTGGCGAATCTGGCCATCACGGTGCTCATCGCACTCGGCCTGATGGCCACCGGGCTGCCCGCCGCCGGTTCGGCGGCGTTCGGCCTCGCGACCGGCCTCGTCGGGATGCTGTTCGCCACGGTCGCGGCGGCGGCCGTGCAGCTCACCGCGAGCGCCCGGGCGGCGACCGGCATCGCCGGCGCCGTCCTCGGCGGCACCTATCTGCTGCGCGCGGTCGGCGACACGGGGCCGACCTGGTTGAGCTGGCTGTCGCCGACCGGGTGGGGCCTGCACATGCGCCCGTACGGCGGTGAACGGTGGTGGGTTGCCCTACTGTTCGTCGTGGTCTCGGCTGTCTTCGCCACGGCCGGGTACGCGCTCGTGGATCGCCGCGACCTGGGCGCCGGCCTGCTGGCGGAGCGGCCCGGGCCCGCCGTTGCGTCGCCTGGACTGCGTAGCCCGCTCGCGCTCGCCTGGCGGTTGCACCGCGGCCTGCTCCTGGGCTGGACCGTGGCACTGGCGCTGACCGGGGCGGTCATGGGTGGCGCCGCCGCCGGCATCGGGGACCTGAAGTCGCCGAACCAGCAGCTCACCGACGTACTGACCCGGATGGGCGGCAGCAGCGGCCTCACCGACGCGTTCCTTGCCGCGATCTTCGGCATCACCGGCATCGTCGCCGCCGCCTACACCGTGCAGGCGACGCTGCGCATGCGCCAGGAGGAGAGCAGCGGGCGGGTCGAGGTGCTGCTGGCCACGCGCGTCAGCCGGCTGGGCTGGGCGGCCAGCCACCTGGTGTTCGCGCTGCTGGGCACTGCGCTGCTACTGGCCGTGGCGGGCGTCGCCGGCGGTCTCGCGTACGGCGCGCAGGTCCACGACATCGGCGGGCAGGTAGGGCGACTGCTCGGCGCCGCACTGGTGCAGCTGCCGGCCACGTGGGTGCTGGCCGGGCTCGGCACTGCCCTGATCGGCTTTGCGCCGAGGCGCGCCTCGCTGACCTGGGCCGCGCTCATCCTGTCGGTCCTGCTCTTCGAGCTCGGTGCGCTGTTCGGGCTGAACCAGCGAGTCCTGGACCTCACACCGTTCGCGCACGTGCCGAAGCTGCCCGGCTCCGCGTTCACCCTGACGCCGGTGCTGTGGCTCACCGTCATCGCCGCCGTCCTCGGCGCGGCCGGCCTCGCCGGGCTCCGCCGCAGGGACATGCCAGTGACGTGAACACCTCCGAGTCGAGGGCCGCGCGCATCGACGCGCGCGGCCTCGGGTCCCGTCATCCAGGGCGTCCTATCAGCCTCGCTGCGCGCGATCGCCGAGGGACCAGTCACGGACCTCGGGCATGTCCTCGAGATGCTCGACGATGTACGCGTCGTGCTTCGCCAGCTGCTGCTCACACCACTGTTTGAGGACGGTGGCGCCGCGCGGCAGCCGCTTGGCGTTGTTGATGGCGTCCATGACCAGGTGGTAGCGGGAAGCCTGGTTGCGCACGGTCATGTCGAACGGCGTCGTGGTGGTGCCCTTCTCGATGAAGCCGCGGACCCGGAACCGGTCGGCGTCGGGCCGGCCGTGCACCAGCTGGTGGATGGCGCCTGGATATCCGTGGAAGGAGAACACGACGTCGACGGTGTCGGTGAACAGTTCCGTGAACTGGGTCTCGCTCATGCCGTGCGGGTGGTCCTTGGGCCGGGGCAGCGTCATCAGGTCGACAACGTTGACCACCCGGACCTTGAAGCCGGGCAGCCGCTCCTTGAGGATCTGCGCGGCCGCGACGGTCTCCATGGTGACCACGTCGCCGGCGCAGGCCAGCACGATGTCCGGGTCGCTGGTGCCGTCGTCGGTGCCGGCCCATTCCCAGACGCCGGCGCCGCGAGTGCAGTGCTCGATCGCCTCGTCCATCGTCAGGTACTGCAGCTGCGGCTGCTTGTCGATGACGATCAGGTTGACGTACGAGCGGGACCGGAAGCAGTGGTCGGCCACCGACAGCAGGCAGTTCGCGTCCGGCGGCAGGTAGACCCGGGCGATATCGCCGCGCTGGGTCAGCACCACCTGGATCAGGCCGGGCCCCTGGTGCGAGAAGCCATTGTGGTCGTTGCGCCACGCCGTCGAGGTCAGCAGCACGTTCAGGCTCGGCACCTCGGCCCGCCACGGCAGATTCCTGGCCTCCTGCAGCCATTTGCCGTGCTGGACGGTCTGCGAGGCGCTGACCATCGCGAACGCCTCGTAGGTGGCGAACATGCCGTGCCGCCCGGTGAGGTTGTAGCCCTCCAGCCAGCCGTGGCAGCTGTGCTCGGACAGTACCTCCATGACGCGCCCGTCCCGGCCGATTGCCACGTCGCCGGGTGACACCCGTTCCATGAAGGCCCGGTCGGAGACCTCGAAGACAGCGCCGAGGCGGTTGCTGTTGGTCTCGTCCGGGCAGAAGAGCCGGAAGTTGTCGGGGTTGCGGGTGTAGACGTCGCGCATCAGCTCGCCGAGCTTGCGGGTCGACTCGGCGCGGCTCGCGCCCGGCCGCTCCACGTCGACGGCGTAGTCGCGGAAGTCCGGGATCTCCAGGTCGCGGGTGAGCAGCCCGCCGTTGGCGTGCGGGCTGGCGCCCATCCGCAAGTCGCCCCTCGGCGGCAAGGCGAGCACGCCGGCGGTGGGCGCGCCGGCGTCGTCGAAGAGTTCCTCCGGACGGTACGACCGGAGCCAGCGCTCCAGGATCGCCAGGTGCTCGGGGTTGTCCCGCACCCCGGACAGCGGAACCTGGTGCGAGCGCCACGTGCCGGTGACCGTGATGCCGTCGACCTCGTCCGGCCCGGTCCAGCCCTTCGGCGACCGCAGAATGATCAGCGGCCAGCGCGGGCGGCTGCCGTCCCAGTCGCCCTCGCGGGCCGCGGTCTGGATTGCGCGGATCTTGCCCCAGGCCTCGGCCAGGACGGCAGCGAACCGGTAATGCATGCCGGGCAGGTCGGAACCCTCGACCTCGATCACGTCGTAGCCGTGACCGTGCAACAGGGCACGGACCTCGGCCGGGTCCTTGCGGCCCAGCACCGTCGGCCCGGAGATCTTCGCGTCGTTGAGGTGCAGGATCGGCAGGACAGCACCGTCGCGGGCCGGGTTGAGGAACGAGACGCCCTTCCAGGAGCCCTCCAAGGGGCCGGTCTCGGCCTCGCCGTCGCCGACCACCGCGATCGCGAGCAGGTCCGGGTTGTCCATGACCGCGCCGAACGCGTGTACCAGCACGTAGCCGAGCTCGCCGCCCTCGTGAATGGAGCCGGGCGTGGTGACCGACACGTGGCTGGGTATTCCGCCGGGGCTGGAGAACTGCCGGAACAGCCGCAGCATGCCGGCCTCGTCCTGGCTGATCTTCGGGTAGATCTCGGTGTAGGCGCCCTCCAGGTAGCCGGCGGCGACCAGCGCCGGGCCGCCGTGTCCGGGTCCGGCCAGGTAGATGGCCTGCTGACCGGTGTGCCGGATCAGCCGGGACACGTGCGCGTAGATCAGCGCGAGGCCGGGGCTGGTGCCCCAGTGGCCGAGCAGCCGCGGCTTGATGTGCGCGGGCGTCAGCGGCTCGCGCAACAGAGGATTGCCCTGCAGGTAGATCTGCCCGATCGTCAGGTAATTGGCGGCCCGCCACCAGGCATCCAGCTGAGCAATCTCTGTCTCGTTCGGGGCAGCGAGCTCTCGGGCCGTCTCATCGTCGGCGCGGGTGGCGAGCTGGTTGTCCGATATGGCGGTCACGGTAGTTCCTTTCGGGAGGGCAGAGCTCCGACTGTTCCGTCTCACCGTAGGTCCGCCGTGATCACACGGTCAGGGGCCAAGGGCGCCCACGGCGGGCCGTCCGGCCCTCGCGGGCGGGACCTTCGCCCGGGCCGTTCGGCTCTGGCGCGAATCGGGGTCGGTGCCGCAACCAGGTGCTCGTTGCTGTGGGGCGGGACGTTCGGCCCGGCGCTTCGTTGCGTTCGCCGCTGCCGTTCGCGCTCCCGGTGCCACATGCTCGATATGGCGGGCCCGGCAGCGCGGGCCGAAGGAGGTTCACCATGAGCACGCAAGGTATTCAGATCCGCGACGCGTCCACCGGAGACCTGGCCGGTGTCTGCCGCGGGCCGGCCCCCTCCGGGAGATGCCGCAGGCCGAGGCCTGCCGTGCGGAGTGGGACGCCGGCGCGGCCCACGAGACCAGGCGAGTCTTCGCCAGGGCCGCCGCCGGAGATCGCCGCTACAACAAGATGACAACCCGTCAACTGAAGAAGACCGGTCTGTGGCGCTGGCGCCTGTCCACCTCCGCCATCCAGCTGACGAAGTCCGAGCAGAAGCAGCGGGAACGGGCACGCATCTACCTGAGGTTCGCCGAGTTCCGGCGCCTGTCCACCCTCCAACTTCGACGCCGTTGACCACGGCCACGTCCACCGTCGCCGATTCCTCGAGAGGAAGGTACGCAGGACGTCGGTCTCGACGACGGCGAGGATCTCCTGGTCCGGACGCAGGTGCACCTTGAGCAGGTCGGCGCGGGAGACGATGCCGGCGAGTGCCGGGGACCGTTTGGCAATCTCTGGCGACTGCCCAATGCGAAGGGCGTCGCTGACTATCGTCGAGGTACCTGATCCTCGAGGAGACTCGCCATGTCCGCCGACCCCTCCCGATCCGCGCCGCGCCCGGCCTCCCGCTTGGTGCTCGACCTCGCCGACATAGACGCCACCATGCTCGGCGAGGTCGGCGGCAAGGCGGCCAACCTCGGGGAACTCACCCGCGCCGGCCTGCCGGTGCCGCCCGGCGTCTGCGTCACGACCGCCGCCTACCACGAGGTCACCCACGCCCTTCCCGGGCTCGCCGAGATGATCGATGATCTGGTCGCCACCGCACCCGGCGACCCGCGGCGGCTGACCGACCTCGCCGGCCGGGTGCGGGACGCACTGCGCGCGGCGCCCGTCCCGGCAGCGATCGGGGCCGCCATCGCCGATGGGTACCGTGGCATGGACGCGGTCGCCGTGCGCTCCTCGGCCACCGCCGAGGATCTACCGTTCGCCAGCTTCGCGGGCCAACAGGACACCTATCTCAACGTCGTAGGTGAGACGGCGGTGCTCGACGCGGTACACGGCTGCTGGGCCTCGCTGTGGACCGATCGGGCCGTCACGTACCGGGCCGCGAACGGCATCGACCACCGCGCCGTCCGCCTCGCCGTGGTGATCCAGGCCATGGTCCCCTCCTCCGTCGCCGGCGTGTTGTTCACCGCCAACCCGGTCACCGGCCGCCGCCACGAGGCGGTCATCGATGCCAGTCCGGGGCTGGGTGAGTCGGTCGTGTCCGGCGCGGTCAACCCCGACCATTTCGTGGTCGACACCGCGACAGGCGAGATCCGCCAACGCCGTCTCGGCGACAAGAAGACGCTTGTCCGAGGGATACCGGGCGGCGGCGTCGAACACGTCGTCAATGCCGGCGACGCCGGCAGCGCATGCCTGACCGAGGCACAGGTACAGGCCGTCGCGGCACTGGGCGCTCGCGTCGAGGCGCACTACGACGGTCCGCAGGACATCGAATGGGCCATCGACGCGGGCGGCACGCTGTGGCTGACCCAGGCCCGGCCGGTCACCACGGTCTACCCTTTGCCGGCCGCCCGGGACGGACTGCGCGCCTACTTCTGCTTCACCCTCGCGCAGGGTCTGACCCGGCCCTTGACGCCCCTCGGCCTGGCCGTGTTCCGGCTGCTCAGCAGCGGTGTCGCTGAGCTGCTCGGCCGCCCGGTCGCCGACCCGGTCACCGGGGCCGGCCCATTGTCACAAGCCGGGCTGCGCTTGTTCGTCGACCTGACCGGCGTGCTGCGGAGCCGGGTCGGCCGGGCGGTCGTGCCGCGAGTGTTCGACGTGATGGAGGCCCGCGCCGCCGTGGTGATGCGCTCGCTGTTCGACCGGCCCGAGTTCGCGCTCACCCACCGTTCCGTACTGCCCGCCGCGGCCCGTGCCGTGCGGATCGCCACCCGCCATCGGCTCCCGCTGCGTGTCGTGCGAGCGATGCGAGATCCGCAGCGGGTCCGCCGTGACCTCGACGGCCTGGCCGACGCCGCCCACCGACGGCTCGACCTGCCCGCCACCACCACCGCCGGCGACCGGCTCGACCTGGTCGAACAGGTCCTCGCCCATGAGGTCGTCGGCGTCGTCATGCCGGTCGCCGCGCCGGCCGCGGCCGCCGGCTTCGCCATGCTCGGCCTGGCCGGCCGGATGCTGCGCCCCGACCTGGCGCCTGGCGAGCTGCAAACCGTGCTGCGCGGCCTACCGAACAATGTCACCACCGAGATGGACCTGGCGTTGTGGCAACTGGCCAGCCGGATCCGCACCGCCGGCGAGACCCTGGACGCGGATCCCGGCTCACTGGCCCACCGGTACCGTGCCGGCACCCTGCCGCCGGTCGCTCAGCAGGGCCTGGCGGCCTTCCTCGACCGATACGGTCACCGTGCTGTCGCCGAGATCGACCTCGGCCTGCCGCGTTGGTCGGAGGACCCTCGGCACGTGCTCGGCGTGCTCCTGAACTACCAGCGCCTCGACAACTCCGCCGCTGCCCCGGACGCCGTGTTCGCCGCCGGCGCCCGGCAGGCCGAGGAGATGACCGCGACCCTGATCGGCCGCGCCCGCGGCGGGCTGCGCCGCCGCGCGGTCCGGTTCGCTCTCGGCAGGGCTCGAGCCCTGGCCGGGCTGCGGGAATTTCCGAAGTACTACCTCATCGTCGTGCTGGCCGCGGTACGCCGGCAACTGTCCGTTGTCGGTACCGAACTGGCCACCGCCGGCCGGATCGGCACCGCCGACGATGTGTTCTTCCTCGACCCGCCCGAGATCCGCGCGGCGCTCGCCGGCAGCGACCAGCATGCCCTGATCGCCGCTCGCCGCGAGGAGTACGACCGGGAAATGCGCCGCCGGCATGTGCCCCGGGTGCTGCTCTCCGACGGCACCGAGCCGGAGCGTGACCTGCACGGCCCGGCCGCCCCGGACGGCGCGCTGGTCGGCACACCGGCCTCGGCGGGCACGGTCACCGGCCCGGCCCGGGTGATCCTGGACCCGGTCGGCGCCCACCTGGAACCCGGTGAGATCCTGGTCGCCCCGTCCACCGACCCGGGTTGGACCCCGCTCTTCCTGACCGCCGGCGGCCTCGTCATGGAGATGGGCGGCGCCAACTCGCACGGCGCCGTGGTGGCTCGTGAATACGGCATCCCCGCCGTCGTCGGCGTCGCCGGCGCCACCACGCACGTGCGTACCGGTCAGCGGATCACCGTCGACGGCACCACCGGTCTGATCACCTGAGCCTGGTGCGGCACCATCGTGGTGCGTCAAGACCTGTGCCGGCAGAGTGACACCTCAACCCGCAACGACGCGGTGGCGCCGCCTGGAGATCCAGCGGGCGATCTCGTCGGCGCCCCACACGATCAACGGGAACGGGGCGATGAGGGCCAGGTGCGACCAGCCGAGCGCGGCGGTGCCGAACACGTGCTGCAACGGCGGGGCATAGACGACCGCGGCCGTGAAGAGCAGTTCGAAAGCGATGCCCCACAGCAACAGCGGATTGGTGAACAGCCCGATGCTGAACAGCGACGCCCGGTCGGTGCGGGCGGCGAACGCGGTGCCGATCTGGCAGGCGACGATGCCTGCGAAGGTGACCGTGGTGGCCTGCAGGTAGGCCTGGTGCAGGGCGGTGCCGGGCCCGGTCGGGTCGCCGGGATGCCAGCCCGAACGCCACAGGGTGAACAGGTAGGCGCCCATGACGAGCACCGCGGAGACCCCGCCCAGCAGCAGCCAGGCACGCAACAGCAGCTTGCGGTCGATGACGCCGGCGGTCCGTGGCCGGGGCCGGCGAGCCATCAGCCCCGGCTCGGCGGGTTCGCGGCCCAGCGCCAGCGCGGGCAGAGTCTCCGTGCCGAGGTCGATCGCGAGGATCTGCAACACCGTCAGCGGCAGCGGAACCGCACCTCCGGATAGCGCGAAGATCAGGAAGGGCACGACCTCCGGCACGGCGTGCGCGAAGATGTACAGCACGAACTTGCGGACGTTGTCGAACACCTCCCGGCCCGCACCGACCGCCGTGACGATCGTGGCGAAGTTGTCGTCGGTCAGCACCATCGTGGCGGCCTCTCGGGCCACGTCGGTACCGGAGCGGCCCATGGCGACGCCGATGTCGGCGTGGCGCAGCGCGGGGGCGTCGTTGACCCCGTCACCGGTCATCGCCACCACCTCACCGCAGGCCCGCAGCGCCTCACAGATTCGCAGCTTCGCCTCCGGCGCGGAGCGCGCGAAGACCATCTCCTCCTGGCCCTCCAGGAGGCGGTCGAGCTCGGCCTCATCGAGCCCGTCCAGCTCGTCGCCACCGACGATCCGGCTACCGGCGTCTCCGATGCCGACCTGGCGCGCGATGGCGGCCGCGGTGGGTCCGTAGTCGCCGGTGATGACGTGGATGCGTATGCCGGCCCGGTGCGCCTGCTCGACCGCCTCGGCGACGCCGGGTCGCGGCGGGTCGACCATGGCCACCAGGCCGAGCAGGGTCAGGTCCGCCTCCGCGGCGCCGCGGTCGGCCGGCACGCTCGGGCCGGGTCCGAGGGCGCGGTGTGCGACCGCGAGCACGCGCAGGCCGTCGACGGCGTACCGGTCCAAGGTGTACTGGATTTCTGTGCGTCTGCGATCGGTCAGCGGCTCGGTGCCGCCGTCGGCCGCGAGCAGGCCGGTGCAACAGGCGAGTACCGATTCCGGGGCGCCCTTGGTGTGCACCCACAGCGCCCCCGCGGTCTCGTCGACGCTGGTCATGCGCTTGAGGTGACCGTCGAAGTGGTACAGAGCCCGGCGCGCCGGGTCCCGCGTCGCCGGCGTGACCCCCGCCCCGAGATCGGCCGCGAGGCGCAGCAGGGCGAGTTCGGTGGGATCGCCGCCGCTCTGCGCCGCGTCCGTCGTGGCTCGGGCGGTCGTGCAGGCCGCGGCCGCGGCCGCGAGGAGACGTCCTTGCGCGTCGTCTCCCATCGTCGCGGCGGCGACATCCCGACCGGACAGCCACAGGCGGGTGACAAGCATGCGATTCTCGGTCAGGGTGCCGGTCTTGTCGGTGCAGATGACCGTCGTCGAACCGAGGGTCTCCACGGCCGAGAGGCGTTTGACCACCGCGCCCTTACGGGCGAGCCGGCGGACTCCGACCGCAAGCGCCAGGGTGATGATGGGTAGCAGGCCTTCGGGGACGTTCGCGACGATCAGGCCGATGGAGAAGCTGATCGCGGCGCTCCAGCCGAGCCCGGCCCACACGCCGATGGGAAGGAACGCCACGCCCGCGGTGACCGCGACCACCGCGATGATCCACGTCGCCCGGCGGACCTGGATCTCCAACGGGCTGGGCTGACCCGGGCCTCGCTGTGCCAGCGCGGCGATGCGGCCGAGTTCGGTGTGCATACCGGTACGGACCACAACCGCCGTCGCCTCACCGCCGAGGCACGTGGTGCCGCTGAAGACGAGCTCGGCGGCGTCCAGCAGGGAGGTGGCCACGTCGGTGGCCTGGGACGAGCGGATGACCGGCATCGACTCGCCGGTCAGCGCCGACAGATCGATCGTGAGCTCGCCGTCGATCAACCGGGCGTCGGCGCAGACCCGGTCGCCCTCCGCGACGACCAGGACGTCGCCGGGGACCAGGTCCGCGGCCGGGATCTCGGTGCGGACCCCGCCGCGGACGACCTGGGCGGTCGCCGGCAGGAACGCGGTGAGCGCCTCCACCGCGCGTTCCGCCTGCATCTCCTGCACGAAGGCGAACGCGGCGTTCAGCAGGATCACCGCAACCACCGCGACCGCCAGCGCCGGCGAGCCACCCACCCAGGCCAGCACGGCGGCGACGGCGAGCAGGACCGCCAGCGGCTGAGTGAACTGCGACAACAGTTCGCCCGGCCAGCGGCGGCCGACACGCCGGGACAGCACGTTCGGCCCGTACACCACGAGACGGCGGGCGGCCTCGCGGGAACCGAGGCCGGCCGGGGACGTCCGCAGATCCCGGAACAGCGTGCCCATGGGTTCCCGGCTGTCCACCGTGACCGCGCCCTGGTCCGGTCCCTGCCCGGACACCGCCGGGCCGACATCGCGGACGCTCATCGCGGCAGCCGCCGCTCACGCGCATGCTCCCCCTGCCGTACCGGGTAGCGCACCTCCCAGTCCTCCACGACCGCGGGCGGACAGCGACCGGTATGCAGCGTGTTCATGACTCCCCTTCGTGCATCCTTTGGGCCACACCGCGCCGGACGGACCGCCGCGAACTGTCAGGACCTCAGGTGTACCGGCCGATGGGTGAACTGCTCGATGTCGCCCGCGGCCACGTCGAGCAGCTTGTAGGCCAAATCGGCCAGCGCCCTGGCGGTGGCCAGTTCGTCGCCGATCTCCGGGACCTCCCGGTCCCTCGGGCTACGATGCGCGTCGCCCTCACCACGCAGAAGGGGACGCATGCTGTGCAGGACTGCGGCGGCGTGGGTACGGCCCTCGTCCTCGTGCTCGTTGATCGTGATCTCGACCGTCCAGGTTCGTGTCAGGCCCATGACGGCACCTCCTCAGGCTGGCTCTCTCCCATTCCAGCGCCGGTTCGATGGCCGTCCCAGGGCCAATGGTCCTGGACACCTCGGGCATTACTCCCTGGCGAACCCGTGCTGTGAGGCACAAGGGCACGGGTCCGGTGGCTCGACGACGGGCGGACCACACTCATCGTCCCCAGCCCTCAGGCCCGTATCGAATCGCCACGCAGCCGAGGCCGGAGACGGCGATGCCCGCGTCATGAGCAGTGAACCATGAGTCCCCCGATGTCCGCTCCCGAAGGTCGCCGCCAGGATCAGCCGATCAGAAAGATCGGGCAGTACGCGTGTTGCAGCAGGTTCCGGCTGACCGAGCCGAGGAGCGTCACCGGACTTCCGGCAGCGCTGTGCCGGCCGAGCACGAGCGCGGCCGCACGGTTCGAGGCGTCGCCGAGGGCGGTCTCCGGGTCGGCGTCGATCGTCCGGTGATGCACCCGGACGCCCTCCACCATCTCGAGCCGGTCGGCCGGGGCGGCATTCGGGTCGGCGTGCAGCATCACCACCTCACATCCGCGGGCGCGGGCCTCGGCCAGAGCGAACCCGGCCACCGGCGTGAGCTGACCCGGCTGGTCGGCGCCGACGACGATCGGGCGCTCGCCGAATCCGGGTCCCGGCGGCCACCCGGGCACCCGAACGACCAGGACCGGCCCCCTATGTTGTGCGGCCACCCGTTCGCCGACGCTGAGCCCGAACGCGGTGTACGCCGTGCCGTGCCGGTGCCCGACGACGACCATCGACGCGGTCGCCGCCTCGGCGAGCAACAGCCGGCCCGCCGAACCGACGGCGAGCGTGCTGGTCACCATCAACGAGGGCGAGCAGGCGTGCACGCGGTCGGTGAGCCGCCGCAGCAGCTGGGCGCCGGCGTCGTGGGAGGGTGGCCGCAGACCGCCCGCCCGCTGCACATGGACGATGCGCAGGGCCCAGCCACGCAATTCGGCCTCGATCGCGGCGTGGTCGACGGCCGTATAGCTGATCGGGGTCTCGTCCGCGCCGACCAGAACCACCCCGGTCGTGGTGCCGCGCGGAACGGTTGACCGGATCGGGGCCGAGACGGCCTCCTCCGTGCGGTAAACGGCCGCTCCCAGGTATCGGTTGATGGCCTCACCGTACCGATTTAGGTGGCCGGCATCCGCGCTCTGGTGCCTGCTGTCCTGTTGCACTCTGTGTGTTTCGAGGTTCTTCATGGCCAACCTCCCGAGCGCTTACGTCTCCGTTCCAGCACACCGCGAACACGGCCCGCGCACCAGGGTCATTGGACCCGTCCGCCCGGATGCCGCAGCGCTGACGTCCCCGTTTCGCCCGGTCGTTCCGCTAGCGATGGAGGTCCACCCCTTCCCCGGTTACGGCGCCGCGTCTACGGCCGGTCCCTCGGCGCCGGTTCCGGGCTCCGCAGCAGGACATCGGCGAGCCGGCGCCGCGGCGTCACGCCGACCGCCTTGCCGTGACCGACCCGCAACACCAGTTGCGCGATCCGGCCGCCGGCCGGATCGGTGAGCCGGCGCCGCAGATCGGGCACCTCCACCGGCTGGCTGATCGGCGTGGTCGACAGGTTCTGCCAGGTCGCGGTGAGCAGCACCCGCTGCAAGGCCTGCCCGGCCAGCGCCCAGTCCGTCCGGTCGTCGCCGTCCGTGCTGAGCACCAGGAGCGTCGGATAGGGCTCGAACTTCTCGGTCGGCCGCGGCAGCGGCATCAGCTCGGCGAAGTCCCGCATCGGCACCGCCTCAAGGGCGTCCCAGGGCCCGACCGCCCAGATCGGGACGCCGTCGTGCCGGACGCCGCCACCAGACCAGCGCGCCAGCTCCGCCCGATAGCCCGGCCGGGCCCGCAGCCACCGTTCGGCTTCCCGGGCGAGGCGCAGGATCGTATCCCGGCCGGCCGCGGTCGCCACCGTAAGCGTGGCGCCCTCCCGGCGGGCAGCGTCCGCGAGGTGATCGAGGACGTCGTCCGGCACGGGCGTGTGGGCGAAGGGAAACCGGTTGGTGTGCCGATGCGGCACCGCCGCGGAGAGTGCCTCCACGGCCGGGGTCGCCGCCGCCGGTCCGGCCGCATACACGCGGGCGACCAGATCGGGCTTCTTCCGATCGGGAAAGGCCGTCGAGTGGCACCGGTAGCCCGCCTGCCGGATGGCCAGACGCAGATTGAAGATCGCCGCGCCGACGCTGATCAGCTGCTCGCGCCCGTCCGGATCCAGGACCGGCAGCCGGCGGCTCGGGTCGGCGTACACCTCGACCGTCGGCCCGGCGATCCGAAACAACCAGGGCTGGCTGTTGTGCAGGGACGGAGCCGCGGTGGCCGTGCGCACGCATTCGGTAAGGACCTGCCGCGATGGTGGTATGGCGGTCATCATCATGCCTCCTCCTACCCGAACAGCCCGATCGGACGGACCGGTCATCTCCACCTCACCGCGACGGACAGCGGCCGGACCAGGGCCGTTGGTCCCGGCTACGCGGCACCCGCGGGACACGGGACCTACGGCTCCCGCCGGCGGTGGCCAGCGCCGTCAGGACCAGACGGATCCACTGGCACCAGCCGCGACGGCTCGATCTGAGTCCCGTGCGCCGGGCCCTCCTTCCGAAGCTCCGCGGCGACCGACCGGGCCCAGGCTCGGATCCGCTCGGGGTTGCGGAAGTCACCGGCGTGGCCCTCCCGCGCGAGCTGCCGCGCCATGATGCCGAGCCAGCCGTGCGCCTCGGACGTCATACGCCCACCGAACGTCCCGTGTTCGCGTGCCGGTAGCACCCTGAGAGCCAGCTCAGCGTGGTGGCTCGGCGGCAGCACACCCCCATCGGCGGAGGTGTCCAATGGCCCGCTGCTGAACAACCAGACGGGACGATCGGTGAACCGGCCGGCGAACCTGTGGGTGAAGTCCCGGGCGTCGGCGTGCCAGCCGGAGGCGTAGACGGCCGAGCCGAGAATCACCGCCTCGTAGGTCCCGACATCCGTCACGCCGCCGCCAGGCGACAGGTCAACATTCAGACCCGCGGAGCGCAACTCCTCGGTGATCCATCCAGCGATCTCACCGGTGCCGCCACCGGCCGATCCGTACGCTACGAGAACGGTCATGTCGGTCTCCTTTCGAACAGTCGAGAAGTTACGTCAGTGCGGCGCGGTTACTGGGAAGACCGGATAGCCGGTGGCCACCAACGGGCAGAGCCTCGTACGCCCGGAGCGCCGGCTCAGGCGACGCCGTACGCCATGCCGGTGGTCAGGATGGCGCGATCGTCGAAGTCGTACCGGATCTCGTCGGCCACCTCGACCACTCCGGGCACCCGCCGGGTGAGAACGACGGCCTCCTCGGCGGTGGTGGCCCGTTCGACGAGCCCGGTCAGGGTGACGACTCCCGCGGCCACCTCGACCGCGACGTCCCTGGCCCGGCCGGCCACGGCTCCGCGCAGGACGCGTGTCTCGACGTCGGCGCGGATCTCATCGTCCGGACGCAGGTGCGTCTTGAGCAGGTCGCTGCGGGTCACGATGCCGATCAGCCGGCCGAGGTCGTCGACCACGGGCAGCCGCTTGACGTACTTGTGGTCCATCAGGCGCGCCGCGGCCGCGATCGACGTCGTGTCCTGCACGGTGACCGCGGGCGCGCTCATCAGATCGACCGCGGTCCGAGCCAGCGCCTTGCCTCGCTCGCCGCGCCGCCGGCGGCTGTCGAAGAGCCACGGCGCCTCGTCACCTGAATACTCGATCTTGCGGAGCAGATCCGCCTCACTCACGACGCCGGTGACCCGCTCGAGCGCGTCGACCACCGGAACGGCGCTGACACGACGGCTGAGCAGCATCTCCACCATGTCTCGATAGGAGGCGCCCTCATCCACGGACACGACTGCCCGGGTCATCACGTCGTGCACGGTCCAGGTCTTCATGACAACCTCCTCATCCTGACGCTACGAGCACGCGGGACGCCGCTCGGCGACGGTCAGATCGGCAGCAGCGCCGCGGACGGAGCGCTGAACTCGGCGCGCTCCTTGATTCCGAGCAGCATCCGCCGCTCCATGACGAGGCTGCCCGGCTCCATCACGATCCGGTTCATCAGCCGGCGCGGCCAGCGGGCGTCCGGAGTCGCGATGCGGTTCCGGCTGATCAGACGGGTGCCCAGCCAGTAGCTGTTCAGATCGAAGATCCACACCCAGGCGCCGTCGGTGGAACGGAAAGCCAGCGTCCGCTCCGGATCGCAGATCTCCACCCGCATGCCGGGCCCGGCGGGTCCGAGCGGCAGCACGTCACCGACGGCGAGCCGCTGGAACTGCGGCAGGATCTCGTCGGCGCTGTGCATGTCCAGGCCCAGCAGGTTCTCGATCCAGTCGTAGCTGTACACGCCGCCGCGCCCGCTGCCCATCTGCACCAGCCACGGCCAGACCGTCGAGGGTGCGGCATCGATCGTGACGGCCCGGGTGGACCGCAGATCCGGGTACGGCAGCAGCGCGTCGCCGGGCAGTTCCCGGGCGACCTCCTCGGCGGTGGCGCCATAGCCCAGATACCACCGCCGCGCCGGCGGCGAACAGGCCGCCACGGCGGACGCCAGGGCCACGCCGCCGATTCCCTTCCAGACCGCTGTTCTCATGCACCCACGCTCCCTCCCATAGGAGAAAGGTCGGTAGGGCCGTCCGGCCCGGGCCAGAGGTCAGCCGGGCCCGCAGGCGAAGCTGCCGCTCAGCTCTTTCCGCGTACGACGACGACCGGGCAACGCGCGTGCTGGGCGCAGCAGCTTTCCCGCCGCGGCCTCGAGGCCGTCGTAGGGGATCAGCGCCCAACCTATGTAGCTCGGTATCTCCCACGCGCTGACGGCGCGGATCCGTCCTCCGGTCAGCCGCGCCTGCGCGAACGCCCACCGCAGGGCCGCCTGGCCCGGCAGGGAGCCGTTCAGGGCCTGAGGACCTCACCCCGCCGGGACCATCGCCGGTGCGTGCGGGCCGGGCAGCAGCACATCGGCCATCGGCCGCCGCAGCGTCGCGCCCGTCTTCCCTCCGTAGCCGACCCTGAGCACCATCTGTACCGACAGGCCGGTGGCCGGATCGAGCACCATCCGTCGCGCCCACGGCACTTCGAGCGGCTGGCTGATCGGGGTGGTGGCCAGGCCGTTGCCGGTCGCGGTGAGCAACACCCGCTGCAGCGCCTGGCCGGCCCGGATCCAGTCTGGCCACCGATCGCCGGTAGTGGCCAGAACCAGGATCGTCGGGTACGGCTCGAACGGTGCGCTGCTTCGCGGCTCGGCCGCCAACTCGGCGAAATCGCGGATCGGGACCATGTCGTTCCCGTCCCGCGGACCGGCCGCCCAGCGCGGCACGCCGTCGTACCGCGTCCCGCCAACGGTCCACCGGGCAAGTTCCTCGCGGTGACCCGGCCGATCGCGCAGCCAGCGGTCCGCCGAGCGAGCCAACTTCAGGATCGCTTCGCGCCCGGCAGCGTGTGCCACCGCCAGGACGGCACCCTCCCGGCGTGCGGCTCCCCGCAGAGCATCGAGAACGTCCGTCGGCACGGGCGTCTGCGCGAACGGCGACCGGTCGGTGTGCCGGCGCCCGATGGCGGCAGCCAGCGCCCGCACGGCCGGGGAGGGCGCGGCCGCATGAGCCAGGGTCACCCGAGCTGCCAGGTCCGGCTCGGCCGGCTCCGGAAAGACATTGAGGTCGGACAGGTATCCGGCCCGTCGAATCGCCAGGCGCAACGTGAAGACGGCGGCGCCGACGCTGATCAGCTGTTCGCGTCCGCTCGGGTCCAAAACGCGCAGGCGGCGCGCGGGATCGGCATACACGTCGACCATCGCGCCGCGCGGGCGGAACCGCCAGGGCTGGCTGTTGTGCAGGGACGGCGCCTCGGTCGCGGTCCGCACGCAGTCGAGGAGAACCTGCCGCGGCGGCGGGACGGGAATCGTGCTCATCGATCCTCCACAACGATCGCCTCGCGGCACTTGTCCGGCCTTCACGGTAGGAGCAGTCCCGATGGTCCATGCAGGGCCAGAGGTCCCGACCCTCCGGGGCGGGCGCGGTCCGCCCGGCCGGCGCAGCGGGACCTCCGGCTCTGACGGGCCGTGCGCAGCGGAGCCACGGTGGGACATATCGCCGTCCGTCTTCCGGGCGGCTTCCGGAGGGAGGGGCCATGACTACTCGGCACCTGATCGTGGTCGGGGTGGACGGAACGGACGGCGGGCGGCGAGCGCTCGACTGGGCGGTTCGCGAGGCGGACGCCCGCGGCGGCGCTGTTCAGGCCGTCACCGCATGGTCGTGGGACGGGCTGGAGTTCGGACCGGTCACCGCGACGAACCCCACAGAGGCCAAGGAGCGGGCCGCGCGCCTGCTCGACCGCGAGATCCGGTCGCTGATCGCCCGCCACGGATCACACGTCCCGGTCGCCGCCGAGGTGGTCGAGGGAAGCCCGGGTGCCGCGCTGGCACACGCCGGGCGCAACGCCGACCTGCTGGTGCTGGGCAGCCACGGCAACAGCCGGGTCCGCCACACGGTGCTCGGCTCGGTCAGCGAGGAGTGCATTCGCAGGGCGACCTGCCCGGTGGTCGTCATCCCCGTCCCGCTTCCGGCTCTACCCGACACCGAACCGGTACCCCGGCGTTGACCGCCGGAGCCTCGCCGACAATGGCGAGGTGACGACATCCTCCTGGCTCGATCGGTGGGCGCCCGGGCTCGCCGATCTCGTGGCCTATCGCCGTGCCTGGCTGCGCGGCGACGTCCTGGCCGGCGTCACCGTGGCGGCGTACCTGGTGCCCCAGGTGCTCGCGTATGCCACGATCGCCGGCCTGCCACCGGTGGCCGGGCTCTGGGCAACCGTTCCGGCCCTGGCCGCGTACGCGTTGCTCGGCACGTCGCGCACGTTGTCGGTCGGGCCCGAGTCGACGACGGCCCTGATGACCGCCGCGGTGGTCGGACCGATCGCCGCCGGCGATCCGGCCCGCTACGCGGGCCTGGCCGCCGAGCTGGCGATCATCGTGGGGGTGCTCTGTCTGGCCGGCCGCCTGCTCCGGCTGGGTTTCGTCGCGGACCTGCTGTCCCGGCCGATCCTGGTGGGCTACCTCGCCGGGGTGGCGCTGATCATGATCGCCGGTCAGCTCGGAAAGCTGACCGGCGTACCGGTCGAGGGCGAGGCGTTCTTCGAGCAGATCGCCTCGTTCGTCACCCAGCTGTCCACAATGCACGCGGCGACCGCCGGGCTGGCGTTGGTGGTGCTCGCGTTCCTCTTCGCCCTCCAGCGCTGGCTGCCTGCCGCACCGGCGCCGCTGCTGGCGGTGCTGCTCGCCACCGGCGCGACGGCGTTGACCGGCTGGCAGCAGCACGGGATCCGGGTGCTCGGCGAGATTCCGTCCGGCGTGCCGGCCCCCGCCCTGCCGCCACTCGGCGACCTGGCGGGCCTGCTGCTGCCCGCGCTGGGCGTGCTGCTGGTCGGTTACACCGACACCATTCTCACCGCCCGATCGTTCGCCGAACGGACCCGGCAGGCCGGGCCGACCCGCCCGATCGACGCCAACCAGGAACTTGTCGCGTTGGGGTTCGCGAACGTCGGCGCCGGACTGGCACACGGATTTCCGGTCAGCAGCAGCGGCAGCCGCACCGCCCTCGCCGACGCGGCCGGCGGCCGGTCGCAGCTCTATTCGCTGGTCACGCTCGTTCTCGTCGTGGCGACGCTGCTCTTTCTAGGCCCGGTGATGGCCGGACTCCCGACGGCGGTTCTCGGCGCCATCGTGGTGTACGCCGCGGTCCGGCTCGTCGACATCGCCGGATTCCGCCGGCTCGCCGCGTTCCGGCGCAGCGAGCTGCTGCTGGCCCTCGGCGCGCTCGCCGGGGTGCTGATCTTCGACATCCTGATCGGCATCCTGCTCGCCGTCGGGCTGTCGGTGGCGGAGATGCTCGCCCGCGTGGCCCGCCCGCACGACGCCGTCGAGGGCTTCGTGCCGGGTCTCGCCGGCATGCACGACATCGACGACTACCCCCAGGCACGCACGGTGCCCGGGCTGGTCGTGTACCGCTACGACTCCCCTCTCTTCTTCGCCAACGCCCAGGACTTCCACCGGCGCGCGCTGGCCGCCGTGGACACCCAGCGGGAACCCGTCCGGTGGTTCGTCCTGAACATGGAGAGCAACGTCGAGGTCGACATCACCGCACTGGACGCGCTGGACGCGCTGCGCCGCGAGATCGCCGACCGCGGCATCGTCTTCGCCCTCGCCCGCGTCAAGCAGGATCTGCTGGATCAACTGGTCTCTTTCGGCCTGGCCGCGGCCGTGGGTACGGAGCGGATCTTCCCCACCCTGCCCATCGCGGTCGCCGCCTACCGGGATTGGAGCGACGGCGATCGGGCCGGTTAGCCGGGCCACACTTCCACCGTGGATCGGACCGGATGGGCCGAAGGACCACCTCGCTGCCATCGGAGCCTTCCGGCCCTGCCCGGACCAGGACGACGGCCGTCGTTGTTCACCGCTGCCCGCCGGCGATCGCGGACAGCTCCGCCGCCAGGGCGAGGCGCAGGCGTGCCGGCGGGCACCGCGATCGTGACGGCGCCGATCGTCTCGCCCCGGCCGTCGAGCACGACTCGCAACGCCCCGGCCACCGCGGTCAGCAGTGCGGCGTGCAGGCCGGCGTCGCGGCGATGTGCGGCGTCGCGCAGGGCGTCCGACCCCACGCGGATCACGACGGCCCGGCGGAGCGCGCCGGTGGCGTGCAGCAGGGAGCAGGGCGGAACGGCTGCCGGGGCGATGCCGCCGCCCGCGGCCATCGCCGTCCGCAGGCGGCGCAGCCGGGCCGGCATCGTTCGCCAGGCCGCGGCCCGAGACCGCCACGCGTCCGCGGCAAGACTGCGCACCGGCGGGCGCCGAACGGGCGGTGTCCCGATCAGACGCTGCCGCAACCGTGGCACCGCCGCGGTCCGATCGCCGAGCAGCCGGACGCAGGTGTCCTCCGGCACGGGCGGGTCGAGCAGCAGCACGACGGCGACCTGCTGCGGCACCGCGTCCCGGTCCGTCGCGAGGAAGGCCAGGTCGGCGTCGCTCGCGCGGTCTATCCGGTACTTCTCAGGCATCCGCGGGGCCGATCTCCCGCGGCACGTTCATGGGGTGACGTTCGTCGTCCCGGGCCGCGAGCCCTTCGACGGCACGGCGGTACTGGCCCGGGGTGATCTCGCGGGCGACGAGTTGAGTCGACAGCACGCCTTCGAGGCTCTCCAGCCGGCTTGGCGGCGAGTCGCCCGGCTGAGTCGCGCTCTCGCCGGCGCCGGTTGCCATACCGGCCGGATCGGTCGAGAGATTGGGCAAGGTCCACGCGAGCACGCAGATCATGCTGAACGCCGCGATGATCGCGATGAAGTAGAACATCCTTCTCACCTCCTGGACACCATGCTCGTCGAGGAGCCGGGATGGTCAGCAGGGACTCATGTCCGCAGGGCTAGGGCCGAAGTACCCGCCCGAGAGCCATTGACGACGTGCCCGAATGTCTGGCTTGCCTGGGACCGCGCCGGGTCGGGTTACGGCCCGCGCGAGTCCGGTACTGGCAATCGGGCAAAATGGTACCGTCGCGATAGGTGGCCTTGGTGATGGATTCGACCGCTTTGGCCGGTGCGGTGCCAGCGCTGAGATCCTCCTCCCTTCCATCGCTTCCACCTCATCCGGCCTCGGGGCCGAAGGGCCGCGGCCGCCGGGACCTTTGCCCCTGGCCCGCGCCGCCGGCGGCTCCTAGGTTCGGCATGACGAGTGTCCGAGGCGGCGAGCAGGACCGAGGAGGCTGACATGTCACTGTCCGAAGCGGATTCCTTCGAGGTGCCATGCCACCGGTGCTGATGGAGGCGACGGCCCTGCCGGCGCTGTTCGAGGTGTTGCACGCGGAGGGCTACACCGTCGTCGGTCCCACGGCACGCGACGGCGCGATCGTCGTCGCCGAGCTGGAGTCGGCGGCCGAGCTGCCGTACGGCGTGGGTGTCGACACCGAGGCGGGCCGGTACCGGCTGCGGGAGCGCGACGACCGGGCCGCGTTCGGCCACTCCGCCGGACCGCAGTCGTGGAAGAGCGTGCTGCACCCGGCGCGCGCCCCGCTGTGGTCGGCCGACCGTGGCGCCGACGGCACGGTCGTGGTCAGCGAGCCGGAGGAACAGCACCGGCGGTACGCGCTGCTCGGTGTACGCCCCTGCGACCTCGCCGCGATCGGCATCCTGGACCGGGTGCTCGCCGGTGGCCGGCACGCGGATCCGGTCTACGCGGCCCGGCGGGACGGCAATCTCATCATCGCCGTCGAGTGCACCGAGCCCGGGGCCACCTGCTTCTGCACGTCCATGGGTACCGGTCCGCACGCCGGCGCGGGCTTCGATCTCGCCATGACCGAGCTGGCGAACGGCGACGAGCATCGCTTCCTCGTCCGCTCCGGCACGCCGGCCGGGGCCGAGGTGCTCGCCCGGATTCCCGGCCGGCCGGCCGACGACGCGAGCATCGAGCGCGCGAGCGGGGAGGTCGCGGCCGCGGCGACCCGGATGGGACGCGCGATGCCGGCACAAGGGCTGCCCGATCTGCTCGCGGCCGCGCGGGACTCGCCGCACTGGGACGACGTCGCCTCGCGGTGCCTGACCTGCGGCAACTGCACGATGGTCTGCCCGACCTGCTTCTGCACGACCACGGAGGACGTCACCGACCTCACCGGCGACCACGCGGAGCGCTGGCGCCGCTGGGACTCCTGCTTCGACCTGGACTTCTCCTATCTGCACGGTGGCAGCGTGCGCACCAGCGGCCAGGCGCGGTACCGCCAGTGGATCAGCCACAAGCTCGGCACCTGGCACGACCAGTTCGGCTCGTCCGGCTGTGTCGGCTGCGGCCGGTGCATCGCCTGGTGCCCGACCGGCATCGACATCACCGAGGAGGTGGCCACGCTGTCCGTGCTGCACCTGGCCGGCGATGACGAGGCGGGGCCGCGATGACCGGCGGCGTGGTCTCCCGGGTGGCGGCGTTGCGGTTCTTCGCCGCGCTGAACCCGCGGCAGCTGGATCAGTTGTGCGAAGCCGGCACGCCGATGTCGTACCAGCCCGGCGAACGCATCTTCGCCGAGGGCGGCGACGCGGACCGGTTCTGGCTCATCGAGACGGGCAGTGTCGCCCTGGATGTGCGGATACCGGGCCGTGGCGACCAGGTCATCGAGACGCTGGGCGCCGGGGCGGTCCTGGGCTGGTCGTGGCTTCATCCGCCGTATCGCTGGCAGTTCGGCGCGAGCGCGCGTGAGCGACTCGAGACCATCGCGTTCGACGGCGCCGCCGTGCGGAACCGCTGCGACGCCGATCCGGCCTTCGGGTACGCGATGCTGCGCCTGTTCACCCCGGTCATCGTCGCGCGGCTGCAGGCCACCCGCCTGCGTCTGCTCGACCTGTACGCCACCTCGGCGCAGGTCGGACGGCCATGAGCACCGCCGCGGCACCGGCCATTGTCGGCTCGGCGGTGCCACAGCCGTACCGGGTGGTGTCGCGCCGTGTCGACACCGCCGACACCGTCACGATCGAGCTGGCACACGACGCCGGGCCGTTGCCGGCCTTCGCACCGGGCCAGTTCGCGATGCTGACCGCGTACGGAATCGGCGAGGTGCCGATCTCGCTCAGCGGCCTGCCCGACCCGGGCGACGACCGGGCCCGGCGGTTGACGCACACCCTGCGGGCCGTCGGCGCGGTCACCCGGGCCCTGCACGCCACCGCACCGGGCGCGACGATCGGTGTCCGCGGGCCGTTCGGCACGTCGTGGGACGTCGAGTCCGCCGCGGGCCAGGACGTGGTGATCGTCGCCGGCGGCATCGGGCTGGCGCCGGTCCGCCCGGTGCTGCACGCCGTCCTGGCCGGGCGCGCCCGGTACGGCAACGTGGTTCTGCTGGTGGGAGCACGGACACCGGCCGACCTGTTGTACCCCGGCGAACTGCTTCGCTGGGCCGCGTCCGGCGTTCAGCTCGGAGTAACCGTGGACCGGCCCGCGGACGGCTGGAGCGGCCACGTCGGTGTGGTTCCCGCGCTGATCCCCCACGCCCGCTTCGACCCTGCCCATAGCGTGGCGTTCGTCTGCGGTCCCGAGGTGATGATGCGGTTCACCGCACAGGCGCTGATCGAGCGCGGCCTGCCGGCCTCGCGGTTGCGGGTCTCGCTGGAACGCAACATGCGCTGCGGGGTGGGCTGGTGCGGACACTGCCAGCTCGGACCGTTGCTGTTGTGCCGCGACGGCCCGGTCGTCGACTACGCCCGCGCGGAACCGCTGATGAGCATCCGGGAGCTGTGATGGGAACCGATGCGGCGATGCCGACGTTGGCCGTGTGGAAGTTCGCCTCCTGCGACGGCTGTCAGCTGAGCCTGCTCGACTGCGAGGACGAACTGCTCGCCGTGGCGGACCGGGTACGGATCGCCCACTTCCTCGAGGCCAGCCGCCAGGTCGAACCCGGCCCGTACGACGTGTCCCTGGTGGAGGGCTCGATCACCACCGCCGACGACGTCGCACGCATCCACCGGGTCCGCGAGATGTCCCGCACCCTGGTCACCATCGGCGCCTGCGCCACCGCGGGCGGCGTGCAGGCGCTGCGCAACTTCGCCGACGTCGACGAGTTCCGGTCGGTCGTGTACGCCCGCCCGGAGTACGTGTCGACGCTGGCCACCTCGACCCCGATCGCCGCGCACGTCGACGTCGACTACGAATTGCACGGCTGCCCGATAGACCGCCGCCAACTGCTCGAGGTGATCACCGCGCTGCTCGTCGGCCGCCGTCCGAACATCCCCGCGCACAGCGTCTGCTTCGAGTGCAAGCAGCGCGGCAACGTCTGCGTGGTGGTCGCGCACGGCACGCCCTGCCTGGGCCCGGTCACCCACGCCGGCTGCGGCGCGATCTGCCCGGCCTACCAGCGCGGCTGCTACGGCTGCTTCGGCCCGATGGAGACCCCGAACGGCACCGCCCAGGCGGGTCTGCTGCGCGCCACCGGCATGTCCGAAGCCGACATGGTCCGCGCCTACCGCACCTACAACGCCGGGGCGCCGGCGTTCATCGAGCTCTCCCGGATCACCGTCGGGCCACCGCAACCGGAGGGAAGTACATGACGCACCGCTCCGATCGGACCCTGGACGTCCGGGCGTTGGCCCGCGTCGAGGGCGAGGGCGCGATGCACGTACGCGTGCGCGGCGACGCCGTCGAAGAGGTCCGGCTGGACATCTACGAACCGCCCCGCTTCTTCGAGGCGCTGCTGCGCGGACGCCGGTACACCGAGCCGCCGGACATCACCGCACGCATCTGCGGGATCTGCCCGGTCGCGTACCAGATGAGCGCGTGCGCGGCCATCGAAGACGCCTGCGCGGTGACCGTCGAACCGGGGGTGGCCGCCCTGCGCCGGCTGCTCTACTGCGGTGAGTGGATCGAGAGCCACACGCTGCACATCTACCTGCTGCACGCGCCGGACTTCCTCGGCTACCCGAGCGCGCTCGAGCTGGCCAAGGACCGCCGCGACGTGGTGGAACGCGGCCTGGCCTTGAAGAAGGCCGGCAACGAGATCGTCGAGTTGCTCGGCGGAAGGGCCATCCACCCGGTCAACGTCCGGGTAGGCGGCTTCTACCGGACACCGGCCCGCCGCGAGCTGGCGCCGCTGCGCGAGAAGCTCCGGACCGCTCTCGACCAGGCCCTGGAAACGGTGCGCTGGGTCGCGGGCTTCGACTTCCCGGACTTCCACCACGACCACGAAATGCTGGCCCTGGTCACCCCCGGGCAGTACGCCGTCGAATCGGGCGGCGTCGCGACCACGGCCGGGCTCGCCTTCGCCGTGCAGCGGTTCGAGGACCACGTCATCGAGGAACACGTGCCGCACTCCACCGCCCTGCACGCCCGGCTGGCCGGCCGGGGCAACTACGTCGTCGGGCCGACGGCCCGCTACACCCTGAACCGGCAATGGCTGTCACCGCTCGCGCTCGAGGCGGCGGACGCCGCCGGGCTCGGCGCCGACTGCCGCAACCCGTACCGAAGCATCCTGGTCCGCGCCGTGGAGACGGTCTTCGCACTCGACGAGGCGATACGGCTGATCGAGCAGTACGAGCCGCCGGCCCGCCCCTTCGTCGAAGTTCCGCCGCGGGAGGCGATCGGATACGGGGCGACCGAGGCACCACGCGGAATCCTGTTCCACCGCTACGGCCTGGACGCCGACGGCCTGATCACCTCGGCCCGCATCGTGCCGCCGACCTCGCAGAACCAGGCCGGCATCGAGGACGACCTGCGCCGCTTCGTCGGCAGCCGGCTGCACCTGGACGACGAGCGCCTCACCTGGCAGTGCGAACAGGCCATCCGCAACTACGACCCGTGTATCTCCTGCTCCACGCACTTCCTCGACCTCACCGTGGAACGACGATGAACCGCCACGGCACCGGCCGGCGGGTGGTGATCGGCGTCGGCAACGACTACCGCCGTGACGACGGATTCGGTCCGCTGGTCGTCGCCGGGCTGGCCGAACGGCAGGCCTCCGACCGCCGCCTGGCGGCGGTCGACCTGCGGGTCAGCGACGGCGAACCCACCCGGCTCATCGACCTGTGGACCGGCGCCGACGTCGCCGTCGTGGTGGACGCGGTGCTGGACGACGGCCACCACAGCGGACTCCGCTACGAGCTTGTGCTCGACGCGCTGAACGAACTTCCCGAGGAGAGCGCGGCCAGTTCCCACGGCATCAGCCTGGGCAGCACCGTGGCGCTCGCGCGGGCGCTGGACAGGCTGCCGCGCCGGCTGGTCGTGCTCGCCGTCTCCGGATCGGAGTTCGGCTTCGGCGAGGGGCTGACCCCGCCGGTCGCCGCCGCGGTAACGCCGGTCATCGAACGAGCCTGCGAACTCGTGGCCTGAGCCGCATCACACCATCCGGGCCTCGCCACGACGGAGGCGTCCGGCCCGACCGGCCGGGACGAACTTCTCTGGACGGTGCCCGGGCATTGACCGACGCTGAGGAGAACGCTCGGAGGTGAGCCGAATGAACGCAGCACACCCGAAGGTACGGTCGGCGCCGGCGATCGTGCCGGACGCCTCGTGGCGCGACCTTTACCGCATCGGCGGGTGGTGCGGCATCCTCATCGTCGTGCCGTACCTCGCGGCCATGGTCGCCGTCGCGATGACGCCGCCACCGGCGGAGGCCGGCGCAGCGGAGACACTCGAACACGTCGCCGCGCACAAGTGGCTGTACGGCATCGAGCAGGTGCTGTGGATCGCGCCCGGCGTGCTGGCGATGGTGGTGTTCCTGGCGCTGACGGCCGCGATGTGGCGGGTGGACAAGGCCGCGGCGGCGATCGCCGGCACGATCGGCACCACGGCCTGGGCGCTGACCCTCGCCCTGCCGACCAGCGGCGGCGGGTCGCTGCTGCTGCTCGATCTCGCCGACCGCTACCAGGCCGCCGGGTCCGACGCGCAGCGCGACGCCTACGTGACCCTCGCCCAGCAGTTGATCGCCGAGAACGACATGCCCGGCTTCGTCGGCGTGCTGACCACCGTCGGCATTCTGCTCATCTCCCTGGTCATGACCAAGGGCGGCGTCCCGCGGTGGGTCGCCTGGCTCGGCGTCGCGACCGGCGCCATCGGCATCGTGTCCGAGGCGCTGCGGCCTCTGCTCGGTGCCGGCTACGCCGTCTACGGAACTCTCCTGCTCGCCTGGTTCCTTGCCGTCGGCGTCACGCTGCGCCGACTGGCCGGACCAGGCGGGAGGCCCACACCGGACGACGTCGCCCGACCGGCCCTCTGAGGTCGGGACCTTGGTCCCGACATGATCGGGCGTTTGGGCTCAGGCGTGCCCCGCGCCGCTCCGGCAGAGTCGAAGGCACAGACATCGATGAAGGAGGACACCATGACCACCACCGGCCACGGCCCGACGACTCACCTCGAGCAGGTCGAGGCCCCCGGTTCCATGCTCACCCACGCCGCCGCCAAGTCCCTCGCGGTCCTGCGCGTCTCCACCGGCTTCGTGTTCCTCTGGGCATTCTTCGACAAGACCTTCGGCTGGGGCTACGCCACCCCGGCGGCCAAGGCCTGGATCAACGGCGGCTCCCCCACCAAAGGCTTCCTGTCCAGCGTCGAGGTCGGCCCGTTCCAGAACTTCTTCCACAGCATCGCCGGCGACACCTGGACCAACTGGGCCTTCATGCTCGGCCTGCTCGGCATCGGCCTCGCCCTGACCGCCGGCATCGGCCTGCGCATCGCCGCCGGCGCCCTCGCCCTGATGATGGCCATGATGTGGGCAGCGGAATGGCCGCTCGCCTCCGGCTCCAGCAACCCCGTCACCGACTACCACTTCATCTACGCGGTCGTCGGCGTCGTCCTGGCCCTCACCTACGCCGGGCACACCTGGGGCCTCGGCCGACGCTGGGCCTCCCTGCCCCTGGTCCAGAAGAACCGCTGGCTCATCTGACCACTCACCCACGAAGGCCCGGTCCGCAACGGACCGGGCCGCACCCATCCTGGACACGCTGCGGGATGTGGTGGACAACGCCACGGCCGCGGCGACGCTTCGGCGGCTCGGGCGCCGCGCGCGGCCCACGACGAGGTAGCAGGCAGGCCGGGAAGGCGGTTGCGGTGAAGGAGTTCGCTGACTTCCTCGGCGAGCAGCCGCCGTTCGACGCCCTCGACGCCGAGGACATGGCCCGGCTGGTGGCCCGGGTGGAGGTCGAGTACTTCGCCGCCGGAGCGGTCGTGGTCGCCGAGGACGAGGACCGGCTCCGGCACCTGTGGGTGGTCCGCACCGGCGCCTTGGAGGTCCTGGATCGCGGGCAGGTCGTCGACCTGCTCGGCGTGGGTGACACGTTCGGGCACCTCTGGTTGCTGTCCGGGCTGCCACCCCGGCTCCTGGTGCGGGCGCACGAGGACAGCCTGTGCCTGCGTATCCCCGACCCGCGGGCGTTCCTCGCCCACCCGGAGCGGCTGCGGTTCGCCGCGGTGGACACGGTCGTGCGGCGGCGGCTCACCGACGGCGGTGTGCGCCGGGCCGACCGGCGGCTGGCGGACGTGATGCGCCCGATCGTCTGGTGCGCCGAATCGGACCTCGTCCGGCACACCGCCGACCGGATCGGCGCCGCCGGCACCTCGTGCGCGCTGGTCCGGACCGCCGCCGGCCTGGGCATCGTCACCGACCACGACTTCCGGCACCGGGTGGCCACCGGGCACATCGGCGTCGACGCTCCGGTCGCCCGGCTGGCGACCGTGCCGGCGTTGACCATCGACGAGGACGCCACCCAGACCGCCGGCCTGCTGCGCATGGTGGAGCACGGCGTCCACCATCTCGTGGTGACCGGCCAGTCTGGCCGCCCCGTCGGCGTGATCCGGGTCGTCGACCTCGCCCGGGCGGAGGTCCGCAACCCGCTACTGGTCCGCTCCGCGATCGAGGACGCCACGTCGGGCGAGCAACTGGCCCGGGCGGCGCGCCTGCTGCCGACCACGATCGTCGAGCTGTGCGACGACGGCGTGGCCGCCGCACACATCGGCGCGGTGCACGCGGCGGTGGTCGACGCCGTCGTCCGGCGGGTCCTGGACCTGAACCCGAGCCCGGCGCTGGCCGCGGTGCGACACTCCTGGGTCCTGCTCGGCTCGCTGGCCCGGCGTGAGCCGCTACCCCTTTCGGACCTCGACACGGCGCTGGTCTGGGCCGACCCGCCGGCGTCGGCGCCGGACCTCGGCCCGGAGATCCGGACGGCCGCCCGGGAGATCCTGCGCGAGCTGCAAACCTGCGGCCTGACGTTGTGCGCGAACGGAGCCAACGCACACAATCCCGTGTTCAGCCGGTCCCGGTCCGACTGGGCCGCCGCCGCCCGCGCCTGGCAGCACGACCCCACCGGAGAGAACGCGCTGCTGCTGTCGGCGATGGTGGCCGACAGCCGCCCGGTCACCGACCCGGCGCTGGGCCGCGCCCTGACCGAACAGATCCGCTCACACACCCGCACCACCCAGTTCATACGGGCCCTGCTCGACGAGGCACTCGGCTGGCGGCCGCCCACCGGATTCGTCCGGGACTTCGTCGTCGCCCACAGCGGTGAACACCGCGGCCAGCTCGACCTCAAGAGCGGCGGGCTCGTCCCGGTAGTGGCGCTGGCACGGTGGATCGCGATCGTCAGCGGCGACGCCCGCGGCACGACGCCCGACCGGCTGCGCCGCGGCGCACAGGAAGGCCTACTCAGCACGGACGAGGCCGACACGCTCGCCGGCGGCTTCGACGACGCCTACTCGCTGCTGCTGCGCCACGAGGTGCACGCCATCCACGACGGAGTCCCGCCCACGACCTACTTCGCCCCGGCCGACCTCGACACCCTCACCCGCCGACACCTGCGCGAGTCGTTCCGCGCCATCGCCATGGTCCAGGCCAGAGTGGACCGCGACTGGACCAGACGGCTCGACCGGTGACACCGGCACGATGAGACTCCGCCGCGGAACGTCGCTCCCCGCACCGCACCCGTCCCTGACCTGGCGTGCGGCCGAGTTCTGCGTCGTCGACGTGGAAACCACCGGCCTGGACCTACGCCGCGACGACATCATCGCGTACGGGGCGACGATCGTGACACACGCCCGGATCCCGTGCGACCGGATCGCCTACGGCCTGGTACGCCCGCCCCGCCCCGTGTCGGCGCCGGCGCTCGCCGTCCATGCGCTACGCACCGCCGACCTGGCCGGCGCGCCCGCCATCGACGAGGTCGTGGACCGCCTCGTCGACCTGCTGTCCGGCCGGGTCCTGGTGGCGCACGCGGCCTGGGTCGAGCGGGCCTTCCTCAACCGGGCACTGCGCCCACGCGGAATCAGGCTGGCGCGGGCGACGATCGACACCGCCGCCCTGCTGCGGGCCTGCCGCCTCGCGGACCCCGACCGGCCGGGCGAGCCGAACCTGGAGGCCGCCTCGCGCCGGCTCGGGCTGCCCGTACACACTCCGCACCATGCCCTCGGCGACGCGTTCACCACCGCGCAGCTGTTCCTCGCGCTGGCCACCCGGTTGGAGGCCTCCCATGCCCGGAACCGGCCACGGCCGCTGACCCTGCGACAGCTGTACGCGATCTCCCGCTACCACCGCCTGTGAACAAATGCCCGGGGCGGCCGCGAAATCACAGCTCGCGGCGATCGCCGAGCACGACCGCACCGGTCAGGGCCACCGCGGCGAGGAGCACCGTCACCACCAGACCAGGCAGATAGTCGGCCGCCGAGGCGCCCGCGGTGAGGTCGGCGAGGGCGCCCAGCAGCCCCGTCGGCAACCAGGTGCTCGCGCCGGTGGCGCCGCCGAGGACACCGATGAACAGCAGCAGACCCATTGTGAGTCCGGCCGCGGCAAGGACGCCGCGCACCAGCACCGCCACGAGGGCGACCAGCGCCACGGCGAACGCCAGAAAGACGATGCCGTACGCGATTCCGGCCACCATCGCGCCCGCGGACGGGGCACCGAGCAGCACCGTCGTCTCGTACCACGCACAGGCGGACCCGAGAAGCAGGCCGGCGACGGCACCGGCGAGGACGTCCTCCAGCCGAGCCTCCTGCGGGCCGAGGCTGACGACCCCGGCGCCGGCCCGGGCAAGCACGCCGGCCAGGAAGGTCTCCGCTTCGCCCAGCGTGCGTACGCCGACAAGCAGGTCGCCGCGGTCGGCACGCAGGGACGTCACCCACGGCTGCCGACGAAGTAGCGGCTCCGCCCGGTCCCGGCCGCTGCGTAGCCGAACACGGTAGGCCGGCGTAGCCCGCCCGACGATCAGTTCCTCCAGGGTGCCCTGGAAGAGCAGCCGTCCCTCGCGCAGGACCCCGATCCGGTCACAGACCTCCTGCACATCGGCCAGGATGTGGCTGGAGAACACGACGGTCGCACGTCCGCGCATCCGGGCGATCAGGTCGAGCACCTCCCGGCGCCCGGCCGGGTCGAGGGCCGAGGCGGGCTCGTCCAGCAGCAGCAACTCCGGCTCGCCCACCACCGTGGCGGCCAGCCCCAGCCGCTGGAGCATGCCACGCGAATAGCCGCCGACCCGGCGGTCCGCCGCACCGGCGAGTCCGGTCTCCGCCAGCACCGCCTCGATCCGCAAGGCCGGGATCGTGACCCCGGACGGTCGGCCGGCGAGGTGCGCGGCCAACGCGACGACCTCGCGGCCGGTCAGCCAGGGGTCGAACTGGGGCGTGTCCGGCAGGCATGCGATCCGGCCGGGACCCGCACCGAGCCGGACGCTGCCGCTGGTCGCCCGGCGCAACCCGGAGAGGATGCCGAGCAGCGTCGTCTTGCCCGCGCCGTTCGGGCCGACGAGCGCGTAGACGGAGCCGGCCGGAACGGACAGGTCGACACCGTCCAGAGCGGCGTGCGATCCGTAGCGCTTCACCAGCGCGGCCGTTTCGACCTTCATCGGTGTTCGCGACCGATGAGCAGGTAGACGACTCCGCCGAGCGGGATCGAGACGACGCAGATCAGGGCCCAGACCCATTTGGGCAGGTAACGCACCCGGGTGCGGGACAGATCGTGGAGGCAGTACCCGACGAAGGCCACCGCGAGCAGAATCAGCGGCAGTAGCGCCGCCACCGGGAGTCCGCCCTGCGCGGCCGCGTGACTCATGACTCGCGATCCCTCACTTTCCGGCCATCTGCCTGGTCAGGTCGACGAGGCGGTTGGTGTAACCCCACTCGTTGTCGTACCAGCCGAACACCTTCACCAGGCGGCCGTGGGCCTGAGTGAGGCCGGCGTCGAACACACACGACGCCGGGTCGCCGACGATGTCGGTGGAGACCAGCGGCGCCTCGGTGTAGCGGATGATCCCGTGCATCGGCTGCCCCGGCGCGGCGGCCGCCGCGACCACCTCGTTGATCCTCACGGCGGTGACGTCGGCGGCCAGGATCAGTGACAGGTCGCTGATCGAGCCGTCCGCGACGGGCACCCGCAGCGCGACCCCGTCGAGGCGGCCGGCCAGCTCGGGAAGCACCAGCCCGACGGCCTTCGCCGCGCCGGTGCTGGTCGGGATGATGTTCACACCCGCCGCCCGAGCCCGGCGCGGGTCCTTGTGCGGCGCGTCCAGCACGTTCTGGTCGTTGGTGTACGCGTGCACGGTGGTCAGGTAACCGCTCTCGATGCCGAACGCGTCGTGCAGCACCTTGACCAGCGGCGCCACGCAGTTGGTCGTGCACGAGGCGGCGGACACGATCTGATGCACGTCCGGGTCGTAGGTGTCCGCGTTCACCCCGGGAACCAGGGTGGCGTCGACACCCTTGCCCGGCGCGGAGATCAGCACCCGGCCGGCGCCGGCCTTCAGGTGCAGCGCCGCCTCGTCACGGGTACGCAGCTTGCCGGTGGCCTCGATCACCAGGTCGACGCCCAGCTCGGCCCAGGGCAGCGCATCGGGACGGCGTTCGGCGAAGGTCGCGATGTCGTGCCCGCCGACGATCAGCCGGTCCTCCGCGTAGCCGACGTCAACGCCGATCCGGCCGAACGTCGAGTCGTACTCCAGCAGATGCGCGAGGGTGGCGGCGTCGTACAGGTCGTTGATCGCCACCACCTGCAGGCCGGCGTCGGCCGGCGCCTTGGTCAGGCGGCGCAGGTAGTTGCGGCCGATCCGGCCGAAACCGTTGATCGCGATGCGGTAGGTCATGATGTTCTCCCAGCTCGGCTCTCTCACCACACCCTCTCTCCAGGACAGAGCCGCGGGCAGGGCCGAAGGTCCCCCGGTCCGGGACACCCCGCACGCCCGCGCGTCCCATCGACACCCTGGTCGTCCCCGCGGCGGCAATGGGTTCTCGCGGCAGACGGAAGCCCTGCCGGACAACGCTGTCCGACAGGGCCGTGGCGACTCAGATGAAGAGCAGTTGGGCGCCGTCGGTCTTCTCGATGAAGTCCGCCGCGCTGATGATGGCTTCCACGCCGTCGTACAGGTCCTCCTCGTCCAGGTGCATCATGTCGGCGGACATCCGGCACGCCCACAGGTGCCCACCGGAGTCGACGATCTGCGCCAGGAACTCCGGCACCTCCGGAACCCCGACGTCCTGGATCTGCTTCTTCATCTGCCGGGTCGCCATTCCCGTCACCCCGGGCAGGCCGCCGAGGCCCTGCGGAAGGTGGGTGGCGGTGTTGCCGAGCATGGTGAATTTCAGGTCGCCCATCCGCGACTTCGTGATCATGTCGAAGCCCCAGAACGTGAAGAACAGGTGCGTCTCGACCCCTTCGCCGAGGGCGGCGTTGGCCAGGATCAGGCCGGGGTAGGCCATGTCCAGGTTGCCCTTGGAGCAGATGATCGCCAGTTTGCGGCCCTGGGTGGCGGCGTCACCGAAGTCGGGGACGACCGCGATGCTGGTCTCGGTGGTCATGGCGATGCCTTCCTTCACACGCAGCCGTGCGGCTTGGGCAGACCGGCGACATACGCCATCTTCTTGGCCGGCTTGCCCGGGAACAGCGCGAACATTTCCTTGATCGGTATCCCGGCGAGGGTGGACACCCGGCGCAGCGTGGCGGTCTGACCCTGCGCGCGGAAGTCCTCGCGCAGGAACCGGATCGCCCTCCAGTGCGCGTCGCTCAGTTCGATGCCGATCCGGGCGGCGAGTCCCCGGCCCAGGTCCTCACTCCACTCGCCGTACTCGGTGAGGAATCCCTCGGCGTCGACGTGGACCGGCGTCCCGGCGATGGTGGCGACGGTCATGATTGCGGCTCCTTCACGGGTTGGTGTTTCCCGGCCATGGACATGTGCGACGGCAGCGGGATCCGGCGGCCGGGCAGCAACAGGTGCCAGTAGATCCAGCGGAACGCGAGCTTGCCCCAGTGGTTGCGGGCGTTCTCCCTCAACAGCCCGAACGGGCCGATCACCGGCAACGGGTAGCTGCCGGGGAGAGGCTCGGTGTCGTAGTTGAAGTCGATCAGCAGCCCTTTGCCGCCACCGGACTCGATGAAGCAGTTCGCGTGCCCGTCGAAGCTGCCGGTCATCGGCTGCCCCGCGATGTGTTCGCAGAAGTTGTCGGCGAACACCTCGACCGAGAAGTGCGCGACGGACCCGGCCTTCGAGGTGGGAATGTCGTTCGCGTCGCCGAGCGCGAAGATGTCGGCATGCCGGGTGGACAGGAACGTGTGCCTGTCGACCGGTACGAGATTCAGTTCATCGCCCAGCCCGGATCGGGCCACGAAGTCGGCGCCCATGTTCAGCGGAACGGTGACCAGCAGATCGAACGGCACCTCGCGCCCGTCATACGAGACAAGGGTTTTGGTGTCGGTGTCGATGCGCTCGACAAGGAAGTCCGGCTCGACGACGATCCTGCGTTCGTCGAGCATCGCGCCGAGGTGCTCCGCCGCGATCGGCTTCGTGAAGGCACCGGGCAGCGGGGTCACGTACACGATCTCGGCCCGGTCCCGGATCCCCCGCGCCCGGAGGTACGCGTCGGCGAGGAACGTGAACTCCAGCGGCGCGACCGGGCACTTGATCGGCATGTCGGTGATGTGCACGACCAGCCGGCCACCCTCAAAGCTCTCCAGGGCGGCCTTGAGCGCGGTCGCACCGTCGAGACTGAAGAAATCGAAGACGCTGCGCCGCCACTGCGGACCGAGCATCCCCGGAGTCTGATCCGGGCGAGGACTCACACCAGTCGCGATGACCAGCTGGTCGTAGGACAGTTCCCGGCCGCCGGCCAGGATGACCGTGTTCGTGTCCGCGTCGACCAGCGCGATCTCGCCGAGGACGAGATCCACACCGTCGGGCAGGAAATGCCGCCGCGGCTTGACGATCTGCTGCGCCTGGATGGTGCCGAACGGCAGGAAGAGCAGCCCCGGCTGATACAGGTGATCATCGTCGTGATCGACGACGGTGACCTGCCAATCGCCACGATCGAGCCGGCGGCGCAGCTTGTTTGCCACCATCGTGCCGGCCGTCCCGCCGCCGAGTATCAGGAGCCGCTGCATGGCGTCCTCCCACATCTGTGATCGACACCCTCTCGGGTCTCCATCACCGACGCTACGTATACCCACCCCGGACGATCAGAGGCGAAGGTCCCGGCCGAGCGGGACAACCTCGGCCTCGGCGGGGTCAGATCACTCGGCCGCGGTGGTGGTGGAGGGTGGCGGTCGCGGCGGCGCCGGCGGTGGCGGTGATCGCGGCCTCGACCAGGTTCACCACGTCCTCGTGTGTGAGTTCGCCGAGCTCCGCGGCCACGTCGGTGACCAGGTCCAGGATCTGCTCGGCGACGTCCTCGGCCAGGCCGGTGACGGCCTCGAGGATCTGGTCCATGAGGCTGTCGTCGATCATTTCGTCTCCCGTCCGGTGGTGAGGTTTCGGCGGGCCTCGACCACCGCGCCGCGGACGATGGCGCGTAGTTCGGCCTGCGACGTGTGGCCCTTGAAGTAGTGCTTGGCCGCGGTGCCGGCGGCATACGCGACGGCCGCGCTGGTGACCGCGTCAAGGGCCATCGCCGCCGGCGTGCCGAGGCCCGTCGGTGTCAGCAGCCACACCATGAACTGGCCTCCGACCAAAGCCGACATATAGACGAACCCAGCCGCCTTGAAGAACTGGCGGATCAGTTTCCAAGCGTCGCGCTTGGACAGTTCGACGCCGTAGCAGGTGCCGATCGCCACGACCCCGCCGGCCACCGCACCCATGAAGGGAATGAGCAGGGGCACCGGCACGCCGCCGGCGGCCACCCCGGTGGCGACCATGCCCTTGATGATCCTGTCCGCCTTCTCGTCCGGTGTCATGCGGGGACAGACGGGGGAATCTCCGCCCTGATACAGGGCCGCGCCGGGAGCCGCGGCCCGGCCGGTTAAGCGCGGATTAAGTGCCGACTAGGTGCGGGCCGGTCGGCTGTATCCCGTCAGATCCGTACCGAACGAGGAGACCGCACCGATGACCACGACCACCGCGAACGCACACGACGCGGCCATCAAGCTGCTCTACGCCGCCGACAAGGGCACCGACTTCACCGTCGGCGTCCTGGACCTGGGCAAGCCGTTCGACGTCGTCGCCGACGTCGAGATCGGCGAGAATCTGAACGAGGACGTCGACGAGCACTCGATCCGGGTGTCGATCGTCAACCTCAGCTCCGCCAACCGCATCGCCCTCGGCACCGTGAGCGCGGTGATCAAGCCGCAGAACAACACGCCGCGGCGGGATCGGCTGCGGGTGCCGTTCGGTGCGCTCGCCAACGCCGACCCCGGTGACGTGATCCAGGCGATCGGCTCCTACAAGGTGACCGCGGGCATCAACACCGACGTCTCCGTCGCCTTCAGCGAGACCTTCACCGTCGGCGGCTGACCTCCGGCGTATCACGCCGGCTGGAGCGTCCGCTCCGGCCGGCGCAGCCGTTCGTACAGCTCGGTGGTCTCGGCGGCGGGGCGTACCCGCAGGTCGGCCCAGAGCGTGGTGACCAGCTGCCGGTATTGCAGCAGGGCCAGGTGGCGCAGGCCGGCCCGTGCGTAGCACAGCATCAGCGCGCGGTGGACGTCCTCGTTGCACGGGTCGTCGGCGAGGATCCGCCGGGCCAGGGTCGCGGCGGCGCCGTACTCGCCGCGCCCGGCGTAGAGGAGCACGAGGTTGCTCTGCGCCTCCAGGGCGACGGCGCGCAGGGCCGCGCGCCGGGCCGCGGCCCAGTCCGCGTACGGCCGGTCGGGCAGGAAGCCGCCGCGGAACAGCATTCCGGCGGCCTCGTAGTGCCGCGTGGCCTCGGCCGGGTCCGCGCCGGCCTGCGCCCGGCGCCCGGCGCGGCAGAGCCGTTCGAACTCGTCGGTGTCGGTCCACACCTGCGCGGCCCGGGCGATCCGGTACGCCTCGCCGCACCGCTCGATCACCGGGTCGGCCGAGGCGGCCCGCAGCGTCTTGCGTACCCCGGCGAGCAGTACGTGCAGGCGGTTGCGGCCCGCGGCCGGGCGGGCCCGTGGCCAGAACGTGTCGATCAGGACGTCCCGCGGGGTCGGCGTCTCGCGGTGCAGCAGCAGGTAGACGATCAGGTCCCTGCCGTGGCGGCTGGGCGTCTCGACGAGCCGGCCGTTGACGATCACCCGCACGTCGCCGAGCAGGTATGCCCGTACCCGAATTCCTTGCATGGTGGACAGACCCGGCCGTGCCGGCGCCTGATACGGCCGGCTCAGCCGTGCCAGGTGCGCCACAGGTTGGCGTACGTGCCGCCGGCCGCGACCAGGTCGTCGTGGGTGCCCAGTTCGACGAGCCGGCCGCCGTCCATGACCGCCACCCGGTCGGCGTCGTGCGCGGTCTGGAGGCGGTGCGCGATCGCGATCACGGTGCGGTCGTGCAGCACCGCGGCGAGGGCGCGCTCCGCGTCCCGCGCGGTCGTCGGGTCGAGCAGCGCGGTCGCCTCGTCCAGCACCACGGTGTGCGGGTCGGCGAGGACGACCCGGGCCAGCGCGAGCTGCTGTGCCTGCGCGCCGTCCAGGACGAAGCCGTCGCCGCCCAGCCGGGTGTCGAGGCCGTCGGGCAGGTCCGTCGCCCAGTCGGCGCCGACGACGGCAAGTGCCGAGATCAGCTCGTCGTCGGTGGCGTCCGGTGCGGCCAGGGTCAGGTTGTCGCGGACCGCGTCGCGGAACACGTGGTGTTCCTGGGTGACCAGCACGACCTGGCGGCGCAGCAGGCCGGGCGGCAGCCGGGAGATCTCCACGCCGCCGACGGTCAGGCTGCCCGCGCGCGGGCGGTCGACCCCGGTGAGCAGCCGCCCGAGGGTGGACTTGCCGGCGCCGGACGGTCCGACCAGGGCGAGGCGCTCCCCCGGCCGCACGGTCAGGTCGACGCCGCGCAGCACGTCGCGGTCGCCCTCGTAGGCGTAGCGGACGCCCCGGACCTCGATCCGGTCGCCGGCCGGCGCCGCGCGCTCGGTCACGACGGCCGGCGGGATCGCGGCCAGGCCCTCGACGCGGGCGAAGGAGGCGCCGCTGCTCTGTAGCTGCTCCAGCCAGACCAGGATCGCGTCCAGCGGCACGGCCAGCTGCCGCAGGTAGAGCGCGCAGGCCGCGACGGCGCCGAGGCTCAGCCTGCCGTCGATGTACAGCGCGCCGCCGACAAGCAGGACGCCGACGACCGGCACCACGTAGGAGACGTCGACCGCGGGGAACAGCACGCTGCGCAGGGACAGGGTCCGCAGCCGGGTGTGCCGGGCCCGGTGTATCGCCTCGTCGGCCACCGCGGTCCGGCGGTCGCGCAGCCCGAGCGCCTCGACGGTGCGGGTGCCGGCGATGGTCGAGGCGAGTTCGTCGGCGAGCACGGAGCCGGCCGCGCCCTCCTCCAGGTACGCGGTCCGCGCCCGGCGCAGGTACCAGCGGGTGACGACCGGGATGCCGGCGAGCCCGAGCAGGGCGACGGCGCCGAGCAGCGGGTCGAGCAGGAAGACGGCGACGAGTACGAACAGCGCCTGCACGGCCGCGATGAGCACCTCGGGGATGGCGTCGCGCAGGGTCGCGGCCACCGTGCCGACGTCGACGGTGCCCCGCGCGGTGAGGTCGCCTGCCGGTACCCGCTCGACCACGGACGCGGGCAGGGCGAGTGCCCGGTCGAGGAAGCGTTCGCGGACCCGGGCGGCCGTGCGCTCGCCGAAGCGGTAGCCGACGGCGAGCGCCGTGCGGGCCAGGATGATCTGGACGATCGTGCACAGCAGGACGGCCAGGGCGAGCCGGTCGACGACGCCGACCGGGGCGGGGCCGGCGGTGACCGTGTCGATGATCCGGCCGAGCAGCCACGGCCCGGCCAGCCCGGCGATCGCCGCGAGGGCGTTGAAGAGCACCATCTGCGCGACCGCGCCCCGGTCGTCGCGGATCAGCCCGGCCACGGCCCTGCGCACGTGCGCGCGCCCGGCGACCGGCAGCTCCGTCATCGCCGGGCCGCCTCGGGCAGGGCGGCCTCCCCCGCCGCCCGGGTCACCAGCGCGCGGTAGCCGGGCTCGGTGTCGAGCAGCGCGCGGTGGGTGCCGGTGGCCGCGAGCCGTCCGCCGACGATGTAGTGCACGATGTCGGCGCGGTCCAGCATGGCCGGTGAGGTGGTCGCGACCAGCGTGGCCCGGCCGGCCCGGGCCGCGGGCAGGCGCTCGGCGATGGCGGCCTCGGTGTGCGCGTCGACGGCGGAGGTCGGCTCGACGGCGAGCAGAATCTCCGGGTCGGCGTAGAGGGCGCGGGCCAGCCGTACCCGCTGGCGCTGGCCGCCGGAGAGGTTGCGGCCCTGTGTGTCGATCACCGACGCCGTCCCGTCCGGCAGGCCGTCGACGATGTCGCACGCCGCGGCCGCGGCCAGGGCCCGGGCGACGGCCTCGTCGTCGGGCTCGGAGCGGCCGGCGACGACGTCGCCGAGCGCGCCGGTGAACAGGTAGGCCTCGTTGTCGGCGACCAGGATCCGGTCGCGGACCGCGAGCCCGTCCACGCGCCGGCCGCCCCAGGTCACCGCCGTGGGCCCGTACCGGCCGAGGCGGTCGACGACGGCGGCGGCGTCGGCGGGCCGGGCGGTGGCCAGCGCGACGAGCCGCCCGGGGATGACGACCACGCCGGAGTCGGGGTCGCGCAGCACGGCCGGGCCGTCGGGGCCCTGCCCGCGCGGCGGCGGATCCACCGGCAGCCGCAGGAAGTCGACGATCCGGCGCCCGGCGACCAGCGCCCGGCTGATGTCGAAGCCGCCCTCGATGAAGAACGCGACCGGCACGACGAGCACCGCCGCGTACCCCCAGACGGCGACCAGCTCGCCCACCGTGATGTCGCCCTGCGCGGCCATCCGGGCGGCCAGCCAGATCACCACGGCCAGGAAGAGCGCGGGCAGCCCCACGCCGAGCGCCTGTATCCAGCTGGTCACGGCGCCGACCCGGTAGCCGACCTCGGCGACGGCCCGCGAGTCGCGCCGGTACCGGCGCGCGTAGCCGTCCTTGCCGCCGAGGCCGTTGAGGACGCGCAGGCCGTCGATGATGTCGACGAGCCGGTCGGCGAGCGCGCCCTGCCGCTCCCGGTAGCGGGCGCCGGCCCGCTGGAGCCGGCCGAGCATCGGGCCGACGACGACGGCGAGCACCGGCACCCCGGCGAGCACCACGACGGCAAGCAGCGGGGAGATCTCCAGCATCAGCACGGCCACCACCACGTACGCGAGGACGGCGCCGAGCCCCGGCCCGGTGACCGTGAGTGCCTGCGCCAGGACCCAGACGTCGGCGATGCCGATGGTGACGATCTCGCCGGCGCCGATGCGCCGCGGCAGCGCGGCGCCGAGGCGGGTGGCGTGCGCGATGACCGCCCGGACGGTCCGGAAGCCGCCGTCGAGCCGGATCTTCGTCATCGTGCGGTGCCGCAGGATGGCGAGCAGCGCGTTGACCGCGCCGACGGCGAACAGGGCCGCGACCCAGGCGGCGAGCGCGGCCGGGTCGCGCCGCTGGAGGCCCCGGTCGATGGCCTGTGCGAGCAGGTAGGGCGGGAGCGTCAGCCCTACCATCCATAACGAGCCGATCAGGGCGCCGGTGGCGATGCGCCCCTTCTGCCGCCGGATGAGCCACCACAGGTAAGGCAACGGGCCGCGCACGTCCGCGACCGGGAGTCCTGCTTCCGTCACGCCTTGCACCATAGAGCAGGTTCGATCAAAGGCGGGAGGCCGAGTCCGGGGGATCCTCGCCACCGGGTTAGTCTCCCGAGGTGAGCGACTACGCACCCCCGCTGATCAGCGCCGAACGGGTCATCGGGGGGCGGGCTTTCGACTTCTCGCGCCGGGTCGCGGTCATGGCGATCGTCAACCGCACGCCGGACTCGTTCCACGACCAGGGCCGCACGTTCGCCCTCGAGAAGGCCGTCGAGGCGGTCCGGGCGGCGGCCGGCGCGGGCGCGGACTGGATCGACATCGGCGGCGTGCCGTTCGCGCCCGGGCCGGACGTCAGCGTCGAGGAGGAGCTGCGGCGGGTGCTGCCCGTGGTCGAGGCGGCCCGGGACCTGGCGGTGGTCTCGGTCGACACCTACCGGCCGGAGGTGGCCCGCGAGGTGATCAAGGCGGGCGCGGGGGTCGTCAACGACACCTCGGGCCTGCGCGATCCCGCGATGGCCGACGCGGTCGCCGGCACCGCGGCGTCCCTGGTGATCACGCACAGCCTGGCCGCGCCGCGCACCCTGCACCCGAGCCCGCAGTACGGCGACGTGACCGCGGAGGTCGCCGACTTCCTGCGGCGGCGGGTGGAGCTGGCCCTGTCCCGCGGCGTACGGCCGGACCAGATCATCATCGATCCGGGCCACGACCTGAACAAGAACACGTACCACTCGCTGGAGCTGACCCGTCGGCTGCGGGAGATCACCGAGATCGGCTACCCGACCCTCGCCGCGCTGAGCAACAAGGACTTCATCGGCGAGACGCTGGACCGCCCGCAGCAGGAGCGCCTGGTGGGCACGGTCGCGACGGTGGTCTTCTGCATCATGCGGGGCGCCCGGATCGTGCGCGTGCACGATGTGCCGGCGGCGGTCGACGCGGTCCGGATGACCGAGGCGATGCTGGGGCTGCGCGAGCCCGCGTACACCCGGCACAACATCTAGGCGAGTGCCGTTGCGGCGAGTCCCATCAGGGCTTCCGTCGCGGCGTGGGGATCGGCGGGTGCGGCCGGCACCGGCTCCGGGTCGAGGCAGCGGTCCAGGAGCAGCTCGACCAGGCCGGCCCGGTTGAGGATGTCCGCGGTGTCGATCGCGCCGGGCAGGATCCGGATCTCGATCGTGTCCCGGACCGGGTCGTCGCGCAGCAGCTGGGTCAGGTTGACGTCGAAGAACTTGGTAAGCCCGCCCTGCTCCGCCGCCGCGCACAGCTCGTCGTGGGACGGGGTGCCGGCGACGGCGGCGACCAGCGGCGCGGGCAGCGGTGCGAGGCGGCGGCAGGCCGGGTTGGTGGCCAGCAGCGTCCGCAGCGGCTCGCGCCAGTAGGCGAACAGCCGTACGACGTTGGCCAGGGCGTGCGGCTCCCGGAACGGCGCGCCGTCCAGGTGCAGGTGCACGGCGGCCTCGAGCGGCACGGTGAAGCCGAGCTCGCGGGCCGGGCCGAGCAGCCGCTCCAGGGCGGCGCCGTGGTCGCCGGTCAGCGGCGGCGTGATGATCTCGCAGGGGCGCTCCCGCTCGCCGCCCTGCGGCGCCGCGAGGGCGATCGTCGCGCCGGCCGCGTCGTCCAGCCGGTAGACGTCGCCGACCCGCTGCACCGCGGTGCCCCATAGCCGGGCCGCCGCGCCGAGCGCGTCCGGCAGAGCGCCGCCCGGATCGCTCTGCGCCTCGAGCAGCCGCAGCAGCCGGGGGTCGTCGCTGAGGATCCGGAACCAGCCCGGCGGCGCGGCGGCGCGGCGGTCGAGCCCGTCGATCAGCGTGATGTCGTCGACGAGGGTGCAGAGCGGTTCGCCGTCGCGGCCGCCTACCTCGAAGCCCTGCGTCAGGTGCAGGAACCGCCCCAGGCCGGGTACCAGGGACGGCTCGCTGTCGTGGTGCCACACCGGCCGGACCTGGCCGCCGCAGCGGGCGGCCAGATCCTGGGCCAGGGTGCGACGGCTGTGGCCTGGCGGGGCCATCAGCTCGATCTCGAACCCCGTACGCCGGTGCAGCCGGGCGGTCACGGGCGGATCGGCAGGGTCTCCCCGGCCAGCAGCTTCTTGCCGCCGGCGACCTTCGCCGCGTACGGGGTCTTCGTCTTCCAGATCTTGGCGAGCTTGACCGCGTCGTCGTAGTCGTAGCCGGCGCCGAAGAAGGCCGCGACCCGCTTCTCCTCCTTGGTGGGCGGCGCGGGCGGCCCGGGCGTACCCTCGCCCGGCTTGACCGGGAGCACCTGGCCGGCCAGCAGCCGCCGCCCGGCCTCGACCTTGATGTCGCCGATGTCGGCCTTCGGCTTCTTCCAGATCTTGGCCAGCTTCACGGCGTCGTCATAGTCGTAGCCGGCGCCGAAGTAGGCGTCGAACTCGTCCTGGTTCGGGTCGATCGGCTGGGCCGACGGCGTCGCCGAGGGCACGGCCGGCGCGGCCGGCCCGGCCGCCTGGAAGGCGGGTGCCACCGCGACGTTGTCGTTCGGCGCCGCGGGCAGCAGCGCGGGCAGGTGCATCACCCCGGCGATCAGGCCGGCGCCCAGCACGGCACCGCCGGCGGCCTGCGCGCCGCGCCGGCGCCACTGGTAGCCCCGGGCGAGCTGCTGTACGCGGGCGTACACCTCGGCCGGATCCGGGCCTTCGTTCTCATGGGCTTCGAATGCCCTACGGAGCTGGTCTCCGTGTTCGGTCACGACATCTCCTCGGCGTGGATCCTGGTCTGCTGCTCCGACTCGAGCCGGAGACTCTTCAATGCCCTCGACGCGTGACTGCGGACGGTCGCCGGCGAGCAGCCGATCAGGTCGGCGATCGCCTCGTCCTCGAGCTGCTCGTAGTAGCGCAGCACGAGCACGGCCCGTTGCTTGCGCCCGAGCGTGCCCAGCCGGTGCCACAGCTCGTCGGCCTCGACGACGGCCTGGGCGTGGTCGCGTACCCCGCCGCGGGCGTCGTCGATGTCGACGAGCCGTTCGCCGACGGCGTGCACGTTGCGGGCCGCCCAGCTACGCCGCCAGGAGAGGTACTCGTTGAGCACCATCCTGCGCACGTACGCCTCGGGTGAGTCCGCAACGCCGATCCGCCGCCACTTGACCTGCGCCCGGGCCAGCACCTCCTGTACGACGTCCTGCGCCAGGTCGCGGTCGCCGGTGAGGACGACCGCGTAGCGCAGCAGACTGGAAAGCCGGGCCACCGCGAACTGCTCGAAGGTCACATCCACTAGAACGCATCCCCGCCGTCGTCTGTGCAGTCATGATCCGAACTTTTCCGGGCCGCGCAGCGACGCCGGGAGGTCGAGGCTGTCGACCAGGTCTTTCATCCGATCGTCGGGCGGCACCGCGCCGGGCCCGATGACGTTCATCGCGCCGAGCACTGTCAGCAGCATGCCGGAGGCGAAGAAGTCGCGGGTCTGCTCCGCGTCCGCGCCGGTCAGCTCGCGCACCGTCGCGTACAGCCGGGCGAAGCACGCCCGGACCACGGGGCCGATGGCCGGGTCGGCGCCGGCGGCGAAGCCGTGCAGCATCACGGTGATCAGCTCGCGCTCGGCGAGCAGCTCGTCGTAGGCGTCGCCGAGGCCGGCGAGGTCCGGGCTGGCCGCGCGGAAGCGCCGCTCGATGCGGTCGGCCGCGTGCTCGACGGTCGCGATGAACAGCTGCTGCTTGGTCCCGAAGAGCCTGATCACGTACGGCTGGGAGACGCCGGCGAGGCGCGCCACCTGGTCTGTCGTCGTGCCGGCGTAGCCGCCGGCGGTGAACGCCGTCAGGGCCGCGCCGATCAGCTGGCCGTGGCGTTCCTCGGCGGTCAGGCGGGTCCTGGTCACGGCGCTCCCTCGGATTCGGCGGTTGACAGGTTATCAGCCGATAACTAGGTTCGATGGCTAGTTATCAGTGAATAACAACTAGGGGTCGGGATGAAGCGCGTGCTCGCCGCCACCGGCCTGCCGATCTTCATGGTCACGCTGGACAACCTGGTGGTGACCACGGCCCTGCCGGTGATCCGCGCCGATCTCGGCGCCTCCGTGACCGACCTGCAGTGGTTCGTGAACGCGTACACGCTGCCGTTCGCCGCCTTTCTGCTCACCGCCGCCGCGCTCGGCGACCGGCTCGGCCGGCGCCGGGTGTTTCTGGCCGGCATCGTGCTGTTCACCCTCGCCTCGGCCGCCGCCGCGCTGAGCACGCAGCCGTGGATGCTGACCGCCTCACGGGCCGCGCAGGGCCTGGCCGGCGCCGCGGTCGCGCCGCTGTCGCTGACCCTGCTGGCCCAGGCCGTCCCGGACCGGCGGCGCAGCGCGGCGGTGGGCGTCTGGGGCGGCATCAGCGGCCTGGGCATCGCGGTCGGCCCGGTCGTCGGCGGCGCGGTGGCGCAGGGGCTGCACTGGTCGTGGATCTTCTGGCTGAACGTGCCCGTCGGCGTGGTCGCCGTCGCCCTGGCCGCGGCCGTGCTGCCCGAGTCGCGCGGCGGCGCGGCCCGGCTCGACCCGCTCGGCCTGCTGCTCTCCGCGGCCGGCATGCTGCTGCTGGTCTGGGGCGTCGCGGACGGCCCGGGGCACGGCTGGTCGTCGCCGCGCGTGCTGTCCATGCTGATCGGCGGGGCCACGCTCCTGGTGGCGTTCGTCGGCTGGCAGCACCGCAACCCCGCGCCGATGCTGCCGCTCTCGCTGTTCCGCTCGCGCGGCTTCAGCCTGATCAGCGTCGTGAGCCTGACCTTCTCCGCCGGCGCGTTCGGCTCGGTGTTCCTGCTCGCCCAGTTCTTCCAGGTGGCGCAGGGGCTGAGCCCGCTGGACGCGGGCGTCCGCACGCTGCCCTGGACCATGGCCCCGATGGTCGTCGCGCCGCTGGCCGGCGTCTTCGCGGACCGCCTCGGCCTGCGGAACCTGATCGTCGCGGGCCAGGCGCTGCTGGCGACAGGCGTGCTGTGGATCGCGAGCAGGACGACGGCCGACGTCACCTACGGCGGGCTCGTCGTCGCGCTGGTCCTGGCGGGCGCCGGCATGGGCCTGACGTTCGCGCCGCTCAGCACGATGACCCTGGCCGGCGTGCCGGACCGGGAGCACGGCGTGGCGTCGGGCGCCAACAACACGATCCGCGAGCTCGGGGTCGCGGTCGGGGTCGCGGCGCTGGCCTCGGTCTTCAGCTCGTACGGCGGCTACGCGAGCCGCCAGTCCTTCGTGGACGGCCTGGTGCCGGCGGTCGCGGTCGGCGCCGGCCTCATCGCGGCGGGCGCCCTGGTGGCGCTGTGGCTGCCTTCTTTCAGGCGCAAGTCCTGATTGTTTCATAATTTGGTTCAACTATTGCGTGAATGTGTCGGGCACTGCCACGATGACCGTCGATCCGTCATCCCCACTCCCCCGAGTTCGGATCAAGAGGAGCGTCGCCGTGCCCGTCTCCCGCCGTACCCTTCTCGCCACCATGGCCGCCGGCTCCGCGGCGGCACTCGCCAGACCCGCCGCGGCCGCCGCGGCCTCGCCGCCCGGCGACGTCGTCGGCAAGATCAGCGCCGGCTACCAGGGCTGGTTCGCCTGCCCCGGCGACGGCGCACCGATCGGCGGCTGGTGGCACTGGAGCCGCGACCGGTTCCAGCCGCCGTCGCCCGCCAACACCACGATCGTGTCCTGGCCGGACCTGACCGACCTCGCGCACGGCTACCCGACCGCCTACCCGAACCTGGGCGACGGGCGGCCCGCGCGGCTCTTCTCCTCCTACGACCAGCAGACCGTCGACACCCACTTCGGCTGGATGCGGCAGTACGGCGTCGACACGGCGGCGCTCCAGCGCTTCAACCCGTTCGGCGACGAGGGCCCGACCCGCGACGCCATGGCGGTCAAGGTCCGCGGCGCGGCCGAGGCCACCGGCCGCAAGTTCTACATCATGTACGACGTGACGGGCTGGACGAACATGCAGTCCGAACTCAAGACCGACTGGACCATGAAGATGTCCGCGCACACGGCGTCACCGGCGTACGCGCGGCAGAACGGCCGGCCGGTCGTGTGCATCTGGGGCTTCGGCTTCAACGAGCCGGGCCGCCCGTTCGCGCCGGGACCGTGCCTCGAGGTGATCAACTGGTTCAAGGGTCAGGGCTGCTACGTGATCGGCGGCGTGCCGACCTGGTGGCGGGCGGGCATCAACGACTCCCGGCCCGGCTTCGGCGAGGTGTACCACGCGTTCCACATGATCTCGCCGTGGATGGTGGGCCGCGCCGCGAGCCCGGCGGACCTGGACTCGTACTACGCCAACGTCAACGTCGGCGACTACGCGGACTGCCAGGCGCACGGCATCGACTACCAGCCGTGCGTGCTGCCGGGCGACCTCTCCTCCGGGCACCGCCGGCACGGCGACTACTACTGGCGCAGCCTCTACAACATGATCCGGCTCGGCTCGCAGGGCCTCTACGTGTCCATGTTCGACGAGTTCAACGAGGGCAACCAGATCGCAAAGACCGCGCCGACCGCCGCATCGGTGCCGGCCGGCTCCGGCATCCGGGCGCTGGACGAGGACGGCACCGCCTGCTCCTCCGACTACTACCTGCGCATCACCGCCGACGGCGGCCGGATGCTCAAGGGACAGCTGGCACTTACCGCGACCCGCCCGACCGCGCCCGTCGTGGGCGGCGGCACCGGGCCGGACCCCACCCGGGACCTGGCCGCGGGCCGCCCGACGGCCGAGAGCGGGCACACACAGGTGTACGGCCCGGGCAACGCGGTCGACGGCAACCCCGGCACCTACTGGGAGAGCGTCAACAACGCGTTCCCGCAGTGGCTCCAGGTCGACCTCGGCGCGGCCACCGCGGTCGCGCGGGTGGTCCTGCGGCTGCCGCCGGGCTGGGGACAGCGCACCCAGACGCTGCGGATCGAGGGCAGCACGGACGGCGCCGCGTTCACGACCCTCGCCGGCGCCGCCGGCCGCGCGTTCGACCCGGCCACCGGCAACCAGGCGACGATCTCCTGCTCCGGCGCGCCGGCCCGCCACCTGCGGGTGACGTTCACGGCCAACACCGGCTGGCCGGCCGGCCAGGCCTCCTCCCTCGAGGTGTACGCCGCATGACCCGGCCCCTGCGGCTTCCATCCTCAGCCGCAGGGGCCGCCGGCCCGCCCAGGTCAGCCGATGCTGACCCACACGTCGTCGATGCTGCCGTGGAACTGGTCGTTATCCACGCCCGTGCCCTTACCGCCGAGGCTCAGCGGCTGCGCCGTGGTGATCGCCAGGCCGGCCGGCAGCGTCGCGCTGCCCGCCTCCTGGTCGTCGACGTGGATCGACAGGCTGGTGCCGGCACGCCGGCACTCGAGCGTGTGCCACGCACCGTCGGCGATCGACCGGCCGCCCCGGGCCACGTGGATGGTCGGCTGACCCTGGTCGCTCATCACGCACGTCGGCTTGCCGGAGACGCCGTCGACCTGGAGCTTGTACTGGCCGCCGCCCGCGGTCGAGTAGCCCTTCTGCATCACGTTCTCGCCGGACGAGGTCTCGGCCGGAGACAGCAGCACCGCCGCGCCGTAGCGCAGGTTCCGGGTACCCGGGTTCAGGTCCGGCACCTCGCCGGAGCGCAGCACGACCCGGGCGCAGTCGGTGCCGGTGCACTTGGTCGGGAACGCGATCGCCGTGCCGTCGCCGTGCCGGACCGACTTGAGCGCGCCGCCGTTGACCGCCTGGGTCCGCAGCACATGCCCGTTGCCGGACCCGTCGTCGTAGCTGCCGTCATTGACGGTCGAGTCGAAGTTGTACGACGCCACGTACGGCGACGACGGGGCGGGCGGCGCGGGCGGCACGGTGCCGGCCTCGGTCGGGCCGCCGAAGGACGCGTACCGCTTCTGCGCCGAACCGGTGATGGTGGTGAAGTCGCCGCCGACGCTGATCAGGCCGATGGCCGGGTTCGCGGCGAGGGTGCGCACCCCGACGACGCCGTTGGCCTGCGGGGCCCATTCGGTCAGGTTGCCCGCGCCGTCGATCGCCGCGAGCTTGACCCGCGGCACCGAGCCGTCGGTGCAGACGCCCTTGATCCCGTTGTTGGTCGTCGTGCAGGCCTTGTCGAAGTGCCCGCCGACGTACGTGGTGCCGTTCATGACGGCGATCGCCTGCGCGTCGCCGTCGAACACCCGGGTCCAGCGGGTCGCGCCGGCGAAGGTGTACGCGATGGCCCGGCCGCCCAGGCCGCCCAGCGCCGCGTAGACGCCGTCGGTGTCGGCGGCGAGGGCGAAGACCTGCGAGACCGGCTTGGGCTTGAAGCCCGCGTCCAGCACGCCCGTGTTGCCGTCCACCGCGGCGAGCCGCAGCGTGGACTTGACCCCGTTGACCTTGTGGAACGTGCCGCCGAGGTAGACCCGGCCGCCGGCGACGGCGAGCGCGTTGACGGTGTCGTCGGCCATCGGCGCCCAGGCGTCGAGCAGCCCGGTGGTGGTGCTGAACGCGGCCAGGTTGGCCCGCGGCGAGCCGTCGACGGCGGTGAGCCGGCCGGCGACGTAGAGCCGGCCGTTGGCCACGGCGAGCGCGTTCGGCTGGCCGAGCACGGTGTGCTTGAGCGCGCCGAGGACGCCGGTGTCGGCGTCGATGCTCGCCACGGCGTCGCGCGACATGCCGGCGACCTTGTCGAAGTCGCCGGCGGCGAACACCGTGGCGCCGTCGACGGCGAGCGCCCGGACGGTGGCGTCGGCGCCGGGGTTCCAGTCGAGCAGGGCGCCGGTCCGCGCGTTGAAGGCCGCCAGGCGCTGCCGGGCGATGGTCTTGCCGCCGACCAGGGCGCCGGTGAAGGATCCGCCGGCGTAGACGATGTCGCCGCGGTGTGCGATCGCGTACACCGGGCCGTTGAACGACGGCGACGGGGTGGGCGCCCCGGTAACGACCTCGGCGAGGGCGGCGCCGCCCACGGCGACGACCACCGTGGCGACGCCGACGGTCACGAACCTACGTACGACGAATTTCAGGCTATTTCGGTTATTACGCACAACGGGAACTAACGGGGCTCGCGCCCAAAGGACGCGAGCGCGGGACGTTGAACGGATCACGTGGCGCTATGGGGTGACGGGCCCGGACGATCTATATCGATGAACGTAAATGGCTCTCATGTTTTCCGGCGGCGACTGTGGAATACTTCCGAAAACTGCTACCGAAACTTACGAGGAGATCGCCTTGGCCCGCGTGACCATCGCCGCGATCGCCCGTGAGGCCGGGGTCTCGGTACCCACGGTCTCCCGGGTGCTCAACGGCCGCGCCGACGTGTCTCCGCAGACCCGGGAGGCGGTGGAGAACCTGCTCAAGCAGCACGGCTACCGGCGCCGGGCCTCGCGCCAACAGGCCGGGAAGGCGGCCCTCGTCGACCTGGTCTTCAACGACCTGGACAGCCCCTGGGCGGTCGAGCTGATCCGCGGCGTCGAGGACGTGATGCACTCCTCCGGCGTCGGCACCGTCGTCTCCGCGGTACACCGCAAGTCCGCGGCGACCCGCCAGTGGCTGCAGAACCTCTACGTGCGCGCCTCCGACGGCGTCATCTTCGTGACCTCCGACCTGACCACACCGGTCTACGCCGAGCTGCAACGGCTCAACATCCCGGTCGTGGTGATCGACCCGGCCGGCGGCGCGGCGATCGACGTGCCGACCATCGGGGCGACGAACTGGGCGGGCGGCCTGTCCGCGACCCAGCACCTGGTGCAGCTCGGCCACCGCCGGGTCGGCTTCGTCGCCGGCCCCAAGAACCTGCTGTGCAGCCGGGCCCGGATGGACGGCTACCGCGCGGGCCTCGAGGCGGCCGGGCTCAAGCCGGACGAGGACCTGATCCGCCAGGGCGACTTCCTGTACGACTCGGGCTTCGCGGGCGGCGCGTCCCTGCTCGACATGGCCACGCCGCCGACGGCGATCTTCGCCTCCAGCGACACGATGGCGCTGGGCGTGCACGAGGCGGCCCGCCGGCGCGGGCTGCGCGTGCCGGACGACCTGAGCGTGGTGGGCTTCGACGACCTGCCGGAGGCGCGGTGGGCGTCGCCGCCGCTGACCACGGTGCGGCAGCCCCTCGCCGAGATGGGCGGCCTGGCGGCCCGGACCATCCTGCGCCTGGCGCAGGGCGAGGAGATCCAGGCGCCCCGCATCGAGCTGGCGACCGAGCTGATCATCCGCGACAGCACCCGGGCACCGCGCGCGTAGGTTGCGGCCGGGCTTGCGCCCGGCCGCAACACCCCTTCCTTAGTCGATCACCGGAGGTGCCGTCTCGGCGGCCCGCTTCAGGTCCGCCGCCTCGGCCGAGAACGGGTTGTAGGTGTAGCTCCGGGAGAGCTCACCCGGGACCGTGAAGTACTCCGCCGACAGCTTCGCCGGGTTGGTGGCGATCTCGCCCCGGCCCGGCAGGTCGTCGCCGTCGTCCCAGCCCCACGGCGCGTTCGCCGAGTTCGTGCCGCACGAGAACGTGCCCGTGCCGCAGCCGCCCGAGGTGTCGCCCGCGAAGGTGCCCAGGTTGGCGTACAGGTTGGTGTTGTCGCGCTGCGCCCAGAGGCCGCCGGACGCGAAGACGTCGATCAGCTCGTACGTGACGTCGCGGTCGTTGCCGCTGCTCGGGGTCTCGCCCGCCGCCGCCGGGTAGTAGACGATGCCGTCGCCGTTGATGGTGTACTGCGGGTACGCCTTCAGGCCGTGCCCCTGCACCTCCTGCGCGGTCACCGGGTGCTGGAACGCGTCGTGCGGCGAGGACTGCATCTGCAGGGTCCCGTCCACCGTCTCGCGCCCGCCGGTCCAGGTGCTCCCGCTCGGCGTGTACGAGTAGAAGCTGGTGTGCGCCACCGTCACCGCGGAGCGCAGCACCCCGTACGTCGAGCCGTCCTTCTGCACCGCGAGCAGGACGCCCTCGCCGTCGTTCTCGTGCTCGGTCTCGAAGAACGGATGGTCAACCCAGTCGCGGGGGTGGAAGAAGAAGTACGTGATGTACCAGTGCGTGCTCGTCTCCGCGACGGAGTAGTACGCCGCCGCCGAGAACGAGACGTCCGTCCGCGCCGCGGAGTCCCAGTTGTTACGGCCGTTGAGGTCGCCGTCGAAGTCGACGCGGGTGATGTAGTCGGACTTGCCGCCCAGCGCGTGGCTGCCGGTGGTGTCGACGTCCTGGTAATGGATCGGCGCCCAGCGCAGCGCCAGTTCGGACCGACTGACCGCGGCGCCGGCGGGTGCCGGCGCCACGATGCCGAGGGAGACCAGCGCAAAGGTCAGCGCGGCCGCGATCCTGCCCGTACCGAGCATGTGTGCTCCCACGTTCCGGAATTGATGGACCGCCGTCAATGTATGAGATCAACGGCGGCCTGTACATGTCCGGAGCGGAAAGCGCGGGTGTCAGTCGCTCGGCTTCTTGAACTCCTCTTCCGGCCGGTCCTGCATGTAGTCCGCGACCGTGCGGTACACCGCCGGGTTGACGATGCCGTGCGACATCCGGTCCGGGTGATCGGCCCAGTCGGGGTTCACCAGGTAGCCGGCCACCACGAGATCCTGGGTGCCGACCACCAGCGCGGCGGTCTTGTCGGAGTCGGTCGTGCCGGTCTTGCCGAAGATCGGGTGCCCGACCACGCTGCGGGCGTTCCGCTCGGTCGCGCCGGCGCAGTTGCCGAGCTGCGCCTGGTCGCCGACCGGGCACCGGGCCGCGTCGAGCGCCCTGCGCGCGACGTCCTTGCTGGTCGCCCGGTTGCACTTGGGCTGGCCGATGTCGCTCTTCTTGCCGTCCTGGGTGTAGATCTGCTGGATCGGCGTCGGCGCGCAGTACCGGCCGTCACCGGCGAGGGTCGCGTACGCGTTCGCGATGTCCAGCGGCGTCGAGGCGGAGACGCCGAGCGTGAACGCGCCCCACTGGTTCGCCGCCGCCTCGTCGTTGGCCATCCGGGCGTCGCTCTCCGAGCGGAACTTCACCCCGAACCGCTTCGCCACGTCGACGACCTTCTCGGCGCCGACCTCCTCCTGGAGCGGCACGAAGTACGTGTTCACCGAGCGGCCGAAGCCGGTCCACATGTTGAACGGGCCGACCTCGTTCTTCGCGGCGTTGCCCGGGCAGTAGAAGTGCGTGCCGGGGCAGGCCGCGTCCGAGCTCGGGTCGATGATGTACCCCGACTTGTAGCGCCCCTGCGCGTTGATCGTGTGATCCAGCCCGTAGCCGTTCTCCAGCGCCGCGACCATGGTGAACATCTTGAACACCGAGCCGGCCTGGTAGCCGGCGATGTCGCCGCCGCCCGTGATGATCGGGTTGGTGGTGTTCGGGTACGTGCCGCGGATGCCCTTCGCCGCCTTCGCCGGGTCGGACGAGAGCCGGTTCGTCGGGTCGGCCGCGCTGTCCAGCTTGTATTTGCGGTTGGCGGCCAGGGTGCGGACCCGGCCGGAGCCCGGCTCGACGCCGGCCAGCAGCAGCGCGTTGCGGTTGGTGTCCCGGATCAGCCCGGTGATCTCCTTGCGCGCCGCCTTCTGCGCCTTGATGTCCAGCGAGGTGACGACCCGGTAACCGCCGGTCTTGAGCTGGCGCTCCCGGTCGTAGGTGCTCTTGCCGAACGCCTCCTGGGTCAGCCACCAGCGGTAGAAGTAGTCGCAGAAGAAGCCCCAGTTGTTCTTCGCGACCGAGACGCAGCCGTTGCCGGGCCGGTTGGTGGTCCGGCCGAGCTTGACGGTCTTGGCCTTGGTGGCCGCGGCCGGGGTCAGGTAGCCGAGGTCACGCATGTTGTCGATGATGTAGTTGCGCCGGTCCAGCGCCTGCGGGTAGCCGCTGGGCGTGGTCGGGTCGAACGACGTCGGCGCCTTCACCATGCCGGCCAGCAGCGCGGCCTCGGGCACCGTGAGGTCCTTGGGCTTCTTGCCGAAGTAGACCTGGCTGCCGGCGTAGACGCCGTACGCGCCGTTGCCGAAGGGCGCGATGTTCAGGTAGCGCTCGAGGACCTGCTGCTTGGTCAGCTCCTTCTCGAGCTGGATCGCGTACTTCATCTCCGAGAGCTTGCGCTCCGGGGTGTCCTTGGTGGCGTCGACCGCTTGCTGCGGCGTCTTCGCCGAGTAGGCGAGCGTCATCCGCACCAGCTGCATGGTCAGCGTCGACGCGCCCTGCTTGCCGCCGCCGTTCTTGTTGTTGACGAACGCGCGGGCGACACCCTTGAGGTCGACGCCGTTGTGCTTGTAGAACTGGTGATCCTCGGCGGAGACGATCGCGTTCTGCATGTTCACCGAGATGTCCTTGAGCGGGACGTCGCTGCGGAACTCGTCGTACATGACCGCGAGCTGGGTCTTGTTGTCCGACGCGAACACCCGCGTCACCTGCGGCGCGCTCTGCTGCGAGAGCTGGCTCGGCAGCTCACCGAACGTCTCCGAGCCGGCCTTCGCCGCCAGCCCCGACATGGCGACGGCGGGGAACGACGCAGCCGCCACCACGATCCCGGCCAGCAGTCCGCAGATCAACAGAGATCCGGCGCTGGCCAACTTGTTGCGATCACGGGAAGGCGTTGGGGAAGTCACCTCAATCAGGTTAGTCAGGAAGATCCAGGGCCGCCTCTCAGAGCTGGTCCTCCAGCGTGCCTACATTTCCGGCGGCCGCCGCGGCCGGGATGCGCGCCCGCGCCGCCGCGTCGCCGTACAGTGCCCAGCGAAAGAACTCCGTCGATGTGCCGACGGTCGCCTCGAAGTCCGGGGCCTTGGTGACGTGCCCGCCCTCGGTGATCGAGAGCATCGCGCGTGACCAGGGAACGGCCGCGAAAACCGCGTGTCCGGCCCGGTGCGTGACGGTCTCGTCCCGGCGCCCGTGCACGAAGAGCAGCGCCGCCGGCGGGCCGGCGAACGGCGTGCCCTGGAAGTCGGTGCCGTTCAGCACGACGCCCGCTTTGAGACGTTCGTCACGGTAGGCGCTGAACAACCCGACGGTGGTGATTCCCCCGGCCGAGTGACCCGCGGCGGCCAGCCGGTTCGGGTCGACCATCGCGCCGAACGGGCCGGCGGGCGCCGACAGCGAATCGATCACGAACGACGCGTCGGCGGGCTGGTTGACGATGTCAAGCGCGTCGAAGTCCGCGGCGCCGTACGAGGTCCGCGGGTAGGTGGGCCCGGCCACGACGAAGCCGGCCCGCGCCCACCGCGCCAGGATTGCCTCGTAGTCCTCCGGCCGCGAGGTGAGGCCGTGGCTGAACAGCACGAGCGGGAAGCGGCCGGCGGCGGGCGCCGCGCCGTCGGCCGGGTCCGGTTCCGCCCGCACGGTGCCGGCCGCCGGGTACCAGACCGTGGTGGGCAGGGCGCGGTCCGGGCCGCGCTGGAATCGCAGCACCCGCCGGCCCACCGCGTACGCGGCCGGCGCGCTGCCCGGCGCCGGCGTGTACGGCGCGCTCACGGGCCGGGGCGCCAGCGACGACGCGGCGGTCGAACCGAGGATCGGCGCGCGCGAGGCGGGCGCCGGCGCCGGCACGGACCCGCTCGGGGACGCCGAGGTGGTGGCGACGGGGTGCGCCGGCGCGGCGCAGGCGGCGAGCGCCCCGGTACCGGCCAGGCCCACGATCAGAGTCCGTCTACGCATGGTGACCATCTTCCGGCACGGAACCCGTACCGACCTCGGGCCGGGCCCGAGCCGAAGATCACACAAGGTCACCGGGTCGCCGTCTCCTGATCATCGCGCCGACGGCGAGCGCGCCGAGGAGCAGGACCGCGAGCGCCGCGGCGCCCGCGACGAGCAGCGGAGCCCACTTCGATCGCGACGGCGGTGGCGGGCCGGCCGGCGGTGCCGCCTCCGGCGAGGGTGACGCGGAGGCCGGTACCGGCGGCACGTTCGCCGTGAGTGCCCGGACGACGTCGAGGCGCCCATAGCCGTAGGCGTCATCGCGTCCCTTCGGGCCCGCGTCCACGGCGGTCGCGGTCAGCCGGTGCACGACCTCGGCCGCGCTCAGGTCGGGGTGGCGCGCCCGCACCAGCGCCGCGGCCCCGCTGACCACCGCGGTCGCCTCGCTCGTGCCGCTGCACAGGCAGTAGCCCGAGGCACCGACGCCGGTCGTGACCACCTCCGCGCCCGGGGCGACGATCTCCACCTGCGGTCCGCGCACGGAGAAGTCCGCGACGGATCCCCGTCGATCGACGGCGCCGACCGTCAGCACCTCCGCAAACCTTCCCGGGTATCCGGCGGCGGCGCCGTCGCTGATGTTGCCGACCGCGGCGACCAGGACGACGTCGGCGGCCGACGCCGCCCGGATGGCGTCGTGCAGCGTGTCCTCGTTCGCCGCCCGGAACGACATGTTGATCACATCGGCGCCGTGGCCGACCGCGAACTCGATCGCCGCCACGATCGAGTCGTCGGTCGCGAGGACGCCGATCGGCGCCTCGATCGGCAGGATCTTCGCCGCCGGGGCGATGCCCAGGACGCCGCCGCCGCGGCCGTGGCCCCGGCCGGCGATGAGCCCGGCCATCTCGGTGCCGTGCCCGTCGAGATCCTCGCGGCCGTCGCCGGTCCCGTTCGGGTAGGCGTCGGCGCCGGGGAGAACGGCACCCGCAAGATCGCGGTGCGTCGCGGAAACCCCGGTGTCGATCACCGCGACGGTCACCCCGGCGCCCTTGGTGATCCTGTGCGCCCGCGCGATGTCCAGCGTGGCCAGGTGCCACTCCCGGTCACGGACGGAGTCCGCGGCGGCCGGCGTGGCACACACCCCCGAAAGGACGAGCGACAGCGCCGCCGCCACCGGCACCCGGGCGATCACCGGTCCAGGCCGATCACACCGGGCCCGGGACCGTGTTCGGGCACGGCCAGGTCGGGGGCGATGACCGGCGCCACGCCGGCGAGGACGCCCCACCGCTGGTCCGCCCCGCCGACCGACTCCTCCAAATCGCGCATATCGCGATCGCCGGGCCGCACTCCGCGGCCGGGGCCGCCCAGCCCCGGCCCGGATACGCCTCCGGGCCCAGCCGGGCCGATCACCGCGCCGGAGGGCAGTGCCCGGCGCGGGCCGGACGCCGGTCGCCCCCGTGCCGCGCCGGTACCCCGGGGCACGCCCGCGCTCCCGAAGCCCCCGACGCCGCCCGGCGCGCCGCGGCTCGGCGGAAGGCCGAGGCCGAGGCCGGCGCCGGCACCGGCGCCGATCACCGTTCCGGGCAGGGCCACCCCGGAAGCCTGCGCCGCCACGGGCGGGAGGGCGCCCACCGCCGGCGGGGGTTGCCCCGGAACGACACCCGCCAGTTCGGGCCCCGGCCCGGGCGACCGCGCCGGGTCGGCGGACGGTGCCGGGGGGTCGTGCGGCACCTCGACCGGCCTCGGCACGGCCCGCAACGCGCCGTCGGCCGGACCGCCGCCGGGGCCGGAGCCCGGTGGTTGGCCCGGTAGTTCGAGCCTGCTCTCGTCCTCGTCGGACCCCAGTCGGAAGAGCGCCGGCGCCTGGATCTGCGTGCCGTGCTCGGCGATCGCCGCCTCCGCCTCGCGCATGGCCTGGCGGGCCCGCTCGTCGTACTCGTCCTCGGCATGGTCGAGGAAGCGCGGGACGAGGTCGTCGCTGACCACGACCCGCTCCGCGACGAGCGGCCGGATCGTGCTCTGCGCCGCGCCGAGGGCGTCGAACACACCTTGCAGGCCGACCCGGGTCTCCTCCGCGCGGGTCAGCGTCTGGTCCAGCGACGCGGCCAGCAGGTCCAGCTGCCTCATGAAGACCCGCGCGGACGCGTTGCTCTCGGGCGGCCACACCTCGGCCAGCTCCTCGCGGGCGGCGAGCAGCCGGCGATGCTGCTCGCGGCAGGCGGACGCGAGGTTCAGCCAGCTCAGCACCCGGTCCGCGCCGTCGCAGGAGTTCTCGGTCTGGATCATCGACCAGATCGCGGGCAGGTTGTAGGCGTCCCAGTCCGCGCCGCCGGCCATCAGAGCCCCTCCAGGGCCGCGTTCGCCTCCGCGACGGCGCCACGCAGCAGCCGGTCGACGCGCCCCTGCGCCTGCGCCGACGCCAGGTCGGCCGCGGCGAACTCGCGGGCGATCCGCTCGGCGACGTCGGCGAAGATGCTCGCGGCCCGCCGGTACGCGCGCAGGTTGGCGTCGGTGTTGGCCAGCGCCCGGGCGTAACGGTTCTTGACGTCCAGCACGGTGCCGCCCGGGATTCCCGCGCCGAAGACCACTCCGTGCCGGTGCAGGTCGGCGCCGCGCTCGGCGGCCGCCGCGAAGCCGCTGTCCGCCTCCAGCCGCAGGCTCGTCGCGAACTCGCGCACCCGCGGTGTCTCGACTGCAACGCCGTCCGGCATGCCGCCCTCCCCCTGTCCACAACCGGCGCTGCCGCCGGCCGCTGACGCTACGTAGGACACGGACGACCCGTAGCCGCGGTTCAACCCGCGGCGAGGCTTACGCTGCGATCATGACTTCCAGGCCGGTACGGATCGGGCTGCAGTTGCAGCCACAGCACGCTGACTACGCCACCATTCGCCGGGCGGCGGCCGAGGCCGAGGAGCTCGGTGTCGACGTCCTGTTCAACTGGGATCACTTCTTCCCGCTCTCGGGTGAGCCCGAGGGTCTGCACTTCGAATGCTGGACCATGCTCGGCGCGTGGGCGGAGGCGACCTCACAGGTGGAGATCGGCGCCCTCGTGACCTGCAACAGCTACCGCAATCCCGAGCTGCTCGCGGACATGGCCCGCACCGTCGACCACATCAGCGACGGCCGGCTCATCCTCGGCATCGGCTCGGGCTGGTTCGAGAAGGACTACCAGGAGTACGGCTACGAGTTCGGCACCGCCGGCGGCCGCCTCGACGCCCTCGCCGTGGATCTCCCTCGGATCGAGTCCCGCTGGGGCCGGCTCAACCCGCCGCCGACCCGCAAGATCCCGGTGCTGATCGGCGGCGGCGGCGAGAAGAAGACGCTGAAGCTGGTCGCCCGGCACGCGGACATCTGGCACAGCTTCGGCGACGCGGAGACCGTCGCCCGCAAGCTCGGCATCCTGCGGGCGCACTGCGCGGACGTGGGCCGCGACTTCGCCGACATCGAGATCTCCGGCGGAGGCCGCGCGACGGACGACCCGTCGGTGAGCGGTGGCGCGCTGCGCGAGCAGGGCGTCTCGCTCTTCACCGTCGGCATCGGCGGCCCGAAGCCGGACCTGGCACCGCTGCGGCAGTGGCTGGCCTGGCGCGACGAGCAGAACGCCTGAGTGTGCGGGGGCCGGCCGGCGGCCGGCCCCCGCTATATGAAGACGTCCAGGAGCATCACGCAGCCGAAGCCGAACACGGAGATGATCGTCTCCATCACCGACCAGGTCTTGATGGTCTGGCCGACGGTCATCCCGAAGTACTCCTTCACCAGCCAGAAGCCGGCGTCGTTGACGTGCGAGAAGAACAGCGAGCCGCAGCCGATGGCCAGGGCCAGCAGCGAGACCGACGGCTTGTCGAGAGTGGTCGCGAGCGGGGCGACGATGCCGGCGGCGCTGATGGTGGCGACGGTCGCCGAGCCGGTGGCGACCCGGATGCCGACCGCGACGAGGTAGCCGAGCAGCAGCGCGGACATGTTGGCGTCCTGTGCCGCGTTCGCGACCACGTTGCCGACGCCCGAGTCGACGAGCACCTGCTTGAAGCCGCCACCGGCGGCGACGATGAGCAGGATGCCGGCGATCGGCGGCAGCGAGCCGCCGATGACCGCGGAGGTCTGCACCCGGTCGAAGCCGGCCCGCTTGCCGAGCGTCCACATCGCCAGGAGCACGCCGGCGAGCAGCGCGACCACCGGGGTGCCGGCGACGTCGAGCGCCGTGCGCAGGCGGTTGTCCTCGGGGAGGGTGAGCTCGCCGAGGGCCCGCAGCAGCATGAGCACGATCGGCAGCAGGATGGTGAGCACGGCGGCCAGCACGCTGGGCCGGCGCCGGCCCTCGGGCAGCGTGTCGTCGACGGGCCGGTCCGGCTCACCGGCGCCGGCGTTGACCAGGTCGTCGCGGTCGACGAAGTCCTGCCCGCCGGCCGGGCCGGAGCCGGGCCGGCCCTGGTAGTCGATGCCGGCCGGCACCAGCGCGGGCGGGGCGGCGAGCGGCACCCGCTTGGAGATGAAGTTGCCGAAGATCGGGCCCGCGACGATCACGGTCGGTATGGCGCAGACCAGGCCGAGGGCGAGGGTGAGGCCGAGGTCCGCGTTCAGGGTGGAGACCGCGACCAGCGGGCCGGGGTGCGGCGGGACCAGGCCGTGCAGGACGGAGAGGCCGGCCAGCGCCGGGATGCCGATCTTGAGCAGCGGCAGGCCGGTGCGCTGGGCGGCGAGCACCACGATCGGCACCAGCAGCACGACGCCGACCTCGAAGAAGAGCGGGAGGCCGATGAGCGCGGCGACGCCCGCCATGGCCCAGGGCAGCGCCGAACCGGAGACCTTGCGGACCATCGTGGTGACGATGGCGTCCGCGCCGCCGGACTCGGCCAGCAGCGCGCCGATCATCGAGCCGAGCGCGATCAGCAGCCCGACGCTGCCGACCGTGCTGCCGACGCCGGTGGTGAACGACGTGACGGTGGCGCCGGGCGCGGCGCCGGCGGTGACCCCGAGCGCGGCGGCGCCGAGGATGAGGGCCAGGAAGGGATGCCACTTGGCCCAGGCGATGAGCAGGACGACGACCGCGATTCCGAACACCGCGGCGAGGATGAGCTGGGTGGTGCCGGCGGAGGTGATGGCTTCCGCGGCGAGTGGCGGGGTCATGCGCGAGGGCGTACCCCCTGCCCCCGGTTTCTATGCGCCGGGCAATGATCAGACCATGACCGAGTTCTGGACCGCGCTGGGACTGCCCGGCCTCGCCGACGTGCACACCCACTTCCTGCCGGAGCGGATGCAGCGCCGGGTCTGGGCGCACTTCGACGAGGCCGGCCCGCTGATCGGCCGGCCCTGGCCGATCCGCTACCGCGGCACCGAGGCCGAGCGGGTCGCCGAGCTGCGCCGGCTCGGCGTGCGGACGTTCTCCGCCCTCGCGTACGCGCACCGCCCCGGCATGGCCGCCGACCTCAACGCCTGGACGCTCGACTTCGCCGGGCGCACACCGGGCTGCCTGCCCAGCGCCACGTTCTTCCCCGAGCCGTCGGCCGCCGCCGACGTGCGCTCGGCGCTGGAGCGCGGCGCCCGGATCTTCAAGCTGCACCTGCAGGTTGGCGGCTTCGACCCCCGCGACGAGCTGCTCGACGAGGCCTGGGGCCTGCTCGCCGAGGCCGGCGTACCCGTCGTCGTGCACGCCGGCTCCGGCCCGGTGGCCAGCGGCTTCACCGGGCCCGGCCCGATCGGCGGCGTGCTGGCGCGCCACCCACGCCTCACCATGCTCACCGCGCACCTCGGCGCGCCCGAGTACGAGGGCTTCTTCGACCTCGCCGAGCGCTACGAGAACGTCGGGCTCGACACGACGATGGCGTTCACCGACTTCTTCGCGCGGTTCGCGCCGTTCCCGCCCGCCCTGCTGCCCCGGCTGCGCGACCTCGGCCTGGCCGGCAAGGTCCTGCTGGGCAGCGACTTCCCCAACATCCCGTACCCGTACGAGCACCAGCTCGACGCGCTGGCCGGCCTCGGGCTCGGCGACGAGTGGCTGCGCGCGGTCTGCTGGCACAACGCCGCCCGGCTGCTGCGCGACTGGCCGCTTTCACCGGCCGATCCCGCGTAGATGCACGTCAAGCGTGCGCGGCTGTGCCACGATCCATAGATCATGACCGAGCGACTACCCGCGAGCAGAGGTGAGCGATGAAGAAGGCCATCGGCTGGATCGTGCTGATCCTGGTCATCTTCTACATCGGCACGAACCCGGGGCCCGCTGCGGACATCGCCGAGGGGATCGGCTCGGGCGTCGCGGACATCTTCCGCAACATCGGCGTGTTCTTCTCCGAACTCGCCGACTGAGCCCGGGCCGGGCCCATGCGCGTCGTCTGCGTCGGCCTGGCCACCGTCGATCTGGTGCAGCGCGTCGAGCGGCTGCCCGGCGTGGACGAGAAGGCCGAGGCGCTCTCCGCGGACGTCGCCGCGGGCGGCCCGGCCACCAACGCGGCGGTCACCGCGGCCGCCCTCGGCGCGAGCGTCACGCTGGTCACCGCGGTCGGCGCGCACCCGCTGGGCGCCCTGATCCGCGCCGACGTCGCGGCCTGCGGCGTGTCGCTGCTCGACGCCGCGCCGCGGGCCACCGCGCCGCCGCCGGTCTCCGCGGTCACCGTCGTGCGGGCCACCGGTCAGCGCACGATCGTGAGCCGCAACGCCCGCGGCGCCGACGTCACCGCTCCCCCGGGGCTGGCCGACGTGCTCGGGGCGGCGGACATCGTCCTGGTGGACGGCCATCACCCCGCCCTGGCCCGGGCCGCCGCGGCCTGCGGGCGTCCCCTGCTGCTCGACGCCGGTAGCTGGCGGCCGGTCTTCGCGGACCTGCTCGGCGCCGCCGACGTGGTCGCCGCCTCGGCGGCGTTCCGGATGCCCGGCGCCGCCGCGGCCGGCACCGGTGCCGCCCTGCGCGCCGCCGGCGTGCGGCGCGGGGCGATCACAAACGGTCCGGACCCGGTCGCCTGGTGGTCCGGCGACCGCGGCGGGGAGCTGCCGGTGCCGGGCGTGCCGGCCGTGGACACCGCGGGCGCCGGCGACGTCTTCCACGGCGCCCTCGCGGTCGCGCTCGCCCGCGACCCCGATCTGCTGCCGGCCCTGCGCTACGCGGTGCGCATCGCGGGAATCCGGGTACGGCACGCCGGGCCGCGCGCGTGGCTCGACGCCGTCCGAAGTCAACGGAAAAGCGCACCTGGGCACGCTCCCAGATTCCACACATGATCCATAGGATTGGCGCACGTCCTCAGGCGACCCGCTCGACTTCCGTTCCGAAAGGATGCTCGACATGGCACCCGACACGATCGTGCTCGTACACGGATTCTGGGTCACCCCGCGCAGCTGGGAAAACTGGATCACCCACTACGAGAGCAAGGGCCTGCGCGTCGTCGCGCCCGGCTACCCCGGCTTCGAGGTGGAGGTGGAGGCGCTCAACGCCGACACGACACCGATCCTCGACCTGACCGTTCCGAAGATCATCGCCCACTACGAGGAGGTCATCCGCGGCCTCGACGCCCCGCCGATCATCATCGGCCACTCGGCCGGCGGCGCCTTCACCCAGATCCTGCTCGACCACGGCCTCGGCGCGGCCGGCGTGGCGATGAACTCCGCGCCGACCGAGGGCGTACGCGTGGTGCCGCTCACCCAGGTGAAGTCGACGTTCCCGGTGCTCAAGAGCCCGGCGAACCGGCACCGGGCGGTGCCGCTCACCTTCGAGGAGTGGCAGTACGCCTTCACCAACACGTTCACCGAGGAGGAGGGCCGCGCACTTTACGAGCGCTACGCGATCCCGGCCAACGGCGGCATCCTGTGGGGCAGCGTGCTCGCCAACTTCCAGCCGGGCCACCAGGACACCTGGGTCGACTACAGCAACGACGACCGGGCGCCGCTGCTGTTCGTCTCCGGCTCCGAGGACCACATCATGCCGCCGGCGGTGCAGGAGTCGAACCTGCGGCACTACAAGTCCGCCACCGTCACCGAGCGCAAGGAGTACGAGGGCTACGCACACCTGCTGCCGGCGCAGAAGGGCTGGGAGCGGATCGCGGACGAGGTGCTCGACTGGGCGCTGCGGCACGCCGGATGACCGAACCGCGGATCACCCACATCGGCGGCCCGACGACGCTGATCGAGGCGGAGGGCTGGCGGATTCTCACCGACCCCACGTTCGACGCGCCCGGCCGGACCTACCGGTTCGGCTGGGGCACGGCGTCGCGCAAGCTCACCGGCCCGGCGGTGCCGGCGGAGTCGCTCGGGACCATCGACGCGGTGCTGCTGACGCACGATCACCACGCCGACAACCTCGACGACGCCGGCCGCGCGCTGCTGCCGTCGGCGGGCCGGGTGGTCACGACGGTGGCCGGCGCCCGCCGCCTGGGCCCGGCGACCACCGGGCTGGCGCCGTGGCGCACGACGCGGCTCTCGGCGGCCGGCCGGCCGGACATCGAGATCACCGCGACGCCGTGCCGGCACGGCCCGCCCCTGAGCCGGCCGATCGTCGGCGAGGTGACCGGCTTCGTCCTGAGCTGGGCGGGCCAGCAGCACGGCCCGCTCTGGATCACCGGTGACACGGTGCTCTACGACGGCGTGCGGCAGGTGGCCGGCCGCTGGAACATCGGCACGACGGTCCTGCACCTCGGCGCGGTCCGGTTCGGCCTGACCGGCCCGCTGCACTACACGATGACGGCGGACCACGGCGCGGAGCTCTGCGGTCTCGTCGGTGCGCGCACGGTCCTGCCCGTGCACTACGAGGGCTGGGGGCACTTCAGCCAGGGCCGCCCGGCGGTCGAGGCGGCCTTCACGGGCGCGCCGGCCGCCGTACGGGAGAGCCTGCGCTGGCTGACCCCCGGCGAGGCCACCTCGATCGAGGTCTGAGGACGACGGGACCCCGGCGGCCGGAGCCGTCGGGGTCCCGTGGTGCCGTCGGTCAGTTCGCCCGGAAGGTGCGGCGGCGCCGGCGGGTCAGCAGCACGGCGCCCGCGCCGGCGGCGACCAGCAGCACTCCGGCCGCGGCCAGGCCGGCCGTCGCGGTGCCGGTGACGGGCAGGCCGCCACCCGGCTCACCGGCGCCCGAGGTGGGTGTCGGCGCCGGCGTGCCGGACGGCTTGGCGGCGAAGACGATCACGGTGCTGGTCCGCAGGTCGCCACCGAGGGACTGGGTCTGGAACCCGACGGTGGAACGGGTGCCGAAGTACTTGTCGCCGGCCTTGGTGGGCAGGACGAACTCCAGGACCAGGTCCTGATCCGGCTCCACCGTCTGGTTGATCTCGCAGGTCAGCGAGCCGGGGTCGCCGAAGCAGTCCGACGGCACGTTCACCAGGTCGCCCCCGCCGAACCAGTCGCCGTCGATCGAGGCGCGGATGGCGAAGTCGTCGACGGGCTGGTCGCCGCCGTAGTGCACCCGGACCGTGACCCGGGCCGGCTGGCCCGGTACGACGGGTGCGGCCGGGACGGTCGCCTTGATGACGCTCGCGCCGGGCCCGGCGACCACCGACGTCGCGGTGACCGTGTTGTCGGCCGGGTTCGTCTCGGCGCCGTCGGAGAGAATCTCCGCCCGGGCGGTCAGCACCGTGCCGACCGCCAGCGTCTCCGCGGCGCGGGCGCGCACGGTCCACTCCCGGCCGCCCGGGTTCCCGTCGGTGCCGCCGGGGTCGACGATGCAGGTGACCACGGTGGCGCCGGACCCGGCCGTGCACGGCCCGGACCCGCCGCCGTCCTCGAACGTCAGACCGTTCGGCAGGGTGAGCACGATCCGCACGCCGGTGGGCGACGGCGGCCCCGGCACGACGGTGGTCAGCACGTAGTCGGCGAGCTCGCCCGGAGTCACCTCGGCCGGCGCGGCGAGGTGGGCACTGAGGTCGACCGGTATGGGCGCGGCCGCGGCCGGGGCCGCCGGCGCGACGAGGGCGGCCGCGGCCGCCAGCAGCGCGAAGGTCAGGTTGATACGGAAGCGTCCCGTCATGCGCGGCAGTATGCACGATCGATCACGCGGCCGCTGGCCGGACGCCCTCGATCATCGAATTTCGTCGTCGCCGTCATATCGGCGAAACATGATGACAACGGGATTACCCACCAGTAGCAATAATGACAGAATATTTACATGCCTCGATCGAGGCCGCCGGACTCGTCCACAACGTGCGGGTCACCCTTCCCGCCTTCCCGGGCGACGACGCGATCCCTTCCACCGTAGGGAGCCCCGGAAATGCGAAATCCCATCCCGCGCCTGCTGGGCGCACTCACCCTGGCCGCCGCGCTGGTCGCCGCCCCGGCGCCCGCCCTGGCCGCCAACCCGTACGAGCGCGGACCCGCACCGACAGTGGCCAGCATCGAGGCCAGCCGCGGCTACTACGCCTTCGCCCAGGTCACCGTGGCGCGCTCCAGCGTCTCGGGCTTCGGCGGCGGCACGATCTACTACCCGACCAGCACGGCCGACGGCACGTTCGGCGCGATCGCGATCTCACCCGGCTTCACGGCGTCGCAGTCCAGCGTCTCCTGGCTCGGCCCGCGCCTGGCCTCCCAGGGCTTCGTGGTCATCACGATCGACACCCTCAGCACCCTCGACCAGCCGGACAGCCGCGGCACGCAGCTGCTGGCCGCGCTCACCTACCTGACCGGCACGAGCTCGGTGCGGACCCGCATCGACGCGACCCGGCTCGGCGTCATGGGCCACTCCATGGGCGGCGGCGGTAGCCTCTCCGCGTCCCGGACCCGGCCCAGCCTCCAGGCGGCGATCCCGCTGACGCCGTGGCACGGCACCAAGAACTGGTCCTCGGACACCGTGCCGACCCTGATCATCGGCGCCGAGAACGACACCGTCGCCCCGGTGTCGTCGCACGCCGAGCCGTTCTACACCAGCCTGCCGAGCACCCTCGACAAGGCGTACCTCGAGCTCAACAACGCCTCGCACTCGGCGCCGACCTCGACGAACGTGACCGTGGCGAAGTACAGCATCTCGTGGCTCAAGCGCTTCATCGACAACGACACCCGCTACGAGCAGTTCCTCTGCCCCGCACCGAGCGGCTCGGCCATCCAGGAGTACCGCGACACCTGCCCGCACTCGTAGGAGATCGGAGAACGGGCTCACCACCGGGCGCGGCCCGGTGGTGGGCCTGGCTACCGGTCGATCAGCCCTTTGGGCGCCAGCCGGCGCCAGGCGTCGGTCACCAGCTCGCGCAGCTGCCCGGCGTCGGCACCGGCCAGCCGTACGACGGTCCAGCCCCGCCGGCCCCAGTGGTTCGCCGGCGCCGAGAAGACCGACGGCCGCTCGGCCAGCAGTTCGGCCTGCTCCTCGGGGGTGAGCCGGATCGTCATCCGGTCGCCCTCGGGCGGCAGCGTGCAGAAGATCCGGTTGCGGACCCGGAAGTCGACGACGTCGAAGTGCCCGCGCTGCTCGGCGCCGGGCAGGGAGAGCGCGATGTCGCGGGCCTCGTCGACGGTGACCATGCGCTCAGGCACCGGACCAGACGAAGCGGACGTCCGGCGCCTTCTCCTCGTTGCCCGACCCGTCGGTCCGCTCGGCCACCACGAAGCCGTGGCGCAGGTAGAACCGCTGGGCGGCGGAGTTGGTCTCGAAGGCCCAGAGCTGAAGGCCGCCGGGCCGCAGGGACTTCGCCAGCTCGATCAGGCGCGAGCCGAGTCCCCGTCCGGTCAGGGCGGGGTCGACGTAGAGCTGGCCGACCCAGTCGCCGTCCAGCACCAGCACGGCCAGGGGCTCGCCGCCGGCGCCGTCCAGCAGCCACACCTCCTGCTCGACCAGGACCACCGTGGCGACCCACCCGCGCCACTCGGCGTCGGGGTGCACCGACGGGGGTATCGCCCCGGCGGCGGCCCGGCGGGAGCGGATGAGCAGGTCCGCGACCGCCGGGCCGTCCTCGGCGCCGGCCCGGCGGACCGGCGGGCCCAGCTGCTGAATGTGCCCGGTAGTCATGGCCGCATCATCCGCACCCGCGCGGCCGCCACGCAAAGCAATTTCGGCTACTCAGCGATCCGGACCAGATTCCTGCCGAGTCCGTCGCCCCGCAGCAGCCAGAAACGCCTCCGACGCCCGGGACACCCCTCGAAGATCGTCTCCAGACGCTGAAGGTCGAGGCACCGAACCAGATATTGCCGCCCCGTAGCCCCACAAGGACGCGGCCCCACCCCAAGCCCTATTGGACCCCGCCCGCAACCGGCGCGGTTCGTCCGCCTGACCCACCACCCACCCCGGCCTGCCCGACCGCAACCCCTGCCGCGCCCACAACGCGGCAGCCAGACCCCCACCGCAAGGTGCACACCCAAGCCCCACCAGGCACCCACAGGTGAGCAACCGAGACCCTGGCCCGACAGGCTCCCATGCAAGGTTGGGGCCGGGGGTGACCAAGCACGGCATAGCCGCCTTACAAGCCGTGCTTGGTCACCCCCGGCCCCAACCGTCCCCGCGCAACCAATCCCAAATTTGCGAACAAAATTCACATTCCTGCAAACCTTTGCAACTCCTTGTCATCACATCGACGCTTTTCTATCCTAACCAGGAAAGCGCTTACCTCCCCCACCCCCGAGCGACGGCGCGAAGCACTCCCGACAATGAAGGTGAGACCAGATGAGGCGACCAGTCGCCCTACGGTGGATAGCCGGAGGCGCCACCGCGATCACAACCGCCGCAATACTGCTGACGCTGCCGCAGCCCAACGCCCTGGCCGCCGACAACCTGAGCATCGGCGCCGGCGCCGACGGCTCCAGCAAGGCCAGCGGCACCAGCTACGGCAACGTCATCGACGGCAGCACCAGCACCTATTGGTCGCCGAACAGCACAACCGGATACGTCTCGGTCAAGTGGAGCAGCGCGAAGACGGTGTCCTCGGCCGTCATCGTCCAGGCCTCGGGCGGCGGCTCGATCAGCGCCTGGCGAGTGCTCAACGCAGACTCAGGCTCCGTCCTGACCAGCGGCAGCGGCAGCCCGAGCACCATCTCCTTCGCCTCGACCTCGCTGAAGAAGCTCACCTTCGAGATCACCAGCGCATCCAGCGCGCCGCGAATCGCCGAATTCGAGACGTATTCCAGCGGCGGCTCGACCCCGACCACCAGCCCGACCACCGCTCCGACGCCCACACCGACCGGCGGTAGCGGCACCCCGACCGGCGCGTGGCCGTCCTCGGCCGGCTCGGTGAGCATCAGTAGCACCGTCAACGTCTCCGGGACCTTCGACGGCGGCATGAAGACGTATTGCTGCATCGGTGACGGCTCGCAGAGCGAGTCCCAGGATCCGATGTTCAAGATAGCCAACGGCGGCACCCTGCAGAACGTCATCCTGGGCTCCCCTGCCGGCGACGGCGTGCACTGCGAGGGGACCTGCACCATCAGAAACGTGTGGTGGAACGACATCGGCGAGGACGCCGCGACCTTCAAGGGCACCGGCGGCGGCACCAGCTACGTCATCGGCGGCGGCGCGAGGTCCGGCAGCGACAAGACGTTCCAGCACAACGGAAATGGAACGGTCAGCATCTCCGGCTTCTACCTCAGCGGCTCCGGAAAGCTGTACCGAGCCTGCGGCAACTGCACCACGTCTTACCAGCGCCACGTCAAGGTCGACAACGTCCTGCTGAACGACATCGACATGGTCACCGGGATCAACAGCAACTGGGGCGACACCGCCACCATCACCCGAGTCACCATCAGCAACAGCTCCAGCCCTGTGGTCTGCGGGAAGTACAAGGGCGTCGCCAAGGGCAGCGAGCCGACCTACCTCGGCGAGGGATGGGACGACAGCAACTGCAGGGTCAGCAGAAGCGACATCACCTACAGGTAAGGCCGAGCGGGGCGCTCACCGCAAGGTGGGCGCCCCGTCATCGCGCTGAGCGGCGCTACTCCGCGATGCGGACCAGGTTCTTGCCGAGGCCGTCGCCGCGCAGCATGGCCAGGAAGGCCTCCGGCGCCCGCGACAGGCCCTCGAAGATCGTCTCCTGGTTCTTGATGCTGCCGTCCGCCACCCACGGCGCCATGTCCGCGATGAAGGCCTCGCGCAGGTCGCTGTGGTCGCCGACCAGCATGCCGCGCATCGTCAGGCGCTTGCCGATCAGCGTGGCCAGGTTGCGCGGCGCCGGGGTCGGCTCGGTGGCGTTGTAGACGCTGATCATGCCGCAGACGGTGATCCGGCCGTGGACGTTCAGCGAGGAGATGGCCGCCTCGAGGTGCTCGCCGCCGACGTTGTCGAAGTAGACGTCGACGCCGTCCGGCGCGGCCCGCTTGAGCTGCTCGGCGACCGGCCCGTCGTGATAGTCGAACGCCGCGTCGAAGCCGAGCTCGTCCTTGAGGAACGCGACCTTCGCCGCGGAGCCGGCGCTACCGATCACCCGGGCGGCGCCCTTGAGCCGCGCCAGCTGGCCGACGACCTGGCCGACCGCGCCGGCGGCGCTGGAGACGAAGACGACGTCGCCCGGCTTGAACTCCGCGGTGCGCAGCAGCCCCGCGTACGCGGTGAGCCCGGTCATGCCGAGCACCCCGAGGTACGCGCCCAGCGGTGCGGCCGACGGGTCGACCTTGGCCGCGGAGCGCGCGTTGACCAGGGCGTACTCGCGCCAGCCGAGGCCGTGCAGGACGATGTCGCCGGGCTTGAGGCCGTCGGCGGCCGACTCGACGACCTCTCCGATCGCGCCGCCCTCCAGGGCGTGGCCGACCTGGAACGGCGGCACGTAGGACTTGCGGTCGTCCATCCGGCCGCGCATGTACGGGTCGACGCTCATGAGCAGGTTGCGCACCAGCACCTGGCCGGGCGCGGGGTCCCCCAGCTCGGCGTGTGCGATCTCGAACGTCTCAGCGGTGGGCCAGCCCTGCGGACGGGCCGCGAGGCGGACCTCGGTCGATCGTACGGACACGTGCACTCCCGGTGATCGCGAATGTATACACTGCGCACATTAGGAAGGCGGTGTGTGCAGTGTCAACATCACAGGCGGGTCGGTCGTATCACCATGGCGATCTGCGGACGGCACTGCTCGATGCCGCCCTCGGCCTGCTGGACGACGGTGAGACCTTCTCACTGCGGGCGGTGGCGCGCCGGGCCGGCGTCTCGCCCAACGCGCCGTACCGGCACTACGAGGACAAGGAAGCCCTGCTCTCGGCCCTGGCGGGGTGCGGCTTCGACCGCCTGGCGGACCGCCTGGAGGCGGCACCGGACCTGGCGGCCATGGCCGGGGTCTACGTGGCGTTCGCGCTGGAGCGCCCCGGGCTGTTCCGCCTGATGTACGGCCGCCCGACCGCCAACGCGGCGTGGGCCCGCACCGCCGAGATCCTGGCGAGCCGGGTCGCCACCCCGGCCCTCCGGGTGGGCGCGTGGGCGCTGGTGCACGGCCTCGCCGTGCTGCTGCTCGACGGCAAGCTCGAGTGCGCCGACCCGGACGCGCTGGTCAGGACGACGGTGGCCGCCGTCCTGACCCCCGCGGTGGGCGCCTAGACCGTCCGGGCCAGGCGGTCGGCGAGCAGCTTGGCGAAGCGCGCCGGGTCGGCCAGGTCGCCGCCCTCGGCCAGCAGCGCGGTGCCGTAGAGCAGCTCGGCGGTCTCCGGCAGGTTCGGGTCGTCGGCCCGCTGCTCGTGCGCCGCCCGCAGCCCGCTCACCAGCGGGTGCTCCGGGTTCAGCTCGAGGATCCGCTTGACCGGGGGCACCTCCTGGCCCATCGCCCGGTACATCTTCTCCAGCGTGGGCGTGATGTCGTCGGCGTCGCTGACCAGGCAGGCCGGCGAGGTCGTCAGCCGGGTGGAGAGCCGGACCTCCTTGACCTCGTCGGTGAGCGTCTCGCCGAGCCAGGTGAGCAACGGCGCGAACTCGCCCGTCTTCTCCTCCGAGGCCGGCTCGCTGTCGAGGTCGACGGAGCCGCGCGCGATCGACTGGAGCTTCTTGCCCTCGTACTCCGGCACCGCGTCGACCCAGATCTCGTCGACCGGGTCGGTGAGCAGCAGCACCTCGTAGCCCTTGGCCTTGAACGCCTCCAGGTGCGGCGAGTTCTCCACCTGCACCCGGGTCTCGCCGGTCATGAAGTAGATCTCGTCCTGACCCTCCTTCATCCGCTCCACGTACGCGGTGAGGGTGGTCGGCTCGTCGCCTGCGGTCGAGGCGAACGAGGCGATGTCCAGGATCGCCTTCTGGTCGCCGGGGTCGCCCAGCAGGCCCTCCTTGACCGCCCGGCCGAACTCGCGCCAGAACGTGCGGTACTTCTCCGGGTCGCTGGTCATCAGGTCCTTGACGGTGGAGAGGACCTTCTTGGCGAGGCGGCGGCGGATCAGCTGGATGTGGCGGTCCTGCTGGAGGATCTCCCGGGAGATGTTCAGCGACAGGTCGGCCGCGTCCACCACGCCCTTGACGAAGCGCAGGTGGTCGGGCATCAGCTCACGGCTGTCGTCCATGATGAACACGCGCTTGACGTAGAGCTGGATGCCGCGGCGGCCGTCGCGCTGGAACAGGTCGTGCGGCGCGCGGGACGGGATGAAGAGCAGCGCCTCGTACTCGAAGGTGCCCTCGGCGCGCATCTGGATGGTCTCGAGCGGGTCGGTCCAGTCGTGGCTGATGTGCCGGTAGAACTCGGTGTACTCCTCGTCCTTGACCTCGGAGCGCGGCCGGGCCCACAGCGCCTTCATCGAGTTCAGCGTCGCCGGCTCGCCCTCGGCGGCGGCCAGGCGGATCGGGAAGGAGATGAAGTCGGAGTACCGCTTGACGATCTCCCTGATCTTGCGCTCGTCCGCGTAGTCGAAGAGCGCGTCCTCCTCGTCCTTGGGCCGCAGGTGCACGGTCACCGCGGTGCCCTGCGGCGCGTCGGCGACGGACTCGATCGTGTAAGTGCCCTCGCCGGCCGACTCCCAGCGCGTACCGGAGTCCTCGCCCACCCGGCGGGTGACCAGGGTGACCTTGTCGGCGACCATGAAGGTCGAGTAGAAACCGACGCCGAACTGGCCGATCAGCTCGGCCGACTCCTTCTCCTTGCCGTCCTTGTCCTTGCTGTCCTTGAGCCGGCGCAGCAGCTCGGCGGTGCCGGACTTGGCGATCGTGCCGATCAGCGAGACGACCTCGTCGCGCGACATGCCGATGCCGTTGTCCCGCACGGTGAGCGTCCGCGCCTCGGTGTCGGCGGCGATCTCGATGTGCAGGTCCTCGGGGCTGGCGCCGTCCTCGGCCAGGGCCACGAGGCGGCGCTTGTCCAAGGCGTCGGAGGCGTTCGAGATCAGCTCGCGCAGGAAGATGTCCTTGTTCGAATAGATCGAATGGACCATCAACTGCAACAGCTGCCGCGCCTCGGCCTGAAACTCCAGCGTCTCCGTCATCAAACCCTCCGTGCTGTGTCCGCCATTTCCCGTGGCGATCGTATGACCTCACGGTGACGGTGCGCGCACGGGCACGGCTGACCATCGAACTATTGACATATTTCGAGGCTCGGCTCACGCTCAGAGAGCGCTCTCACGTAACAATTCTGAAACCCGAGGAGTGCTCATGGAAGTAGCTCCCGTCCCCCGCCTCCGCCACCGCGGCGCCCTGATCGGCCTCGTCCTCGCGCTGATCGCCGCACTCACCCTCGCCACACCGCGGGCCGCGCTCGCCGCCGATCCCCTCGTCTCGCAGGGCCGGCCCGCCACCGCGTCGTCGACCGAGAACGGCACCTTCCCCGCCTCCGCCGCCGTCGACGGCAACACCGGCACCCGCTGGTCCAGCGCCTTCAGCGATCCCCAGTGGATCCAGATCGACCTCGGCGCCTCGTACACGATCAGCCAGGTCGTCCTGAACTGGGAGGCCGCGTACGCGACCTCGTACCAGGTGCAGACCTCGGCGAACGGCACCACCTGGACCACCGTCGCCTCGACCACCACCGGCACGGGCGGCGTGCAGACCCTCGCGGTGTCCGGCACCGGCCGCTACGTGCGGATGAACGGCACCGCCCGCGCGACGCCCTACGGCTACTCGCTCTGGGAGTTCCAGGTCTTCGGCGTACCCGTCGGCGGGCCGACCATCCCCGGCGGCGGCGCGCTCGGGCCGAACGTGCTCGTCTTCGACCCGTCGATGTCGACCGCGTCCATCCAGGCGCAGCTCAACAGCGTGTTCAGCCAGTCGGAGACGCAGCAGTTCGGCAACCAGCGCTACGAGCTGCTCTTCAAGCCCGGCACCTACAACAACCTGACCGCGAACATCGGCTTCTACACCTCCATCGCCGGGCTCGGCCGCAACCCGACGGACGTGCACCTCAACAGCAGCAACCTGACCGTCGACGCCGGATGGTTCGGCGGCAACGCGACCCAGAACTTCTGGCGCTCCACCGAGAACTTCTCGGTGACCCCGCCGGCCGGCACCGCGTACGAGCGCTGGGCGGTCGCGCAGGCCGCGCCGATGCGCCGGATGAACATCAACACCCACCTGAGCCTGACCCCGACCGGATTCGGCTGGGCCAGCGGCGGATACATCGCCGACACCCGGATCAGCGGGCAGCTCCAGCCGTTCTCGCAGCAGCAGTGGTACACCCGCAACAGCAGCATCCAGATGAATCTCAACGCGGTGTGGAACAACGTCTTCACCGGCGTCGCCGGCGCGCCGGCGACCTCGTTCCCGAGCCCGCCGATCACCACGCTGGCCACCACGCCGATCAGCCGGGAGAAGCCCTACCTGTACCTGGACGGCGCGAACTACGCCGTGTGGGTGCCGAGCCTCGCGACGAACTCGTCGAACGTCACCTGGCCGAACACGCCGGGCGGCTCCATCCCGCTGACCCAGTTCTACGTCGCGCACCCCGGCGACTCGGCGGCGACGATCAACGCGGCCCTCGCGCAGGGCCTGAACCTGCTCTTCACCCCCGGCATCTACCACGTCAACCAGACGATCAACGTGACCCGGGCGAACACCGTGGTGATGGGCCTCGGCTACGCCACGATCATCCCGGACGGCGGGGTCACCCCGATGGCGGTCGCGGACGTCGACGGGGTGAAGATCTCCAGCCTGCTCTTCGACGCCGGCACCACCAACTCCCCCAACCTGCTCACGATCGGGCCGGCCGGCTCGAGCGCCAACCACGCCGCGAACCCGACCTCGGTGCAGGACGTGTTCTTCCGGATCGGCGGCGCCGGTCCCGGCGCGGCCACCAACAGCCTGCTGGTCAACAGCAACAACACGCTGCTCGACCACATCTGGGCCTGGCGCGCCGACCACGGCGCCGGTGTCGGCTGGACGACCAACCCCGCCGCCAGCGGGCTCATCGTCAACGGCGCCAACGTGCTCGCGCTCGGCCTGTTCGTCGAGCACTACCAGAACTACCAGGTGCAGTGGAACGGCAACGGCGGGCGGACGATCTTCTTCCAGAACGAGATGCCGTACGACCCGCCGACCCAGGCCGCGTGGCGCACCGGCGCCAACGGGTACGCCGCCTACAAGGTCGCGGACTCGGTCACCACGCACGAGGCGTGGGGCGTGGGCAGCTACTGCTACTTCAACGTGAACCCCTCGATCGTCGCGGCCCGCGGCTTCGAGGCGCCCAACCGGTCCGGCGTCCGGTTCCACAGCCTGCTGACGGTGTCACTCGGCGGCGTCGGCTCGATCACCAATGTCATCAACACCACAGGCAACGTCGCGCAGGGCGCGGACACCGTGCCGAGCTACGTCGTCAACTATCCCTGATCCTTCTAAAGCGGTCATCACTCGAAAGGCGTGCGTCGGGATTCCGGCGCACGCTTTCGGTGTCGCTGCCCACTGTGCTGAACTGTCGTCGCCAGGGTGCTGTACAACGTCGCAGTGAACCGGATCGCCGACCGGGCCGTGTGTGACGCAAGGCCCTGCGAACAGGAGATATATCGATGACGGCTGCGAACGAACGGCTGCACGGTGTGCCCGCGCGCACGGCGCTCCCACCGGGCATCCTGGCCCGGCTCGTACTCTGGACCGTCGTCGGCGTGAACGTGCTGATCGTCGAGACCGTGTTCCTCACCGCCGAGCCCGCCAAGAACGCCATCCTCGGCTTCGGCAAGTGGCTGGGCCTGCACCTGGCCCTGATCATGATCCTGCAGCTGATCCTGGTGGCCCGCCTGCCGTGGCTGGACCGGCGCATCGGCATGGACCGGCTCACCTCGTGGCACCGGTGGACCGGCTTCACCCTGTTCTGGCTGGTGCTGCTGCACCCGACGTTCATCCTGCTCGGCTACGCGAGCGAGTACAACAGCACGCCGCTCACCGAGTTCAACAACCTCAAGGGCCAGATGCCGGTCCTGCTGGGCATGCTCGCCGCCGGCATCGTGCTGGTCGCGGCCGGCCTTTCGGTACGCGCGGCGCGGCGCCGCCTGTCGTACGAGGCGTGGCACGCGGTGCACGTCTGCCTGTACGTCGCCGTGGTCTTCGGCCTGATCCACCAGCTCACCGAGGTGTCGACGTTCACGTCCTCGGCGTTCGCGCGGGCGTACTGGTGGGGGCTGTGGGCGTTCGCGCTGGTGTCGCTGGTCGTCGGCCGGATGGTCATGCCGCTGTGGCGCAACGCCCGCCACCAGTTCCGGGTCGCCGCGGTGGTGCCCGAGGCCGACAACGTGGTGTCGGTGCACGTCACGGGCCGCAACCTGGACAAGCTGCCGGCCCGCGCGGGCCAGTTCATGATCTGGCGCTTCCTGGGACACGGACACTGGTGGGAGGCGAACCCGTTCTCGCTGTCGGCGGCCCCCGACGGCCGCAGCCTGCGTCTGACGGCGAAGGCGGTCGGGTCGGGCAGCGCCCGGCTGCGCGACATCCCGGTCGGCACGCGCGTCTTCGCCGAGGGCCCGTACGGCGCGTTCACCTCGCTGAGCCGGGTCCGCGACTCGACGCTGCTGATCGCGGGCGGCGTCGGCATCACCCCGATCCGCGCCCTGCTGGAGGAGCTGACCGGCCCGGTGGTCGTGCTGTACCGCGCGCACACCACCAAGGACGCCGTGCTGCTCGGCGAGCTGCAGAACCTGGCCCGCTCCCGCGGCGCCCAGCTGCACGTCCTGACCGGGCGCACCGGCGCGGGCAACCCGCCGAACAACCCGTTCGAGCCGCAGAACCTCGCCGCCATGGTCCCGGACATCCTGGACCGCGACGTCTACGTCTGCGGACCGGCGGCGATGACGAACGCGGTGCTGCGCAGCCTGCGCTCGCTGCGGGTCCCGTCCAGCCAGGTGCACTCGGAGCGCTTCAGCCTCGCGAGCTGAGCGTCAGCAGCCCGGCCCCGCGGCCCGGCCCCCGACGATCCGGTACGCGGAGATGTCGCCCTTCACGTACGGGCTGAGCTGCTTGATCGTCGTCGGGGCCGTGCCGTGCTGCGCCACGAAGGCGACGACGGCGCCGTCGACGGTGTGGCACGAGGCCTGGTCGGCGACCGTCCGGGTCGAGCCGGAGATTCCGTCGACGTTCAACGCAGCGTAAGAAACGCCGCCAACACTGACAGTGATAGCGGCCGCCATGGCGACTTCGCTCAGGTTCACGGATATCTCCTGCTCACTCCGTCGACGCACGCCGACCCGGCCACCCTAGGCGACGTTACCCGAAGTAGCCAAGTGGCCAAGATCCTTCGTCTGGCCAACTCTCAGTGAGGACGTCACGCACGCGAGTGACAGGAGTGAATCGTTTGAGGGCTTTACGGCCCTCCTGGGGCCTCCGTACCGTGATTACCCAGTGCAACGGCTCAGTAACACCCGGAGGAAGCCATGCGTCGTGCCGCTGTCATCGCCGGATCCGTCCTCGCCGCCCTGTGGATCGCGTCGCCCGCGCAGGCGTTCGCGCACAATGCCGTACACAACGCCAACCTGCACGCCCTGCTCGACGGCCTGACCCTGCTGGTGGCGTCCGCACCGATCTGGACCGCCGTGCTCTGGCGCGGCTCCCGGGCCTGGCTGCTCGCCGCGCTCATCGCGGTGGTCCAGGTGCCGGTCGCCGTCATCGGCTTCGTGCCGATCGTCGACCCCGCCCTGCACCTGACCCTGTTCGGCCTGGCGCTGGCGCTCACCGGGTTCTCGCTCTGGCTGGTACGCCGCTCCCCCGCTACCGCGACGGCACCCGCGCCCGATCGGTCGTGACCCACTGGCCGGTGGGCGTGCGGATCGCCAGCGCGGTCACCGGCGCGTCCGGCTCCTCACCGTCCCGGATGATCTCCACCACCGGGCAGCCCGGCGTCTCCGGATGCCAGAAGCCCTCGGGATCACGGACCGACGAGAAGCGACAGTGCTCCTCGTCGGCCCACCCCCAGGCGAGCAGCAGTTCCCGGCCGTTCATCGAGTAACGGCCGGCGGTCGCCGTCCGCTCGCCCTCGACACGGCGGAAGAACTCGGCGCACAGGCCCGGCACGACGACGCCCTCGAACGTGGCATCGGTGATCGTGCGGTCCGACGTGTAGGTATCAAGATCCGGCAGTGGCACTCGCCGAGGGTGACACGGCCACGACCGGCGCGCCGCCAACAACGCGCACATGAACCTGATCGGGCGACAACGCCCGGCACACGGCAGACTTCAGGACCATGCGCCTCGTCTCGCTCCTGCCCTCGGCCACCGAGATCGTGTACGCCCTCGGCCTCGGCGACGATCTCGTCGGCGTGACGTTCGAGTGCGACGAGCCGCCGTCGGCCCGCGCGGACAAGACGGTGGTGGTCGGCGGGCGCGACACCCGCGGCATGACCCCGGCCGAGATCGACGCGTACGTGCGGGAGCGTATGGCCGCGGGCGACGACCTCTACACGCTGCACGCCGGCGCCCTCGCCGCGCTCGATCCGGAGCTGATCCTCACCCAGGACCTGTGCCGGGTGTGCGCGCTGCCGTCCGGGCAGGTCTCGGACGCGCTCGGCCACCTGGGCTGCCGCGCCGACGTGCTGACGCTGGACCCGTACACCCTCGACGAGGTGCTCGAGACCTTCACCCTGGTCGGCGCCCGCGCCGGCGTGCCGGACCGGGCACGTGACCTGGTCGCGGCGCTGCGCGCGCGGCTGGACGCGGTGGCCGCCGCGGTCGCAGGGCGGCCCCGGCCCCGGGTGGCGATCGTCGAGTGGGTCGACCCGCCGTTCACGGCCGGTCACTGGGTGCCGGACCTGGTGACGGCCGCCGGCGGCACGCCGGTCGCGGCGCGCCCGGGCGCCCGGTCGGTGGAGACCACCTGGGCGGAACTGGCCGCCGCCGGACCCGACATCGTCCTGGTCACGCCCTGCGGATTCCACCTCGACGGCGCCGCCGCACAGGCCGCCGCGGTGGTACCGCACTTCCCGGACGCCGCGATCTGGGCGATCGACGGCGACGCCCTGGTGGTCCGCCCCGGCCCCCGCCTGGTCGACGGCGTCGAGGCGATCGCCGCGATCCTGCACCCGAGCGCGGTACCGCCCGCCCCGCCGGGCACGATCGCCCGGGTGGCCTGACCCGGAAGACGCGCCGCCCCACCACCGCGACCCGGCCAAGGTGGACGAACGCCCAATTCACCAAGATCTACTACGATTCGCCCGGCAGCGTCCCCCGACGGCTCCGACGGCGTCCTCGGCCGTGCCTGCGAGTTCGTCCCCGCCACCGCCGGTAATCGGCTGACCGTCGGGATGTGACGACCGCACGCACGGCGGAGGCCCCGGCTCGATCCCGAGCAGGGGCCTCCGTCCGTCACGAACCACCCGGCGACCGCCCGGGTGGCCTGAGCTCAGGCGCCGGCCGGTGCCGGCGCGGTGCGGGGCCGGGCGACGGCGCGGCGGGCCACGACGCCGGCCCGGACCTCGGCGAAGCGGCGGCGCTGCTCGGTGTCCCAGAGCCAGAGCACGTCGCGGCCGAAGGACCAGATCAGCGACGCCAGGGCGCCGGCTACGGCGGCGAAGGACACGGCGTCCGGCAGCAGGCTCGCGGTCGCGACCACCAGCACCACGCCCTGCACCGCGGCGACGACCTTGCGGGAGAACTTCGGCGGCAGCGCGGCGTTCATCCAGGGCAGGGCCCAGGAGGCGGCGACGAAGACGTAGCGGAACGCGCCGATCGCGATCGTCCACCAGCCGAACGGGCCGGCCACGAAGACGCTCAGCACCAGGATCAGGAACGCGTCGACCTCCATGTCGAAGCGCGCGCCCAGCCGCGACGTCGAGTTGGTGCGGCGGGCCACCTGGCCGTCCACCCCGTCCAGGGCGAGCGCGACGCCGATCAGCGGCACCAGCACCGACAGCGGAACCGGCGTCTGGAACGACGTGACGACCAGGGCGACCACGCCGCCGACCAGCGTCGCGCGGGCCAGGGTCACGGCGTTCGCCGGCCCGAGGGCGCGCATCCCGGTGCGGCGCAGGCCGGTGCCGAGGGCCACGGCCAGGACCACGGCGTACGCCGTGCCGGCCAGCGCGCCGGCGACGCTGATCCCGGTCGTGGCGGCCAGGGCCGTCAGCAGGATCAGGTTCGCGGCCAGGCCGACGATCGGTCCCCGGCTCTCGCGAGCCGTCATCGTGGCGATACTGATAGTCACCGTGCCTCCGGGAGGGCAAGATCGAGTTGCCGCGTATGGTTGCCGCTTGTCGTCACTGAACACGCTAGATCCGCGCGTTCGGTTCAGCTCGGAGGGGAAATACCGATGTCGGGTGACGCACACGCGTTCTGGCTCGCCGAGCCCGGCCGCGGCGAGATCCGTCCGGTCACGGTCGGTGACCCCGGTCCGGGCGAGGTTCTGGTCCGGACCCTGCACTCCGGCGTGAGCCGCGGCACGGAGACCCTCGTGTTCCGCGGCGGCGTGCCGGACAGCCAGCACGCGGCGATGCGGGCGCCGTTCCAGGAGGGCGACTTCCCGGCACCGGTGAAGTACGGCTACCTCAGCGTCGGCCTGGTCGAGCAGGGCCCGCCCGAGCTGCTCGGCCGCACGGTCTTCGCCCTGTACCCGCACCAGACCCGCTACGTCGTGCCGGCCGCCGCGGTGACCGTGATCCCGGACACCGTTCCCGCCGGCCGGGCCGTCCTGGCCGGCACGGTGGAGACCGCCGTCAACGCGCTCTGGGACGCCGCGCCGCTGGTCGGCGACCGGATCGCCGTGGTCGGCGCGGGCATGGTCGGCGCGAGCGTCGCCGCCGTGCTGGCCCGCTTCCCCGCCGCGAAGGTGCAGCTCGTGGACGCCGACCCGGCGAAGGCCGCCGTCGCGGACGCGCTCGGGGTCGGCTTCGCGCTGCCCGGCGACGCGGCCGGGGACTGCGACCTGGTGGTGCACGCCAGCGCCACCTCGGCCGGGCTGACCCGGGCGCTGGAGCTGCTCGCGGCGGAGGCTACGGTCATCGAGCTCAGCTGGTACGGGGATCGCGAGGTCAGCGTCCCGCTCGGCGAGTTCTTCCACTCCCGCCGCCTGGTGGTCAAGAGCAGCCAGGTGGGCGGGATCGCGCCGGCGCGGCGCGGGCGGCGCAGCTACGCCGACCGGCTCGCGATCGCGCTGGACCTGCTCGCCGACCCGATCTTCGACGCCCTGATCACCGGGGAGTCGGACTTCGCGCAGCTGCCCGAGGTCATGCCCCGGCTGACCGACGGCTCGCTGCCCGCACTGTGTCATCTGATCAACTACCCGGCAGGAGAGTGAATGTTCAGCGTCACCGTCCGTGACCACATCATGATCGCGCACAGCTTCTCGGGAGAGGTCTTCGGACCCGCCCAGAAGTTGCACGGCGCCACTTTCGTGGTCGACGCCACGTTCAAGCGGCCCGAGCTGGACGCGGACAACATCGTCGTCGACATCGGCCGGGCGAGCGAGGAGCTGCACACCATCTGCGGCACGCTCAGTTACCGCAACCTGGACGACGAGGCCGACTTCGCCGGGCAGAACACCTCGACGGAGTTCCTCGCCAAGGTGATCGCCGACCGGCTCGCCGGAAAGGCGGAGTCGGGCGACCTCGGCGTGGGCGCGCGCGGCCTGACCGGCATCGCGGTCACGCTGCACGAGTCGCACATCGCCTGGGCGAGCTACGAGCGGAACCTGTGACCGAAGCGCTCCACGTGGTGCTGCCGGGCGCCATCGACGACCCGGCGGCACCGAGCGGCGGGAACACGTACGACCGCCGGGTGCTGACCGGCCTGGCCGCCGGCCGCGACGTGCACGAGATCGCGGTGCCGGCGGCCTGGCCGCACCCGCGGGAGGCCGACGCCGCGGTCCTGGGCCGGGCGCTCGCCGAGATACCCGACGGCGCCGTGGTGCTGCTCGACGGCCTGGTCGGCTGCGCCGTGCCGGAGCTGCTCGAACCGCACCGCGACCGGGTACGGCTGGTGGTGCTCGTGCACCTGCCGCTCGGCGACGAGACCGGCCTGGCACCCGCCGAGGCGGCGGAGCTGACCGCGCGGGAGCGGCGCACGCTGCGCGCCGCCGCGGCGGTCGTGGCGACCAGCTCCGGCGCCGCCCGGCGCCTGGAGACCCTGCACGACCTGCCCGCCGGCAGCGTGCGCGTGGCCGAGCCGGGCGTCGACCCCGCGCCGCCGGCCGCGCCGTCGCCCGCGGGCGGCCGGTTGCTGTGCGTGGCCGCGCTGACCCCGCGCAAGGCGCAGGACGTCCTGGTCACGGCCCTGCGGTCGGTCGCCGACCTGCCCTGGACCTGCACCCTTGTCGGCGCGCTGGACCGCGCACCGGCCTTCACCGACCGGGTCCGCGACCTGATCGCGGCCGCGCCAGAACCCGGCCGGATCCGGCTGGCGGGCACCCGCGGCGGTTCGGAGCTGGCCCGCAGCTACGCCGAGGCCGACCTGCTGGTGCTCCCGTCGCTGGCCGAGACGTACGGCATGGTGGTGACCGAGGCCCTGGCGCGCGGCGTGCCGGTGCTCGGCACCCGGGTCGACGGCGTGCCCGAGGCGCTCGGCGCCGCCGCCGACGGCACCACCCCCGGGGACCTGGTGCCCCCGGGAGACCCCGAAGCCCTGGCCGCGGCGCTGCGCCGCTGGCTGACCGACCCGCGGCTGCGGCAGTCCTGGCGGGCCTCCGCCCGGGACCGCCGCACCGGCCTGCGGGGCTGGGACGAGACGACCCGACGATTGAGCGAGGTGCTGGACGCATGACCGGAGAGTTCAGCTCGACGTGGCTGACGCTGCGCGAGCCCGCGGACGCGGCGGCCCGCGCCGACGACCTGATCGAGGCGCTGCGCCTGCCCACCGGCGGCGAGCTGGTCATCCGCGACCTCGGCTGCGGCACCGGCTCGCTGGGCCGGTGGCTGGCGCCGCGGCTGCCCGGGCCGCAGCGCTGGGTGCTGCAGGACCGTGACCCCGCGCTGCTCGCGCACGCCGCCGCCCACCTGCCGCCGGCGGCCGCCGACGGCAGCGCGGTGACGGTCGAGACCGCGCAGGGCGACGTCACCGCGCTGACCGCGGCGGACCTGGCCGGCACCACGCTCGTCACCTGCTCGGCGCTGCTCGACCTGTTCACCGTCGACGAGGTGACCGCGCTCGCCGAGGTCTGCGTCGCGTCGGACACCCCCGCCCTGTTCACCCTTTCGGTGGTCGGCGAGGTCACCCTCGAACCGGCGGATCCGCTCGACGCCGAGGTCGCCGCCGCGTTCAACGAACACCAGCGGCGGGTCGTCGGCGACCGGATGCTGCTCGGGCCGGAGGCGGTCGGCGCCGCGGCGGAGGCCTTCGCCAGTGCCGGCGCGACGGTCACCGTGCGGGACAGCCCGTGGCGGCTCGGGCCGGAGCAGGCCGAACTCACCGCCGAGTGGCTACGCGGCTGGGTCGGCGCCGCCGCCGAGCAGCGTCCCGAGCTGGCCCTGGAGGAGTATCTGAAGAGCCGGATCGAGGCCGCCGAGGCCGGCCGGCTCCAGGTAACGGTCGGGCATCAAGATCTTCTTGCGCAGAAATTCTGAACCACCTGCCATCGCCCGGACGTATTAGTCGCAAGAGGGTGGAACCTGAGGGGGCGGCGGGATGAACCGATCGATCTGGGCATGGGTGCGGGTACTCGGCGGGGTGGGGATCCTCGCCGTGCTGCTCTGGCGCCTGGGAACCGGTGCCTTCGTCGACGGACTGCGGGTGATAGACGGCCCGGCGCTGGTCGCCGCGTTCGCGATCGGCGTCGCCACCACGGTGTTCTCGGCCTGGCGGTGGTGCCTGGTGGCCCGCGGCCTGGGCATGACCCTCTCCCTGCGGGGCGCGATCGCGGACTACTACAAGGCGCTGTTCATCAACGCGGCGCTGCCCGGCGGGGTGCTCGGCGACGTCGACCGCGCGGTGCAGCACGGCCGCGAGGAGGGTGACGTCGGCAAGAGCGTGCGGGCCGTCGTGCTCGAGCGTACGGCGGGACAGGTGGTGCTGGTGTCGGTCGGCGTGACGGTGCTGCTGACCGTACCGTCGCCGGTCCTGTCGCACCTCGAGGCGCACGCCCGCGGCATCGCCGTCGCGGCCGCGACCACCGCCGGCCTCGCGGCCCTGCTGTTCTTCGCCTTCTCCCGGCTGCGCGGCGGCGCGTCCCGGTGGGCCCGCGCGGCCCGGACCGGTGCCGCGGAGGTGCGGTCCGGCCTGCTCGCCCGCCGCAGCTGGCCGGGCATCGTGCTCGCCTCGACGGTGGTCCTTGCCGGGCACCTGGCGACGTTCGTCGTCGCCGCCCGCGCCGCCGGCTCGGACGCCTCGCTGCTGCGCCTCGCGCCGCTGATGCTGCTCGCGCTGCTGGCCATGACCCTGCCGGTCAACGTCGGCGGCTGGGGCCCCCGCGAGGGCGTCACCGCCTGGGCGTTCGGCGCGGCCGGGCTCAGCGCCACCCAGGGCCTGACCATCGCCGTGGTCTACGGCCTCTTCGCCTTCGTCGCCGCGCTGCCGGGCCTGGTCGTGATCATCGCCCGGGCTCTGGCCGGCGCGCGGGCCAGGTCCGCCACCCGGGCCGCGACCCGGGCCGTCGCCGCGGCGCCCGCGGTCGAGGCGATCACGTACGCCCGGCCGGTGGCCATCCCTGCGCAGATGATCGTGCTGCCGGTGCGGGAGCTGGTCGGAAGCGGTGCATGAAAGTGCCATGCCCTCACGTTCGGATTATGTTGGACGGCGGGGTGACGGTGGTCGCTCGGTAGGAGGGCCATCAGTGCTTGAGCGACCGTACGTGCTGCTCAGCTGCGGAATGTCCATCGACGGATACGTGGACAGCCCCAGCGACGAGCGGTTGCTGCTCTCCAACAGCGCCGATTTCGACCGGGTCGACGAGGTCCGGGCCGGCTGCGACGCGATCCTGGTCGGCGCCGGCACCATCCGGCGGGACAACCCGCGGCTGCTGGTCCGCGACGAGACCCGCCGCAAGGCCCGGGTGGCCCGCGGCGAGCGGCCGGACCCCGTCAAGGTGACCGTCACCAACAGCTGCCGCCTGGACCCGGAGGCGAGCTTCTTCGCCGTCGGCGACGCCGACAAGCTCGTCTACTGCGCGAGCCCGTCGATCCCGAACGCGCGGCGCCGGCTCGGCGAGGTCGCTACCGTGATCGACGGCGGCGACCCGGTCGACCTGTGCCGGGTCATCACCGACCTGCACGGGCGCGGCGTCGACCGCCTCATGGTCGAGGGCGGCGGCACCATACACACCGGCTTCCTCACCGCGGGCCTGGCCGACGAGCTGCAACTGGTGGTCGCGCCGTTCTTCGTCGGCGACTCGCGGGCGCCACGCTTCGTCGGCGACGGCACGTTCCCGTGGGGGCCGGAGCGCCGCGCGAACCTCACCGCGGTCCGTCAGATCGGCGACGTGGTGCTGCTGCGGTACGCGCTCTCCGACCGCTACCGGGACTGACCGGGTGGCCGAGTTGTCTGAAGATCGAAATGGGGGGCGGATGTCCGAGGCGCTGGGCTTGGGGACGATTCCGAAGGCCACGGTACGGACGCGCGTCACCGTCCCGCTGCGCTACGCCGACGGCTACACGACGACGGCGCAGGTGCTGACCTTCGACGGGCTGGTCGACGGCGGGGAGCACCTCGCGCTCGGGCTGGGCGACTGGGAGCGGGCGCTGTCCGCGGCGCCGCTGGTCCGCCCGCACAGCGAATGCCTGACCGGCGACGTGTTCGGCAGCCAGCGCTGCGACTGCGGCCCGCAGCTGCGCGAGGCGGTCGAGCGCATCGCCGAGACCGGCGGCCTGCTGCTCTACCTGCGCCAGGAGGGCCGGGGCATCGGCCTGTACGCGAAGCTGGACGCGTACGCGCTCCAGGACGCCGGGCTGGACACCTACGAGGCCAACGTGGCGCTGGGCCGGGGCGAGGACGAGCGCGACTACACGGCGGCGGCGCAGATGCTGCTGGCGCTGGGCGCGGACCGGATCCGGCTGCTGAGCAACAACCCGGACAAGGCGGCCCAGCTGGAGGCGCGCGGCGTCCGGATCGCGGAGCGGATACCGACCGGCGTGCACCTGTCCTCGGCCAACCTGCGCTACCTGAGCACGAAGGCGTCGCACACCTCGCACACCCTGGAACTGCCGGGCCTCTGACCCGCTATTTCCCCTCCGGGAGCGACGGCGTCGGCGCGAGGACGGCGTACGCGGACACGTCCGATTGGTCTCCGCTCAGGTAGACGGCGACCGACTCCGCGGGCAGTTCGCCGGCGCCGTTGACCGTCGGCGTCCCGTCGCAGGGAATCTCGAAGGCGACGAGCGCGTCGGCGGAGGCGCCGGGCTCGGCGCCGCGCACCTCGACCGACAGCGTCTTCCCGGACGTCGGCGAGGTGCAGGCGGCGTGGACCCAGTACTCCTGTCCGGCACGGGCGCCGCGCCTCACGGTGGTCGTGCCTTGAGGGTGGCCGTCCTTCTCCACGAGCACTCTGCGGGCCACCTCGCCGGCGACGGCCGGGGGCACCTTCAGGCGCACCGGTGGTGTGCTGGTGGCCGAGGCCGAGGGAGCCTGGGACGGCGCGGCCGGCCTCGGTTGCGGTGCCGGGTCGTCCGTGCATCCTGCGAGGGTGACGGTCGCCAGTACGGCGAGAAGCGTGGCCACGCACGATGATCTTGGCATGAGCGCATGATCGCACGCCGGGTTCGCCCACCGGTTATCGAGCGTCCCAGAAGGCGCACTGGTGCTCGGCGGCCAGGGCCGCGTCGCCGATCAGCCGGCTCTCGCCGCCGGCGCGCAGCGACTGCACGCCCCGCGGCGGCCAGCCCGGCGAGCCGGTCCGGACGAACGCGCCCCAGGCCCGCTTCATCTCGGCGGCCAGCCGGCGCTCGTCGCGGTCGAAGGTCGGCGCGATCGGCGTGCCGTTGTCGAAGGACGGGAACAGGTAGGCGAGCTCGGCCGCGTGGCCCGCGCCCCAGACGTACCCCGGTATCGGGGTCAGGCCGGGGCCGGTGCGGTGTGCGAACTCGTAGGCGTACGTCGTGGTCCAGCGGGCGAAATCGTGTGTCAGCGCGCGGTTGGCGCAGCCGCCGATGCCGGCCAGCATCCCGGAGTCGGTCATGATCGCGCCGATCAGGTACGCCGCGGTGAACCGGTCGGGGTTGGCCGGCCACGGGTACCGGGCGAGCACCTCGGCGCCGCCGTTGGCCTGCACCCAGGCCTCGTACTGCTCCCGGGTGGCGCCGATGAAGCCCTGCGCGAACGTCCGGCCCTCGTCCAGGTTGGCGCCGATCACGACCGGCACCCGCGCGAAGTCGCCGGCGGCCACCGCCTGCGCCGGATCGGCCGGCAGCGTCGGCGTGCCGCGGACCAGCGCGAAGCCGCCGGACGGCGCGTCGATCAGCCGGGCCACCGGCGTGGCCCGCAGGCAGGCGACGTTGGTGCAGCCCACGGCCGTCGCCACGGCGGCGCCCGCGCTCTCGGCCGCCGGCTGGGTACGGGTGAGACAGGACCCGCTCTGGATCATCGCCCCGGCCAGCAGCCCGCGGGAACCGGGCGCGACCAGGTGACCGCAGACCGACCAGCCGCCCGCCGACTCGCCGCCGACCGTGACCCGCGCCGGGTCGCCGCCGAACGCCGCGATGTTGCGGCGTACCCAGGCCAGCGCGGCCTGCTGGTCCTGGAAGCCGTAGTTGCCCGACTCGCCGCTCTCGGCGGTCAGCCCGGCCAGGCCGAGGAAGCCGAGCACGCCGAGGCGGTAGTTGAAGGACACCCCGATCACGCCGGTGGCGCGCACCATCGCCGCCATGTCGGCCTGGTTCGAGCTGCCGTTGACCAGGCCGCCGCCGTGGATGAAGACGTAGACGGGGCGGCGCTCGCGGGCCCGCAGGCCGGCCGGGCGCTGCACGTTGACGAACAGGCAGTCCTCGGCCTCGCTGCGGGGGCCGTTCGATCCGGCCGCGGCGGCGCAGCGGGCGCCGTACGCGATCGCGGGCGCGACGCCGGGCCAGGCGGTGGCGGGCAGCGGGGCGCGCCAGCGCAGGCCGCCGACTGGCGGGGACGCGTACCGGACGCCCAGGAAGCTGTCCACGCCGCCGGCGCGCACGCCCTGCACGAGGCCCTTGTCGGTGTTCACCACCGGTCCGCCGCCGCCGTGCGCCACGGCGGCACCCGGCACGGCGAGGACGGCGGCGAGGGTAGCGCCGATCAACGCGGATACGGGTCGCATGTGGACAGCCCACTCCCCGTGACGCATCCATGTCAATGGAATGGCCGAAATGTTTCCCCTTGCGCGGTTTTGGCGGCTCGATGTCCGCGTCCCCGGATCGGGTGACAACCGTGCCGGTTACGGCACCTCACGGGGCGGCCGTTCCCGCGTTGTCCACAGGGCCCGGGCCGGGCCCGGGCGGGGTCACTACTATCGCGGGGTGACTTCCGCCCCCGAGCTCGACCGGTCCGCGGCCACCGAGGTGCTCAACCGGGTCTTCGGCTACTCCGGATTCCGCGGCGAGCAACGCGAGATCATCGAGCATGTCATCGCCGGCGGCGACGCCCTGGTGCTGATGCCGACCGGCGGCGGCAAGTCGCTGTGCTACCAGATCCCCGCGCTGGTGCGCGACGGGGTCGCGGTGGTGATCTCCCCGCTGATCGCCCTCATGCAGGACCAGGTCGACGCGCTGCGCACCCTCGGGGTGCGGGCCGGCTTCCTCAACTCGACGCAGGATTCCGGCGAGCGCCGCCTGGTCGAGCAGGCCTTCCTCGACGGCAAGCTGGACCTGCTCTACGTCGCGCCCGAGGGCCTCGGCGTCCCGTCCACCCAGCGGCTGCTCGACCGCGGCACGATCGCGCTGTTCGCCATCGACGAGGCGCACTGCGTGTCGCAGTGGGGCCACGACTTCCGCCCCGACTACCTCGCCCTGTCGATGCTGCACGAGCGCTGGCCCGACGTGCCGCGCATCGCGCTCACCGCCACCGCGACCACCGCGACACACGGCGAGATCGCCGCCCGGCTCGACCTGACCGGCGCCCGGCACTTCACCGCCGGCTTCGACCGCCCCAACATCCAGTACCGCATCGTCGCCAAGAACGAGCCCCGCCGCCAGCTGCTCGACCTGCTGCGCACCGAGCACCCCGGCGACGCCGGCATCGTCTACTGCCTGTCCCGCGCCTCGGTGGAGAAGACCGCCGACTTCCTGACGCAGAACGGCATACCCGCCCTGCCCTACCACGCCGGGCTCGACTCGCGGGTCCGCGCGGCCAACCAGTCCCGCTTCCTGCGCGAGGACGGCCTGGTGATGGTCGCCACCATCGCGTTCGGCATGGGCATCGACAAGCCCGACGTGCGCTTCGTCGCCCACCTCGACCTGCCGAAGTCCGTCGAGGGCTACTACCAGGAGACCGGCCGGGCCGGGCGCGACGGCCTGCCGTCCACCGCCTGGCTCGCCTACGGGCTCCAGGACGTGGTGCAGCAGCGCAAGATGATCGAGACCTCGGAGGGCGACTTCGCGCACCGCCGCAACCTCGCCGCCCACCTGGACGCGATGCTGGCGCTCTGCGAGACGGTGCAGTGCCGCCGCGCCCGGCTGCTCGCCTACTTCGGCCAGCAGGGCGCCCCCGACTGCGGCAACTGCGACACCTGCCTCAATCCCCCGGAGTCCTGGGACGGCACGATCGCGGCGCAGAAACTGCTCTCCACGGTGCTGCGCCTGCAACGCGAGCGCGGCCAGAAGTTCGGCGCCGGCCAGTCCATCGACATCCTGCTCGGCAAGACCACCGAGAAGGTCACCCAGTTCCGCCACCACGAGCTGAGCGTCTTCGGCATCGGCGCGGACCTGCGCGAGTCCGAGTGGCGCGGCGTGGTCCGGCAGCTGCTGGCACAGGGCCTGCTCGCGGTCGAGGGCGACTACGGCACGCTCGTGCTCACCGACGCCAGCGGCAGCGTGCTCCGCAAGGAGCTCCAGGTCATGATGCGCCGCGAGCCGGAACGCGCCGCCCGCGCACCGAAGGCCCGCTCGGCCAAGGCGGCCCCGCCGGCCGACCTGCCCCCGGAGGCGACGCCGCTGTTCGAGCGGCTCCGCGCGTGGCGGGCCGCCGCGGCCAAGGAGGCCGGCGTCCCCGCCTACGTGGTCTTCCACGACGCGACCCTGCGGCAGATCGCCATCCAGCGCCCGGGCAGCCTGGCCGAGCTCTCCACGATCAACGGCGTCGGCGAGAACAAGCTCGCCAAATTCGGCGACCAGGTCCTCGCGGCCCTCGCGGAAGCCTGACCACCGCCCCACCCCTCACCCACGCCTGTCCGGCCGGGCGAGCCAGGCGCGCGGCGGGCACGGCCACCGGCGCACAGCCCTTCCCGAGGGCCCGACGGCGGGCCGGCGGCGGGCCCGGCCACCGGTGCGCAGCCCTTCGCGAGGGCCCGACGGCCGGCCGGCGGCGGGCCCGGCCACCGGTGCGCAGCCCTTCGCGAGGGCCCGACGGCGGGCCGGCGGCGGGCCCGGCCACCGGTGCGCAGCCCTTCGCGAGGGCCTGACGGCGGGCCCGGTCGGCGGACCGGTCAGGCTCGACGAGTGGCGACCCTCACGGGCCGCCGGTCCTGCCGCTCACCTGCGCCTGTTCGGTCAGGCAGCCGAGGGCGCGGCGGGTCCGGGCGCCGATTCGGAGCGGCTCGGCCGGACGCTATGTGCCGGCCGTCACGCGCGGCCGCGTGGGTTGCGGCGTGGGTTCCGGCGGGGTCGCGATCGCCGACGAAAAACCTCATACGCTTGCTCCCACGGCCGATGAAACAGCCGTGAACCCAATGCTGCCATTTCCCGTGCCGGGCACCCAGCTCGTGCATGTCGGCCGGCAGCCGATCTTCGATGTCACCGGCGATGTGGTCGCCTATGAGCTGCTCTTCCGCGGCAGCATGGACGCGGTCGAGGCCGACCGCCGCGACACCTACGCGACCAGCCAGGTCATCGTCAACACGTTCACCGAGTTCGGCATCGACGAGGTCGTCGGCGACCGCACCTGCTTCATCAACCTGACCCGCGAGTTCCTCATCGGCGAGCTGGCCCTGCCGTTCGGCCCCGAGCACGTGGTGCTCGAGGTGCTCGAGACCGTCGAGATCGACGACGAGGTCATCGAGGGCGTCTCCGCCCTCGTCGCGCAGGGCTACCGGATCGCGCTCGACGACTTCGTCTGGGGCTCGGGCCACGAGAAGCTGCTGCCGCTGGCTTCGTACGTGAAGCTGGACCTGCTGCTGGGCGACCTCACCCACCTGGACGAGATCGTCGCCGCCTGCCGGGCGCACGAGGGCATCCAGATCATCGCCGAGGGCCTGGAGACCGGCGAGCAGCTGGCCCTGAGCAACCGGTACGGCTTCGAGCTGCGCCAGGGCTACGTCCTGAGCCGGCCGCAGGTGCTGACCGCCACCAGCCTCACGCCCTCGCGACTGCGCCGCCTGGAGCTGCTCGCCGCGCTCAGCGCCGCCGACACCGACCTCGAGCGCGTCCTGACGATCATCGCCGGCGACCCGGCGCTGACCATGCGGGTGCTGCGGGCCAGCAACTCGGCCGCCGTCGGCGCGAGCACCAAGATCTCCTCGGTGCGCCAGGCCGTGGTGATGCTCGGCGTCGCACACATCCGCCACTGGGCCATGCTGATGGTCGTCGACGACGTCGCCGAGGCGACCGAGGAGCAGATGGCGGACGCGCTCACCCGGGCCCGCCTCTGCGAGAACGTCGCGTCGGCCTTCAAGGCGAACCCGGACGCGGCGTTCATGGCCGGGCTGATCGGGGCGGTGGCCGGCATGCTCGGCCTCTCGAACGCCGCGATGGCACACCAGCTGCCGCTGAGCCCGGACATCGCCGGCGCCCTCGAGCGGGGCACCGGCCCGATCGGCCAGGTGCTGCGGGTGGTGAACGCGTACGAGCGGGGCGACCTGGCGGAAGTCGCGGCCGCGTACTCCGGTGACGATCTCGCGGGTACCGTGATGGACGCGATGCGCTGGTCGCGGATGGCCGTGCAGGCCACCCAGGGTGCCATCTGACGTTGCCCATCTCCTATAGGCGGGATAGGCTTTGTCGGCCATCTCGCCGCATCCGAGGAGAGGGTCATGGTCAAGATGTCGCCCGCCACCCGGCTGGCCACCCCCGTCGACACCGCGGCATACGGCGAATACCGGATCCCCGACACCCCCGGGCCGCTGCTGCGCTTCACCGGCCGGATCACCGCCGACGGCGACTTCACCGCACGGCCGTTCCGCTACCACGTGTACGGCGGCTGGTTCTGCCCCTGGTCGCAGCGGGTCGCGATCACCCGCGCCCTGGCCGGGCTCGAGGACATCGTCGGCATGTCGTACGTCGACGGCGCCCGTGACGGCCGCGGCTGGGCGTTCCGGGAGCGCTACGGCCCGGACCCGGTCAACGGCTTCACCCTGCTGCGCGAGGTCTACGAGGCTACCGAGGAGGGCTTCGACGGCCACGTCTGCGTGCCGGCGTTGTGGGATCGCGCGAACACGCGCCTGGTCAGCAACGACTGCGCCACCATCGGCATCGACCTGGCCACCCGCTTCCGGCACCTGGCGGAACCGGTGATCGAGACGTATCCGGAGCGGCTGCGCGACCGGATCGAGGAGCTGGACCGCTGGCTGGGCCCGGCCGTCAACCACGGCGCCGGCGCGGCCGGCGGCCCCGGCCCGGCCCGCACCGCCCTGCTCGAGGCGTTCGAGCAGCTCGACGACCGGCTGTCCCGGTCGCGCTACCTGCTCGGCGACGACCTGACCGAGGCCGACGTCCGGCTCTGGGTGACGCTGGTCCGCTACGACGTCGGCGTGAACGCCGAACGGGCCGTCAACCCCGGACTGCACGTGTACCCGCACCTGTGGTCGTACGCCCGCGCCCTGTACCGGATACCGGCGTTCCACGACACCACCGACTTCGACTCCTTCTCCCGCCCGGGCGCGATCCGCCCGGACTGGGACGAACCCACCCACTAGCCTGGCGCGCGACGCACCCGGGCCGACGCCGCGCGCCGGACCACCGGGTCAGCCCGGCGGCGAATCCCTCGGCCCCGGGGACCGCCCAGATCAAACGCCGTCAGCGGCGAAGCCGGGTACTGGCCGGCGGCGTACCGTAATGATTTCGGTTCTGATCTTGATGGCAAATCCTCGCGGCGCGCCTAGTATCGTCCGGTGCGTTTCAAGATTGCCGCGCTGACGTGCGCGCTCATGCTCACCGGCTGCGGCTCCGCGGGCACCGCCGCCCCGGAACCGGCCGCGTCGCCGGCCGCCCGGGCCGCGCCCGGCGCGTCGACGCCGGTCGCGAGCTCCTCGGTCGCGCCGAGCAAAAGCGCACCCGCGAAGCCCGCGGCGCTGCCCAGCCCCGGCAATCCGGCCGGTAAGGCGGCCGTCCCGGCCGAGGCGAAGGCGGTCGACACCAGCAAGCCCGACCGCGTCGTCGGCACCGGCACGCCCGCGAGCTGCACCTCGGCCGCCGTGGTCAAGGCCGTCGCGGCCGGCGGCAAGATCACCTTCGACTGCGGCCCGGCGCCGGTCACGATCACCATGAAGGCCACCGCCAAGGTACGCAACGACCACGGACCCGACGTGGTCCTCGACGGCGGCGGCCGGGTCACCCTCAGCGGCGCCGGCAAGCGCCGGATCCTGTACCAGAACACGTGCGACCAGGCGCAGCGCTTCACCACGTCGCACTGCCAGGACCAGCCGACGCCCCGGCTGACCGTGCAGAACCTGACGTTCAAGGACGGCGACTCGACCGGCGACACCACCGAGGGCGGCGGCGGGGGCGCGATCTTCGTACGCGGCGGCCGGCTCAAGGTCGTCAACTCACGCTTCACCGGCAACCGCTGCGACGCGACGGGCCCGGACCTCGGCGGGGCGGCGATCCGCGCGCTGTCACAGTCCGGGAACCGCCCGGTCTACGTCGTGCACAGCACCTTCACCGGCGGGATCTGCGCGAACGGCGGCGCGCTGAGCAGCATCGGCGTCTCCTGGGCGGTGCTGAACAGCGTCTTCACCGGCAACAAGGCGATCGGCCGTGGCGCCAACCCGGCCCGCGGCGGCACTCCGGGCGGCGGCTCCGGCGGCGCGATCTACACCGACGGCAACACCTTCACCGTCACCCTCTCCGGCACCGTCGTCCGGGACAACCACGCCAACGAGGGCGGCGGCGCGATCTTCTTCGTGAGCAACGACCGCACCGGCACGCTGACGCTCAAGAGCTCGTCGCTCAAGCGCAACCGCAGCGCCGGCTTCGAGACCGCCGGCCACCCCGGCATCTTCTTCCTCGGCGCCCGAATCAGCGGCTGACCCGACCGTCCTTCGAGGCGGGTCGGCCCTCTTCCCGCGGCCCGGTCGAGGGATCGACCACCGGTACGTGCGTCGCCTCGCCCGCCGGAGTGATAATCACGGCTGTGACCAATTGGGAGTATGCGCGACTCGAATACCGTGCGGCCGGCACCTTCGGAGCGGACCGTTTCATGGACTGGACGGCCACGTTCCACCACCCGGGGGGAACCCTGCGGTGGGGCACCGACGAACGCTTCGACGACCTGCGCCACCTGAACCGGGCCGGCGCCGCAGGCTGGCAGGCGTACGACCGGGCCGCGATCCATGTGATCAACGAGCCGCACCGCCTGCACGGCGTCACGTACTCGATGCGCCGCCCGGTCCCATAGGCCGCACCGGATTCCCCTTGCGTGGCGGTCACCGCAGCGGCGACCGCCACGCTCATGCCGGGCTCCACAGTCGACCGTGCCCGGCCGGAAGACATTCAAAGCCCATTCATAGATAGACATGCTTCACTGCCTGCTCAGGATTTGAGACGACGGACCACGGCCACGCCCCACCGGGCGATCCGGCCGTCCGCCGCCTACCACGAGTAGGAGCATCCATGCCAGAACAGCGCGACGAGACCCCGATCGACAACGACGCCTACGTTCGGGAGGTACACGACAAGGGCTTGCAATTCGACCTCCGGACGATGTCCCGCCGTCGGATGCTGACGGCGCTCGGCGGCGCCGGCGTGCTGAGCGCCGTCGGCGGCAGACTGCTCACCGACCAGAGCCCCGCCGAGGCGGCCTGCGTGGCCGAGGTGGAGTCGGAGACCGCCGGCCCCTACCCGGCCGACGGCAGCAACGGCATCGAGATCCGCACCGTCAGCGGCGTCGTACGCAGCGACATCCGCCCGTCGTTCGGCGGCGCGACGGCCGTCGCCGGCGGCATCGGCCTCAACTTCTCCCTGACCGTGCTCAGCCTGAGCTGCGTCCCGCTGGTCGGCGCGGCGGTGTACGCCTGGCACTGCGATCGCGAGGGCCGGTACTCGCTGTACTCCAGCGGCGTCACCAACCAGAACTACCTGCGCGGCATCCAGGCCACCGACTCCACCGGCACGGTCACCTTCAAGAGCATCTACCCCGGCTGCTACGCGGGCCGGTGGCCGCACATCCACTTCGAGGTCTACTCGTCCCTGGCGAACGCCACCAGCGGCCGCGGCCCGATCGTCAAGACCTCACAGATCGCCCTGCCCAAGGACGTGTCGTCCGCCGTGTACGCGACCTCCGGCTACAGCCAGAGCGTGACCAACCTCAGCCGCGTCACCCTCGCCACCGACATGGTCTTCCGCGACGACCTGGCGGCCCGCGAGATGGCCACCGTCACCGGCAACGTGACGACCGGCTACACCGCCCGGCTGACCATCTCGGTCAGAGCCTGACCGACCGGTACAGGTCCGCGCCCGAGGGACGACGCTCTGCCCAACACAGAGCGGCCGGGCGCGGACCCACCCGACCGACGCACGACACCCCGCACGCCTCCGACGCAGGCAGCCACCCGTTCTCCACCTTCAAGATCAGGCCGCCCACCCCTACCTTCAGACGCAGCGCCGCCGGCACGATTCGGCGTCCCGGTGGCCTCGGCGCGGCATCGGCGAGCACGCCATCAACCTCCAAGCACCGCGAACCGGGCCCTAGAAGATCAGTCCTCCGAGCGCCGCGAAACGGCCCAACGGGATCACCTCCGCGCACCGCGAACCGGCCCTAGGGTTCAGTCTTCCGAGCGCCGCGAACCGGCCCTAGGGTTCAGTCTTCCGAGCGCCGCGAACCGGCCCTACGGGATCACCCTCCGCGCACCGCACACCAAACCCACGAGATCACCCTCCGCGCTCCCGCGCTCCCGCGCTCCCGCGCACCCGCGCACCCGCGCACCCGCGCACCCGCGCACCCGCGTAATCACCCTCCGAGGACCGCGCACCACGGACCAACCCCGCTCGAAACCGACCCCGACCATCACGAACCAATCCGCTCGGGACCAACCACGCCAGACCCGACGACTTCTCAACCCGCCTGAGTTGACGCGCCTCAACCACTCAATCAGTAGTTCAACACACCGAGCACGGGACTGGCAGCCTTAACTACGCGACTCGCGGCTGTAAAGATTCAATGCATTCTCGCCTCCCCGACGACACTCACCAGGTCACTAATCGATTCCTCGCCCAGCGCTGGCCGTCTATAAGTTGGCATGATCGACAGCGGATCGAAAAAGGACAATCGGCGGCCGCTCCGGGATAATGAATACATGCGGCAACTTCAATTCTTCACCACCAGTGAGTTGGCCGCTATGCGTGACCGCACCGCATCCCGCAACTATTCCCCCGAGCGCGACGAGTTCCGCCGCGAGCACGAACGACACCGCGCATGGGGCCTGACCCAACGCCACGCTCGGCGCCTTCGCCAACTCCGCAGCCGACACGCCGAGCACCCCACCGCGGGCCCCGACAAGCCGCACCCAGAACGCCCGCAACCCGCACGCCCCACCGGACTCGTCCACACCGAGCCGACACCAGGCGGTGCGGCGGACCGCACCACCCCGACCCACCACAATCAGTCGCCACGCCCACATCAGCAGGACGGCAACCAGGCCGAACTCCCAGACCTGACCGAACCCGCAAAGGCGAACCGGCCAAGCAGAATCGCCGACCCGGCGAGACCCACCAAGACCCAATCGCCCGGCGGGGCCGCCGGCCAGGTGAACCCGCACGGGTGCGGTCGCCCGGGCGGGGCCACTGGCCAGGTCAAACTCGCACAGATGTGTTCGTCGAGCAGGCCTCCCGGCCACGCGGGGCCTGCACGGACGCGCTCGATCAACAAGCCTCCTGGCCTGGAGAAGCCCGTGCCGGCATACCCGCCAGGCAGACCTCCCAGCCCGCAGAAGCCCGTGCCGGCACACCCGCCAGGCAGACCTCCCAGCCCGCAGAAGCCCGTGCCGGCACACCCGCCAGGCAGACCTCCCAGCCCGGAGAAGCCCGTGCCGGCATACCCGCCAGGCAGACCTCCCAGCCTGGAGAAATCCGCGCGTGTGCGTTCGCTAAGCGGGTCTTCCCCGCCAGGCGGGCCTACACGGACGCGCTCGATCAACCGGCCTCCTGGCCTGGAGAAATCCGCGCGGGTGCGTTCGTCGGGTGGGCGTCCTGGCCTGGAAATCCGCCCAGGCACAAATGCGAACCGGGGCCACCGGCCAGGTTGGACCTGTCAAGAGGTGCAAGCCAGGCGAACCGGCCTCCGGATTGGCACGCCGGCAGGCACCGGCCGCGATTCCTGTGCCTGCCGGACACACCGCGCCGGGTCGGCAACCGGAGCCCAGCCGCAGGCTGCGGTGGCGCTGGCGGAGATCGCCAACAGGGCGACATCGCGCCACCCGCGACACTCGCCCGAACCGCACCGACAACCCGGCACCGCACCGACCCGCACCGCACCGCACCGCACCGCACCGCACCGGGCCGACCCTCACCGCACCGCACCGGGCCGACCCTCACCGCACCGCACCGGGCCGACCCTCACCGCACCGCACCGCACCGCACCGCACCGCACCGCACCGGACCGCACCGCACCGGACCGCACCGCACCGCACCGGGCCGGGCCGGGCCGGGCCGGAGGCTGCTGCGAGGTCATGGCGGCGGCCGAGACGAGGTCGTGTGCAAATCCGGAGAATCAGCAGGTCCCATCGAAATCAGTCGAGACATCAACTGGGAACGCAGGAAATCCACCTGCACGGCGATTCCGAACTCAAGCGTTACCGGGGGCCTGCGGGAGAATCTGCCGTCCGCCGACCCGACACACAAACATTCTGGCGGACCAACAAATACATTCTCACCAGCCGATTAGACGACCACAAACCGAGGTCTGCCCGCGGCACGCTACGGGACAGCAACAAAGGCGACGAGCGACTGCGCGCCCAGCACGCGACACGCGCACGCAGACCACGGCGGACACGCACACGGCCCAAGACGGACGCGCGGCCCGCGCCGAGCGCGACACGGTCACGACAAGCCCACCCGACGCGTGGCCCGTGGCGAGTGCGGGCGTGCGGGGTGGGGTCAGTCAGGCGGTTGTTCGCCGCGGAGCAGGCCGAAGACGACGATGTCGCACCGGGCGCCGTCGCGGAATTCGGCTCCGCGTGGGACGCCCTCCTTGCGGACGCCGATCTTTCGGAGTGCGTGTTGTTCGGGCGCGTTCTCCGGCTGGGTTCCCGCCTCGACGCGGTGCACCGGCGGGTGTGCGAACAGGTACCGGCAGAGGTGGGCCTGCGCCCATGTGCCGAGGTCTGATTCCCGCACCGGACGTGGCTCGACAGTGCGGATGTCCATGCCGGCGACGCCGGCGTGCGGTGGCCAGGGGCCCAGGGGAACGGCAGGTGCCCTTCCCCTGGGCCCGGTGGGTCAGCTGCTGAACACCTCGAACTCGGCGGCGACCACGTTGCCCGCCGCGGCCGAGGCCGTCGCGCAGTCGGTGGTGCTGCGCGGGTCGTTCTCCTGCTCGCCCGCGTAGAGCGGGTTGCCCGTGCACTGGTTGGTGAGCACCCGCAGCCGCACGTGCGTGGCCGGGGTCGGGCGGACCTGGAACGACTTCAGGAGCAGGTTCGGCACCTTGGGGCGGAACTGTGCGGTGTCGAAGGCGTTCGCCGCGCTGGCGTACGCCACCTTGTAGCCCGCGTCCGTCGCGCAGTCCGCGCCCGTCGTCGCGTTGCAGGTCAGGATCTCGAACTGGCGGACCGTGCTGTACATCGCCGAGGTGGCCGCGCCGGCGCCGGGGAAGGCGCTGAGCTGTACCCGGGAGACCAGCTTGGGCGCGTCGGTCGGCAGGTCGACGGTGACCTGCCGGCCGGCCGCGCCGCCGGTGGCGGTCCAGGCGGTGCCCTCGGCGTCGTCGGTGAGGCGGCCCAGGTTCGTGCCGTCGCCGGTGATCGTCGCGCCGGAGGCGGCCGATGCCAGGTTCGCCGGCATGACCACGCCGACGTTGGCGGTGACACCGGGGTAGATGGTCTGCGTGAAGCGCTTGTGGCCGTAGCCCGCGCCGATGGCCAGGAAACGGTAGGTGCCGGGCGCCAGCGTCACCGTGGCCGGCAGGGCCGTCGCCGGGTCGGTGTCGGCGACCGGTACGGAGCCGTAGTCGTAGTCGCCGACATAGAGGCGTACCGGCTTGCCGGAGGCCTCGCCGAGCGCCTTGAACGTCACCTCGACGTTCTCGGAGTACGGCGACGCGAAGCTCGGCACCGGGTCGGTGTCCGAGGGGCCGCTCGACGCGCCGGCGCCCATGCCGCGGGCGGCGAACGCGTTCCACAGCAGGTCGGCGTTGGCGCCGTCGAAGCGCAGCGCGTCCGCGGTGATCATGTTGTCGCGCATGTCGAGCATGCTGATCGCGCCGGTCGCGGCGAGCAGGAACGAGTCGAAGACCAGCTGCGCCCAGCGGCGGTTGCCGGGGCATTCGGTGGCCGGCGTGGTGCCGGCCGCGCAGCTCTCCTGGAGCGCCCGGGTGCCCGAGCCGTAGCGGGTGATGAAGGCGCGGCGCACGTCGAAGTTCGTCGCGCTCCAGATCTCGCCGTCGGAGTGCACGGCGGCGCCGCGGTCGTAGCCGTAGTTCGTGTAGTTGAGCGGGCTGTTGCTCATGTCGTAGTTGCGGATGCCGGTGGCCAGGTCGCCGGTCACGTACGCGCCGGTGATGTACGGCGTGCTGCCCCGCGGGGTGTACCCGCTCTCGAACAGGTACTCCATCGCCATGAGGTCCGACCAGCTCTCGCCCATCGCACCGCCCTGCGACGAGGTGATGCCGCCGTCCGGTCCGGCGATCATGCGGTTGCTGATCGCGTGGGTGTACTCGTGGCCGATGACGGTCATGTCGAAGTCACCGTCGACGCAGGGCGGGTAGGCGCTGCCGGCGAACGGCTGCCACATGTACATGTTCGACACCGGCTGCATGCCGTCCGGCGGTGTCGCCTGGTTGGCGTTGTTGCGGGTGGTCGCGGTGGCCGCGCCCTGCTGTGCGTTGCCGCGCTCGGCGTCGGCGCCCTTGCCGTACGACAGGGTATTGGCCTTCTGGAGGTTCCAGGTGGCCTCGGTGAAGCCGAGCTTGTAGGACCAGTCGTGCATCCGGTTGTGCATCGCGAACAGGTTCGCGGTGGCCGCGTCGGCGTCGGCCTGCTCGGGCGAGGTCAGCGTGTTCGGGTCGCACCGTGCGGTGTTCCACTGGTTCGTGAACGGGTAGACGTATTCGCGGTCGGGCCGGGCGGCGGCGGGCACGGCCGGGTTGCCGTTGCCCCAGAGGCGCACCGAGTCGGCGGAGTTGCCGGCCGTGGTGAAGGTGGGCAGGCCGGTGGCCGGGTCGACGTCCCACGGCCGGCCGGTGGCCGGGTCGAGGACCTGCCGGGAGCAGCCGGTTGCCGTCGTCGCGCACCAGGTCTGGCGGGTGTCGGCGCCGTTGGCCGGCGGGGTGGCCGGGAAGACCTTCCAGTGCGGGTCGTCCTCGGCGAAGTTGACCAGGTTCTCGCGCAGCAGCACCTTGCCGTCGCGGGCGTCGATGTAGGTGGTGTAGCCGAGCGGGTGCTCGGCGTCCGCCGACAGCATCACGACCTCGTACGCGGACCGCGGGTCGGCGCCGGGCATCGGCACCGCGACGGGCCGGACCCGGGAGTCGGCCAGCTGCGCCCGGTCGATGCCGGCGTCGGTGAGGGCCGCGGCGAGGGCGTCGTCGGCGGACAGGGTGGCGGCGGCGGGCTTGGCGGTGCGCGGGCTCAGCGACGAGGTGACCCGCAGGACGTCGCCGTCCTTGACCGCGACCGCGACGAGGCCGTCGTGCGCGGCGGGCAGGCCGCCGAACCGCTGGCGCAGCAGGACGACGGCGCCGCCGCCGACCTCGGTCTCGGCGACGGTCTCCAGGTCGTCGACCGCGGCCGACCGCAGGGAGAACAGCCCCACGCTGCCCTTCAGGTAGTCGCGGGCGACCGTCTCCGCGTCGCCCTTGGTCCCGGCGGCGAGCCGGCCCTTGAGAGGCGCGACGGAGGCCGGGGTGCCGAGCCGGTTCCAGCGGATGGCGAGGTTGTCGTCGCGGACCAGGGCGCGCTGGCCGGTGGTGGGTGCGGCGCTGCCGCCGCGGTTGTCGATGAAGCCGTACTCGTCGTCGAGGTGCTCGCCGGTCAGCGGCGTCGCGGCGTGCGACGGTCCGGCGGGAGCCGCCTCAGCGCCGATGGGCGCGGCGGCGATTATGGTGGTTGCGGCGAGGATTCCGGCGATGGCGGACCGTCTGCGTGTACGCACGCATGCCTCCTGAGGTCGGCCTGAAGGATCTCTCCAGACCGTCGAGACATTACGCTCGCATCGACGTTCATAGATTAACGAATTGTTTCAACGGTGTCGGTGGGCGGCGCGCCGGGTTAAGTTGTCGTTCAGGGGGTCGCCGATGACCGTGCTTGACCGTCTAGCCGACGTGCTGCGCTCCGGGCTGGGCCCCGGCCGGGTGATCAGCGACCGGCAGGAGCTGCGCACCTACGAATGTGACGGCCTGGCCCACTACAAAGTCACCCCCGGCCTGGTGGTGCTGCCCCGCGACGCCGCCGAGTGCGCGCGGACGGTCCGGGCCTGCGTCGAGGCGAACGTGCCGTTCGTGGCGCGCGGCTCCGGCACCGGGCTCTCCGGCGGCGCCCTGCCGCACGCGGACGGTGTGCTGATCGTGACGTCGAAGATGCGCGCCATCGTCGAGGTGGCGCCCGACGACGAGCGCGCGGTGGTCGAGCCCGGCGTGATCAACCTGCACGTCACCCACGCCGCGACCCCGGCCGGCTACTACTACGCCCCCGACCCGTCCAGCCAGCAGATCTGCTCGATCGGCGGCAACGTCGCGGAGAACTCCGGCGGCGCGCACTGCCTCAAGTACGGCTTCACCGCCAACCACGTGATCGGGGCGCAGGTCGTCACGCCCGCCGGCGACCTCGTCGAGCTGGGCGGCCGGGCACCCGACTCACCCGGCTACGACCTGCTCGGCGCGTTCGTCGGCTCCGAGGGCACGCTGGGCATCGCGACCCGGGTGACCGTGCGCCTGACCCGGCTGCCGGAGTCCGTGCGCACGCTGCTCGCCGCCTTCGAGACCACCGACCAGGCCGGCGCGGCCACCTCGGCGATCATCGCCGCCGGTGTGGTCCCGGCGGCGGTCGAGATGATGGACGCCCTCGCCATCGAGGCCGCCGAGGCGGCCGTCGCCTGCGGCTACCCGGCCGGTGCCGGCGCCGTGCTGATCGTCGAGCTGGACGGGCCGCTGGCCGAGGTAGAGGCGCAGTTCGCGCAGGTCACCGCGCTGTGCGAGGGCAACGGCGCGTTCGAGCTGCGTATCGCGGCCGACCCGGCCGAGCGGGCACTGTTCTGGAAGGGGCGCAAGTCGGCGTTCGCCGCGGTCGGCCGGATCAGCCCGGACTACATCGTGCAGGACGGGGTCATCCCGCGGACGGCGCTGCCGGAGGTGCTGCACCGCATCGGCGAGGTCTCCCGCGCGCACGGCGTGCGGGTCGCGAACGTCTTCCACGCCGGCGACGGCAACCTGCACCCGCTCGTGCTCTTCGACGACGCCGTGCCCGGGCAGGCCGAGCGCGCCGAGGAGGTGTCCGGCGCGATCATCGACCTGTGCATCGAGTACGGCGGCTCGATCACCGGCGAGCACGGCGTCGGCATGGACAAGGCGAAGTACATGCCGCGGATGTTCACCGACGACGACCTCGAGACCATGCAGCTGCTGCGCTGCGCGTTCGACCCCGCCGGGCTGGCCAACCCCGGCAAGATATTCCCGACGCCCCGGCTCTGCGGCGAGGTGCCCCGGCGGCACAAGGCGGACGAGCCGCGCCCGGCGGAGCTCTTCTGATGGCGCTCTGGACGGCGGCGACCGAGGCGGACACGGTCGGCGGGGTGCCGGCCCGGTTCGTCGCGGCCCCGGCCGACACCGCGCAGGCCGCCGAGGTGCTGCGGGCGGCCGCCGCGGACGATCTCGCGGTCGTGGTGCGCGGCGGCGGCAGCAAGCTGGACTGGGGCATGCCGCCGCGGCGCCTCGACCTGATCGTGGACACCCGCAACCTGACCGGCGTGGTCGAGCACGCCGCCGGTGACCTGATCGTCGTCGTCCGGGCCGGCACACCCCTGGCCGGGCTCGACCTGGGCGATCAGCAGCTCGCCCTGGACCCGGTCCGGGCGGGCGCGACCGTCGGCGGCACGGTCGCGGCCAACACCAGCGGGCCGCGGCGCCTGGGCTACGGCACCGTCCGCGACCTGCTGATCGGCATCACGGTGGTCCGGCCCGGCGGGATGGTCGCGCGGGCGGGCGGCAAGGTCGTGAAGAACGTCGCCGGGTACGACCTGGGCAAGCTCTTCACCGGCTCGTACGGCACGCTCGGGCTGATCACCGAGTGCGCGTTCCGGCTGCACCCGCGCCCGGCCGCGCACGCGCTGGTGGTCCGCACCGCGCCGGCGGGGCAGATCGGCGCACTGCTGGCCGCCGTCCGCGCCGAGCAGGTGGTGCCGGCGGCGGTCGAGATAGACGCGCCCGCCGAGGGCCCGGTGACGCTCGCGGTGCTGGTGGAGGGCACCGCCGCGGGGGTACGGGACCGGGCGGCCACCCTCGAGAAGGCGCTCGGCGGCCAGGCAACCGACGAGTTCCCGCCGTGGTGGGGCGCGTACCCGTGGACCGGGGCCGGGATGAAGCTGACCGCGCCGCTGTCGCGGGTGCCGGACCTGCTCTCCCACGGCGTCGCGCTGCGCGGCTCGGCCGGCACCGGCGTCCTGTACGCCGACGTGCCCGTCGACGCCGCGCCGGCCGTCGTCGAGCGGCTGCGGGCGGCGGCGATCCGCGCCGGCGGCCACGGCGTGGTGCTCACCGCTCCGCCGCGGGTGCGTGAGCAGGTCGACATGTGGGGCCCGGTGCCGGGCCTCGAGCTGATGCGGCGGGTGAAGGACCAGTTCGATCCGGGACACCTGTTCGCACCGGGCCGTTTCGTGGGAGGGATCTGATGGTCGACGCGCCGCGCGACGTGCTGGGGCCGGTCGCCGGCGAACCCGCCTTCGACGATCATCGCCCGCCCCGGCTCGACATCGTCAACGACTGCGTGCACTGCGGCTTCTGCCTGACCACCTGCCCCACGTACGTGTTGTGGGGCGAGGAGATGGACTCGCCGCGCGGCCGGATCCACCTGATGAAGCAGGGCCTGGACGGCGAGCCGATGACCGACTCGATGGTCCGGCACGTCGACGCCTGCCTGGGCTGCATGGCCTGCGTGACGGCCTGCCCGTCGGGGGTGCGCTACGACTCCCTGATCGAGGACACCCGGGCGCAGGTGGAGCGGCGGCATCCCCGCAAAGGCCGTGACCGGGCGCTGCGGGAGGCGATCTTCGCGCTGTTCCCGTACCCGCGCAGGTTGCGCCTGTTGCGGGGCCCGCTGCGCGCGTACCAGGTGAGCGGGTTGCAGCGGCTGGTCGCCCGCAGCGGCCTGCTGGAGCGCCTCGCGCCGACGCTGGCCACCCTGGACTCGCTGGCGCCGCGGCTGCGGCGGGTGCCGAGGCCGCCGGGCCGGGTGCCGGCCCGCGGGCCGCGCCGCGCGGTCGTGGGGATGCTGACCGGCTGCGTGCAGGACGCGTTCTTCCCGGACGTGAACTCGGCGACCGTCCGGGTGCTGGCGGCCGAGGGCTGCGACGTGGTGATCCCGCCCGGGCAGGGCTGCTGCGGCGCGCTGAGCGTCCACAACGGGCGCGAGGAGCAGGCGCGGGGCTTCGCCCGGGCACTCATCGACCGCTTCGAGCGGGCCGGCGTCGAGTACGTGGTCGTCAACGCGGCGGGCTGCGGCTCGTCGATGAAGGAGTACGCGGAGCTGCTGCGCGACGACCCGTACGCCGAGCGGGCGGCCGCCTTCGCCGCGAAGGTCCGCGACCTGTCGGAGCTCCTGGCCGCGCTGGGCCCGGTGGCCCGCCGCCACCCGCTGCCGCTGACCGTGGCGTACCACGACGCCTGCCACCTCGCGCACGCACAGGGCGTACGGGCGCAGCCCCGCGCGCTGCTGGGCGGCATTCCCGGCCTGGAGGTCCGCGAGATCGCGGACCCGGAGATCTGCTGCGGCTCGGCGGGCGTCTGGAACATCCTGAACCCGGGCCCGGCCGCGGAGCTCGGCGACCGCAAGGCGGGCAACGTGCTGGCCACCGGCGCGAGCCTGCTGGTGACGGCGAACCCGGGCTGCCTGATGCAGGTGGCCGCCGCGGTGCGCCGCCAGGGCGGCGCGATCGCGCTCGCGCACACGGCCCAGGTGCTGGACGCGTCGATCCGCGGCCTGCCGGCGTCGGCGCTGCTCACGCCGGCCGGGTAGGTCGCGGGCGGGCCCGCACCGGTACACCCCACCGCGTACCGTGCGGGCCCACCCGCCCGCGGGCGCCGGCGGCGGGCGGACGTCTGCCCAGCTCTCGCCCGCCGCCGCGCCCGCCGATCAGGGCTGGCGAATGTTCGGCCTCGGCGGGGTGGCCATGTTCGCCCCGATGAAGAAGCTCGGGTGCGGCGGCTGGTTGTAGGCGGTGTTCACCCACACATCCTGATCGGTGTGCTGATGGTGGCGCTGCCATGGCCCATTCACCAGGCAATTAGAACGGCAGTGCTAGTCGTCGGCGGTCGACGTTGGTCGTCGTTTGGAGGCCCGGTGACGGCCCAGACGGCCCAGAGACGGCCCCAGATCGACCGTCGAATGAACCGACAACGTCTTGACCCCCAGCATGGTCAACACGATTCGTTGACCAGGACAAGCGTGCGAAAGTCCTGGCTAAACGTGGCTGTGTTAGTTGGTGCTGTGTGGGCTCTTGCGGTATTGATCGCAAGATCGTCTCCCAGACTTCGCCCAATTAGAGGGTGCCGACCAGCGGTAGTGGCATCCCGTCGCGTATGCCTCGCCTTGCCGGGCCGCGCCCGGGTGGTGAAGGTGGAGCGCCCTACTGGACGAACGACCTTCGCCACCCGGGCGCGGTCTGGTCGCCTCTGGTGCGCGAAGGGTCGCGGAGGTGGGGTGGACATCCCAGAGCGGCCGGGGCCCAGGGGCGGAGCCCCGGCCGCCGGAGGCCACAGCCGGGTCGTAGGGCCGGAGGCCCTACCCGCCGGAGGCAAGGTTCTCCGGGCCGGGGAACGGCAACCTTCAGGCACTGACCCGCTTGCTTCTGAGGTGGCGGGGCTCCGGGACAATGAGACTATGAGCGAAATTGGGGATCGTGCCGCCGCGATCGTCCAGCGTGCGGCCGGCAACACCGTCTCACCCGCAGTAGCCGCTCTGATGACTGCAGCTGGTGTCGTCACCGGCCATCTGGAACTCGCAGCTTGGGCCGTGCCGGTCAGTGCACTCGCCGGCTCGGCGACCGAGGAGAGTGTGGCGCTAGTCCGGCGCTTGTGGGTCACAGAGGGCGTTGAGGACTTCGCCGATGCGGTCGAAGCCGAGACCGGGAAACCAATCGAGGATCTACTCGCCGAGGAAGGCGTAACACGGAAGGCACGCCAACTCCTAGGAGAGGCTGTGGCCTCGGCCGCGACCACCGCGGACGAGTGGAAGGTCCGGACTCTCGCCCGCGCGTTCGTTGTCGGCGCGACGGATGGTACGAAGGTTGACGAAATGAGGATCCTCGTACGGCTACTCGAAGACTTCGAGGGCGCTGACGCCCGTTTCCTGGCTGCGGCATTCAACGGCGGCGAAGGCGGTTCTTCATTCACCGCATCGGACCTCAACAAGCGTGACGAAGGGCTCGGGCTTAGCACGCCATTTATCCTTCAGAAGTTGCGAGGTATCCAGCTCATCGAGCTAGTGAAGAGCGGCGCGAACAGGAGCGACAGGCAAGAAACCTTCGGGCTAACGCACAGTGGGCGATGCTGCGCGCTAATGCTGATGCACATCGATGGCCATACCCAGGCGGCCAGCTAGGCGTTCCTCCAACATCAGCATTTGGATCTGCGGATCGGCGCGGCTTCCTAGCCGTTCAGATCAGCTGCCGGGTCGCGCCGTGAGCGCAGCGGCAAGGCGCGACCGGCCGGCAGACTTGCCACGCGCGGCCCGCAGGGCCGCCTTGAAGATGTATAGAAAGTTCTCACACCAGATTCGGCTGTTCAAAATTTCTATACGAGTTCAAGGCGGCCCGCTTCGCAGGCCGCTCGCGCCGCCCAGCAGGGCCGGGCCGGAGGCCCGCCGCTCGGGGACCCCGCGCCCCAGCCTTCGGCGGGCGCACCCCGGCGGTTCCAGCCCGGCGGCAGGCGCGACACACAAAGAAGCCCCGGGCCGCCGAAGTAGCCGGCAGTTCCGGGGCTTACTAGTCCGCGGTGACATGACGCCTCCGGCGGGGAATCTGACCTCTGGGATGGGTGGCGTCATCCCGCCAACCTTCGTCCAGGCGAAGCCGAGCAGACAGGGCCTGCCTGGTCAAGGTCGGTCAGACGTACGGTGCTCCACCTTGACCAGGCAGGCCCTGTCTGCCCCACGGTGTGTGGACCGAAGGCCGACGGGATGGTGCTAACGCGTTCCGGTGCTGGAGGCCGCGGGAGCGCTAGGCACTGACGAATTCGGCGGCGCAGTTGGTTGGCTCGGCTCTGCCGACGCACTTGCAGACGGTGACGGCAAGGTTGCAGGAGCTTTCACAGCTGGAGCCGGCAAATCGGGACAACGCTCATAGAGTGGCTTGAGGTCTGCCCCAACGCGCCAAAGAGTCCTTACTGGAGTCAGGCTAGCCCCATCGGGAGTGCAGATTATCCGCGCACGGATCTGCTTACCGTCAATGGAGATGACAGCCCTATCTTTATCTCGCAACAGCACAAGGGCACGCTCATCATGGCTTAAAACGTATCCCACCCAGCGATCATTGTTTTGTCCGTATACCACCTCAGCGGGCATCCAGGGGCGATCATTATTTACGAGGTGAATGACAATGGGGACCAGTGCTGCGGCAACAACCCCCATGGCGGCAGCCTCAAGCGGTGATCTGCCCGCCTTTACTATTTCCCGTACTCGCTCGCTATATTGCTCTTGCACGCGCTGTGTTTGAGCTGAAATTGCTGATAGCTGTATATGGTCGCCGACTCGCTCGGCCTCTGACTTCGCGCTTGAAAGACTCTTATGCTGCGTGATCAACGAGCGTTGCTCAATGTCGTCGGGTGGATTGGCATAAAGATGCTGCCATGTCACAGTGGTTTGCTTGCGCTTGTCTGGCTTCCGCCTCCACTTGCGCCAGAGCGTGGGCACAGCAAAGAATAGGACAACAATAGTTGCAACACCTAGAAGACTGCTCCAGGAGACGATGTAGGACAACCACACAAGAACGATCGCAAGATTAGCGTACAGCCAACGCTTCTCCCAGCTTAAGAGATCGTCCTGGTTTCTAACGTGAATCATGGCGGCGGTTATGCCAACAGTAAGCAGGGGGGCCGAAGCCAAGATGGATCCTACAACAACTTGGACAACACTCGCCCGCCCCAGCAAGGCGAGTGTAGTGTTGGCGTCGCCATTGGCGATCAAGTTTATCTTAAGAATCATGAACGAGAAAAGAATAAGCGTCACCGCTGCCGGTGCATTGTCGATAACGCGATTTGTAACTGACTCCCGCCTTTGAAATTCCTCAACAAGGTCTAAGGGGGCAGTCGTCGGACGCGCTGACGAGCGAGATGGCGTTGTCGATTGTTTTTGTCTATGCTTATTACGCCCTCTAAATAGCACCGCGGTCACTTACTACTAGTCCGATAGTATCCAGTGTCATTATACGGCTCGCACGCAAGACGAAAATATACCCGTCCATGCTCAAGACGACGGCTTAATGGGGGCAAGTGTTGACCGCCGACAATCCATCTGGCAGCAGGCCAAGCCACTTACTGCCTCCTTCGACCCAGTGCGCATGCATGGCGGCATCCATAGGTCCAGGGTCGCCGGCTGGGCGGGCGTCTGCGATAGGCCCAAGATCATGCCGTTTCCATGCCGTGCGACGTAGACCAGCGGTGACTAGCTTCGACCACCAGTCACCGCTATAAGGGCAGCTCAAGGTCCGTATGGTCCGCTTAGGCTCCGATACGCCCAGGCCCTTGATCAATGCAACGCCAAGTGTGCTGTGCCACGTCAGGGCCTCCCCCACGGTCGTGACCTTGAGGGCGACGGATGAGTCGACCTGTACGCCGGATGTCGGTCGATTCACTGTCGGGCAGGCGTCGCCGTCAGCACGGGAAGACTGCGGGCACCTGCACGTTGGTCGGCGCGCGCTGCCGAGAGATGTTGGTGGAACGCGCAATGCCGATTCTGATCGAGGTTCAAAGGCAGCACCCGTTGCTTGATCATTGTCGCCTCGGCAGTCCAGGGCTCCGCCGTCGTGACCCATGCCACGCGTGCGTGGCCGGCCATCCAGTCTGTCAGCCGGCGCTCTCCCATAGGTCCGAAGGTCATACGGGTTCCGCTCCCCACCCGGCGTAGCTGAATGTCTAGCTCGGTCGCCAGCAGACATCCAAGTGTCAGACGGAGTGTCGAGCCGTAGGCGTTGCCTCGGTAGTGGTACCGAATCCTCTTCCGAATGGTCTGTCGGCTGGGCTGAGTACCGTTAGATGGAGGCGCCTTTGGCGAGATGCCGACATAAAGGAGCGTCCATCCGTCGACCGTGTGACAGCCGTCAATCGGCACGCTGGTCGGAGGTGGGGCGAAGTACCAGGCGTACACACCGGCTGCTGCTGGCACTGGACAGCTGCGGCCCAGCACTTCCGAGGAACTCACAAGGTGGGCCGGCCGCAACAGGGCGTCTTCTATGCTCGACAAGTCGTCCGTCCCTCCCGATAGAGGGGTCAGGCTAACGTCTGTGGTGGTGAGTACAGCACGGAAGTACAGCAACCGACCCGCCCTCATACAGCCGCCCTGAACCAGAGGACCACACCTGGCCTCGCACGAAGCTCCATCCGACCGTCCGGCGTCAACTTGACACGGAGGCGGTCACTCGGCGGCGAGGGTCGAGTCGGATGTCACGCCCGCGGACGCTGGTCCCCGCTTTGGCCGTCAGCGGACCTGCGGTCGGAGGCGATCAAGACCTTGGTACCGGACACCGTGCCGGCGGTGAAGTCACCGCGAGGGTAGCCAGCGACCCAGATCGGACGGTGTTCGCTGATGCTTGGGTGCCACTGATTCTTCCAGTGGCCCCGGACCCAGTGGCCGCGAGGCGGGCCACCTGCGTGGGAATCGCGAGCGGCGTCGAGTTCGTGCTTCCCGTGTTCGGGCCGGCGTAAATAGATCCGGCGAATGGGTGGGTCGGTAAGCCCTGCGCGGGTCGCCTCCCGGCGGGCAGCCTTGGACGCTGGTGCGATTTGATCACGTACCAGCGTGGTGTGGCACAGTGCCGTAAGGGTTTGCAGAAGGCGATGCGGCCCTGCGGCGTCGGCATCAGGGAATACGGCTCCGTATGGGCTTATGGCGTTGCTTGCTGGCCGCAGCCCGGTGTAGCGAACGGCAAACCTGGGCTGGTCGAATTGGTAGACCCCGGCAGCGCGCTGCCAGCCGGTAATGCCCAGCAGTGGCTGGCCGTCCCGTGTCGACCGGCCTTCGGCCCACGAGATGGCGCTTAGCTGTTGGTCAGTTGGATGACCGGCTTCGTCATGCCAGATAACTGGCAGGGTTTTCGCAAAGATGACAATGCCGTCGGGTTGGAGCAGATGATGGTGCTCGATCGCCTCGATGGGGTAGGTGTCGGCGGCTGCGGCTAACAAGTCGACCATGGGCGGATCGCACCAGACAGGGTCGGCCTGGCGCAGCGCTGTCGCGCTGTCGGCGGCTGTCGTTTCGGCGTGCTGCCATCTAGTCGGTTCGTCCGGCAGGCTGGCGGGCCAGTCGCCGTGATAGAAGTCCTGGTAGAACCGGTAGACGCCGCGGACGCCGTCGCCGGTGTCGAACCAGCGGATCAGCTTGACGTATTCGCGGAGCGCGTCATCAACGCTCCAGGTACGGTCTTCGTTTGGTCGGCGGCGAGGGCTGGGCGGTCGGTACTTCCCGGCGCGGCTCATCGGTCGCGGCCGTCTGGCTGGCGGATTGCGGAGGCTCCGTCGAGCATCGCCCGGGCGATAACCAGGTTACGGCTGTCGAAGGATCGCCAGCGAGTGAATTGGTCGTCACCGACGTTGGCAAACGAGTCAGTCGCATCGCCGCCGCAGAACTGACGCACGGCGACGATGCGACCGGTCAGCGTTACGGGGTCCATAGGCTCATCGTGCCCTATCGGGGCAGGGACCGGGTCGTACGTGGCCGTCCATCTACCGCGGCCCTGGGTGGTCGAACGTCAACAAGGGAATGTCGTACAGCTCCGGGTTGGCCGGGCGGGTCATGCTGGGGCTGATGACTTCGACGACCAACATTTCGACGAGGAATTGCACCCTTGCGGAAAGGAGGTGGCTGGTGTAACCAGTCGCGGAGCGGGCCTTCTCGCCCAGTGTGGTGTGAATGTGCGGGACGATGTCGTCGCGTTCATGGTCATAAGCGATGGTCCCGCACCCGAATGCCTCGACGTTGGTCAGATGGACGCGGCTCCACACTGGGGCGTTGGGGTCGTCGATCTTGTCGCATGCGCCCACGATCGTGGCTTCGCTGAGGGCGGCGAGGAACATCGGGATGTAACCCTGCCGGATGTTCCGTGTCCTGCAGAACGTCGACAGCGTGGGAAAGAAGTCTTCGCCGGGGTCGAAAGTGACGCCGAGGGTACGGCCGATGGTCAACTCGGCACTGTGCACAGAATTCTCCCTGAGTGGTATCGGCGATCTGAATGACCTTCGCGACCTACTTAAGCCTGCGTGAAAGCGGTGGCGATGTCGGCGCGGCTGGCGTTTCCGGCCAGCAGCAGGCTCAGCAGGATGCGGGCTTTGTACGGGTCGAGGGCGCCGGCGGAGATGAGCCCTCGGGCAAGGAGATCCTTCTCTGACCCGGGGAACCCGTAGGTGTTGGTATGTACTGATCCGGCACCGGTGCGGGACGCCAGGACGACGGGGATCCGGGCCGCGGTTTCGGCAAGCGTCGGCACCCACGCGGCTGGGACGTGGCCAACGCCGAACGCGGCCACGACCAGTCCATCGACTCGCTCGGCCACGGTGCCCAACAGGTGTCCATCGTCGCTGAGGATGGCTGGGACGACCGCCACCCGCGGCAGCCGATCCTGATCGACGATGGTCGGCTTCGGGCCAGGCTCGGGTCGCAGGAGAATGTGGGCCTCGTCTTCAGCGACGTAGCCGATGGGCCCGGGCCGTGACGTGAAGGCCGTGAGGCTGCTCGCATGGGTCTTGCGGACGTACCTGGCTGCATGGATCTCGTCGGCGAAGACGACAAGGCAGCCCAGACGGCGGGCGCTCGGGCTGGCCGCCACTCGGAGAGCTGCGAGTAGGTTCGCCGGGCCGTCTGCGCTGGCGGCGGTCGCGCTGCGCATCGCGCCGGTGACGATGATGGGGGCGTCGGCGGTGTGCAGCAGGTCGAGCAGGTAGGCGGTTTCTTCGATGGTGTCGGTGCCCTGGGTGACGACGACTCCGTCCACACCATCGCTGATCTGGCGGTCAATATGGTGGGCGAGCTCTATGAGGTCGTGAAATGTGAGAGAGGCGCCGGGCAGCCGACGGAAGTCGTGCACGTCGACCTGGATGCCTGTCTCCGCGAGCCCCGGTATTGCCCCGAGCAGCTCGCTGGCGGAGAGGGCCGGGGCTACTCCCCCACTGGGCTGCGGCGTCATCGCGATCGTGCCGCCGAGCGAGTACAGGGCCACCCGGTCGCGGTGCGCTGAGTTCACGTGGGCCGTTCCTTCCGGAGAGTGCCGGTCATTCGGCGGTCAGGTCAGTGTTCGTTCGACAGCGAGCCGACAAAGGCGCAAGCGGCATCCAGGCCAGCCGGTGAAACCAGGCGGCTTCGTGTGCGGACTAGGCGTGTGGATCCGTGCTGGCTGAGCGCCGCGCACCGGCGGGTCAGCCAGGACCAGTCCAGCTCAAGGTAATGCGCCAACGCCTGGAGCCGAACCGTCGGGCTCAGGCCCTGGATGATCGAGTGGGCGGCTACATCGCCGGCCACTTCGGTGTACTGGCGTACCGCTGTCGCGCGGCCCGTGACATCGACGTGCCACATGCCGTCGCCGCGGACCCAGTTCGCGATGATCGCCTGCTGCGTCGGGGCCACAACGAAGCCTTCCACCGACTCGTACTCGGGATCGGTGGTGATCTGGACGTGGATTCCGAATGACTCCATGAGTGCGATAGCCAGGAAGAGCAGAACGCGCTCGAAGCGCGGCGATTGGCGAACGGCGTTCTCCGGAATGCAGAACGCACGCGAGGCGCAGGCGCTGGAGGAAGCCACCCCGGGTGAGGCACCCGGCACGGTCGCACGCGTCCTGCGCTCCGCCGCCCAGTATCTGGAGCGGCACGGCTGGATCCAGGGCGCCTACTACGACGCCACGTCGGGTAGCTTCACGCCGCCCGCGTGCCTGGTCGGCGCGATCGGCATGGTCTGCTACGGCGGCCCGGTCGACGCCCCGGCGCAACACTTCGACGACCCCGGCTTCCTGGACTTCGAAGAGGCCGTGCTGCACCTCGACCGGTACCTGCTGGCCGAGGACGGCAGCGAGTCGTATGAGTTCAACGACGCCCGCGGTCGTCGGGTCGAGGACGTCTGTCGCGTGCTGCGCGACGCGGCGTCACGATCGGCCGACGAGCTGATCGACGCCCTCCGGGCCATCGACGCGAAAAACGCCGACATGGCTGCGATCGCCGCGCTGCTCACGCCCTGCGGCATCTGGGGCGAGACCGCGACCGCCGTGCCCTCGCAGGGCGGTGACGTCGAATGAGCAAGAACACCGTCAAGCCCGCCTTGACGCCGAAACCACGCACGAAGCGGTCGCGGCGTGAGGTGGAGACTGCCCAGTTCGACGCGTTCGTGCGGCGCATCCTGCGGGCCTACGCCCGTCGGGTCGCCACCGGGGACGTCGAAGCTCTCGCATCGCTGACCGCGTTGTCGGCTGAGGTGGACGCGATGACGCGTCTGGCCGTGGCCGGTCTGCGCGGCAAGCCCTACTCCTACTCATGGTCCGAGATCGCCGACCGGCTTGGCGTGTCCAAGCAGGCGGCACAGATGCGCTACGGCGAGCGGACCGACCGCGGCGCTCTGGACCGCCGGCTTCTCGAAGCCGGGATCGGCGTCACGGTGGCGACCCTCGTGCAGGTGTTCGCCGACCACCACCCCGGTATCCCGGCCGCTTCGGTGTGCCCGGGATGCGGCTACCGCTACCCCGAACAGGTTCTCGACTGTCCCACGAACGCCACCGTGCGTCCGCTGCTGCTGCGGCGGCGTGGAGAGGACCGCGACGCGCTAGCCCGGCTCACCCCTGTGCAGTTCGAAGACCTGCACAAGGCCAACCACACGAAGGTCACCCGCGCGGCCCGACGCGCGAGGCCCGAACCGCCGACATCCGCCTACCGGGCGACGTCGCTGTTCGACCTCGCCGGAAAGGACGCGCTATGAACCTCCACCGCATGATCCCCGGCTGGCTGGCTCCGCTGGCCGAACACCGGGAGTACCTACTGATCGGGCTGCTGATCACCGCAGCGCTGCTGCTGCTGTGGATAGCCCGCAAGGTCCGCAAGATCGCGCAGAGCGACCGGCCGGACGATGCCCTGTCCAACCTGGTCATGCTGATCGGCCTGGGTTGGTCCTCGGAAGCGGTATGGGAGATCACCCGTAACCGGCTGCACTTCCCGCTTGGCCTGACCCTTCTGCTGTTCTTCGTGTTCGAGGCCCTGCTGACCCTGGCCATGATCCGCGCCAAGCGCCACATGCGCGCGTTCGGCTGGCCCGGCCGGTTCGGCACCACCGCCTGGACCGTGGCCGCCTGCATGTCCAGCGTCGCCGCGGTGGCATCACACTCCCTCGCGGAGGCCGTGCTCCGGATCGTCATCCCGCTGCTGGTGGTCAAGCAGTGGTGGGACGGTCTGGTCGGCGGTGCCGCCAAGCGGCCCGTAGGCGTGTCCACCTGGCGGTGGACCCCCCGGCGGCTGTTGCTGGCCATCGGGGCGATCGAACCCGGAGAACGAGACGTCGAGACCGTTCACCGTGAACGGCTCACCCAACAGATGACCGCTCTCTACTACAAGATTCAGCGCGGCTCCGCCCGGCTCCGCGACCGCCGCGCCGCGCGGCTGGCCCGGATGAGCCTGACCGCCGACGACACCATCATCGATGAGGTCCGGCGCCGGGGGGACCGTGCCCTGTGGTTCGAAACCGCGAACCACGTCAAGACCACTCCGAAATCACAATCCCTGTCCGCCCTGGCCCCGACCCCCATCACGGTCCAGGCCCTGACCCCGCCCGCCGTCCCGACGCCGAGCATCACCGCGCGGCGACCGGCGGACAACCCCGCGTCGAGACAGGAACCGGCAGCGACGCCGGAACCCGTGTCGGCCACCCGGACTGACCCCGTGCCGACCCCGGCCGAGGTTGCCGCCCGGCTCACCCCGAGCACGACGAGCATCCCGCCGCGACCGACCGCCACCCGGCCGGCTGCTGGCACCTCGAAGCCCCGGCCCCGCAAGCCGCAGCCGACGACACCGGCCGGATCGCTGGCCGCTTCCGCCACCGACACCCCTGTCACTGAGCCGGAGCCCGCACAGCTGTCCCTGCCGATGCCCGTCGACGCCGGTCTGCTGGTCAAGGCCCGTGAGATCGCCGAGCAGTACCGCACCGAACACGGCTTGCCGATCACCGCGAACCAGCTCGCCGCCCGCGCACGGGTGAACACCGCAGAGGCAGCTCAGGCCCTGGCCGTTCTCGACCTCGCCCCGGACAGCCCGACCACACCGATTCCGACCGTCAACGGCAACCGCCCGAACACGGCGGCCCGGTGACCGTCTCGCCGATTGAGCGTCGTGCCCGAAACACCTGTTTCGGGCACGGCCCCGGCCGACGAGCCGACCCCCAATCTCGACAGGAGAGTTACCCGTGACCGTGTACGTCGACAACTACCGCTGCCCTACTACGGTCGGCCGCCTCACCGGCCGCTGGTCCCACCTCACCGCCGACACCCCCGAAGAACTACAAACCTTCGCCGCACGGCTCGGCCTGCGCCTGGCCTGGTTCCAGGCCCGCTGCCGCTATGCCACCTGCCCTGCCCCTGACGGCGTCTGCGTGCACTTCCACTACGACGTCGTCGACATCATGCGCACCCGCGCCATTCAGGCCGGCGCGATCCCGATCGACATCCGCGACTTCGGCCAGCTCATCAGGATCCGCCGGCTTGCCCGGCAGCGAATGTCGGAGGCTGCGCGATGAGCCTGCGGGTCTACGACGAGTTCTCCGGTGTCGGCGGAACAAGCCACGGCTGGTCGCTGATCCCCGGAGTGTCCATCTCGGCCGGCGCCAACCACATGGAGGACGCGATCGAGTCGTTCGCGCTGCACCACCCGGACGCGCAGGTCTTCCAGGAGGACATCACCAAGCTGCCGGTCGACAAGATGCCGTATGCGGAGATCTTCGTCGCGTCCCCGGCCTGCCCGGCGTGGACGACCGCGAACGGCGTGCGCCGCGAGTTCGACCGGGCCAACGCCGAACAACCGGCCCTGTTCGACCTCGCCCGCCCGCTGACCGCCGCGCAGGTCAAGCGGCAGGAGGACTACCGCCGTTCCCGGCTGCTCATGCGCGAGATTCCCCGCTACCTGGCGGCGATGGCCGAGCGGGGACACCCGGTGCTGGCCGGGATGGTGGAGAACGTCATCCAGGTCCGGCTGTGGCATGAGTGGGACGCCTGGCTCGGCGAGATCCGCAAGCTCGGCTACGACACGCGGGTCATCGCGTTCAACTCGATGCACGCCCAACCGGTCCGGGCACGCCGCGCACCGCAGTCGCGGAACCGGGCGTTCGTCGGCTACTGGCACCGCAGCCTGGGCCGTACCCCGGACTGGGACAAGTGGCTACGCCCGGCCGCGTGGTGCCCGTCCTGCGACCGGCAAGTCCTTGCGGTCCAGGTATGGAAGAAGCCGGGCCGTGACATGGGCAGCTACGGCACCCAGTACATCTACCAGTGCCCGCAAGCCTCCTGCCGGGGCCGCGAGGTACACCCCGAGGTGCTACCCGCCTTGGCCGCCATCGACCCGACCCTGCCGGGGATCCGGATCGGCGACCGGCAACAGCACGGACTCGACCCGCTCGAAGAGGCCACTCTGGGCCGGATCCGGGCCGGGATCCGCCGCTACTGGATGCCGCTGCTGGTGCCGGTGGAAGGACGCGACGGCAAACAGGCCGCCCCCGCCGACCTGCCGCTACGCACCCAGACCTGCCGCAACGAGACCGGATACGCGGTGCCGCCGTTCCTCGTCCCGGCCGGCGGGACCTGGCGTACCCGCCCGCACGCCGGGACCGAGCCGATGCCCGCCCGGACCACACGCGAATGCGACGGCGTGGCCGCCCTGCCGTTCATCACCCCGATGCGCGGCGGCGGCGACCGCGAACGCGCCCGCCCGATCACCGACCCGCTCTCCGCGGTGACCGCGTCGGGTAACCACCACGGCCTCGCCCTGCCACCCCTGATCACCCGGCAGAACACCGCCCGCGACGACGCCGCGTACCTGTCGACCCCCGCCACAGAACCCGTCCGCACCGTCACGGCGCAAGGCAACACATCGGTGACGTTCCCCTCGGGACACGAGCAAATGCTGCTCGTGCCCTACTACGGCACCGCCACCACGGCCCACCCGGCGACCGAACCGGTCGGCACGCTGCCCGCCCGCGACCGGTACGGCCTGGCCCACCCCGACCACCGGCCCGCGGCCGACCGGATCGACATCGACGACGTGCTGTTCCGCATGCTCGAACCCCACGAGATCGCCGCCGCGATGGCCTTCGACCCCGACTACCGCACCGCCGCCCGCTCCAAGCGCGCCAAGGTCCGCCTGTTCGGCAACGCCGTCACCCCACCCGTGGCAGAACTGATCGGCTCCGCCCTGGTCGAGTGCATCACCGGCGAAGACCTGCCCAGGCACGCAACCACCGCCCGCCAGGCGTCGGAGGCGGTCCGATGAACCCGCCTACATCGACCGGCTTGCCTGCGACGTCACCGGCCGCCCCGGACCTGACCGAGGCGAAACGCATGCGTGATCTGCTGAAGCCACTCGCCGGCGACCCGAACGTCTACTGGCACACCATCGTGATGCTGGCGGAGCAAGACCTCGGCGTCCTGGACGAGGTCCACCGCGCCGAATGCGACCGGCCGCCCGGCTCGTGCCGCACCTGCGCCGAGCTCGACCGCGCCTGGGTCATGTACGACGCCCACGACCTCATTCAGCCCTCCGGCTGCGGGTGCCCCGACTGCATCGAGATCCCATACCGGTCCCCGGCCGTCGGAGTGCGCCAGCAATGACTGTCTCGACGCTGCCCGTCACACCCGACGCCGCCACGGCCTCGGGTGCGGCGGCGTGCGCCGAGCCGGTCACCGTCCCGGCCTGGTGGCGCCGCTCCGCCGACCTGGACAAGCAGGCTGTCGCCCGCGCGGCCCGGCCCGACTACGAGGCGTGGCTCGCCCACGTCAAGACCGCCTCCGCGTGCACGCGGCCGGTCCGGCTGGCCGGAACCATCGCCACCATCGAAGCCACCACCGGTCGCCTGCTCGCCGAACGCTCCACCGCGGACATGCCGGACGGGGTCATCTACAAGCCCTGCGGCAACCGCCGCGCCTCGGTCTGCCCGTCCTGCTCCAAGCTCTACCAGAACGACGCCTACCAGATCGTCCGCGCCGGCCTGGCCGGCGGCAAAGGCGTCCCCGAACAGGTGGCCGAGCACCCGGCGGTGTTCCCGACCTTCACCGCACCCTCGTTCGGCCCGGTCCACACCCGCGTCGTCAAGCGGCACACCTGCGCCCGGCGCGCCGACTGCGACTGCCGCCCGGAACCCTGCCACGCCCGCCGCGACTTCACCGTCTGCGTCCACGGCACCCGCCTGGTCTGCTTCGCCCGCCACGGCGCCGACGATCGCAACCTCGGCGCGCCGCTATGCCTGGACTGCTACGACTACGACGCGCACGCGGTGTGGAACCTGATGTCCGGCGAACTGTGGCGACGCACCACCATCGCCGTCGACCGCTACCTGCACCGCCTCGCCCGGGAACGCGGCATCCCCGACGTCGAGATCGTGACCGACAGCAAGGACGGCCGTACCCGTATCCACCGCCGGTCACCGGCCCGGGCGGAGTTCGACAAGGGCGCCGAGATGCAGCGCCGCGCCGCCATCCACTTCCATGTCATCGTCCGCCTCGACGGCCGTGACCCGGACCGGCCCGACACCATCGTCGCGCCGCCGCCCGGCCTGACCGCTCACGACCTCAAGGCCGCCGTCGACCACGCCGCCGCCACTGTCTCATTGACCACCGAACCACACCCGACCCGGCCCGAGGGCTGGCGGATCGCCTGGGGCGAGCAGGTCAAGATGAAGGTGATCACCGCGGACGGCCGTGGCCCGGACGAGATCACCATGGGCCAGGTCTCCTCCTACCTGGCCAAGTACGCCACCAAGTCCACCGACGTCTTCGGCCACATCTCACCCCGGATGACCGAGGAACTGATCGACGTCTACGCCGACCCCGACGGCACCCACACCGAACGCCTCGTCTCCGCCTGCTGGCAACTCGGGGCCCCGCACCGTGACCCCGGCCCGATCCCGGACCGGCCCCGCCCGGACCTGCCCGCGGAGCCGTTCGGCCGGCCGTGGACCTGCCCTGACTGCGGCACTCGCACCCGCTACCGCGCCTGCCCCGTCTGCGTCGCCCGGAACCTGGCCCAGTCGGAACCCCAGCGGCCGCGCCGCAGGCCCGGACGGCGTGACCCGTCGGCCCGGATGCGCCGCTGGGCGCACATGCTCGGCTTCGGCGGCCACTGCTTCACCAAGTCCCGCCGCTACTCGATCACCTTCGCCCTGCTCCGCGGTGAACGTGTCGTCTTCCGCCGGGCACAGAGCAGCGGCCCGGAGACGACCGAACGGGCGGCGGAGCCGACCACGCTGGTCGTCAACTTCCTGCAATTCGTCGGCGTCGGCTGGCAGACACCGGCCGACGCGATGCTCGCCAACACCTCCGCCGCGATGGCCCGAGAACACGCCGAAACCGCCAGGCAGTACCTGGACACCCTGGCCGCGTGAACGGCCGTCAACCGTCAAGCCCGCCTTGACGCCGAATCGACGGAGAGGACCGATGGCAACACCGATAGAGGATCCGCGCTGGACCGTCGAGGACGTGGCGGTCTTCCTGCGTATTCCGGTGGAGACGCTCTACACCTGGCGCAAGCGGCGCTACGGGCCGCCCGCCGCTCGCGTCGGCCGGCACCTGCGCTACGACCCGGCGAAGGTCCGAGCCTGGTACCACGACCAGGAGGCGGCGTAGCCATGGGGCATGTCGAGGACCGCTGGTACAAGACCGTCACCGGGCCGGATGACAAGCTCGTTCGTGTACGGACAAGCCGCTACGGGCAGGGCCTGCGTTATCGGGTTCGCTACATCGCGCCCGACGGCTACGAGCGCAGCAAGTCCTTCCCGGACCGTGCGAAGAAGGTGGCGGAGGAGTTCCTCAACGGAGTGGAGGCGGACAAGAGCCGGGGCAGCTACGTCGACCCGGCAGCGGGGAGAAAGCCGTTCGACGAGTTCGCTAAGCACTGGCTACGCACTCATCGGATGGACGAGTCGAGCCGGGTAGGGGTGCGATCGCGGGTCCGTAATCACCTGATCCCCTTCTTCGGGCAACGGGCGGTCGCCTCGATCCGGCCCAGCACGGTCCGGGAATGGGCCGTGTGGCTGGCCTCCCGGGATCTGGCGGACAACACCCGGGTAGTGCTGTTCGCCCACCTGAGCGCGATCCTGACCGCAGCCGCCGATGACGGTCTCATCGCCAAGAACCCCTGCTCGGCTCGCTCCGTCACGGCACCGACTCGTACGCTGCCCAGGGTGGTGCCGTGGACGGTCGGAGCCGTCGCCGCCGTCCGAGCTGCCGTCTCGCGGCGGTATCGGCCGGTGGTCGACCTCGGCGCGGGCTGCGGCGCTCGCCAGGGTGAGATTTTCGGCTTGTCCGCCGACGACTTCGACGCCGCCGGCGGCTGGCTGACGATTCGTCGTCAGGTCAAGCGGGTCGGATCTCGGCTGGTTTTCGGTCTGCCGAAGAACGACACGGAACGCCGGGTGCCACTGCCGGACTCCGTGGCCCACGCCGTCCAGGCACACGTGCGGGAGTTCCCGCCCCGTGCTGTGGTTCTGCCGTGGGAGGATCCTGTACACGGCCGGGAAGTCACAGTGCCGTTGCTGTTCACCACGCAGCGCCAGACCGCACTGCGTCAGCAGGTCATCGCCGAGCAGATCTGGCATCCGGCGCTCAAGGCTGCCGGGATCGCGCGAAGCCGGGCCAACGGGATGCATGCGCTGCGCCATTTCTATGCGTCCGCGCTCCTGGACGCCGGTGAGAGCGTCAAGGCGGTCGCCGAGTGGCTCGGGCACGCCGACCCGGCGTTCACGCTGCGGGTGTACGCCCACCTCATGCCCGACAGTCCCCGCCGTGCGCGGCTTACGTTGGATGCGCTGCTCGGCGGAGACGGCCCAGAGACGGCCCAGCGCCATGGTTGATCTAAGGCTGGGTGGCGCCGGAGGTTTGTCGGCGGGTGGGCCCGCGGTACACCCCACCGCGTACCGTGCGGGCCCACCCGCCCGCGAGCTCCGGCGGCGGGTGTGCGTCTGCCCAGCTCACGCCCACCGCCGTGCTCGCCGTCCATACCGGTCAGGGCTGGCGGATGCTCGGCCGCGGCGGGGTGGCCATGTTCGCCCCGATGAAGAAGCTCGGGTGCGGCGGCTGGTTGTAGGCGGTGTTCTGCCAGGCCAGCGCCATCCGGTACTGGGAGTCCTGCAACAGGGTGGTGATCCGGCGGTCCGTCGGGGTCGGCGTCGCGTAGACGCGCAGCGCCGTGTTGGCGGTGTTCGGCCAGATCACCTCCTCGCGCCAGTCGCCCCACAGGTCGCCGGAGAGCGACGGTGTCGACTTGGTGCCGTTGTTCGAGTGCACGTCCGCGGCGGTCAGCAGCCGGGTGTCCGACGACGTGCCGTACTTGTCGATGTGGTTGCCGTCCAGCAGCTCACGGACCGGGTCGCCGTCCCACCAGGCCAGGAAGTTCGTCGAGCCGGGCTTGCGGCTCGACACGACCGAGCCGGAGGGGCCGCGCACGCCGTCCGCGGCCGACGACCAGGACTCCGCGCCGGCGCTGCCGGACCAGACGTCGCCGGAGACCCCGCGGCCGTTGTCGCCGTTCGCCGGGGTCGACCAGATCACCTGGCCGGTACGGGCGTCGGCGAACCAGGAGGACGGCTTGCTGGAGTCCTCGTCGACCTTGAACACCTCGATGCCGGACCGGGACGGGTCCAGGTCGCCGACGTGCAGGGCGTCGCCGTGTCCGAGGCCGGTGTTCCAGAGCTTGGCGCCGTTGTCGTCGATGGCGAGCGAGCCGTAGACGATCTCGTCGCGGCCGTCGGCGTCCACGTCCGCGACCGACAGCTGGTGGTTGCCCTGCCCGGCGGTGCCGGAGTTGGTGGAGCTGTTGCTGTCGAAGGTCCAGCGCCGGGTGAGCGTCCCGTTGCGGAAGTCCCAGGCGACGACGACGGTGCGGGTGTAGTAGCCGCGGGCCATGATGACGCTGGGCCGGGCGCCGTCGAGGTAGGCGGTGCCGGCCAGGAAGCGGTCGACCCGGTTGCCGTACGAGTCGCCCCAGGAGGAGACGGTGCCGCGCGGCGGGACGTAGTCGACGGTGGACAGGGCGGCGCCGGTGCGGCCGTCGAACATGGTCAGGAACTCGGGGCCGGTGAGGACGTAGCCGCTGGAGTTGCGGTAGTCGGCGCCCGAGTCGCCGATCACCTGGCCGGTGCCGGAGACGGTCGCGTCGGCGGTCTTCATGGCCACCTCGGCGTCGCCGTCGCCGTCGTAGTCGTACGCCTGGAACTGGGTGTAGTGCGCTCCCGCCCGGATGTTGCGGCCCAGGTTGATCCGCCACAGCCTGGTGCCGTTGAGCTCGTAGGCGTCGACGTAGACCGGGTCGGTGACGCCGGACTGCGAGTTGTCCTTGGAGTTCAGCGGGTCCCACTTGAGGATGATCTCCAACTGGCCGTCGCCGTCGAGGTCGGCGACGCTCGCGTCGTTCGCCGCGTACGCGGAGCTGTTGGGGTTCTGGATCGGCACGTCGAGGTAGCCGGCGGCGAAGTTCAGCGACCCGGCGGACGCGGCCTGCTCGGTGCCGCCGACGACGGCCCGCACCGTGTACGCGGACCCGGCCGCGGCACCGGCGTCGAGGTAGTTGGTCGACGCGGTGATCGGCGTGGCGTTCACCTTCGTCGTGCCGCGGTAGACGTTGAAGCCCACGTCGGCCGGGTCGGCGGCGAGCCAGCGCCAGCTGACCAGGTTGCCGCTGCCGGAGCGGACGCTGATCAGCCCGCGGTCGAGCCGCTCCATCTGCCGGCCGGTGCCGGTGGTCGGCGGCGCGGAGGTCGGCGGTGTCGTCGGTGGCGTGGTCGGCGGTGTCGTCGGCGGTGTCGTCGGCGGCGAGGTGGTCGGGGTGGTGGCGCCGGTGCAGGCCACGCCGTTCAGGGTGAACGCCGTCGGGTCGGCGTTGGCGCCGGTGGTCGCGCCGTTGAAGCCGAACGACGTGGACGCGTTCGTGGCCAGCGCGGCGTTGTAGCCGGCGTCCTTGACGCTCACCGAGGAGCCGGACTGGGTGACGACCCCGTTCCAGAGCTGGGTCACCGTCTGGCCCGAGGCGAAGGTCCAGCCCAGGGTCCAGCCGTTCAGCGGGTCGCCGAGGTTGGTGATCTCGACTGACGCGCCGAAGCCGCCCTGCCAGGTGTTGGTGACCGCGTAGGCGACCCGGCAGCCGGCGGCCGCCTGCGCGTCAACGCCCGTCAGCAGCGCGGCGCCGAGGGCCACGACGCCGAGCCCGGCGATCTTTCCGATGGCCGCCATGGGATCTCCTCACAGTGATACGTATCAATTGGGAGCGCTCCCAAGAGTGCCGCCACGAAATAGTTACGTCAACCCCCCGAAATTTTTATGAAATTAACCTTGGTGAATGTTTCGACTGTTGCTGGGAGCGCTCCCATGACATGATGCCGTCAACTCCCCCTTTCGCGGTTCAGTACCTGAGGTGAGGCGATGTCCCCCAGAAAACTGCTCGCCTGCGTGGCCGCGGCCGCGCTCATCGGAGTCGGCCTGCTGGCCGCGCCGGCGTCCGCCGCGGTCGGCTGCCGCGTCGCCTACACGGTCACCAGCCAGTGGCCGGGCGGCTTCGGCGCGTCCGTCGCGATCACCAACCTCGGCGACCCGCTGAACGGCTGGACGCTGGCCTTCTCGTTCCCCAACGGCCAGACGGTCACCCAGCTGTGGAACGGCGCGGTCAGCCAGTCCGGCGCGGCGGTGTCGGTGCGCGACGCCGGCTACAACGCCGCCGTCGCCACCGGCGCGACCACGTCGTTCGGCTTCAACGGTGCCTGGACCGGCACCAACGGCGTGCCGTCGTCGTTCACCGTCAACGGCGTGACCTGTACCGGCGGCGTCACCACTCCCCCGACCACCCCGACGACCACGCCACCCACCACGCCGGGCACCACGCCACCGCCGACCACGCCCCCGCCGACCGGCGGGACGGTCCGCGTGATGCCGCTTGGCGACTCGATCACCGGATCGCCGGGCTGCTGGCGCGCGCTGCTCTGGCAGCGGCTGCAACAGGCCGGGCTGACCCGGGTGGACTTCGTCGGGACGCTGCCCGCGCAGGGCTGCGGCTTCACCTACGACGGCGAGAACGAGGGGCACGGCGGCTTCCTGGCCACCAACGTCGCCGACCAGAACCAGCTGCCCGGCTGGCTCGCGGCCACCGACCCCGACGTGGTGATGATGCACTTCGGCACCAACGACGTGTGGAACAACCGCTCGCCCGCCACCATCCTGGCGGCGTTCACGAAGCTGGTCGGGCAGATGCGCGCCTCGAACCCGGCGATGAAGATCCTGGTCGCCCAGATCCTGCCGATGGCGCCGAGCAACTGCGCGGACTGCGGCCAGCGGGTGATCAACTTCAACGCGGCGATCCCGGCCTGGGCCGCGTCGACCAGCACGGCGGCCTCCCCGGTCACCGTCGTCGACCAGTGGACCGGCTTCAACACGGCGACCGACACCCCGGACGGCGTGCACCCGAACGACAGCGGCAACCAGAAGATCTCGAACCGCTGGTACCCGGCCCTGAGCGCGGTGGTCTCCTGACCGTGCCCGACTGAACACGACCGGGTGAACGCGGCGGCCCCGGACCTCGCCCGAGGTCCGGGGCCGCGGCGCGTCAGCTGCCCGGCACCGCCATCTCGCCCAGCTCCGACCAGTCGTCCTGGTCGACCGTCTGGCTGACGATCTTCGGCGTCGCCACCAGGTGCGCGGGCAGATCCTGCTGCGCCTGCTTGAAGTGCGCCGAACCGACGTGCGCCGCGCCCGCCGCGCCGTCGCGGAACGCCTCCACCAGGACGTACTCGTCCGGGTTGTCGACGCCGCGGAACCAGTCGAACCACAGGCAGCCCGGCTCGGCGCGGGTCGCGGCCGTGAAGCCGCCCGCGATCTCCGGCCAGCGGTCGGCGTCCGCCGAATTGATCAGGAACTTCGCGGTAATAAAGATCATCGCTGCGCCCTCTCTTGCTAAATCGACACAGTGGGAACGTCCGTCCTGTCACGTTTTCACGGCCGACTTGCCACGGGAAGCACATCGATCACCGCGGAATCAGATTCCCCAGCGGTCGCGCACCTCCCCGATATCTGGCAATGTCGACGTCAGGGCTGTGAGGTGGGCCACAATCTGCCACCAGTCTGCCCGAACGGAGGATCGATGATGATTCAACGACGGTGGACCTCGATCATCGGCGTCCTTGCGCTGTTGACCCCGGTCGCGGCCTGCTCCAGCGCCCCCGACGGCACGGTGATCAACCTCTACGGCGGTGCGAGCGGGCTCGGATTCGACAAGATCATTGACGACTGCAACCAGCAGGCGGCCGGCCGGTACACCATCGTGGGCAACCTGTTGCCAAGCGATGCCGACGGTCAGCGCGACCAGTTCGTGCGCCGGCTCGCCGCCAAGGACGACGGCATGGACCTGCTCGGCATGGACGTCACCTGGACCGCCGAGTTCGCCGAGGCCAAGTGGATCCGGGAGCTGACCGGGGACCAGAAGGCGCAGGCGACCAAGGACACCCTCCAGCCGCCGATCGACACGGCCACGTGGAAGGACAAGCTCTACGGCGTACCACGCACGACAAACGTCCAGCTGCTCTGGTACCGCAAGTCGCTGGTGCCGACGCCGCCGAAGACGATCGACGAGATGATCTCGATGGCCCAGCAGCTCAAGGCGCAGGGCAAGCCCTACGAGATCGGCTTCACCGCGGCCCAGTACGAGGGATACGTGGTGAACGTCAACAACCTGATCACCGCGTACGGCGGGACGCTCGTCAACGAGGACAGCTCGGCGCCCACCATCGACGACAAGACCGTGCAGGCGCTCACCCTGCTGCACAAGCTCTCCACCTCGGGCGTGACCAGCGCGTCGCTGTCGAACGCGCAGGAGCCGGAGGTCTTCGCGGACCTGCAGGCCGGCCGGTCCGCGTTCTCGCTCAACTGGCCGTACGTGCTGAGCTCCATGCGCGAGGCGAACCCGGAGCTGGTCGACGACCTCGGCTACGCGCCGTACCCCTCGGTGGACGGCAGCCCGCCGAAGGTGACCCTCGGCGGGATGAACTACGCCATCAGCACCTACAGCAAGCACCCGGAGGAGTCCTTCGAGGCCGCGATGTGCATGCGCAACGAGAAGAACGCGCTCAGCGCCGCGCTCGACGGCGGCGACGTGCCGGCCCTGGCCACCGTCTTCGAGCTGCCGGAGTTCAAGAAGGCGTACCCGATGGCGGACGTCATGATGACCGAGCTGGAGGCGGCCGTGCCGCGACCGGTCTCGCCGGTGTACCAGAACATCTCGACGCTCGTGTCGACCACCCTCTCGCCACCGCAGAGCATCAACCCGCAGAAGGCGGCCGACAAGCTGCGCGACTCCATCCGGGACGCGATCGACGGCAAGGGGATCGTGCCATGACCATCACCCCGACCTCGGCCGCCGTGGCGGCCGAGGACCAGTTCGAAGACGGCACCCTCCAGATCGCCCGCCAGCGCCACACCGATGCCAAGCGGGCCGAGCGCAAGCTGGGCCTGATGCTGGTCGCGCCGGCCGTGGTGATCATGACCGCGGTGGCCGCCTATCCGATCCTGTACGCGTTCTGGCTCTCGCTGAACAAGGCGGACCTGCGCCGGCCGGACGCCAACGAGTTCATCTGGTTCGACAACTACATCACCGTGCTCTCCAGCCCCATCTGGTGGACCGCGTTCGGTGTCACCATGCTGCTCACGGTGGTCGGCGCGACCCTCGAGCTGGCACTGGGGATGCTGCTGGCGATCGTCATGCACCGCACGATCGTGGGGCGCGGGCTCGTGCGCACCTCGGCACTGGTGCCGTACGCGATCGTGACCGTCGTCGCGGCCTTCTCCTGGCGCTTCGCCTGGACACAGGGCATCGGCTGGCTCGCACCTTCCGACTCGGCACCGCTGACCGAGTTCTGGCCGTCGATCGGGATCATCATCCTGGCCGAGGTCTGGAAGACCGTTCCGTTCATGGCCCTGCTGCTGATGGCCGGCCTGGCCCTGGTGCCGGAGGACCTGCTCAAGGCGGCCTCGATGGACGGCGCGAACGCGTGGAAGCGGTTCTGGATGGTGACCGTGCCGCTGATCAAGCCGGCCATCCTGGTGGCGCTGCTGTTCCGCACCCTTGACGCGTTCCGGGTGTTCGACAACATCTTCGTGCTCACCAGCGGGTCGAACAAGACCAGCTCGGTGTCGATGGTGGCCTACAGCAACCTGATCCGGGGCCTGAACCTCGGCATCGGATCGGCGATGTCGGTGCTGATCTTCCTCACCGTCGGGATCATCGCCTTCCTGTTCATCAAGCTCTTCGGGGCGGCGGCGCCCGGATCCGACGCGGGGAGGCGGTAGCCATGCAACCCGAGACCACCAACCGCAAGCTGATGTGGTGGGGCGTCAACGCGATCGTCCTGCTGTACGCGTTCGTTCCGGTGATCTGGATCGTGTCGCTGTCGGTGAAGGACGACGCGACGCTCAACGACGGGAAGTACCTACCCACCTCGCCGAGCGACGACAGCTACACCGCGATCTTCAGCAACCAGGACTTCCTCAGGGCGCTGTTCAACTCGATCGGCATCTGCATCATCGCCACCGCGATCGCCATCGCGTTCGGGACGATGGCCGCGTACGCCATCGCACGCCTCCAGTTCCCCGGCAAGATGCTGATCGTGGCGGCGGCGCTGCTCGTCTCGATGTTCCCGCAGATCGCACTTGTCACGCCGCTGTTCAAGATCGAGACCTCGATCGGGCTGTTCGACACCTGGGCCGGCCTGATCATCCCGTACGTCGCCTTCGCGCTCCCACTCGCGATCTACACGCTGTCGGCGTTCTTCCGGGAGATCCCCTGGGACCTGGAGAAGGCGGCGAAGATGGACGGCGCGACGCCATACCAGGCGTTCCGCCAGGTCATCACCCCGCTGGCCATGCCCGGCATCTTCACCACCGCAATCCTCGTCTTCATCTCCTGCTGGAACGACTTCCTGTTCGCACTCTCGCTCACCTCGACCTCGAACGCGCGCACCGTGCCGGCGGCGATGAGCTACTTCACCGGCGCCACCACGTTCGAGAAACCGACCGGACCGATCGCGGCCGCCGCCGTGGTCATCACCATCCCCATCGTGATCTTCGTGCTGGTGTTCCAGCGGCGGATCGTCGCGGGGCTCACCTCGGGCGCCGTCAAGGGCTGACCCATACCGAAGGAGCTGACATGGCCGAGATCGTGCTGGAACATGTGGTCAAGCGCTACCCCGACGGTGCCCTGGCGGTCGACGACTTCAATCTCGAGATCGCCGACGGCGAGTTCATCATCCTGGTCGGCCCGTCCGGCTGCGGGAAGTCGACGACGCTGAACATGGTGGCGGGCCTGGAGGACATCACCGCGGGCAAGCTGATCATCGACGGCCAGGTGGTGAACGACAAGGCGCCCAAGGACCGCGACATCGCCATGGTGTTCCAGTCCTACGCGCTATACCCGCACATGACGGTCGGCGAGAACATGGGCTTCCCGCTCCGGCTCGCCGGCATGGACAAGGAGACGATCAAGAAGAAGGTCGCGCAGGCGGCCGACATGCTGGAGCTGGGCCAGCACCTGGACCGCAAGCCCGCCAATCTGTCCGGCGGGCAGCGCCAGCGGGTGGCGATGGGCCGGGCCATCGTCCGGTCGCCGAAGGCGTTCCTGATGGACGAGCCGCTGTCGAACCTGGACGCCAAGCTGCGGGTGCAGATGCGTACCCAGATCGCCCGGATCCAGAAGAACCTCGCCACGACGACCCTCTACGTGACCCACGACCAGACCGAGGCGATGACCCTCGGCGACCGCGTGGTGGTCATGCGCGGCGGCATCGTCCAGCAGGTCGGCGCGCCGGCGCACCTGTACGCGCACCCGGCCAACCTGTTCGTGGCGGGCTTCATCGGCAGCCCGTCGATGAACTTCTTCCCGGGCCGGCTGCGCGGGGACTCCGTGGTGACCGCCCTCGGCGAGGCGCGGCTGCCGGACAAGGTCCGCCAGGCCCTGGAGAGCGGGGAGGGCGAGCGCGAGGTCATCGTCGGCATCCGCCCGGAGCACTTCGAGGACGCCACCCTGGTCGGCGACAAGCCCGGCGCCACGTTCGACGCGGAGGTCGACATCGTGGAGGCGATGGGGTCGGACGTCTACGCCTACTTCACGATCAAGGGCGAGGGCGCGCACTCCAAGGACCTCGACGACCTGGCCAAGGACACCGGCAACGACCTGCGCAGCGGAGGGGTCGACGTGACGGCCCGCCTGGACGCCTCGGCCGAGGTCCAGCGCGGCCGGACGGCCCGCATCTGGTACGACGTCGCGAAGATCCAGGTGTTCGACGTGGCGAGCGGCAAGAACCTGATCGCGGCGACCGACTGAGTCCTCGTTTGCGAAGATGTCGGCGGACGAATGTCCGCCGACATCGAGGGGGCTGCCACGGCCAGGGAGAGCGGGCGCAAGGTCATCGCGTCCAACAAGAAGGCGCGGCACGACTACGCGATCCTGAAGACCTACGAGGCCGGCCTCGTGCTGGCCGGCACCGAGGTGAAGTCGCTGCGCGCGGGCTACGCGTCGATCGTGGACGCGTTCGCACAGGAGCACGAGGGCGAGCTCATGCTCTACAACCTGCACATCGCGGAGTACGGCTTCGGATCGTGGACCAACCACGCGCCGCGGCGTACCCGCAAGCTCCTGCTGCACCGGGTGGAGATCGCCCGGATCCTCGACAAGCTGCGCGAGCCCGGCAACGCCCTCGTCCCGCTGTCGCTGTACTTCAACGACGGCTGGGCCAAGGTCGAGCTGGCCCTGGCCCGGGGCAAGAAGGAGTACGACAAGCGCCAGGCGCTCGCCGAGCGGGACGCCAACCGGGAGATCTCCCGGGCCATGGGCCGGCACCTGAAGGGCCGCACCCGAGGCTGACCGCCGAGGCGCTCAGCCCGGCAGGAGATGCTTGAAGCACTGGAAGTTCTCGGCGTGGTGCATGGTGCGCCAGTACGTGACCTCGACGGAGTTCTGCAGGCAGCCGTCGTGGAAGCAGCGCACCCGCAGCCTGGTGCCGTCCGGCACGAAGTCGGTCTGGCCGGGATGGCGCCGGCAGGTGTGCTCCGGCGTCAGGTCGTTCAGGAAGTTGCGCCAGGAGCAGCCCTCGGCCTGGCACCGCGCCAGCTTGCCGCGGGGGAACAGGGGGCGACGCAGGCCTGGCATGGGCGGTGCGAGCGGAATCGGATCCGGGATGAGGTGCACGGGACCCGGTAGGGACGAGCTCATATCGGCCACCTTCCGGTCAGGGGCTCTGCCCTGGACGCTACGCCGCCCCGGCGCCGGTCACAATCGGATCGCGGCGGTTCATGTCACGTCCTGATCCGGCAGCGGCAGCTCGATCACCTCGCCCGCCGCGGCCGCCTGCGGCGAGTGCGCCGGCGCGGGGCGCTCCGGCTCGGTGCGCCGGGCGTAGCGGCCCTGGTGGCGGGTCACCGGCAGCGGGATCATCCGGATCGGGGCGGGCGGCTCGGCGAGGCGCCCCGGCCCCCAGCGCACCCAGACGGCCACCCGGCCCGCGCCGGCCTCGGCCAGCAGCTTGTCGATGGTGCGCCTGCGGTCGGTGTGGTCCACCTCCACCACGACCGGCGGCGCCCCGGGGCGGGCCAGCGCGACGTCGAGCACCGAGTGCTGCCGGTCCATCGGCGGCGGCAGGGTGACGACGCTGGGAGCCCGCCGGTAGACCCGCCAGCCCTGCGCGTCGCCCCAGGCCGCCACCGCGTCGATGATCCGGGCGGTCACCTCGTCCTGCGTGAGGTCCGCGAAGGTCAGTCGCGCCAGCCAGGCCGCCAGGTCTTCCATTGCGGCAGATTAGCCGCACCCTGCGACAAGGCCGTCAGGGCTTGCCGAACCACCGGCTCAGCGCCTCCTCGAGCCCGTCGGCGGAGGTGCCCTCCCAGGCGACGTAGCAGTCCGGCCGCAGCAGCAGCGCGGTGCCGGTCCCCTCGGTCCGGGCGACGTCCACGCGGTCGGCCCAGGAGCCGGCGTCGAGCCGTCCGGTGGGGTCGAGCAGCAGCGGCCGCCCGGTACGGGTCAGCGCCGCCAGACCCGGCACGTCCGGCGCCCAGCGGCCGACGTGCGGTCCGGTCGCCGTACCCATGTCATAGGTGATGTCGGCGCCCGCCATCAGGGCGGCGATATGCCGCCGGGTCTGCGGCGACTCGAGCAGCTCGCCGAAGAGCTGCCGCAGGGCGGTGATCTCGCCGCCCGGCCCGACCAGCACCGACTGCGCGCGGGTGTGCATGTTCACCCGCTCGCCGACCGGCCGCCGCTCCGACTCGTAGGTGTCCAGCAGCCCGTCCGGCGCGTGGCCGCGCACCTCGGCGGCGAGCTTCCAGCCGAGGTTGATCGCGTCCTGTAGCCCGAGGTTGAGCCCGGGACCGCCGATCGCGGAGTGCACGTGCGCGGCGTCGCCGACCAGCAGCACCCGCCCGGCCCGGTACCGGTCGGCCAGGCGGGTGTTGCCGCCCGCCGTCCGGCGCAGCAGGTGCGGACCGGCTCCGGTCGGCGCGGCGATCGGCAGGTCCGCGCCGAGCACCCGGGCGGCCGCGGCGCGCAGCTCGCCGACGGTCATCTCGGCGTCGCCGGCCTCGGCCCGCTCCGCGACGCTGACCAGGGCGGGCCGGCCTCCGGGGAACGGCGCCCAGGTGATCAGGCCGCGCTCGGTGCGTGTGTGCTGGAACGGCGGCAGCACCCCGAAACCGGGCACGTGCAGCGCGCCGTGCGGGTCGACCAGGTCCGCCGGCACGCTGACGTGCCCGGTGCGCGAGACGGTGTCGTCGGTGGTGACCCCCGGGAAGCCGATCCCGGCGAACCCGCGGACCCGGCTGCGCCCGCCGTCGGCACCGACCAGGTAGGACGCCTCGATCGGCGCCCGGCCGGCGACCTCGATCGTCACCGACGTCCCGTTCTGGGTGACGCCCAGCACCTCGTGCCCGCGGCGGACCTCGACGCCCAGCTCGGCGGCGCGCTCGGCGAGCATCGCCTCGATCCGCGACTGCGGCACCATCAGCGTGTACAGCGGGTTGTCCGGCAGGTCGTGCAGCGGCAGCGGGAACGCGCCGAACATGAAGCGGGGCACGGGCACCGGCGGATCGGGGGTGCCGGTGAGGCGTTCGTAGAGCCCGCGCCGGTCGAGCATGCGCACGACCTGGCCGACCAGGCCGTTGGCCCGCTGCTCGGTGGTCGGCCCGGTCAGCTTCTCCAGGACCAGCGGCCGGATGCCGGCCAGGGCCAGCTCGCAGGCGAGCATGAGGCCGTTGGGCCCGGCACCGGCGATCACTACATCGAACATGGTGGAACCTTCTTTCGGGTACGGGCCATCGGCCCGGCGCCCGCCGGGCTGTCGATGGTCGCGGAGGGGCTAGGGCGGCGGCAGGCCCGCGGCGATCCGGGCGAACGCCTCCGTGAGCAGTGCCTCCATCGAGGCCGTGCCGTCGCCGCGCAGGTAGTGGTTCTGCGCGACGTTGTTCGCGGCCGCGACGGCGGCGGCCACCAGGTGCGGATAGAGGTCGGTCTCGAGATCCGTGCCGGTGCGCTGCGCCACCGCGGCGGCGAACACCGCCTCGGCCCGCGCGCCGGCGCGCAGCCACTCGCCCTGCAACGCGGGCTCGGCGACCATGGTCCGCAGGCCGGCGACCCAGGCACCCCGGTCGGTGACCGGGTGCAACGCCAGCTCGGGGCCGGGCTCGAGCTGGCTCAGCGCGACCTGGGTGATCGACTCCCAGAGCGGTTCGCCGGCGGGCCGCGCCAGCAGCTCGTCGGCGGCGCGCTGGAGGCGGTTGAGGTGGCGGGACGCGATGGCCTCGCCCTTGCTGGAGAAGTAGTTGTTGAACGTGCGGGGCGAGACGCCCGCGGCGGCGGCGATGTCCTCCACCCTGACGTTGTCGAAACCGCGCTCGACGGTGAGGCGGATCGCGGCCCAGCTGAGCGCGCTGCGTGTCTCGGCCTTCTTGCGCTCGCGGAGTCCCATGCGCCCACCGTAGCTCAACTTGCGCGGTACGCAAATATGCGGGCCACGCAAGTTTCGGTCGGCTTCCGATCCGCGGGGCGCCGCGCCGCGTACCGGTCGATGTCACCGACACGGAGGTGCACCATGCCCGGAATTCCCGACTGGCCCGAGCCCGGCACTCCCCTGCCGGAGGAGGAGCCGACGATCGAGCTGCCGGTCATCACCGCGGACCCGCCGGCCGCGGGCCCGCACACCTCGACGCCGAGGATGGCGCAGGCCGCACTCTCCCTGGCGCTGACCAGGCCGGCGCGGCGGATCCCGGCGCTGGCCCGGCGTGGCCGGCCGGCACCGGCGGCCGCGCCGGCGCACCCGGAGCCGGAGCCGGAGCCGGAGCCGGAGCCGGAGCCGGAGCCGGTTGCGGTGGACGAGCCCGAGGCGGCGCCCCCGCCGGAGCCGGACCGGCGCTGGCTGATCGGTGCGGGCATCGCCGCCGGCGCCCTGCTGCTGACCGGCACCGCGGTCTTCGTGCTGGGCCGCGACGGCGGCGTCCCGGGCCCCGGAGACTGGGCCCCACCGGCCGCCGCGGCGGCCGGTGGGCACACCGCCACCGCCGCGCGCGAGGGACGCACCACCGCCGGCTTCGACCTGGTCGACGGGGCGCGGCAGGTGACCGTGCGGGCCGCCGACCTCGGCGACGCCCTCTACCGGATCAGCACGCCGGACTCCGGCGACGCGGTGCCGCGCACCGAGGAACGCGACGGCCGCATCCTGCTGCGCCTGGACGGCGACGCCCAGTCGGTCGACATCGCGCTGAACTCGTCCGTGCGCTGGGACCTGCGGATGGCCGGCGGCGCCGACCTGAGCACCATCGATCTGAGCTCGGGGCGGGTCGGCGGCGTCGACCTGACCGGCGGCGCGAGCCGGATCAACCTGACGCTGCCCCGGCCGGACGGGACGCTCGGCGTCCGGATGAGCGGCGGGGTCAGCCTCTTCGACGTGCGGACCGCCGGCGGGGTACCGGTGCGGATCCGGGTCGGCGCCGGTGCCGGCCAGGTGACGGTGGACGGTCTGCGCCACGCCGGGGTGGCCGCCGGGAAGATCTTCACCCCGGCCGCCTGGGCCGGCGCCGTCGACCGCGTCGACGTGGACGCGGCGGCCGGTATGTCGGCGCTCACCGTCGCACCCTACTAGCGGGTAATGACAGGATGGCGCGCATGACCGAGGTGACCCCCGCCCTTGCCCGCGAGGCCTGGCGGCTCGCTGAGCCGCTGCACGCCATGATCTATTTCGTACCCGAGTCCCGGGAGCGCTTCGAGGCGCTCGGCATCAGCGCCTCGAACGGCTACTTCGCCTCCCGGGGCGGCGTCTTCGGGCCGGTCGGGCCGGAGCTCGTCGTCGCGACCTTCTACAACTTCCACCCCGGCCGGGTGGCCCGTGCGCTGCCCGCGGCCTGGCAGCACACCACGCCGGCGGCCGCCCTCGCGGCCCGGCTGGACGCGGCCGACGCGGCCCTGACCCGCGGCCTCGGCGACGCGATCAAGAGCCCGGAGGTGGCCGAGGCGGCGGAGCTGGCCCGGCTCGCGGCCGAGTCGGCCACCGCGCACACCGCGGGCCGGCCGCTGTTCGCCGCGCACGCCTCCCTCGACTGGCCGGACCAGCCGCACCTGGTGCTCTGGCACGCCGTGACCGTGCTGCGCGAGTTCCGCGGCGACGGGCACGTGGCCGCGCTGCTGGTCGCGGGCCTCACCGGCCTGCAGTCGATGGTCCTGCACACCGCCTCCGGCCAGGCCAACGGCGAGTTCCTGCGCAGGAGCCGCGGCTGGAGCCAGGAGGAGTGGGCAGCGGAGGCGGAGGCGCTGCGCGAGCGCGGCCTGCTCGACGGGGACGAGCTCAGCGACCAGGGCCGGGAACTGCGCGCCCGGATCGAGACCGAGACCGACCGGCTGGCCGTCCCGGCGTACCAGGCGCTCGGCGCGGACCGCTGCGGCCGGCTCGCGGAGCTGGCCCGGCCGCTGAGCCGGACCCTGGTCAAGGCCGGATTCCTCGCCGCGGTGGCGCCCCGGAAGTGATCAACATCCCAGACCTGACAAACCTTGTTGCCAAGACTTTGCAACTACAACTCCCTCCTCATATGCTGATCCGTACGTTGCGGCCTGGGGAGGGGTTTCCATGCAGATCGAGGCGATGCACATCGCCAACGGGATCGTGAACGGACCGGTGTCGGCACTCTTCGCCGTCTTCTCCGCTCTCGCCCTCGCCTTCTGCGTCTGGCGCGCCCGCGCCGACCTCGACGACCGCCTCGCGCCGATGGCCGGGCTCGTCGCGGCGTTCATCTTCGCGGTGCAGATGCTCAACTTCCAGGTGCTGCCCGGCATCTCAGGCCACCTGCTCGGCGGCACCCTCGCCGTCGTCCTGGTCGGACCGTGGGTCGGCGCGCTCTGCGTCTCCACCGTCCTGATCATCCAGTGCCTGCTCTTCGCCGACGGCGGCCTCACCGCCCTCGGCCTGAACATCACCAACATGGCGATCATCGGAACGGCGGCGGGCTACCTGCTGGTGGCGGGCCTCATGCGGGTGCTGCCGAAGACGCCGGCGGGACTCGGGGTCACCGCCCTGATCGCGTCGATCATCGGCGTCGTGGCGGCCTCGATGGGCTTCGTGTTCGAGTACTGGCTCGGCGGCACGACCCAGCTGTCGCTGCCCTGGGTCGCCGGAACGATGGCCGGCACGCACGTGCTCATCGGCATCGGCGAGGGCCTGATCGCGGCGACGACGGTGGCGACCGTCGCCCGCGTACGCCCGGACCTGGTCTACGCGATGCGTCGCTTCCGCAAGCCGCCGGTCGCGGCGCCCGCGCCCGCCATGGTGTCGGGAGGTGCCGCGTGAGCAGGCGACTCGGCTGGTTCCTGGCCGGCGGCCTGCTGGTGGCGCTGCTGCTGGCCGGGGTGGTCAGCAACTTCGCCTCCGGCAGCCCCGACGGCCTCGACGCGACCGCCCGCGAGGGCTGCACGTTCGGCGCCGACGGCGAGATCACCGGCGGCACCTGCATGCTCCGGCGGGAACAGGACCACCAGCTGGCGGACAGCCCGCTCGCCGACTACGGCATCAAGGGCATCGACAACCAGTACGTGTCGACCGGCCTCTCCGGCGTACTCGGCGTCCTGATCACCTTCGCCATCGGCGGCGGCCTCTTCCGGCTCGTGCGACGGCGCGCGCCCGAGAAGGCCTGATGGGCGCGGGCCACGCGCATCCGCTGCACCTGGACCACCGCAGCCCGGTGCACGCGCTCGCACCCGAGGTGAAGATCGTCGCCACCCTGCTGTTCACCATCGTCGTGGTGGCCACGCCGCGGACCGAGTTCGCCGCGTTCGCCGGCTACGCCCTGCTGCTCGCGGCCGTGACCGCGCTGGCCCGGGTGCCGCTGCCGTGGCTGGCCAGGCGCGCCACCATCGAGCTGCCGTTCGTCCTGCTCGCCGTCACGCTGCCGTTCGCGGGCCACGGCGAGCGGATCACCTGGCTCGGCATGTCCCTGTCGGTCGACGGCCTGTACGGCGCGTGGAACATCTTCGTCAAGGGCACGCTCGGCGTGGTCGCCTCGCTGCTGCTGGCCGCCAGCACCACGATGCGCGACCTGCTGATCGGCCTGGACCGGCTGCGCTGCCCGCGCTCCTTCACCCAGATCGCCACGTTCATGCTGCGCTACCTGGACATCCTCGCCGACGACGCGCGGCGCATGCGGATCGCCCGGCTCTCGCGCGGCTACGACCCGCGGTTCCTGTGGCAGGTCAAGGCGTTCGCGGTCGGCGTCGGCGCGCTGTTCCTGCGGGCGTACGAGCGCGGCGAACGGGTCTACCTGGCGATGGTCTCGCGCGGCTACGACGGGCGGCTCCCCCGCCCCGAGACCGGCGGCGCGACGACCGCCGACTGGGCGGCCGCGGCGGCGCTGCCCGCGGCGGCGACGGCCATCGCGATCGCGGCGGTGCTGCGATGAGCCTCGACATCGCCGGGCTGACCTTCGCCTACCCGGACGGCAGCGTGGCGCTGCACGGCGTCGACCTGAGCGTCGCGCAGGGCGAGCGCGTCGCGCTGCTCGGCCCGAACGGCGCCGGCAAGACCACCCTGGTCCTGCACCTGAACGGGATCCTGCACGGCGGCGCCGGCACGGTCACCGTCGGCGGCCTGCGGGTGGACCCGGCCGACCGGGCCCGGCTGGCCGAGATCCGCCGCCGCGTGGGCATCGTCTTCCAGGACCCCGACGACCAGCTGTTCATGCCGACGGTCGCCGAGGACGTCGCCTTCGGCCCGGCCAACCTCGGCCTGCGCGGCGCGGAGCTACGCACCCGCGTCGACGAGGCCCTGGCCGCCGTCGACATGACCGCACACCGCGACCAGGTGCCGCAGCACCTCTCGTTCGGCCAGCGCCGCCGGGTCGCGGTCGCCACCGTGCTGGCGATGCGACCCGAGCTGCTGGTCCTCGACGAGCCCTCGTCCAACCTGGACCCGGCGAGCCGGCGCGAGCTCGCCGAGATCCTCGAACGGCTCCCGGTGACGGTCCTGATGGTGACCCACGACCTGCCGTACGCCCTACAGCTGTGCCCCCGCTCGGTGATCCTCGACGCCGGCCGCATCGTCGCCGACGGCAAGACCCCCAACCTGCTCGCCGACGAGCCCCTCCTGCACGCCCACCGCCTCGAACTACCGTTCGGCTTCCACCCGGCCCGCCCCTGACCCACCGGCCGGACCTCGGCTACCGCGGCAGGTAGGCCAGCAGCCCGGTGTCCGGGTGGTCGATGCCCGGCTGGCCGAGTGCGAGCAGGTCGGCCTCGACGTCGGCACGGTTCAGAACGCCCGCCCGGACCGCCTCGTATCGCACGATCGCGTAGAGGAACACGTCCAGGTTGTCGAACCTGGTGTCCGCCTCGATGACCTGCTCCTCGTGGAACCAGACCGCGACCTGACCATTGGTCAGCACCACGTAATAGTTGCCGCCTCCGTCGAAACCGATCGACCACACGTCGTCGTCGGTGAGGGCGGTCTCGTAGTCGCTGTCGAGAATGTCGCATTCGTTCGCGGCGAATTCGAAGCCGTACGAGTCGTCGCTGACATCGAGAACCCTTGGCAGGGTGCCTGACCGAACCTTGCGGTCGAAGCCTTCCAACGCCGCCGCCGCATCTCCCGGCAGTCTCTCCAGGAACGGCGCGACCGGGCGGATCTGGTTGCTCAGCGTGACCAAGGAGCGGTCAGGAAACCATCGGGCCAGGTCGGCGTCAAAATCACGCTCGCCGTATCCGGCCAGTCTTTCGACAGTCACAGACATCCGTCCAACGTAGGGGGTCAATGATGGGCGCGGCGCACCGGCTGTCAGCGGTTGACGTAGGCGGCCAGGCCACCCAGCGCTTCGCTGGCGATGAACACCGAGCGCACGTTGATGATCGCTTCCTCGACGTGGGCGGCGCAGCCCCAGGCCGCGTCGCCCCAGGAGTCGGCGACCTTGATCTCTGCCGGTTCGGCGCAGCGGGCGGCGCCGCCGAGCTGGCAGCGTTCCGGGTGTGGCACGGCCGACTGGGCCGCGGCGGCGGCGCGCATCTGGGTGGCGAGCTCCGCCGCGGCGGTGGCGCGCTGCTCGGCCTCGGCACGTAGCTCCCGCTCCGCACGGACCGCCTCGGCCAACTCGTCGTGCGCCGTCCTGGCGCGGGCCTCGGCGGCCGCCTTCGCCTGCTCGATGTGGTGGCGCTCGATCGCCAGGGCCGCGGTGTCGGCGAAGACCCGGGCGAGGGCGAAGTCGGCGTCCTGCGGTACCCGCGGGGCACGGTGATACATGGCGAACGTGCCCAGCAGGCCACCGTCGCGGGCCAGGATCGGCGTGGACCAGCACGCGCCGAGCCCGGCCCGGCCCGCCAGGTCCCGGAAGTCGGCCCAGAACGGGTCGGTGGCGATGTCGGTGACGATCACCGGTTCCCGCCGGTGTGCGGCCGTGCCGCACGACCCGACGCCGTCGCCGGTGGCGATCCCGTCGATCGCCTCGTTGTAGAAGTCGGGCAGGCTGGGGGCCGCGCCGTGGCGCAGATGCCGGCCGTCGGGATCGGCCAGCAGAACGGAGACGAGCACCTCCTGCGGGGCGAGGTTCTCGATGCACCGGGCCATGCCGTCCAGCACCTCGGGCAGCGGCGCCTGACGGGCGATCTGCTCCAGCAGCGCACGATGCTCGGCCATCAACCGCTGGGCGTGCTCGACCTGGGTGGTCTCCACCCCGATCAGGTGGAGGCCGGTGACCTCACCGCCGGCATCGCGGCGCGGCTCGTAGGTGAAGTCGAAGGACGCCTCACCGAGAACGACCCGGGCATAGCGGCCGGTGTCCGGATCCGCGGCGCGAAAGACCTGATCGAGCCGGGTGATGAGGCCCTGATCCGCCAGTTCGGGCGCGAGGTCCGCGAGCCGGGCTCCGGGAACGCCGGGCCGTGCACCGATGGCGGCGAAGAACGCGGGGTTCGCCGTCGTCACCAGGTGCTCCGGGCCGGCCAGCGACGCGAAGACGACCGAGGACTCCCCGAACAACGGGCGCAGATCCTCGGCCGTGGCCGACCGATCGCTGGAAACCGGCGTCATGCTGGTGATCCGCCTCTCGCCTGTGAATGCGCCTGTAGATGCCGGTCGATGAGCGCGGCCCGGGGCCGCCGGGGCAGCCTATCCGGGTGGCGGCCGAGCCGCTCGGCTTGTCAATACCTCGTCGGGCTTGTCCCGGCCTGGGGGCAGATGTCCGGCAGATGCTTGCCAGTCCGCCGTCGCCGGTTCTTACATGTTCACCATGGACCTCTTCTCCGGCATCGGCCGGCTCGGTGTCGCCTTCTCCGGTGGCGTGGACTCTTCGGTGCTGCTCGCCCTGGCGGTGCGGGAGCTCGGGCCGGATCGGGTGGTGGCGATCCTCGGGGTCTCGCCGAGCCTGGCCGCGGACGAGCGCGAGGGCGCGCACGCGGTGGCCCGGTTCATCGGGGTCGCCGTGGCCGAGGTGAACACGTTCGAGGGCGAGCGGGACGCGTACCGGGCGAACGGGCCGGACCGGTGTTTCCACTGCAAGGACGAGTTGTTCACCCGGATCGCGGACGAGGTCGTCACCGCGTACCGGCTGGACGCCGTCGCCTACGGCGAGAATGCCGACGACGCGCGGCGCGCGGACCGGCCCGGCGGGCGGGCCGCGGCGGCGCACCGGGTGCTGCGGCCGCTCGCGGACGCGGGCCTGGACAAGGCCGCGGTCCGGCGCCTGGCCCGGGAGTTCGGGCTGCCCTGCGCCGACAAGCCGGCGGCGCCGTGCCTGGCCTCGCGCATACCGCATTTCGAGCCGGTCAGCCCGGAGAAGCTGGCCCAGGTCGAACGGGCCGAGGCCGCGCTGCGCGGCCTGGGCTTCGGTGATCTCCGGGTACGCCATCACGGCGACGTCGCGCGGATAGAGCTGCCGCCCGACGATCTCGAGCGGGCGGTCCGCGATCCGCTGCGCTCGCGGCTGCGCGCGGCCGTGCTGGCGGCGGGCTTCCGGTTCGCGGCGCTCGACGTGGCGGGCGTGCAGTCCGGTGCGTTCACCCTGCCGCTGGTGCGGCGTGGCTGACCTGTCGTCCTACGCGGACCTCGATCTGGATCGGGCCCGCCGTCGCGGTTACCCCGAGGCGGTCTACTGCGCGGGCAAGACCTCGGCGCAGGTGGCGGGCATCGCCGCCGCCCTCGCCGGCCGGCCCGGCGCGGTCACGTTGTTCACCCGGGCCGCGCCCGCGCACGCGGCGGCGGTGCTCGACGTGCTCCCGTCGGCGTTCCACGATCCGGAGTCGGGGCTGCTCGCGTGGCCGCCCGCGGTTCCGCCGGCCGAGGGCGGCCGGGTCGTGGTGCTGGCGGCCGGCACCTCGGACCTGCCGTACGCGCGGGAGGCCCTGTTCACGGCCCGCTACCTGGGCCGCGAGGCGTCGCTGACCGTGGACGTCGGCGTCGCCGGCCTGCACCGGGTCCTGTCCCACCTCGACGAGCTGCGGGCGGCCCGGGCGATCGTGGTCGCCGCGGGCATGGACGGCGCGCTGCCGAGCGTGGTCGCCGGGCTGGTCAGCGCGCCGGTCGTCGCGCTGCCGACCTCGGTCGGCTACGGCGCGGCGTTCGAGGGCCTCGCGGCGCTGCTGGCGATGCTCAACGCGTGCGCGCCGGGCGTGGCGGTGGTCAACATCGACAACGGGTACGGCGCCGGCCACCTCGCCGCGCAGATCGCCGCTCCCCGGTGAGCCGGCACGCGTGGATCGACGCGTCCGCCGGGGTGGCCGGTGACATGCTGCTCGGCGCGCTGCTCGACGCGGGCGCCGGGCTCGAGGTGGTGCGGCGCGCGATCGACGAGGTGTTGCCCGGCTCGGTCGCGTTGTCCGTGACGCAGGTGACCCGGGCCGGGCTGCGCGCGCTGAAGGCCGACGTGGATCCGCTGGTGGCGGCGCCGCCGCACCGGACCTGGCGTGACATCCGGCCGCTGCTGGAGGGCAACGACGACGCCCTGGCGGTGTTCGGGCGGCTGGCCGGCGCGGAGGCCCGGGTGCACGGCACCGAGCCCGAGGAGGTGCACTTCCACGAGGTGGGCGCGCTCGACTCGATCGCCGACGTCGTCGGGGTCTGCGCGGCCCTGCGGGATCTGGGCGTGACGTCGGTCAGCGCGGGCGAGGTGGCGCTGGGCTCGGGCCGGGTCCGCACCGCGCACGGCGAGCTGCCGGTGCCCGCGCCGGCGGTGCTGGAGCTGGCCCGGGGCTGGCGGGTCAGCGGCGGGGGCGGCCACGAGCTGGCCACCCCGACCGGCCTGGCGGTGATCCGGGCGCTGGCCACGCGGTGCGAGGACCTGCCGCCGATGACGGTCGACGCGGTCGGCGTCGGTGCGGGCGGCCGGGACACGCCGGGCCGGGCCAACGTCGTGCGGGTGGTGATCGGCGCGCCGGAGCCGGGCACCGCGGAGGCGGTAGTGCTGGAGGCCAACGTGGACGACCTGGATCCGCGGCTGTGGCCGGGCGTACTGGCCGGGCTGCTGTCCGCCGGCGCCGACGACGCGTGGCTGGTGCCGATCCTGATGAAGAAGGGCCGGCCGGCGCACACGCTCACGGTGCTGTGCCGCCCGGACCGGGCCGCCGCGCTGCGGGCCAGGATCTTCCGGGACACCAGCACGCTGGGTGTGCGGGAGGGCCGGCGGAGCAAGACGGCGCTGCCCCGTACGTCCCGCGACGTCACGCTCGCGGGTGGGACGGTCGCCATCAAGATCGGGTACGCGGACGGCGTCATCACCCAGGCGATGCCGGAGTTCGAGGACGTGGCCGCGCTGGCCCGCCGCACCGGCCGCCCCGAGCACGCGGTGCTGCACGAGGCCCTGGCCGCGGCGGCCGCCGCCGGCCTCACTCCCGGATCGGCGGCGCCAAAGAACTGACGCGTCGCCGGAGGACAGATACCCTTCACTGTTACTATATTGTGTGCCACACACTATAGTGTGTCTCATGCCTGAGGATGAACTGCTCTCGACGCACCTGCAGGAGCTGCGGCGCGGGACCGTCGTGCTGGCCTGCCTGCTCATCCTCGAGCGGCCCAACTACGGCTACGCGCTGCTCGACCTGCTGGAGCGGCACGGCTTCGCCGTCGACGCCAACACCCTCTACCCGCTGCTGCGCCGCCTCGAGAAGCAGGGCCTGCTCACCAGCGACTGGAACACCGACGAGGCCCGGCCGCGCAAGTTCTACCGCTCCACCGAGCGCGGCACCGCCCTCGCCGGCGCGCTGGGCCGCGACTGGGATCAGCTCGACACCGCACTGCGCACCCTGAAGGGGGAGTCATGACCAGCCTTTCCGACCGCTACGTCGACACCACCCTGCGCCGCCTGCCGCCGCGGCAGCGCACCGACATCGAACGCGAGCTGCGGGCCGCCATCGCCGACGCCGTCGACGACCGGCTGGCCGCCGGCGCGGACGCGGACGAGGCGGAGGTCGCCGCCCTCACCGAGCTGGGCGACCCGGCCCGGCTCGCCGCCGGCTACGCCGACCGGCCGCTGCACCTCATCGGCCCCGGGCTGTACCTCGACTACACCCGCCTGCTGACCACCCTGCTCGCCACGGTCGTGCCGGCCGTCGCCGGCGTGGTCGGCTTCACCCACGGCGTCCAGGAACTGCCGGTGCTCACCGTCATCGGCGACACCCTGAGCGCCGCGTTCACCACGGCCGTCCAGATCGCCTTCTGGACGACGGTCGTGTTCGCCATGATCGAGCGCACCCCGGCGCTGCGGCTTCCGGACCGGGCCTGGACCCCCGACTCGCTGCCCGCACCGCCGCCGAGCCGGCGCGCGCGGTGGGGCGAGCTGGTCGCCGAGTCGGTGGCGCTGGTCCTGGTGAGCACGTTCGTCCTGCTCGCGCCGGTGGTCAGCCCGGAGACCGACGCCAACGGCGAGCCCATCAACATCTTCGACCCGTGGCTGTGGGACACCGGCTTCGTGTATGTCTTCCTCACGCTCGCCGCCGCGACGCTGGCCTTCTCGTTCGTCCGGTACTACGTCCGCTGGACCCTGCCGCTCGCCATCGCCGGGGCGCTGGTCAACGTCGCCGCCGCGGTCACCCTGATCTGGGCCGCCGCTACCGACCACATGATCAACCCGGCCTTCGTGGCGGCGGCGGGCTGGCCCGCGGAGGCGGCGAACTGGATCAACGTCGGCCTGATCGTTATCGCGATCGGCACGCTCCTGCACACGGTCACCGAATCGTTCCGCCAGGCCCGACTCCACTGAGGAGCGATCATGCTTGCCATCACCTACCACGAGTACGGCACGGCCGACGTGCTGCGCCGCACCGAGCTCGACCGGCCCGAGCCGCGCCCCGGCGAGGTGCTCGTCCGGGTCCGCGCGGCCTCGATCAACCACGCCGACCTGTTCACCCTGCACGGCGCGCCCCGGGTCGGGCGGCTGGCGTTCGGCCTGCGGCGCCCCCGCGCGACGGTGCTCGGCCGCGCCGCCTCCGGCACCGTCGCGGCGGTCGGCGCGGGTGTGGACGACCTGAAGGCCGGCGACGACGTGTTCGGCGAGCTCACCGCGGGCTGCTTCGCCGAGTTCGTCGCCGGCCCGGCGGCGCGGCTGGTCCGCAAGCCCGATGCGGTGACGTTCGAGCAGGCCGCGACGCTGCCGATCGCGGCGACCACCGCACTGCTGGCGGTGCGCGCCGCCGATGCCGGGCCCGGCCGCACGCTGCTCGTCAACGGCGCCTCGGGCGGGGTCGGCACGTTCACCGTCCAGCTCGCCCGGATGCTCGGCGCGCGGGTCACCGGCGTGTGCAGCGCCCGCAACGCCGACCTGGTCCGCTCGCTGGGCGCCGACCGGGTGATCGACTACGCCCGCGAGGACGTCACCCGGGGCACGGACCGTTTCGACGCCGTGATCGACCTGGCCGGCGGCCACCGGGTGAGCGCGATGCGCCGAATCCTCACGCCGCGGGGCGTCTACGTCGCGTCGACGGGCAACGGCGGGCCGGTGCTCGGCCCGATGCCACGCGTCTTCACCGTTCTCGCCACCGGGCCGTTCGTGCGCCATCGGCTGCGCAACCTGGTCGTGCGGCACAGCGCCGCGGACCTCGCCGAGGTCGCCGCGCTGGTGGAGCGGGGCGCGGTGACCCCGGCGATCGAGGCGACCTACCCGCTGAGCGAGGCCGCGGACGCGGTCCGGCGTCTCGAGCGGGACCACGCCCGCGGCAAGATCGTGCTCAGCCCTTGACCGCGCCCGAGGTCAGGCCGTTGACGATGAAGCGCTGGAGGAACTGGAAGACCAGCACCGTCGGGATCGCGGTCAGCAGCGTTGCCGCGCAGAACATCCCGAAGTTGTTGTTGCGCTCCCCCGCGACCAGGCCCCACATGCCCACCGAGAGGGTCTTGGCGTCGGAGTCGGTCAGGAAGACGTTCGCGATCAGGAACTCGTTGATCGTGCCGATGAAGGCCAGCAGGCCGGTCACCGCCAGGATCGGCGCCACCAGCGGCAGCAGAATCCGGAAGAACGTCTGCGCGTGCGACGCGCCGTCCATGGTGGCCGACTCGTCGAGCTCGCGGGGCACCGTGTCGAAGAAGCCCTTCATCAGCCAGGTGTTCACGCCCAGCGCCCCGCCCAGGTAGAGCAGGATCAGGCCCCAGGACTGGTTGAAGCCGATCGCCGGCCACAGGTCGGTGATCCGCGAGAACATCAGGAAGATCGCCACGATCGCCAGGAACTGCGGGAACATCTGGATCAGCAGCAGCGCCATGAGGCCGACCCGGCGGCCGTGGAAGCGCATCCGGCTGAACGCGTACGCCGCGAGCGCCGACAGGAACACCGACGCGGCCGCCGAGACGCCCGCGATCAGCACGGAGTTGCCGAACCAGGTGGTGAACTGAGTCTGGTGCAGCAGGTTGCTGAAGTTGACCGTCGACGCACCAGTCGGTATCGCGGTCGTCGACGACAGCGTGCCCTGCGGGTTCAGCGCCGCCGACACCACGAAGACGATCGGGAAGAGCGAGAAGAGCACGGCCAGCACGGCGACGCCGTGCCGCCAACCCACCCGGGAGATCCATCGGCTCATGAATAGACCTCTTCCTGCGCCCGGGTACGCCGGAAGCTGACGATGGAGATGATCGCGACGATCAGGAAGATGAAGATGGACACCGCCGCGGCGAAGCCGTACTGCGCGCCCGAGCCGCCGAACGCCAGCCGGTAGGTGTACGTGATCAGCAGGTCCGTCGCGCCGTTCAACGGGTTGTCCACCGGGAACGGCGCGCCCTCGGTGGTCAGGTAGATCGCGTTGAAGTTGTTGAAGTTGTACGCGAACGACGAGATCAGCAACGGCGTCAGGGCGATCATCAGCAGCGGCAGGGTGACCTGCCGCAGCGACTGCCACGGCGACGCGCCGTCGAGCCGGGACGCCTCGGACAGCTCGGCCGGGATCGCCTGAAGCGCGCCGGTGGCGACCAGGAACATGTACGGGTAGCCCAGCCACAGCTGCACCAGGATCACCGCGACCCGCGCCGCCCCGGGCGTGCCGAACCAGTCCACCTCCAGGCCGAACAGGTTGTTGATCAGGCCGAAGTCCGTGTTGAACATGTCGCGCCAGACCAGCAGCATCGCGAACGACGGCATCGCGTACGGCAGCACCAGCAGCAGCCGGTAGACGCCGCGGCCGCGCATCCGCGGCGTGTGCATGGCCAGCGCGCAGGCCAGGCCCAGCACGAACGTCCCGCCCGTCGACGCGATCGCGAAGAACAGGTTCCAGACCAGCGTGGTGGCGAACGGGCCGGAGATCGCCGAGTCGCTGAGCAGCCGGGTGAAGTTGCTCAGCCCGACGCCGACCCGCCAGCCCTGCGCCAGGCGCTCGCCGTCGGCGGCGACGAACGCGCCGATCTCCTCGTCGGCGGCCCAGGTCTTGCCGGTGGCCGTGTCCCGGATGCAGTCGCAGACCGCGTCGTACGCCCGGGCGGCCTTGCCCTCGTACGCCCGGGACAGGCCCTGCGACCGGATCGCGCCGCCGGCGGTCGGCACGGCCAGGTCGGTGATCTCCTGGCTGCGCGCGCTGGCCTGCCCGCCGTTGAGCACGGTGTAGCCGGCCGCGGCGGTGACCCGCCCGGAGGCGTTCACCGTTGCGGCGCCGGCCGGCAGCGGCTCCAGGCCGTCGAGGGTGCCGGCCGAGACCGTGCGGGTGGCCGGGTCGGTGACCAGGAACGTGAGCGGGCCGGTGGCCGGGTCGCCGGTGGTGGCCACCGTCAGCGCGTACTCGATGGAGCCCGGCACACGGATGACCGACGAGGTCTGGATGGCCACGACGGCGTCCTGTTTGTCGCCGCGGTGCCCGTCGCCGAAGTTCGTGAAGGCGGTCGCCGCCGTGTACAGCACGGGGAAGAGCTGGAACACGACGAGGAAGAGCGTGCCGGGCACGAGGTACTTCAGCGGCACGTGCCGGGGCGTCAGGTACAGGTAGAAGAGTCCGGCGGTGGTGGCCAGCAGGATCGCCAGGCCGAGCCAGGCCCCGTCGGCGATCAGCGGGAACGCCGCCCAGACGGCGATCCCGGCGACCAGCCCGAGCAGGACGACCTTGAAGAGGGTGCCGGTGATACCGCCCCGGACGGGCTGGCGGGCCTCGTCCGGGGCGGTCTCCCGCTCGAGAAGAGCAGTCATTACTTGATCTGGCCGGAGATCGTCTTGGCGGCGGCGGTCAGGGCCGTCTTGGGGTCGGCGCCACCGATGACGGCGGCCTCGGCCTTGCCGAACGGGTCCCACACGGTCGCCATCTCCGGGATCGCGGGCAGCGGGGCCGCGTTCTTGGCGGCCTCGATCCACTTTGCCAGGTCCGGGTCGGTCCCCTTGACCTGGTCGAACGCGGCGGTGAGCACCGGCGGGCGGGGCTCGGCCTGGTACAGCGCCACGGCGACGTCGGGGGTGGTCACGTAGTTGGTGACGAACTCCTGCGCCAGGGCCTTGTTCTTGCCCTTCGCGGCGACGTAGAACGACTGCACGCCGAGGAACGGCTGGGCCGGCTCGCCGCCGGCGAAGGCGGGCACCGGCGAGATGTCGTAGGCGATGTTCGCCTTCTTGGCGTCGGTGATGGCCCACGGCCCGGAGACCAGGTACGCGCACTTGCCGGCGGCGAAGGTGGCGATGGAGTTCTCCCCGGTGATGGAGCGCTTCAGCGCGCCCTCGCCCTTCTCGCCGAGCTTGCGGATCTTCTCGAAGGCGGCGATGGACTCGGGCTTGCCGACGCCCAGGTCGTTCTTGTCGTAGTCGCCCGCCGCGTTGGTGCCGAACAGGTAGCCGCCGCCCGAGCTGAACAGCGGGTACGAGTGGTAAGCGTCGCCGTTCTGCCCGACCTGGAGGCAGAGGATCTCGCTCGCCTTCTTGTCGGCCTTGAGCTTCTTGCCCGACTTGACGAGGTCCTCGATGGTCGCCGGCGCCTCGGGGGCGAGCTTGGTGTTGCGGATCAGGGCGAGGCTCTCGGTCGCGTACGGGACGCCGAAGACCTGGCCGTTGAACGTGACCGCCTTGAGCGCGTTCGGTGCGAGGCCCGCCTGCTGCTCGGTGGTGAGCTGCACCGGGTCGATCGCGCCGTTCTGCACGAGGTTGCCGATCCAGTCGTGCGCGCCGATCATGACGTCGGGGCCGCTGCCCTGCTGGGACGCGGTCACGAACGTGGTCTGCTGGTCCTTGGAGATCGCCTGCACCTCGACGGTGACGCCGTTCTCGCTGCCGAACTTCTCGGCGAAGGGCTTGAGTGCGGCCGCGCGCTTGTCGTCGCCCCAGATCACGAGCTTGCCGGTGGCGCCGTCGGCCTTGGCCGACGCGGAGGTCTTGGGTTCTTCCCCACCGCCGCCGCAACCCGACGCGACGAGCGTCAGGGCGATGGCGGTCAGGACGACACCCGATGTACGGATGCGCATAATCTTCTCCTATCGGGCATAGAACGACGCCCGAAGAATTTTTAAGGACAGAAAGGGGGGAACCGGAGCAAGACCCCTATAGGTCTCGGCCGGTCTGTTGCGGGGACGTTAGCAAGGGATTTCCTTCGATGGAAGGCCTTGCATCCCCTCCGCAAGAAGTTCCAGGTTCTATAGTGACGCCCATGCGTGCACGACTGTCCGACATCGCGCGCCAGGCCGAGGTCAGCGAGGCGACGGTCTCGCGGGTCCTCAACGACCGGCCCGGCGTGTCCGCCGAAACCCGTCAGGCGGTGCTGACGGCCCTCGACGTCCTCGGCTACGAACGCCCCGAGCGGCTGCGCAAGCGCAGCGCCGGGCTGGTCGGGCTGATCGTGCCGGAGCTGGAGAACCCGATCTTCCCCGCCTTCGCGCAGACCATCGAGTCGGCGCTGTCGCAGAGCGGGTTCACCCCGGTGCTGTGCACGCAGACACCGGGCGGCGTGACCGAGGACGAGTACGTGGAGATGCTGCTCGACCGGCAGGTCTCCGGCATCGTCTTCGTCTCCGGCCTGCACGCGGACACCAGCGCCGACCACGAGCGCTACCAGCGCCTGCTGAGCCGCCCGCTGCCGATCGTGCTCATCAACGGGTACGCCGCGAACCTGAACGCCCCGTTCATCTCCTGCGACGACCGGCTCGCCGGCGAGATGGCCGTCTCGCACCTCGTCGCGCTGGGCCACACCCGGATCGGTTTCGTCTCGGGCCCGGACCGCTTCGTCAACGTGCAGCGCAAGCTCGCCGGCTACCGCGCGGCCATGCGCCGGGAGCTCGACGTCAGCGACCGCGACCTCGAGGAGCTCATCGCGCTGACACTGTTCGGCGTGGAGGGTGGCGAGGTGGCCGCCAACCAGCTGCTCAGCCGCGGCGTCACCGGCATGGTCTGCGGCTCGGACCTGATGGCGCTCGGCGCCATCCGGGCGGCGCGGCGGCGCGACCTGAGCGTGCCGCGCGACATCTCGGTCGTCGGCTTCGACGACTCGCCGCTCATCGCCTTCACCGATCCGCCGCTGACCACGCTGCGCCAGCCGGTCGCGGCCATGGGCAACGCGGCGATCCGGCAGCTGGTCGACGAGATCAACGGGCAGGGCTCGCCCCGGTCGGAGTACGTGTACGCCCCCGAACTGGTGGTCCGTGGCTCCACGGCGATCCACAAGGCCGGCCGCGCCGCGGAGAGCGTGAACGTCACCGCGGCCTGACATCTTTCCGCAACGATTGCCCGACCCGATCAATGAAAGTTCTTGCGCGAGCGGGGCGCCCCCAAACCCGCCTAGCTGGCGCGACTGCCCGACACGCCGGGCGGTTAGGACTCCGTCCTGCAAGTTCAAATGGACAAAGGCGACCAAGCGGGCGCTTGAATAGAGGACCGTCGCTTTACCGCCGGGAAACACCCTGATAACTTCCCCCGCACTTGCGCAAGAAGTTTCAACGGTGTCCCCCTTGGAGGTCCTCCATGCGTACCCGTCAGGTCGTCGCCGTCGCGACGACCGCCGTCCTCTCCGCAGCGCTGCTGGCCGTCGGCGTCATCCGCCACGGCGACCAGGCGGAGGCCTCCACGGCATCGCCCGGCGCCAAGGACGTCATCGTCCACCTCTTCGAATGGCCGTGGGCCTCGATCGCGAGCGAGTGCACGAACACCCTCGGCCCCAAGGGCTTCGGCGGCGTGCAGGTCTCGCCGCCGCAGGAGCACGTGGTGCTGCCGGGCAGCGGCTATCCGTGGTGGCAGGACTATCAGCCGGTCAGCTACCAGCTCACCAGCCGGCGCGGCAACCGCGCGGCCTTCGCGAGCATGGTGCAGACCTGTCACGCCGCGGGCGTGAAGATCTATGTGGACGCGGTGGTCAACCACATGGCCGGCGGCACCTCCACCGGAACCGGCAGCGGCGGCTCCAGCTACAGCCACTACGCGTACCCGGCGGTGCCCTACGGCAACGACGACTTCCACCACTGCGGCCGCAACGGCAACGACGACATCGCCAACTACGGCGACCGGTGGGAGGTGCAGAACTGCGAGCTGGTCGACCTCTCCGACCTCAAGACCGAGTCGACCTACGTGCGGGGCAAGCTCACCGCGTACCTCAACGACCTGGTCGGGCTCGGCGTGGACGGGTTCCGGGTGGACGCGGCCAAGCACATGCCGCCCGGCGACATGTCGGCGTTCATCGAGCCGGTGACCGGCGACCCGTACGTCTTCTCCGAGGTCATCGAGGGCGGCTCCGGCGAGCCCGGCCCGGAGGAGTACCAGGGCTTCGGCGACGTGACCGAGTTCCGCTACGGCGACGTGGTCGGCGGCGCGTTCCAGAACGGCAGCCTGTCCAACCTCAACAACCTGGCCTCCTCGATGCGGCTGGCCAGCGGCGACGCGGTGGCCTTCGTCGACAACCACGACACCCAGCGCAACGGCCGGGCCAAGCTCACCTACAAGAACGGCTCCTCGTACGCGCTTGCCGAGGCGTTCATGATCGCGTGGCCGTACGGCGTGCCCCAGGTCATGTCCAGCTTCACGTTCTCCAACAACGACGCCGGGCCGCCCGCCTCCAGCAACGGCACCACGAACGCGGTGACCTGCGGCAGCGGCTGGCAGTGCGAGCACCGCGCGCGCACCACCGCCAACATGGTCGCCCTGCGCAACGCCGCCGCCGGCGCCGCGGTCACCAACTGGTGGACCAACGGCTCGAACCAGATCGCGTTCGGCCGCGGCAGCGCCGGATACGCCGCCTTCAACCGCTCCGGCTCGGCGCTGACCCGTACCTTCCAGACGTCGCTGCCGGCCGGCACCTACTGCGACGTGATGGCCGGGGACTTCTCCGGCGGCTCGTGCACCGGGCCCTCGTACGCGGTCAACAGCAGCGGCCAGGTGACCGCGACCGTCGCGGCCAACTCGGCGCTCGCGCTGCACATCAACGCCCGCGGCACCGGCACGACCACGCCGCCGACCAACCCGGCCGGCTGCACGACTGCGGCGACGTCGTTCGCGGCGAACGTCACCACCACGTTCGGCCAGAACGTCTTCGTCACCGGTAACACGGCGGCCCTGGGCGACTGGAACCCGGCGAGCGCGGTGGCGCTCTCGTCGGCGACCTACCCGGTGTGGACCGCGACGGTGTCGCTGCCGGGCAACACCGCGGTGCAGTACAAGTACATCAAGAAGGAGGGGTCGACGGTGATCTGGGAAAGCGACCCCAACCGCACCAGGACCACCGCCTCCGCGTCGCCCTGCACGGCGACCTGGAGCGACACCTGGCGCTGATCGCGCGCACGACGGCGGGGCCGGTCAACTTCGGAGCACGACGTTGACCGGCCCGGCGCCGTTCAGGAGCAGGTCGATCTGGCGCCGCACCAGCCGGGCCACCCGCGGCAGCATGGCGCTGGACATCCCGCCCGCGTGCGGGCTGATCAGGACGTTCGGCAGGGTGAACAGCTCGTGGTCGACGGGCAGCGGCTCGGGGTCCGTGACGTCGAGCGCGAAGCGCAGCCGCCCGGTACGGGCCTCGGCCAGGATCGCCCCGGTGTCCGCCACCCGGCCCCGCGCGACGTTCACCACGACCGCGCCGTCCGGCAGCCGGGCCAGGAAGGCCGCGTCGACCAGGTGGACGGTGTCCCCGGTCAGCGGCACCCCGACGACGACCGCCTCGCAGGACGGCAGCAGGTCCGGCAGCTCGGCGATGCCGTGCACCCGCCCGCGCTCGTCGTCGCGGGCCGTCCGCGCCACCCGGACCACGTCCACCTCGAAGGGCGCCAGCCGCGCCTCGATCGCCCGGCCCACCCCGCCCTGGCCCAGCACGAGCACCCGCCGATCCGCCAGGCTCGGGTACCAGGCGGGCTCGGGCACCCGCACCCCGGCGGCGCGGACGAAGTCACCGATCCCCCGCTGCGCCGCGAGCAGCAGCGCCAGCGCCAGCTCGGCGGTCGACGTCTCGTGCACCCCGCGGGCGTTGGCGTAGACGTGCCCCGGCGGCAGCGCCTCGGCCACCCCGTCGTAGCCGAGGTACTGCGCCTGCACCAGCCGGGTGGTCACCCCGTCCAGCAGCCGCAGGTGCGCCGAGCCCGGCACGTACGGGAGCACCACGAGATCGATCCGGGGCGACGGCGCCGGCGCGGTCATGTCCCACCGCAGCAGCTCGACCCCCGGCGGTACGGTGCCGAGCGCTCCGGCGAGCCGGGCACCGGGAAGGCTGACACTCAGCTCGTCGTCCATCTGTTCCTCCGCACCTCGACGTGATGCATTCTTCACCCGGGCCCCTAAGCAAACTCTCAGGTGGCCTACCCGGGAACCGATTACGCAGACCGGACGGCATCCGCCGCCCGGCTCACTCGGGAAAAGGACATCGACGTGCGGCGGTTCACCATCGGCGCCCGGCTCTCCGGAACCTTCGCCGCGGTCCTCCTGCTCCTGCTCGGCGTCGCCGCTATGGCGTTCGCCACGATCGTGGACCAGCGCGCCTCGGCGAACGACGTGCGCCGGCTCGCGGTCGTCACTCGGCAGGCCGAGGAGATCAAGACTCACGCCGCGACGCTGAACGGCTGGCAGGCGGGCTACATCAACGACATCTACCGCCTCGGCGCCGCGCGGGCGCTGGGCGGGGACTCGGTCGCGTACAAGGCCTGGCGGCAGGAGCGGGACAGGTTCCAGCAGTTCCTCGGCCAGGTGGACGCCGGCGCGTTCACCTCCGCTGAGCGCGCCCTGTTCGACCAGGTGCGCACCGAGCTGGACGCCTACGTCAAGGTCGACGCGAAGCTGGTGGCCGCGTACAAGCCGGGCACGCCGCAGGCGCTGTGGCGCGCCGACCAGATCGCCATCTACGACAGCTGGAACAGCTACTACCGGATCATGGTGGCGGCGCAGAAGCTCGCCGGCTCGGTCGACGCGCGCAGCGTGGAGGCCGTCCGGCAGTCCGCCGACGACGCCACCCGGGCGCAGTGGGTGATCGGCGTGGCGAGCGCGCTCGCGCTGCTGCTCGGCGCGGCCTCCGCGTTCGTGGTGACCCGCAGCATCGTCCGGCCGATCGGCGCCGCCCGCGACTCGCTGCGCGAGGTCGCCGGCGGTGACCTGACCGGCGTGCAGGCCGACGACGGGCGCGACGAGGTGGCCCAGATGTCGGTCGCCCTCGGCCAGGCCGTCACCGCGGTGCGCACCATCGTCTCGGACGTCGCCGAGCAGGCGGACGCGCTGGCCCGGACCTCCACGGAGCTGGACGCCGTCTCCGGCGCCTTCGCCCGGGCGATCGGCGACACTTCCGACCAGGCCGGCCTGGTCGCGGTCGCCGCCGACGACGTGAGCCGCAACGTCGACACGATGGCCGCCGGCTCCGAGCAGATGGGTGTCTCGATCGAGGAGATCTCCCGCAACGCCACCGACGCCGCCAACGTGGCCGCCGAGGCCGTCACCGCCGCGGCGGAGGCGAACCGGACCGTCGCGAGCCTCGGCACGTCGTCGTCGGCGATCGGCGACGCGGTACGGCTGATCACCTCGATCGCCGGACAGACCAACCTGCTCGCGCTCAACGCCACCATCGAGGCGGCCCGGGCCGGCGAGATGGGCAAGGGTTTCGCCGTCGTCGCGGGCGAGGTCAAGGACCTGGCGCAGGAGAGCGCCCGGGCGGCCGAGCAGATCGACGCCCTGGTGAAGGCGATCCAGGGCGACACCGAGGCCGCGGTCACCGCGATCGGGCACATCGGCGGGGTCATCGCCCGGATCAGCGACTACCAGACGAGCATCGCCGGCGCGGTGGAGGAGCAGACCGCCACCACCGGCGAGATGAACCGGGGCGCGCTCGCCGCGTCCAGCGGCACCGCGACCATCGCCGAGAACATCCGCTCGGTCGCCGCCGCCACCTCGGCCACCTCCGCCGACATCGTCCGTTCCCGCGAGGCCGCCGCCGAGCTGACCCGCATGTCCACCAAACTGCGCGACGCCGTCGAGCAGTTCCGGTACTGAGGAATGCAGATGCGTAAGAAGATCACCGCAGCACTGGCCGTCCTCGCGATCGCCACCCTGTCGGCGTGCGCCGCCGCACCGGCCGCCGTCTCCACCCAGACGCTGACCGGCCTCGGCAGCGAGAGCATCCGGGTCGGCATCGCCTACGACAGCGCGGGACGCGGCGACAAGAGCTTCAACGACGCCGCCGGCATGGGCATGGACCGGGCGCGCAAGGAGCTGCTGGTCGAGGCGACCGAGCTGACCGCCAAGGCGGAGACCGACGAGGGCCGCACCGCGACCCTGCGCGAGCTGGCGCAGGGCGGCAACAACCCGGTGATCGCCGTCGGCTTCCTCTACGCGGGTGCGATCGGCACCGTCGCCAAGGAGTACCCCGGCACGCTGTTCGCCATCATCGACGACTCCTCCGTCGAGGCCAGGAACGTGGTCTCCCTGCTCTTCTCCGAGGAGCAGGGCTCCTACCTGGTCGGCGTCGCCGCGGCCAAGGCGTCGAAGAAGGGCCGGGTCGGCTTCGTCGGCGGCGTGGCGGTCCCGCTGATCAAGAAGTTCGAGGCGGGCTACATCGCCGGCGCGCGCAGCGTCGACCCCGGCGTCCGCGTCGACGTGCGCTACCTGAGCGCGCCGCCCGACTTCAGCGGCTTCGGCTCACCCGACAAGGGCAAGGCGGCCGCCGAGCGCATGCTCGCGGGCGGCGCGGACGTGGTCTACTCCGCGGCGGGCGGCTCCGGCGCAGGGGTGTTCGAGGCCGTGGCGGCCGCGCCCGGCACCTGGGCCATCGGCGTGGACTCCGACCAGTACGCCAGCGCCGCCGAGGCGGTGAAGCCGCAGATCCTCACGTCGATGCTCAAGCGGGTCGACAACGGCGTGTTCCAGGAGATCCAGGCGTTCATCAAGGGCGACCGGTCGGGCGGCGTGAAGCGCTACGACCTCGAGGTCGACGGCGTCGGGTACGCGACCTCGAACCCGGCCCTCAAGCCGTACCAGGCCACGATGGAGGCGGCGCGTTACCGCATCCTCGCGGGCTCGGTGAAGGTGCCCACGACGCCCTGACGCGGCTTGGGCGCGTCGGCCCAGGACCGTAGGCGCACCGAGTTGTGCGCGAACCGGGTGCGGTACGCCGACGCGCTCAGCCCGTAGTGCGCCCGGAACCGGCGGGCGAAGTAGTTCTGGTCCGGCCAGCCCACCGACTCCCCGATCCGGCTGATCGCGTCGTCGGTGTGCAGCAGCCGCGCCGCCGCAACCTCCACGCGGTGCCGCGACAGGTACGCCATCGGCGGGAGCCCGGTCGCGGACTTGAAGAGCCGGACCAGGTAGCCCGGGGCCAGGTGCAGCGCCTCGGCCAGCTCGGTGAGCGTCCAGTGGTGTGCCGGCCGGGCCTCCATCATCCGCATCGCGTCGACGACCGCCGGGTGTGTCTGGCCGGCGCCGGCCTCCACGCCGCCCGCGACCGCCCGGGCGACGCAGCTGAGGAAGAGCGAGAGCCGGCCGATGATGTCGCCGCGGTGCATGCTGACCGGGCGGAACCGCAGCCGGTCGAGCGCGTCCAGGTGCTCGACGGCCTCGGCGAGGACCGCCGGGCCCAGCCGCGCGGTCAGGATGCCGCGCCGCTGGTCGGAGTACGGCCCGGTCCAGAGCAGGTAGCCCAGCAGCGGATCGGCCCGGGTCCAGGCCAGTTCGCGCTGCAACAGCTCGGTGGAGAAGCAGCAGTTGTAGAGGTCGAGCCGAGCGCAGTCCTCGTAGCCGTGCCACACGCCGGGGCGCAGCAGCACGACGTCGCCGATCTCGAGGTGCTGGCGGCCGGCCAGGCTGTGGTGCACGCCCGAGCCGCCGGTCATCACGGCCACCTCGACGAAGCTGTGCGTGTGCACGGGGTGCATCCCCTCGTGCAGATAATGCCCCGCGTAGGCCAGCGAGCCGTCGGAGAAGTACAGCATCGCGTGCGAGTTCTCCACGGGCGGATCGGCCATCCGCCGACACTACGACACCGCCGGGATTCCAGCCCCAGGTGAATTTCGTGCTACCACCGGTGCACTGCGGGCTATGCCGCGACCGGCGGCGGTCGCAGGATCGGGGTGCGGACGAAATATCCTCGCCACCTCGCCGAAACCTCTGTCCCGGCATTCCGCGGTGCCGCGATTGAATCGTTTCAGCACTGGAGAAGCCCATGTCACCTGCCGCCGCCCCCGTGGGCATCCGCTTCGAACACCACGCCGCCGACGGCACCGTGCTCGGCATCGGCGTCCCCGCGCCGCGCCTGTCCTGGTACGTGCCGGCCGCCGGTGACGACTTCCGGCAGTGCGCGTACCAGGTCGAGATCGTCCGGGCGGGCCGCCCGGTCGAGCTGACCACGGTCGACGGCGACGCGCAGGTCCTGGTGCCCTGGCCCGGCGCGCCGCTGGCACCGCGCGAATCGGCGCGGGTCAGGATCCGGGTCTGCGGGCCCGGCGAGGTGTGGAGCGGATGGAGCGGGCACGCCGTCGTCGAGGCCGGCCCGGACGACTGGGCCGCCCGCTTCATCAGCCCCGCGACCCTCGGCGGGCAGGGCGCGCCGGCGCCCGTGCTGACCGGCACCGTCGTGCTGCCGCGCGACATCGTCCGGGCCCGGCTCTACGCCACCGCGCACGGCGTCTACCTCGCCGAGCTCAACGGCGCGCGGGTCGGCGACCACGAGCTGGCGCCCGGCTGGAGCAGCTACCAGCACCGGCTGCGCTACCAGGCCTACGACGTCACCAGCCTGGTCCGGCCCGGCGAGAACCGCCTCGACGTGCTGCTCGGCAACGGCTGGTGGCGCGGCCGGCTCGGCTTCCAGGGCCGCCGCGGCCTCTACGGCGACCGGCTCGCCCTGCTCGCCCAGCTCGAGGTGACCACCGCGGACGGCGCGGTGCACCGGCTGGTCACCGACGACTCCTGGACCGCGGCCGAGAGCGGCGTGCTCGCCGACGACCTCTACGACGGCCAGCGCACCGACCTGCGGCCGCGCGCGGCCGCCACCGGCCCGGTCGAGGTCATCGACGCCGACCTCGGCCTGCTGGTCGCGCCCGACGGCCCGCCCGTGCGGGTCACCGGCACGGTTCCCGCGGTCCGGGTCTGGACGTCGCCCGCCGGCCGGACCCTCGCGGACTTCGGCCAGAACCTGGTCGGCCGGATCCGGCTGCGGGTACGCGGCCTGTCCGCCGGCGACGAGGTCGTGCTGCGCCACGCCGAGGTGCTCGAGGACGGCGAGCTGGGCGTGCGGCCGCTGCGCACCGCGGAGGCGACCGACGCGTACCTGGTGGCCGGGCCGCAGGAGGTGGTGCTCGAGCCGGCGCTGACCCTGCACGGCTTCCGCTACGCCGAGGTGACCGGCGTGCCCGGCCTGCGCGCCGAGGACCTGCACGCCGTCGTCATCGGCTCGGACCTGCGCCGCACCGGTTGGTTCTCCTCGTCGCACGAGCTGCTCAACCGCTTCCACGAGAACGTCGTGTGGGGCATGCGCGGCAACTTCGTCGACGTGCCGACGGACTGCCCGCAGCGCGACGAGCGGCTCGGCTGGACCGGCGACATCCAGGTCTTCTCCCCCACCGCGGCCTTCCTGTACGACAGCGCCGGCCTGCTGACCGGATGGCTCAAGGACCTCGCCGCCGAGCAGCAGAAGGACGGCTCGGTGCCGTTCGTGATCCCCGACGTGCTGCGCCGGCCCGGCCCGGCGACCGCAGCCTGGGGTGACGCGGCCACCATCGTCCCCTGGGTGCTCTACCGGCGCACCGGCGACCTCGGCCTGCTGGAGCGCCAGCTGCCGAGCATGCGCGCCTGGGTGGACCGGGTCGCCGAGCTGGCCGGGCCGGACCGGATCTGGGCCGGCGGCTTCCAGTTCGGCGACTGGCTGGACCCGGCCGCGCCGCCGGAGTCGCCGTTCCAGGCCCGGGCCGACCCCGACGTCATCGCCACCGCGCACCTGGCCCGGTCGGCCGAGATCGTCGCGCGCGCCGCCGAGCTGCTCGGCGACGCCGCCGGCGCCCGGCGCTACGACCTGCTCGCCGCGCAGGTCCGTGCCGCGTTCGCCCGCGAGTACGTGACCACGTCCGGCCGGGTGCTCGGCGACGCCGCGACGACGTACGCGCTGGCGTTGCAGTGGTCGCTGCTGCCGTCGGAGGCGCAGCGGCGCCGCGCCGGGCGGCGGCTGGCCGACCTCGTGCGGGTGGCCGGCTTCCGGATCGGCACCGGCTTCGTCGGCACGCCGCTGATGACCGACGCGCTGACCGACGCGGGCGAGCCCGAGCTGGCGTACCGGCTGCTGTTGCAGACCGGCTGCCCGTCGTGGCTCTACCCGGTGACGATGGGCGCGACGACCGTCTGGGAACGCTGGGACAGCATGCTGCCGGACGGCTCGGTCAACCCCGGCGAGATGACGTCGTTCAACCACTACGCGCTCGGCGCGGTCGCCGACTGGCTGCACCGCCGGGTCGCCGGGCTGGCACCGGCCGCGCCGGGCTACCGGCGGCTGCTCGTGCGGCCGGTGCCGAACTGCCGGCTCACCTTTGCGCAGGCCCGGCACCTGACGCCGTACGGGGAGGCCGCGGTCTCCTGGCAGCGCGCCGACGGGCGGCTGACGCTGCGGGTGACCGTGCCCGTCGGCGCGCGGGCGGAGGTGCACGTGCCCGGCGCGGACCCCGTCGAGGTGCGGCACGGCGCACACGAGTGGACCGTCGCCGACCCGTGCTCAACGCAACCCGTCCTGTCCACCGAGCCGACGATCCGCGAGGTCATGGACGACGAGGCCGCGTGGGATCAGGTGGTCGCCGCGGCCGGCGCCGCCGGCTTCGGCGACGAGGCGGACCTGGCCGGCCGGCTCGCGGCCTACCTGGACACCCCCGCGACCGGCCTGGCCGACGCCGCTACCGCGGGCGGGTTCGCGCCCGGCACCGCCGAGCTGCGCGCCCGCCTGGAGAACCTGCCCTTCCTGTAAATCGTTTCACTTCCCCGGAGGTCCCCATGAGATTCCGTCAATTGATAATGCTCGCCGCCGCGTCCCTTGTCCTCTCCGCGTGCAGCGCCGGCAGCCTCGGCTCCAGCGACGACGAGGGCGGCGAGGTGTCGCTGTCCTTCCTGGTCGACAACTCCGAGGACGGCGTCCGGATCGGCGAACGGCTCGCCAAGGACTTCACCGCCGCCAACCCGGCCATCACCGTGAAGGTCGAGACCCGGCCGCAGGGCACCGAGGGCGACAACCTGGTCAAGACGCGGCTGTCCACCGGCGACATGACCGACGTGTTCCAGTACAACTCCGGGTCGCTGTTCCAGGCCCTCGCGCCGCAGAAGAACCTGGTGGCCCTCGACGACGCGTGGACCGGACAGCTCGACGAGAACTTCAGGACCACGGTGTCCAGCGACGGCAAGGTGTACGGCGCCCCGTGGGGCGGCTTCATCGCCGGCGCCGTGATGTACAACCGGGCCGTCTACGCCAAGCTCAACCTCCAGGTCCCGAAGACCTGGAGCGAGTTCATGGCGAACAACGCCAAGATCAAGGCGGCCGGGACCGCGCCGGTGATCCAGACCTACCAGGACACCTGGACCTCGCAGCTGTTCGTGCTCGGCGACTTCCACAACGTCTCGGCCGCCGAACCGGACTTCGCCGAGAAGTACACGAAGAACCAGGCCAAGTACGCCACGTCGGCGGCGGCGATCAAGGGCTTCCAGCACCTGCAGGAGGTGCACGACGCCGGCTACCTGAACAAGGACTTCGCGTCGGCCAAGTTCGACGACGGGCTGAAGAAGCTGGCGCAGGGCGAGGGCGCGCACTACCCGATGCTGTCCTCGGCGATCAGCACCATCGTGGCCAACTACCCGGACAAGGCCAAGGACGTCGGCCTGTTCGCCATCCCGAGCGACGACCCGGCCCGCAACGGCCTGACGGTCTGGTCACCGGCCGGCGTCTACATCCCCACCTCCACGCAGGGCGCCAAGCTGGACGCGGCCAAGAAGTTCCTCGCCTTCATCGCCAGCCCCGCCGGCTGCGCGTCCACCGGCGCCGCCAGCCCGCCGGTCGGCCCGTACGCGGTAAAGGGCTGCGCGCTGCCGGCCGACGTCACCCAGGTGGCCAAGGACACCCAGCCGTACCTCGACCGCCAGGGCGGCTCCAGCCTGGCGCTGGAGTTCCTGTCCCCGATCAAGGGCCCGGCGCTCGAGCAGATCACCGTCGAGGTGGGCTCCGGCATCCGCAAGGCCGCCGACGGCGCGGCGCTCTACGACAAGGACGTGCGGAAGCAGGCCCAGCAGCTCGGGCTCGAGGGCTGGTAGGAACCGCCGTGGCGCCCCGGCCCGCCGTCGACGACGACGGGCCGGGTACGCCGCCAGGGAGGAACGCATGGCGACGACAACCATCGACAAGACGCCGGCCACACCCCGGGCCGCGGCCGGGCCGGGACCGCGCCGCCGGGCCCGCAGCCCGTACCCGTACTGGTTCTACCTGCCGGCGGCGGTGATCTACGGCCTGCTGTTCGTCGTCCCGACCGTCACCGCGTTCTACTTCAGCCTGACCCGCTGGACCATCTTCGACTCCCAGTTCATCGGCTTCGACAACTACGTCACGTTCTTCCGCGAGCCGGCGCTGGTCTCCGGCCTGACCCACACGCTGATCTACGCGGTGGTCACCTCAGCCGCCAAGGTCGTGCTCGGCATGCTGCTGGCGCTGCTGCTCACCTCGCGGATCGTGGGGCGCGGCTTCCTGCGCTCGGTGGTGTTCTTCCCGGTGCTGGTCAGCACCATCGGGGTCGGCCTCACGTTCACCGTGCTGATGAATCCGGATCAGGGCCTGATCAACGACGCGCTCGGCGTCGTCGGCATCGACGGGCCCGCCTGGCTCACCGATCCGAGGTACGCCCTGCTCTCGGTCGCCCTCGTCGACGTCTGGAAGGGCGTCGGGCTGGCCACGGTCATCTACATCGCCGGAATCGTGTCCATCCCGACCGAGTACTTCGAGGCCGCCCGGGTCGACGGCGCGGGCGCCTGGGACAACTTCCGGCGGATCATCCTGCCGCTGGCCCGCCCCGCGACGGTCACCGTGATCCTGCTGTCGCTGATCGGCGGCCTGCGCTCGTTCGACCTGATCTGGGCGATGACCCGCGGCGGGCCGGGCTTCACCTCCGACGTCATCGCGTCGGTCATCTACAAGCAGTACCAGGCCGGCTTCTACGGCCTGTCCACCGCGGGCAACGTCGTGCTGTTCCTGGTGGTGACCGCGATCGTGTTCCCGCTGTCGCGGTGGCTCAACCGCAAGGAGGTCGACCTGTGAGCGCCGCGCCGAACCGCAGGCCACGGCCGAACTACCTGCTCAGCGCCGTCGCGATCGTCGCGGCGCTCGTCGTCTTCGTGGTGCCGTTCGTGTTCATCGTGCTGACCGCGGTGAAGGACCGCCGCCAGGCGGCCGAGTTCGACTTCTCCTGGCCGCAAGGGTTCCACCTGGTGCGGAACCTCGTCGACGTGGTGCAGGCCCGCGACTACCTGCTGATCATCGCCTACATCAACAGCACCATCCTGACCGTCGCCAGCGTGACCATCATGGCGGTCACCTCGGCCATGGTCGCGTACGTGCTGCAACGCCGGCGCGGCCGGTGGAACGGCCTGGTCAACTTCCTGGTGCTGTCCGGGCTGATCATCCCGCCGGCGGTGGTGCCGACCATCTGGGTGCTCCAGCGCCTCGGCCTGTTCCGCACGATGTCCGGCCTGATCCTGGTGGAGGTGGCGTTCGGCCTGGCCTTCTGCGTGCTGCTGTTCCGGGCGTTCATCGCGGCGATCCCCCGCGAGCTGGACGAGGCCGCGATCATCGACGGCGCCGGCCCGGTCCGGCTCTTCTTCCAGGTGATCTTCCCGCTGCTGCGCCCGGTCATCGTGACGGTGGTCCTGGTGCAGTCGGTCTTCGTCTACAACGACTTCGTCAACCCGCTGTACTTCCTGCCCGGCGAGCAGAACGCCACAGTGCAGCTGACGCTCTACAACTTCAACAGCCAGTTCAACACCCAGTACAACCTGCTGTTCATGGACATCCTGCTGATCACGATCCCGCCCCTGCTGATGTTCGTGGCCTTCAACCGCCAGATCGTCGCCGGCATGACCGCCGGCGCGATCAAGGGCTGACCCAGTGCGGGTCGCGGCCCAGGTAGCGGAGCAGCTCGGCAGCGGCGCCGCCGGTGCCGTCGGAGGTGAGCTCGGGGGCGTAGGCGCCGTAGCCGCGCAGGGGCTCGACGATCGCGCGGGCCACGGGCAGCAGCAGCGCCGCCAGGTCGTCGCCGAGCGGCGAGGGGCGGCCGGCCGCGGCCGCGACGTCCCAGGCGTGCACGGCCGCGTCGAGTGCGGCGGCGCCGGCCGCCGTCCCGGCCGGCAGCGCGCCCTGCGGCAGCGGGGTCGGCGTCGTGCCGGCCGGGTCGACGGTGGCGAAGGCGGCGGCCGACGCGGCGAGGGCCGGCTCGACCAGGTCGGCCGGGTCGCCCGTCAGCACGCCGGACGGGGCGAACGGGTTCTCCGCCGGGCCGCCCCGGCCGGTGATCGACGCGGCGTAGGCGAGCTGGTCGCCGGCCGCGTGCTGGAGGACCTGGGTGACGTTCCACTGCGAGCAGGGTGTCGGGCGGGCGAGGTCGGCGGCGGTCAGTGCGGCGGTCGCGTCGCGCAGCAGGCTGTGCGCGCTGTCCAGGATCGTCCAGTTCATCGTTCCTCCAAGCGTCCCATCGGAACGGAATAAACCGTTCCGTAACTTGAATCGTAGCGGAACGCTCCGTTCCGCACAAGGAAGTGTTGACCGGGCCATCCGGCGGCACTAGCGTTTCCCCCAGATTCGGGCCGAACATGTGTTCGCATACCGAACATCTCCCCGGGAGGTTGCCCCGTGACCGAGACCAGGAACCTGCTCATCGGTGGCGCGGAGGTAGCCGCCGCGGACGGGCGGACCACCGAGGACCTCAACCCGCACACCGGCGGCGTCGTGGCCCGGGTCGCCGCCGCCGCACCGGTCGACGTGACCCGCGCCGTCGACGCGGCCGCCGACGCCTTCGCCGGCTGGGCCGGCACCGCGCCCACCGAGCGCCGGCGCGTCCTGACCCGCGCCGGCGACCTGCTCGAGGAGCGCGCCGCCGACGCCGCGGCGCTGATGGCGAGCGAGACCGGCGGCACGCTGGGCTGGTCGCTGTTCAACGCCGGCCTCGCCGCCGCCATGTTCCGGGAGGCGGGCGCCCTGGCCACGCTGCCGGTCGGCGAGGTGCTGGCCGGCGCCGATCCGGGCGCGCTGTCGCTGGCGATCCGGCAGCCGGCGGGGGTGGTCGCCGCGTTCGCGCCGTGGAACGCGCCGCTGATCCTCGGCGTCCGCGCGGTCGCCGCGCCGCTCGCCGCCGGGAACTCCGTCGTCCTCAAGGCCAGCGAGGAGGCGCCGCTGGCCTGCGCGCTGTTCGTCGCCGAGGTGCTGCGCGACGCCGGGCTGCCGCCCGGCGTGCTCAACGTGCTGACAAACGACCGCGCCGACGCGGCGGCGGTCGCCGAGGCGCTGATCGGCGACCGGCGGGTGCGCCGGGTCAACTTCACCGGCTCGACCGGCGTCGGCCGGCGCATCGGCCAGCTCGCCGCCCGGTACCTGACGCCGGCGGTCCTCGAGCTCGGCGGCAAGAACTCGGTGCTGGTCCTCGACGACGCCGACCTGGACTACGCGGTCAACGCCGTCGCGTTCGCCGCCTACGCGAACTCGGGGCAGATCTGCATGTCCGCCGACCGGGTGCTGGTGCACCGCTCGATCGCCGACGAGTTCGCCGCGCGGCTCGCCGAGAAGGCCAAGGGCCTGCCCGGCGGCGACCCGACGGACCCGCACACCGTGATCGGGCCGCTGATCAACGCCGAGGCGGCGAGCCGGGTGGCCGGGCTGGTCGACCAGGCCGCGGCGAGCGGCGCCCGGGTGCTCACCGGCGGCGGCACGCCGGACGGCGCGCACTACCCGGCGACCGTGCTCGCCGGCGTGACCCCGGACATGCTCATACACACCGAGGAGATCTTCGGCCCGGTTGCCACCGTGCTGACTGTTGAGGACGAGGACCACGCGATCGAGATCGCCAACGACAGCCCGTACGGGCTGACCGCCGGGGTGCTGACCCGGGACCTCAACCGCGGCTTCGGCGTCGCCCGGCGGCTGCGGACCGGCATCGCGCACGTCAACGACCAGTGCGTCGACGACGACCCGACCGCGCCCTTCGGCGGCGTCGGCGACTCCGGCTACGGCCGGTTCGGCGGCCGCGCCGGCGTCGAGGCCTTCACCGATCTGCGCTGGATAACTCTCCAGCAGCGCCCGAAGCAGTTCCCGTTCTAGCCTTCGCGGCCTGAATTTGCGCGTAGACGTGGGCGCGCTGTGCGGTGAAGCGCGGGTCGGCGCGGGTGTGCAGCTGGTCGCGCTCGGCCGGGAGGTCGACGGTCAGCTCGTCCTGCACGACCGTCGGCGAGGCCGACAGCATCAGGACCCGCTGTCCGAGGTAGACGGCCTCGTCGATGTCGTGCGTGACGAACAGGATGGTCACCCCGAGCCGCCGCCACAGCGACCGGACCAGGTCCTCCAGGTCAGCCCGGGTCTGCGCGTCGACCGCCGCGAACGGCTCGTCCATGAGCAGGATCGTCGGCTCGTACGCCACCGCACGGGCGATCGCGACGCGCTGCTGCATGCCGCCGGAGAGCTGCCACGGGTACGCGGACTCGGTGCCGTCCAGGCCGACCGAGGCCAGCGCCTCGGCCACCAGTTCGCGCCGCCGGGACCGGGGCATCTTCTTGCGCCGCAGCGGCAGCTCCACGTTGTCGCGCACGCTCATCCACGGGAACAGGCTGCGGCCGTACTCCTGGAAGACGACCGCCATGCCCGGCGGCGGGCCGGCGACCGGGCCGCCGTCGACGAACACCTCGCCGCCGGTCGGCTCCAGCAGGCCCGCGACGCACCGCAGCAGGGTGGTCTTGCCGCAGCCGGACGGGCCGACCAGGCAGACCAGCTCACCGGCCTCGACGGTGAACGTGAGGTCGCGCAGCGCCTCCACCTCTCGGCTGCCGGAGCGGTAGACCTTGCGCAGGCCGTCGACCTTGAGCATCGCGTCGTCCTTTCTCACGACCGGCGCTGCGCGTCGCGCAGGCCGTGATACCAGGCAAGTGTGTAACGCTCGCCGAGCCGGAACAACTCGGCCAGCAGGAAGCCCAGGAGCCCGAGCAGGATGATTCCGCTCCACATCTCCGGGATCGCGAAGCTGCGCTGGAACTGCACGATGGTGAAGCCCAGGCCGTTGCTGGCGGCGAACATCTCGCTGATCACCATCAGGATGATCGCGATGGACAGCGCCTGGCGCAGCCCCGCGAAGATCTGCGGCGACGCCGACGGAAGCACCAGGTACCGCAGGCGCGCCGCGCCGGTGACGCCGTACGCGCGGGTGGTGTCGCTGAGCACGCCGTCGATGGCCCGGACGCCCTCGACGGTGTTGAGCAGCACCGGCCAGACACAGCCGGTGACGATCACGATGACCTTCATGCCGTTGCCGATGCCGGCGAACAGCATGATCACCGGGACCAGCACGGGCGGCGGGATGGCCCGGAAGAACTCCAGCACCGGCTCGAAGGCGGCGCGCAGCCGCGGGTTCATGCCGATCGCGACGCCCAGCGCGATGCCGAGCACCGCCGCCAGCAGGTAGCCGGCGCCGAGGCGGGCCAGGCTGGGCAGCACGTCGGTGCGCAGCCGCTCGGGCGTCCAGGTGTCCGCGAACGCGACCATGATCTGGCGCAGCGGCGGCGCGTAGAAGTTCTCGCTGTTCGCGCTGGCCGCGTACCAGGTGGCGAAGAGGACGACCGGCAGGCCGAGGACGAGCAGGAGCCGTTTGATCATGCCGGGATCTCCCCGCGTACGGACTGGTGCCAGGACAGGAAGTGCCGCTCGGCGGCGCGGGCGCCGATGTTGATGGTGACGCCGAGCAGGCCGGTCACCACGATCAGGGCGTACATCGTGGGGATCGCGTTGGAGGTCTGTGCGACCGCGATGACCGCGCCGAGGCCGGGCGCGCCGATGATCATCTCGGCGGTGACCGCGAGCACCAGGGCGACCGCGGCGGCGAGCCGGACGCCGGTGAAGACGTACGGCAGCGCGGTCGGCCAGAGCACGTGGCGTACCCGGGCGAACGCGCCGAGGCGGAAGCTGCGGGCGGTCTCGTCGGCGACCGGGTCGACGTCGGCCACGCCGTACAGGACCTGGACGAGGACCTGCCAGAACGCCGCGTAGACGACGAGCAGCAGGCTGGAGCCGAGGTCCGAGCCGTACAGCAGGACGGCGAGCGGGATCAGCGCGACCGACGGGATCGGCCGCAGGAACTCCACCGTCGAGGCGGTGACGGCGCGCAGCACGGGCACCGCGCCGATCAGGATGCCGACGGCGACGCCGGCCGCGACCGCGATGGCCAGGCCGGCCGCCCACGCGGTCAGGGTGTCTCCGACGGCCACCCAGAACGGGCCGGTCGCCGCCTCGTCGGCGAGCGCGGCGAGGATGCGGCTGGTCGGCGGCAGGTAGTCCGCGGACACCAGGCCGGTCCGGGGCAGCACCTCGACGAGCACGAGCAGCCCGGCAAGGCCGGAGAGGCCGAGCAGCGCCCGGCCTCCCCTGAACGTCCGCGGCGCTGCCGCGTCCGGTGCGGTCACGGCAGGATCTTGGACAGGTCGGGGGTCGCGCTGCCGAAGATACCGTCCTTGGCGCCCAGGTCGGCGAGGGTCTGCACGGACGGCTTGTTGATCTCGGTAGGCCACTTCGGCAGGGTGAGCGACGCGATGACCTTCGGATCGATCTTCGTGTATGTCGCCAGCACGGCCCGCACCTCGTCGGGGTGCGCGTCGGCGTAGGCGAGCGACTCGTTGACACCCTCGGTGAAGCGCTTGACCAGGTCGGGGTCGTCGGCGATGAGCTTGGTCGAGGCGAAGTACCCGGCCACGGTCAGGTTCGGCGCGGCGTCGACGAAGTTCCACGCCACGGCCCGGCCGCCCGCGGCGGTCACGACCGACAGCCACGGCTCGACCACCCAGGCGGCGTCGACCTGCCCGTTCTCGACGGCGGCCGGCATGTTGGGCAGCGGCATCTCGACGAAGTTGATCCCGCTCGGATCGCCGCCTGCCTTGCGCACCGACTCGCGCACGGTGGTGTCGCCGATGTTCTTCAGGGTGTTGACGGCGATCTTCTTGCCGGCCAGGTCGGCGGCCTTGGTGATCGGGCTGTCCTTGCGCACCGCCACGGCGCCGAAGTCCTTGCCGGCCTCGCCGGTCGACGCGACGCCGTTGGCCACGACCTTGACCGGCACGTTCTTGGTCTGCGCGATCATCAGCGAGGTCATGTTGCTGAAGCCGAACTGGAACTGGCCGCTGACCACGCCGGGCACGATGGCCGCGCCGCCCTGGCCGCTCTCCATGGTCAGCTCGATGTTGCGGGTCTTGAAGAAACCCTTCTGCTGTCCGAGGTAGATCGGCGCGACGTCGACGATCGGGATGACCCCGACCTTGACCTGCGTGATCCCCCCGGCGGCCGGGGTGTCGCCGTCGTCGGACGAGCCGCAGCCCGCCGCCCCGCCTGCGACCAGGGCGAGCACGGCCATCCCCGCGATGAACCGGCGCATATCAGGACCTCCTAATGGAAGCTGTAAATCATGGGGGTGTTGTTGTGCGCTCTCCGCACGTAAGTTCTCATGGAGAACGTAGGCGCGGGCCCCGGCCCGAGTCAACGATCGAGATCGATCCGCTACCTGGGAGGTCGGACGTGCGTACCCAAGTCGGCATCGTGGGGGCCGGCCCGGCGGGTCTGGTGCTGGCCCGGCTGCTGGAGCGGGAGGGCATCGACTCCGTCGTGCTGGAGCGACGCTCTCGATCCTATGTGGAGGGCCGGGTCCGCGCGGGTGTCCTCGAACACGGCACCGCCGACCTGCTCGACGAGCTCGGCGTCGGCGCCCGGATGCGCCGCGAGGGCATGGTGCACCGCGGCATCGAGCTGCGCTTCGACGGCGTCGGCCACCGCATCGACCTGGAGGGGCTGACCGGCAGGACCATCACCGTGTACGGCCAGCAGGAGGTCGTCAAGGACCTGATCGCCGCCCGGATACCCACCGGGCCGCTGCACTTCGAGGCCGAGGTCACCGGCGTCGACGGCACCGTCGTCGCGTACAAGCACGACGGGGTGGAGCGGCGGCTGGAGTGCGACTTCGTGGCCGGCTGCGACGGCTCGCACGGCGTCGCCCGGGCCGCCGCGCCGCCCGGTGCGCTGACCGCCGCCGAGCGCGTGCACCCGTACGCGTGGCTGGGCATCCTGGCCCGCGCGCCCGCCGCCGCGCAGGAGCTGGTCTACGCGTACCACGAACGGGGTTTCGCCCTGCACAGCATGCGGACCCCCGGCATAGTGCGGCTGTATCTACAGGTGGAACCCGGCACCGACCTGGCCGACTGGCCCGACGCCCGTATCTGGGACGAGCTGCGGACCCGGCTCGGGCTGCCGCTCGAGGAGGGCGAAGTGCTGGAACGGGGGGTGACGCCGATGCGCAGCATCGTGGTCGAGCCGATGCGCGCGGGCCGGCTGTTCCTGGCCGGCGACGCGGCGCACATCGTCCCGCCCACCGGCGCCAAGGGGCTCAACCTGGCCGTCGCCGACGTACGGGTGCTGGCCGAGGCGCTGACGGCGTACTACCGCGACGGCTCGCAGGAGCTGCTCGACGCGTACTCGGCGACCTGCCTGAAGCGGGTGTGGCAGGTGCAGCGCTTCTCCAACTGGATGACCACGATGCTGCACCGCCACGCCGGCGACGACCGGTTCGGCCACCGGGTGCAGCTCGCCGAGCTGGCGTACGTGACGGGCTCGACGGCCGCGGCGACCACCCTGGCCGAGAACTACGTCGGGCTGCCGCGTTGACCGCCCGCATCGTCCCGCTCGCCGAGGCGGTCGCCGAGCTCGTCCACGACGGCGACACCGTCGCCCTCGAGGGCTTCACCCACCTCATCCCGGTCGCCGCCGGACAGGAGATCATCCGGCAGGGCCTCCGCGGGCTGACCCTGGTGCGGATGACCCCGGACATCGTCTACGACCAGCTCATCGGCGCCGGCTGCGCGGCGAGGCTGGTCTTCTCCTGGGCCGGCAACCCCGGCGTCGGGTCGCTGCACCGCTTCCGCGACGCCGTGCAGAACTCCTGGCCGGCGCCGCTGGAGATCGAGGAGCACAGCCACGCGGGGATGGCCAACCGCTACGTCGCCGGCGCGTCCGGGCTGCCCTTCGCGGTGCTGCGCGGCTACCTCGGCACCGACCTGAGCGAGCACACGGCCACCATCGCGCCGATCCGGTGTCCGTTCACCGGCGAGACGCTCACCGCCGTGCCGGCGCTCAACCCGGACGTCGGCATCGTGCACGCCCAGCGCGCCGACCGGCACGGCAACGTGCAGTACTGGGGCATCACCGGGGTGCACAAGGAGGTCGTGCTCGCCTCCGCCCGCTCCCTGGTCACGGTCGAGGAGCTGGTCGACGAGCTGACCCCGGTGCCGGGCGCGGTCGTGCTGCCCGGCTGGGCGCTCACCCGGGTCTCGGTGGTGCCCGGCGGCGCGCACCCCTCGTACGCGATGGGCTACAGCGACCGCGACAACGACTACTACCAGGCCTGGGACGCCATCAGCCGGGACCGGCAGTCGTTCCAGGAGTGGCTTGCGGGGGTCAAGGCATGACGTGGAGTGCGGACGAGATGATGACGGTCGCCGCGGCACGGGTGCTGCGGGGCGACAGCCGCTGCTTCGTCGGTATCGGCCTGCCCAGCACCGCCGCGAACCTGGCCCGCCGCACCCACGCGCCGGACCTGGTCCTGGTCTACGAGTCCGGCACCATCGGCGCCAAGCCGGACCGGCTGCCGCTCTCCATCGGCGACGGCGTGCTCGCGGAGACCGCCGACGCCGTGGTCAGCGTCCCGGAGATGTTCAACTACTGGTTGCAGCCCGGCCGGATCGGCATCGGCTTCCTCGGCGCCGCGCAGATCGACCGCTACGCCAACATCAACACCACGGTGATCGGCGACGACTACGCCGGCCCCCGGGTGCGGCTGCCCGGCGCGGGCGGCGCACCCGAGATCGCCGCGTCCTGCGGCGAGGTCATCGTGGTGGTGCGCCAGAGCGCCCGGACGTTCGTCGACCGGGTCGACTTCGTCACCTCGGTCGGGCACGGCAAGGGACCGGGCGACCGGGAACGCCTCGGCCTGCGCGGCCGCGGGCCGGTCCTGGTCATCACCGACCTCGGCGTCCTGGAGCCGGACCCGGACGACCGGGAGCTGACCCTCACCCGGGTGCACCCGGGCGTGACCGCCGAGCAGGCCGTCGCGGCGACGGGCTGGCCGCTGCGGGTCGCCGCCACGATGACCACCACCGAGCCGCCGAGCGAGGCGGAGCTGACCGCGCTGCGCGCGCTGACCGGATCGCAGGAGACGACATGAACCCACACCCACCGCTGCTCTCCCCCGGATACGGGTCGACGCTGCTGCGCGCGCCGCGGCAGGAGCCGATCCTGCTGCCGCACCCGCTCGCCGACCTGACCGGCCCGGCGCTGGGCGAGGGCCCGGTCGCGGCCGCCGACGCGGACCTGACCGCCGGCCCGGACGGCGAGGCGCAGGGCCAGCGGATCGTGGTGCACGGGCAGGTCCGCGACGCGGACGGCAGGCCGGTGCGCGACACGCTGCTGGAGGTGTGGCAGGCCAACGCGGCCGGCCGCTACCGGCACCGGTGGGACCGGCACGACGCGCCGCTGGACCCGCACTTCACCGGGGTCGGGCGGGCCCTGACCGACGCGCAGGGCCGGTACCGCTTCGTGACGGTCAAGCCGGGCGCATACCCGTGGGGCAACCACGCCAACGCGTGGCGGCCCGCGCACATCCACTTCTCGGTCTTCGGGCGCGCGTTCACCCAGCGCCTGGTCACCCAGATGTACTTCCCCGACGACCCGCTCTTCGCCTACGACCCCATCTACAACTCGGTGCCCGAGTTCGCCCGGGACCGGCTCGTCGCGGGCTTCGACCTGTCCGCGACGGTCGAGTCGTGGGCGCTGGGCTACCGCTTCGACATCGTCCTGGCCGGAACGGGCGCGACCCCGATGGAGACCCCGTGAGCGGGCCCGAGACGCCGTCGCAGACCGTCGGCCCGTACCTGTCGATCGGGCTGTCCTGGGACGAGGGGCCGCTGGTGGTGCCGGACGACGCGCCCGGCGCGGTGTGGTTGCGCGGCGAGATCCGCGACGGCGGCGGCGAGGTGGTACAGGATGCGCTGGTGGAGACCTGGCAGGCCGGCCCGGACGGCGAGTTCCACGCGCCCGGGTTCCGCGGCTTCGGCCGCTGCCCGACCGACGACGACGGCCGGTACGCGATACGCACCGTCAAGCCCGGCGCGGTCGCCGGGCACGCGCCGCGCATCGACGTGACCGTCTTCGCCCGCGGGCTGCTGCACCGGGTGATGACCCGCGTCTACTTCGCCGACGAGCCGTCGGCGAACGCGGCCGACCCGGTCCTCGCGGCCGTGCCCGCCGAGCGGCGCGCCACCCTGGTCGCCGAGCGCACCGAGGACGGCTACCGCTTCGACATCACCCTCCAGGGCCCCGATGAGACCGTCTTCTTCGCCGTCTGAGCACGCCGGGCTCTTCGACGGCGTGCTCGCGGCCGGCGGCGTCCGGGCCGAGGTCGGCGACGCCGCCTGGGTGCGCGCCCTGCTCGACGCCGAGGCGGCCCTGGCCCGGGCGGCGGCGCGGGCCGGGCTGGCGTCCGGCGCCGACGCCGAGGCCGTCGCCGCGGCCTGCGCGGTGCTCGTCGTGGACCCCGGCGAGCTGGGCGCCGAGGCCGCCGCCACCGGCAACCCGGTCGTCGCGCTGATCACGCGGCTGCGCGCGGCCGTGCCGGGCGACGCCGCCGGCCTCGTGCACCGCGGTGCCACCAGCCAGGACATCGTGGACACCGCCGCGATGCTCGTCGCCAAGCGCGCGCTGGAGCCGCTGCTTGCCGACCTGGCCGCCGCGGCCGGCCTCACCGCCGCGCTGGCGCGGGAGCACCGGCACACCCTCGTCGCCGGCCGCACGCTGCTCCAGCAGGCGCTGCCGACCACGTTCGGCCTGATCGCCGCGGGCTGGCTGACCGGCCTGGACACCGCACGCCGGCGGCTCGCCGAGGTCCGCGACCACCGCCTCGCGGCCCAGCTCGGCGGCGCGGCCGGCACCCTCGCCGCCTACGCGCCGGACCCCGGCGCCGTCGACGCCGGTACCGCGATGCTGGCCGCCTACAGCGCCGAGCTGGGCCTGGCCGAGCCGGAGCTGCCCTGGCACACCGAGCGGACCCGCATCGCCGACCTCGCCGCCGCCCTGGGCACCGCGGCGGGCGCGATCGCCAAGGTCGCCCGCGACCTCGTCCTGCACGCGCAGACCGAGGTCGGCGAGGTCACCGAGGGCGGCGACGCCGGCGGCTCCTCGACGCTGCCGCACAAGCACAACCCGATCCGGGCGATCAGCGCGTGCGCCGCCGCGGCGCAGGCGCCCGGACTGGTGGCGACCCTGCTCTCCGCCATGGCGCACGAACACCAGCGCGCCGCCGGCAGCTGGCACGCCGAGTGGCTGCCGCTGCGCGCGCTGCTCACCCGCACCGGCTCCGCCGCGTTCCAGCTCCGCGCGGCCCTGGAGGGCCTGCGGGTCGACCCCGGGCGGATGCGCGCCAACCTCGAGCTCACCCACGGCGCGCTGCTTGCCGAGCGGGTCGCCGCCGCGCTGGGCCCGGCGCTGGGCGACCGGGCACCCGCCGTGGTCCGCGCGGCGGCCGCCCGCGGCGACCTGGCCGGCGACCCCGAGATCACCGCGCACCTGGAACCGGCCCGGCTGGCCGCGCTGCTCGATCCCGCCACCTATGTGGGCAGCGCCGACGCCCTGATCGACCGCGCGCTGCGTGCGGCGGCACGATGAGCGCGGCGGTGACGGTGCACCACCGCGAGGACGGGCCGCGGGACGCGCCCGCGCTGCTTCTGATCAATTCGCTCGGCGCGGACCTGTCCATGTGGGAGCCGCAGATCCCCGCGCTGTCGCGGCGGTTCCGGGTCATCCGGTACGACGCCCGCGGGCACGGGCGCTCACCCGTACCCCCGGGCCGTTACGCCCTGGCCGACCTCGGGCGCGACGCGCTCGACCTGCTGGACCGCCTCGGCGTCGCGCGGGCGCACGTCTGCGGGCTGTCGCTGGGCGGAATGACCGCCATGTGGCTCGCCGCGCACGCGGGCGAACGGGTCGACCGGCTGGTCCTGTTCTGCACGTCCGCCCTGCTCGGGCCGGGCTCGGCGTGGGCCGAGCGCGCCGCGCTGGTCCGGGCCGAGGGCACCGCCGCGGTCGCCGGCGCGGTCGTCGCCCGCTGGGTGACACCCGGCTACGCGGCGGAACACCCCGCGGTGGCCGGCCGGCTGCGGGACATGGTCGCGGCCACCCCGGCGATCGGGTACGCGGGCGCGTGCGCCGCGATCGAGGAGATGGACCTGCGCGCCGACCTGCCCGGCATCCACGCGCCGACCCTGGTGGTCGCCGGCGCCGACGATCCGGCGACGCCGCCCGCGCACGGTGCGGCCATCGCCGCGGCCGTGCCCGGCGCCCGCCTCGAGGTGCTGGCCGGCGCCGCGCACCTGGCCAGCTTCGAGCAGGCCGACACCGCGAACCGACTGATCCTGGAGGCGCTGGATGGATGATCTTCACGAGGGCGGCATGTCGGTGCGCCGCGAGGTGCTCGGCGACGCGCACGTGGACCGCGCCGTCGCCGGGACCACGGACTTCACCGCGACGTTCCAGGACTTCATCACCCGGTACGCCTGGGGCTCGGTCTGGGCCCGCGACGGCCTGGACCGGCGCACCCGCAGCTGCGTCACCCTGGCCGTGCTCACGGCGCTGCACTGCCACGAGGAGCTGGCAATGCACGTGCGCGCCGCCCGCCGCATCGGCCTGACACCCGAGGAGATCGGCGAGGTGCTGCTGCACACCGCGGTCTACGCCGGGGTGCCCGCCGCCAACGCCGCGTTCAAGATCGCCCAGGGTGCCCTGGCCGACGACGAAGCCACCGCGTGACGCTATGGTGCAAACAATGACTGACCAGGTCCGCGAGCCGCACTTCGTGCAGTCGCTGGAGCGCGGGCTCGCCGTCATCCGGGCCTTCGACGCCCACCATGCCGAGCTCACGCTCAGCGAGGTCGCGCGCATCTGCGACCTGACCCGGGCCGCGGCCCGGCGCTTCCTGCTCACCCTCACCGACCTCGGCTACGTGCGCACCGACGGGCGGCTCTTCTCGCTGACGCCGCGCGTGCTCGAGCTCGGCTACTCGTTCCTGTCCAGCCTGTCGCTGCCCGAGGTGGCCCTGCCGCACCTGGAGCGGCTCGTCGAACAGGTGCACGAGTCGTCGTCGGTGTCGGTGCTCGACGGCGACGACATCGTCTACGTGGCCCGGGTGCCCACCCGGCGGATCATGACGGTGGCGATCAACGTGGGCACGCGGTTCCCGGCGTACGCGACGTCGATGGGCCGGGTGCTGATCGCCAACCTGCCCGGTGACCAGGTCGGCGCGTACCTCGAACGGATCCGGCTGGAACGGCTCACCGACCGCACCGTCGCGTCGGTGGGTGCGCTGAAGTCCGAGCTCGAGCGGGTCCGCGAGCAGGGCTACGCGATCGTGGATCAGGAGCTGGAGCAGGGGCTGCGGTCGATGGCGGCGCCGCTGCGCGACCGCTCCGGTGCGGTGAGCGCCGCCGTGAACGTCTCCGTGCACGCCAGCCGCACGTCTGTCGCCGCGATGCGGGCCGACCTGCTGCCGCCGCTGCTGGCGGCGGCCGAGCGGATCACCGCCGACCTGCGGATCACGGCACCGGGGCGTTAGCGCGCCGCTTCTCGGTGTACATCGCCACGTCCGCGGCCGCGACGAGCCGGGAGAAGTCCTCACCGGCCCGCCCGATGGCGTAACCGATGCTGGCGCCGACGCGGTGCACGCCGGTGTCGCCGCAGATCGGCTCGGCGATCGCCGCGCGCAGCCGCCGCGCGGTCGCCGGTAGGACGTCCTCGAGGTCGTCGCCGGCCAGCACCGCGACGAACTCGTCCCCGCCGGTCCGGGCGAGCACGTCGGCGCCGCGCAGGTGGTGCCGCAGGCGCTCGGCCACGACCCGCAGCACCTCGTCGCCCGCCTCGTGGCCGGCCGCGTCGTTGACCTTCTTGAAGCCGTCCAGGTCGACCACGAGCACACCCGCCTGCCGCGCGCCGAGACCCGGCAGCGCGGCGATGCGGGACATGAGCAGGGCGCGGTTGGCCAGCCCGGTGAGGCTGTCGTGCGTCGCCGCGTACTCCGCCGCGGCCTGGCTGCGCTCGAGCCGGGAGTGCAGGCGGGCGTGCTGGATGGCGATGGCCGCGTGCTCGGCGAAGAACTCCAGGATCTCCTGCTGCTGCGGCCCGGGCCGCAGACCGCCCCGCGGCAGGTCGACGCTGAGCACGCCCAGCCACTCACCCGACGGCGCCATCAGCGGCGCGAAGAGGCAGTCCAGCGGGTGCCACCGCGCCGGGTCGTCGCTGGCCTCGATGTCGGGCACCCAGACGTAGAGCGACTCCGGCACCCCGAAGCGGTGGTCGACGAAGTAGAGCGAGCCCCAGCGCTCGGCCCGGCGGAACAGCTCGGCCCAGTTCTCCGCCGAGCCGCTCTTGCCGAGCAGCTCCCGGCGCACGTCGTCGCTGCCGGCGACCGCGACGGTGGTGTAGTCGCCGTTCTGCTCGGCCAGGTTGACCGCCGCGAGGCCGAAGCCGGCCGCCTCGACGACTCCACACACGACCGCGTCGAGGGTCTCGGTCAGGTCAAGGCTGGCGTGCACGCGCTTGGTGACCGCGTGCAGCGCCCGCAGGGCCTGCAACTGCGGATCGGAGGGGGTCAAACCTGGCTCCCTTCACCGCCATCGTGATCAACCGACCGTAGTGCATGTACCTACAGCTCGTGGAGCCCCGGATCGCGCCGCCGGCACGCGGGCTCAGCTCAGGCGGGACAAGACCGCCGCCCGTCCGGGCGTGTCGCGCGCCTCACGGCGCCCGGTGCCCGCGCCTGAGCGCGGCGGCGATCCGGCGGGCGGCCTCCTGGAGGCGGTCCGGCGGCAGCGCGGCGTAGCCGAGGACCAGGCCCGGCGGGCCGTCGAGCTGCCGGTGCCAGGACAGCGGATGCACCCGTACGCCGGTGCGCTCGATCCGCCGCGCGAGTTCCGTGTCGTCGCCGGTACCCGGCAATGTGATCAGCAGGTGCAGCCCGGCGGCGACGCCCTCGACCCGCGCCGAGGGCAGGTGCTCGGCCAGGCCGCTCAGCAGGGCGTCGCGGCGGGCGCGCTGGCGGCGGCGGACCGTGCGCAGGTGCCGCTCGTAGTCGCCGGCCGCGAGCAGGTGCGCGAAGATCAGCTGCGGCAGGGCGGGGTTGCCGAGGTCGCTGGCGTGCTTGGCGGTGACCAGCTCGGCGTGCAGCCGGCGCGGCGCGATCAGCCAGCCCAGGCGCATGCCCGGTGCGAGGGACTTGGAGACGCTGCCGGCGTACGCGACCCGCTCGGGCCCCGAGCCCTGTAGCGCGGCCACCGGGGCGCGGTCGTAGCGGTGCTCGGCGTCGTAGTCGTCCTCGATGATCAGGCCGGACCCGTCGCGCAGGGCGGGCCGGTCCAGCAGCGCGCGGCGGCGGGCCGGGCTCAGCACCACACCGGTCGGGAACTGGTGCGCCGGGGTGAGCAGGACGTTCTCCAGGCCGCCCGCGTCGAGTTCGTCCACGCGGATGCCCTGGTCGTCGACCGGGATCGGCACGGTCCGCAGCCCCCAGTGCTCGAGCTCCTCGCGGGTGCCGCGCGACCCGGGGTCCTCGACCGCGACCGCGGCGACCCCCCGCGACCGCAGCGACTGCGACAGCAGCGCCAGGGCCTGCGCGACCCCGCCGGTGACGATGAGATCGTCGGCGGCCGCCCGCACTCCGCGGGTCCGGGCGAGCCAGCTCGCGAGCTCACCGCGCAGTCGCGGGCTGCCGCGCGGGTCGCCGTAGCCGAGATCGGCGTTGCTGGCGCCCGCGAGCACGATCCGCTCGGCGCGCAGCCAGGCCGCCCGGGGAAACGCCGACAGGTCCGGCACGCCCGGTGAGAGGTCCAGCTCGATGTCGGCCGACGGCGGCAGCGGCAGCCACATCCCGGAGGCGTCCCGCGGGCGGCTCTCCCCGCGCGGCATGCCCGCGGGCGCGATCACCACGGTGCCGGCGCCGGTGCGCCCGCTGAGCAGCCCCTCGTCGGTGAGCCGCTGGTATGCCTCGACGACGACGCCGCGGGAGAGGCCGAGCTCGGCGGCGAGCACGCGGGTGGCGGGCAGCCGGGCCCCGGCCGGGAGGCTGCCGCCGGCGATCGCGGCCCGCAGCACGTCCACCAGCCAGGTGGTGACGCCCTTGGCCGGGGCGGCACCGGCGTAGAGCTCCAGGAAGTCGACTTGGTCCACCTCCCTGTCCCCAGATTGGTTCTTCTGGAGGGACCATATCGCCCCGGAGCATGGTCCGCGTGTCCCGATTACTTCCCGTCGCCGCCGGCGCGGCCGGCATGGTCTGCGTCGGCGGCAGCGTCGCCGTCTCCGGGGTCCTCGCCGACGCGCCCCTGTTCACCACCCAGGCGGCGCGCTACGCCCTGGCCTGCCTGCTGCTTGTCGCCTTCGCCCGGCTCAGCCGGTCCGGGCTGGTACGGCCGCGCGGCGCGGAGTGGCTCTGGCTCGCCGGCATCGCCGCGACCGGGCTCGTCGTCTTCAACCTGGCGCTGGTGCAGGGCGCCAAGCACGCCGAGCCGGCCGTCCTCGGCGTCGCGGTCGCCTGCGTGCCGCTGCTGCTGGCGGCGGCCGGGCCGGTGCTGGAGGGCCACGGCCCGCGCCGGCCGGTCCTGGCCGGCGCGCTCGTGGTGACCCTCGGCGCGGCGCTGGTGCAGGGCCTGGGCCGCACCGACGGGACCGGCGTGGCGTGGGCGGCGGTGGCGTTCGGCTGCGAGGCCGCGTTCACGCTGCTCGCCGTTCCGGTGCTGGGACGGCACGGCCCGGTCGGGGTGTCCGTGCACACCACCTGGCTGGCGGTGGCGATGCTGGCGGTGCTCGGCCCGCTGCACGAGGGTCCGGCCGCGATAACCCGGCTGAGCCGGACGGACCTGCTGGCCGGCGCCTATCTCGCGGTCGCGGTGACGGCGGTGGCGTTCGTGCTCTGGTACGCGTGCGTGTCCCGGATCGGCGCGGGACGGGCGGGCCTGCTGACCGGCATCGCCCCGATCGCGGCGGCGCTGGCCGGGGTGGCCCTCGGCGGGCCCGCGCCGCGGGCCGGGGTCTGGATGGGCATCGCCGTGGTGTCGGCGGGGCTCGTGATCGGCCTGCACGGCACCCCGGCTCCGCGCCCGGCGGTCCTGGTCACGGCCGATTGAGCGGAGTCGCCACAACGTCGGCTCGATCCGACCGGACTTAGGTGCGAAACGGTGGTTTCCGCCCGTGTCACCCATCACGGAGGGATCTCGTCAGGCCGGCCGTGCCGGGGGCGATGGGGAGGGTGGCCGCGGGTCGACCGGCCGATACCGCACACCCTCTACCGGAAACGGATTATGCACTCCTCTGCTGTTCTCGGCTGGCTCGGCGCCGCCCTGTCCATGACCCTCCTCTGGCCCCAGGTCTGGCGTTCGGTCGCCAAGGGCCACACGAACGGTCTCTGCGCCGTCGCCTGCTGGCAGGGCGTCGCGATGCCGGTCGGCTGGATCGTCTACGGGCTGCTGACCGGTGAGGCCGTCCAGGTGGTCACGAACACGGTGACCGGGCTCGCCGGGCTGTTGATCCTGGCGGTGCTGCTGGTCAAGCGGGGTGAGCTGCGTAGCGGGCGCAGGCTGCTGACCGGCGCGGCCGGCGCGGCGGCCGTGGTCTGCGCCGCGGCGCTCAGCGCGGCGCTGGCCGCGACCACGCACCTCGGCACCCCGCGGGTCGCGACGGCCCTCGGCCTGGTGCTCGCGGTCGCCGCGACGCTCTCGGCGGTGCCGCAGCCGCTGTCGCTGCTGCGCGACCGCACCCAGGACCTGGCGGGCCTGTCGCCGCTGCGCTGGCGGCTCTCGGCGGCCTGTACCGCCTGCTGGTCCGCGTACGGCGTGGCCACCGGCCAGGTGGCGGTCTGGCTGTCCGCGTCCGTCGGCCTGGCCGCCGCGCTGATCGTGTGCTGGATCATCACGACCGCCGGCCGGACCACGGCGACGCGCACGGCCACCGCGCCCGCCGGTGCCCCGGCGATCCGGCCGCACTCCACCGGCACCCGCATCGTCCACCCGGCCGCCGCCTTCGCGGGCGCGGCCCGTCCCGCCCCGGCGATGCGCCCGCGCGCCGCCACGAGGAACCCGCTCCGTCCGCCCGGGCGACCGGTCCGGCCACAACCAGGTGGCAACCGCCCGTTCACTCAGGCCGGTGCAGGGCACGCCGATCTTGCCCATTAACGGCCGAGGGACGGGAGTTCGACTATGCGTGGTTGGCTTCCGGCCGGTGGCGGGCTTCGCGACGAGGACTGGACGCGTCGTCATCGGCTGTTGACGCTGCTGCTCGCGGTAATCGTGCTCGCCCTGACCGTCTACGGCTACACGCAGGACCGGCTCGACTCGGCCTGGCTGTTCACCGTCGGCCTGATCCTGCCGTGCGTGGTCGGCGCGGTGCTGCTGCGCCCGCGGCGGCTGCCCTCGATCTTCGTCGCCGTCGGCCTGACCATCGCGTGTGGCGGATTCGTCGCCATGTCCGGCGGGCAGACCGAGGCGCACTTCGCGTTCTTCATCGCCATCGCCGCGCTGGCGCTGTACCGCGACTGGACGCCCTTCTGCGTGTTCCTGGTCGGCACCACCCTGCACCACGCCGTCTTCGGCGCCCTGGTCGCCGAGCGCACCTACGACCACCACAGCGCCGTGGCGCGCCCCTGGCTCTGGGCGGTGGTGCACGGCTGCGCCGTGCTGGCGGCGGCGACGTTCCAGGTGGTGGCCTGGCGGCTGACCGAGGCCGAGGAGCGGCGGGCTCAGGACAGCCTCGCGGCGAGCCAGGCCCAGCTGAGCGTGGCGTTCGACGAGACACCCGTGCCGATGGCCATGATCGCGCCCGACGGCGGGTTACTGCGCGTCAACTCGGCGTTCCGGGGCTGGCTCGGCCTGCCCGAGCAGCTCGCGCCGGGCTACTCCCTGGCCGACCTGCCCGTCACCCCGGAGGGCACCGAGACCGGCACGCTCATCAGGCAACTGATGAGCGCGCCCGACGCCACCACAACGATCACCCAGGCGTACCGGCGTCACGACGACGGCTCGCTGATGTGGGTCGAGACGCACAGCAACGGCCTGCGCGACCGCCGCGGCCGGATCCAGTCGGTCTTCCTGCACTGCCTGGACGTCACCCGGCAGCAGGAGCACGAGGCCGCGCTGCGCCGCCAGGTGCGACAGGACTCGCTCACCGGGCTGCTGTCGCGGTCGGCGTTCGAGGTCGACCTTGTCGAGCTGCTCGGCGCGAGCGACGGCCCGGTGTCGGTGCTCTACCTCGACGTGGACCGGTTCAAGGCGATAAACGACGGATCCGGCCACTCCGCCGGCGACGACGTGCTGCGCGCCCTGGCCGCCCGGCTGGAGCTGACCGTGCCGCGCGGCTCGGTGATCGCCCGGCTCGGCGGCGACGAGTTCGTGGTCGCGCACCCCGGCCCGGTGGCGTCCGGACTCGAGACCGGCCGGGCGGTGCTGGCGTCGCTGGCGCAGCCGCTGCCGGTCACCGGCGGGCGGCTCCAGCTGGCGGTGAGCATCGGCCTCGCCCTCGCGCACCGCCCCGAGCAGGCGGAGCAGGCCGTGCTGGCCGCCGACACCGCCATGTACGCGGCCAAGCGCGCCGGCGGCAACCGCCTGGAGATCTTCAACGACGAGATGCGGGTGGCGGTGCAGCAGCGCATCACCGCGGAGTCGCGACTGCGGCAGGCGCTGGACGGCGACCGGGTGGCGACCCTGCCGGTCTGGTTCCAGCCCATCGTCTCCCCCGCCACCGGACTCATCGTCGGCGCCGAGGCCCTGGTCCGGATGTGGACCACCGAGGGCGAGCTGCTCGCGCCGGGCCACTTCATCCCGACCGCCGAGGAGACCGGGCTGGTGGTGCCGCTCGGCGAGCACGTGCTCGCGGAGGCGCTGCGCCACCTGCACCGGTGGCGCCACGAGCTGGGCTACGTCTCGGTGAACGTCAGCCCGCGGCAGCTGTCCGAGCCGGACTTCGTCCCGAAGCTCGCCCGGATGCTGGCCGTCAGCGGCCTGGACGACCCGTCGCGGCTGGTCCTGGAGATCACCGAGACCGCGCTGCTGTCCAACTCCCTCGACCTGCGCAACCGGCTGCACGCCATCAAGGCGCTGGGCGTACGCATCGCCCTCGACGACTTCGGCACCGGGTACAGCTCGCTGACCTGGCTCCAGTCCGTACCCGCGGACATCGTGAAGCTGGACCGCTCGTTCGTCGCCGGCCTGGCCGACGACACCCGCAAGGCGTCGATCATCTCCGCCGTGCTCTGGCTGGCACACTCGCTGAACATGTCCGTGGTCGCCGAGGGCGTCGAGGACCTGGCGGACTGGGAGGCGCTGCGCGCCGCCGAATGCCCGGCCATCCAGGGCTACTTCTTCAGCCCGCCGGTCACCGCCGACGACTTCCACCAGATGCTCACCCCGGCACGCGGGGTCACCCTGGAAGCGGCGTAACGAGCAGGGCGCGCATGGCGTCGTTCTCCGCCGTCTGCTCGTTGACGACGTGCGCCGCCAGGGACCTGATGTAGCGGTTCCCGCCGGTCTCCAGCACCGAGCGGGCCATGGTGATCGCGCCGGTGTGGTGCGCGATCATCTGCCGCAGGAACGACCGGGCCGCCGCCGCGGGCGCCGCGGTCCCGACCTCGCGCAGCTGGTCCTCGGTCAGCATGCCGTGCGCCGCGGCGTCACCGCCGTGCATCCGCAGCATGGCCGGGTCCGCCGGGTCGGCGGCCGGGCGGCCCCAGGCGATCAGCCAGGCGTTGATCTCGTCGATCTCGCGCTGCTGGTCCTGTGCGATGAAGCCGGCGACGTGGTGCACGCGCTCGGGCACGCCAGGCCTCGCGAGCAGGATCCGGCTCAGCCGGACCGCCTGCGCGTGGTGCGCGACCATCATCCGGGCGAACAGCACGTCGATCGCGCGCGGCGCGGCGACGGTCGCGGCGACGGCGACCGGTTCGGGCCGGGGCGCCTCGGCGGCACAGCCCGCCAAGGCCGCCATGGCCAGGAACAGGGTCAGAACCGATCCGGGTACGGACACGTCAGTTCCGGCCGTTGACGCGGTCGAGCGCGTCCGGCGCGAGCCGGTTGATCTCGGTGAAGTCCCGGGGCACGAGGTCGAAACCCTGCCAGTGCAGCGGCATCGGGCTCTGGTCCTCGTCGCGCGGCACGTGGTGGAAGCCGACCCGGACCCACATCACCGGGTTCGTCATGGTCTCGGCGTTGCGCGCGTAGTCCAGGATGGACCGGCGCCCGGCGCACTGCGGGTCGGTGTTGTCCGTCGCGTACCGCTCGCACCCATGGTGCTGGGTGAAGGTCACGTCCGGCCGGGTCTCCGGGTGTGCCTCGTAGACGTCGCTCTCGGCGGTGACCAGCTCGTACGAGCGGGCGTGCCCGTCGGCGTTGCGCGCGGCCCGGCTCACGACCCGCCACCAGCGGCGGTTGGCCTTCGTGAAGCTGCCCTCCCGGGCGATGACCTTGCGGCTGGTCCGGAGCACCGCGACCTTCCTGCCCCGGCCCGCCACCCGGGTGTCGTACTGCTCGACCCGCTCGCCGCCGCGGCCGGCGAGGTCGAAGTCGACACGCCAGAAGGCGCTGTGGAAGTGGCTGGTCGCGAAGTCGTGCGTGCCCTTGCCGACCGGCCAGCCGTCGTCGGCGGAGCCGTAGCCCTGCGGCGACAGATCGCCGGTTGCGCCGAGGCGCACCGAGATCTCGCCGTCGTCGTGCAGGCGGTACTCGGTGACGTACTCGTAGGAGTCCACCTTGCTCACCGCGCGCAGCACCAGGTCGTGGCCCTGCCGGGCGTACGGTGTCGTCGGCGCCCGCTCGTTGCGCAGCCGGTAGGCGAGCCCGGACGCCTCCGCGCTCACGCAGAGCACCTTGCGGCGCCGCGGCTCGGCGCCGCCGTCGGAGCCGACCCGGGCGGAGCCGCCCTTGCAGTCGTCGCCGGCCAGGGTCTGCAGGTACTGGCCGCCGAAGCCGTAGTCGGTGATGTCGTTGTACTCGATCACCCCGGAGTCGTACGGCACGTTGAGCTGGGCCAGGGTCACGGATCTGAGGACGCGCACCGGCTCCGGGTCGCGCCGGGAGGAGACCCGCACGTCCTCCAGGACGAGCCCGGTCTGGCGGTGCATGCGCCAGCAGAGCTGCCAGGTGGTGCCGTTCGGCAGCGTCTCCCGGACGGTGGACGCGGCCGCGCACCGCGCCGCGGACGGCGCCGCGCCCGCCGGCGCGGCCGTCACGGGGACGAGGCCGCCGGCGGGGATCAGGACGGCCGCGGCGGCCGCGGCGGCCGCGCCGATGGTTCTGGTGGTTCTCATCGCCGGGTACCCGTCAGCTCAGCCGGGCGATCGAGCGCCCGGAAAGGTCGATGATGAGGTGGTCGAGGTCGATGAACGGGCCGTCACCCGCCTGCGCGACGAGTTGCAGGCAGCGGTGCACGCCGCACGCGCGGGCACCGGTGGTGTCGGCGGGGCGGGCACGGTAGACGTGCGCGGTGACGACGACGTCGGCCGCGCCGGCGAACGGGCGCCCGGTCGCCGCGGCGTAGCCGTCGCGCAGGTCGGCGGCGAACGGCCCGGCGAGCAGGAGGCCGAGCGCGGCGTCGACCTCGCGGCGTGCGGCGGGCGGCTGCATCCCGGTGGCCGAGTACGAGCCGGTCACCCTGCCGGTGGCGAGGTCGACGACCTGCTTGACGAGCCGGTCGGCCCGGTAGTCGTAGTAGTAGACCTCGGCCTGGCGTGTGGCGCCGTCGGCCGCCGTCTCGGCCGACAGGTACTCGGGGCCGGCGGCGCCGGTGACATCCCGCGCACCGGCCGCCAGCCTCGGCGTCAGCGCGGCCGCGCGCGCCCGGGCGAGTTCGCCGGTGGTGAGCGGGTCGCCGCCCGTACCCGCGGCGGGCTCGGGCGGGGGGCTCGGGTCGGATACCCGGGCCGGCTCGGCGGTCGCCGCGGCCGGCGGGGTGCCGGGCAGCGGCGGCGCCGCGTTCGCCTGCCACTCGACCAGGCCGAACGCCGCCAGTGCCGTGGCCGCCGGGACGACCAGCCGCCAGGACGATCTTTTTACCACGACGCCGCCCATTTGTCCGATAAAGCACCAATACCGACGCTTACCATTCAATGCCCAGATTCGCGCCGAAACAAGATGCCGCCCGAAAGGGTGCGGCGGCGGCCCGGCATGATCGACGGCATGCTGCCCGTGGAATTCGGACTGGACACCTTCGGCGACGTCACCGCCGGGCCGGACGGCGCGCCGCTGCCGTACGCGCAGGTCATCCGCGACGTCGTCGAGCAGGCCGTGCTCGCCGACGAGGTCGGGGTCGACGTCTTCGGCATCGGCGAGCACCACCGCGACGACTTCGCGGTGTCGGCGCCGGAGATCGTGCTCGCCACGATCGCCGGCCGCACCCGGCGGATCCGGCTCGGCACCGCCGTGACGGTCCTCAGCTCCGACGACCCGGTCCGCGTCTTCGAGCGCTTCGCCACCCTCGACGCGGTCTCGCGGGGCCGGGCCGAGCTCACCCTGGGCCGCGGCTCCTTCACCGAGTCGTTCCCGCTGTTCGGCTACGACCTCGCCGACTACGACCGGCTCTTCGCGGAGAAGGTGGGCCTGATGGCGGAGCTGCTCACCGAGGAGGCGGTGACCTGGCTCGGCACCGTCCGGGCACCGCTGACCGACCAGCAGGTCTATCCGAAGACCGAGTCCGGCCGCATACCCGCCTGGATCGGCGTCGGCGGCACCCCCGAGTCGGTGGTCCGCGCGGCCCGCCACGGCTTCCCGCTGGTGCTTGCCGTCATCGGCGGCGACCCGGCCCGCTTCGCGCCCTACGTGGAGCTGTACCACCGGGCCCTGGACCAGTACGAACGCGAGCAGCTGCCGATCGCCGTGCACGCGCCGGGCTTCGTCGCCGCCACCGACGAGGAGGCGATCGAGACGCTGTGGCCGCACGCGCGGGCGGCGATGACGCGGATCGGCGCGGAGCGCGGCTGGCCGCCGCTGACCCGCGAGGCCTTCGAGGCGGACATCGCGGACGGCGCCTGGCACGTCGGCTCGCCGGAGACGGTCGCCCGCAAGATCGCCCGTACCCTCGGCGTGCTCGACGCGCAGCGCTTCGACCTCAAGTACTCGGCGGGCACGCTGCCGCACGAGGCGATGATGACGGCGATCCGCCTCTACGGCACCGAGGTGATCCCCCGGGTCCGCGAGCTGCTCGAGGCCGACCTGCTGGAGCCCGGGGACTGACCCCGCGGCTACCCTCGGGTCCGTGACCGGGCCGGATGTCGTCGCGCACCTGAACACCCTCGTCGGATTCTGCGCCCAGCGCGACGTCGAGGTGCTCGGCCGCGACGCCGTCGAGGAGGCCGCCGGTGGCCGGGTGGACGTCGCCGTCCTGTTCGGCGGCAGCATCCTGGCCGGCGGCGACCTGTTCGCACAGGCGATCAGGGACGACATCGCCGCCCGCTACCTGATCGTCGGTGGTCAAGGCCATTCCACCGACGTACTGCGCGCGGCGATGCGGCGCCATCTTGGCGGAGACGACGTGGCCGGCGCGACGGAGGCCGCCCTCTTCGACCGCTACCTCGGCGAGCGGCACGGCATCCGGGCGGACCTGCTCGAGCACGAGTCGACGAACTGTGGCAGCAACGTACGGCACGCGCTGGCCCTGCTCGCCGCCGAGCGGGTTCCGCATCGGCGGATCCTGATCATCCAGGATGCCTCGATGCAGCGGCGCATGGATGCCGCCTTCCGCCTGTTCGCGCCCGCCGTGCGGGTGGTGAACTTCGCCGCACACCGCACGCCTGTCGAGCTGATCGACGGTGAGCTCGGGTTCCGGTCGCCGCCCGCGGGAATGTGGCCGGTGGATCGCTACGTCTCCCTGCTGATGGGCGAGATTCCCCGGCTCACCGACGACCGGGACGGGTACGGGCCGGCGGGGCGGGGCTTCATCGCCCACGTGGACGTGCCGGCCGAGGTGGCCCGGGCCTACTCGGCCCTGCGGACGACGGGGGTGGGTGCGCCCCGGGTCGCCGATCGGCGGTGGGCGGACGCACCGTCGACGAGTCGCCGGCCCTAGATTTGGTGGTCTTGTCGTACCGGGCCCCTACGATGTGCCGATGACGCGATTCGTGCAGCAGCCCGACTACGAGGATGCGGAGTTCATCGACCTGTCAATGGCCAGCGCGACCTTCCGCGAGGTGGATCTCAGCGGCGCCCGGATGCGTGGCGTGCTGCTGTTGGACGCAGACATCGACGGGGCGATCGACGGCCTGCGCGTCAACGGCGTGGAGGTCATGCCATTGATCGAGGCCGAGCTGGATCGCCTGCACCCCGAACGGCTGCGACTGCAGCCAACCACACCCGAGACGATGCGCGACGCGGTGGATGTGATCGAGGAGCTTTGGCAAGCGACGCTCCGACGCGCAAGCGTGCTGCCAGAGGAAGCCGTCCACAGATCAGTGAACGACGAGTGGTCGCTTGCCCAAACCCTGCGCCACACGATCTTCGTCGTGGACGCGTGGTATGGCCACGCGGCGGCCCTTCGCCCGAACCCGTTTCATCCGATCGGTGTGCCCGCATCGTTTACCACCAATGGCGCCGAGTTGGGCATCGACGAGTCGGCCGCGCCCACCCTCGGCGAAATCCTCGCCGTGCGCGCCGAGCGGATCGCCGATCTGCGCGCATATCTGGCCGAGGTTACGCAGGAGGAGCTGGACCGCGTGCGGGGGCCGAACAACGCGATCGGCTGCCCGCCGCCCGCCGAACGGACGGCGGTCAAGTGCCTGCAAGTCATCTTCAGCGACGAGTGGAAGCACGTGCAGTTCGCCGACCGCGACCTGGCCATCCTGGAACAGGAGTATGCGTGATGCTCCGGGAGGTCCACTGCTACACCGTCCGCGTACTCGATTGATAGGCCAAACGCAGAATTCGCCGGTGGTGTTGATGTGGTCGGTGTGACACGTCGCGGTGGTTGCGGGACAGACGGATGAAGGGTGTCCAGGATCGACGTTTCCACACACGTCGACCGTGAGGCCTACATGATCGCCGACCTGGACACCCTTCCCGAACTGGCTACGCCAACGCATCGAAGCGATCATCTGGACGTCGAAGAACCAACTCGGCCTGGAACAACACGGCGGGCGGGTACCGGCCGGCCTATGGACCCGTGTCCTGCAACGCCTGCTCGCCCTCAACGCCGCGATCTGGCACAACTGGACCATCGAGGCACCCGTCAAACGCTCCTTGATCGCCTACGACCATTGATGACCTGCCCAGAATTACCGGTCAACGATCTAGGACTTACGGCCGATCGCGGCCACCACGGCCATGTCGCATGGTTCGGCGTCGTCCTGCGGGCCGTCCGGCCACTCGTTCACCCAGACCAGGCCGGGCGGCACCAGCTCCGCGTCGCCGAAGAAGCGCAGGATCTGGTCGCGGCTGCGGCCGGTCGCCGTCGACACGTCCGTACGCTGGTAGAGCTGCGCCACGCCCTCGCCCGCCGCGTCGGCGGGTGTCTCGGAGACGCCGTGCGAGACCACGACGTAGGAACCGGCCGGCAGCGCCTCCCGCAGCCGGTCGACGGCCACGAACGCGTCGTCGTCGGGCACGAAGTGCAGCATCGACACCAGCAGCAGCCCGACCGGCCGGTCCAGGTCGATCAGCTTGCGCACCTCCGCGTGGTCGAGGATCGCCTGCGGGAAACGCATGTCGGCCTGCACTGCCGTGGCGAGGGGATTGTCGCGCAGGATCTCGCCGGCGTGCGCGACCGCGACCGGGTCGATGTCGACGTAGACCACCCGGGCGCCGGGCTCCCGGCTCTGCGCGATCTCGTGCACGTTGCCGACCGTCGGGATGCCGCTGCCGATGTCGAGGAACTGGCGCACCCCGGCGTCGAGCAGGAACCGCACGGCCCGGTTGAGGAACGCGCGGTTGGCGCGGGCCATCTCGCCCGCTGCCGGGATCATCGAGAGCAGCCGCTTGGCGGCCTCGCGGTCCACCTCGAAGTTGTGGTTGCCGCCGAGCAGGGCGTCGTAGATCCGGGCACTGCTGGGCCGGCCGGAGTAGTCGGCGTCCGCGTTCACCATGGCGGGGAAGCCTACTCCACTGTGGTCGGTCACGACGCCACCAGCCGGTCCGGTACGACGACGAGCTTCACCGGCGGCGGCCGCAGCAGCGCCGGCACCTGGTGCGGCGTGCTCGGCGGACCGAAGCGCAGGCCCTGCGCGCGGTCGCAGCCCGTTCCGGTCAGCGCGGCGGCGCCGCGCTCGTCGTCGACGCCGTGCACGGTCAGGGTCAGGCCGAGCGCGTGCGCCACCCGGGCCATGCCGCCGAGCAGCTCGCGGTCGGCGTCGAGGCCGCCCGGCGAGCCCCGCAGCAGCGATGCCGGGGTGCGCAGGCCGTGCACCGGCAGGTCCCGCAGGTAGGCGATGCTGCTGTTGCCCGTGCCGAAGTCGTCGAGGACCAGCCGCACGCCCAGCGCGGCGAGCGCGGCCAGCACGGTGTGGCTGTGCGTGCCGGCGGGCACAGCGTCGAGCCCGGACAGGTGCAGGTGCAGCCGCTTCGGCGGCAGTCCGCTCTCGGTGAGCCCCTCGCGGACCAGCTCGACGATGTCGGGGTAGCCGATCTGGTGCACCGGCAGGTCGAGGCCGATGAACGGGCCCTTCTTCCCGCCGTCCCAGCTCATCGCCGACCGGCAGGCCTGCCGGAGCAGGCTGCCGGCGAGCCGGGTGATGGTGTCGCGGTCGCCGGTGAGCTGTCCGATCCGGCTCAGGTCGAGGGCGCCCAGGTGCGGGTGCCGCCAGGCCGTCCGGGTGTGCAGGCCGGCGACCCGGCCGGTGCCGACCTCGACGATCGGCTGGTACGACGGCGGGCCGGTGACCAGGCCGGAGACGCTTGTCGCGGCCCGCGCCCGGCCGGGGCGCGCCGGCTGCGGGTCGTAGCTGGCCCAGCCGGTCGTGCCGGCCCGCGCCTGCCGCAGGGCGATCTCCGCGTCCACCAGCACGCGGGCGACGTCGAGGCCGCCGGTCGGCACGTCGACGACGCCGACGGCGGCCCGCAGCGCCGCGGTCAGGCCGGTGCCGGGCAGCGACGCCGGCTCGGCCAGCCCGGCGGTGATGCGCTCGGCGAGCTCGGCGAGGTGCGCGAGGCCGGCGCTGTCCTGCACCAGCACCACGAAGGTGCGGCCGCCGTGCCGGGCGAGCAGGTAGTCGGGGTGCCGGGCGACCTGGCGCAGCCGCCGGGCCACCTCGGTCAGGACGTGGTCGCCGGCGCCGGCGCCGAACTGCTCGCAGACGGCCGGGTGGCCGCCGACGTCGACGAGGCAGAGCCCGACGTGCCGGCCCGGGTCGCCGCCGTTGGCGGCCTGCCGCAGCCGCTGCACCAGGCGGGTCTTGTTGGCCAGGCCGGTGACCGGGTCGTAGTAGGCGAGCCGGCGGTACCGGGCCTCGCTGTCCTGGAGGGCGGCCTGGAACTCGCGGGCGGCGCGCTGCGCGGCCCGGTGCAGCGACTCCTGCTGCGCCAGCGTGCGTGCCTGGAGCGCGGCGGCGAAGCCGGCGGCGAACGCGCCGGCGACCTGCCGGGCCGGGCGGCGGATGACCTCGCCGTCGCCGACGTGGTCGAGGACCACGCCCATCGTGGCGGGCAGGGCCTCGTGGCGGCTGACGCCGAGGGCGACCAGCTCCACGCCGACCCGGTAGGCGGCCTCCAGGTCGGGCGGGCGGGCGTGTGCCGCGTCGTGCAGGCAGGCCGCGAACAGGTCGAGGGTCCGCACCGCCACCTGATCGGCGATCGGCAGATAGACGCCGGCCGCCTTGGCGGCCGCGAACCAGGCGGCGCCGACGGTGCTGCCGCCGGGCGCGTCGGCGGGCATCGGGGCCAGCTCGACCGGCGCGGCCGCGCCGGGCGGGAGCGCGCGCCGTGCGCTGATCACCATCTGGGCCGCCTGGTCCAGGGCCGCGTCGGTGTACTGCACCGCGGTCTCGAGCGCCGCGGCAACGATCCCGTCGGCGCGCTGCCGGGCGTCCTCGATCAGCCGGTCCGCCGCGGGGGTGCCGGCCGGCCACGCGGGCGGCTCCACCTTGTCCTCGGCGACCGGGTCGTAGCCGCACTCCCAGAGAATCTGGTTGAGCGCGGCGATCATCATGGCGTGGGTCAGCGTGTGGTCGTCGGAGTCGGACGGGTCGTCGTGCGGACCGGGCCGCGGTTCGGAGTGTGTCATCAGCGCTCCCCCGCCTCGGGTTCCGCGGCCGGCGACGGCTGGCGCTGCTCGGGCGCCTGCCGCCACATCTCCACGGCCTGGCGGCGGCCGAGCTTGAGCGCCGTGCGGACGGCCTCCGGCGTCTTGCCGACCAGACCGGCGATCTCGGCCGGGGTCAGCCCCTCCGCGGACAGCTCGAGCGCCTCCCGCCGGGCGGGCGGCAGCTGGGCGAGCACACCGGCGAACCACTCCGCCAGCTCGTAGGCGACCAGGTCGGGGTCGGCCTGCGCCTCGCCGAGCTCGGCGACGTCGGCGACCAGCACCTCGGCGTCCGCCTGCCCGGCACCGCGGCGCTGCTTGAGCCAGTGCGACCGGGCCGCGGTGCGCACCCAGGCGACCGGGTGGGTCAGCTCGGGCCAGCGGCGCAGCGCCTCACGGATGGCCTCGGCGACGGCGTCCTGCGCCTCCCAGCGGTTGGCGCCCTCGCGCAGCAGGCTGCGCACGAGGCCCTCCCAGTAACGCCGGAAGAACTCCTCGATCTCCGCGGCGGGCGGCGGATTCGCGATGACCGCCGGGGGCGGGGCGGGCGTGATCGACTTGTCCACGTCGCCCGCTTCGACCACCGGTGTCTCCGTTCGCCGTTGAACTCCCACCTAAGTTAGGTCTCGGGGAGCCCCTCGGCGTGACAGCGGGGACCAAGATTTTTTCGGCGGCGCCGGCGCGGTTACTCCGCCATCATCCGGATGATCGCGTTTCCGCCGAGCATCAGCACGTCCGCGCCGGCGACCAGCGCCATCGAGAGGTGCATCCGGCGGCTGGTCAGCTCCGGGTCGGGGCCGCCCCGCATGCCGAGGACGGCGATGAACAGGCCGAGCAGCACGAGCGGGATGCCGAAGATGAGCAGGACCCCGACCGAGCCGGGCGTGCGGCCCTGCGCGACGAGCATGCTGAGCATCACCGCCGGCACGATGCCGAAGACCAGCACGGCGAACCCGCCGAACCACCGCAACGACCGCGTCGGGTCCTCCGTCACGTTTCCCACCTTCCGCCCGGGAGATAGTAACGACCGGGCGCGCCCGGCACGGCGCCGGACACGGGCTGGCATGCTCGTCACCGATGTCCACTCTCTATGCGGTCAGCGACCTGCACGTCTCCTACGCCGAGAACCGGCGGATCGTCGACGGCCTGCGCCCCGGCTCGCCGGACGACTGGCTCATCGTCGCCGGTGACGTCGCCGAGCTGCTCGGGTCCGTCGAGGCGACGCTGCGGCTGCTGCGCGAGCGGTTCGCCAAGGTGATCTGGGCGCCCGGCAACCACGAGCTGTGGACCCACCGCGACGACCCCGTCCAGCTGCGCGGCGTGCGGCGCTACGAGCGGCTGGTCGAGATGTGCCGGGAGATCGACGTGCTCACCCCCGAGGACGACTACGCGGTGTGGCACGGCGCGGGCGGCCCGGCGGCGGTCGCGCCGCTGTTCCTGCTCTACGACTACTCGTTCCGGGCGCCCGGCACCACCACGAAGCAGGAGTCGCTGGCCTACGCGTACCGGACCGGCGTGGTCTGCACCGACGAGCAGCTGCTGCATCCCGACCCGTACCCGGACCGGGAGTCGTGGTGCTGGGACCGCGTCGCGCTGACCGAGCGGCGGCTGGCCGCGATCGATCCGGCGCTGCCCACCGTGCTGGTCTCGCACTGGCCGCTGCACCGGCACCCGACCGAGGTCCTCTGGTACCCGGAGTTCGCGCAGTGGTGCGGCACCGAGCGCACCGCCGACTGGCACCTGCGTTTCCGGGCCGCCGCCGCGGTATACGGCCACCTGCACATCCCCCGGACCACCTGGCAGGACGGCGTGCGCTTCGAGGAGGTCTCGCTGGGCTACCCGCGCGAGTGGGGCGCTCGGCCGGAGCCGCCCGCGCTGCCGAGGCCGATCCTCGGCTAGCCGGCCCGGTTCCGGAACACCGACCGGTAGGCCTGCGGCGTCGTGTGCAGCCGGAGTCCGAAGTGGTGCCGCATGGTGGCGGCGCTGCCGAAGCCGGCCCGCACGGCGATCGCGTCGACGCCCAGGTCGGAATCCTCGAGCAGGCGCCGGGCGAGCAGCACCCGCTGGCCGGTCAGCCAGTCGTGCGGGGTCGCGCCGGTCTCGGCCCGGAACCTGCGGGCGAAGGTGCGCGGCGCCATGTGCGCGCGCAGGGCCAGGGTGTCCACGGTGTGCGGCCGGTCCAGGCTCTGCAGGACCTCGGCCAGCAGCGGCTGCAACGTCTCGCAATCGATCGGCGGCACCGGCCGCTCGATGAACTGCGCCTGGCCGCCCTCGCGGTGCGGCGGGACGACCATCCGGCGGGCGAGCTGGGTGGCCACGGCGGAGCCCTGCTCCTCGCGGATCAGGTGCAGTCCGCAGTCGACGGCGGCGGAGGTGCCGGCGCTGGTGATGAGGTTGCCGTCCGCGACGTAGAGCACGTTCGGGTCGACCTTGGCGGCCGGGAACCGGGCGGCGAGTGCGTCGGTGTGCCGCCAGTGCGTGGTGCAGCGGCGGTCGTCTAGCAGCCCGGCCGCGCCGAGCGCGAACGCGCCGGTGCAGACGCTCATCACCCACGCGCCCCGCGCGTGCGCGCGCCGCAGCACGTCGAGGACGGCGGCGGGCGGCTCCAGCGCGATGTTGCTCGGCACGACCGCGACCAGATCGGCCTCGTCGGCCGGCCCCAGGTCGTGGTCGGGCGAGATCGAGAAGCCCGCGTGGGTACGGACGCCGGCTCCGTCCACGCTGCACACATTGAACTCGTACCCGGGCAGCCCCTCCGCGGTGCGGTCGTAGCCGAACAGCTCGCAGAGCACGCCGAGCTCGAAGACGGCGACCTCGGGCAGGGCGATGACGGCGACGCTTCTCAGCATGTCCGCCAGCCTACGACGAACTGGCAGGATTTTGAAGATGTATGGCATCTCTGCCACTGTCCGCGGCCGCGCGGCCGGTTCATGCTGGTACCAGCAACCCGGTGCGCACCGGCCAGAAATCGCCGGATCAAGGGTGTGAACGTCATGGGAATCGCCGTACTGCTGTTCTTCGTCGCCATCGCCATCGCGTCCGGCCTCGGCCTGACCGCCGACAGCCGCGACAGCGCCGACTGGAAGCCCACCACCGACGGCCTGCGCGGCCGGTGCTGACCTCGGCCGCCACGCACCGGCCCCGCCCACGGGAGTCGCGGGCGGGGCCGGTGCGGCGCGGCTACTTCTTCGCGGGAGCCTGCTGCTCCTCGGCGGCACCGGCCTCGTCGGCGGCCTCGTCCTGACCGCCGGCCTGCTCCTCGGCACCGGCCTGCTCGTCCGCGCCGGCCTGCTCGTCGGCACCGGCCTGCTCGTCGGCACCGGCCTCTTCACCAGCGCCCGCGGCCCCGGCGGCGGCGGCCTTCTTGCCGGCCAGGTCGAGGCAGGCGACCAGCAGCGCCGCCCGGGCGTCGGTCACCGCGGCGTCCAGCTCCTCCTGAGCGGCGGCGCCCTCCTCAGCGGCGGCGCCCTCCTCAGCGGCGGCACCTTCCTCAGCGGCGGCGGCGCCCTTCTCCTTGCCCTTGGCCTGGCCCTTGCCCATGGCCTTGGCCCACTTCTTGGCCGCGGCCTTCTTGGCCCGCTTGGACATGTGCGCCGCGGCGGCGGCAGCCTCCTCCTCCTGGGCGGCGGCGTCCTCCTGCTCGGCGGCACCGGCCGCCTCGGCGGCGGCCGCGGCCTGGTCGATCGCGAACTGGTCGCACGATTCCTCGAGGGCCTGCGCCGATACGGCGGCGGCCTCGGCGGCACCGATCTCCTGTTCCGGCGCCAATGGTTCGCCGTCGCAGATAACGGCGCCGGCGTTGATTTCCAATTTCTCGCAACCGGCGATGTCGAAATTCTGACCGTCGACCACGACGATCTCCGCGGCCTGCGCCTGCTCACCGGCCGACGCCAATTGCAGGCCCGTGACACCCCCGACCACCAGCACACCAGCGATGACTGCGCCGCCGATCGCCTTGCGGTTGACCCCGGTGCTCCTGCCCCCGGTGCGTCGTCGCTGTCGCAGTCTCATCACCACTCCTAGTCGTCGGACGTCAATGTCGTACGAGAGCCAGTACGCGACCGCCCGGCGGGATGGTTCAGATCTGCGCCGAATTCATCCGGTTCAAAATTCCTTGGAATTTCTTATGCCAATTTCGCCGGGCGCGGTTCCGCGGCCCGCTCAACCGGTTGCGCGACCGGCGGCGGGCCGCGCATGCCGGGAATCCTGACTGGTCAGGTGAGGTCAGGCCGGTGCCGGGATGGCAGTATCCCCCGGTACGGCTCGCACCGAGCCGTGGGCGAGGTGTTGATCCGCCGGGCGAGTTGGTCGCCCATGTCCGGCGGGGAGCCAGCGGCGAAACCGGCGTCCTTGGTACAGCAACGACCGCTGACTTCCGAGGATCTTCGTCTGATGAGCACCACCCTGCGCCCCCGACTCACGGTCATCGGCACCGGCTACCTCGGCGCCACCCACGCCATCTGCATGGCCGTGCTGGGCTTCGACGTGATCGGTGTCGACGTCGACGCGGACAAGGTCGCGCGGCTCAACTCCGGCGAGGTGCCGTTCTTCGAGCCCGGCCTGCCCGAGCTGCTCACCAAGGCCCTCGAGACCGGCCGGCTGCGCTTCACCACCTCGTTCCGGGAGGCCGGCGAGTTCGGCGACGTGCACTTCATCTGCGTCGGCACGCCGCAGCGCGGCGACTCCGGCGCCGCCGACCTGACCTACGTCGACGCGTCGGTCACCGCCCTGTCGCGGCACCTGCACCGCCGCGCCCTCGTGGTCGGCAAGTCGACGGTGCCGGTCGGCACCGCCGCCCGCCTCGCCGAGCTGATCCGCGCCACCGCGCCCGCCGGCGACCAGGTCGAGCTGGCCTGGAACCCGGAGTTCCTGCGCGAGGGCTTCGCGGTCGACGACACCATGCGGCCAGATCGGCTGGTCTTCGGCGTCACCTCGGCGTGGTCCGAGGAGCGGTTGCGGGCCGCGTTCGAGCCGGTGCTCGCGCAGGGCGTTCCGGTCAAGGTCACCGACCTGCAGACCGCCGAGCTGGTCAAGGTCGCGGCGAACTCGTTCCTGGCCACCAAGATCTCCTATATCAACGCGATGGCCGAGGTCTGCGAGGCCACCGGCGCCGACGTGCGGGACCTGGCCGAGGCCCTGGCGTACGACGAGCGGATCGGGGGCAGGTTCCTGCGCCCCGGCCTCGGCTTCGGCGGCGGCTGCCTGCCCAAGGACATCCGGGCTTTCGCGCACCGGGCCGAGGAGCTGGGTGTCGGCCAGGCCGTCGGCTTCCTGCGCGAGATCGACGGCATCAACAAGCGCCGCCGGTCGCGGACGGTCGACCTGGTGGTCGAGCTGTGCGGCGGCGACGTGGCCGGCAAGAAGATCGCCGCGCTGGGCGCGTCGTTCAAGCCCGACTCCGACGACATCCGCGACGCGCCCGCACTCGAGGTGGCGAGCACGCTCGCCGGCCTGGGCGCGCACGTGCACGTCTTCGACCCGGCCGCGATGGAGAACGCCCGCCGGGCGCACCCCGAGCTCAGCTACGGCACCGGCGCACTGGACGTGGCCCGCGGCGCCGACGTGGTCGTGCTGCTGACGGAGTGGACCGAGTTCCGCGAGATCGCCCCCGAGGCCATGGCCCAGGTCGTCGGCGCCCGGCGAATCTTCGACGGGCGGCACGCGCTGGACTCCGGCGCGTGGCGCGCGGCGGGCTGGGAGTACCGGGCCCTCGGCCGCCCCTGACCGACTCAGTCCTCGGCCGGGTGCCGCTGCCGGGGCGGGTGCCCGGCGGCCAGGGCGGCCACCACCGCGGCGGCGAAGGCCTCCCGGTCTCGCGGCGGGTGGCCGCGGCAGGTCGCGGCGTCGACGGCGGACGACCAGGCCAGGCGCAGCTGCTCCGCCTCGAACGCGGGCACCGGCGCGTCCGGCACGTTCGCGAGCTCGCCGGTGCGCGACCGGCGCCGGCGGGTCAGCATCGTCCTCAGCCGGCCCCGGCCCTGCGCCGCCGGCTCCGTGGCGACCACGGTCTCGGCGACGAAGCCGAGCACGAAGGCCGACCAGGCCGAGACCTGGTCGACCGGGACGCCGGCCCGGCGCCCGTCGAGGGTCCAGGGATCGATCCGGTACGCCTCCAGCACCGACTCCAGGAACGGCAGCTCGGCGGGGGCCAGCGCGGCCAGCACCTCCCGGACGACATCCGCACCGGTACGCGGGTACCCGTCGCGCACAGCCGAACCCCTCCCGCTCGCCGCCTGCGCTCGACCCTAGGCACGCACGGCCGCGATCAACCACGCCGTCACGCGAACGGATGAGGGCCGGCCGCTCACATTCGCGCCGGCGCCGCGGTGAGGTTCTCGTCGCCGCGCGGAAGCAGTACCGGCACGCGGACGTGACGGTGCCGCGATGCAGTGCTGATGTGACACTGACAGCGATGCGATCCGTCGACAGCCCCGTACCGTGGCGCACCGCACTGAAGATCGCCGGCGCGGCCGCCACCGCCCTGCCGCCGGAGCGCGTGCCGCTCGGCGCGGCCGTCGGCCGGGTGCTCGCGGAGCCGGTGCACGCCGGCGCCGACCTGCCGGGCGCCGACGCCGCCGCCATGGACGGGTACGCGGTGGCCGGCACCGGGCCCTGGCGGGTCGTCGGCCGGGTCCTGGCCGGCGGGCCGGCGTGGGCCGGCGCCCTCGGACCGGGCCAGGCGGTCGAGATCATGACCGGCGCCGTGGTGCCGCCCGGCGCGGTCGCGGTGCTGCCGTACGAGACCGCCGACCTGACCGGCGCGACCGGCTGGACGAAGGCGCACATCCGCCGCGCCGGCGAGGACGCGCGCGCCGGCGACGAGCTGTTGCGGCCCGGGCGGGTCGTGACCCCGGCCGTTGCGGGCCTGCTCGCGCAGGCCGGCGCGGACGACGTGCCGGTGCGCCGGCGCCCGGCGGTCCGGCTGGTCGTGACCGGCGACGAGGTGGTCGCGGCCGGGGTGCCGCGTGCCGGGCAGGTCCGTGACGTGTTCGCCCCGATGGTGTCGGCGCTGGTCACCGCGGCCGGCGGCGTGGTCGCCGACCGTGTGCTGCTGCCCGACGACGCGGGCCTGCTCGCCGGGTGCCTGGCCGCGACGGACGCGGACGTGGTCGTGGTGACCGGCTCGTCGTCGGCCGGCGCCGCGGACCACCTGCACCGGGTGCTGGACGAGCTCGGCGCGCGGCGCCTGGTGGACCGGGTGGCGTGCCGGCCGGGCCGCCCGCAGTCGCTGGCGGCGCTGCCGGGCGGGCGGTGGGTCGTCGGCCTGCCGGGCAACCCGTACGCCGGGCTGGTCGCCTGCGTGACCCTGCTCCAGCCGCTGCTGCACGGCCTGACCGGCGCCGCCCGGCCGCCGGCGCCGCGGCTGAGCGTCGTCGGTGACGTGACCCTCACGCCGCCGGCGACGCTGCTCGTGCCCGTGCGGCTCGCCGGCGATCACGCCACGGTCGTGCCCGGCAGCCGCCCGGCGAGCCTGGCCGGCGCCGCGCTCGCCGACGCCCTGGCCGTGCTCGAGGAGGGCTGGCACAGCGGCGATCCCGCGGATCTGATGATGTTGACCTGACCCGATCGCGCACCTGTGCCGGCGCGCCCCGGCTGTGGTTCACTGCCCCGGTGACCCAGCGCGCACCCGGCGACCAGCCGCTGATGATCTTCGTGCACGGCTGGCCCGAGCTGGGCCTGGTCTGGCGCGCCCAGGTCGAGCACTTCACCGCGGCCGGCTGGCGCTGCGTGGCGCCGGACCTGCGCGGCTACGGCACGGCGGCCGTGCCGGACCGGGCCGGCGCCTACGCGCTCGAGCACATCGTCGGCGACATGCTGGAGCTGCACGACAGCCTGGGCGGCGAGCCCGCGGTCTGGGTCGGCCACGACTGGGGCAGCCCGGTGGTGTGGTCGCTGGCCACGCACCATCCCGAGCGGGTCCGGGCGGCCGCCAGCCTCTGCGTGCCGTACCTGCCGGCGGGTTTCGCCCTGGAGACGCTCGTCGAGCTCGTCGACCGCGACCTCTATCCGGCCGAGCGGTTCCCGTACGGCCAGTGGGACTACTACCGCTTCTACGCCGAGGACTTCGACACCGCGGTCGCGGACTTCGACGCGGACGTCGCCGCCACCGTGTCGCTGCTCTACCGCGGCGGCCGCCCCGACGCGGTGGGCAGGCCGACCCGCAGCTCCCGGGTGCGGGCCAACGGCGGCTGGTTCGGCCCGGCCCGGCGCGCGCCGGCCCTGCCGCGCGACGAGTCGATGCTCTCCGCCGCCGACCACGCCACGCTGGTGGCGGCGCTGAGCGCGACGGGCTTCCGCGGCCCCTGCTCCTGGTACGCCAACGACGACGCCAACCTCGCGTACGCGGCCCGCGCGCCGCACCCGCGACTGGAGATGCCGGTGCTGTTCGTGCACGCGGCCTGGGACGGCATCTGCGAGACCCGGCACAGCCGCCTGGCCGACCCGATGCGGGCCGCCTGCGCCAACCTCACGCAGGCCACGGTGGACGCCGGACACGAGGTGATGCTCCAGGCGCCGGCGCAGACCAACGCGGCGATCGCCGCCTGGCTGGCCGCGCAGCGGCTGGCACCGTGACCGGGCTGGCCCGCCGCCTGGGCACGACGGACGCGGTGGTGGTCGGCCTGAGCGCGATGATCGGTGCCGGCGTCTTCGCCGCCTTCGGCCCGGCGACGGCCGCCGCCGGCGCCTGGCTGCCGCTCGCACTCGCGCTGGCCGCGCTCGTCGCCTACTGCAACGCGGTGTCCTCCGCCCGGCTCGCGGCCGTTTACCCGGCCTCCGGCGGCACCTATGTGTACGGCCGGGAGCGCCTCGGCGGCCCGTGGGGCTTCCTCGCGGGCTGGGGCTTCGTGGTCGGCAAGACGGCGTCCTGCGCGGCGATGGCGCTGACCTTCGGCGCGTACGTCGCGCCGGGGCACGAGCGGCTGCCGGCCCTCGCCGCGGTGGCCGCGCTGACCGCGCTCAACCTGCTGGGGGTGCAGCGGTCGGCGCTGGCGGCCCGGATCCTGGTCGTCGCGGTCGTCGCCGTGCTGCTCGCCGTGGTGGTCGCCGGCGCGGCGGGCGGGCTGCACCGGTTCGGCGGCGGCCCCGACGTCGCGCCGTGGGACGTGCTGCGCGGCGCCGGGCTGCTGTTCTTCGCGTTCGCCGGTTACGCGCGGATCGCCACCCTCGGCGAGGAGGTCCGCGACCCGGCCCGGACCATCCCCCGGGCGATCCCGGTCGCGCTGACGATCACCCTGGTCCTGTACTCCGCGGTGGCCCTGGTCCTGCTGGGCACGCTCGGCCCGGCCCGCCTCGCCGCCGCGACGGCGCCGCTGGCCGAGGTGGGCCCGGGGTGGCTCGCCCCGGTCGTCCGGGCGGGCGCGGCCGCCGCGGCGCTCGGCTCGCTGCTCGCGCTGATCCTTGGCGTGTCCCGGACGACGTTCGCGATGGCCCGCGACCGGCACCTGCCCGCCGCGCTGGACGCGGTGAGCGACCGGGCCGGGGTGCCGCACCGCGCCGAGGCGGCCGTCGGCGTCGCCGTGGCGCTGCTGGTGCTGACCGTCGACCTGCGCGGCGCGATCGGGTTCTCGTCGTTCGGCGTCCTTGTCTACTACGCGATCGCGAACGCCTCCGCGCTGACCCTGCGCCCCGACGAGGGCGCGCCGTGGCGCGCCGTACCGGTCGTCGGGCTGGCCGGCTGCCTGCTGCTGGCGGCGGCCCTGCCGCTGCCGGCGGTGGCCGCCGGTCTGGGGGTCTTCGCGGTCGGCGCGGCGGTGTGGATCATCCGCCGGAACCGGCGCTGAGCAGGACCGACGTCCTGCCATGTGGACCGCCCCTTTCCGGCGGTGGCCGCAGGGAGCACCGTCGGGTTATCACGCCGCGTCTGCACGGGGGCAATATGACGGACAATGCCCGAATCCTGGTCGTCGACGACCAGCCCATCGTCGTCGACATGATCGCCACGGTGCTCGCCTACCACGGCTTCGCGGTGGACACCGCCGGCACCGCCGAGCAGGCGCTGCGCAAGGCCGCCGAGGGCCATCCCGATCTCGTGCTGCTCGACGCGAAACTGCCCGACGGCGACGGCATGGACGTCCGGCGGCGGCTGCGCGCGGACGGCTCCGGCGCCGGCATCGTCTTCCTCGCCTCCCGCGACGCCGGCGAGGACCTGGTCAACGGCATCGCGTACGGCGGCGACGACTGGATCACCAAGCCGTTCGACGCCGACGTGCTGCTCACCCGGGTCCGGGCGCTGCTGAGCCGCGACGGTGCGACGGCGTGCGAGCGGGTCCTGCGCTATGGCGACGTCGAGCTGGACCAGGACACCCACGAGGTCCGGCGCGCGGGCGAGCCGGTGCCGCTGTCCCGGACCGAGTTCGAGGTGCTGCGCTGCCTGCTGCGCAACCCCGGGCGGGTGCTGTCCCGGGCGCAGATCGAGGCGGCGACCGGCGCCGCGGACGCCGACGCCGTGGTCCGCTCGCTACGGTGCGAGCTGGACCGGCTCGGCGCGCCGCTGATCGTCACCCAGCGGGGGTTCGGCTACGCGCTGCGCGCCGGCCTGCCGTGAGCCACCCGGCGGCCGCCGCGCGGTTCACGCCGCGTTCTCGCGCGCGGCGTGCTTGACCCGGTACATCGCCGCGTCGGCCTCGCGCAGCAGGGCGTGCGGGTCGACTCCGGCGCCGGCGACCACGCCGACGCTGGCGGCGATCCTCAGGCTGTGCCCGTCCAGCTCGATCGGCTGGGCGAGGGCCGCCCGGAACCGCTCCGCGATCTGCTCGGCGGCGGGCCGGCCGGCGCCGGGCAGCAGGACGGCGAACTCGTCGCCGCCCAGCCGGGCCGGCATCGCGTCCGGCGGCAGGACCGCGCGCAGCCGCTCGGCGACCCGGGTCAGGACGACGTCGCCGGCGTGGTGCCCGTACGTGTCGTTGATCGGCTTGAAGCCGTCCAGGTCGACGTGGAGCAGGGCGACGCCGGTGCCGACCGTTTCGGCGAGGCGCTCGCCGAAGAGCACCCGGTTGGCGAGCCCGGTCAGCTCGTCGTGGGTGGCCTGGTGGCGCAGCCGGTCCTGTAGCTCGCGGGACTCGGTGACGTCGCGCGAGTTGCTGACCACGGCGGCGACGCTGGGCAGGTGCATCAGGTTGCGGCTGGTGACCTCGAGCCAGCGCCACGAGCCGTCCGCGTGCTGGTAACGCGCCTGGTAGGTGAGGTTCGCACCCGGCGTCACCATCAGGCGCTGCATGTCCGGCAGCAGGCCCGGCAGGTCCTCGGGGTGGATCATCGTGACGATCCGCGTGCCGAGCAGCTCCGCGGGCTCGTAGCCCAGCGCCCGGCTGCCCGGGGTCAGGTAGGACATGGCGCCGTTCCCGTCGATGAGCGTCGTGATGTCGGTGGAGTACTCGAGCATCAGGCGTACCCGCTCCTCCTGGCGGCTCAGCCGCTGCACCAGGGCGGAGTTCTCGCGGAAGGCGACCCACTGGCGCGCGACGACGATGCCGGTGATGACGAACAGGCCGCCGAAGACCACCATCGCCGTGCCGCTCAGACCCTCCGGCAGCGACGCCGGGAGGATCAACAGAACGACGCCGAGCATCGCGTACGGCAGCGTGCTCCACGCCCGCCGCGCGGGGAGCGGGCGGTCGGCCCGCAGCCGGTCCATCAGCTCCTGCAGCCGCGGCCCGAGGCTGACCAGGGCGACGGTGGCGAGCTGAAGGGACAGCTGCGCCGCGGGTCCGGCCGTGGCGCGCACCACCGCGACACTGAGGCACTGCAACAGCGCCGCGGCGAACACCGGCGCGGCCGCGACCGCGTTCATCGGGTTGAGCCCGCTGATCGTGAGCCGGGTCATGGTGAACGCGACGGCCATCGCGATGACGGTCGCCGCCGCGGGCCCCACGGGTCCGGCGCCGAGCCCCGTGGTGCGGTCGACCATGAACCAGATGACCACGGCGGAGGCCGTCATCACGGCGCTCGCGTCCAGCCAGTACCTCAGCCGGGCCTGACGGGTGGACTTCGGGTGGGGGTGCACGAGCGCGGTGACCATCAGGATCGCGACGCCGGTCAGGATGCAGACGGTCTGGAACCGGCCGACGGCGACGGCGCTGACGTCCGGGTCCCACAGCGTGGTGAGGAGCCGGCTGACGTTGCCGACCAGCAGCAGCGTGATCATCGCCGTCAGCGAGCGCCAGAAGCGGCGGACCGCGGGCACCAGGCCGGGGCGGCGGGCCAGGCGGATCGCGGACACCACCCCGACGACGTTCAGGAACACGCCGGCGAACGCACGGACGAGCACGTCCGCGGTGATGTTTCCCGGGCCGTAGAGGAGCCAGAGGATGGCCGCCACCGCAACGCCGACGACCGCGCGTACCCACGGGTCGGCGGCGGCCGTGCGTGCGAGCGAGGCGGGCCGGGCGGGCTGCATCAGACTCCTCGGTGAACGGGCATCAGCACGGCCACGCCGCACGTCATCCAATACACCCGGCGAACGTTGCCGATGAGGTGCCGCCCAGGGGCGTCCGAGGATCACCTCGAACGGCACCCTCAGCGGTTAAGTTTCTTAACCGTTTCAGATCTGCGCTGGCCCGGTGCCGAATCGTTACTCGGCCGATCATTCGGAAACGTTGCGGAACATCGTTTCGACCAACTTGACTGGCACGCGGGGGAACCGGAGACGGTGACGGTGTTGTCACGCCCCGGCGTGATGTGACCATAGGGAGAAGGATGTTCGGTCAATCCATGAGTCCGCGCTTCAGGAGCGCGCTCGCCGGCACGCTGGGCGCGGGCCTGGTGCTCGGTCTCGCCGCATGCGGCGGCAGTGACGACTCGAACGACGATTCCAACACGGCTGCTCAGTCGTCGATCGACTGCAACCTCTACAAGGAGTTCGGCGATCTCAAGGGCAAGACGGTGACCGTCTTCGCGAGCATCGTGACCCCGGAGGACAAGGCGTACAAGGACTCCTACAAGCCCTTCGAGCAGTGCACCGGTGTGACGATCAAGTACGAGGGCGACAAGTCCTTCGAGACCCAGATCCTGGTCCGTGCCAAGGCCGGCAACCCGCCGGACATCGCGATCGTGCCGCAGCCCGGCCTGCTCCAGCAGCTGGTGGCCACCGGCAAGGCCGTCGAGGCTCCGGCCACCGTCTCCGCGAACGTCGACAAGTGGTGGGGAAAGGACTGGAAGGCCTACGCCACCGTCGACGGCAAGTTCTACGGCGCGCCGTCGGGCGCCAACGTCAAGTCGCTGGTCTGGTACTCGCCGAGCGAGTTCAAGGAGTCCGGCTACGCGATCCCCAACACGCTCGACGAGCTCAAGGCGCTGAGCGACAAGATGGTCGCGGACAAGAAGAAGCCGTGGTGCGCGGGCATCGCCAGCGGTGAGGCCACCGGTTGGCCGATCACCGACTGGCAGGAGGACTTCATGCTCCGGCTCTACGGGCCGGAGACCTACGACAAGTGGGTCAAGCACGAGATCCCGTTCAACGGCCCCGAGTCGACGGCGGCGCTGGACGCGGTCGGCGCGTACCTGAAGAACCCCGCCTACGTGAACGGCGGCCTGGGCGACGTCAAGAGCATCGCCACGACCGCGTTCCAGGACGCCGGCCTGCCGATCCTGGAGGGCACCTGCTCGATGCACCGCCAGGCCAGCTTCTACGCGGCGAACTTCGACAAGGGCACCAAGGTGGCCGAGGACGGCGACGTGTTCGCCTTCTACCTGCCCGGCAAGGACGGCACGTCCAAGCCGGTCCTCGGCGGCGGCGAGTTCAACCTGGCGTTCGCGGACCGGCCGGAGGTCAAGGCCTTCCAGACCTACCTGTCCACCGACACCTGGGCGAACATCAAGGCGAAGGCGTCGCAGGGCTGGGTCAGCGCCAACAAGGGTCTCGACCCGAACAACCTGAGCAACCCGGTCGACAAGCTGGCCGCGGTCATTCTGCTGGACCCGAAGGCCACGTTCCGCTTCGACGGCTCGGACATGATGCCGGCCGCCGTCGGCTCGAACGCGTACTGGAAGCAGGCGACGAGCTGGATCACCGGCCAGGACACCGTCACGACGGTGAACAACATCGAAAAGGCCTGGCCCAAGTGATCTGAGTCTTCACCTCGGGGCCGGTCGCCGTCTGGCGACCGGCCTCACCGCTCTCCTGAGGAGGTACGGGTCGAGTGTTCGACACCGCCGACACCACCGCCGAGAAGTTCACGCAGATGTTCGCTGCGATCCTTCTCTTCGCCGCGGTCGTGGGCATCATCCTGTTCATCGCGGGGCGCTTCGGCGGCCGCCGCGGTGACCGGGTCGTCGCCTATTCCTATCTCGCCCCGACGCTGCTGATGCTGCTCGTGGGCCTCGTCTATCCCGGCATCCGCACCATCTACGAGTCCTTCTTCGACGCCGCGGGCGACGTGTTCATCGGCCTGGACAACTACCAGACGATCTTCACGGACAAGGACCAGCTGACGGTGCTGACAAACACCGCCGTGTGGGTCCTGCTGACGCCGTTCGTGGCCACCGCCATCGGCCTGCTCTACGCCGTCCTGGTCGACAAGGCCCGGTTGGAGTCGTTCGCCAAGGCGCTGATCTTCATGCCGATGGCGATCTCGTTCGTCGGCGCCTCGATCATCTGGAAGTTCGTCTACGCGTACCGCCCCGACCAGGCCAACGTGAAGCAGATCGGCCTGCTCAACCAGATCGTGGTCTGGATGGGCGGCACGCCGCAGCTGTGGCTGCTGGACTGGCCGCTGAACACGCTGCTGCTGATCGTGGTCATGATCTGGATCCAGGCCGGCTTCGCGATGACCGTGCTGTCGGCGGCCATCAAGGCGATCCCGGGTGACATCATCGAGGCCGCCCGCCTCGACGGCGTCAGCCCGTGGGGCATGTTCCGGTTCGTCACCCTGCCGTCCATCCGCCCGGCAGTGGTGGTCGTGCTGACCACCATCGGCATCGGCACGCTGAAGGTCTTCGACATCGTGCGCACGATGACCGGCGGCCAGTACGACACCAGCGTCATCGCGAACGAGTTCTACAGCCAGAGCTTCCGCAGCGACAACCAGGGGCTCGGCTCCGCCCTCGCGGTGCTGCTCTTCGTGCTGGTGATCCCGATCGTCGCCTACAACGTCCGGCACATCCGCCGATCGGAGTCGCTATGACCACCGCCGCACCGCCGAGCGCCCTCGACGCGCTCGAGGCCGAGAAGCCCACCGCCGCGGCCATCGCCACGAGGAAGCTCACCTCTCCCTGGGCCTCGCTCGCGGCGATCGTCATCGCGGTGCTCTGGACCGTGCCGACGTTCGGCCTGCTGATCTCCTCGTTCCGCCCCGAGCGGCAGATCAAGACGACGGGCTGGTGGACGGCGTTCAGCGACCCGCAGTTCACCTTGGACAACTACCGCGCCGTGCTGGACTCGGAGGACGGAGCCGGCCTCGGCGCCTTCTTCATCAACTCGCTGGTGATCACGATCCCCTCGGTGATCATCCCGCTGAGCCTGGCCTGCCTGGCCGCGTACGTGTTCGCCTGGATCAAGTTCCCGGGCCGCAACATCCTGTTCCTGAGCATCTTCGCGCTACAGATCGTGCCGCTGCAGGTGACCCTGATCCCGCTGCTCACGCTCTATGTGAAGGCGGACCTGGCGAACACGTTCTGGACGATCTGGCTGTCGCACTCGATCTTCGGCCTGCCGCTGGCGATCTACCTGCTGCACAACTTCATGAAGGAGATCCCGGCCGGACTGCTCGAGGCGGCCCGGGTGGACGGCGCCGGTCATGTGTCGATCTTCTTCCGGGTGTTGCTGCCACTGCTGCGGCCGGCGCTGGCGGCGTTCGCCATCTTCCAGTTCCTCTGGGTGTGGAACGACCTGCTTGTCGCGCTCACCTTCGCCGGCGGCGGCGACACCGTCGCCCCGATCACCGTCGCGCTGGCCAACCTCAGCGGCACGCGCGACTCGGCGTGGCACCTGCTCTCCGCGGGCGCGTTCGTCTCGATCATCGTGCCGGTGACGATCTTCCTGCTGTTGCAGCGCTACTTCGTCCGCGGCCTGCTCGCGGGCAGTGTCAAGGGCTGAGGCGCACGGCGGCGGGCCCGTCACGGGCCCGCCGCCGTCTCACCGCGGCACGTACACCGGCGTGACGTGCCAGATGTCGCGGCAGTAGTCGCGCACCGTGCGGTCGGCGGAGAAGAAGCCGCTGCGCGCGGTGTTCAGGATGGACATGCGGGTCCAGTCCTCCGGATCGCGCCAGGCCCGGGCCACCCGGTCCTGGCAGTCCACATAGGCCCGGAAGTCGGCGAGCGTCAGGTACTCGTCGCGGTGCATCAGGTCGTCGGCGAGCTCGCCGTCCCACCCGGCGACCGCGTCCACCACCTCACGCAGCTCCGCGTCGCGCTCGTAGTGGTCCCGCGGCCGGTAGCCCCGCCCGCGGAGCGCGGCCACCTCTGCGGTGTCCAGGCCGAAGAGGAAGAAGTTCTCCCCGCCCACCCGGTCGCGGATCTCGACGTTCGCGCCGTCCAGCGTGCCGATGGTCAGCGCACCGTTGAGGGCCAGCTTCATGTTGCTGGTGCCCGAGGCCTCCTTGCCCGCCAGCGAGATCTGCTCGGAGAGGTCAGCGGCCGGGATGATCAGCTGCGCCCGGGACACGTTGTAGTCGGGCAGGAAGACCATCTTCAGGTACGGCGAGACGGCCGGGTCCGCGTTGACCACCTCGGCGACCCGGTTCGCCAGCTTCATGATCCGCTTGGCCACGTAGTAACCGGGCGCCGCCTTGCCCCCGAAGACGATCGAGCGCGGCACCACGTCCGCGACCTCGCCCCGCCGGATCCGGTGGTAGAGCGTCACCACGTGCAGCACCCGCAGCAGCTGGCGCTTGTACTCGTGGAACCGCTTGATCATCACGTCGCAGAGCGCGTCCGGGTCCAGGACCACCCCGGTCGTGGCCAGCGTCTGCTCGGCCAGGTCCTCCCGGTTGAGCCGCTTGACCTCGCGCCACCGCCGCCGGAACTCCGGATCGGCGGCGGCCGGCTCGAGGCGGCTCAGCTGGTCCAGGTCCGTCAGCCAGCCGCCGTCGCCGAGCCGCTCGGTGATCAGCTCGGCGAGCCGCGGGTTGGCGAGCCGGACGAAGCGGCGCGGCGAGACGCCGTTGGTGACGTTGTGGAAGCGGCCCGGCCACAGGTTGGCGAACCCGTGCAGGGTCGTGGCGGCGAGCAGCCGCGAGTGCAGCTCCGCGACGCCGTTGACCGCCGAGCTGCCGACCACGGCCAGGTGCGCCATCCGGACCCGCTGCTCCGCGCCCTCCGCGATGATCGAGAGCTCGCGCAGCTTCGCGTCGTCGCCGGGGTAGCGGTCCGCGACCTCCTGCAGGAACAGGTGGTTGATCAGGAAGATGATCTCCAGGTGCCGCGGCAGCAGCCGCCGCATCAGCTCGACCGGCCAGGTCTCCAGCGCCTCGGGCAGCAGCGTGTGGCAGGTGTACGCGAACGTGCGCCGGGTGATCGACCAGGCCCGGTCCCAGTCGAGACCCTCCTCGTCGACGAGCATCCGCATCAGCTCGGCGATCGCCATGACCGGGTGGGTGTCGTTGAGCTGGATCACCACCTTGTCGGCGAAGTGGTCCCAGTCGCTGTTGCACAGCCGGAAGCGCCGCACGATGTCGCGCAGCGCGCAGGTGACCAGGAAGTGCTGCTGCTTGAGGCGCAGCTCGCGGCCGAGCTCGGTGCTGTCGTCCGGGTACAGGACCTTGCTGATGTTCTCCGAGCGGACGATCTCCTCGACCGCCTCGCCGTACTGGCCGGCGCCGAAGTGCGACAGGTTGAAGGACTGCGGGCTGGCGCGGGCCTTCCACAGCCGGATGATGTTGACCGTGGTGGTCCCGTAGCCGGGCACCAGCATGTGGCTCGGCTCGCCCAGGACGATCTCGCCCGGCACCCATTTCCGGCGCACCCCGTCGAGCGCCTCGGTGTGGCCGTAGAAGCCGACCTTCTGCTGGTCGTCGGAGGCGTGGAACTCCCACGGATTGCCGTAGAAGGTCCAGTCGTCCGGGTGCTCGACCTGTGCGCCGTCCTGGAACTCCTGCTGGAAGATGCCGTAGTCGTAGCGGATGCCGTAGCCGACCGCCGGGATGTCCTGGGTGGCCATGGCGTCCAGCAGGCAGGCGGCGAGCCGGCCCAAGCCGCCGTTGCCGAGGCCCGGCTCGACGTCGAGGGCGTCCAGCTCGTCGCCGGACAGGCCGAGCGCCGCCAGCGCGCTGTGCGCGCACTCCTGCGTACCGGAGTAGAGCAGGTTCTGGTCGAGCTGCCGGCCGAGCATGTACTCGGCGGACAGGTAGTAGATGAACCTCGGGTTCTCCTGGTAATGCGCCGCCGCCGTCCGGATGTAGCGGTCGACCAGGCGGTTCCGGACGGTCAGCGCCAGCGAGTGGTACGCGTCCTGCGCGCTCGCCGACTCCAGCGTCGTACCGCGCTGGTAATAGAGGTTGCTGAGCAGCTCGCGCCCGAAGTCTCCGGGCGTGGTGCCGGAGTGTGTCGTTGCGTAGGTCACGGCGGTGTTCCCTCCCGGGCGCTCCGGTACGCCATTGCTTGACGGTCTCACGGGGAACGTCGACGGTGATCGTAAACGCCCCGCTCCGGGGCGCGGAACGAGGCGGGTTTGGTCGAGAGTGGAACCGGTGCCCGGCGGGGCTGGGGGTGAGGCTGGGGCGCCGGGGAACGGTGGGGCCGATCAGGCCGCCGGGGCGAGCGGCAGCGTGACGGTGAACGTGCTGCCGTGTCCCGGCCGGGACCGCGCCGTCACCGTGCCGCCGTGTTCAGTCACGATGCCGCGGACGATCGCCAGGCCGAGGCCCGGGCCCGGCACGGCCTGGTCGATCGCGTTCGACGCCCGGTGGAACGGCGTGAAGAGGCCGGCCAGGTCGCCCGCCGGGATGCCGATGCCCGTGTCGGTCACCGTCAGCACCGCGCCGGCGCCCTCGGCGCGCAGCCGGTAGCGGACCTCGCCGCGGCGGGTGAACTTCACCGCGTTGTCCAGCAGGTTGCGCAGCGCCCGCGCCAGTTGGCGTGCGTCGCCGTCGACCCGGACCGGCTCGGCCTCGCCCGCCAGCGCGATACCGCGGTCGCGGGCGAGCGGCGCGAACTCCGCGTGCAGCGCCGCGGTCACTGTGGACAGGTCGACGGGTGCGGCGCGGGCCGGGCCGTTCGCGCGGTCGAGCAGCAGCAGGTCCGACACCGTGTCGTGCAGGCGGCGGGCGTTGCGCAGGATCGCGGCGACGCCGCGCCGCTGCGCCGGCGACAGCTCGCCGCCGTCGCCGTCGGCGAGCATCTCGGCGTACCCGAGGATGTTCGTCAGCGGCGTGCGCAGCTCGTGCGTCACCGTCGTCACCAGGGCGTCCCTGCGCTCCTCGAACGCCGTCAGCTCGCCGTCCGGCCGGGTACGGCGGCGGCGGAGCGCGGCGCGGAGGCGGGCGTTGTCCGCGTACACGTCAGGCGCCCGCAAGGGTGAAGGAGATGGTGGTGCCCGCGCCGCCGGGCGCGGCGCCGGCCCAGATCCGGCCGCCGTGGCGTTCGACGATGCGCCGGCAGGTGGACAGGCCGATGCCGTGCCCGGTACGGCTGCGCGGGTCGACCCGGGCGAACATCTCGAAGACGCGGTCGCGCTGGTCCGGCGGGATGCCGATGCCGTTGTCCGTCACGGTCACGAGCCAGTCGCGGCCGCAGCGCTCGGCGGCGACCTCGATGCGGCACGGCCGGGCCGGGTCGCGGTACTTGATCCCGTTGCCGATGAGGTTCTGCAACAGCTGGCGCAGCAGGGTCGGGTCGCACGCCAGGGTGGCGGACGCCGAGGCGCTCCCGATGGTGGCGCCGCTCTCCCGGATCAGGTCGCCGAGGTCCAGCAGCGCCTGGTCCACGGCCTCGCCCAGCTCGGCGTGTCCGCGCACCCGCGACTCGCCGCCCACCCGGGCGTAGGTCAGCAGCGCCTCGATCAGGCCCTGCATGCGGCCGACCGCCCGGGACGCGCCGGCGATCCACCCGCCGGCCCGCTCGTCGAGCGCACCGTCGCGGTCGTCGGCGAGCAGGTCCAGGTAGCCGCCGATCACGCTCAGCGGCGCGGCGAGATCGTGGCTGACCACGGCGGCGAACTGCTCCAGCTCGCCGTTGGAGCGCAGCAGCTCGCCGTGTACCCGGGCCTGCCGGCGGCGCTCGAACAGCGCGAGCACCACCCGGGCGAGGTCCTTGAGCCGGTCGATCTGCTCGTCGCTGAGCTCGCGCGGCCGGGAGTCGAAGACGCAGAGGGTGCCGAGCGCGTGGCCCTGTGGTGTGACCAGCGGGGCGGAGGCGTAGAAGCGGATGTCGCCACGCCGGCCGTCGACCCACGGGTTGCCCTTGTACGCGGGATCCGCGGCGGCGTCCGCGACCCAGACGAACTCGCCCTCGCGGAAGTGGACGGCGCACAGGGAGTCGGCGCGGGGTGAGACGGTGCCCGCGAGGCCCGCGGGAGCGAGCTGGCACTGCCGGTCCTCGTCGATCAGGTTGAGCGTCGCGGTCCGCACGCCGGCGACCGTCGCGGCGACCCGGACCACGGCCTCCAGCTCGTCGTCGGCGGGGGCGTCGAGCACGCGGTACCCGCGCAACGCCGCCAGGCGCTGCCGCTCGTCTGTGCCCACCCGGCCCGCCTCCATCCCCCACGCCCGACTCGCCGACGAGAGGTATTTCGGCACCGGGAACGACGACTTGAAAGATGCGTCCCGTGCCACAGATGGTAAGCCCGGCCGGCGACCCCGCCGGCCGGGCTTCCCGCTGCTACTACTGGTCGTCCGGGTCCGCGCTGGGGCTCACCGAGGGGGTGGGGGCGGCGCTGCCGGTCGGGCTCGGGGTGACGTCGGTGCTGGGCGTGACGCTGGGGCTCGGGCTGACGTCGGTGCTGGGCGTGACGCTGGGGCTCGGCGTGACGGGAGGCTTCGCCGGCTTCGGCCGGTTGGCGTTGATCACCACGGCGGTGTAGACGCCGTCGACGCGCAGGCCGGTCACGGTGATCTTGGCGCCGGCCAGGATGCCCGCGACGGTCGCGCGCCTGCCGTTGACCCTGATCCGCGCGCCCTCGGGCACCTTCACGGTGATCGTCTTCCTGCGGACGTCCTTGGTGCCGCCGTGCGCCGCCAGCGTCACGGTGCCGGCCTCGGCGTCGACGGCGGTGACCTTGCCGTTGGCGGCGAACGGGATCCGGACGGGCTTGCGCGGCTTGTGGGGCTTGCCGGGCTTCTCCGACCCACCCGGCTCGTGCCCGTGCTTGGTGGCCACGACGCTGTGCGACGAGGGCGAGGCCAGGGCCACGGCGGCCCCGGAAACGGCGGGAACGATGATCCCGGCGGCCAGCACGGCGGCGGCAGCGGTACGGGGCAGACGCATCTGAGCGATCTCCTTGCTCGGGGGAGCCCACAGCCTGCGGATGCCGGGGTGCAAACGGTGTCGCGACCGGTTGCCGAACGGTTGCGACCGCCGGCGCCTCCGGAAATGGCGGGAGTACCGCGGATACATCACTCTCCGCGCAATATCTTTCGGCGACTCGAAACGATTCGTTGAAGGTGCGATTCCGGGATTTCCAAAAGTTGTTACCGATCCGTAACTATGGCCGAACGCACACGTGTGGTGACCGTCACACGCCAATATCTCGCCCGAAGTGTCCATTGGTGACGCATCTTCAGGGATTCACCGCGGCCATTGCTCACTATCCGTCATGATCGATGTTTCCTCATGGTTACCGGCCGGTAGCCAACGCTCTTGTCCCAGCCCTCAGGTAGCGGCAACATTCCCGGCACATCAGGACTGCCGCATCGACGTGTCCGCATGCGATGGGAGCCGCATGGCGGGCGCGGCCGCGGCCGTTCCCACTTCCCGCAAGGAGGATCCGTGAAGGATGCGCAAGGCGATCCGGCGTACGGACGCACCGACTGGCGCCGTTTCGCCGTAGCGGTGGCGGTGCCGGCCGCCGTCGCCGGCGCCCTGGTCTTCGGCATGGCCAACGGCGCGTTCGCCGCCACGTTCGCGGTGTCGGGCCAGTCGTTCAAGATCTCGGCCGACCGGCTGGAGGGCACCGGCTTCGCCCAGTACGGCGACTCGGTACACAAGAAGAACGACGACGCGATCCCGGTGGCGATCTCCGGCATCTCCTCGGCGACGCTCTACAACCTGTGCCAGTCGGTGAAGACCCCGGGCGTCCCGATCACCCTCACCATCCGCGCGGGCCGGGACGAGGACAACCCGGCGAAGGCCACCAACCTGCTGATCGGCCTCAACGAGCTCAGCGGCGAGGCGGAGTTCACCGACATCAACATCGGCCAGGACGCCTCGACCCTCGGACTCGGCGGCGAGGACGCGCACGGCAAGGCGGGCGACTTCGGCCAGGAGGCGAAGCACGTCACGATCAGGGGGCTGCGGCAGACCGCCGTTTCCACCTCGGCCGGCACGTTCACGCTTACCGGTCTGAACATGAAGGTCAACTGGCCCGGCGGCGGCGACGGCAGGCCGACCGAATGTTTCTGACGTAATTGCCGGAGGCCCGCGGGAACGCACCACCCGCGGGCCTCCATCCTGCCGGGGTAAGGCACCATTTCTGGAGGAGCAAGTGGCAACGACAAGTACGTCGGGCGGCGGATTCCGCCGCTGGCGGCGAGCCCGGCCGTTCTGGGGCGGGCTCCTGCTCCTCATCGCCGGACTGGAGCTGTTCCTCAGCGCGAACCTGTCGCTGGGCGACCTGCAGCTGCATTTCGGCCCTGAGGGTTACCTGTCCTATCTACTCCCGCTGATGCTCGTCCTCTGCGGCGTGCTCAGCTGGGTCACACCCGGGCAGCGACTCTTCTACGGCATCCTCGGCCTGCTCACCGCGGTGTACTCGCTGATCGGCCTGAACCTCGGCGGCTTCTTCGCCGGCATGCTGCTCGGCATCGTCGGCGGCGCCCTCGTCCTGGCCTGGTCACCGAGGCAGCCGCGGCCGGGCACCACCGACACCGCGCCGGAGGATCCCGAGGGGCCGCACGGCGAGCCCGAGCCCGAGGGCACGCGGGAGGACGAGCGCCACGACGCCCGGGACCCGGCCCCCGCCGGCACGATCCTGCCGGGGTTCGGCGACGGGCCGGGCGACGGCCGGCACCGGTCGGCGTTCCGGCCGCGGGCGGAGTGGTACCCGGCGGGCGCACCGGAACCGCGTACGCCGTCCGGCGGCGTACCCCGCAAGATGCTGGCCATCGCGCTGGTGCCGCTGGCGGTGACGGCGGCGGTCCTGGCCGCCGCCGCACCCGCCCCGGCCCGGGCCGAGCCCGAGTGCCCCGAGGGCCTGCCGTCCCGGCCCGCCGCCGCGGCGAAGAAGGCGCCGTCGCGGCAGCCGTCGCCCAAGCCCTCGCGGAAGAAGATCCCCGGCAAGCCGGCGCCCGCCAAGCCGGGCACCGGCGCCCCGGCCTCGTCCTCGCCGTCCCCCACGCCCACCGAGGACGGCGAGGACTCCGGCAACCCCCTCGTCGACGGCCTGCACGACTTCGTCGAGGGCGTCGGCGACCTGTTCGGCATCGGCGGGGAGGAAGAGGAACCGACCCCCGGCCCGTCGGCGACACCGTCACCGACCGCGAGCCCCGGGCCGACCGGGTCCGCCGCACCCACCGCGGCGCCGTCCGGCGATCCGGCCGGGTCCGGCTCCCCCGCACCCGGCACCTCGCCGACACCGTCGACGACGCCGAGCCTGCCGGACGTGCCCTGCCTGGGCCCACGGGTCGTCAAGGAGGCCGGCCCGGACGACGTACCTACCGTCTCGCTCCGGGGCGGAAAGCTGGAGACCGCGTCGCTGACGATGTACGACTCCACCTACGACGGCGTGACCCGGCTGCAAACCACCGGAGGCACGATCCAGGCCCTGAAGTTCAGCATGCGCAAGGCCGTGAACAAGCCGTTCAAGCTGACCGTCCCCGAGCGTGGCACCGCACGCACCGTGATCGACAGCAAGGAGCTGATCACCGAGGGGGACGTCCGGTTCTACACGCCCCGGTTCAAGGGCAAGCTCTTCGGCGTCATCCCGGTCACCTTCACCCCGGAGTCCCCGCCGCCGCTCACGCTGCCCGTCCTGTGGTTCACCGACGTGGAGATCGACCTTGCGTTCGTGCGCTGCGACACCCTGACCGGCGTACCCCTGACCCTGACCGAGCGTTCCTGAGCGACGGCGCCGGCGCGGCCCGGGTCAGCCGGCGCGGCGGGCACGCCAGCCGCGAACCGCCTCGTCCGCGTCGATCGGGGGCAGCAGCACCGGCGGGCCCTCCAGCAGCCCGGCCCGGGCCTTGCGCAGCTGCTCGTTCAGCCTCGCCACGTAGGCACGCACGTCGGCCTCCGAGGTGCACCGGTCGATGGTCTCGCGCAGGTCCTGCGCCTCGCGGCGCAGCGCGAGGGTCGGCGGCAGCGCCCCCGAGCTCGCGCCCTCGCGCCGCAGCCAGTCCTTGACCCACCAGTCCTCGTCGTACTCCCGGCCGTGGTCGCTGAGCGGTCTGCCCGTGCCCGGCAGGTCGTCGAACTGACCCTGCTCCTGCGCCTCACGGATCTTGCGCTCGATGTGCGACTCGTATCGGCTCGCCATGTTCGCCAGTCTAGTTCCGGCCGTCGCTCGCCAGAGCGTTGACCTCGGCGTACGGGGGGATGCCGGTGGGGGCGGGCTCGCCGGCGGCGACCGCGCGGGCGGCGGCGACCGCGGCGCCGAGCGCGGTCCGGAAGAGCATCGAGCCGGTGCTGATGCGGGCGACGCCCAGCTTCGCCAGCGCCGGCACCGTCAACCCGGGCAGCAGCAGCACGTTCAGCGGGGCGTCCACGCCGGAGACGACCGCCCGGATGTCGTCCTCGTCCGCGAGGCCCGGCACGAAGACGCCGTCCGCGCCCGCGGCCGCGTAGGCGCGCGTGCGGGCCAGCGTCTCGTCGAGGTCGCCCGCGTCGAGCCAGCGCGTGTCCGTACGCGCGTTCACGAAGAGCCCGGGCACCCGGGCCTTGACGGCCTCGATGAGAGCGACCTGGTCCGCGACCGGGGCGAGCGTCCCGTCGGCGTGGCCGTCCTCGAGGTTGATGCCCACCGCGCCGGCCTCGGCGAGGTCGGCGGCGAGGTCGGCGACCGCCGCCGGTCCGCCGCCGAAGCCGCCCTCGACGTCCACTGTGACCAGCACCGGCAGCCGCCCCAGCCGCCGCATCAGGGCGATGGTCTCCGTGCGGCCCTCGCCCCGGCCGTCGGGCAGGCCGTGCGCGGCGGCGACGCCGAGGCTTGTCGTGCCGATCGCCGCGAAGCCGGCCCGCGCCAGCGCGGCGGCGGAGGCGACGTCCCAGGCGTTCGGGAGCACGAGCGGGTCGCCGGGAACGTGCAGGGCTCGAAAGTCGTTCATGGGCCCCACTTTACGGCCATCGTCGCCGCGGACATCCGACCACTTTGTTTACGGTTTCCGCAAAACATCGGCGGCCATGGATGCGCTGCGGGACCCGGAAACAGTAAGGTCTCCTCTCGGTAGCGACCACAGGAGGCACCGTGAGGCGATCCATCACCGCGGCGGTCGTCGCCGCGACGGCGGCCGGCGGGGTGCTCGCCGCCGTCGGGCCGGCCGCGACCGCCGGCGGTGCCGGGCGCGGCGCCGCCGTCACCGGCACCTACTCGGCGGGCGCCGCCCGGGCCTGGCAGCCGCTGCCGACCACCCACATCGGACCCGCGCGGGGCCCGGCGACCGACGCGACCGTCGTCATCGATCCGAGCGCGCCGCGGCAGCGCTACGCCGGCGTCGGCTTCTCGCTGGACGAGACGAGCGTCTCCAACCTGTGGAAGCTGACACCGGCCGAGCGCGACCGGGCCGTCCGGCTGCTCGTCGACCCGCGCACCGGTGCCGGGCTCGATCGCTTCCGGCTGACCATCGGCAGCCCCGACCTCATCGAGCACCTGCCGTTCTGGTCGTACGACGAGCTTCCCGCCGGGGTGAACGAGGACTTCGGCCTGCGGCACTTCTCCATCCGGCGCGACGTCTCCGCGCACATCATCGACACGATCAAGCTGATCCAGCGCCACAACCCGCGGGCGACCTTCTTCGCCTCGGCGTGGAGCGCGCCGGCCTGGATGAAGACCAACAACCGGTTCACCGGCGAGGTCGCGCTCCGGCCCGGCAGCACCTCCTCGTACGAGCAGGTGGGCCGGCTGCGCGACGACTGCATCGACGTGTTCGCGCGCTACTACGTGAAGTACCTGCGGGCGTACGCGGAGCACGGTGTGCGGATCGACGCGCTGACCCTGCTCAACGAGCCCGGCATCGACGTGGTCTACCCGGCGATGGACCTCAGCATCGCCCAGCAGCAGCGGCTCGCGGTGGCCGTCGCGCGCGAGGTGAAGCGCGCGGGCCTCGACACCGACCTGTACGTGCACGACTTCAACTTCTGGGACTGGCGCGACCCGAACAGCACGGAGACGAAGAACTATCACCGCATCCTCGACGATGCGCCGGCCCGTGCGGCCGCCGACGGGATCGCGTTCCACCCGTACTGGGGCGACCCGGCCGTCATGCGGGACGCGTACGAGCAGACCGGCAAGCCGGTGCACATGACCGAGACCAGCGACCTGTCCCCCGCCACGATCCTGAGCTACCTGCGGCTGGACGCCTCGTCCTACGTGATGTGGGCGCAGACCACCGACCAGGACGGCGGCACGCTGCACTGGACGCCGTCGCGGGACAACGACGTCGACTGGGCGGAGATCGGCCGCACCACCAAGTGGCCCGACCGCCTGGTCAAGGTCGACACCGCCGCCCGCACGTTCACCGTCCGCGACGAGCTCTACGCGATGGGCCAGTTCGCCCGGTACCTGGGCCCGGAGCACGTCCGGGTCGCGTCGAGCGCGGCGAACGGCGGGATCAGCAACGTGATCTTCAAGGACGGCCGGGACCGCTTCGTCGCGATCCTGGGCAACGGCACCGCCGAGGACAGGACCGTGCGGGTCGTGCTGGCCGGCGGGTCGTTCACCACGACGGTGCCGGCGAACTCGTACGCCACCTACCGCTGGCGCGGCGACGTACCGTCCCCGCGCCACAACCGCCCGCCGGTCCTGCGCGCGGTGCCGGACGTCGTCGCCGACCAGTACGCCACGACCGAGGTGCGCCTGTCGGCGGACGACCCCGACGGCGACCGGCTCGCCTACTACGCCACCGACCTGCCGGACGGCGTCGGCGTCGACGCCGCCACCGGAACCGTGCGGATCCGCCCGGCCGTGTCCGGCGAACGGGACCTGACGTTCCGGGTCACCGACGGCGCCGCGCACGACGAGGTGACGGTCCACCTGGCGGTGCGCCCGCGCGGCGCGCCGGTGGGCGAGAGGATAGAGGCCGAGTCGTACGTCGCCCAGCACGGCTGGACCGAGGGCGGCGCGAACTTCGTGGAGAACACCCCGGCGGCCAGCGGCGGCCGGAACGTCGGCTGGACCGCGGCGGGCAACTGGCTGCGCTACCGGGTGGACGTGGCCCGGGCCGGCACCTACGACCTGGAGCTGCGGGTCGCCAACGGCACGGGCGCGGACGCGCCGGACGCGGTGTCACTGCGCGACGCGGCGGGCGCCGTGCTGGCCACGGTCTCGGTGCCGGACACCGGCGGGTGGGCGGCGTACCGGTCGGTGCACGCCCAGGTCACCTTGCCGGCGGGCGATCAGCTGGTGACCCTCTACTGCGAGACCGGCGGCTTCAACGTGGACTACCTGCGCCTGACCGGATAGCGCGCCCGCGGCGGTAGGGTCGCCGTGGGTACAACCTCACCGTTCCGGAGCGCGTTTAAGGCCTATGACGAACTCGGACGCCGACTACGTGGCCTACGTGCAGGGGCGGTTACCGGCGCTGCGGCGCCTGGCGTACCACCTCAGCGGGGACTCGCACCAGGCCGACGACCTGGTCCAGGAGACCATCGCCAAGCTGTACGCGGTCTGGGGACGGATCAGCCTGACGGACGGTCTCGACACCTACACCCGTACCACGCTGGTCCGCGTGTTCCTCGACGAGAAGCGGCGGGGCTGGTGGCGGGTGCGCCTGTTCGGCGCCATCCCCGAGCGGGCCGGCGCCCCGCCACCCGGCGTCGAGGAGCGGGTGCTGCTCAGCGCCGCGCTCCGCACGGTGCCGCCCCGGCAGCAGGCCACCCTGGTGCTGCGGTTCCTGCACGACCTGCCGGTCGCCGAGGTCGCCAGGATCCTCGGCTGTTCCGAGGGCACGGTGAAGAGCCAGACCGCACACGGCCTGGCGGCGCTGCGCCGCGTCCTCACCGAATGGTCGTCGCCGTCCACCACCGTGATCCGCTGAGGAGGGACCCAGCCATGTCGTACCACGAGAAGAGCGGCACGGAACTCCTCGCGCCCCTGAACGTAGATCCCGACCGGCCGTCCCGGGTGGACATCGCCGCCGCGATGACGACGGGACGCCGCAAGCGCCGCCTCGGCCTGGCCGCCGCCGGCGCCGCCGTCGTCGCGCTGGCCGGGGGTACCGCGGTCGGCGGGACCCTGGCCTTCGACGGGCCCGGCCCGGACCCCGCACCGGAGCGGCTGCCGGCCTGCGTCGCCACCCCCCTGCCCATGGGTGGCTACAAGACGATCCAGGTCACCGGGTCCGACCCCACCGGCCGCTACGTCGCCGGCCGGGCCAACCCGGTCGCCGACATGAGGTCCACCGTGGTCGTCTGGCACGACAACAGGATCGCCAGGATCGTGAAGAAGGACAGGCTCGAGCTCACCGACTTCACCACCAAGGGCGTCGGCGTCGGGTACGAGGTCGACGGAACCCGCGCCTACGTCTACACCGACGGCACGCTGACGCCGCTCAAGGGCGACCGGCTCACGGCCGACGCGATAAACGAGGCCGGTGTCATCGTCGGCACGTCCGCCGGCCGGCCCGTGCGCTGGGCCTCCGCGACCGCCGATCCCGAACCGCTTCCCCTGCCGGCCGGCACGGCCCAGGGCGTCGTCTCGGGTCTCGCCGAGGACGGGACGATCGTCGGCCGGGTCGATCTCGACATCGGATACCTGTGGCTGCCGGACGGCACACACCGGCCCATCGCGGCCCCCGAGATCGACGGGGTGCCGGCCCGCGGCTTCGTGCCGGTCGAGCTGCGCAACGGCTGGATCTACGGCGATGCCATGGTTCCCGTCGACACGGGCGGCATCGAAGCGACCGCCATGCGGCCGTTCCGCTACCAGCTCGCCACCGGCAGGTACGAAAGGCTGGCGAAGCAGGACGGCACGCCGAGCTTCTACCTCGGCAGCCGGCTGGTCCCCCTGCCGGGCGACCCTTCCGTGTCCGGGCGGACCTCGTACGCCGTGACCGCGGTCAGCGACGACAACCGGGCCCTCGCGGGCGACAGCAACGCCTCCAGCGGCGGAGCATTCCTCCCGGTGAGCTGGCGCTGCGAGGAGGAGTGACCGCCCTAGTGATCGTCGTCGAGGTCGCGCAGCGCCGCGCGCAGGAGCTCGGGGGTGCGGGCCGGCGGTTCCGCCTCGATGGTCAGCCGGCCCATCGCCGCGGCGTAGTGGTCCACCTCCTCGGGCTTGTCGAGGTAGAGCCCGCTGGTGAGGTGCTCGATGTAGACCACGTCGGGCATGTCCGGGTGCGGGAAGCGCAGGATGCTGAAGGCGCCACCGGCCGCGGGCGGCGCAGCACCGCCTCGTCGAGCACCGCCCACAGCCGCGGCTGGTCGTCGTCCGCCAGCATCTGCTTGCGGGCCATCCGCAGCTCGGCGCGCCGGCCGATCTCCGCGGGCGTGGCGCTGCCGTGACCGAGCATGATCACCGCCCGGGCGTACGCGTCGGTCTGCAGCAGCCCCGGCACGAACTGGATCTCGTAGGTGCGGATCAGCTCCGCCGCCTGCTCCAGATCCAGGTAGTTCTGGAACCAGCTGCTGAGCACGTCACCGTACGAGTGCCACCAGCCGGGCGTGTTGGCCTCGCGGGCCAGGGTGAGCAGCCGCTCGTGCTCGCCCTCGTCGTCGACGCCGTACAGCTTGAGCAGGTCGGTGACGTCACGTTCCTTGAAGCTGACCCGGCCGAGCTCCATCCGGCTGATCTTCGACTCCGAGGCGCGGATCTCGTAGCCCGCCCGGTCCCGGGTGACGCCCTTGGCCAGTCGCAGGCTGCGCAGGCGCGCACCGAGCTGCAGACGACGGACCGTCGGCCCGTCGTTCTGCTGTCCCGTCACCACCGGAGGTCCCGTCGTCGCTACGGCTTACGCCCCACGGCGCCGTACTGGTCGATCTCGGGGGCGTCCTCCGCGCCGGCCTCCGGCCGCCATCGGGTCACCGAGATCACGCCCGGCTCGACCAGCTCCAGGCCGTCGAAGAGGGCGGTCAGCCGGGCCGCGCTGCGCAGGTGGTACTTCGGGTTGGCCGAGATGTTCCAGATCCGCACGGCCTCGTTGTTGGCCTCGCTGGTGTCGCTGCCGTCGTACATCGCCAGGTAGCTGCCCGGTGCGAGCCGGCCCATGATGCGATCGATGATCGACTTGGCCTCCGCGTCGTCCTCGATGTGACCGAGGATGCCCATCAGGAACAGCGCCACCGGCCGGGCCAGGTCGAGGGTCTTCGCGGCCTCGTCCAGGATCCGCTCCGGGTCGCGCAGGTCGGCGTCGATGTAGTCGGTGGCGCCCTCGGGGCTGGTGGTCAGCAGGGCGCGGGCGTGCGCGAGGACCAGCGGGTCGTTGTCCACGTAGACCACGCGGGACTCCGGGGCCACCCGCTGCGCGACCTCGTGGGTGTTGTTCGCGGTTGGCAGGCCCGTGCCGATGTCGAGGAACTGCCGCACCCCGGCCTCGCCGGCCAGATACGCCGCCACCCGGGCGAGGTAGGCCCGGGAGAGCCGGGCGTTCTCGGCGAGCTGGGGCAGCGACGCGAGGATCTGATCGCCGACGGCGCGGTCGACGGCGAAGTTGTCCTTGCCGCCGAGCAGGTGGTTCCAGATCCTGGCCGTCTGCGGGACGGTGGTGTCCAGTTTGGGCATCTCCTGCTGACCGTCTGCCACTCGCACATCCTTGCTCGACGCGGTACCGGGCGAATATCGGCGCAAGCATAAACCGGTTATCGATCGCACGGAGGCGCCGAACGGTCATAATAGGCGCGCCCAAACGATGATCATCGGCGCCCCCGGCCGCGGCCGGTCAGGGGACCATCCAGCTGAGCAACGGGGTGCCCTGGAGGGTGACGAGCACGCACATCACCAGCAGCAGGAGCAGGCTCCAGCCCACCACCCGGCGGAAGATGTCGCCCTCCCGGCCGGCCATGCCGACGGCCGAGGCCGCGATGGCCAGGTTCTGCGGGCTGATCATCTTGCCGAGCACGCCGCCCGAGGAGTTGGCCGCGGCCAGCAGCACCGGGTCGAGGCCGGCCTGGGTCGCGGTCTGCACCTGTAGCGCGCCGAACAGCGCGTTCGATGAGGTGTCCGAGCCGGTCACGGCGACACCGGTCCAGCCGAGGATGGAGGACAGGAAGATGAAGAAGCCGCCGGCCGCGGCCAGGAACACGCCGAGCGTGTTTGTCTGTCCTGACTGGTTGAGGACGTACGCGAGCGCCAGCACCGCCATCACGGTGACGATGGCGTGCCGCAGCTCGACGTACGTGTCGAGGTAGGCCCGCAGCGCGCGGGCCGGGCGGATCCGCAGCACCAGGGCCGTCAGGATGCCGGCCAGGATCATCAGGGTGCCGGCGGCCGGCAGCCAGCCGAGGGTGAAGGTGGTCGAGGCGAGCGGCTCGCCGTTGGCGCCCAGCACCTCCAGGCCCGGCCAGGGGAACTTGACCGTCCACGGCTCCTGCGCCAGGGCGTCCTTGACGACGCCGATGTTGGCGATCGAGAAGATGGCGATGATGATCAGGTACGGCGCGTACGCGCGCGCGACCTCCACTCCGCTGTCGCGCCGCTCCAGCATCCCCACCGGCCGTCCGCCCCCGGGTGCCGCCGCCGCGTCGCCGGGGCCGGGCGGGTCCGCCGCGGCGTCGCCGGCGCCGGACGGCGCGGGCTCGCGCAGGTCGGGCGACTCCACCGGCCGCCAGAACCGCAGCAGCAGCACGACGGCGGCCGCGGCGAGCAGCGCCGCGACGATGTCGGTGAGCGGCACCGAGATGTAGTTCGAGGCCACGAACTGCCCGACGGCGAACACCCCGCCGGCCACGATCGCGGCCGGCCAGGTCTGCCGGACGCCGCGGCGCCCGTCGACCACGGCCACCAGCACCAGCGGCACGACGACCGCCAGCAGCGGGGTCTGCCGGCCCACCATCGCGCCGAGCGTGTCGGTGGTGAGCCGGGGGTCGTCGACGGCGCCCGATGTCACCGTCGAGAGGGTGACGATCGGGGTGGCGAGCGCGCCGAACGCGACCGGCGCGGTGTTGGCGATGAGCGCGACCGCGGCGGCGCGGATCGGCGGGAAGCCCAGCGCCATCAGCATCACCACGGTGATCGCCACCGGGGTGCCGAAGCCGGCGAGGGCCTCCAGCAGCGCGCCGAAGCAGAAGGCGACGATGATCGCCATGATCCTCATGTCGGGACTGACCCGCTCCATCGAGCGGCGCAGCACGTCGAAGTGCCCGCTGGCGACGGTGAGGTTGTAGACCCAGATGGCGTTCAGCACGATCCAGAGGATGGGGAAGAAGCCGAACGCGGCGCCCTCGCTCGCGGAGAGCAGCGCGAGCCCGACCGGCATCGAGTAGACGGCCACGGCCACGATCAGCGCGACCGCGAGCGCGATCAGGCCGGCGAGCCAGGCACGCATCCGCAGGACGCCGAGCAGAACGAAGAGGGTCACCAGCGGCAGGACCGCGAAGAGGGCGGAGAGCGCTACGGAGCCGGCGACGGGGTCGGTCACGATCGTGAACTGATCCGACATGACAGCCATCCATAATTCTCGATGGTTCGTGACCGTCAATCTAACGCCTGGGCAGCCGGGGCGACATTCGGCGGAGACAGTCCAGCGCGGGCCGCCGCCTCCGTCCTACTAAGACTCGGCGACGGCCCGGCGCTCGGGGGGAACCCTGATTTCGTGCAACTTGCACCGAGTACATGACCATGGCATGCCAAATTCGTCCATGAGGCGCGTGGACGCCGCTCAAGACCAATAAACCCCTTCTCACAGGCTGTTGTTCTTGAGTCACTCTCCGTACGCTGTTGGTCAATAAGCCATCGATCAACTTCAGTCGCAGACGCGGATCGGTGGAACGACCAGCAGCATTGCGGGGAGCAGAGCATGGTCATCAAGGTTGTCGATCAGATCAATGACGACGAGATCCTCGAATCGGCGTGGGACCTTTACCTCCACGCGTTCCGCGAACTGAACGCCATGGCGGTGCAGCGACACCTCATGTACCGCCACGAGTTCGACGAGGTCATGAACGATCAGCGCGTCCAGAAGTACCTGTGCATGGACGATGACGGGACCCTCTGCGGATTGTCCACGTACACGAACGATCTCGACGCGGTGCCACTGATCGCTCCGGAGTACTTCGAGCGGCACTGGCCCGAGCATTATGCGGCACGCAAGATCTGGTACATCGGCTTCGTCGCGGTGCACCCTCAGGCCCAGGGTCGGCACATGTTCCGTCAACTGTGCGAAGAGATGTACGTCGTCGCCGCCACCCAGAACGGCCTCGTCGGCATCGACATCTGCAGCTACAACGACGAGGTGCTGAACTTCTCGCGCATCTTCCGGGCGCAGGCGGAGCGTCTCACCGCCAACATGCGTTTCCAGCGGATCGACCAGCAGTCGTACTGGCTCTATCAATTCCACAGTGAGGACGCGGCCTGAGTGTGATCACCCGACCTCATGCCATAGGCAACCTCCGCTTCGACCACAACGACGAGCCGCCCGGCATCTGGTTGACAGGCCGGCTCGAATGACCATGCCGGAGATGAAGATCGCGATTGTGGTGGTCATTCGCCTCCTGGTGTGCCGGGAGTCCGGCTCGGTCGAGCCGGGCGTGGTGGCGGTTCAGCAGGGCGCTGCCGATACCCCGATTCTGCGGATCGGGGCGCGCCGCGCGAAACGCCAGGCAGTGGCGCGGGTCGGGCGGGTAGCGCGTATCGAACGCCGCGGGAAGCTCACCCGCGCGGTCGTACGCCGGCCCGGCCACTCCCTTCGTCCGCCGCCCTGGGCGGGGCGACGGCAGGAACATCCGTCCCGGATCGACGGCTGCCGCGGCGCCGGCGGTACCGTTCGTGCCGACAACGACGTCGTCACGGATCGCCGGTTCCGGTGTGGCGTTCGCCATCGGGATCCTCTCTCGGGTTGCGGGTTGGCGTACTAGTAGTGATAGCCCCGGGCGCCGACGGGTTCATGCGACCCTTTGGTCAACGGCGGGCCCTCCGGTAACGCCACGACCCCGCCGTCGGCGCCGCGGCCGATCGCCGCGTATGCCTCCGGCCGCGCGGCGCGCATGCCCAGCGCCCAGATGACGCCGATCAGAGCGACACCGATGTAGAGCACCGGGACCAGCCACTGGAACGGCGAGTCCCCGTCGACCTGAAGCAGCTCGCCGAAGCCGATCACGGTGATCCCGAGCACGGCGCTGAGCAGCAGGAACGCGATCATCGGGGCGATCATGGATCGCCAGATGTTCTCCAGGCCGCGGTTTCGCATGAAGAACACGAGCACCGCGAAGGACGCGCTCCACATCAGGAGCAGCACGCCGAGCCCACCGATGGTGGTCAGCCAGGCGAAGACGTACAACAGCGGATCGACGTGTGCCACGGCGAAGGCGATCAGCACACCGAGCGCGAGCACGCTCTGGGTGATCGAACCCATCAGCGGCGCTCCGGTACGCGGATGGGTGTGCCCCCAGACCGACGGCAGCACGCCCTCGCGGCCCAGCGCGAACTGGTAGCGGGCCACGGCCGCGTGGAACGCGAGCAGCGCCGCGAACACGCTGGTCATGAAGAGGATGTAGCCGACATCGACGAGCACCCTCGGCACGTGCGGTGCGACGAGCGCGAACACCAGGTCCGTCCGGTGCTCCTGCGCGGTCGCCACGATCTGGTTCGCGCCCGTGTTCACCGCCATCGCCCAGGCGGAGAGTCCGCACAGGAGCCCGGCCAGGATCACCGCGAGATGGGTGGCCCGGGCGACCGTCTTCTTCGGGTCCTTGGCCTCCTCGGAGAGCACGACCGTCGCCTCGAAGCCGACGAACCCGGCGACCGCGAGAACCAGCATCGGGCCGACGTCCGGGGTGAACAGCTGCGCCGGTGCGAGCGTCTCGAAGCTGATGACCCCGCCGGCCGGGTTGGCGACCATCACCAGGTCGTAGAAGACCACCACGCTGATCTCGGCGATCAGCAGCACGGCGAGGACCTTGCCGCTGAGGTCGACCCAGAGCAGGCCGAGCACCGCGACGAGCGCCCAGGCGATCAGGGCGCAGGTGAACCAGCCGACCGTCACGCCGAGCGCGGCGAGGATCTCGGACGCCGCCGCGCCGAAGAGACCGAACAGTCCGATCTGCATCAACGCGTACGCCGGCAGGGCCACGAAGGCCGCACCGACGCCGGTCACCCGTCCGAGCCCGTGGCTGATGTACGCGTAGAAGGCACCGGAGTTGACGATGTGCCGGCTCATCGCCACGAACCCGACCGTGAAGACGGACAGGATCCCGGCCACCACCAGGTAGATCACCGGAACGGCGGTGCTGCCGATGAGGGCGTAGATGGCCGAGATCGAGCCGATGATGACGGTCAGCGGTGCGGCACCCGCCACGCCGAAGAAGACCACGGAGGGCACGCCGAGCCGGTTTCTGGCGAGTGCGGTGGAGATGATGTCCGGCTCGGCGATTTCCTTACGCGCCATCAACAGCCTCCCGGCCCATTGATCGAAGTTGTCCGGTCGGCGGTGGTGCCGCCCGCGAGAGCTCACCGACGGCCGACGGCCAGCACCGAGCCGACGCTGGACTCGGTGTACTCGATGAGCTGTCGCAGGTCCTCTGGTAGTGACGCCACCGTGTTGGGCAACACGGTGAGCGCGGAACGATGCGCCTCGAAGTCCCACAGCACGTGGCGGGTGAGTCCGGTCGCGGCGACGAGGCCGGCCAGCACCCGGTCGCCGAGCGACATGTCCATGCCGCGGACCAGGATGTTCGCCAGCCGCATGGGCGCCCAGGCCGCCGCGTTGCGCTGCAGCTCGTTGTTGGGCATGTAGAACGTCTGTGTGCTCAGCATCCGCCGCCGGGTCACCGATTCGACCGCGCCGCAACGCTCCAGCCGCTCGCCCACCCGGACCGCCGCGTCCTGCGACAGATAGGCCAGCCACGTACGCACATCGCGGTGCTGCGGCTGAGCTATCAGCAGGTCGAGAATGGAATGGGTGAGGGCGTCGCGGGGCGGATGGTTGCTCACGATCTCCAAGTCACCCGCGAAGATACGGAGCCGGTTGTCGAGGATAAGCTCGCCGAGTAATGACGCAGCCAGACCGATACCGGTGGCCCGCGGATGCAGCCGCGATCGGCCGGTCCGATCCTCGTGAGCGATCAAGTAGAACTGGTCAGCCAGCACGCCGCCACTCCCTAGACACATCGACATGAGATACGTCGTGGGCAGCAACAACTGCCCGTATACATCGCACTTACTCCTTGTCTCGCGCATCATGTACCCAGCTCTAAGGTCAACACAAGAAGTACTAGACTCGGAATCCGAGTGTGATGTTCTTGGCGGAGCATGGGACGGTGCTGAACGTGTATCCCTACCCGAGAACCGAGGGGGCCACATTGGCCACTGACGAGGGTCCCACCCTGCGGCGGCGCCGCCTGGGGGCCGAGCTGAAGCGGTGCCGCGAGGCAGCGGGACTGACCCAGGAGATCGTCGGACGCCACTTCGAATGGCACGCGGCGAAGGTGACCAGGATTGAGACCGCGCGCGTGGCCGTGACCGCGCGCGACGTGAAGGACCTGCTCACGCTGTACGGCGTCGAGGACGAGGCCTACCGGGAGGCGCTCATGGCGCTGGCCCGGCTCTCCCGGGAGCGGACATGGTGGACGGACTACCGCGACATCATGCGCCCCGGCAACTTCGTCGGACTCGAGGCGGAGGCGTCCGTCCTGCGCGCGTGGGAGCCCGTGCTGATTCCGGGCCCGCTGCAGACCGAGGCATACATGCGTGCGCTGATGCGCACCGGCCGCGCCTCCGACCCGCCGCACCACATCGATCGCCGGGTCGCGCTGCGCCTGAAGCGGCAGGGCCGGCTGACCGCCCCGAACCCGCTGACCCTGGTCGCCATCATCGACGAATCGGCGGTGCGCCGCGTGGTCGGCGGCCCGGACGTCATGAATGAACAGCTGAGGCATCTGTTAGACACTGCCCAACTACCGACGGTAACTGTGCAGATCTTGCCGTTCGACGCCGGCGAACATCCCTTCCTGGGGGGCTCAGCAGCGCTTTTAGAGTTCCGGGAGACCACTCATTTGGATGTAGTTTACCTAGAGGGTCTTGCGGGAGACTACTACGAAGAGCAACATTCAGAGGTCGCCCGCTACCGAGACGAGTTCGAGCGACTGAGCGCCAAAGCCCTCGACAGTCGTCTGACGATCAAGATGATCGAGGGTCTGCTTCGTTAGGCCTGCGCGGGAGACGCGCAGTGGGAACTACAACCGCATATTGAAGGGAGGTGCTTGGCATGCCTGCGCACCATCTCAACGCTGCCGTGTGGAAGAAAAGCAGTCGCAGCAACGGAAACGGCGGCAACAACTGTGTCGAGGTCGCATTCCTCGACACAGTCGTTGCCGTTCGCGACAGCAAGAACCCTACGGGTCCAGCTCTCATCTTCAACCCGTCAAACTGGACTGAGTTTGTCAACTCAGCCAAGAGCGGCGAGTTTGATCTGAACACGTGAGAGAATACCGATCGGTGCGTGACGATGGGAAGTAGTGAATCAAAATCAACTTCCACCGATGCATGATCCGTTTCAAGATAGTGAAACGACTGTCAGCGGCTTTCGGATTGCGTGCCATCGGATCCGTGCGGTAGTGAAGTTCGGGGCGCCCGGCCGGGCGCCCCGAACCAGCTTTCCGGCCCCTGGGCAGGCAATTCTCGGCACACCGGGGGTATTCACCGGGCCATATACGGGGTGTACGCTCAGGAGTTAACCGATAACCCAGCGTAAAGGGGTCTCCCGTTGCGCACCATATCTCCCCATTCTCCGGAAGCCGATCCGGAGGCCGGAACACCCGGCACCCCTCCCCTGCCCGGGGTGCCACTGCTCGAGATGAGGGCCGCGCGCATCGTCGCCGCCCTTGACGAATTCCGAAACGCATTTCCCCAGGTGCGGCCCTTCTATGCCACGAAATGCAATACCGACCCCGGTGTCCTGCGGGTGCTGCACCGGGCGGGATCGCGTTTCGAGGTCGCATCCATCGAAGAAATCAAGATTCTCAGAACCCTCGGAGTGCGCGGACAGGATCTGATCTTCAGTAATCCGGTACGCGCGCGCGAACAGACCAGGCAGGCGGCCCGCACCGGGGTGTACCGGTTCGCGGTCGACTCCCGGGAGGAACTGCACCGGGTGGCCGAGGAGGCGCCGGGCAGCTGCGTGTACGCCCGGCTCGCCACCGGCGCCGCGGCCAGCGTGGTGCCGAGCGAGGGCAAGTTCGGCGTGGACGCCCGCGGCGCGATCGACCTGCTCGTCCGCGCCCGCGACCTCGGGCTGGTCCCGTACGGGATCACGTTCCACATCGGCTCGCAGTCGCTGCGGCCGTCCGCGCTCGAGGCGCCGCTGGCGGACGTGTACACCGTGCTGTCGAGACTGATCAGCGCGGGCATCCGCCTCCAGATGGTCGACCTCGGCGGCGGCTTCCCCGCGTCCTACGACCGGCCGGTGCCCGCGCTGGCGGTGTTCGGGCGCGCCGCGGCGGCCGGTATCGCCCAGCTGCCGTACCCGGTGGAGGTCTTCGCCGAGCCGGGCCGCTGCATCGTCGCCGAGGCCGGCACGTTCCGGTGCCGGGTGATCGGTATCGCGCAGCGGCCCTCTGGCCACTGGGTACACACCGACCTCGGCGTCTTCAACGGGATGATGGAGGTCCTCGAGTCGGGCGGCGGCCTGCGCTATCCGATCTGGGACAACCGCGGCTCGGCCGACCGGCGCCGGTTCCACGTGACCGGGCCGACCTGTGACGGCCAGGACACGTACGCCCGGGACGTGCCGCTCTCCGCGGACCTGCGCGAGGGCGACGAGGTGCACATCGGCTCGGCCGGCGCGTACACGACGGTCTACGCCTCCCGCTTCAACGGATTCGCCCAGCCGCAGGTCCGGGTGATCTGAGGACCGATCCTGGCAGGCGGCCGGGCCGCGGCACCGGTCCGGTACCGCCAGGACACAGTGGTGGGTGTCAGGGAATCGTCGCCGTTCCCTGACACCCACCACGACCCCCCGCGCCTACTTGTAGGGGTTGTCCATGTAGGACGAGGTGACGCACTTGACGCCGGTCTCACAGATCTCGATGGCGATGTCCATGATCCCGTTGTCGTCCCGGTAGAACAGGGTTGCTCCAGGCGACCGGCTTGCTGCCCTTGCAGCTCTTGTCGTAGTGCCACGGTCCCTTGTACGTGTAGACCTTGTTGCTCGCCGGGCTGTAGCCGTGCGCCTTGATCCGGATCCTGGCGGTGTGCTTCTTCTTGTCGCACCGGGTGTCCCGGACCGATAGCTTCACCCCGGCGCCCGTGGGGCTCGGGCCGCCCCAGGCGATGGTCCCGCTACCGCAGGCTCCGGGGAAGCAGACGTCCCGGCGCGAGGTCGCCGCGGCGTCGGCCGTGCCGGCCAACCCGAGCACCGTGAGCGCGGTGATGCCGAGACTCATCGCGGCACCCCTGGCCATCGTGAGCATGTTCGTCTCCCCTCCCGTTGCGCCGCCGCGATGTGTTCGCGAGGCGTGCCGCAAAGCCTGGCAGCGGCGGGCGGGCCGGTCGTCAGACCGGCGCGGCATCTTGCCGGTAAACCCCGGGCGCACCACGCCGCGTGATACCGGCAATCAATCGACAGACATCGGTGACCGGCGCGGTACCCGCACGGCCCGCTACCGCCCCGGGTGGAGATCCGCCTACCGCGCTGGTTCGAACGGGGGGTGGCGGCGCTATCGGGAGAGGCCGTCGGCGATCAGCCGCAGGGTGGAGCGGCGCAGGCCCCTCGGCATCCGGGCGGCGTGCCGGCGGGCGGGATCGATCTCCGACAGCCGGGCGCGCAAGGGCGCGGGCACCCAGGGCCCGCCCGTGTAGAGCAGGCCGCCCGCTACCGGCTCCGCGGCGAGGTGCGGCCCGGCGAGCCGGGCGTAGGCCCCGCCGAGCCAGCACCAGCTCGGCGGCTCCGGCGGCAACCCCGACCAGTCGCCCATCGGGGCGAGATAGGGCTCCCCACCGCCGTCGGCCGAGGCGGACACGTACACCGTGCCGGGGTGGGTCAGTGCGAGCGCGAATCGGAGCAGGTGGTCGTCGCCGGGGTGCGACGCCGCGTGCAGGGAGTGCACGGCGATCGGGCCATGGCGTCGCGCCGGCGCGGCGGCGAGCGTCGCGTCGTGCACCGGCGGGGTGCCGGCCAGCAGCAGGATCGAGTCCGCGCTCGCGTGTGCCCGCGCGAGCGCCTCGGTGCCGCCCCGGTCGAACCGGCCGCGCAGCGGTTCCGTGTCTCCGAACCGGCGCGGCACCGCCTCCGGAAGGTGCGCCCGGGCGGCGCCGAGCCAGCGGGCGACGATGTCCGGCGAGCGGTCCCGCCGCTCGTACCACCGCACCAGCACGCCGGCCGGGCTCACCGCTATGCGATGCCGTTCGCGGTGCAGAACGCGGCGTAGGCGCCGGTGCAGACGGTCCGCCGGCTGACGAAGCCGTCGGCGATCACCTTGCCGACGTCCTTCTTGAAGATCGCCGTCGGCTTCAGCAGCACCGCGTCCACGTAGCCGCCCGACTCCGGGTCCTTGACCCGGCTGTCGGCGTCGGTGGCCCGCTCGCCCCGGAACAGGCTGATCGCGAGCTTGGCCGCCGCGTCGGCCTCCTTCTTGATCGGCTTGTAGACCGTCATGCACTGGTCGCCGGCGAGGATGTTCTGGAGGCCCTGCGTCTCGGCGTCCTGGCCGGTGACCGGGATCGTGCCGTTCACGCGCTCGCGCTTGAGCACGGTGATGGCGGCGTTGCCGAGGCCGTCGTTGGCGGCGAGAACGCCGTCGATCTTGCCCTCGGTCTGCGACCACATCTGCTCGAAGATGAACCGGCCGTCGTCGTTGTTCCAGCGGGGAACCGACTGCTCCGGGCCCTTGAGGTAGGTGCCCTCGTCGTACTTCGCCTGGAGGATCTCGTCGTAGCCCTCCCGGAAGAGGGTCGCGTTGTTGTCCGTGGGAGCGCCGTTGAGGTAGACGATGCGCGGGTTCTGGACGCCCTTGGCCTTCAGGCACTTGACCAGGCCCTGGCCCTGCAACCGGCCGACCTCGACGTTGTCGAAGCTGACGTGGTAGTCCGCGCCGCCGTTGAGGGTGAGCCGGTCGTAGTCGATGGTCTTGACGCCGGCGGCCTTCGCCTTCTCGAGCACGGCCCGGCCGCTCACCGAGTCCAGGCTCACGATCATCAAGACCTTGGCGCCGCCGGCGATCATCTCGTCGGCGATCTTGGCGAAGTTCGCCACGTCACCCTGCGCGTTGCGGATGTCGACGGGCACGTCGGCGGCCTCGAAGGCGGCCTTGAGCAGCTTCGGATCGTCACTGCCCCAGCGCTGCGACGTCGTGGTGTCCGGCAGGATCACGCCGACCTTGCCCACGCCGCCGGAGGCGGTGGCGGCATCGTCGTCGTCGCAGCCGGCCAGGCCACCCAGGGTCAGCAGACCCGCCGTGGCGACCGCCACCAGCTTCCTACGCATACCGTTTCTCCTCCCGCGACAAAGCCGGGCCAGGGTAACAGCCGGTAAACGCCACCGGAATCCGTGGTGACCAAAATCCCAGCGACCCTGAATTGCCTGGTCGCGGGCCCGGCCAGCGGCGAAACGACAGCGGCACGGCCACGAAACCTACAATTCCTGTCGGATGAGTAGGATGGCGCGATGACCTCGCTGTCCGAGTCGGCCGCGGAGCGCCTCGTCGCCGACACCGCATTCGCACCCGGTATGCCCGGCTTCGTCGGGCTCGCCGTCGACCTGCTCCTCGACGAGCCCGTCCCGTCGGCCGACCCGGGCGGGACGCCGGGTGAGCGCCGGCCGCTGCGGCACGGCTTCCTGACCGCCCGGTCGGCACGGATCGTGACGGTCAGCGGGCCGCCCTCGCCCGGTATCGAGTCGAGCGCCGCGCGGATGACCGAGGACCTGCGGATGTCGCTGCCGCTGATCGGTGCGTCCGCGCCGGACGAGGCCGCCGGTGCGGCCGAACCGGGGACAGCGGGCATCCGGGTCGGGCTCGAGGCCGGCGTCGACGGCGCCGGGCCGTACGGGCTGGGCCGGCGGTGGCAGCTCGCGCACGCGGTCGCGCCGGTGCTGGCCGCGGCGTTCGCCAACGCCCCGCTGCGGCACGGCCGGCCGACCGGCTGGCGCAGCGTCCGCCAGGCCCTGCGCCGCGACCTGCCGTCCGCGCCGCCCGGCGCCGACCCGCGGGCCGCCTGGACGGCACTGGTGCTGGACTCGCCCAGCGGCGGGCACACGTTCCGGGAGTTGACCCGCCGCGCGCCGGCCGACCGGCCGGGCGCCGCGGACCTCGACCGGCACCTCGCGGCGCTGCGGCCGCCGGTCGCCGCCCGGGGACACCTGGAGATCGACGTCGCCGACCGCCAGCCCGGCGACGGCTGGCTGGTGCCGCTCGCGGTCACCGCGGCGCTGCTGGACGACGCGTACGCGGCCGCCGAGGCGGAGCACGCGACCCGGCCGCTGGCCGGCACGCCACGGCTCTGGGAGCGGGCCGCCCGCGACGCGCTGACCGACCCGGAGCTGGCGGCCGCCGCGCGGGAATGCTTCGTCGCCGCGTACGGGGCGCTGGCCCGCCAGGGCGTCTCCCGGGAGATCCGCGACGCGGTCGCCGCCTTCACCGAGCGGTACGTGCTGCGCGGCCGCTGCCCGGCCGACGACGTGCTGGACCGGGTGACCCGGGCCACGGTCATAGAAGCCCACGTTGAATAGGGCTCAATGGTAGGTTCGTACCTTTATGTCGGACCGGCCCACAGCTCAGGAGCCTCGTGAAGATCCTCGACGAAGTGTCGCGCACGCTCAATGAATTCCTGCTCGTCCCGAGCCTCACCACCGCCGCCTGCACCCCGGACAACATCGACCTGAGCGCGCCGCTGGTGCGCCACCGGGTCGGCGAGACCTCCCCGATCCGCATCGCCACCCCGCTGACCAGCGCGATCATGGGCGCGGTCTCCTCGCCGCGGCTCGCCATCGCCCTGGCACAGTGCGGCGGGCTCAGCTTCGTGCACCAGAACCAGCCGTACGCGGAGCAGGCCGCCATGGTCGAGGCGGTCAAGCGGCACAAGGCCGGCTTCCGCTTCTCCGACATCAACATCAAGCCGTCGGCCACCCTCGGCGAGGTGTCGGCGCTGCTGGAGTCCGCCGAGCGCGACGTCGCCGTGGTCACCGACGACGGCAGCCCGCACGGCCTGTTCGTCGGCCTCATCTCCACGGACGACTTCCATCCGCGGCGCCACGGCCTCGACGACTCCGTCGCCTCCCGGATGCGCGCCGCCGCGGACCTGGTGACCGCGCCGCCGAGCGTGACCCTGTCCGAGGCGAACACGCTGATCTGGGACCACCGGCTGGACGTGCTGCCCGTGGTCGACGCCGCCGGCCTGCTGCACTCGATCGTGCTGCGCCGCGACTACGAGCTGCACAAGCGCTTCCGCAACGAGTCGATCGACGCGGACAAGCGCTTCCGGGTCGGCGCCGGGGTGAACACCCACGACTACCGCGAGCGGATCCCCGCGCTCGTCGAGGCCGGCGCGGACCTGCTGTGCATCGACTCGTCCGACGGGTACTCGGTGTGGCAGGCGGAGACGCTCGGTTTCGTCCGCGAGAACTACGGCGACGACGTGCGGATCGGCGCCGGCAACGTCGTCGACGGCCGCGGCTTCCGCTACCTGGCCGAGGCCGGGGCCGACTTCGTCAAGGTGGGCATCGGCGGCGGCTCGATCTGCACCACCCGCGAGCAGAAGGGCATCGGGCGCGGGCAGGCCTCCGCCCTGATCGACGTGGCGGCCGAGCGCGACGCGTACGCCCGGGAGACCGGCGTCTATGTGCCGCTGTGCTGCGACGGCGGCCTGCTCACCGACTCGCACATGGCGATCGCGTTCGCCCTCGGCGCGGACTTCGTCATGCTGGGCCGCTACTTCGCCCGCTTCGACGAGAGCCCGTCGCCGCTGGTGCACCTCGGCGGCCAGTTCCTCAAGGAGTACTGGGGCGAGGGCTCGAGCCGGGCACGCAACGTGTCGCGGTACGAGCACGGCGGCGGCAGCCGGCTCACCTTCGAGGAGGGCGTCGACGGCTACGTCCCGTACGCGGGCAGCCTCTACGACAACGTCGACCTGACCATCGCCAAGCTCAAGGCGACGATGATCAGCTGTGGCGCGACGGACCTGCGCGGCTTCCACGACGGCGCGGTCCTGGTGCCGGTGTCGCAGCAGAGCTTCCTGCAGAACAGCGCCGAGATCCGCCTGCGCTGAGCGCCCGGCGTGCGGGTCACGGCACCGGGGCCCGCACACCGTCGGCGACCTGACCGGTCACCGTGAACCGGCGCAGCGCCGGGGTGGTGACCGCGATCAGGCCGATCGCCGCCGCGGCCAGCAGGCCGCCGCCGGCCAGCGACGCCGCGCTGGAGCTCGTCGCCGCGACCAGGCCCGCGCGCAGGTTTCCCAGCTGCGGGCCGGCCGACCCGACGATGTGCTCCAGCGACGAGACCCGCCCGCGGTATCCTGGCGGCGTCGAGGTCTGCACGACCGTGCCCCGGGAGACGACCGCCCAGGTGTCGGCGGCGCCGGCCACCGCCAGCAGGAGCAGCACGACCGGCAGGTGGCCGCTGAGCCCGACCAGCGCCAGCGCCAGCGACCAGACCGTGCCGCAGGCGAGCAGCACAGTGCCCGGGTGGCGGCGGTGCGTGGCGAGGCCGGACAGCACCGAGGCCAGCACGCCGCCGACCGCGACGGCGGCGGAGAACAGGCCGAGTACCTCCGGCCGGCCGCCGAACCGCTCCTCGTTGATCACCGGGAACAGCGCGAACGGCATAGCCAGCATGGTCGCCGCCAGGTCGGCGAGGAACGCGCCCCGCACCTCCGGCGTACGCGCGGCGAAGCGGAAGCCGTCGGCGACCGCCGCCGCGCCGGGGCGGCCCTGCGCGACCGGCAGGCCGCGGGGCAGCCCGGCGATGCCGATCAGGGCGAAGCCGAAGGTCGCCGCGTCGAGCGCGAAGCACCAGGCCGTACCCCAGCCGGCGGTGACCAGACCGGCCGCGACCGGGCCGAGCAGCAGCGAGAGCTGGAACGACAGGTGGTTGAGCGCGAGGCCGGCGGCGAGCCGCTCGCCGGCGAGCAGCGCCGGGATGAACGTGTGCCGGGCGGGGCCGCCGAGCGCCGCCAGCCCCGACCCGGCGCCGGCGAGGACCAGCATGAGCGGCACGCCGCCGGCGTCGGTCGCGGCGACGCCGGCCATCGCCGCGCTGACCGCGATCTGGCCCCACGCGCAGCCGAGCGCCAGCCGCCGCCGGTCGACGTGGTCGGCGAACGCGCTGCCGGCCAGGGCGAGCACGATCAGCGGCACGGCGGTGACGAGCCCGGCGAGGCCGACCATTGCGGGGTTGTGGGTGCGGTCCCAGACGTAGAAGGTGACCGCGAAGGCGCCGAGCTGCCCGCCGAAGCCCGACGCGGTCGTGCCGAGCCAGAGCCGGCGGAAGACGGGGTTCTCCCGCAGCGGGCGCAGGTCGACGACCGCGCTCACGGCAACCGCCCGGGCAGATTGTCGCGCAGCCGCTGGGCGAACGGGCGGGTGGCGAGCGCGGCGCGCACGTCGGCGACGGCACGCATCAGCGGGTACACCAGCTCGGCGTCGAGCGCGCGGACGGTCGCCTCGGTCGCGCGCCACTCGGCCTCCAGGAACAGGACGAGCTCCCGGGACCGCGCGGTGAGCCGCACCCGGCGGGTCCGGCCGTCGGTGCCGTCGGCGCGCTCCACCAGCCCGGCCTTGCGCATCGCGGCGGCGGTCTGGCTCATCGCCGAGTGGGTCACCCGGCGCGCGTCGGCGAGCTCCTGGATGGTGAGCGGCCCCCGCCGGCCGAGCTCGATGAGCGGCCCGACGAACCGGGTGCGGACCCCCTCGATCCCGGCCTCGGCGTAGAGGCCGGCGATGTCCTGGTCCATCTCTGCGAGCAGCCGGAACAGGTCGCCGTAGTAGCTGCTGTCGAGCAGGTCGGGTTCCGTCATGACGCTAATATAACAGCGCTTATATAAATCCGGTGGGACCTAGGATGCGGCGATGGGACAACTCGACCTGCGACGGCTGCGGCTGCTGCGGGAGCTGCGCGACCGCGGCACGGTGACCGCGGTCGGCGCCGCGCTGCACATGACCTCGTCGGCGGTCTCGCAGCAGCTGGCGCTGCTGGCCAGGGACGTCGGCGCGCCGCTGCTCGAGCCGCACGGCCGGCGGGTCCGGCTCACCGACGCGGCCCGGCTGCTGCTGCGCCACGCGGACCTGCTCTTCGCGCAGCTCGAGGTCGCGCAGACCGAGCTGGACGCGTACGTCTCCGGCGCCGCGGCGACGGTCCGGCTGGACTGCTTCGCCACCTCCGTCGCCGCGCTCGCGGTGCCCGCGATGCGGCGGGTGGCGCTGGACGCGCCGCAGCTCACCCTGCGGCTGCGCGAGGCCGACACCGAGGAGGCCCTCGACCGGCTCGTGCGCGACGAGACCGACGTCGTGGTCGGGCTCGATGGGGAGGTACGCGTGGACGACGCGCGCTTCACCCGTACGCCGTTGCTGGTCGACCCGCTCGACGTGGTGCTGCCGTCCGGGCATCCCCGGGCGGCCGCCGCGGACCTGCGGCTCGCGGACCTGGCCGGCGAGCCGTGGATCGTGCCGCCCGCCGGCCTGTGCCGCGACATCGCCGTACGGGAATGCGCCCTCGCCGGTTTCACGCCGCGGACCGCGCACACGGCCGACAGCTACGTCTCGGTCTTCGCCCTGGTCCGGGCCGGCCACGGCGTCGCGCTGGTACCGCGGATGTGCGCCGCCGACCGGGAGCCGGGCCTGACCGTGCGGACGCCCCGGGCGCAGCAGCCGAGCCGCCAGGTGTCGCTCTTCGTCCGCGCGGCCGGCGACCGGGCGCCGCACATGCGCCTGGTCGCGGAGGCGCTCCGCGAGGCCGCGGACGAGCTGGAGAAATCTTTCAGTTTCGCTTAACGGTAGTGTCCGGAAACTCCTGGTGGACGCCGGAAGGCGGCTCTCCGAGGATCGAAACATGAAGTCACGCTTCCTGATTCTCGCGCTCCTCTGGGGCAGCAGCTTCACCCTGATCAAGGAGGCCCTGGCCGGTCTCGCCCCCGCGCAACTGGTGCTGGCGCGGCTGGCCCTCGGCGCGGCCGTCCTGCTCGCCGTGGCCGCCGCGCGCCGCGCCGTCCTGCCGCGCGACCTCGCGGTGTACGGGCACCTGGCCGCGGCCGCGCTCTTCGGCAACGTGATCCCGTTCCTGCTGCTCTCCTACGGCGAGCGCAGCGCAGGCGCGGGCATCGCCGGCGTGCTCGTCGGCGCGACCCCGCTGCTCACGCTGACGGTCGCGGCGTTCGCCCTGGCCGAGGAGCGCGCCACCGCCCGCAAGCTCGCCGGGCTGCTGGCCGGCTTCGCCGGCCTTGTCGTGGTCGTCGCGCCCTGGCACGGCGCGGGCGGATCGGCCGCCGGCGAGCTGGCATGCTTCGGCGCCGCGGTCAGCTACGCGCTCGGCTTCGTCTACGTGCGGCGCTTCCTGTCGCCGCGCCACCTGGCCCCGATCGCGCTCGCGGCCGGCCAGGTCTCGGCGGCGGTGGTACTCCAGGCGGCCGTGAGCCCGTTCCTGGAGTGGGGTCCGGTCACCGTGACGCCGCGGATCGTGGCAAGCGTCGTGCTGCTCGGCGTCCTGAGCACCGGCCTGGCCTACGTGCTCTACTTCCGGCTCATCGCCGAGGTCGGCGCGACGACGGCCTCGGCGGTCAACTACGTCGTGCCGATCGCGGCGGTCCTGGTCGGCGCCGCGTTCCTGGGCGAGCGGATCACCTGGAACGTGGTCGCCGGCGGGCTGATCGTGCTGCTGGGCATGGGCTACGCGGAGAACCGGCTGCGCCGCCCGGCGGGCGGGGTCAGTCCCGCGTGGACGGTGCGGCCGCGCCGCCGGACGGCGCCGGAACCAGCCGGTCGAGAGCCGCGATGATCCGGGCGGCCGGGGTGGGCGGCGCCGCCTCCGGGCGGACGCTCGCGTAGCGGACCGTTCCCGTGCGGTCGGCCACCACCACGGCCGGGTAGGGCAGCACGGCGCGGCCGGTGCCCAGCACCTCGCTCGCCTCCGGGCCGCGGTAGCCGATCCCGAACGCGTCGATCAGGATGTGCCGGGGGTCCGACGCCACCAGGTAGCCGAGATCGAGCCGGTGCTTGAGCGGTGCCAGCAGGTCCGGGCGCTGCGGGCTCACCGCGACCAGGTGAGCGCCCGCGGAAGTGCAGGGCGGCAGCAGGGTGCGCTGGTAGCCGGCCAGCAGGTCGTCGCAGGACGCCGGACCCGCGTACGGGAAGAAGACCAGCACGATCGGCCCGGTGCGCAGCATCAGGTCCAGGTGGATCGGGCCGAGGTCCACCTCGATCAGGGGCATCGCCGGGACGCGGCCGCCGGGAGCGATCATCCGGCTCCAGACCGCGTCCATCTCGAACTGGCGCCGGAAGGCGGTCTCCTCCGCGCCCCGCAGGCGCACCGGTGTCGTCATGTGCGCCACCATACCTACCGAATTAATAGGCATTGTGGCGCGCAGGTAAACGCTCCGGGCCAATATCCTACTCAGCAGACGGGGATAGTATGCGGTTCCCCGCACCCCCGCGACAGGAGCCGATGCCATGACCGTCACCGATGAACTGCTGGCCAACGCCGAGCGTTACGCCGCCGGCTTCGACAAGGGCGCGCTGCCGCTGCCGCCCGCCCGTCAGGTCGCCGTGGTCGCCTGCATGGACGCCCGGCTCAACCCGTACGGGCTGCTCGGGCTCGCCGAGGGCGACGCGCACGTGATCCGCAACGCGGGCGGCGTCATCACCGCGGACCAGCTGCGCAGCCTGGCGATCAGCCAGCGGCTGCTCGGCACCACCGAGATCATCCTGATCCACCACACCGACTGCGGGATGCTGACCTTCACCGACGACGACTTCAAGGAGAGCATCCGGCAGGAGGTCGGCATCCGGCCGCCGTGGGCGGCGGAGGCCTTCCCCGACCTGGACGAGGACGTACGGCAGTCGGTGCGCCGCGTGCTCGAGGACCCGTTCATCCCGGTGAAGGGCTCGGTCCGGGGCTTCGTCTACGAGGTCGAGACCGGCAGGCTGCGCGAGGTCAAATGAGCCGCTCCCCCGTAGCCCCACCGAGGGCTACGGGGGTACCGGTTGCTCAGAACGCGGCCAGCACCGAGCCCTGGTACTTGTCCTCGATGAACTTCTTCACCTCGGCGGAGTGCAGCAGCTTCTCCAGCTTGACCACCCGGGCGTCGCCCTCGTCGCCGGCGCGGACCACGACCAGGTTCGCGTACGGGTTGTCCTGGCCGGCCTCGAGCGCGAGCGCGTCCTTGGCCGGGCTCAGGCCGGTCTCGATCGCGTAGTTCCCGTTGATCACCGACACCGCGGTGTCCTCGAGGCTGCGCGGCAGCTGGGCGGCCTCGAGCGCCTTGAACTCGAGGTTCTTCGGGTTGGTCGCGATGTCCTTCTCGGTCGCCTTGACGCCGACGCCGTCCTTGAGCGTGATGAGCCCGTTCTTCGCGAGCAGGTTCAGCGCCCGGCCGGAGTTGGACGGGTCGTTGGGGATGGCGACCACGCCGCCGGCCGGCACCTCGGCGAGCGTCTTGACCTTCTTGGAGTAGATGCCGAGCGGCTCGATGTGCACCGGCTTGAGCGCGGTGAACTTGTAGCCCTTCGCCGCGACCTCCTCCTCCAGGTAGGGGATGTGCTGGAAGTAGTTGGCGTCGATCTGCTTCTCCGCAAGCGCGACATTGGGCTGGATGTAGTCGTTGAACTCGACGACGTCGAGCTTGAGGCCCTCGGCCGCGGCCAGGTTGTCCTTGATGTAGTTCAGGATCTCGGCGTGCGGTACCGGGCTGACGCCCACCTTCAGGGTGTCGTCCGCGGCGGATCCGGAGTCGCCGCACGCCGCCAGGGCGAGGACGAGGCCGGTGGCGGCGAGGGCGGCGACGATCGGGCGGCGGCGCATGAGTGGTGCCTTTCGGTAGGGGTTATCGGTGGGACAGGCGCCGGACGACGAGGTCGCCCAGCGTCTGGATGGCTTGCACGAACACGACGAGGAGCACCACTGTCGCGATCATGACCTCGGTCTCGAAGCGCTGGTAGCCGTACCGGATGGCGAGGTCTCCGAGGCCGCCGCCGCCGACGACGCCGGCCATGGCGGAGTAGCCGACGAGCGCGACGACGGTGATGGTGAGGCCGGCGACCAGGCCCGGGCGGGCCTCGCGGAGCAGGACCTTGCCGACGATCTGACGCCGGGACGCGCCCATGGCGACCGCGGCCGAGACGACGTCGCCGGGTACCTCGCGGATCGCCGTCTCGACGATGCGGGCGTAGAACGGGATGGCGCCGATGGTCAGCGGCACGATCGCCGCGGTGGTGCCGATGGTGGTGCCGACCACCGCGCGGGTGAACGGGATGACCGCGACCAGCAGGATGATGAACGGCAGCGACCGTCCGACGTTGACGATCAGGCCGAGCAGCGCGTTGAGCGGCGGCGCGGCGAGCAGCCCGCCGCGGTCGGTCAGCACCAGCAGGATGCCGAGCAGCAGGCCGCCGACGGCGGTGAGCAGGGCGGCGCAGCCGACCATCCAGGCCGTCTCCCGCAGCCCGGCCCAGAGCAGTTCGCTCAATTCCGGCCAGGTCACGCGGCCACCTCCGCCAGGGCGCCCCGCTCGCGCAGATGCCGCAGCGCCGGGGCGTTGTCGTCCGCGCTGCCGGGCAGCGCGATCCGCAGGCGCCCGGCGCGGGTCGCCGCGAGGCTCTGCACGGCGCCGTCGAGAATGCGCACGTCGAGGTCGAGGGCCCGGGCGAGCCCGGCCAGGATCGGCTCGTCGGCCGCCTCGCCGCTGACCGTGACGTCGACGACCGTCTCACCTGGCCGGTGCGGCGCCGGTGGCAGCGGGAAGAGCCCGCGGGCGAGCTCCGAACCGGGGCGGCGCAGCAGGTCGGCGACCTGCCCGGACTCGGCGAAGCGGCCGTCGCGCATGACCGCCGCCGAGTGGCAGATCCGCCTGACCACGTCCATCTCGTGGGTGATCAGCAGGATGGTCAGGCCGAGCCGCCGGTTCAGGTCGAGCAGCAGGTCGAGGATCGAGCCGGTGGTCTCCGGGTCGAGGGCGGAGGTCGCCTCGTCGGAGAGCAGGACCTGCGGCCCGGCGGCGAGCGCGCGGGCGATGCCGACGCGCTGCTTCTGGCCGCCGGAGAGCTGCGCCGGGTACGCGGCGGCGCGCTGCTCGAGCCCGACGAGCTCGAGCAGCTCCGCCACCCGGCGGGCCCGGTCGGCGCGCGGCATGCCGGTCACCTCGAGCGGCAACGCCACGTTGCCGGCGGCCGTGCGCGAGGAGAGCAGCGCGAAGTGCTGGTGCACCATGCCGACCCGGCGCCGGGCCGCGCGCAGCGGCCGCTCGCGCAGCGCCGTCAGCTCGAGGCCGTCGACGACGACCGTTCCCGCGTCGGGCCGCTCCAGCAGGTTGACGCAGCGCAGCAGCGTGCTCTTGCCGGCGCCGCTCTGGCCCAGCACACCGAAGATCTCGCCCTGCCGGACGCCGAGGTCGACGCCGTCGACGGCGACGACGTCGCGGCGCCGCGAGCGGTAGGTCTTGCGGAGATCCTCGATCTGAATCACGGATGCTCTCTCGAATCCTATAAAGCCGATAGGTATGCGAGGGGGAAAGCTAGTCCGTCGACACGGCCCGGACCAACCGGCTGTAACGATCATCACCGGCCTGTGCGGCCACACCGGCCGGAGCTGCTACGGTGCTCACCAGGTCATGAGTGCCAGCGTACAGCCCCGGCTTGCTGGCCGGCAACCCTTGTGTTCGCGATGGGGTGCTCCGGGTGAGGACCGGGCCGGCGTCGACAACGACGCGGGCAAGCGCGGGCCCCGTGGGGTCCCCGACCTCGCGGAGGCGCACGCCATGTCCCTGTTGCCGCAGCACACCGAGCTCGACGTCATCGGCGCCGGGCTCACCGTCCGGCTACCGGGCGGGGACACCGTCCCGTTCGCCCACCTCGACTACGCCGCGTCGGCACCCTGCGTCCGCGCCGCGGCCGACGCCGTCGAGGGCCTGCTGCCCTGGTACGGCAGCGTCCACCGCGGCGCGGGCGTCCGCTCCCGGACCTCGACGCTGGAGTACGAGCGCGCCCGCGACATCGTCGCGGGCTTCGTCGGCGCGCGGCCGGGCGACGCGGTGGTCTTCACCCGCAACACCACCGACGCGCTCAACCTGCTCGCCAGGTGCCTGCCGGCGGACGTCACCACGATCGTCTTCGACGGCGAGCACCACGCGAACCTGCTGCCCTGGCCGGCGACGCTGCGGCTGGCGACGCCGTCGAGCCCGGACGCGGCCGTCGAGGCCCTGGACCGGGCGCTGCGCTCGCTGCGCGGCCCGGCACTGCTCGCCGTCACCGGCGCGAGCAACGTGACCGGGGAGGTCTGGCCGGTCCGGCGCCTCGCCGACGTCGCGCACCGCCACGGTGCCCGCGTCGTCGTCGACGCCGCGCAACTGGCGCCGCACTCCCCCGTCGACCTCGCCGAGCTCGGCGCCGACTATCTGGCGCTGTCCGGCCACAAGCTCTACGCGCCGTTCGGCGCGGGCGTGCTGGCGGGCCGCGCCGACTGGCTGGACACGGCCGCGCCCTACCTGCGCGGCGGCGGCGCCAGCGCGTCCGTCGGCGACGACGCCGTCACGTGGGCCACCGGCCCGGCCCGGCACGAGGGCGGCACGCCGAACCTGCTCGGCGCGGTCTCCCTGGCGGCGGTCTGCGCGGCGCTGGGCCGGGCCGACCGGGCCGCGCTGCACGAGCGGGAGCAGAGCCTGCTGGCCCGGCTGCGCGACGGCCTGGCCGGGGTGCCCGGCGTCGCCGAGGTCAGCGCGTTCGGCGCCGCGCAGCCGCGGGTGGGAATCGTGTCGCTCGCGCTGCCCGGCGGCGACGCCGCGGAGGTCGCCGACCGGCTCGCCGACGAGCACGGCATCGGGGTGCGGGCCGGCCAGTTCTGCGCGCACCCGCTCGCACGCCGGCTCACCGGCGCCGCCGGCGTGACCGGCTGCGACACCGCGACGGCGGCCCTGCTGCGGGTCAGCTTCGGGCTGGGCACCACCGACGGCGACATCGACCGGTTCGTCGCCGCCATCGGCGCGCTGACCTCCGGCGCCGCCGGACGGCAGCTGGTCGGGGTGCGCGCCGGCCGGTGAGGTCAGGCGGGCGAGCCGAGCGGCGCGATAGCCTCCGTGACGACCCGCTGTGCCTGCTCGCAGGCCTGCGGGAGCACGTCGGCGGGCACCGCGTGGCTCAGCGCGTAGCCCTGCGCGAAGTCGCAGCTCATCTCGCGCAGCCGCAGCAGGGCCTGCACGTCCTCGACGCCCTCGGCGACAACGGACAGGCCGAGGTTGTGGCCCAGGTCGATCGCGCTGCGGACCATCACCGCGTCCGGTGTGCCCGTCGTCAGGTCGCGGACGAAGGTGCGGTCGATCTTCAGCTCGTCGGCCGGCACCCGGCGCAGCTGGGCCAGGGAGCTGAAGCCCGTGCCGAAGTCGTCCACCGACACGCTCACGCCGTGCTCGCGGACCTCGTGCAGTGCGCGCACCGCCCGATCCGGGTCGGCCATGATGCTGGTCTCGGTGAGCTCCAGGCGCAGCAGCTTCGGCGGCAGACCGGCCTCGTCAACGGTGCTCAGCACCCGGGCCACGAAGCCCGGGTCGATCAGGCAGCCCGGCGACACGTTCACCGAGACGCTGTGGCGCCGCCCGTCGCACAGCCAGCCGGCCGCCTGGCGCACGGCCACACCGAGCAGGTGGTAGGTGAGGCGCACCTCCAGGCCGCTGCTCTCCGCGATCGGCAGGAACGTGCCGGGCATCAGCAGGCCGCGCGCCGGGTGCTGCCAGCGGACCAGCGCCTCCACCGAGGTGACGGCGCCGTCGCTCAGGCGTACCTGTGGCTGGTAGTAGAGCCGCAGCTGACCGCCCGGGTCGCCGGTCTCGAGCAGGGCCCGCAGGTCCGCGAAGAGCTGCATCCGGTCCGGGGTCTCGGCGTCCGCGGCGGAGTCGTAGACGGCGACGCCGCCGCCGTTGCCCTTCGCCCGGTACATCGCCGCGTCCGCGTGCCGGAACAGCTCGTCGCCGGTGCCGTGCATCGGACCGAGCGCGATGCCGAGGCTGCCGCTGATCGCCGCCGGGCCCTCGTCCAGCACGAAGTCGCGGCGCAGCGCGGCGACCAGCACCTCGGCGAGCTCGGTCGCCGCGGCGGCGCCCGTCACCCGCGGCAGCAGGACCGCGAACTCGTCGCCGCCGAGCCGGGCCACGACGCCGTCGCCGCCGACCCCGGCGGCCAGCCGCCGCCCGGACTCGACGAGTACCCGGTCGCCGGCGTGGTGGCCCATGGTGTCGTTGACGGCCTTGAAGCCGTTGAGGTCGACGACCATGAGGGCGACCTGCCGGTCACCGGCCGCCTCGGCGTCGTCCAGCGCCTCCTGCATCCGCTGGGTGAACAGCGTGCGGTTCGGCAGGCCGGTCAGCGGGTCGTGCAGGGCCTGGTGCCGGCTCACCGCGGCCTGGTCGACCAGCCGGCGCTGGTGGCCCAGGACCAGCCGCAGGATCATGCCGACCAGGATGAGGCCGAGGCCGAAGCCGAGGCAGGTGCCGATCAGCAGCTGCCCCTGCGTCCTGCGCAGCGCCGCGACCTGAAGTTGCGCGGCGTCGTGGTAGGCGCGCGCCACCATGTCGACGTCGTCCTGGAGGGTGTAGAAGGCCGGCGTCACCTCGAGCCGGTCGAGCTGGATGTGGTCGGGGTCGCTGTCGGCGATCAGCAGGATCAGCCGCTCGGCGAGCTCCTGGTAGGCGAGCTGCTCCTGGTGCAGCCGCACCGCGTCGCGCCGGGCCTGGCCGTCGTCGCCGGCGGCGATCTGCGTGAGTGTGTCGTTGGCCGTGCGCACGACCTGGTCGAAGCGCTGCTTCACGGCGACCGACGGCTCCACCTGGTAGTGCCGCAGGTTCACCTCCTGCATCGCGATCGCGATCCGGGCCTCGGCGAAGAGCGAGTCCACCACCAGGGCGTGGCTCTGCTGCTCGGTCGCGCGGGTGGTGTGCACGGTGCCCTGGATCACGTACGCGGCCAGCGCCAGCAGCACGCCGGCAAGGGCAGCGGTCGTCGCCACGCTGCGTCCCCGAATGCGCCTGATCACGGCCCTCAAGTTCGGCAGGCAACGGCAAGGGTGTAGGCGAATGGGCTCAAGTGGCTGCACCCGGTACCGATGAGAGCAGCGAGCGAGAAGGGCGGGTGCTCCATGCGCAGCCGACAGTTGCTTTCCACTGCCGCGGTGGCAGTCGTACTGGCCGCCCTGACCGGGTGCGGTGGCGCGGGGCAGGCCGACGACCCGGCCGCGGCCGCGCCGGAGGTCATCCGCCTCGGCACCCTCGTGCCCCTCAGCGGGCGCAACAGCCCCTCCGGCAAGGCCATGGTCGCCGCGGCGCAGCTCGCGGTCGACGAGGCCAACGCGGCCGGCGGCGTGCTGGGCCGGCAGATCGAGCTGGTCGTCGAGGACGACGCCTGCGACCCGGGCACCGCGGTCACCGCCGCCCGTACCCTGATCGACAAGGGCATCGCGGTCTCGGTCGGCGGCTATTGCAGCAGCGCGACCCTGCCCACCCTGAAGTCCTTCCGGGCGGCGCGGGTGCCGATGGTCGTGGCGCAGTCCAACTCGACGGACCTGATCACGCCGAAGTACGACAACGTCTTCCTGGTCTGCGGCACGGTCGGGGCCGAGGCCGACTTCGCCGTCGAGTGGATGAAGCGGTCCGGCGCCGAGCGGCTGGCGGTCGTGCACGACGGCACCAGCTTCCCGATCACCCTGGCGCAGTCGACCGTCGCCGCGGCGAAGCGCGCCGGCCTCACCGCGGTCAGCGAGCCGGCCCTGAGCCAGGGCGCGCCGAGCTACGCCCGGACCGCGAGGTCGGTGATCGCCGACCGGGCCGACATCGTCTACTACACCGGCTACTACGCCGAGGCCGCCCAGCTGATCAAGGACCTGCGCGCGCAGGGCTTCCGGGGCAAGATCGTCGTCGGTGACGGCGCGACGGACGGCCCGCTGCTCGAGGACCTCACCCGGGCGGAGAGCAAGGAGGTGTACGGCACCGCGATGCTCTACCCGGAGTTCATGCCGGAGCTGGCGCAGTGGTCGGCCCGCTACCTCGCCGCGGTCGGCAACTCGCCCGGCCCCTCGACGGTCGAGCCGTACGACGCCGTGAACGTGGCGCTGGACGCGATCAAACGGGCCGGCAGCCTCGACCCCGAGGCGATCCGCAAGGCGATCAGCACCACGGACATGCCGTCGCTGTCCGGCCGGATGAGCTTCAACGCCGACGGCACCCGCAAGACGGCGAAGTTCCTGCTGCTCAAGGCCGACGGCGAAGGGTTCCGGCTGGAGCCGTCCGCCCGCTAGGCGGTCAGCCCGGACATGGCGCGGTACGACCGGGCCGCGAACTCCAGGGACCGCGCCGGGTCCGCCGCGCCGCCCGGCGCGGTGTCCTGCTCCCAGTTCGGGTGCCGGAAGTCCGGGTCGCCGACGGCGGCGAAGAACGACCGGAAGTCGATGTCCCCCTCGCCGAGCGGGGTCATCACGTGCCCGTCGGCCCGCGTGTCGTCGCGGGCACCGTCCTTGACGTGGAAGAGCGGGAACCGCCGGCTGTTCGCGGCGACGGTCTGGATCGGGTCGAACAGGCCGGTGCGCGCGACGCCGCCGGCGTCGACGTAGCGCCGGTACCTGAACCGGGCCACATACGCCCAGTAGACGTCCAGCTCGAAGAAGACGTAGCGCGGATCGGCCCGGCCGAAGAAGTACTCCAGCCGCCGCGTGCCCGAGGACCGGGTCGGCCGGCCGGCGGCGTCCGGCGGGCCCGCGTCGAGCAGGAACGCGTACGAGCCGGCGTGGTTGTGGGTGTACAGCCGCAGGCCCCGGGTGTGTGCCCGGCGGCCGAGCTCGTTCCAGACGTCGGCCGCCGCGTCCCAGTCCGCCGGGTACGGCGAGCCGGTCGGGTCGCGGCCGGTGCCGATGTTGGGCATGCCCAGCGTCTGCGCGATGTCCAGCTGCCGCTCGAAGGTCCCCGGGTCGATCCGGATGTGCGCGCCGTTGGCGGCCAGCCCGTTGTCATCGAGGATCCGGCGGATCTCCGCGGGCGTGATCTGCCGGCCGAGGATCTCGGTGCTCTGGTCGTAGCCGAAGAACTCGACCTCGCGGTAGCCGAGCTCGGCGACCCGGGCCAGCACCCGCGCGAAGCCGTACGGCACCCCGCTGTCGTCGGGCGCGGCGGCGATCCGGTCCCGCACGCTGTACAGCATGATGCCGCGGCGCCGGGCCGGGATGAGCGGCTCGGCGGCCGTGGGGGCGTCGCCGCGCAGCGCGTTCACGCCGACCACGCCGAGGGCGGCCGCCGACGCCGCCAGGATGCCGCGCCGGGTCAGCCTGCGCCGGGTGGCCGGGTCCATCGACCCACCGTACGGTCGGCGGCGTCAGCGCCGATAGATGGTGATGGAGTGCCCGACCTCGTCGATCGGCTCACCGCTTGAGGCGATCAGCGCCTTGAGCCGGCTGCCGGCCTTCGCCGCCGAGCTGTCCGAGACCACGAGCAACCCGCGGATGTCGGCATCGGGCACGCCGGTGGGGCTCGTCGCGGTGATGCCGTACGCGGCCGGCATCCCGGCGCCCCGGTAGACCAGCCAGACCTTCTCGCCGGGGTAGCGCTCGCGCAGCCGGTCGGCGAGCCGCCCCAGGTCCTGCCCCCAGTCGACGTTCGAGTCGTGCAGCCGCAGGTGGGTGGCGGACGGCCCGCCGAACGCCTCGTTGGAGTACGGCAGGTAGTACGGGAACGTCCGCAGCGAGCTCACCGCGACGAACAGCACCAGCGCCGCGGCCGTGAGCCGCGCCCAGCGCCACTTCACGGCCACCACGGCCGCCGCGATCACCGCGCCGAAGATCGGCACGAAGATCACGTACCGGGTGCCGAAGTCGCGCGAGCCGGTCATCGCGACCGCCATCAGCAGGCCGACCGGCAGCACCAGGTAGAGCGCCGCGATCCGCAGCCGGGGCACGGCGAACAGCGCCGCGGTGCCGGCGAGCCCGAGCACCATCGTCCCGATCGGCGTCTTCACCAGCAGCGCGGCGGGCAGGTAGTACCAGAGCGAGCCCCGGTAGAGCTCGCCGAACAGGAAGCCGCGGAACGCCCGGTCCTCGAAGGCGAACTGGATGCGCATGCCGTCGCGGTACGGCTCCGGCACCGGCAGCACATCGACGAGCAGCCCGCGCAGCCCCGACACGACGGGCATGCCGGTCGGCTCGATCCAGCCCAGCCACGGGTCGACGATCAGGTAGGACACCCAGATGACGGCGAACGCGATGACCGCGACCCCGGCCGCGGCGGCCAGCCCGCGCCAGCGCTTGAGCGCGAGGAAGGCCAGCAGCATCAGCAGCGGGACCGCGGGCAGCGCGTTCATCCGGGTGGCGACGGCCGCGCCGAGCGCGAGCCCGGCGAGCGGGAGATACAGGTACGGGCGCGCCCGCGCCCGCCAGGTCAGCCAGACGGCGGTCAGCAGGAAGCCGACCGCCGGTACGTCGAGCGTGGCGAGCGAGCCGTGCGCGATCACGTCGGGCGAGAGGGTGTAGAGCGCCAGCGCCAGCAGGCCGCCGGCCGGCCCGAAGAGGTCGCGGGCGAACGCGAACACCACGAGCCCGAAGAGCAGCGTGAGGATGATCATCGGCAGCCGGGCCAGGAACATCAGCTCGTACGGGTCGTTGCCCGCCTCGTAGAGCACGTGCCGCCCGAGCTCGGTCTGGTTGCCGCGGAACGCCGGATCGAGCTGCGGATCCGCGAACGCCACCCCGACCGCCATGATCATCTTGCCCAGCGGCGGGTGCTCGGGGTTGTAGCGCAGGCTGCGCTGCTCCAGGTAGGTGATCGCGGCGCCGACGTAGACCGGCTCGTCGATGGTCGGGGTCTGCTGTACCGCCGTGACCACCATGGCGGCACCCATCTGGGCGAGCAGCACGACGACGAGCAGCGGAACCAGCCAGCGGGGGCGGCGGCGCGGGCTCGGCGGCGCGGCGGCCGGGGACTCCACTTGATCAACGGTCACCCCGAAAACCTATCCGGAGCCCGCCGGAGCGCCCAGGCCAGCGCGGTTAGGCTCGATGGCATGTGCCGAAACATTCGCCAGCTGCACAACTTCGAGCCGCCGGCCACGCCGGACGAGGTGCGGGCCGCCGCCCTGCAGTACGTGCGCAAGGTGGCCGGGACGACCCAGCCGTCGCTGCGCAACCAGGAGGCCTTCGACCTGGCGGTAGACGCGGTCGCCGCGGCCACCGCCACGCTGCTCGAGGCGCTGGTGACCACCGCGCCGCCGAAGGACCGCGAGATCGAGGCCGCCAAGGCCAGGGAGCGCGCCGCCAAGCGGTACGCCTCCTGAGTCCTTAAGGCTTTACTTATATAAGGACACACTGATAGCCTACTGCCGTGCATGCGTTCGACGTGCTCGGCGACCCGGTGCGCCGGCGGATCCTGGAGCTGCTCGCCGACGGCGAGCAGCCCTCCGGCGCCGTGACCGAGGTGATCCGGGCCGAGTTCGGCATCTCCCAGCCGGCCGTCTCCCAGCACCTGCGGGTGCTGCGGGAGAACGGCTTCGCCACCGTCCGCCCGGACGGCGCCCGGCGGATCTACGCGGTCGACGACAGCGCGCTGCGCGAGGCCGACGAGTGGCTGGGGCGGTTCCGGCGCTACTGGACACCGCACCTCGCCGCCCTGGCCACCGAGGTGGCCCGCGGTAAACGCCGGCGCCGCCTCGGCGCCGACTCACCCGATCAAGGAGAAGACGATGCCTGACGTGCAACAGCAGATCCATTCGGTACGCCGCACGGTCGGCACCCGGCAGCTCGAGGCCGGCGAGGCCCGGATCTCGACGATCAGCCAGGTCTACGACACCGGCATCGACGACCTGTGGGACGCGGTCACCAGCGCCGAGCGGATCCCCCGCTGGTTCATGCCGATCTCCGGCGAGCTGCGCGAGGGCGGCAAGTACCAGCTCGAGGGCAACGCGGGCGGCACCATCTCGCGCTGCGACGCGCCCAACAGCTACTCCGCGACCTGGGAGTACGGCGGCGAGGTCAGCTGGATCGAGGTGCGCCTGACCCCGGAGGGCGACGGCCGCACCCGCTTCGAGCTCGAGCACGTCGGGCACGTGGCGCAGGAGCTGTGGGACCAGTTCGGCCCGAGCGCGACCGGCATCGGCTGGGACATGGGCCTGCACGGCCTCAACATGCACCTGACGGACCCGGCAACGGCGCTGGACCCGAAGGACGGGATGGCCTGGATGCTCTCCGACGAGGGCAAGCGGTTCTCGCGGCTGAGCAGCGACGCGTGGGCCGAGGTGGCCATCGCGGACGGCACCGACCCGGTGGTCGCCCGCGAGCGCGCGGACCGGTGCTACGCGGCGTACACCGGGGCCTGACTTGCGGTTATCGCTTGACGCGCTGTTCGCCGACGTGCCCGCGGAGCAGGTCGACGAGGCCCGCGACTTCTACCGTACGAGGGTCGCGGGCCGCGGCCCCGGCAACAGGGCGGAGCTGATGGAGGCACGGGCCAAGCGGTCCGCTCCCCGCGCCGCCGATCCGTCCACCACCGCTTCGCCCGCCGCCGCCTCGCCCGCCACCGCCTCGCCCACCGCCGCCTCGCCCGCCGACTCGCCCGCCGCCGCCTCGCCCGCCGCCTCGCCCGCCGCCTCGCCCGCCGCCTCGCCCGCCGCCTCGCCCGCCGCCGAGGAGACGATCGAGGGCGGGCGGGGGCGCGTCCCGATCCGGATCCTGACCCCGGTCGGCGGCCCGCCGCGCGGCGTCTACCTGGACATCCATGGCGGCGGCTTCTACATGGACTCCGCGGCGCGGGGGGACGAACGCAACCGCCGGCTCGCGGAGGCCCTGCGCATCGCCGTCGTCAGCGTCGACTACCGACTGGCGCCCGAGCACCCCTGGCCGGCCGCGCCCGACGACTGCGAGGCGGCGGCGCGCTGGCTCGTCGAGGAGGCCGGCGCCCGCTTCGGCACCACCCGGCTCGCGATCGGCGGCAGCTCCGCGGGAGCCACCCTCGCCCTGGTGACCCTGCTCCGGCTCAGGGACGGCGGGGCCGCCGGCCGGTTCGCCGGCGCGGCGCTCCAGTTCGGCACCTACGACCTGAGCGCGCGGACCCCGGCCGGCCGGCGTATCGCGGACGAGTACTTCATCCAGGCGTACGCCGGCCATGCGCGGGACCGCACCGTTCCCGACATCTCCCCGATCTTCGGCGACCTGCGCGGGCTTCCCCCGACGCTGCTGATCGTCGGGGCAACGGACGTGCTGCTGGAGGACAACCTGGCCATGGCGGGCCGGTTGTCGGCGGCCGGCAACGACGTCGACGTCCGGGTCTACCCCGAGTCGCCGCACGGCTTCACCGGTCACCCGACCGCGATCGCCCGCACGGCGCTCGGCGACGTCGAATCCTGGCTGCGCGACCGCATCACGCAGCCGTAGGACGGCTACGCCTTTCGCCGCGTCCGCGGCGAGGGCGGCTAAACCTTCGCCGCGCCCGCCGCGAAAGGCGGCTAAACCTTCGCCGCGGCCGCCGCGAAGGGCGGCTAAACCTTCGCCGCGGCCGCCGCGAGGGGCGGCAATGCCTTCGCCGCGGCCGCCGCGAGGGCGGTTACGCCTTCTCGGCGCCCGACCCGGCGCGGCGGTAGGCGAGCAGGCCGATCACCAGGGCGGCCAGGCCGAGCGCGATGCCGGCGACGCCGGCCCAGGTCCCGTTGCCGTCGCTCTCGGTCTCCGCGGGGGCGGCGGCGGTCGCGGCCGGCCCGCTGGCCGCGGCGTGCGAGTCGGTGCCGCCGGCGGTGAGCTTCAGGACCGGCGCGGGCTTCTCCGGCTCGGTGCCGTCGGTGGTCGGCTCGTCGATCCAGCGCACCACGGTGCCGTCGGAGTAGGTCTGTAGCGTCTTGAAGACCACCTGCGGCACCTCCGGCAGCGGCCCGAGCGAGACGTCGAACTCCTGGAACTGCCCGGGCTTGATCGCGGCGTCGCCGGTCGCGGTCCAGGTGATCTTCGAGACGGCCTCGGTGAGCTGGGTGCCGTGCGCCTCGATGGGCGTGGCCAGCTTCGTCTTCTCGGCCACCATGGTCCATCCGGCCACCGGCTTGAGCGACACCGACGCGAACGGGGCCTCGGCGGGCAGGTTGACCTCGAGCTTGACGGTGTTGGTGTCGTCGCTCTCGTTCGGCACCCGGAACGTCACCTTGGTGTAGCCGCCCTGGACGGCCGTGTTCGGGTTCACCGTGACATGCGCGGACGCGGGCACCGCGAGGGCGAGGGTGAACGCGGCGACCATCCCGGCCACCACGGCCGAACGCTTCATCAGGGACATCGAAAACCTTCCAGATCAAACCCGGCCGGAGCGCCGGGCACGGTCATTGGTCGCTGACCTCTGCGCAAAAGTTCCCGCCACTTTCGGTACGCGCGGACGAGCGCGGACGGGCTCAGTCGACGACGGTGACCGGGGTGCCCGGTGCGATGTGGCGCAGCAGCTTGCGCTGCCCCGCCGGCGGCATCCGGACGCACCCGTTGGAGACGCTGCGGCCGAACGCGCCGTCGCTGTACCAGCCGTGCACCCCGGTGTGCGCGCCGCGCAGCGACCACGCGACCGTGTCCCGGTCCTCGGGCACCGAGCCAAGCACCAGGGCGTCCAGCCCGGCGTAGGCGCCGCCGCGGGTGCCCGTCCGGCCCAGCACGAACGTGCGCCCCAGCGGGGTCGGCGTCGCGGCCGAGCCGGTGGCGACGGTCCAGCTCTCCTGCCGTACGCCGTCGCGGAACCAGGTCAGCTCGTGCGCGCGGCGCCGCACCACCAGGTGGTCGCGCAGCGTCCGGGCGAACCACCCGTGCGGCGGCAGCCAGCCCATCCGCCGGTTCGCCGTCGGCATCAGCACCGCCACCCAGCCGGAGCGCCGCGAGACCACCGGCAGGACCACCGGCAGCCCGCTGATCACCGGCGGGAGCACGGCCCGCGGCCGGCCGCCCGGTGCGTCGTAGACGACGAGGTTCCCGGCGGGCTGCACGCCCGCCGTGGACCCCGGGCCCGCCATGGACCCCGGGCCCGCCATGGACCCCGGGCCCGCCATGGACCCCGGGCCCGCCATGGACCCCGGGCCCGCCATGGACCCCGGGCCCGCGTCCGCCGGCAGGCCGCGCGGCCCCGTCAGGTAGTCGATCACCGGCAGCCCCGGCGGCGCCGGCGCGGCCGGCGGAATCTCGACGACCGCCGGGCGCGCGACGACCCGCCGCCAGACCGCGGCGGACGGCAGGGGCACGCTCGCCGCCACCACGGACGCGGCGAGCACGGTCAGACAGGTCCACCTCCAGCGCATCCGCACCACGCTAATGACGGTCCTCGCGCCGAACTGTCCGACTTCACCCGCCGTTACCGAATTGAGCCTTCACGCGCCCGCCGTGCTCCCGCGCACGACGAGGCGCGGGTTGAGCACCACCTCCATGCGCTGCCCACGGCCCTCGTCCAGCCGCTGCACCGCGGCGAGCACCGCGTGCCGGGCCTGGGCCGCCGGGTCCTGGTTGACCGTCGTCAGGTCGATGTGCGCGAGGCGTGCGAGCGTGCTGTCGTCGTACCCGATGACCGAGATCTCGCCGGGAACCTCCAGGCCGGCGCGGAGGAACGCGTCCATGAGGCCGACCGCGCAGCGGTCGTTGGAGGCCACGACGGCCGACGGCCGGTCGTGGCCGGCGGTCAGCAGCCGGCCCGCCCGGATCCCGCCCTCCTCGGTGTGGTCGCCGGGCACGATCCTGATCTCATCGGCGAGCCCCGCGCGGCGCATGCCGTCGCGGTAGCCGCGCCGCCGCGCGGCGGCGACCACGCCGCGGCCACCGTCGACGAACGCGATGCGCCGGTGACCGAGACCGATCAGGTGTCCCAGTGCCTCCGACACCCCGACATGATCCGCCGACCGGACCACGTCGACGTCGCCGACCGCGACGCGGCGGCCGATCGACACCACCGGGACCTGCGCGGCGAGCTCGGCCAGCCGGCGATCCGCCGCGTCGGGGCCGAGCAGGAGCAGCGCCTCGCAGCGGAAGTCGAGCAGCGTCTCGACCGCCCGGTTCTCATCGCGATGCCGGGTGAGCGTGGAGAGCACCACCTCGTAGCCGATCGCGTCGGCCTCGGCCTGGATCTCCTCCACCAGCTCGGCGTGGAAGGCGCTGCGGATGTCGAGCATGACGCCGAGCAGATGGCGGCGCCGGCGGGCCAGCAGGCTCGCCGTGCGGTCGGCACGATAGCCCAGCTCGGCGGCCGCCTCGAGCACGCGGCGGCGGGTCTCCGCGCTCGGTCCGGGCGCGCCGCGCAGCACCAGCGAGACCGACGCGGTGGAGACGCCGACGCGGGCGGCGACGTCGTCGAGCCTGGGCCTTTGATCCACTATGGAACCCCCTTGACATCCAACGAGATCGACTCGGATAGTACTCGAAGTTAAAGCGCTTTAAAACGCGTCCGGAGGTTCCCCGACATGGCACATTCGCCCCTCGGCGTAGCCGTCATCGGCGCCGGCATGGTCGGCCGCGCCCACGCCAACGCCTACCGCAACGCCGCCACCGTCTTCGACGCCGGCCCCGCCCCGCGCCTGGTCGCCATCGCCGACCTGCACGAGCCCTTCGCGGCCGACGCCGCCCGGCGCTACGGCTATTCCCGCGCCGAGACCGACTGGCGCGCCGTCATCGACGCGCCCGACATCGACGCCGTCAGCGTCGCCGTCGCCAACGACCTGCACCGCGAGATCGTCGAGGCGGCCCTCGCGGCCGGCAAGCACGTCCTCTGCGAGAAGCCGCTCGCCCCCAGCGTCGGCGACGCGCAGGCCATGGTCGACGCCGCCGCGGCCACCGACCGCATCGCCGCGGTCGGCTTCACCTTCCGCCGCTCCCCCGCCCTCAACGCCCTGCGCGAGCAGGTGCTCGGCGGCGGGCTCGGCCGGGTGCGGCACATCGTCGGCAACTACTGGACCGACTACGGATTCGATCCGCGGCGCCCGATGAGCTGGCGCTACACCGGCGGCCCCGGCTCCGGGGTGCTCGCCGACATCGGCAGCCACATGGTCGACCTCGCCGAGTTCTTCTGCGGCCCGACCACCGGCGTGCAGGGCACCTCGCTCAGCACGCTGATCACCTCCCGCCCGAAACCGCTCGGGGTGGCCGTCGGGCACGCCGGCGGCGTCGAGCTCAGCGACGAGCTGGTCCCGGTGACCAACGAGGACCTCTGCACCTTCACCACGACGTACGGCGGCGGCACGCTCGGCACGTTCTCTCTGTCCCGGGTCGCGTTCGGCCACGCCAACTCGCTGCGCATCGACCTGTTCTGCGAAAACGGCACCGCGTCGTTCGACCTGACCCGCCCGGCCGAGTTCAGCATCATCGACGGCACCCCCGGTCAGGCCGTCAACGGCGCCCGGCAGGTCTACATCGGCCCCTGGCACCCATACGTCTCACGCGGCCTGCCCATGGACTTCCCCACGGTCGGCCACGGCCAGAACGACTTCTTCGTGTTCCAGGCCCGCGCCTTCCTCGACCAGATCGCCGGGATCGAGCAGCTCCCGCCATGCCCCGACCTGGCGCACGGCCTGCACAACCTGCGCGTGCTCGACGCGATCGTGTCCGCCACCGACAAGCCCGCACACCTCTGATCCCGGAAAGGCCTGACCACATGAAGCTCGGCGCCTACACCGCGTGCCTGCACGACCGCCCCCTGGACGAGACCCTCAAGATCCTCGGCGAGCTGGGCCTCACCAGCGCCGAGATCAACGCGGGCGGCTTCGTGCCCGCGCCACACCTGCCGATCGACGACATCCTGGCCAGCCCCGGCGCCCGCGAGGAATACCTCGGCCGCTTCACCCAGGCCGGCATCACCCTGACCGGCCTCAACGTCAACGGCAACCCGCTCAACCCGGACCCCCGAGTCGGCCCGAAACACGCCGCCGACCTGCACCGCGCCATCGACGTCGCCGCCGCCCTCGGCGTGAAGCGGATCGTCGCGATGTCCGGCCTACCGGCCGCACACCCCGGCAGCCCCGTCGCGAACTGGATCGTCAACCCCTGGGACAGCCAGTACCTCGACATCCTCGACTACCAGTGGCAGAAGATCGCCGTCCCGTTCTGGAAGGACATCAACACCCGAGCGGCCGCCGCCGACGTAAAAATCTGCATCGAGATGCACCCTCAGAACCTCGTCTTCAACCCGCCCACCCTGCAACGCCTCGTCGAGCAGACAAACGCCACCCACGTCGGCGCCGAACTGGACCCCAGCCACCTCTTCTGGCAGGGCATGGACCCGATCGCCTGCGTGAACTACTTGGGCGACCTGGTCTTCCACGCCGCCGCCAAGGACACCCGCATCAACCCCGACAACGTCAAGCTCTACGGCGTCCTCGACGACCGCTTCACCCGCACCCCAGCCACCGCCAGCCCTCTGAATCTCGGCGGCGAAAACACCCTCAACCAGTGGCCGCCAAACCCGTCCTGGGAGTTCGTAGCAGTCGGCCGCGGCCACGGCATCGACGACTTCTGGGTCCCCTTCCTACGCGCCCTACACGCCGTAGATCCCGACATGGCAGTAAACATCGAACACGAGGACCAGGAGTTCGACCAGGTCGAGGGCCTACGCCTAGCCGCCGAAAACCTCCTGGCAGCCGGCGCCAAAGCAGGCGTCTAACCACACCCACAGCCCACTCCCTCCCGTCCCACCACAATCGACCCCACCATCACCACAACCAACTCGCGCACCCTCGCCACACCCACCAACCACGACGGCGACAGCCGACCAACCATGGCCAGAGCCCACTAGCAGCAGCCCTCCCCTAACAACCCCAACCGCCCCCAAACCCCAACCCACACCAACCTGGGCCAGCCGGCCGGGCTGGCCGGGCTGGCCGGGCTGGACCAGTCGAGCCAGTCGAGCTGGACCGGGTCAATCCGGTCGGGCTGGGCTGGTTGGGCTGGGCCGGGAAAGGCCGAGCCGGGCCAGGCCGAACCGAGTGGGACCGCAGCGGGCCGAACCAACGCCCGACCAGGCCGAGCCGAACCAGACCGAGCCGAACCGCGCCGAACCAGGTCGGACCGAGCCGAGCCGGGCCATGCCAGGCCGAGCCGGGTCAGTCGGGCCGGGACAGCCCGGGCCGCGCCGGGCCGGGCGACACCGAACCGAACCGAGCCGAGCTAGGCCGCGCCGCGCCGCGCCCAACCAAGGTGGGCCGGGCCGACCACGCCGAACCGGGGCCAGGCCAGGCCGGACCGAGCCGGGCCGGGCCGAGCCGGACCGAGCCGGACCGAGCCGAGCCGGACCGAGCCGGACCGAGCTGGGCCGGGCCGGACCGAGCTGGGCCGGGCCGGACCGAGCTGGGCCGGGCCGGACCGAGCTGGGCCGGGCCGGACCGAGCTGGGCCGGGCCGGACCGGGCCGGGCCGGGCAGAGCCAAGGCGTCGGGCTGCACTGGCGGCAAAGGTTCTTGCGGTCGGTGGGCTGGCGGGAGGTCAGAGGACCGGCCGGGGCCGGGCAGCATTGGCGGCGCGTAGCGCTGGCTGACGGCTGTGCTGTTGTGAAGTCGGTGGCCGGGTGGGCTCGCGGCTGTTTGACTCCCACGTGTGATCGGCGACAGGAGGCTTCGCAGGTGCATCGGGGACTTGTGGGGGCTGACGGGGGCGACGGTTGAGGTACATAACGGCGGCATGAATTCGGCGACTTGGTTTGTCGGGGTGGGGGATCGGCGGTGGGTTGCCAAGGCGGTCGTTTCTGGGTCGCGGCGTTCCTTTGCTGGGGGCCTCGCGGTCGCTTCGGTGCTTGAGGACAGTGGGATTCCGGCGGGGGCTCCGGTGGTGACCCGGCACGGGGACATGGTTGGTGACGTCGATGGGGTTCCGGTGGCGTTGTTGCGGTGGGTGCCGGGTGAGGGTTTGTCGGGGGCGCGGCCGGGCGATCAGCGGCTGATCGGGGTGACCCTCGCGCGGGTGCATCGGGCGCTGCTCGATGTGTCGGTCCCCGACGCGGAGCGGTTTCACTGGGTCGATCCGCGGGGCGAGCACCTGGGCATTCGCCCGTGGATTCGGGGTGCCGTCGCCGGGGCCGTTGCGGCCTACGACGAGCTCGATCCGCGAACGCTGTCGTGGGGGCTGCTGCACACCGATCCGGCTCCGGAGGCGTTCCGCCTGGATCGTGCGCGCGGCGCCTGCGGGCTGATCGACTGGAGTACCGCCTTGTGCGGTCCTCTGCTTTACGACCTGGCGTCGGCGGTCATGTATGTCGGCGGCCCGGGCCACGCCGGATCGCTGATCGAGGCCTATCTCGATCAGGGCGTGGTTTCGGGAGGCGAGGTGGAGCGAGGGCTGCCGGTGATGCTCCGGTTTCGGTGGGCGGTGCAGGCCGACTACTTCGCTCGCCGGATCGCAACGGATGATCTGACCGGCATCGACAGTGCCGCCGGGAATGAAGATGGGCTGGCGGACGCCTATGCCTGGTTCAGCGGCCCGCGCGGGCGGGGCGGCGGCCGGGCGGGGTCGGACGGCCGTCGGGCGGAGTCGGACCGCGGCCAGGCGCAGTCGGACCGCGGCCAGGCGCAGTCGGACCGCGGCCAGGCGCAGTCGGACCGCGGCCAGGCGCAGTCGGACCGCGGCCAGGCGCAGTCGGACCGCGGCCAGGCGCAGTCGGACCGCGGCCAGGCGCAGTCGGACCGCGGCCAGGCGCAGTCGGACCGCGGCCAGGCGCAGTCGGACCGCGGCCAGGCGCAGTCGGACCGCGGCCAGGCACAGTCGGACCGCGGCCAGGCACAGTCGGACCGCGGCCAGGCGCAGTCGGACCGCGGCCAGGCGGGGCCGGACGGATCCGGCCGGATCGGAGATGGACCCTAAGCTTGCCGGGAGTCGCCAATGGATGCGGGAGGGTCAGGTGCGGCGGATGCTTGCGGTGGCCACCGCGGGGCTGGTGATGTTCGCCGGCGGTGGGTGCACGGGCGAAACGTCGACTCCGGGAGGCGCCGACGGGCCGGCAGCGGGTGGGCCGTCGTCGGGCGGGCCGGCAGCGAGTGGGATGTCGACGGGCGGGCCGGTGGCGGGTGGGTTGTCGTCGGGCGGGCCGGTGGGTGGCGGGTCTGTGCAGACGCGGGACGTCGATGCTGCCGGGGACAGGCTTCGGATGAGCGTCGGGCCGCTGATCCGGTCGGGGGACGTGGTCGTTCTGACGGTTCAGACCACGCTTGATCCGGCTGCGGGCGGTGGGGCCGTGGTCAGTCGGCATTTCTCGGCGGTGTTGTCCACGACGTTCGATGCGCCGCGGCTCGTGGACGAGGGCGGGCGGCGGGTCTATCTGGTGTCGAAGAGGCGGGCGGGCGGCGGGTGTGTCTGCACCGGGCGGTTGCGGGTCGAGCCGGGTGAGACGTGGCCGATGCAGGCGGCGTTCGGCGGGGTGCCGGAGGACGTGGATCGGCTCTCCGTGATGCTGCCCTATGCGGGCGTGTTCACCGACGTGCCTGTCGTCGGCGGGACCGTGCCGGTGCCGCCTGCCGGGCCGAGTGCCGGCGGGCGGGTGCAGGGGGCCCTCGATCTGAGCGATGTCGCTCCGCGCATGCTGCGGCGCTTGACGCATATACGCAGCGGCTTGATGTCGGGCTTCGTGCTCGGCGGACGGCGGGGCGGGTCGACATCGATCTGGATAACGACGTGTTGTTCCGCCTTGACAGTGCGGAGCTCACGGCCGGCGCCGCCAGAACCATCGCCGCGGCGGCGGCCGAGGTCACCGCAGGCGGGCCTGGGCCGTTGACGGTTACCGGGCACACCGACAGCACCGGGTCCGGCGCGCACAACCAGGCGCTCTCGCAGCGGCGGGCGCGGGTCGTCGCCGGCGCGCTGCGGGTGCGGCTGGCGGACGGCGGTGACCGGCGCATGACCGTTGTGGCCAAGGGCGAGAGCGAGCCGGTCGTGCCTAACGACTCGGCTGCCAACCGGGCGCTGAATCGCCGGGTCACCATCGCGTTCCGCGAGCGGCGCGCGGCGCCGGCCGCAGCCGCGGGGCCGGCCGTCTTGCCCCGGACAGCGGGCGAGCAGGGCAGGGCGCCGGACGGGGTCGAGGTCGCGCTGCCCCTGAACCGTGGCACGATCCGGTTCGTGCCCGGCACGGCGACCGTACGGGGGCCGTTTCTGCTGGTGAATCTCTTGGCCCGCAACACCGGGGACCGCAAGGCGACGATCCTCGACCTCCTCGGCCAAGGCGTCTTCACGGTCCGCGACGAGTTCGACCCGTACGCGCGGTACGGCGCGGCCGGGGTGCGGCTGCTGCACGGCGACACGGCCGCCTACGGGCTCGACTACGAACTCGAGCCGGGCAGGCACCGCTGCCTCTGCGATCGCCTGCTCAACCAGGCGATCCCACCGGGCAGCGAACAGGTGCTGTCGCTGTGGTTCCCGGCGCCGCCGGCCGGCACCCGGACCGTCACCATCGACGTTCCCGACCGCCTGCGCATCACCGACGTCCCGGTCACCTGACCGCCGGCAAAGCACCGGCCGCATTCGCGACGGACGATTACCCCTTTCGGTTCGACGTGGATGAACGGCCGGGTAGGAATTCGATATTGAATTCTCTGATCAGCCGGGGTCGGCCGCCGCACACTTCACGTGGGCGGTTTTCAGGGTTCCGATCAGGTAAGAGGCGGTATTTTACGTAGCGTCTACGCCACGCGCCCACTGAATCGTGGAAATGTTCGGAATCGGTGCCGCCCCCCGGAGTTGATCCAATTCAACGACCCGCAAGCCGGACACCGTTTACGGTGACCAAATGCGTACATTCACCAAGAGATCAGTCAAGTTGGCCATCGGTCTTCCGGCCGCGATCGCCGTGTCCGCCGGGATAGGCCTGGCGGCCACGACGGTCGACCTCGCGGCATCCCCGCGCGCCGCGGCGGCGGCGACCGGCGCGGCCTCGGACGCCGGACATCGGCGCGACCACATCCCGAAGCGGCTGAAGGACTCGCTGCTCGCCGTGTCCGACCTGTCCTCGGGCTACTCCGCCCTGATGGAACCGAGCCCGAGCGATGCGACTGCGTTCGACGACGCGTGCGCGATGTGGGAGGGCGACTCCGAGGATGCATCGCAGCCCCTGGGCCGGTTGACGGCCGTCAAGAAGGACGACGACTCCGCGATCGTCATGTTCACGAACGACTCGCTGGTCGTGGTCGAGCACATCGCCGTCATCGGCGAGGACAAGGCCCAGGCCGTCGTCGACGGCTTCGCCGAAGCGCCGGAGCGCTGCCCGGTCATCACTACCGGCGAGGGCGATGACAAGGTTCGCGTGACGCAGTCCCCGCTGACGGTGCCGGACCTCGGCGATGCCTCGGCCGGCATCAAGGTGGTCTACAAGACGAGCGAACCGCCCGCCGTTCAGGTCAAGATGATCGCGGTCGCGTGGCAGGACCTGTCCCTCGTCCTCATGTACCTGGGGTCGGACGAACCGGGCCGGGACGAGGTGGAGACGATCGCCGCGGCGGCCGCGGAGAAGCTCCGGCCGAACGACTAGACAGGACCGCCCTGAGCGGTTCACGCCTACTGGATTGAACCAATTTCAACGTGTCCCCGGGCAGCAGTGCCTATCGGAGGTCGGCGACCCTCCGGCCCCGGGGCCACGTTGAGATTGCTCATTGAGCCTTGCCAACGTGGCCCGGACGACAGTTCCCGGCAGCGATCAGCGGCTCGGACACCTCTGACCCGAGGCCAGGCCGAGACTATCCATTGGTGACCGCCACGGATGCTCGCGGACCATCGAGCCGGTCCGACCCGGAGCAGGGTCGTGAGAAGATGTCCGGCCTGGCGGCCTCGACACCGCATTCGAGTTCCTCCCGCACGCCCTTGACGGTGTCGTCGTGGCCGAGCACCGGTACCGGCCACACTTCCCAGGACCAGGGACGAGCAGGGCAGCGCGCCGAGCGGGGTCGAGATCGCGCTGCCCCTGAACCGCGACACGATCCGGTTCGTGGCCGGCCCGGGACCGTTGCTGCTGGCGAACGGCCCGCCACTCGGACCGGGCAGGCACCGCTGCCAACGCGATCACCTGCTCAGGAATTCGATATCTGAATCGCGGATCTGCCGGTGGCGGCGACCCGAGAAGTTTCGCCGCTCACGGAATGAGTGCCGCTGCGCACTTCGCGGGCATTTCACGAGACATGAACAAGTGGACTCGGCATTCCACTTAGCACCTACGCCACACAAATACCAATCGTTGAAATGTTGGGAATCGGTGCGGGCTCCCGGAGATGGTCGAATTCAACGACCCACAGCCAGGCGCCGATTACGGTTACCAAATGCAGATATTCAACCAAAGGCCGGTCGAATTGGGCATCGGTCTTCCGGCCGCGATTGCCGTGTCCGCCGGGATAGGCCTGGCGGCCACAGCGGGTCGACCTCGCCGCATCCCCGCGCGCAGCGGCGGCGGCGCCAGCAGCAGCGACGCCAGTAACAGCGGCGGCAGCGGCAGCGACGACCGGAACAGCGGCGGCAGCGGCAGCGACGACCGGCGCGATCTTGAGGACCGGACATCGGCGCGACGACGTCTCGGAGCGGCTGGAGGCCCCCTTCTCACCGCGTCCGACCTGCCCTCGGGCTACAAGGCCGTGGTGGTGCCGACCACAAGCGACCCGGCGACGTTCGATGACCTGTGCGTGTGGTGGGACCAGCTTGAGCCCACGCCTACGCGTGGCTCGGGCCGGAGTTCCCGGCAGCGGTCGACGGCCCGGGGCCATGGTGAATTGCTGTGACCGGGTCGAGCCGCCGTCCGGGATGGATGGTGTGTCGACCTAGAGCAAGGTTGTGAGCAAGGTGTCCGGCCCGGCGGCCTCGATGCCGAATTCGAGTTCCTCCCGCACGCCCTCGACGGTGTCGTCGTGGCCGAGCACCTCGGGAACATCGTTGCTGAGTTCCAGCTGTTCGAGCATGTCGTACGCCTCGCCCAGCGTCTCCGCACCCATCCCCTGCGCCCAGCGCAGGGTGTTCAGGGCCGCGGTCGACGGGGCGAACTCCTCATCCCATGGGTCGCTCACCGGCCATATCCAACCACTACGCGGCCGGCGACCACGGCGATTCCCGCCGCCGGCGATCCAGAATCAGCCCTCGGAAACGACGAGGAGTACATCCTGCATCCGGGCGGCGCAGACGCGGAACATCGGAGCCCTGAATTCGCGGCGACGGCCGCGGTCGGTCCGTGCGACTCTCTACGGCCCGGCGAAGCCGGCCGTCTCCACCACTCACGCAGCTGGCAGGGAGCGAAGCGACCGGTCTCGGCGGGAGCGACGGTCAGCACCATGCAACCAGGCACGACAGGGTCCTGACCTTGATTTTTATCTTGATCTACGTGTACTTGGACAGGTACTGGTCGACCTGGGTCAGGTTGTAGCGGCAGCTCTCCTCCGCCCGCTCCTCCCAGGCGAAGACGCAGACGGTCGCGATGCCGTCGAATCCCGTCTCGGTCAGGGTCCGGAAGAACAGGTCCCACTCCACCTCGCCCTGGCCGATGTCCAGGTGCTGATGCACGCGGACCGGCGACCCCGGCGGGTTCACGATGTACCGCAGACCGGACGAGCCGCGGTGGTCGAAGCTGTCCGCGATGTGCACGTGCGTCAGCAGCGGCCCCGCGTGCCGTATCACCGCCGCCAGGTCTCCGCCCTGGTGGAAGGTGTGCGGCGCGCAGTACAGGAACGTCACCAGCGGCGAGTTGATCCCCTTCACCAGGTTCACCGCGGCGATGCCGTCCTCCACGAAGTCGTCCGGGTGTGGTTCCAGGACCAGCCGGACGCCCTCGCGTTCGAAGATCGGCAGCAGCTCCTCCAGTGAGCGCCAGAACTGGGCCTCGCTCGCGGCCGGGGCCTCCGGGCGGCCGTTGAACTCGGAGTTCATCACGTCTACGCCGAGGTCCACGGTGATCTCGACGGCGCGTTTCCAGTAGCGGACCGCGGCGCGGCGTTCGTCCTCGTCGGGGCCGGACCACTTGTAGAGGGGCAGCACCGAGGCCACCGTGACCTCCGCCGCGGCCAGTTCCCGGCGGAACGCGGCCACGTCCGCCGAGGAGGCGCGCGGGTGCAGGAAGAACGGCATGAAGTCGTCCCTTGGCGACAGCTCGATGTGGTGGTAGCCGAGGTCGGCGACGACCCGCGGCAGGGAGAGCAGCGGCACCCGGCGCAGCATGTACGGATCCAGCGCGATCCTCATCGGGGCACCTCCACCGCGGCGTCGTACAGGGCGGGGCGAGGAGCTAGGGTCACCGGTACGCGGGTGCCGGTGCGCAGCGCCTCGACCCCGGAGTCGGAGACCGCCGCCGCCGCGTAGCCGTCCCAGGCGCTCGGGCCCAGCGGCACTCCCCCGCCCGCGATCGAGTCGACCCACTCCTGGATCTCCACGTCGTACGCGCGCAGGAACCGTTCCCGCCAGTCCACCGGCACCGGCGTCGCCGCCTGCCCGGCGCTGCGGACCAGCACCGGGCTCAGGTCGCCGAGGGCGGCCGTGCCGTCCTCGCCGACGACCTCGCCGCGGATGTCGTAGCCGTACCGGATGTTGACGGAGATCTCCACGTCGACGAGCGCGCCGCCGGCCATCTCCAGGATCAGCAGGAGCGGGTCCTGGAGCGGGCCGCCGTTTCGGCTCTTGCGCGGGATCAGCACCCGGGCCGCGGTGATCTCCTCGCCGAACATCCAGCGGACCATGTCGATCTCGTGGACCGCGGTGTCGGTGATCGCGCTCTCCTTCTCGTAGAAGGACGGCACGTCGGCGTTGCGGTGCGCGCAGTGCATCATCAGCGGATTGCCGATCTGGCCGCTGTCGACCACCTCCTTGAGCGCCCGGTACGCCGCGTCGTACCGGCGCATGTAGCCGACCTGCACCAGCCGGCGGCCCGCCGCGACCTCGGCCTCGACGATGCGCCGGCAGGCGTCCTGCGTCGTGGCCAGGGGTTTCTCGCAGAAGACCGGCTTGCCTGCCGCGATGGAGCCGAGGACGTACTGCTCGTGGGTGGGTCCCCACGAGCAGACGACTACCGCGTCGACGGCCGGGTCGGCGATCAGGTCCTCGCCGGTGGCGTGCAGGACCGCGCCGGGCAGGCCCTCGGCGACCTTCTTGGCCGTCGCCACGTCGACGTCGGTGACGGCGGTGACCGCCACCCCGGCCAGCACCGTGGTCATCCGGCGGATGTGGTCGCGGCCGATCATGCCGGTGCCGATCACACCCACCCGCAGCGTCATGGCGTTCCTCCGACCCCGGCGTCGCGGAGATAGGCGTACGTGCGGGCCGCGATCGGCGCCGGCACGTCGAACGCGACGGGGTACATGTCCTGCTCGACGATCACGAAGGTGTCCGTGCCTCTCTCCTGTAGCGCGCGGACGACCGAGGGGATGTCCGGGATTCCGGCCGGCGGCTCGCAGCTCGCGCCGAGCGCCACCGCCTGCCCGAACGCGAGGTCCTCGGCCCGCGCTCTCGCCACGATCGCCGGGTCCATCTGCTTGATGTGCAGGTAGCCGATCCGGTCCGGGTGGTCGGCGATCAGCTGCGCGGCGTCGCCTCCCGCGTACGCGAGGTGCCCGGTGTCCAGGCAGATCGACACGTACGCGGGGTCGGTGTCGGCGAGCAGCCGGTCGACCTGCGGCCGGGTCTCGACGTAGCTGTCGGCGTGGTGGTGGAACTGGAGGCGTACCCCGTAGTCCTCCGCGAGCACGCGGCCGAGGTCGTTGGTGGAGCGCACCAGGGTCTTCCACCCGTCGTCGTCGAGGGTGCCGGCCTCCAGGTAGTCGCCGGTGGTGTCGTCGCGGAAGCCCGGGACCGGCACGAAGACCAGGTCGCGGGCGCCCATGGCCGCGGTCAGCTCGGCCACCGCGCGGGTGCGTTCCAGGATCTCCGGGTACGCGTCCGAGCGGTGCAGCCCGCTGTAGCCGTGCATGGTGCCGGCCGAGACCCGCAGCTCCCGGGACGCGAGCTCGTCGGCCAGGCGCGCCGGGTCGGTCGGCAGATATCCGTACGGGCCGAGCTCCAGCCACCGGTAGCCGACGCCGGACAGTTCGTCGAGGAACCGCTGCCACGGCGTCTGGCGCGGGTCGTCGGCGAACCAGACGCCCCACGAGTCGGGGCAGCTGCCGAGGCGCAACTCCGTCACGGCGTCTTCCCCGTGATCCCGAGGTCGTGCACTTCGTCCTCCAGCATCTTGGCCGCGGCGGCCGACACCGCGCCGTCCTGGGCGCTGAGCTCGTGGCTGAGCTCCTCCAGCTCGGCGCCGCCGGCCATCAGCGCGGTCAGCTCGTCGCGGGTGATCTCGTTCTTGCGGTAGTAGCCGAGCGGCCGGCCGCGCTTGAGCAGCAGGAACCGGTCGCCGACGGGGAACGCGTGGTGCGGGTTGTGGGTGATGAAGATGACGCCGAGGCCCCGCTCGCGGGCCTGGAGGATGTACTTGAGAACCACACCGGACTGCTTGACGCCGAGGGCGGCGGTGGGCTCGTCGAGGATCAGCACCTTGGCGCCGAAGTAGACGGCCCGGCTGATGGCGACGCACTGGCGTTCGCCGCCGGAGAGGGTGCCGATGGGCTGGTCGACGTCGCGCAGGTCGATGCCCATGTCGAGCAGTTCCTTCTTGGTGGTCCGCTTCATGAACGCGATGTCCATGCCGAAGCGCCGGCGCACCTCGTTGCCGAGGAAGAAGTTGCGCCAGACCGGCATCAGCGGCACCACGGCGAGGTCCTGGTAGACGGTGGCGATGCCCAGCTCCAGCGCCTCGCGGGGCGAGTTGAAGTGGACCTCGCGGCCGGCCACCTCGTAGGTGCCGGACGAGTGCTGGTGCAGGCCCGCGATGATCTTGATCAGGGTGGACTTGCCGGCGCCGTTGTCACCGAGCACGCAGGTCACCTCGGACGCGCCGACCTCGAGGTCGATGCCGCCGAGCGCGTTGATGTGGCCGTAGTTCTTGCCCGCGCCGGTGAGTTTGACGAGCGGCGTGGTGGTGTCGGCTTGCGTTTCCGTGGTCATAGCCTGGTCTCCGCCCGTTGCCGGATGTACACGTTGAGCAGGGTCGCGCCCAGGAGCATCGCGCCGAGGAAGAACTTGAACCAGTCGGCCTCCCAGCCGGCCAGCACGATGCCCTGCTCGGTCATGCCGAAGATGAAGGCGCCGATCGCGGCGCCGACGGCCGAGCCGTACCCGCCGGTGAGCAGGCAGCCGCCGACGACCGCCGCGATGATGTAGAGGAACTCGTTGCCGGGACCCTGGCCGGACTGCACGGTGTTGAACGAGAAGAGGATGTGCATGCCGGTGAACCAGCAGACGAACGACACCGTCATGAACAGGCCGATCTTGACCTTTCTCACCGGTACGCCCACCGCACGCGCGCTGGCGTCGGCGCCGCCGACGGCGAAGATCCAGTTTCCGGTACGGCTGCGCAGCAGCACCCAGGTCGCCACGCCGACGAAGACGGCCCACCAGAAGAGCGTGATCCGCAGGTTCATGCCGCCGATCACGACGTCCGAGGCGAAGAACGCGTGCGCGCTGTCGAAGCCGTCGATGTCGGAGATGTCCTTGGTGGCCACGCCACCGGAGACGATCTTGGTGACGGCCAGGTTGAGGCCGGTGAGCATGAAGAACGTGGCGAGGGTGACCAGGAAGCTGGGCAGTCGCGTCTTCACCAGCAGATAGCCGTTGAGCAGCCCGATGCCGAGCGCCACGACCAGCGAGACCAGCACGCCGACCCAGACGTTCACGCTGAGCTGGTACGCCGTCATGGAGGCCACCAGCGAGGACGTGATGACCGCGACGCCGGCCGACAGGTCGAACTCGCCGCCGATCATCAGCAGGGCCACGCCGACCGCGGGGATGCCGTACAGGGAGCTCTGGTAGAGGACGGTCGCCAGCGAGGGTGCCTCGCGGAAGGGCGGCGCGACGACGAAGAACAGCACGTAGATGACGATCGCGCCCGCCAGCGCCCCGACCTCGGGTCTGGCCATCAGCCGCCCGAGCATCGACTTGCGCACGAGCCGTTCGTCGGTCTGGGGCGCCGGGGGCGGCGCCACCAAGGTCTGACTCATCCCAATCTCCTTCGGGGGGTGGCGGAGCCGCCGGGTCGCACCGGCGGCTCCGCCGGCGAGCTAGCGGGTGCCCGCCTTGGCGTACTTGCTCACGGCGGCGATGTTGCTCTTGTCGATGAAGGCCGGCCCGGTGAGGACCTCTTTTCCGCCGCCGAGCACGTTGCCGTTGCGGATGTAGAACGCCGCGGCGTCGACGGACATGTAGCCCTGCAGGTACGGCTGCTGATCGACCGCCCAGGCGATGTCCCCGGACTCGATCTTGCCGACCAGCTCGGAGTTGGTGTCGAACGTGACGATGGTGGCCTTGCTGTTCGAGGCCTGCTTGGCCTGCAACGCGGTAAGGGCGAACGGCGCGCCGAGGGTGATGACGTGGGTGATCGCCGGGTCCTGGCGCAGCTTCGACTCGAGCGTCGAGCGCACGGAGGTCAGGTCGGTGCCGTTGACGTTGATGTTCTCGACCTCGCCGCCGAAGCCGGCCTTCACCCCGTTGCAGCGCGCCTCGAGCTGCGACTGGCCCTGCGCCTGGATCACGCACAGCACCTTGCCGGCGCTCTCCTCCTTGAGCCGGACGCCGGCCGCGTTGCCCGCGATGCCCTCGTCCTGGCCGAAGTACATGATCGCGCCCCAGTCCTGGTAGGCCTCCCGGCCGGCGTTGAAGCCGATGACCGGGATGCCGGCCGCGACGGCCTTCTGGATCGAGGCCCGCAGCGCGGTCGGCGCCGGCACGGAGACCAGCAGCGCGTCCGGCTTGGAGTTGACCGCGTTCTCGATCAGAGTGGCCTGGCGGGTCGGGTCGCCGTCGTTGGAGTACGTGTACTCGACGTTGTCGTTGGCGGCGGCGGCGTCGGCGCCCTTGCGGATGATGTCGAAGAAGGTGTCGCCGGCCGGCGCGTGGGTGACCATCGCCATCTTCAGCCGGGGGCCGGCCGCGGTGTTGGTCCCGCCCCCGCCGGAGTTCTTCTCCTCCTCCTGCGCGCCGCCCTGGCTGCTACAGGCGGTGGCCACCGCGAGACAGGCGACGAGCGCGATGCTTACCGTTCGAACGGATCTCCTGGACATTGGGGCCTCCGGTTGGGGGACGCTGCGTTGGATCAGGAAGCGGTCGGGAAATGCATGCTGGCGCCGTGCGCCGCGTCGACGTGCGGCCAGCGGGAGGTGACGACCTTGCCGCGGGTGTAGAACGAGACGCCCTCGGGGCCGTGTATGTGCCGTTCGCCGAAGAGCGAGTCCTTCCAGCCGCCGAAGGAGTAGTAGGCCATCGGGACCGGGACCGGGACGTTGATCCCGATCATGCCGACGCGGACTCCGCGCTGGAATCGCCGCGCCGCCTCGCCGCTGTTGGTGAACAGGGCGGTGCCGTTGCCGTACGGGTTGGCGTTGATCAGGTCGATCGCCGCCTCGACGCTGTCGCTGCGTACCACCGAGAGCACCGGCCCGAAGATCTCCTCGGTGTACACGTCCATCGAGGTACGCACCTGGTCGATGACGGTCGGGCCGACGAAGAAGCCGTCGTCGAAGCCGGGCACCTTGAGGCCGCGGCCGTCGACGAGCACCTTGGCGCCCTGCCGCTCGCCGGTGCCGATGAGGCCCTCGATGCGGTCGCGGGCCGCGGCCGTGACCACCGGGCCCATCTCGCTCTTCGGGTCGCGACCCGAGCCGACCACGACCTCGCCCGCCTTGCGGGTCAGGATGTCCGTCAGCGGGTCGCCGGCGGCGCCGACCGCGACGGCCGCGGAGATCGCCATGCAGCGCTCGCCGGCCGAGCCGAAGGCGGCCGCCGCCAGGTGGTTGGCGGCGTAGTCCAGGTCGGCGTCCGGCAGGATGACCGCGTGGTTCTTCGCGCCGCCGAGGGCCTGCACCCGCTTGCCCGCGGCCGAGGCCTTCCCGTGCAGGTAGCGGGCGATCGGCGTGGAGCCGACGAACGAGACCGCCGCGACGTCCGGGTGCTCCAGCAGCGCGTCGACCGCGACCTTGTCGCCGTGCACCACGTTGAAGACCCCGTCGGGCAGGCCGGCACGGCGCCAGAGTTCGGCGATGTGGTTCGACGCCGACGGGTCGCGCTCGCTGGGCTTGAGCACGAACGTGTTGCCGCAGGCGATCGCGACCGGGTACATCCACATCGGCACCATCACCGGGAAGTTGAACGGGGTGATGCCGGCGCAGACGCCGAGCGGCTCGCGGAAGCTGAACACGTCCACGCCGGTCGAGGCCTGGTCCGAGTAGTCGCCCTTGAGCAGCTGCGGTATGCCGCAGGCGAACTCGACGACCTCCAGGCCACGCTGCACCTCGCCGGCCGCGTCGCTGAGCACCTTGCCGTGCTCGTCGGAGATCAGCTCCGCGAGCCGCCCGATGTCGGCGTTTACCAGCTCCCGGAAGTTAAACAGGATCTTCGTGCGGGCGCTCAGCGACGCCTGGCTCCAGGCCGGGAACGCCGCCTTCGCCGCCGCGACGGCCGCGTCGACGTCGCCGGGCCCGGCCAGCACCACCTCGTGCTGCGGCCGCCCGGTCGCGGGGTTGTACACCGCGGCGCGGCGGGTCGCCGCCCCGGCGGTGCTGCTGCCGCCGATCCAGTGCTCGATGGTTGTCAACTGGGGGTCCCTTCTACAGGTACGAACGCTGGCCCTGCTTGGCGGCGTCGTACGCGGTGCGCGCGGCGCGCGTGCTGTCGAGCTCGGAGACCTCGGAGACGGGCACGTCCCACCAGCTCTCGCTCGACGGCACCGGGGAGAGCGGGTCGGTCTCGATGTGCACGACCGTGAGCCGTTCGGCCTCCCGGGCCCGCTTGAGGCCCTCGGTCAGGTCGGCGATCGTGCGGCAGCGGATGACCGCGGCGCCGAGGCTCTCGGCGTTGGCCGCCAGGTCGACCGGCAGCCGGGCGCCGTCGTAGTCGTCGCCGTCGCCGCGGTAGCGGTAGCTGGTGCCGAAGCGCTGCGAGCCGAGCGACTCCGACAGCGCGCCAATGGAGGCGAAGCCGTGGTTCTGCACCAGGACGACGACGAGCTTGACGCCCTCGGCGACGGCGGTGACGATCTCCTGCGCCATCATCAGGTACGAGCCGTCGCCGACCAGGGCGAAGACCTCGCGGTCCGGGTCGGCGAGCTTGATGCCGAGCGCGCCGGCGATCTCGAAGCCCATGCAGGAGTAGCCGTACTCGACGTGGTACTGCTTCGGGTCGCGGGCACGCCAGAGCAGCTGGAGGTCGCCGGGCATGCTGCCGGCCGCCTGCACCACGACGTCGCGCTCGCCGCAGGCGTCGTTGACCGCGCCGATCACCTCGCTCTGCGCCGGCAGCGGTCCGTGCCCGAGGTGGTACGCCTCGTCGACGGTGCGCTGCCAGGCGGCGACGTCGCCGGCGAAGGCGACGTCCGCGCGGTAGCCGTCGAGCGCCGCGGTAAGTGCCGGCAGCGCCTCCCGGGCGTCGGCCACCAGCGGCACGGCCGCCTGCTTGGCGGCGTCGAAGGAGGCGATGTTGACGTTGACGAAGCGGACCGCCGGGTTCGCGAAGGCCGTCCGCGAGGCGGTGGTGAAGTCGCTGTAGCGGGTGCCGACGCCGATGACCACGTCCGCCTCCCGGGCCAGCCGGTTGGCGACCGGCGTGCCGGTCGAGCCGACCCCGCCGACCGAGTTCGGGTGATCCCAGCGCAGCGCGCCCTTGCCGGCCTGCGTGTCGGCGACCGGTATCCCGGTGGCGCGGGCCAGGGCGTCCAGCTCCGCCGTGGCCCGCGAGTAGATCACCCCGCCGCCGGCGATGATCAGCGGCCGCCGGGCGGACCGGATCACCTCGGCGGCCCGCGCGACCGCGACCGGCTCCGGCACCGGCCGGGCCACGTGCCACACCCGCCGGGCGAACAGCGCGTCCGGGAAGTCGAAGGCCTCCGCCTGCACGTCCTGCGGCAGGCAGAGCGTGACCGCGCCGGTCTCCACCGGATCGGTCAGCACCCGCATCGCGGCCAGCAGCGCCGACGGCAGCTGCTCGGGCCGCCAGACCCGGTCGAAGAAGCGCGACAGCGGCCGGAACGCGTCGTTGACGGACACGTCGTAGGAGCGCGGATCCTCCAGCTCCTGCAACACCGGGGACGCGACCCGGGTGGCGAAGACGTCGCTCGGCAGCAGCAGTACCGGAATCCGGTTCACGGTGGCCAGGGCCGCGCCGGTCAGCATGTTGGTGGAGCCGGGACCGATCGAGGCGGTGCAGGCCATCGTGGACAGCCGGTCGCGCATCCGGGCGTACCCGACCGCGGCGTGCACCATGGCCTGCTCGTTGCGGGCCAGGTGATAGGGCAGGCCCGGGCCGTCCCGGCCGGTCCGCTGCGCCTGCAACAGGGCCTGGCCGATCCCCGCGACGTTGCCGTGGCCGAAGATGCCGAAGCAGCCCGCGATCGTGCGCTGCTCCACGCCGTCGCGTTCGGTCCACTGGTTGGACAGGAACCTGACGACGGCCTGCGCGACGGTGAGCCTCACGGGCGTCTCCTCTCCCTGGTCGAGGTGAGCGGCAGCCGGGGATCCGGCTCCTGGTGGTTCCACGAGCCGCGGACCCAGGCGTGCTCCGGGTCGTCGGAGAAGAGCCACCGGCGCTCCCCCGCACCCGCCATGACGTTGAGGTAGTAGAGGTCGTAGCCGGGCGCGGCCATCGACGGGCCGTGCCATCCGTACGGGATCAGCACGACGTCGCCGCTGCGCACCTCGGCGCAGACGTCGATCTCCCGGCCCGGATGCCCGTACACGCGCTGGTAGCCGACGCCCGGCGCGCCGACCGGTGACCCGGCGACCTCGTAGTAGTAGATCTCCTCGAGCGCGCACTCGTCCGCGCCCGGCGTGTCGTGCTTGTGCGGCGGGTACGACGACCAGTTCCCGCCGGGGGTGAGCACCTCGACCGCGATCAAACGGTCGGCGTCGAACGACTCCGGCGTACAGAAATTGTTGACCTGGCGGCTGGCCTGGCCGGCGCCGCGCAGCTCGACCGGCACCGCGTCGGCCGGCCCGTAGCGGAACGGCAGCCGGCGCTCGGCGCGGGCGGCGGGCAGCGCGAACCGGCCGCCGTTGGGGGTGCGGATGATGACCGCCGAGTCGCGCGGCAGGTAGGCGAAGTCGGTGACCCGGGAGAAGACCGAGCGCCGCCCGGTCAGGGTGACCCGCTCGTCGTCGCAGGTGACGTCGCAGCCGCCGGTCAGCGGCAGGACGATCATCTCCGCGTCCCCGGTGTGGAACGTGGCCCGGGTGCCGATGGCCAGGTCAAGGATCCGCAGCCCGCTGAAGCCCCAGCCGGCGCTCTCCGGCGTCACCACCGTCTCGAACGGTTTCTCCCCGGCGGTTCCCCTGCGCAGGTGCGTCATAGCAGGCTCACCGCCCGGTCGACCGCGGCCGCGACGTCCCCGCCCGGCGGGTACAGCAGGCTGCGCCCGATCACCAGGCCCTGCACGGTCGGCAGGACCAGGGCCTTGCCCCACTGCACGTACGTGGCGTCGGCGTCGTCGGACACCTCGCCGCCGAGGATCAGCGCGGGCAGCGTCGTGGCGGCCATGACCCGCTCCATCTCGTCGACGACGGGCACCTTGAGCCACGTGTACGCCGAGGTCGGGCCGAGCCCCGCGGCCACGGTCATGGCCCGGATCATGGCGTCGGCGGTGAGCTCGTTGCGGACCCGCCCGTCGAAGCGGTGCGAGATGAACGGCTCGACCATCGCCATCAGCCGGTGCGCGGCGAGGTCGCCGACGGCCCGCCCGCAGCTCTCCAGCGTGGCGACGGTTCCGGCGTCGTCCGGGTCGATGCGCAGCAGCATCTTGCCGCCGGAGAACCCGGCCGAGGCGAGACTCCCCCCGTCGTACGCGGTGAACCGGTCGTCCATCTCGAAGCTGGTGCCGGCCAGGCCGCCACGGTTCATCGACCCGATGACGACCTTGTCGTCGAGGGCGCCGAGCAGCAGCAGGTCCTCGAGGATGTCCGGGGTGCCGAGCACGCCGTTGACGCCGGGCCGCCCGAGGGCGGTGCAGATGCGCCGCAGCAGGTCGGCCCGGTTGCCCATGGCGAGCGGGTCAGGCCCGGCGCGCAGCGCGCCGCGGGCCGGGTGATCGGCCGCGATGATCATCATCCGGCCGTGCTCGCCGCGCCACGAGACCGGCCGGCGGCGCTTGGCCGCGGCGGCCGCGATCGCGCCGGGCCGGTCGGCGCGGGCGGCGACGAGCTCTCCGACGTCAAGCACGGGCGCTCTCACCGCCGATCAGGTCGCGGACCTCCGCCTCGGTGGGCATGGCGTCCGCGCAGGACAGCCGGGTGGCGACGATGGCGCCGGCGGCGTTGCAGAAGCGCATCACCGTCTCGAGATCCCAGCCGGCGAGCAGCCCATGGCAGAGCGCGCCGCCGAAGGCGTCGCCCGCGCCCAGCCCGTTGACCACCTCGACCGGCACGGGCGGCACCTGCACCTCCTCCTTGCCGTGGTCGCCCGAGGCGAGCACGCCGAGCGGGCCCTGCTTGACGACGGCGAGGCCGACGCCCGCGTCGTGCAGCGCCCGGACCGCGCCGCGCGGATCGCGGACGCCGACCGCGGTCTCGCACTCGTCGAGGTTGCCGACGGCGACGCTCACGTGCGGCAGTGCCTGCCGCACCCAGTGCCGGGCCTCCTCCCTCGACTGCCAGAACATCGGCCGGTAGTCGAGGTCGAGGACGGTGATGCCGGCGCCGCCGCGGGCCCGCAGCGCGGCGAGGGTCGCCTCCCGCGAGGGCGAGCGGCACAGCCCGGTGCCGGTGACCCAGAAGATGTCCGCGGCGCGGATCGCGTCCATGTCCAGTTCGGACTCGGAGATCTCCAGGTCCGGCGCCTTGGGGAAGCGGTAGAAGTAGAGCGGGAAGTCGTCCGGGGGAAAGATCTCGCAGAACGTCACCGGCGTGGGCAGGCCGGTCACGGAGGTCACGAAGCGGTCGTCCACGTGGAAGCCGCGCAGCGCGTCGTGGAGGAACTCGCCGAACGGGTCGGCGCCGGTGCGGCTGATGACGGCGCTGCGGCGTCCGTAACGGGCGGCGGCGACGGCGACGTTGGTGGGGCTGCCGCCGAGGAACTTCGCGAACGTCCGGACCTCGCGAAGCGACACGCCGATCTGTTGTGGATACAGGTCGACGCCGATACGTCCCATGGTCAGTACCTCGTCTGCGGGCATGCGCCCCCCAAGCGGTAGACAGATGGGCGGTACTCGAGATTTCGGGCGCGCGGCGGCGCCGCGGATGCCGTGCTGGTTACGGCGCGGTAAAAGACCTTGTGGCCGGTATCTCGGTTCGTTTCGATGTAATAACGTGAGTGCTTCTACGTCAATAGTTTGTCCTAACAAACTCAAATCCCGGGGGTCGCAGTGTCACCTGATCTCTACCGTCCGGTCGAGGTGGACCGGACCAGCCCCGTGCCCCTCTACTTCCAGGTGGCGAGCCGCCTACAGGAGCTCATCGAGCGAGGCGAGATCGGGGTCGGCGCCCGCATCGAGAACGAGGTCGACCTCGCCGAACGCCTCGGCGTCTCCCGGCCGACGACCCGCCGCGCCATCCAGTACCTGGTGGAGCGCGGCATGCTGGTGCGCAAGCGCGGCGTCGGCACGCAGGTCGTGCACCCCAAGGTCCGCCGCCCGGTGGAACTGTCCAGCCTGTACGACGACCTGGTCGGCTCGGGCCGCGAACCGCGCACCGAGGTCCTCGACCTGCGGGTGATCCCGGCACCGGCCGACGCCGCGGCGGCGCTCGGGCTGGACCCGGGCACGGAGGTGACGTGGATCGAGCGGCTGCGCTACGCCGGCGGCGAGCCGCTCGCCCTGATGCACAACGCGATCCCGGTCGACCTGATCCGGCTCGACCCGCAGGACCTGGCCGTGCACGGCCTCTACGAGCTGCTGCGCCGCGCGGGCTTCGTGCCGCGCATCGCGACGCAGGTCATCGGGGCCCGGTCGGCGAGCGCGGCGGAGGCGCGGACCCTGCAGGAGAAGCGCGGGGCGTCGCTGCTGACCATGACCCGGACCGCCTGGGACGCCGGCGGCCGGACGCTGGAGTACGGCTCACACCTGTACCGGGCGAGCCGCTACAGCTTCGAGATCAACCTCTCGGCGGGGTGATGGCATCCTCAGTGGCATGACTGAACTGGATGCCAAGGCCAACCTTCACCGGTACCTGCGTGAGGCGCGCGACGCCCTGCTGGGCAAGCTCGACGGCGTGTCGGAGTACGACGTGCGGCGGCCGCACGTGCCGACCGGGACGAACCTGCTCGGGCTGGTCAAACACGTGGCATCGGTGACCGCCGGATATTTCGGTGAGGTGTTCGACCGGCCCTTCCCGGAGCCTGTCCCGGCCCTGACCGAGACGGCTGAGCCGAACGCGGACATGTGGGCGACGGCCGACGAGTCCCGCGACGACATCATCGGCTTCTGGCACCGGGCGTGGGCACACGCGGACGCGACGATCGAGGCGCTCCCGGTCGACGCGCCCGGCTCGGTCCGGTGGTGGGGCGACACACCGGTGACCCTGCACCACATCCTCGTGCACATGCTCGCCGAGCTGAACCGGCACGCCGGGCACGCCGACCTCGTGCGCGAACTGATCGACGGCCGGGTCGGCTGGCGCTCGCCGGGCGACAACGTGGTCGAGGGCGACGCGGCGTGGTGGTCGGCCTACCGCGAGCGGCTGGAGTCCACCGCGCGCACGTTCGCCTGAGCAGGCCGGCCGTCCTCGCATTCCGGCAAGTACGGCGGCGACCCCGAGTAGCCTCTAGCTCTGTGATGGTTTGGGGGTTTATGGCGTGAAACCGGGTAGCGTTGTGGGACGGCCTGCAGAGGCCCCGGTAAGCCGGAGTTTGTGGGTGTGCGTGGTCGCGGTGATCACAGCTACCCTGCTCGTCGTACCGATCGCCGACTACCGCCCGGCTGTTTACCCGAACCTGGTACTCGCGGTCTACGTCCTCATGGCGGGTGCAGATCTGCTGACCATGCATCTGCTGGTGCAGCAGTTCCTGGCCGGTGGCCGGCTGGCGACGCTGGGCCTGTCCTCGGCCTATCTCTACTCCACCCTGATGATGCTGCCGTACGCCGTCGTCGTCACCCGGCTGCAGCGCTGGGGTCCCAGCTCGATCTGGGGAGAGGTCTGCTCACCGTGGCTGGCGGTGATCATTTTCGCCGGGTTCCCGGTGCTGGTGGCGGTGCAACAGCGGGTCGTGGCCGCGCTACCGGCCCGGCTGACCGAGCAGGCCCGGACCCGGCGGCGGGCCGCCACCGCGATCGCGGCCGCCGTGATACTCACGCTGGTGGCCACGGTGACAGGCGTCATCTTCGGTGCCGCGGACCGGCTGCCCCGCCTCTACCACGACGGAACGCCGACCGCGACCGGCCTATGGGCGGTGGGCGTGGGGCTCCTGGCCACGGCCGTCAGCCTGCTGGCGGTGACCAGGGACCTACGCCACCGGCCACCGGTGGAACGGTGGGTCGTGGTGGCGATCAGCGCATCCCTGGCCTGCGCGACCCTCTACATGTTCGCCCCGCAGCGCTACACGCTCGGCTGGTATGCGGGACGGGTCGCCCTGCTGGTCTCCTCCACGGTGGTACTGCTGGCACTGCTCGCCGAAACCGCGAGCCTCTACCGCCAGCTCTCGGCAGCCCACCACGAACTGAGCCGACGGGCCGAACACCTCGCCGCCGCCAATCTCGAACTGGAAGCCACGGGCGCCTGGAAGAGCGACATCATCGCCACCCTCACCCACGAGATCAACCAGCCCCTCGCCGTGATCTCGGCCTACTCCGAGGAACTGACCCACGAGTGGGACACCACCACCGACGACGAACGCCGCACCGCCGTCCAAGCCCTGGGCAAGCGGGTCAACCAGCTGCTCGACATGGCCGCGCACCTGCTCGCGCTCTGCCGCGCCGAGCCGGGCCACATCCACACCCAGCCTATTTCCCTGCCGGTCCGGCAGGTACTGACCCGAGTCACCGACAACCTGACCAGACGCGCCCGCAAGCGGGTCACCGTCAACTACGGCCCACCCGGCACGACCGCGTGGGCCGACCCCGTGCACACCCACGAAGTCCTGACCAACTTCGTCACCAACGCCGTCAAGTACAGCCCCGGCGACATCCACATCTCGGTAACCCTCGACGACACCGGCGACGACATCCTGTTCGCCGTCAGCGACGAAGGCAACGGCGTACCGCCGGACTTCGTCGGGCACCTGTTCGACCGCTTCACCCAGGCCGAGTCCGCCGGGGCGAGGACCGGCGCCGGCTTCGGGCTCTACCTGTCCAAACTGCTCGCCGAGGCGAACCACGGCCACGTCTGGTACGAGGACGTCGTCCCGCACGGCAGCCGGTTCATGCTGCGCCTGCCCCGCGCCCAGCGGAACCCGCACATGACGGCTTCACTGAACCCGGCGGACGGCGCGGCGACCACCTGAACCCGGGCAGCCCCGGACCGCCCGCGGGTGCGGACTGTAAATCCGTCGTCAAAGCTACAGAGGTTCGCATCCTCTACCCGCCACCACAGGCACAAAGAAGCCCATCACCTGCTATAACAGCAGCGAGGGGCTTCTTTCGTCGGTCTCACAGGGTCTCACCTAGGACCGCTGGATCTCTCTCGTCACGGCGAATGCGCGGCAAAGTTTGGTCACGGGCCTTCTGGGTCGGCGCGCCCTCCCCAGAACCCTTCAAAGGTGCGCCGCTGTGGTCTGTTCACTCGGCGACCCGCGGAGCGGATCTCCGCACGCAGCTAAAACGAGACGACGGTGCACCGTAAGTCGTAAGGGCTTAGCCATGGGCGCCCGTTGCTGCGCTTGGGTGAGGACGCCATGCAAGATCACCTCGATCGTGAGGCTGACCGCTAGGGGCGCGCCGGTGCCGGTGACCATCCTTTGCCTGCTACCCACCCTGGCTGGCGTAGCCGGCTGATCTACCGCACTCTGCTCTAACGCGGGCACATCTAGGTGGGCTGGCTGACGGCGCATGGGATGACCCAAGGTCGGTAGCCCTGCGTTTGCAGGTGAGAGTCAAACGCAAGGGTCTACCTGCGTAGGTCCAGGGCACCTGCGCTGGCTGCCACTCGGGCGGACCAGTTGGGTCTAAGGCGAACAGTCGACCCTCGCCGAGCGTCAGCTCGATCGGCTTGGCAGTTCTTCCGTCAGGAGCGCCGCCATCGACACCGCGCCTAAAGCGATATGGCCCCCAGATATGCGCATTCACCTCTTCTGCCGAGCGGCCGCCAACCGAGGCGGGGCGCTTCTTGTCGTTGCGGATCGAGCGGCAGATCTCCGACAGCACCGTCGGCCTGGCCGCCGACACGCAGTGCTACCGCTTCGACTATCTGCGCAGGCTGAGCGAGGCCTGGACGCCCGGTGCGGCCGACTGCGCGGCCGACCCCAGCGAGGCGGCCCTGGGCATGTCACCTCCGTGGTGGCGGGCAGCAAGACCAGCACCTACGTGTACGACGCGGACGGCAATCGCCTCGTGGCGAAGGACTCCGCTGGCTTCACCGTCTACCTGCCCGGCGGCATCGAACTGAGGTCTCCGGCCTCCGGCACCGCCACCGCCACGCACTACTACGCGCATCTCGACATTCCGATCGCGGTTCGCACCGCGGCAGGGCTCTCGCTCCTGGTGAACGACCACCACGACACCGGCGAGGTCCAGCTGTCGTCGACGACGCTGGCGATGGAGCGCCGGCGGACGCTGCCCTTCGGGGAGCTTCGCACCGCCGCCTCTGGTTGGCGCGGTGACCATGCATTCCTCAACGGCCGCAGCGACGAGACGGGATTGACCCACCTGGGAGCTCGTGAATACGACCCCACGCTGGGGCGCTTCATTTCCGTCGACCCCATCATCGACCATTCCGATCCGCAGCAGTTGAACGGCTACTCCTACAGCAATAACAATCCGTCGACGCTGACGGACCCCACCGGGCTCCGCTTCCCGGAGGAAACCGGACTGGAATACACGCAGCGTACTCAGCAGCGCGCCGCCAAGCAGCAGAAGGAAAAGGCGAGCCGCAAGTATCCGGTCTCCAAGAAGACGTCCTCGGGCGGACGCACGTTCCTCTGGAATCCGATGCTGAAGATGAGCACCGCGGAAATCGATGACCGGGCGAAGGTGATCAACCACATGACGTGGTGGTTGCTCGGCGCCAAGTGGGCGCTCAACGAGCATGATCGGGGGTCGGAGACCTTCTATCAGATCGACGAGATCACGCGGGGGTGCGCGGCACCGGTCACGTGGCCGCCAAGCGCAACAAGCTGGCCGCGATGATCGCGACCGGCAACTACAACCCTGACGGTGCCGGCGGGAGTGGGATTATGACCTGCCAAAGGGCAAGGAGGCCGCAGCCCGCATGGCCGCCGACGCGTACAGTGGCGCCTTCGGCACAGGCGAGTCCAGGTCGGTGAGCATGATTGGCTCCTTCGACATGGACTATCAGGTAACGGCGGTCGACGGGACGAGCGGTAAGGCTGTCGTCTCATTCCACGTCCAGAACGTAATGGACCAGAAATCGCTCCTCCGTAACCCTCTCGCGGACAGGAAGAGCGCGAAGAGAAATGGCCCCAAGACTGGTAGGACTTCACCGATAACTATGCATGTATACTGGACCGAAGTGATCGACTTCTAACTCGTCAGAAGGCCCGCGTGACTATCAGTAGAGTTCACAGGAAATACATTCTCAGGTGTGCTGTAGGCGCGGGCCTTCTCGGCGTGGTAATGGGTATCTCGGGCTGTGGGATCGGCGATCGGCAGCCCGAGATACCCTTCGCCGAGCAGGATTTCCTTGGATCATGGTGTGGCGAGGAAGGTGAGCGCTTCACCTTCCTCTCGGACAGTAGCTTCACGGTTACCGGCATCGGGTCGGCCTATCGCGACGATCTGCTTGGCGATGATCGCTATGTCGATGGCTATCGAGTGAAGACCGAGTTCAACGGCGTGCCGCCCACCTCGGGGGTGGGGAACTGGTCTTTCGAGGGCGGCGATCACCGTCTGTTTCTGAACTACGAAAAGCTGGATCAGACGCCGTTCACTGAGGGATCAACCCTTGACCTTGGTGGAACAGGGGAGAACGTAACGCTTGCCATCTATCTGGGAGATCGCGACTCGGATGACGTGCGCGAGTTCGAGCGCTGCAAGGACTCGTGACCTCCGCACACCCGGTAAACCAATATCGAATGCGTGGTCCAAAAGCGACCATTAGAGTTCTCACCCGTGCATGAAGCCTTCGAACGGTTCCTCAACGTCGTCGACGTGGAGGCGACCTGTTGGGCCGACGGTCCGCCGCGTGGTGAGTCGAGCGAGATCATCGAGATCGGGATCTGTGTGGTCGACACCGCCGATTGGCGGCGGGTCGAGAAGCGGCGAATTCTGGTACGGCCGCGCCGGTCGCGGGTCAGCGAGTTCTGCACCGAGCTGACCGGGCTCACCCAGGCCGACGTCGACGGCGCGGCGGACTTCGCGGCGGCCTGCGCCCAGGTCCGGGACGAGCTGCGCGGGCGCTTCCGCACCTGGGCGAGCTGGGGCGAGTACGACCGGCGCCAGTTCGAACGCCAGTGCGTGCCCGCGACCAGTTCGCCCAGCACGGCTACACGCGAGCATCACTGCGATCGATCGCCGCAGCGGCCGGCGTGCACCCCGCCCTTCTGCACCACTACTTCGGCAGCAAGCAACAGCTCTACCGGGAGGTTCTCGACCTGCCGGTCGACCCCTGGGAAGTCCTGAGCCGACTACTCACTCAGACTCCCCGAGACCAGCTCCCGGAAGCGCTCGTGCGCCATTTCGTATCCACCTGGCGCCAACCCGAATCCGGGGCACGCCTACGAGCGATGGCCCGAAGCAGCTTCGGCGACCCCGACGGAGCCACCCTTGCCCGAGCACACCTCGAAACGGTGCTCATCCCGCGCCTCGCTCAGGCACTCGACGTCCCCGAAGTCAACGTCGCCGTAGCCATCACACACCTGATAGGCCTGACGCTCGCCGACCAAATCCTCGGCCTCCGCCAGATCAACAACGCCAGCGAGGACGAACCTGGTAACCCTCATAACACCGAACCTGGCCCGCTACCTGCAACCTGTACATCGGTGAGAGCAACCGACAGAACAGTACGTGCCACCCCGGCGAAGACACGCTCGTCGCCAACGGGCCGTTGCCGTCTCCGTATCACCAGAAGCAACCCCCTTCACTACGCACCTCGAGGCGGCTACTCCACGTTCTAAATCACCCACACAAACCCGAGTAGTCGCACATATGTTTGACTCGACCAGTAGGTACCTCACCTTCGATTGCGAGCGAGCTTCGCAGCTGGATTCAACTAACTTGTGCTTGATCGCGCTCCGGTCCTAGCTGGACGTGAAATAGCATTGTGGCCGAAGAAGTAGCCCAGGATAATCAAGAAACTGTTAGAGATAATGTCAGTTACAGGCTCGTTGAGAAACATCGCCGAGACGAGCGCGACGGCAAGGCCGACCAGGAGAAATCCACCGATGATCGTCGCAACATATTCTCGTGAGAGCACTCGTCCCCACAGTGCCCAGCGGCGTTCCATGATTTCTACACCTTGCAGAGGATCCGCGTCGTGCCTCTCATGCTTCGCACATGGCGGTTCCACTGCGAGATCCCGATTTCGGAGTTCGAGAAGCGCTGCCTCGACGCGAAGCAGCCCTTTGTGAAGTTCCGAGCCGGCATCGGCGTGACGAGGCATCTCTGGACCGGTAGAAATCGAGGATGAATCTGTAGCTGTAACCAACATCGAGTAACGCTCTTGCGCAATTTTCAAACGCTCATTCAACATCGCAACAGCGCCTTCTCGGTGTGATTCCAAACCACTGCTTTCCCAGAGCTCGCCCGGCACTGCCGTCGCGGGGTCTCCAACCAGTTCGCCTAGGCGCACAAGTTGACTTCCCAGCAGGTCCAGGCTGGACTGGTCGAGGGAATCGATCGACAAGCCGGCCCTGGAAAGCCACACGTCGTAAAGCGCAACCGGCGAGACAATTCCGATACTCAGGTCGTGCTCACCAAATCGCCTCAGAATTCGCGTTATCGAATCCTGCGATGCCCTCATCGTTACCTCGTCTGTAGATCATTCAACGACAGAGTGGAACTCAATAATGCGGGGAGCCGACAAGCTCATCCGCCAGATCGGGTTGACTTCTTCGCGATCGGCAGCCTTCCCCTGCTGCCGTGCTCGACTTTCTGCGTACACGACCCGAACCTGATGCGGTTGCATCCACCCACGAGGGTCCGGCATGATCAATCCTGAAGAGGAAAGAGAACATGGCCATGACAACACGACGCATGAAGGCGTGTGCTCGAACGGTAACCCTGGTGGAAGGCTTCAAGAGGCCCGAGTGTGGTGGGATGAGTGAAGCACGGGACAGGGTGTCCCAATAAACGGCTCGCACTCTTCCCAAATGAGATCGAGTAACCGGGCTGAACCAACTGGCTACGATCATCAACCAGAGATATGGTAAGGCAACCAAGGGCCGGCCAGAAAATGTCCGGAATATATTCAGCGTTTTCCGATGTTCGACCACCTCAGCCGTCAGGCGTTGGTGCTCCAAGGATAGATCCCTGATCTCCGTTCTGGCCATTCTGATGGTGGTGCAGACATCCTCCCGCGCGTCACGGATCATCCGCTCGGCGTTCAGCCGCGAATCCAAAAGCAGCCGTGCAGCCGCCTCTTCGGACGATACGGCCCGCACGCCACTACAGCAATCGAGAGACAGCACGGGATCATCTAACGCTTCGCCGCCGGGAAAGCTCTGCCTCGCGTAGCCGGCAGACGCAGCCTTATGGTACCAATAGTATGCCTCGCTGAACTTCTCCTCGGTATCGGCAATGAGAGGATCATCGAAGTCGAACTGGCGGTTGAAGTCGGTAACCGCCTGCGTTTCATATATCTTTGCCAAGCGAAACGCAGAATCGCCGATATCCCTCTCGGCCGCTTCCTTCAACCACGTAGCAGCTTCCTCCAGATGTCCACACGCCGCCAAGTGGACCCCGACGAAGTAAGCTGCGATCCCGTACCTCGCGGACGTTGCGGTACTCGCTTCTCCAGATCTGCAAGCGGGCGCTTCAGACCTCTTCTTTCGCTCACTCTCGAAATCTTCAAACTGCTTCTTGGTCGTGTTTCGCGATTCCTCCCCCATTTCTTTTTCGAAAGCCATCTTTAGTTGGTGCTCAATATTCACGTTATGATCCTCCAACGGATTGTCCAGCTCCAGAGCCCGACGTTCCCGCCTGGCTTGTAAGGAGCGTTTCGAGGCGTGACAGTCCTCTCTTCTTATGGGTACTCACGGATGACTCACTGATGCCGAGAATCTCGGCGGTGGTTTGATGATCCAAATCGCAAAGGACGGTCAGGACGATCACTTCCTTCTGCCTATCGGGCAACCCTCGAACGGCTTTCATGATCGAGCCGCTGAGATCCAGGCTGCCGAGCTGGGCGTCGGCGGCCGGGTATTGCGTCCGAGCGTTCACCTCCTCAATTCGATCATCGAGTGGATCGATCTGGTTGGGCAGGAGCTTCTTCTTCCGCCGGCTCAGCTCCTGCTTAGCCATCTGGATCATAAGAATCTCGGGACGCTGGTATCGCCCCCAGCACCGCTGCAGATTGATCATTACCTCTTGAGTGATGTCTTCCGCCAGGTCGCGATCGCCGCTGAGTCCGGTCACTACGCGAACTAGGCGATGCCGGTTCGCCAAGAAGAATGCAGTGAATTCCTTCTCGTATTCGAGCTCTTGGTTCACCGTCCGCTCTCCCACCGTCCGACTTGGACGGTGTCCCTATGTGGCTGGAATCGTTTCACGGCCTTGGCGGCAGATTTCCGTCTGCGCTCAGCACGTACCACGACGCCCGGTGACGGTAGCGTCATGATCCTTTGTCCCATGTTTCATGAACCTTTCACATACTGCGCATCATCGAGCAGAAGTTGAGGGCGACGGTAACCGCCAGTGCGCGCCCTCATGATCCATCGATCGGCACCCCCAATGCCTGATCTTTGGCCAGTGCTAAGCACTCCTGTAGGAGTCGCCCTAGTAGAGGTGGAAGAGCTCGTCGCAGCGCTACAAAAGACACAAACTCTTCTTCTGAGCTAGGTAATTCGGGTGTTACAGCAGTTCAAGCCATTGATCAACTTGTCCACGATCTGAGAAATATCCATACATGCCGCTGAAGGTGATTCCCCGTGGCGGTGAGGCAGGAGAGCCGTCGCGATGATCAATGTGCCTTGTTCCCACCTGATCGTTCAGGTCAGGGCGGCACGTGGGCCCCGGAGTTCGATGTGGGCGAGGCTCCAGACAAGGCAGCAGTCGACCAAGATCCGCACCCGCCTCGCCGCCGGGTTCGAGGTCGGTGTCGGCACTGCCCGGCGCTACGTCCAGGAGGTGATCGCCCTGCTCACGGCGGCCGCCGACGACCTGGCCACCGTGATGAGGAAGGTCCGGGTGAAGGCGTACGTGATCCTGGACGGCACGCTGATCCCGATCGACCAGGTCGATGACCAGAAGCCCTACTACTGCCCGGCTCGACCCACGCCATCATCGACGCCAAGGGCTACCAAGGTGCCCGCGGCAGCGTGCGCACCCCGTTCAAACGGCGCCGTTTCCGACCGAAGCTGTCACGCCGGGAGAAGGCCGCCACCCGGACGCACGCGAAGATCCGCGTCCGCGGCGAGCGAGCGCCACCCTCAAGACCTGGAAGATCCTGGTACATCCGCCGCCGGTTCGACGGGCGTCTCGTACATCGGCGGTTGTCATCGGGTCCACGTGGGCGATGAGGTGCCGCCGAGGCCCGCGGGCGCGGCCGGAGAACGGCGCCGCGCCCGTGGGCCGGTGGTTCAGGCTCGCCACATGCGGTAGAACGGGGTGCCGTCCGGTAGGCGGATGTCGAACGGTTCCAGCTCCGTGTAGCCGTGCCGGCGGTACAGCCGGATGTTGGCGTCGTTCGTCGCCTCCAGGTAGGCCGGGGTGCGGCCCAGGTCCTCGTGGGTGCTGTCCATCAGGGCGCTGCCGAGGCCGTGGCTCTGCCGCGCCGGGTGTACCGCCAGGAAGGCCAGGTGCCAGTGCGGGTCGGCCGGGTGGTGCTTCTCGAAGATCTCGTCGAGTGCCTGGAAGTTGGGCAGCCACTCCCCCGCCAGCTCGGCCAGGCGCTCCTCGTAGCCGACGAGCTCCGGCTGCTCGGCGGTGCGGTCGAACCAGACCGCGGCCGCGGCGAGGCCGCCGTCCGGGTCGTCGATCACGTCGACCTTGCCGCAGAGGGGTGCGTGCACGGTCAGCATCGTGAAGAAGTCGCCCATCACCCGCAGGCGGGCCGCCGGGTCCGGCACCAGGGAGGCGTTCTGGTCCAGGTGGTCGAAGGACAGGGCGATCAGCTGTCCGACCGCCGGCAGCTCGGCCTCGGTCGCGGGGCGGATGAGCGGCGTCACTGCTGTGCCTCCGAGGCGGATTCGCGGAAGGAGACGCCGGTCGAGGCGCTGCGCGCGCCCATGCCGATGCCCTGGTAGATCTCGGGCTTGCTGCCGCGCAGGATCAGCGCCCAGACGACGCCCGCCACGGCCAGCACCCCGTACGCGAGCGGCACCGCCCACGTCGGCGTGGAGCCCGACTCGACGCCGAAGAGTATGGCGATGTTCGTCAGCGCCAGGTACGTCATCACCAGCAGCAGCACCGTGCCGAGCACGGGTGCGCCGACGCGGTGCCAGAAGTCCTCGCCCTCGCGGTGGCGGGCGAAGTAGCCGACGACCGCGGCGGAGGTGACCGTGATGAGCAGCAGCACGCCGATGCCGCCGGTCGTGCCGCCCCAGAAGAAGAGCTGGACCAGGGGGTCCCAGCCGGCGATCGCGTACACCAGGATGACGATCAGGCCGAACGCGGACTGCGCGAGCGAGCCGTTCTTCGGCGCGCCGGTGCCGGGTACCGTGCGGCCGAAGGCCCGCGGCAGGACGCCCTCGCGGCCGAGGGAGAACGTGTACCGGGCGATGATGTTGTGGAACGAGATCATCGCGGCGACCAGGGACGTCAGGAACAGGGCGTGGCCCAGGTGCAGGGCCGTGGCGCCGAGGCGCTCGGACGCCAGGTTGAAGAAGAGCTCGGGGCCCTCGGCCTGCGCACGGGCGACCGCGTCGCCGCCGGTCGCGGAGATCATCGCCCAGGACGAGAACGCGTAGAGCACGGCGATCAGCGCGACCGCGATGTAGGTGGCCCGCGGCACGGTGCGGCGCGGGTCGCGGGACTCCTCGCTGAACACCACGGACTGTTCGAAGCCGACGAAGCCGGTGACGGCCATGACCAGCAGGGCGCCCGCGCCGGCACCGACCAGGCTGCTCGGGTCGAGCGCCGCCGACGAGGGCACGAAGCCGTCGGTGGTCAGGTCGACGATGCTGAAGACGACGACGAGCACGATCTCGGCGACCAGCAGGGTGGCGAGCACCTTGCCGTTGACGGCGACGTCGAGGACGCCGAGCACGGCGACGAGCGCCCACGCCGCGAGCGCGATGATCCACCACTCGAGCTCGATGCCGAACCAGTCGGCGAACAGCGGCGCCGCGATGGCGCCGAAGCCGCCGTACGAGGCGACCTGGAAGCTGTTGTACGCCAGCAGCGCGACCCACGCCGCGCCGACGCCGGCCGGCCGCCCGATGCCGCGGGCGACGTACGCGTAGAAGGCACCCGCGTTGGCGATGTGCCGGGCCATGGCGACGTAGCCGACCGAGAAGACGGCGAGCACGATCGCGACGGCGAGGAAGGCGATGGAGATGGCGGTCAGCCCGGTGACGGCGAGGCCGGTGGGCACGACGCCCGCGACGACGGTCAGGGGCGCCGCCGCCGACATGACGAAGAAGACGACTGCCGCGACGCCCAGCCGGTCGCGGGCGAGGGCGGTCGACAGTTGACTCGGTCCGGCGGGTTTGGTGGAGGTGGTGGACACGGGGGTCTCCAAGGGGGTGTCAGGCGCGGCGGGCCATCACGGCGTCGCCGACTGCGGCCTCTGCGTGGCCGATGAGGTGCTGCAGCTCGGCCGGCAACCGCCGGCGTAGCTGGTCGAACAGGTACTCACGCTCATTCGCCTCGAGCGTGACGAGCATGTGCTGGTCGAGGCCGGTGGCGAGGACCAGCCCGGTCAGCACGAGGTCGGGGCGGTCGAGCAGCTCGCCCCGGCTGGTGGCGATGCGGATGCGGGTGCCGGGCCAGCCGGCGACGGAGGTGTCGGTGGGCACGAACCGCACCTTGGTGCCGAGCAGGCGGCGCTTCTCCTCGCGCCGCACGTGCCCGGCGCGGGCGAGCCGGCGCTCGACGAGCTCGGTGGAGACGCCGGTGGCCAGGAACGAGATCCACTCACGGACCAGCCGGTGGTGGCTCTCGCGCAGCAGTTGCTCGAGGACCGCGGAGGTGGCCGGCTCCGCGGTCGGCCGCTCGTCGATCACGACCAGCTTGGCGTCCTGCACCTCGAGGCGGCGCCACAGTACGAGCTCGGCGAGCAGGCCGGCGGCGAGGCCGAGGCCGAGGGTCGCCGGGCTGAGCAGGCACCGGCCGCGGGCCGTGTCGTGTGCGGCGAGGTAAAGGTCGTCGGCGAGCGGCAGCTGGCTTGACGCCACTCGAAAGTCTCCCTTCCCCCGTGTGATGACCCGCGGTGACAGGTGCCGCGTCGGCGTCGCGGAACCGCCGCTGACTGTCACGGTGAGCGGCGTCCGCGCAACCCCGCGTAGCTTGCCAGCGCCTCGCACGCCGCGCAATGTCCAGAGTGGCCGGACCTTGAATGCATCGTGGACAAAGCCGCTGAGCTGCCATTTAACAGTCAACAGAATCGACATAGTTAACACAGCCGTCACGTAGGCCGGTCCTCGGACGCGGGCCGAGCGCCGCCCTTACCGAACGCGTGCACGCCCGCCTCGGCGGCACCGCCGTGACGGACCGTGCAACGGTGTCCCGCGCGACTTTAGTTGACGTTTCAATTAAATCGGCGTACCGTCGACTCCAGTAGTTGAAGCGTCAACCGGAGGCCCGCCATGAGCACCATGCCCGCCCTGTTCCTCAGCCACGGCGCACCACCGCTTGTCGATGACCCGGCCTGGGTCGCCCAGCTCCAGGAGCTCGCCGCCGGCCTGCCCCGGCCGAAGGCGATCCTGATGGCCTCCGCGCACTGGGAGTCGGCGCCGCTGATGCTCGGCGCCACCGAGACCGTGCCGCTGGTCTACGACTTCGGCGGCTTCGCACCCCACTACTACGAGGTGCGGTACCCGGCGCCCGGCGCGCCCGAGCTGGCCGCGCGCGTCGAGAAGCTGATGCCCGACCACGAGCACGTCACCCGGACCGAGCGCGGCCTGGACCACGGCGCCTACGTGCCGCTGACGGTCATGTATCCGGACGCGGACATCCCGGTGCTCCAGATGTCGCTGCCCACCCTCGAACCCGACCGCCTGCTGGAGATCGGCCGCCGGCTGGCCCCGCTGCGCGACGAGGGCGTGCTCATCGTCGGCTCCGGCTTCACCACGCACGGGCTGCCGTTCCTGCGCGACTTCCGCGCCGACGCGCAGGCGCCGGGCTGGTCCCGCGAGTTCGACGCCTGGGCGGCCGAGACCCTCGCCCGTGGCGCGGTCGACGAGCTCGCCGACTTCCGCGACCGGGCGCCCGGCATGCCGTACGCACACCCGACGATCGAGCACATGGCGCCGATGTTCCTCACCCTCGGCGCCTCCGGCGATCCCGGGCAGAGCCCCGAGCAGCCGATCGACGGCTTCTGGATGGGCCTGTCCAAGCGCTCGTTCCAGGTCGCCTGAGCGCGTACCGTCCGGGTGTGAAATCCGGGTCTTTCAGGATTCTCCCAGCGTGAGCAGGGAATCTTGTGAGGTCATCCCGCTGATTCCCGTATCGGACGCCCGGAGGTCCCGCCCATATGCTGGAGGTCACCGCGCTCGGCTGGACGCTGACCATCGCGGTCATCGTCGCCCTGCTCGCCCTCGACCTGACCCTCGGAGTGCTGCGACCGCACACCGTGGGTTTCCGTGAGGCCACCGCCTGGTCGGTCTTCTACATCGGCGTCGCCATCGCGTTCGGCGTCGTGTTCGGCTCCGTCGCGGGCTGGGACTACGGCACCCAGTACTTCGCCGGCTACATCGTCGAGAAGAGCCTGTCGGTCGACAACCTCTTCGTCTTCGTGATCATCATGAGCACGTTCGCCGTGCCGGAGAAGTACCAGCAGGAGGTGCTGACCTTCGGCATCATCATCGCGCTGGTGCTCCGGGTCATCTTCATCGCGCTGGGCGCGACGCTGCTGTCGCTCTTCTCGTTCATGTTCCTGATCTTCGGCCTGATCCTGATCTACACGGCGGTGCAGCTCTTCCGGCACCGCGACGAGGACCCCGATCCCGACAACGCCGTGGTGCGGGCCAGCAAGCGGATCTTCCCGGTCACCGACGACTTCGTCGGCGGCAAGTTCTTCACGAAGATCGACGGCCGGCGCACCGCGACGCCGCTGTTCATCACGCTCATCGCGATCGGCAGCGCCGACCTGCTCTTCGCGCTCGACTCGATCCCCGCGGTGTTCGGCGTGACGGAGGAGGTGTTCATCGTCTTCACCGCGAACGCGTTCGCGCTGCTCGGCCTGCGCGCCCTCTTCTTCCTCGTGAAGGGCCTGCTGGACCGGCTGGTCTACCTCTCGACCGGGCTGTCGATCATCCTGGCGTTCATCGGCGTCAAGCTGGTGCTGCACTGGGCGCACTCCGACATCAGCACCTCGGTTCCGGAGATCAGCACCCCGGTCTCGCTCCTGGTGATCCTGGTGGTGCTCGTCGTCACGACCGTGGCCAGCCTGATCAAGGTACGCCGGGATCCCGACACGATCGCACACGCCGGCGCCCTGCGTGCCCGCGAGGACAGACCGCAACAGCCGGAGCAGTGACATCCGAAACGGCCCCGGCGACGCTGCCGGGGCCGTTTCGAGTTCGTGGGGCCGTCAGCCGCGACGGCTGCCGATGAGGTTGCCCGCGCGCTGCCGCCCGTAGTCCTGCCGGCTGAGGATCTCGCGGATCTCCCGCGTCTCCTCGCGGGTGTGCCGGGCCAGGATGACGTCGAGCTCGGCGCGCTCGGCCGGGGTCTGGAAGGCCGCGAGCTCGGCGCTGAGCCGGCGCCGGGCGACCCGCTCGGTGCGACGGTCCGCCAGGTTCACGCGAATCCCGCGCAGCTTGGTCCTGAACTTCATGATCGTGTGCGGCGGCCGTGTCTCCGGACACAGCTCAGGCCCGCGGCGTTTCGCCTCGGGCCTGAGCCGTGCTGTCAGGGCGTCAGAGGGTCAATGTCCAGGTGTTGATGTAGCCGGTGTCGACGCTGTAGACGTCGCGGACCTGGAGCTTCCAGGCGCCGTCGCCGGCCTCGGACGACAGGTTCGTCGTGTAGGTCGTGTTGACGTTGTCGGCGCTGTCCGAGCTGCTGCTGTTCTTCAGCCGGTACGCGGTGCCGTCCGGGGCGACCAGGTCGACGACCAGGTCACCGCGGTAGGTGTGCACGATGTTCACCGCGACCGTCGACGTCGAGGACGCGTTGCGCCCGCAGCCGCTGATCGTGATCGTGCTCGTGACGGCGGCGCCCGCGTCCGGGATGGACACGTCCGTGCCGTTGGTGCCGGCGCAGCTACCGCTGGGGCCGCCGGTGACGGTCAGCGAGTAGGTGGCCGTGTGCGTCGCCGAGCCGGTGCCGGTGACGGTGATCGAGTAGGTGCCCGACGGGGTCGACGTCGTGGTGGCGATCGTCAGGGTCGACGACGAGCCGGAGGTCACCGAGGCCGGGCTGAACGAGGCGGTGGCCCCGGTCGGCAGGCCGGAGGCGCTCAGCGCGACGGTCTGCGCCGAGCCGCTGGTGGTGGCGGTGCCGACGGTCGCGGTGACCGACGAGCCGGCGGCGACGCTGCCCGACGTCGGCGACACCGAGACGGAGAAGTCGTTGCCCGGGGTGCCGGTGCAGGTGGCCTCGCCGGTCTGCGCCGGGACGCTGATCGCGGCCCAGGCCGCCTTGACCGCGTTGAACTCGGTGCAGCTCGGCGCGTACAGGTTCTTCGCCGACGCCAGGGTCGCGGTGCGGATGTTGGCGTACTTCCAGGTCGAGGTCTTGGACTGCATGGCGTTGTAGTAGATCTCGCCGGCCTTGCGGATGCCGACACCGGTGACCGTTGTCGAGTTGCACGTCGGCGACGCGGGGCCGCCGGACGGCGCCGAGCCCTCGGCGGTCAGGTAGAACCAGTGGTTCAGCGGACCGGCCGCGGCGTGGACCTCGGTCGACGGGATCGACGTCGACCAGCAGTTCGGGTCCCCGGCCAGGGACGGGTTGTACATGTAGCGGATCGGGCCGTCGCCGACCAGGTCGACCTCCTCGCCGACCTGGTAGTCCGGCGGGTCGAGCGGGCTGTTGGCGTACGCCTCGGTCAGCGCGCCGAAGATGTCACCGGTCGACTCGTTGATGCCGCCGTTCTCGTTACCACTGCCGGCACCACCGGGCGTGGTCTGGAACACCGCGTGGCCCATCTCGTGGCCGACCACGTCGATCGGGGTCGCCTGACGGGTGTTCGCCTGGTTGTGCCCGAAGTTGACGTACGAGCCGTTCCAGTACGCGTTCACGTCGGCCAGCCCGACCCGGATCGGCGGGTTGCTACCCGAGCCCAGGATGCCGTTGCGGTTGAACCACGCCGAGAACATGTCGACCTCGCGCTGGGCGCCCCAGAGGGCGTCGACGCAGGCGGTCTCCAGGTTGGTGCCGGAGCCGGTGCCCCAGGCGTCGTCCGTGCCGGTGTAGGCGGAGCCGTTCTGACCACCGCACTTGAGGCCCGGCCGGGTCGTGTCGGTCATGGAGTACGAGGTGCCGGAGCCCGACGTGTTGATGGTGACGTTGCCGTAGTAGTAGCCGTTGCCGGTGCCCTCGCGCACGTAGTCGACCTGGTCGAGCACGGCGCCGGTGGAGGCGTCGACGAAGATGTGCAGGTTGCTCGGCTTGTTCTGCGCCGTGCGGCCCTCGACGGCCACCTCGTAGGCGAGCTTGGGCGTGCCCCAGGCGAAGACCTTGAGGACCGGCGCCGACGTGCTGTCCACCTTGGCCAGCCGCGCCGTTGCCGTCGCCGCCGCCTGCGCCGCCGAGATCTTCGCCTCGGTGCCCACGGCGATCTCCGCGGTCTGCGCGACCGCGGTGCCCTTGACGGCGCCGGCGGCGTCCGTCGTGACCACCACGTCGCCGCCGACGACCGGCAGGCCCTCGAAGAACCGCGCGTAGGTCACGTATTGCAGGCCACGGGTGCCCTGCACGACGCCGGTGCGCTTGAGGGCGTCGCCGTCGGAGCGGTGCAGCACGCCCTCGGCGGCGGCGCTGTCGACGAGCTGGTCGGCGGAGGAGGCGGCCAGGGCCGCGGGGGCGGGTGCGGGGCTCGGGGCCTGCCGCGGGCCGGCCGTGGCGGGCGGTGCCGCGAACGCCAGGGCCGCTCCGGTGGCCAGGGCCACCGAGGCTGTGATGAGCTTCTTACGTCCCACGCTAGTACTCCTTTTCTCGACCCGGTCAGGGCGAGACCTGGGCTCGGTGTCCCGGGGTCGGGAGGCACCAGGCTGACTTTGCTGTGACGCTATGCATCGATGACCGTCACCGAATCAGGGAAAACCCTTGTCGCTGCGGGGTCCGGCGCCGGCAGGCGGGAGGAGAGCTGGGTGCGCGAGCGTACGCCGAGCTTGCGGTAGACCCGGGTGAGCGTCGCCTCGACCGTCTTGACGCTCAGGTACAGCCGGCCGGCGATCTCCCGGTTGCTGGCGCCGTCGCGGACCAGCCCGGCGATCCGCGCCTCGGTCGAGGTGAGCCCGAAGTCGGCCGGCTGCGCCGTGGTGCCCTCCGTGCGGGCCAGCGCCCGCTCGGTCTGCTCGGTCCACGGCTTGGCACCGGCGGCCGTGAAGATCGCCAGCGCGTCGCCGATGGCCGCCCGGGCGGCCGCGTACCGGCGCCGGCGCCGCTCGGCACCGCCCTGCACGAGCAGCGCGTGCGCCTGCTCGATGGGCTGGTGCAGCTCGGCGAAGTAGCGCGCCGCCGCGGCCGACAGCGGCACCGCCGAGTCGGCGTGCCCGCTCTCCGACAGCACCACGGCCGTCGCCCGGTCCAGGTAGCCGTTGACGCCCTGCGCCACGCCGAGGCGCTGGGCGGCAGCGCGGGCCTCGGCCAGGGTCTCGGCGGCCTCCGCGTGCTCGCCGAGGGCGGCCAGCCCGCCGGCGAGGTCGCCGTGCCAGCGCACGATCATCGGATCGTTGGTGCCGCCCTGTAGGTCGCGCAGCCGGCGCAGGGCGGCCACCCCGGCGCGGGTCTCGCCGGACCGCAGCTCGGCCTGGCCCAGGGCGTGCAGGTTGCGCCGCAGGTAGAGGCTGTCGCCCTCCTGCTCGGAGGCGCGCACCCCGCGCCGGGCGTACCCCGCCGCGGTGTCGAGGCTGCCGCCGGTCAGCTCGGCGACCGCGGCCGTGTACCAGGTCGGCCCGGGGCTCAGCCCGGCCTGCTGCGCCGCGGCGACGGCGCGGTGGGCGTACCGGAGGGCGTCCGGGCAGCGGCCCGCCCGGTTGGCCACCTCGGAGAGGCTGCGCAGCACCTCGACCAGGGCCTCGCCGGCCCGGTCGTGCTCGGCGACGGCGAGCAGCGTGAGCAGCTCGGCCCGCGCCTCGTCGAGCCGGTCGTCCATCATGGCGAACCGCGCCGCGAGATAGCGCGGGCCCATGTGCAGCCAGCCGGGCGCCTGCGGCGCGGGCAGCTCGAGGGCCCGGGCGAGGGTCCGCGTCCACCGCGACTCGCCGCGGATCCGCTGCACCTGGGCGAGCGCGCTCAGCGCCATCGCCGCGGTGCCCGGGTCCCGGGCGCGCAGCGCGGCCGCGGCGGACTCGGCCGCGCAGGTCGCGGCGGTGCCCGGATCGCCGGTGAGCATCGCGGCCCAGGTCTGCCGCAGCCGCACGGGCGCGACGAGCGCGTCGTCGTCGCCGGCCTCGTTGAGCGCGGCGGCGAACATCTCGCCCATGTCGGCGAGCGCCTGTCCGGCCAGGTCGATCAGGACCAGCCGGGCGGTGACCCGGTGCCGGGGCGGCGCGTCGGTGGTGGCGAGCACCGCCTCGGCGGCCCGGCCGGCCAGCGCGGGCGCGCCGGCGGTCGCGGCGGTGCCGGCGGCGGTGACGAGCCAGTCGGTGCGTTCGGCGGCCAGGCTCCGCGGGCACCGGTCGGCGGCGAGCAGGTAGAGCTCGGCGGCCGTGCGGCCGTCGCCGCGGCCCAGCGCGCGCTCGGCGGCGGCGACCAGGTCCCGGGCCACGTCGGCGTCGGGCCGGCCGCTGCGCAGCGCCCGGTGCCGCACGCCGTCGGTCTCGTCGAGCGCCGCGTTGGCCAGCGCGTCGTGCACCCCGGCGCGGCGGGCGGCACCGGCGTCCTCGGCGAGCACGTCGGCCAGGGCCGGCGGCGTGAACCGCACGGCCTCGCCGTCGACCTCGACCAGCCCGGCCGCGGCGGCGGCCCGCAGGTCGCGGTCGGCGTCCTCGTGCCCGGCACGGACCAGAACGGTCCGGGTCGGCTCCGTGGCGAGCGCGGCGACCAGCAGCGTCCCGGCCACCGCGGACGGCAGGGCGTCGATCCGCCGCCGGAGCAGGGCGCGGGCCGCCTCGGGCAGCGCCGCGGGGCGCCAGGCCGGACCCGGCGCGACCGCGGCGCCCAGCTCCAGCGCGAGGAACGGGTTGCCGCCGCTGGCGCCGTGCAGCCGCGACGCGGTGCGGCATGGCAGCCCGCGCGCCTCGAGCAGGGCGGTCAGGGCGTCGGCGTCCAGGGGCGGCACCGGCAGGTCCGCGACGGGCGCGGGGCAGAGCCGGGCGGCCCGGTAGCGCCGCTGTTCGTCGGGGAAGCGCTGCGCGGCGACGACACGCACCCGGGGGCCCGGCCGGCGCCGCATGGCGAAGCCGATCAGCTCGGCGGACTCGGCGTCGAGCCACTGCACGTCGTCGACGACAAGCAGCACGCAGCGGCCGCGGGCGCAGTGCGCGAGCAGGCCCGGCAGGACCAGCCTGCGGGCCAGGGCGGGCGCACCGGCGCGCGGTGCGGTGCCGTGCCGCAGCACGGCGAGGGCGGCGCGGTGCGCGGGCGGCAGGGCGGCGACGGCGTCCGGCGGCAGCTGCGCGACGAGATCGGCGACGCCGGCGTACGGCAGGCGGCGCTCGGCCGCGGCGGGCCGCAGCCGCACGACCAGGTCCCCCCGCGCGGCGGCGGTGGCGGCGACGGCGTCCAGCAGCGCGGTCTTGCCGATGCCCTCGGGGCCGCGCAGGGCGACCCCGCCACCGGCGGCCAGCCGGGCCTCGACGGCCGCGAGGAGTGACGCCCTGCCGAACAGGGCGGTCGCGCCGGACTGCACGCGGGTATCCAGGGCCGTCTCCCCAGGTAGGCCGTAACGAGCGACCTCAGCCTAGGAAGCGCGGCACCCACCCATCAATGCCTGCGCATGTGTCAATTCTTGCTCTTCGTCACATCCATTGCGGTCAGCCGGCGTTTTTGGTGACCGCGGTGGCCGTGACGGTGCCGTCCGCGGCGGTCGCGCCCTGGACGCTTACCGTGTCGCCCGCCTTCACATCCTTGATCTTGCCGGGCTTCGCGGTCCGCACCGCGGTGTCGCCGCCGGTCCGGACCGTCACCACCGTGCCGTCGGCGGTCTCCACATAGATCGTGGTGCCGTCGACGAGCTTCACCTTGCCGGTGGTCGGGCCCGCGGCCGCGGCGGCGGTCGGCGCGGCACCGCCCGGCAGGCCCCCGGTGCCACCGGGGAAGCCGTAGCCGCCGGCCCGCGCACCGCCCGTGCCGGTCCCGCCGTTCGGGCGGCCGGTCGCCGCCGTGGCGCTGGTGCCGTAATGGCGCTGCACCTGTAGGCCGCCGAGGAAGCCGGCGAGCAGCAGGGCGGTCGCGCCGAGCACCAGGGTGCCGCGGTTCCACCAGCGGCGCGGCGCGGCCCGGGCCAGCTCGGCGGCCAGGTCGTCGTCGCGGTCCACTGCGGACGGCTCGGCGCCGACCGGCGCCAGCACCGCGGTGTCGTCCATATGTGTCATCGAAGTCCTCACTCGTAGCGCAGCGCGTCGATGGGTCGCAGCCGGGCCGCCCGGCCGGCGGGCAGGCCGCCGAAGAACAGTCCGATCGCGATGGACACGCCCAGGGCGAGCCCGATGGAGCTGGGCACGATCACCGGTCGCACCCCGACGATCTCGAAGCTGCTGCCGATCAGCGCCGCCGCGACGCCCAGGGCGCCGCCGAGCACGCTCAGCACCGTCGCCTCGATCAGGAACTGGGTCAGGATCACCCGGCGGGGCGCGCCAAGCGCCTTCCGGATGCCGATCTCGCGGGTCCGCTCGGTGACCGTGACCAGCATGATGTTGGTGATGCCGATCCCGCCGACGAGCAGGCTGATCGCGGCGACCGCGCCGAGCAGCGTGGTGAACGTGTCCGCCGTCTCGGTCTGCGTCGCGAGCAGCTGCGACGCGTTCTGGATCCGGTACGGCGTGCTCGACGCGCCCGCCTGCACGTCCAGCCGCTGGTTGAGGATGGTCGCCACCTGCGACTGGACCGCGTCGACCCGGTCCGGGCTCTTCGCCTCGACCAGGATCGAGGTCAGCGCGCCGTACCCGGTGAGCACCTGGCGCACCGCGGAGAGCGGGGCGACCGCGGTGTCGTTGCCGTCCTGGAACCCGGTGGAGCTCTTCGGCGCCAGCACCCCGACGACCGTGAACAGCGCGCCGCCGACGGTGACCTGCTGGTCGATCGGGTCGACGCCGGGGAACAGCTCCTCGGCGACGGTCCGTCCGATCACCACCACCCGCCGGCCCTGCGCCTGGTCGTCGGCGGTGAAGCCGGCGCCGGTGCCGACCGGCGTGTTCGAGGCGGCGAACCAGCCCGGCGTCGTGCCCACGAACTGACCGACCTCGTGATCGGTGCCCTCGTAGGTCACCGTCGCCGAGGCGCTGACCACCGGCGAGACCGAGGCGACGTCGGGCGCGAGCTCCGGATCCGCCAGCGCGTCCGCGATGCCGGGTGTCAGCGCGGTGCTGCTCGATCCGCCGCGGCTGGTGCTCATCACGGTGATCGTGTTGGTGCCCAGCGCCTGGATCCGCTCGCTGATCGCCTGCGCCGAGCCGTTGCCGACCGCGACCAGCAGGATCACCGCCGCGACGCCGATCAGGATGCCCAGCATGGTCAGCGCGGACCGCAGCTTGTTGGCCGACAGCCCGCGCAGCGCGAACCGGACAACCTCGAAGAGACTCATGTGGTGCTGTACCTCCCGGAACGCGCGCCGACCGGGACGCGATCGAGCGGTGACTGGCGTACGTCGGTGACGATCCGGCCGTCGACCAGCCGGACCAGCCGCTTGGTGCGGTCGCCGACCTCGGGCTCGTGGGTGATCAGCACGATCGTGCGGCCGGCGGCGCTGAGCTGGTCGAAGACCTCCAGCACGTCGGCGGTCGAGCGGGTGTCCAGGTTGCCGGTCGGCTCGTCGGCGAGCACCAGCGCCGGGTCGGTGACCAGCGCCCGGGCCACGGCGACGCGCTGCTGCTGGCCGCCGGAGAGCTGGTTGGGCTCGTGCCGGGCCCGGTCGGCCAGCCCGACGATCTCCAGCGCGGCCATCGCCCGCTCCCGGCGCTGCCGCGGCTTGACACCGGCGTACGCGAGCGGCAGCTCGACGTTGGCCAGCGCGCTGGTACGCGGGATGAGGTTGAACGCCTGGAAGATGAAGCCGATGAGGCGGTTGCGGGCCAGCGCGAGCTGCCGGTCCGCCAGCCGGCTCACGTCGACGCCGTCCAGCAGGTACGTCCCCGCGCTGGGCGCGTCGAGCGCGCCCAGGATGTTCATCAGCGTCGACTTGCCGGAGCCCGAGGAGCCCATGATCGCCACATAGTCGCCGCGGGCAACGGTCAGCGAGACGCCGCGCAGCGCGTGCACCGTCGCCTCGCCCGTGCCGTATACCTTGGTGAGGTCGCGGACGTCCAGGACCGGCCGGCTCACCGCGTGCCCCGGCCCGTGCCACCGCTGCCGTTGAAGCCGCCGCCGGGCGGGCCGCCACCGGTCAGGCCGCCGCCCGGCAGGCCGCCGCCGGGGAAGCCGCCGGTGCCGCTGCCGCTGGTGCTGCTCGCCGTGGTGACCACCACCTGCTCCCCGGCGGTCAGCCCGGAGGTGATCTGGGTGGCCTGGTCGCCCTCCAGCCCGATCTCGACGGCGCGTACCTCCTGGACGCCGCCGGCCAGCACGGTGACGGTGTGCCGGTTGCCGACGGTGGTCACCGCGGCCGCGTTGACGTAGACGGCGTCGGCGACCTCGCCGGTGACGACGGCGACCGAGACCGTCTGGCCCGGCTTGGCGCCGGTGGGCACCTTGTCCAGGCTCAGCGTCACGCCGTAGGTCACCACGTTGTTCGCGGTGGTGGCCTGCGGGTCGACGGCGACGACCTTGCCGGTCTGTGCGGTGCCGCTGAGCGCGTTCCAGGTGACGGTGGCGGCCTGGCCCTCCTTGAGCCGGGTCGCGTCGGCCTCGGCGAACGCGGCGGTGACCTGGAGCCGGCTCAGGTCGGCGAGGTCGACGAAGCCGCCGGACGCGGAGGACGACGAGGACGACGCGTCTCCCGTGGACGGCCCGGAGCCGGACGAGGAGCCGGACGAGGAGCTGCCGGACGAGGAGCTGCCGAGGGTGCCGTTGACGGCCACGACCGTTCCGGCCATCGGCGCCTTGAGGACAGTGCCGGCGACCGCAGCCTCCGCCTCGTCGACGGCGAGCCCGGCCTGGGTGACCTCGTTCTCGGCGGACGAGGTGTCGGTGCCGGCGTCCTCGGCGCGGGTGACCGCGTCCCGGGCCGCGTCCAGGTCGGCCTCGGCGGCCGCGAGCGTCCGCTTCGCGTCCGCCGGGTCGACCTTGGCCAGCACCTGGCCCTTCTTGACCTTGTCGCCGACCCGGACCGGGATCGAGGTGACGGTCCCGCCGGTGACGAAGCTCGCGGCGGCCGTCGCGGCGCTGGCCACCGAGCCGTCGGCGGTGACCGACGCGGTGACGGTGCCCTGCCGGGCCTCGACCGTGCGCGTCGCGGCCGAGGCCGCGGCGCCGGCGTCCGGACCGGACACGATCTCGTACGCCCAGTAGGCGCCGGCGACGAGCAGCAGTCCGAGCGCGGCGTTGACCGCCGCCGACGGGCGGCGCAGGGAACCCAGGTGGGGCACAGGCATGACCGACACTGTGGCGACATCCCCTCGGAGAACCTTCGGGTCTTGCTGGGAGCCACCTCGGAACCTCAGCGGGCGTCGTCGCAGGCGTCGGGCAGCAGCACCCGGAAGGTGGCGCCGCGGCCGTCGCAGGGGTCCAGCTCGACCCAGCCGCCGTGGCCGTGCACGATCGCCGCGACGATGGACAGCCCGAGGCCGGAGCCGCCGCCGCGCCCGCGGGTCCGGCTGGAGTCGGCCCGGTACAGCCGTTCGAAGACCCGTGGCGCGTGCACCGCGGGCACGCCCGGTCCGTCGTCGCTGACCTCGAGGACGGCCAGCGGCACCCCCGTGGTCACCGTCCCGGAGCGCACCGCGCCGGCCCGCGGCAGGTGCCCGGCCACCCGGCCCACCCGTACGGTGACCCGGGCGCCGCCGGTGGTGTGCTGGAGCGCGTTCGAGACCAGGTTGGTGGCGACCTGGCGCAGCCCGTGCTCGTCGCCGAGCACGGTCGGCGGCACGAAGGTGTCGGTGTGGTCGTCGAGCGCGGCCAGGCGTACGGGCCGGTCCGGCACCCGGGCGTGCGCGTCCCGGATGGTGTCGGCGGCTATCTCGAGCAGGTCGACGGGCCGCAGCGCGGGCGGCCGTTTCAGGTCGAGCCGGGCGAGCAGCAGCAGGTCCTCGACGAGCACGCCCATCCGGCCGGCCTCGCCCTCGATCCGGCTCATCGTCTCGTCGAGCTGCGGCCCGGGCGGTGCGCCGCCGCGGCGGTACAGCTCGGCGAAGCCGCGGATGGAGGTGAGCGGGGTGCGCAGCTCGTGCGAGGCGTCCGCGACGAACTGCCGCAGCCGCCGCTCGGAGGCGGTCCGGGCGGAGACCTCGGCCTCGATCCGGTCCAGCATCAGGTTGAGCGCGCCGCCGAGGCGGCCGGGCTCGGTGTGCGGGTCGGTGTCGGCGACCCGGCCGGAGAGGCTGCCCGCCGAGATCGCCGCGGCGAGCCGCTCCATCTCGGTCAGCGGGCGCAGACCCAGCCGCACCACGAACGCCGAGCCGGCGCCGAGCAGCGCGAGCATCAGCACGGTCACGCCGACGTCGATGAGCAGCAGCCGGTCGCCGGTCTTGTCCACCTCGTCGAGCGAGGTGCCGATGACCACCGCCCCGCCGGTGCCGGTGCCGGTGTCCGGCACGGCCACCGCGAGCAGCCGCCAGTCGGCGCTGCCGTCGGCCGCCGCGACCGTGTACGGGCGCCCCCGCTCGGCGTGCTTCAGCACCTCGGCCAGCGGCGCCACCGGGGGCCGGGTCGCGTCGGCCGCCGAGCTGCGGGTCGGTTCCAGCGTGCCGTCCGCGGTGTACACGTAGGCGACCTGGTCGGCGCCGACCCGGAACTGCCGGTTCCGGGGCGGGAAGCCGCCGGGCGGCGCCTGCTCGGTGCGCTGCGCGGCGTTGGCGAACGGGCGCGACATGGCCGTGAGCTGCTCGTCGATGCGGTCACCCAGGTAGCTGCGGATCAGCAGCAGGCCCGCGACGTTCGCGGCGATCAGCGCGATCGCGGCGAGCGCACCGACGACGAGGACCAGCCGCGAGCGCAGCGTCCAGTGGCCCCACCGCCGCGGACGCCAGCGGAGCCGCGATCTCACTCCTCGCCGCCGCGCGGCAGGCGCAGGGCGTAGCCGACGCCGCGCACGGTGTGTATCAGCGGCGGATCCGTCTTGTCGATCTTGCGGCGCAGGTAGTAGACGTACGACTCGACGATGCGGCCGTCGCCGCCGAAGTCGTACTTCCACACCCGGTCCAGGATCTGCGCCTTGCTGACCACCCGGCCCGCGTTGATCATCAGGTACTTGAGCAGGTTGAACTCGGTCGGCGAGAGGTCGATCAGGCGGCCGGCGCGGCGCACCTCGTGCGCGTCCTCGTCGAGCTCCAGGTCCGCGTAGCGCAGCACCCCGGCGGCGCCCGGCAGGTCCAGCTCCGGCTGGCTGCGCCGCAGGATCGCCCGGATCCGCAGCACCACCTCCTCGAGGCTGAACGGCTTCGCGACGTAGTCGTCGGCGCCGGCGGTGAGCCCGGCGACCCGGTCCTCGACGGCGTCCCGCGCGGTCAGGAACAGCACGGGTGTGCCCCGCCCCGAGGCGCGCAGCCGCCGGGCGACATCGAAGCCGTCCAGGTCGGGCAGCATCACGTCGAGGACGACCAGGTCGGGCTCGAAGTCCTCGACCGCGATCAGCGCGCCGTGCCCGGACTCGGCGACCCGGACGTCGAACGCGACGAGTCGCAGCGTCGCGGAGAGCAGCGCGGAGATGTTCGGCTCGTCGTCGACCACCAGGACCCGGGTCGGGCGGGCCGGCGAGGGCGGATCGGACAGGGCGACGGAGCCACGCGTATCGGAATGCACCCGGAAGAAATATCAGCGCTTCCTATGAATTTCGTTTGAATACCGTTGGAGCGGGCTGAGCCGGTCACCACGACCGGGCCACGGCCTCGCCCTCGGTCAGTCCGGAAGTGATCTCCGTGTACTGGTCGCCGCGCAGCCCGACGCCGACGGTCACCGGCGCGCCGCCGCGCAGCACGGTCCCGGTGTCGCCCGCCACGTCGTGCACCGCCGTGCTGGGCACCCGCAGCACGTCGGTGGCCGAGCCGGTGGTCACCCGGACCGCCGCGCTCTGCCCGACCAGCAGTTCCCGCGGCGCGTCGTCGAACGACAGCAGCGCGCCGAAGCGGACCATGGTGCCGTCGTCGGTGCCGACCGGGTCGACCTGCACGACGGTGGCGCCGAAGGTCTCACCGGCCCGGTCGGCCAGCGTGACGACGGCCTGCTGCCGCACGGCGAGCCGGTCCGCGTCGGCCTCCGGGAAGTCGGCGCTGATCTGCATGTCGAAGACGTCGGCCAGGGTGACCACGGTGCTGCCGGCGCCCACCTGGCTGCCGACCTTGGCGGCGACCGACAGGATCCGGCCCGCGATCGGCGCGGTGATGGTGGCGCCCTCGAGCTGCTCCTCGGCCTTCTGCACGGCCACCTCGGCCTGGTTGACCCGCTGCCGGGCGTTGAGCACCGCGTCGCCGGAGCCCTGCCCGCCGCCGCCCGGTCCGGCGCCACCGCCGTCGCCGCAGGTCGCGGCGGGGGTGCCGCCCCGGGTGGGCGAGGTCGTCGGCGCGCCGCCGCGGGCGGGCGCCGTCGTCCGGGTGGGCGCGGCGGTCGCGGTCGGCGCCGGGCTGCTGGGGCTCGCCGAGGGGGACGCGGAGGCGGAGGGCGGCGTGGCGTACGCGGCGGCCGCCACACCGCAGTCGGCGGACGAGGCCGGGGACGCGTCGGCGTCCTCCGCCTTCGCGAGCGCGTCCTGCGCCTCGTCGAGGGCGTCGCGGGCGGAGTCGACGGTCTTGGCGGCGTCGGTGTCGTCGATGCCCGCGAGCACCTGGCCGGGGGTCACCATCGTGCCCGCGCGGACCTTGACGCTCTCCACGGTGCCCGCCACCGCGAACGAGAGGCCGCGCGTCTGCGCCGGCTCCACCGTGCCGGTGGTCGCCACCTCGGTGGTCACCGCGCCGCGGTCCACCGCGACGGTGGCGGCCGCGGCCGGCTCGTCGGCGGCGCCGGCGGTCAGCGCGCGCACGGTGCCCGCGGCGAGCAGCAGGACCGCGACGACCGCGGCCGCAAGCCATGCCCACCGCCGGTGTCTCCCGCGCCAGGCGGTCAGGCCGTTACCCATGGTCGGGAAGTGTTGCCGTGCGTCCTCGCCGCCGGCTCGGTCCCACCTCGGAGTTGCCTCGGAGCCGGTCCGGGCGGCGGTTCATAGCGGATTCCGAGCGGCGTCCGACGTTGCGGCGAGGTGGGAGGGCTTGCGTGGTCGGTCGTATCCGCGTCAGACAGGAGAGACCGTGCCGAAACTCAGAAACACGTCACCCCGCCGGATCGCGGGGCTGGGTCTGGTGTCCGTGGCGCTGCTGTTCGCCGCGACCGCCTGTGGCGGTTCGGACGACGCCGGCACCGGCGACGGCGGAGGCGGGAACACCGCGTTCGCCGCGTACACGGACTGCCTGAAGGAGAACGGGGTCACGATCACCATGCCGTCGGGCGGGCCCCGGACCCGGCCGTCGGGCGCGCCCGGCGGCTTCCCGTCGGGTATGCCTCGGCCCTCGGGCAGCGCCGGGCCGGGCGGTGCCGGGTTCCCCGGCGGCGGCGGGTTCGGCCGGCCCTCGGGCGTCGACGACGCGACCTGGGAGAAGGCGCAGTCCGCGTGCGCCTCGCTGCGGCCGAGCGGCGGGCCGGGCAACCGGCCGGGCGGCGGCAACCGCGGCGGGATGAGCGCGGCCTACCGCACCTGCCTCAGTGATCACGGCGTGACCCTGGACCGCAGCGCGCCGGCCACGAGCGATCCGGCGGTGGCCAAGGCCGTCGAGGCCTGCCGCGCGCTCGCGCCCAGCGCGCCGCCGGCCGGCTGACCCCCTGCGCCCCGGCTCCTCGACTAGGGCCGGGGCGGCAGGTCCTGCACGTCGTGCCAGCGGTCGGCCGCCGGATCGTCGCGGCGCTCGGCCTGCTGCTGCCGGCGGCGGCAGGCGACCAGGTGGCTGGCGAGGATCGCCGGCGGTCCGCCCCGGACGCAGAGGTCCGCGCCCGCGGTCAGCACCCCGGCGACCAGCGCGCCGGCGGCGGCGTCGTCGACGAGCGCGACGATCCGGGTAGTGGCGGGCAGCGCGGCCCGCGCGGCGCCGACGTCCTTGACGGTGGCGCCGCTGACGACCACGATCTCGGCGTCGAGCGCCCCGCCCAGGTCGCCGGGGTGGCGCAGCGACCAGCCGAGCGGCAGATGCTGGGCGAGCCCGGCGACGCGGCCCTCGTACCCGAGCACGGCGACCACCGGCCGGCCGGGTCGCGGGTTCAGGTTCGGCAGCGGCACGGACGTGGAGTTCGGCATGAGCATTCGATTCGTCTCGTTGAGGTTCAGCTGCAGCAACATGTCCGCTTCCCCCGGTTCCGGTCGGTTACCTCACCACCCTTCGCCGCCAGGCTGGGGCCACCATGGGCGCCAGCTGTGTGTCTGTTGGCAGTCTGCGGCGGGCGCTCCTAGGGCGCGATGCCGTGCCGCAAACGTTTTCATCCGCGTCCGGAAACGTCACAAGCATTCGACCGTCATCTATTGACAACCGTCCGCAATGGATTTCACACTCTCCGCAGCACGCCGACTCCCTTCCCGGACGTCGCGGAGGCATCGATGGCGGTAACGATCAAGGACGTGGCCCGGGTGGCCGGGGTGTCGCCGTCCACGGTCTGCCGCGCGCTCTCGACGCCGAACCTGGTCCGCGACGAGACGTGCGACCGGGTCCGGCGCGCGGCGGCCGACCTCGGCTACTCCCCCAACCGGGCGGCCCGCGGGCTGATCACCGGGCGCACCGCCAACATCGGGCTCATCGTGCCCGACCTCGGCAATCCGTTCTTCCCCGGCGTCGTCAAGGGCATCCAGGCGCGGGCCCGCGAGGCCGACTACGCCGTGTTCCTCGCCGACACCGACGAGGACCCGGCCGCCGAGACCCAGCTGGTCCGCACGCTCGCCAAGCAGGTCGACGGCCTCGTGCTGTGCTCGCCGCGGATGAGCGAGCAGGAGCTGCGCGGCTTCGCGGCGGAGACGCCGCTGGTGATGCTCAACCGCCGGGTCGGCCGGCTGCCGGCGATCACCTTCGCCAACGTGGACGGCATGCGGCAGGCCGTCACCCACCTCACCGCGCTGGGCCACCGGCGGATCGCGTACGTCGCCGGGCCGCGTACCTCGTGGTCCAACCGCGAACGCGCGCGCGGCCTGCGGGCCGCCGCCGCGTCGGCCGGCGCCGCCCTCGTCGAGGTCGGCCCGGTCCTGCCGCAGTTCGACGGCGGGGTGGCCGCCGCCGACCCGGTGCTCGCCGCCGGCGTCACCGCCGTCATCGCCTACAACGACGTCATCGCGCTGGGCCTGCTCAGCCGCCTGCACGCGCGCGGGATCGCCGTGCCCGCCGAGATCAGCGTGATCGGCTTCGACGACATACCCATGGCGGCGATGGTGCACCCGTCGCTCACCACCGTCGGACTGCCCATGGAGAGCTGCGGGCGGGCCGGCGTCGACCTGCTGCTCGGCCTGCTCCAGGACCCGGCCCGGTACGGCACCACCCGCCGCGAGCTGGGCACGCACCTGATGGTCCGCGGCTCGACCGGAGCGCCGCCGAACGCCTGAACTCATCTCCTCGAGAAAGGCCTCCCCCATGCCGACACCCGCCCGCCGCCGCGTCACCGCCGTCGCGACCGCCGCCCTGCTGCTGCTCGCCGCGTGCAGCGCACCCGACTCGGGCGGATCCGCCCTGGACACCGACGGCGAGGTTCCCGCCAAGCCCGGCAAGGCGGTGACCCTGAACATCCTCGACGTCGCCGGCAACCTCCAGCTCACCCAGCCCATGATCGACGACTTCGTGAGCAAGAACTCCGGCGTGATCAGCAAGGTCACGTACTCGAAGTCGCCGGCGCCGGAGCTGGTCGGCAAGGTCAAGGCGCAGCAGAACGCCGGCCGGGTCGACATCGACCTCGTGCTGACCGGCGTCGACGGGCTCTCCGCCGGCATCGAACAGGGCCTGTGGAACCCGCTGCTGACCAAATACGGCGACCGGCTGCCCGGCGTACGGGATTATCTGCCCGGGGCCGCGGCCATGCAGCGGCTGGCCGGGGACTCCGGGGTGACCGTCACCTACTATCCGTCCGGCCCGCTCATCGAGTTCCTGCCGGCCAAGGTGCCGAACCCGCCGCGGAGCGCGGCCGAGCTGCTCGCCTACGCCAAGGCCAACCCCGGCGCCGTGCAGTACGCGCGGCCGTCGAACTCCGGGCCGGGCCGCACGTTCCTGATGGGCCTGCCCTACCTGCTCGGCGACTCCGACCCCAAGGACCCGGTCAACGGCTGGGCCAAGACCTGGGCCTACCTGGCCGAGCTGAACAAGTACGTCACGCTCTACCCGTCCAGCACCGGCGAGACGATGAAGAACCTGGCCAACGGCTCGGCGAAGATCATCGCCTCGACGACCGGCTGGGACATCAACCCGCGGGTGCTCGGCACCGTGCCGAAGGAGGCGGCGATCGGCACCCTGGAGGGCTTCCACTGGGTGACCGACGCGCACTACGCCGTCGTGCCCAAGGGTGTCTCGACCGACAAGCAGGCGGCGGTCCTGCTGCTGCTCGCGCACATGCTCACCAAGGAGCAGCAGGCCAAGGCGTACGACAAGGGCTACTTCTACCCGGGCCCGGCGATCAAGGACGTCGACCTGTCGATGGCGCCGGCGGAGAGCCAGGCGGCCATCAACGAGTTCGGCCGGCCCGAGTACACCGCGCTGATCGCCGGTAATCCGCTCGAGGTGCCGCTCGGCTCGAAGGACCTCGTCGCCGCGTTCGACAGGTGGGACCGCGAGATCGGCGGCGCGAAGGTGTCCAAGTGATCGGACAGTTCAACACCCTGCGGCTGGACGGGGTCAGCCGCAGCTTCGGCGGCCACGAGGCGCTCGCCGGGCTGGACCTGACGATCAAGCGGGGCGAGTTCATCGCCCTGCTCGGCCCGTCCGGCTGCGGCAAGTCGACGGCGTTGAACTGCCTGGCCGGGCTGCTGCCGCTGACCCGCGGCAGCATCTGGCAGGACGAGGCGCGGCTCGACGTGCTGCCGCCGGAGCGGCGCGGCTTCGGCATGGTGTTCCAGAACTACGCGCTCTTCCCGCACCTGCCGGTCCGCCGCAACGTCGCGTTCGGCCTCCAGATGCGCCGGGTACCCCGCGCGGAGATCCGCCGCCGGGTCGACGAGGCGCTGCGCCTGGTGCACCTGGAGGACCAGGCCGGCAAGCTGCCCGGCCAGCTCTCCGGCGGGCAGCAGCAGCGGGTGGCCATCGCCCGGGCGGTGGTGCTCGAGCCGTCGCTGGTGCTCATGGACGAGCCGCTGTCCAACCTCGACGCGAAGCTGCGGCTGGAGATGCGCACCGAGATCCGCCGCCTGCACCAGTCGCTCGGGCTGACCACCGTCTACGTCACGCACGACCAGGAGGAGGCGCTGTCGCTCGCCGACCGCCTGGTGGTGCTGCGCGCGGGGCGCGTGCAGCAGATCGGCACCCCCGAGCAGCTGCACACCGAGCCGGCCAACTGGCACGTCGCCGACTTCATGGGCTACCGCAACCTGCTGCCGCTGCGCGCCGGGCCGCGCCGCGGCGCCGGCATCGTCGTGGAGCTCGAGGGCCGCGAACTCGTCGGCACCCCGGTGGACGATCCCGCGCCGGGCAGCGAGGTGATGGCCGGGATCCGCCCGGAGGACCTGCGGATCGGCCCGGCCGACGGCGCGGGGGTGCCGGCCGTGGTCGAGGTGGTCGAGTATCAGGGCCGCGAGGTTGCCGTCGAGGCGCGCACCGAGGGCGGCGTCCCGCTCAACCTGCGCGCGGCCGACCGGCCGGCGGTCGGCGACCGGATCACCGTCACCGTCGAACCGGCGCGGCTGCTGGTGTTCCCCGCCGGCGGTGGGCGATGACGGCCGTCGTCGACACGGCCCGGCCAGCGCTGCGGCACCGCCTGGCCGAGCGCGGCGTCGACCGGCAGCTGCTCCTGCTGATCCCGGCGGCGCTGTTCGTGGTCACCCTCTTCATCTACCCCTTCCTGTACGGCCTCGGCCTGTCGTTCCAGCCGGTGAAGGGCGGGCCGCTCGGCGCGTACCGGGAGTTCTTCACCGACGCGTACCTTCGGGACACCATCGCCACGACGCTGGGGCTGGCGTTGCCGGCGGCGCTGCTCAACGTGCTCGCGTCGGTGCCGATCGCGTACCGGATGCGGGGCCGGTTCCGGGGCCGGCGGCTGCTGACCACCGTGCTGGTCGTGCCGATCACCCTCGGCACCGTGCTGACCGCGCAGGGCCTGCTGAACTTCCTCGGCCCGACCGGCTGGTTCAACCGGACCCTGCTCAGCGCCGGCCTCGTCGACGCGCCGGTGCGCCTGACCAACAACTACTGGGGCGTCTTCTTCTCGCTGATCATCACCGGCTTCCCGTTCGCGTTCCTGCTGGTGCTGTCGTACCTGTCGGGCATCGACCCCAGCCTGGAGCGTGCCGCGGCGACCCTCGGCGCCGGGCCGTGGCAGCGCTTCCGGCGGATCACGCTGCCGCTGCTGGCGCCCGGCCTGGCCACCACGTTCTGCCTGACGTTCGTGCTGGCGTTCAGCGTGTTCCCGTCGGCGGTGCTGGTCGGCGACCCGTCCGGCACCACCCGGGTGATGTCGATCGCCGCGTACGACGCCGCGTACGTCCGCTACGACTACCCCCTCGCCTCCGCGGTCGCGGTGCTCATGGGACTGGTGGAGCTGCTGGTCATCGCGGCGGTGCTCGGGTGGCGCGCGCTGCTCTACACCGGGTCGACGGCGGGAGGCAAGGGCTGATGGCCGCACGGCGCAGGATCGTGGCCACCCCGGCGGCCTGGCTGGTCTGGGGCGCGGTGATCGCGTTCTTCATCGTGCTGGCCGGGGTGATCAGCTCGGTGGTGGTGAGCTCGTTCGGCACCCGGTGGTTCGACACCTGGCTGCCGGCCGGCTGGACCACCCGGTGGTACGGCCAGTCCTGGGAGGAGTTCACCCTGCTGCCGGTGCTGATCGTGACGCTCGAGGTGTCGGCGCTGGTGGTCGGCCTCTCCCTGCTGATCGGCGTGCCGGCCGCGTACGTGCTGGCCCGGCGGGCTTTCCCCGGCCGCCAGCTGCTCTACCTGCTGTTCCTGCTGCCCATCCTGATGCCGCCGATCACCTACGGCATCCCGCTGGCCACGGTGCTCTACAAGTACGGCTTCGCCGGCAACCTCTCCGGGGTGGTGCTGGCGAACCTGGTGCCGTCGGTGCCGTTCGTGATCCTGACCATGACGCCGTTCATCGAGCAGATCGACCCGGCGGTCGAGCGGGCGGCGCGGATGTGCGGCGCGAGCACCCGGCAGGTGTTCGTCCGGATCCTGGCGCCGCTGCTGGTGCCCGGCATCCTGGCCGCCTCGATCCTGGTGCTGGTCCGCACCGTCGGCATGTTCGAGCTGACCTTCCTCACCGCGGGCCCGGACTCGCAGACGCTCGTCGTCGCCCTCTACTACTCGATGTCCGCCGCCGGCATCCGCGCCCAGCAGTCCATCGACGCGATGGCCGTGATCTACACCTCGATGATGCTGATCCTGCTCGTGCTGGCGCTGCGCTTCGTCAACCCGACCCAGCTCGTCGCCCGGGTACGCGAGGACGGGGACTGAGGTGCGGATCGCCGCCGCGCGGGTGATCGTGACGTGCCCGGGCCGCAACTTCGTGACGCTGAAGATCGTCACCGACGAGGGCGTGACCGGGGTCGGCGACGCCACCCTGAACGGCCGGGAGCAGGCGGTCGCCGCGTACCTCGCCGAGCACGTGGTGCCCGTGCTGCTCGGCCGGGATCCCGCCCGGATCGAGGACACCTGGCAGGCGCTCTACAAGGGCGCGTACTGGCGGCGCGGGCCGGTGACGATGAGCGCGATCGCGGCCGTGGACACCGCGCTCTGGGACATCAAGGGCAAGGTAGCCGGGCTGCCGGTGTATCAGTTGCTCGGCGGGCGCTGCCGCGAGGGCGTGACGGTGTACGGCCACGCCGCCGCCGAGACCCTCGACGACCTGCTTACCGACGTGGCCCGCCTGACCGACGCGGGCTACCGGGCCGTGCGCGTGCAGACCGCCGTGCCCGGCCTGCGCGGCACGTACGGGGTGAGCGCCGACCCGCGCACCTACGAGCCAGCCGGATCGGCGCTGCCCGCCGAGGCGGTGTGGTCGACGCCGCGCTACCTGGCGCACGTGCCGGGCGTCCTCGCCCGGGTCCGCGCCGAGTTCGGCCCCGAGCTGCGCCTGCTGCACGACGCGCACCACCGGCTGACCCCGATCGAGGCCGCCGCGCTCGGCCGCGACCTCGAGCCGTACCGGCTGACCTGGCTGGAGGATCCGGTGCCGGCGGAGCTACAGGAGGGCTACCGGCTGATCCGCGGGCACACCACCACGCCGCTGGCCGTCGGGGAGGTCTTCAACAGCATCTGGGACTGCCGGCGGCTGATCACCGAGCAGCTGATCGACTACATCCGGACCAGCGTCGTGCACGCCGGCGGGATCAGCCACCTGCGCCGCATCTTCGACCTGGCGAGCCTCTACCACGTACGCAGCGGCTCGCACGGCGCGACCGACCTGTCGCCGGTGTGCCTGGCCGCGGCGCTGCACGTCGACCTGAGCATCCCGAACTTCGGACTGCAGGAGTACATGCCGCACACCGCCGAGACCGACGCGGTGTTCCCGCACGGTTACCGCTTCGCCGACGGCTACCTGCACCCCTCGGAGGAGCCGGGCCTGGGCGTGGACATCGACGAGGAGCTGGCCGCGCGGTACCCGTACCGGCCGGCGTCGCTGCCGCTGAACCGCCTCGAGGACGGCACGCTGCACAGCTGGTGAGGCGGACTGTGTCCTGCGACAACCTGTCTCAACCCGCCGGACACGGAGCCGAAGAAGGGGGTTCCGAGCAGCGTAGTTGGGGGCAGGGCATGTTGGGTCGTCTTCGGGTAGGAGCACGCCTCGCCGTGTCGTTCAGCCTGCTCATCGCGCTGCTGGCGGTCACCGCCGGCGCCGGCTGGTGGGGCATGCACACCCAGGACCAGGTGGAGCGCGAGATCGCCGGGCTGACCGTGACCCGCGAGGCGGTGCTGCGGTTCATGTACAACGTCGGCGAGATCACCGGCTGGCAGGGCCTGGTGGTGGCCGACGCCGGCGTGATCGGCGGCGCGGCCGCGACCGCGCCGGACTCCTACAACCGGGCCGGCGTGCTGAGCACCAAGACGACCATCTACAAGGCGCTGGACGCGCTCGACGCGGCGCCGATGCCGGCCGACGAGCGCGCCGCCGCGGCGCCGCTGCGGGAGATCTGGGACGGCTTCTTCCGCACCGACGACGAGATCGTGGCGCTGCTGCGCCAGGAGACCGCGCCGGCGCGGGCCGCCGCGCTGAAGTCGATAAACGAGGGCGCCTCCAGCGACGCCTACACGGACACGATCGAGATCACCGACCGGCTCCAGGCGGCCAGCGCGGCGCGGGGCCTGGCCCTGCGCGCCGACATGGAGGACGCCCGGCGCGCGGGCAACCTCGCCCTGGCCGGCACGCTGGCCGCGGCGGTGCTGCTGGCGCTGGTCGCCGGCATGGCCGTCAGCCGCTCCATCGTCCGCCCGCTGCGCGCGGTGATGGACACCCTCGCCCGGCTCGCGGACGGCGACCTGCGGGCCCGGGTCGGCCTGCGCCGCCGCGACGAGCTGGGCGAGCTCGCGGCCGCCGTCGACCGCAGCACCTCGGCGCTCCAGACGGCGATGCGCCAGGTGCAGTCCGGCGCCGGCGCCGTCGGCGACGTCTCCGGGCAGCTGTCCAGCGTCGCGGGCCGCATGGCGACCTCGGCCGAGCGGGCGCGCCTGCGCGCCACGGAGGTGTCGGCGGAGGCCGACAACGTGCTGGGCAACCTGCGCACCGTCGTCGCGGGCAGCGGCGAGGTCCGCAGCGCGATCGCGCGGATGGCCACGAGCGCCGACGCGGCGGCCCAGGTCGCCGGCGAGGCGGTCACCGCCGCCGTGGACACCGGCCACACGATCGGCCGGCTCGGCACCTCGTCCACCGAGATCACCAACATCGTGCAAATGATCAACGGCATCGCCGGCCAGACCAACCTGCTGGCGCTCAACGCCACCATCGAGGCGGCCCGCGCCGGCGAGCAGGGCAAGGGCTTCGCGGTCGTCGCCGGCGAGGTGAAGGACCTCGCGCAGGAGACCGCGCGGGCCACCGGCGACATCACCGAGAAGGTCCGGGCCATCCAGGCCGACACCGGCTCGGCCGTCGAGGCGATCAACACGATCAGCGACGTCATCCGCCGCATCGACGGCTTCCAGGAGACCGTCAGCGCGGCCATCGACGAGCAGTCCGTCGCCTCGGCGAACATCAACGCCAGCCTCGACGAGGCGGCCGGCAGCGGCGAGCGGATCGCCGACGCCATGACCCACCTCGCGACCACCACCGAGGAGACCGCCCGGGACGTGGAGTCGGCCGGCACCGCCGCCACCGAGCTCGCGCAGGCCAGCCGCGCCCTGCACACCGCGATCGCCGAGTTCACAATCTAGGCGGCCGATCACCGAGCAGGTCGTGGCTGCCGGCCGCTGCGACGGGCAAACGTCGACGGCACGCTGCGCACCTGGTGACGGCTGTCCCATCGATCGGAGTGCCGGCCGGTTCGGCTGGGGCCGTCTGCGATCATCGGTCCGGCTCATTGGCACCTGGGGAGGTCGCATGCCGGACGACGAAGGTGGCCACTCCGGGCCGGAGACGCGGTCCACGGCGGCCGGCACGCTCGTGACGATCGGAGCGCTGCTGCTGCTGGTCGGCTGGTTCCGCGACGAGGGCGTGGGGGACCACGGGCTGTCTCCGGTCGCCGGCCGGTGGCTGGGAGTGCTCGTGGTGCTGCTGTGCGTCCTGGTCGCGTGGGCACGGCACCAGGAGTCACCCGGAACGACGACCCGCCGCCGCTGGGTGATCACCGCGCTCGCCGTGTCGGCGGCGCTGGCGGCCACCGCGTTCCATGTCGTCGACGGGCTGCGCCGCTACGGCGACGGCTACCCGGGCGTGGTGGCACCGCTCGGCGTGGCCGGCGGAGTCGCGGTCATCGCCGGACTGCTGCTCGGCGCCGTCCGGCCGGCCGAGGGGCGCTGGCGCCGGTGGAACGCCCTGCGGCTCGCCGCGGTCGCCTCCGTGTCGGCGCTGCTCGTGGCCGCGTGCGTGCCGGTGGCGCTCACCTCCGGCGGCTGGGCGGTCAGGTCGGCCACCGCGAGCGCGGTCGCCGTGCCGCCCGTGCCCGCGACGGTGTCCAGGGTCGGCTGGACCACCCCGATGCCGGGACCGGTGCGCGACGTACGCCCGGCCGGGGCGGGCGCGGTCGTGCTGCTCTCGGACGGCGTTCTCGGCGTCGACGGGTCCAGCGGCGCGATCCGCTGGTCCTACCGGCGGCTCGGCGCGCGGGCGGCCTGGATGGTGGCCAGCCCCGACGGCGGGTCGGTGGTGCTGGGAATGCTGCCGCAGCAGGATGGCGGCGCCGACACCATGCTGATCCTGGACGCCATGACCGGTGCCGTCCGGTCCACCGGCGGCTACTCCGCCGACCTGGCGAACCCCCACCAGGAAATGATCACCGACGACGTCCTGGTGGGCCAGGGGCTGTGGGACGACGACCGCGACTACCCGGCGTTCTCGCTGCGTGACGGCGGCACGGCGTGGACCTGGCGCAGGCCGGAAGGCTGTCGCGGCGAGGGGTTCCGCGCGGTGGGCGCGCTGCACCACCGGATCGTCATCTCCGCGAAGTGCGGCGCCGAGTCGAAGTTCTTCGTGCTCGACAGCGCCACCGGTCGCCAGGTCGCGGAGCACGTCGTCGCGATCACCCCGCAGGGAAGCCTGCCGCCGGAGGTGGTCATCGCGCCGGACCGGTCACTGGCGCTGCTGAAGGCCTACGAACCGGTGCGACCGGAACAGGCCGTTCAGCTGCTCGACGCCGGGAGTGACCGGATCCTGCCGATGCCGGTTCCGCTTTACCGGCTCATCGGGTACGGCCTGGCGACGGACGGCAAGATCTCGAAGCCGCCCCTGCTGCGCGATGCCCGGACCGGCGAGGTGCGCTACCAGCAGGAGATCAGCAGTTGTGCGTTCTCCGGCGTCCTGCTGGAGAGCATGGTGCTGTGCGTGCGGCGTGGCGACTACAGCTGGGTCAAGACCTTCCTCGATACCGGTAAGGCCGCCTTGACGCTCACCCCGCTCGGGACGCAACAGCCCGCCGACCTGCCGGTGGAGCTCGGGCCCCGCAATGAGCACGACACCGACCGCCCGCTGGAGCTGGTCGCGGCGAACGGTGCGGTGATCGTGTACTCCGGCATCGACGGGCGGGACGGCTCCCACGACACGCTGGTCGGGCTCCGGTAACCGGTCAGGCGTTCCAGGCGTCGATGACCCGGTTGCCGTGCTCGAAGCCGAGCGTGGACAGCGTCGCGGTGCCGAGCTTGAGCAGGCCGCCGCCGCTGGGCGGAAGGCCGATCCAGCGGGCGCCGGTCACCCGCAGCGAGTGGCCGTGCGCGATCAGGGCGACGTCGCCGCCGTCCAGGAAGGCCCGGGCCCGGTCGAGCGCCCGGTCGACGCGGGCGGCGACGTCCTGCGGCGACTCGCCGCCGGGTGCCCCGTCGGTCCACAGGGACCAGCCCGGGCGGGTCTCGTGGATGACGGCGGTGGTGATGCCCTCGTACTCGCCGTAGTTCCACTCGGCGAGGTCCTCGGTCGTCTCGGTGACGGTGAGCCCGGCCAGCTCGGCGGTGTGCAGCGCCCGGCGGCGCGGGCTGGAGATCACGGCCGCGAAGGACCGGCCCGCGAGCCGCTCGCCCGCGGCCCGCGCCTGGCGCTCGCCGTCTCCGGTCAGATCGAGATCCGTGTACGAGGTGTGCCGTCCCGCCGCGCTCCACTCGGTCTGCCCGTGCCGGATGAGCACGATCTCCCCCATGACGGTCCCCTCTCGCCTCCCGTGTAGTTCTACCGTGTCAGCCCGCCAACAGGTCCTCGAACGGCGTGGTCAGCGCGAAGGGATCCGCGACCGTGGCCGCCTGTCGGCGGTCGATCTCACGGGCGAGCTCGCCGGCCGCGCGGTCGATCCGGCCGCGCAGCTGGCCCTCGGAGCCGTCGCCGCCCCAGTCCTGGGTGGCCGCGAAGACCGAGGTCGGCACGGTGACCGCCCGCAGGTACGCGAACATCGGCCGCATGGCGTGCTCCAGCGCGAGCGAGTGCCGCTCGGTGCCGCCGGTCGCCGCGATCAGCACCGGCTTGTCGACCAGGGCGTCGCCGTCCAGCACGTCGAAGAACGACTTGAACAGCCCGCTGTAGGAGGCGTTGAAGACGGGTGTCACCGCGATCAGCGCGTCGGCGGACCGGACGGCGTCGAGCGCCTCCTCGAGCGCGGCCGGCGGGAAGCCGGTCAGCATGTGGTTCATCAGCTCGTGCGCGACGTCGCGCAGCTCGACCACGCGGACGGTCAGCCGCACGCCGAGACCGGCGGCCGCGCCCACCGCCGCCGCGGACAACCGGTCCGCGAGCAGCCGGGTGGACGACGGCCGGCCCAGGCCCGCCGAGACGACGACCAGATTGCGCTCCCTCATGCCTTCTCACCCTCCTGCTGTTCCGAACGCTGTTCCTCGCGCCGGGCCGCGGCGAGCAGCGACGCGTGGGTCGGCGCCTCGGGCACGTGCGCGGGCCGCAGCGCCGCGAACTCCTTGCGCAGCACCGGCACGACCTCCTCGCCGAGCAGGTCGAGCTGCTCCAGCACCGTCTTGAGCGGCAGGCCGGCGTGGTCCAGCAGGAAGAGCTGGCGCTGGTAGTCGCCGACGTAGTCGCGGAAGCCGAGGGTGCGGTCGATGACCTGCTGCGGGCTGCCGACCGTCAGCGGGGTCTCGCGGCTGAAGTCCTCCAGCGAGGGGCCGTGCCCGTACACGGGCGCGTTGTCGAAGTACGGGCGGAACTCCTTGACCGCGTCCTGGGAGTTGCGGCGCATGAAGACCTGCCCGCCGAGGCCGACGATCGCCTGGTCCGCGCCGCCGTGGCCGTAGTGCGCGTAGCGCTCGCGGTACAGCTCGACCATCCGCTGGGTGTGCGAGGCCGGCCAGAAGATGTGGTTGGCGAAGAAGCCGTCGCCGTAGAAGGCGGCCTGCTCGGCGATCTCGGGGCTGCGGATCGAGCCGTGCCAGACGAACGGCGGGATGCCGTCGAGCGGGCGCGGCGTCGAGGTGAACGACTGCAGCGGCGTGCGGTACTTGCCCGTCCAGTCGACGGTGTGCTCGCGCCACAGGCGGTGCAGCAGCGCGTAGTTCTCGATCGCCAGGGGTATCCCGGCGCGGATGTCCTTGCCGAACCACGGATAGACCGGGCCGGTGTTGCCCCGGCCCATCATCAGGTCGACGCGGCCGTCGGCGAGATGCTGGAGCATCGCGTAGTCCTCGGCGATCTTGACCGGGTCGTTGGTCGTGATCAGCGTCGTGGACGTCGAGAGCAGCAACCGCTCGGTCTGCCCGGCGATGTAGCCCAGCATCGTGGTGGGCGAGGACGGCACGAAGGGCTCGTTGTGGTGCTCGCCCATCGCGAAGACGTCGAGGCCGACCTCCTCCGCCTTCCTGGCGATCGCCACCATCGACTTGATCCGCGCCTGCTCGGTCGGCGCCCGCCCGTTCGTGGGGTCGGGCGTGACGTCGCCGACGGTGAAGATCCCGAATTGCATGACCGCTCCTGAGCTCCGGCCGGGCTCGATCGCCCGGACTGACCCGCACAACGTCTTTGACTCGTCAACTATTTCATAGTCAGAGAGTTGCCGGGAAGCGAGGTCCGGATCACAGCGCGGCGATCAGCGCGCCCAGGGCCGAGGCCTGGGTGCGCCAGTCCCGGGCGTTCGGGTACCCGGCGGGCGACTGGCCGTTCCAGCGCTGCCCGAGCCGGTTGAGCGGGTCCCGGTCGGCGGCCCAGATGCTGTCCGCCTGGGTACGCGCGTAGGCGCGGTAGCCCGCCACGCCCGTCGCGTCGGCCAGATCGCCCAGGTAGCGCATGAAGATGCCCTTGAACTGCTTGCCGTTGTCGTCGCAGGTGGTCGTCGGCGAGTCGCAGGACTCGGTGAGGATGCCGTTCCTGGTGAGCACCGGACTCGCCATGGCGGCGTCCGCCAGCCGCCGGGACGCGGCGAGCACGGCCGCGTCGCCGGTGGCGCGCCACACCTCGAGCGAGGCGCCGATCGCCAGCCCCTGGTTGTAGGTGTGCACTGTCTGCCCATTGTTCGCGCAGTTGCCGTTGAGGCCGTCGTTCACCAGCCCGGACGAGTTGATCATGCCGCTGGCCGCGAACCAGTTCCAGCCGGTCCGCGCCCGGTTGAGCCAGGCGGTGTCGCCGGGCAGCCGGTTGTGCAGCGCCGCGGCGAGGCGGACGTACAGGCCGGCGGTCACCGCGTTCTTGTACGTGCGCTCGCGGTCCCACCACACTCCCCCGCCGCAGGTGGAGGTGTCCCAGAAGCCGTGCACGTAGTTCGCGATCGTCACCGCCTCGTCGCGGTACTTCGCCTCGCCCGTCAGGTCGTACGCCCGCACCCAGGCCAGGCCCCACCAGGCGGCGTCGTCGATCGCCCGGCTGATGAAGTGGCCCTCGATCGGGTCGCCGCTCTTCACCCCGGCCGGAAACGCCACCCTGTTGACCTCGAAGGTGCGGTCCACGATCCACCGGTAGTCGGTGCGCCCGGTGCGCTTCATCCAGTCCATCAGCGTCGTGACGGCCACCGCCGAGTTCCACCAGCTCGACGGCCACCACGCCGTGTCCGGCCGGTACGCCCACATCAGCGCGTCGGCCGCCGCGGCCGCCCGGTCGTTCGCGGGCCGGGCCCAGGCCGTGCAGGCGCCGTTGGCACCCGTGACCGCCCGGCCGCAGGCGCGCAGCGCGCCGCCGTACAGCAGGGATCCGGGTTCGCGGGCCGCGAAGAGCGCGGTGCGCGCGGAGCTCGCGCCCGCCGGGGTCGCCGTGCGGCCGAGCGAGGATCCGCCGGGCCAGCTCGCGCCCTCGTTCCACGACCGGTCGAGCCAGATCTCGTCGCCGGCGGCGCCGTTGCCGATGGTCGCCCAGGCCATGCCGCGGCCGTCGATGTGCAGGGCTATCGTGCGCCCGCCGAGGGTCGCCGGGCCGACGGGCTGGGTGTCGCCGGAGTTGCCGGCGTCGCCGTCGCAGGCGACGTCGCAGGCGCGCGGGCGCACCCAGTCGGTGCACTGGATTCCGGCCGCGTCGCCGCAGGCCCGGATCATCCCGCGGCGGTGGCCCGCCGGGTCGGAGAGGTTGTACATCAGCGTGCGGGTGCCGGTCCAGGTGCCGGGGACGGCGGCCTTGCCGAGCAGGCCGTCCCAGGTGGCGCCGCCGTCCCAGGTCCGGTCCAGCCAGACGGCGTCGCCGGCGGCGCCGAGGTCGATGCTGCCCCAGGCCATCGCGTCGGCGGCGGAGAGGTGCAGCGAGATGCGGCGCCCGTTCTGGGTCCGGTCCGGCACGGGGAAGGTGTCCTGCCGGGCCGTCGACGGGTCCCGGGTGTCACAGGAGACCGAGCAGACGACCGGTGCCGCCGCGACGGCGGGCGCCGGCGCGGACAGCCAGGTGAGCGCGAGGGTGAGGACGAGGACGGCTCGCATCATGCTTCATATATTGATGGCCGTCGACATAATTGTGCAAGGGTTGTTAACAGATCGACGGCGCCTACCGCCCGGCCTTGCGCCGCGCGCGCAGGTAGGACAGGTGGATGAGCGACTCCGGCCAGAGGTACGCGGCGCCCGCCCAGACGTGGCCCACCACCCGGTCGCCGGCCGCGGCGAAGTGCGGCGCGGCCTCGGACCGCAGCCCCGCGTCGGTGAAGGCGCGTGCGAACAGGTTGTGCACCACCGCGTCGCCGGGGAACGGCCGGTAGGCGGGGCTGCCCGGCCCCCACGCGGCGGCCCTGCGGATCTCCTCGATCACCTCGGGCCGGCGGATGTGCCGCTGACCCGCGCCGCCCGCCCAGATCTCGAGGTGCGCCTCCGGGACCAGGCAGGCCACCGGGCTGCCCTCGGGCGCGCCGGACGCGGACTCGACCGCGAACCTCAGCATCTCCCGGTCGTCGCCGCCCCACTTGCCGCAGAGCTGCTGGAGCATGCTCGCGTGCGCGCCCAGGTGCGCCGGGCTCGCCGCGCGGGCCCGGCCGAACCGGTGCCACGCCACGTCGAGGCCGCGCCCCAGGCCCCGGTTGCAGGTGAGCAGGCCGGCCCAGGCGTCCGCGTCGCCCGGGTTCCGGTCGACCACCTCGCCGAGGCACGCCTCGGCCCGCAGCAGCCGCTCGCCGAAGGTTCGTGCCTGCCCGCCGGACACCGACGACGACCCGCCGGTGCCGCGCGCCTCCCAGGCCCAGGCGATCAGCCGGTAGCCGTACGCCAGCAGGGCCAGGGTGTCCCGGTCGGCCTGGGCGGCCCGTTCGAGCCAGATCTCGGCGCTCGGCACCCGGGCGACGACCCGGAGGTAGAAGTAGCGGGAATCGGGATCGGTCACGCCGGCCAGGAACGCCCGCACGGCCGGCCAGTCGGCGCGGCGGGCGGCCTCGCGCAGCGCGAGCGCGCCCGGGTCGCCCTCGCAGGGATCGGTGGAGACGCTCAGGTAGCGGTTGGCGAGGGCGCGGGCGCCGTCGCCGGCGATCCGGGCGACTGCACGGTCGAGCACAGAGGTTCTCACGGCGATCCACTTCAAGGCGGAGACAAGAAAACGCGGCGGACCGTACCCCCTTGATCATTTGCCCACAAGATCAACAGCGAACGACACCGCGCCTGGATCGACAGGGTCGCCGAATGCCCGACACCACCGCGACCTGGCGCACCGTCGAGGACGATGTCGTACGGGGGCGGCAACGCCTGATCTTCGTTCGCGACCGGGACCACTACGTTCTGACCACGCTCAGCGTCTACGCCGACGGCGTCGTCGACTGGCATTGGAGGTCGACCGACTTCGACGGCCTCCGTGCCGCGTTCGACGACGGCACGCCGACCCTGGCGCCGCCCGATGGCGCGAAGATCGTCGTCACCGGCGCCGCCTCCGGCCCGGCGCGGCTGGAGTCCCGGCTGACACCCGAGCTGGTGCTCGGCGACCTGGCCGACGAGCTGGACCGGCTCAACGACCGGCCGGACTCCTCCGGGCGCTGCCGGGACGCGCTGACCGCGTACGCCGCCGAGCCGAGCCGAACTTCCGCAGCAGCGGGCGCGGCGTCGCCGAGGCGCGGGAGCGCAGGGCGGCGGACGGGCCGGAGACGGCGAACGCGGTTCCGCTGTGGGTGGGCGGCACCGTCTACCCGGCCGGGTGGCCGGAGCCGCCGGGTATCGATGTGTTGCAGATCGACTATCCGGCGCCGGTCGTGCACGGCGCTCGGGAGTACCCCACCGTCATGCACGCCTACTGGGCGCTGTCCACCGGCGACCCTGCCTGGCACGACCGGATCGCCGCCGCCGAGCGCGGGATCGACGCCCCGGCCCTGGCCGAGCGGGCACCCCGGCGCGGCGACTGGCCCGCGGTCCGGCTCGGCGTGATGGCCGCGCTCCTGCGGGACAAGTTCGACCTGCATCCGGCGATGGCGCGGCGGCTGCGGGAGACCGGCGACGCCCGGCTGCTCTACCGCGACCACGGATCGCGGTACTGGAGCTCGGACGGCGCCAACTGGCTCGGGCGGCTGCTGGAGCTGGTGCGTTCGGAGCTCGCGGTGCGGTGAAACGCGAACCGCCGGCCCGGATCGGTCCGGGCCGGCGGTTCTTCGCCGTGAGGGTCAGCGACCCTGAAGGGCCTTCACGTTGTCACCGAACGTCCACGACCGGGAGCCGTCCCAGTTGATCGACCAGGTCATCAGGCCCTTGATGCCGGGGACGCTGTTGTACGCCTGGCTGACCAGTGCCGGCGTCATGTAGCCGCCGCCGGCGCCGGACTGGGCGGGAAGGCCCGGCACCTGCTTGTCGTACGGGACCCGGATGGTGGTGCCCTGGATGGTGAGTCCGTTGTTCAGGCACTGGGTCTGCACGGTGAAGCCCTGCACCGTCCCGGCCGAGTACGAGTCGCCGGAGCAGCCGTACATCGAGCCGTTGTAGTACTGCATGTTGAGCCACCAGAGGCGGCCGTTGTCCGCGTACTTCTTGATGATCGGCAGGTAGGAGCCCCAGATCGAGCCGTAGGTGACGCTGCCGCCGGTGACGTACGCGGTCTCCGGCGCCATCGTCAGGCCGAAGTTCGACGGCATCTGTGCGAGCACGCCGTCGATGATCCGGATCAGGTTGGACTGCGACGCCGACAGGGTGTTGATGTTGCCGCTGCCGGTCAGGCCGGTCTCGATGTCGATGTCGATGCCGTCGAAGTTGTACCGCTTGAGGATCGGCACGATCGTCGCCACGAACCGGTCGGCGACCGTGCTGGAGCTCAGGTCGATGCCGGCCGCCGCGCCGCCGATGGACATCAGCAGCGTCGCGCCCGCCGCCTTCGCCGAGCACATCTCGGCCGGGGTGGACACCTTCACGGTGGCATCCATGCCGTTCTCCCACAGCACCGTGCCGTCCGAGCGGATCACCGGGAACGCCGCGTTGACGACGTTGTAGCCGTGCTGCTTCAGCCGGCTGTCGTTGATCGGCACCCAGCCGAAGCCCGGGTGCACGCCGTTGCTCGAGCCGTCCCAGTTCTCCCAGTATCCGACGAGGACCTTGCCGGCCGGCCGCGACTTGACCGCGCAGGTCTCACCGCCGGGCGGGGTGGTCGGCGGCGTCGTGGGCGGGGTGGTCGGCGGCGTGGTCGGCGGTGTCGTGGGTGGAGTGGTCGGCGGGGTGGTGGGCGGCGTGGTCGGCGGGGTGGTGCCGCCCGTGCAAGCGCCGAGGTCGCGCCAGAGCGACGGGGTCGCCGCCGGGTTCCAGCCGGCGCCCGCGTACGCCGTATGAGTGACCAGCGCGGAGTAGAGCCGGCCGGCGTAGGTCACCTGGGTGCCGACGGTGTAGGTGTTGCCCTCCGCCCAGCCCGGCGCCGAGCAGACGACGGCGGCCGAGAGCGGCGCGCCGGACACCGCGGCCAGGCCGTCCGGTGCGGCGGCCACGGCGGTCGCCAGGGTCATCGCGGCGCCGGCTACCAGCGCGAATACGGTACGTCGTCTTCTCATGGCCACTCCCTGACGCATCGATGACCGCCTCGGTCCCCCACATCTTCACGTTCGTGAACTTAAATATCAAGGGTTGTTAACAGATCGACGCCGGCCGCGCGCTCATTGACGTCCGTGCGGTCGATGTGGTCCCCTCTTTCCCTTCCGTGCCAACGGAGTTACCTCATACGGGGGACGAGGTTGGCAGGCTGAGCGACAATGCAGGGAGAATGCCTGGCGGCGCGGCGCCACGAGCGGCGCCGAGGATGTCGTAAGTTGCAGGCCAGCAACATGGGCTGAACCAAGCCCCTAAACTGGAGGAAGTGGCCGTTTCGGACGCCTCCTACGACCGCGACAGCTACCACCGCCGGAGGAAATCCGTGACCCGACCCGACCCGCGTCTCGACTCCGCGATGGACATCGCGCGGCGGGTGGGCAACGCCGACTTCGACTGGGACGCCTTCGACTCGGCGGCCTACTTCGAACACAACTACGGCACCCTGCGCGGTGACGACGAGCGGATCATCGAGATCGTCGCCGACTTCTTCCACTCCGACCGGCGCACCTGGGGCGCGCGCGCCATCGACGTCGGCGCCGGCGCCAACCTCTATCCGGCGCTCACCATGCTGCCGTTCGCCGGCGAGGTGATCCTCTTCGAGCGCGCGTTCACCAACCGCGAATGGTTGCAGGACCAGATAAAGAAGCCCTGCCCGTCGTGGTGGCAGTTCTGGTCGCACATGAACGCGGGGCGCTCGGCGTACAAGCCGATCAAGGATCCGTTCGATCTGCTCAGCCGGCGGGCCAAGGTGGAGAAGGGCAACATCTTCAGCCTCAAGCCCGGCCAGTACGACATGGGCACCATGTTCTTCGTCGCGGAGTCCATCACCACCCGCAACGACGAGTTCGTCCGGGCCACACAGTCCTTCGTGAACTCGCTGGTGCCGCGGGGCTCCTTCGCGGCGGCCTTCATGCGCGACTCCTCCGGCTACCGGGTCGGCGGCCGCAGCTTCCCGGCCTGCTCGGTGGACGAGCGCGACGTCCGGCAGGCGCTCGACCCGGTGGCCACGGATGTCAGAATTCAGACAGTGGAGAGCAAGGACCTCCGCGACGGCTACTGCGGGATGATAGTGGCCACCGGCCACAAGAGGACGTAACAGACCCACGGACGGGTAGGTGACGGCGCACCGATGCAGATCCAGCCACGTCAACAACTCCTCGATATCTGGCGGACCACCGCGCGTCTCTCCTACGTCGACGGATCGTGGCAGTTCGGCGGCCGCGACGGCGCCAACTCCATCAGCGACGCCGAACAGCTGCTCGTCCTGATGGCGCCGGCGACGGAGCTACCGATCTTCCGGCTGGACAACCCCGACGCCGCCAACCGGGACGTGCTCGACGCGCTCGGCGTGCTCGGCGACGACATCCAGGTGCCGCAGCGGCTGCTCGAGGCGCTCACCGGCTACATCAAGCGCTACACGGCGCCGGACGGCACGCCGAGCTTCGCCGGCGGCACCTACTTCAGCCCCGAGGACGAGGGCGAGGAGGTCAAGACCGCGCAGCAGGAGCTGGACGTGGTCGACTCCTTCTCCATCTCCGTCACGCTGATGCTCGCCGTCGTCGGTTTCACCAAGATCTTCCGGCAGGTGGTCACCCGTCCGCGGCTGCTCGATCAGGTGAACGAGCTCGAGGAGCGGGCCAGCCAGCGGCTCACCGCCGCGATGGTCGGCCTCCTGCGCAGCTTCTCCGTCAACGTCTTCTCCGCCGACGAGCCCTACGGCCGGGAGCTGGTCCGGACCGTCAACCAGGAGCGCCGCCCGTCCCGGCAGGTCGTCGACGAGCTCCGCGAGGCGCTGCGCGAGATCAACGCCCGGCTCCGCGACGACGTCACCATCGGCTCGGGTGCCGCCGAGGGCAGCGAGCTCGACCTGCCCAACCGGCTCTTCGAGTGCGGCTGGAGCTGGGGCCTGGTCACCGACGCGCCCGAGATCGAGACGACGGCCGACGTGGGCCTGCAACGCAGCGGCATGGCACAGAACGCGCCCTATCTCTACTTCACCACCGTGGCGCTCGAGGCCATCCAGGCGCTGTCGTCCGAGCGCACCCGGCTGCTCGGCCTGCTCGACGAGGCTCAGCTCAAGCTCGCGTCCGCGCTACAGCTGCGCTTCGAGCTGACCCGGTCCTACTGGGCGACCATCGCCACCTTCGGCTCCGGCCGGTGGCCGCTGGAGGACCTGCCCTGGCGCACCACCGACGGCATCGAGTTCGACTACTTCAGCCTGCTGGTCAGCGGCATGGTCGTGCAGAACATGGTGGCCGTGCGGGCGACGAACGCGGACCTCACCCGGGTGGCCGGCGTGCTGGACGAGCTGGCGAACCGCAGCCGCATCACCCGGCGCTCGACCGCGCTGGAGACGGCGCACAACGTGCACCATCCCGGCCTGCGCTTCCCGCTGGAGGGCAGCGAGAACGTGGGCGGCCCGCAGCTGTCCTGGACGGTCGCGGACATCTCGCCGCTGCTGCTCAAGCGCACGCTCAACCTGGCGAGCCTGCTCTCCGACGGCACCTCCCGCAGCCGGCTGCTCGACCTCTCCGACGACCTGTGGAAGCACCTTCAGCAGCGGCTGATCTCCGACGGCATCCCGAACGGCATCTGGGACCAGCCGGCGGGCGCCTTCCCCCAGGTGGAGGTGAAGTACAGCGAGCCCTCCTGGTATTACACCAAGCGGGTCGTCGACTGCCTCGTCACCGCCGCCCGGGTCATCAACGAGCCCCCGCTGCGCAGCGAGCTGCTGGCAAACGTCGCCGCGGAGCTGCTGAACGAGGCCGCGCACCTCTACGACCGGGAGCGCCTCAACGGCTCCACCTACAGTGGTCAGACGCTGCGCGAGGAGCTCAAACAGATCGGCGTCGAGCTGGAGCGGGCCAGGACGGTGCGCCGCGAGCGTCCCGGCGTCGCGGTCGCCGTGACCGAGGACGTGCTGCGCCGGCTCGACCGCCTGTCGGCGGCCCGGCGCGCCGACAGCGGGCTCAGTTAGCCATGATCGTCTTTGCGACCTCCGACAAAGGTGGCACGGGACGCTCCGTCACCAGCAGCAACGTGGCATACCGCCACGCGCTCCAGGGCGGCGACTGCTGCTACCTGGACTTCGACTTCGGCTCGCCCACCTCCGGCGCGATCTTCGACCTGCCGGACGCCTTCGCCGGCGTGCCGGAGGGCGGCCTGCACAGTCACCTGACCGACGGCGCGGCCGACCCCCGCCGCATAGACGTCTGGGCCGAGTCGGAGCGCGACGTGCTGCGCGGCCGCCCGGCCGGCGCCGGGCGGCTGACGCTGCTGCCCGGCGACCGGGGCGGCGGCGAGTTCCGCTCCTCGCCCGAGATCGTCGGGCGCTGCGTCGACCTGCTGCTGCGCGCCGACGAGGAGTTCGACCTCGTCATCGTCGACCTCAGCGCCGGCCGCTCGTACGCCACCGAGATCGTGCTCGCCGCCACCGCCACCACCGCGCTGCACGGCGTGGTGGCGCGCTGGCTGGTGTTCCACCGCTGGACCCGGCAGCACATCGTCGCGGCCAGCGGCCTGGTCTACGGCAAGCACGGCATCCTGGAGACCGCGGCCGACCTGGGCCATGATCCGGTGACGGTCCGGGACACCATCCGCTTCGTGCGCACCGCCGTGCTGGACCCGGCCTCCCCCGGCCAGGCCGGCCTGCGCCCGGAGCAGCTCGCCTGGCTCGACGTCTGCAACAAGCGGCTACAGGAGCTGGCGAGCCGGCGACGGGTCGGGCGCACCACCGTGCTGGCCGAGATCCCCCTCGACCCGGTGCTCCAGTGGCAGGAGCAGCTGCTGTCCAACGACGACGTGTGGCTGCACCGCACGGCGAACCAGCGCACGGTCGACGCGTTCGACGATCTCGCCAAGAAGATCGTGGACGACTCCGCCTGGATCGGACTGTGAACGCCTACCCCGGCGTGTTCACGGAGGAGAGCGCCACGCCGGTGGTGCGGCGGGTGGCCCTGTCCCATCTCTCGATCGAACTCGGCCACCTCTACATGGACGACTTCCGCGCCGGCGAGCAGCGGCTGCGCGAACACTTCCGGCGGGTGCTGCCCTGGGTGCGTACCGCGGAGCAGGCGTGTGCCGACGAGGTGAGCGGCGGCCGGCCGCGGGTGAGCACCTGCTTCCTGGTCGACGACTACTTCACCCGGTTCGGCACCCCGGCCGAGGTCGTGCGCGCGCTGGTCGACGCCGCGCAGGACACCGGCCTCACGATCGACTACGTGGCCCGGGAGTCGGGCTGCGCGACGGCCGACGGCGTCGACCTGGCGACCCTGGTGCGCCAGCACCTGGTGGCCGAGCCGCCCGAGGGTGACAACGGCGGCCGGCCCGCGACGGCGGTCAGCGGCTGGCTGAGCAACGGCGAACGCGCCGGCACCGGCGCCGCGGCCGCCATGGCGGCGCCGCGCCCCTGGCAGCCGCCGCGGCAGAGCGCCGTGCAGAACCACTCGATCTTCGTGGACATCGAGCTGTGGAACGGCCCCGCCGGCAAGGTGCTCTGGTCGTGCCCGTTCCTCGCCGCCGTCTGGCAGTTGCAGCGGCTCGGCCTGATCCGGCATCTCGGCGAGCCGGTGGCCGAGCCGCGGCCGGGCACCGCGGACGACGTGGCCGACGACTGGGACCGGATGCCCGCGGTGGTGCAGCTCAATCCCCGGGCCGCGCCGTTCCGCGCGTACCGGACCTTCTCCGCGCTCGACGCGCGGTTCCTGCCGATCGAGCTGGCCGTGCGCACCATCCTGGGTCAGGTGGCGGTCGACGCCGCAGTCTCGGCGCAGGTGCGCGGGCGTGCCGAGGGCGAGGGGCTCACCCTGCCGGCCGAGGTGGTCGACCGGATCCGCTACGCGTTCCTGTAGTGCAGCGGCGGCTCGTGCGTGCCGTCGATGGCGCGGGAGACCTCCCACAGCTCCCGGAAGAGCCGCGCGCACTCCTTGACCCGCGAGTCGGTCAGCACCAGGCGGGTCTCGGCGATCTGGGCGTGCTGCGGGTCGGCGGTGGTCGGGTTCGTCTCGTACGCCAGGGTGTCGTCGAAGACGATCATGTCGCGCACCTGTACCTGTAGCGGCGGCGGCACGGCGCCGCGGTCGAGCAGCCGCACGTCGATGCTCATCCGGCGCTGCTCCTCGCAGGCCTGCCGCACCGCCGGGTCGTCGGCCATCTCGGGCGAGTCGAGCACGAAGATCCGCCGGACCCGCTTGCCGTTGCCGGCGGCCCGGCGCTGCGCGTCGAGGTAGCGCTGGCCGATCTCGCTGTGCCACAGGCCGTGGTCGACCGCCGAGAGGCTGATCGCGTCGATGCTGCTCGTGGCGTTGCGGGTCAGGCCGAGCAGCCAGTCGCGGTCCTCGCCGTAGTAGGTGACCGTGCCGCCCTCGGAGAGCTGCTTGAGGAACTCCGACGTCTCTTTGATCTTGGCCTGGACGAAGTGGTAGACGATCGGCGGCGACGTCGGCGAGATCTGGGTCGAGTTGCGCACCAGCTGGGTGACCAGGTCGGTCTGTAGCGCGGACGCCTCGATCAGCCCGAACAGCTCGGTGGCCTCGCTGATCTCGGAGAAGACGTCGCCGACCATCGTCTTCATCTCGGCCATGCCGTCCTTCTCGAGCTTCTCCACCGCCGCGAGCCGCTTCTCGAAGTCGATCAGGAAGCGCACGATCAGCGCGATGCCACCGATCAGGATGGACAGCGTGATCTGCACGGACTGCGGCTGGTCGAGGGCGTTGGTGATCAGGAAGGTGAGCCCGCCGGTGACGACCGCGAGCAGCGCCTTACGGGTGACGCTCGTCTGGTCGGACGCGCTCGCGCCGAGGGACATCATCGGTTGCCCGCCGCTGCCAGCGCCGCCACCGCGCCGACCGAGAGCTGGTCCCGGATCCGGTGCACGAGGGTGTCCCACTGCCGGCTGAAGCCGGGGCGCCGTTCGAGCACCTCCCACACGTCCGCGGTCAGCTCGTCGCCGCGCGCGCCGGGCATCCAGAGGTGCAGGAGGTAGTCGATGGCGGGCAGCAACCGCTCCAGGGCCTGCTGGCGGGGGATGGTGCCGATGGCGCTCTTGCCGATGATCTCCAGCAGCGCACTCAGGAGCCAGTCGTGCATCGCGACGTCCTCGCAGACGGCGGCGAGTTCGGCCGCCGCGACACCCGGGACGGTCAGCCGCAGCACCCGCAGGTCGCCGCCGCCGACGGAGAAACCGACCCGGGTCGCGCCCGGCTCCGCCTCCTCCTCCACCCGGGCCACCCAGCGCAGCCGCGTCCGCGGCGATCTGAGCCGCACCGCGCCCCGGGCGGCGACCGCCCGCTGCACCCGGTCCGCCGCCCGGCCGGCCATCGCGCCGAGGTCCAGCGCGGCGCCGGGCCGCTCCGGCGCCGCCAGCGCGGCCGCCGTCTCGTCCCAGCGGGTCCGGCCGAGCGTCTCGATGACGCCCGGGCGGGTCAGGTAGTGCGACCACGGCTGCCGGGCCCCGCCGGCGCCGCGGACGATGGACGCGTACGCGGAACCCTGCACGACGTGCCCGCCGGTGATCGCGGCCCGTTGCAGCGCCGTGCCGACGCCCCGCACCTGGCGGGCGGGGCCGGCCGCGCCCAGCCCGCAGTCCACCCCGACGGGTATCTCGGGCGAGCGTACGTAGGCGATCGGCCGCTCCGAGACCAGCACAGGCTCGCCGACCACCAGGTCGACGAGGTGCCGGGCCTGGTCGGACGTCACCGGATCCGGTCCACGCAGGAGTCCGGTGTGCACCTCACCGGCGATCAGCATCGGCCCCCCATGCTCGGCGGTGCGATCCGGGGAGACGCGCACGCGCAAGGGTCAGCGGTGACCGATGACTCCCCAGCGGCGCGGCCCCGTGCCGCGCGTGTCGCCAGCCAGTCGATTGCACCGCATTCGATCGCGGAATGCAACACGCTCAGTATTTGGAGCCGAACGCACCGTTGCTAGCATTCCCTCGGGGCTCCGACAACCCGCGGGCGCCAAAGTCCGCAGCCGTCGTATATTTATGTCCTTCGACGTGATTACGGCGAACGCACGGTTAGCGTCGGACGATGACCTCTGCCCGACCCGATGTCGTAGTCATCGGCGCCGGCGTATCAGGCCTGACCACGGCCGTCCGGCTCGCCGAGGAGGGATTGCGCGTCCTGATCCGGGCGCGCGGCAGACCCGAGCGGACCACCTCGGCGGCCGCCGGCGCGATCTGGGACCCCATCTACGCCAACCATCCGCTGGTGCCACAGTGGAGCGCCCGCGCCTACGACGTGTTCCGCGACCTGGCGGAGGCGGGGCTCCCGCACGTGCGGCTGGTGGACGGCGTCGAGGCCTCCCGGACGCCGATCCCGTCGCCGGACTGGGCGCACCACCTGCCCGGCTACCGCGAGTGCGACCCCGGCGAGCTGCCGAGCGGGTTCGTCAGCGGCTGGCACTACATCGCGCCGATCATCGACATGCCGCCCTACCTGAGCTACCTGGAGCGGCGCCTGAAGGCGGCCGGCGGGCGGCTGACGATCGCCGAGGTGCGCAGCCTGAGCGAGACGCCGGGGCCCGTCGTGGTCAACTGCACCGGCATCGGTGCCCGGCAGCTGGTGCCGGATCCCGAGGTGGAACCCATCCGCGGGCAGCTGGTGGCCGTCCGCAATCCCGGGGTCACCGAGTTCTTCGCCGAGCACACCGCACAGCTCGACGAGATGACCTACCTGCTGCCGCAGGGCGAGATCCTGCTGCTCGGCGGCAGCGCCGAGAAGGGCCAGTTCGATCCGGAGCCCGACCTCGCCGTGGCCAAGGGGATCATCGAACGCTGCGCCGGCATCGTGCCGGCGATCGCCACCGCGCGGGTGCTCGGGCACCGCACCGGGATCCGCCCCGACCGCCCCCAGATCCGGCTGGAGCACGAGAACCTGGGCGGCCGGCACCTGGTGCACAACTACGGGCACAGCGGCGCGGGGGTCAGCCTCTCCTGGGGCTGCGCCGACAGCGTGCTGGAACTCGTCCGCGCCCTGATCTAGCTCTGCGGCCAGCGGATCCGCGGGGGCAGCCCGACGAACGCCGAATACGGCAGCAGCGCCGCCTCCGCCTGCTCGCGCTCGGCGGCTCCGAGCGGCACCAGCGGGAACACGTCGATGGTGACCGCCTTCGCGCCGAGGGTGCGCTTCCAGGTGCCGACCACCCGCCCGTCGCGCACGATCGTGGACTGGAACACCCCGTTGCCGCCCGGCACGACCGCCTGCAGGTGCGCGTCGTCCATCATCAGGCCGCGGTCCTTGTAGCCCAGCATGTATTCGTCGAAGCCCGGCAGCGCCGTCCACCCCCCGGCCGGCGGCGCCGCGGGGGCGTCCAGCAGCTCCGGCGCGACGAGCATCTCGGTGCCGTCGACCCGGACCGTCGTCAGGGCATCACCCGCCGCGGCGACGCCGGCCTTCACGTCCGTCATCGTCAGGCCGGTCCAGCGCGCCAGGTCCGCCCGGGTGGCCGGGCCGTGGCCGCGGAAGAAGCGGAGCGCGATGATGCCCAGCGCCTCCTCGCGCGAGGGCCTGTTGGGCTCGGGGACCCACTCGTCCAGCAGCACGAACGTCTGCTCCTTGCCGACGTGCGGCGCGATGCAGGTGACGCCCTTCTGGCTCGCGTACCACATGAGGTGGTAGCCCTTCTGGCCGGCGAGCTCGATGCCCGCGTCGGCCAGGGCGGTAAGGCACTCGGCGCGGGTGAGCCGGCGGCCCTTGAGGACGGTCGCGAGGACCTCGACGCCGCGGTCGGCGTCCCGCTCCTCCAGGCCGATGACCGCGCGGCGTTTCGCCGCGCCGGCCAGCATGCGCACGCCGGTCAGCTCGAGCATCCAGTGCGCGTCGGCCGGCGGGACCAGGTGGACGGTGCCGCGCATCGGCCAGGTGCGGATCGCCTCGCGGCGCTCCAGCGCCGCGTTCACGTCGTCGAGGGTGAACGCGGGCAGCCGCACGCCCAGCGACCACAGGCCGCTCGCCATGTCCTGCGCCTGCATCGCGCCGAACCACTCCACGACGCCGGCCACGGAGTCCGGGCCGGCGCCGGGCCCCAGCAGCAGGCTGCGCATCCGCAGGGCCAGCGCCTGCGCGTCGGTCAGTTCCACCTCGGCAGCCTATGCCGGGGCACCGACAAGTTTGGGGTGGCCCGGGTGGGCCACCCCATCGGATCCGAGGATCAGCGGCCCCGCTGCGCGCGGTACCGGGCGATCAGGGCGTCCGTCGACGAGTCGCCCGACGCCGCCGGAGCCTCGGCGGCGGTGAGCAGCGGCGCGAGCTGGTTGGCCATGACCTTGCCCAGCTCGACGCCCCACTGGTCGAACGGGTTGATCTCCCAGATCACGCCCTGGGTGAACGTGATGTGCTCGTACAGGGCGATGAGCTGGCCCAGCACGCCCGGGGTGAGCTTCTCGGCCAGGATCGTGGTGGTCGGGTGGTTGCCCGGCATCACCTTGTGCGCCACGATCGCCGCCGCGACGCCCTCGGCCTCGATCTGCTCGGCGGTGCGGCCGAAGGCCAGCGCGCCGGTCTGGGCGAAGAAGTTCGACATGAACAGGTCGTGCATCTCGCCGGTGTCGTGGTTGGGCACGCTGAAGCCGATGAAGTCCGCCGGGATCAGCTTCGTGCCCTGGTGGATCAGCTGGTAGAAGGCGTGCTGGCCGTTGGTGCCCGGCTCGCCCCAGAAGACCTCGCCGGTCTGGTAGTCCACGGCCGCGCCGTCCAGGCGCACCCGCTTGCCGTTGCTCTCCATGGTGAGCTGCTGGAGGTAGGCGGCGAAGCGGTGCAGGTACTGCGAGTACGGCAGCACCGCGTGCGACTGCGCGCCGAGGAACGTGTCGTACCAGACGTTCAGCAGGCCCATCAGCACCGGCACGTTCTGCTCCAGCGGCGCGGTGCGGTAGTGCTCGTCGACGGCGTGGTAGCCCGCCAGCAGCTCGCCGAACCGCTGCCGGCCGATCGCGAGCATCACCGAGAGGCCGACCGCGGACGGCAGCGAGTAGCGGCCGCCGACCCAGTCCCAGAAGCCGAACATGTTCTCGGTGTCGATGCCGAAGTCGGCCACCCGCTGCGCGTTCGTGCTGACCGCGACGAAGTGCCGGGCCACCGCGGAGGCGTCGCCGCCCAGGCCGGCCAGCAGCCAGTTGCGCGCCTCGGTGGCGTTGGTCAGCGTCTCCTGGGTGCCGAACGTCTTCGAGACGACCACGAACAGCGTCGACGCCGGGTCGAGGTCGTGCGTCTTCTCGTACAGGTCCGTCGGGTCGATGTTGGAGATGAAGCGGCAGGTCAGACCCGGATCCGCGTACGCCTTGAGCGCCTCGTACGCCATCACCGGCCCGAGGTCGGACCCGCCGATGCCGATGTTGACGATCGTCCTGATGCGCTCGCCGGTGGCGCCGCGCCACTCGCCGGAGCGGACCCGGTCGGTGAATTCACCCATCCGGTCGAGGACCTCGTGCACGTCGTGGACGATGTCCTGCCCGTCGACCACGAGGGCGGCGTCGCGCGGCAGCCGCAGCGCCGTGTGCAGCACCGCCCGGTCCTCGGTGACGTTGATGTGCTCGCCCGAGAACATCGCCTCGATGCGCTCACGCAGCCGGGCCCGCTCCGCGAGGGCGAACAGGGCGGCGAGCACCTCGTCGGTGACCAGGTTCTTGCTGTAGTCCACGTGGAGGTCCGCCACCGATGCGGTGAGCCGCTCGCCGCGCCGCGGATCGCTGTCGAACAGCTCGCGCAGGTGCACGCCGGAGAACTTCTCGGCGTGCCCCTGCACTGCCTGCCATTCGGCGCTGTCGGAAACGTGTTCGCTCATTGCCTTGACTCCCGCCTGGACCTGAGATTCCGCGTTCATCGTGGCACGGATCGAATTCGCCCGCCGCCGGGACACCTCAGGCGGTGGCCGCCGCGGCGCTGCGGCCGGCGACACGGCCGGAGAAGAGGCAGCCGCCCAGGAAGGTGCCCTCCAGCGCGTTGTAGCCGTGCATGCCGCCGCCGCCGAACCCGGCGACCTCGCCGGCGGCGTAGAGGCCGGGCAGCGGCTCGCCCGCGTCGGTGAGCACGCGGGCGGAGAGGTCGGTGTGCAGGCCGCCGAGGGTCTTGCGGGTGAGGATGTTCAGGCGGACGGCGATCAGCGGGCCCGCGGCGGGGTCGAGCAGGCGGTGCGGCGTGGCGACCCGGATCAGCTTGTCGCCCCGGTACCGGCGCGCCCCGTGTATGGCCGTGACCTGGGCGTCCTTGCTGAACGGGTTGGCCATCTCGCGGTCGCGGGACTCGACCGTCCGGCGTACCGAATCGAGGTCGAGCTGCGGGCCGCCCTCCTGCGCGGCCAGCTTGTTCATGCCGGCCACCAGCTCGGGCAGGTTTGGCGCGACGACGAAGTCCGCGCCGTTGCGCTTGAAGGCCTCCACCGGCGGCGTGGCCCCCGGCCGGACCCGGCCCAGCACCTGGCGGATGCTCTTGTTCGTCAGGTCCGGGTTCTGCTCGGAGCCCGACAGGGCGAACTCCTTCTCGATGATCTTCTGGGTGAGCACGAACCAGCTGTAGTCGTAGCCGGTCGACATCAGGTGCTTGAGCGTCCCGAGCGTGTCGAAGCCGGGGAAGAGCGGCGCCGGCAGCCGCCGGCCGGTGGCGTCCAGCCACAGCGACGACGGGCCGGGCAGGATCCGGATGCCGTGGCCGGGCCAGATCGGGTCCCAGTTGCGCAGGCCCTCGGTGTAGTGCCACATCCGGTCCGGGTTGATGATCTGGCCACCGGCGGCCTCGGTGATGCCGAGCATCCGGCCGTCGACGTGTGCGGGCACGCCGGAGACCATCCGCTTCGGCGGCGTGCCCAGGCGCTCCGGCCAGGCCGCCCGGACCAGGTCGTGGTCGCCGCCGATGCCGCCCGAGGTGACGATCACCGCCTGCGCCGCGTACTCGAAGTCGCCGGTCTCCTCCCGCGAGCTGGACTCGCCGCGGCGGATGTCGCTGGCCACCAGGGTGCGCCCCCGCACCCCGGTGACCACGCCGCCGGTCTTGACCAGGCCGTCGACGCGGTGCCGGAAACCGAACGTCACCAGACCCTTCTCGGCGGCGGCCCGGACCCGGCGCTCGAACGGCTCGACCAGGCCGGGGCCGGTGCCCCAGGTCAGGTGGAAGCGCGGCACGGAGTTGCCGTGGCCGTCCGCGGCGCCCCCGCCGCGCTCGGCCCAGCCCACCACCGGGAACAGCCGGTGGCCCATGGCGTGCAGCCAGGACCGCTTCTCGCCGGCCGCGAACTGCACGTAGGCCTCGGCCCACTTGCGCGGCCAGTGGTCCTCGTCGCGGTCGAAGGCGGCGCTGCCGAGCCAGTCCTGCCAGGCCAGGTCGGCGCTGTCGCGCACGCCCATCCGGCGCTGCTCGGGCGTGTCGACCAGGAAGAGCCCGCCGAACGACCAGAACGCCTGCCCGCCGAGGCTCTGCTCGGGCTCCTGGTCGAGCAGGAGCACCTTTCGTCCGGCGTCGGCCAGTTCGGCTGTCGCGGCCAGGCCGGCAAGGCCCGCGCCCACGACGATCACATCTGCGTCCATGCCCCTACGCTAGGCATGATCATGCCAACATGGTGGTCCTTGGGCGCTGACTTTCTCCGCTGATTTATCACCGAGGTGACAAAGCTTGCTCTTCTCCGTGCTGGAGCCCCGCCTCGCCGCCCTTCCTGCCGACGTCGGCGAGCAGGTCCGGGCCGTCCGGGGCGAGCTCCTCGACCGGGTGCTGGCGACCATCCAGGCGGCCATGGGCGCGCAGGGCCGGCCGCTGGGCGGCGTACAGGGCCGGGGGCTCGCCCTCGGGGTGCGTACCGCCGTCGACGCGTTCGCGGACGCGGTGGCCGTGCCTGGCGCCGACCTGGCGCCGACCCGGGAGGTGTTCGTCCGGCTCGGCCGCACCGAGTACCGCGAGGGGCACACCGTCGACGCGCTGCGCTCGATCCTCATGCTCGGCGGCCGCGACATCTGGGCGTACCTGGTCGACCGGGACCTGCCGCCGGACGTGCTCTACGTGCTCGCGTCGGCGCTGTTCGGCTTCACCGACATGCTGGCCGGTGCCGCGGCCGAGGGTTACCTGGACGAGCAGCGCCGCAACGCCCGGGACTGGGACACCACCCGGCGCCGGCTGATCACCCTGCTGGTGCAGCCCGGGCCGGATGCCGCCGCGATCCGGGCGGCCGCGGTCGCCGCCCGCTGGACGCTGCCGGAGACCGTCGCGGTGGTCAGCGTCGAGGGCACCGACGGCGAGCACGTGGCCCAGCTCGCCGGCGGCGGCACCATCGCCACGGTCATCGACGACGCCACCCGGCTGGTCGTGCCGGAGCCGGGCACCCCGGGACGGCTCGCGCACCTGACCGCGGTGCTGTCGGGACGGCGCGCGGCGATCGGGCCGTCGGTGGAGCTGGCCGCGGCCCGGCTGTCGTTCCGGCTGTCGCGGCGCGCGCTGCTGCTGCAACAGGACGGCGCGCTGCCGGCGGATGCGCCGCTGCGCTGCGACGAGCACCTGGTCACGCTGATCACCGCCTGGGAGCCGGGGCTCGGCGACCGGCTCGCGGCCCGTCACCTCGCGCCGCTGGGCGCGGCGGAGGGTGACGTGCTCGGCCCGACGCTGCTGGCGTGGCTGCGGGCGCAGGGCCAGGTCATCCCGGCCGCCGCGGCCCTGCACGCGCACCCGCAGACCGTGCGGTACCGCATGCGCAAGATCCGGCGCCTGTTCGGCGCCGCCCTCGACGACCCGGACGCGCGGCTGGCGCTGGAACTGGCCCTGCGGCACCGGCTGGGCTAACGCCGGGAGTTGCGGTGGAAATACCTCCACCCGAAGGCGACGCCGCCGACGAGGACGACGGCGAAGACGGCCCACATCCACCACATCCACACCGGGTTCGGGCCGTCGGCGCTCTCGGTCGGCACCGGCCCGACGTCCTGCGGCGTCGGCGCGTCGGAGATCTCCGGCGGGGACGACTCGGTGGCCGGTGCCGAGGCGACCGGCGGGCCGGGCTGGAGGACGAGCAGCGGCGCCGGGTTGGCCGGCTCCGCGGCGCCCTCCTCCTGGATCTCGATCCAGCGGGAGACCTCGCCGTCCGCGTAGGTCTCCAGGGTCTTGAACGACAGCCGGGTCTGGTCGGCGGGCAGCAGCGCGACCTTGACGCTCCACTCGGCGTCCTGGTTCGCGGGGAGCGCCTTGCCGCCGACCGTGAAGCCGTCGGAGGTCGTCGCGAACTCCCAGCCCGCGGGCGTCTTCACCGGGGTCACGTCGGCCGGCGCGATGCCCGCGGGCAGCACCACCCGCTCGCTGACGATGCCGGACGGGTTCTCGGCCTCGCCCTGGAAGCTGAGCGTCACGTCGGTCGCGCCGGCGTGTGCCTTGTCCGCGCTGACCTCGACGTGGGCGGCCGCGGGTGCGGCGAGCGCGAGGACCGCCAGCGCGGCGAGGGCGCTGATCGTCGTCAACCGGGACCTGTAACGCACGCCGGGTACCACCTTTACCGCAGAGGAGACATCACCCCCACAATCGCCCACCGCGCCAGGAATTTCCGCGACATACCGGAATCCTCACCGGTAGACGCGAAGATCCGCGATGCTCCACCAGCTCCCGCTGCCGCCGGTCGACGTGACCCGCAGGAAGCGGGCGCGGGTGGGCGGCAGGTCGACGTTGGTCAGCTGGCCGGCGCCCTCGCCCCGGGCCAGGGTGTGCCAGCCGGCGCCGTCGGTGCTTGCCGACAGCGTCCAGCCGCGGGCGTAGTCCCCGGTGTGTCCGCCGCTGTCGATCGCCACCCGGCGCAGCCGGTGGACGGCGCCGAGGTCCACCTGGAGGTACTGACCCGGCTCCTGCGGCGCGCCGCTGGACCAGCGGGTCGAGCCGTCGCCGTCGACCGCGGCCGCCGGGTCCCCGCCCGCCGGCGAGGCGGTGGCCGTCGCGCCGTCGAGGTCGACGAGGTCAAGGCCGGTATCGAGGCCGCGGGGCCAGGTGAACGTGGCAAGGGCGCCGCCGGGCAGCGTGTACTCGAACGAGTGGTCGCCGACGGCCACCGCGAAGGTGCGCGGGTCGTCGTTCTCGTTGTGCACGACCAGGGCGGTGGAGCCGTCCGGGTTGCGGAACGCCACGTCCATGATCTGGCCGTTCCAGCTGGTGGTGCCGAACGAGGTGCTGGCGACGCGGTACGCGCCCGGCCTCACGAACTTCGCCAGGTGCCCGATCGTGAAGTACTCGGCGTCGCGGGTGACCGCGCCGTCCGGGTGCAGGGTCAGCAGGCCGGTGCAGGTGCCGCAGCCGCCCAGGTGCGGCCCGCCGGTGCTGTCCAGGGCGATGTTCCAGTTCACCACGGACTTCGCCCAGTTGCGGGTGGTGCCGATGGCCAGGGTCCGTGCGTGCCAGGTGAGCGTGCCCCGGAAGATCTGCTCGGGGGTGTCCTGCGCGCCGTGCGAGCCGGAGCACTCGGTGAACCAGATGCCCTTGCCGGGGTACGCCTCGTGCAGCGCGGTCTGCGCGCTCGGTTCGCCCGAGTAGCAGTGGTACGCGGTGCCGGCGAGCCACCGGCCGGCCGGCGAGTCCAGCAGCCGGTACGGGTAGTCGGTCTCCGGATCCTCGCCCGGCGGGGTGGTGCCGACGTCGCCCGGGTGCGTGGCCCAGTTGTGGTCGTAGCCGAGGATCCGGGTGCGCGGGCTGTACCGGCGCAGCAGCGGGCCGAGCGCCTCGATGACCTTGGCGGCCTGCCCGACGGGCACCGCGGCGCCCGGGTAGCCGCCGTCGTGCCGGTTCTGCGGCTCGTTCTGGACGGTCAGGTAGTCGATCGGCACGCCCGCCCGCGCGTACTCGCGCACGTACCGGACCAGGTAGCGGGCGTAGGCGTCGTAGATCCGCGGCTCGTCCTTCAGATGGCCGCCGATCAGCGAGTCGCTGGTCTTCATCCACGCCGGCGCGCTCCACGGCGTACCCATGATCTTCAGTTGCGGGTTGAGCTGCCGCGCCCGGCGCAGCAGCGGCAGGATCTGTGCCCGGTCGTGCGCGATGCTGAAGTGCCGCAGCGCGAAGTCGGTCTCGCCGGCCGGCACGTCGTCGTAGCTGTAGTGCGCGGGCGCCGCGGTGAAGTCGGAGGAGCCGACCGGCTGGCGCAGGAAGCCGACGCCGATGCCCTCGCGCGGGTCGAACAGCGACCGCATCGCCCGGTCGCGCGCGGCCGGGTCGAGCCGGTAGAGCACGCTGGCGGCCGAGTCGGTCAGGGACGCGCCGAAGCCGTCCATGCTCTGGTAACGGGTGCCGGGATCGATCGTGATGGTGGTCTCGGCGCTGCCGCCGCGCGTGAACGTCACGGGTGCGCGCTCGTGCAGCTGCTCGGCCCGGTCCGGGGTGGTGACCCAGACCCGGGCCTGCGGCGCGCCGCCGCCGTGCGCCTGCGCGGGCGCCGTCGTCAGGATCAGCAGGGCGGCACCAACCGCCGCACCGAGTGTTCGCATGATCCACTCCCTTGAAACAAATGAAACAAATTGCTCCATCTACATCGACAGGAAACAATCTCGAATCGGCCCTGTCAAGATGTTCTGCACGCCAGTAAGCTGCACTTTTGTGAAACAAGGCGATGTAACAAATTCCGGGCGCAACACCGTCCGGGACGTCGCCGCCGCGGCCGGCGTGTCGATCGCCACCGTCTCGCGCGTCCTCAACGGCCGCGGCAACGTCGCACCCGAGACCCGCGAGCTGGTGGAGAGCACCGTGGCCCGGCTGCGCGGCCCCGGGCCGAGACCCCGCGGCCCGGCCCGGCCGATCGCGGGCTCGATCTTCGTGCGCTGCCCGTACGTGCTGACGGACTACTTCGGCGTGATCGTCTCCTCGATCGCCGACACCCTGCTGCTGTACGGGCGCCAGCTCGTGCTCGACGCCGGCGAGTCCGCCCAGCGCTCCCCCGCGCTGGCGAAGCTGCCCGGCCGCTCGGGCCTGGCCGGCGCGGTGCTGATCCTGCCGCCGGAGTCGGCGGCGGACATCGAGGCGCTGCGCGCGCACCGCTTCCCGTTCGTCGTGGTCGACCCCCGGCTGCCGCCGCCGCGCGACGTCGCCGCCGTGTCCGCCGCGCACGCCGCCGGGGCGCGCAGCCTCACCGCGCACCTCACCTGGCTCGGCCATCGGCGCATCGGGGTGGTGGCGGGCCCGCGCGAGTGGCTGGCCAGCGACGCCCGGCTGGCCGGGCACAGCGCCGCGCTGGCCGACGCCGGCGTCCTGAGCGCGCCCGGCCTGATCCGGCACGTCGAGCCGACCGTCGAGTGGGGCCGGCGTGCCGCCGGCGAGCTGCTCGACCTGCCCGAACGCCCCACCGCGCTGGTCGGCTTCAACGACAAGGCCGCCGTCGGCGCGCTACAGGCGGCCGCCGCCCGGGGGCTGCGGGTGCCGCACGACGTCTCGGTCGCGGGCTTCGACGACATCGACCTGAGCCGGGCAACCAGCCCGACGCTCACCACCGTGCGCCAGCCCCTCGCGGAGCTCGGCCGGATGGCGGTGTCCCTGCTGGCCCGCCTGCTCGAACGGCACGAGCTGGAGGCGCTGCACGTCGAGCTCGCCACCGAACTCGTGGTGCGGGACTCCACCGATAGGGTGCCCCGGTGACCTCGTTCGCGGTGGTGGGCGCCGGATGGCGCGCCGAGATGTTCTGGCGGATCGCGGCCGGCATGCCCGGCCTGGAGTGTGTCGGCGCGGTGGTCCGCAGCCCGCGCGACCTGCCCGTGCCGACGTATCGCTCGCTGGCCGAGTGCGTGGCCGGCGCCGCGCCGGACTTCGTGGTGACCGCCGTGTCCTGGCAGGCCGGCCCCGGGCTGATCGTCGAGGCGGTCGAGCGCGGCCTGCCCGTGCTGGCCGAGACTCCCCCGGCGCCGGACGTCGCCGGGCTGCGGGAGCTGTGGGCCGCCGTCGGCGCGTCCGGGCTGGTGCAGGTGGCCGAGCAGTACCTGCTGATGCCCGCGCACGCCGCCCGGCAAGCGGCCGTGCGCGGCGGCCTCATCGGCACGCCCACCCAGGTGCAGGTCTCCTCGACACACCAGTACCACGCGGTCTCGCTGATCCGCGGCATCCTCGGTGCCGGTCGCGGAGCGGTGAGCGTGCGCGCGAGCCGCACCACCGCGCCGCTGCTCGACCTGCTGACCCGCGACGGCTGGACCGACGACACCGACCCGAAACCCGCGACCACGACCATCGCCACCCTCGACTTCGGCGACGGGCGCTCCGGGCTCTACGACTTCACCACCAACCAGTGGCACAACCAGCTGCGCTTCCGCCGCCTGCTGGTCCGCGGCAGCCACGGCGAGCTCCGCGACGACGAGGTGGTCCGGCTGCCCGCGCCGCGCACGGTCGTGCGCACGCCTCTGGTACGCCGGCAGACCGGCTACGACCTGGACCTGGACGGCTTCGACACCGACACGATCACGTACGGCGGGGAGGTGCTCTACCGCAACCCGTACCCCGGGCGGCGCTGGAGCGACGAGGAGATCGCCATCGCGACGCTGCTCGACGCCACCGCCGCGTGGGTCCGCGGCGAGGCCGAGGCGCCGTACCCGCTGGCCGACGGCGCGCAGGACCACCTGATCGCGCTCGCCGTCGAGGAGGCCGCCGACACCGACCGCACCGTCACCACCGGCACCGAGCCCTGGGCGTAATCCGGTTGCGAAGGATCCTTCGCGTTCAGCCGGGGTGATCACACACCGAACGGAAAGCTGTCAGGCCGCCTTCCGATCGGAGCCCGAATGACCACGCGACCCGCTCGCGCGTGCTTCACCGTATGGATGGCCGTGCTGACCGCCGCCAACTACGCCTGGCCGGCGGGGCACCCCTTCACGTGGGGGCTGATCGGGCTCTCCGGCGCCGCGGCGATCGTCGTGGGTGTCCGGGCGAACCGGCCCGCGCGCCGCCTGCCGTGGTATCTGCTCGCCGTCGCCCTGGTCTGCTACGTCTTCGGCGACACGCTCACCTACATCCAGGACGCGATGGGTCTGGTCACCCCGTTCCCCGGTCCGTCCGACGTTTTCTACCTGCTTGTCTACCCGCCGCTCGCGGCCGCGCTGACAATCTTCATCCGGAGCCGCTCGGGCAACGCGAACCGGGCCGCGCTGCTCGATGCGCTCCTGCCGACGGTCAGCCTCGGGCTGCTCGCCTGGATCTACCTGATCGTGCCCTACGTCAAGGTCGCCGACCTGACACTCCAGGAGAAGGCGATCGCCATCGGGTACCCGCTCGGCGACGTGCTGGCCCTCGCCCTGATGTTGCGCCTGCTCACCGCCCCGGGCCGCAAGCCGCTCGCGGTACGCCTGTTGTCCGTGAGCATCGTCGGCGCGCTGATCTCCGACGTCGTCTACGGCATGGCCCGCCTCGACGGCGACTGGGCCATCGGTGGCCCCGTCTACCTCGGCTGGGTCGCCTTCTACTTCGCCGCCGGATACGCCGCGCTGCACCCGTCGATGACCCGGCTCACCGAGCACACCGCCCCCAGCACGGACAACGTCGAGACCGGCGGACGCCGCCTGGTACTGCTGGCCGCCGCCGCGCTGATCGCCCCGGCCGTCCTGCTCGCACAGCACTTCGACGGCGGCGTCACCAACGCGCCCGTCATCGCGGCCGTCTCGGCGCTGATCTTCCTGCTGGTGATGGGCCGGGTCTACGGGCTGCTCGCCGACCAGCGCCAGACCAACCTGCGCGAGAGCGCCCTGCGCCGCGCCAACGCCGCGCTCTCGGCCGCGACGACCGAGGACGAAATCAGGGCGGCGATAGGGACCGCGATCGGCGAGCTCATGCCGGCCGGACGACACTACCGCCTGACCGCCGAAGAGTCGGTGCCGCTCGACCCGGCCGCGGCGGCCGAGGCGGGCATCAGCCTGGTGCCCGCGCCCGGTGACGGCTCCGGCCTCGCCCTGCGTGCCGGGGTGATCCGGCCGGGCAGCCCGCCGCGGCTGGCCACGATGCACCTGTCGGCGCCGGACTCGGTCCTGCACGCCGTGATGCCCGCGGTACGGGCCCTGTTCGACCAGGTCACCCTGGTGGTCGAGCGGATCGGCCTGGCCGGCGAGATCAGCCGGCGCGACGGCGAGGCCTACTTCCGGACCCTGATCCAGAGCGCGTCCGACGTCATCCTGATCGTCGGCGACGACGACCGGATCCGGTACGCGAGCCCGTCCGCGACCACCGTCCTCGGCTGGACCGAGCTGCCCGGCCAACCGCTGTCCGGCCTGATCGCCGACACCCACCGCGCCGCCCTGGCCCGCACCCTGGACCTGGCCCGCTCGGGCGACGGCGGGCCGGAGGCCGCCGACCTCACCGTGGTCTGCGCCGACCGGCGGCTGCGCCAGGTCGAGTGCGCCGCCCGCGACCTGCGGGACGACCCGACCGTCGCCGGCCTCGTCCTGACCATCCGGGACGTCACCGAACGCCGGCGCCTGGAGAACGACCTGGCACACCAGGCCTTCCACGACGGGCTCACCGGGCTCGCCAACCGGATGCTGTTCCGCGACCGCCTGGAGCAGTCGTTCGTGCGGTCCGAACAGGACGCGGCCAAGATCGGCGTCCTCTTCATCGACCTCGACGACTTCAAGGGTGTCAACGACACCCTCGGGCACGCGGTCGGCGACCAGTTGCTGATCGCCATCGGCGAGCGGATCACGAACGCCATCGGAGCGTCGAACATGGCGGCCCGGATGGGCGGCGACGAGTTCGCCATCCTCATCGAGGACGCCACCGACCCGGCCGCGGCCGAGGAGGTCGCCGAGCGCATCGTCCTGGCGCTCTCCGAGCCGGTCGAGGTCAGCGACGGCCTCGGCGGCACGCACCTGCTCGGCGGCGCGGGCAGCGTCGGCGTCGCCACCAGCCACGAGGCGGCCAGCCCGACCGAGCTGCTGCGCCACGCCGATCTGGCCCTCTACCTGGCCAAGGGCGTCGGCAAGGCCACCTGGCGGCGCTACCGCAACGAGCTGCACACGGAGATGGTCGAGCGGCTCGCGCTGCGCACCTCGCTGCTCGAGGCGATCGACGACGAGCAGTTCGTGCTCCAGTACCAGCCGATCGTCGACGTGAGCACCCGCGAAGTCGTCGGCGTCGAGTCGCTGCTGCGCTGGCAGCACCCCGAGCGCGGCTCGCTGGGCCCGGCACACTTCATCGAACTCGCCGAGGAGAGCGGCGCCGTCGTGAGCATCGGCGCCTGGGTGCTGCGCGAGGCGCTGCAACAGTTCGCCTCGTGGCGCGCCGCGGACCCGGACCTCCCGCTGCGCTACGTCAGCGTCAACGTCTCACCCCGCCAGTTCCGCCAGCCCGGCTTCGTCGACCAGGTCCGCCGGGCCCTCGACGACGCCGGCGCCCGCCCCGAATGGCTGCTGCTGGAGATCACCGAAAGCCTGGTACTCCACGACGCCGACCAGGTCTGGGCCGACCTGAAGGAGCTGCGCGCGCTCGGCGTCCGAATCGCCATCGACGACTTCGGCACCGGCTACTCCTCGCTGAGCTACCTGCGCCACATGCCCGTCGACGTCCTGAAGATCGACAAGTCCTTCATCGACGACATCCTGGCCAGCCGCCAGCAACGCGCCCTGGTCGACGCGATCGTCACGCTGGCACACAACCTCGACCTGACGGTCGTGGCCGAGGGCATCGAGGACGGCGCCCAGCGCGAACTCCTCGACCTGATGGGCTGCCCGTACGGCCAGGGCTACCTGTTCTCCGCACCCCTCTGGCCCTCCGAGATCCCCACCCTCCTCGGCCGCACGACCGCGGTCGCCGCCTGACGCGCGCCGATCGGGGCGTTGTACCGGTTCATCAGCGCCCGCCACTCCTCCAGCACCCGCGGCTTGGTCGGGCGGTAGTCGAACTGGCCGTCGGCGTTGCACCAGAATCCGACCGCTTCCACGCCGGCCCGGTCCAGGTAGGCGCACGCCTCGCGGTACCAGATGGCCTGCCAGGTGCCGTCGGTGTCCCAGTCGGTCGGATGGGTGCCGAACTCCGTGATGTGGGTGCGCACGCCGAACTCGTGCCGCGCCGCGATGGGCAGGCCGAGCAGGGCCTCGGGCGCCTCGTAGGCGTTGACGCCGGCCGACCGGTAACAGTCCCAGCTGTCGACGTCGGCGAGGTCCGGCACCATGAACCGGCGCCAGTCCATCTCGCGGCGCTTGTACCGCGAGGCGTACAGGGTGTGCACGTTGATCAGGGTGACGTTCGGCCGGGCCGGATGGGCGTCGACCGTCCGGCGCAGCAGCTTCCAGTAGGCGAGGTAGCCGCCGATGTCGCCGGCCCAGTCGATGTCGCCCTCGTGATGCCAGGTCAGCCACACCTCGGTCCCGGCCGGGATGGAGTCGAGGAACGCGGTGATCGCGGTCGCGCCGACCCGGTCCTTGTAGCTGATGTGCCGGATCGTGCGGTCCGGCAGGCGGGAGATCGCGTCGTTGCCGAGATACGACGGCAGGCCCTTGCCCCCGGAGTGGAACACCCGCGTGAACCACGGGGTGGGCAGCCTCGGCAGCCACCGCTTGTACTCGGAAGGGGTCGGGTGAAAGCCGATCCTCAGCCTGGTCTTCCACTTCTGCGCACCCCGGGCGATGGCGGTGACGCGGTCGGCTCCGACGAGTTCGAACTGATCGGTCATGGGCACCACGATAGTGACGAAACGGACACGCGTGAGTCGCTGACACTCGGCGGATCGGCGGACCGGGTATCCCCCGATCCGCCGATCAGTGGCCGTGTCAGGACAGGAAGCCGCCGTACGGGCCGTTCAGGATGCCCTGCTTCTGCGCCTGGCTGAAGTGCGTGTTCGGGTAGCTGTAGAAGGAGGCGGACATCGGGGTGCCGTCGGTCGAGGTCGAGTCCGGCAGGCCGAAGGCGTGCCCGAGCTCGTGGACCATGCCGCCGTACCAGCGGTTCATCGGGCCGTTGATGCCCGCCGCGCCGTCGGCGTCGTGGCCACTGAGGATGACCCAGCCGCCGCCACCTCCGCCTCCCGAGCAGGATGCCTCGGCGCTGATCTCGCCGACGTTGATCCAGCGGCTGTCCGGCGCGCGCAGGGAGAGTTTGCGCAGGAGCTCCTGCTGCATGTTGAAGACGACCCACCAGTAGCACTCGTTGCCGTTCGGCGTGTTCTCGTACCACGAGCGGGGGTGGTCGCCGTTGACGACCTCGACGACCGGGTCGTTGAGGGTGAACGTCTTGCCGAGCTCCTGCCGGTAGTACCTCTGCGCCTCACGCATCACGGTGGCGATGCCGTCGACGTACCGCTGGTCGTACGCAACGTCGGTGGGCCGCAGCCAGTAGGCGCGCACGGTGCGCTGAGGCGGCGTGGACGTGGGCGGCGTGGACGTGGGCGGGGTGCTCGGCGAGGCGGTGGGTCCCGGCGTGGTCGCGCCGGTGCAGACGACTCCGTTCAGGGTGAAGCTCGCCGGCACGGGGTTGCTGCTGTTGTTCCACGAGCCGTTGAAGCCGAACGTCGCGGTGCCGTTGGTGGCGAGGTTCGCGTTCCAGCCGGCGTTGACGGCCGTGACCGCCGAGCCGCTCTGCGTGGTCACCGCGTTCCACGCCTGCGTCACCACCTGACCGGCGGCGAACGACCACCGGAGGGTCCAGCCGGTGAGGGGATCGCCGAGGTTGGTCACGGCGACGTCGGCGTTGAATCCCCCACCCCACTGGCTGCCGACGGTGTAGCCCACCCGGCAGCCCGCCGCGGCGGCCTGCGCGGACGTCACCCCGCCGATCGCCGCCCCGGCGACGACGGTGACGAGCGCGGCCCCGACCACGACGGTACGGCGTACCCGTTGAAGCATCCTGGTCTCCTTCCGAACCCCGGCCGGGTGGACGCCGTAAATCGACGACCATCCATCTATCGAGCCTCACTCTGACCCACGAAATCGATTTCGGCAAGTTTCGGTCGCACCCCGAAGGGCGCCGGCTCGTGGGCTACGCGATCTTCAGCCCTGCGGCGGCGACGGACTACCGTGATTCAGCGCGCGCGGCGGTAGTGCATGGCCACCGCGCCGTTGCGGAGCGGCTCCGCCGAGAGCAGCTCGAGCCGGCGCGTGCCGGGCAGCCCGCCCTGGTACAGCGTCGGGCCGTGGCCGGCGATCCTGGGATGGACGAGCAGCTTGTACTCGTCGATCAGGTCCAGCCGGTCGAGCTCGGTCGCGAGCTTGCCGCTTCCGAGGAGGACACCGGCCGGGGTCGCGTCCTTGAGCTGCTGCACGCCCTCACGCAGATCGCCGGCGACGTGGTGGCTGTTGGCCCACGGGAAGTCCTTGCGCGTCGACGACACCACGTACTTGGGTTTGGCCTCCAGCTTGACCGCCCACTCGCGCATGGCCGGCGGCGCCTCCTCGTCGCCGCGGGCGACGGCCGGCCAATAGCTCTCCATCATCTCGTAGGTGACGCGACCCCACAGCATCGCCCCGCCCTCGTCCATGAGCCGGGTGAAGAAGGCATGAGTCTCGTCGTCGGCGATCCCCTCCTGGTGGTCGACGCAACCGTCCAGGGTGAGGTTGAGGCTGAAGATGAGCAGTCCCATGGCCGGCAAGTCTAACGACGAGCCGCTCTCGACGGGCCGCCCTTGAAGGCGTACAGAAACGCCGGCGTGCGTACCGTGCGGTCCCCAAACGGTCCCCGGGAACGAGCCTCTGTTCGGGTCGATGTGGATCACGAGACCGGCAGCCGGGAGCTGAGGAAGCGCAGGTACTCGTCGTAGTCCAGCGGATTTCCGTCGAGCCGCCGCCGTCGGACGGCGGCCCCGCGCAGCGGCCGGTCCTGACCCGGGCGGCTCCACAGGGCGCCCTCGCCACGGGTCAGGCCGGGCAGAGCGGCGGTGAGCTCGGGAACCAGCCGAACCGGCATGCGGCCCGTGACGGTACAGACCGCTCCATCCATGTCGGAGCCGGTGACGTCGGCGCCGAGTCCGGACAGCATGGCGAGAACCGCGCTGAGGGTGTCCGCCGGTGCCTCCAGATCGAACGCCGCGCAGGGTTCGCAGATCGTCGTGCCCGCCGCCCGCAGTGCGCGCATGAAGACCACGGGGGCGAGGCCGCGGAAGTCCGCCGCCGAGGAGGTCGGCGACCGGTAGCCGGTGCGGATGACCGTCACCGTGCAGTCGAGGATCTCCCAGCCGTGCAGGCCCTGCTCGGCGGTTCTGCGCACCGCCTCCTCGGTCGCCCGGTGGAACGCCGGCGGGATGGCGCCCCACTGCACGTCGCGGACGTACCGCAGGCCCGATCCGGGCGGGCCCGGCTCGACGCGCAGGCCGACGGTCGCCCAGAAGTCGTTGGGGCGGCGGGGGTCGAACGCGATCATGTGCTCGCCGGCGCCGGTCACCCGTTCGAAGTAGACGGGGCGGATCTCGCCGAAGACCGCCACCACCCCGAAGTCGCGGTCGAGGCGGTCGGCGAGCACCTCGCGCTGGACCGCCCCGTACAGCAGCACCGACGTGCCGCCGCCCGGCACCGCGCGGGTACGGATGAGCGGGTCCTCGTCCGCGAGGATGTTCAGCGCCGCGTGCAGGCGCGCCTGGTCGTCCGGCCGTGCCGCCCGGACCAGGGACTCGATGCCGGGCGGGGAGAACTGCGGGGTCATTGCCGCGGCGGTCGCGCCGAGGCGGTCGCCGACCCGGATGCCGGGCAGGCCGCGCACCCGGCCGATGCTGCCGGCCGTGAGATCCCCGCGCCCGCCGCCGACGACCTCGACGCCCGAGAGGCGGCCGGAGACCTCCTCGGTGCCGGCGCCGGCCGCGCGGCGGAAGACGACGCGCTGCCGTTCGCGCAGCATGCCGGAGAACAGGCGCAGGTAGGCGACCTTCTCGCCGCCCGCGCCGCGCTCGATCGCGAAGACCAGCCCGGTGGTGCCGCCGCCGGTGGCCTCCCGCGGGCGCAGCAGCGAGACGATGCCGCCGGTCAGGTCGCCGGTGCCCGCGCCGGTCGTCGCCGAGCCGAAGAACACCGGATGCACCAGCCCGGCGGCGGTCTGCTCCGCGAGCAGCCCTCGCACCTCGGCCGGCGGCGGCTCGGCGCCGTCGACCAGGCGGGCCAGCAGGTCGTCGTCGTGGTCGGCGAGGGTCTCCGCCGCCCGTGGCTCCCACCGCCGGGGCACGACGCGGGCCGCGGCGGTGCCCGCGTCGCGTACGGCGTTCATCGCGACGACGGCGGCGCCGAGCCGGGTCCGGACCTCGGGGAGCAGGGAGTCCGTCCGGGCACCGGCCCGGTCGATCTTGTTGATGAAGATCAGGGTGGGGATGCGCAGGCGGCGCAGCGATCGAAGGAGCACCCGGGTCTGCGCCTGGACGCCCTCGACGGCGGAGAGCACCAGCACCGCGCCGTCGAGGACGGCGAGTGCCCGCTCCACCTCGGCGATGAAGTCCGGGTGGCCGGGCGTGTCGATGAGATTGAGCCGCAGGTCACCGACGGTCAGCGACGCCACCGCGGCGCGGATGGTGATTCCCCGCTCGCGTTCCAGCGCGCCGCTGTCGGTGGCGGTGTTGCCGGCATCGACGCTGCCGAGCTCGGCAACGGCGCCGTGCGTGAAGAGCAGGCGCTCGGTGAGGCTGGTCTTACCGGCGTCGACGTGCGCCAGGATGCCGAGATTGAGAGTACGGACGGTCAAGGGAGTCCTCGGAGATCAGGGAACGGATGGTCGGCCTGAACACACCGAGGTTTCGCATGTCCGTCCTTTCCCTGGTCCGAGCAGTCACCGCCACCGTAGGACGTGGCCCTCCGGCCCGCGACCGAATTACCGCGACCGACGTCACCCGTCCGCCGACGCTAAACCGCTTCGCCGCACGTCGGCGGCCCTGAGAGAATTCCGGCGTGCAGATCCTGGACAACCCGGCGTGGGCCGCGCTCACCGGCCCGCAGGCGGCCTTCGCCGACCGGTACGGCCGCAGCGCCCGCTTTCCCGCCGACGTGAGCATGTTCGCCGCGCTGGACGATCCGGCGGACCCCGCCGCGTGGCACGACCTGGGCGCGCTGGCCGGCAGCGGCGGCGAGGTGCTGGTGGCGGCGCCGACGCAGACGCCGCCGGCCGGCTGGACCTGGACCGGCGGAGTGCCCGGCGTGCAGCTGGTCGCGGCGTCCGTCGCGGCGGCGCCGGACCCGGAGGCGGTCGTGCTGACCGGCGCCGACGTGCCGGAGATCCTCGACCTGGTCGAGCGCACCCAGCCCGGCCCGTTCCGCAAGCGGACCATCGACCTCGGCACCTACCTCGGCATCCGCCGCGACGGCGCGCTGATCGCGATGGCCGGCGAGCGGATGCGCCTGCCCGGCTACACGGAGATCTCCGCGGTCTGCACCGATCCGGCCTTCCGCGGCGCCGGCCTGGCCTCGCGGCTGATCCGGGCCGTGTCGGCCGGCATCCAGGAGAGCGGCGCGGTCCCCTTCCTGCACACGGCCGCGACCAACACCGGCGCTATCCGCCTCTACGAGCAGCTGGGCTTCGTGCTCCGCACCGACATGGAGTTCGCCGCCTACCGCGTGCCCTAGAGCTGGCCGTGGTTGGGTGGCTGGACGCCGGCCAGTTCCCAGGCCGCCAGGTGGTGGTATTTCCAGTCCGCCGGGTCGTGCACGCTGTGTGTGCGGGCGTTGCGCCAGTGCCGGTCCAGGTCGTATTTCGACGCCGTCGAGCTGGTGCCGCACATCGCGAACAGCTCCGACGCGGTCTCGACCGCGACCTCGCCGGCGAAGGCCTTGGCGCCGGCCACCGCCAGGGAGCCGCGCGCGGCGGCCGCGGCGTCGGCGGGCACCAGGCCCACCTCGTCGAGGACGCCGGCCGCCTCGCGGAGCAGCGCGGCGGCGGCGCGGACGCGGGTCGCCACCCGGCCGTAGCGGTGCAGGACGTGCGGGTCGTCGGGCGCGGCGGCCGCGCCCGCCCGGACCGCCTCCGTCGATGGTCGGGCCTTCTCGCGCAGGTAGTCGCGGGCGTCGCGCAGCGCGCCCTCGGCGATGCCGACCTCGATGGCCGCGTGCACGAGCTGGGCGCGCGCGCCGAGCTGCTGCGGCACCTCGAACGCGCCCGCGTAGTCGATGACCAGCTCGGCGGGGACGTCGGCGAAGGTGGTGGTGCCGCTGATCGTGGCGCGCTGGCCCATCACGTCCCAGTCGGTGTCGACCGTCACCCCGGGCGCGTCGCGCGGCACGAACGCCAGCACCAGCCGCCCGGCGCCGTCGAGGGCACTGGCCGCGATCCAGGCGGAGGTCAGCGCGCCGGTGCAGTAGTACTTCCGGCCGGTCAGCCGGCCGTCGTCGAGCCGGGTGGTGAGGTCCTGCGCGTGCTTGCCGCCGCGCTCGGCGAGCGCGTTGCCGATCCGGCGGCCGGCGAGGACGTCGGCGAACAGCCGGCGGCGGACCTCGGAGGCGCCGTGCAGGGTCAGCACGTCGACGAGCAGGTAGTGCGCCTGCGGCACCTGGGCGATGGCCGGGTCGACCGCGGCGATGGTCCGGGTGACCTCGGCCAGCGTCAGCGGGCCGAGGCCGGGGCCGCCGTCGGCGACGGGCACGGTGAGCGACAGCAGGCCGGAGCCGTCCAGCTCGGCGAGGGCCTCGGACGGTACGGCGGCGGCGCCGTCCCGGTCGCGCTGGACGACGCCGGGTGCGAGCGCCGCGGCGACCCGCACGGCGGCGGCGAGGGCGGCTTCATGCGAGACGATGGCGGTCACGTGCAGATATTAGGTCAGGCCGCCGACACTCATCATCAGATGTGCATATGTGCAGCTCACCATGGATGAATCACCCGTTGGCGCAGCGGCGTGACGGCGGCCATACCCGGTAGGGTTGGCCGCGCCCGCCGACCGAGACCCGGAGTGACACCCTTGACCGCAACCGACGGCTTGACCGACCTCGGCACCCGGTCGCAGGAGAGCGCCGAGCCCGCCGCGCCGCGGGGCCGCCGGTTCGGCTCCGTTGAGCTGCTCGCCGTCCTGCTGGTGCTGCTCGTCGTCTTCCGTGACCCGCTCGCCGCGCTGATCTCCGACCCGCGGCTGCAGACCTGGACGACGGTCTTCGTCTCGGTGCTGGTGCAGGCGGTGCCGTTCCTGGTCTTCGGCGTCGTGCTCTCCGCGGTCATCGCCGTCTTCGTGCCGCGCTCGTTCTGGGCCCGTGCCCTGCCGAGACACCCCGCCCTCGCGGTGCCCGCCGCGGGGCTGGCCGGGGTGGTGCTGCCCGGCTGCGAGTGCGGCAGCGTGCCCATCGCCGGGTCGCTGATCCGCCGCGGGGTCACCCCGGCGGCCGCGCTCGCGTTCCTGCTGTCGGCGCCCGCCATCAACCCGATCGTGCTGACCGCCACCGCGGTCGCCTTCCCGGGCAATCCCGAGATGGTCGTCGCCCGCGGCGTCGCCAGCCTGATCGTCGCCGTGGCCATGGGCTGGCTCTGGCTGCGGCTGGGCCGGGCCGAGTGGATCAAGCTGCCGCCCCGGCCGCACGAGGACGGCTCGCGGCTGAAGGCGTTCGTCGCCGCCTGCCGGCACGACGTGATGCACGCCGGCGGCTTCCTGGTGCTCGGCGCCGCGGCCGCCGCCACGATCAACGTCGTCGTCCCCGAGGCCTGGCTGCAACGCGTGGCCGACAACCCGGTCCTGTCGGTCATCGCGCTGGCGGTGCTCGCCGTGCTGCTGTCGATCTGCAGCGAGGCGGACGCGTTCGTCGCCGCGTCGCTGTCGCAGTTCTCGCTGACCTCGCGGCTGGTCTTCCTGGTGGTCGGGCCGATGGTCGACCTCAAGCTGATCGCCATGCAGACCGGCGTCTTCGGCCGCCGGTTCGCGGTCCGCTTCGCGCCCGCGACGTTCGTGGCGGCGATCCTGGTCGGCGCCGGCATCGGGGCGGTGCTGCTGTGAACCGGCAGGCCCAGGCCGTGATCATGCTGCTCTTCGGCGGCGCCATCCTCAAGGCGAGCCTGTCCGACCTCTACCTGCGCTACGTCAAGGAGGGCCTACGGCCCTTCCTCATCGGCGCCGGGATCCTGCTGGTCGCGGCCGCGGTCCTGACACTCTGGTACGAGCTGAGGGGCCGGACGGACCGGCACGACGACGGGCACGGGCACCACCACGAGCCCCGGGTCGGCTGGCTGTTGCTGCTGCCGGTGCTCGGCCTGCTGCTGGTGGCGCCGCCCGCGCTCGGCTCGTACGCGGCGGGGCAGTCGGGCACGGTGCTCACCGCGCCCGGCGACTCGGACTATCCCGCACTGCCGGCCGGCGACCCGGTCGACGTCGGGCTGCTCGACTACGCGTCCCGGGCGGTCTTCGACGGCGGCCGCAGCCTGACCGGCCGCACCGTGCGGCTGACCGGCTTCGTCACCCCGGGCCCGGACGGCGAGCCGATGCTGGCCCGCATGGTGGTGTCCTGCTGCGCCGCCGACGGCCGGCCGATCAAGGTGGGCCTGGACGGCGACACCCGGGTCACCGCCGCTCCGGACACCTGGGTGCAGGTCGTCGGCGTCTGGACGAACCGGGTCGCCAAGGACCCGGTCAACCAGGCCGAGGTCCCGTACCTCCAGGTCACCGGCTGGCAGGAGATCACCGCACCGAAGCAGCAGTACGAGTGAGGGCCGCCCGCGGAGTCGCCGCCACCGCGGTCGCGCTCGCCGCCGGCGCCGCGCTGCTCGCGTTCTCGCCGGACGACGACCGGCCGGCCGCGCCGCCGGGCGGTCCCGTTCCGCTCGCCACGGCCTGGCCGGGTGCGCAGCGCGCCGACATCGCCGCGAACCTGGGTGACGGGCCGCTGTTCCAACCGGGGGTGTTCCTCGACGCCCGCACCGCCGCCGGGACCGCGCCGACCCCGGACGGGACGGCGGTGCGCCTGCTGGTGCGCGGGCCGGACGGCTCCGTGCGCGAGCTGCGCCGCCGGCCGCTGGAGTCGAACCCGGAGTTCGGCAACCTCACGGCCGGCGGCGACGACCTGGTCTGGACCGAGTCCGCGGACGGCGTGCCCCTGCAGATCTGGACGGCAAGGACCGCCGGCGGCCCGGCGCGGCGCCTGACCACGGACACCGGCAACGCCCTGTTCTTCGGCTCCCAGTGGGACCTGGTGATCGATGGCGGCGAGGTGCACTGGGCCGCGGCCGCGCCCGGTGGCGAGGAAGTCACGGAGATTCGTTCCGTCGCGCTGGGCGGCGGCGCGGTCGAGCGGCGCGAGGAACCGGGCATCTGGGCGCTGTCGGCCTGGCCGTGGCTGGCCGAGAACGGCGGCGAGGACCGCTCCGGCACGACCCGGCTGCGCAACCTGGCGGCCAACCGCGAGACCCGGGTGGAGACGGGCGGTGCCGAGCTGGCGACGTGCGGCCCGGTCTGGTGCCGCGTGCTGGTGATGGCCGGCGACGGGCCGGCCCGCATCGACGTGATGCACCCGGACGGTTCGGCCCGGCGGCGCATCGCGGGCGGCGGGGCGACCGCGGCGATCGCCGACGTGGCGGTGCTGGACCGTTTCGAGATCCTCTCCGAGCCCGTCCCGGACTCGGACCTGACCGGCGACGCGGCGCTGCTGATCTACGACATCGCGGCGGGGCGCACGATCGGCGTCGGCGCGGCGGTCAACGGCGCGTTCTGCCGCAACGGCGTGCTGTGGTGGGCCACCGGCGACCAGGACGACCTGGTCTGGCACACGGTGGACCTGCGCACGGTCTAGCGGTACCTCCCGGCGCCGCGCGTTGCGGCGCCGGGAGCCCGGCTCAGCTGCCGATCGGCCCGCCGTCGAGGCGCCAGGTGACCACGACCGCCGGCTTGGCGAAATCGCCGTCCGGCCAGGTCGAGGCCGGATCGTCGAGCGTCGCCCCGGTGATCTCGCCGGGGTGCTGCACGGCGACGAAGACCGAGCGGTCGTCGCCGGTGACGAACGGCCCGCAGGTCTCCGCGCCCGGCGGCACGGTCAGGAACTGCTTGAGGTGGCCGCGTTCCGAGCCCTCGATCGCGGTGGCGAACAGGCCGTCGTTGCTGTCCAGCTGGTTGCCGTCGGTGGAGATCCACAGGTTGCCCGCGCTGTCGAACGCCACGTTGTCCGGGCACGAGATCGGCGAGACCGCCGACTTGTCGTAGCCGGCGAAGTACGTCGACGGGTCAGCCGGGTCGCCGCAGACGATCGGCAGCGACCAGGTGAACGACTCGGCGGTGTTGTCGCCGCGGTCCTCGACCAGCTCGAAGATGTGCCCGTGCTTGTTGGCGTTGCGCGGGTTGGCCTCATCCGCGGCGGCGAAGGTGCCGACGCCGCGGTTGGTGTTGTTGGTCATCGCGGCGTAGACCTTGCCGGTGAGCAGGCTGGGCTGCACGTCCTCCGGGCGGTCCATCTTGGTGGCACCGACGGCGTCGCCGGCCAGCCGCGTGAACGTCAGCACCTCCACCGCCGACATGCCGGGCACGTACGAGCGCTCCCCCGACACCAGCTTGATCCAGCGCCCGGTGCCGTCGAAGGCGCCGTCGGACGGCAGCTTGCCGGATCCGTCGATCTCGGCCGCCGGGCTGTCGCCGGTGACCTTGGCGACGTACAGGGTGCCGGACTCCAGCAGCGTCAGGTTGTGGCGGCGGGCCGCGGCCGAGTCGCCGGGCCGGAACTCCCGGTCCGAGACGAACTTGTAGAGGTAGTCGAAGCGCTCGTCGTCGCCCATGTACGCGACCACCCGGCCGTTACGCGCCACGATGACGTTGGCGCCCTCATGCTTGAAGCGGCCCATCGCCGTGTGCTTGCGCGGCCGCGACCCGGGCTCGTACGGGTCGACCTCGACGATCCAGCCGAAGCGGTGCGCCTCGTTCGGGTGCAGGGCCAGGTCGAAGCGCTCCTGCGCCCGTTCCCAGCGCCGCGAACCGGCCGGCACCCGGACGGTGGTGGAGATCCCGTACCGGGCCAGCCTGGGCTTGAGCTCGGCCGGCGCCGCGTCGCCGCCGACGAAGTACTGATTGAAGTTCTCCTCGCCGGACAGCACCGTGCCCCAGGGCGTGACCCCGCCCGAGCAGTTGTTCAGCGTACCGATGGGAGTGGTGCCCTTCGGGTCCGCCGCGGTCCGCAGCCAGGCCGAGCCGGCCGCCGGCCCGGTGAACCGGAACGGCGTCTCCAGCATGGTGATCCGCCGGTTGTACGGCCGGAGCCGCCCGCCGACCGGCCGCCACTGCCCGGTGCCGCCGACCCGCTCCAGCTCCACCACCGACATGCCGTGCGCGGCCATCGCGACCTTGACCTGCTCGACGGTGAGCGCCTCCTGGCTGGTGAAGCCCGGGAACATCAGCTCCTCGTTGGTGTACTCGTGGTTCGCCACCAGCAGCGCCCGTCGCCCGTCGCGGCCCAGCGGCAGCACGCCGAGGAAGTCGTTGTTGTAGCCGAACTGCGCCGACTGGCGCTGCGCCGTCTGGTGGCGCACGTCGAGGCCGGGCACGCCGGGCAGGATCGGGTCGCCCCAGCGGATCACCACGGCCGAGTCGTAGCCGTTGGGCACGATCAGGCTGTCGAGCTCGTTCGGCGGAATCGGCTTGAACGTCAGCGCGCCCGCGCGGTCGGCGGCGGGTTCGCGCAGCACGGCCTGCGCGGTGGACCCGGCCGCGGGTTCGGCGGCCGCCGGAGCGGACGCGGTAGCGGTAGCGGTAGCGCCGAAGCCGAGCACGAGCGCGCCGACGGCCCCGGCGCGGACCACGCCGCGCCGCGTCAGCGCGGTGTTGATCACATCGCCGAGGTACGGGTTGGCGGACTCGTTGGGCGCGGGATGGTCGCAGGCGTTGCCGCAGCGGTACAGGCAGGTCTTCGCGTCGCGGCCACGGTGTCCCAGGATGGCGAGCAGGCGGGGTTCTTCGGTCACCGGACTGATCTCCTCACACGGCGTCGTTGCTACGTGATGGATCGATGACCCTGACGTTAACGGACGGTCAACGACTCGTCACACACAAGCGACGCGACTTCGTCGGCGGTGCCCCAGCAGAGCGTCATTCCGGCGCCGCCGTGCCCGTACGCGTGCACGACCGTCCCGGCGGGCCACTTCTCGGCCTCGACGCGCGGCCCGCCGCGGCGTGCCGGGCGCAGCCCGGCCTCCTCACCCACGATCGGCGCACCGGCCAGCTCCGGCACCAGCGCGACGCACCGCTCCAGGATCGCGTCACGGGTCGCGGGGTCCGGCGCGGTGTTCCAGTTGTTCGCCTGCCAGGTGCCGCCGAGGACGACGTCCCGGCTGCGCGGGTGCACGTAGGTGCCCGGGTCGCCCTGGTCGCGCACCGAGACGATGATGCCGGGGTTGGCGACGCGCACGATCTGCCCGCGTACCGGAAAGACGTCGGGGTCGCCGCAGAGGGTGCCGGCGGCGAGGCCGGTGGCGTTGACCACCACCGGGGCCTCGACCAGGGCCTCCTCCAGCCGGTCGACGCGGCGGCGCACCACCCGGGCGCCGGCGGCGACCAGCCGCTCCCGCAGCCACGGCAGGTAGGTACCCATCTCGACCAGCGGCGCCTGGAAGCGGATCTCGCGGGTCCACGGCGGGTCGATCGGCAGGTACCGCACGCCGCGGGCGGCGGGCGCCCACCAGGGCTCGCCGGCGGCGCCGTCGCGTTCGAGGTTGCGGGTCTCGCGGACCAGCACACCGGGCACCCGGGCGAACGCGTGCCGGCGGAACTGGTCGTAGGTCGCCGCGGCCCAGGCCAGGACGCGGGGCTCGAAGAGTGTCCGGGTCGGGTACCAGACCGCCGCGGCGACCGCCGAGACGGTCTGCTCCGGCCCGGACGGCGCCCAGACGGTCACCTCCGCGCCGCGCTCGCGCAGCCGCATCGCCGCCGTCAGCCCGATGATCCCGCCGCCCACCACGATCACGTCCACCATGTCGTAATCCTGACGTATCCCGCACCGCGGTACCCGGACTCAGTCGGACGTACGACCGGCCGGGCCGGCCACCGGCCGGCCGGTGCGAAACGCCGGCCTCGTATCCTTACTTGTCGTTGATGCCGGACACCACCGTGACCGGCGCACCAAGGATCCGGAGCGGTGAAAATGAGCGAGCACCTGTTCGCGGACGCGACAGGCTTCGCCGGTCTGGCGCTCCGCCCCGAGTTGCTGAAGGCCCTGACCAGCCTGGGCTACGAGGAGCCGACGCCGATCCAGCGTGAGGCGATCCCGCCGCTGCTGGCCGGCAACGACCTGCTCGGGCAGGCCGCGACCGGCACCGGCAAGACCGCGGCGTTCGCGCTGCCCCTGCTGCACCGGCTCGAGCCGGACGCCAAGGGCGGCCCGGCCGCCCTGGTGCTGGTGCCGACCCGCGAGCTCGCCGAGCAGGTGTCGCAGGCGGTGCACCGTTACGGCCGTGACCTGGGCGTACGCGTCCTGCCGGTCTACGGCGGCCAGCCGATCGGGCGGCAGTTGCAGGCGCTGCAACGCGGCGTCGACGTCGTCGTCGGCACGCCGGGCCGGGTGCTGGACCACATCAGCCGCGAGACGCTGGACCTGAGCGACGTGCGCACTGTCGTGCTCGACGAGGCCGACGAGATGCTCGACATGGGCTTCGCGGAGGACATCGAGGCGATCCTGGCCGAGACGCCGCAGAACCGGCAGACCGTGCTCTTCTCGGCGACGATGCCGCCGCGCATCGACGGCATCGCCCGCCGGCACCTGAAGGACCCGGTCCGGATCCAGATGGGCCGCGAGGAGTCGGCGCCGGGTGAGATCCCCCTGGTACGGCAGAGCGCGTACGTCGTGGCCCGCGCGCACAAGTCGGCCGCGCTCGGCCGGGTGCTCGACGTCGAGGCGCCCACCGCGGCGATCGTCTTCTGCCGCACCCGCGAGGAGGTCGACCAGGTCACCGAGACCCTCAACGGGCGCGGCTACCGGGCCGAGGCGCTGCACGGCGGCATGAGCCAGGACCAGCGGGACCGGGTCATGGGCCGGCTGCGGGCCGGCAGCACCGAGCTGCTGGTGGCGACCGACGTCGCCGCCCGCGGCCTGGACGTCGAGCAGCTGACGCACGTCGTCAACTACAACGTCCCGTCCGCGCCGGAGGCCTACGTGCACCGCATCGGCCGGGTCGGCCGGGCGGGCCGGGAGGGCGCCGCGATCACCCTGGTCGAGCCGCGCGAGCAGCGCATGCTCAAGGCGATCGAGCGGCTGACCCGCCAGCGGATCACGGTGGAGAAGGTGCCGACGGTCACCGACCTGCGGGCCCGCCGCCTCGAGCTGACCCGCTCGGCGCTGGAGAGCAGCCTCCAGGCAGACGACCTGGACCGCTTCCGGGTCGTGATCGAGTCGCTGACCAGCGAGTTCGACATCGAGACCGTGGCGCTGGCCGCGGTGAAGCTGGCGCACGAGGCGGCCGGCGGCGACGTCGACGAGGAGGAGATCCCGTCGGTGGCGCGGCCGCCGCGCGAGCCGGACCGCGAGGGCAGGCGCGGCCCCGAGCGCCGCGGCGGCGCCCCTTCCGGCGCCCCCGTGGCACGGCTGTTCTTCGGCATCGGCCGGCGGGCCGGGCTGCGCCCGCAGGACCTGGTCGGCGCGATCGCCGGCGAGTCGGGGCTCAGCGCCCGCGACATCGGCGCGATCCAGATCACCGACCGCTTCTCGCTTGTCGAGGTGCCGGAGGCGGCCGCCGACATGGTGATCGCCGCCCTCCAGCGCAGCACGATCCGCGGCCGCAAGCCGGGCGTACGCCGGGAGCGTTACCAGCGCTGAGGCCCGCTCAGTAGCGGCAGCGCAGCATGAGCATCGTGTGCGGGGGGACGTCCAGCCTGCCGCCGGCCTTGGTGACCCGCTTGCGGGCCAGCAGCAGCGGGTCGCCGGTGTGCAGGACCGTCTCCCAGGTGCGCCCGTACGCGCGCGGCGGCACGGTGAAGGTCACCGGCTCCGCGAGGGGGTTGAACAGCACCAGGAAGCAGTCGTCGGAGATCGGCTCGCCCAGCTCGTCGCGTTCCGGTATGCCGTGGCCGTTGAGGAACACGGTCATCGTCATGCCGGACCGGGCGGTCCAGTCCTCGCCGGTCATCGGCTCGCCGTCGCGGCGCAGCCAGGCGATGTCCGGGACCTTCGCGTCGCCGACCGGATCGCCGGTGAAGAAGCGCCGGCGGCGGAAGATCGGGTGTTCGGCGCGCAGCCGGGTCAGCCGGGCGGTGAACAGGGTCAGCACGTCGTGGTGGCGGGCGTCCGCCCAGTCGATCCAGCTCAGCTCGCTGTCGTGGGCGTACACGTTGTTGTTGCCCCGCTGGGTGCGGCTCAGCTCGTCGCCGTGCGAGATCATCGGCACGCCCTGCGACAGCAGGAGCGTGGCGAGGAAGTTGCGCTTCTGCCGCTCGCGCAGCGCGGTCACCTCCGAGTCCTCGGTGGGTCCCTCCACGCCGCCGTTCCAGGACCGGTTGTGGCTCTCGCCGTCCCGGTTCTCCTCGCCGTTGGCCTCGTTGTGCTTCTCGTTGTACGAGACCAGGTCGTTGAGCGTGAACCCGTCGTGCGCGGTCACGAAGTTGATCGAGGCGATCGGGCGGCGGCCGTCGATCTCGTACAGGTCGGATGAGCCGGTGAAGCGGGAGGCGAACTCGCCGAGGCTGGCCGGCTCGCCGCGCCAGAAGTCGCGCACGGTGTCGCGGTACTTGCCGTTCCACTCCGTCCACAGCGGCGGGAAGCCGCCGACCTGGTAGCCGCCGTCGCCGACGTCCCACGGCTCGGCGATCAGCTTGACCTGCGACACGATCGGATCCTGGTTGACCAGGTCGAAGAACGCGGCCAGCCGGTTCACCTCGTGGAACTCCCGCGCCAGCGCGGAGGCGAGGTCGAAGCGGAAGCCGTCGACGTGCATGTCGGTGACCCAGTACCGCAGCGAGTCCATGATCAGCCGCAGCGACTCGTGGTGGCGCACGTTGAGGCTGTTACCGGTGCCGGTGGTGTCGTAGTAGTACTGCTTGTCGCCGTCGACGAGCCGGTAGTAGGCGGGATTGTCGATGCCGCGGAACGACAGGGTCGGGCCCAGGTGGTTGCCCTCGGCGGTGTGGTTGTAGACGACGTCGAGGATGACCTCGATGCCGGCCGCGTGCAGCGCCTTCACCATCGACCGGAACTCCTGCACCTGGCCGCCGCGGCCGCCGAACGACGCGTAGTCGTTGTGCGGCGCGAAGAAGCCGATGGTGTTGTAGCCCCAGTAGTTCGACAGCCCGCGCTCGATCAGGCCGCTGTCGTGCACGAACTGGTGCACCGGCATCAGCTCGACCGCGGTCACCCCGAGGCCCTGGAGATACTTGATCATCACCGGGTGCGCCAGGCCGGAGTAGGTGCCGCGCACGTCCTCGGGAATGCCGGGGTGCCGTGCGGTCATGCCCTTCACGTGCGCCTCGTAGATCACCGTCTGGTGGAACGGTATGCGCAACGGCCGATCGTTGGCCCAGTCGAAGAACGGGTTGATCACCACCGAGCGCATCGCGTACGGCGCCGAGTCGGCGGTGTTCAGGCTGCCCGGATCGCCGAAGTTGTACGAGTAGAGGGCGTTGTTCCACTCGTTGTGGCCCTCGATCGCCTTCGCGTACGGGTCGAGCAGCAGCTTGGCCGGGTTGCACCGCAGCCCCGCCGCGGGGTCGTACGGGCCGTGCACGCGGTAGCCGTACCGCTGGCCGGGCACGACGCGCGGCAGGTAGCCGTGCCAGACCAGGGCCTCGCGCTCCGGCAGGTCGATCCGGGTCTCGACGCCGTCGTCGTCGAACAGGCACAGCTCGACGCGCTCGGCGACCTCGGAGAACAGCGCGAAGTTGGTCCCGCCGCCGTCGTAGGTGGCGCCGAGCGGATACGGATTCCCCGGCCAGATATTCATGTCGACCATCGAACCAGGGGGTTGACATTCCCGCACCAGGGCGTAGTGTCCAACCCATCGGTTGGTAAACCAATCGGTTTATAATCCAGGTGGTTGAGCATGACGACGACGGACCAGATCAGCGGCGTCTTCGCCGCCCTCGCCGACCCGACCCGCAGGGCGATCCTCGCCCGGCTGGCGCGGGGCGAGGCAACGGTCAACGAACTCGCGGCGCCGTTCCCGATCAGCGCGCAGGCGGTCTCGAAGCACCTCAACGTGCTGGAGAAGGCGGGCCTGATCGTCCGCACCCGCGAGGCGCAGTGGCGGCGCTGCCGGATCGAGCCGGCGCCGCTGCGCGACGTCGCGAGCTGGGTCGCGCAGTACCGGCTCCTCTGGGAGGAGCGCTACGACACGCTCGGCACCTACCTGGACGACCTGCAGAAGGAGCAGCCGTGAACACCATCGCCATCAGCACCCCCAGCCCGACCGAGCTCGTCATGAGCCGCACGTTCGACGCGCCGAAGGCCCTGGTCTGGGCCGCGCACACCCAGGCCGAGCACCTGCGCCACTGGTGGGGCCGGGGAAACCCGCTCGACGTGACGATCGACTTCCGGGTCGGCGGCACCTGGCGCTTCGTCGAGACCGCGGACGGGCAGGAGCATCCGTTCCGGGGCGAGTTCCTCGAGATCTCGGCGCCGGACACGTTCACCTGGACGTTCGAGTACGAGCCGATGGCCGGCCACGTCGCGGTGGACACCTACGTCTTCACCGAGGAGGCGGGCCGGACCACGGTGACCAGCACGACGCGCTTCGACACGCAGGCGGATCGCGACGGCATGATGCAGTCGGGCATGGAGCAGGGCGCCAACCAGAGCTACGCGGCCCTGGACGCCTACCTCATCAAGATCGGTTGAGCTCAGGCGAGCAGCGTCGGGATCTTCTCGAACAGCTGCGTCGTGTACGTCATCATCTCGTGCAACATCCAGTTGCCGGAGAACAGGATCGCCGCCCCGACACCCACCGCCTTCGGCACGAACGACAGCGTCGCCTCCTGGATCTGCGTGACCGACTGGAACAACGAGATCGCGAAACCGATGAGCAACGCGGTCACCAGCACCGGCGCACACATCTTCGCCGCGATGGTCATCGCCTGGAGGCCCAGCTCAACGATCTGCGTGTCGGTCATGCAATCCCCATCGGCGCCCCGCCGACACCCGGGGAGTTCAAAACGGGCGCACGACGGTTGCCAACCGGTTCGCACCGCCGAAAGGCTCAAGTCAGCGAGCCGGCGATCCGCCGGGCCTCCTCCGGCGTCCGCACCCCCTCGAGGCGATAGGTGACGCCGGCGTCGGCCCAGATCAGGGTCGGCGCCGCCAGCCGGGCCGTCTCGACGCGCTCGGCGCCGTCGCGGCCGACGTAGGTGACCGGGTGCGGCCCCGGCAGCCAGATGCCGCCCGTGCCCACCTCCACCCACTCGGCGTCGGCGGCGATCTTGAAGAAGCCCGGCGACAGGGCACCGTCGAACTGGTCGAACCGGACGGCGCCGCCGCGGAAGGACATCGAGACCACCCGCGGCGCGCCGCCGGAGTCGGGGTCGGCGAGCGTGACCCGCTCGGGCGCACCCAGCTCGGCCGGCACCCGCACCGGGAACAGCGCGACCCGCCGGGCCTCGGCCAGGTCCGCGTCGCGCAGCGACGGCAGCGGGACGGGCGTGGCCGGCAGGCCGCCGGTGCGGGGCTCGCCGCGTACCTCGATCCCGGCGATGCGCAGCAGCCCGCCGACCGCGTCGACCACCGCCGCGCGCGCCGGCGCGACCACCGCGACCGCGCCGACCAGCGCCGCGGCGCCGGCCAGCAGCCACCGCCGCAGGCGGCGCCGGGCCGGCGCGGGCCGGGTGAGGCGGGCCCGGACCGCGGCCCGCTGGTCCGCCGCCCGCCCCACGTCCAGTGCGTCGCCGAGCGCGCGGAGCTCCGCGACCAGGGCGTCCTCCTGCTCAGGCACCGCGCACCTCCCCCACGACCAGCCGGCCGCGCAGCCTGGCCAGCGCCCGCGAGGTCCGCGACTTCACGGTCCCCTTCGGCAGTCCCAGCGTCTCCGCGGTCTCCGCCTCCGACAGGTCCAGCAGGAACCGCAGCACCAGCACCTCCCGATCCCGGTGATCGAGGAGCCGGATCTGCTCGACCAGGCGGTTCCGGCGCTCGTCCGCCAGCACGGTCTCGGCCGGATCGGGCACGAGCCGCTCCGGCTGCTCGTGCGCGGCGGCGCGCAGCACCAGGCCGTCGCGGCGGCGCCGGGAACGGTGCAGGTTGCGGGTCTCGTTGGCGACGATCGCGAGCAGCCAGGGCCGGAATCCCGACTCGCCGCGATACCGCGAGAGCTGCCGGTACGCCTTCACGAACGCCTCCTGCACCACGTCGTCGGCGTCCGCGCCGGCACCGAGCAGCACCGCGGCCCGGTGCGCGGGCACGGTGTACCGGGCGACCAGGACGTCGTACGCGGAAAGGTCGCCGGCGCGGGCACGGGTCACGGCCGCCGCGTCGTCCAGTTCGGTGACCATGTGCGGCCTCGACACCTCCACGCGGTTGAATCTGACGCCGACACCCCCATGACACCGCGTACCGCGATGAGGTTCCCGGGGAACCGCCGCCGGGCGCGCGGTGTCGACAGGGCATGACGACCAGGCGGAATCTTTTCATCATCGCGGGCGGCGCCGCCCTGACGGCCGCGTGCCGCGAGCCGGCGCGCGCGACCGTGTCCGTGCCGGACCTCGTGGTGGCCGAGGGCCGGCGCGGCCTGGTCGTGCTCGGCGGCGCGCGGCCCCGCGACCTCGGCGACCAGGCCGTGCTGAGCCCGGACGGCGCGCTGGCCTGCGCGGTGTCCCGCGACGACGCCGGTGCCCCGCTCCTGCTCCGGCTCGACCCGGCGAAGGGCGAGCCGGACGGGCGTACCCCGATCGCCGCCGGCTGGGTGCCCCGGGTGATCTCCGCCGACGGCGCCAACAGCGCGCTGACCCGTATGCCCGCGCCGGACCGGCCGGCGGCAAGGCCGCGGACCGCCCTGCTTGTCGTTGCCGGCGGCCGGCAGCGCGAGTACGACCTGGGCGGCGTCGTCGAGCCCGACGCGTTCACCACCGACGGTACCGGCCTGTTCGTGCTGGAGTGGCTGCCGCGCGAGGCGCCGGAGCGGTACCGGGTGCGGCTGCTCGACCTGGGCTCGGGCGTGCTGAATCCGCTTTACACCCGCGACAAGGTGCCGGTGCCGCCCGGCGCCGAGGAGGAGATGCGCGGCGACGGGCGCCAGGCGGTCCTCTCACCCGGCCGCGACGTGCTCTACACGCTCTACACCCATCAGCCCGGTCACCGGCACACCCGCGACCTGATCGCGGGCCGCCCGGGCGGCGCGCACGCGTTCGTGCACGTGCTGCACCTGGCGCAGGGCTGGGCGTACTGCCTGGACCTGCCGCACCCGTTCGGCGAGGGCCCGGCCGCCGGGCACGCCCTCGCGGTGAGCGCGGACGGACGGCGGCTCGCCGTCGCCGACGTGACGTCGGGCTCGCTGGCCTACGCGGACACCGAGACCTTGAAGATCGAGCGGGTGGTCGCCGCCGCGAAGGGCGGCGACGCGGCGAGCCTCGCGTTCACCCCGGACGGCGGCCGGGTGCTGCTCGGCGCGGGCCCGGCCGTGACCGCGTACGACCCGGGCACCGGCGCGGTGGCCGCCCGCTGGTCCGTGCCGACGGCGGTACGCGGGCTGGGGCTCAACCGCGACGGCAGCCGGGTCTACGCGGGCGGCGCCGACGAGATCGTCTGGCTCGACGCCGCCACCGGCGCCCTGCGCGGCCGGGCCCCGGTCGAGGGCCTGACCGCGCTGCGGCACGTCAGGTGAGCGCGCAGGTGATCACGGGCGTCGCCGCCGGGCCCGAGCCGACGAAGCCGAAGCTGGTGCTCGCCCCCGCGGCCAGGGTGCCGTTGTGCGCGGCGTTGCGCACGGTCACGGCCGTGCCGGCCGTGCTCAGCACGCCGTTCCACAGCGACGCCACCGTCGTACCGGACGGATAGGTCCAGGTCGCGGTCCAGGCGCGGCCCGCGGTCGTGCCCGTGTTCCGGATCGTGACCTCGCCCTGGAAGCCGCCGGACCACGCGCTGGTCTGCGTGTACGTGGCGCCGCAGGCACCGGCGGGCGGGTTGGGCGTCGACGACGACGACGGCACCGGGGTGGACGGCTCGACGCCGCCGCCGTAGCGGGCCGCCAGGCTGATCCCGGTCGAGCTGCCCGCGCCGCCCAGCGGCACCTGGTGGTCGAGGCTGACGAACTTGCCGCCGTACTGCCACAGGGCGGGCTTGAGCATGGCGTACTTCTGCTCGTCCCAGGTCTTCCAGTCGTCGAGCAGCAGGCCGCCGGTGTCGCCCGAGTTCGGGTTGAGCACCCAGAACGTCTGGTGCAGCCGCTTCTCCACGATCAGGTCCCGCAGCGCGGTCATCCAGCGGTCCTGCCGGGCGTCCTGGCCGAGCCGGCCGCCCCACTCGCCGACCAGCAGCGGCGCGATGTTCGAGTCGTGCACGTAGAGCCAGTTGGGCGTCCACACGTCGGCGGTCAGCGAGGCCTTGTCGAACGGCTTGGCGAACCACGGCTGCTCGTACACCAGCGGCCCGTAGTCGTGCGGCGAGTAGACGAGCTGGTCCTGGTTGGCACCCAGGTCGACCGGGTGGTCCCGGACGCCGCGCAGGTTGGCGCCCCACCAGACGTTGTCGTAGGTCTTGCCGTCGGTGGACGACCAGCTCACGCCGTCCTTCGGGTACACCTCGATCCCCTCGCAGAGGATCAGCACGTCCGGGTTGATCGCCAGGATCCGCCGGCCGGCGGTCTGGCAGGTGTTCTTGAAGTTGTCCACGTCGGACGACGAGTCCCACTTGGCCCGCGGGCTCTCGTTGGGCCGGCCGTGCGGCTCGTTCTTGACGTCCATCGCGACGAGCGTGTCGTTGGTCCGGTAGCGCTGCGCGACCCACTCCCAGGCCTGGTAGAACAGCTCCGGCGTGACGGCGCCCTTGTACCAGACCGGGTAGACGTGCCCGGAGTTGTCGGCCTCCGCGCTGTGCACGTCGAGCAGGACCTTCATGCCGTACCGCTCGCACAGGGCCAGGAACGCGTCGAAGACCTCCAGTGTGGTCTTCCCGGCGAGCTCCGGGTTCGCGTACGTGTTGACCCCGGACGACACGGCGGCCTGCCCGGCCTTCCACTCCAGCAGGAGCTGGGTCGAGATGGGCACCCGGACCAGGTTGATGCCGCGGTCGGCCATCGACTTGGTCACCTCGGTGAGGTTCGCCGACCAGAGGCCGTGGAAGACCCGCTCGCCGGCGTTGAACCCGAACCAGTTGGCGCCGGTCAGCCAGACCGGGTTGCCGGCCTGGTCGAGGATCTGGTTGCCCTGCACGTGCAGCCAGTCCTTGGCCGGCACGGCGGCCGCCGCCTGCGAGGAGCCGGACGTGGCGAACCACAGCAGCGGCGCGGCGAGGACCGCCGCTGCCGCCGCGGCGAGCCGCCGCTTGCTTCGAGTCGAGAACATGCGCGAATTCCTCCGATGGGGTGTGGGAGCGCTCCCACACCACAGCATGTGACATCGACGAAACCAAATCCAGTGTTTCGAAAAACCTTGCTAGTAGAGCGCGAGGGTGTGCTCCACCTGGGAGTGCAGCGGCGCCGGCAACGCGTCGCGGTCGAACCAGCCCAGCTCGTCGAACTTGTCCGGCTCCCCGATCCTCACCGCGGCCGGATCCACCCGTACGGCGAAGACGAGCGCGACCCAGTGCGACGGCGGCTCGGCCCGCACCACGTTGCGCACGCCGAGCAGCGTGATCTCCCGAGGGACGGCCCCGTACTCCTCGGCGACCTCCCGCGCGACGGCGGCGTCGAACGTCTCACCGAACTCCAGCGCCCCGGCGCCGGTGTCCCAGGTCCCGGGCTCGTCCCGCGCACCGGCGGAGCGGCGGGCCAGCAGGATCTTGTCGCCACCGTCGTGGCAGATGAAGACGCAGGAGACGCGCGGTTCCGAGGTCACCCGGCGAATTCTGCCGGACGGATCCACGGGTCGAGGATCAGGTGGTCGAGGCCGATCGCGGCGAACCTGTCGTACAGCGGCTGCGTCAGCTGGACCATCATCACCCGTATCCTGCCGTCCTCCGAGGTGGCCTCGTAGATGCCCGACGCGGGGTCGTTCATCAGCGCCCCGACCGCCTCGCCGATGGTGGCTTGCAGCCTGGTCTCGGCGGCGATGCTGTGCCCGCCGGGCGCGGCGACCACGCAGAGGTTGTCGGTGTAGATCGCGGTCAGCGCCGCCCTGGCCTGGTCCACGTCGCCGCTCACCACCTCGACCACCAGGATGCGGGCGTTCCCGACGTGCGTCGCGAACGGCTCCGCGAACCGGTCGGCATGTGCCCGCAGATACTCGTGGACCTGGTCGTCGACCCAGTCCTCGCCGTCTCGCCAGCCACCGGCCGGCGCCGGGCACGGCGGGGTGTCCGGCAGATCGGCATCCCCGAGCGCGCCGGCCGACGTGGGCGCGTACGGCAGCCACCGGATGTCGGACAGCCGGCCCGAATGCCACCGCCCGCGCAGCGTCGCTCCGGCCGTCGGCCTGACGCCCGGCACCCGGATGCCATGCGGGCAGGTATCGCCGACGACCGGAAGCGGGACCGGGGCCGGCGAGCACAGCTCCGCATCCTCGACCGGACCGCTCGCCTCGACGAGATCCCCGTCCCGGACGATCAGCTCGGCCCGCCCCGCGGGAACGATCACCGGCACCGGCACCGACGCGGGCACCGGTGGTGGCGATACCCGCTGAGGTGCGGACCCCAGCCCTCCCACGGCCAGGATCGTGGCCGCCGCCACAGCGACCGGCACCCGCCGATCCCGCCGCTTCGGGGTCACCGACCGGCTCGTCCCGCCGCCATCTCCCAAGTCGCGCACCGTCCAGACGGTAGGCGCTGATCATTCCCTTGGCGTCCGCCGAGCCAGCCAACCGCACCACCGAACGGAGGAGGGCCGTCCGCCAGGCCGCGCGGTGAGGCCGGTGGACGCACTCACAGGCCGCGATCCGCCCTCCCGCTGCCGCAGATGTTGTCAGATCATGGTCGTTGGGGTCGACCAGATCGGTGTCGGTCGTATCGTGCTCGCCGGTTGTGAAGGGCTTCCGGCCGCTGGGCGAGGGTGACTTGGTGCCGGAGATCGCGGAAGCGGGCAGGGACGGTGCCGGGTTGACAGATGGCCCAGGCTCGGCCGCCGACAGTGGGCGGGCCGGGAGTCGGGAACCGTCGGTTCGCGGCAGCTCGGCAGTCACGGTCGTCCAATGGGTGGAGGTGCACCGGCTGGCGGTCGCCGGCCGGGAGCCCGCGATCGCCCAGGATGTCGGGGACCGGGTGGCAAGGGTGTGGTTGCCCAGGTCCCGGTTCGCGGACGTGGCGGCCCTGGCGGCCGCGACCCTGACGCTCGGCCCGGACGCCGGCTCCTTCTACGACCTGGGCTGGGCCCAGTCCTCCACCGGGCACCCCCGACAGGCGTTGGCCAACTACGAGCAGGCCCTGCACCGGTATCGCGAAGCCGGCGACCGCGGGAACGAGGCCGCCACCCTCTCCAACATCGGCCACGTGCACAACGGGCTCGGGGAGCAGCAACAGGCCTTGGACTACTACCGGCAGGCCCTGCCCACCCTGCGGGAGGTCGGCGCCCGCGCCGGCGAAGCCACCATTCTCAACAACATCGGCTCCGTGCACGACAGGCTCGGGGACCGGCTTCAGGCCCTGGACTACTACCAGCAGGCCCTGCCCATCATGCGGGAGGTCGGCGCCCGCGGCGGCGAAGCCGCCACCCTCAACAACATCGGCCACGTGTACGACGGGCTCGGGGACTTTGAGCAGGCCCTGACCTACTACCGGCAGGCCCTGCCCATCCGGCGGGAGAACGGCGACCGCGGCGGCGAAGCCACGACCCTCAACAACATCGGCGCCGCGCACAACGGGCTCGGGGACCGGCAACAGGCCCTGGCCTACTACCGGCAGGCCCTGCCCATCCTGCGGGAGGTCGGCGACCGCGCCGGCGAAGCCACCACCCTCACCAACGTCGGCCATGTGTACGACGGGCTCGGGGACCGGCAACAGGCCCTGGACTACTACCGGCAGGCCCTGCCCATCCGGCAGGGGGTCGGTGACCGCGCCGGCGAAGCCGTCACGCGATTCAACATCGCGATGGTCCACTGGGCGGAGCGGAATCTCGACCTGGCAATCGGCGAGCTTGAAATCGTCGTCGACCTCGATCGCCAAATCGGCTACCCGGACCTCGAATCCGACATCTTCGCGCTCGAACGGGTACGCCAAGAACGAGCAAGAAGCCGACAGGCGACCTGATCACTCAATCAATCGGCGTGTCTGAGCACGCTGCCGCCTACACTGCCCACCGTGATCGATCTTGATGCCGTCGAGGAACAGCAGCCGCCGCGGCGCTCCCGGGTCCGGGTATACATCGCCGCGGCCGTGGCCGTCCTGCTCGTGGCCGGTGGTGCCACCGCGTTCCTGATCCACCGGTACAGCGGGACGCAGGTCAGGTTCGAGGTGGAGACGACGAGCGGCACCGCCATCATGGTGCAGTGGAACGTCGGCATCAGCGCCATCGGCAGTGAGCACGCCAGGAGGCCCGACAAGTACATCGTGACCCCGTGGTCGACCACCGTGACGGTGGACGACTACCAGGATGCCGCGACCCTCCTGGTCATGTCCTCGGACACCGACGAGGTGACCTGCCGGATCATCGTCGAGGGCGAGACCGTCTCCGAGCTCACCCACACGCGCGGCGCGGCCTGCCTCCTGGGCCTCGATCGGCTCAAGGAGCTCGCGGGCCTGGATCCCTCCGAGGAGAGCGTCCCCTAGCCTCACGCGCGCCGTCCGATGTCGGTGGGTACCGGTAACCTCCGGCGATGATCACGAATGATGTGGAACGGGTGCCGACCTCGGCCGAGGCGGCCCGCCTCTGGGCGCTGGTGGAGTCGGCGTGGGCCGCGTGCGGTCCGGAGGCGGCCACCGTCCGCCGGGCGCTCGTCGACCGCGATCCGGCGACCGATGACGACAACGACGACATCTACCTGCTCGATGCCTGGTTGGAACGGTTCCTGACGCAGCTGCAGCGACTGAGCGCCGACCTGTCGAGGGCGGAACTGACGGACCTGGACCGGGTGGTCGAGCGCAAGCTCTACGACATCGATCGGCGGGAGATCCAGGAGCAGACCGACGGCTCGGACGACGGCTTCCTGTACGCCCGCGGCTTCATCGTCGCGGCGGGCCAGGAGTTCTACGACGCGGTGAACGCCGACCCCGCGATGGCGGTGATGGAGGCGGAGTGCGAGACGATGTGCTACCTCTTCGCTCACCTGCACGAGGAGCGTTTCGGCGGCTTCCCGGACACCGGCTCGGGCATCTCCCGCGAGTCGTGCCGCAACCCCGGCGGCTGGTGACCGGGCCGCCCGCTACCGCGGATCGACGGGAGGGCCGGCGGCGACCCAGGCGCCCGCCCCCGGGTCGTAGCGCAGCGTGACCGCCTCGGCGGCCATCAGCGCGCCCAACTGCTCGTAGGCGGCCGGCGGCAGGTCGGCGGTGAGCTCGACGTCCATGCCGTGCACGCCGTCCCGGAGCACGATGCTGCGTCCGGCGCCGCCTCCGCGCACCCGGGCGAACGCGGCGTTGAAGAGCTTCGCGATCCCGGCTCCGGTTGTCTCGCCCAGCATCTCGCCGAGCTTCTTCAGGAAGCCGTGCACGGGCAGCGCGAGGAGAACCAGCAGCGCCAGGTCGGCGGCGACGGCCCGGGTGCGCTGGGCCTCGACGACCGGCGCCGAGGCGCCCGGCCCGCCGAGTCCGGCGGCGAGGACCTCGGCGGCCTCGGGCTCGCCGAAGTGGACGACGGAGACGGTGTCAGCCATGGCGCTCCTCTGCGGTACCGAACAGGCTCGAGCGGGTGGAGCGCATGAAGAGCGTCGGGGTGCTCCACTCGAGGGAGCCCCGCCCGTCGCGTTTGACCGCCAGGCGGGCGAGCATTGCCGCGACGTCCATCGGGGCGGAGACGGCGACGGCCTCGTAGAAGACGGTCGCGAACGTGCGGGCGGCCGGGTCGGAGACGACGTCGCGCATCGACAGCACCGTCCCGACGCCCCGGCGGACCAGCGCCTCGGCGGTGCTGGAATAGCCGCGCCGGCCGTCGCCGCGTGCCGACTCGCAGGTGTTGAGGACCGCGAGCCGTAGCTGGCGCTGGCCGGCGAGGATCGCGCCGAGGTCACCGGCGGACACCGGGTCGGCCCAGCCCCGGTCGTCGGCGAAGGCCAGGAAGCCCTCGCCGAGTTCCGGATGGTAGCCGCCGTGCCCGACGATGTGCAGCATGTGGTACTGCCGCTTGTAGAGCTTGCGCTGGAGGTCCTTCCACGTCTGCCCGTTGACCCAGGTCAGCCGGACCAGTCCGTCGCGGGTGAGTTGGCCGAGCGCCGACTCGACCGCGTGCCGTTCCTCGTCGACCCCCAGCGGCGGCATGTCGCGGGGCGACACGGCCATACCCAGCACGTGCAGCGGCGGCCGGTCCACCGGAGGGGCCGTCGGCACCGGCAGCTCGACGTAGCGCACCAGCGGATGTTCGAGGGCCAGGTGCGCACCGGTGAGTTCGTCGAACATCAGCTCCCACGGCAGCGCGGCGTGCTCCGGCGCCCGGGGGCGCAGCACCAGCCGGAGCAGGCGGCCGTGCGGCGCGCGGGCGTCGCCGGCCCCCGCCGCGGCCTTGCAGCCGCGGTACAGAGCCCCGGCCTCGCCGTGCAACACCGCCGAGAACAGCATGCCGCCGAGGTCGCGGACCGCGGCCAGGTCGGCCGGCGAGGTCAGCGCCGGGCTCAGCCGCGCGGTGTCGACCGCGGCCGCCGCCCGCGCCACGGCCCGGTCGAGCCCGGCGGGCAGCCGCAGCGGTACCTCCACCTCCCCGGCCGAGCCACGAAGCTGCACGGTATGGCCGTCGTCGGCGCCGCCGGGCCGGCGCGAGACGGCGATCTCGAGGTCGGCGACCGCGGGCGGCCGCCAGCCGTGCACCACATCCTCGACGGCGGTGTGGCTCTGGCCGAGCCGTTCGAGGCGTTCGGCGACCCGCGCCCGCCACACCGTTACCGTGCTCGTCTCACCCAGGTGCGAGGCGAACGTCCAGTAGGAACCGGGCGGCCCCGCGCCCCGCGTCCACTGCTGCGGCAGGACGGGTGCCGCCGCGACCGACCCGTCCGCCGGCACGCGCAGCAGGTCGGCCCGGAACGCCTCGGCGCTCTGGTACCGGTCGAGTGGGCTCTTGTTCATCGCCGTCAGCACGACCGCGTCGACGTCGCCACGGACATCCGGGTTGAACCGGCTGGGTGGCACCGGATCCTCGCGGACGTGCTTGTAGGCGATCGAGATGGGGTCGTCGCCGAGAAACGGCGGTCGACCGGACAGCAGCGTGTACAGCAGACATCCGGCGGCGTAGACGTCCGTACGGGCGTCGACGGGGGCGCCCCGGGCCTGTTCCGGGGACAGATACAGGATGGTGCCGATGACCGCGTGAGACAACCGCACGGGCGAACTCCCCGAGGAGGAGGCCCGGGCGATGCCGAAGTCCATGACCTTGACCTGGCCGGCGTAGGTGAGCATCACGTTGCCCGGTTTGATGTCGCGGTGCACGAGGCCGTGGCGATGGCTGAACTCCAGCGCCGCGCAGACCTCCGCCGTGATCCACAGTGCCTGCCGCGGCTCCGGCCGGCCGGCCCGCAGGAAGTCGCGCAGCGAGCGGCCGTCGACGAGCTCCATGATCAGGTATGGCACGCTGTCGCCGTTCGGCATCGGCTCATCGCCGGCGTCGTAGACGGCCACGATCCCGGGGTGGCTCAGAGCGGCGGTGTTCTGCACCTCCCGGCGGAAACGACCCGTCTCGATCTCGTCCCCGCCCAGGCGCGGGTGCGGCATCTTGACGGCGACGTCCCGGCCGAGCCGCAGGTCGTGTCCCCTGTACACGACGCCCATCCCGCCGGCGCCGAGCAGCTCACCGACCTCGTACCGGCCACCGAGCCTGATCGACACCACCGCTCCATCCCGCCGATCACGGATCGTCCAGGGTAGGACACTAACGGCAACCGGCGGCGGCATTCAACGGTGTCGCTCGCACGTGCCGGCGTCCAGTCGGTCTCCAATCGAATTCCAGTCGGTGCTTGCAGCATCACCGTAAGACTGATCGCAATTCGAAGGAGCCCGATGAAACCGCGATCCCTACTGTCGCTTCGTCGTATCGCCGTCCTGCTCGCCGCCGCGCTGGCGGGCCTCACCCTCGTCGCGACGCCGGCCGGCGCGCAGGAGCGCGGCCCCCGCGCCGCATTCAGCGGTCCCTCCGCCAAGGGGACCACCGTCACCACGCAGGTGGCCGGCGCACCGATCCTCTGCGAGGTCAACTACGGCAACGACGTGACCCTGTCCGGAGGACTCCTCAACGTGACCTGGGCCGTCCTGTGCCGGTACACCGACGACGGTCAGTTCGCGAAGGAGGTCAAAGACATCACCATGTTGGTCACCATTTTCCAGAACAACCGGATTGTCGGTGAGAGCGGGTTCTGCCCGGCGTCTCCCGAGGCGTTCAAGGCCTGCATTCACAGGGTGCCCTTCCCCGGAGGCACCGGCCGCATCCACAGCGAGATGTACGCGAAGGTGACGTGGAACGACGGCTATCCGCCGATCGCGGGCGTATTCGCCTCCCCCGGCTTCACCATCACCTGAGCCACCGCTTCGCCGCCGAGCCCTCCCGCCGCCGGCGGGAGGGCTCCGGGCCTCACGTGCGCCGCAGCGAGCGGGACAGGCCGGCGGCGATCGTGGTGGCCAGGACCAGGCCGGCGGCGATGAAGACGTACGAGATCCATTGGTAGGCACCGCGGGGCACGAACGCGTTCTGCTGTCCGAAGTCGACGATCGGCAGCAGCAGGTCGAGCGTGTACACGAGCGCGTTGAACGGTGGCGCCTTGGGCGGCTCGGCCGCGGCGGGCGGGTGCAGCCCGAAGACGACCGTGCCGACCACCAGCAGGGCGGCGAAGAGCGCGGCGGCGCGCTGCGGGCGGTAGCCGTACCCGACGGTGGCGTCCTGAAGCAGGCCCCAGGCGCGGGTGAAGCCGGAGCCGCGGGCGGTGTCGCGGCGCTGGCGTGCCAGCAGCAGCAGCCGCGCCTGGTCGCCCCGGCCCTGCCCGCGCAGGACCGCGGCCAGCTGCTCGTACGGCTGGCGGTGATGGGAGTCCGGGTCCCGGGCCAGCCAGTCGACCCGCCGGGCGGCGCCGAGCTGCGGCTCGAGGATCTCGTAGGTGAGCCCGTTCAGGTCCAACCGCTCCGGCCAGGTGTCCGGGTCGTCGCGCAGCTCGCCGACCCGCGCGTGCCGCAGGTCCACCCGGCCGTCGGGCGGGCGCGCCCAGCGCAGCGTCAGCTCGGCCGCCTGCGCCCGCCAGCAGGTCAGCGCGGTGCCGCCGGCGGCGCTGAGCGCGGCGTCGTCGAAGCAGAGCTTGCTGGCGACGACGGCGTTGTCGAGCCGGACCGTGCCGCCGGCGTAGAAGCCGTCGCAGCAGTGGAACGTCGAGTCGGCGCGCACCCCGATGGCGTTGAGCGCGACGCCGTCCGGGTTGTACAGGTCGGCGCCGCGCAGCCGGATCGGGCCGTGCACGGTGGCGTCCTCCATCCGCAGCTCGCCGAGGACGCGCAGGCCCTCGCCGCCGTCGAGCACGCCGTCGACGACCACCGCGTCCAGGCGCAGCGCGACGGCGCCGGGCGCCTCGAACCCGGCGTCGGTCAGGCTCAGCGTCCGTCCGATCCGGGCGCTCACCGCGCGGACCTCGCCGTGCACGGACAGGCCGCGGCCCAGGAACAGGCCGCCGTCGATCGTGGCCCGGTCGAGCCGGACCGCCACGGCACCGGGATTGCGCAGCGTCGAACCGGTGAGCACCAGCGCGTTGCTGATCCGGGCGTGCCGCAGCCGGATCTCGCCCTCGACGTGGCAGCGGCGGGCGAAGAAGGCGCTGTCGACGAGCACGTTGTCCGCCGCGAGGGCGATCCGGCCGGGCGCGGTGATCCGGGCGTCGTCGAACTCGACGCCGCCGGCGCAGCGGGCGTGGTAGAGGTGCACGGGACCGTCGAATTCGCCGTCGTTGCCGGAGAAGTCACCGCCGACGGTGCTGTGATCGGCCATGACGGCGGGCCCGGCGGGGTTGTTGACCCGGATGCCCGCCATCCGGAGGCTGCCGGCGATCTTCGCCCCGTACAGCTTGATCTCGCCGTCGACCGCGCAGCCGCGCAGCGACAGGTCGCCGCCGACGACCGCGGCGGAGGCGTGCAGGCCGGGCAGGCGCGATCCGGTGAAGCTGACGAAGCGCAGGTTCGACCAGGACAGCTGGGGTGGCTGCTCGAAGTCGCAGCTCTCGAGCCGGATCGCGTGCGCGACCTCGGCGAACTCCAGGCCGAGCGTCCCGGTGACGGTGGCGCCGGTGACCCACAGGCCGCGGCTGCCGCCCGGCGCCTCGAGGAGCAGGGCGGCCAGCACCGAGCCACGTACCGGTTCCGCGGCCGTGAAGACCGTGTGCTCGCCGGACCCGAACGCCTCTCGGACCCGGCTCTCATGCTCCGTCAGGCTCAGGTCGTCGCCTCCGCCGGCGCTCCGGCGACGACCTGAGCTTTCAAACTGAGCTGATGATTCGCTCGCGGGCTCGCTCATGCGTCCATTGTGATCGGTCGAAAAGCGCCCCCGTCAGCCGCAGTCCCCGCCGAACACCGGACGGCGGCCGACCGTGTACTTGCAGCCGAAGTCCGGCGCGGCGACGGCACGCCGGTCGAGGATCGCGTCGCCGCCCGGCCGGTGCCCCGTGCGTACCCATCGGATCAGGTCGTCGAAGGCCTGGCGCAGCTCAGGCTGGGTGAAGTCGCAGTGGCCGACGCCGCGGATCGCCCGCGACACGAACAGCTTGGACCGCCCGTGCAGCGCGGCGCGCCGCGCGTAGACCTGCTCCATCGAGAACGGTACGAACAGGTCGCCGATGTCGTGCAGCGACAGCACCGGCACGGGCGGCCGGCCGTCGACCCGTGGAATCCCGTCCAGGCCGTTGCTGGCCCGGTCGGTCGGTGTCACCCGCAGCACCTGGGCGTTGAGCCGCCATTCGGCCGCCGTCGGCCACCGGTCGGTGCTCCGGTAGAACTCGTGGCGGTTGCCGGTGACGTTGCCCTCGGCGATGCCGATCGTGCCGCCGTTCAGCCCCGGGTAGACGCCGAACAGGAACGGCATCCGCAGCGCGGGGTCCGACGCCGTCGCGGTGTTCCAGTAGGCGAACGCGCCGGCGAAGCCGGGCCGCACCCCGCCGCTGCGCCGCTCGAGCACGGCCGACCAGGTGCGGCCGGCGTCGGTGAGCGTCGGCGGCCGGCCGACGGCCAGGCCGAGCGCGGGCAGGATCCGGTCGACCTGCGACTGCCACGGGCCGGGCTCGACCGGGAACGCGGTCTCGACGCCGGACAGCGCGGCCGCGGTGACCCCGGCGTCGAGGAAGTAGTCGAAGAGCTCGGTGTCGCCCAGCACGCCGCAGTAGGGCATCGCCGCGGAGAACGCCTTCGGGTACTCCTCGACGGCGACCGCGGTGATGTGACCGCCCATCGACTTGCCGGTCATCAGGACCGAGCGGGCACGCTTCGAGGTGACCTCCCGGAACAGCCCGATCAGCGCGTGCGAGTCGCGGACGCCCTGGCCGACGTCGTAGCCGTTGGTCTGGTAGCTGGAGGCCGCCCAGGCGAACCCGCCGGCGATGTAGTGTGCCCGCAGGTCCGGGCTGTCGACGTAGACGACCCGGCCGGTGCCGCGGTAGCCGTGCGCGAAGACGACGAGCTGACCGTTCCAGGACCGGGGCACCTCGATCCGGTACGCCGCGCCGTCGCGGATGCCGGCGTACACATCGGAGTCCGGCGTGCCGGCGAACGGCGTGCCGTCCGGGTCGCAGGCCGGGTCGGCGACGAGATAGCCGGGCTGGGTCGTGCTGGCGACGGGCGCGGCGCAGGCGGCGGGCGCCGCCGAGGCCGGCGACGCGAGCACGCCGAGGAGCAGGATCGGCGCGAGCATCTGTACGAAATGTTTCCGGTTGAGGTCCACGGCATTACCTCCCGGTAACACTCAATGGCCCGGACCCTTCCCTGTCAAGGCCGGTGGTTTCGCCGATGTGTCCGGACGACCTCCCGCCAAAGACTGACGTTCGTCGATCCCGCCCCACCTGAGGAGAGTCCGACGTGCAGTCACCGTCCATCCCCGCCCGCCACCGGGCCCGCCGGTTGTTCGTCACCGCGGCCGTCACCCTCACCCTGGTCGCCGGTTCCCTCACCGGCGCGAGCGCCGCACAGGCCGCCAACCCGTACGAGCGCGGGCCGGCGCCCACCGTCGCCGCCCTCGAGGCGAGCCGCGGCCCGTTCGCCACCGCGCAGCAGTCCGTCTCCTCGACCGTCTCCGGCTTCGGCGGCGGCATCATCTACTACCCGACCAGCACCAGCGAGGGCACGTTCGGCGCCGTCGCGATCTCGCCCGGCTACACCGCCTCTTGGTCGAGCATCAGCTGGCTCGGCCCCCGGATCGCGTCGCACGGCTTCGTGGTCATCGGCATCGAGACGAACTCGGTGCTGGACCAGCCCGGCTCCCGCGGCGACCAGTTGCTCGCGGCGCTGGACTACCTGACCAGAACCAGCTCGGTGCGTACCCGGATCGACGCCTCGCGGCTCGCGGTGGCCGGCCACTCGATGGGCGGCGGCGGCAGCCTCGAGGCCGCCCGGTCCCGGCCGTCCCTGCAGGCGGCGGTGCCGCTGGCGCCGTGGAACACGACCAAGTCCTGGTCGACGCTGCGGGTGCCGACGCTGATCATCGGCGGGGAGAGCGACAGCGTGGCGGCCGTCTCGTCGCACTCGATCCCGTTCTACAACAGCATCCCGGCGTCGGCGGAGAAGTCCTACCTGGAGCTCAACAACGCCAGCCACTTCTTCCCGCAGACCACCAACACGCCGACCGCCCGGCAGGCGGTCGCCTGGCTGAAGCGCTTCGTCGACGACGACACCCGCTACGACCAGTTCATCTGCCCGGGGCCGAGCGGCTCGGCCATCTCCGACTACCGCAGCACCTGTCCGCTGTCCTGAGCGCGTACACATATCGGGGTCGGCGGGATCGAATCCGCCGGCCCCGGCCGCGCGCGGGGGTAAGAATCCAGGGGAGGACGAACCCCGACGGAAGGCACCCGCGATGCCGGACTACCCCGGACTGATCACGCCGGTCGACCACATGGAGCCGGTGCCGCGCCGGGTCCGCGCCACGCTCGGCGGCCGCGTCGTGCTGGACACCACCCGCGCGGTGTACCTGTGGGAGATCGCGCCGTACCCGCAGTTCTACATTCCCGCGGCGGACATCGACCCGGACGTGCTCGTCGACGAGGACCACGTGGAGAAGCTGCGCCGCGGCACCGCCCGCCGGTTCGGGCTGCGGGCCGGCGAGATCAGCCGGGCCGCCGCCGGCCGGGTGTACACGCAGGACAGCCTGCCCGGCCTCGCCGGGCTCGCGCGGCTGGACTGGGCGGCGCTGGACTCCTGGTTCGAGGAGGACGAGGAGATCTTCGTGCATCCGCGCAACCCGTACGCGCGGGTCGACGCGCTGCGCTCCACCCGGCGGGTACGGGTCGAGCTGGAGGGCCTGCTGCTGGCCGAGTCGGCGTCGCCGGTGATGGTCTTCGAGACCGGGCTGCCGACCCGCTACTACCTGAACCGCGGGGAGGTCGACTTCACGCACCTGCGGCCGAGCGCGACGATCACCGCGTGCCCGTACAAGGGGCGGACCACCGGGTACTGGTCGGTCGAGGCCGGCGGCACCACCCACGCCGACCTGGCCTGGTCGTACGACTTCCCGACGCGCGACCTGTACCCGATCGCCGGGCTGATCAGCTTCTACAACGAGAAGGTCGACATCCGGCTCGACGGCGTACCGCTGGAGCGCCCCTCCACACCCTTCAGCTAACGCGGGCGCAGATAGCGGCGCAGGTCCCGGGTGTCGCCGGTGACCGGGCGGACCGCCAGGATGCAGGTGTCGTCGTCCGGGTTGGCCTGCCGCAGCCGGCTCAGCAGCTCTGCGAGGGGCTGGCGCGGCGCCACCGCGACCGACTCGTCGACGGTACGGATCACCGCCGCCAGTCCGTCGTCGAGGCCGCGGTGGCGGTGCTCGACCAGGCCGTCGGTGTAGAGCAGCAGCAGGTCGCCGAGCTCCAGCCGCAGGGTCGCGCACTCGTACCGGGCGTCCTCGACGACGCCGAGCATCGGGCCCGCGGGCCGGCGCAGCGGCGCCGTGCGGCCGCCCCGGCTCAGCAGCGGCGGCGGGTGCCCGGCCTGCGCCCAGGTCAGCCGGCGCTGCTCCGGGTCGTAGCGGGCCACGATCGCGGTCGCGGCGGTCTCCGGGCGCTCGCGGTCCAGCTCGCAGGTGAGCCGGTTCAGGTGGCCGAGCAGGAACGCGGGATCGGTGGTGGTCACCGCGAGCGCGCGCAGCGAGTAGCGCAGCTGCGCCATCGTCGTCGCCGCCTGGGTGCCGTGGCCGGCCACGTCGCCGACGGCCAGCAGCACCGAGCCGTCGCGCAGCGCCGCCGCGTGGAACCAGTCGCCGCCGACCAGGCACTCCTGGCCCGCCGGCAGGTAGCGGACCGCGACCTTGACGCCGGGAAGCTCGATCGGGCAGTCCGGGATCGGCAGGATGATCTCCTGTAGCCGGGCCGCCAGCTCGTGCTCGGCGTGCAGGCTGCGCCGCTGCTCGTCGAGCTGCTCCTCGACGTCGGCCAGCCGCCGCAGGCTCGTCTCCCGGACGGTGACGTCCTGCACGATGCCGAAGATCCGCAATGGCCGCCCGGCGCCGTCGCAGACCGCGTCGGCCACCGTACGCAGGTATTTGATCCGTCCGTTGATCCTGATCCGGTACGTGACGTCGACCCGCTCGGAGCGCCCGAACGCCGCCATCGCGGCGAGCCGCAGCGGCCGGTCCTCCGCGACCTCGAGCGCCTCGGACTCCGCGCGGGTCAGCGGGCCGAGCGCCGGGTCGCGCTCGTAGATCCGGTACAGCTGCGCCGACCAGCGCACCTCGTCGCTGACCAGGTCCCACTCGGCCCACCCGAGGTTGCCCAGCCGCTCGGTGACGGCGACCCGGTCGCCGCCGGCCGGCCCGCCGGGCGCGTCGGCAGGCTCCGCGACGTCCAGCATGCTCACCACGCCCGTGGCAACGTCGACGACGTCGCGGTTCTGCTCCGTGGCCATCCGCAGCAGGTGCCGGTGCGCCTCGGAGAGCCGGCAGCGGGTCCGGCCGGCGAGCAGCCCGACGGCCCGGTCCACGATGGCGCGGCCGTTCTCGGCGGAGGCCGGGCGCGTCGCGGTCCGCACGCTCCCCCTCGCCTCGAGGTAGGCCTGCTGCCCGCCGCCCATGCCGCTCCCGCCTGCTGAAATCCGCCGATCCGTATCCCTGCATACGCCAGTGCGACACGCGGCGTCATCCCCCGTTCACCTCCCCCTACATCCCACCTGCGGCGCACCGGGTACAGGTCACCCGGAAGGGCGACCGGGCCCGCCTGGCCGTCCGGCGGCGGCACCCGGCCGCCCGGCGCGCCGGGCTCGCCGAACGTACGAACGGGCCGCGCGGCGGCCGCGGTCACACGCCGGAAACAGCCGTGCCCGATCATGGACGGATGGACCTCGACGGCGCGCGGCGGATCGGCTACCGCGTCGAGCAGACCTTCCGGTACGCCTACGACGCACCGGTGACCGCCCTCGCCCAGCGCCTCGTCGTGGTGCCCCGGCGCCGCCACGGCGATCAGTACCGGCGCGCACACCGCCTGACGGTGACCGGCGCGGCGCACGCGCGACGGGACCGGCTGGACTCGGCGGGCAACACGGTGGTGCGGGTGGTCGCCGCCCGGGTCGAACGGGCCGTCGAGTTCCGGCTCACCGCGGACCTGGAGCGGGTGGCCGGCGACGGCCCGCCGACGCTGCCGCTCGCGGCGCTGCACGACCCCCGGCTGCTGCGCCCCACCCGGCTGACCGCGCCGGACGAGGCCGTGCGGGAACTCGCGGCCCGCTGCCGGGCCGCGGACGCCGAGGAGCGGGCCGGCCGGGCGTGCGAGGTCGCGCACGCGGCACTGGCCTACGGGTACGGCGCGACGACGGTCAGCACGACCGCCGCACAGGCGCTGGCCGGCGGCACCGGCGTCTGCCAGGACTCGGCGCACGTGATGCTCTCGATGTGCCGCGTGCTGGGCCTGCCCGCCCGGTACGTCTCGGGCCACCTGATCGGCCAGGGCGGCACGCACGCGTGGGTGGAGGTCCTGGTGCCGTGCGGCGACCGGGCGGTAGCGCTCGCCTTCGACCCGTGCCACGGCCGCCCGGCCGGCAACGGCTACGTGACGGTGGCGGTCGGCCGCGACTACGCGGACGTGGCACCGACCTCAGGCACCTACGTCGGCGCACCCGGCGGCACCCTCACCGGCACCCGCACCGTCACCGTGACCAGCGTCGACCGGGAGCCGGTGCGGGCGTCCTAAAGCTCGAAGAGTTCGCGCATCGCCTCGGCGAGGCGGGCCATGCTGGCGCCGGTGACCATGCCGATGCGCTCCGCGCCGACCGAGGCCGGTAGGCGGCGCATGCGGTTGACCACCACGACGCCGGTGATCGGGTCCTGTTCGGTGAGGGCGACCGCGTACGGCGGCAGCTCGGTCGCGCCGCGCTGCCGCACGATCGGGGCGCAGAACGGCGACGGGTTGGTGCGCTCGTTGTAGCTGTCGCTGGAAAGCACGAGGACCCGGTAGCGCAGGTCGGTGCGGCTGCCGATAGTCCAGATCTCGCCGCGTTTCACGCGCCGAGCGTACCGTCGGACCGATCTTCGGTGCCCGGCGCGTCGGGCGCGGCGTGTGCGTGTCGTCCGGCCGGCCGCGGCGTGCCGGATTTCGCCGGGGATCGAGACGTCCGGCGCACCCCTGAACCCCCGGCGTGGTGGACACGTAACAATGGGCGCGACGGCTTGCGACGCCGTGGGGTGCCCGACCCGGCGCACGCATGGAGGAAGGACGTTCATGACGGAAAAGGCCCAAATCGGGGTAACCGGCCTGGCGGTGATGGGCCGGAACCTGGCCCGCAACTTCGCCCGCCACGGCCACACGGTGGCCCTGCACAACCGCAGCTATTCCCGGACCAAGGAACTGGTCGAGGAGTACGGCCACGAGGGCGCGTTCATCCCCTCGGAGAGCGCACAGGACTTCGTCGCGAGCCTGGAGCGCCCGCGGCGCGTGGTGATCATGGTCAAGGCCGGCACGGCGACCGACGCGGTCATCGACGAGTTCGCGCCGCTGCTCGAGCCCGGTGACATGCTCATCGACGCCGGCAACGCGCACTTCGCGGACACCCGGCGGCGCGAGGCGGCGCTGCGGGAGATGGGGCTGCACTTCGTCGGCACCGGCGTGTCCGGCGGCGAGGAGGGTGCCCTGCACGGCCCGAGCATCATGCCCGGCGGCTCCAAGGAGTCCTACGAGTCGCTCGGCCCGCTGCTCGAGGACATCTCGGCGAAGGTCGACGGCGAGCCGTGCTGCGTGCACGTCGGCCCCGACGGCGCCGGCCACTTCGTCAAGATGGTGCACAACGGCATCGAGTACGCCGACATGCAGCTCATCGCGGAGGCGTACGACCTGCTCCGCGCCATCGGCGGGCACTCGCCGGCCGAGATCGCGGAGATCTTCAAGGGCTGGAACGAGGGCCGGCTTGGCTCGTACCTGATCGAGATCACCGCCGAGGTGCTCAAGCAGGTCGACGCCGAGACCGGTAAGCCGTTCGTCGACATCGTGGTCGACCGGGCCGAGCAGAAGGGCACCGGCCGCTGGACCGTGCAGGCCGCCCTCGACCTGGGCGTGCCGGTCTCCGGCATCGCCGAGTCGGTGTTCGCCCGTGCGCTCTCGGGCGACCCCGAGGTCCGCGCCGCGGCGGCCGGGCTGCCCGGCCCGTCGGCCGTGGCCGGCGCCGGCGGCGCCGACCTGCGCGCGGACGTCGAGCAGGCGCTGTTCGCGTCGAAGATCGTCGCGTACGCGCAGGGCTTCCAGCAGATCCAGGCGGCCAGCAAGGAGTACGGCTGGGACATCGACCCGGGCGCCATGGCCAAGATCTGGCGGGACGGCTGCATCATCCGGGCCAAGTTCCTCGACTTCATCAAGCAGGCCTACGACAAGAACCCGTCGCTGGCCACGCTGCTCGTCGACGACTACTTCCTGGACGCCGTCAGCGGCGCGCAGCAGGCGTGGCGGCGGGTCGTCGCGACGGCCGCGCAGCAGGGCATCCCCGCGCCGGGCTTCGCGTCGGCGCTGGCGTACTACGACGGCCTGCGTGCCGAGCGCCTGCCGGCCGCCCTGATCCAGGGGCAGCGCGACTTCTTCGGCGCGCACACGTACCACCGGATCGACAAGGAGGGCGCCTTCCACACCATGTGGGGCGCCGACCGCAACGAAGTACCCGCGTAGCGCCGCGGACCCGGCCCGGCCTCGCGCCGGGCCGGGCCGTCACGCGGCGGCGACCGCCCGGGCGGCCGCGGCCATCATGGCGGCCATCTCGTCCGGGAGCAGCGGCTCGGCCATGTGGTAACCCTGGCCCAGCCGGTAGCCCATCGTGCGCAGCTTCTCCATCTGCGCGGCCGTCTCGATGCCCTCGGCGACGGCGTACAGGTCCAGGTACTCGGCGAGCTGGGCTACGGCAGCGGCCACCGCGAGCCGGCCGCGGTCCTCGCCGTCGCAGATGCCGTCGACGAACGACTTGTCCAGCTTCAGCACGTCCACCGGGAAGGCCCGCAGCAGGCTCAGGCTGGACTGGCCGGTGCCGAAGTCGTCGAGCGCCAGGCGTACGCCCATCTCGTGCAGCGCCTGCAGGGTCTCGCGGACCTGCCGGCCGTCGAGCACCGAGGACTCGGTGACCTCGAGGACCAGGTTCGCCGGCATCAGCCGGGCGTCGCTGAGCACCGCCGCGACCTCGTCCACGAAGCCGGCCTCGCGCAGCTGGCGTGCGGCGACGTTCACGTTGATGGACTGGATCGAGGCGGAGCCGTACTCGGCCTGCCACGCGTTGAGCTGCTCACACGCCTCGCGCAGGACCCAGGAGCCGAGCGGAACGATAAGGCCGGAGCGCTCGGCGACGCCGATGAAGTCGCCCGGCGGCACGTTGCCGCGGACCGGGTGCCGCCAGCGGACCAGCGCCTCCGCGCCGGCGATCCGGCCGGTGACGATGTCGAAGACCGGCTGGTACCGCAGGTACAGCTCGTGCCGGATGATCGCGTTGTGCAGCTCGCTGCCGAGGCGGGCGTGGCTGACGACCTCGTTGCGCATCCGCGGCTCGAAGCGGGCCCAGGTCGCCTTGCCACCGGCCTTTGCCTCGTTCATCGCGATGTCGGCGTTGCGCAGCACCTCGTCGGCGCTGTCGCCCGGGCCGGCCAGGGCGACGCCCATGCTGGCGTGCGCGAGGAGCTGGTGCTCGCCGACCCGGAACGGCACGGCCAGCGCGGCCAGGACGCGGGCGGCGGCCTCCTCGGCCGCACCGGCCTCGTCGACGTCGAGCAGCACGGCGAACTCGTCGCCGCCGAGCCGCGACGGCAGGTGGCTGACCGCGCTGTGGTTGCGCAGCCGCTGGGCGATCTCGAAGAGCAGCTGGTCGCCGACGGCGTGGCCGATCGTGTCGTTGACCAGCTTGAAGTCGTCGATGTCGAGCACCAGCACGCTCGCGGGCAGGTGCGCGTCGAGGCGCTCGGCCAGCACCGTGTTGAACTGGGCCCGGTTGGCCAGGCCGGTGAGCCGGTCGTGCATCGCCTGGTGCTCCAGCTCGGCCTGCTGGCGGCGGATGCCGACCAGCAGCTGGTCGTGGTCGCGCAGGCCGAGCAGCTGGCGGGCGGCCACGAACGCCGCGATCAGCACGGCGCCGATGATGACGACCCGGTGATGCGGGTCGACCTGACGGGCCGCGACGGTGATCACCAGGGCCGCGGTGCCGACGACCGCGGCCAGCGGCAGCACGTCGTATACGCTGCGCGTCGTCCGCTCGGCGGCGGGGCGGTCCAGCGCGCGCTGCTGCCGGTACGCGGCAAGCGTCATCGCCGCGCCGACGACGGGTATGCCGAGCACTGAAATGATCACTCGCCCGGTGTGCCCGCCGGCGATCAGGAGTACCGAGGCGGCCACCGCGACGAGCGACGGCGCGGCCAGGATCCGGAGCGACAGCGAGTCGACGACGCTGGCCGGGCTCATCGCCGCCCGCCTGATCACGACAAGGGCGACCAGGGAACCGACGCCGAAGACGGTGGCACAGCTGCGGGCGGCCGCGGTGACCGACGGGTCGGCGAGGTCGAGAATGACGTACCAGTAGATCAGGCCGCCGCCCGCCGCGACGGTGGCGCCGTCGAGGACGAGCTGCGTCCAGCGCGACCAGGATCGCCGCTCGAGCGGCAGCCGCAGGAACGCGAGCACGAACATGGCGACACCGAGCAGGAGCGGCGCGGCCGCGTACAGCGACAGGCCGGGATCGCTCTCGACGAACGCGCCGACCGAGCCGATCCCGATGCAGATCGCCGCCCGGGACAGCAGCCGCCAGAAGGCGCGGATCGGGCGCGGCACGACGATCAGCGAGCCGATCCGCCGGCAGGCCACGTACGCCGCCAGCATGGCCACCGGCCCGCCGGCGTACCCGGGCAGCACGGAACCGCCGTCCCGCACCGCCAGCCAGCCGATCACCCCGGCCACCGCCGCCAGCGCCGCCGCGACGGGTAGCAGGCCCGGGCGGGCACGCCGAGGCGCACGCCTGCGTCCTACCCGTCTCTCGGCCGCCCTCATGGCTACGTTCGACTCCCCGTACTGTCGCTGGTCATGTCGGCTGGTACTGGCGCAATACCCAGTCGGCGAACCTGAGGAGAAGCTGAGTCTTCCGGCGCCCGGCGCGACGCGCTTCCCCCTTTGGATATAGGTGCGCGTCGGTCCGCGGGCCGACGCGGTGCCTGGCCACGGCCGTCTAGGGTCGATGTGTCATGAAGCGCTTCCGGGTCTGGCTCCTGCCGCTCGCCCTCGCCGCCGCGCAGCTCGCGATCTGGCCCGGCGCCGCCGATCCGCCCTCCGCCGCCGCCACGGTGACGGGCGCCGCGGTCACGCTCGTCGTCGCGGTCGCGCTGCTGTGGCGGCGCTCGGCGCCCCTGGCGGTGCTGGGGGTCGTGACGGTCGCCCTGACCGTCGGCGCGCTCGGCGTGCCAGCCGACGTGCTGGTGCTGATCGGCACCGCGGACGTGATCGTGCTCTACAACGTCGCGGTGCTGCGCCCGTGGCGGCTCACGCTGGCCGCCGCGGCCGGCACGATGGCGTGGCAGTGCGCCATGATCGCTATCGGCCCGCCGGACCCCGACCTCGGCTATCCGGTCGAGGTCGTGCTCACGCTCGCCGCGTACTCGATCGTGGTGGCCTTCGGCCGGGCCCGCCACCACTGGCACGCCGAGCGCGCGGGCGCGGCGGCCCGGCTGGCCGAGGCCGAACAGCGGCGGGCCCGGGCCGCCGACACCGAGCGGCACCGGCTGGCCCGCGAACTGCACGACGTCACCGCACACCACCTGACCTCGATCGTCGTCATCGCGTCGGCGGCGCAGCGCCTCGGCGGCACCCGGCCCGAGCTGGTCGCCGAGGCCCGCGACTTCGCGGCCCGGACCGGCCGCGACACCCTGGCGGCGCTGCACCGGCTGGTCGCCCTGCTGCGGCTGCCCGACGAGCGCCCCGGCCCGGCGGCGCGGCGCCTGGCCGAGCTGGCGGAGGGCTTCCGGCTGCTCGGCCAGCCGGTGACGGTGGAGGCCGGTCCCGGCGACCCACCCGGACCGGCGGCGGACGCGGCCGTCGGCATAGCCCGGGAGGCGTTGACAAACGCCCTGCGGTACGCGCCCGGCGGCGCCGTCCGGATCCGGCTCGCGACCGCGGACGGCCGCACCGAGCTGACCGTCGACGACGACGGCGCCCGGGGGCCGGGCGTGACCGGCGTGGGCTCCGGGCGCGGCATCGCAGGCATGCGGGAGCGGGCCGCGGCGCTCGGCGGCACCCTGACAGCCGGGCACCGCCCGGAGGGCGGGTGGCGGGTCCGGCTGGTCCTGCCGCCGGCGAGCGCCGCACCGCCGGCCCGGGCGCCCCGGTGGCGCCTCGGCGCCGAGCAGGTCATCGACGTGATGCTGCTCCTGCTGGCGATGATCCTGCCGTTGAGCGTGCTGCTCGCCGCGGACGACGATCCCGCGGTGACCCGGGCGCCGGTCGCGCTGCTGCTGATCGTCGTGCTCGCCAGTTCGGTCCCGATCGCCTTGCGCCGGAGCCGGCCCTGGGCCGTGCTGGCCGTCGTCACCGCGGCGTCGTGGGCCTGGCCGCTGCTGATCGTCGCCGGCCTGGTGCCGTATTCGCTCGGCTGGCTGATCGCCACCTGCCTGGTCGCCGAGGTCATCGCCGTGTACGCCGTGGCCCGCTACGCCCGCGGTCCCGGCCTGAGCGCGCTCTCGATACCGGCCGCGCTCACCGCGGCGGTGCTTGCCGCCGCCGCCGTGCTGGTCATGGAGCCGTCGATGGGCGACGGTGAGATACCGCCGGTGGTCGCGTTGCTGATCATGTCCGTGTTCCTGTGCGTCCCGATCGGCGCCGCGGCCGGCGGTGCCTGGCTGGCCGGGTTCCTGGTCCGCCGCCGGCACGGCCGGATCCTCGCCGGTGAGCACGACGCGGTGGCCGCCGCGACCGCGCAGGCGATCGCCGCGGCCGCCGCCGAACGGGCCCGGGTGGCCGCCGGGCTGCGCGCCGCCGTCCTGCGCGACACCGCCCGGGTGGCGACCGCCGCCGACGAGGGCGACCTGGATCAGGTGCTGGACTCGGCCCGGGCCGCGCTGGACGCGATGCGCGGGCTGCTCGACGGCCTGCGCGCCGACCCGGGCCGCGACCCGGTCGAACGCGACCCGCAGCCGACCGTCGCGGCCCTGCCCGGCCTGGTCGAGCGGTGGCGCGCGGGCGGCCGGGAGGTGGGGCTGGAGCTGCGCGAGCCGGGCCGCCCGCTGCCCGCGGACGTGGACCTGTCCGCGTTCCGGGTGGTGGAGCTGCTGCTCGCCGGCGACACCGGCCCGGTGAGCGTGCGGGCCGACCTCGCCGGTGATCCGCTGCGCATCGCCGTACGGCCGATGCCCGCGGATCCCGGCGGCGAGGTCGCCGCGGGGCTGCGCGCCCGGCTGGCCGCCGTCGGTGGAACGATGATCACCGGCGCGGACGGCGGGCCGGAGTTCCTGCTGCCGGCGCCGCCGAATCCGGGCGGGAACCGCCCGGATGAGCAACGGAGTGCGGAGGTGGCGTCATCGCCGTCCGGGTGATGGTCGTGGACGACCAGCTGATGATCCGCGCCGGGATCTCCGCGATCGTCGGCGCGGAGGACGACCTCGAGGTCGTCGGCGAGGCCGGCGACGGGCAGGCCGCGCTCGATCTCGCGGCCCGGTTACGACCCGACGTGGTGCTGATGGACGTCCGCATGCCCGGCATGGACGGCCTCACCGCCACCGCGCTGCTGACGGCCGCCGATCCCCGCACGAAGGTCCTGGTCCTGACGACGTTCCACCAGGACCGGTACGTCTACGAGGCGCTGAAGGCCGGCGCCGCCGGCTTCGTGCTCAAGGACGTGCTCCCCGCCGACCTGCTCGCCGCCATCCGGGTCGTCGCCGACGGCGAGGCCATGCTCAGCCCCGCGGTGACCCGCCGGCTCATCGACGCGTTCGCCGACGGCGGGCTGACCGGGCCGGTCGAGCCCGGCCCGCGCCTGGCCGGGCTGACCCCGCGCGAGCGCGAGGTGCTGCTCGGCATCGCCTCCGGGCAGTCCAACGCCGAGATCGGCGCCGCGCTCGGCATCACCACCGGCACGGTGAAGGTGCACGTCAACGCACTGCTCGCCAAGCTCGGCGTCCGCGACCGGGTGCAGGCGACGATCGCCGCCTACGACCTCGGCCTGGTCCGCCCTCGGACCTAGCCGGTGAGCGCCGCCGAGACGACCGCCCGGGCCTCCTCCTGGATCCGGGCCAGGTGCTCCGGGCCCTTGAACGACTCCGCGTAGATCTTGTAGACGTCCTCGGTGCCGGACGGGCGGGCCGCGAACCAGCCCGACTCGGTCGTCACCTTGAGGCCGCCGATCGGCGCGTCGTTGCCCGGCGCGCTGGTCAGCACGGCGGTGATCGGCTCGCCGTCCAGCTCCTTCGCGGTCACCTGCGACGGCGAGAGCCGGGCCAGGATCGCCTTCTCCTCGCGCGTCGCCGGCGCGTCGATGCGGGCGTACGCGGGATCGCCGAACTTCTCCGTCAGGTCCCGGTAGTGCTCGCTCGGGGTGTGCCCGGTGGTGGCCAGGATCTCCGAGGCGAGCAGGTCCAGCAGGATGCCGTCCTTGTCGGTGCTCCACACGCTGCCGTCGCGGCGCAGGAACGACGCGCCCGCGCTCTCCTCGCCGCCGAAGCCGATCGAGCCGTCGAGCAGCCCCGGCACGAACCACTTGAAGCCGACCGGCACCTCGTCGAGCGCGCGGCCCAGGTCGGCGGCGACCCGGTCGATCATCGAGGAGGAGACCAGCGTCTTGCCGATGGCCGCGCGCGCCGGCCAGTCGGTGCGCACCTGGAAGAGGTAGGAGATCGCCACCGCCAGGTAGTGGTTCGGGTTCATCAGGCCGCCGTCGGGGGTGACGATGCCGTGCCGGTCGGCGTCGGCGTCGTTGCCGGTGGCGAGCTGGAACTGGTCCCTGCGCGAGATCAACGACGCCATCGCGTACGGCGACGAGCAGTCCATCCGGATCTTGCCGTCCCAGTCCAGCGTCATGAAGCCGAACGTCGGGTCAACGTCCGGGTTGACCACCGTCAGGTCCAGGCCGTACCGGGAGCCGATCTCGCCCCAGTAGGCGACGCTGGCGCCGCCGAGGGGGTCGGCGCCGATCCGGATCCCGGCGTCGCGGATGGCCTGCATGTCGATGACCGAGCCCAGGTCACCCACGTAGGCGTCGAGGTAGTCGTAGCCGTCGACGAGCGCCGAGGCGCGGGCCCGCGCGATCGGCACCCGGCGCACGTCCTTGAGGCCGCTCGCGATCAGCACGTTCGCCCGGTCCTGGATCCACTTGGTGGCGTCGGTGTCGGCGGGGCCGCCGTGCGGCGGGTTGTACTTGAAGCCGCCGTCGTCCGGCGGGTTGTGCGACGGGGTGACCACGACGCCGTCCGCGACGCCGCTGGTCCGGCCCCGGTTGTGGCTCAGGATCGCGTGCGACAGCGCCGGCGTCGGTGTGTAGCCGTCGCGGCTGTCGATCAGCACCGTCACGTCGTTCGCGGCGAAGACCTCGAGGGCGGAGATCATCGCGGGCTCGCTCAGCGCGTGGGTGTCGCGGCCGAGGAAGAGCGGGCCGTCGGTGCCCTGATCCCGGCGGTACTCGACGATGGCCTGGCTGGTGGCGACGATGTGGTCCTCGTTGAACGCCGTGCGCAGGCTGGAGCCGCGGTGCCCGGAGGTGCCGAAGGCCACCCGCTGCTCGGCGACCGCGGGGTCCGGGTGCCCGGTGTAGTAGCTGAGGACCACCCGCGGGACGTCGATGGTGTCGCGCGAATCGGCGGGCGTGCCGGCGCGGGGATGCACGGACATCGAGGGCCTCCTTGAGGGGCGGGATCCTGCCCCGGGATCGTATCGTCGTGGCGTACCCGGTGCCGGGGACCCGTAAGCCGCCACGCGCGGATTGAACTTTTCCGGGCGGAGATCCGAACTAATGACCGTGACAGGGGCGGTGGCGGCCGGGGGGCCGCGGATGGTGCGCGTACTGATCATGCTCGTGATCGGTCTCGGCGTGCTGCTCGTCCCCGCCTCGCCCGCCGCCGCGCACGCGGCGATGCTGACCGCCACGCCCGAGCCCGGCAGCGTCGTGGCCACCGCGCCGAGCGAGATCACCATCACCTTCACCGAGGGCATCACCCCGGTCACCAGCCGCACCCAGGTGCTGGCGCCGGACGGCAAGCGGATCACCGGCGAGGTCACCGCGGACGGGCCGACGCTGCGGATCAAGATCCGCCGCGCGGACCGGCCGCTCGGCACCTACCTGGTCAGCTACCGGATCGTCTCGGCCGACAGCCACCCGATCGGCGGCGCGCTGACCTTCTCCGTCGGCGCGCCCTCGGCGCGACCGCCGGAGAGCGACCCGGACCGGGTGCACGGCACGGTCACGGCCGCGGTTCCCACCCTCAAATTCCTCGGGTACGCCGGACTGACACTGATCATCGGCCCCGCCCTGCTGCTGGCGCTGCTCTGGCCACGGCGGGTGTCCCGGCGCGGGCCGATCCTGCTGGTCCGCGCCGGCCTGGCCGCCACCACGGCGGCGACGCTCGGCGCGCTCTGGACGCAGGCGCCGTACGCCAGCGGCGCGCCGCTGTGGGACGTCTCCGTCACCGAACTCGCCGACGTGCTGGCGAGCCCGTTCGGCCTCACGCTGCTCGGCCGCCTCGCGGCGCTGGCCGTGGTCGCCGCCCTGCTGCCGCCGGTGCTGCGCGGCAGCGGCGCCCGGTGGCGCCGCCTGGCCCTGCTCGGCGCCGGCGTGGCCGGGCTCGTCACGTGGCCGCTGACCGGGCACGCCGCCGAGGCGCCGCTGACCGGCGCGATCGTCGCCGCCGACGTGGTGCACCTGGCCGCGATGGCGACCTGGCTCGGCGGGCTGGTCACGCTCAGCGTGTTCCTGCTGCGCCGGGCACACCCGCGGGTGCTCGGGGTGATCCTGCCGGCCTGGTCGCGCTGGGCGGCGATCGCCGTGGTGTGGCTGGTCGGCGCGGGCGTGGTGCAGGCGGTGGTCCAGGTCGGCTCGGCGAGCGCCCTGCTGGGCACGGCGTACGGGCGCCTGGTGCTCGCCAAGATCGCGATCCTGGCCGCGGCGCTGACCGCGGCCGCGTTCGCCCGGCGGCTGGTGCGCAGCGTGCAGGCCGGACCGGCCCGGCTGCGCCGCACGGTCGGGATCGAGGTCGCCGCGACCGTTGTCGTGCTCGGGCTCAGCGCGGTGCTGGTGCAGGTCACGCCGGGCCGCGGCGCCGCGACCGAGCGGGGCGCGAGCACCGAGAAGGGCGTCTCGCAGACGCTGACCTCGGACCTGTTCACGCTGCAGTTCTACGTGTACCCGGTCGAGCTCGGCGAGAACAACACGGTGCACGGCTTCACCTACACGCCGGAGGGCAAGCCGCTGCCGGCCGCGGAGTGGACCGTCACGAACCGGCTGACCGGCAACGACCTCGAGCCGGTCTCGGCGCCGATGCTGCCGCTGACGCCCCGCAACGACGCCGTCGGCGCGCTCACCTTCCCGCTGCCGGGCACCTACGAGCTGAGCTTCACCGTACGGGTGAGCGAGATCGACCAGGCGACCGTCCGGACGACGATCACGGTGCCGCAGGTTCGGACGGTGCCCTGACGGGGCAGAGAGAGTGCTTGTCGCGCGTCACAGGAGGCCGCCATGCACGTGTCCGTGATCGGCAATCCCGGCGACGCCGTGGTGGTGACCGTCCGCGGCGACCTCGACCTGGACTCCGCCACCGTCCTGGGCACCACGCTCGACCGCGTGCTCGACCAGCCGGCGCCGCGGGTCGTCGTCGACGTGTCCGGCATCGCCTTCTGCGACTCCACCGGGCTGGGCTCGTTCGTGCTCGGACACCACCGTGCGCGGGCCGCCGGCGGGTGGCTGCGGGTGGCCGCGCCCAGCGCCTGGCTGCTCGCCCTGCTGGAGACGGTCGGCCTCACGCCACAGGTCGAGATCTATCCCACCGTGGCCGACGCGCTCGCCACCGACCGGGACTTGTAACCTCGCGGCGTGCTCATCCTGCTGCCGCCGTCCGAGGGAAAGACCGCGCCCGCCGCCGGGGAACCGGCCGACCCCGCCGGCCTCTGGCTGCCCGGGCTCGCGGGCGCCCGGCGCCGGATCCTCGGCCGGCTCGTCACGGTCACCCGGCGCACCAGCGCGCGCGGCGTCGCCGACTCGCTCGCGATCCTCGGGCTCAGCGCCGGGCAGCACGGCGAGATCGCCCGCAACGCCGCGCTGGTCACCGCGCCCGCGGCGCCGGCGGCCGAGGTGTACACCGGCGTGCTCTACGAGGCGCTCGGGACCACCGGCCTCTCACCCGGCGCGCGCGCCTGGGTCGATGAGCGGGCCGTCGTGTTCTCCGGGCTGTGGGGTGTGCTGCGGCTGTCCGACCGGATACCCGCGTACCGCTGCTCCGTCGGGGTCACGCTGCCGGTGGTCGGCGGGCTCACCGCGTACTGGAAGAAGGCTCTGAGCCCGGCGCTGGACCGCGCGGCCGGGGACGGTCCGGTCCTCGACCTGCGCTCGGGCGCATATGCGGCGATGTGGGCGCCCTCGGGCGAGCTCGCCGGGCGCACGATGGCCCTGCGGGTGCTGCACGAGCGGGTCGTGGACGGCGAGCCGCGGCGCTCGGTGGTCAGCCACTTCAACAAGGCGACGAAGGGCCGGCTGGTGCGTGCCCTCGCCGAGGCGGGCGCGGCGCCCGCCTCGGTCGAGGAGCTGCTGAGCGTGCTGCGCGACCTGAAGTACACCGTCGAGGAGCGGCCCGTCGCGGCGGGCCGTCCCCGGCAGGTGGATGTGATCGTGCGCGAGCTCTGAGCGGCGCCTACTGCGCCGCGAGGATGTCGATGACGAAGCGGAGGTCGCCGCTCGGCCGGCCGCCCTCGGCCTTCTCGCCGTAGGCCAGGTCGGCCGGGATGTCGAGCTGGACCCGGCTGCCGACGGGTACCCCGACGAGGCCCTGGTCCCAGCCCTTGATGAGCTGGCCGACGCCGACCGGGAACTGGACCGGCTGGCCGTTCTGCCAGGACGAGTCGAACTCCTTGCCGTCGACGTAGGTGACGCCCGTGTAGTTGACCGTGACGGTCTGGCCGGCGACCAGCTTCGGGCCCTTGCCCTCGATCAGCGTGGTGACCTTGAGCTCCTTCACGTCGCCCTTGCCGGCCTCGACCACCGGCGGCTTCTGCAGCGCCGGGTCCAGCGCCGCCGGCGCGGCCTGGCTCGGCGGGGCCTCGGCGGGCGCCTGCGCCGCCGGCTGGGTGGCCGCGGGGGTGGGTGCCGCGGCCGGCTTGTCGTCGTCCGCCGCCTGGATGACGATATAGACGACGACCAGTATGACAATCACTGCCACGCCCGCGAGGGCGCCAATGATGGCCTGACCGCGGCGGCTGATGCCGGTCTTGTCCTGGACGCTCATCTGATCTCGACTCTCCTGTCGAACGGGGCTGTTGGGGAAGACTTCGGACACCGTACTCGCCGTTGACCTCCCGGCCGGGGCGAACCTCGGCCGAACCGCCGAGCCAGGTGATCAACCGGTCGGCCGGTAACTGATTTCGCTCTTCTCCGTCACTCAGGGAAAGTGAGACGGTATAGCTCCCCACAGGCACCAGGGCGGATGCTCGCCGCCGACACGACTCACACCAGCACAGCACTCGGGACACCCGCCCGGCCGCCACCGGCGGTTCGGCGCGCGCCCCGCGAACGACCGGGGAGGGTCGGTTGCCGGACGACGGCCGTACGACAGGTCGCCAGCCAGGGTCCGAGGGTCGCCCGCTGGGAGCGGGCCAGCAACGGCCCCACCCGGCGACCCCACGCTCCGGATACGGTTACCGCACCACGGGCCGCCGTGGCGCGTTCGTGCCACCGCAGCTGCTGGACGACCGGCAGCGCCGGCTCAGCGAGTTCCTCATGCCCGCCTCGGTGATCCTCGCCGGGGTGCTCATCGTGGTCGCCTTCGGCTTCGTCATCAGCGGAGCGGTCCGCAAGAACGAGCCCTCGGCGATTCCGCCGGTGCAGCCGCCGGCCCTGGGCGACGTGCCGCTCAACCCGGACAACCAGTTCCCGATCCCGCTGCCCAGCGCCTCCGACCTGCCCAGCCCGACGGACACGCCAACGACGACGCCGCCGACCACGCCGCCGACGACGCGCTCCAAGGTCCCCCCGCCGGACCAGGGCACGGTCAAGGTGGCCCGCCAGGACGTGCCGTCCCGGGTCGACCTCTCCGCCGAGGGCACCCGCGACTGGGTGCACTGGGGCGAGCAGAGCACGTTCTCGCTCGAGCGCCGCTCCGACGGCGACTTCGCCATCCTCGAGGGCCCGCCGACCGCGCCGCGCTTCCGGCACGGCTTCAGCCGGCAGCTGTTCAGCTGGCGCGGCGGCTCGCCGGTCGACAGCTCGGACGGCACCCCGACCGGCGTCCGCACCTGCGGCAAGGGCAACGGCTACACCATCTCGGCGCCGGCCACGACGTCGAACCGCACCCTGAAGCTCTACGTCGGCGCGCTGGCCGGCCGCGGCAAGCTGACCGCGCGCCTGTCGACCGGGAACGCCTCGGCGACCGGCACGTTCGAGGCGCGCGGCAACGGGCTGGACACCGCGGTCTTCGTGATCACGTACCGGGCGCCGAAGAACGGCAAGCTCAACCTGACCTGGACCACCGAGGCGGCCTTCAACGACGACTGCGGCGGCGTGTCCCTCGAAGCGGCCACCCTGCGCTGAGCGGCCCGGTGGCCGTTATGGCCTTCTTGCGGCTATCGTGGCCAACCGGGCAGCACGGATCCGTCGTGCGCCCAGCGCAGTCAGTACAGTGCCCCCGGGAAGAGTTGGGGTTCTACCGGGACGGGATGAGCATGACCGCGACAATTGACGAGTGCGCCGCGCCCGACGGCCACGCCGAGGCCGCGCCGCCGGACGTGAACCACGCCACGAGCATCGATCCCGAGCGCCTCGCCCTGTGCCTCGCCATCATCGCCGAGGCCGAGGAGCTCGACCCCGAACATCCGGACGCGGTCGCACTGCGGCGGGCGACAGCCGGCCTCTTCAAGTCGGTGAAGCTGCGCCGCCGCAAGGACCGTCGCGACGCGATCCTCGCCAACGACCGCGCGGTGACCGCCGCGACCGCGACCGGCGCGCCCAGCCGGATCGACGACGAGACCGCGGGCGTCCCGCTCTCCACCGCGACGACGGCACCGACCGCCGGCATCCTCAAGCAGCCGCGCGGCTGCTACATCTGTAAGCAGCGCTACGTGCAGGTCGACGCGTTCTACCACCAGCTCTGCCCCTCCTGCGCGGCGAAGAACCACAGCCACCGCGACGCCAGGACGGACCTGACCGGCCGGCACGCGCTGCTCACCGGCGGCCGCGCGAAGATCGGCATGTACATCGCGCTGCGCCTGCTGCGCGACGGCGCGCACACCACCATCACCACGCGGTTCCCGAACGACGCCGTGCGACGCTTCGCCGCGATGCCCGACAGCGCGGACTGGCTGCACCGGCTGCGGGTCGTCGGCATCGACCTGCGCGACCCCGCCCAGGTGGTCGCCCTGGCCGACTCGGTCGCGGCCCGCGGCCCGCTGGACATCCTGATCAACAACGCGGCCCAGACGGTACGGCGCTCGCCCGGCTCCTACTCGGCGCTGGTGTCGGCGGAGTCGGCGCCGCTGCCGGACGGCCCGCTTCCGGAGCTGGAGTACCTCGGCGGCCACGCCTCCCCCGCACACCCGGCGGCCCTGACCGACGGCTCGAGCTTCAGCCCGCACGCGCTGACGGCGCTGGCGCTGACCGGCGGCTCGGCCACCCCGGAACGGATCGCCGCCCTGACGGCGATCGACGCGGGCGGTCTGGTCCCGGACCTGGCACCGACGAACAGCTGGAGCGACCGCGTCCACGAGGTCGACGCCCTGGAACTGCTCGAGGTGCAACTCTGCAACGTGACGGCCCCGTTCGTCCTGGTCAGCCGCCTCCGCGCGGCGATGACGGCGTCGCCGCACCCGCGCCGCTACGTGGTGAACGTGTCCGCCATGGAGGGCGTGTTCGCCCGCGGCTACAAGGGCGCCGGCCACCCGCACACCAACATGGCGAAGGCCGCCCTGAACATGCTGACCCGCACCAGCGCCGACGACATGTTCGCCGACGGCATCCTGATGACCAGCGTGGACACCGGCTGGATCACCGACGAACGCCCCCACCCGACAAAGATGCGCCTGGCCGAAGAGGGCTTCCACGCCCCGCTGGACCTGGTCGACGGCGCGGCCCGCGTCTACGACCCGATCGTCCGCGGCGAACAGGGCGAGGACCTGTACGGCATCTTCCTGAAGGACTACGCCCCGATCGCCTGGTGAACCCCCGCCCGCCCCACCCCACTCATGGCCGAGGGCGGGATGCGGCCGATTGCCGTGATGAAGGTGAATCCGGCCAGGAACGGGCCGGCGGTCAGCCCGGACAGCCAGGCTCGGGCCCTGTCCTCGTCGAGGTGACCGGCCCGCCAGGCCCGCTCGGCGACCGCAGACATGCGCAGAATGGCCTCGGCGCTGCGATAGTCGCGGAACAGGGCGACGGTGGCGTCGACGGACTCCACGATGAACCCGGCGTCGTGCAGCAGCCGGCCCAAGCTGCGGCCGATGCCGGCGTTGCGAACCACGTGGCCGGTGACGAAGCGGGTGAAGGCCCGGCTGGTCGCGACGTCGGTGGCGTCGATGGCCAGGGTGTCCCAGTCCGGCTCGGCCAGCGCGACGCGACCTCCGCGTCGAAGCACCCGCCGCAGCTCGGCCACGGCCGCCGCCGGATCGTCCACGTGTTGCAACACCCGGTCGACGCGGGCCCGGTCGACGCTCGCCGGCCCGAGCGGCAGTGCGTGCGCGTCACCGGCCAGAATCTCGACGCCCGGCTCCGCGCGGGTTCGCCGCCGGGCCACTTCACGCATCCCGGCGTCCCGGTCCACGCCGATCACTCTGCCGTCCGGCCCGGCCGCCGCGACCATGGCGGAAAGGTCGGTGCCGGGCCCGCAGCCCACATCGAGCACGACGTGCCCCGACCCGATCCGCAACTCCCCCAGCAGCCGCCCCTTGTACCGCCGCCCGACATCACTCGCGGCGGCCTCGTCAAGGTAGGAGATCTGGCGCGCCACAGCTCTCGACCGACTCATCGCCGCAGCCAACCACAGCCGGTCGCGGCGATGGTGTGGCTCCTGTGCAGGTTCGGTGAAGATCGATCCCAACCCCACTCATGAGGAAGCGGACCGTCGTGCGGCACGTCCGTGGTCGTCCACCACTCGTTCCTGCCGCGGCCGGAGATCCGCCAGCGCCTCGACATCGACCACCAGCCGGCCGGCGAAGTCCCGCGACGAGGACAAGCCTGCGGGCGCCCCGCGGTGACAGCCGGGCGAGCACGCGCGCGAAGTCAGGGCCATGAGCTGGCTGCTTTTATGCTCGCTTAGTTGCGGACCGATTTAGATAGGCAAGCATTTCCGTCGTCAGCGTCAGGCCTCGATAAATTGGCATGATCTACATTGGTCGGGGAGGGAAAACTGTCAGCCGGCCCGAGATAATGAATACATGCAGCGGCAGCTTCAATTCTTCAGTCGCGGCGAATTGGCCGCCATGCGCGACCGCACCGCATCCCGCAACTACTCCCCCGAACGCGACCAGTTCCGCCGCGACCACGAACGACACCGCACCTGGGGCCTGACACAACGCCACGCCCGCCGCCTACGCCAACTACGCCACCGACCCGGCGAACACCCCACGCCAAACCCTGCCACGCCACGCACCACAACCCCGCCGTCGGCCCGGCCCCTCCACACCGAACAGACACCACACCCGACGCCGAACCACACCATCTCGACCCACCACGATCCGCCGCCGCTGCGACGCCGCCAGCAGCGCACCACACCCACAGACCAGGCCGAACCCGCCACGGCACACCACCCAGACACCGTCACCGACCAGACCGAACCGGCCGAGACCCACCGGCCGGACGAAGCCACCGAGCACACGGAACAAGCCGAGACACACCCGCCAGGCACGGCCGCTGGCCAGATGAAACCTGCCAAGACACACCAGCCAGAGAAGTCCGCTGACCAGCCGAAACCCGCCACAGCACAACAACCAAACAAGACCCCTGACCAGCCGAACCCGGCCGAGACACACCCGCCAGAGAAGTCCACTGACCAGCCGAAACCCGCCACAACACAACAACCAAACAAGACCCCTGACCAGCCGAACCCGGCCGAGACACACCCGCCAGAGAAGTCCACTGACCAGCCGAAACCCGCCACAACACACCAGCCAGACAAGACCCCTGACCCGATGAAGCCCGCCACAGCACATCGGCAATGCGAGACGGACGGCCAGGAGGAGCCCGCCCAGACGCCGTCGCCAGACGAAACCACAAGCCAGGCCGGACCCGCCGACAGACCCCGGCCACGGCTCCTGCACCTACCTGAGCCACGCCCGACCGGCACCCGCAGCCCTACCCGCGAGCGGTGTGCCCCTGCGAAGCGCGCCAGCCGACAACCTCGTACCACCGAAGGGGCCTGTCGGAACCGCACCGGCAACCGGGCGCGGGCGGATCGACCCGCGCCGTGTCGGGATCCGTCCCTCGCCGGCGTCGGCCGTGCCGGCCCTGCGGCTGCGCCGGCCCTGCTGCCGTGCCGGCCCTACTGCCGTGCCGGCCCTACTGCCGTGCCGGCCCTACTGCCGTGCCGGCCCTACTGCCCTGCTGGCCCTTCCGCCGCGCGACCTGGATAACGAGGCCGGCGAGCACGTGGTCGCGGCGGGAACCTGGTCGGCGACGCGCCGGCATCGAGGATGGGTGGGCACGCGCGCGGTTCGGCGTGTGGTGCGGAACCGATGGCAGCATGTTCCGATGGATGCTCCGCTCGTCGCCGCCCTTTCCTCCGTCGGTGTCGCCGCGCTTACCGTCGGAGTAAACGCATTGACCACCATTACCTCACTTAAGACACAACGCGAAAACACGAGGGCGACCTTGGATTCGCAGCTTGCGCTCGTCCATCAACAGGAACAGGCTTTACGAGAACGGTCTCACGGGCAGGAATTGCGCGAGCGACGCGCGCCGATTTATGGCGCCATCGTCGAATGGACCTATGCGTTGCTCGCTGCTCTCGCCGACATGACGCCGGAGCGCCCGCAGCTCGAACGGGACAGGTGGCACATCGAGCGTGCCGTGGAGGAGGAGATCGACCTGTACGTGTCGGATCTGGTGCACATCCGGTTCACCGCGCTACGCGCGCTCCTGATCGGAGTCACGCAAGGATCGACCTCCGCGGACTCGCCGCTGCTGAGCTGGACCGAGCGCGACGGCACGATCATCGACACCCGCGAGGGGCGCACAGAGCGACTCGACGACTGGCCGGCGCGGGACCGTCTCCGACAACTCGCCACGAGCCGGGCGATCGGCCTGGTCGCCGCCATCCGCGCCGAAATGCAAGGTGTCGGGTCCAGCGGCTACTTCTACACCTACCGCCTGGACCGGGAGTAGGACCGCACTGCGCGGCGGCCGTCACCGACAAGATCAGCCGGACAGCCCGCGTGGCGGTTGGGCAGGAGGTGGATGGCCTAGTGGTCGTTCACGATGCGATTTCCACCCGGCCTCGGACCACGGGCATCCGGGCCGTTGATCCCCCGCCGTCCACACCGTCGGAGTGCGACACCGCTGCTCTGGCATTGCCGCGAGGATCGAGAGACCCCCGGACCTGCCGGGAGGATCGAGAGACCCGCCCAGCCCCGCCGGAACGATCGACAGAACCACCCAGCCCCGCCGAGACGATCGACAGAACCACCCAGCCCCGCCGAGACGATCGACAGAACCGCTCGGACCTGCCGGGATGATCGAGAACCGCGACTCATGGCCAGACTTTGCCTAGGTATCTCCGCTCTGACACGCCCGGTCGACGCCGCCTCAATTTGCCAAGGTCCTGGTCCGAGACGGCGGCGGCCCTCGGGAGAGTCCCGCGCCGCGAACGCGTGGGGCATCCCATCGGCGACAGGGAGTCGCACCACACGAGCTCAGACGTGCGGAAGAGGAGCGCGATGGACGGGCGGAGAGGTTCGATCAGCGGAACCCCGCCCACTCGCAGCAGCAGCAGCAGCAGCAGCAGCAGCAGCAGATCGAACTGATCAAGCAGAAAGTCTGGGCCCAGCGTCGACCGACGGCGCGACTACTTCCACCCATCCAAGGCTCCCGCGGCCCCACCGCGTGGGGCAATCCCGTAGATGACAGGGGCGCGTCCCCCGGGCTCAGACCTGCGGAGGAAGAGCGCGATAGGCCGGGCGCAGGGCCTCGATCAGCGGAACCCCGCCCGCTCGCAGCGGCGGCGGATCGAACTGATCAAGCAGAAGATCCGCACGCCCGACGTCGGGCGGCGGTGTGGCTACCTCCACCCATCCGAGGGTTCCCACGGCCCTCGGGCCCGCCTCGGCAGCGGAACGGGCGACAGCACCCCCGACGCCCGGCCCACCAACAGCTCCCACGCTCGCCGCCTCGGCGACAGAGCCAGCGGCAGCTCCTGCGGTCGCCGGGATCGGGGCGGTGGCTGGGTGGGTGGTGGGTGGGTTGCCCCAGAAGGTGGTGAGGTCGCCGAGGTCGTCGTCCGGGGGTTGTCGCGAGGGTGGTGGTGGGGCGTGTGCTGTGGCGCCGCGGAGTTGGCTGAGGCGGGTCAGTAGTTCGTCGCGGGAGCGGCCGCGCCAGGCGAAGGCGCCGAACGGGTCTGTCTCGAAGGAGGTGGCCAGGGCGTAGCAGGTTGCGGCGAGGTGGGCGCAGGGCATCGGCCAGCGTTCGCAGGTGCAGTCCAGTGCCACCTCGTCCAGTGACAGCGGCAGCAGTGTCAACCCGGCCCGGGCGAACACCTGCTCGATGTCCGCCGGCATGCGGCCCGCCAGCAGGTCGGCCGCGTAGCGGGCCTGGGCCGCCAGGTCGTCCTCGACGCGGGACCATTCGGCGGCGCCGAACGCGCGGACCGCGATGCGGGAGCGGAACGCCGTCGGGTCGTCCGGGCCCCTGACCTGGGCCGTCACCAGGCTGCCGGAGATGGTCAGGTGGCGCACGTGGCCGGCCCGGGCGTCGCGGCGGCCGCGGGCGAAGGTCGGTGCCATGCGCAGGGATTCGAACATGGCGATGAACGGGGCCGAGAGTCTGTCAGTCAACTACGGCCTCCGGTTCCAGGGCCAGCAGGGCGCGCAGGTCGTCGGTGCTCAGGGCGGTCAGCCAGCCCTCGCCGTTGCCGACGACGCGTTCCGCCAGTACGCCCTTGTCCGTGATCAGGCGGTCGATGCGTTCCTCGAGGGTGCCGAGGCAGACGAGGGTGTGCACCTGGACGTCGCGGTCCTGGCCGATGCGGAACGCCCGGTCGGTCGCCTGGGTCTCGGTCGCCGGGTTCCACCAGCGGTCGACGTGCACGACGTGGTTGGCGGCGGTCAGGTTGAGGCCGGTGCCGCCGGCCTTGAGCGACAGCACGAAGATGCCCGGCCGGCGGTCGGCCTGGAACGCGGCGACCATCTCGTCGCGCGCCCGGCGCGGGGTGCCGCCGTGCAGGTAGCGGACCTCGACGCCGAAGCGGGCCGCGAGGTGCGGCACCAGCATGGCGCCGAAGCGGGCGAACTGGGTGAAGCACAGCACGCTCTCGCCGTCGGCGAGCGCGGCGTCGAGGATCTGCTCCAGGCGTTCGAGCTTGCCGGAGCGGCCGGGCAGCGGCGAGCCGTCGCCGAGCAGCTGGGCCGGGTGGTTGCAGACCTGTTTGAGCTTGGTCATCGCGGACAGCACGATGCCTTTGCGGCGGATCTCGGTCTCGTCGGTGAGCCGGTCGGTCATCTCGTTGAGCACGGCCTGGTAGAGGGTGGCCTGCTCGACGGTGAGGCCGCACAGGTGCCGGGTGTGCCGCTTGTCGGGCAGGTCGTCGATCACCGCGGGGTCGGCCTTGACCCGGCGCAGCATGAACGGGCGGGTGGCGCGGCGCAGGCGGGCGGCGGCGTCCTCGTCCGCGTAGCGCTCGATGGGCACCGCGTAGCGGGCGCGGAACGAGTGGGCGCTGCCGAGCAGGCCGGGGTTGAGGAAGTCCAGGATGGACCAGAGCTCGGCCAGGCGGTTCTCGACCGGGGTGCCGGTGAGGGCGACGCGGTGCCGGGCGTCGAGGCGACGCACGGCCCGGGCGGCGGCGCTCGCGCCGTTCTTGATGTGCTGCGCCTCGTCGAGGACGACCCGGTCCCAGGGCACGGCGGCCAGCGCGTCGACGTCGCGGGTGGCCGTCGCATAGGTGGTCAGCAGCACGTCGGCGCCGTCGAGCAGGTGGGTGGGGTCGGGGCGGTCGCTGCCGTGCAGGACGCGCACCCGCAGGTCGGGCGCGAACCGGGCCGCCTCGCGCACCCAGTTGCCCAGCACCGACAGCGGGCAGATCAGCAGGGTGGGCCCGCTGTTGCGGTGCAGGAGCAGCGCGAGCAGCTGGACGGTCTTGCCCAGGCCCATGTCGTCGGCCAGGCAGGCGCCGACGCCGAGGTCGTCGAGGAAGGCCAGCCAGGAGAAACCCCTTCGCTGGTACGGCCGCAGCTCCCCGACCAGGCCACCGGGCGCGTCGAGCAGCTCGAGCCGCTCGCCGAGGCGCCCGGCGAGCAGGTCGGCGAGCCAGCCCTTGCCGTCGACGGCCGTCACCGGCAGCGGCAGCTCCTCGGGCGGCAGCAGCCGGATCATCCGCAGCGCGTCCCCGGCGGTCATGGTGCCGCCGCCGCGCCGCAGGAACTCGAGCCCGGCGCGCAGGCGGCCCGCGTCGAGGTAGACCCACCGGCCGCGGAGCCGCACCAGCGGCACCTTCGCCCGCGCCAGCTCGGCCAGCTCGGCCTCGGTCAGGGCGCGGCCGCCCAGCGCGAGGCCCCAGTTGTAGCCGACGATGCTCGCCAGGTCGGCCGCCTCGTCGCGCAGCACCGGCGCGACCTCCTCGCGGCCGCGGACCTCCAGGGACAGGCCGAGGCGCTGCGGCTCGCGCCACCAGGCCGGCAGCAGGACGCCGTAGCCGGCCTGCTCGAGCAGGGTCGCGTGGCTCAGGAAGCGGTAGGCGCCCTCGGTGTCCAGGACCAGCTCGGCGGGGCGGGCGGTGCGCAGGGCCGCGTCGAGGTCGCCGAAGAGCCGGGCCGCCCGGCCGAGCCCGGCGATGAGCCGCTCCTGCGGATGGTGGGTCCAGCGCCGCAGCGGTGCGCTGCGGTCGCGCCACACGTCGGCGGCAGTGACCAGCAGGCTGGGCTCGTCGACCGGTTGCAGCAGGAACTCGAGCAGCCACGCGTCGCCGTCGGCGGCCGGCTCGGGCACGCCGGTGGCGTCGGGCTCGTCGGGCTCGAGCTCGGGCAGGAAGGTGAGCCGGAAGCAGACGCGCACGGCGGCGCCGCGGGTGGCCTCGGCGTGCCAGGCGTCCAGGGCGTCGGCGAGGGTGTCCAGCTCGCCGGCGGGCGGTGGGTCGAACTCGGGCTCCGCGGACAGGGCGGCGAGCCAGGCGGCGCCGCCGAGTTCGACGCCGGCCTCGGCGAGCCGGGTGCGGACCAGGCCGTCGACGAGCCGGTGCAGCGCGGCGTGCAGGACGTCGGCGGCCGGCAGCCCGCCGACGTCGCCGGGCCGGGCGCGCTCGGCACGGCAGGCGGGCGGCATGCGGCGCAGCAGGTCGGCGTGGCGGGCCGCGTCGGTGCCGGTCAGCACGGGCCGCCACACGGCCCGGGGCCGGGTGCCCGCGGCGTGCACGGCGGGCAGCACCCGGCCGCGGGCGACGAGGTCGGCCGCGAAGGCGCAGACCTCGGCGAGGTAGGCCAGCGACGGCGCGGTGCGCGCGCCGTAGTCGTCCGCGAGGTCGTCGGTGACGAACGCGACGGTGGTGGCGGGCACCCGCCAGGGGCGCAGCCGGGGCCGGCCGCGGCGCGGCGGGAGCCCAAGCTGCGGGGACGGCAGCGGCCCGGCCGAGGTGGAGGGCAGCATCAGCGTCGCCGCGCGGTCACCGCCGGGCAGCGCGAGCGCCCGGGCGTGCGCACCGCCGCGGGCGGCCGGGGCGGCCGCGGGGGTCTCGTCGGTCTCGGCCCAGACGGCCAGGGTGCCGTCGCGCGCGATGAGGCCGTGCGCCACCACCGTCACGTGAGCCGCCAGACGATGTCCGGCGGCCGGACCCGGGCGCAGCGCGGCCCGCCCCGGTCGTCGGTGAGGCCGAGCCGGCCGACGAGCGGCCCGGCGCCGTCGTGCGCACCGCGCAGCATCGGTGTGGGTATGTCGCCGAAGAGCAGCTTGGCCCGCCGGAACATCGCGAACGTCTCGCCGTCGACGGCGCCCCAGCTGAGGTAGAGGAAGCGGGCGCCGGGCCGGCCGTGCACGTATGGCCCGCCGACGTCGAGCAGGCCGTCGACCTCGCGGCTGGTCACCTCGACGTCCCAGGTGGCGCCGGCGGCGCCGGCCGGGACCCGTCCGATCACCTCGCTCCCCCGTTGCACGCCGACGTGCACGTTGCCGCGGCGCAGCGCGTCGGCCTGCTCGCCGGGGCGCTGCCCGGGCAGGTCGCTGCCCTCGATCCGGATGTGCACGCCCTGAACTCTAGGCCCGGGCACCGACACTTCAGACCACGGACAGGCTCCGGTCACCGGTGCGCACCGGGAAGCGGATCGGGCCGCGCACGATGCTGGAGGCGCGGCGCCGCAGCACGCCGGCCCGGCGCAGGTCCGGCATCCGCTCCGCCAGCTTCTGCAGGGCGACCGTCGCCTCGAGCCGCGCGAGGGGCTGCCCGATGCAGTAGTGGATGCCGCTGGAGAAGGCCAGGTGATCGGCGCCCGGCGCACGCCCGATGTCGAACGTGCCCGGGTCGGCGAACGCCTCGGGGTCGCGGTTCGCGGCGCCGATCAGCGTCACCACGAACTGGCCCCGGCGTACGCGGTGGCCCTCCAGGTCGAGGTCCGTGAGCGCGCAGCGGGCCGTACGCTGCACCGGCGGGTCGTACCGCAGCGTCTCCTCGACCGCGGCCGGCGCCAGCCCGGCCGGATCCGCGACCAGCGCCGCCCACTGCTCCGGGTGGTCGAGCAGCGCGTTCACCGCGTTGCCGATCAGGTTGACCGTCGTCTCGAAGCCCGCGACCAGCAACAGGTTGCACATCGGCACCATCTCGCGCGGCTGGATCTGTTCGCCCTCCGCCGCCACGATCCGGCTGATCAGGTCGTCCGCGGGCTCGCGGCGGCGCAGCACGAACAGCTCCTCGAAGATCTCCCGCAGCGCCCGGTTCGCCGATCTCAGCCGGGCCGCGTGCGCCGGCGAGCGGACGCCGTCGAGCGCGCCGCCGATGATCGTGCCGTAACGGGAGAACCGCTCGGCGTCGGCATCCGGTACGCCGAGCAGGTCGGTGATGACCCCGATCGGCAGCGGCGCGGCGAGCGCCGGTACGAGGTCGAACTCCCGCGCCGCGAGCGCGGCGTCGAGCAGGTCGTCGACGGTGCGCTCGATCCGCGGCCGGTAACCGGCCATCTGTTTCGGGCTGAACGCGGGCTGCGCCAGCCGGCGCAGCCGGGTGTGGTCGGGCGGATCCCGGTCGAGGAACGACATGTCGAACGAGTCGGCGACCGACGGCGGTGCCGACGGGTCCAGGTTGGCGGCGCTCACGCCGAAGCGCCGGTCGCGCAGCACGGCGCTGCAGATCCGGTGGCTTGTCGTCGCCCAGTTGCCGAGGCGGGTCGGTCCGAAGCGGGGCATGCCGCGGTAGATCGCGTACGGGTCGTCGCGGCCGGGCCGCAGGTGCAGCAGCGCCATCGGGTCGCGGCGCACGTAGCCGTGGTAGAGGAAGTCGAGCCGGCGCGCGTACAGCCCGGCGGAGAACCTGACCGCGCGTCCGAGGTCAGCCATGGTCGCGAAGCCAGGCGTCGATCAGCCCGTTGAAGTGGCCGAGGAAGCGCTCGTGCTCATGCGGCGGGTACATCTCCCGGACGGTACTGCCCAGTAGCAAGCGGAACTCCTCCGAGCCGATCCAGTCGGCGACCACGTCGTCGACGTGCCCGAGGTGCTTGGCGCAGAACTCCTGGTAGCGGTCGATCTCGAAGTAGTCGTCGGCGAGCCGGCGGTAGCCGTCCAGCTTCTCGGCGTACGACAGCGACGGGTCGTCGGCGATCGCGAAGTACCGGGAGGTGTCGGTGTCCAACCTGGGCTTGCGGCCGGTGACCACGCAGTAGACGGTCCAGCGCAGCAGCGCCGACATCGCCCACGGGAAGTAGTAGTGCAGCGAGGTCACCGCCACGTCGGGGCAGGCGTTCGCGTAGTCGATGGGGTGCACGTCGGTGCCGCGGATCAGCGTCTCGCAGCTGTTGAACTCCCACCGGAAGAACGCGTTGACCACCCGGGAGATGGCCACCACCTCGTCGCCGACCGCCGGGGTGAGGAAGTCGTGCTCCACCGCGTACCGCTCGTGCATGGGCAGTTCGGGGCGGAACTTCATCACCATGGTCTCGGGGCCGATGGTCAGCGACCGGGCGAAGACGTCGTAGTCCTCGATGGCCGCCTGCAGGTGCATGAGCCGCTCACCGGACGCGTCGTAGGCCGCGTGCAGCTCGCCGACGTCGCGGATCCGGGAGACGCCGACCCAGGCGCCGCCGTCGTACGGCTTCATGTACATCGGATAGCCAACGGACTCGGCCAGCGCCTCGAGGTCGAACGGCTGGTTGTAGCGCCCCGACGTGTACGCGTACCGGGAGTTGTCCAGGGGGTTCTTGAACGGCACCAGCACCGTCTCCGGCACCTTGAGCCCGAGCCGCATCATCGCGCAGTACGCGGCGTGCTTCTCCATGGCCTGGAACGTGAACGGGCTGTTCAGCAGGTACACGTCGTCCATCAGCGCGATCTTCTTGAGCCACTCGCGCGGGTGGTAGTACCAGTAGGCGAGCCGGTCGATGACCAGGTCGTGGCGCGGCGAGTCGCGCAGGTTGAACGGCTCGATGGTGACCCGCACGCTGCGGGTGACGTGCGTGCGGCCCTGGTCGTCGGTGACCGCGCCGATCCGGCGCAGCATCGCCTCGTACGCCCGTGGCCAGTCGTCCTCGGTGCCCAGCAGCAGTCCGATGGTGTGCTCGACGTCGGCCATTGGCGCCTCCCGCTAGATGAACACCTTCTGGAGCAACCTGGTCAGGTCCGGATCGAGGGCGTCGCGCCACCCGGTCCAGTTGTGCGCGTCGGGAACCTCGCTGAAGCTGACGGTGTAGCCCTGCCGGCCCAGTACCGCGGCCATGTCGCGATTGTTCGCCAGGTTCTCCTCGACCGCACCACAGGTGAGCGCCGCCGGTACGCCGGCGTCGAAGGCCGCGTCGCGCCGGACCCGTCCGGTGAACCGGACGATGCGCAGGTAGCGCCGGAACCCGGACTCCTGCCGGTCGAAGCGCGGCTGGAAGAAGCTGCCCGATTGCAGGAACAGCGCGGCGAAGCGCTCCGGATGGCGGCGCTGCGCGTGCAGCATGGCCAGGGCGCCGAGGCTGGCGCCGGCGCCGACCACGGGCCGGTCGGTGCCGAGCTCGGCGGCCAGCTTCGGCAGGACGTCGCGCGCCAGCGCCTTGGCGTACGCCGGACTGGCCGAGTACCACTCGAAGCGCTCGCCGGGCGGCAGCAGCACGAGGTGGTACGGCGGCACCCGCCCCGCACCGATCATGGCGCCGGTGTAACGGCCGATCTCGCCGTACCGGAGGAAGTCGGGTCCGTCGTGCGCGACCAGGACCCGATCGGTGCGGGTGTCCGGCGACCAGATCCGGGCGATCATCTCGCCGCGGACGGCCGGCAGCGGCAGGTAGACCTCCCGCCACCGGCCGGCGGCCTGCGGCAGGTGCAGCCAGTCGGGCTCGCGGTAGTCGGGGCACCAGAGCACGGAGGACTCGCCGCTGCGGCGCGGGTTGTCGGGGTCGCAGACGATCTCGTTGGAGCCGTCCGGATGGCCGAGCTCCAGGTGGTACTCGACGCGCCGCACGGGCGGGCGGGGCAGCCGCAGCTCCCAGCTGCGCCGCTCGGCGTCGTAGCTGAACTCGCCGCTCGCGGCCCCGGATCTCAGCCGTACGGACTTGAGCCGGTGCTCGTGATCATGGAGCCGGAAGCAGATCTCGGCGTTCCCGCACCACGCCCCGACCGCCGGTTCCATGACGGCACCATAACCGGCGCAGGGCCCGGTCGCCCACGGGGCTATGGAGTGTATGTCTGCGGGCGGGAGGAACCGGGCGGCAGGCCGAACATCTCGGCCAGGCCGGTGATCCGCAGTTGCCGGTGCACGAAGTCGCTCGGGTTGCGCAGCAGGAACCGGGTGCCGGTGTCGCGGGCGGCGTTGTAGCCGGCCACCAGAGCGCCGACGCCCATCGAGTCCATGAAGGTGACGAAGGTAAGATCGACGATCATCATCACCGGGCGCTCCGCCTGCAGGGTGCCGAGCACCGCCCTGCGCAGCGCGTCCACAGTCGCCGCGTCGAGGGAGCCGCGGATCTCGACCACGATCGCGCCGTCCGCCTGGCGCCGTGTGGTCATCACGGCCTCGCCCATGTACCCCGACCTCCGAACACGGTAGCCCGTCGGCCCACGGTACAACGCCCTCCGGTGCCCCCGCAGGCTGCCCGCTGTTTCCGTGACCAGGGCGGACACCACGTCCGCCTCAGAGCGTCACGAGAAAATCACGCATCGACGGCATCAACAGAGACCACTGCGGGAAAGTAGGCAGCATCCGGCGGATCCGCTGGTGGGAGGCGCGCAGCCGACGCATGTGGAGGATGGTCTCAGCATGGTGAATGGTTCGAACCCACGCCCGGGAATCTTCGCGATCCGCGACGTACGGTCGCTGATCTCCGAGACCACCGAGGAGGGCCACGGGCTCAGGAAGGCCGTCAGCGCCACCCACCTGACCGCCATGGGCGTCGGCGCGATCATCGGCACCGGCATCTTCGTGGTGATCGGCGAGGGCGCCTCGGTGGCCGGCCCCGCGGTCATCCTCTCCTTTGTGCTGGCCGCGGTCGCCTGCACGTTCTCCGCACTTTCCTACGCCGAACTGGCCTCGTCCATCCCGGTCTCCGGCAGCGCGTACACCTACACCTACGCCACGCTCGGCGAGATCGTCGCCTGGATCATCGGCTGGGACCTGATCCTCGAGTACGGCGTCTCGGTGGCCGCGATCGCGGTCGGCTGGGGCGGCAACCTCAACGCGTTCCTCGACGCCGCGTTCGGGGTTGCCCTGCCGGACGCCATCTCCAAGTCACCCGAGGACGGTGGCGTCTTGAACCTGCCCGCCGTCTTCATCGTCCTGGCCATCACGCTGCTGCTGGTGCGGGGCGTCACCGAGAGCGCCCGGGTCAACCTGGTAATGGTCGGGGTCAAGCTGACGGTGCTGCTGTTCTTCATCGTCGTGGCGCTCTTCAACTTCGGCACCGGCAACTTCCACCCGTTCGCGCCGTCCGGTGTCGACGGGGTCACCTCGGCCGCCGCGATCATCTTCTTCGCCTACATCGGCTTCGACGCGGTCTCCACCGGCAGCGAGGAGGCCCGCAACCCGGCCAAGGACCTGCCGCTGGCGATCATCGGCTCGCTGGCCATCTGCACGGTCTTCTACGTGCTGACCGCGGTCGGCGCGATCGGTATCGCCACCCCGGAGCAGCTCGCGGGGAGCGACGCGCCGCTGGCCGCGGCCCTCGACCAGGGCGCCGGCATGAGCTGGGCGGCCTCGATCCTCGCGCTCGGCGCGGTCGTCGCCATCACCAGCGTCGTCCTGGTCATCCTGTACGGCCAGACGCGCATCTTCTTCGCCATGTGCCGCGACGGCCTGCTCCCGGAGAAGCTGGCAACGGTCAACCAGCGGTACGGCACCCCGGCGCGGCTGACCATCGGCCTCGGCGTGCTCATCGCGATCCTCGCGGCGCTGGTGCCGCTCTCGGAGATCGTCAAGCTCGTCAACATCGGCACGCTGTTCGCGTTCGTGCTCGTCAACATCGGTGTGATCATCCTGCGCCGGACCCGGCCGGACATGCCCCGGCCGTACCGGGTGCCGTGGTCGCCGGTGCTGCCGATCCTCGGCGTGCTCTTCGCGGTCTACCTGATGTCGGACCTCCCGCTGAGCACCTGGATCCGCTTCGTGGTCTGGTTGATCATCGGCCTGGCCATCTATTTCCTGTACGGCTACCGCCACTCCCGGTTGCGCCGGGCCCCGGCGCCGGGCGGGGAGCCCCGGTGAGCGCCCCGGTCATCGTCGGCGTCGACGGCGGCGAGGCGTCCGAGGACGCCCTGCGGCTCGGCCAGTGGACGGCGCAGACGCTGGACGCCCCGCTGATCGTCGCGGTCGTGCATCCGGCGCCGTCCGCGCTCGGCTCGGGCCGGGTCGACGCCGAGTGGGTGGCCGACCGGCACCGGGCCGCCACGGCGGTGCTCGACGGCGCCCGCACGGTGCTCGCCGGCGCGACCGGCGACATCGCGTACCGGGTGGTCGCCTCCACCTCGGCGGCACACGGCCTGCACGATCTCGCCGAGGAGCTGTCGGCGGAGGTGATCGTCGTGGGTTCCGGGCGGGCCGGCAGCCGGCACCGGCTCTTCGCGGGCAGCACCGCCGAGCGGCTGCTGGCCGGCAGCGTCTGCCCCGTCGCGGTCGCGCCGGCCGCGATGGAGACGCCGCCGGGCGCGCTGGGCCGCGTCGGCGTCGCCTACGTGGACACCCCCGACGGCCGGGCGGCGCTCGCGGCGGCGGCCCGGCTTGCGGCGCGCACCGGCAGCCCGCTGCGGCTGTACACGGTGGTCGCGGATGCCGACGCCACAATGCCGTTCCTGGTCGGGCAGGACGCCGAGCACGCGTTCCTGGAGACCGCCCGGGAGACCTACGAGCTGGCGCTGAGCCGGGCGGCCGAGTCCGCGGCGGGCGTGGAGACCGACTGGGAGATCCGGGTCGGCGACGTGGTCGAGTCGCTCGCCGACCTGGACGACGTGGACGTGCTGTTCTGCGGCTCGCGCGGCTACGGCCCGGCACGGCGGGTGCTGCTCGGCGGGGTCTCGGCCCGGCTCGTGCGCCGCGCCCGCCGCCCGGTGGTCATCGTCCCGCGCAGCGCCGCCGGTCAGACCTGAGCCACGGCCGCTCGCCGCCGCACACCGCGGATCAGCAGGTAGCCGACCATCCACAGCTCGCCGACGGACGCGGGATAGGTGAGTGCCTCGGCGAGGACCTGCGCGCCGGGAGCGAGGTAGGCGACGAACGCGCTGAGCACGTACCCGGCGCCGCCACCGACGAGGAGCCGGCCCAGGGCACTGGGCATCCAGCCCGACCGCAGGACGCACCAGCCCATCGGGATCAGCCACAGGCCGAAGAACAGCGCTCCGACACCCCACAGGTTCTCGTTGAGCAGGTGCAGAACCTGGACGGTGGCCACCGGGTCGCCGACCGGATCGGCCGCCACCTCGACCGCCGTGGCCAGCAGTGCCGTGCTCATGACGCCCACGACCGCGTTGACCAGCCCGAAGGCGGCGATCCCGCTCGCGGCGAAGGAGTCAACGGTGCGGAACAGGCGGTAGAACCAGGCCGCGGCGAGGGTCTGTGTGACGACCATGCCCAGGTACAGCGCGATGCCCCAGCGGGCCGGCGAATCGTGCGCGACCAGGTTGGCCATCGTCGCGGTGGGATCGTCGGCGTCGAAGAGCCGCGGGCGGATGACGATGAACCCGAGCACACTGGTGATCGCGTTGCCGAGGTAGAACAGCCCGGTGATGCGGGCGGTACGATTCAGCCCTTCTGGTTGCATGATCCCTCCTCGATTTCGTCTATTCGTGGGTCTCCGGGTATCCGAAGACGTCGTCGAGCGGCACCCCGAACACCCGCGCGATCTGGAAGGCCACCTCCAACGACGGCGAGTAGCGGCCCTGCTCGATCGCGATGACGGTCTGGCGGGTCACCCCGATGCGGTCGGCCAGCTCCGCCTGGGTCATCTCCCCGTGCGCGAAGCGCAGCGCCCGGATCGAGTTGGTCACCCTTGTCGGTTTGCCCACGCCTACCAGCCCCGCCGGTACACGACGATCTTCACGACCGACGAGGCCAGCGCGGCCAGGACGAACGCCAGGTAGAGCGCGTGGGCGATCCAGAAGTGCGCGACCTCCGCCATCGCCAGGACCAGCGGCACGATCGCGGCGCCGCTCATGACGTAGAACGCGACGTACTCGCCCCGCCGGTTGATCTCCCGATCGCGCTCGTCGGTCCGGTCCGCGTCCCGCGGCGAGGCCACGGCGACCACGATGGCCAGCACGATGCCCACGCCGATCCCGATGCCGATCGAGGCGAGCATCGGCACCACGTAGGCGATCTCCGCCACGTCCGCACCCGGCACCTTGGACAGGACGAACGCGAGGTAGACGACCGGGACGACGAACCCGACCAGTGCGGAGATCCAGGCGCGCTTCTCCTCGGAGGCCATGTCCCGCTCCCATGTATAAAAAGTTTGACATCCCGAAGGTAAAGTCACTTTGACATGGTGTCAAGGATTTTTGACATGGCGCGATGCCGGGTGCGATAGCGTTCCGCCGCGCACTCGTCGCTGCTGCCGCTGCTGGTGCGCAGCGGCTTCGACATACACAGGGCCAACGCCCGGCTCGCCACCCGGATGGCCGACCGGCCGGCCGGCGAGCTCGCCGCGCTGCTGCGGGCGAACGCGGAGAATCCGTTCCGCCCGCCGATCGTCGGTTACCCGGGGCAGCTCACCGATCTTCAGGTGCACGGGCAGGACATCCGCAGGCTGCTCGGCCTGCCTCATGATCTCCGACCGGACCGCCTGCGGGTGTCGCTGGACTTCCTGGTGGGCGGCCGCGCCGTGGGTTTCCTGCCGAAGCGCCGACCGGCCGGCCTCCGTTTCGAGGCCACCGACGTGGACTGGTCCTGGGGCGGCGGCCCGCTCGTCCGGGGCACGGCCGAGGCGGTGATGCTCGCGCTGACCGGTCGCCGGGCCGTGCTGGCGGAGCTGTCCGGCGACGGGGTCGCCGAGCTGCGGTGCCGCGTCGAGGGTTCGGCGCCGGAACGGCGGACGCGCCGATAGTCAGGCGCGGTGCCGGCCCGGGCGGTCGTCGTGGTGCGGCGGGGGCGCGGCGGGCAGGGCGGCGCTCGTCGGTGCGGCCGCGGCGCGCGCGTCCCACGGCGGCACCCTGGACGGTCGCGGCGTCGCGGCGGGGTCGACGAGCGGGACGTACACCCGGGCGTCGACGGCCTCGGCGAGCAGCAGCGCCGCGACCAGCGCGGTCGGCCGCTCGGCCGGGTCCCGGTGCAGGCAGCGCGAGCAGAGGTCGAGCACCTCGGTGGCGAGCCCGTCGATGTGCGGCAACGGCTCCGGGTCCAGGTGGCGCTGCGCGTGCACCATTTCGGTGTTTCCGGCCGCCGTCCAGGGCAGCCGGCCCGAGAGGCAGTGGTAGAGCAGCACGCCGAGGGAGTACATGTCGGACGCGGGGGTCGCGGGCAGGCCCGCGAAGCGCTCCGGCGCGACGTAGGCCGGCGTGCCCATGACCGGCCCGTCGGGGTCCGGGTCGTGGCTGCCCACCGCGGCCGCGATGCCGAAGTCGAGCACCTTCGCGCCGGCCGGGGTGAGCATGACGTTCGCGGGCTTGATGTCGCGGTGCACGACCCGCTCCGCGTGCGCCGCGGCGAGGGCCGCGGCCACCTCGGCGCAGATCCGGACGGCGATGCGCCAGTCGAACAGCCCGGCGTCGAGGTGCGCGCCCAGGGTCTGCCCCTCGACCAGCTCCATGACGATGTACGGCACCTCGCGATCCGGTGCCGGCGAGGTGCCGAAGTCGTGCACGCCGGCGACGTTCGGGTGCGCGAGCCGCGCGGCGGACCGGGCCTCGGTGCGGACCAGGTCGACCCCGCAGACCCGGCCGAGGGTGCCCTCGACCGCCGGCGCCATGATCTTGACGGCGACGGGCCGGTCGAGCACCCGGTCGTGTCCGCGCCACACCTCGGACATGCCGCCGACGCCGATGCGTCGTTCGAGCCGGTACCGCCCGCCCAGCGTTCGCATCGCGCTCCCCTGTCGCACCCACGGCGCAGCCCGCGCCGTGGTCGCCGGGTCTCTACCCGGCGGCCCGCCGGGTAAAACGCTCCGTCAGTCCTCGACGACGACGATGTGCTCGTCGACGTCGGCGCCCGTACCGATGCGGGTGGACACCTGGGACGCGATCCGGCGGGTCAGCAGCTTGCGCAGGCCGGAGCGGCGCAGCGCCGTCAGGGTGGGCCGCGACGCCCGGCGCATCCGGACCGCCTGCTCGCGGACCGCGGGCTCGATGAGCGGAAAGTCCATGTAGACCGCGCGGTTCTCCGGCGAACCCAGGTAGGCGAACGCCGCCGAGTCGGCGAGGGTACGCATGGGCGCGCCGATCATGCCGATGTTGCGGTACGCGCCGCGGTCGAGCATCGACACCGCGTGCCGCACGCCGCGGCGACGGCCGATCACCAGGAACGTGCGGTAGAGCATCGAGCTGACCAGCAGCGACGACCGTCCACCGCGGTACTGCGGCAGCACCGCGAGGGTCGCGCAGTCCCAGACCCGCTCGCCGTTCATGCCGTGCGCGGCGAGGATGGTGCCGACGTCGACGCCGATGTGCTGGGGCGCGTCGTCGATGGTCTTCACGCCGGCGCCGTTGCCCTCGATCATGCGGGCCACGCCCGCCGGGACGCCCCGGCGCCGGTCGATCACCACGAAGAACAGGCTGTTCGCCTCGTACGGGCCATACTCGGCGGCCATGACCGCGGCGTCGTTGCCGAACGACTCCTCGAAGACCCGGCGCTCGAGTGCGCGGCCGACGCGGGCGAGTTCGGTGTCGGGACCGACGACCGCCGTCACGAAACGGCCGGTGCCGGCCGGGTGCGCGGCCAGGAACTCCGCGGTGATGCGCTGCATCCCGGCGGCGTCGAGGTCGTAGCGGACGGTCGTCGTGGTCATGCTCAGAACTCCTTCGAGACGATCTCGGTGGTCTTGAAGTAGTCCTTTGTGAAGTCGAGGACGACCTGCGGGTCGAACGCCTTGCAGGTGTAGATGTCGACGCTGAAGAACGAGATCGGACGCTCCCACGAGTAGAAGTGCGCGCCGGAGGTCTCCCAGTGGATCCAGCCGGCCCAGCCGTACAGCTCGCTGACGTGCGTCACCGGCTCGATGATCGTGATCATGTCGGTCACGTCCGAGAGCTTCTTCAGATAGTCCTTGATGTGCTCGTCGGTGATCACGAACGTCGGGTAGCCCTCGACGACCATGCGCTGGCGGGTGATGGTCGGGGCGAGGTCCTTGAAGCCGAGCATTTTCGTGGTGCCTTCCGGTGCAGGGGGATCGGGAGCGGTGCGGTTCACCAGGAGGGGGCCGTGCTGGGCCGCGGCTTGCTGCCCACGACCTGCTTGCGTTGACCACCGTTCACTCTGGGTGATTCCTTGTCATCACGCTTCGTGGTACTCGATGTCGTGATCGACGGCATTTCGGTTCCTCCGTGGTGGCAGATGCAGCGGGTTTGAGGCTTTCCGGGTAGAAGCCCGACTCGCTCGCTTCTGTCACCAAATCTAGCAAAGAGTTACGCAGGGTCAACTGACCGCAAAGGCGGGGTGACAAGCGCCGGCCGGAGTCCCCCGACTGACCGAACGATCGAGGTGCCGCAACAACGACCCCTCCAGCCCTGTCCGGCCCCGTGGGTTTCGCCCATAAATGCAGGTGAGCGCCGATCAACGACACGCCCGGACAGTCGAACACGATCGAGCAGCAAGGCGCCCGCAGGGCATAAGACGTCTATGTCCGACTAGTCCGAGTGGCGCGGGTCACCTGCAACGTCGTCACATTGCGTGATTCCTGGGGTGCAGGCCGGTTAGATCTCTACAACCCGGAGCGCCGTCACTACCTTCTGTAGCTGCTTCGCGGGAACGCTCACGCACCGCTTTGCGCTGCGACAACCCGGGTCGCTCAGGAACGGTGGCCGGCGCGAACGAGGTGAGGCCGGGTGCGCGCGCGGGGCCGGCCCGGGTCGGATCCGGTGCGGCGTGGACCCGCCGCCGACGTCGGAGGACCGGAGGGGATACAGAAATGGCGGAGCCCGTCCTCGTGGGACGGGCTCCGCCATTACGGTCTCGCTATAGACCCGCCGTTGATGGTGGCGGGCGCCGGAGACCGGGCTTTTGTGTGTCTGACGCTAGGACAAGTCGATCACGACGCGCACCGCAGGCCCCGCCGAGGTGATCGTGCTCTCAGGGCCGTCACCCGCACTCGTCAGGCGGGTTCCGTGCGCAGGTCGTGTGCGCCGTCCTCGCGGGTCGCCTCGTAGTAGATCCGCTGCCGGCCGTCGGGCATGGTGACCAGGCTCAGGTAGCGCAGGCCGTTCGGGGCGTGCGGGCTGCCGACGGGCTCGCCGTCCTCCGCGGTCAGCTCGCCGAAGCTGCCGTCCGGCAGCCGCACGCCGCGGGCGGTGCCGGTGCGCTCCTCCCAGTTCTCCCCCGCCGTGGCGCGCCCGTCGTAGGCGGCCACGATGGAGTCGCCGTCGACCGACACCGAGGAGATCCGCACGCCGCGGGCGTCCCAGCGACCCGGGCGCCCGGCGAGCGCCGTGCCGCGCCAGGTCCAGTGCACGCCGTCGGGGCTCGTCGCGTACTGCGTCGTCATGCGGTCGGCGTCGTCCCAGGACTCCAGCGGGTGCACCGACGCCCAGAGGTGCCAGCCGTGTTCGTCGTGGTGCAGCACCGGGTCCTTGACGCCGGCGGTCTCGTCCCCGGCGAGCACCGTGATCGGCGTGGCGGTGGCCAGCCCTTCGGGGGTGCCGGCCTCGAGCAGGTCGACCCGCCAGTGCTTGGTGCCGGGGGTGGCGGCGCTGACGTAGAGCCGCCACCGGCCCTCCGGCGTACGGACCAGGGCGGGGCGTTCGAGCGACTCCGCGCCGAAGCCGTCCTTTCCGATCTCGGCGACGACGGTGAAGCGCAGGCCGTCGGCGGAGCGGGCGACGACATTGGAGATGCCCCGCCCCTCGCCGATCGGCAACCGCAGGCGGTACGCGAGGTAGACCTCACCGTCCGCGACGATGGCCGACGGTGCGCCCGCCCATGCTCCCGGTTCGTCTCCGGGCGGCTCGACCACCACCGTCGCGTCCTCCCAGCGAGGCAGGGGCAGGGCCTGGATTCCGATGGACAAGGCGGCTCCGTTTCGTGACGTCAGCGGCACAGCGAAGAGTGTCGGCTCAAGTTTGGCTGATCTATGGGGAAGATAGGGATTACGACGCGCGGGCGTGTCGGTCGACCGACATCCAGTCGTCGTAGCGCTCGCCGGTGACGTCCTGCAACAGCGCGATGTCATCGGCGAAGAGCGGCAGCAGCGCGGCACGCTCCTGCTGGGTGGTCACCGGGCGGGCGCCGCGCTTGCGGTGCAGCAGGGTGAGGATCGGCCCGCGCGCCGCGAGCCGCAGCGGCACCGGGAAACGGTGCCCGAACCGCCCGCCGGTGCGGAGCAGGCCGCGCGCCACCCGGTTGACGCCGTTGTCCTCGACGACGTGCCGGTTCACGTTCTCCTTCGGGATCTCCCGGAGCACCCCGGACTGTACGCCGAGGAAGTCGCAGACCCGGTCGAGCGTCGCGGCCGGCGCGTCCTTCAGCTCGCGGTAGCGCAGCAGCAGCACCTGCTCGCGGGGGAACACCTTGTACAGGTGCTGCACCTGGCGGCCGTACAGGCCGAGGCTGATGTAGTGCCAGAAGTCCGCCCAGCCGTCGGCGCGGCGCCGCTGCTCGGCGCCGCAGGCGGTGAGGAAGTCGGCCTCCGGCTCGAGGCCGGCGTTCCACAGGTGCGTCCAGTTGGAGTGCGCCCGGTCCACCGGGTCGCGCAGGAGCAGGATCAGCTTCGCCGACGGCACCAAGGCGTGGATGCGGTCGTGCGCGCCGTGGTCGTACAGGTAGAAGGGTGTCGCCTCGCCCCGCAGCGTGCCCGCCGGCGCGGGCGCGAAGAGCGCCTCGTAATCGTCGCGGCGCCACACGTGTTCCTGGTAGGTCTGCACGTCGCCGGGTCCGCCCGTGCGCGGCGGCGGCCCGTCGGTGAGGAAGAACTTCGGCTCCTTCACCGTGGGCAGGAACAGGCCCGGATGGCGGACCAGCGCCGCGTGCAGCGCGGTGGTGCCCGCCTTGGGGACGCCGGCGATCAGGAAGTCAGGGAGTGCCATGGGGGGTCCCTCCTCGCGCGGTGCGGCGCGCCGCACGAGGTGCGCGGCACCCCGCATTAGTGGCACTTAGCCTACAGAAGAAGTAGGCATTCTCCACCGCCGTCCCTCCTGGCGGGAGCGGTGAAACATCGCCGAAATCAGGCGCGCCGGTGCCACCAGCGGCGCCGTCGGAAGCGGGGGCAGACCCCCGGGCCGCAGAAGGTGCAGTCGGTGCCCGCGCGGTGGTGTTCGTGCGCGTTTCGCTGATGGCCGCAAACACACAGCGCTTCGGCCGCGGTCACCGGTTCACCCACAGTGCCGTCGACCGTGCGTCACGTCGCGGGGCCGGCGTGCGGGTCACGGTGTCAACCTATCCATCGACGTGCTATCCGCGCGCCCGACCCCCGATATAACTGTTCTGCACCCCAGGTTTCACTCTCTGTGACAACACTGAGAGTGATCCCCGTCACATCGTAAAAATCCGACATTGGCTTTATGTGCTGTTCCCTGTCCGGGGCTGACGGGTTCCGCCGGAATGGCACCGGGCGACCATTCTCAGGCCCGGCGTGCCTCAATGTCCGTTACTGAATGTAACGGCTGGGACTGATGGACATTCCTGTTGCCCATGTGAATAACCCCTGGTCATTCGATTGGCCGGGGTTCACCGCACGGATATCGTCACCCTGGCTCTTCGGTTAGTTGACCCTACGTAGCCCTCGGCTAGATTTGTCGTCAGAAGCGAGCGACTGAGTTTCTGCCCCCGGAAACAACCGATTCGGTCGCATCCGCCGCCCCAGGAGGGACCCACATGCAGCACCTTTCGTCCTCAAACAACACGGCGAGTAACGACAACTCATCACCGACGGTGAGCGTCGTGATCCCGGCGCTGAATGAGGAGCGGAACCTGCCGCACGTGTTCGCCAAACTTCCTGAGGGCGTCAGCGAGGTGATCGTGGTCGACGGCGGCTCCCAGGACCGCACCGTCGCGGTGGCCCTCGAGCTGCGGCCGGACGCGGTGATCGTCCAGCAGACCCGTACCGGCAAGGGCAACGCGCTGGCCTGCGGCTTCGCCGCCTGCACCGGCGACATCATCGTGATGATCGATGCCGACGGCTCGACCGACCCGGCCGAGATCCCGAGCTTCGTCGCCGAGCTCGTCGCCGGCGCCGACTTCGTCAAGGGTTCGCGCTTCGCCAAGGGCGGGCACAGCCACGACATCACCCCGCTGCGCAAGCTCGGCAACGACGGCCTCAACCTCGTGGTGAACGTCCTCTTCGGAACCCGGTTCACCGACCTCTGCTACGGCTACAACGCGTTCTGGCGCCGGGTCGTGCCGACCCTGGCCCTGCCGGACCCGACGCTGCCGCGCCCGGTCGACGGCAGCAAGCTCTGGGGCGACGGCTTCGAGATCGAGACGATGATCAACATTCGGGCCGCCGCCGACGGGATGAAGGTCGGCGAGGTGGGCAGCATCGAGCACGCCCGGATCCACGGCCAGAGCAACCTGAACACCTTCCGCGACGGCTTCCGCGTGCTGCGGACCATCTTCAGCGAGTACGGCCGGATGCGCCGGATGCGCCGCAACCCCGCCGGCGACCAGGGCGTCATCGTGCACCAGCACCCGACCGCCCGGCCCGCGAACACCACGCCGGCGCGTCCGCTGAACAAGGTCGTCAACCGGCCGCCGGCCACGGGTGAGCCCCGCCGGCACGTCGCGCAGTCCAGCCGCGCCCGCCGCGACGAGGTCGGCACCCGCCGCACCGACGACATCCGGGCCCTCCAGGCCCGCGCCACCCGCGAGGACTGAGCTCTCCCGCTCCGCAGTCCTGCTCCCCCACCCCGCCCGAGGAGTACCAAGCGTGGAATCCACCCCCCGCCCCGCCGTCAGCATCGTCATACCGACCCACAGCGAGCAGCGCTGGCCCGCGCTGGTGCGCACCGTCGCCTCCGCCCGGTCGCAGACGTACGCACCCGCCGAGATCGTCGTCGTGGTCGACCACAACCCGGCCCTGTTCCGCCGGGCCCGGCGCGACCTGGGCGGCGTGACCGTCCTGGAGAACCTCTACGCACAGGGCGTCTCCGGCAACCGCAACACCGGCGCGTTCCACACCAGCACCTCGCTTATCGCGTTCCTCGACGACGACACGGTCGCCGGCCCCGACTGGCTGGCCGGCCTGGTCGCGCCGTTCGCGGACCGGGAGGTCGTCGGCACCGGCGGCGGCATCCAGCCCGCCTGGGAGCGCACCGAGCCCGCCTGGATGCCGGCGGAGTTCCTGTGGGCGGTCGGCGGCTCGTACGCGGGTATGCCGACCAGCACCGCGCCGATCCGCAACGTGTGGTCGGCCAGCATGGTGGTGCGCCGCGAGACGTTCCTGGCGGTCGGCGGCTTCCGGACCGGCTTCGGCAAGCTCGGCAACCAGAACCGGCCCGAGGACACCGAGCTGTGCCTGCGGATGAGCGCGCTCGCCGGCGGCCGGTGGATGTACGTGCCGCACGCGACAATTCGGCACGAGGTACCAGCAACCCACTCAACCTTCGGATACTTCCTGCGCCGCTGCTACGCTGAGGGTCGCGGCAAGGTCGCGATGGCCGGGCTGCTCAACGGCTCGCAGAGCCTCGGCTCCGAGCAGGCTTACCTGCGCTCGCTGCCCGGGGCGGTGTTCCGCAACCTGGCCGCCGCCACCCGCGGCCGGGGCACGCACCACCTGCTCAAGGCCTGCGGCGTGCTCGCCGGGGTCACCGCGGCCGCCGTCGGCGGTGTCGTCGAGACGTTCGCGGCCCGCCGCACCGTCCCGGCCGGACTGGCCCGATGACCGCGGGGGTGAACGGTGTCGGCATCAACGGCAAGGTCTGGGTTCCCGAGCAGCGCGTCGACGAGATGATCACGCCGCCGGCCTTCGAGCCCAGCGGCGAGGTGCTGCCCGCGACCGTGCTCGACCTGGATCTCTCCGAGCCGCTGCCGGTGGTCGCCGGCGTCGGCGCGGACCACCGCCGGGTCCTGCAGGCCTGGGTGCTCGTCCGGCTCTTCACCGAGCCGATCGGCACCGTGCTCATCGACGTACCGACCCGGGGCCTGCGGCCCGCCGAGCTGGCGGCCGCGATCCAGGCCGAGCTCGGCACGGCGCTGGCGCCGCGGCTCGCCGGCCTTGGGCTGGCCACGCTGCCGATCGACGGCATCACGCCGGCGACCGAGCCGGCCTTCCTGGCCCGGCGCCGCGAGGTGCTCGCCGAGGCGCCCCCGATCACCGTGGTGATCTGTACCCGGGAGCGGCCCGGCGCCCTGGCCCGCTGCCTGGACAGCCTGCTCGCGCAGGCGTACCCGGACTTCCGGGTCCTGGTCGTCGACAACGCACCGGTCACCGGCGCGACCGCCGAGGTGGTCCGCGCCGCGGCCCGCCGCGGCAACGTCGACTACCTGGTCGAGCCGCGCGGCGGCCTCTCCTTCGCCCGCAACGCCGCCGTCGCTGCCGCGCCCGGCGAGATCCTGGCCTGGATCGACGACGACGAGTACGCGGACGTCAACTGGCTCGCCGAGGTCGCCCGGGCCCTGGCCGACCACCCCGAGGCGGACGTCGTCTCCGGCGTGATCGTCCCCGCCGAGCTGGAGACACAGGCGCAGCTCTGGTTCGAGCAGTTCGGCGGGCACAGCAAGGGCCGCGGCTTCAAGCCGGACGTGTTCAGCCCCGCGACCGCGCACATCCAGAGCCCGCTGTACCCGCTGCCGCCGTTCGGCACGGGCGCGAACATGACCTTCCGCCCGGGAGTCATCGAGCGCATCGGCGGCTGGGACACCGCGCTCGGCGCCGGCACGCCGGCCATGGGCTCGGAGGACACCCTGGCGTTCACCCAGGTCCTGGTCGGCGGCGGCACGATCGTCTACCAGCCGACCGCGGTGACCCACCACTACCACCGGCGCGACCTCGAGGGCCTGCACAAGCAGATGGTCGGGTACGGCGCCGGGCTGACCGCCGCGTACACGAGCCTGCTGATGAAGCGCCCGGGCCTGCTCTGGCCGCTGCTGCGGCTGGCGCCGGGTGCCCTGCGCGACCTCACCAGCAAGGACAGCCTGCGGGTGTCGACGCTGCGCGACGACTTCCCCCGGGAGCTGCTGACGGCCAACCGCCGCGGCATGCTGGCGGGTCCGCGCGCCTACCTGAAGGGCCGGCGGGCCGCCCGGGCGAAGGCCCGCGGCGACCGCTGATCGCGCCGAGTCGGCCGTTCACCGGAAAGTTCCCAGCTCACGCGGCATTCTCGGTCCAGAGGACCTGTATGTGCGACAACGCCACGGAGGCCCAGCCCATGGCGGACCAGCGCTCGGCAGACCAGCGCTCGCCAGAACCGAGCAAGACCCCGGACGACGCGCGGCCGGACCCCACCGGGGTGCGCCCGCCCGCGCCGGACGTACAGACCACGTCCGGCGTGCCCAAGACGCAGGTCCCGGCGGCCGGGGCGCCCGACGCCACGGCCAAGGCCAGGGCCATGGCCGACGCCATCGCCAGGGCCCGGGCCGACGCCCTCGCGAAGGCCAAGCCCGCGGCGAGCGCCGAGGACACCGTCGTGCTGCGCGTCGAGCCCTCCTCGCCCGAGGACACGGCGGTGCTGACCGTGCCCACGCCGCAGCCACCCAAGGCCGTGCCCACACCACAGCCACCCAAGGCCGCGCCCACACCGCAGCCGCCCAAGGCCGCGCCCACACCGCAGCCGCCCAAGGCCGAGCCCGCGCCGCAGCCGCCCAAGGCCGAGCCGCCCAAGGCCGGTCCCGGCGAGGAGACCCAGGTCATCCTGCCGCGGGCGGCGGACGACACCGTCGTGATCCCGGCGTACCGGGTCGCCCGGCCGGCCGACGTCGCCACCGCCATCATCCCGGTGGTGCCCGGCCGCGGCGACGGCCCGCGGACCGAGGCGGCGCACCCGCCCGACCCCGGCCGCGCGCCCAAGCCCGCCCGCCCCCGCCGCGAGCCCCTCGACCTCGGGCACGCCCCGGCCGTGCTCACCATCTCGGCGCTGGGCGTCCTCATGGTGGCGCTGGCCTACGCCGGCGGCCGGATCGGCACCGGCAACGCGCAGATCGCGTACTGGATCGGCCAGGTCGTGGTCTTCACGCCCGTCGTCGTGCGGCTGCTCAGCCGCCGCATGGCGGGCGTCGCCGAGTCGTTCGTGCTGGTCATGGGCCTGGCCCTGAACCAGTACCTGCTCAAATGGATGTACAGCCCGGATCAGTTCCGGTTCCCCGACGAACTACAGCACTGGCTCGCGACGACGGTCATCCTGGAGTCCGGCGTGCTGTTCCGGCCGAACCCGGCCCTGCCGCCCGCCGAGCACTTCCCCGGCCTCGCCGAGCTGGGCGCGGCCGTCGCGCAGCTGACCGGGCTGCCGGTGACGGCCGCCGGCGTCATCGTCGCCGGCGTCGCGCACCTGGTCTTCGTCGGCCTGCTCTTCGCCGTCGTGCTGCGGGCCAGCAACTCCCCCGCGGTCGCCGGCGTCGCCTGCGCGATCTACGCGACCGCCCTGCACTACCTCTTCTTCAACTCGATGTTCCTGTACCAGACCGCCGCGCTGCCGTTCTTCATGCTGACGGTCTGGGCGGTCCGGCGGTGGCGTACCAGCGGTGGACCGCAGTTCGCCTGGCTCGCCGTGGTGTCGATGGCGCTGACCACGGTCAGCCACCACGTGACGGCGTTCGCGCTGGTGGCTACGCTGCTGCTGCTCGCCGTCGCCGAGCTGACCACCGAGAAGCCGCGGCGCTGGTCGGCGTTGATCATGCCCGCGGCCGCCGCCGCGGTCGTGGCGGCCTGGATCCTGCTCGTCGCCACCGACGTCCTCGGCTACCTGGAGGAGCCGGTCGACCAGGTCACCCGTACCGTGTCGCAGCTCCTGTCCGGCGCGAGCGACCCGGCGTCGACGTCGGCGCCGGTCTCCCTGGGCCAGCTCGCGGTGCAGGGCGCCGGCCTGCTCGGCCTCGCCGTGCTCTACATCGCCGTCACCCGCGACATGGTGCAGCGCCACGACCGGGACTGGTGGCGGTGGGCCGCGGTGGCCGGCGGCCTGATCTTCTTCGCCGGCAACGGCGTGCGGTTCCTGGGGCAGAACGGGCCGGAGATCGCCGGCCGGCTCTCCACGTTCACCTACATCCCGATCTCCATCCTGGCCGCGATCGGCCTGGTCCGGGGCGTGCAGCTGATCCCGGCCCGGGACGCCGAGGGGCACCGGTGGCGCGCCGCCGCCCCGGCCATCGACGTGGTCATGCCGGGCGGCTGGAACCTCTACAGCCGGGTCGCGGCCGGGGCCGCGATGATCACGTTGCTGATGATCGGCGCGCGGGCCGGCGGCTGGCCGCCGCTCGCCTCGCTGCTGCCGGGGCCGTACCTGGCCGGCGGCTACGAGCGCTCGGTCGACGCGCCCGGGCTGGAGGCCGCCGAGTGGCAGCGCCGTGTCCTGGGCCCCGGCAACCGCGTCGGCGGCGACGCGACCTCGGTCTCCCTCGCCTCGACCTACGGCCGCCAGGACCCGGTCCGCGAGGTCGGCCCGCTGTACTACGCCGATTCCTGGGGACTCGAGCAGGAGGACCTGGTGACGGAGCTGCACCTCCAGTACCTGGTGGTGGACCGGCGGCTGGGCACCCAGTTGCCGGAGAGCGGCGCCTACTTCGAGATGGATCCGCGCTCCGGGCAGATCACCTCGCCGCTGACCGACACCCAGCTCGGCAAGTTCGACACGCTCACCGACGTCGACCGGATGTACGACAACGGCACGGTGCGCGTCTACCGGCTGGGTGAGCGGTGAACGCCCTGCTGGGCCGCGTGGTCGCGGCGCTGACCGTCGCCTCGGTCGCCGCGGTCCTGCTGGGCCCGGAGGTGGCGGCGATCGCCGGCGGCCTGCTGCTCGCCTTCGTGCTGCCCGGCCTGGCGCTGCTCGGCGCGGTCTTCTCCCGGCGTGACCTGACCGCGGTCGAGCGCATCGTGCTCACCCCCGCGCTGAGCATGGGCGTGCTGATCCTCGCCGGCCTGGCCATCCACGTCGTGGGCCTGCGGATCGACCGGGCCTCCTGGGCGGTCGCCACGGGCGGGGTCACCCTCGTCGCGCTCGCCGTCGCGTGGCTCGCACCGCGCCGGGCACCGGAGCCACCGGCCGTACCGGCCGCACCAGCCGCGCCTGCCGCACCGGCCCGCGCGGGCGCCGGCGGCGCGGCCGCGCGAGCGCCGCACGGCCTCGGGCAGGACGCCACCGTGGTGATATCGATCGCCGAGGTCGAGGAGGCCCTCGACGCGGCGGAGCAGGAGAAGGCGGGGCGCCGCCGCCTGGTCCGGCAGTTGCTGCCGCTGGCGCTGGTGGTGCTGGTGCTCGGCGGGGCCGGCTGGCTGTCGTTCGAGACCTCGCGCACGACGCACGACACCACCGTCACCGCGCTGTGGGCCGGGCCGTCGGGTCCGGTCGATCGGGCGGGCAACCGCACCGTGCAGGTCTCGGCGAAGGGCCTGCTCCCCGAGGACGAGCCGTACACGCTCCGGGTGCTCAGCGCACCGGGAAAGGTGGTCCTGACCCGCACCCTCGCGGTGGCCGCCGACGGAACCTGGACCGAGGCGCTGCGCCTGCCGGGCGCGCAGCGGATGACCGTCAACCTCTACCGGGTCGCAGACGACACCGCCTATCGAACGCTCTATCTCAGCGCCGTAGACTGAGCAGGACACGCGACTGGCGGCATCGAGGATGGGGACCACCATCGGGGAGCTCGCCGTGGGGGCCGTCCGCCTGGGTGCCCACGCCGGAGTAGGCGCACATGTCCGTACCCCATGAAGCAAGACTGCTGCCCGGCAAGCCGGTGGCCGACGCGGTGCTGGCCGACGTCGCGCAGCGCGCGGCGAAGCTGCGCGAGGGCGGCGTCGTGCCGTCACTGGCGACCATCCTGGTCGGCGACGACGACGCGAGCGCCGGCTACATCCGGATCAAGCAGCGCCAGGCCGCCGAGCTGGGCTTCGTCTCGCCGCACGAGCACCTCGGCGCTTCCGCGACGCAGGACGACCTGCACCGGGCGATCGACCGGCTGAACGCGGACCCGTCCGTGCACGGGCTGCTGATCCAGTACCCGCCGCCGGCGCACATCGACTATGACGCGGCGCTGCTCACCGTCGACCCGGACAAGGACGTCGACGGCATGCACCCGCTCAACCTGGGCCGGCTCTCGGTCGGGCTGCCGGGGCCGCGGCCGTGCACGCCGGCCGGCATCGAGGCGCTGCTCGCGCACCACGACATCCCGGTCGCGGGCCGCGAGGTGGTCATCCTCGGCCGCGGCGCGACCATCGGCCGCCCGCTCGCCATGCTGCTGTCGCAGAAGCGGCCGACCGCGAACGCGGCCGTCACGGTCGTGCACACCGGCGTGCCGGACTGGCAGCGGTACGCCCGGCGTGCCGAGATCCTGATCGCCGCGGTCGGCGTGCCGGGGATCATCCAGCCGGAGCACGTGCGGCCGGGCGCCACGGTGATCGGCGCCGGCGTGCGCTACGAGGGCCGGCGGCTGCTGCCCGACGTGGCCGAGGAGGTCTCGGCGGTGGCCGGGGCGATCACGCCGCGGGTCGGCGGCGTCGGCCCGACGACGGTGGCGATGCTGTTCCGCAACGCGATCGAGGCGGCGGAGAAGGCTAGCCGCTGAAGCGGACGCTCTTCGCCATGGCGGTGAAGGCCGCGAGGGAGTCGGCGTCCGTGTCGATGCGCCACTTCTCCTTGTACCCGGGGTGGGTGTCGGTGTCGAACCAGACGACGCCGCCCACCGCCGGGTGTGCCTCGACCCACCGTGCGAAGAGCGTGATCCAGTCGGCCTTGGTCCGGCCGCCGCGGTCCACCGAGCCGACCTCGGTGATCATCAGCGGCTTCCGCGCCGAGAAGGACCGGTAGATCGGACCGAAGAGGGTGTCGGGCGTCTCGCGGTGCAGGTTGTACCCCGAGATGCCGACCCAGTCGACGTAGCGGTCGCCGGGGTAGAGCGCCTCGGGCGTGTTCCACTCCTCGACCGGGGCGGAGTTCCAGTTCGGGCTCCACACCCACGAGACGTTCGTCGCCTTCTCCTCGGCGAAGATGCCGTGGATCCGCCGCCAGCACTCGATGTACCCGGCCGGGTCCTTGCCGTTGCGGGCCGCGCCCCACGGGTACCAGTCGCCGTTCATCTCCCAGCCCCAGCGCAGCAGCACCGGCCGGCCGTGCCGCTTGAGCTGCCGGGCGGCCCGGGCGATCCGGTCGTCGCTGCGGCCGGAGGCGATGTCGGTGAACGCGCTGCCGCGCCAGGAGACCAGCGGCGTCGCGCCCGCGGGCAGGCCGTCGATCCGGGCGGGCAGCGTGTCGGTCCAGTCGTAGAAGACGTGCACGATGCGCTGGTCGCGCCCGGTCTGCCGGCGGCGAAGGGCCACGCTCTCGGCGAACGACCTGCCCTCCAGGTCGAGGTACGAGCCGAGGATGGTCCGGCCGGGCCGGAACGGCACCGTGCCGCCGCCCTTGGTGACCACCTGCGGAGCCGTCGCGCTCGGCCGCGGCGCGCCGGACGCGGCGGCCGGGCCGGGCGGGGTTGCGGTCGCGGCGGGCCCGTGGTCGGCGCGGATCCGGTGCACGGCGAGGCCCGTCAGCGGGACGGCGGCGAGACCGGCGAGGCCGAGCACGTGGCGGCGGGTCAGCTTGCGGGATGCCCGGTGTGCCGACATCACGTGAGGTTCCGGCCGGCGGCGCGGGCGACCTTGCGCACCACACGCCAGCCGGGCTGCGCGAGCCGCTTGAGCCGCGGCACCAGCGGGGACCCGCCCCCGGCGACCAGGTTCACCAGGTCGGCGCCGGTCATGGTGGGCGTCGGCTGTAGCCGGGGTACGGCGAAGCGCCGCTCGCCCGGTGTGTGCAGCCGCCGGCCGACCTCGGTGGCGTTGTCGTGCCCCGCCTCCAGCACCGCGTCGCGGACCCGGGCGCCGTTGTATCCGTGCGGGTAGGCGAAGCCGCGTACCCGGCGCCCCAGGCGCTGCTCCAGCTCCTCCTTGCTGCGCACGATCTCCTCGCGCAGCTGGGCGGGGGGCAGCACGTCGAGCGGGTGGTGCAGCAGGCTGTGGTTGCCGATCTCGATGCCGGCGTCGGCGACCTCGGCCAGCTCGTCCCAGCTCAGCAGGGTGCCGAAGTCGGGCGCCCAGCGGCCGAGCCAGCCGGCCTGGCCGCCCAGGTGCCCGACGGAGGCGTACAGGGTGGCGCCGGCGCCGGCCTCGGCGAGGACGGGCACACCCTCGGTGAGGAAGTCGCGGTAACCGTCGTCGAAGGTGACCGCGAGGAGTCTGTCGGTGCTGCCCTGTGCGAGCAGGTCGAGCGCGTCGGTGAGCCCGACGAGCCGGTAGCCGGCGGCGGTGAGCGCGCCGAGCTGCTCGGCGAGGCGCTCGCGGGGCACGGCGAGATCACTCAACGGGCCGCCGACCGCGGACACGGAGTGATACATGAGCGCCGGCATGGACTCCCATGCCGGCGTTGCCGCGACGGTCACCGCTCGTTCCTCCCACACGCCTGCCGGTTATGACCACTATCGGTCGGTGCCCCGGCAAGCTTCGGACACCCTACGGTGCACTTTCCGCAGCGTCCACCACTGCTCAGCCCTTGTTTCAGAGATATCGGTGTCGGTCACTGGCCCCGGTTCCGTCGGGGCTCCGGAATCCCGGCGACCTCTGCCGAAAGTCGTAGCCGTCGATCCGGCTGCGGACGGAAGCGCGCGCACCCCGGTTGACGGAAGGGTGAGGGCCATGAAACCGGACCGTGCGCGCCGCCTCGCCGAGGCCGCCTGTGAGGCCGGGCTCGTGCTCGGCCTGGTCGCGCTGCCCACCGCCTGGCGAGCCCTCGACGGCGGCCTCGTCGCCGTGCTGGCGGGGATGCTGCTGGCACTCACCGCAGCGACGTATGCACTACACGCGGTAACGTTTGACTGTTTCCTCTTGACGGGACAGCGGGCCCGACGGAATCTTGGATTAACCCAGCGTAAGGACTGAACCGAGGGACTTCCTGGCGCGTATCCCGAGATGCACCGTCGTCACCGAACCCCACGGGAGTGAACAGGATGTTCCGGCTCATCCAGCTCCAGGCCCAGCACGGCGTACCCCGCATCGGGGTCGACGCGGACGGCTACGGCAGTGAGCGGGCCGCCCTGGCCCGCTACCGGGAGACACCGTCGGAATTCTTCGGCATCGGCCGCTTCGACCCGACCGGGCGGCTGTCCGAGATCATCATGGACACCGTCTGCGGCCCGGCCGGCGGCGAGTGCCCCCAGCCGGCGGTCGTGGTGCACGCCGAGACGTTCCAGCGGCTCTGCGACAACTGCTCGTTCGGCCTCGACGCGCTGACCCTGCCGGAGCTGGCCCTGCGCCTCGGCGTCGTGGTCCGGATGGCGCCGGTGCTGGCCCGCTCGGGGCGGCACGCCGCGCCCGAGGAGGGCTGCTCGGCCAGCAACCGGATCGCCCGCGAGTTCGCCTCGCACGTCGAGGACCCGGGCTGGCGCACGGAGCTCTGCGCGGAGCTGGCCCGGACGCCCGGCGCGGTCACCGGGCTGCTGATCGGCGTCGGCGCGCTCAGCCACCGCGACGTGCTCGACCTCTATCCGGCGCTGTGCGCGCTCGGCACGCAGCTGCCCGCCGGCGTCCACGCCGACCTGCTGCGGGCCACCACCCGGCCGCAGTCCCCGGCGGGCGTCACCGGCCTGCGGCTCGGCCTGTGAGGCCGTAGCGCCGTCCTGGCGGCCGCTGAGCGCGCGGGCGTGGCAGACTTTCCGCTGTGACCGTGGGTGAAACCGTCGAGGCCGAGACCGCGCCGCGTCGCCGGCGCGGGTCCGCGCTGCGATTCGGCCTGATCGTCTCCGCCGTCCTGCTCCTGCTCTTCGGCGTGCCCTGGTGGACGCTGCTGTGGTCCGGCAACCGGTGGCCCGGCGCGGTGTTCGCCGCGGGCACCGTGCTGGTCGCCGCCACCGCGGCCGCGTTCCCGGTCCTGATGTTCCGGGGCCACGGCCGCCACCACGACGGCTCCGCCCGCGTCGCCGACACGCTGCTCGGCGTCGTCTGGGTCCTGTTCGTGTGGTCCATCCTCGGCGGCGTGCTGCGGCTCGCGCTCGCCCTCGCGGGCGTCGGCGACCCGGTCCGCTCACGGATCGTGACGGCGGCGGTCGCCCTGATCTCGATCGTCCTGCTCCTCTGGGGGTACGCCGAGGCGATGCGGGTGTCCCGCGTCCGCCGCGTCGACGTGGTCGTACCCCGGCTCGGCCCGGGCCTGGACGGGCTCCGGGTGGTGCTGCTGACCGACACGCACTACGGGCCGATCGACCGGGCCCGCTGGTCACGCGGCGTCGTGGACGTCGTCAACTCGCTGCAACCGGACGTCGTCGCGCACACCGGCGACATCGCCGACGGCGAGGTGGCCCAGCGCCTCGAACAGGCCGCCCCGCTCGGCGACGTGCGGGCCGGGCTGGCCCGGGTCTACGTGACCGGCAACCACGAGTACTTCAGCGGGGCGCAGCGCTGGGTCGAGCACATGGCGTCGCTGGGCTGGGAGGCCCTGCACAACCGGCACCTGGTGATCTCCCGCGACGGCAGCAGCCTGATCCTCACCGGGGTGGACGACCGCACGGCCGCGGGCTCGGGGCTGCCGGGCCACCACATGGACCACGAGGCGGCGCTGGCCGGCGCCGACCCGGACCTGCCGGTGCTGCTGCTGGCGCACCAGCCGCAGCAGGTGACCGGCGCGGTCGAGCACGGCGTCGACCTGCAGATCTCCGGGCACACACACGGCGGCCAGATGTGGCCGTTCCACTACCTGGTTCGCCTGGACCAGCCGGTGCTCCAGGGCCTGAGCCGGCACGGCGAGCGCACCCAGCTCTACACGTCGCGGGGCACCGGCTTCTGGGGCCCGCCGTTCCGCATCTTCGCGCCGAGCGAGATCACCCTGATCACGCTGCGCTGCCGCTGAGGCCGGGCGGCGGGCGCCGTCAGCTCAGCCGCTCGGACAGGCGCACGGTGACGGTCGCGCCGGCCTCCTTGCCGATCCGGCGGCGCAGGTCGGCCTTGACCGGTAGCTTGTGACGGCCGTCGCCCAGGGCCATGAACGAGCTGCGGAACGGCTCGCCGTCCACGGTGCCGCGCACCTTGACCAGCCCGCGGGTGCCGAAGAACTCCGCCGAGCCCGGCATGATCACGTACGTCCAGCCGCCCTCGGCGGCGCTCTTCTCCAGCACGGCCGTGAACTCGGTGTCGAGCGGTCCGGCGACCATGGCGTTCCCCCCAGCTTCCGGCGACCAGGCAATCGGACCACGGCGACCGCCGCGACCGCGAGCGAAACGCGTGAGGTGCGCCACCGCCGGGCGCGGCGCGGCCCGCGGTGACGCACGCGATACCCCTCGGACACATAAATGGTTTGAGCAGCCGTGCCGCAAACCGCAGGATGGGTTCACCGCCTTCCCTATCCGTGAGGACCCCAATGCGCCTGCTCCGCGACTTATGGGCCACTTCGCCCCGTCGCACCGCCCTGGTCGTCGTCCTCATCGCCATGGGTGCGGCGGGTCAGGCGGCTGCCCTGGGCCTGGCCGGCGCGGTCCTCGTCGACGAGTCGGTGCCGCTCTTCGCCCTGCTCGCCGCCGCCCTGGTGGTCGCGGTCCTCAGCGACCTCGTGGTCGGCCTGGTCGCGGCCGGGCTGACCGCCGACTGGGCCGCGTCCGTGCGCCGCGGCCTGTGCCGGGTCGCCTTCGGCCAGGACCTGCCGACGCTCGAGAACACCCCGGTCGGCGAGCTGCTCGACCGCATCGACGGCGACGTCTACCAGGTCGGCTCCGAGCTGCGCGGCAGCGGCGTGCGGCTGGCGCAGTCCCTCGCCCTCGCGGCGTTCTCGGTCGTGACCGCGTTCTTCGCCTGGTGGCCGGCCGGCATCGCCATGGTGCTGGTGTCGATCCTGCTGGTCCTGGTGCTGAACAAGCCGACCCGGCGGCTCTCCCCGCTGCGCATCCACGAGGAGGAGGCCTGGTCCGACCTGGCCGCCGTGATGGAGGAGTCCATACACGGCCAGGACGACGTGCGCACCAGCCTCGCCGCACCGTACGTGCGCCGGCTCTACGCCCGTCGCGCCCGCGAGGTGCTGGTCCGCGGCCGCAAGGTCTGGACCGCGTCGTCGCGGATCACCATGAGCGCCGGCGCGGTCACCCGGACCCTCATCGCCGCGCTCGTGATCGTCGGCGCCTGGGCCCTGATCGGCGGGCACATCGACGGCGCCCGGCTGACCGCGGTCTGGCTGCTGGCGCTCGGCTTCGGCGGCACGCTGGAGCAGGTCACGCGCATGGTGCCGGAGCTGCAGAACGCGCTCGGCGCCTGGAGCCGGGTGCAGTCGCTGCGCGGCGTGCGGCAGGAGCCGACCACCGGGCTGCCGCCGGTCGACGGCGACCTGGAGGTGCGCGGCCTGACGTTCCGCTACGGCGAGTCGGACTCCGGGCGCCCGCCGGCACTGCGCGACGTGAACCTGTCGTTCACCCGCGGCCGCTCGTACGCGCTGATCGGCCGCACCGGCTCCGGCAAGTCGACCCTCGCCAAGGTGCTGACCCGGGCCGTCGACGTGCCGCGCGGCACGGTGTTCCTCGGCGGCGCCGACATCGACGACCTCGACGTCGAGGCGCTGCGCCGGTGGACCGCGATCGTGCCGCAGCGCACCGAGATCCTGGCCGGCACCCTGGCGGAGAACATCGCGCTCTTCGACCCGGAACTGCTGCCGCAGGCGTCCCGCGCGCTGGACGAGCTGGGCCTGACCGCCTGGGTGAGCAGCCTGCCCGACGGCGTGGACACCAAGCTCGGCGAGGGCGGCTACGTCCTCTCCGCCGGGCAGGAGCAGCTCGTCGCGTTCGCCCGGATCCTGGTCCGCGACCCGCACGTGGTGATCCTCGACGAGGCCACCGCGCGGATGGACCCGGTCACCGAGGCCTGGGTGCAGCGCGCCACCGACCGGCTGCTCGAGGGCCGGATCGGCGTCATCGTCGCGCACCGGCTCTCGTCGGTCCGGCGCTGCGACGAGGTGGTCGTGCTCGCCGACGGCGAGGTGCTGGAGGCCGGCCCGCTGCCCGAGTCGCGGCGCTTCGCCGAGCTGCTCGCCAGCTCCAGCGTCGCCGCGCCGGTGCGCCCGGCCGGCGGGGTGGCGCTGCTGGAACGCGAGCCGGAGGCGCCGGTCGAGACGGAGCTGGGCAACACGCTCCCGATGGCCGAACCGCCGCCGCTGCCCGAACCGCCGCGGGCACACACCATGCGCGAGATCGCCAGGCTGACCGTCAACGACCCGCGGTACGGGCTCGGCGCGATCGCGATCTTCATCGTGCTGGTGGTGCTCGGCCTGGACGGCGCGGTCCTGCCGCTGCTCTGGTCGGACGTCGTCGACGGCGTCGGTGACCCGATGCCGCCGGCGATCGCCATCGCCGCCTGCCTGGTCGTCGCGATCCCGACGCTCTACTACACCGGCGCCTGGTTCCCCGAGTGGTGGGTCCGGCAGATGCTGCGGATCAGCATGCGGCTGGTGCACGGCCAGACCGGCCCGCGCCGGATCAGCAAGTACACCCCGGCGGAGGTGGTGGCGCAGGGCGGCGACACCGAACGGGTCGTCATGCTCGCCGACAACCTCATCGACTCCGGGATCGGCCTGATCGTGATCCTGACGATGACGCTGGCCTCACGCTCGTACGTGCCGGCCGCGTTCTTCCTCGGCACGATGGTGGTCTCCGGGCTGGCGGCGACGCTGTTCGGCCCGCGGCTGGAGCGGGCGGCCCGGCGCACCGTCGCGGCCCGGGCGTCGTTCGCGACCGCCCTGGTCTCGTCGCTGTCGGCGGCGCGCACGGTGAAGCTGGCCGGCGCGACAAGGCCGGTGCTGGAGCACCTGGCCGGGCTGGACACGGCCCGCAGCGACCGGCAGCGCCGGGAGATCTCCATCCAGGTGTGGGCCCGGTCCACGCCGTCGATCGTCAGCGGCCTGCTGCCGATCGCGGCCTGGGCGATGTACCTGACCGGCAACCTGTCGGCGGCGGCGACGCTGATCGCCGTGGCGACGCTTGGCTCGGCCCGGTGGATCGCCTGGACGACGGCGTCGCTGGTCTCGCACTTCCCGTCGGCGCGGGTCTGGACCCGGCGCACGGTGGCCATGGCGGGCGTCTCGGCGTACTCGTCGTCGGTGCCGGGCGTGGACATCGCGGCCGGCACCGCGCAGGCACCGCCGGTGGCGCCGCGGAACCCGCTGCGGACGCTGACGCTCTCGGGCTTCAGCGCGGTGCACGAGAACGGCACGGTCGGCGCCCAGGACATCGACCTGGTCGTCGAGCGCGGCGAGCTGGTGCTGGTGGTCGGCCCGGTCGGCTCCGGCAAGTCGTCGCTGCTGCGGGCCCTGGCGGGAATCGTGCACCACACCGGCGCGCTGCGCTGGAACGGCCGGCCGGTCGACGAGCCGGAGCTGTTCCTGCGACCGAACCAGGTCGGCTACGTGGCGCAGCTGCCGCGGGTGCTGTCCGGCACGGTCGCGGACAACATCCGGCTCGGCCACGAGGTCGACGCGGCGGACGCGGTGACGACGGCGCAGCTGGAGCACGACCTGGCGGCCACCGGCGGCGGGCTGCAACTGCTGATCGGGCACAAGGGCACCCGGCTCTCCGGCGGCCAGCTACAGCGGCTGGCCCTGGCCCGGGCCCTGGCGCCGCGCACGGAGCTGCTGGTCGCCGACGACGTGTCCTCGGCGCTGGACGTCACGACCGAGCTGGAGCTGTGGCGTGCGCTGCGCGAGCACGGCGTCACCGTCGTCGGCTCCACGTCGAAGCGGGCGGCGCTGTCCCGCGCCGACCGGGTGGTCGTCCTGATCGGCGGCCGCTCGGTGGCGCAGGGCACGTGGCTCGAGCTCGAGGACCGGTACGGCCACCTGGCCGGCTAGCACCGGGGCCGGGCCTCCCACGATCAGTGGGAGGCTTCGGCCTCGAGCTGCCTGACGACGCTGGTGACGGTGCCGGCCGGGATGGCGAAGCCGAGGCCGATGCTGCCGGAGTCCTCGCTCGGCGTGGCGATGGCCACGTTGATGCCGATGACGTTGCCGGCGGTGTCGACGAGCGCGCCGCCGGAGTTTCCGTGGTTGATGGCGGCGTCGGTCTGCAGCAGGCCGGTCAGCTTCTCGCCGTCGGTGCCGACCTCCCGGTCGAGCGCGGACACGATGCCGGAGGTGACGGTCCCCTCGAGGCCGAGCGGGGCACCGAACGCGAGCACGGTGTCGCCGACGGCGACGCTGTCGTCCGTACCGAAGGTCGCCGGCGTGAGGCTCCCCGCGCCGGACGCCCGGACCAGCGCCAGGTCGTGGGTGGGGTCGGTGGCCAGGACCTCGGCGGGCACCGTGCGGCCGTCGGCGAGCTGCACGCTCGCGGTGCCGCCGGACGCGACCACGTGGTTGTTGGTGACGATGAGGCCGTCCTCGGTGATCACGACGCCGGAGCCCAGCCCCGTACCGCCGGAGCTCTGCATCAGCACCGTGACGATGCTCGGCGACACCTTGGCGGCGACCGCCGCCAGGTCGTTGTTCGCGGCGACCGCCGGGGTGCCGGTCGCCGTCGTCCGTGTCGCGGCGGCCGGCGTTCCGGTGGCGTAGTGCTCGGCGACCACGCCGCCGGCGATGCCGCCGCCGGCGATCAGGGCGAGGACGACCGCGCCGCCCGCCACCCGCCTCGGCCAGCGCCGCCCGCCACCGCGGTGGCTGATGACGTTCGGGGGCAGCGGGGGGAACGGCGGCGCGGCGGCGGTGTGGTCCTGGGTGTACGCGGGGGGCCTGGTCAGCAGATCGGTCATGCCACAACTGTCGCCCGCCGAATTGTCACCTACCCGAGAGCCCTCTGTGAGTTCGCTGTACGACGTACTCGCGGAAGCGGTCGGCGGCCCGGCCGGAGACGGCGCCGCCGTGGCCGAAGACGGCGTGCTCGAACTCCAGGTCGGCCAGGCGCGCGACGCTCTTCTCCTGCTGTGCGAGGTCGACCGAGACCATCTTGGGCGAGCCGCCGATCCGGCCGTCGCGCCCGCCCCGCGCGGCGTCGCCGGCGAAGAGCACGCCGCCGGCCCGCTCCAGCAGGAAGGAGAGGTGCCCGGCGGTGTGCCCGGGTGTGTGCAGGGCGGTGAAGCCGGGCAGCGGCGAGGAGCCGTCGACGGTGACGACGTCGTCGACGGGCGCCGGCTCCGGGGTGCCCATCAGGCGGCTGGTCACCTTGACGATCGGGTGCCGGATGACGACCTTTGCCTGTCCCGCGATGACCGGCGCGTCGGCCGCGTGCGCGACCACCCGGGCACCGGAGCGGCGGCGCAGGTCGGCGACGTTGCCGGTGTGGTCGGCGTGATGGTGGGTGAGCAGCACGGTCCGCACGTCGCCGATCTTGCGGCGGATGTCGTGCAACGCCTGATCCACCTTGCGGGACCTGCCGGGCAGCCCGGTGTCGACGAGCACCACCCCGTCGTCGGTGATCACCAGGTGCATGTGCACGTAACCGATGCCGAGCTCGAAAACGCCGTCGACCACTTCACGCATCCGGTGATCCTCCCATCCGGGGTGAAGTGCCCGGCTTTCACCCGCCCGGGGGCCGTTTCCCCCGTCTGTGGGCGAGCCGCCGTTTCGCCGCCCCGCCCCGGCTAGGGTCTGGCCGCATGATGGCGCAGAGATGGGTGGTCGCGGCGGTAATGCTTGTCGCGCTGAGCGGATGCGGCGACGACGACGTCACCAGGCCGGCGACCGTGCCCGCGCCGGCGACCAGCAGCGCGGCGCCGACCCCCTCGGCGCCGGCGGTCGCCGCCGGCCGCACCCGGCCGGTGCCGACCGCGACGGCCGCGCCGCGCACGTCCGGGCCCGCGCCGTCGTCCGGCCGCCGGGCCGCCAAGCCGCGGGCCGTCGCGCTGGAGACCTCGGGATTCGTCGCCGCGGTGCAGAACCGGCTGCCCGCGGTGGCCCTCGACCACCGGGACGAGGAGATCGCCGCGATCGCCGGGCAGGCGTGCACGTCGCTCGCGGCCGGCGAGGGCGCGGGCACCATCGTGGCCGGTACCGAGCGGTTCGGCACCGACGAGGCGACCGCCCACAAACTGATCAAAATGGCGATCGACAACGTCTGCCCGGATCAGGACCGCCGCATCGAGGAGTTCTGATCGCCCGAAATATCTTCTGCCAACTTTCGAAACTTCTTGGAAACTCCGGGGTTCGGTGATCAGACTGTGGCTTCCGGCGAGCCGAGGAGGTGGCCGCGGTGCCACGCTGCACCCTGGCGACGATCGCCCGCGAGGCGAACGTATCCGTGCCGACCGTTTCCAAGGTCCTCAACGGACACAGCGACGTCGCCGCGCACACCCGCGCCATCATCGAGCGGCTGCTCACCGAGCACGGGTACCAGCGGCCGCGGTCGCCGCGGCGCAGCAACCGCCGCGGCGAGTTCATCGACCTGGTCATCAACGACCTGGACAGCAACTGGGGCCTGGCGATACTGACCGGCGTCGAGCAGGTGGCCGAGGAGGCCGGGCTCACCCTGGCGGTCTCGGCGGTGCACAACCGGGCCAGCCTGACCCGGCGCTGGCTCCAGTCGCTGCTGTCCCGGGCGTCGCAGGGCGCCATCCTGGTCCTGTCCGATCTCGACGAGGCCCAGCGCGCCGAGCTGGCCCGGCGCACGCTGCCGTTCGTCCTCGTCGACGGGGTGTCCGCGCCGCCGCCGGACGTGCCGTCGGTCGGCGCGACGAACTTCGCCGGCGGGTTCGCGGCGACCGAGCACCTGATCGGCCTCGGACACACCCGGATCGCGGCGATCGGCGGCCCGGAGTCCCTGCTCTGCACCCGGGCCCGGGTGGCCGGCTACCGGTCCGCGCTCGAGGCCTCCGGGCTGCGCGCGCACCGGGACCTGGTCCGCTACGCGCCGTTCCACCACGACGGCGGCCTGGACGCGGCCCGGCGGCTGTTCGCGCTGGCCGAACCGCCGACGGCGATCTTCGCGGGCAGCGACCACCTGGCCACCGGCGTCTACTCGGCCGCCCGGGCGCGCGGGCTGCGGATACCCGAGCAGTGCAGCGTGGTCGGCTTCGACGACCTGAACTTCACGCCGTGGATGGCGCCGGCGCTGACCACCGTGCGCCAGCCGCTGCGTGAGATGGGTGTCGCGGCCGCCCGCATGCTGCTGCGGGTGATCAACGGCGAGCGGCTGGACAGCCATCGGATCGAACTGGCGACCGCGCTGGTGATCAGGGAGAGCAGCGGGCCCCGGGCTCCGCACTGAGCTCCGCGCTGAGTGCGCGCAGCGCCTCGAGCCCCGGCAGCAGGAAGTACTCGCCGCCGCGGCACGTCACCAGCGGCCCGGGCACGTTCACGTACGCCGGCGGCGACCCCGTCAGCAGGATCCGGGCGCCGGGCCCGCCGGCCGTGGTGAAGACGTCCTGCTCGGCGCCGCGCCCGAAGACGTTGCCGTCGGAGAGCCACTCGGTCTGCGCGAACTCGAACTGCCGGCCGAGGTCGCCGACGAGGGCGAGGAAGAGCAGCCCGCGCTCCTGTCCGTCGTCGCTCGCGCCCGGCGGCAGGTAGGGCCCGTACGGGATGCCGCGGCGCAGCATCAGGTGCCGGCGGGTGAGCTCCCGCCCGCCGGGCAGCGAGTCGCGGGGGTTGGCCCGCCGCACGTGCGAGCCGGCGGGGCACGGCGAGAGCATCGCGCCGTCGCGACGGCGGCCGACCAGCCCGGCGGCGACGCCGTCCGCGCCGTCGGCGAACGGACCGGCGGCGGCCTCGGTCATCGCCCGGAACGCGGGCACGTCCTGCTCGAGCTTGCGGTACACCAGGAAGCTGCCGTTGCGGGTGAGCGCGGCCGGCAGGTCGCGGCCGGCGATGTCGCCGTCCACATCGGGCAGGCCGAGCACGAACTCGCCGGGCGGCAGCACCTCGCCGGAGCCGTCACGGCCGTAGCCCGCGATCCGCGGCTGGGACAGCCCGTCGGCGAATCCGAAGTGCTCGATGAAGGTGCGGCCCGGTCCGGGCATCCGCCGGCCGCGCTGCTCGCCGACGACGCGCACGCCGCCGCCGTCGGTGGCGTCGCGCCGCAGCCGGCTCAGCAACGGTTCCAGCTCGGCGTCGCCGGTCGCGGAGAGCAGCAGGACCACGTCGACCGCGCCGGCGCCGTCGAACGGCCCACGCCACGGCCCGGTGCCGCGCCCCGGCGACAGCCTGTCCTCCCGGGCGTACATGCCCTCGCGGAACTCCTCGGGCAGCCCGGCGAGCTCCGCCTCCGGCACGCCGAGCCGGGCCAGTCCGGAGTGGCTGATGCCGACGTGCAGTGCCCGGCCCGGCCGGTCGGGCAGGTCCGCGGCCGACGTGACCTCGGACGCCACCGCGCCGAGCCAGCGCCGCGCGAGCGGCCCGGAGGTGATCCGCAGGTGGAGATGGGCCGCGACGGCGTGGTCGCCGTAGCCGCGCAGCACCAGGCCCTGCACCTCGGCGGGGTCGAGCCCGGGCGGCGGCGCCTCGGTGGCCGCCCGCGTCGCGGGCGGCGGGGTCGCCGTGCGGAAGCGGCGCAGCAGGGCGTCGTCGGAGACGTCGGAGGCGGTGGCGGCGAAGGCGGCGAGCTGGCGGCGGAGCAGGACCGCGTCGCGGATCTCCGTGACGGTCCCGTCGGGCGCGCCGGCGAACGTGTAGTTCGCCCGCAGGGCGCGGCGCCGGAAGAAGTCGGTGAACGGCTCCTCCTCGCCGTGCCCGGGGTAGCCGGTGCAGTCGCCCCAGACCGCGTCGGCGTCCGGGCCGAGGTCGCGCAGCCGCCGGAAGAACTCCGCCGGGTCGCCGTCGACCGTCGCGGTCATCATCAGGTACGGATGTGGCAGGTCGTCCGGGCGCGGCCCCCGCCCGAAGTGCGCGACCAGGTCGAGCAGCCGCGCACGCCGGCTCAGCCGGGCCGGCCGCTCCTGGCGCACCGCGTGTTCGATCACGATCAGCCGGGCGAAGTGGACACCCGGCAGCCGGGCGAAGGGACTGTCCTTCTCGTACGCCCGCAGCCGCTCGCGCACCTCCGAGGCGCGGCCGTCGGCGATGCGGGCGAACACGGTGACCGACCGGGTGCGGGTCCGGTGTCCGATGCTCATGATCCGGCCTCCCAGCTGTACAGGTCCTCCTGGACCTCGTCGAGGAACCGGCGCCACGCCTCCGGAAACGCCTCCGGCGCGGTGTCGCCGACGTGGCGTTCGAACGCGTCGCGGACCCGCAGCGCGGCGGCGATCTCGGTGACGCCGGCATCCGGGTACGCGGAGTAGTAGTGGTCGACCGGCAGGTCGTTGGCGGCGATGTAGCGGCGGAACGGCTCCGGCGGCAGCGCGCCGGGGAACCCGAACGACCAGCCCCAGATCAGCGCCATCCGCTTCGGGATCCGGATCGAGAACGCGTCGATGTACTTGCTCCAGGCGCCGTTGAAGTCGCTGCGGAACAACAGGTACGCGTACCGGGAGCGGCGCCGCTGGCCCGGGAACCGGGAGATCACCGACCAGTGCGCGAAGTGGATGAACGACAGCTGCCTGAGGTCCTTCGGCGCGCCCATCAGGTGCCGCACGAAGAGCAGGCCGCGCAGCAGCCAGGTCCACCGGCGCGGCATCGGGCTGAGAACGGTCAGCGGAGTGCCGCGGCCGCCGACCGGGGCCAGATAGGAGCCGTCCCGCGGCTGGCCGACGGGCGGGGTACCGGTTGTCTCGATCATGATCATGACCCTTCGGGAAAGATCAGCTGCGCCGATTCTGTGCGGTAGCCTCGCGCTCCCGGGCACGGGAATACACTCGGCCGATGATGCTCGGACGGACCGCCGAACGTGCATTGATCGACGCTCTTCTGACAGGTGCGCGGGGCGGTCGCAGCGACGCGCTGGTGATCACCGGCGAGCCGGGCATCGGCAAGACCACCCTGATCGGCTACGCGATCGAGCAGGCCGCCGGCATGCGGGTGCTGACCGCGCGCGGCTACGAGGACGAGTCGGAGATACCGTTCGCCGGCCTGGCCGACCTGCTGCGCCCGGTCCTCGACGGCCTGGACGGGCTGCCCGGCCCGCAGGCCGCCGCGCTGCGCAGCGCGCTGGCCCTCGGTCCGCCGGTGGCCGGCGACCGGTTCACCGTGTGCGCCGCCACCGTCGGCATCCTGGCGGCCGCCGCTGAGACCTCCCCGCTGCTGATCGTCGTGGACGATCTCCAGTGGCTGGACGCCTCCTCCCGCGAGGCGGTGCTCTTCGCGGGCCGCCGCCTGCACGCCGACGGCATCGCCCTGCTGGTCGCGACGCGCAACCCGGCCGACGCCGCCGACCTGCGCGCGTCGCATGTGGCGCTGGCCGGCCTCTCGGTCGACGACGTGGACGAGCTGTGCCGGTCCACCCTGCCCGCAGCGCCGCCCGGCGCCGCCGCGCGGCTGCACGCCGCGACCGCCGGCAACCCGCTCGGCGTCATCGAGCTGAGCCGCGAGCGGCCGGACCACCAGGACGCCGGCGTGGCCGCGCCGTACGTGCCGCCGGGCTCGCGGATCGAGCGCGCGCTCCAGTCCCGGCTCGCCGAGCTCCCCGGCGACACCCGCCGCGCCCTGGTGCTGGCCGCGGCCGCGGTCGGCGGCGACACCGGCATCCTGCTGCTCGCCGCGGAGGCGTCCGGTCTGCACCTGCGCGACTTCGCGCCCGCCGAGACCCAGGACCTGATCACCATCGACGACCGGCGCACCGAGTTCCGGCACCCGCTGCTGCGCTCGGTCGTCTACCACGCCGCCACAATGGACGATCGCTGCGCCGCACACAACGCGCTGGCGGCCGTGCTCGCCGACATACCCGGCGACGCGGCCGCCGACGCGCGCGCCTGGCACCTCGCCGCCGCAACGCTCTCCCCCGATGAAGACGTGGCAACGTTGCTGCAGGAGGCGGCGCTGCGGGCCAGCAGCCGCGCCGGGTATGTGGGGGCGGCCCGCGCGTTCGGGCAGGCCGCCCGGCTCAGCCGCGGGCCGGACCGGGCACGCCGGCTGCTGCGCGCGGCGCGCTGCTGGCAGCTCGCCGGGCGCAACGACCAGGTGCTTCCGCTGCTCGACGAGGCGCTGCCGCTGACCACCGAGCCGAGCCGGCGCGCCCTGATCCAGCACATGAGCGCCTACGTCCGGATGTGGCGCGAGCGCCCCGACGGCGTACTGGAGTTCCTGGTCGCCAGCGCGGAGGCGGTCGAGGAGGCCGACCCCGGCCGGGCCGCGCTGATGTACACCGACGCCTGCATCCCGTACTTCATGGTCGGCGACATCGAGCAGCTCCAGGCCGTGGTCCGCCGCGGCCACGAGCTGGCCGCGCGGGCCGGCGGCCCGCCCCAGCTTGTCGCGGCGGTCGCCCTGGCCGGCGGCCTCACCCTGGCGGGCGAGCGCGGCGCGGCGGACGCGCTGCTGCGACGCTGCCATCCCGACCTGATGCGGGCCGATCCCCTGGTACGCGCACAGGACCTCTGCCACGCCGCGCTCACCTGGATCTGGCTGGAGGGTTTCGACGCCGCCGGCGAGCTGCTCGACCGGGTCATCGCCGCCGCACGGTCCGCCGGCGCGCTCGGCGTGCTGCCGCAGGCCCTCGGCATCTCCTCGGAGCTGCACTTCCGGGTCGGCGACTGGCACGACGCCCGGGCCAGCGCCGCGGAGAGCCTGCGCCTGGCGAGCGAGACCCGCCAGGCGGACCTCTACGGGCTGTTCTTCAACGGCCGCCTCGACGCGGTCCAGGGCCGCGCCGACGACTGCCGCCGCCGGGTCGAGCGGACCATCGCGGTGGCCGAGCGCCTCGGCGTCGACTGCATGGCCCTCTACACCGGTCACGAGCTGGGCCTGCTGGCACTGAGCCAGGGCGAGGCGGGCGAGGCGATCACCCACCTCGAGGCCGTGCGCGCGCTGCCCGTCGCCGCGCACATCCGGGACCCCGCCGTGGTGCCGTGGGTCTTCGACCTCGTGGAGGCGTACATCCGCGACGGCCGGCCGGACGCCGCGCGGGAGCTGCTCGACGCGCAGCAGGCCCGCCCGGGCGGCATGTGGGCCGACGCGGCCGCGGCCCGGTGCCGGGCGCTGCTTGCCCCGCCGGAGGAGATGGCCGCGGCGTTCAAGACCGCCCTGGAGTCGCTGGGCTGCGCGCTGATGCCGTTCGAGCGGGCCCGCACCGAGCTCTCGTACGGCGAGCGGCTGCGCCGGCAGCGGCAGCGGGCACAGGCCCGTAAGCACCTGCACGACGCCCTGGAGACCTTCACCCGGCTCGGCGCGCAGCCCTGGGCCGAGCGGGCCCGCTCCGAGCTCAGCGCCACCGGCACCACGGTCCGCCGCTCCGCGGACGCGCTGCCCCGGCTCACCCCGCAGGAGTTGCAGGTGGCGCTCGTGGTGGCCAGGGGTGCCACCAACCACGAGGCGGCGGCGACCCTGTTCCTCAGCCAGAAGACCATCGAGTACCACCTGAGCAACATCTACCGCAAGACGAACATCCGGTCCCGCACCGACCTCGCCGGCATCGCGGGCGCCGCCAAGGCCTGACGGGCCGGCTGCTAGTGCCACGCGTGCGCCCCGAGGCCGTGGCCCTCGAGCGAGACCCGCAGCTTGCGCAGCGAGCGCATCCGGGTCGGCCCGATGCTACCGATCGGGATGCCCTTGCGGCGGGCGAAATCGGCGTACGCGGGCGCGTCCTTGCCGCTCAGCGCCACCACCATCTCCCGGGCCGGCCCCGGCAGCGAGTTCACGTGCTGCCACAGCAGGTCGATCATCTGAGCGTCGACGGCGACGCGCTCCGGGTGCGGCGCCCGTTCGTCGTCGAGCTGCTCGGCCCGCAACTCCAGGCCCGGCACCTCCCGCCGCCCGGTCCGCATGTGCTTGAGGCACTCCCGCCGGGCGATCGTCGCCACCCACGACCCGATCCGGTCCGGCTCCCGCACCTCGCCGAGATGCTCGAACACCCGCAGCCAGGTGTTCTGCACGACGTCCTCGGCGTCGGCGTCCGGTAGCCGGAAGGACCGCACGGTCCACCAGACCAGCCGCTCGAACTGCCGCACGAACATGTCCGCCGCGTGCGTGTCGCCCGACTGCGCGTCGCGAACGGTCTCCCGGGTGCCGTCGTACTGGTCGATCGTCATGATCGCGCCTCCCCTGCGATCCTGGCCCCGCTCACCCGCCGAGGGAGCCGCTGGACCCGAATCACGTTAGGGATTCCGGACGCCCCTGAGATCCGGGCAGCACCCTGGGGTTGACGGCAGGACACCCTGGGGCCGGGGTGACCGGCGTCAGGGTCTGGCGGCTCTGGCGCGGGCGCGGTAGGCGGCGACCGCGACCCGGTTGGCGCAGGCGGTGCCGCAGAAGCGGCGGGAGCGGTTGCGGGTCAGGTCGAGCACGATGCCGTCGCAGTTCTCGCCGGCGCAGACCGACAGGCGGGACGTCTCGTCGGCGCGTACCAGGTCGGCCATGGCCATCGCCGTCTCCACCATGACGCGCCGCACCAGGGGTTCGCCGGCCGCCACGGCGTGGATGTGCCAGTCGATGCCGTCGTGCCGGATCAGCTGGGGCACGGCACCGGCCCGCGCCAGCATCCGATTGATCATCTCGGCGGCGGCGTCGCGGTCCGCGGTGAGCAGCGCGCGCAGCTCCGGGCGGGCGGCCCGCAGCTCGGCCAGCTCCGCCGCGTCGCGGGCGCGGTGGCCGGTGTAGCGGTGCTTGGCGTACCAGGCGTCGACCCACGCCGTCGAGGTCAGGGTGTCCGGTTCCGCGCCGCTGTTGACCAGCTCGACGGCCGCCTGGAGCGCGGCCTCTGTGTCATGGGCGATAACCACCTTGACACCTTACGACGGTCTCCCTAGCGTCACCACCTATGACCCAGTTAGCCAATGACAGGCCCGTCCTCCCGGCCGCGCCCGGCATCGGCGGCGGGGTGCTGCTCGCCATCGTCTCCGCGACCGGTTTCGGCCTGTCCGGGCCGCTGGCCACCGGGCTGCTCGGCACCGGCTGGAGCCCCGGCGCGATCGTGCTCGGCCGGATGGCGATCGCCGCGCTCGCGCTGGCGCCCTTCACCCTCGCCGCGCTGCGCGGCCGGTGGCATCTGCTGCGGCGCCAGGCCGGGCAGGTCCTGATGTACGGCACGCTCGCCGTCGCGGGCGCCCAGTTCTGCTACTTCTCCGCGGTCGCCACCATGGACGTCGCGCCCGCCCTGCTCATCGAGTACACGGCGCCGGCCGCCGTGGTCGGCTGGCTCTGGCTGCGGCGCGGGCAGCGGCCCAGCCCGCTGACCGTTGTCGGTGCCGTCGTCGCCGCGGCGGGCCTGGTGCTCGTGCTCGACCTGGCCTCCGGCGCCGATCTGGCCTGGTCGGGCGTCGCCTGGGCGCTGGGCGCGATGATCGGCGCGACGGCGTACTTCCTGATCTCGGCCGACACCGACAGCGGCCTGCCGCCGCTGGCCCTGGCCGGCACCGGGCTCACGGTCGGCACGCTCGTGCTGCTCGCCTTCGCCGCGACCGGCCTGCTGCCGATGCACGCCTCCACCGCCGCCGCGGAGTACTCGTTCGGCAGCCCGCCCTGGTGGGTGCCGATGGCCCTGCTCGGCCTGGTCACCGCGGCAATGCCCTACGCGACCGGCATCGCCGCCAGCCGCCGGCTGGGCTCCCGGGTGGCGTCGTTCGTCGCCCTGCTCGAGGTGGTCGCCGCGGTTCTGTTCGCCTGGCTGCTGGTCTCCCAGCTGCCCGGCCTGACCCAGCTCGCCGGCGGCGTCCTGATCATCGGCGGGGTGGTGACGGTCCGCCTCGGCGACCGCGAGCTCAGCTGACCAGGTCCTTGTGGAACACCAGGAAGTCGCAGGGCGTCGCCAGGCGCGGCACCAGCCGCGGGTACTGCTCGGCGAGGTCGCCCTTGCCGACCACCCGGTAGCCGATCCGGGTGTACCAGTCGTACAGGAACCGCTTCACCGGGTGAGTCCAGGACTGCGGGACCAGCAGCTCCATCCGCATGGTCACGATGCCCTGCGCGCGGGCCCAGCTCTCGGCGTACCCGATGAGGTCCCGTCCGATGCCGGCGCCGCGCCGCTCGGGGTGAGCGACGAGCATGCCGAGCTCGCCCTCGCCGGTCGGCAGGCGCCGCAGGCGCGCCACCCCCGCCAGGCCGTCGCCCGAGCGGGCCACCAGCAGCTCGCCGGCCGCGATGATCGAGGCGACCTCGGCCGGCGACGTCCGCTCGGTGCCCTCGATCCAGATGCCCTCCTCGGCGGCCGCGTAGACGACGTTGACCAGGTCGGTGACCGTGGCGACGAACTCGGCGTCGGCTGATCCGGCCGACGGGTGGAAGGAGATCATGTGCCAGGTTCTAGCACGCCGGGCGCGACGGTCAGGGTGCCCGCCGCCGTGTCGATCGTGGCTCTCGTGCCGAGCGGCACGGTGAGCTGGCCGTTGCCGTGGCCGACGCGCAGCCCGCCGAGCACCGGCACGCCCAGGTCGCCGACCCGGTCCTGCACCGCGGTGGCCGCGTTCCACGTGCCGGAGTTCGCCGCGCTGGTGAACTGGCCGATCGCGATGCCGGCGATCCCGTCCAGCGCGCCCGCGCGCCGCAGCTGGGTGAGCATCCGGTCGTAGCTGTACGCCGCCTCGTCCACGTCCTCGAAGAGCAGGATCGCGCCATCGAGGTCGGGCAGGTCGCGGGTGCCGATGGCGGTCTGGAGCATCGTCAGGTTGCCGCCGAGCAGCCGCCCGGTCGCCGTGCCGGGCACCAGCACCGCGGCGCTCGGCTCGGCGGGGTCGCGGGTCAGCACGACGGGCTCGGTGGTCATGATCGCCTTGCGCAGCGACTCGATCTCCACCGGGCCGGTGCGGGAGTCCGTCCAGTTCACCATCGGGCCGTAGAAGGTCACCAGCCGCGCGCCCTGCCAGAGGCGGCCCATCAGCGAGGTGAGGTCGCTGAAGCCCACGAAGACCCGCGGGTCGCGGCGCACGGCGGAGAGGTCCAGCCGGTCGACGACGCGCTGGGTGCCGTATCCGCCGCGGGCGGCGAAGACGCCGCGGACGCCCGGGTCGGCGAAGGCCGCGTTGAGGTCCGCCAGCCGGTCCTCGTCGGTGCCGGCCAGGTAGCCGTACCTGTCGTTGACGTGGGCACCGACCTCGACGACGAGGCCGAAGCTCGACAGGATCTCGATCCCGCGGGCGAGGCGGGTGTCCGGCGGGTAGGCCGGGGCGATCACGCGCACCCGGTCGCCGGGGCGCAGCATCGGCGGCCTCACGGTCCGGCGGGGCGCGGCCCGCGCGGGGGCGGCACCGGCGACGAGGGTGCCTCCGCCGGCGGCAGCGGCGGCACCGAGCAGGGTACGGCGGGTCAGCCTCATCATCGCGACGTTTGTCGCGCACCACCGCGGTAGTCAAGAGCATCGATGAGATGCGACACTCCCGCTACGCCAGGGCGACGGTGAGCAGCAGCAGCCACTGCGGGTCGCGGAGGCGGTCGCCGTACAGCTCGCGCACCCGGGTCATGCGGTAGCGCACGGTCTGCGGGTGCACGAAGAGCGCCGCCGCCACCTCGTCGCGGCGCCCGTGGTGCAGCAGCCAGCCGCGCAGCGTCTCGGCGAGCTTGGCGGCCGTCGGCGCGCGCTCACCGGCGAGCGGGGCCAGGGCCTTCTCCCGCAGGTCGGCGAGGGCCTGTGGGTCGGCGTTGAGCACCAGCGAGACCAGGTGATCCTCGGTGTCCACCGCCGCCGCCCCGTCGCCGGGCGCGAACCGGGCGGTGCGCACGGCGCGGGCGAGCGACTCCCGGACCCGCAGCCACGGCCGCGACGGTCCGACGACCGCGCCGCGGCCCGCCAGCAGCCGCATCAGGTGTGCCCGGGACACGCCGTGCGCGTCCGGCACGAGCAGCACGGACGTCTCCTCCGGGCCGCCCTCGGCCGCCTGGAGGGTGCGGGCGTCGAGCAGTTCCAGGGCCGCGCGCGCGGCGGGCTCGGGCACCAGCACCGCGGTCAGGGTCTGCGGCGGCGCCCATTCGGCGCGATCGGCGGCCGCGATGGCCAGGTGCTCGGACTCGCCGGCCAGCAGCGCCTGCGCGAGCAGCTCCAGGTGCCGGCGGCGGGCCCGGCCGGAGGTGGCCAGCTCGTCGGCGTGCCCGGCGACGCTCGCCGCCGACAGCTCGTCGATGTAGGCGAAGACCAGCTCGGCGAAGTGCGCGATCGTCACGGAGTCCTCGCCGCCCCGGACGCTGATCGCGGCCAGCTCCCGCCAGGCCACCCGGGCGCCGAGCCGGTACGCCGCGAGCAGGGCGTCCAGGCTGCGCCCGTTGCGCGCCTCGCCCCGGCCGAGCGCGTACGCGGCCTCCAGCGCCGGGGTCAGCGGCGAGCCCTGCGCCGCGCGGGCCGGCCGGGACACCAGGTTCAGGAACGTGCCGAGTGCCGCCTGGACCGCCTTCTCGATCCGCGGGCCGAGTGTCCCGCTGAACGCCTCCGCGTACGCGGGCACACCCTGGGTGATCGCCTCGACCGTCTGGGCGGCGACGGCGGGCAGGGCGTGTCTGAGAGGTGTGACCGCTTCAGCGGACAGCCGGAAGTATTGATCATCGCTCACGCTGGCCTCCACTTGTTCGCTGCGAACAATAACGCGGACCCGATTCACGTAGATCAGGTCAGGCGATTACCCCGGAAACCCCGCACCCTTGTGGCATGGCCGTGAACCAGACACTGCGATCCGGCGCGTGGCGCGTCGTCGAACTGCTGACGACGCCCCTGGTGCCGACCGACTACCTCGACGTGGTCGCGCCGCTGCGCAACGCCCGGGTGCTGCGCGCGCGGATCGTGGCCGTCCGGCCCGAGACCCGCGACAGCGTGACCCTGGTGCTGCGCCCCGGCCGCGGCTGGCGGCCGCACGAGCCCGGCCAGTACGTGCGGATCGGCGTCGACGTCGACGGCGTGCGGCTGTGGCGCGCGTACTCCGTCACCTGCGCGCCCGGCGGGCTGTCGGTGACCGTCAACGCCGTCCGGGACGGCGCGGTCAGCAACCACCTGATCCGCAACGCCCGGGCCGGGATGATCGTGCACCTGGACCACCCGGCCGGCGACTTCACGCTGCCGGCCACCCGCCCCGGCCGGGTGCTGTTCGTGACCGCCGGCAGCGGCATCACCCCGGTCATGGGCATGCTGCGCAGCGCCCTGCACGAGCTGAGCGACGTGGTCGTCGTCCACTCGGCGCCGGAGCGCGACGCCGTCGTCTTCGGCGACGAGCTGCGCACCCTGGCCGCCGACGGCCGCATCCGGCTGATCGAGCGGCACACTCGCACCGGCGGCCGGATCACCCCGGCGGAGCTGGCCGAGCTCGTTCCCGACCTGTTCGAGCGGCACACCTGGGCCTGCGGGCCGAACGAGATGCTCGACGACCTCGGCGCGCACTGGGCCCGCGCGGGCGCCGAGGAGCTGCTGCACGTCGAGCGCTTCCGGCCGACCGTGATCGCGGCCGGCGACGGCGGCAAGGTCACCTTCGGCCGGTCCGGGACCGTGGTGCAGGCCGCCGGCGACGTGCCGATCCTGGAGGCGGGCGAGGCGGCCGGCGTGCTGATGCCGTCCGGCTGCCGGATGGGCATCTGCTTCAGCTGCGTGCTGCCGATGACCGAGGGCGCCGTCCGCGACCTGCGCGACGGCTCGATCACCACCGCCGTCGAGGGCGACAACGTCAAGGTGCAGACCTGCGTCTCGGCCGCGGCCGGCCCCTGCCACCTCGACGTCTGAGACTCCCCCCGCTTCCCGCACCCGAAGAAAACCGAGGACCCCCCGTGACCACGTTGCAGCGCAAGAGCGTCAACCCGATCGCGCACCTGTCCGCCGACGACATCGAGGCCATCGGTCGCGAGCTCGACGCCATCCGGGACGAGATCGTGGCGAGCCGCGGTGAGCGCGACGCCGCGTACATCCGTCGCGTGATCAGCGTGCAGCGGCGCCTCGAGCTGGGCAGCCGCGCGGTCCTGCTCTTCTCGCTGTTCCCGCCGGCCTGGCTGATCGGCACGGCGGGCCTGTCGGTCGCCAAGATCCTCGAGAACATGGAGATCGGGCACAACGTCATGCACGGCCAGTGGGACTGGATGCGCGACCCGAAGATCCACTCGACCACCTGGGAGTGGGACAACGCGTCGCCGGCCGAGCAGTGGAAGCACTCGCACAACGAGCTGCACCACACCTACACCAACGTGGTCGGCAAGGACAACGACCTCGGCTACGGCATCATGCGCGTCGACGAGCAGCAGCCCTGGCACCCGGTCTACCTGGGACAGCCACTGTGGAACTTCGTCAACGCCTGCTTCTTCGAGTACGGCATCGCCGCGTACGACCTGGAGCTGGGCCGCAACCTCAAGAGCAAGAAGCGGCGCCGGTCGCCGGAGTTCAGGGCCCGGCTCAAGCAGGTCCGCCGCAAGATCGGCAAGCAGATGCTGAAGGACTACGTCGTGCACCCGGCGCTGTCGGCCGCGACCGGCTCCTTCCTGCACACCCTCGCCGCCAACGCCGTCGCCAACCTGGTCCGCAACCTCTGGACCCACTCGGTGATCATGTGCGGCCACTTCCCCAACGGCGTCGAGACGTTCGAGCGCAACTCGATCGAGGGCGAGACCCGCGGCGAGTGGTACCTGCGGCAGATGCTCGGCTCGGCCAACATCGACGGCAACCGCCTCATGCACATCATGACCGGCAACCTGTCGTACCAGATCGAGCACCACCTCTTCCCGGACCTGCCGAGCAACCGCTACCAGGAGATCGCGCCGAAGATCCGCGACCTGTTCGACCGCTACGGCCTCAACTACGTCAGCGGCCCGATGCCGAAGCAGGTCGGCTCGGCCTGGGCCAAGGTCTTCCGGCTCTCGCTGCCCAACCGCGGCGCCGCCAAGATCGCCGCGGCCGCTCCCCGGCCGGTCAGCGGCCGCAAGCAGCAGCCCGCCACCCGCTGGCAGCGCCCGGCGACGGACTCGGCCCCGGCGCACGCCGGCTCCTGACCCCCGCACCGCTTACGCTGGTGCGGTGGCAGAAGTGGTGCGCAACTGGGCGGGCAACATCACGTTCGGCGCGAGCCGGGTGCACCGGGATCTGACGGTGCCCCGGCTTCAGGAACTGGTCGCCGCCGGAGGGCCGCTACGGGTCCTGGGCAGCGGCCACTCCTTCAACCGGATGGCCGACACGACCGGCGACCTGGTCAGCCTCGACGGCCTGCCGCGGGTCGTGGAGATCGCGGCGGACCGCCGCAGCGTCCGGGTCGACGGCGGCATCCGCTACGGCGAGCTCGCCGTGCGGCTGCACGCCGAGGGCCTGGCGCTGCACAACATGGCGTCGCTGCCGCACATCTCGGTCGCCGGGGCGGTCGCCACCGCCACGCACGGCTCTGGCGTGCGCCACGGCAACCTGGCCACCGCCGTCGCGGCCCTCGAGCTGATCCGCGGCGACGGCGAGCTGGTGCCGCTGCGCCGCGGCGACGAGGGCTTCGACGGCGCCGTGGTCGGCCTCGGTGCCCTGGGAGTGGTCACGGAGCTGACCCTCGACGTGGTCCCGGCGTTCGAGGTCCGCCAGTACGTCTACGACGACCTGCCCCGCGCCAGCCTGGAGACGGACCTGCCGGAGATCCTCGGCGCCGGCTACAGCGTCAGCCTGTTCACCGACTGGGCGGGGCCGGACATCAACCACGCCTGGCTCAAGCACACCGAGCCGGTGCCGGACGGCCCGTGGTTCGGCGCGCGGCCCGCCGACGGCCCGCGCCACCCGGTGCCGGGCGTGCCGGCGGGCAACAGCACCGAGCAGTTCGGCGTGCCCGGCCCGTGGCACGCCCGGCTGCCGCACTTCCGGATGGAGTTCAGCCCGAGCACGGGCGCGGAGCTCCAGTCGGAGTGGATGGTCCCGCGCGAGCGGGCACTGGAGGCCATCGACGCGGTCGCCTCGGTGCGGGAGACGGTCGCGCCGGTCCTTCAGGTCAACGAGATCCGCACGGTGGCGGCGGACGACCTGTGGCTGAGCATGAACTACCACCGCGACAGCCTTGGCCTGCACTTCACCTGGATCGCCGACACGGCCGCGGTCCTACCGGCCGTCTCGGCGCTGGAGGAGCGGCTCGCGCCGCTCTCGGCCCGGCCGCACTGGGGCAAGGTCTTCACCCTGGACCCGGCCACCCTGCGGTCCCGCTACGAACGCTTCGACGACTTCCGGGCGCTGGTCGCCGGGTACGACCCGGGCGGCACCTTCCGCAACGCCTGGCTGGACGAGATCCTCGGCCCGCGATGAGCGACGACGCGAGCCGGCCGGCCCGGGTCGAGGACGTGCACGAGCTGGCCTCGGCCATGCCGCACGTCACCGTCGAGTACGGCTCCGGCGACAACCCGGTCTACCAGGTGGGCCGAAAGTCGTTCGTCTTCTTCCGCAACCCGCGGCCGGACGCGGTCGACCCCGCCACCGGGGAGCGCTACCCGGACGTCATCGTCTTCTGGGTGCCGTCGGACGCCGACAAGCAGGCCCTGGTACAGGACCGGTCGTCGCCGTTCTTCACCACCGCGCACTTCAACGGCCACCTGTCCGTTCTGCTGCGGGCCGCCCGCGTCGGCGAGCTCAGCCACGGTGAACTGGCCGAGGTGATCCAGGACGCCTGGCTGTCCCGGGCGTCCGCGCGCCGGGCGGCGGCGTGGCTCAGCGCGCACCCGCCGGCCTGACCCCGGGATACCGCGGTTCGCCTGCGCGCGGGTGCCCGGAGCGCGAGGATGGCACGATGACCACCTTCAAGGTCGGCTACTTCGTCGGTAGCCTCTCGTCGACGTCGATCAACCGCGAGCTGTCGAAGGCCCTGATCGCGCTCGCCCCGGACGACCTCGAGTTCACCGAGATCCCGATCCGCGAGCTGCCGCTCTACAGCCCGGACCACGACGCGGCGTACCCGCCCGAGGCCGTCGCCCTCAAGGAGGCGATCCAGCGGTCGCAGGCGATCCTCTTCGTCACCCCGGAGTACAACCGCTCCATACCGGGTGCCCTGAAGAACGCGATCGACTGGGCCTCCCGGCCGTGGGGCCAGAACTCCTTCGACCACGTGCCAACGGCCGTCATCGGCGCCTCCATCGGGGCGATCGGCACCGCGCTCGCGCAGCAGAGCCTGCGCGCCGTGCTGAGCTTCTGCAACGCCCGGCAGATGACCTCGCCGGAGGCGTACATCAAGTTCACGCCGGAGACCTTCCCCGGCGGCGGCCGGGTCGCGGACGAGTCCACCAAGACCTTCCTCGCCACCTACATGGCGGAGTTCCGCGACCACATCACCCGGGTGCTGACCGTACTGCCCCGGCACGACGCCGTGCGCACCTGAGCGGTCAGGCGCTCACCTCCAGCGTGCGGGCCGCGACCAGGGTGTCGCCGTCGAAGCCCTCCAGCCGGATCACCGCCGGGCCGTCGGCGGGCAGCGGCACCTGGAGCGTCGGCTTGGCGTCGGTGAGCGGGACCGACTTCACCGGCCGCTGGTTCACGTACACGTCGACGCTGGTCAGCGCCTCGGTGGTCAGCGAGAGCGCCACGCCGGCCGGGGTGCGCGGCCCCGCGTCCGCGTCGAGGCGCCGCGGCGTGCCGGCGGCCAGGATCGTGCCCGCCTTCGCCAGCAGGTCGGCGTTGCCCTCCAGCAGGTCCCGGCGGGTCATCCGGTGCAGCTCGTCCGGGCGTACCCCGAGGTCCTCCACCGGCTCGCCCGCGCGCCTGCCGACGCGCAGGCAGCGCCGCAGCGCCACCCGGAACTGCGCGCTCGCGGGCAGCCGCCGGAACGGGCCGTTCCGCCAGCCGTCCACGAGGTTCTGCTGGGTCCACACGTTCGCGCCGCCGGCGCCGGTTGCCTCGTCGATGCCGAGCACCGTGCCGATCTCGTGGTCCTGGAAGCCGGCGGAGAAGATGTCCGTCGCGCTGTAGCAGAGCGCGTCGGTGATCAGCACCACCGGGCCGTGGTAGACCTGCCCGACGCTGTTCACCACGTCGGCCGGGTACAGCGGCACCGCGCTGGAGTACTGCGCGCCGGTCTCGATGGCCTGGTCGACCGAGGCGCGCCAGTCGGCGAGGTCGTCGACGCTCGCGCAGAGCTGGCGGGTCGCGTCGGTGCTGATCAGCTGCATCGGCTCGGGCTGGATCCGGCGCGGGGTGAGGAACTGGAGCAGGAACTCCGCGGCCACCACGTAGCCGCCGCCGTTGCCGCGCACGTCCAGGATCAGGCCGTTCTTCGGCAGGGCGTCCAGCAGCCGGATCACCTCGTTCAGGAACGCCTCGATGCCCTGGTCCCGCATGTGGAACGTGAAGATCCGCAGGTGCCCGAAGGTGCCGGCGGGCGTGGTGACGACCCGGGCCCGCAGCTCGTCCGGGCGGGTCGTCGGGATCTCGCCCGCGGCGAGCTGCTCGGCGGTCGGCTCCGGCACGTCGCCGGCCTGCTCGGCGACCCGGCGCTCCTCGTCCACGGCGGCCGGCACGAAGAGCTGCTTCTTCGCCTGCCGGACCACCTCGGTGCGCAGGTCGAGCCCGACCAGGTGCGCCGACGGCACGGTCAGGCCGGCGAACGGGCCGGCGTCGGGCAGCGGCCCGTTGAGGTCGGCGCTGGTGTCGAAGACCCGCCAGTGCAGCCGGGTCTCGTGCGCGGTGCCGTCGACCAGGTAGCGCAGGTCGACCCAGTCCTCGTCCGGCACCGCGGAGAGCGCCAGCGTGCGCAGCGACATGCTCTCGCACCCGCGGGCGAGCCGGGCGTCGGCGTTGCTGCCGGCCTCGCGGTCGGCGTTGCGGGCCACCGCGAGCGCGATCGGCGCGCCGTTCCAGTGCGTGATCTCGGCGCCGTCCACCAGCTGCGGGTCGCCGGTGAGGTGTGGGAACGTCTTGGACACCAGGAATCCCGGCTTGCCGTCGCGCCAGAACTGTTCGAGCAGCACGCCGAGGAAGGCGAACGGGCCCTGGTACGGCCGCGGCAGCACGTAGTTGGTGTGCAGGTCGCGCAGCTCGATGAAGATCCGCAGCAGCTCGGCGTGGAACTGCGCGTCGGTCAGCCGGGCCAGCCGGTGACGCAGCAGCCGGAGCCGCTGGGAGGGCTCGATCGCGTACATGGCGCGCTTGTGCAGCAGGTGCACGTACACGGTGTCGATGAGCAGGGCGGCCTGGTCGAGTAGGAGCTGGCGGTCGGCGGCGGTCAGCGCCGACTGCTCGGCTGCCTGGCGGAACTGCGGCATCGTCCGCACCGCACCCAGGCCGTGGTCGGCCTCCAACTTGACTTCGGCCATGATCGACATAGTGCACCTCCGTAGCGACTGTGCGTGACGGTACGAGCCGGTGCTGTGCCGCACGAGACACCTGTCGGGCCTATGACTGGAGAAAGCGCCGTTAGTGTGAGGCGACGTGCCCGAACGCGAAACGGCGGTTACCACGGTGTCCAACATCCTCTCGCAGCGTGATCTCGAGTTCCTGCTCTACGAATGGCTCGACGTCGAGTCGCTGACCGCGCGGCCACGCTTCGCCGAGCACTCCCGGGAGACGTTCGACGCGTTCCTCCAGGTCTCCGCGCAGATCGCCGAGCGCGAGTTCGCCACGCACAACAAGCGCGGCGACACCGAAGAGCCGCGCTTCGCCGACGGGAAGGCGCACGTGATCCCCGAGGTCAAGGCGGCGCTGACCGCGTTCAACGAGTCCGGTCTGCTGGCCGGCGGGCTGGACGCCGAGGACGGCGGGCTCCAGCTCCCGCACGTCGTGCACCGGGCCTGCTTCGCCTGGTTCCAGGCCGCGAACATCGCCACCTCCGCGTACCCGATGCTGACCATGGGCAACGCGAACCTGTTGCGGACCTACGCGGCGCCGGAGCACGTGGCGCGGTTCGTCGCTCCGATGGTCGAGGGCCGGTTCACCGGCACCATGTGCCTGTCCGAGCCGCAGGCCGGCTCCTCGCTGAGCGACGTCACCACCCGCGCGGTGCCCGCGGGCGACGGCACCTACCGGATCACCGGCAGCAAGATGTGGATCTCCGGCGGCGACCACGAGCTGAGCGAGACGATCGTGCACCTGGTGCTGGCCCGCGCCGCCGGCGCGCCGCCCGGCGTCAAGGGCCTGTCGCTGTTCATCGTGCCCAAGCACGTGGTCGGCCCCGACGGCGTGCCCGGGCGGCGCAACGGCGTGGACCTGGTCGGGCTGAACCACAAGATGGGCTTCCGCGGCACCACGAACGCCGCACTCTCCTTCACCGACAGCGAGGGCTTCCTGGTCGGCGAGGAGGGCCGGGGCCTGGCCTACATGTTCCAGATGATGAACGCGGCACGAATCGGCGTCGGCGCCGGCGCGGTCGCCCTCGGCTACACCGGCTACCTGCACGCGCTCGCCTACGCCCGGGAGCGGGTGCAGGGCCGGCCGGTGGCCGGCAAGGACCCGGCCGCGCCGCCCGTGCCGATCATCCGGCACCCGGACGTACGCCGGATGCTCCTGGCGTCCAAGACCTACGTCGAGGGCGGCCTGGCCCTCATCCTGTACGCCGCCAGGCTCGTCGACGAGCAGCACACCGGCGACACCGCCGAGGCCGCCGAGGCCGCGCTGCTGCTGGACATGCTGACGCCGATCGTGAAGGCCTGGCCGTCGCGGTGGTGCCTGAAGGCCAACGACCACGCCATCCAGGTGCACGGCGGCTACGGATACACCCGCGAGTACCCGGTCGAGCAGTTCTACCGCGACAACCGGCTCAACCCGATCCACGAGGGCACCGACGGCATCCAGGGCCTCGACCTGCTCGGCCGCAAGGTGACGATGCGCGACGGCGCGGGCCTGAGCCTGCTGGTCGGCAAGATCCGCGAGGCCGCGGTACGCGCGCCGGCCGAGCTCGGGTGGATGGCGGAGCGGCTCGAGGCCGGCTGCGCGCGCCTGGTCGAGGTCACCGGAAAGCTGTGGTCGGACGCGGACCCGACGACCGCGCTGGCCAACTCGACCGCGTACCTGAACGCGGCCGGCCACCTGGTCGTCGCGTGGATGTGGCTGGAGCAGGCGACGGCGGCGGCCGGCCGCGAGGGCGCCTTCTACGACGGCAAGCGCCTCGCGGCCCGCTACTTCTTCGCCCACGAGCTGCCGCGGACCACGACCTGGTTCGACCTGCTGGAGAGCCGTGACACCCTGCTCGCCGACCTGGACGACGCGTGTCTGTAGGCGTCCGCTTCCGCTATCTCGACTCGCCCGTCCCGCTGGCGTTCGCGCACCGCGGCGGCGCCGCCGAGGGCGACGAGAACACCGCCGAGGCGTTCGGCCGGGCGGTCGCGCTGGGCTACCGGTACGTGGAGACGGACGTGCACGCGACCGCGGACGGCGTACCCGTGGTGTTCCACGACCCGTCGCTGCGGCGCCTGACCGGTACCGCGGGCCGGGTGGCCGACCTGCGCTGGGCCGACCTGGCCACGCTGCGGGTCGGCGGGGCCGGAGCGGTGCCCCGCCTGGACGACGTCCTCGCCGCGTGGCCACAGGTCCGCTTCAACATCGACGTCAAGGCCGACGACGCCGCCGGGCCGACGGTGGAGGCGGTCCGCCGGGCCGGCGCCGGGGACCGGGTCCTGCTCGCCTCGTTCAGTGACGCCCGGCTGGCCCGGGTCCGCGCCCTGGCGGGGCCCGGGATCGCGACGTCCCTCGGCCAGCGCGAGGTGCTGCGCCTGCGGGTCTCCTCGGTGGCCGGCACCCGGCTGCGGCTTCCGGCGTCGGCGGCCGCGGCGCAGGTACCGGCGCGGTTCGGACCGGTGACCGTCGTCGACCGCAGGTTCGTGGGCCGGGCACACCGGCTGGGCCTGCAGGTGCACGTGTGGACGGTCGACGACCCGGCCGAGATGCACCGGCTGCTCGACCTCGGCGTGGACGGCATCATGACCGACCGGACCGCGGTACTCCGCGACGTGTACGCGGCCCGGGGCGCCTGGCCGGCCGGGTAACCGGAGCATTGACGGCGCGTGACACATCGATGATAATCGACGCGCGTTGTTAACGTTCACATCTGGAGGACATGGATGTCCCCGTCACGCGCACTCCTCGGACTCGTCGCCGCCGTGGTGCTGGTCGCCGCGACCGGCGGGGCCGCACCGGTCCTGGCCGAGGCGCCGGCCGCCGCGCCCGACTACACGATCACGGTCGACCCGGCGGCCACCGGCCCCGCGATCGCCGGCTCCATGTACGGGGTGTTCTTCGAGGACATCAACTTCGCGGCCGACGGCGGCCTCTACGCCGAGCTGGTCCGCAACCGCTCGTTCGAGTTCCTCCCGGCGGACAACACGTCCTACCGCGGGCTGACCGCCTGGACGCCCGGCGGCGAGTCCGGCGGCACCGGCAGCGCGTCGACGGTCAACGACGCCGACCGCCTCAACGAGCGCAACCGCACCTACCTCAAGCTCGCCCTGACCAGCCCGGACGGCGGGCGCTACGGCGTGACCAACTCCGGCTGGAACACCGGGTTCGCGGTGCGGCGCGGCGCCACCTACGACTTCTCGCTCTGGGCACGCAGCGACTCCCCCGCCGGCACGCCGGTGACCGTCGTCCTGCGCGACGCCGCGGGCGAACCACTGGCCGCGCCCGCCGAACTGACCGTGCGGGGCGACGGCTGGACCCGTTACGCCGTACCGGTGCGGGCGAGCCGGACCACCGACGCGGGCCGCCTCGCGGTCCTGGCCGGCGGGACCGGGACCCTGCGCCTCGACATGGTCTCCCTGATGCCCCGCGACACCTACAAGAACCACGGGCTGCGCCGGGATCTCGCCGAGAAGATCGCGGCGCTGCGGCCCGGCTTCGTGCGCTTCCCCGGCGGCTGCCTGGTCAACACCGGCAGCCACTACGGCTACGACGCGGCCTCGAACTTCCCCCGGGCCCGCTCCTACCAGTGGAAGGACACCGTCGGGCCGGTCGAGACCCGCGCCGCCAACGCCAACTTCTGGGGATACCACCAGTCGTACGGCCTGGGCTACTACGAGTACTTCCAGTTCTCCGAGGACATCGGCGCCATGCCGCTGCCGGTGGTTCCCGCGCTGGTCACCGGCTGCGGGCAGAACCGGGCGACCGACGACCCGGCGCTGTTGCAGCGCCACATCCAGGACACCCTGGACCTGATCGAGTTCGCCAACGGGCCGGCGAGCTCGCAGTGGGGCGCCCTGCGCGCCCGGATGGGTCACCCGGCGCCGTTCGGGCTGACCCACGTGGCGGTCGGCAACGAGGAGAACCTGCCCGACGCCTACTTCGCCAACTTCCTGAAGTTCCGCGACGCCATCGCCGCGAGATATCCCGGCATCACGGTCGTGGGCAACTCCGGGCCCGACGACCAGGGCGCGACCTTCGACAACCTGTGGGCCAAGAACCGGGCCGCCGGGGTGGCCATGGTCGACGAGCACTACTACAACAGCCCGGCGTGGTTCCTCGGCAACAACCGGCGCTACGACGGCTACGACCGCGCCGGGCCGAAGGTCTTCCTCGGCGAGTACGCCTCGCTGGACACCAAGCTGTTCAACTCGCTGTCCGAGGCGTCGTACATGACCGGGCTGGAGCGCAACGCCGACGTGGTGCGGATGGCCTCGTACGCGCCGCTGCTGGCCAACATCGACAACGTGCAGTGGCGGCCGGACATGATCTGGTTCGACAACGACGAGTCGTGGGGCACGACCAGCTACCAGATGCAGAAGCTCTTCATGAACAACGTCGGCGACCGGGTGGTGCCGAGCCGGGCCACCGGCAAGGTCATCGAGCCGAAGCCGATCACCGGCGCGATCGGGCTCTCCACCTGGGCCACCGCGGCGACCTACGACGACATCGCGGTGACCACGCCCGGCGGCCAGGTCCTGTTCTCCGACGACTTCTCCGGCGGCGCCGGGCAGTGGACGCCGGTCGAGCCGCGCGGCGCCTGGTCCGTGGTCGACGGCGGCTACCGCCAGAGCGACACCGCCGCGCTGGACACCCTGGTCAAGGCCGGGAACATCACCGCTACCGACTACGACCTGACGCTGAAGGCCACCAAGCAGACCGGCGCCGAGGGCTTCCTCGTCGCGTTCGGCGTGCAGGAGTCCGGCGAGCTCTACTGGTGGAACCTCGGCGGCTGGAACAACACGCAGGGCGCGATCCAGAAGGGCGCGGGCGGCAGCAAGGAGATCGTGCTCGCCAAGCCGAACAGCATCGCGGCCGGGGTCACCTACGACATCCGGATCGAGGTACGCGGCACCACGGTGCGGCTGTTCCTCGACGGCGCCGAGTGGGGCAGCTTCACCGACAACCAGGTGACCGAGCCGTTCGCGCAGGTGATCACGCACGACGACGCCACCGGCGAGCTGATCGTCAAGGTCGTCAACGCGCAGGACGTCCCGGCCGTGACCACGATCGACCTGGGCGGCCGCAAGGTGGCGAGCCGGGCCCGGATGACCGTCATCGCCGGCGACCCGCAGGAGCAGAACACCCGCTCCGCCGAGCCGATCCAGCCGGTCACCACGACCGTCGGCGGCATCGCGTCCACCTTCACCCGGACGTTCGCCCCGAACTCCGTCACGTTCCTGCGCCTGAGGGGTACACCGTCATGACCAACGACATCAGCCGCCGTACCCTGCTGCGCGGCGGGCTCGGCGTCGCCGGCGTCGGTGCACTCACCGCCCCGGCCCTGGACCACGGCGCCCGCACCGACGCGGAGATCTACGGGGTGCCGACGGCCGACCCGCTGATCGAGCAGCGCGCCGATCCGTTCATCACCCCGCGCACCGGCGGGCGCTACTACTTCACCGCCTCGGTGCCGGAGTACGACCGCGTCGTCGTACGCGGGGCGACCACCATCGCCGGGCTCGCCACGGCGACCGAGTCGGTGGTCTGGCGCCGCCCGGCGACGGGCCCGATGGGCGGGCACATCTGGGCGCCGGAGCTGCACCGCATCGGCGGGCGCTGGTACATCTACTTCGCCGCCGGCGACGCCGGCAACGTCTTCCGGATCCGGACGTACGTGCTGGAGTCCCCGCTGGACGACCCCACCGACCCGGCCGGCTGGACCCTGCGCGGCCAGCTCGCGACCGAATGGGACGGCTTCACGCTGGACGCCACCACGTTCGCCCACCGCGGCCGCCGCTACCTGGTGTGGGCGCAGAGCGAGCCGGAGATCGCGGTGAACACCAGCCTCTACATCGCCGAGATGAGCTCGCCCCTGGCGCTGAGGAGCAAGCCGACCCGGATCGCCACCCCCACCCGGAGCTGGGAGATACAGGGTTACCGGGTCAACGAGGGCCCGGCCGTGCTGGTACGCAACGGGCGGGTCTTCGTGACCTTCTCCGCCAGCGCCACCGACGCGCGCTACTGCGTCGGCCTGCTGACCGCCGACGCCCGCGCCGACCTGCTGTCGCACGCGTCCTGGACCAAGACCCCGGACCCGGTCCTCACCACGAACACCGCGACCGGCCGGTACGGCCCGGGGCACAACAGCTTCACCGTCGCCGAGGACGGCGTCACGGACGTGCTGGTCTACCACGCCCGCGACTACCGCGACATCGTCGGCGACCCGCTCTACGACCCCAACCGGCACACCCGGGTGCAGCGGCTCTACTGGCACCCGGACGGCACGCCGCTGTTCGGCGTGCCGGTCGGTGCGGGCGGGCCGATCGTGCGCCTCTCCCCCGCCGAGCGCGGCGCGTGGTTCGTACGGCACGACGACTCCTCCCTGGTCGTCGGCCCGCCGGGCCACGCGCTCGCCGACACCCAGTTCCGTTTCGTGCCGTCCGCGGGCGGCACGGAGGTGATCCAGTCGGTCGATCTCCCCGATCGGCACGTCCGGGTCGTCGACGGCGCGGTACGCCTCGAGACCGGCACGCCGACGGATTTCCGCAGGCTGCCGGCGGGCCGGGGCGTCCGCATCCAGCTCGCCGGCGACGCCACCCGCTACCTTCGGCACGACCGAGGCAGGGTGGTGACGGGCGACGCGTCGGTCTTCCTGCTCGGCTGAGCCCACGCTGCGGGATACTTCTTGCGTACCGATCTGACGTCGACGCGGAAGAGCCTCACCATGAGCGAGCACTACGACCTGATCGTCCTCGGCGCGGGACCGGGCGGCTACGTCGCGGCGATCCGCGCGGCCCAGCTCGGCCTGCGCACGGCCGTGGTCGAGGAGAAGTACTGGGGTGGTGTGTGCCTCAATGTCGGGTGTATCCCGTCCAAGGCGCTGCTGCGCAACGCCGAGCTGGCGCACATCTTCCACACCCAGGCGAAGACGTTCGGCATCACCGGCGAGGTGAGCTTCGACTTCGGCGCGGCCTTCGACCGCAGCCGCACGGTAGCCGACGGCCGCGTCAAGGGCGTGCACTACCTGATGAAGAAGAACAAGATCGCCGAGTACGACGGGCTGGGCACGTTCCGCGACGCGAACACCCTCGACGTCGCGCTCAGCACCGGCGGCTCGCAGACCCTCACGTTCGACAACGCGATCATCGCCACCGGCTCGACCGTCCGGCTGCTGCCCGGCGTCGAGCTCAGCGACAACGTGGTCACCTACGAGACCCAGATCCTGGACCGCGACCTGCCGGAGTCGATCGTCATCGTCGGCGCCGGCGCGATCGGCATGGAGTTCGGCTACGTCCTGAAGAACTACGGCGTCGACGTCACCATCGTCGAGTACCTCGACCGGGCCCTGCCCAACGAGGACGCCGACGTGTCGAAGGAGATCACCAAGCAGTACCGCAAGCTCGGCATCCCGATCGTCACGTCGGCCAAGGTGGAGACGGTGACCGACAAGGGCTCGTCGGTCGTGGTGTCCTACACCAGGAACGGCAAGACCGAGACGATCGAGGCGGCCCGGGTCCTGATGTCGGTCGGCTTCGCCCCCCGCGTCGAGGGCTTCGGCCTGGAGAACACCGGCGTCAAGCTGACCGACCGCGGCGCGATCGAGATCGACGATCACATGCGGACGAACATCCCCCACCTGTACGCGATCGGCGACGTGACCTCCAAGCTCCAGCTCGCACACGTCGCGGAGGCACAGGGCGTGGTGGCATCGGAGACGATCGGCGGCGCCGAGACGATGACGCTCGGCGACTACCGGATGATGCCGCGGGCGACGTTCTGCCAGCCGCAGGTCGCCAGCTTCGGCCTCACCGAGCAGCAGGCCCGCGACGAGGGCTACGACGTGAAGGTCTCGACGTTCCCGTTCACCGCGAACGGCAAGGCACACGGCCTCGCCGAGCCGACGGGCTTCGTGAAGCTGGTCGCGGACGCCAAGTACAACGAGCTGCTCGGCGGCCACCTGATCGGCCCGGACGTCTCCGAGCTGCTGCCCGAGCTGACGCTGGCGCAGAAGTGGGACCTGACGGCCAACGAACTGGCCCGCAACGTGCACACCCACCCCACGCTGAGCGAGGCCCTCCAGGAGGCGTTCCACGGCCTGACCGGCCACATGATCAACCTCTGACCGCACGCCGTGCCCGGCCGGCCACCAGGCCGGCCGGGCGACGAACAGGGGCGACCATGGTGGGTGGCAGCGCATGGGTGCGGGCCCGGCTACTTCCTTGCCGGCCGCCCGACGTCGACGACGACGACCCTGTCCCGACACCGTGGGGCGACTACTGGGAATGCGGCCACAGTGGCTGGCACATGTTCATCGCATGGCTGGCCGGGCCGGAGAACATCGTTCGCTACCCGGAAGACCGACCGCAATTCTGGGACGTGACCGTACCCATCCCCCAGGGTCACGCGACGCACCGGCAACCCGAGACACCGGACCAGGCGGAGATGTTCGACGAGTCCGTGAATTCCTACCTCCGCGACGCGGGGGTACCGGAGCGACCGGGCGGTTACCGCTGGTTCCAGGTCCTGCCGCCCGGAATCACCCCCGCAACCCTCGACTCATCGATCAACCAGGCACTGGCCGGCTCGGGGACGACAAGCATGCATCCCCGGGCCATCCGTGACGTCGTCGCCGAAGAGGTCGCCCGGCTGTACCGGCCACCTGCCTAGCGGCTCGGGGACGGCGACGGGGTCGCGGGCGGCGCCGACCGCTGCGCCATGGCGTGCTCGAACGCGGCGATCGTCGCCGCGTCCACCTCGCCGGTCGGCTCGACGTGCAGGGCCTCTTGGAAGGACTTCAGGGCCTCGGTCAGTTCCGGGGTCCAGGTGCCGTCCACCGGGCCGGTCCAGTAGCCGGCCAGCTTGAGGGTCTGCTGGAGGGCGGCGGTCGACGCGATGGCCTCCCCCGCGGCCGCGCCGCCCTTGGCCCGCAGCTCCGCCTCCAGCTCCGCGGCGGTGGCCTTGTCGAAGGCACCGGTCTCGGGCAGGTCGTTCGCCTTCTGTAGGGCCTGCACGGCCGCGACGGTCGAAGGTCCGTAGACGCCGTCGACCTCGTCGTCGTAGTAGCCGGCCTCGGCCAGCGACTTCTGTACCGCCTCGGTGTAGTCGCGGGCCGCGTCCTCCTGCTCCCCGCTCAGGCAGCCGGCGTCGGCGAGCAGCCGCAGCCACGACATCTCCAGCGCGACGGCCGCGGCGTTGAACCGCTCCGACGCCTGCCGCAGCGGCGTCTGGTCGGTGACGCCGGCCTGCGCCGCGGTGAAGTCGGCGTCGGCCTGCTTCACCCGGTTCACCGTCGCGGCCGGCAGGGTCGCGGCGACCGACGGCGACGCGGACGGCGGTGACGGCGCCGGCGACAGGGACGCCCCGGCGCGGGCGGCCGCCAGCGCCTCGGTGGCCTCGGCCAGCTCCTTCTCGGCCGTCGCCAGCTCCTGGCGGGCGGCGGCGACCTGCTCGGCGCCGGCGATGACGTCCCCGCGCGGCTCGGTCAGGTCGGCACCGGCGTCCTTGACGTCGCCGACGGTCGGCGCGGTCTCGTTGATGAGGTCGCCGTAGCGGTCCAGCGCGGTGACGTAGCCGGCGCTGGTGCGGCAGAACGCGTCGACCCGGCCGGCGAGCTCGGCCTGCGCCTCGGTCAGTGCCTGCTGCTTGTCGGCCAGCCGCTTCTCGGCGAGCCGCACCTGGCCGCCGCCGTCGCCGCCACCGCAGCCGGCGACCGCGAGCATCGTCGCGATCACGATGATCCACACGCGGCGCTGCACCTCAACCAAGGCCGTCACGCCTTCCGCTCGGCGGAACCGTCCACCGCAGAGTTCCAGGCCGGCGACCGATGCGGATCATCCGCGCCGGGTGAGGGATCAGTCGCCCTGGCTGACGTACATCGGCACGTCGCGGCGCAGCGTGTCCTGCATCGCCGCCACCTCCTCGGGCGGCACTCCGCGCAGCGACGGCGGCAGGCCCTCCAGCACCGCCTCGAGCCCCAGGGTCCGGTTGGCGTTGTGGTGGTAGAAGCGCAGCTCGGCCAGGTAGTCCGCGACCATCATGGTCGCCTTTGCGGGGTTCTCCCGCCACAGCCAGGCGAACACGTCGCCGAACGCGTCGCTGATGAGCGCAGTGCCACCGGGCTCGAAGTGCATGAGGGTCAGCTCGGCCTCGTAGAACACCAGGCCGACGAGCAGCTGGTCGAGTATGTGATCCGGTGTCTCTCGGGTGCCCACATACGCATCCTCTCTGCTCGCGGCAACCCGCGCTGGTCGCCGTCGCCCACAGTGGATCAGATCCCGTGCCGAATATGAACATAGTCGTCCGGCGCGGTACCGTCCCGGAATGCGAATCATGGCCGGCGCCGCCGTCGTCGCGGAGTACCAGGCCGAGCCGGACGTCGACCCGCTGCTCGGCCCCCGGCCCTACCTGCACCCGGTCCGCACCCTCGGCGGCGTTCCGGTGACCGACGCCCTGCCGGAGGACCATCGCTGGCACCTCGGCGTCTCGGTGGCCATGCAGGACGCCGACGGCGTCAACCTGTGGGGCGGCAGGACCTACGTGCGCGGCCAGGGCTACACCTGGCTCGAGGACCACGGCCGCATCGCGCACGTGGAGTGGCTGCCGGCGCCCGGCGCCGGCTTCGCCGAGCGCCTGCACTGGCTGAGCCCGGCGGGTGAGGTCCTGCTCACCGAGGTTCGCACGGTACGCGCGGAGCCGGCGGCGCTGGGCTGGGAACTCTCCTTCTCGTACGCGCTGTCGGCCGACCGCGACGTCCGGCTCGGCAGCCCGGCGACGAACGGCCGCCCGGACGGCGCCGGCTACGGCGGCTTCTTCTGGCGCGCGGCACCCGGGCCCGCGACCACGTTCACGCCGCGCCACGAGGGCGAGGACGCGGTGAACGGCAGCGCCGAGCCGTGGGTGGCGCTGACCGGCCCGGGGCCGTACACGCTGGTGTTCCGCGGCCTGAGCGACGACGACCGGTGGTTCGTCCGCACCGCAAACGGCGGCTACGCCGGCGTCTGCGCGGCCCTGGCGTTCGAGAAGGAGCTGGTGGTGCGCTCCGGCGTCCCGCTGGAGCGGAACCTGACCGTCCTGGTCGCGGACGGCCTGCTCACCCGCGAGCAGATAGCGGCATGACACGAGGGGCACCGCGCTCGACGGTGCCCCTCGCTCCAGCGGGGGTCAGATGCGGCCCGCGCCCGCACCGGCGGTGACGATGGACTTCACCGACGACGCCGAGTCGAGCTGGTACGAGTACGGGATCGAGGCGACCGAGCCCGCGCTCTGCGGCGTACCGGATCCGGTGAAGTAGTTGTTGCGCTGCACCAGGGTTCCGGGGCCGGAGTCGGCGTAGCCGACGAGCGTCGGGTCGTCGACGCCCTCGAAGTAGTTGCCCTCGACCAGCACGCCGGCGTTCATCGTGGAGGCGACGCCGTATTCGTTGTTGTAGTAGTAGTTGTTGTAGACGTGCACCGGGTTGCCGAAGCGGACCCGCGGGTGCCGGGTGCCCGAGCCGTCGAACCAGTTGTGGTGGTAGCTGACCCGCAGGTGGCCGACGTCCTGGCTGGCGTTGTCGTCGCTGTGGCCGAGCAGCATCGACTTGTCGTGGCTGAAGATCCGGTTCCACGACACGGTCACGAAGTCGGAGCCGCGCTTGATGTCGACCGCGCCGTCGTAGCCGTTGCTGAACGTGTTGTGGTCCACCCAGATGTTGGTGGCCGAGGTCTCCACGTTGATCGCGTCGTCGTCCCAGTCGCGGAAGGTCAGGTTGCGGATGATGACGTTGCGGTCGCCGCTGACGGTGAGCCCGCAGCCGACGATGGTGGCGCCGGAGTTACCGATGACGGTCTTGTTCGACCGGGTGCGCAGCATGCCGGAGCAGGAGATGGTGCCGGAGACCCGGATGACCGCGGCCGAGGTGGAGCCCAGCGCGCTGGTCAGCGCGGACGCGGTGGTGACGGTGGTTGCCGCCGCGCTGCCGCCGCCGGTGGTGCCGCCGTTCTGGGTGGCCCAGCCGACGAGGCCGGTCTGCGGCGGGGACGTCGGTCCGGTGGTCGGCGGGGTCGTGGGCGCAGTGGTGGGTGGTGTGGTCGGTGACGTGGTCGGCGGCGTCGTCGGGGTCGATCCGACGGTGTCGACGCTGACGTCGTCGAAGCGCGCCGACGCGTACGCGGTGACCAGCACGATCCGGCCCGCGCCGAACGCGGAATTGGAGCCGGAGGCGATCTGGCTGCCGTTGACGAAGCCCTTGATGGTGCTGCCGCTTGCCTCGATGCGCAGGGTGTACCACGACCCGGTGCTCACCGTCAGCGCCACCGATCCGATCACCGTAATGGAGCTGCCGTCGACGGCCTGCAATTCGGCACGGCCGGCATTGGTGAGTGCGAGCTGGTACCTCTTCGACGCGCTCGTCGACCGGGCGCCGATGGCGACCAGCCGGTTGCTGCCGTTGAACGCCAGCGGCTTGACCCGCGCCTGCACCTGATAGTCGGTCCAGCCGGTGTCGCCGGCGAACTGGCGTGCCAGCTCGCTGCCGGTGTTGGCCTGCTGGAAGGTGGCGGAGCCGTCGGTGACCGTGGACCAGTCACCGCCGGACTTCGACCAGGAGCCGGTTCCGCCGCTGAAGTCGTCGCTGAACAGGGTCGCCGCGCGGGCGGTTCCCGCCAGTCCGATGGTCAGGGCGAGGGCGAGCAGGCCGGCGCCGGTGGCCGCCGCCGTCCTCGCCAGGTGTTTCCGCTGCATGATTCCTCCGTGGGGAGACGGGGTCTTTTATCACTTCCCTCACGGTCCCATTCACATCTATGACATTCAATAATTTAAATATGCAGAAATGTTGCACACAAGAGTGGCCAGAACGTATCGTCACGGCCGGCAAATGGCCGAGTAATGCGCTTCGGTCCGCTTTTCGCGGCGGCGGTCATCCCGTTGTTTGCAACAGACTTTCCGTGAATGCGGGTACGGCCCAGGCGACGCCCGACTCGGCGGGCAGCCGCATCGTCTCCGCGGCCTCGCGCAGCACCGCGTTGATGCCGCCGATGACCCGCACGCGCCCCGGCGGCGCACCGGCCGAGGTCACGTGGGCGTCGTCGATCAGGTGCGGCGCGGGCACCCCGGGACCGGTCAGCGCCTCCACCACCGTGGTGAAGTCCGCCGTGCGCACCAGCGGCGCCACCAGCGGGGTGCCGGCCGGATCCCGGCGGTGCGCGATCAGGTTCTCGAGCAGGTCGACGCGGCCGGGCGGCGCGGCCGGGCCGGGCATGACGAGCCGGTCGGTCGGATACTCCAGTACCGCGCGGCCGGCCGCGCCGGTCACCACGACCTCGCCCGGGATGAACTCCTCCCCCGCGAGCGTCACCGCGGCCATCAGCCGCAGTCCGCCGCGGAACGTGATCCGGGCGAAGGCGGTGTCGTCGACCTCGATGTCCCGGGTCCGGTACCGCTCGGCCTCCAGCAGGACCGGCTCACCCGCGCCCGCCGCCGCGGCAACCGCCAGGCTCTGCATCACCGCGTGCGCGAGCGGGTTGACCAGGGCGCCGTCGAGCACCGGGCGGCCCGCGACGGTGCGCCGCCCCGACCACGGCGCGCGGGCGTAGTACGCGTCGTCGCGCCGCCAGGAGGCCACCGTCGTGACGGCGCTCAGGTCGCCGAGCACGCCGGCACCGACCGCGTCGAAGAGGTGCCGCGCGGCGAGCGAGCCGAGCGCCTGGAACCCGACCTGGCAGGACCGGCCCGCCTCCGCCGCGGCGGCCGCCAGGACGGCGTGCGCCGCCCGGGTCGGCACCGGCGGCTTCTCCAGCAGCAGGTCGCAGCCGGCGTCGAGGGCGTCGAGGGCGATCGCCAGGTGGGTGTGCGGCGGGGTGCAGATCACCACGACGTCGGGCCGGGTCGCGAGCAACTCGCGGTGGTCCGTGAAGACGGCCACGCCGGGCGGCACCGGCGGATCCCCGTCGATCGGCCGGACGTCGGCCAGCGCGACCAGCCGCAGCACCCCGGCCGCCTCGAGCTCGGCGATCCGGCGCCGATGGGACCGGCCGTGCCCGTTCGCGCCGACCAGCGCCACCCGGACGGTCATGCGGCACCGGCCAGCGTTGCCTCGACGCCGTGCCGGTCGAGGGCGGTCAGCCATTCGATCACGAGCTCGCGGACCGTCTCGTCGGCCGCCAGCTCGGCCGGGAAGACCGCGTCCAGGCCGAACAGGGCGTCGACGACGCCCCGCGGGGTCGACGGCGCCGCCGCCAGCCGGTCCCGGATCTCGGCGGCGAGCGGATCGTCGAGGTCCAGGGACCGCCCGTCGTCCGTGCGGCCCTGGACGAACCGCATCCAGCCGGCCACCACGAGCGCGCCCCAGCGCGGCGACGCGCCGGTCGCGCGGCGGTCCATGATGGTGTGCAGCACCCGCTGCGGCAGCTTCTGCGAGCCGTCCATCGCCACCTGCCGGGTCGCGTGCGCGATTGCCGGGTTCGCGAAGCGCTCGAGCACTCCTGCGCCGTAGCCGACGACCGAGACACCCGGCGGCGGCTCGAAGCTGCCGGCGACGTCCTCGGCGACGAAGCGCTCCAGCGCCGGGCGCATACCCGGTATCTCCAGCGCGGCGGCGATGGTCTCGCGCCCGGCCACCGCGCCGAGGTACGCCAGCGCCGAGTGCACGCCGTTGAGCGAGCGCAGCTTCAGCCGTTCCCACGGGCCCGCGTCGTCCGCGAGCACCGCGCCGGCCTTCTCCCAGGCCGGCCGCCCGCCGGGAAAGCGGTCCTCGATCACCCACTGCCGGTACGGCTCCCCGTGCACCGCGGCCAGGTCGCGCGCGCCGAGCTCGGCCTGCGCGACGGCCAGGGTGGCCGGCGTGCTCGCGGGCACGATCCGGTCGACCATGGTGCCGGGGAACGTGACGCTGTCGCGCAGCCAGTCGCCGAAGCCGCCGGTGGCGCCGGGCACCAGCACCCGGGCCTGCTCGACCATCCCGTGCAGCCGCCGCCCGTTCGACGCGAAGTTGTCGCAGCTCACCACGGCGAGCGGGCCCGCGTCGGCGCGGTAGCGGGCGAGCAGGCCCCGGACCAGCAGCCCGGGAATGGTGGCCGGCGGCCCGGCGGCGGCCAGGTCGGTCAGCAGCGCGGCGTCGACCGCCAGCTCGCCGGTCACCGGGTCGAGCCGGTGCGCCTTCTCGGTGACGGTCAGCGTCACCACCCGGATCGCCGGGTCGGCGAGCAGTGCGAGGATGCCGCCCGGGTCGGCCGCGGCGTGCCGGACGCCGGCCAGGGCGCCGATCACCCGGGTACGCGGGCCCGCGCCGGACAGGGTCGTCACGCTGAACAGCCGGTCCTGCGCCAGCAGGTCGGCGACGATGGTGCCCGAGCGCGGCGAGACGCCGACGATGCCCCAGTCGCCGCCGGCGGCCGCGACGGCCTCCTCGGTGTACACGGCCTGGTGCGCCCGGTGGAACGCGCCGAGCCCGAGGTGGACGATCCCGGCGGGCACGGAGCCGGGGCGCAGCAGCGGGCGGCTCTGCTCGGGCAGCCGGCCCAGGGTGGCCAGCCCGAGCAGCGGCGCCGTGGTCACCGCCATGCCGGGCCGTCGGGGAAGGAGAACTCGGCGATGGACGCGGTACGCATGGTGGCGCTGTATCCGGGCCGGTCCGGCAGCAGGTAGCGGCCGCCGCTGGTGCGTACCGGGTCCTCGAAGTGCTCGTGCAGGTGATCCACGTACTCGACCATCCGTCCGTCCAGGGAGGTGCCCACCCGCAGGTAGTCGAAGACGGCCAGGTGCTGCACCAGCTCGCAGAGCCCGACCCCGCCGGCGTGCGGGCAGACCGGCACGCCGAACTTGGCGGCCATCAGCAGCTCGGCGAGCACCTCGTTGACCCCGGCGACCCGGCAGGCGTCGACCTGCATGACGCCGATCGCCTCGGCCTGCAGCAGCTGCTTGAAGATCACCCGGTTCGCGGCGACCTCGCCGGTCGCCACCCGGCAGCGCCCGCCGGTGAGCCCGGCGACCGCCCGGTTGATCCGGGCGTGGCCGAGCACGTCGTCGGCGTGGGTCGGCTCCTCGATCCAGTACGGGTCCAGCGCGGCCAGCCGGCCCATCGCCGTGATCGCCTCCTCGACGTCCCACACCTGGTTGGCGTCCATCATCAGCAGCGCGTCCGGGCCGATCTCCGCGCGGATCAGCGTGGCCCGGCGCACGTCGTCGTCGAGGTCGCCGCCGACCTTCATCTTCATCGCACGCCAGCCCTGCGCGTACGCCGCCCGGGCCAGGCCGCGGACCTTGTCGTCGGGGTAGCCGAGCCACCCCACCGAGGTGGTGTAGGACGGGAATCCGTCGCGGGCCAGCTCGGCCAGCCGCTCCGCCATGCCGGCCTGGCCCTTGTCCAGGATCTCGGTGGCCTCGGCCGGCGTGAGCGCGTCGCCGATGTGGTGGAAGTCGACGCAGGCGACCAGCTCCGCGGTCGGCATCTCGGCGAGCAGGCGCCACAGCGGCACGCCCGCCTCCTTCGCCCGCAGGTCCCACACCGCGTTGACCAGCGCGCCGGTCGCCATGGCGATGACGCCCTTCTCCGGGCCGAGCCAGCGCAGCTGCGGATCGGCGGTCAGGCTCCGGTGGAAACCCACCGGGTCCGCGTTCAGCTCGGCGAGGGTGCGCCCGGTGACGTGGTGCGCCAGCGCGCGGACGGCGGCGCAGGTGATCTCGTTGCCGCGCCCGTTGGTGAACGTGAACCCGGCGCCGGTGTGCGTGGTGTCGGTGCGCAGCTCGACGTAGGTCGCGGAGTAGTCGCCGCGGTTGATCGCGTCGGAGCCGTCGCCGGCCGCGGCGGTCGGGAAGCGCACGTCGTGCACGTCGACCGATTCGATCCTGGTCACAGGCGGAACACCTTCTTCGGCAGGTGGTAGGCGAGGTCGGCGATGGTCTCGGCGGCCTCGTCGAGCGGGAGCCGGCCCTCGGCGACGAGCCGGGCGAGGTAGGCCGCGTCGGCGCGGCGTGCCACCTCGTGGCGGACCGGGATGGAGCAGAACGCCCGGGTGTCGTCGGCGAAGCCGGCCGTGTTGTAGAAGCCGGCGGTCTCGGTGACCGCGTCGCGGTAGCGCCGCAGCCCGTCCGGCGAGTCGAGGAACCACCACGGCGCGCCGAGGTACAGCGCGGCGTAGCCGCCGGCGAGCGGCGCGAGCTCCCGGGTGAACACGTCCTCGTCGAGCGTGTAGAGCACCACCCGCAGCCGCGGGTCGTTGCCGTACGCCTCCAGCAGCGGCGCGAGCGCGTGCACGTAGTCGGTCGCCTGCGGGATGTCGCCGCCGACGTCGCGGCCGTGCACGGCGTGCAGGCTGCGGTTGTGGTTGCGCACCGCGCCGGGGTGCAGTTGCAGCACCATCCCGTCCTCGATCGACATCCGGGCGAACTCGACGAGCATGTGCCCGCGGAACGCCTCGGCGTCGGCGGCCGACGCCCGCCCGCGCAGGCCCCGCTCGAAGAGCCGCGCCGCCTCGGCCGAGGTCAGCAGCGTCGTGTGCGCGGTCGGGTGGCCGTGGTCGGACGAGGTGGCGCCCGCGGCCTGGAACGCCTGCCGCCGCGACCAAAGCGCGGCGAGGTACCCGCGGTAGGTGGCGGTGTCCTCGCCGGTGATCTCGCCGAGCCGGGACACCGACGAGGCCCAGCCGTCGAACTCCATGTCGACCACGTCGTCGGGGCGGAACGTGGTGATGACCCGGCCGCCGGGCCCGCCCCAGCCGTCGGCCGCCAGCTTGGCGTGCCGGCTCAGATCGTCCAGCGGCGACTCGGTGGTGGCCAGCACCTCGATGCCGAACCGTTCGAACAGCGCGCGGGGCCGGAACGCGGGCTCGGCGAGGCGCTCCGCGACGGTGTCGTAGATCTGGTCGGCGGTGTCCGGTCCGAGCCGGGTGTCGACGCCGAAGACTGTGGACAGCGTGCGTTCCAGCCAGAGCCGCGACGGCGTGCCGCGGAACAGGTACCAGTTCTCGGCGAGCAGCCGCCAGATCGCCCGCGGGTCCTGCTCGACGGGGACGCCGGTGCGGCTGGGCACGCCGAGGCGGGCGAGCGGGATGCCCTGGCTCAGCAGCATCCGGGTGACGTAGTGGTCGGGGACGATGAGCAGGCGGGCCGGATCGCCGAACGGCTCGTCGCCGGCGAGCAGGCCGGGGTCGACGTGGCCGTGCGGTGAGATCAGCGGCAGGTCCCGGGCGAGGGCGTAGAGCTCCCGGGCGATGTCTCGCTGCCGGGGTTCGGCCGCGAACAGCAGGTCGGACATGGGTACCTCAGATCGGCAGCGGGTCAGGGCAGGTCGAGCAGGTCCGCGACGCGGACCGGGGCTCCGGTCTCGATGGAGCGGTTGGCGGCGAGGCCGGTGAGCAGCGCGAGGGCGCCGTCACGGGCGGTGGCGGAGCGGTGCATGGGGTCCTCGGCGGCGCCGAACAGCACGGCGGTCATCCGGGTGTCCGCGCCGCCGTGCCCGCCGCGTGAGTACGCCGCGGGCAGCGGCACCTCGCGCGGCGGCGCCCAGAACGGCCGGACGGTCAGCGCGGCCCGGCCGTGCTCGACGGCCTCGGTGACGCCGTGCAGCGCGGCGCCCTTGACCTCGCGCGCCCCGCCCGGGCTGACGTGGTCGCTCTCCACCACCTCGAGCTCGAGGCGGCCCCGGCTGCCGTTGAACATGACCCGGTAGCCCTCCCAGGGCGCGTACGCCGTCAGGTGGTAGGTCATCGTGGCGCCGGAGTCGTAGCGCACGAGCACCGCCAGGTCGTCCTCGATCGTCACGCCGGGCGCGAAGACGTTCACGTCGCGCCGGTAGCCGTCGTCGGCCTCGGCGTCCAGGTAGAGCTCCCGCAGGCGCGGGTTGTCCCGAAGGCTCAGCGCGAACGGATCGCCCTGCGCGGCGGGATGCCCGTGCGCGCGCGGATAGTCGCGGGCGTAGCCGTGCCGGCGCCCGTTCTCACCGTAGAAGAAGAGCCGGCCGGCGGCGTACACCTGCGCCGGCGCGGCGCCGAGCCACCAGTTGACCAGGTCGAAGTGGTGACCCGACTTGTGCACCAGCAGCCCGCCGGAGTTGGCCTTCTCGCGGTGCCAGCGCCGGAAGTAGTCGGCGCCGTGCCGCACGTCGAGCAGCCATTCGAAGTGGACCGAGCCGATCTCGCCGATCTCGCCGGCTGCGAGGACCTCCCGCACCGCCTCGTGCAGCGGGTTGAAGCGGTAGTTGAAGGCGACCGACACCCGCCGGCCGGTCCGCTCGACCGCGTCGAGGATGCGCCGGCAGCCGTCGACGTCGACGGTCATCGGCTTCTCGGTGATCACGTCGCAGCCGGCGTCGAGCGCGGCGACCACGTACTCGGCGTGCGTGCGGTCGACGCTGGTGACAAGCACCTCGTCGACCCGCTCCGCGCGCAGCATCGCCGCGAACCCGGCCGGCGCGCAGGTGGGCACCGGCTTGACGCCGAGCTCCGCCAGCCAGCGGTTGTGCGCCGCCATCCGGGCCGGGTTGACGTCGGCGAGGCCGACCAGCTCGGCCGTGCCGGCGTGGTCGAGCGCCAGCGCGCGCACGAACATCTCCGCCCGGGCACCGGCACCGACCAACGCGTAGCGCCGTCGTCCGTCCACCGCGCCTCACCTCCTGCAAACGTTTGCAGCAGAACTAAACACGTCGATGCCCCGTCGTCAAGAAATCCGCACGGTTTCGCGCCGATATATCCCTATTAGAGAGTGCTCAGTGGGCGTTCAATGCGGACAGCGGACACGAAGCCGCAATAAATGACCGTTGACAGAGCTACAACCGTTTGCATTAATTGGCGACCAGAGTGACCCCGACCACAGCCACATCCATCGACGGAAGGGCCGGCGTGCCAGCCACGATTCGCGACGTCGCACGGGAGTCCGGAGTGCACATCTCCACGGTCTCCCGGACGTTCTCGGCGCCGCACCTGGTCAACCCGGAGACCCGGACCCGCGTGCTGGCCTGCGCCGAGCAGCTCGGCTACCGGCCCAACCGGGCGGCCCGGGCGCTGATCACCGGCCGCACGTACAACGTCGGCCTGATCGTGGCCGACATCGCCAACCCGTTCTTCCCGCCCCTGATCAAGGCCGCGGAGAGCCAGGCCCGGCAGCGGGACTACCACATCTTCGTCGCCGACTCCAATGAGGACGCCGCGGTCGAGGAGGACCTGGTCCGCGCGCTGGCCAAGCAGGTCGACGGCATCCTGCTGTGCAGCCCGCGGATGAGCAACAGCCTGATCGAGCTGCTCAGCCGGGAGGTGCCGCTGGTCGTCGTCAACCGGGCGATCGCCGGCCTGCCCACGGTCGTCATGGACGTGGCGCAGGGCGCCCGGCTCGCGGTCGAGCACCTGGCCGGGCTCGGCCACCGCTCGATCGGCCTCATCGCCGGACCGCGCGGCTCCTGGACCAGCAAGGAGATCCGCCGCTCGGCGGCGACCGCGACCCGGGCCGCCGACGCCGAACTCGTCGTCATCGGCCCCAACCCGCCCACCGAGCACGGCGGCGCGGCAACGGCCGAGCAGGTCCTGCGCAGCGGCGTCACCGCCGTGCTCGCCTACAACGACCTCATGGCCATCGGCCTCATCCAGGGCCTGCACGCGCTCCGCGTGCGGGTACCCGAGGACATCAGCGTCGTCGGCATCGACGACATCGCGCTGAGCCGCCTGATCCACCCCAAGCTGACCACGGTGGCGACACCTGCCGCCGCCGCGGGACGGGCGGCCGTCGACATGCTCCTAGCGCACGGCGACGACCGCCGCACCACCGCACACGCGAGCCTTCAGACCGAACTGGTCATCCGCGACTCGACGGGACCGGGCCCGGATCCGCACAGCCATGCGGATCCGGGCTACGCGGCTGCCGCCGCCCCCGACGCTGTCGCCTCCTACGCCAAGGAGTGAGCGCAATGCACCCCGACAAGACCCCGACGGCGGGCGCGCGAACCACGCGCGGTCACCGTACCGCGACCAGGCGACGGCTCCTCGCCGCGGCCCTGGTCATACCCCTGGCCCTCGGCGGCGCCGCCGCCTGTGGCGGCGACGACTCCAGCGACGGCAAGATCGAGCTGTCCATCTTCTGGTGGGGCGCCGAGAAGCGCGCCGAGCTGACCGAGAAGGCGCTCGACCTGTACCACTCCAAGCACCCCGAGGTCACCTTCAAGAAGACCTGGCAGGCCAACCAGGGCTACTTCGACAAGCTCGCCACGCTCACCGCGGGCGGCAACGCGCCCGACATCTTCCAGATCGACGACAACTACATCGCCGAGTACGCCGGCCGCAACGTCACCCTCGACTTCACCCCGTACGCGGGCGACGGCCGGCTCGACCTGTCCAAGTTCCCGCCCGGCCTGCGCGACTACGGCAAGGTGGACGGCAAGCTCGCCGGCGTCGCGTTCGGCGAGAACACCCAGGGCCTGGTCTTCGACAAGACCCTGCTGGACAAGAACAAGCTGCCCGCGCCGACGACCGGGATGAGCTGGGACGACTTCATCACCTGGGCGGCGAACGTCTCCAAGGTCGCCAAGGTGCCCGGCACGCAGGACCCGAGCGCCGTCTACCAGGCCTTCTGGGTCTGGCTGCGCCAGCAGGGCAAGGACCTCTACCAGGGCAAGGAGCTCGGCTTCACCGAGCAGGACGTCACCGCCTGGTTCGAGCTCTGGAAGGGCGCCCGCGCCCGCGGCGCCACGCCGACCCCGGACGTCATCCACGAGGGCAACGCCACCGACATCAGCAAGCAGCTGGTGGTCACCGGCAAGGCCGGCACCTCCTGGGTCTGGGCCAACCAGATGCCGGAGCTGAAGAAGAACACCGAGAACGACCTGAACGTCATCGCCTACCCCGGCGACCAGAAGGCGCAGTGGGCCCGCGCCTCGATGTACTTCTCGGTGTTCAGCGGCAGCCCGGAGAAGGACGCGGCCGTCGACGTGGTGAACTTCCTGGCCAACGACCCGGAGGCCGGCCTGATCCTCGGCACCGAGCGGGGCCTGCCGTCCAACCTCGACATCCGCAAGGCGGTCGAGGAGAGCACCACCGACCCGGCCATGAAGCAGACCATCGCGTTCCAGAACGAGCTCGGCAAGACCTTCGGGCCCGCTCCGGCCGTACCGTTGAAGGGTCACAGCAAGGTGCGCAGCGAGCTGGTGCGGATCGCCGAGGAGGTCCAGTTCGCGCGGCAGACGCCGGCGCAGGGCGCCGCGGCGTTCGTCGCCGCCGCCAAGGCCGCCATCGGGCAGGGCTGACGGTCGACGTGACCACGGTGCGACCGGCACACAGCCGACTCCGGACCGTCCCAGCGGGCCCTGCCGAACGGCAGGGCCCGCGCGGGCGGCGCAGGCACAGCGAGAACCTGCCGGGGTACGTATTCCTCTCGCCCTGGCTGCTCGGGCTGTTCGCGATCACGGCGATCCCGATGCTGCTCTCGCTCTACCTCAGCTTCACCGACTACGACGTGCTCACCCCGCTCTCGGAGGCGAACTGGGTGGGCTGGGACAACTACAAGCGGATGTTCACCGCCGACCCGTCCTACTGGCACGCGGTCGCCGTCACCTGCACGTTCGCGTTCGTCGCCGTGCCGCTGAAGCTGGCCGCCGCGCTGGGGGTGGCGATGCTGCTGAACCGCGGAATCCGCGGCATCGGCGTGTTTCGAGGGCTGTTCTACCTGCCGTCGCTGCTCGGCGGCAGCGTGGCGCTGGCCATCGTCTGGGTGAACATGTTCAACCGCGACGGCGCCTTCAACTCCTTCCTCGGCCTGTTCGGCATCGAGGGCGCGCCCTGGGTGAACGACCCGGCCTGGGCGCTGGAGACCCTGATGCTGCTGGCCATCTGGCAGTTCGGCGCCCCGATGGTGATCTTCCTGGCCGGCCTCAAGCAGGTGCCGACCGAGCTGTACGAGGCCGCCTCGGTCGACGGCGCCGGGTCCTGGCGGCAGTTCCGCAACGTGACCCTGCCCATGCTGTCCCCGGTGATCTTCTTCAACCTGGTGCTGGAGACGATCAACGGTTTCCAGGGCTTCACGTCCGCCTTCGTGCTCAGCAACGGCACCGGCGGGCCCGTCGACTCGACCCTGATGTACACCCTGGACCTCTACATCAAGGGCTTCGTCGAGCTGGACATGGGCTACGCCTCGGCGATGGCCTGGGTGTTCCTGCTGGCCATCGGGCTGATCACGGTGGTGCTGTTCCGCACCGGCCGGTTCTGGGTCCACTACTCCGACGGCGAGGACCGCTGATGCGTAGCCGGCTGCGCCTGCTCATGCTGATCGTCATCCTGGCGGTCGTGCTCTACCCGCTGGCCTGGATGGTCGGCACCTCGTTCAAGTCGCCGCAGGAGATCGCCAGCAACATCGGGCTGATTCCCACGGAGTTCACGCCGGGCAACTTCACCGCGGGCTGGCAGAAGTTCGACGTCGGCTTCGGCCGGTTCTTCATGAACAGCGCGATGGTCTCCGCGCTGACCGTGGTCGGCAACACGCTGTCCTGCCTGCTGGCCGCGTACGCGTTCGGCCGGCTGAAGTTCCGCGGCCGCAAGTTCTGGTTCGCCATCATGATCGCCACCCTGCTGCTGCCCGGGCACGTGCTGATCATTCCGCAGTACATCCTGTTCCGGACGCTCGGCTGGGTCGGCGGCGACTGGCCGTACCTGCCGCTGCTGGTGCCGCAGTTCCTGGCCACCGAGGCGTTCTTCGTGTTCCTCATCGTGCAGTTCATGCGGGGCATCCCGCGCGAGCTGGACGAGGCCGCCAAGATCGACGGCGCGTCGCCGTACAAGGTGTTCAGGCACGTCATCCTGCCGCTGAGCCGCCCGGCGCTGGTGACCACGGCGATCTTCTCGTTCATCTGGACCTGGAACGACTTCTTCCGGCAGCTTGTCTACCTCTCCGAGCTGCAGGACTACACGGCGCCGGTGGCGCTGACCCTGTTCATCGACTCGACGAGCGAGAGCTCGGTCGGCCCGATGTTCGCGATGTCGCTGCTGTCGCTGGTCCCGGTGTTCATGTTCTTCGTGGCGTTCCAGCGCATGCTCGTCGAGGGCATCAACACCAGCGGGCTCAAGGGATGAGGCGGGACTGGCGGGACACCGTGCAGGTCGCGACCGACCTGGCGCTGCTCGGCCTGGTCGTGACGGCCGCGGCGCTGCCGCTGCTCACCGCGGGCGCCGCCGTGGCGGCCGGCAGCGCCGCGGTGCACCACCACCTGGAGCACGACCGGTGGCCGTCCGCGCGCCGGAGCTGGGCGGTCTTCCGCCGGGGCCTCGTGCCCGGCCTGCTCGCCGGCCCGGCCTGCGCGGCGGCGGCCGCCCTGGTCGTCGTCGACCTCCTGGCCGTACGCCGGGGCGCGGTGCCCGGCGGCACGCCGCTGCTGGTCCTCACGGCGGTGCTGGTCGCCGCCGCCGCCGGATACGCGGGGCTGACGGTCGTGGCCGTCGGCGCCCACCCGGGCCGGCCGTGGCGGGCCGCCGCCCGGCGCGTGCCGCTGAACCGGGCGCTGCCGGCGGCCGCCGGGGTGCTGGCGCTCGCCGGCGTCCTGGCCGTCCTGGTGCACCCCGTGCTGGTGCCGGTGCTGGCCGGTTACGCTCTGTTCGCGCTGCACGTGGTCGCCCGCCGCTTCCCGGTCCGCACCGGAGAATTCCTCACCCAGTGATGCAACCCCCCGGCCTCCCGGGCGCGTGATTACCCGCGACCGCACGGATTGGGGTGAGGATGAGTGATCGTGACTCGGCGTTCGCCGAGTACTTCGCGGCCCGTTCGGGTGCCCTGCGCGGCACGGCGTTCCTGCTCTGCGGGGACTGGCACCGCGCCGAGGACCTCGTACAGGCCGCGTTCACCAAGCTCTACGTGCACTGGAACAGGGTGGCGCGGCACGAGGCGCTGGACCCGTACGTCCGGAAGATGCTGATCCGCACCTTCATCGACGACGGGCGACGGGGCTGGCGACGGCGGGAACGCCCGCAGGACACGCCGGTCGAGCTTCCGGCGGCGCAGGCGCACACCGACGACCGGCTGGTGCTCATGCGCGCGCTGGCCGCGGTGCCGCCGCGGCAGCGCGCGGTGCTGGTCCTGCGCTACTGGGAGGACATGTCGGTCGAGGAGGCCGCGGCCGCCCTGAACTGCTCGGCCGGCACCGTCAAGAGCCAGGCGGCGCGCGGGCTGAACGCGATGCGCGCGCTGGTGCCCCCACCCGTCAACGCCGAATGAGGAGAGGCACCGTGGACGAGAACGACCTGCGCGAAGCCATGCGCAGCACGCTGGTGGCCACGCCGGAGCCACCGCCGATGGACTCGGCGACGGCGGTCACCGCGGGCCGGCGGGCCGCGCGGCGGCGGATGACGCTGGCCGGCGCCGGGGCCGCCACGGTCCTGGTGGCGCTGGGCGTCGCGGCCGCCGGCCCGGGCCTGCGGCTGGTCGCCGGCGGCGACGGCGGCCCGTGGGCGGGCCCCGGCGCGACACCGACGATCCCCGCGCCCGACGACACCAAGCCGTCGTGGCCCATCGACGGCGACGGCAAGCCGCAGGAGGATGCGACCGCCCGCTCCGGCCTGCGCTACGAACAGGGCAAGCGCGTCCTGAACGGCATCCTGGCGGTGGCGCCGGACGGCTACATCCTGCCCACCGGCGAGGGGGACGACGGCATCCCGCTGCGCGATCACCAGGGCGCGGTCGAGGGCGACGGATCGTGGGGCTACCTGGCGTCGGCCGCCCTGACCAAGGGCAAGGGCACCGGACGGCTGCTGGTGGAGGTGCACACCGCGGACAACACCCTGGCCAAGGAGCCGTGCGCGCTCGCCCGCGGTTTCTGGGGCATGGGCGGCACCTGCGAGGAGACCACCGTCGGAACGGCGAAGGTCGGGGTGGTGGTCACCCCCGGCGACGACCAGCGGCTGGACCAGTGGGCGGCGTACCGGTACCCGGACGGGATCGTGGTCTTCGTGGCGCAGTCCCGCCACGCCTCCAACGCCCAGGGCGGGATGAAGCCGCTCGACGAGCTGCCCCTGACGGTGCCGCAGCTGGCCGCGCTCGCCGTCGACGACCGCTTCCACCTCGAGTAGGCGCCGCCCGCGGGATCCCGGGCCGCTCCGGTTGCCGTCGGATGGCAAGATCATGCTCCGTGATCGATGCTGACGCCGTGAGTGGTCCGGATCTCGTGGAGGCTCGCCCGTGAGGGCGGTCATCGTCGCGGCGGGGGTCGCGTTCCTCGTCTCCCTGTTCGGCACGCCGGTGGCGATCCGGTTCTTTACCGCGCTCAAGGCCGGACAGCCGATCCGTTCCCTCGGGCTCGCCTCGAACCAGGGTAAGACGGGCACTCCTGCGATGGGTGGCGTCGTGTTCATCGTGGCCACCCTCCTCGCCTACGTCGCCGGGCATCTGGCGCTGATCACGCTGCCCGAGCGGCAGATCGCGCAGGAGATGCCGACCATGACGGCCCTCGTCCTGCTCGGCCTCTTCGTCTTCTGCGGCGCGGTCGGCTTCATCGACGACTTCCTCAAGGTCCGCAAGCGCAACTCCGACGGCCTGTCCGCCAAGGGCAAACTGCTCGCCCAGGCGATCATCGGCGGCGGGTTCGGTCTCGCCGCGCTCTACGAGGCGAGCACCAACGGCCAGACCGTTGCCAGCGAGCACATCTCGTTCATCCGGGACATCAGCTGGCTCGACGTCGGCAAGGTCGGCTCGGTGATGGTGTTCGTCTTCGTGATCACGGCGATGTCGAACGGCGTGAACCTCACCGACGGCCTCGACGGCCTGGCCACCGGCGCGTCGATCCTGGTGCTCGGCGCGTACGCGCTCATCGGGTTCTGGCAGTACCGGCACTGGTGCGCCGACGAGACGTACGCCCGCGCGAACGACTACTGCTACCAGGTCCGGGATCCCCTCGAGGTCGCCATGATCGCGGCGGCGGCCGCCGCCGCCTGCGTGGGCTTCCTGTGGTGGAACACGTCCCCGGCGAGGATCTTCATGGGTGACGTGGGCGCGCTCGGGCTCGGTGCCCTGATCGGCGGGCTCGCGGTGGCGACCCGCACCACGCTGCTGTCGATCCTGATCGGCGGGCTCTTCTTCATCATCACGATCACCTGGGTGATCCAGATCGTCTCGTTCCGGACCACCGGCAGACGGGTCTTCCGGATGGTGCCGCTGCACCACCACTTCGAGCTGGCCGGGTGGAGCGAGGTCAACATCGTGGTCCGGTTCTGGACCATCGCCGGCGTCTGCGTGGCGGCCGGCCTGGGCCTGTTCTACTCGGATTTCCTGGCGGCCGTCGGATAGGACGCGATGCCCCGGCGGCGCGGACGCCGCCGGGACGCCACGGGTTACCGCTCGCCGGTGATGTAGCCGGCGAGCTCGGAGCGCTCCGTCTCCAGCTCGCCGATCCGCTCCTTGACGACGTCGCCGATGCTGACGATGCCGCGCAGGGTGCCGTCCACGAGGACCGGCACGTGCCGGAACCTCCGCTCGGTCATCAGCCGCTCCACGTCCTCCAGCGAGGCCTCCGGCGCGACCGACTGCACCTCGGCGGTGTGGATGGCCGACACCGGCTCGGTCAGCACGGCGGCGCCGCGGACGGCGAGCGCCCGCACGATGTCGCGCTCGCTGACGATGCCGTCGACCGAGGACCCGTCCCGGGATACCACGATGGCGCCGATCCGGTGCTCGGCCAGCACCGAGAGCAGCGTCTCTACCAGCGTCTCGGGCGGCACCGTGACGACGCGACCGCCCTTGACACGAAGAATGTCACTGATACGCATGATTCCTCCCCAGGCCTGGTCCTTAACAGCCTAGGGTGCGGCGGCCCGCTTACGCCGGTGTAAGCGCTTCATCATCCACTTTTGGGTCGGGGGCCGGTCCGACGCTGTCTGATGTTTCCGTGTTCAACTTTGCCGGTGGATCGTCAACGGCTCAGCAGCATCGCGCACACCCACCACCCGATCGCGGCGCCGGTCTTCGGCGTCAACGTCAACCGGCTCCTGCGCCGGGCCGGCCGGCAGCCGGCGGCACGCATCCTCGACCTCGGCTGCGGAGAGGCCGCGTGGACGCTACAGGCGCTGGCGCACTACCCCGACGGCCACGCGGACGGCGTCGACATCTGCCACCACGGCCTCGAGCGCGCGGCGGCCGCCGCGGCCGAGCGCGGCCTCGCCGACCGGCTGACCCTGCACGAGCGCGACGCGCGGGGTTACGTGGCCGACGGCGACTACGACCTGGTGCTCTGCGTCGGCGCGACGCACGCGTTCGGCGGGTTCGCCGAGACCCTCGAGTCGGCCGGACGGCACGTGAAGCCCGACGGCATCCTGATGATCGGCGAGGGTTTCTGGCAGGTCCCGCCGACGCCCGAGGCGCTGGCCGGGCTACAGGCCACCCCGGCGGACCTCACCGACCTGCCCACCCTCGTCGATGTCGCCGAGCGGTCCGGCTGGGCACCGGTGTACGCACACGTCAGCGACACCGCCGAGTGGGACAACTACGAATGGTCCTGGACGGGGTCCCTGACCGAATGGGCCCTCGACAATCCCGGCCACCCCGACGCCGCGGTGGCGCTCGCCCGCGCCCGCGAGCACCGCGACGCGTGGCTGCGCGGTTACCGCAACGTGCTGGGCTTCGTGACGCTGGTACTGCGCCGTACCTGAGCGCCGGCCCGTCCGGGTCCGGACATCCCGTATTCCTTCCTGTTTGATCGCAAGAGTCGGAAGGGGCGATAAACGAGCCTCTATCCGCGCGGTCCCCCGCATCCATTCTCGACGTGTTGTCATTCGCGCCAATGACATCGCCTTGATGGGGGTGGGTGACCGTGTCATATCGGCGCTCGATATCCGCGTTCCTGGCGGCCGCACTGATAGCAACCACAACGGCCGTTGTCGGATCATCCGCGCCGGCGGCCGCGGCCGTGCTGCCTGCGGGCTTTCGCGAACAGACCGTCCTGACCGGACTCGATCAGCCGATGAACATCGAATTCGCGCCCGACGGCCGCATCTTCGTCGCCGAGAAGGCGGGCCGGATCAAAGTATTCGACTCCATAGCCGATCCGACACCGACCCTCTTCGCCGACCTTTCGGTCAACGTGCACAATCAGAACGACCGGGGTTTTCTCGGACTCGCACTGCATCCCGATTTTCCCACCCAACCGTACGTTTACGTGCTCTATACCTATGACGCGCCGCCGGGTCAGGTCGCGCCGGTGTGGAACGACAACTGCAGCGCGATCGGCGGCGCCAACGGCGGGCGGTGCGTCGTCACCGCCCGGCTGTCCCGCCTACAGGCGGCCGGCGACGTCATGACCGGCACCGAGGAGGTGCTGCTGCACGACTGGTGCCAGCAGTTCTCCTCGCACTCGATCGGCGACCTGCACTTCGGCGCGGACGGCATGCTCTACGTCACCGCCGGCGACGGCGCCAGCTTCAACGTCGTCGACTACGGCCAGCTCGGCACCCCGGTCAACCCGTGCGCCGACCCGCCCGGCGGCACGATGGCGCCGCCCACCGCCGAGGGCGGCGCGCTGCGCTCGCAGGACGTCCGCACCTCGGCCGACCCGACCGGGCTCGACGGCTCGCTGCTTCGCCTGGACCCGCTCACCGGCGCGGCCGCGGCCGGCAACCCGGCCGCCGCGTCGGCGGACCCCAACACCCGGCGGATCATCGCGCACGGGCTGCGCAACCCGTACCGGTTCGCGATGCGCCCGGGCACCGGCGAGGTGTGGCTCGGCGACGTCGGATGGGCCACCTGGGAGGAGATCAACCGCCTCACCAACCCGACCGCCCGGGTCACCAACTTCGGCTGGCCGTGCTTCGAGGGCACCGCCCGGCACGGCGGGTACGACGGCGCCAACGTCAACATCTGCGAGGGGCTGTACACGGCGGGCGGGCAGTCCGGGCCGCACTACGCGTACCAGCACACCGAGAAGGTCGTCGCCGGCGAGACCTGCCCGTCCGGCGGATCCAGCATCTCCGGCATGGCGTTCTACCCGACCTCGGGCGGCGACTACCCGGCCTCGTACCAGGGCGCGGTGTTCTTCGCCGACTACACCCGCGACTGCATCTGGGCGATGCGCCCGGCCGCACCCGGCGGGGTTCCGGACGCGGCCAACCGGCAGACCTTCGTCGCGGCCGCGTCGAACCCGGTCGACCTCGCGATCGGACCCGGCGGCGACCTGTACTACGCCGACGCGGCCGGCACCATCAAGCGGATCCGCTACTTCTCCGGCAACCAGCCGCCGAACGCGGTCCTCGTCGCGGCGCCGACCACCGGGCACGGGCCGCTGACCGTCGACTTCGACGCCGGACAGTCCACCGACCCGGACCCGGCCGACGAGGGCCTGCTGCGCTACGAGTGGGACTTCACCGCCGACGGCACCGTCGACGCCCGGACGCCGACCGCGACGTACACCTATCCGCCCGGCGGGCCGTACACGGCGCGGCTGCGGGTGCTGGACACCCTCGACGCGGCCGACACCCAGACCGTCGAGATCCAGGCCGGCAACACCCCGCCGGAGGCGTTCGTCGACGCGCCGGCGGCCGGCACCACGTTCGCGGTCGGCGACACGATCTCCTTCGCCGGGCACGCCACCGACCCCGAGCTGGGCGACCTTCCCGCGGCGGCCCTGCGCTGGCGGCTGCTGCAATACCACTGCTACACCCTGGACAACTGCCACATCCACACGGTGCAGGAGTGGAACGGGGTCGCGGCGGCGTCGTTCCCGGCACCGGACCACGAGTATCCGTCGTACCTGGAGCTGGTGCTGACCGCCACCGACTCCGGCGGGCTGTCGGCGACGAGCACCCGGCGCATCGACCCGCGCACCGTCGACCTGACGTTCAACAGCAACCCGCCCGGCCTGCAGGTGGCGGTGGGCAGCACCGTGCAGACCACGCCGTTCACCCGCACGGTGATCCAGGGCTCGCAGAACTCGGTGAGCGGCGTGACCCCGCAGAGCGCCGGCGGCACCGCCTACGTCTACGCCGCCTGGTCCGACGCGGGCGCGCAGACGCACGTCATCGTCGCGCCGACGACGCCGAAGACCTACACCGCGACCTTCGTACGGCAGCGGCTCCCGCAGTCGCAGCTCAAGGTGCGCTCGGTCGACAGCCAGGAGACCACCGGCCCACCCACGAACGCGCTCGACGGCAATCCGGCGACACACTGGCACACCCAGTGGGTCGCCGCCGATCCCAAGCATCCGCACCAGATCACGCTGGACCTCGGCGCGACGTACAGCGTGACCGGCCTGTCCTACCTGCCCCGGCAGAACTCGACGAACGGCCGGATCGCCCGCTACGAGGTGCTGGTCTCCACCGACGGCACCAACTGGGGCACGCCCGTCGCCAAGGGCACCTGGCCGAACGGCACCGTCGAGCAGACGGTCACCTTCGCCGGCAAGACCGGTCGCTACGTGCGGCTCCGGGCGCTCTCGGAGGTGGCCGGCCGGGCCTGGACGACGGCGGCCGAGCTCAACGTGGCCGTCGCGCAGCGGGTGCCGCGGGTGACGATGAAGGTCCGCTCGGCCGACAGCCAGGAGACCGTCGGCGAGAACGGCCGGGCGACGAACGTGCTGGACGGCAACACGGCCACCTACTGGCACACACAGTGGCAGGCCGCCGCTCCCGCGCACCCGCACGAGATCCAGCTCGACCTGGGCCGCGCGGGCAGCGTCAGCTGCGTCTACTACCGGCCGCGGCAGAACAGCGCCAACGGCCGGATCGCGGACTACGAGGTGTACACCTCAACCGACGGCACCAACTGGGGCACCCCCGCCGCGACCGGGACCTGGCTGAACAACACGGCCGAGCAGAACGCCTGCTTCAGCGCGCGGACCGCCCGCTACATCCGGCTGCGGGCGCTGTCGGAGGTGGCCGGCAAACCGTGGACGAGCGCCGCGGAGATCGGCGTAATAGGCAGGTGATCTCGCCGCCCCGGGCACTGCCGCGGCGCCCGGGGCGGAGTTAGGATTCCGTCCACATAGCTCCAGCGGTGATTCGAGGGGACACAGCCGTGAACCAGACGCCCGCTTCCGGGTCCGAACTGAACGACCAGCTCAACACCGAGGTCGCGCACTCGGCCCGGTTGTGGAACTACCTGCTCGGCGGCAAGGACAACTTCGCCGCCGACCGGGAGGCCGCCGAGTACGCGCTGGCCCTCATGCCCGAGCTCGTGCAGTCCGCCCGGGCGAACCGCGAGTTCCTCGGCCGGGCGGTGCGCTACCTGGCCGGCGAGGCGGGTATCCGGCAGTTCCTCGACATCGGTACGGGCCTGCCGACGGCGAACAACACGCACGAGGTCGCGCAGGAGGCGGCGCCCAGCAGCCGGATCGTCTACGTCGACAACGACCCGATGGTGCTGGTGCACGCCCGGGCCCTGCTGACCAGCACCCCCGAGGGCGCCACCGACTACATCGACGCCGACGCCAACGACGTCGAACGGATCCTCCAGGACGCGGCGAAGACGCTCGACTTCACCGAGCCGGTCGCGATCATGCTGCTCGGCATCGTCAACTTCATCGTCGACGACGCCGCGGCGCGGGCGGTGGTCCGGCGCCTGGTCGAGGCGGTGCCGCCCGGCAGCTACCTGGTGATCTCGCACCCGACCACCGAGGTCAACGGCCCCGCGGTCGAGCAGTCCATGCGCCAGTGGAACGAGAGCGGGGCCGCGCCGATCACCGCGCGCACCCGGACCGAGATCGCCGACTTCTTCGACGGCCTCGAGCTGCTCGACCCCGGCGTCGTGACCTGCTCGGCGTGGCGCCCGGACCCGCTGCACCCCGGCATCACCGACAAGGTCTCCGAGTTCGCCGGCGTCGGGCGCAAACCGGCCTGATCCGGACTATTTGGACGGACTTCGGCCCGCTTCGTAGCGGAGGGCGATCACGATGGCGGATATCCGTCACCGTCTGGCGTGGATCGCGGCGCCGAAGGGGCGTACAAACAGTCCGTAGACGGTGCGCCGGCGGAGTTCCCGCGGGTGCTCGACGGCTTGCGGGCGCGCGGGATCGAGGTGGGCCATGCCGACCTATGACGATCCGGCCTTCGGCGAGCTCACCGATCCCCGCGTGCGGCTGCTCATCGACCTGCTGAGCCGCGACGTCCACGGCGAGCTGATAGCCGTCGCGCTGAGCTCGGCGGGGCTCGACCCCGGCGACTACCCGCTCGACCGTGCCCGGCTGACGTGGACGGCGGCGGTGCCCGACGCGGCCCGGCTCGGCCGGCTGGGCGCCCTGATCGAGGTGGTCTCCGCCACCCGGCCCACGTTCACCCGCGAGCTGGAGTCGCGGCTCGCCCTGCTGCTGCGGCCCCCGCCGGCCGGCGGGTACTCCGAGGACGACCCCTACAGGTGCTCGTTCGTCGGGCTCCGCGGCGCCCGCGCCGTCATCGACCGGGCCGGGCTGCGCGACGGGCTCCGCGACCTCGCCGAGGACCAGTACTGGGTGCTCGTCGTGCACGGGCACCCGCGGTCCGGCAAGTCGCACACCTGGCTGCTCGTCGATCACCTGAGAAACGTCGGCAAGCTGGTCGGCGTCAACCGCTTCGCCCGGGTGACGACGCACCGCTGGAGCGGCGAGGTCACCGGCGAGGCGGTCGCCATGTCGCTGGCGTCCGAGCTGGGCCTGCCGGTCACCCTGTCGCCCAGCGGGGAGCTCGACGACGCCCGGGTCCGCAAGTTCCTCGACCACCTCGTCGGCGTCTACCCCGGCGACGACGGCGTCACGCGCTGGATCATCCTCGACGGGCTGGACCGGCCCGGCGTGCAGGAGGGCGCCCGGGACCTGGCCCGGGGCCTGATCCAGCTCGTCGAGGACGGCGAGCTGCCGCAGACCCGGCTCATCGTTACCGGGCTCGACCCGCTCGGGCTGCATGTGGGCTACGCCGTCCGCACCGAGGAGATCCCGGCGATCGACGGCACGCTGCTGCGCGCCTTCCTCACCGACGTCGCCGCGCGGCTCGGCCGGGACATCGGCGACGCGGAGCTGGACGCGTGGATCACCGAGATCCTCGGGCCGGTACCGGCCGCGCGCGACCTCAGCGAGGTGGAGGCGGCCGTCGTCCGGCTGGTGCGGTCGAACTGGACCCGGGAGGCGGGTCCGGTTGGTGAGACCCCCGGTACGGCGGCGGCCGGCGCGGACCGGCTGGTGCGCGCCGCCGTGCTCTCGGTCTTCGACCTCGACTGGCTGGAGCCGGGCCTGGCCGACGCCTCCGGCGCCGACCGCCTCGCGAACTTCCTCGCCGACTCGTGCGAGCGGGTCGTCGACGTGCGGGGCGTGCCGCGGTGGCGGCTGCGCGACGACGAGCGCCTGCGGGTGCTGCGCTCCGTGCCGCGCGAGGTGTTGCTCGCCGCCGTCGACGCCGCGCCGCGGCGCCCGGACGAGCCGGTCCAGCACGTGCTCGAGCGCTACCTGCGCGGCACGCTGCCGCCGCCGGCGTCCCTGGCACCCGCCGAGCTCACCGGGGTGTTGCAGCTGGAGCGCTGGCTGGGCCCGCGGCCCGGGCTGCCGGCGCGGCGCGACGTCGAGTCGCGCCTGGACTGGCTGAACCTCCTCGCGCCGCTGCGGCGGCTGCTCGCCCGCGGCTTCGTGGGCCGCGAGGACGTGCTCGCCGCCCTGACCGCACACGTCGACGCGCCGCACCCGCGGCCGCCGTTCGTCATCGAGGGCGTCGCCGGCAGCGGCAAGTCGGCGGTGCTCGCCCGCCTCGTCGAGACCGTGGTGGCCCGCGGCGACCTGGTCTGTTACGCCGGCTTCGACCGGTCCTGGCTGGTACAGGGCGGCGGATGGTCCCTGCTCCAGGAGGTGGCGCGGCAGATCGGCATGCAGCTGCCCGCGGACCCGCCGGGCCAGGAGCCGGTGACCCGGCTCCGCCGGCAGGTGCGGCGGTTCGTCCAGCGGATGGGATATTCCGACGTCGCGTCCCGCATCACCCAGCAGCTGGAGCCGGTGCCCGCCACCCTGCTCAGCGACCTCGGCCGGATCGTCGCCGGGCGCCGCCTCGTGCTGGTGATCGACACCGTCGAGGAGCTCGCGCGCCGCGACCCGTCGCTGGCCGTCGCGTGCTCCATGTTCCTGAAACAGCTCGCCAGGGCGGTGCCCGGCCTGCGCGTGGTGGCCGCGGGGCGGGCGCGGCCCCGGTCCGGCTTCACCGCCGGGCGGGTGTGGACGCTGCCGGGTCTTGACGACCACGACGGCGTCCTGCTCCTGCGCCGGCTCACCGGCACGGACGGCGACCAGGAGCTGATGCTGCGCGTCGTCCGCGCGACGGCGGGCGACCCGCTGAGCCTGCACCTGGCCGCGGACGTGTTGCGGCGCACGGGTTCGGACCCGGCCCGGCTCATCGCGATCGGCGAGGGCGACGTGCGGGGGCGGCTGTACTCCCGGCTGCTGGAGCACATCAAGGACCGGCGCGCGCGGGCGATCGCGCACCCGGGCCTGGTCGTCCGGCGCGTCACGCCCGAGGTGATCCGCCAGGTCCTCGCCGAGCCGTGCGGCCTCGCGCCGCTGAGCGGGCCGGACGCCGACGAGGTCTTCCGGGCGCTGCGGGACGAGGCGACGCTCTGCGAGCCGTCGACCGACGGCGACGGGGCGCTGGTGCACCGCCCCAACGTGCGCGCGCTCATGCTGGGCGCGATCACCCGGGACCGGCCCGCCGCCGCCCGGGCGATACACGAGGCCGCGGTGCGGTTCTACCGGCTCGCACCGCCGGGGCCGGGCGATCACGTCGCCCGCCGGGAGGAGCTGTACCACCGGCTGATGCTCAAGGAGCCGGCGCGGGAGCTGGACCCGCGGTGGACGCCGTCGGTCGCCGACGAGCTCGCCGCCGTGATGGACGAGATGCCCGCGGAGTCGCGGCTCTACCTCGCCGCGAAGGTCAAGGGCCTCAGGCTGGACCCCGAGGTACGCGCGGAGGCCGACGACCAGCGGTGGCGGCACTCCGTGCGCCCGTCCGCGGAGTCCCTGCTGGAGCGCGGGCAGTCGCGGGAGGCGCTGGAGCTGCTGCGCGAGCGGCGCGGACACGACGGCCGGGTGCTGCTGCCGGACCTGGAGATCGAGGCGCTCGAACGCCTCGACCGGGTGGACGAGGCGCTGGCGCTGGCGGAGGCGGAGCGGCGCCGGGCGTCCGGGCTCGGCCACGACGCGCGGATCCGCGACCTGGTTACGCGGCAGGCCCGGATCCTGGAGCGGACGGGCCGGCTGGAGCGGGCCTGGGAGCTGCTCGACGGGCTCGCGCGGCTGGACCGGTCCGCCGCCCGTCGGCGCGGCGCGGTGCTGGACGACGACGTACGCCCGCGCGAGCTGGTGGTGCTCACCGGCCTCCTGCGGATCGCGCGGCACTCCGGCCGGATCGACCGCGGGGTCGTCGAGGAGCTGCGCGCCGAGACGGTCGCCCTGGCCGAGGCGACGCCGGCCCGGCTGCTGCGGCGCGGCCCGAGCCTTGTCCGGGACCTGGCGGCGGAGATCGGCGACCGTTCGCAGTGGATTCTCCGGCTCGCCACCGCCGTCCGGGGGTTCGACGTGGACCCGGGTGGCCTGCCGCCGCGGGAGCCGGTGGCGGGCGACACCGTGGCGTACGACGGGTTCGTCTCCGAGGCCGACAAGTCGCAGGGGTACCGGTAACGCCGCGGCGGGCGGTTGCGCCGGGCTGCGAGCATCGCCGGGTGCGAACCCCACCTCGGCCCGGCCGGCGGCGCGGGCTGCTGGTCGCGGCGTCCGCCGTGCTGGTCGCCGGCCTGCTGGCGTTCCACGCCGCCGTGCCGAACACGGCCGCGCACCTGGGCAGCCTGCTGGAGACGTTCCTGCCGTGGCTCGGCTTGAGCATCCCGGTGCTCGCCGGTCTGGCGCTGTGGCGCCGCCCGGCCGTGTCCCTGCCCGCCGTGCTGCTCGCCCTGCTCGCCTGGCTCGGCCTCTTCGGCGGGCATCTGCTGCCGGATCGGGACCGGGCCTCCGACGTCACCGCGGTGCAGCACAACGTCAGCGACGAGAACGCCGACCCGGCGGCGACGGTGCGCGGGCTCCTGGAGGTCCGGCCGGACCTGGTCGCCCTGGAGGAGCTGACCCCGGCCGCGCTGCCGGCGTACGCCGCGGCGTTTCCGCCGGAGTATCCGCACCACACCGTGCAGGGCACCGTCGGCCTGTGGTCGCGCTATCCGCTCACCGGGGCGGCCCCGGTGGACATCAGGCCGCGGGCCTTCGGCACCGACTGGAACCGCGGCCTGCGGGCCACGGCGCGCACCCCGCACGGCGACGTCGCCGTCTACGTCGCCCACCTGCCCTCGGTGCGCCTCGGGCTCACCGGGTTCGACTGCGCGCGGCGCGACGAGAGCGCCGCCCTGCTCGGCGCGAGGATCGCCGCCGAGCCGCTCGACCGGGTGCTCCTGCTGGGCGACCTGAACAACACGGTCCACGACCGGGGCCTCGAACCCATCGCCGCGCTGATGAGCACCGCGGAGTCGGACTTCGCGTTCAGCTGGCCCGCGGGTTACCCGGTCGCGCGGATCGATCAGATAATGGGTCGTTCACTGACCGTCACCGAGGTCTGGGCGCTGCCCGCGACCGGAAGCGACCACCTGCCGATCGCCGCGCGGATCAGCTTCCAGGGCTCCTGAGGGTCAGCACCGGATCAGGCCGGCCCGCTGCTTGGCCTCCAGCACGTGTAGGGCCGCGTCGTCGACCCGGGCCGCGAACGCCGGGTTCGCGCGGGCCTGCGCGATCAGCGCGGCGGTCATCGGCCCGGCGTCCTGCGGCCGGATCGTCAGCACCAGGTCGCCGCCCGCGCGCACGAAGCGGACCGCGCGCTGCCCCACCGGTACCGCCCGCGCCGCCTGCGCCGCGCCGAGGTCGTCGGACATGATCAGTCCGGTGTAGCCGAAACGGTCGCGCAGCAGCCCCGTGACGATCGGCCGCGAGAACGCCGCGATGGCCTCCGGGTCCAGCCTCGGATACGACGCCGACGAGATCATCACCCCCGCCGAGCCCGCGTCGATCCCGGCCACGAACGGCTCCAGATACGCGTCGCCGACCGTCGCGGTGCGATCGACCGCCCGGGTCGACGTGTCGGTGTTGGCACGCACCCGGCCCAACCCCGGGAAATGCTTGAGGATCGTCAGCACACCCGCACCCTGCGACGCCGGCACCACCGTACGGACGTCCTCGGCGACCCCGCCGGGATCCGAGCCGTACTCCCGGTGGAACGCCCCGATCGGCGGGTTGCCCTCACCCAGACCCGCCGGCACCGTGTCGGCCACCGGCGCCAGATTCACCGACACACCGACCCGGGCCAGCCGCCCCGCGTTGTCACGAACGGTGTCGCGCAGCACCGCCTTCGGCCCGGCACCCAGTCGCCGCGCCGACGGGATCAGCGGAAAGTCGGGACCCTTGAGGGTCTGCACGCTGCCGCCCTCCTGGTCGAGCGCGACCAGCAGCGGCATCGCGGCGTCGCCCTGAAGGGCGGCGATGTCCGCTCGCAGCGCGGCGGCGGGGCGCTTGCTGCGGCCGGCCAGGAACACGCCGCCGAGGTGGTGGCGCCGCACCGCCGCCCGCAGGCCGCGCGGGCGGTCGACCGGCGTGCCGACCATCAGCAACTGCCCGGCCCGCTCCCCCAGCGAGAGCCGGCCCACCGCCCCGGCGCACGCCGGCACGGCGGGCGGGGACGGCGGCGACGACGATACCGATGCCGACATCGACGGCGGGGCCGATGCGCCGGCGGCCGTCGACGGTGGACCGTCGTCCGTGGCGCTTCTGACCGCGAGGCCGGCGAGCACGATCGCCACCCCGGCCCCGGCGCTCCACCACCGCACGCGCTGTCTCATCACCGCCCAGGCTATCGGGCCGGCCCGATCCCTATCGGCGAGCGGCGCGCCAGCGGTTGAAGGCGGTACCGGCACCCACACCGACGATGACGATGAGCGCCGCGAGGATGATCTGATGGCCCAGGGCCACCCGGTCCTCCGCCTCCGCGGCCGCCGGGCTCAGCGAGACCTCCTTGGCCTGCTCCGGCGCGCCCGCGTTCTGCGGTGCGGCGGCCTCCTGCGGCGAGGCGACCACCCCCGGCTCCACGGAGCGCGACGCCTTGGGCGTGGCGGAGGCCTTCGCCTTGGCCGGCTTGGTGGCGGCGACCGCCACGGGCCGGGCCTTGATCTGCAGGTCGGAGCAGGAGTAGTAGGTGTCCGGCGTGTTGGAGGTCTGCCACACCGTGTAGAGCACGTGCCGGCCGCTGCGGTCCTTCGGCAGCTTGGCGCTCATCCGGTAGGCGCCGCCCCGCAGCGGCGGGTCCTGCGCCGTCAGGATCGGCGACGCGCCGAGGTCGCCCCAGCCCAGCGGCTCGGTGGGGTCGTAGCCCTGCTTGGTCAGGTAGACCCGGAACGTGCCCTTGTGCGGGATCGTCCCCGCGTACGTGATGGGCAGCGTGTCGCCCGCGGTGACCTTGGTCGACGGCCAGTCCGTACGGGCGAGGTCCAGGCCCTTGTAGTCCGCCAGGCCGCCGCTGCACAGCTTCCCGTCCGGGATGGTCTGTTTGTCCTTGCCGTTCACGTTCGGCACCCGCACGTTCGAGAAGTTGCCGAACTCCCGGCCGTTCGCCGCGCGCGCCGTCTTGCAGACCGCCGAGCCGGTCCGTTCACCGCCGTCGGCGCAGGCCGCGCTGCGGCTGATCGGCGACGTCGGCGCGCCGTGCGCGAGTGCGGGCACCGCCGGGAGCACCGCGGCGGCCGCGGCGATCCCGCCGGCCAGTGCCAGGGCAGCGGTACGACGTACGACGGTCATGTGACCTCCTCGGCTCGTGGGCACGACGGCGCGAGGCCGGAGCGACCCCACGGCGAACAGTACGGAGATCAGCCCCCAGTCGTTCACTACGGTGGGTGGTCCGGCCCGAAAAGGCGCGGCGCTGTGATTGCATGGCCGAAGGCACACAACACAGGAGGAAACATGGAGAAGCCCGACGTCGGCCCCATCGAGGGCGCGCCGCCGGCCGATTTGGTCGTGGATGACCTCACCGTCGGTGACGGCGACGAGGCCAAGCCGGGGCACCGGGTCAGCGTCCACTACGTGGGGGTCGCGTTCTCCACGGGTAAGGAGTTCGACGCCTCGTACAACCGCGGCCAGCCGTTCGACTTCCTGCTGGGTGACGGCCAGGTCATCGGCGGATGGGACCAGGGGGTGGCCGGCATGCGCGTCGGCGGTCGCCGCAAGCTGACCATCCCCCCGCACCTCGGCTACGGCTCCCGTGGCGCCGCCGGCGCGATCAAGCCGAACGAGACCCTCATCTTTGTGGTGGATCTGATCGGCGTGCAGTAAGCCAGGGCCGGCAGGCCGTGCGGGCCGGGACGGGCGGTGCCTGTCCCGGCCCGTCGCTGTCGCTGGTGCCGGGCTCCGGTCGCGAGCACCGGGACGCGTCGAACGGCTCGCCGATCGGGGTCATCGGGCCGCCTTCAGGTCGGCACAGCCCGTCTCGTCCGGGAGCAGCGGCCGCAGGCGCAGCGAGTAGGCGTCGCCGCCGGAGGTCCACGGCGTGGCGGCGTTGGCGTCCTTCGCCGCGGCGAGCACGGCGTCGAGCTGCTTGCCGGTTGCGGCGACGCAGCCGAGGCCGACGGCCGGGTTCAGCGACTCGCCGGGCAGCGCCGGGCCGGGCCACACGACCGCCTTCGGCCGCTCGGGCAGCCCGTCGCCGGGCTCCACGTACGGCCGCACGATCGCGGCAAGGGTCTCCGGGCGGTACTGCTGCGGCGTGCCGCCGGCCGGCTGGCTGGTCAGCCTGTTCAGCTCCTCGGTGAAGGCCAGCAGCTTCTTGCGGGCCTGCTTCTGCGGCGCGGTGAGCATCGGGTCGTCGGCCTGCGCCTCGTTGAGTGCCTCCGCGGCGACCGTCTGCTCGCCGGCCACGGTCCGGACGGTGATCTCGGTGGTCGGCGCGTCCGCGACGCCGGGATGGCCGAAGTCGGCGCCCTCCTCGACCCCGGCGGCGACGGCCTTGTCGATGAGCGTGCCGAGCGCGTCGGGCGAGATGGTCACCACCTGGACGTTGGGCAGGGCAGGCCCGGGATAGACGGCCGGTACCGGGCCGTCGAAGATCACCCGGCCATCGGCATAGACGCTGATCTGAGGCATCCGGCCGGCGAGCATGTCCGGACCGACGAAGCCACCGGTTTGTTCCACCCTGAGCATCAGCGCGTCGTCGTCGCCGGGTACGGCGCTCGACCCGGGAGCGGTGGTGGACGACTGCGTCCCGGCGCCGGAGCCGGCCGACTGGGCACACCCGCTGAGCAGGAACAAGGACACGGCGGCAGCGGCCGTACACAGGCAACGAAGTCTCGTCATGGCGGTCAGACGTACCCCGGGACGGGCCGGTTCCTACCGCTTTCGGGGAAAAAACCGCCGCCGGGGCGGTGACCGGCCCCAGGGGGCGGGGCCGGTCACCTTTATCGGGGCGGAGTGGATGCTTGGCGGGCGCGGCTACTTGACCGAGCCCAGCGACAGGCCCTGCACGAGCTTGTCCTGCGCCGCGAAGCCGGCCACGAGAACGGGCAGCGAGACCACGAAGGCGGCCGCGCACAACTGGGCCAGGAACAGGCCCTGGCTGGTGACGAAGCTGGTCAGGAAGACCGGGGACGTCTCCGCGACGGTCGCGGTGAGCACGCGGGCGAAGAGCAGCTCGTTCCAGCTGAAGATGAAGCAGATCAGCGCGGTCGCCGCGAGGCCCGGCAGGACCACCGGTGCGATGACCGAGCGCAGCGTGCGGGCCAGGCTCGCGCCGTCCATCGAGGCGGCCTCGAGCATCTCGACCGGCACCTCGGACAGGAACGAGTGCATCATCCAGACCGCGATCGGCAGGTTCATCGAGGTGTAGAAGACGATCAGCAGCCAGATGTTGTCCAGCAGGCCGGCGTACTGCGCGAACAGGTACAGCGGCAGCAGGCCGGCGACGACCGGCAGCATCTTGGTGGACAGGAAGAAGAACAGCACGTCGGTCCACTTGCGCACCGGCTTGATGGACAGCGCGTACGCGGCGGGGAACGCCAGCAGCAGCACCAGGGCCGTCGAGAGGATGCTGGCGGTGAGCGAGTTGAGCAGCGGCGGCCACGGGCTGGCGGCGCCGGAGAAGAACTCGCGGTAGCCCTCCAGCGTGAGCGGGGCCAGGACGGCGGGCGGGTTGGTGGCGGCGTCCGCCTCGCTGTGGAACGAGGTCAGCACCATCCAGAGCACCGGCAGCACGAACAGGATGCCGACGACCCAGGCCAGCAGGCTGAGCCACGGCCCGCCGCGGTCCCGGCGCCGCGGCGCGGTCGGTGTCAGAGTGCTCATCGGCCCGAGTCCTCCCTGAACAGCGACGACACGGTCCGCAGCGCGAACGTCGCGATGATGATCGTGGCGATCACCACGACCACCGCGGCCGCCGAGGCCCGGCCGTAGTCGTGCGCCTGATAGAAGATCTGGTAGATCGTGTACGGCAGGTTCGCCGTGCCCAGGCCGCCGGATGTGATGGTGAAGACGGCGTCGAAGGTCTGCACGACATAGATCGAGCCGAGCAGCGCGCCGAGCTCGAGGTACCGGCGCAGGTGCGGCAGCGTCATGCTGCGGAAGATCTGCCAGGTGCCGGCCCCGTCGATGCGCGCCGCCTCGACCACGTCGAGCGGGCGGCTCTGCAGCCCGGCCAGCAGGATCAGCATCATGAACGGCGTCCACTGCCAGACCAGCGAGAAGATGATCGCCCACAGTGGCATGGTGCTGATCCAGTCCGGCTGCGGCGGGTTGTCGGACCCGAACACGCCCCAGATCCAGGTCAGTGCGCCGTTGAAGAGGCCGTACTCTGGGTTGTAGAGCGCGTGCTTCCAGAGCAGCGCCGCCGCGACCGGCACGACCAGGAACGGCGCGATCATCATGGTGCGGACCGCGCCGCGGCCCCGGAACTTGCGGTCCAGCAGCAGCGCGATGCCCAGCCCCAGGATCAGGCTGATCAGCACGACGCCGACGGTGAGCAGGATCGTCGTCGCCACCGCGTCGCGCATGTTGACGTCGGTGAAGACCCGCCGGAAGTTGTCGAAGCCGGCGAAGCCCCGCTCGTCGGGGTAGTAGGCGTTCCAGTCCATGAACGAGATGACCAGGGTCACCACGAACGGCAACTGGGTCACGATGATCATGAAGACGAGTGCGGGCAGCAGCGGCGCGCGGCGGGACCATCCGGCGGCACGGCGCGCCGCGCCGGGCGGTCGAGCAGGAGCGCTGCCGACCTGCCCCTCGCCGGCCTTCTCGGCTACGGATGTCATGTCAGCTACGCCTCCCTGTCATGTCGCCGTTGCGGCCTCAGCCGTTCTCGCGGGACCGATATCGTTCGGCGACGTCGTCGGCGAGGGGCTGGCCGCGTTCCAGTGCCTCGTCGACGGTCATCTGCCCGGCGATGGCCGAGCTGACGTACTGCGAGACCTGGGTGCCGAGGTCGGTGAACTCGGGGATGTCGACGAACTGGATGCCGATCGCCGGGCGCGGTTGCACGCCCGGGTTACGCGGGTCGGCGCTGGAGATGGCCTGCTCGGTCGGCGCGGCGAAGGCCGACGCTTCCTTGAGGTAGTCGGGGTTGTCGTAGGTCGAGGCGCGCTTGCCGGCGGGGACCCGGGACCAGCCGAGCTGGGCACCGACGAGCTCCTCGTACTCCCTGCCGGACGCCCAGGAGATGAACTTCCAGGCGTTGTCCTTCTTCTCGCTGGCCTGCTGGATGCTCCAGGACCAGGCGTAGAGCCACCCCGAGCTCGCGGTCTTCTCGACCGGCGCGGCGGCGTAGCCGATCTTGCCCTTGACCGGCGAGTCCGCGGCCTCGAGCGAGCCGGCGGCGCTCGTCGCGTCGTACCACATCGCGACGTTGCCCTGCATCAGGTTGTTCAGGCACTCGGTGAAGCCGGCCTGCGGTGCGCCGACCTCGCCGTGCGCGCGGACCAGGTCGACGTAGAACTGGGTGGCCTGCTTGAACTCGGGCGCGTCGACCTTCGCGTTCCAGTCGATGTCGAACCAGGTGCCGCCGAAGGTGTTCACCACCGTGGTCAGCGGCGCGAAGATCTGGCCCCAGCCGGGCTGGCCGCGCAGGCAGATCCCGGCCATGCCGGGCTGCTTGCCGTCGACCTGCGCGGCGATGGCGGCGACCTGCTGCCAGGTCGGCTTCGCGGGCATCTCGACGCCCTGCGCGTCGAGCACGTCCTTGCGGTACATCAGGAACGAGGACTCGCCGTAGAACGGCTCGCCGTAGAGCTTGCCGTCCTCGGCGGTCAGCGACTCCGTCATCGGCGGCAGGATGTCCGCCTGGTCGAACGCCGCGTCGGCCGCGACGTACGGATCCAGCGGGGCGATCCACTCGCTCTTCGCGTAGATCGGGATCTCGAAGTTGCTCAGCGAGGCGACGTCGTACTGGCCGGCCTGGCTGGAGAACTCCTGGCTGATCTTGTCACGGACGTCGTTCTCCGGCAGCACGGTGAAGTTGACCCGGATGCCGGTCCTCGCGGTGAAGTTGTCGGCCGTCAGCCGCTGGAGATCGATCATCTGCGGGTTGTTGACCATCAGCACGTCGATGCTGTTCGCGTCGTCGGACCCGCCGCCGCCTCCGCCCCAGCCCGCGCATCCGGTGAGCGCCGCCGCGAGCAGCGCCGCGGCCGCTCCCGAGGTGATCGCGCGGATGCGTGTCCGAGACATAGGGGCCTCCACGGCGAGGCGGAACGAACAGGACAACTGTGACGCCGGTTACACAACCGACCTCAGTAGATGCCTGTGATCGACACCCTGTCAACAACTCATCACACAATGTTGCATATGCGAATATCGACGTTGCCCGAACGGTCCTCAGGCGACCCGCGCGGACCGGCCCCGGACCGAGACCACGTCGCCGGGATGCAGCTGCCGGCCGCGCCGGGTGTCGACCTCGCCGTTGACCGTCACGTCGCCGATCGTGATCAGCACCTTCGCCTCACCCCCGGTGTCGATGAGGTCGGCAAGCTTCAGGAACTGTCCGAGTCTGATCATGTCGCTGTCGATCGGTACGTCACGCATGCCGACCATCATGCCGAACCCGCGTAAAAAAGGTTCCGAGCGGTTGAACCATCCGGGCCCGTGATCCGAACTAACCCTCGTGAGGCATCTCGTGAAGCACCGCCGGGCGGGCGTAGTGGCCGCCGCCGTCGCCGCGGGCGTGCTGTGTGCGGCGTCACCCGCCGCCGCCGACGTGACGGTCAGCCCGCCGACCGCGCCGCAGGGCGGCGGCGCCGACGTGACGTTCCAGGTGAAGAACACCGCGCAGAGCGCGATCACCCGGGTGAAGCTGCTGCTCCCCGCGGACCTGCCGGTCGCCGAGATCTACCCGCTCTCGGTGGACGACTGGGCGCCGCGGATCGTCAACAGACCCCTCGACAAGCCGATGCTCGGCCTGCACGGCAACAGCCAGGTCAGCGAGACCGCCGCGGAGATCACCTGGATCGCGATGCCCGGCAAGGCGCTCGCCCCGGGCAAATCCGCCGACCTGACGGTCGCCATGGGCCCGCTACCGACCTCGGCACAGATGACCTTCAAGGTCGAGGCGACGTACGCGGAGCCGGCCAAGGGCGCGGCCATACCGCCGGTGGTCCTCACGCTCACCCCGGCCGCCGCCGGGCAGCAGCCGGCCGGCCACGACGGCGGCCACTCCGGCACGGGCACCGACCAGCTCGACCCGGCCGTGGTCGCGGCCCTGCTCGAGGCCGATGACGGCCCGGGCTTCTGGACCGTCGCGGGCTGGGTCGTGGCCGCACTGGCCGTGGCCGCCGGCGCGATCGCGGTGCTGCGGTCCCGGCGCCGTGGCGCGACCGCCGGCGAGGAGCCCGGCGCGGCCGACGAGGACGAGGACAAGGAGCTCGTCGGCGCGGCGAAGGCGCCGCGGGTGACCGCCTGGAGCTACCAGGACGGTCCCGGCGACTGACAGACGTCCCGCGCAGGTGGGCGCGGGTGTGTCGTGCTGATGCGCGTGGGGCGCGGAACACGACCGGCGGGTGGGGTCAAGGGCAAGACCCACGACCTGCATAGAGCGGGGCGGGAAGGTTCGGCTTCCCGCTCCGCTCAGCTCTTCACACCGCGACCGTACGCGGGGTCTTGAGCGCGTCGATGATCTCGGCCAGGACCTGGGGCGAGTCCTCGTGCGGAACCTGGCAGGTCCCGGCCGCCAGGTGGCCGCCGCCGCCGTAGCGGAGCATGACCTCGCCGATGTCGACCGGCGACGAGCGGTCGAGGATCGACTTGCCGCACGCGAACACCGTGTTGATCCGCTGGCGGCCCCAGATGATGTGCACCGACACCCGGGCCTCGGGGTAGAGCGCGTACACCATGAAGCGGTTGCCCGCGTGGATCGTCTCCTCCTCGCGCAGGTCGACAACGACCACGTCGCCGTCGAGGTGACTCACCCGGCGCAGCTGCTCCACGAACATCGCCGAGCAGTCGTGGTACAGGTCCGAGCGCTCCTTGACGTCGCGCAGTTCGAGGATCTCCTCCACCGACTGCAGCTGGAGACAGGCGTCGATGAGCAGCATCATCAACTGGTAGTTCGAGATCCGGAACTCGCGGAAGCGGCCCAGGCCGGTGCGGCTGTCCATCAGGAAGTTGAGCAGCGTCCAGCCCTGCGGGTTGAGAATGTCGTCGAGGGAGTAGGCGGCGGAGTCGGCCTGGTCGACGGCGCGCATGAGCTCGTCCGAGATCTCCGGGAAGCGCTCCGCCCCGCCGTAGTAGTCGTAGATGACTCGCGCCGCCGAGGGCGCGTCCGGGTCGATGACGTGGTTCGAGCGGTCGCCCTGGTTACGCAGAGTCTCGGAGTGATGGTGGTCGAACACCATGTGCGCGCCGGGCGCGAAGGGCAGATTGGTCAGGATGTCACGGTCGGTGATGGCGATGGCGCCGTCCTGCACATCCTTGGGGTGCACGAAGGTGATGTCGTCGATCATGTCGAGCACACGCAGCAACACGGCGCAGACCAGACCGTCGAAGTCGCTGCGGGTCACGAGCCGGTACTTCACGAGCAATCTCCCTCTGCCGATTGGCACCTTACACCCCAGTTTGCCACTTTTGCAGCTAGGGGCCTGGCCGCATCGGCGTACACGTTTGATCCGGCGCCCCTCGCGCTGCGTAAAGTTCACACGGAAGCTCATGTACGCGGTCGGAGGAAGAAGACCTGACGATGGACAACGTTCCCCAGCTCGCACAGGACCGCAACGCCCCGCCCGCCACCCTGGTCATCTTCGGCGCGTCCGGTGACCTCACCCGCCGTAAGCTGCTGCCGGCCGTGGAGAGCCTCGCGCGGCACAACCGGCTGCCCGGCGAGTTCGCCCTCGTCGGCGTCGCCCGCACGCCGATGGAGGACCAGCAGTTCGCCGAGAGCGCGCTCGGCGGCCGCAGCCTGGCGGACAAGCGACAGCTCCAGGGCGGCATACGGTACGTGTCGGGCGGCTACGACAGCCCGGAAACCTACAAGCGCCTCTCCGAGGTGCTCGACGAACTGGACGCCACCCGCGGCACGTCCGGCAACCGGATCTACTACCTCTCCACCCCCGCCGAGGCCTTCGAGCCGGTCATCAAGGGCCTCGCCGGCGCCGGCCTGAACCACCCCCGGGAGGGCTCCTTCGCCCGGCTGGTGATCGAGAAGCCGTACGGCAACGACCTGCGGACGGCCAACGAGCTGGACAGCGTCGTGCACGCGGCCTTCGACGAGCCGCAGGTCTTCCGCATCGACCACTACCTGGGCAAGGACACCGTCCAGAACGTGCTCGCGCTGCGCTTCGCCAACGCGATCTTCCAGCCCATCTGGAACCGCTCCTGGGTCGACCACGTGCAGATCACCGTCGCCGAGACGCTCGGCGTCGGCACCCGGGGCGGCTTCTACGAGCACGCCGGCGCGATGCGCGACATCGTGCAGAACCACGTGCTCCAGGTCCTCGCGCTGGCCCTGATGGAGCCGCCGGCGTCGTTCGACGCGGAGGGGCTGCGCAACGAGAAGGTCAAGCTGCTCCAGGCGATCCGGCTGCCCACCGACCGCGACATCGCCGACCTGGCGGTCCGCGGCCAGTACACCCGGGGCGGCACCCGCGAGGACCTGATGGCCGGCTACCGCGAGGAGGCCGGCGTCGACCCGCTGTCGCGCACCGAGACGTACGCGGCGATGCGGCTCAACGTCGACAACTGGCGCTGGGCCGGTGTGCCGTTCTACGTGCGTACCGGAAAGCGGCTGCCCGCCCGGGTGACCGAGGTCGCGCTCCAGTTCCAGCGGCCACCGCACCTGCCGATCCCGACCAACCAGCTCACCGAGCTGGACGCCGACGCGCTGATCCTGCGGATCCAGCCGAACGAGGGCATCTCGCTGCGCTTCGGCGCGAAGGTACCCGGCCACTCGTTCCGGGTGCGCACGGCGAGCATGGACTTCTCGTACGAGCAGACGTTCCGCGAGGAGTCGCCGGAGGCGTACGAGCGGCTGCTGCTCGACGCGCTGCTCGGCGACCCCACGCTGTTCATCCGTACCGACGAGGTCGAGCAGTGCTGGCGGATCGTCGATCCGATCATCGAGCACTGGAAGAACGACAATTCGCCGATCCCCACCTACGAGGCGGCCTCCTGGGGGCCGACCGACGCCGACCGGCTCATCGGCCGCAGCGGCCGGAAGTGGCGCAACGCGATCTGAGCGGCCGGCACCATTACGCCGATCGGGCCTTCAGCACGTCGAGGGCCCGGTCGGCGTGCTCGTTCATGTTCCGCTCGCTGTGCACGACCTCCAGCACCGTCCGGTCGGTGTCGATCACGAAGGTCATCCGCCGGATGCTCAGCGGGCCGAGCGGCAGCTTGCGCTTCACGCCGTACGCCTCGGCCACCGTGCTCTCCGTGTCGGACAGCAGCGGGTAGTCGAAGCCGTGCAGGTCGGCGAACTTCTTCTGCTTGCCGACGGCGTCGCGGCTGATCCCGATCCGCTGCGCGCCGGCCGCCGCGTACTCCGCGGCCAGGTCCCGGAAATTGCAGGCCTCGGCGGTGCAGCCGCTGGTCATGGCGGCGGGGTAGAAGAACAGGACCACCGGGCCGTCGGCGAGCAGCGTGCTCAGCCGCCGCGGGATGCCGTCCTGGTCGGACAGCTCGAAGTCGGGGGCCATATCACCCTTGTCGATGCTCATTTGATCAACGTACCGCTCCTCGCCCCGGGCCGGTCCGGCGGTCTTGTCGTCGCCAGCGCAACCAGACAAGATCGACGGAACAGGCCTTAGGGTGGAGACACCCACCGATACTCCCCCGGATCCCCCGGCTGACCCCCTGCCCCCGAGGAAAGCGACGCCGCCATGCAGGTCTCGGTCGCCCACCACCCACCCAACACGGCCGTTCTGACGTTGCGCGGCTCCCTCGACATCGACACCGCGCCATCGCTGAAGGCCAACCTCGGCCGGCTCGTCGAGCGCCCGTCCCCCCGCCTCGTCGTCGACCTCTCGGGGCTCGACTTCTGCGACTCGATGGGCATCGGCGTCCTGGTCACGGCGCACGGCCGGGCCACCGAACGCGGCGGCTGGGTCCGGCTCGCGGCACCCTCGGGATTCCTGCGCCGGCTGCTCGACACCCTCGGGCTCACCGACTACATGTCGCTGCACGCCGACGTCGCGACCGCGCTCAAGGAATGAGCGGGGGCGCCCCGGATCTCCGGGACGCCCCCATTTCCTGCCGAAACGTCAGCTGGTGACGCCGAAGACGATCCGGCCCAGCGTGTCCTCCGTGCCGACGAAGCCCTCGGCCGGGCTGAACGGGCTGTCGCCGAAGTCGACATCGACGTCGTCCGCGGTGCCGCCGACGCCGTCCGGGCCGACGCCGAAGAGCACGTCGAAGTTGGCGCCGCCCGAGTCCATCACGTTGGGCGTCGCGTCGGAGTTGTCGGTGTGGAAGTCGCCGAAGAAGTGGCCCGCCTCGTGCGCGGTCACGTTGCCGACGGCCTGGCCGACGAAGGCGATCCGGTCGCTCTCCGCGGTCAGATAGGTGTTCAGCGACGCCGGGCCGCCGGCCGGGTCACTGAGCACGTCCTGCAACACCAGGGCGGTCTCCTCGGTCTCGAAGTTGCCCGGGTCGATGCTCTGCGCGATGCCGATCGTGCTGACGCCGGACTCGTCGATCGTGCCGCCGATGACGACGCGGCTGACGTTCTTCTGGCCCCACGGATCCGCGTGGTCCTTGCTGTTGAGGATCTTCAGCTTGAACCGGTTGTTGAGACCGCTGTCGAGCAGGTCCTGCTTGATGTTCTCGGTGACGCTCGCGACCACCGCGTCGATCACCTCGTCCTCCTGCACGCTGGGGATGCCCCACAGCGCGAGGAACGCCGAGAACGGGCTGAGCTGCACGTTGCCCGTTCCGCCGAAGACACCCGTGTTGACCCGGGCGCCGTCGAAGTCCAGGTACAGCGTCTGCACCGGCTTCGCGCCCTGCAGGACCGGGCGGTACGCCTCGACGGTGATGTCGTAGGAGCCGCTGCCCTGCGCGACGGCGACGTAGTGCCAGCCGGCCTTTGTCGCCACGTAGTCGGTGACCGCGTTGCCGCCGCCGGGCAGCAGCGAGTCCATCGGGTAGATGAAGCTGGCGTCCTGGTCGGAGCCGTGCACCTCGCGCGGGACCGTGTCGTAGACCGTCAGGTACGCCGGGGAGCCCTTCACCGAGGCGCCGAGCACGTCGCCGGCCTTGAGCTTGACCGCGAAGAAGTCGGTGTCGTCCGAGGCCTCCGTGATGGTGACCGTGTACGGGCCCTCGCTCGCGCCGCCGTCGCCGCTGGCCGGGTCGAACGGGTCGGCGGGCAGGCCGCTGTATGCCGCGACGATCACGTAGAAGGTGCCGGTGGCCGGGACCTTGTACTGCATCAGGCTGTCGAAGCCGCCGCCCGAGTCGTCGTTGGAGGCGACGATCGTGCCGTCCGGGGTGTAGAGCGCGACCAGGGTGTCCAGGGCGCCGGTCGGCGTGGCGGTCTGCACCTTCACGACCTGGCCGGCGGTGGCCTGAAGCTTGTAGAAGTCGAAGTCGTTGGTGCCGCCGGCGGCCGAGCCGTGCGGCCCGTCACCGATCACGGCGTTGGTGACGATCCCGGACCGGACCGTGCCGATGCCGGTGTCGCCGGCGAGGGTGATGGACCCGTCGTCCTCCGGGTTCGGCGGCCGGGCGACCGTGGTGACCGTCTCGGGGTCGAGCTGGCCCAGGACGCGGATCGCGGCGTTCTGCGCGGCTCCGGTGCCGAAGTTCTTGATCAGCTGGGCGGACGCGGGATTGTCGTTGGAGCCCCGGGTGCCGTCCGGCTCGTTCTCGTCGACGACCACCGCGGCCGCGGCGGCCTTGGCTGCCGCGGCGGGCGTGCCGGCGAGGGCCTTCAGGCGGGCGGCGGCCTTCGCCGACGCCTGCTTCTTCAGGTACGTCGCCCAGCCGCTGTAGTCGGCCTTCGACGCGTCGGGCAGCAGGGACAGGAACGGGTTCGGGCCGGCCGGTTTGGCGCCCGGTGCGGCCTTGGCGGCCACCGGCAGTCCGGCGTCGACGGATGCCTTGTCGGCGGGGCTCAGCCCCGGGTCGGTCGGTTTTGGAGCGGCCGGCGCCGCGCCCGCGGTGAGCGCAACGAGTCCGAGCACGACGGCTCCGACGGTCGCGATGCTTCGTCGCATCAGTGATCCCCCTTCAGCGCGTCCGGGCCCCCCGCCGCGGACGGCACTGGGGACGCTACTGAAGATGTCGATCAATATCTAGGGTTGTCAATGAGCCGTAAAAGGTGTTAGGAACGCCCGCATTCCCGCCCGTTCCAAATGGTGGAATGTATATCGAGAATGCTCGATATCATTTCCCGAATAGCGACGGTACGGCGGCAATGTTCGTAATCCACGAAATCTGCGGGCGCGGTCCGCCGCCGCCTCCGGGTGGACGGGAGGCGGACCGCTCGCCCGGTGGCTACAGCGCGCCGCGTACCCGCGCGAGCGCCGCGACCGCCGCACCGCGGGCGCCGGCCATGTCGAGGTCGGGCACCAGCGCGAACGTCGCCGCGGCCTGCTGCTCGGCGCGGAGCTGGGTGTGCTCGCGGACCGTGTTCAGGAACCACTGGCGGAAGTGCGGTGCCGCCTCGACCACGCCGCCGCCGAGGAAGTACGCGGCGGGGTCGGTGAAGTTCGCCGCGATGGTGAACAGCTTGCCGATCGCCCGCGCCTGCTGGCCGAAGACCGCGAGCGCGAGCGGGTCCTCCCGTTCCCCGTACCCGCGCAGCAGCTTGGCCGCCTTCTTGATCGACTCATTTGCGAGGGGGTGGTCGGGGAACCGCTTCAGCCAGTACGGCAGCAGGTTGTTGGTGATGCCGGTCAGCGACGCGATGCTCTCCACGTCGCCCTCGAAGCCGCAGTTGCACCGCGGCACCGGCTGGTCGGCCTCCAGCACGCCGTGCAGCGGGATCTGCACGTGGCCCAGCTCGCCCGCCATGCCGACGGCGCCGCCGATGACCTTGCCGTCCTCCACCACGCCGCCGCCGAGGCCGGTGCCCACGATCGCCGCGACCGACGAGCGCTGCGGCGCCTCGGCGCCGAAGTGCCGGTGGTGCGCGTAGAGCGCCGCGGCGTTGGCGTCGTTGTTGTAGATCACCGGCAGGCCGATGCGCGCCTCGAGGGCGCCGCGGATGTCGAAGCCGTGCCAGGAGAGCTGGGAGAAGTTCGTCGAGCCCTTCGAGGAGATCACCCCGTCGGCGCTGGCCGGGCCCGGCGTGTCCAGCCCGACGGCGCGCACCAGCGTCATCGGGGTGCTGGTCATGGAGAGGATGCCGTGGAACGCCTCGGCGAGCTGTTCGACCGCGGCCTGCGGGCCGTCGGTCACCAGACTGGGGCTCTCCACCATCTGATCGACGAGATACTGGCCCGTCGCGTCCAGCACGGTCGCATTGTTACAGGTGCCGCCGTTGTCGAGGCCAACAACTACCCAGGACGCCGGGGTCCGCACCACATCGATCTGATCCACAGGGCTGAGCGTACGTCCGGACCCGCCGGTAGGCGACGGGTGCACGCCGATTGCGGGCAGGTTGCCGGCGGCCGAACGGACGCTTGACGGCGGGAAACGCGCCGAAGTGCCCTGTATGACGAAGCCGGAAACCACCCGCCGCGCCGTTCTCGGTGGTGCCGTCGCGGTGGCCGCGACCACCGCCGGTGGCCTGCTCCTCGACGCCGCGCCGGCCGCGGCCGCCGCCGCGACCCCGGCGCCGGCCGGCCTCGTGTCCACCGACCCGCTCGCGCACCTGCTGCGCCGGGCGACCTTCGGCCCGACCCCGGCGGCCCTCGCCGAGATCACCAAGCTCGGCGCGGCCGGCTGGCTGGACCGCCAGCTCGCCCCCGCCAAGATCGACGATGCCGCGCTGGACGCGCTGCTGACCCGCCTGCCGCTGGCCGGCGCCGGCATCGCGACCGTCCGGGCCAAGCTGCCCCTGCACTCGTACGACGGATTCGGTCAGCTGGGCCGCGCCGCGGTCGCCCGGGCGATCTGGAGCAACCGGCAGCTGTTCGAGACGACCGCCGCGTTCTGGGCCAACCACCTGCACGTCGCCGCGCCGTCCAGCGACGTGTGGGACAGCCGCACCGACTACGACGCCTCGGTGATCCGTAAGCACGCCTTCGGCCGCTTCGCCGACCTGCTCAAGGCCGCCGCCCGGCACCCGGCGATGCTCACGTACCTGGACAACCGGTCGTCGACCAAGGTCCTGCCGAACGAGAACTACGCCCGCGAGCTGATGGAGCTGCACACCGTCGGCATGAAGTACAGCGAGGCGGACGTGCAGGCGGCGGCGAAGCTGCTCACCGGGCTGACCGTCGGCAAGGACGGCACCTACACGTACGCGGCGGACAAGCACGCCACCGGCGCCGTGCGGATCCTCGGCTTCAGCCACGCGAACGCCACCGCCGCGGGCGGTGAGGCGGCCGTGCTGGCGTTCCTCGACTACCTGGCCCGGCACCAGGCGACCGCCGAGCGCCTCGCCACCAAGCTGTGCGTCCGTTTCGTCGCCGACGAGGCGCCGCCGGCGCTCGTCACCAAGCTGGCGAAGGTGTACCTGGACAACGACACGGCGATCGTGCCGGTGCTGCGTGCCCTGTTCACCTCGCCGGAGTTCGCCGCCTCGATCGGGCAGAAGGTGCGCACGCCGTTCGAGGACCTGGCCGCGACGGTCCGGGCGCTCGGCCTCGGCCCCGAGGCCGAGGGCGTCAAGGCGCTCGACGCGCTCTACAACAGCCTGGTCAACGCGGGGAACGCGCCGTTCCGCTGGAGCCCGCCGAACGGCTTCCCCGACGTCGCGGCCGCGTGGGCCTCGCCGTCCGGTTTCGTCCTGCGCTGCAACAGCCACCTGAACCTCGCGGCCGGCTGGTACCCCAAGCAGCTCACCCGCCCCGCCGACCTGCTCAAGGCGCTGGTGCCGAGCCTGCCCGCGACCTACGGCGCCCTGGTGGACGCCCTGGCCAAGCGCCTGATCGGCACCTCGCTGCCCGCCGACCACGTCGCCGCCGTGCTCAGCGTTGCCGGAAAGTTGCCGACGAGTCCTTTGACCGGCAACGACAAGTCGGTGGCCGGGAGCCTGCCGTATCTGGTCGCCCTCGTGCTCGATTCGCCCTCTTTCCAGGTGAGGTGAAGACATGACCGCACAGGCGTGTTGCGACGAGAACCGGAAACTGCTGAGTCGCCGGGGGCTGCTGGGCCGCGGCCTGGCCGCCGGCGCGGCCGGCGCCCTGGCCGGGCTCGTCGGCGAGGGGCTGTCGACCCGGATGGCGTTCGCCGCCGGCGGGTACAGCGGCGACACGCTCGTCGTGCTGTCGCTGCGCGGCGGCTTCGACGGCCTGTCGGCGATCGCGCCGATCGGCGACCCGGAGTACTACAAGGCCCGCCCGGCGATCGCCCTGCCGAAGAGCCAGGCGATCGGCGGCGACGCCATGTTCGGCCTGCACCCGGCGCTGGCGCCGCTGTTGCCCATGTGGAAGGGCGGCAGCCTGGCCGCGGTGCACGCGGTCGGCCATCCCAACCCGACCCGCTCGCACTTCGCGGCGATGGAGGAGATGGAGCGCGCGGCCGCCGGCACCTCGACCCGTACCGGCTGGCTGGACCGGATGCTCGGGATGACCGGCGCGACCGGACCGCTCGCCGGCGTCTCGCTCGGCACCGCGATGCCGTCGCGCCTCTTCACCGGCCCGTCCGCCGACATCTCGATGGCGACCGTCGACGGCCTGGCCCTGGCCGGCGAGAGCGACAAGCGCCCGATGGCCGCGGCGCTGCGCAAGATGTACGCCTCGGCACCCACCCTGCTGGCGGCGCCGGCCAAGGCGGCGGACTCGGCCCTGACGGCGACGGCCGGGCTGCGCGCCACGGCGTACGTGCCGGCGAACGGCGCCGCGTACCCGTCGACGCCGCTGGGTGCCGCGCTGCGCGACGTGGCGCGATTGATCAAGGCGAAGGCGGGGCTGGCCGTCGCCGCGGTCGACTGCGGCGACTGGGACATGCACGAGGGCCTCGGCACGGCGGCCAAGGGCCAGCGCATGTACGACAACCTGCTCGAGACGGCGAACGCCCTGGCCGCGTTCGCGGCCGACCTGGGCCCGGCCGGGATGGCGAACGTGACGCTGCTGACGGTGAGCGAGTTCGGCCGCCGGGTGGCGGAGAACGGCTCCCGCGGCGCCGACCACGGGCACGGCAACGCGATGCTGCTCATGGGCGGCGGGGTCAAGGGCGGCAAGGTGTACGGCAAGTGGCCGGGCCTGTCCGCGGGCGCTCTGGTCGCCGGCGACCTCGCGGCGACGACCGACTACCGCGCGGTGATCGGCGAGATCCTCCAGAAGCGGTGCGGCCTCGGGTCGCTCAAGGACGTCTTCCCGGACGTCGCACCGGCATCGCTCGGGCTGGCCGCCGCCCGCTGAGCCGGACGGTGGCCCCGGTGCGGCCGCCGCGTTCGGCGGGCCGCACCGGGTTCGACGTCAGCGGGAGGCGCCGGCGCGGCGCTTGCTCCACACGTCGAGCGCGACCGCGAGGAGCAGGACGCCGCCCTTGACGTACATGACCGTCTGGACCTCGGCGCCGATCAGCGACATGCCGTTGTTGATCACGCCCATGAGCAGGCCGCCGGTGATCGCGCCGACCACCTTGCCGACGCCGCCCTGCACCGCCGCGCCGCCGACGAAGGCCGCCGCGATCGCGTCGAGCTCGAACGTGTTGCCCGCCGTCGGGCCGGCCTGGTTCAGCCGGCCCGCGAAGATCACGCCGGCCAGCGCCGCCAGGACGCCCATGTTCACGAAGAGCCAGAAGATGACCGACTTGACCTTGACGCCGGACAGCGTCGCGGCCTGGAGGTTGCCGCCGACCGCGTAGATCTGGCGGCCGAAGACCGCCCGGTTGGTCAGCAGCGAATAGCCCATCACCAGGAAGGCCAGCAGCACCAGCACCCACGGCAGGTTCTTGTAGCGGGCCAGCTGCGTCACCACGACGATGACCAGGATCGACGGCACCGCCATCTTGGCGATGAACATCGGCATCGGGTCGACGGCCTGGCCGTACTGCTGGCGGCCGGCGCGGGCGCGCCACTGGCTGAAGACGATGCCCGCGACGGCGAGCAGGCCGAGCAGCAGGCTGAGCAGGTCCGCGCCGCCGAGCACGCCGAGACCGATATTGCCCAGGTAGCCCTCGGTGAAGCCGTTCGCCATCGTGCGCACCGGGTCCGGGAACGGGCCGATGCCGCGGTTGCCCAGCACGGAGAAGGTCGCCGCCCGGAACAGCAGCATGCCCGCGAGGGTGACGATGAAGGCCGGGATGCCGAAGTAGGCGACCCAGTAGCCCTGCCAGGCGCCGATGACGCCGCCGACCACCAGCGTGATCAACAGCGCGAGGGGCCACGCCACGTGATAGTTGACCATCAGGTCCGCGGCGACCGCGCCGCAGACCGCGACCACGGAGCCGACCGACAGGTCGATGTGGCCGGCGATGATGATCAGGATCATCCCGATCGCCAGGATCAGGATGTAGGAGTTCTGCACGACGATGTTGCTGATGTTCTGCGGCGCCAGCATGTCACCGTCGGTGAGCACGGTGAACACCAGAACGAAGATGGCGAAGGCGATGTAGATGCCGCTCTGGCGCAGGTTGAGGCTGAACTTGCGGGGCGAGTCCCCGGTCGGCCCGGCCGGCGCGCCCGGCGTCTCGTCCACCGCGAGGTCGGCGTTGGTGGGTGCGACAGACATCGCGGTTACTCCGTTCCCTTTGTCATGAGCGTCATCAGGCTTTCCTGGGTGGCCTCGTGCCGCGGCACGTCGCCGGTGATCCGGCCCGCCGACAGCGTGTAGATGCGGTCGCAGATGCCGAGCAGTTCCGGCAGTTCCGAGGAGATGACCAGGATCGCCTTACCTTCGTCCGCCAGCCGGTTGATGATCGTATAGATCTCGTACTTGGCGCCGACGTCGATGCCGCGGGTCGGCTCGTCCAGGATCAGCACGTCGGGGTTCGTGAAAATCCACTTGGACAGCACGACCTTCTGCTGGTTGCCGCCGGAGAGCTTGCCGGTGATGCTCAGCACGCTCGGCGCCTTGATGTTCATGCTCTTGCGGAAGTCGCCGGCGACCTTGTATTCCTCGTTCTCGTCCACCAGGCCGCGCTTGGCGAGCTTGCCGAGGGCCGCCGCGGAGATGTTGCGCTTGATGTCCTCGATCAGGTTCAGGCCGAACCGCTTGCGGTCCTCCGTCGCGTACGCGATGCCGTTCTTGATCGCGTCACGCACGGACCGCAGGTGGATCTCCTTGCCGTCCTTGATGATCCGCCCCGAGATGCCGGTGCCGTACGAGCGGCCGAAGACGCTCATGGCCAGCTCGGTGCGGCCGGCGCCCATCAGCCCGGCCAGCCCGACGATCTCGCCGCGGCGCAGGTTCAGGTTGGCGTTGCGGACCACCACCCGGCCGTGCTGGGTGGGGCTGTGCACGGTCCAGTCCTCGATCCGCAGCACCTCCTCGCCGATCCGCGACTCGTGCGGCGGGAACCGGTGGTCCAGGTCGCGCCCGACCATGCCCGAGATGATCTTGTCCTCGGTGACCTCGTCGGTGGCCAGGTCCATCGTCGTGATGGTGCGGCCGTCGCGCAGGATGGTCACCCGGTCGGCGATCGCCATCACCTCGTTGAGCTTGTGCGAGATGATCACGCAGGTGATGCCGTGGTCGCGCAGTCCGCGCAGCAGGCCGAGCAGGTGCGCCGAGTCCTCGTCGTTGAGCGCCGCGGTCGGCTCGTCGAGGATGAGCAGCCGCACCTCCTTGGAGAGCGCCTTGGCGATCTCGACGAGCTGCTGCTTGCCGACGCCGAGGTCGATGATCGGGGTGACCGGGTTCTCGCGCAGCCCGACCCGCTCCAGCAGCTGACCCGCGGCGTGGTTGGTGCGGTTCCAGTCGATCAGGCCGCGGGTGGCCTGCTCGTTGCCGAGGAAGATGTTCTCGGCGATGGACAGCTGCGGCGCCAGCGCCAGCTCCTGGTGGATGATGACGATGCCGCGGTGCTCACTGTCGCGGATGCCGCCGAAGCGGCACGGCTCGCCCTCGAACGTGATCTCTCCGTCGTAGGAGCCGTGCGGGTAGACCCCGGACAGGACCTTCATCAGGGTCGACTTGCCGGCGCCGTTCTCGCCGCAGATCGCGTGGATCTCGCCGCGCCTTACGGACAGATTGACGTCCTGGAGCGCCTTTACCCCGGGAAACGTCTTGGTGATGTCCTGCATCTGCAGGATGGTGTCGCTCATGCTCATCCCCCAGGGTCGGCACGCGAAGGGACCGGCGCCCGCCGCTGATCGCTCAGCGGCGGGCGCCGGTTCGGATCACTGGAGGTCCGACGCCTTGTAGTAGCCCGACTCCACGAGCTCCTTCTCGTAGTTCGACTTGTAGATGATGACCGAGTCGAGCAGCTGCGCGGGGACGACCTTCACGCCGTTGTCGTAGTCCTTGTCGTTGTTCGTCGCCGGCTTCTCGCCCTTGAGGACCGCGTCGGCCATCTGGACGGTGGTGTCCGCGAGCTTGCGGGTGTCCTTGTAGATGGTCGCGAACTGCTCACCCGCGATGATCGACTTCACCGACGCGACCTCGGCGTCCTGACCGGTGACGACCGGGTAGGGCTGGCCGGTGGTGCCGTAGCCGCTGCTCTTGAGCGCAGACAGGATGCCGATGGACAGGCCGTCGTACGGCGACAGCACGCCGTCGACCTTGACGCCACCCTTGTACGTCGAGGTCAGCAGGTCCTCCATGCGCTTCTGCGCGGTCTCCGGCTTCCAGCGCAGGATGGCGACCTGCTTGAAGTCGGTCTGGCCGCTCTTGACGACGAGGGTCTTGTTGTCGATGTACGGCTGGAGGACCGACATCGCGCCGTTGAAGAAGAACGTGGCGTTGTTGTCGTCCGGCGAGCCGGCGAACAGCTCGACGTTCAGCGGACCCTTGGCGTCGCCCTTGGTGGTGCCGTCCTCCTTCAGCAGCTTCAGGCCGACCAGCAGCGAGGTGGCCTGCTGCACGCCGACCTTGAAGTTGTCGAAGGTGGCGTAGTAGTCCACGTTCGGGCTGTCCCGGATCAGCCGGTCGTAGGCGATGACCGGGATGTTCTTCTCCTTGGCGCTCTGGAGCTGCGTGGTGATCGCCGTGCCGTCGATGGACGCGATGATCAGCAGCTTGGCGCCGCGGGTGATCTGGTTGTCGAGCTGGTTGACCTGCGTGGGGATGTCGTCCTCGGCGTACTGGAGGTCGACCTTGTAGCCCTTGGCCTCGAGCTGCTTCTTGAGGTTGTCGCCGTCGCCGATCCACCGCTCGGAGGAGCGGGTCGGCATGGTGACGCCGACCAGCGCGCCGCTGTTGTCGCCGGTGCCGGAGGCCTGGTCGGCCGTCTTCTCACTCGAACCGCAGGCGGCCATGGCCGCCGCCAGCGTCATGGCCGTGGCCACCGACGCGAGTCGGGTCAACTTCATCGATCTCTCCTTGCGATGGGGGGTCGCGGACGCACGCGACGAGGGAACTTTCCCGCACGTCCGCTCAGAAGTAAACAATCCTGAACACTGTTGTTAGCGGTGCGTTACATTCGGCCGCTCTGCGACCTACCTTGCGAACTGACGGTAATAAGCCTGGTTCCACCGAACCCGGTCGGCGAAGTCATAGGTGGTGGTGCGCTCATCGATGAGCAGCAGCTCCGTCTGCAACATCGTGGCGAAGTCGCGCAGCGACTCCACCCCGGCGCCCTGAGTCAGCACGGTGTGGTGCGGCCCGCCGGCGGTCAGCCAGGACTCCGCGGAGGTGGCCAGCGACGGCGACGGCTTCCACACGGCGCGGGCCACCGGCAGCCTGGGCAGCGGCTCGTCCGGGGCGGTCACCTCGATGGTGTTGGCGACCAGCCGGAAACGGTCGCCGAGGTCCACCATGCCGATCACCACGCCCGCGCCGGGCGCGGCGTCGAAGACCAGGCGCACGGGGTCCTCGCGGCCGCCGATGCCCAGCGGGTGGATCTCGCAGGACGGCCGGGCGGAAGCGATGCTGGGGCAGACCTCGAGCATGTGCGCACCGAGGATCTTCTGCTCGCCGGGGCCGAAATGGTACGTGTAGTCCTCCATGAACGAGGTGCCGCGACCGGTGCCCTCGCTCATCGCCTTGACGGCGGCGAGCAGGGCGGACGTCTTCCAGTCGCCCTCGCCGCCGAAGCCGTAGCCGTCGGCCATCAGCCGCTGCACGGCGAGGCCGGGAAGCTGGCGCAGGCCGCCGAGGTCCTCGAAGTTGGTGGTGAACGCCCCGAAGCCGCCGGCGGTGAGGAACTGCCGCAGGCCGGCCTCGATCCGGGCCGCGTACCGCAGCGAGTCGTGCCGCTCGCCGCCGCGGGCCAGCGCCGGGTCCAGCACGTACGCGTCCGCGTACTCCGCGACCAGCGCGTCGATCTCGCCGTCCGGCACCGCGTCGACGACGGCGACCAGGTCGTTCACCCCGTACGTGTTGACGGAGACGCCGAACCGCAGCTCGGCCTCGACCTTGTCGCCCTCGGTGACCGCCACGTCCCGCATGTTGTCGCCGAAGCGCGCGAGCCGCAGGCTGCGCAGGCGCTGCACGCCGGCCGCGGCCCGGGCCCAGCCGTCGATGCGGGCCACCACGCCCGGGTCGGCGGCGTGCCCCGCCACGGTTTTGCGGGCCACGCTCATCCGGGTCTGTATGTAGCCGAACTCCCGGTCGCCGTGCGCGGCCTGGTTGAGGTTCATGAAGTCCATGTCGATGGACGCCCAGGGCAGCGCCTGGTTCAGCTGGGTGTGCAGGTGCAGCAGCGGCTTGCGCAGCGCGTCCAGCCCGGTGATCCACATCTTGGCCGGCGAGAACGTGTGCATCCAGGCGATGACGCCCAGGCAGGCCGGGTCGGCGTTGGCCTCGAGCATCACCTTGCGGATCGCCGCGCTGTCGGTGAGCACCGGCCTGCTGACGATCTCGGCGGAGATCCCGCCCGAGGAGGTGAGTAGCTGCTGGATCTGCTGCGACTGCGAGGTGACCTGGTCCAGGGTCTCGGGCCCGTAGAGGTGCTGGCTGCCGGTGAGGAACCAGATCTGGGGCTTCATCGGGTGGACTCCTGTCCGTAGGCGTGCTGATAGCGGTGGTAGAGGGCGTCGATGTCCGGCTGCGGGATGGGTACCGGCGCACCGAGCTGGCGCGAGATGTGCACGGTCCGGGCGACGTCCTCGCACATGACCGCCGCCTTGACGGCGGCCTTCGCGGTGGCGCCGACCGTGAAGACGCCGTGGTTGCGCATGAGGACGGCCGGCGAGCGGTGCCCCTCGAGGGTCTCGACGATGCCGCGGCCGATCGAGTCGTCGCCGATCAGCGCGAACGGGCCGACCGGGATCTCGCCGCCGAACTCGTCGGCGATCATCGTCAGCACGCACGGGATCGCCTCGCCCCGGGCGGACCAGGCCGTCGCGTACGTGGAGTGGGTGTGCACGACGCCGCCGACGCGCGGCAGGTGCTTGTACACGTACGCGTGCGCGGCGGTGTCCGACGACGGGCTCAGCTCGCCGTCGACCAGGTTGCCGTCCAGGTCCGTGACCACCATGTTGTCCGCGGTGATCTCGTCGTAGCGCACCCCGGACGGCTTGATGACCAGCAGGTCGGCGCCGGGCACCCGGGCCGAGACGTTGCCGGCCGTCCAGACCACCAGCTCGTTGCGGGGAAGCTCGGCGTGCAGGTCCGCCACCTGCCGGCGGATCGCCTTTATCGCGTCCGTGAGGATCATGCCGAGACCGACCGGCGCTGGATGGCCCGCAGGTTGCGCATGACCTTGTTGGCGCCGCGGCCGAAGTAGTCGTGCAGCCTGGTGTACTCCGCGAACAGCTCGTCGTAGACGTCCGCGGCCCGCGGGTCGGGCCGGTACACCGCGGTCTGCTTGCTGCCCATCGCCGCCGCGGCCGAGCGGACGTCCGGGTACGCGCCGGCGGCGGCCGCCGCGTGGATGGCCGAGCCCAGCGCCGGGCCCTGCTCGGAGCCGATCACCGACAACGGCATCCGGAGCACGTCGGCGTAGATCTGCATCAGCAGCGCGTTGCGCACCAGCCCGCCCGCGGCGATGAACTCGCCGACGGGCACGCCGGCCCGGCCGAACGTCTCGATGATCGTGCGGGTGCCGAAGGCGGTCGCCTCGATCAGCGCCCGGTAGACGTCCTCGGGCCGGGTGGCGAGCGTCTCGCCGATCAGCAGGCCGGAGAGCTCGTGGTCGACGAGCACCGAGCGGTTGCCGCTGTGCCAGTCCAGCGCGATCAGCCCGTGCTCGCCGGGCCGCTGCCGCGCGGCGAGCTCGGTCAGCCGCTCGTGGGTGAACTCCGGTGCGAGGTGGCGCAGGTAGGCGGCGAAGATGTCGCCGACCCCGCTCTGCCCGGCCTCGTAGCCCCACAGCCCGGCGACGATGCCGCCGTCGACCACCCCGCACATCCCGGGCACGACGACGGCCTCCTCGCCGTTCACCACGTGACACGTCGAGGTGCCCATGATGGCGACGAGCTGGCCGGGTTCGAGCGCCTGCGCGGCCGCGGAGGTGACGTGCGCGTCGACGTTGCCGACCGCCACGGCGATGCCCTCGGGCAGCCCGGTCCAGGCGGCGGCCTCGGCCGTCAGCGTCCCCGCCGCGTCGCCCAGTTCGCCGATCGGCTGGTCCAGCTTGTCGGCGACGAAGCCGGCGAAGGCGGGGTTCAGCTCGGCCAGGAAGTCCGGCGCCGGGTAGTGCCCGTCCTGGCGGATGCCCTTGTACCCGGCCGTGCAGGCGTTGCGCACGTACGCGCCGGTGAGCCGCCAGATGATCCAGTCGGCGGCCTCCACCCAGCGGTCCATCCGGTGGTAGATCTCCGGGTCCTCCTCGAGGAGCTGAAGGCCCTTGGCGAACTCCCACTCCGAGGAGATCAGGCCCCCGTACCGCGGCAGCCAGGCCTCGCCGCGCTTGGCGGCGAGCTGGTTGATCCGGTCGGCGTGCGGCTGGGCGGCGTGGTGGCGCCAGAGCTTCACGTACGCGTGCGGCCGGTTCGCCAGCCCGTCGAGCTCGCTGAGCGGCGTGCCGTCGGCCAGCGTCGGGATCATGGTGCACGCGGTGAAGTCGGTGCCGATCCCGACCACCTGCGCCGGGTCGACGCCGGCGCCGCGCACGGCGGCGGGCACGGCCTCGCGCAGCACGTCGAGGTAGTCGCCCGGCACCTGGAGCGCCCAGTCGTGACCGAGCGGGGTGCCGTCGGGCAGGGCCTCGGTGAGCACCGCGTGCCGATAGTCGTGCACGGCCGAGCCGAGCTCGGCACCGTCGGCGACGCGGACGACGACGGCCCGCCCGGAGAGCGTGCCGAAGTCGACGCCGATCACATACGTCTCGGAACCAGCGACGGGCATGAGTGTTGTACCTCCGCGAAGGGGGGATCCGGCGTGTCGCCCGCGTGGTCGCAGAGCGCACGCCAGCGGCGTGGTCCGAGTGTGAGCGCTAACATTTACGATGTCAACGGGGTGGGCGGTTACATCGGGGCAACCCCGCCGAAACCGTTTACGGTCACCGGGTCAGCCGGGCGGGGCCACGCTCGCCCGCTCGACCAGGGTCGGCGCGATGATGATCCGGTTCGGCGGCGTCGCCTCGTCGGTGATCTGCGCCAGCAGCAGGTCGAGGCCCGCCTGGGCGACCGCGTCGAAGTCCGGCCGGACCGTGGTCAGCGGCGGGATGAAGTACGCCGCCTCGGGCACGTCGTCGAAGCCGACGACGCTGACGTCCCGCGGCACCCGGCGGCCGTGCTCGCTGAACGCGCGCAGCAGGCCGAGCGCCTGATGGTCGTTGGCGGCGAAGACGGCGGTGACCTCGGGCATCCGCGCCAGCATCCGCCCGGCGTCGAAGCCGGACGAGGCCGACCAGTCCGCGGTCATCAGCGGCGGCACCTCGGCGCCGGCGTCCAGCAGCGCGCCGCGCCAGCCCTCGATGCGCCCGGCCGCGTCGTACCAGTCCACCGGCCCGGAGATGTGCCAGACCGTGCGGTGGCCCGCGGCCAGCAGGTGCTCGGTGGCGGCCCGGGCGCCGGCGACCTGATCGACAGTGACGAGGGTGTGCGAACGCTGCGGATCGCCGTCGATCGTCACCAGCGGCACGCCGACCGGCATGTCCTCGAGCGCGTCGTCGGCGGACTTGACGGGCGCGATCACCACCAGCCCGGCGACGCGCTGGTCCAGGTGCCGCTCCACCGCGCCGGCGATCGACTCCCGGTCCAGGCGCCCGACGCTGCCGACGCTGACCGCGAAGCCGGCCTCCGCGGCGGCCTGCTCGAACGCGGCGAGCAGCGAGGCCGGGCCGTACAGGGTGCTGTTCTGCGCGACGATGCCGATCAGCTGGGAGCGGCCGGTGACCAGCGCCCGGGCCGCGCGGTTGGGCCGGTAGCCGAGCTCCGCGATGGCGGCACGCACCCGCAGCCGGGTCTGCTCGCGCACGTTGGGATGATCATTGAGCACCCGCGAGACGGTCTGGTGCGAGACGCCGGCCAGCCTCGCGACATCGGTCATCGCCGGGCTGCGCGCTGCCTTGACGTCCATCGCCGCTCCTGTACCCGTCGCGACCCGATGAGTTGCCGTACCGGCGCCGCGGCCGGTTGCCGGCGGCGCGGGCCATCCCGCGCTATGAACCCGACGGTAATTGTTAGCGATAACAAGATCGGCGTCAACCTGCCCGTTTCCCCCTTTCCGCGCCGACCCGTAGGCTCGGCGGAGATGGACGCAGCCCCGGATTTGTCGCCGAGCGACGGCGACGGCGTGCCCGGCACCGGCGGCGACGGCGGCTTCGCCTCGCTGCGCACCCCCGCCCGGCCCCGCGCGGCGCGCTACGAACTCGGCCGCTCCCTGCGCGAACGCTCGCCGCGCACCGACCTGGCCGACTGGAAGCCCGCGCCGGACCGGGTCGACCCGATCCGGCAGCTCGCCGAGGCACACCAGGGGCGGCTGCCCCGGCTGATCCCGGTACGCGTCGGCCGCATGGTCGCGTCGCCCTACGCGTTCCTGCGCGGCTCGGCGAACATCATGGCCGACGACTTCGCACCGCTGCCGCACACCGGGATCACGCCGGTGATCTGCGGCGACGCCCACCTCGGCAACTTCGGCTTCTACGCATCCCCCGAGCGCGAACTCGTCTTCGACCTCAACGACTTCGACGAGGCGCACCCGGGCGCCTGGGAGTGGGACCTGCGCCGGCTCGTCACCAGCGTCTGGGTCGCCGGCCGGCAGAACGGCTTCCGCGAGCACGCCTGCGCGGACGCGGTACGGCACTGCGTCGCGGAGTACCGCGAGCAGATCGGCCACCTCGCCGCGCAGCCGCTGCTGGCCCGCTCCTTCGCCGCCCTCGACGTCGACGACCTGCGCCGGGCGGCCACCAAGGCCGGCTTCCGCGAGGAGATCGAACGGGCCGCCCGCCGGGCCCGGCGCCGCACCAGCGACCGCGCGCTGCCCCGCTTCACCGAACAGCACGACGGCACGGTCCGGCTGGTGCAGGAGCCGCCGCTGATCACCCGCCCCAGCGACCGGGAGTACGCACACCTGGCGGCGGCGCTCGACGGCTATCTGAACACGCTGCCGCCGCACTGGGCCCGGATCCTGGCCGGCTACCGGATCGTCGACATCGCGCACAAGGTGGTCGGGGTCGGCTCGGTCGGGCTGCGGGCCTACGTGGCGCTGTGCGAGGGCAGCAGCCCCGACGACGTGGTGTTCCTCCAGCTCAAGCAGGCCCGCCGGTCGGTGATCGCGAAGCACCAGCACGGCGACGCGGCCTGGCACCGCCACCAGGGCCAGCGGGTGGTCGAGTACCAGCAGGCGCTCCAGACGGTCAGCGACCCGCTGCTGGGCTGGGCCACGATCGCCGACCGGCAGTTCTACGTCAGGCAGTTCCGCGACATGAAGGGCGCGATCCTGGTCGAGGACATCGACGCGACCGCGCTCGGCGACTACGCGGGCATCTGCGGCTACCTGCTCGCCAAGAGCCACGCCCGGACCAGCGGCGCGTCGATGATCGCGGGCTACATCGGCGGCAGCGACAAGCTCGACGAGATGTTCGCCCGGTTCGCCCGCGCATACGCGGACCAGGTAGAAAGCGACCACCAATGCCTGGTGGACGCGGTCCGCAAGGGCCAGATGATCGCGGAGGGGGCGGCATGAGCGGTCGGTTGGATCTGATGGCTCCGGCGGTGCTGGAGTTCTGGACCGAGCGGCACCTCTGCACGCTCACCACGCTGCGCGCCGACGGTTCGCCGCACGTCGTGCCGGTCGGCGCCACCGTCGACCCGGCGGCCGGGCTGCTGCGGATCATCGCGTTCCGGGGCTCGGCGAAGGTCCGTCACGTCCTCGCCGGCGGCGACCGGGTGGCGATCTGCCAGGTGGACGGCGGGCGCTGGAGCACGATCGAGGGCAAGGCCGTGGTCCGCGACGACCCGGAGTCGGTGGCCGAGGCGGTCCGCCGGTACGCCGCGCGCTACCGGCAGCCGCGCCCCAACCCGGAGCGGGTGGCGATCGAGGTGACGATCACCAGGGTGCTCGGCTCGGTGAGCCTCGGCGCTCCCCGGTGACCTCGCCCGCCTACTGGTAGGAGATCAGCTCCGGCACGTCGGAGAACTTGAGCAGGTCGGCCGCGGCGTAGCGCCGCACGTCCTCGTCGTAGAAGAGCTTGTAGCCGAGGTGGAACTGGCGCGGGCGGCGCAGCCGGTCCCAGGTGGCGTTCTTCTCCGCGCGGGTGCCGAAGCCGTCGACGTGCTGGACCATCGCCAGCCCCGGCCGCTGCCGGATCCGCGGCACGTCGGGCAGCATCGAGGCCCGGAACTGGTGCAGCACGAACAGCTTCTCCGGCAACCGGTGCCGCGCGACCAGGCCGGAGACGTAGTCGGACACCCGGTTGACCTCGGCCGAGCCGACCCCGCCGATGGTCCGGCCGGGCACCTTGCCCTTGGGCATCCGCCACTCCGGGTCCAGCGCGAGGCCGACGTGCGGCTGCACCAGGAACCGCTCGAGCTGCCGGGCCTGCGGCAGGAAGTCGCCCCGACCGGGCTGGAGGTCCAGGATGATCAGGACCTTGTTGCGGCGGGCGTGGTCGACGTACTGCTGGATCCGGTCGAGGGCGATCATCCGGCTGTAGTCGCCGTCGGAGCCCGGCCGGGCCTGCGCGACGCTGGCGATCAGCTCGTAGGCCACCTGGACCTTGCGGCCGCCGGCGAACGGCTTGGCGGCGGCGCGCAGCCTCGGCAGCATCCTGTCGGGGCCGCCCTCGCCGAGCACGCCGAGCGCGGCGTTGCCGGCGGTGCCGTAGTAGGCGACCACGCGGTACGCGGGAAAGATCTTGGTGCCGCCGAGCGGCAGCACCGACGGCTCCGCCGGCGCGGGCGGCGACGACGTGGGACCGGGGCTCGCCGAGCCTGCGGGCGCGGCGGAGGCCGCGGAGGCCGGCGCCGTCGGTGCGGTCTCCGGGTCGTCGGCGCCGCAGCCGGCGGCGGCGAGGGCCACGACGGCCAGGACCGCGAGCGCGCGCACATCGACCTCCCTGTCCGGCAACAGACGGCCACCGTACTGAGGTCCACCGACATCCGCCGCGCGGCGCCCGTACCGGTGAAATCGTCGGTGCCCGGCGGTAGCTTTCGACCGTGAGCAGTCTCGAAGCGGATCCCGAGGTCGGCCGTTCGGTCGTGCCGCCGTCGCCGGAGGGCACGGAGTTGCTGGAGGGCGCGCCCGTCGCGCTCGGCGGGCCCCGGGGGTTCGAGGTCACCCGGACCCTGCCCAACAAGCACCGGCGGATGGTCGGCGCGTGGTGCTTCCTCGACGCGTACGGGCCGCACGCCCTGGCCGGGTCGCCGGGGATGCGGGTCGGGCCCCACCCGCACATCGGGTTGCAGACCGTCAGCTGGCTCGTCGCCGGCGAGGTCCTGCACCGCGACAGCCTCGGCAGCCTCCAGGAGATCCGGCCGGGTCAGCTCAACCTGATGACCGCCGGCCGCGGCATCTCCCACTCCGAGCAGACCCCCGCCGCGCACGGCCCGGTGCTTCAGGGCGTGCAGCTGTGGGTCGCCCTGCCCGGCGCCGCCCGGGACGTGGCGCCCTCGTTCGTGCACCATCCGGATCTGCCGGTGGTCGCCGCCGGCGGCCTGTCCGCCACCGTCCTCATGGGCGAGCTGGCCGGTGAGGTCTCCCCCGCCGCCTGCTTCTCGCCGCTCGTGGGCGCGCAGGTCACGCTGGCCGAGGGCGGCGGTGCGACGCTGCCGCTGCGGCCGGACTTCGAGCACGCGGTGCTGGTCCTGGACGGGTCCGCCACCGTCGAGGGCGCGCGCGTCACGCCCGGGCCGCTGCTCTATCTCGCCGCGGGCCGGCAACGGCTGCGCCTGGACGCGGGCCCGCGGACCCGGCTGCTGCTGATCGGCGGCGAGCCGTTCGACGAGCGGATCGTCATGTGGTGGAACTTCGTCGGCCGCGACCACGACGAGATCGTCGCGGCGCGGGAGGCCTGGGAGTCCCGGTCGGACGGTGGCCGCTTCGGACGGGTGCGCGGCTACGACGGGCCCGACATTCCGGCGCCGCCGATGCCGACCACCCGCCTGGTCGCCCGGGGCCGCACGCGCTGAGCTGGGAAGATCCGCCTCGGCGAATCGCACAAACCCGGCTTGACGGTGGTCGCGGGCGGGCGGATCGTCAGTGGGACAGCCGTGCACGCGGGCTGAAGGAGTTCACCATGAGCCTGCTCGACCTGGGGAAACTCGCCCTCATCACCGTCACGCCGACCCTGATCGGCGCGGTCGTCGTCTACGCACCCCGATGGTGCGCCGCGCTGGCCCGGGCCTGGCCGGTCCACGCCGAACCGGAGCCCGTGCCGGTCGGCCTGCCCATCGAGAAGCTCGCGGCCGACCTGCGCCGGCTGCTGCGGCTGCACGACGAGCTCACCCGCTCCGCGCACATCGCGATGCGGGCGCACCGGCTGTGGGCGGTCGAGGCCGCCATCAGCGTGCGCGCCGTCGAGGCGGCGCAGGCGCTCGACGTGCCGCACCGCGAGCCCGGGCCGGGCGGCACGCTGAGCCGGACCGAGCTCGGCCGGCTGCTGCGCGCGCTGGCGGACGCCGGGCTGGTCCTGCCGGCGACCGTCGGACCGTTCACCAAGGACGGCCGTCTCTGACCCGAAGTAGGTCGAAACGGCGGCGTGTGCACCCGCCGCCGTTTCTGTGTCCCGGCTGGGTGGCGGCGTTCGAGGGGGACGGTGGCCGCCGGCCGGGAGTTCGGGGTGGACACCATCGGTGTCGGGTATCGGTCACTGCGCGGGCCGGTCGCCGCGGCCGGCTGACATGCCGCGGGGCCGGTACATCGTCGGACCGGCCCGCGACTCCCACCATGACATCGACCGGGTCCATGATCCGCGGCGCGGAGACGTGTCCCTCGCCACGGTCACGCTCTGTGATCGCAATGGCGACGATCGGGACGGTCCACACAGCACCATTTCCGTCGCTTTCCTCAGCGGCTCATTAAGAATGGCTTAACTTCCGCGGCCCGCCATGTCCGCGTAACAATGGAAAGCGTTCATGGAAATGTCGCGGACCGCATCCGAGGTGGTCACTTTCCGTCAGTCGGCCCCAACGTTCCGCACCGCTTACCTCGGCGATTGAACCGCTCGGCGCGCCGGCCCGTACTGTCCGTTGACGGAACACTCCCGGCGGGCCGCGGCGCCGGGGCCGATCCCGGGCGCGACGGCCGTCCTGGGTCGGGTGACGCGCCTCCGCGGGCGGTAGCGCCGCACGCAAATCCGTGGTTAACCTTCCAAGTCAGTCCGCGCGGAAGGCATCACGGGACGCGTGGTGCGTGTACGCGGCGGCGATGACGGGGGGCACGTATGCGGCAGCGGGCCGGCTCGGCGCATCCTCCTTCGCGCGCCCCCGAGGGTCGTTCCGGGGTGACCCGATGAGCTTCGAGGACGACGAATACTGGGAATCCGAGTACGACGACAACCCCCGTAGGTCTCGGTACGCCGACTCCACCGCCACGGCGCGGGACCCGTACGCGGACGCCGTCATGGCGCGGTGGGGTGCCGACACCCGTCGTCCGGTGCAGCGCACCCAGTACATCGAAGACGACAATTTCGACGCCGTGCCGGACGTCGTGTCCGCCCCGGTGTCCACACCGGTTGCCGGCCCCGCGCCCGACCCGGTCAATTCACTCGATCCGGGCGTCGACGAACTCGCCGAACGCCGCCGTCAGCGACGGGAGGCCGGCTACCAACGGTCACCGAACCGCGACAAGCGCATCAGTTCGGCGTTCGACAGCGAGCGCCCGGGATGGCTGGACGACCCCTCGTTCGCCCCCGCCGACCTCGACGCCGCCCCGGTCTCGCCCGGCGCCGAGGGCTGGCAGCGCCGCAGCCTCGACTTCGACGAACTCGAGTACGACGACCGCGACTTCGACGTGCAGGACTGGGAGGAGCAGCGCCGCCACATCGCCGCGCGCCGCTCCCAGACGGTGCGCGGGCGCGACGTGCCCGAGGCGCCCGACACGGTCGGCGGCCGGGCCCGGGTCTCGCCGCCGGCGCCGGACGACCGCCGGCCCCGGCGCGACGATCCGCGCACCTACGACGCCCCGGCCGCCTTCGGCCCGGGGCAGGACCGTCGTCCGCCCGTACGGCCGGGCCAGCCGCCGCGGCCCGCACCGGTCCAGCCCGGTGGCGATCCGCGCACCGCGCGTCCGGACCTGCCCGCCGCGTCCCGGCCGGGCACCCGGCCGGAGCCGTGGTCCGAGCAGCCCGCCGCCGCGGCCGCCGGGCCGCAGGTCGGCGACCGGCCGGCCGAGACGGGCACGCCGGGCGACGGCCCGCGCGTCAAGAGCCGGGCCACTCCCCCGGCCGCCCCACGGGTGATCAGCAAGGCGGCACCGCCGGAGACGCCGCGGGTGCTCAAGAAGGCCGAGCCGCCGGCGCCGCCCCGCGTCGTCAACGCACCGCCGCAGACGGCGCCGCCGCGGGTGGTGACCCCGGCGCCGCCGAACGTGCCGAAGACGCCCGCCGCGGGCGCCGACGTCCTGCGGCCCCTGGTGCCCGCCGACCCGGCCGCCTACGACCCAGCCGCCTACGACCAGGGCACACGGGCGCCGGGCCGGACCGGCGGGATGCCGATGAGCCCGGCCGCGTACGACCAGGGCCAGGCGGGAGGCGCGCCCGGCTACCACCAGGACGCCGCACCGCCGGTCAGCCCCGCCGGCCCGCGCCGGCCCCGGGTCGGTTTCATCTCGCCCTCCGGCATGCCCGGCGAGGCGCCGACCAGCCCCGCACCCCTCGACCCGGCCGCCCTCGACCCCGGTCGCGGCCCGGGCCAGCCCCCGTCGCGCGGCCGCCCCGGCGTGCCGCCGAACAGCCCCGCACCCCTCGACCCGGCCGCCCTCGACCCCGGTCGCGGCCCGGGCCAGCCCCCGTCGCGTGGCCGCCCCGGCGTGCCGCCGCCCGGGCGCGGGCCCGGCGGTCCCGCCGTTCCTCCCGCGCCGCAGAACCGGCCGCCGGTCATGCCGGCCGCCGCGCCGCCGCCGGTTCCGCCGTCGGCGCCGGCACCCATCCGCCGGCCCGCCGCCGCGGCCCCGCCGCAGAACGCGCCCGGCGTGCGGCCGACCCCCGCGGCGCCGCAGGCCCCGCCGCCGTTCACGCCCTGGGACACCGGCCGGCCCGACGCGGCCGCGCCCGTCGCGGACCCGCACGCGGCGCCGCCGCGCGGTCGCCGTCCCGCACAGGCCGACCCGGCGCAGGCCGCGCCGCGCGGCCGGTCGGCCTTCGACGACGGTTCGACCGCCGAGAGGCCGATCGTCGGCGGGCCGCGCACGGCGATGATCACCTCTACCGGTGCGCCGACCGCGGTCCCGCGCTCGGAGCGCCCGCCGACGCGTACCGCGCCGACCGTCGGTGCGCCGCAGCCGCAGGTCACGGCGTACGACCGGCCGGTCAGCAGCATGCCGGCGCAGGGCCACCCGGCCGCCGCGGCGATCAGCGGCGAGGTGCTCGACGCTCGCCGCCGCGTCCCGGCGGCGGGCGACGCCCCGACGGTCGGCCTGTCCCGGCCGTCGTCCCCGGCCGGCCCGCGCGACCTGGCCGGTGCGACCGGCGAGCTGCCGGTCGTCGGCGTGCCGTCCGTGCCCGGCGACCAGCAGTACGGCGCACCCGGGCCGCGCACGCCCGACCAGCCCCGCCACGCCTCGGACCAGGCAGCGCAGAGCCGCCTGGCGGAGCCGCAGTACCGGCAGGACGAACCGCCGGCGGGGCGGCACTCCGGCCCGTACGTGCTGGAGGGCGAGGTGCTCCCGGCCCGGTCGGCGGGCGTGCCCCGGCAGCACACGGAGGCGGCCCGGCAGGCCGAGGCCGCGCGGCGGGCCACCGAGGAGCAGCAGGCCCGGGCCGAGGCCGCGCGGCGGGCCACCGAGGAGCAGCAGGCCCGGGCCGCGGCGGCGCAGCTCGCGGACGTGCAGCGCCGCGCCGAGGCCGACCGCAAGCTGGAGCAGGCGCTGCGCCTCGCCGAGCAGACCCGGCAGGCCGAGCTCGCCCGGCAGGCGGAGATCGCCCGCCGGGAGGAGGAGGCGGCGCGCCAGGCCGAGGCCGTGCGCCAGGCCGAGCTCGCCCGGCTGGCCGAGGAGGCACGCCAGGCCGAGGCCGCACGGCAGGCCGAGCTCGCCCGGCAGGCGGAGGAGGCGCGCCGGGCCGAGGCCGCACGGCAGGCCGAGGCCGCGGCGGCACGCCAGGCGGAGGCCGCGCGCCACGCCGCCGAGGCGGCCCGCCACGCCGAGGCCGTACGCCAGGCCGAGGAGGCCGCCCGCCGGGCGGAGGTAGCCGCGCACGAGGCGGAGGTCGCCCGCCGGGCCGAGGCCGCGCGCCAGGTCGCCGAGGCGGCACGCCGGGCCGAGGAGGCCCGCCGGGCGGAGGAGGCCGCACGCCAGGCGGAGGCCGCACGCCACGCCGAGCGGCAGGCCGACGCCGCACGCCGCGCCGAGGCCGCACGCCGGGCCGAGGAGGAGGCCCGCCAGGCCGAGGCGGCCCGGCAGGCGGCGATCGCGGCCCGCCAGGCCGAGGCCGACCAGCACGCGGAGGCCGTCCGCCGTGCGGCGGCGGCACGGCAGGCAGAGGCCGAGCGGCAGCTCCTGGCCGCGCGCGACGCCGAGGCCGCACGCCAGGCCGCCGAGGAGGCCCGCCAGGCCGAGGCGGCCCGGCTGGCACAGGCCGCCCGCGAGGCCGAGGCCGTCCGGCTGGCCGAGGGCGGCTCCGGCGTGCCCATGGCGGCCCGGCCCGGCCCGAACCCGGCGGCGTTCGCCGTACCGATCGGCCGCCTGATGACCTCCGGCCCGACGGCGCCGCCCAGGTACGCCGACGCGGAGCTCGGGGCGACGTGGTTCACCCCCAAGATCGACCCGGCCGCGGCACCCGCCGAACCGGCCACCGACGGCGACGCCGAGCCCGAGGGCGTGGTCCTCGACCTGGACATCAGCGGGCTGGTGAACGGCGCGGCCGCCGAGGAGGCCCGGCCCGCACCCGGCCCGGACCCCGCCCAGGCCCGGCCGGCCGCCACCGACGGCACCGGGCCGCTGGGCCCGGAGGACCTGGCGGCGATCCGCTGGCGCCTCGACGGCGCCACGCTGCGCGAGGTCGTGGACGACAAGGACGCCCTGCGCGTACTCGGTGAGCGTCTCGACGGGCCGCTCTCCGACGAGCAGGACAACGTCGCCAAGGCGGGGCTGCTGAGCGTACGGGCGGAGGTCTACCGCCTGCTGGAGGAGCTGGGCATGGCCGCCGCCGCCAGCCGCCTGGCCCTGGCGCACGCCGAGTCCTCGGGTGACGTCCAGGCCACCGTCATCGCGCAGGCCGAGCTGGCACACGTGCTGCGGCTGCGCGGCGACCACAAGGAGGCCGACCGGCTGTTCGAGCGGGCCGCCGGCTCCGAGGCGCCGGAGCTGCTGCGCAGCGTCGTGCACGAGAACGCCGGGCGCAGCGCCTTCGACCAGGGCCGGCACATGGAGGCGCTCGATCACTTCGCGCGCGCCGTACGGCTGGGCGCGCCCGACGATCAGGAGCTGGCGCAGCGCATCGACGTCGCGCTGGAGTCGGTCTACATCCACGTCCTGCGCGACGGGTGGGGCCCGTACCCGCGTTCGCGGCGGGAGATCCTCGGCCTGGTCACGGCGGAGCAGGAAGAGGTCTAGGGCCTGTCCTGCCGATCATGACGGCCTGCGCCGGGTCCAGCTTCCGCCTCGCGGCGCGGTCCGAACGGCCGAATACAACACCGGTATTCGACCGTCCGGCCCACTTGCGACGCGAAACCTGGACCTCGGCTCGGCGTCGCCATGATCGGCAGGACAGGCCCTAGCTGTACTGACGGGTGAGGTCGGCGGCGGGCCGGGGTACAGCCGTTGCCACCCGCCCGCGGCCCGACGTCTTCGCCTCGTAGAGCGCCGCGTCCGAGGCCGCCACCAGCTCGCCGACGTCGCCGGCGTCGTCCGGCAGGACCGCGATGCCGATGCTCAGGCCCGGCGCGCCGCCGGGCAGGTCGGTCCGGGCGGCGACGGCCGCGCACAGCCCTTCGGCGACCGCCGCGGCGGCGCGCCGGTCCGCGCGCAGCAGCACGACGAACTCGTCGCCGCCCAGGCGCGCCGCGAGACCGTCCTCGCCGACGGCGGAACGCATGGCCACGGCGACGGCCTGGAGGACCTGGTCGCCCTCCGCGTGGCCGAACGTGTCGTTCACCGCCTTGAAGTGGTCCAGGTCGACGGTGAGCAGTGCCAGCGGGCCGCCGGCGATCCGTGCCCACGTGCCGGCGTTCGCGAGCTCCTCGTCGAACTGGCGCCGGTTCGCCAGGCCGGTGAGGTGGTCGGCGTACGCCTGCCGCTCGAGGACTTCGTGCAGCCGGTCGGCCCGGCGGCGCAGCGAGTGCACCACCGTGGCGGCCAGCGTCATCGCCATGATCGTGGCGGCCAGGTCGGCGAGGCCGGCACCCGGTCCGAGGATCGCGAAGACCGTGACCGCGCCGCCGGCGTACACCAGCGCCAGGTTCAGGCCCAGGACGCGGCTGCTGAGGAAGTTGGCCGCGTACAGGACGGGCCAGAGATAGAAGAGCAGCGCGCCGGTGGACGCGTCGTTGGTGGCGAGGTTCAGGCCGGTGATCGCCAGGATGCTCAGGATCGGGGCGGCGAACCAGAACAGGCGCGGGAGCCGCGCGGGCACCCGCCAGCTCGCGATCCCGGCCAGTCCCATGAACACGCTGGTGGCGATCCCGGCGGTGAGGCCGGTGGCGCCGACGTCCGGCATCAGCACGCAGGTCGCCAGCACGTACGGGGATCCGGCCAGCGTGAGGAACACGACCGAGCGCGAGGCGCCGTGCAGGTCGCGAAGCTGGTACGGGAAGACGTCCCCCTTGTGCGGCACAACCCTGTCGATCGGCTCCCACCGCCGCCTAGTTGAGGCTTTCGGGCCTCAGCCCGGCGCGATCGGGGTCACCGGGTCGCGCCGGGTCAGGGTGACGCACAGGCTCGCCAGGCTGACCAGCAGCAGCGCGGCGATCTCGCGGGCGCCCAGGCGCTGGTGCAGCACGATCAGGCCGGCGACGGCCGCGGCGGCCGGTTCCAGGCTCATCAGCACGCCGAAGACCCGGGTCGGCATCCGCCGCAGGGCGTTGATCTCCAGCCCGTAGGAGAGTACCGAGGAGAGCAGCGCCACGACCGTCGCGCCGACCAGCAGCGACGGGCGGTCGAGCACCGCCGACGCGCCGTGCGCGCCGAACGGCAGGACCAGCAGCGCCGCGACCCCGACCGCGACCGCCAGGCCCCCGGTGCCCGGCACCTGGGTGCCCAGGTGCGCGCTGGCCAGGATGTACCCGGCCCAGCAGAGCCCGGCGGCGAACGCCAGCAGCAGCCCGCCGACCGGCGCCGTCACCCCCGGAGCCAGGCCGAGCAGCGCCACTCCCCCGCCGGCCAGCAGCGCGCAGCACAGGTCGATCAGCCGGCGCGTCTGCGCCAGCGCCAGCAGCAGCGGGCCGAGGAACTCGACGGTGACGCCGACGCCGAGCGGCACCGTGCGCAGGGCCAGGTAGAAGAGCAGGTTCATGCCCGCCATGACGGCGCCGAGCAGCGCGGCTGCCCGCCACGCCGCCGCGTGCCAGCCGCGGATCCTGGGCCGGAACACCGCGCCGAGGATCACGGCCGCGATGGCGAGCCGCAGCAGGGTCATGCCCGCCGCGCCGAGATCCTCGAAGAGGGTACGGGCGACGGCGCTGCCGACCTGCACCGATACGACGGCGGTCAGCACGAGCAGCGGGGCGGGCGGTGGGTTCACTCGGTGCGCAGCGCGACGACCGGGTCGAGCCGGCCGGCCCGTTGCGCGGGCACCACCCCGAAGGCGATGCCGACCAGCGCCGACACCCCGAACGCCAGGGCCAGCGACCACCAGGTGACGGCCGCGGGCACCGGCGACAGCCGGTCGACGAGCAGCGCGGCGGAGATGCCGAGCGCCATGCCGATGACGCCGCCGATCGTGGTGAGCAGGACGGCCTCGAGCAGGAATTGCAGGCCGATGTCGCGGGGCCGGGCGCCGACCGCCTTGCGCAGGCCGATCTCCTTGGTGCGCTCGCGGACGGAGACCAGCATGATGTTGGAGACGCCGACGCCGCCGACGAGCAGGCTGATGCCGGCGATGGCGGCGAGCACCCCGGTGAGCACGCCGAGGATGTCGCCGAGCACGCCGAGGATCTGCTCCTGGGTGACGGCGCTGAAGTCGCTGTCCGGGTGGCGTTCGGTGAGGGTGGCGACGACGTCGTGGCCCAGCGCGTCGATGCGTTCGCGGTCGGGTGCGCGGATGGCGAGCGCGTCGATGCGGTCGGTGCCGAGCAGGCGCTGCGCGGCGGTGACGGGGATGTGCACCTCGCCGTCGCGGTCGACGCCGAGGCTCTGTCCCAGCCGCTCGAACGTGCCGATCACCCGGAACCGGACCCCGCCGATGGTGATCTGGCGGCCGACCGGGTCGCGGTCGCCGAAGAGCCGGGTGGCGACCCCGGCGCCGAGCACGGCGACGCGGCGCGCCGTGCTGACGTCGGAGTGGGTCAGGTAGCTGCCGCGGTCCAGGTGGCGGACGAAGACGGTCGGGGTGGTCTCCAGGACGCCCTGGATGCTGGCGAACGTGGTCCGGCTGCCGGCCCGGACGGTCTCGCCGGAGGCGACGGTGACCGCGACCCGGCCGGGGTCGCCGACCACCCGGCCGACGGCCTCGACGTCGTCGAGCGAGAGGGTCGACACCGACGGCGCGGATCCGGCCTCGAGCCGGCCGGGCACGACGATGAGCAGGTTGGAGCCGAGGCCCTCGACCTGCTGCTCGATCTGCTGCTTGGTGCCGGTGCCGATGGCGACGAGTGCCACCACCGCGGCGACGCCGATGACGACGCCGAGCATGGTGAGGACGCTGCGCAGCCGGTTGGCGCGCAGCGCGTCGAGGGCGACCCGCCAGGCCTCGGCCAGCCTCACCCGTCGCCGTCCCCGGTGCCCGGCGCGGGGTCGACGATGAGACCGTCGCGCATCACGATCTGCCGTCCGGCCCGGGCCGCGACCTCGCGGTCGTGGGTGACCAGCACGATCGCCACCCCCTCGGCGTTCAGGGATTCGAGCAGGGCGAGCACCGACTGGCCGGTGGTGCTGTCGAGGTTGCCCGTCGGCTCGTCGGCGAGCAGCACGGACGGGGCGGTGACCAGGGCCCGGGCGATGGCGACCCGCTGCTGCTCGCCGCCGGACATCTGGTTGGGCCGGTGGTCCAGGCGGTGCGCCAGGCCGACCCGGTCGAGCATCTCGGCGGCGCGGGCCCGGCGCTCGCGGCGCCCCATGCCGCGATAGACCAGCGGCAGGGCGACGTTGTCGCGCGCGGTCGTGCGGGCGAGCAGGTGGAACGACTGGAAGACGAAGCCGATTGTCTCGTTGCGCAGCCGGGCCATCTCCGCCGGCGAGAGCGTGGCCACGTCGCGGCCGCCGATCATCAGCGTGCCGCCGGTCGGCCGGTCGAGCCCGCCGAGCAGGTGCATGAGGGTGGACTTGCCGGAGCCGGAGGTGCCGACGATCGACAGGTAGTCGCCGTCGGGGACGGTCAGCGAGACGCCGCGGAGCGCGGCGACGGAGACGCCGTCGAGCTGGTACGTCCGGGTGACGTCGACGGCGACGATCGCGGGCCCGCCGCTCACGGCACGGTCTGCCCGGCGCTGACCTGGTCCGCGCCGCCGACGACGACCTGCTGGCCGGCGTCGATGCCGGAGACCACCTGCACCACGTCCTCGCCCTGCACGCCGAGGGTGACCGGCACCCGCTCGGCCCGGCCGCCGCGGACCGCCCACACCGTGTCGCGGCCGCCGGAGGAGACGATCGAGGACGCCGGCACGGTCACCGCGTCGGCGGCCTCGCGCACCCGCAGGCGGACGATCGCGCTCATCCCGGGCCGCGGCGTCGGCGCGACCCGGCCGTCGGCGTAGCTGCCCTTGCCGAGGGTGAGCCGGACGCGATAGGACACCCCGCCGCGGGCGGAGGTGGTGGGCAGCAGGTCGACGGCGCGCACGGTCGCCTCGTAGCTCGCGCCCGTCGCGGCGTCGAGCTCCGCGGTGGCCGTGCCGCCGGGCTCGACGAGCAGCACGTCGGTCTCGTCGACCTCGGCGGCCAGGCCGAGCCGGCCGGTGTCGACGATGGTGAGGATCGGGGTTCCCGCGCCGACGACCGCGCCGACCGGCACCGCGGAGTCGACGCCGCTCAGCGGCGCCTGTGCCGGGGCCGCGCCGGTGGTGGCCCCCGCCGGGCCGGCGAGCAGGTCGCTCAGCGACGCGGTGCCGCCCGAGGCGGTGCCGCCCAGCTGGACGACGCCCGAGACGGGCGCGCGCAGGGTGAGCGCGTCGACGGCGGCCTCGGCCAGGTCGTACGCCTGCTTCGCCTGTAGCCGCTGCGCGGCGCTCAGGGCGTTGACCGCCTGTCCCAGGCTCGCGACGCCGCGCTGCACCGAGCGGACGGCGGCGCCGGCGGCCTCGGAGGCGGCCTGGTACTGCTGCCGGGCGGCCTTCACCTGGGTCAGCAGCGCCGCCCGCAGCTCGGCGTCGGTCACCTCGCCGGCCGCGTCCCGGGCGGCGGCGAAGGCCTTGTCCGCGCGGGCGTCGGTGCGGCGCTGGACGGCCCGGAAGCCCGCGGTGCCGCCGGCCGGCACGCCGCCGGCGGAGGCGGCGTCAACGGCCCGGGCGGCGTCCTGGAGGCGGCGGGCGGCGGCCGGCGAGTCGATCACCGCGACCACCTGGCCCTTGGTGACCTTGTCCCCGGCGTCGAAGCGCAGCTCGGCGAGGGTGCCCGCGGCGGGCGAGCTGACGGTGGCGGCGGCGCGGGCGGTGACCGAGCCGGACGCCTCGACGATCTCCGCGACGGTGCCGCGGGCCGCGGTCCCGAGGGCGACTCCGGACGGCTCGCCGCCGCAGGAGGCCGCGGTCAGCGGCGGCAGCAGGGCGCAGGCGACCAGCAGGACAACGGTGCGACGTCGGGGCCGGAACACGAGCGCCACTCTAATCCGGGCCGCCGACCCGGGCTTCCACCGGCACTGACCCCGCCGGAAGGGCTGATCGATTTCGGTCTGAGCCGCCCAGATACCGGCGGGATGTCGGGAATACGCCCGGCGCGCGACAGGTGGGCGACTGCGCAGCTCACGGGCCGGTGTGACGCTGAACTCCGGCCTCGGCCGGCGGGCCGTCGGCGAGGCACAATCGGCCGCAGCTTGAACCGAGCGCCCGTGGCGCCCGTATTGGGGATCACCTGCCGGATCCGCGTACCGAAGGAGGGGACCATGCCGCGTGCCGACGAACTGACGGTGGTGCACCATGACGACACGGTCAGCCGCTTCACCGACGTCACCTACACGCTGACCCGCGAGGGGCTGCGCGTGCTGACGGCGGCCGGCGACGAGAAGGCCTTCACCAGGTTCGACGTCCTCACCACCCACGCCCGGCTGGCGCACGGAGGACTCGCCGCCTGACGCGACAGGGGGCCCGCCGGCGCAGCCGGCGGGCCCCCTGCTACCACTGCTCGGATCAGGTGCCGGGTCGCCGGCCGATCACCTTCACCGTCATGCCGATCTTGCCGATGCTGTAGTACTTCTTGGCGTCGGACGGCAGCAGATTGACGCAACCGTGCGAGCCACGCCACGCGTCGTGGATGTACGTGGTCGTCTGGTGGAAGCCCCGGCCGCCGATGAAGCGCTGCCAGTACGGCAGCCACACGTCGTACGGGTCCGACCATTCCTTCTTGGTGCGCTTATTGATCTTGAAGCTGCCGGCCGGCGTCCGGTAGCCCTTCATGCCCGTCCGCGTGACCGTCGGCTTGGCGTAAACCTTGCCGTTCTTCATCACGTAGGTCGTCTGGTTCGTCAGGTCGACGCAGAACGTGTAACCCGACTTCTTCGCCTTGCACTTCGACGTCTTGGTGGCGGCGATGCGCTTGGCCACCCCGTACGTCGTGGGGCCGGCCAGCCCCGCAGCCGGCTTGATGCCGAACCGGCTCTGGAACTTCTTGATCGCCTTGCAGTCGGCGGCGGACTGCTTGCCGTCGACCGTCACGGTGCCGTAGCCACCGATCTGCTTGAGGTAGCCCTCAACCTGCTTCTGATATTTGCCCGTCGAGCACGAAGCCGCGGCGGCCTTCGTGACGACGACGGCGGTAACCGGCGCCGCTCCGACCGTCCGGACCGCGGCACCTGCCGCGGCCGGGGTCAGGGCGACAACCCCGAGCCCACCGCCGACCACCGCGGCAACGACGGCCGCGGCGAGGCGTGCGGATACCCGCTGCCCTCCCAAAATGGTCCTCCCCAGGAGTTTGTGTGCGCACACATAGAAGCACACGCACACACCTGGGAAGATCATCCGGATGACCCTGGCACGAATCCAGGGGGATACAGGTCACTGCGGGGTGGCGAAGTCCTGCACCCAGTAGGAGGTACGGTCCCCGGCGAAGGCCAGACCCAGGCCGACCTGGTGCAGGCGGCAATCCATGATGTTCTCGCGGTGCTCCGGGCTGTTCATCCACCCGTCGACGACCTCGAAGACGCTCTCCTGGCCCCGCGCGATGTTCTCGCCGTAGCGCTTCCACTGGTAGCCCGCGGCCTCGACCCGGTCGCCGGCCCGCTCGCCGCGGAGGTCCTCGTGCGCGAAGTAGCCGCGCCGGGCCATGTCGGACGCGTGCCGGTTCGCGGCCAGGATCAGCCGGCGGTCGACGGTCACCTCGTCGCAGCCGCCGCGCCTGCGGGCCTGGTTGACCAGGTCGAGCGCCTGCTGCTGCACCGTGCTGCGCGGGTCGGCGGAGAGCGCCTGGTCGGGCGTGACGTCCCGCTGCGCCGCGGCAGGGGAACCGGGCCGGTCACCCTTGCTCGACTTGTTCCGCCGGTCGTCGTCGACGGCGGGATCGACCGCGTCGTCGTCGGCCGCGGGGTCGGTCACGTCGTCGTCGGGCCGGTCCGGCCGGTCGGCCGCGCCGGCCGGCCGCGCGGCGCCGCCCGGCCCGGCATCGTCGGCGGGCTCGTCCTGCGCGGCACCCGGACCCGGATCATCCGGTACGGCGGGAGCGTCGACGACGTCCGGCACCTCCGGCGCGCCCAGGGCGGGCAGCTGCGGAACCGTCGACAGGCCGGGCCACTGGATCAACGGGATCGACACGGCGTCCGGAGTCTCCTCGGCGCCGGCGGTGGTGGCCACCATGATCCCGCCGGCCAGTACCGCCGAGACCGCGGCGGCCACTACGAGAGCAGGTCTGCGCATCCCGTTTCTTCCCCTCTGCTCGCGGCGCCGCGCCCCGTGCACGTCGCTCTCAAGACGGCCCAACGTCACAACCATCCACCGGGTGACTGCTCCCGGTTTCGGCCGCCAGGCGGCGACATTTCTGCCACAATGCGCCCTGACCTGCGGTTATGCCCGTCGAAACGGATCACGGCGAACGCACAGTCGCACGGAGGAAACGGACACTTCATTCCTTCGGGGTAACCCGCGCGGGTCTACATGAGAGCCGATCCGGAGGTTCATCGGCGGGTGCGCACATGGCTAGCGTTCTGCGGTGCGCAATCGTTACCTGGACCTGCTCCGGGCCGCCGCCATCGTCCGAGTGATCGTCTACCACCTGTTCGGCTGGCCATGGCTGTCGATCCTGCTGCCCGCCATGGGCATCATGTTCGCCCTCGCGGGATCGTTGACCGCGGCATCGCTGGACAGACGGTCGGCGGGCGCCGTGATCACCTCCCGGCTGCGCCGCCTGCTACCGCCGCTCTGGGCGCTCGCGCTGATCGCCGTGCCGGCGATGCTGTACCTCGGCTGGGCCGACCAGGACGGCGGCGACGAGCCGTTCACCTGGAAGCTGGGCCTGTGGCTGCTGCCGATCGGTGACCCGCCGGGCAGCGAACGCGGCATCGACGTGTGGGAACCCCTCTGGTACATCCGGGCGTACCTCTGGTTCGTGGTGCTGTCGCCGCTGCTGTACCTGGCGTACAAGAAGATCGGTTGGGCCGCGGTGCCCGCGCCGATCCTCCTGATCGCCTTCCTCGACAAGACCGGGTTCTCGCTGCCGTTCGGCCGCGCGGACGCGGCCATGTGGGACTTCGCGACCTACGGTGCGTGCTGGATCGCGGGCTTCGCCCACCACGACGGCCGCCTGGCCCGCCTGCGCCCGCCGGTGGTCCTCGGCGTGTCGACGGCCATGGGCTGCCTGGCGCTGTACTGGCTGCGCGGGCACGGCGGCGGCGACGGCTACGACCTGAACGAGGTATCGGAGTCGCAGGCCCTGTGGTCCCTGGCGTTCGTGCTGCTGGCCCTGCGCTGGCAGCCCGACATGTCCTGGCTGGCGAAGAACCGGGCCCTCGACGGCGCCGTGGACTTCCTCAACGCCCGGGCGGTGACGATCTACCTGTGGCACAACATCGCGATCGCGGCGATCTGGCCGGTGCTGACCGTGCTGGCGCTGGACGATCTCGACATCATGGACGGTCCCGTCGACCTGGTCGCGGCGATCGGGCTGACGGTACTGGCGGTGCTGGCGCTCGGCTGGGTCGAGGACGTGGCGGCCCGCCGGCGCCCCGCCCTGTGGCCGGTATCCGGTCGCCGCCGGCCGGCCGCGGAGCCGGCCCCGGAACCGGAGCCCGGCCCGCGCAGCGGACGGACCAGGTCCAACGGGTTCGGGCCCGAGCCCGCCTCGGTCGCGGCCGCGTCCGGCGCCGGGCCGGACCCGGAGCCGTCCGTGCCCGTGGCCAAGCCACCGGCGCCCCGCCATGCGAGCGAGCATGTCGCCGCGGCGGACCACGCCGCGCACGGTGGCGGCTTCGCCGGGCCGCCGGTGATCCCGTCCACGCCCGCGACTCACGGCGGCGACCGGCCGACGTGGCCACCGGCACCGGACGACGCCGCCGACCGGTCCGCGCCGGACCCGAGCGGATACGGCAGGCCGCCGGTGGTTCCGTCCATGCACGCCGCCCACGGCGGCGAACGGGCGACGTGGTCACCGGCACCGGACACCGCCGCCGACCGGTCCGCGCCGGGCGCGAGCGGGTACGGCAGGCCGCCGGTCGCGCCGTATCCCGAGGCCGCCGTGGCGTTCGGGCTGCCCGACGGCGGGCAGCGCCTCGACGACCTGGGCCGCCAGGACCTTCGCGCCCGGATCGCACCCGGGCAGTCCCGCGGGCACGACGACGAACCGGCCGCGGCGACGTCGTGGTTCGGCGGGGACTCCGACGAGGGCCGCTGAGGCCGCCGAAACGCCGAACGGCCGGGCGCGCGACCCGATGGTCGCGCACCCGGCCGCCGCCGGTTACCGGGCCCTACTTGACGTAGGCCAGGCCGTCGACCGTGACACCAGGGCGGCCGCTCGTGGCCAGCACCACGATCGTGACCGTGTGCTTGCCGTACGCCGGGCTCTTGGCCCAGACCGCCTGGCGGTACGTCGTCTTGCCGGCCTTCGTGTCGATCGTCGACACCTTCTTGCCGTCCAGGTAGACGGTCGCCTTGCCCGAGTTCTTGAAGCGGCCGACGATCAGCGCCGCCGACCGGCCCGTGAAGGTGAACGTCAGCTTGGCGTTCTTCTTCGAGGCGTACAGCGCCTTGCCGTTGAGGTGCGACTTGGCCGACTTCTTCGTCCAGGTGCCCGACCTCTTCGCCGACGTCTCCGCCAGCAGCGCCGTGGTACGGGTCACCGAGGTGTTGCGGACGTTGCCCACCAGGTCCTTGGCGGACACGCCGAACGTCACCGCCGCGCCCGGCTTCGCCGAGGTCTTCCAGGTCGTCGCGGTCGCCGACAGCGTCGCCTTCGACGGGGACGTGCCGCCGATCCAGGCGACCTTGACGTTGTCGGACGCCTTGAAGTTCACCGCGACCGGCACCGAGGTCGTGCTCACCGTTCCGGTGCGCAGGCCCAGCCACGGCGCGGAGATCGCCGGGAGGGTCACGTCCGAGATGACCGTCGCGGCGGCCGTCGTGTCCGCGTTGCCGCTGACGTGCGTCGCCCGGACCTGTAGCCGGTGCGTACCGGACGGGACGTCGACCGCGCCGGAGCGGGCCGTGCCGGGCAGGGTGGCGCGGGCCGCGCCGTCGACCAGCAGCTCGAACCGGTCGATCGACGCCGACGGGGTCGCCGCCGACCAGCTCAGGGTGGCCTTGCCCTTGACGTAGTACTTACCGCCGGACGAGACGCCGCCGGTCGGTGCGCCGGCCTTGAAGCCGAGGACCCGCGCCGACGCCTCGATCCGGATGGCCGGCAGCTGCGCGTAGAGGCCGTCGCCGGGGCACGCGGTGGCGACACCGTCGCGGTGCCCGGAGACGCGCTGGAACGTCTGCACCGACAGGTGCGGGAACTTGCCGTCGGTCGCGCGCTCGGTCAGCTCCGCGGTCGTACCCGGGTCGAAGCCGTACGCCGTGAGCCGCGCCGCCGCGACCTGCGAGATGATCTTGCGCGCCGGCTCGGCGGCGCCCTCGGCCGTGTAGGTGCCCAGCACCGCGATCGCCGCGGTCCCGGTGTTGAAGCCGTAGGTGTGCGCGCCGACGACGGCCCGGTCGACGCCGCCGCCGCGCCCCTCGAAGAGGTTCCCGCACTTGTCGACCAGGAAGTTGTAGCCGATGTCGTCCCAGCCCTGACTGCCCATGTGGTACGTCTGGATCGCGCGCACGTGCGCCGGCGAGTCCGCGCAGTTGTATGCGTTGCCGCCGTCCGCGGTGTGGTGCACGAACATCACGTTCACGGCGTCCGCCACCGCCGGCTCGGCCTTCGCCGGACCCGCGTTCCACCCGGCCCGGCTGGTGTACGACGGCAGCGGCACCCGCGCGACCGCCGCGATGCCCTTGCCCTTCGCCGGGGCCGGTGCCGTGGTCGTCGCCGGGGCCGGTGCCGCGGGCGCCTCGGTGGTGCCGGCGGGCGCCGCGGTGCTCGCGGCGGGCGCGGCGCTCTCGCTCGGCGCCACCGTGGCCGGGTCGCTCGGCTCGAGCGCGAGGCCGCCGCCCTGTCCCGCGCTGGAACCGGCCTTGCGGCCCGGGTCGACGAGGTCGAGGCGCAGCCCCGCCGGGAGCGGCTTGGCGCCCTCGGCGCTCACCACCCGCGCGGCGACGCCGTCGGACGGGCCGACCCACAGCGGCTCGCTGCCGCCGCGGAGATCGCCCTTGGCCTCGTCACCGCTGTCGGGGCCGCGGGTGCCCGCGGTCTCCAGGGTCTGCCACCCGCTCCAGCGGCCCGTGCCGACCGCCCGGGTACGCACCTCGACGGTGCCGCCGACGGTCAGCGCCGGGTCGGACCAGGTCAGGCCGAGCAGGCTGAACTTCTCGGTGCCGCGCTTGCGCACCTCGACCCGCCGGGCGCCGGGCGCGGGCGGCGCGACGTCGAGGGTGTGCAGGCTGGCCTTCACCGGCTTGCCGTCGCCGTCGTCGACAACGGGCTCCACGGCGGCGGGCTCCGCCGCCGCGACCGGCGCGGCCCGCGACGCCTCGGGCGCCGATCCGCCGGGAAGGTTCAGCGCCACCACCGTCGCCCCGGCGACGAGTACCGCCGAGCCTGCGACGACTCCGACGAGTTGCCGTTGATTCACTCGTACCCCCGTGTACATGGCCGCGATGAGCGGCTGATCGGCCGTGAGAGTATCGGTTCGCCGATCTCTGCGCGGCAGGCCCGGGCCGGTCCGAAGTGGACGTATCTTGATACGTGCCGCCTGCCTGTGCCGCTTCCCCCGTTCGGCCGTGTGGAACGACCCGAACGGTCCGAACCCCGGACGCACGATGACGGCCATCGATCCCGCACCACGCAGACCGACCCGAACGGCCCGAACCGGGACGCGCCCGCGCGGCACCATCCCCTTCGACCCGAACGGCCGACACCCAAGCAAAACCGCGAACCGTCACGGCTGAACGAGCTGAGGTGGGGCGGCGCACAGCGCCTGGGCCATCCTAGGATCCTTGGATACAGGCCGCCCCTCAGGCCGCCCCTCAGGCCGGCCCGAACCACGGCCGGCACGGCTCGAAGCCCGAGATCGTGACCGAGCTCCCGTGTCCCGCCGCCCGCCACCGGTCCGCGGTGAGGCGCAGGTGCCGCAGCTCGACCACCCGGCCGCCCGGCGCGACGACCAGACCGACACCGTTCTCCGCGTACCCGATGCGCCGCGAGACACCCAGCGAGGCCGCGTTCGCCGGCACCGCGGACGACACCGCGGCGACCGCGCCCAGCCGCTCGAACGCCAGCCCGAGCGCCGCCGTGCGCATCGCGACCCCGAGCCCGCGCCCGCGCACCCCGCGCGTCAGCCAGGACGCCGAGTCGACGGTCCGCAACGCCGGGAAGTCCTCCCCCTCCAGCGTCTGTACGCCGACCAGCTCACCCTGGTACCCGACGGCCAGGTGCAGGCTCCACGACGACGGCGACCAGGCGCCGAGCGCGCGCCAGTACCCCTGACAGAACCGCGCGCGCTCCTGCGCCGCGGCGCTCAGGCCGGGAAGGCGTTCGAGCCGGGGATCCTGCTCGAAGTCGTCGGGCAGGATCGCGGCGAGCCGCGCCAGGTCGTCCTCCCGTACGGCCCGGAGCGTCACCTCCCCGCACCGCAGCCGGAGCCCGAACAGCGGCCAGTCGTCCACGCCCGCCCCCTCGATCCGTCGTTCGCGTCCCGGGCCGCCTCGCCGCGGGCTCCGCACCGGCCATTCTGCGCGGCCCGCCCGCCGCCCTGTCGATCCTGCCCGCCGTCGCCGGTTAGGAGTTGATCAAAATAGGCGGATGACCGACGAGGAGATCGCCGAACGGATCCGCCGGGCCCGGCGATGCGACCAGGCGCCGAGCACGATCGGCGGCCATCCGGTACTCATCGACACGATCCGCCTGCCCGCCGGAACGCTCACGACCGCCCGCCGGGTACGCGACGGCCGGATCACGATGCTGCGCGCGAGCGCGGGCTCCTTCCGCGAGGACGTGGCACGGGCCCTGCTCGACGTGCACCCGGTCGCGCCCGGCACGGTCCGGCCGATCCCCATCGACGTACCCGGCCTGCGGCTCGACCGCGCGCTCGTGCTCGGCCCCGGCGAGGACCCGGAGCTCGATCCCGAACTGGACGAGCGGACCGTGACCGTCGTGGCCGTGCACCACAGCGAGATCCTCCCCGGCGAGGCGGAGCGGGACCTCCGCCGGGCGATCTCGCCACACGGCACCGGCCTCGCCCACCGCCTCGACGACTGGAACCGCCACCCGGTACCCCGCGCCGACGCCCGCCTGCTCGACGACTGGCCCGGCGGCGCGATTCGCCGATCGGAGCGACTCCACCCGTGGCAGGCCGAGCGGATCCTGGCCCGGGTCGCACCCGAGGGCCCCGCGGAGGTACGGGTCGAGATCCGCGCCATGGACGGCCACGCCCTCGTCCTGCAGCGCCGCTGGGACCGCGGCGTCGGCACGCTCACCTACCCCGACGGCACGACGGCACCGGTCGACCTGCCGAGGCACGACCTGTGGGCGAGGCTCGCCCCGATCTTCCTGGGCGAGAGCCTGGACGACCTGGTCACGGTCTCACCTGGTACGCCGGAGACCGACGTCCTGGAGCTGCGGTACCAGACGCTGGACCGCGGCTCGGCGTCGCTGCCCGTGCTGGAGACCCTGGACAGGTGCACGGCCCGCCTGGACCGCCAGATCCTGCGAACACCGGGCAACTGGGCCGTCTTCACGTCCCGCTCGGACGCCGTGATCCAGGTGGAGTGCACCGAAGAGGGCCGACTCTGGCTGGAGACCCCCGACCCCTCGACGAAGCGGTCCCACGGCCTCCACGTGACCGTCCAGCAGGCAACCACCCTCCTGGAGATCCTGTCCCGCGAAGACCGCAGCGCCGTAACCGACCTCCCCGACGCCGAAACCATCACCTGGGACTGACTCCCGGCTACTTAATTCGCTCGCCTTATTACCGTGTTCGTCTAATTCGCGCAACCATTCGCCGCCACTGTTCGCGGTCGATAGGTTGGCATGATCGAAAACGGATCGGAAAGGACAAATGACGGCCGGTCCGGGATAATGAATCCATGCGGCAGCTTCAATTCTTCACCACGAGCGAGTTGGCCGCCATGCGTGACCGCACCGCATCTCGCAACTACTCCCCCGAGCGGCACCGCGCGTGGGGCCTCGCTCAACGCCACGCCCGGCGGCTGCGCCGGCTGCGCAGCCGAGACGATGAGCGCCCCACCGCATACCCGGACGAGCGACGCCCCGCAGCCCCGCAGCGGACCCGCCCGGCCGGACCCGGCCACGTCGGATCGGTCAGCGGCGCACCTGGTAGCGCAGGTGAAGCACCCGGTTGCTCTGAAGCACCACGTCGGGATCCTCCAACAGGTGCTGCGCGTCGACCGACCCGAAGTAACGCTTGCCGGACCCGAACACCACGGGTACGACGTCCATGCGCACCTCGTCTACCAGGCCCGCGGCAAGCGCCTGGCCACCGACATCGCCGGCGGCGACCTCGACCAGGCGGTCACCCGCCAGCTCCTGGGCCTTGGCCACGGCCGCCTCGACGCCGTCGACGAAATGGAACGGCGCCTCGGGGTCCCAGCCCTCGGGCGCCGGCCGGTGTGTCACGACGACCACGTGGTCGATCCCGCTCGGAGGCTTCCCGTCCCAGCCGTCCGTCATGTCGAAGACGTGGCGGCCGGCGATCGTCACCCCGATCTGGTCCCAGTACGCCCGGGTGTAGTCGTAGGAGGTCTGCGACACCTTCACGTAGCCGCTCTCGTCCAACGGGACGTCACCGCTGGACAACCAGTCGAACAGCGGCCCGGGCTGATCATTCTCGTCCGCGATGAAGCCGTCCACCGACACCGAGCTGTACATGACCACCTTGCCCACGGGGCTCTCCTTGCTGTGAGGTCCCCCCAAATTAGCGTGCCGTGAGCTGTCGCTCCGGTAAGAAATCAATCGGCCGTCAGCGGCCGTCCCGCGCGTGGCCGGGATGTTCGCGCGGGAACCACCGCCGGACTTCGACGCACCGGGCGGCGTGAGCCCGGTGAACGCCCGGAATTGGTCGCTCATCTGGCCGAGAAACAAAAGGAAATATCGGCAATAGTGCGCCGGGGCGGGTATCGCGCGTCCTGGCGATTACTCGACGTGTCTCGTTCCGGTTATTACGAATGGAGAGTCGCGGTTGCTTGTCGTTATCCGGTCGGGAGGATGCGGGTGGGTGGGGTTCCGGTCCTGATGTCGTCCGGGCGGGCGTGGACCAGCAGAGACTCGCCGCTGCGGACGATCCTTGGGTCGGTCCAGAGCTCGTCCGGTGTCGGGGTGAGCAGCCGGGTCGAGGAACGGTCGGCGTCGTGGAGCAGGAGGGATCTGATGCGGCTGCTCAGGCTTCCCATCCCGTACTCCTGTGCCGGATGGTCCTCCGGCCCCTCGGCCTGGACCGTGTAGAACCGGTCGTCGAGCCATCGGCCGGACGTGTCGAGGGTCTGGTCCCCGCCGACCCGGGTGCCGTCGATCCAGAGCATCCCGGACGAGGTGTTCTCCCACCACAGCACGGCGCGGTGCCGGTCACCCGCGCTGAACCCGATCCAGGCGCGGCCCTCGCCGAGATCCAGGTAGAACGAGTCGCAGGCACCGGGGAGCGGGCCCTCCCGGTGGGTCCGGTCGTCCGGGGCCTCCGCGCGGTCCCGGGAGCAGATCTCCGGGCCGCGGCAGGCGCGGTCGATGCGCCGGGTGCAGCCGAAGCCGGCGGCCGCGCAGTCCCGGGGCCGAGCGCGGGACAGCGCCTCCACCAGTTGGTCCCGGTAGGCGTCCGCGCCCAGCAGGTACCGGTACTCGTCGCTCTCGTTGCGCCGGGTGAACAGCTCCATCGCGGTGCCGGACCGGCGCAGCCAGTCGCGCCAGTGCTCGTCGGCCCACCGCCATCGCCGGGCGCCGCGCACGTCGATGGCCTCCGGTGCCCGCTGGAGGGCCTCCATGATCTGGTCCGCGCGCGAGACCTCGCGCCGCCACCGACTCACCATGTGTGGCCCGACCTCCGCGATGATCATGGCACCTTGACGTCGACATCATCCACGCCGATGTCAATTCGTACGGCCGCTAGGCTCGGTCGGGTGATCGCACGCATGTGGCGCGGCTGGGTCGCGACCGAAGGTGCCGGGGAATACGTCGACTACATCAACCGGACCGGCATGGCCGAATACCGGCGGACTCCGGGCAACGTCGATGCGCAGATGTGGACGCGCGACCTCGGCGACGGCCGCACCGAGGTGGTGACGCTGAGCTGGTGGGAGTCCGCGGAGGCGATCCGCGGTTTCGCCGGCGACGACATCTCGCGGGCCGTCTTCTACCCCGAGGACGAGCGTTTCCTGATCGGCCGCGAGGAGACCGTCACCCACTACACGGTGACCTGACCGGACGCCCCCGGCGGCCGGAGCCGCCGGGGGCCGGACACGTCCTCGTCAGCCGTCGGTGGCCAGGGCGGCGACCGGGCTGACCCGCGAGGCCTTCCGGGCGGGCAGCACCCCGGCCAGCGCGGTGAAGGTGACCAGCGCCGCGAAGACCGCGGCCAGTTGCCACACCGGCAGCGACAGCGGCGCGTTCACCCCGAGTGCCTTGATCGACAGCCAGGCGTACGGGACGCCGAGGAGCAGGCCGATCGTGGCGCCGATGACGCCGTACAGGCTGGATTCCGCGGTGAGCATCACCCGCAGGCCGCCGCGGGACAGGCCGACCGCCCGCAGCAGGCCGGACTCCCGTACCCGTTCCACCACCGAGAGTGCCGTCGTCGTGCCGACGCCGACCACCGCGATCAGCACGGTCAGCCCGATCAGCCCGAGCGCCACCGCGAGTACGCCGTTGAGGACCAGGTTGAGCTGGTCGCGCTGGTCGGCCAGGACGGTGACGCCCACCCCGGTACGGCCCTGCGCGAGCTGCCGCAACGCCTTCTGCCCGGCGGTCCGGCCCTCCTCGCCGGTGTTCGCCGCGTCGGCGAGCAGGCCCGAGTAGCCGGCCGGGGCGCCGAGGCCGGTGAGGTCGGCCGGGTCGAGCAGCAGGTAGGACTGGAGCGGTGCCCCGTCGGGCAGGGTGGCCACCACCTGTACCCGGGCGGTCTTTCCGGCGGCGGCCAGGGTCGTGGTGTCGCCGACCTTCAGGCCGGTCTCGTCGGCGGCGAAGCCCGAGACGGCGATCCGGCCGGGGCCGATGTCCGCGAGCGAACCGGCCGAGACGTCGATCTTGTCGAGCGCCGGCAGGCCCTTCATGGCCAGGTCGGTGGCGGCGAGCCCGTACTCCGAGCCGCCGACCCGCACGTCGTTGAGCCGCCGGTACGGCGTGACGTGCGCCAGGTCGGTGCTCGCCTTCGCCTGGTCGTACACGGCGGCGGGCAGCGTGGCGTCGCCGCCGGAGGTCAGTTCGAAGTCGGCGGGCACCGAGGATGCCAGTTCCCGGTCGGCGAGTACCCGGATCGAGGCCCCGGTCACGACGAGCCCCGCGATCAGGGTCACGCCCAGCGCCACGACCACGGACACCGCGGCGGCCCGCCGGGGCGCACCGCCGACCCCGCCGACCGCGAGCCGGCCGACCGCGCCGAGGCGCCGCACCGGCCAGCCGACGGTGGCGAGCACGGGCCGCACCAGCACCGGCCCGAGGGCCATCAGGGCGAAGAACGCGAGCGCGCCCGAGACGACGACCATGAGCAGCATCGGCTCCACCCGGTAGTCCTCGTCGTCGCGGCCCGGCAGTCCGGCGATGACGTACGCGGCCGACGCCGCCGCGCCCAGCGCGAACAGCAGGCCGAACGCCCAGCGCAGGACGCCGATGTCGCGGCGGGCGCCGGTGGTGCCGGACGACCGCAGCGCCTCGAGCGGGGAGACCCGGGCGGCCGAGAACGCCGGTGCGAGCACGGCCAGGACCGTGATGGTCACCGACAGCAGGACCACGCCGGCCGCGGGCAGCACGGGCCAGCCGGGCGAGGCGACGCTGAGCTCGAGGGCGCGCAGCAGCGGCGGCAGCGCGTGGCCGGCGGCGAGGGCGCCCAGTACGCCGGCCACGCCGGCGACGAGGCCGGTCAGCGCGCCCTCGGCGGCCAGCGCCCGGCTGATCGAGCCGCGCCCGGCGCCGACGGCCCGCAGCAGCGCCAGCTGGCGCATCCGCTGGGCGAAGACGATCCGGAACGTGGACGTGGCGACCAGGCCGGCGGCGATGACGGCGATCGCCACGAACATCGCGACCACGGCGAAGAGGGCGTTCAGGTCGGCCGCCGCCTTGTTGGCCTCGGCCGTGCGTACCGCGAGGCCGGTGCGGACCCGCGGGCGCTCGTAGCCCTCGGCCGGTGCGGGCCCGGACCGCGCGACCCGTTCCACCTCCGCGCGCACGGCGGCCGCGTCGGCGCCGGGCGACAGCCGCAGGTCGACCCGCGCCAGCAGGCCGTCGGGGGCGAGTGGTGCGACGGTGCTCTCCGGCGCGTACCCGGTGAAGCCGTAGTCGTCCCGGGCGTCGACCAGGCCGGTGACGGTGAACTTCACCGGCTTGGCCGGGTTGCCCTTGTCGTCCCAGGCCGTGAAGAGGGTGACGGCGGTGCCGACGGGCAGGCCGAGCCGGTCCGCCGTACGGGGGCTGACGGCGATCTCGCCGGGCGCCGCCGGGAAGCGGCCCTGGGTGACGTGGGTGACCGCGAGCGGTCCGCTGCCGGGGTCGGCCGTCAGGTTCAGGTACTGCCCGCCGGTGGTTCCGGCGGTCTCCGCCCGGCCCACCGCCTCGGCGACGCCGGGCACGGCCCTGATCTTCGCCAGGTGGTCGGCGGTGAGGAAGGGCGCGCCGTCGGGGCTGTCCGGGCCGACGACGAGGTCGACGGCCGCGGGGGTGCCGCTGAGCCCGTCGAGCATCGTGCGCTCGGCGATCTGCTGCGCGAGCACTGTCGCGTAGACCACGAAGGACGCGACGAGCATCGCCAGGCCGGTCAGCAGCAGCCGGGCCGGGCGCCGCGCGACCCCGGTCAGCTGGGTCTGCAACACGGTCATCGGCGCGCACCCAGGTCGCGCAGGGCGTCGGCGATCTCCGCGTGGCCGGGCCGGTCCAGGTCGCCGGCGACCGCGCCGTCGGCGAGCAGCACCACCCGGTCGGCGTAGGCGGCCGCGCCAGGGTCGTGGGTGACCATGACGATGGTCTGTCCGAGGTCGCGCACCGAGTCGCGCAGGAACGTCAGCACCTCGGCGCCGGAGCGCGAGTCGAGGTTGCCGGTCGGCTCGTCGGCGAAGACCACCTCGGGGCGGGAGACCAGCGCGCGGGCCAGGGCGACCCGCTGCTGCTGGCCGCCGGAGAGCTCGCTGGGCCGGTGCGCGAGGCGCCCGGTGATGCCGAGCACGTCGGCGAGGTGCGCGAACAGGCCGCGTTCGGCGCGCCGGCCGGCCAGGTCGAGCGGCAGGGTGATGTTCTGCTCGGCGGTGAGCTGCGGCAGCAGGTTGTAGGACTGGAAGACGAACCCGATCCGCTCGCGGCGGACCTTGGTGAGGACCTTGTCGCTCAGCGTCGTGAGGTCGGTGCCGCCCAGCAGAGCCCGGCCCGAGGTGGCCGTGTCCAGGCCGGCGAGGCAGTGCATGAGCGTCGACTTGCCGGAGCCGGACGGGCCCATGATCGCGGTGAACTGTGCCCGGGCGAAGCCGACGGTGACGCCGTCCAGTGCCCGTACGGCGGTGTCTCCGCTGCCGTACACCTTGACCAGGTCCACGGCGGCGACGGCGGTCATGCCGTCGTCCGGTCCGGCGGGTGCCGGCGCGATGGCCGGGGACTGCGTTCTCATCAGGAGCCTCCGAGGGCGGGGTCGGTGAAACTGGGAGAATCCTGATGGCAGAGCGGCGGCCCGCGCATCGGCCCGCAGCGGGGACAACCGCCCGGCCCGGGTCTGACTTTCGGCCGATGGAGGGGCGTTGACCAGCGGTTACGCTGGGTCACGATGTTGACGCGAAAGAATCTTCTGTTCCACTCCGGCCAGGTCGCCGCCCTGGTCCTGATGGCCGTTCTCGGCCTGATCGACCTGAGCACCCTGACCAGCGGCGGCAGCCTGCTGCTCGCGCCGGTGATGATCGTCAGCGCGGTGGCGACCGCGCTGGTCTGGCTGCCCCGGCACCGGCAGGGTTCGAAGCGTCTGCCGAAGATCGCGATGCTGCTCGCCGGGTGCTCTCTGCTGCTGACGATCGCGCTCGCCGTGGTCACCGGCGGCGTCGGTGGCAGCTTCGGGCTGGCCGAGGCGGTCGGCCTGCTCGGCGTCATGTACGTGGTCACCCGCCGGGGCGACGCGCAGTGGGCGGTCGCCGCCGTGCTGCCGATCGGCATGGCGATCGGCTTCATGCCGCTGCGCGGCGGCCTGACGGCCGACTACGTCATCGCCGGCCTGGCTCTCGGCCTGGCCGCGACCGCGGTCATCGGCCTGGCCGTCTACCTGCGCACCATCGAGTCGACCCGGCAGCGGGCGATCGATTCGGTACGGGCCGAGCAGCGCACCGAGTTCGCCCGCGACCTGCACGACTTCATCGCACACCACGTGACCGGCATCGTGGTGCAGGCGCAGGGCGCCCGCTTCGTCGCCGAGCAGGACCCGAAGCGGGTGATGCTCGCCCTCGAGCAGATCGAGGCGGCCGGCGCCGAGACGATGGCGTCGATGCGCCGGATGGTCGGCGTGCTGCGCGACCCGAACGCCCGGCCCGACGCGCCGCTCGCGCCGCTGGCCGGCGTCGACGAGCTCGGGCCGCTGCTCGACCAGTTCGGCAACTCGGGCGGGGTGCTGGCCCGGCTGCACGTGGACGGGAGCACGGCCGGGATACCGGTGGAGGTGTCCACGTCGGCGTACCGGGTGGTGATGGAGGCGCTGACGAACATCCGCCGGCACGCCCAGGGTGCGCGCGTCGCCGACGTGTGGGTGCGCCGTACCCCCGACTGGCTGCTGGTCCGGGTGGCGAACGACGGTTCCGCGCCGCGCGCCACCGCGCCGCGGGAGGCGCCGGGGTACGGTCTCGTGGGCCTGACGGAACGGGTCCGCGCGGTCGGCGGGCGCATCTCCGCCGGGCCGGGCATCGACGGAGGCTGGGTGGTCGACGCGGCCCTGCCGCTCGACCAGGAGGTGGCGCGGTGATCCGCGTGATGATCGCCGACGACCAGGCGATGGTGCGTACCGGCTTCGGGATGATCATCGGCGCGCAGCCGGACATGGAGCTGGTCGGCGAGGCCGCGGACGGCGTCGAGGCGGTGGCGATGGCCCGCAAGCTGCGGCCGGACGTGGCGCTCTTCGACATCCGGATGCCCCGGATGGACGGCCTCGAGGCCCTGCGGCTGCTCGCCGGCCCGGGCGTCGCGGACCCCATCAAGGTGGTCGTGGTGACGACCTTCGACCTCGACGAGTACGTGCATCAGGCGCTGCGCAACGGCGCGGCCGGCTTCCTGCTGAAGGACTCGGGGCCGGCGCTGCTGGTCGAGGCGGTCCGCGCGGCGATGTCGGGTGACGCGCTGATCAGCCCGTCGATCACCGTACGGCTGCTGGAGCACCTGTCGCCGCCGGCGCCGGCGGGCGACGACGGCGGCCTGTCGCCGCGCGAGCTGGACGTGGTGAAGCTGGCGGCCCGCGGCCTGACGAACGCGGAGATCGCCACCAAGCTCTTCATCTCGGTCGGCACGGTCAAGACGCACCTGGGCAGCGTCCAGACCAAGCTGGGCGCCCGCAACCGGGTGGAGATCGCCGCATGGGCCTGGGAGCGCCGCCTGGTCGGCTGATCGGCCGGTCGGCTCAGTCGCCGGAGACGTCGATCCAGTAGCGGCGCAGCCGGCCGATCTCCGTGTCGCGGATGTCCTCCAGCACGCCGCCGTTGCGCTCGATCACGCGGCGCGAGGCATCGTTGGCCACGTTGCAGGTGATCAGGACCCGGTTCAAGCCGAGTTTGCCGGCATGGCGCAGGACCTCGCCGAGCGCGAACGACGCCAGGCCGCGGCGGCGCGCCGACGGCCGTACGCCGTAGCCGATGTGACCGCCGGCGCGCTCGAGGAAGTCGTTGAGCTCGTGGCGCAGCGCGATCGCGCCCTTCACCTCGCCGTCCTCTACGATCCACCAGTAGGTGCAGTGCACCCAGCCCTCGGGCACCGGGTTCGCCGGGTCCGACTCGCCGAGCAGGCGGCGCACCCAGGCGGCGAAGCCGTCCGGGGTGTCGACCTCGTCGCCCGCGCGCAGGCCGGCACCGTCCTGGTGCGTGTCGCGCCCCCACTCGTCCCGGGAGTCCAGCCAGGCGCGGTGCAGGCGTGCGGTCGGTGCGATCAGCTCAGCCACGACGTGACGATAGCCGTCAGCCGGGGAAGGCGGCGCGGGCGTCCCCGGGTTCGAGGCGGTCGAGGATCCGCCGGGCCATGTCGCCGAACCGTTCGAGCTCCTCGGCGGACAGGGCGTCCAGGATCAGCGCCCGGACCGCCGCGACGTGCCCGGGCGCGCTGGCCAGGACCTTCTCCCAGCCGGCAGCGGTGAGCACCGCGTTGGTGTACCGCCCGTCCGACGGGCAGGCCTTTCGCTCGATCCAGCCCCGCTTCTCCAGGCGCTTCACCACGTGTGACAGCCGGGACAGCGAGCCGTTCGCCAGGGCGGCGAGCTCGCTCATCCGGCGGGTGCGCTCCGGCGCCTCGGAGAGGCTCGCGAGCACCAGGTACTCGAAGTGGCTCAGGCCGGAGTCACGCAGCGTCTGCGCGTCCAGGGCGGCCGGCAGCTTGAGGAGCAGGCCGCCGATGGGCAGCCAGGCGTGCAGCTCGCCCGCGCTGAGCCAGCGGGGAGATCCGGCGGGTTCGACGGTCACGCACATCATCGTACTGCGAAATTGAAGCTTCAAGCAGGGGTGGACTGCCGCCGAAACAAGGATTACGCCGCAAGGGCGAGCATGCGCTGGATCTGGCCCTGTCGCTGCCTGGTCATCGTCTCGGCGAGCGCCTTCGCGGGCGGGTACTGCCCGCCGGTCGCCTCCATCCGGGTCAACTCGACGCAGTTGTGCAGGTGACCGAGGAGCAGGCTGACCGCCGTACGGTCGAAGTCGGTGCCCTTGGCGGCCTCCAGCTCGGCGAGGTCGGAGGGGCGCAGCGAGTGCAGCTCGCCGTGGCCCGCGTGCGCGCCGGCCGCGGGGTCCGCGGACGGCGGCTGCTGCCAGCCGGTGAGCCAGCGCCGCATCGTCGCCGACTCGCCCTGCCACTGGCCCCGCAGCTCGATCGCCAGGGCCCGCACCCGCGGGTCGCCGGCGCGCCGCTCGGCAAGCGCCACCACCTGGTCGCCCTGTCCGATGTAGTCGAGGCTCATCTGGAGGAACATCACGTCGGTGGCGTTGAAGGCGGGCGGCGGCGGGTCCGGCTCGGCGGCGCAGCCCGCCAGGGCGACGACCAGCAGGACGGCGGCGAAGAGGCGGCGCACGATCGAACCTCCCGGTGCGGAAAAGCCGGACGGGTCCACGCGCCGGCGGCGGTGGACCCGTCCGATGGTGCGGGTCAGATCCGGGCCCAGAGGGCCGGGACGTTCGGCGGCTCCCAGCCGGCGAGGGCGGTGTGCGCCTGCAGGCACCGGTACGAGAGGCCGCCGTAGGTGACGGTGCTGCCGACCGCGTACGCGGTGCCGGCCCGCCAGGTGCCACCGGCCGGCGGCGGCGTCGTGGGCGGGTTGGTCGGCGGGTTCGTCGGCGGGGTGGTGGTGGGCGGCGTGGTCGGCGGGGTGCCGCCGCCACCGCCGATGTTCAGGTCCACGCAGGAGTAGAACGCCATCGCGGTGTCCGCGATGTTCCACCTGGCCAGCAGGGTCTGCCGGCCGCTGAAGCCGCCCATGCTGACCGTGTGCGACTTGGTGGCGCCGGGCTGGGCGCCGCCGTCGTTGAAGTTGGCGAGCCGGGTGCCGCCGATGAAGTACTCCCAGTTGGTGGTGGAGTGCCGGGCGGTGAGCACCCAGTTGAACGTCACCGTCTGGCCGACCGACGCGGCGGGCCAGTTCCGGCTGTTGTCGTTGAGCACGGCGAAGCGGCTGCCTCCGCCGTTGCACTGCATCGAGCCCTTGGCCGCCTCGACGCTCTGCGGCTCGTAGATGATGTCGCCGCAGTTGGCCACCGCGCCGCTGGCGCAGTTGGCCTGGCGGCTGGGCGGCGAGGAGATGTAGCCGTGCGCCGAGGCGGGCGCGACGGCGATGAACAGCGAGGCGCCGACCGTGGCAACGGTCAGCATCGGCAGGGTCAGTCTTCGTCTCATGAAGCGCTCCTCTTCATGGGGGGGCCGGCAGGCCGGGGTGGGGGCTCCCGGCCTGCCGCGGGCATCGAGATCGCCCGATGGGAAAGCTCCGTCGGCTGTCCGTTCAACATAAGTTAAAGCTTGTTAACAGTAAATAGACCTAACGAAGTTTTTCGATGCCTCACCAGCCCCGATCGCGTTCCGTGCCGATTTGCCTGCGCTGCGCGCTTTGCGGGCGTTGCTACCGTGGTCAATGTGATCTTGAACCGCCGGGTCCTCGCCCTGGTCGCCGCCGTCGCCCTGCTGCCGGCAACCGGCTGCTCCGCAGGCCGGGGCGGTGCGAAGGCCATGCCGCAGGGCCCGGCCGCCTCGCCGAGCCCGGCGGCGAGCCCGGGGCCGGTCCTCGCGGCACCGGCGGCGCCGTCCGCCTCCCAGGCTCCGCCGCCGGTCGGCTGGGCGCTCTCCGACATCCCGGTCTTCCCGCCGGCGCCGCCGCCGCGGCCCATCACGCTGCCGAGGTCCGGGAGCGTGCCGTACCTGTCGCGGATACCGACCGACCAGCCGGTCGCGTTCATCACCATCGACGACGGCTTCATCAGGTCGCCCGAGGCGCCCAAACTGCTCGCGGCCGCGCGCGTACCGGTCACCCTCTTTCTCACCACCGACGCGATCCGCGACGACGAGCCGTACTTCGCCCGGCTACAGCAGCACGGCGCGGTGATCGAGGCGCACACGATCACCCACCCTCAGCTGCGCGGCCGGTCGTACGCGTTCCAGAGCCACGAGATCTGCGGGTCGGCCGATCGCCTCGGCCACCTCTACGGGCGGCGGCCGGTGCTGTTCCGGCCACCGTTCGGCACCCGGGACGCCACCACCCTGCGCGCGGCGCACGACTGCGGCATCGACGCGGCCTTCATGTGGAAGGAGACCGTCCACAAGGGCAAGGTCCGCTACCAGGAGGGGAAGGCGGTCCAGCGCGGCGACATCATCCTGATGCACTTCCGCCCGGCGTTCGTGAAGGACTTCCTGGCCGCGCTGCGCGCGATACACCGGGCCGGCCTGACGCCGGCCCTGCTGGAGGACTACATCCCCCGCCGGCCGGCGGCCCGGGTCAGCCCGTCCGGGCGTACGGGCTGAGCGCGCCCCAGCCGGCCAGCTCCCGCACCAGCCAGCCCGGCGCGCGCACCGCCATGCCGCCGGCGCGCTGCACCGCGCCGAGGGTCGCCTCGCCCGCGTACCAGCGGACCAGGCCGGCGACGTCCGTGGTGACCTGGCCGTCCTCGGGGTAGCCCGGCGCGCTGACGCAGACCTCGTTGCCGGTCGCAGCCAGGACCAGCCAGAAGCGGTTCGGCGCGCGGTGACCGGTGATGTGGAAGAGGACGACCACCCGCGGGCGCGGCAGCGTGGCCGGGTCGATCATCCTCGACAGGGTCCACAGCGCCAGGTAGGGATCCTGGTCCTCGGGCCGGACCTGGCGCCAGCGCGCGCCCCAGGCGCCCAGCGCCAGGCAGACCCCGGCGAGCTCGCGGCCGCTGACGGTCAGGCCGTACGCGGTGGACCTGCCGGTCCGCGTCCTGCCGACCACGCCGGTGCGCTCGAGCAGGCGCAGCCGCTGCGAGAGGACGCTGCGCGACAGCCCCGGCGCGCCGTCGAGGATCTCGTTGAAGTGGGTGCAGCCGAGCGAGAGGTTCCGGATGATGATCGGTGTCCAGCGCTCGGCGAAGACCTCGGCGGCCAGCGCCAGTGGACAGTACTGCCCGTAGCCTCGCATCCACCCACCCTGCGCCCCGGCGGCCGGGCGGGGGAAGTTCGTTCTTCGAACTTTCCGGCCCCTGGAGGCGGTGGTTGCGTGAGGGCATGACCGAGCAGACGTATGCGTTGTCGGCGCGGGCCGCCGAGTTCTACGAGTCGACCTTCGTGCCGGCGCTCTTCGCCGGCTGGGCGCGACGGCTGGTGGACGCCGCCGCGCCCGTACCCGGGTCGTCGATCCTGGATGTCGGGTGCGGCACCGGCATCGTGGCGCGGACCGCCGCCGACCGGGCCGGGCCCGGCGGCGTCGTCGGGCTGGACCGCGGCGAGGCGATGCTCGCCGTGGCCCGCCGGGTCCGGCCGGACCTGCGCTGGCTGACCGGCGACGCGGGCGTCCTGCCCTTCGGCGACGCCTCGTTCGACGTGGTGGCGTCGCAGGCCGCCCTGATGTTCTTCGCCGACCGGGTGGCCGCGCTGCGCGAGATGGGCCGGGTCGCCGGCCCGCGGGGGCGCGTCGTGGTGCAGGTGCCGGGACGGCTGGCCGCCAGCCCGGGCTACGTGGCGCTGACCGAGGTGGTGGCCCGGCACGCCGGGACCGCGGCGCTCGACCTGATCGGCGGCTACTTCGGCGCCGGCGAGCCGGCGCTGTTCGCCGCGGCCGGCCTGCGCGTCGAGCGCCACGAGAGGTGGCGGGACGCGACCCGGATGGACGACCTCGACACGTTCCTCACGGCCGAGCTGCTGCCGATCGCGGACGGCGTCGACCGGGCGACGCACGACCGGATCGTGGCCGGCTGCCGCACCGCGATGGCGCCGTTCGTCGACCCGGCCGGTGCCGTCGCCGCGCCGATAGAGGTCGACCTGTTCGTCGCGTCACTCTGAACGGCGCTGCAGGAACTCGTAGACGTCCTGTGCGTCGACGCCCGGGAAGGTGCCGGGCGGCAGCGCCGCCAGCAGGTGCGAGTGGACCCGGGCGCTGGGCCAGGCCTGCCCGCCCCAGCGGTCGACGAGCTCCGCCGGCGGGCGGCGGCAGCAGTTCGGGTCCGGGCAGCTCGAGACGGTGCGCCGGGTGGTGTCGCCGCCGCGGAACCAGCGCGCGTGCTCGTACGGCGTGCCCACCGTCACCGAGAACTCGCCGGAGCGGGTCGACTCCACGTGCACCGTGCACCAGTAGGTGCCGGAGCCGGTGTCGGTGAACTGGTAGAACGACGAGTACGGGTCGTCGGCGGCGAACACCGTGCGCGACGCCCACTTGCGACAGACGTGCTGGCCCTCGATCGCCCCGGTGACATCCGTCGGGAAGCGGACGTCGTCGTTCTCGTACGCCTTGTAGACCGTGCCGCTCTCGTGCACCCGGGCGAAGTGGACCGGGATGCCGAAGTGGTGTGTCACCAGGTTGGTGAAGCGGTGCGCCGCGGTCTCGTAGGAGACGCCGAACGCGTCGCGGAAGTCGTCGATGGCCAGCGCCCGGTCGGCCTTCGCGTCGCGCAGGAACTCGGTCGCGAACTTCTCCGGCATCAGCAGCGCCGCCGCGAAGTAGTTCACCTCGACCCGCTGGCGCAGGAAGTCGCGGTAGCCGCCCGGGTCGTTGTGGCCGAGCACGAAGTGGCCGAGCGTCTGGAGCACCACCGCGCGCGGGTCGTGTCCCTTGCCGCTGGCCACCTGCGGCAGGTAGATCCGGCGGTTGCGCAGGTCGGTCACCGAGCGTGCCGAGCCGGGCAGGTCGCTCACGTAGTGCAACGAGAAGCCCAGCTGCGCGGCGATGTCGAGGATGCCGCGCTGCGACAGCGGGCCGGTGGTGTGCCGCACCGACTGGAGCACCTTCGCCGCGGCCTGCTCGATGTACTCGAAGTAGTTGTCGCGCTCGCGCATCTCGACCCGCAGCTGCTGGTTGGCCCGGCGGGCCACCTCCGGGGTGGCGCTCTGCTCGGTGAGCAGCCGGGTCAGCTCCCGGTGCAGCCCGATCAGCGACTCCAGCGCGTCGGCCGGCAGCCGCCGCCCGGCACGCACCGTCGGCAGGCCGAGCGCCGCGTAGGCCGACTCCCGCTGAAAATGGGCCAGCTCGATCTCGAGCCCGGCGCGCCGGCTCGGCGCCTCGGGCCGCAGAAGATCCTGCATCTGTACGCCAAGAGCACCCGCGATCGCCTGTAGCACGCTGAGCTTCGGCTCCCGCTTGCCGTTCTCGATCAGCGAGAGCTGCGAGGGCGCGCGGCCGACCGCCGCGCTGAGCTGATCGAGGGTCATGCCCTTGGCGCGGCGCTGGTGCCGCAGGCGCTGCCCGAGCGTCACGAGGTCGACCGTGGCGTCGGAAGGTGAAGCCGTCATAGGTTTTGACGCTAGCAGAAGATTCTCGATTCTTCTCCTCACAAGTGCCTTCTTTAGGGCTTGCACCCTGCGTGACAGTGAACTTCTTCCACCCAGGCACCAAGCCAGGCACCAACAAGCCAGGCACCAAGGCAAAGCACCGAAGGGCTAATTCACATGACTGATCAGCTGACCGAAGTCAGGGGCGGTACCGCAGCGGACCTCACTCGGGCGTGGGCCGGCGATCCCCGTTGGCTTGGCGTGCGCCGCAGCTACACGGCGCAGGACGTCGTCAAGCTTCGTGGCACCGTCCAGGAGCAGCACACCCTCGCCGAGCGGGGCGCCCGCCGGCTCTGGGACCTGCTGCACAACGAGGACTACATCAACGCGCTCGGCGCCATGACCGGCGGCCAGGCCGTGCAGCAGGTCCGGGCCGGGCTCAAGGCGATCTACCTGTCCGGCTGGCAGGTGGCGGCCGACGCGAACCTGTCCGGGCACACCTACCCGGACCAGAGCCTCTACCCGGCCAACTCGGTGCCGGCGGTGGTGCGCCGCATCAACAACGCGCTGCTGCGCGCCGACCAGATCGACAACGCGGCCGGCAAGAACGAGCGTGACTGGCTGGCCCCGATCGTCGCCGACGCCGAGGCCGGCTTCGGTGGCCCGCTCAACGCGTTCGAGCTGATGAAGGCCATGATCGCCGCGGGCGCGGCGGGCGTGCACTGGGAGGACCAGCTCGCGTCGGAGAAGAAGTGCGGCCACCTCGGCGGAAAGGTGCTGATCCCGACGGCCCAGCACATCCGCACGCTGAACGCCGCCCGCCTCGCCGCCGACGTGGCCGGCGTGCCCAGCCTCATCATCGCCCGCACCGACGCCCTGGCGGCGGACCTGCTCACCACCGACGTGGACGAGCGCGACCGCCCGTTCCTGACCGGCGAGCGCACCGCCGAGGGCTTCTTCCGGGTGCGCAGCGGCCCGGACGCCGCCATCGCCCGCGGTGTCGCCTACGCCGAGTACGCCGACCTCATCTGGTGCGAGACCGGCAAGCCGGACATGGAGTTCGCCCGCTCCTTCGCCGAGGCAGTGCACAAGGAGCACCCGGGCAAGATGCTCGCGTACAACTGCTCGCCGTCGTTCAACTGGAAGCGCAACCTCGACGACGCCGACATCGCCCGGTTCCAGAAGGAGCTCGGCGCGATGGGCTACAAGTTCCAGTTCGTCACGCTCGCCGGCTTCCACGCCCTCAACCACTCGATGTTCGAGCTGGCCAAGGGCTACGGCGAGACCGGCATGAGCGCGTACGTGAAGTTGCAGGAGGCCGAGTTCGCGGCCGAGGCCAACGGCTACACGGCGACCAAGCACCAGGCTGAGGTCGGCACCGGCTACTTCGACGCCGTCTCGACGGCGCTGAACCCGGAGAGCTCCACCACCGCGCTGTCCGGCTCGACCGAAGCGGAGCAATTCTGATGGAAACTGTGACCGTCGCGGCGTCCGACTACACCGACATCCTCACCCCCGAGGCGATCGAATTCGTCGTGGCGCTGGACCGGGAGTTCGGCGCGCGACGGGTCCAGCTCCTGGAACGGCGCCGGCGTCGCCGGGCGACCCGCACCACGGAGCTGGACTTCCTCGAGTCGACCAAGCAGATCCGCATCGACGACACCTGGTCCGTGGCACCCCCCGCCGAGGACCTGACCGACCGGCGGGTGGAGATCACCGGCCCGCCGGAGCGGAAGATGACCATCAACGCGCTGAACTCCGGCGCGAAGGTGTGGATGGCCGACTTCGAGGACGCTACCGCGCCGACCTGGGACAACGTCGTCTCAGGCCAGCGCAACCTACGGGATGCGCTGGACGGCAAGCTGGACTACACGGCGCCCGACGGGCGGCAGTACCGGGTCGGCGACGAGCTGCCGACCGTCATGGTGCGGCCGCGCGGCTGGCACCTGCCGGAGTGCCACGTGCGCATCGGCGGGCGTGCGGTCTCGGCCTCGCTGTTCGACTTCGGCCTGTACCTGTTCCACTGCGGGCAGAAGCAGATCGACCGCGGTAGCGGCCCGTACTTCTACCTGCCCAAGCTCGAGAGCCACCTCGAGGCGCGGCTCTGGAACGACGTCTTCGTCTTCGCGCAGAACCTGCTGGGTATCCCCCGCGGCACGATCCGCGCGACGGTGCTGATCGAGACGATCACCGCCGCCTTCGAGATGGAGGAGATCCTCTACGAGCTGCGCGAGCACTCGGCGGGGCTCAACGCGGGCCGGTGGGACTACCTGTTCAGCATGATCAAGAACCGCCCCGACGTGGTGCTGCCGGAGCGGTCGCAGGTGACGATGACGGCACCGTTCATGCGGGCGTACACGGAGTTGCTGGTCCGGACCTGTCACCGGCGCGGGGCGCACGCGATCGGCGGCATGGCCGCCGTCGTGCCCAGCCGGGACCCGGTGGCCGCGAAGCGGGCGCTGAACCAGGTCCGCCAGGACAAGCGGCGCGAGGTCGGCGACGGCTTCGACGGCTCCTGGGTCGCACACCCCGGCCTGGTCGAGACCTGCAAGGAGGTCTTCGACCAGTGGCTCGGCTTCGAGCCGAACCAGATCGTGCGCAAGCGCGACGACGTCCGGGTCACGGCCAAGGAGTTGCTGGACGTGCGGGCCACCGCCGTCTCGGTCAGCGAGGTCGCGCTGCGGACCAACGTCAGCGTGGCACTGCGCTACGTGGCGGCCTGGCTCGGCGGGCGCGGCGCGGTGGCGCTCGGCGGCCTGATGGAGGACGCGGCGACCGCCGAGATCTGCCGGACCCAGCTCTGGCAGTGGATCTCGACGGGCACCCCGACCGACTACGGCGTGCCGATCACGGCCGGGCTGGTCACCCGGATGCTGCGCGAGGAGCTCGACGTGCTGGCCGAGACCGGCGCCCTGGACGAGGACGCCGCGCGGCGCTTCGGGCAGGCCCGGACGCTGCTGACGGTCCTGCTCTCCGAGCGGACCTGCCCGGAGTTCCTCACCCTGCCGGCGTACCTGCGGCACATGACCGGCGGCAAGCTCGCGCCGGCGGTGTCGGTCTGACGCCCTAAGCGGAAATTGGCCCTTCCGAAACGGCCCGGTGGCGATCTGCCACCGGGCCGTTGCCAGTGTTCACGGACAATGCGAAAGATTCGGTACGAAGTGCCCGGCGCGCGGGCTCACGGGATGCTGAGGACCTCGGACCCGTCAGCCGCGCTGGGAGGAAACACCGATGTTGCCGCTCAATGCCAAGAGTCTGCCGTCCCTGCCGGACGGCCTGCCCGCACCCGCCTACGACCGGGGCGCGCTGCGCACCGGGATCGTCCACTTCGGCGTCGGCGGCTTCCACCGGGCGCACCAGGCGATGTACCTGGATCGCCTGATGAACGCGGGCACGGCGCTGGACTGGGCGATCTGCGGCGTCGGCGTCATGCCCGCCGACCGGCGCATGCAGGAGGCGCTCGGCGCGCAGGACGGGCTGTACACCCTGGTGATCAAGGCGCCCGACGGCACGCTCGAGCCGCGGGTGATCGGCTCGATCAGGGAGTACCTCTTCGCACCGGACGACCCGGAAGCCGTGATCGAGAAGATGGCCTCACCCGGCGTACGGATCGTCTCGCTGACCATCACCGAGGGCGGCTACAACATCAACGCGGTCACCGGCGACTTCCTCGCCGACGACCCCGGCGTGCGGCACGACCTCACGCCCGGCGCCGCGCCGAGTACCACCTTCGGCCTGATCACCGCGGCGCTGGCCCGGCGCCGCGAGCGCGGCCTGGACCCGTTCACGATCATGAGCTGCGACAACATCCAGGGCAACGGCCACGTCGCCCGCCGCAGCTTCGTCGCCTTCGCCACCCTGCTCGACCCCGGGCTCGGCGCCTGGGTGCAGGAGCACGTCGCCTTCCCGAACAGCATGGTCGACCGGATCACCCCGGTGACCACCGACGACGACCGCGAGCTGGTCCGCACCCGGTTCGGCGTCGACGACGCGTGGCCGGTGGTCTGCGAGCCGTTCACACAGTGGGCGCTCGAGGACCGGTTCCCGCTCGGCCGGCCACCGTTCGACGATGCGGGCGTGCAGGTCGTCGAGGACGTCGAGCCGTACGAGCTGATGAAGCTGCGCCTGCTCAACGCAAGCCACCAGGCGCTCTGCTACTTCGGCTACCTGGCCGGCTACCGGCTGGTCCACGACGTCGCGCAGGACCGGCTGTTCGCGGACTTCCTGCTGGCGTACATGGACGCCGAGGCCACCCCGACGCTGGAGCCGGTGCCGGGCATCGACCTCGACGAGTACCGGCACCAGCTCATCGACCGGTTCTCCAACGCCCGGGTGAAGGACACCGTGGCGCGGCTCTGCGCGGAGAGCTCCGACCGCATTCCGAAGTGGCTGCTGCCCGTGATCCGGCACAACCTCGAAACCGGCGGCGAGATCCTGCGCGCCACCGCCGTCGTGGCGAGCTGGGCCCGGTACGCCGAGGGCGTCGACGAGCAGGGCCGGCCCATCGAGGTGGTGGACCGGCTCCGGGACACCCTGGTCGCCGCGGCGCGGCGCTCGGGCGAGGACCCGCTGGCCTTCATCCGGAACCGGGACCTCTTCGGCGACCTGGTCGACAACGAGCGGTTCGTGTCCGCGTACGCCTCGGTGCTGGCCTCCCTGCACACCAAGGGCGCGCGGGCGACGCTGGAGGAGCTGGCGGCCGCCTGAGCGGGGTACCGTCCACTGTCGGCGATCGGACCGTTGTCCGAGGACGCTTCGGATGCGAGCATGACCATGCCCGTACCCCGACCCGGAGGCGCCATGACCCTGCCCCTGAGGGTGACCGTCGTCCCCGAGCGGGCGGACGCGACACCCGGCGACAACCTGGCCTTCGACGTCACGGTGCGCAACGCCAGCGACATCGTCGAGCACTACGGCGTCGAGCTGCTCGGCCTGCCCGACGGCGCCACCGTGCGCACCGAGCCGGACGTCGCCAAGCTGCGCCCCGCCGAGTCCGCCACCCTGACCGTGCGCGTCACCCTGCCGGTGCGGCCGCCCGCGCCCGCGGGCACCTACGTGCTCGGCGCGCTGGTCCGCTCGAAGTACCGCCACGACGTCTCCCGCTGCGTCGAGGTGCCGGTCGATCTCGCCGCGGTCGACCAGGTCACGGTCCGGGTCACGCCGGAGGTCGTCAACGGCGGGCGCGCCGGCCGCTACACGGCCGAGATCTCCAACGGCGGCAACGCACCCGTGCGCCTGCACCTAGGCGCCACCGACCCGGAGCGCCGGGTGCGCACCGAGTTCCACCCGCAGCTCGTCGACCTGCCGCCCGGCACGTCCGCGCAGGCGCTGCTCACCGTGCAGGCGCCGCTGCCGTGGAACCGGGAGAAGCAGCGCCAGCTGACCGTCACCGCCATGCCGCAGACGCCCGGCGCGGTGCCCGCCACTGCCAACGCCACGTTCATCCAACGCCCGCGGTTCGCGTCCAAGTTCGCCAAGGTCGCCGGCATCGGCGCGGCCGTCGTCCTGCTGGCGGCCGCGATCGCCGTACCCGCGCTGCTGGCCCGCGCGGGCGACGACAAGAACCCGGACCCCGCCGCCGTACACGAGAATCAGCCACCCGCCGCGCAGCCGACCGCCGCCGCGGTCCCACCACCGGCCGCGTCCTCCGCGGCCGCCGCTCCCCCGCCCGCCTCGGCACCCGCCGCACCACCGCCCTCGGCCGGCGCGTCGGCGCCGCCGTCCGCGGCACCCTCGGCGACCCTCGGCGCGCGCGAGGTCGACCTGACCGCACCCCGCGACGGCGTCCTGCCCAGCGACGCCTTCCGCGACCAGGGCTTCCTGGCCGGCGCCGACCCCGGCACCCTGGCCGTACCCGGCTGCGAGGACGCCCGGAGCGCGGCCGTGGTCACCGACCCCGACGGCAAGCGCTTCCTGACCTCCTCCTCGGCCGACGACCCGGCGAAGTGCCACACCGTCCCCCTGATGATCGACTTCCTCCCGGACGCGCCCGCGGGCTCGGTCGTCCTGACGCCGGTGACGAAGAACGCCCTCGAGATGGAGGTCGTCTACCGCGACCTCACCCGCGAGGTGAAGCGCGACCTGAAGGCACCCGACGGCGCCGCACACGGCGGCATCGACCTCCTCCTGGTCCGCCCCCGCTCCTCCGACGGCGCCGCCACCGAGCCCGTCGCCCTGACCGCCATCACCTTCGCGCCGTAGCGAGCCCGCGCCGAACTGCCGCGCACCCGCATCGCCGCTGTGCGAAGATCGCCGCGTGCAGGAGCTGGACTACGTCGAGGGCGACGCCACTGATCCCGTCGGCGACGGTCCGCGGATCATCGCGCACGTCTGCAACGACATCGGCGCCTGGGGCAGAGGAATCGTCGAGGTCATCTCCCGGCGCTGGCCGGAGCCGGAGCGGGAGTTCCGCCGTTGGCACGGCGAGCCCACGTTCCGCCTCGGCGCCGTTCAGCTGGTGCCGGTCGCCCCGGAGCTCTGGGTGGCCAACATGGTCGGCCAGCACGGCATCGCCACCCGTCGTGGCCTGCGCACCGGCTCCGGCTATGAGGCCGGTGCCGGGCCGCCGGTCCGCTACGACGCGATCCGCGAATGCCTGACCTCCCTCGTCACCCACGCCCGTACCCGGCACGCCTCGGTGCACATGCCGCGCATCGGCTGCGGCCTTGCCGGCGGCACGTGGGCCGGGATCGAGCCGCTGATCCGCGAGACCCTGTGCGCGCACGACGTGCCCACGGTCGTCTACGACCTGAGCGCGTGAAGCTCGCCGGGCCGGTCAGATCCGGTACCTCCATGGGAATGAAGCTCGCTCGGTCTCGCTGATCTGTCATCGCTTGTCGAGGTCGAAGAACCCCGTGGTTGCCGCTGTGCCGGGCCGGATTCGGTCGCTATGCCGGCGTCAGTCGGGTTCTGATGTGTCCGCCCGGTAGTCGAGTCGGGACGGCTGCGCGGGGAAGGGATGCCGTGTTCGTCGAGAGCGGCCCAGATCCGCGTGACCTGTCGGTCGGAGCGCTCGTCGAGGAACGGTTCGATGGCATGGGGGCACGGCGGTCTCCGATTGCGGCATCGGGTGACGGCGGCCGCGGCGGTTACCTCCTTGCCCAGGCCCGCGACGCTACCCCAGCTGGTCGCGGCGGCGGGTCAGGTAGGCGGTCTCGGCGGTGTTGCCGGCCAGCTCGATGGCCCTGTCGTAGGCCGCGCGGGACGGGCCGCTGCGGCCCAGGCGGCGCAGCAGGTCCGCGCGGGTCGCGTGGTAGGCGTGGTAGCCGGTCAGGCTGGCCTCCAGGCGGTCGACGGCCGCCAGGGCCACCTCGGGGCCGTCGAGCTCGGCGACCGCGATGGCGCGGTTGAGGGCGACGATCGGCGAGGGGTCGAGGCGGATCAGCTGGTCGTAGAGGGCGACGACCTGTGACCAGTCGGTGTCGCGGACGTCGCGGGCTGAGGTGTGCACGGCGTTGATCGCCGCGAGGATCTGGTAGCGGCCCGGCGGCATCCCGGTGGCCAGGCGTTCGCGTACCAGGTGGTGGCCCTCGGCGATCAGGGCCGGGTCCCAGGCTCCGCGGTCCTGTTCGCCGAGGGTGACCAGCTCGCCGCGCGGGGAGACCCGGGCGGCGCGGCGGGCCTCGGTGAGCAGCATCAGGGCCAGCAGGCCGGCCACCTCGCCGTCGCGCGGCAGCAGGGTGCGGATCAGGCGGGTGAGCCGGATCGCCTCGGCGGTCAGGTCGTGGCGTACCGGATCGGTGCCGGGGCCGGTGGCCAGGTAGCCCTCGTTGAAGACCAGGAACAGGACGGCGAGCACGCCGGAGACGCGGGCCGGGAGGTCCTGTTCGGACGGTACCCGGTACGGGATGCGGGCGGCCTTGATCTTGGCTTTCGCCCGGGTGATCCGCCGGCCCATGGCGGCCTCGCCCACCAGGAAGGCGCGGGCGATCTCGGGCATGGTCAGGCCGCCGACCATGCGCAGCGTGAGCGCCACGCGGGTCTCCATCGCCAGCGCCGGGTGACAGCAGGTGAAGATCAGCCGGAGCCGCTCGTCGTCGATGGCGCCGGCAGGCTCGGGCGCGGCGTCGTCGTACAGCATCCGGGCCTCCTTCTGCTTGTCGTCGCGCTTGCTCTCGCGGCGGATCCGGTCGATGGCCCGGCGGTTGGCGGCGGTGGTCAGCCAGGCGCCGGGGTTCGGGGGTACGCCGTCGGCCGGCCAGCGCTCGACGGCGATCGCGAACGCCTCGGCCGCGGACTCCTCGGCGATGTCCAGGTCGCCGAAGCGCCGGGTCAGGGCCGCGACCACCCGGGCCCACTCCTCGTGGTGCGCGCGGGTGATCGCCTCCCGGATGTCGGACACGCTCACCGGAACGGTCGCACCTCGACCTTGCGGTTGCAGGCCCTCGAGCCGTCGGCGGCGAGCCTGAGCGCGACGTCGAGGTCGGGGGCCTCGATGATCCAGAAGCCGGCCAGAAACTCCTTGGACTCCACGAACGGGCCGTCGGTGATCATCTCCGCCCCGCCCCGGTTGTCGATGACGGTGGCCGTGCCGGGCTCGGCGAGGCCGCCGGCGAAGACCCAGTGGCCCTCGGCGACCAGCCGGTCGTTGAACACGTCGATGGCGGCCATCTCGCCCTCGGTGGCGAGGCCGGCCTGGTCAAAGATCACGGAAACCAGGTACTGCATCTCGGATCATCTCCTGTGGTCGTCCGGCGCCGCTCGTGGGCGTCCGCACCCCTGCAACGAACACGTCAGCCCCGATCCGACACCATCTCCCGGTTTTCGTTCAAGAACCTCCGGCATCCAGCGCCCGGCCGATGACCAGGGGATACCCCCGGGACCCGGTCCCAGTTGCCCCAAACTACAACGCAGTTGCGCACTTGTTCGCGGCCCGCCGCACCCGAAAAGATCGACGGTGGCTGGAGCGGCATTCCCCTAACGTGAAGAAGAGGCGAGGGCGATGAGCGCCGAAATCACGGCGATCCCTGCGGACCCGACCGGTGCCCTGACACCGGTAGAATTCGGGCGGCGCCTACGGGCGCTGATACTGGCGCGTCGGCGTTCCGTCGACAGCGTCGCCCGGCGTAGCAGGGAGGCCGGGACACCGATCTCCCGCGCCACGGTCTACAACCTGATCTCCGGCACCGGCGCCGCGCGGCGCGACACGCTGGTGGCCTTCCTGCGCGGGTGCGGGGTGCCGCCGCGGGAGCAGATCCGGTGGCTCATCACGTTCGACCGGGTGCACGCGCCCGCCGGGTCCGCCGCGGCATCGCACGACGCCCGCGCCGCCGCAGCGCGGGCCGCGGCCGGCAACCGGCGCCCCGGCCAGCTCGGCAGCGCGGCCTGACCACCGGAAACCACGCCCGGCCGCCCGGCCGCGCCAGCAGGACAGCTTGACCACTGGAAGCCACGCTCGGCGCGGTGACCGGGCCCGCCGGGCGGCGTGGCTTGGCCGGCGGGAGACCTGCCCGGCGGCTGGATCATCGGACCCGGCCGCCGGATCATCGGGCCCGGCCGTGTCGGTGACGCGGTAGGCCTGGTCGTCATATCGGTGACCTCGCCAGGGTCGCCGCCGCTCAGCCGTTCTGACCTCGGCGTTCCCGCCTCGCGGCGGGCCCGGTTCGGGCTGCGCGCGGAGTCTCAGTCGACGGTGTGCCGGTGTTTGCCGGCCACCCGGTGGGTGGGCATGCGGCGGCCCTCGGCGAACTTCTCGATCAGGTCCAGGTCGGCCGGTTGCAGGCCGCGCAGCGGCTTGGGCGCGATCAGCAGCGCCCGGCCCCGCGCGGTCAGCTCCTCGCGCTGCGGGCCCGGCGGCGGCAGCGCGTCGTCGTCGGTCCAGATCAGGCGGCGGCCCTCCTCGGCCAGGACCGCACGGGCCGCCTGTTGCTTCAGCGGCCAGCAGTCCGAGCCGCGGGGCATCGGGTCGGCGTGCAGGGCGCGGCCCAGCTCCGGCAGGCGCCAGAGGCGTTCCAGGCGGTGCGCCTCGGGGCACCAGGTGGTGCACCAGCGGATCTCCACCTTCTCCGCGGCCTCCAGCGCGCGGATGCGGTCGATCAGGGCCGGGCCCCAGCGCAGCAGGTACGACGTGTTGTCCGCGCCGGACCAGACCAGCGCCCGTTTCGGCGGTCCGCCCCACCCGGGGCGGACCGTGTTCAGCACGCCGTCGACGTCGAGAAGCCACACGGGCTTCTCGACGTCGATCATGATCGGCAGTCTAGGGGCTACGTCTGATCGGCTACGAAGGATGCCACCCAGGACAGGGCCGAGTTCCAGTTGATGGTCAGCTCGTTCGTCGACCACGACTGGATGTCGTCGATGTAGCAGAACTGGCCGACGCAGCCGGTCAGCTTGCTCTGCGCGTACGGGTCCTGGATCGACGAGTTCGCGCCGCCGGCCAGCGAGCCGACGGGCGGGTTCGGCAGGGCCGGTTCGAGCTGGTGCGAGTACCAGCGGCTGTGCTGGTTCTGCGAGCTGACCTCGCCGTACCCGGTGACGTAGGACTGGTTGAGCGCGTTGCGGCCGAACAGGTAGTCCATGCCCTCGATCACGCCGTCGCGGTACCGGTCGCGGCCGGTGAGCTCGTACGCGCCCGCGACCACCACCAGGTTGTTGAGCAGCAGGCTGTTCGAGCCCCAGTCCCACATGTTGTTCGCTGGGGCGTACGCGACGCCGTACGGGTGCCCGGCCTGTACCGACAGGTACTTCTCCGCGCCGCGGACGATCGACGCGCGGACCGCCGCGCGCCCGGGCAGCCGGTTCGGCACCAGCGCGAGGTCGAGGCGGCCGGCCGCGGCCGTGTTCGCCCAGTCGAAGGCGCCGGGGCCGAAGATGTCGGCGGTGTGCACGGGTGAGGCCAGCACGGCGTCGGCGTACCGCTTCTCCCCCGTGGTCAGGTACAGCTCGGCCGCCGCCCAGTAGAAGTCGTCGTCGACCTTGCTGTCGTTGTACGCGCCGCCGCCGGTCCCGTCGGACTCGAGCGCGTAGCGGGCGGGCTCGGCCAGCGCGGCCGTGTACGCGGTCCGTGCCGCCGCGAGGGCCCGCTTGGCGAACGCGGGGTCGTAGCGCTTGTAGATCCGGGCGGCCTGCGCGGCGGTGGCGGCCAGGTTCAGGGTCGCCGCGGTCGAGACCGGGTGGAGTTCGCGCTGCTGCGGGTCGAGGTGCGGCAGCAGCGGCAGGCCGGTCCAGTTGGCGTCGTGGATCTTGTGGTGCACCATGCCGGCGAGCGGCTTGCCGGCCGGCACCCGCATGCTCAGCATGAACTCCAGTTCCCAGCGGGCCTCGTCGAGGATGTCCGGCACCCGGTTGCCGCTCTCCGGGATGGCCAGGGTGCCGTCGCGCAGCCGGCCCGGCTCCGTGGTGCGCTCGAACTGGTTGAGCAGTTCCCAGGTGGAGATGCCGCCGTTGACGACGTACTTGCCGTGGTCGCCGGCGTCGTACCAGCCGCCGGCGACGTTCAGCGTGTAGTCGCAGACGCCGGGCTGGCACGGCACCGCGACGTCGCCGAGGTTCGGCGCGACGCCGACGTGGCCGGCCGGGCGGGCGTAGCCGGGGCGCAGGTCGTCGCGGATCTCGATGCCGCTGCGCTGCGGGTAGTAGAACTTCAGGGCGTCCAGGCGCAGCCGCTCGTAGGCGGCGGCGTCGATGTCGAACGGGCGGCTCGTCTCGCCGTCGGCGACGAGCGTGTAGCCGGTGCCGCGGCCGCGGTAGCCGCCGAAGTCGATCGACTGGACGTTCTGGCCCGACGAGACGTCGACGCCGCGCGGCACGGTGTGCCCGCGCGCGACGGTGGCGCCGGCGGCGTTCCTGAGCTGCCAGCCCAGCCGGGTCGTCGCCGCCGTGACCAGCGTCGCCTTCTTCGGGCCGCGCGGCAGGTAGGCGACCTGGTTGACCCGGACCCGCGGCCCGGTGTCGGGCACGTAGACCTCCGGCGGCACGCCGCCGACCAGGGAGACGTCGTCGAGGCAGAGACCCCAGGCGGTGGGGCTGCCGCCGACCTGGAGCGCGACCTGCGCCTGCGTGGTGGTCACGTTCGCGGTGAAGGTGAACGAGTAGGTGTCGCCCGCGACGGTCAGCGCCGGAGAGGCCTCGAAGTAGGTGTCGTAGGGCGCGACGGAGAGCCCGACGATCGCCCGGGCGATGTGCCCGTCCGGGTCGCCGGACGCGGTGAACGAGTAGCGGTAGGACTCGCCGGCGATGAGGTCGATGTCGTTCTGGCCGACCGAGGCGTCCCATCGGTTGGTGGTGCCGCCCGGTACGTCCACGCAGGCCTTGCCGTCGCGCAGGGTTATCGGCATGCCCGCGGTGGACCACCACGGGTCGGTGCCGGAGGTGAAGCCGCCGTTGACGACCTGCTCGACCTCGTCGGCGGCGGCCGCGGACGCAGGCCCCACCGCGGTGAGGGTGACGGTCAGCAGTGCGGCGGCGCCAAGGGCTCGAATCACGGAGAATCTCCTTGGGAGCGCTTCCATTGACTGGCGAGGATATGGTTACGCGCTTGTCACGGGGTGTCAACAGTTTCGATACGTCAGGTGAGACCATGTCCGGGTGCTCGAGCTGGACGAACCTCTGACCACCGCCCGTCTGCTGCTGCGCCCGTTCCGGACCGGCGACGCGGACGCGCTGTTCGACCTGCGCAGCCGGCCCGAGGTGCTGCGCTATCTCTACTGGCCGCCGCCGACCCCGGACGGCGTCCGCGACGTGGTCCGGCAGCGCCTGACCATGACCAGGCTGGCCGCGGACGGCGACTGCCTGGTCCTGGCCGCCGAGGAGCGCGACACCGGCCGCCTGGTCGGCGAGGTCGACCTGAGCCTGGTCAGCACCGAGCACCGGCACGGCGAGATCGGCGTCATCCTGCACCCCGACGCCCAAGGCGCCGGGTACGCCACCGAGGCCGCCGGCGCCCTGCTGGACCTCGCCTTCGACCGGCTGGCGCTGCACCGGGTCACCGCCAGCACGAACGCCGGCAACGAGGCGTCCGCGCGGGCGCTGCGCCGGCTCGGCCTGCGCCAGGAGGGTCACCTGCGGCAGTGCGTCCTCTTCGACGGCGCCTGGCACGACGAACTGATCTTCGCGATCCTGGCCGCCGAGTGGCGCTCGGCCCGGCGCTAACGCGTGAACACTCGGCGCTAACGCGTGAACAGCAGCACCGCCACCAGGGCCAGCACCGCGATCGCCGCGATCGCCAGCACCGCGACGAGCCAGCCCCAGCCGCCGCGCGACGGCGCCGCCCGGGCCGGGGGCGGGCCGAGCACCACGGCATGCGGCCGGGCCGCCCGCAGCTCGTAGCCGCAGCGCTCGCAGCGGATCCGGACCGGCTCGTTGCCGTAGCCGCACTGCGGGCACGGGTACTGGCCCGGTATCGGTGCGGGCGCGGTCCGCTGGGTCCGTGCCACCGGGGCCGGCATGACCGTGCCGGTGCCGTCGTCGCGCTCGTTCGGCGAGCGCGGCACGGCACGGGCGTCGTGCTCCGCCGCCTGCTGGCGCAGGAACATCAGCGGGTAGCCGCAGCGGGGGCAGAGCTGCTCGACGTCCGGGCGTACCGGGGAGCCGCAGTCCGGGCACGGCAGTTGCCGGTCAGCCATCGCCGCCGCCCTCCCCGGACACCGGTGGGCGGGCCCGGCCGCGGGCCGGCCGCGGCTGGAACCGCACGTCCAGGCGAACCCGGGCGCCCAGCGGCATCTCGCTCTGGAGGAAGCCGAGCACCTGGCGCTCGGTGAGGTGACCGGTGTGGTCCATCTGCACGGTCACCACGGCGTCCACCGGCGGCACCGCGTCGTTGCGGCCGTAGACGCCGCCGGTGTCCGTCACGGTGACCCGGGCGCCGGTCGCCGCCTCCAGCAGGGCCTCGACGCCGTACCGGGTGCCGCGCCAGCCGAGCAGCCGGCCGACCTCGCGGACCATCGACCGGCGGTACTCGGGCGGGTCCGTCGGCTCGAGCTCCACGCCCAGCCAGGAGCCCAGGTACTGGAGCATCTCGGGGCTGGCCAGGCCGGTGTCCATCTGGTGCTCGACGCTGTCGATGCGCTCGCGGACGGTGTCGGCCACCTCCTCGAACGCGGTGACCAGCCCGCGCAGCACCGGGTCCGTGGCCATCGCCCGGGGCAGTTGATCCACCAGCCAGGTCACTGCTGCACCACCACCCGGTGCTCGTACGACATGAACAGCGCCGCCGGCAGCAGGCGCAGCCGCTGTTCGACCTGGTCGAGGGCGCGCTGCCGGCGCAGGTCGGCCGAGAAGAAGTGCACCGCCTCGACGCCCTGCACGCCGAACGAGCCGTGCAGCACCCCGTACACGTCGCCGAGCCGCAGGTCGGTGTCGAACGGCCAGCCCTGCCCGCTCGGGCCGCCCGTCAACGGGTTCAGGTACTCGTAGAGGGCGCGTTCGGCGCGCTCGCGCACCGTCTCCGTGCGCACGCCCGGGCCGGCGCGCACCTCCGCGACGACCTTGACGCCCTGGTACCGGGGCGCCTCGATGCGCAGCCGCATGGTGAGCAGCCGGCGCGGCTCGAGGTAGGCCTTGATCTGCTCCTCCAGCTCGTCGGTGACGGCCATGTCGTCGAGGGTGAGCTGCTCGGGCGCGATGTCGACCCGCGGCACGACCAGCAGCCGGGCCGGCTCGCCCGGCGCGTCCGGCGGCAGGCAGCGCGCCCTGGCGATGCTCGGCGCGGCGTCGAGGGTGAGCCGCTCCACGTCCTCGGCGGTCACCGCCCGGCGGCCGCCGCGCAGCAGCAGCGGGCCGCGCACCTTGGCGTTCTCCACGCTCTCCGCGTCGACGCCGCCGGCGCTCGGGTCCAGGTTGGTCACCCCGGCCACGAACGGGATGGACGTGTGCAGCACGGTGAGCCGCTCGGCGGCGACGTTGCCGCGCCGGCCGCCGCCGAAGCGGTAGCCGGTGACCGAGACCTGCGCGTCGATCGGCGGGATCGCGCCGTGCTGCCAGGCCCGGCCCTCGCGGTCGAGCACCCGCGGGCCGAAGCGGATCTCGCCGGTGGCGCCGGACCAGGTGAAGACCCGGTCGTCGCCCTCGGCGTCGGCGAGGTCGGCGACCTCGGTCCACTCCTGCTCCTCGGGCTCGCCGGTGCGCTCGTGGCGGGGCAGCACCACCCGGACGGTCTCGTCGTGGCGGCGCGGCAGCACGGGCGACCGGCGCACCTGGAACACCTGGCCGGGGCGCCCGTCGCTGGTGCCGAGCAGCTCGGCGGGGGCCGGCTCGGCGTGGTGCGCGGGCACCGCCCCGCCCAGCGCCACCGCGGACAGCGACTCCAGTTCGGGCGGGTTGGTGTACTCGGGCTGCCCGTCGACGGCCTGCACGAGCCGGCAGCGCAGCCAGTGCGCACGCCGCGACCCGATGGCGAGGGCCTCGTGCCGGGCCGGCAGCAGCAGGGTGACCTGGCCGGGGCTGTTGAAACCGGCGCTGGTGTCGCCGAGGATCCGCACGTCCGCCCACTGGTGGCCGTCCCAGGCCTCCCAGCAGCGCGGCGGCCGGCGCGGGTCGACGCCGGCGCCCTCGGGCCCGGTGGTGACGTCCAGGCGCAGCAGGTTGCCGGCCGCCGGCTCGGCCAGCCCGAAGTAGACGGCCTCGCCGGGGCTCAGGCTCGGGAACAGCCGCACCGAGGAGGCCTCGCGGCGCAGGTCCTCCCAGTGGTCGGCGTACCGGTCGCCGGTGTGCGTGACGCAGGCGACCAGCTCCGGCGGAAGGATCCGCAGCTCGGAGTCGGTGAGGAAGACGACCGGCTCCTCGTCCTCGCGGCGCTCGGTGCTGACCTGGGTGCCGGCGGGTACCCGGACCACCTCCGCGCGCGGCGCGGTGAGTGTGAAAAGCAGGTCGGCGCGGGACGGCACCGCCGAGAAGAGCTCGACGCCGACCAGCTCGAGGAACTTGATGTACAGCCGGTCGGGCACCTGGTTGAGCCGGTACAGGGTCATCTCGGTCATCCAGGCGAAGAGCTCGACGAGCGCGACGCCGGGGTCGGAGACGTTGTGGTCGGTCCACTCCGGGCAGAGCCGGTGTATCCGCCGCTTGGCCTCGTCGACGATGTCCTGAAACCGGCGATCGTCAAGATCCGGCGCGGGAAGACTCACGGGGCCGCCTCCTCGGTGGGGATCGTGTAGAACGGGAAGACCAGGTTCCGGACGTCGTTGGTGGCGCGGATCCGGTACGCGATCGCGATGTGGACGGTGGCGGTGCCGGGCACGGCGGTGGCGACGACCGACTGCTGCTCGATCCGCGGCTCCCAGCGCTCCAGCGCCTCGCGGACCGCCTGCTCGACCAGGCCGAGCGTCCCGGCGGTCAGCGGCGCGAAGAGCAGCTCCCACATCGCGCAGCCGAACTCGGGGCGCATCACCCGCTCGCCCGGCACCGTCGACAGGATCATCCGGATCGCGCCGTCCACCTCGTCGACGCCGCTGACCAGCCGCACCGAGCCGGTCCGCGAGATCGCGGCGGGGAACGCCCAGCCGCTGCCGATGAAGTCGTCACGCCGCATCGCTCAGCCCACCAGCACGTCGGGCGAGCCGGCGGTGATCGTGCAGGCCGGCAGGTCCGCGGGGTCGTTGCAGGTCATGACCGGGTCGCCCAGCCGGGCCAGCGGCTTGCCGCCGACGAGCACGGTCGGCGAGCCGGTCACCACCCGGCCCTGATTGGTCGGCGGCCTGCTGAAGCTGGCCGGCGGCGGGCAGATGTGCGGCGGGATGTTCTGCGCGACGCTGCCCTGCACCGCCGCGGGCAGGCCGTTGACGAGCACGTCCGGTACCAGCCCGGTCAGCAGCTGCCCGGCGAACGGCAGCGGCGTCGGCGTCGGCACCGGCCCGCCCGGCGAGGGCACCAACAGGATGTGCACGTCGGTGCCGGTGACCGGGTCGTTCTGGCGGGCGGCGGGCTGGGGCACGGAACCTCCTCAGTTCAGCCTGATCGGCTTGCCGGACGCGGTCAGCGGGCCGGACGCGGTGACCTCGACCTGCGCGCCGCTGAGCGTGAGCTTCTGGGTCGCCTTGATCTCGATCTGGGCGGCGGAGATGACCAGCTTCTGATCGCCGGTCAGCGACGACTCCGCCTTCTCCAGCTTCACAGCGCACGGGCTGCCGCCGAGAGTGAGCCCGACGGACAGCTCCGGCTCGTCGGTGAAGGCCAGCCGCGAGTCGCCCCGGCTCACCAGGAAGCGCTCCTTCGCCCGGGCCGCGCCCGCCGGCGGGCCGTCCTTGCGGTTCCACAGGCCGCCGAGCACCACCGGCCGGGAGTGGTCGTCGAGCTCGAAGCCGACAAGGACCTCGTCGTCCACCTCGGGCAGCCACTGGAGGCCGCGCTGCGCGCCGCCGCCGGGCGTGGCCAGCCGGGCCCAGGCGCTCTCGTCGTCGGCGGACAGGGTCGGGAACTGCACCCGGACCCGGCCGAGGCCCTCCGGGTCGTCGTTGTTGGTGACGATGCCGACGACCAGGCCGGACCAGCCGCGCCGTTCGCCGCCCGCACCGCCCGGTCCGGTGAGGTCCGCCAGCCCGCCCGGCTCCTTGCCGCCGCACACGAACCGGGTGAGGTAGGGCTTGCCGGCGCCGTACGTGTGCTCGACGCCGGTGACCCGGTAGCCGCCGGTGAGCCGCGAGCCGACCCCCTCGATCCGGACCCGGGCGCCCGCGCCGATCAGCGGATCACCGGCGCACTGCCCGCGCAGCACCACCTCCTCGCCGGACGCGCGCAGCAGCAGCGACGACGCCAGGGCGTCCGCCTCCGCCTGGTCGGTGACGGGGAACTGGCCCGCGTTGCGCCGCACCCGGCCGAACGCCCGCCGGGCCGCGTCGGCCATCTCCCGGGCGGCCGGCGCGTCGGTGCCCGGGTCGGTCTCGTCGGCGCGGCCCTCGATGGTCTGCTTGCCGAGCTGGTCCCAGCCGCGGATCTGCACCTCGTCGCAGCGCTCTGCCGCGGAGAACCGGACCGTGAAGCCGTTCAGGTTCCCGCCGTACTTCAGGGTCGGCGGGTTCGCGGTCGACCGCGGGCCGCGCTTGAAGAAGAAGGTGCGGTCGCTGACCCACACGTCGAAGCCGATCCGGGCGGCCCGGCGGCGCAGGAACGCGTAGTCCGTCTCCCCCGCCTGGAGCACGTAGTCGTGCGCGCCGCCGGTGCCGTCGATGTCCGCGTCCAGGCCGTACTCGCCGGCGATGCGGGCCGCGATGTCGGCGTCGGTGACCCGCTGGAAGCTGCGCGACTTCGGCTCCCGGGCCATCCGGTGCGTCAGGTCGAACCCGGTCAGCACCAGCTCGTGCCGCCCGGCGGCGCCCGGCTCGACGACGATCGCGGTCACCTCGCCGGCGGTGACCACGACGGGGTCGCCCTCGGCCCGGAACGCGATCTCCATCCGGGTGCCGAGCGTGAACGTGCCCTTGTCGAAGAGCTCGAAGTGCGGGTCGTCGAAGTGCACGGTGAAGAAGTCCGGCAGGTGCACGGACTCCTCGACGCGCACCAGCGCGAGCCGCGGGTACAGCTCGGGGGCGAGCGGGCGCCCGTCCACGGTCAGCACCACCCCGTCGAGGCGGCGGGTCGCCTCAGCCACGGCGGCGCACCGGCAGCTCGGGGATCACCAGCAGCGTCCCGGGTGCGAGCGCGAGCGGGTCGACCACGTTGTTGGCGTCGGCGATCAGCCGCCAGCGGGTCGAGTCGGCGTAGTGCCGGGCCGCGACCCGGTCCAGGGTCTCGCCGAAGCCGAGGCGGTGCACGCTGTGCAGCGTCGGCGTGTGCGAGGTCGGGTTCTGGAGGGGCCGGACGGCCTCGTCCTCGTACTGCTTGAGCGACAGGTCCGCCTTGGCCCGCAGCGGCATGCCGCTGCTGGCGAAGTAGGTGAACTTGATCTGTAGCCGCTCGACGATCGCCCGGAACGAGTGCAGGTTGCCCCAGTGGAACTCCACCCACGGCGGGCGGCCCTTGTTGCGCGCCCGGTCGGCGCCGGGCAGGCTCATGTCGACCTTCAGCAGATCCAGCAGCTTGTTGGTGTGCACGGTGACGTCGGAGCCGTCGCTCGTCGTGTCGAGCGTGAGGCTCAGCGCGAGGGTGCCGGACTGGCCGCCCTGGAAGCGCAGCTGCGGCGCGTTGCCGCCCTTGTTCTCCGAGGCCTGCCAGCTGTTCGACTTGGTGATGGTGAGCTCGGCCGGGTTGAAGAGGAACGGGATCTCGGTCTTCAGCTCGGTGCGCAGGACCGCCTTCTCGGGATTGCCCATCAGAAGACACCCGCCCATCGCCCACCGCGCCGCTCGATCTCCCGCAGCAGACGAGCCTCCACAATTTCGACAACTTTGTCCGGGTCGAGCGCGGCCGCCGCCTTACCCGCCAGACCGGAGGCGGCGTTGCCGACGGCGTTCACGGCCGTGCCGACCGCCCCGGTCGCCGCTCCGACGGCGTCGGTCACCGCACCGGTCGCTCCCGCCAAGCCGTCGGCCAGACCGTCGGTCGCGCCGTCGACCAGGCCGGTCGCCGTGGACATCGCCTCGGTCGCCGTCGAGCGGGCGTTCTGCGCCCACCCGGCGGCCGAGGCGATCGGCGACGCGGTGGCTTCGAGGACGGCCGCCCGGGCGGCCCGGGTCGCCACCTCGCCGACGGCGCCGATGCCGCCGCCGACGGGCAGGCGGTCCACGATCCCGGCCGCCGCTTCCGGCGCGGCCTTGAGCCGGTCCGCGCCGGCGGCCAGCGCCGAGCGTTCGTCGTCATCGAGCAGGCCGGACATGCCGCCGAGCAGGAAGCGGGGGCGGCGCACCGGGTTACGCGTGTGCGTGAGCTCGTGCGCCAGGACCGCGGCGACGGCCGGGGCGGCGGTCGGCACGGCAGGCAGATGCACGACGGTCCCGGTGGTCGCCCCGAGCGCACCGGCAGCGGCCAGCGCATGCCGGGTGGCCGGGCCGGTGGTGAAGAGCGGCGCCCGAGTGCGGCCGGTGATCGCCGCCGCCATCGCGTGCAGCGCGTTCGGCAGCGGCCGGGGCGCCTCCAACGGCCGGGCGGCGACCGCGGCCTCCCAGCGAGCCCGGGGAGAGACCTTTTCCTGTACGGGTGCGGCGAAGTCCATGCCGCGCGGCGCGGGCCGGGTGCCTGGTCCGGGCCGTTGCGCGACCGCCGGGCTGAGCTGCACGGCACCGGTCGGGTCCGGCACGTTGCCGGGCGGCAGCCCGCCACCCCCGAGCACCCGCATGTCCTCAGCGGGCACCGGATTGTGCACGGTCGGCCCCTCCCCCGGCCGCCTCACCAGCCCACCGCCGGCCAGCCTCACCGTCGCCCGGCCCACCGGCGCGAAGCCGCGACCGGGCTCCACGCGCGAGGACGCCGTCGGACGCCGCGCCGGACTCCGCCGCACCGCCGGAGCGGCTACGGGCAGTTCGATCGGCGACGCACCACCAGCTTCCTGCCCGGGGGCGGCGCCCGGCACCGGTTGAGGGGTCGACTGCGGCGGTCGGAGGGTCAGCTGGTGTCCCGGGCGCAACGTCGGTCCGTCGGCCGCGCGGCCCCGCGCGAGCGTGGGCCTCCCGGCCAGCGCGACCGGATCCATGCTGCTCAGCCCGGCGGCCGCGTAACGGCCCGGTCCGGGCAGACCGGCCGCGCGGTGCAGTGTGGACTTCGCTGCCCCCGTCCGGGAAAAGGATTCTGAAATGCCCGCCCGGGAGGGGTCGGACCCCGGGCTCGGCGCAAGGGCGTGGACCGAGCCCGGGAGCATCGGGGGTGGGCGCATGATCAGGTCGTGGCCCGGCGTGACCTCCGGGCCACCGCGGTGTGCGGTCAGCGGCCGGCGGCGAACCGACAACGGCCGGTGGCGAGCCGACAGCGGCCGGGTCAGGTCCGGCGCGGCGGCGTCGACCGGGCTGGACGGCGACGCGGCGCGGCCTCGGCGACGCCACCAATGGACCAGGTTCCAGGGTGCGCGCACTCGCAGGTCCGTGGCGATGCCGGCCGAGGCGCGCGGACCCGGCGCCGGCCGGCGGACCAACAGGCGCAGCACCCGGAACAACCTGTTACGAGGCGCGGAAGCCACAGTGGCACACCTCCAGCTCCTCGACGGCCAGGTCCTTCGACGAGGCCGCCAGCTTCGGCCCGGTCCACTTCACCGGCTTGGCCTCCGCGATCGTCCAGGTGCGGACGGGTGTGCGGTCCGGCGCCATCACCGTGATCTTGCCGTCGCGCGGCTTGACCACGTTGTTCTTGCCCGACAGACCCTCGCCGGAGCATTCGAGCAGCCATTCGAACAGCGCGTTCGTGTCGGTCAGCCCGCGCTTGAACACCAGGTTCGGCCACTTCATCCGGCCGAGCAGCTTGTGCGTGTACGCGTTCTGCCCACCCTCGGCGAGCTCCTCGACGTCGAGCTGGACCGCCAGCCCGGACACCTCGGTGAACGCGCCGATCGTCGCCCCGTCGATCTCCAGGACGAAGTTGCCGACGAAGGGCGGGTCCTTGGTGTGCGCCTCAGCCACCCTGCACTCCTGTCCATGCGCGTTCGTTCAGGCCGCCGACCTCGCGCAGCAGCCGGATCCGGTCGCCGTGCTCGAGGTCGAGCAGCCGGTCGAGGTCCCAGTGCAGGTGGTACGCCAGGAAGGCGATCTCCTGCCACAGCTCGTCGTGGGCGTAGTGCCCTAGCCCACCTCCACTGACGTCCGCGGGAAAGGGGCGCCGGGCTCCAGGGCCTCGAGGATGCTCGGGTCCTGGAAGTTCACGATCCGGTACAGGTCCTGCAGGTAGCCGAAGTCGCTGACGAACAACGACTCGATCGTCTTGGTCGTCACCCGCGAGACGGTGCCGAGCTCGGTGACCACCCGGGAGAGCACGATGACCGTCGCGTAGGACTCGTTCTCCTTGACCCGGCCGTCGCGCAGCGGCTCGATCTCGTCGCGGGCGCAGGCCAGCCGCATGATCCCGGTCCGGTGCAGGGTGCCGTGCTCGTCCACGTACCCCTTGGGCAGCGTGAACGGAAACTCCGTCTGCAAGCTCATGCCCGGTGCAGCCCCTCGTGGGTGATGACCACCTTCTCGGTCGCCACCTCGTTGCTGCCGGCGTCGAGCTCGGCGCCGGTCCACTTGGAGACCCAGCCGCGCTCGAAGTTCCAGCGGGCGACCTCGGCCTTCATCGAGTCCTTGATGACGATGGAGCCGTCGCGGCGGGCGGTGTCGATGTCGCCGTCCTCGACCTGCTTGCGCCACTCCCAGAGCGCCTTCGACTCGTCGATGCGCCGTTCGAGGGTGATGTCGCTCCACTTCATCGCGCCGGGCATCTTGGCGATTCGGATCTTGCCGTCCTTCGTCGCCTCCTTGTACTCGATGATCTCGGTCTCGGATTCGACGCCCGAGCACTTGCGGAAGCTGGCCATCTCCACTCCGCCGATCTCCAGGACGAAGTTGAACGTTGCCATCAAATCCGGCATCAGATATCTCCCTTACTCGCTCGCGGACCCGCCACCCTGCCACTGGCTGATCCGGAAGATGACGAACTCGGCGGGCTTCACCGGCGCGATCCCGATCTCGACGATGAGCTTGCCCTCGTCCACCGAGGACGCCGGGTTGTTGCTCTCGTCGCACATCACGTAGAACGCCTGCTCGGGCGTGTTGCCGACCAGCGCGCCCTGCATCCAGAGGCCGCGCAGGAACGAGGTGATGTTGCGCTTGACCCGCTGCCAGAGGTCGAAGTCGTTCGGCTCGAAGACGGCCCACTGGGTGCCGCGCTGGATCGACTCCTCGACGAAGTTGAACAGCCGCCGCACGTTGATGTAGCGCCAGCTGGGGTCGGTCTTGGCGAGGGTGCGCGCGCCCCAGATCTTGGTGCCGTAGCTGCCGAACGACCGGATGCAGTTGACCCCGTCGGGGTTGAGCAGGTCCTGCTCGCCGTTCGTCACGTCGTTCTCGAGCCGGACGATGCCGCGCACCGCCTCGTTGGCCGGCGCCTTCCACACGCCGCGGGCGGCGTCGGTGCGGGCCCAGACCCCGGCGACGTGCCCGGCGGTCGGCACGGTCAGATACAGCTCGCCGTTGTTGGCGCCGGGCCGGGCCAGCGGGTTGCTGATCACCACGTTCGGGTAGTAGAGCGCCGCGAACGCGGAGTCGCGGGCCAGCCGGGAGCGCCACTCCAGTGCCCGGGTCGCGTTGAGCCCCGGCGGCGTGTCCAGGATGGCCATCTTGTTGTGCGCGGCCTCGCAGAAGTCGATGAGCTGCTTCTGCGCGCCGAGGAACATCTCCTCGTCGAGGCTGCCGTCGTCGCGGGTGGCGACGGTGACCAGGTCGGGGATGGCGACCATGGTGACGCTCTCGGCGATGGCGAGGCCCTGGTAGCCGGTCCGCTCGCTCTCGTCGCCGACCAGGTCCGCCGGGGTCACCGAGACGGTCGACAGGGCCGGCGCCTCGAGCGTGTAGCGGCCGGCGGCGGGGGTCCGCTCGGCGAGCGAGGCGCCCTGAAGCGGCTTGACCTCGAGCCGGATGAACTTGGACCGCTCGTTCACGGTCCGCTCCACCGACCGGGCGCTGCGGCCGCTGAACTGGAGCCCGCCGAGCTCCTCCTGGAGGGCGCCGTCGCGGTAGACGCGCAGTGTGTGGTCGGCGGGGGCCGCGCCGTCGCTTTCGCCCTCGGCCGGCGCGGCGGGCGGCACCACCTCGACCTCGAGGTGCGCGCCCGGGTCCACCGCGGACACCCGGACGCTGTCATTGTTCGGGTTGTCGGCGGCGGGCAGGTTGCGCGCCGGGTTGCCGCCATTGGCGCCGTTCGCGCCGGGGATCCGGCAGATGTACGCGGCGCTGCCGCCGTTCTCGAAGAAGCCGCGGACGGCGTGCGGGAGCATCGCGCCGCGCACGAAGCCGCCATACACCCGCTCGTACTGCGGCCAGCTCGTGACCAGCTGCGGCTTCACGCCCGCCGGGTCGGTGGGGTCGCCCTGTTCGACGTCGTATCGCTCGGTGAAGCCGACGAACGCGGCGACGGCGGTGCCCACCCCCTCGATCGGCATGGAGCCGCTCGGCTGCTCCTCGATGTAGACACCCGGTGCTCCGTACGACGCGGCCATTGAAGCCCCCTGTCAGGCCTGTACCGCGCTGGTCAGCAGCGCGGGATCAAGATCGGATTCGTAGAACTCGCCGTAGTGCAGCGGCGGGAAGATCCGCATCATCGGGCGGCGCGACGAGCAGGCGACCACCTTGACCGCCGGGAACCGGTGCACGATCACGTGCACCAGCTCGTCGGTGGCGCGCTTGTCGAGGTCGAGGACGATCACGTCGGGCAGCGCCTCCAGCAGCCGGGCGAGCACGTCCGTGCCCGCCGTGTCCATCAGCTCGATGCCGTCGATCCGCAGGATGTCCTCCAGACCGAGGCGGTGCAGTGCGCTGAAGTCCCCCATCAGGACCCGTGTCATCGCGCACACCTCCCCCGTCACCGCCGACCTGCCGAGCCTGCTCGCGCGCCCGAGGTAGAGGTAGGTCCGGCGGTGCAGACGAAGGTGCAACCACCTACCGGAGGTTCGCGTCGACGGTGACCGTCTCGGTCGGCGGGCCGGCGGTGACGCGCAGCGCGGCGTCCATCGTCACCGTCACCACCAGGTCCAGCCCCGGCTTGAGCTGGCCGCCGAGCGCCGACCAGAAGTCGGAGTTCTCCGAGCCGTCCCCGCTGCGCAGCCGCAGGCCCGGCAGCGGCCGCACCGCGGCGAACGCGCCCTGTAGGTGCTCGCTGCCGATCACCGGGTGCAGCAGCAGCGCCGAGAGGACGTCGCCCAGCAGCGAGTGCTCGTCGCGCACCTCGCTCGTCCACGCCGTCACCAGGTAGCGGCAGTCCACCCGGGGCAGCGGGTCGCGGCGGAACCGGCGGCCGTCGGCCTCCTCGACGATCACCTCACCGAAGTCGCGCTCGGCGAGGTTCGGCCGGATGTCCCACAGGTACAGGTCGACCGTCGGGCGCGAGGACAGCGACGCGGACCACTCGGCGTCCGGCGCGGCGAAGGCCACGTCGACGTCGCGGGCCGGCAGGGGCACCTCGGCGCGCAGGAACGCCTCGAGGGTCTCATCGAGCAGGTGCAGCATCGGCGTCTCGATTCACCAGGTCGAAGTAGCGGTCGAACTCCTTCTCGGTGCGCAGCCGGCCCAGTTTCTGGAACTCGCGCTTCACCGACAGGATCGCGTGGCGCATCGTGATCGGGCCGCCCTCCGCCGCCGCCAGGAAGGCCGCGCCGAGGGCCGCGTTGCTGATCACCCCGCCGGTGATCTTGAATTGGCGTGCCAGGAAGTCCAGGTCGACGTCGCGGACCGGCGCCGTGGCCGGGAAGGCGCGCGCCCAGATGGCCCGGCGCTCGGTCTCCTCGGGCGCCGTGAAGTCGACCGCCACCGAGATCCGGCGAAGGAACGCCGGGTCGATGTTGCGTTGCAGGTTCGTCGCGAGGATCACCAGGCCGTCGTAGGTCTCCAGCCGCTGCAACAGGTACGCCACCTCGATGTTCGCGTACCGGTCGTGCGCGTCGCTGACCTCGGAGCGCTTGCCGAACAGGGCGTCCGCCTCGTCGAAGAAGAGCACCAGGTCGCCCGCGGCGGCGGCGCCGAAGATCCGCTCGAGGTTCTTCTCGGTCTCGCCGATGTACTTGCTCACCACCGCCGAGATGTCCACCTTGTAGAGATCCAGCCCGAGCTCGCCGGCCACCACCTCGGCGGCGAGGGTCTTGCCGGTGCCGGAGGGGCCCGCGAAGAGGCCGACCACGCCCACCGACGGCACCGGGCTGAACCGCCACCGGCCGTACACGGTGTCCCGGCCGCGGTGGCGCGCGGCGAGCTCACGGAGCTGGCGCTCCTCGTCGGCCGGCAGGATCAGGTCGGGCCAGGTGCGGCGCGGCCTGATGCGCACGGCCACCTGGTCGAGATGGCCACCGGCGAGGCGCCGCACGGCCGGCGCGATCTCTCCCGAATCGGCGGCGGCCGCGGCGGCGACGAGCCGCAGCTGCTCGCGGCTGAGCCGGTACGCCGGGTCCGGCTCGCGCCCCAGCAGCGCCGCCCAGTCGGCGGCGTCGGCGTCGCCGTCGACCACGTGCACCTCCTGCCAGGCCCGCTCCGGCACGCTCTCCAGCGGCAGCTCGCCCGGCGACGACAACGCCCAGCACAGGTGGCCCGCCCGGGCGACGGCGTCGGAGTCGGCGGCGGACGGCGGCCCGTCCAGTTGCAGCACGACGACGAGGTCGCCGATCGTGGCCTCGCGGACCACCGCCTCGGTCACCGGCGCGCCGCAGATCAGCAGGCCCGCGCCGGGCCAGCGGGACCGCACGGCGCGCAGCCGGCTGTCGCGGTCGCCGCCGTGCACCAGCAGCAGCCCGCCCGGCCGGTCCGGCGCGGCACCGCCGACGGGCGCGGAACCGCCGGCCGGCGCCAGGACCGTGCCCGGCGGCAGGTCGGGGTCGGGCCCCGGGTCGCCGCGCAGGTGCCAGATCAGCCGCTCGGCGGGCTCGCCGGCGCGCGTCGCCCACGGGCCGTCCCCCGCGAGCCGGGCCAGGCCCGCGCGGCGCAGCCGGGAACCCGGCGCGAGCGCCCGGTCGGCGGGATGGTCAGGCTCGTGGAAGACCCTGGCCAGCCCGGCCAGGGTGAGCCGGGGCAGCTGCACCGAGTCCTGCACGTACGCGACAAGCCGCTGCCGGGCCGGCGACAGCTCGACCGCGACCAGCAGCGCGAGCACCTCGGCCTCGCCGACCGGCAGCCGCGCGGAGCGGCACACCGCGGCGAACGCCGACGGCCCGGCCAGCTCCGCCGCGAACGCCGCGCGCGCCGCGGCGATCCGCCCGGCGAGGATCGCCCGCACCTGCTCGACCCGCTCCGCGCCGGGGCCGTCGAGGCCGGGCAGGCTCGTCAGGAGGCCGTCGATCTCGTCGTCGCCCACGTAGAGACCCGCGAAGTCGCGGGGCGCCCGGCCCTGCGCCATGCGGCAGATCAGCGCCTCACGCTGTAGCAGCGGGTCCGCCAGCGGGGCCCACACCTCAGATGACGCCTTCGCGGGTCGCCACGGCGACGGCCTGCGCCCGGGTACGGCAGTTCAGCTTGGTCAGGACGTCGTGCACGACGTTCTTCACCGTGCGTTCGGAGAAGCACAGGTCCTCGGCGATGCCGCGGGTGTCCATCCCGTCGGCGAGCAGCCGCAGCACCGAGCGCTCCCGGGGGTTGAGCCCGGCCGGGCCGAGGCTGGAGGTCTGCGTGACGTGCAGCAACAGGCGCGCCAGCAGGTCGCCGGGGAGCGCGACCGAGCCGGCCACCACCGCGCGCAGCGTGGCGATCAGGCTCTCCGGGGTGAGGGTGCCGTGCGGCAGGACCGCGCCGACGCCCGCGTCGACCAGCTCGCGCACGGCCTGCTCGTTGACGTCGCGGACGGTCGCCACCAGCCGCGTGGTCCGGCCCTCCACCATGCGGACCGCGCGGCGCAGGGTCGGGCCGACGTACTCGAAGACCAGCACGTCGAGGCCCGCCGCGACCGGGGCCGGCGCCAGCGCCGAGCTCTCGCCCCGGACGACGAAGTCGGCCTGTTGCAGGCATGCCGCCATGCCCCGCCGGACGATCGCGTGGCTGTCGTCTATCCACACCGTCGGCGGCCTTGTTGAAAGCATGATCCCCCCAGATCAGCGGTGAGCCAGGGTCGACCGCAGGCACATGATGCGCCGGTGAAGTCGATCTGAACAATAGGGCTTTCGTCTATGTCGGAGATCCAACTCCGTCACTGTCGCCTTGCGCACAGGACGGTAGCGGAATGACGCTATACAGCGGTGGATGCGGGGTCCTACGCTCGGGCAATGCCGAGATACTCCGCGGAACAGATCTACGGTTTCGCCCGTCGTGCCGGGTTCACCCCCGACGAGGCCGCGACGATGACCGCGATCTCCCTTGCCGAGTCCGGTGGCAACAGCAGGGCGCACAACCCGCACGGCGAGGACTCGCGCGGGCTGTGGCAGATCAACGGCCGCGCGCACCCCGGCCTGATGGCCAAGTACAACCTCTACGACCCACAGGACAACGCGAAAGCGGCCTACGAGGTCTCCCGGCACGGCGCGGACATTTCACCGTGGACGGTCACCCACGGCGGCAGCGGCGCCCGCTATCTGCGCCACCGGGAGGAGGCGCAGAGCGCGGCGGTCTCCTATGGGGATGGTCCGGGCCGCGGCGTCTGGTCCGGTACGCCTGGCTACGGCCACACGGTCTCCGCCGACCGGCCCGGCGGGGTGGTGAGCAGCCTCGTACAACCGGCCGACGGCGGCGGCAACGCGGCCCTCGACGAATTCCTGCGGGTCGCCAAAGCGCAAATCGGGGACCGTTATGTCTTCGGCGCGGAGGTGAAGCTTAAGGACGAGGACCCGGACGTCTTCGACTGCTCCGAATTCACCCAGTGGGCCGCGCATCAGGCCGGAACGACAATCCCGGACGGCGCCACCGCGCAATACCTGCACCTGAAGGAGAAGGGCCTGCTGATCCCGGTCTCCGAGGCCAAGGACACGCCGGGCGCGCTGCTCTTCTCCTTCGACCGCGAGCCGCGGCCCGGCGACGGCCGCACCCCCGGCGCGCACGTCGCGATCAGCCTCGGCGACGGCCGGGTGGTCGAGGCCGCGAACCCCCGGGCCGGCGTCCGGGAGTCGAACGCGGCCAACCGCTTCGAGTACGCGGCGGTGCTGCCCGGCATCTCCGACGGCACCGGCACCCCGCTCGCCACCCCGGCCGCGCTGCCCGACCCCGGCCCCCTGCCGCTGCCCGCCCCGCTGCCGGCCGCCCTGCCGCCGCCGGAGCTCGGCGGCGCCGACACCGACCGGGACGGGCTCAGCGACGCGCTCGAACGCCGCCAGGGCATGGACCCGCTGCGCGCCGACACCGACGGCGACAACCTCACCGACGCGCAGGAGATGGTCACCTACCGGACGGACGCCCGCAAGGCCGACACCGACGGCGACCAGCTCAACGACGCGTTCGAGCTGGCGCAGGGCCTCGACCCGCGCTCGCCGGACAGCGACGCCGACGGGCACCTGGACGGCAGCCTCGCGCCGTTGCAGACCGACACCGACCGCGACGGCCTCGACGACGCCCTCGAGCAGGTGCTCGGCCTGAACGCGAGGCTCAGCGACAGCGACGCCGACGGCTTCAGCGACGCCCTCGAGGTGAACTCCGGGTCGAACCCGCTCGACGGGCGGGACAACCCGCTGCTGCACGGCACCGGCGCGCCCGACACCGCGCAGCCGTCCCCGCTGCCCGGCGGCGACCAGCTCGGCGCCGACACCCTGACGGCCGGCCAGCTCACGGGCGGGCAGGTCGGTGCCGGCCCGGTCGCGGGCGGGCAGATCGCCGGTCAGGTTGGCGACCCGGTCAACCTGCCATGACCGCGCTGGTGAAACCATCGTGGGCGTGGAACTGACCCTGCCGACGACGCCCGTGACCCTGCCGCCGGGCGTCGCGGTCCGGGTGCCGGTCGCGCTGCGCAACCCGAGCCTCGCCGCGCGCGACGTCCGGATCACCGTCGCCCGCGGGCGCGCCTCCGGCTGGGCCTCGGTCGATCCGCCGACGGCCACGCTGGGGCCCGGCGCGACGACGACGGTCGAGGTGGTGCTGCGTGCCCCCGCCGACCAGCCGCCGAGCGCGTCGCTGGTGCCGTTCACCGTGCACGCCGAGGACACCACCAGCGGCGCCACCGCGGGCTTCGCCACCGGGCTGCTCACGGTCGCCCTTCCGGTGCCGGTGACCGGGGACCTGACGCCGCGGCCCGGCGCCGCGCAGACCTTCGACCTGCGCCTGGGCAACGACGGCGGCTACCCCGCCGACCTGCGGATCAGCGCCAAGCTGGACCCGCCGGGCGGCAGCGCCGAGGCCCGGCCCGAGGCCGCCCGGCTGGAGGCGGGCGCGTCGCTCTCGGTCGTCCTGCACGCCCGGCCGGCCCGTCCCCTGGTGGGCGCGCCGAGGCCGTACGCCGTGATCGTCTCGGTGTACGACGGCGCCGCGGAGGACCGGCGACCGCTGCTGACCGCCGTGGGCACCGGCACACGCCGGCCACGGCTGCCGAACTGGGCCGCCGGCACCATCGCCGTGCTGCTCGCCCTCGGCGCCACCGCCGCGGTCGCGATCTCCGGCGTACGCATGCCGCTGCCCGGCCGCAACCGCGCCGCCGCGCCGCCCAGCGTCGCCGCGTCCGCGCCCGTGCCGGCCGCACCCGTCGGACGGCCGTTCGTCCTGGTCGACGTCTTCCCGCACCGCGGCGCGGACGGCGGTCAGGCGGCCGCCGAGGCGCAGCGGGCCAAGCTCGCCGCCGCCGGCATGCAGGTCCGGCTGGTCGACAGCCTCGCCTCGGACGAGCTGGCCGACGACGGCGCCGGCTTCTGGGTGCTGCTGCACGACGGCTTCGCCTCCCCCGGCGCGGCACAGGACTTCTGCACGCAGTGGCGGACGGTGGCGCCCAAGTGCACGGTCACACCATGAACACCATCCCCGACACAGCCCGTCCGGCGGTGCCGCCGGTGGCGCGCTGCCCGTAAGGTCTGGAGCTGTGGTGATGCAGTACGGCTTGGGTGTCGACCTCGGCACGACCCAGACGGCGGCAGCGGTCCGCGTCGACGGGCGCGTCGAGGTGGTCCGGCTGGGCGGGCGCCGGGCCGAGATCCCGTCACTGGTCTTCGTGCGCCCCGACGGCGGCCTGCTCATCGGCGAGGCGGCCGAGCGCCGCGGTCACACCGAGCCCGGCCGGCTGGCCCGCGAGTTCAAGCGCCGCATCGGCGACCCGGTGCCGATCCTGGTCGGCGGGGTGCCGTTCTCGGCGCACGCGCTGACCGCCAAGCTGCTGCGCCACGTCCTCGACACCGTCGCCCAGCTGCAGGGCGGGCCGCCGGCGGTGCTGACCGTGACGCACCCGGCGAACTGGGGACCCTACAAGCGCGAGCAGCTCGACCAGGCGCTGCGGCTGGCCGACACCGGGCCGGTGCTGCTGCGCACCGAGCCCGAGGCCGCCGCGCTGCAACACGCGACCGCCCGCCGGATCGCGCCGGGCGAGACCGTCGCGGTCTACGACCTGGGCGGCGGCACGTTCGACGCGGCCGTGCTGCGCCGCGACGGCGAGGGCTTCCAGCTGCTCGGCGAGCCGGAGGGCATCGAGCAGCTCGGCGGCGCCGACTTCGACGAGGCGGTCTTCGGACACGTCATCGGCGTGCTCGGCGGCATGATCGAGGGCCTGAACCCCGACGAGCCGGACGTGATCACCGCCCTGGCCCGGCTGCGCCGCGACTGCGTCGAGGCCAAGGAGGCCCTGTCCTTCGACACCGAGGTGATGATCCCGGTGGCGCTGCCCGGGCTGCATACCCGGGTCCGGCTGAACCGCTCCGAACTGGAGTCGATGATCGCCCCCGCGCTCGAGGACACGGTGACGGCGATGCACCGGGCGCTGCGCCAGGCCGGGGTGGCGCCGGGCGAGCTCGACGCGGTGCTGCTTGCCGGCGGCTCGTCGCGGATTCCGCTGGTCAGCCAGCTCCTGTCGACGGCGTTCGACCGGCCGATCGTGGCGGACCCGCATCCGGAGCACAGCATCGCGCTGGGCGCGGCGGTGTCGACGGCGCTGATCACCGGCGGGGTGTCGCCGTTCGCCGGGGCGGTCGCGCCGCCCACCAAGCCCCGCACCGCCGCAGCCACAGGCACAGCCGCGGACTCGGGCCCGGCGTCCACGCCCGGCACGCCCGGCACGCCCGCCGACGCGGTCGCCGGGACAGCCGCCGGAACGGTCGCCCCCGCGGGTGGCGCCGGTGCCCGGGCCGTGCCCGCCGCCGCTACCGCCGCCACCGCCGCCACCACCGCCGGCGCGGCCCCGGCCGCGAGGTCGACCGTGGCCCAAGCCAAGCCCGCGTCCGGCGCGGGCACTCCGGTCGCCGTGCCGCACGAGACCGGCGCGGCCCCGGCCTCGAGGTCGACCGCGACCCAGGCCAAGCCCGCGTCCGGCACGGGCACTCCGGTCGCTGTGCCGCACGAGCCAGGCGCGAACGGCGCGAGTGCCGCCACGACGCAGGTCATGCCCGGTGCCGGCGGCCCGCCCACCACGGTCGTGCCAGGCCGGTCCGCCGCGCCCGGCGCCGGCAACCCGGCCGGCACCGCCTACGGCTCCGCGGCGCCGGTCGCCTTCTCCCGCGGCGCGGCCGCCGTGCCCGGCACCACGCAGCAGTTCGGTGCGGTACCGCCCGGCGGCGCGGCCCCGCCCGTGGCACCCGGCTCCCCCATCACCTACCCGCCGATGCCGCCGGGCCTGGCCGGTGACGAGCCGCCCAGGCGCAACGCCCGCCTCCTGATCATGGCCGGCGCGCTGACCCTCGCCGTCATCGCCGGAACCACGGCGGTCGTGATCGCCCTCAACCGCGGCGACGACGCCGGCAAGGACGACACCGCCGCCCAGCCACCGGCCTCACCGTCGGCCGCCCCGCCGCCGTACCCGACGGACACCATGCTCATCCGCGTCGACACCGGCGACGACTGGCCGAAGGGCACGACCGCCATCAAGCTGCTCACCCCGGGCAGCCCGGAGCGCACGCTGATCTCCGACAACGGCGCCGACGTGCTGCCCGAATGGTCCCGGGACCGCAAGAAGATCGCCCTGACCCGCCGGGTGTCCGCGGACAACAACGAGATCTGGGTGATGGACGCCGACGGCGGCAACGCCAAGAAGGTGATCGACGACGTCACCGGCGGCCGCACCACCTGGTCCGCCGACGGCACCAAGCTCGCGTTCATGCGCAAGGTCGACGGCAAGGCGCAGATCTTCGTCCTCAAGATCGGCGAGTCCGACCCGACCCAGCTCACCTCGTCGGACATCGTCAAGGACGACCCCGCCTGGTCCCCCGACGGCAAGACGATCGCCTACTGGGCCGAGATCGACGGCGAACGACAGATCTACCTGCTGACGGTCAAGGACCCCCAGGAGCCCGGCAAACAGATCACCAAGGGCGACCAGGGCCCCGCGTACGACCCGGCGTGGTCACCGGACGGCACGACGATCGCCTACACCCACGGCACCGGCCCCGGCATCTCCGACATCTGGCTGGTCGGCAGCGACGGCAAGAACGCCCGGGAGCTGACCTCCGACCCCGAACGGGAGATGGACCCGTCCTGGGCACCGGGCAACACCGGGTGGCTGGCGTTCACCCGCGGCGTGCTGGAGAAGCCGAAGATCACCATCATCAAGTCGGACGGCACCGACGAGGAGACCCTCACCCAGGGCGACGCCCGCGAGGGCCACCCCTGCTGGTCCTGAGGTTCCTTCGGCGGTGCGCCGTCGCCGACGGTTCAGGCCCCGTTGACCGTTGCGGCTCGCGGCACATCACGCGGACACACCTCGTTCAGGGGGCACGACGGGCACTCGGGCAGGCCGGGTCCGCACCAACGACGGCCGATCAACCACGCGGGGAAGTCGAGAGCTCCCGGCCGATCCGGGTGCAGGGAGCGCGCCACGTCGAGGATGTGCCCCGGATCGTCATACCGCGCGAGCCTGGTGCGGAGGAGGTGGCCGCCTGTCCGTGGTACTCGGCGCATACCGTGCGGCCCGCGGCGACGAGCCAGTTCGGGACCGTGTTCACGTACCGGTGCAGCGCCGGAGCCCGCGCCACCGCATCGGCGACCGCGCCCGGGTCGGCGGCGATCGTCGCCGGGTCGAGATGTCCCAGCCGTTGCCGCAGATCGTACGGTGCCCGCCAGGCCCGCTCGGCGGGGATTCCCTGGTCGAAGATGACCGCGAGAAGGAAGGCGAACGGGTCTCCGAGCACCAGCGCGTTGGCAGCCGCGTGGGGCGTGTACCGGACGGGCTTTCCCGCCTGTTCTTCGGCGTGCCGGCGCCCGTACGCCAGGAGTTGCCCCACCACCGCCGTCGGCCCCTTGACGTCGGCCCCGGCGTCCGGCGGCGGGCGGTGGCCGGCACATCGGACTGCGAGGTCCGCAGCCGGGCGACGGCGTACGCGGCCCACGCCGCCGTATCCGCCTCGGGCAGGTGGACCGCCATCGCGTCGCGCGGGCCCGGTCCGGTGACCACGTCGGCGAGCCGCACCAGGGGGAAGCCCAGGTAGTGCACCGGAAGCGGATCAGCCGGCCCGAGCGGCCGGCCGTCGGCGTCCTTCACCGTGCTCGCCAAGCGGCGGGTGTGCGCATGGTCGTCGGTGCCGAATCCTCCCGCCACGGGCCGGCCGTCGACCCACACCACCATCCGCCGCCGGTCGCGGCCGTACGCCGCGCGTACGCCGGTACCGATCCTGATGTGGTGCCGGCTGACACCGTTCTGCACGACCAGCGCCGCCCCGCCGTCGAATTCCTCCGGGCCGTCCGGCCAGCGATGCGAGAACGGCGGCAGGGAGTGCGGACCGTCGAGGATGGTGAGTTCAGCGAACGGCGCCGCCGCGTCGGGCTTGTTGACGTCGTCGTACCAGGCGAGTTGGCGTCCCATCGACAACCGGGCCAGCGGCCGCCGCACGTCCGCCCCGGCAGCGGACAGCAGCGGCACGAGGGTGGTGGCGTACGCATCGCCGGCGTGTATCTCGACGCGACGCCCGGCAAGATCACCGTCGATCTGGCGCAGTTTGGCGACCACCCACTGCGCCCATGCGCCGCGGTACTGATTCGTCTGTTCAGAAAGATCCACATCGTATGGCTCGAGCAACGTGTCGGGCGCTACGAGACCATGCTCGGCGCTGAGGACGTACCAGCTGAGCCCCCGCTGCTCGGCGTACCTTCGGCGGCGATCGAACAACGGCGAGCAGTAGAGCTGACGTGCGGGAGCCGGCGTCGCGGTCTTGGTCTTCATGCCACAGACACTGGATACGCCGCCAGGGGCGTTTCGGGTCATTCCCTGAATGACGGGACCGACGGAGTCGGGTCGGCGGCTCGGATCCAGTCGCCGAATCTCGGACATCAACTCGTCGCGGGAGAACTCGCCCCGGCGCGAAGCCAGATTTCGGGATGCTTCGAGCACGAGCGCCCAGGCTGGTGCGGACACGCCTACCCCCTCGGCCGTTCCAGGCTCGTGACCATAGTCGACCAGCCCTCGGGGCGGACCGGCCCGGAGGGACCGGTCGGATTGTCGTTCGTTCACTCTTGCCGGGCGGGACAGCCGGGAGTGGGGATCGCGTTGCGCGGGATACAGTCGTGGCTCTCATTGGAGGGATGAGACATGGCGACTGCCTCGATCGGGATTCCGGCCGCTACCGCCGGCACCGGGCACTGAGCCGCGGCGATGACGTCGGCGGCCCGGCTGGTGGAGGTGCATCGCCTGGCGGTGGCCGGCCGCGAGGCCGGGATCGCGGGTGATGTGGGGCGCCGGGTCTGTCGTGTGTGGTTGGGACGGTCGCGGTTCGCCGATGTGATCCGGCTGGCCGAGCAGACCCTGACCCTGGGCGAGGACGCCACGGCCATCTACCACCTGGGGTGGGCCAAGCAGGTCACCGGTTTCCCGATGGAGGCGCTGGCCGCCTACGACCGCGCACTGGTCCTGTACCGGGCGAGCCGCAACCGCTGGAACGAGGCCGCCACCTTGAACAACATCGGCCTCGTACACGATGGATTGGGCGACCGGCAGCTGGCCCTGGAGTATTACGAGCAGGCCCTGCCGATCCGCCGGGAGGTCGGCGACCGGGCCGGCGAGGCCGTCACGTTGAACAACATCGGCCTCGTGTCCAACGGGCTGGGCGACCGGCAGCAGGCGCTGGACTACTTCCGGCAGGTCCTGCCGATCCAGCGGGAGGTCGGTGACCGGGCCGGCGAGGCCACCACGCTGAACAACATCGGCAGCGTGCACAACGGGCTGGGCGACCACCAGCAGGCGCTGGACTACTACGGCCAGGCGCTGCCGATCCGCCGGGAGGTCGGCGACCGGGCCGGCGAGGCCGCCACGTTGAACAACATCGGCCTGGTGTACGACGGGCTGGGCGACCAGCAGCAGGCGCTGAACTATTACTGGCAGGCGCTGCCGATCGTGCGGGAGATCGGTGACCGGGCCGGCGAGGCGATCACGCGGTACAACCTCGCGGTGATCTACCACCAGCTGGGCCAGCTCGACCGGACCGTCGCCGAGCTGGAGCTGGTGGTGGAGCTGGACCGGCAGGTAAGCCACCCCGACCTGGAGGCCGACACCGCCATGCTGGAACGCGTACGCCAGGAACGGGCCGGATCGTGACGTCGACGGCGCGGTTGGTGGAGGTGCACCGCCTGGCGGTCGCCGGCCGCGACGCCGCGGTCGCGCGTGACGTGGGTGACCGGGTCGGCCGGGTGTGGCTGGTCCGGTCGCGGTTCGCCGATGTGATCCGGCTGGCCGAGCAGACCCTGACCTTGGGCGAGGACGCCGACGCCCTGTACCACCTGGGGTGGGGCAGACGCGCCACCGGTTCCCCGGTGGACGCGCTGGCCGCCTACGACCGCGCACTGGGCCTGTACCGGGCGAGCCGCAACCGCGGGAGTGAATCCGCGACGTTGAGCAACATCGGCAACGTCCACGCCGGGTTGGGCGACCGGCAGCGGGCGCTCGACTACTACGGACAGGCGCTGCTGATCGTGCGGGAGGTCGGTGACCGGGCCGGCGAGGCCACCACGCTGAACAACATCGGCCAGGCGTACAACGGGTTGGGAGACCGGCAGCAGGCGCTGGACTACTACGGACAGGCCCTGCCGATCCGCCGGGAGGTCGGCGACCGGGCCGGCGAGGCCGCCACGCTGAACAACATCGGCCTCGTGCAGCACGGGCTGGGCGACCGGCAGCGGGCGCTGGACTACTACGGACAGGCCCTGCCGATCCTGCGGGAGGTCGGTAACCGGGTCGGCGAAGCCACCACGCTGAACAACATCGGCAGCGTGTACGACAGCGCGGGCGACCAGCAGCAGGCGCTGGACTACTACCGGCAGGCCCTACCGATCCTGTGTGAGATCGGCGATCGGGCCAGTGAGGCCGTCACGCGGTTCAACCTCGCGTTGACCCACCGTCAGCTGGGCGACCTCGACCGGGCCGTCGCCGAGCTGGAGCTGGTCGTCGAGCTGGACCGGCAGGTCGGCCACCCCGACCTCGAGGCCGACACCGCAATGCTGGAGCTCCTCCGCCGGGAACAGGCCGGATCATGACGTCGACGGCGCGGCTGGTGGAGGTGCATCGCCTGGCGGTGGCCGGCCACGAGGCGGAGATCGCGAGCGTGGTGGGTGACCTGGTCGGCCGGGTGTGGCTGGCCCGGTCGCGGTTCGCCGACGTCGTCCGGCTGGCCGAGCAGACCCTGACCCTGGGTGAGGACGCCGGCGCCCTGTACGACCTGGGCTGGGCCAAGCGGATCACCGGTTTCCCGATGGAGGCGCTGGCCGCCTACGACCGCGCGCTGGACCTGTTCCGGGCCGGCCACCACCGCGGGAACGAGTCCGCCACGTTGACCAGCATAGGCCTCGTGTACGACGGGCTGGGCGACCGGCAGCAGGCGCTGAACTACTACGGTCAGGCCCTGCCGATCGTGCGGGAGGTCGGTGACCGGGCCGGCGAGGCCACCACGCTGAACAACATCGGCAGCGTGCACGACGCGTTGGGCGACACGCGGCAGGCCCTGGACTACTACGGGCAGGCGCTGCGGATTCGCCGCGAGGTCGGTGACCGGGGCGGCGAGGCGGTCACGTTGAGCAACATCGGCCTCGTGCACAACAGGTCGGGCCGGCCGCGGCGGGCGCTGGACTACTACGGGCAGGCCCTGCCCCTCATGCGCGAGGTCGGCGACCGGGCCGGCGAGGCCACCACGCTGAACAACATCGGCACCGCGCACAACGAACTGGGCGACCGGCAGCAGGCGCTGAACTACTTCGGCCAGGCCCTGCCGATCCGCCGCGAGGTCGGCGACCGGGCCGGCGAGGCCTCCACGCTGAGCAACATCGGCCTCGTGTACGACAACATGGGCGATCTCCAGCGGGCGCTGGACTATTACGGCCAGGCGCTGCCCATCGTGCGGGAGATCGGCGACCGGGCCAGTGAGACGATCACGCGATACAACCTCGCGGTGACCTACCGCCAGCTGGGCGAGCTCGCCCTTGCCGTCGCCGAGCTGGAGCGGGTGGTGGAGCTGGACCGGCAGGTCGGCCACCCCGACCTGGAGGCCGACACCGCCACGCTGGAACGCCTCCGCCGGGAACAGGCCGGATCATGACGTCGACGGCGCGCCTGGTGGAGATACATCGTCTGGCGGTGGCCGGCGGCGACGCGGGAATCGCTCGTGATGTGGGTGACCGGGTCGGCCGGGCGTGGCTGGCCCGGTCGCGATTCGCCGACGTGGTCAGGCTGGCCGAACAGACCCTGGCCCTGGGCGACGACGCCACCGCCCTCTACTACCTGGGGTGGGCGAAGCGCGTCACCGGTTTCCCGATGGAGGCGCTGGCCGCCTACGACCGCGCACTGGATCTGTATCGGGCCGACCACCACCGCGAGAACGAGTCCGCCACGTTGAGCAGCATCGGCCACGTGCTCAGCGGACTGGGCGACCGGATACAGGCCCTGGACTACCACGGGCAGGCTCTGCTGATCGCGCGGGAGGTCGGCGACCGGGCCGGCGAAGCCTCCACGTTGAACAACATCGGCCAGGTGTACGACAGCCTCGGCGACGGGCAGCGGGCGCTGGACTACTACCGGCAGTCCCTGCCGATCGAGCGGGAGGTGGAGGATCGTGCGGGTGAGGCCATCACGTTGAACAACATCGGCAGCGCCTACCACACGCTGGGCGACCCGGAGCAGGCGCTGGACTACTACCGGCTGGCCCTGCCGATCCAGCTGGAGGTCGGCGACCGGGCCGGCGAGGCCACCACGCTGAACAACATCGGCGGTGTGCACAACGAATTGGGCGACCCGCGGCAGGCGCTGGGCTACTACGGTCAGTCCCTGCTGATCCTGCGGGAGGTCGGCGACCGGGCCGGCGAGGCCGTCACGCGGTACAACATCGCCATGACCTACCGCCAGCGGGGCGAGCTCGACCGGGCCGTCGCCGAGCTGGAGCAGGTGGTGGAGCTGGACCGGCAGGTCGGCCACCCCGATCTGGACTCCGACACCGCCATGCTGGAGCGCGTCCGCCAGGAACGGGCGCGATCGTGATGACCTCGACGGCGCGGATGGTGGAGATACACCGTCTGGCGGTGGCCGGCCGCGAAGCCGGGATCGCTCGTGATGTGGGTGACCGGGTCGGCCGGGCGTGGCTGGCCCGGTCACGGTTCCCCGACGTGATCAGGCTGACCGAACAGACCCTTACCCTGGGCGACGACGCCACCGCCTTCTACCACCTGGGGTGGGCCAAGCGTGCCACCGGTTACCCGATGGAGGCGCTGGCGGCCTACGACCGTGCGCTGAGCCTGTGCCGCACGGACCACGACCGCTGGAACGAGGCAGCCACGCTGAGCAACGTCGGCCTCGTGCATCACGGGCTGGGCGACCGGCAGCAGGCGCTGGACCACTACGAGCGGGCCCTGCCGATCCAGCGGGAGGTCGGCGACCGGGGCGGCGAAGCCTCCACGTTGAACAACATCGGCGGCGTGTACATCGAGTCGGGTGACCGGCGGCAGGCGCTGGACTACTACGGACAGGCCCTGCCGATCATGCGGGAGATCGGGGACCGGGCCGGCGAGGCCACCGCGCTGAACAACATCGGCGGCGTGTACGCCAGGCTGGGTGAGTGGCAGCAGGCGCTGGACTACTTCGGGCAGACCCTGCCGATCCGCCGGGAGATCGGCGACCGGGACGGTGAAGCGGCCACATTGAACAACATCGGCCAGGTGTACGCCGGGTTGGATGACCAGCAGCGCGCACTGGACTACTACGTGCAGGCCCTGCCCATCGTGCGGGAGGTCGGGAACCGGGCCGGTGAAGCCGTCATGCGGTACAACATCGCCATGATCCACTACCGGTGGGGCGAGCTCGACCGGGCCGTCGCCGAGCTGGAACAGGTGGTCGAGCTGGACCGGCAGGTCGGCCACCCCGACCTGGAGGCCGACACCGCCACGCTGGAACGCGTACGCCAGGAACGGGCGAGGTCATGATGACCTCGATCGCGCAGCTGGTGGAGGTGCATCGCCTGGCGGTGGCCGGCCACGAGGCGGAAATCGCGAGCGATGTGGGTGACCGGGTCGGCCGGGTGTGGCTGGTCCGGTCGCAGTACGCCGACGTGATCCGGCTGGCCGAGCAGACCCTGACCCTTGGTGACGACGCCGGCGCCTTCTTCGACCTGGGGCGGGCCAAACGCATCGCCGGTCTCCCGGCGGAGGCGCTGGCCGCCTACGATCGCGCGCTGGAGCTGTACCGGGCCGACGACGACCACGGGAACGTGGCCGCCACGTTGACCAGTATCGGCCGCGTTTATCACGGGCTGGGCGACCACCAGCAGGCGCTGAACTACTACCGGCGGGCCCTGCCGATCCAGCGGGAGGTCGGAGCCCGGGCCGGCGAAGCCGTCACGCTGAACAACATCGGCGGCGTGCACAACGGGCTGGGCGACCACCAGCAGGCGCTGAGCTACTACGGGCAGGCTCTCCCGATTCGCCGGGAGGTCGGTGACCGGGCCGGTGAAGCCGCCACATTGAACAACATCGGCGGCGTGCACAACGGCCTGGGCGACCACCAGCAGGCGCTGGACTACTTCAGGCGGGCCCTGCCGATCCTGCGGGAGGTCGGTGACCGGGCCGGCGAGGCGATCACGCGGTACAACATCGCCATGATCTACCGCCAGCGGGGCGAGCTCGACCGGGCCGTCGCCGAGCTGGAGCTGGTCGTGGAGCTGGACGAGCAGGTCGGCCTCCCCGACCTGGAGTCCGACGCGGCCGTGCTGGAACGCGTCCGCCAGGAACAGGAGCGAGCCGGGTCGTGACGGTGTCGACGGAGCGGCTGGTGGAGGTGCATCGCCTGGCGGTGGCCGGCCGGGACGCGGCGATCGCCAGTGATGTCGGCAACCGGGTCAGTCGTGTGTGGCTGGTCCGGTCGCGGTTCGCCGACGTGATCCGGCTGGCCGAGCTGGAACGGACAGTGGAGCTGGACCGGCAGGTCGGCCACCCCGACCTCGAGTCCGACACCGCCATGCTGGAGCGCGTCCGCGGCAAGCAACGATCATGAACACTAGGAGACCGCGGCGAGGAGGCCTTCGCAGCTGCGGGCCACGGCGCGGGCCGCCGTGCGCAGCTCCCGGGCGGTGAACGGGTGCTCGGCCACGCCCTGCCACCGGGCCAGCGCGGCCCGGGCCGCCGCCGCGATCCGGGTCGGCGGCGCGTCCGCCGGCAGGCCGAGCCGGTGGTGTGCGGCGCCGCCCGCGCCGCCGAGCAGCAGGTCCATCTCGGCCAATTGTTCGTCGGTGCCCGGTAGCCGCCCGGAGCGGACCAGGTGAAGCAGGCGCAGTTCGACGAACTCGTGTGCGCTGGCCCGGATCCGCTCGGCCTCCGCGGCCAGCGCCGAGCCGGGCGCCAGGAACTCGTCGAGCACGGCCAGCGCCGAGCGGGACTTCAGCACCTCGCTGCGGCCGACGAACTGGGCCGCGAAGACCTCGCGCAGGCGGTCGATGCCGCTGTGTTCGGTAAGCGCCGCGGCCAGGTCGGCGGAGTCGTGCACCTTGCCCTCGCGGATCAGCCGCACGGACAGCCGCACTCCGAACAGGCCGAGCCGTTGCAGTGCCTCGCGGCGTTCGGGCGCCGACGCGGCGAACCGGTCGGCGGTGAGCAGCAGCTCCACCACCTCGGCCATGGGCTCGGCGGCCGCGGCGGCCAGGGTCCGGTACTCGTCCTCGCGCAGGGTCGCGCCCGCCGCGCCGAGCAGGCCCGCGACCGGGACGACGACCGGGCAGAGCCGGCGCAGCCGCTCGTCGGAGGCGTAGCGTTCGGCGACCCGGGCGGCCGCCGCCATCGCGTCGAGGCGGGCGCCGCCGATCTCGTCGGCGCGCGACAGCACGCCGACGGCGTTGACCGGGGTGCCGCTGGACAGGCCGTCGCCGTGGAAGGACTCCAGGAAGCGGACGTCGCTGGCGTGCATGTGGCGCAGCAGGTAGATGACGGCGTCGGTCTTGGCGGCGCGCTCGCCCTCCGCGTCGAGGAACGCCATGGTACGCAGGGAGACGTCGGTGGAGAGCGACGCGATGCCGGGGGTGTCGATCAGGGTGTGCCGCCGCAGCCGGGCGCTGGGTACCCGCACCTCGAGGTGGTCGACCTGCTCGGCGGCGCGGCCGAGGCTGATCCGCACGGCGCCGTCGACCCGGTTGAACGGGCGCGCCTCGGTGCTGCCGTCGGTCAGGTGCGCGGTGACCGCGTAGGTGGGGCCGTCGGCGTACCAGGTGACGATCCGGGTGCACTCCCCCGCGTCGGTCGGCGCCAGGCCCTCGCCGACCAGGGCGTTGAGCAGTGTGGACTTGCCGGCCTTGACCTTGCCGGCGATGGCGACGCGCAGCGGCTGGTCGAGGCGCCGGCGGGCGTCGGCGATGGCGGCGCGCACGGCCGGGTCGGCGGTCTCCGCCAGGGCCCGGTCGAGCAGCGCGCGGACCTCGGGCAGCAGGCCCACCGGGGCGCTCATCGGAGCCGGTCCAGTTCGCCGCGCAGGGACGCGAGCTGGCGGGCCCGCTCCTGCCGGGCGGCCTCCGGCAGGGCGGCGGTCTCGCGGACGGCGGCCGCGGCCGTGGCGTTGGAGCGGTCGACCGCCGCGGCCCGGGCCCCGAACTCGTCGCGCAGGAACCGCTGCGTACGCCGGACCGCCTCGCGCGAGTCCCGCCCGACGTGGAAGGACACGTCGTCGACGTAGCGGCGCAGCTCGGCCTTCGCCTGTAGGCGCCGCTGCTGGATCTGCCGGTCCCGCTCCTGTTTGATCAGCCGGCGGCCCAGGGTCATGCCCGCGAGCAGCCCGATCGGCGCGGCCACGGCGACGTTGAACAGGGCGCCGAGCGCGCCGAGCATGTAGAAGCCGCCGTAGGTGACCCGGGCCGCGGTGAACGCGCCGAGGAACTGCTGCATGCCGGACTTGTGGAAGCTGACGTCCAGCTCGCCGACCTTGCCCAGGCCCTGCTCCGGTGACGGCAGGTCGACGTCGAGGCTGTCGTACTCGAGGTCGAAGCGTTCCGCGACGTCGCGGGCGAGCTGTTCGGTGCGGGTGACGAGCAGCATCAGGTTGTCGACGGCGGCGGCCGTCGCCTCGCGGGCCGCCCAGGCCTGGAAGTCGCGCCAGGTGTCGCGCGGGTCGGACTCGTCGAGCAGCTCCTCGCCGCCGCGCAGCAGCCCCCGGAGGCGTTCGCGCAGGTCGTGGTCGACGTCCGCGGTGAGGTCCTGGATGCCGTCGCCCAGCACGGTCTGCCAGGAGCCGAGGGTCTGCGCGCGCCGCCGGCGCTCCGCGTACCGGTCGGTGATGGCGGCCGCCGCGGCGGGCGACGCCGCCGCGGCCTGCTCGGCCGCCACGCGCTCGCGTAGCTGCCCGACGACGAACGCCAGCTCGGCGCGCGCCGCGGCCCGCATGCCCTCCCGGGCCGCGCCGAGTACGTCGCGGCGCAGCAGCTCGACCAGGCGCGGGAAGCCGGACTCGGTGTTGAGCTCGGTGCTGTCGCGGGCCTGCGCGCGCAGCCGCAGGAACGAGGAGACGGCGATGATCGGCACGTCGAGGCCCTGCTTGGCGAGGTGGCCGGCGTTGAGCTCGACGATGCGCCGCCACTCGCCGTGCAGGTCGGTCTTGGTGACGACGCAGCAGACGTTCGGGCAGCGGTCCAGCGTGCGGCGCAGGAAGTCGACCTCGGGCGCGGTCAGCTCCTGCGACGCGTCGGTCACGAAGAGCGCCGCGCCGGCCGTGGCCAGCGCGGCGAGGGTGAGGTTGCCCTGCGCGGAGTCGAGGCCGCCGACGCCGGGTGTGTCGATGAAGGACAGCCCGGCGCCGAGCAGCCGCCGGTCCAGGCGCACCTCGACGCTGCGCGGCGCGGCCTCGCCCTCGGCGACGGGCGCGCCCTCGGTGACGTGCCGGCGCAGGTCGCCGAACGGCACGCCGACCGGGTTCACGGTGCCGTCCTCGGCGGGGATCTGGAGGGTCACCGACGGCGGCGTGCCGAAGCGCAGCACGGTCGGGACCGCGGTGACGATGTCGGCGTCGACCGGGCAGATGTCGGTGCGCAGCAGGGCGTTGACCAGCGTGCTCTTGCCCTGCTTGAACTCGCCGACGACGGCGACCGCGACGTCGTCGGCGCGCAGGCGCTCGACGGCCCGGTCCAGCCGCTCGGCAAGGTCGGGCCGGTCGTTCGCGGCGGCCAAACGGCGCGCGCCGTCCAGCTCGGCGAGCAGGTCCGTAGCCAACCGGCTCCCTCACTACTGTTCGACGCGGGCCTGCTCAGACCCTATCGCGGGCGGCGCCGGTTGCAGAAGGTCGCCCCGCGCAAGGCCGCGCAGCGTGCGGATGGCCACGACGGCCCAGGCGGCGACCAGCCCGGCGTACAGCAGGACGGCGAGGGCGGTCAGCAGGACCGAGCCGGTGCGCACGGCCAGGCCGCTCGCGCCGGTGGCCACCGTGCCGACCGGGAACGTGAAGCTCCACCAGGTCAGCGAGAAGGGCAGGCCGGCCCGGGCGGTCCGCGCGGTGATCGCGCCGGCCAGCGCCGCCCAGAACAGGGCGAAACCCAGCGTGGGTACGCCGTAGAGCACCGCGGCAAGCTGGGCGCCGTTCGCGTACGGCTCGGGCAGCACCCCCTGCGCGGCACGCCCGAGCAGGTGTGCGGCGGTGACCGACTGGCCGAGCGGGCCGAGCACGATCCACAGCGTCGGCACCAGCCGGGCGGGACCGGCGCCGTGCAGCATCAGCCGGCCCCAGATCTGGCCGATCACCAGGATCGCCGCGAACAGGCTGACCCCGAACATCGCGTAGCAGGCGAGCAGCAGCTCGGCGCGGGCCGCGACATGCGGGACGAGCAGCGCGCCGCCGGCGGCGGAGACCATCGGCGAGACCACCGGCATGAGCCAGCCGCCGAAGGCCGCGTCCGGCCCGGCGCGGTGCCGGGTCATCATCCGGTACGGGACGGCGACGGCGACGGCCAGGCCGAGCACCGTACCCACGGTCCAGAGCACGAGGTCGACGGCGACGGCGACGGGTTCGCCGAGCCAGTCCCGGCCGACCAGCAGGGTGCCGGCGCCGACGGTCATCAGCGCCATCGGCGGCGCTCCCCAGAACTGCGACAGGACCGGGTCGTCGGCGTACGTCCTCGCGTGCCGGACGGCCGCGACCACCAGGACGGCCAGCAGCGCCGCCGCGAGGGCCCACCCGAGGGTGGCCAGGATGCGCAGCCCCGGCACGTGCACCGGCAGGGCGGCGGCGGCCGTGGCGAGGATGCCGGTGCCCATCACGGAGGCGAACCAGTTCGGGCCGAACACGATCGTGGGCGCGGTACGGGGCGGTCGCTCCAGCAGGGCGGTCATGGTCACCACTCTCCGGCCGCCCGCGCCGCCCCGGTACCCGTCGCGACCCTCATGCGTCATAGGCTGCGGTTATGCCTCTGCCGCCGCAGGTCACCGACCTCACCCCGTTCGACCTGCTGCTCAGCGTCGCCCGGCTGGGCAGTGTCGGCCGGGCGGCGGCCGCGCACCGCATCTCCCAGCCGGCCGCCAGCGCCCGCCTGCGTGAGCTGGAACGCCGGCTCGGGCTGACCCTGCTGCACCGTTCGCCGCGCGGCTCGACCCTGACCGGCACCGGCGCCCTGGTCGCCGACTGGGCGCGGGCGGCCGTCGACGCGGCCGACGCCCTGGCCGCCGGCGCCGCCGCGCTGCGCACCAGCCACGAGAGCCGGCTCGCGGTGGCCGCCAGCCAGACCGTCGCGGAGTATCTGCTGCCCGCGTGGCTGGTCGCGCTGCGGTCCGGGCATCCCGGGCTGAGCGTGACGCTGCGGGCGGCGAACTCCGCCGAGGTGGCCGCGGCGGTCCTCGCGGGCGAGGTGGAGCTGGGCTTCGTCGAGGGCCCGGACGTGCCGGCCGGGCTGCACGCCGAGGCCGTCGCCGCCGACCGGCTGGTGGTCGTCGTTGCGCCGGGTCATCCCTGGTCGAGGCGGCGGCGCGGCGTCACCGCGGCCGAGCTGGCCGCGACCCCGCTGGTGTCGCGGGAGGCGGGCTCGGGCACCCGGCGCGCGTTCGAGGAGTCGCTACGGCCGCTGACGGCGGAGGCACCGCTGTTGGAGCTGTCGTCGACGACGGCGATCAAGCACGCGGTCGCGGCGGGCAGCGGCGCGGCGGTGCTCAGTTCGCTGGCCGTCACCGCCGACCTGGCCGCCGGCACGCTGGTCGCGGTGCCGACGGCGATGCCGATGCAGCGGCACCTGCGCGCGGTCTGGCCGGCCGGCGACCAGCTCATCGGCCCGGCCCGCGATCTGTACGCGATCGCCCGGCGGCACCGCTGATCCACGCATTTGGCCAGGTCTCGGTGTTCCCGCGCAGTGATCGGGCACGGACCAAACGCCTCCCGGCCTGAGCTGCGGATATGACTTCGACGGATTCCTGACAGATTCCACAGGGCCATGATCGTGCGAGCGTGACACCGGTCCGGTGAGGGCCGGTCTGGGGGATCGCCGTGCATCGTCGTCTGTGGATCGTGGCGCTGGCCGCACTGGCCGCGCTGGCCGCGCCGTTCGCCGCGGTGGCGCCCGCGCGCGCCGCCGTGACACCCGTCGCGAAGATCAACTTCCAGCCCGCGGCGTCGACGGTGCCGGCCGGGTACACCGCCGACACGGGCCTGGCGTTCGACGCGGCGCGCGGGTCCGGCTGGGTGGTCGCCGGCACCCACGACCCGCTGGACCTGACCCGCAACACCCGCGACCGCGCGCGGGCCGGCATCGACCCGCGGCTCAACACCCTCATCCACCTCCAGTACGGCGACGTCGGCGGCACCGCCGGCGTGGCGACGCCGGGCGCCTGGGAGTACGCGGTGCCGGCCGGCACCTACCAGGTGACCGTCGCGGTCGGCGACCGGGCCCCGTACGACAGCTCGCACACGATCCGGGCAGAGGGCGTCGCCGTGGTCTCCGGGTTCGTCTCGACCGCCGCGGCCGAGTTCCGCACCGCCACCGCGACCGTGCCGGTCAGCGACGGCCGGCTGACCCTCGACGCGGTCGGCGGCACCAACACCAAGCTGAACTATGTGGAGATCGCCCGGGTCGGGCCGCCCGCGACGCCGGCCGGCCTGACCGCGACGCCCGGTGACTCGCAGGTCGCGCTCGCCTGGACGGCGTCGGCCGCGGCCGACCTCGCCGGCTACCGCGTCTACCGGGGCGGCGCGCTCGCCTCCGGCCCGGCGCCGCTGGCCCGGCCGTCGTGGCTGGACACCGCGGTCGCCAACGGGACCGCGTACGGCTACGCCGTCACCGCGGTGGACACCGCGGGCACGGAGTCCGCGCGGTCCGCGACAGTCACCGCGACCCCGGCGGCCTTCACCCTGCGGGTGAACTTCTCCGACGCCGCCACCGCGCCGCCGGCCGGCTACGTGCGCGACTCCGGCGACGCGTTCGCGGCCGCCCGCGGATACGGCTGGGTGCAGCCGGGCACGACGACGCCGCTGAGCCTCGCCGGCAACGGCCGCAACCGGAACCCGGCGGCCGGGCAGGCCGACGTGCGGCTCGCCACGCTGATGCACGCCCAGCTGCCCGCCGGCTCGGCCGGCGTGACCACGCCCGGCTCCTGGGAGGCGGCCGTGCCGAACGGCACCTACACGGTGACGGCGGCGGTCGGCGACGCCGGCACCGCGCTCGACAGCGTGCACTGGCTCGGCATCGAGGACCAGAACGCCGTCGCCGCCTTCGCGCCGACCGTGTCCACCAGGCACGCGACCGCGACGCGGACGGTCACGGTCGCCGACGGACGGCTCACGCTCAGCGCGACCGGCGGCACCAACACCAAGTTCAACTACGTGGACGTGGCCAGCGTCCCGGCCGCCGGCGCCCTGCCCGGGGTACGGACCAGCACCCCCGCGAACGGCGCCACCGGCGTGCCGCCGACCACCAGCGTGGTCGAGGACCTGGTGCTACCCAACGGCGGCGTCGACCAGGCGACGCTGACCGGCTCGACCGTGACGCTGACCCGGGTCACCGACGGCGCGACGGTGCCCGCCACCACGATCACCAGCGGCGGCGGCGACGTCGTCAACCTCTCACCCACCTCCCCGCTGGCGGCGAACACCGCGTACCGCTTCACCCTGACCTCAGGGGTGCGCGACGTGAGCGGGCGCGCCTTCACCCCGTACTCGATCGTCTTCACGACCGGGGCCGGCACCGGTCCCGGCGGCCCCGGTTTCGACAAGGTCGTCGGCGTCGCCACCGGCGCACCCTTCACGACGGTGGTCAAGGGCCCCGACGGCCGTCTCTACGCGGGCACCCTCGACGGGCGCATCCTGCGCTTCGCGATCAACCCCGACGGCACTCTCGGCACGGCGACGACCATCACCGCGGTACGCGACAACGCGGCGGCGCTGGGCCTGCCCGGCGCTCCGGCCCGCACGGTGATCGGCATGGCCTTCGACCCCGCGGGCAACCTCTGGGTGACCGACAACTACGAGTACGTCGGGCCGCTGAACGTGCCGGACTGGTCGGGCCGCATCGGCCGGCTCAGCGGCACGGACCTGGGCACCTACACGCCAATCGTGATCAACCTGCCACGCTCGGTCAAGGACCACGAGACGAACTCGCTCGCCTTCGGACCCGACGGCGCGCTCTACGTCTCGCAGGGCGCCAACAACGCGATGGGCGCCGCCGACTCCACCTGGGGAAACCGGCCCGAGCAGCTGCTCAGCGCGGCGGTGCTGCGACTCGACCCGGCGGCCTTCACCGGTACGCCGATCGACGTGCGGACCGCCGACGGCGGCGCCTACGACCCGTACGCCGCCGGCGCACCCCTGACCCTCTACGCGACCGGCGTCCGCAACGCCTTCGACCTGGTCTGGCACCGCAACGGCCACCTGTACGCACCCACCAACGGCTCGGCCGCGGGCGGCAACACCCCCGCCACCCCCACCCCGCTGCCCGCGTCGTGCGCCCGCCGCGGCTACACCGGGCCGGCCGTGCCGGCGCTGACCAATGTGCCCACCGCCGAGACCGACTACGTGTTCGACGTGAAGCCGGGCCGCTACTACGGCCACCCGAATCCGCTGCGCTGCGAGTGGGTGCTGGCCGGCGGCAACCCGACCGCGGGCACCGACGCGTTCCAGGTCGGCGCGTACCCCGTCGGCACGCTGCCGGACCCCGCCTTCGACCTGGCCGGCACCTACGACGCGGGCCTGCACGCCTCGGCCGACGGCGCCATCGAGTACCGCGGCGGCGCCCTGGACGGCAAGCTACTCGTGGTCCGCTACTCGGCGGGACAGGACATCGAGACGTTCGACGTCGCCCCGAACGGCACACTGACCAACCGCACCACCGGCCTCGACGGCCTGACCGGCTTCAGCCAGCCGCTCGACGTCACCCAGGACACCGCGACCGGAAACCTGTACGTCACCGAACTCGGCGCGAACCGGATCACCCTGCTCCGGCCGCACACCTGACCAGACGGGCGAATTCACCCGCTCGGGGTCACGAATACGGCACGCCGTGGTGGGTGCGGTATCGAGATGTGCAAAGCTGCGCGCTACATCTCGATCCCTGTCTTCGGAGGCCATGCCGTGGCATCGCTCCTTTCCATAGTTGCCGCACTGCTCGTGCTCCTGCTCGTGGGCTGGCTGGTCCGGGGTCGCATCCTCGCCCGCCGCTCCGCGCAGTCGCCGGCCGACGTCGCGACCTCTCCCACCGAGCCCGCCGCCGAGCCCAAGCCCGTCGCCGAGGCCGAGCCCGTCGCGGCCGCCGAGCCCGTCGCAGACCCGGAGCCCGTCGCCGCCGCCGAGCCCGTCGCGGACCCGGAGCCCGTCGCCGCCGCCGAGCCCGTCGTGGCTGCCGAGCCTGCCGCAGAGCCGGAGCCGGTCGCGGAACCCGAGCCCGTCGCCGTTGCCGAGCCCATCGCGGCGCCCGAGCCCGTCGCGGAGCCCGAGCCGGTGGCCGTTGCCGAGCCCGTGACGGAACCGGAGCCCATCGCCGAGCCCGAGCCGGTCGTCGTTGCCGAGCCGGTTGCCGCGCAGGTCACCGCCCCGGACAAGCTCGTCCTCATCGAGGGCGTCGGCCCGAAGGCGGCCGCCGCCCTGGCCGCCGCCGGCATCACCACCTTCCGCAAGCTCGGCGACACCGACGTCGAAACCCTGCGCTCCACGATCAAGTCGGCCGGCCTGCGCTCCGCCCCGAACCTGGCGACGTGGCCGGCTCAGGCCCGCCTGCTCGCCACCCGCGAGCAGAACGGCTTCGCCGGCAACCTCGCCACGGAGCCGGCACCCGCCGCCGCAGAGACCGAGCCTGTCGCCGTGGAAGCCGAGCCTGTCGCCGCGGAAACCGAGCCCGTCGCCGTCGTAGCCGAGCCCGTCGTAGCCGAGCCCGTCGCCGTCGTAGCCGAGCCCGTCGTAGCCGAGCCCGTAGTAGTCGAGGCCGAGCCCGTCGCAGCCGAGCCGGCACCCGTAGTCGTCGAGGCCGAACCCGCCGCCGTGGCCACGCTGCCGATCGCCGACGCGCCGGTCGAGGCCCGGGCGGAGACGGTGCCGGCACAACGGACCCCCGAGGCCGCGACCCCCGACGACCTCACCCGCATCGAGGGCATCGGCCCGAAGATGGCGAGCGCGCTGCAGAGCGCCGGCATCACCACCTACTCCCAGCTCGCCGCCAGCGACGAGGCCGCCCTCCGGGCCGCGATCGCGGCGGCCGGGATCCGCTCGTCGGCGAGCCTGCCGACCTGGCCCCAGCGCGCGCAGCTGCTCGCCGACCGAAACCTCCAGGACAGCTGACACACCCACACGAACAACGCCCGGCCCTCGGCACGCGAGGGCCGGGCGTCGTCGTCTGCGGGTGTGGGTGGGATTCGGTTGCGGTGGACGGGTGGGGCCGGGGGTGACCACGCACGGCTCTTTGGACCGTTTCTATGCTCGTGCGTGGTCACCCCCGGCCCCACCCTTGCATGGGAGTCTGTCGCGCCAGGGTCTCGGTTGCTCACCGGTGGGTGCCTGGTGGGGCTTTGGTTTGCACCTTGCGGTGGGAGGTCTGGCTGCCGGGCTGTGGGCGCGGCGGGGATTTCGGTCGGGCTGGCCAGCGTGGGTGGTGGGTCACGCGACGCACCTCGCCGGTCACCCACACCGCGACGCCGGCCCTTGGGTATCCGAGGGCCGGGCGTCCATGACGCCCCCGGAAACCGCGGGTTGTCGCCAGGCGGACACGTCACGCCGTCAGCGAAACGGGAGGTCGAGGTCTCTTGGTCGGGATTCTGAGTCGGCTGCTTCGTGGGCTGTTCGGTCGCGGGCCGCGACCGGCGAGGTGCGCCGCGTGACCCACCACCTAGGCCGGCCAGCCCGACCAAATTCCCTGCCGCGCCCACAGCGCGGCAGCCAGACCCCTCACCGCAAGGTGCACACGAAAGCCAAACCAGCACCCAGCGGCGAGCAACCGAGACCCTGGCGCGACAGACTCCCACGCGAGGGTGGGGCCGGGGGTGACCACGCACGAGCATAGAAATGGTCCAAAAAGCCGTGCGTGGTCACCCCCGGCCCCACCCGTCCACCGCAACCGAATCCCCCACCTCAGAATCCCGCCCACCCGAACTAGCCCCCCGTTTTCGCTGACGGCGTGACGTGTCCGCCTGGCGACAACCCGAGCTTTCCGGGAACGTGTGCGTCATGGACGCCGCCTTTGTTCTCGTACACAGCCCGTCCGTCGGCCCCGCCACGTGGGGACCGGTCGCCGACCGCCTCACCGCGCACGGCGCCACCGTCGTGGTGCCCTCCCTGCTCAACGTCGCCCGGTCCGCGCCACCGTTCTGGCCAAGGGTCACCGAACTGGTCACCGAACGGATCGCCGAGCTCGCACCCGGCCGCCCGGTCGTGCTCGTCGCGCACAGCAATGCCGGCCTGTTCGTCCCGGTCATCGTCGCCGCGCTGACCAGGCCGGTAGCCGGGTGCCTCTTCGTGGACGCCGCGCTGCCCGCACGGCAGGGCCCCACCCCGGTTTCCAGGCCAGAGGACCAGGAATTCCTGCGGAAGATCGCCGAGGACGGCGTCCTGCCGCCGTGGACGAGCTGGTATGACGAAGCCGAGATCGCCCCGATGTTCGCCGACCGGGCCACCCGCGAGGCCGTCGAGGCAGAGCTGCCGCGGCTGCCGCTGAGCTACTACGAGCAGCAGATCCCCGTTCCCGGCGGATGGGACGGCCAGCCGTGCGGCTACCTGCTGTTCGGCCCGCCGTACGAGGAGGTGGCGAACGAGGCCGCCGCGCGCGGGTGGGCCGTCGAGCGGATGACCGGCCGGCACCTGCATCAGGTGGTCGACCCGGACGGGGTCGCCGACCGCATCGCCGCGATGGCCGCGACCTGGTCCCCGCCGGTGTCCTGAGCCGGCCGCGGGCCATAGATTGTGCGCATGTCTCCCGCTACCCATGACGTCGTCAACCAGCCGCCGCCGCTGGTCGGCCACGACATCGCCGCCGACGCCGCCCTGCTCGAAGGGGTCGCCCGCGAGGGCGCCGGCTGGGCGACCGACGACCTGCACCGGCTCGGCAAGTTCGGCGGCGGCTCCGAGCCGCAGCGCTGGGCCGAGGAGGCCAACCGGCACGAGCCGCGCCTGGTCACCCACGACCGCTACGGCCACCGCGTCGACGAGGTCGAGTTCCACCCCGCCTGGCACCGGCTCATGGAGGTGGCAGTCGGCGAGGGCCTGGCCGCGGCGCCGTGGGCGGACCGGCGGGCCGGCGCGCATGTCGCCCGCGCCGCCGGGATGTTCACCTGGAGCCAGGTCGAGGCCGGCCACTCCTGCCCGATCTCGATGACGTACGCGGTCGTGCCGGCCCTGCGCAACGCGCCGGAGCTGGCCGCCGTCTACGAGCCGCTGCTGACCTCCCGCGCCTACGATCCCGGCCTGCGCGCGCCCGCCGCCAAGCGGGGCCTGCTGGCCGGCATGGGCATGACGGAGAAGCAGGGCGGCTCCGACGTCCGGGCCAATTCCACCACCGCGACGCCGGCCGCGGACGGCACCTACCGGCTGCGCGGCCACAAGTGGTTCACCAGCGCGCCGATGTGCGACCTGTTCCTGGTGCTGGCGCAGGCGCCGGCCGGGCTCTCCTGTTTCTTGGTACCGCGGGTGCTGCCCGACGGTGAGCGCAACACGTTCCGCATCCAGCGATTGAAGGACAAGCTCGGCAACCGCAGCAACGCCAGCAGCGAGCCGGAGTTCGACGACACGGTCGGCTGGCTGGTCGGCGACGAGGGCAAGGGCGTGCGGACGATCATCGAGATGGTCTCGATGACCCGGCTGGACTGCGTGACCGGGTCGGCCTCGGGGATGCGCGCCGCGCTGGTGCAGGCGGTGCATCACGCCCGGCACCGGTCCGCGTTCGGGGGCCCGCTGATCGGCAAGCCGCTGATGCGCAACGTCCTGGCCGACCTGGCCGTGGAGTCCGAGGCCGCGACGGCGCTCGCGCTGCGTCTCGCGGGCGCGGTCGACCGGGGGGTACGCGGCGACGCGCAGGAACGCGCGTTCGGCCGCCTGGCGATCGCGGTCGGCAAGTTCTGGGTGTGCAAGCGGCAGCCGGCGGTGGTCGGCGAGGCCCTGGAGTGCCTGGGCGGCAACGGCTACGTGGAGGAGTCGGGCCTGCCGCGGCTCTACCGCGACGCGCCGCTGAACTCGATCTGGGAGGGCTCCGGGAACGTGCAGGCCCTCGACGTGCTGCGCGCGATGCGCCGCGACCCGGGCAGCCTGGACGCGTTCCGGGCCGAGGTGGCCGCCGCCTCGGGCGCGGACGCCCGCCTGGACGCGGCAACGGCGAGGCTGACCGCGCTGCTCGGCGACGGCGAGGACCTGGAGACCGACGCCCGCCGCGTCGTGGAGCGGATGGCCGTGGTGCTGCAAGGCTCGCTGCTGGTGCGGCACGCGCCGGCGGCGGTGGCGGACGCGTTCTGTGCGAGCCGGCTCGGCGGCGACTGGGGGCACACGTTCGGCACGCTGCCCCGGGGCGCGGACACCGCGGCGATCGTGGAGCGGGCCATGCCGGCCTGACAATCATGTGACGCAGGTCACCGCTGACCACCCCGGTGCGGCGGTGACCGGCGTCGCCTGACAAGTGGAAGGGCTCAGTTGGGCCCGTACCCGGTCGATTGCCCACTGTGCGGCAGAACAGACTCTGGTGGATCTGGCTGGTGGCGGGCTCGGCCCTGACCGTCGGCTACTTCCTGCTCTCCCCGGACGACCTCGCCTCCAACCTCCTCTACAACCTGGTCGGGCTCCTGTCCGGCCTCGCGATCCTGCTCGGCGTGCGGCTGCACCGGCCCGAGCGCCCGGCCATGTGGTACTGGTTCGCCGCCGGGCAGATCACCTGGGTCGTCGGTGACCTGGTCTGGGAGTACTACGTCTTCGCCCGCCACGAGGAGCCGTACCCGTCGTTCGCCGACGTCTTCTACCTGGTCGCGTACCCGATGCTGGTGATCGGCCTGCTCCTGCTGGTGCGGGTGCGCGCCAGCCGCGATCTCGCCGGCCTGGTCGACGCCGCCGTCGTCGGCACCGGGCTCGGCCTGGTGTTCTGGGTGTTCGTCATGCACCCGGTCGCCGCCGACTCGACCGCCTCGGCGCTCGAGCGGGGCATCAGCGTGGCCTATCCCGCGGCCGACGTCCTGCTGCTGGCGATGCTGGCCCGCCTGTACACCTCCGCCGGGCGCCGCACGGTCAGCGCACATCTGCTGGGCCTGGCCGGCCTGTTCCTGCTGGTCGGCGACGTGGGCTACTCGCTGGTCTCGCTCTATTCCGAGAACGACGAGAGCAACCTGCTCAACGCCGCCTTCCTGCTCTCGTACGTGGCGTGGGGCGCCGCCGCCCTGCACCCGTCGATGCGGTCGACCGGGGTGGCGTCGCCGCATCCGGGCGACTCCCGGGTCGGCCGGTCGCGCCTGGCCACGCTCGCCGTCAGCTCGCTGCTGGCGCCCGCGCTGCTGTTCGTGCCCGGCATCGGCGGCGACAACATCGACCGCGTGGCGATCGCGGCCGCCGCCGTCGTCCTGTTCCTGCTCGTCGTGTTCCGGATGGGCGGTTTCGTCGCACAGGTGCAGCGGCAGGCGGACCAGCTCGCGGACCTCGCGATGGAGGACGACCTGACCGGCCTCGCCAACCGGCGGCGCCTCGAGCAGGTGCTGCGCTCGGCGCTGGGCGAGGGCCCGGTGCAGGTCGCGCTGCTCGACCTGGACGACTTCAAGGGCGTCAACGACCGGCTCGGCCACGCCGTCGGCGACCAGCTTCTCACGGTCCTCGCCGGCCGCCTGGTCACGGCCCTGGAGGACGACGTGCTCGTGGCGCGCATGGGCGGCGACGAGTTCGCGATCATGATGCCGGGTGCGACGGACGCGCCGGCCGACCTCACCGTCGCCCGGCTGTCCGAGACGCTGCGCACCCCGATCCGCGTGGAGGATCACGAGCTGCTGGTCAACGCCAGCATCGGGGTCACCGACGGCGCCGGCACCACCAACCCGTTCGAGGTGCTGCGCCGCGCCGACGTGGCGATGTACGTGGCCAAGGGTTCCGGCAACGGCTACTTCCGCTACGCGGAGAATCTCGACGAGGAGGCGGACGAGCAGGCGCGCATCGGCGCCGAGCTGCGCGTAGCGCTCGACGCCGGCCAGTTCCGGATGGTCTACCAGCCGATCGTCGAGCTGCCGCACGGCCGGATCCGGGGGGTGGAGGCCCTGGTCCGCTGGGAGCATCCCACCCGCGGGTTCGTCCCGCCGGACCAGTTCATCCCGGCGGCCGAGCGCAACGGGCTCATCGTCGAGCTCGGCGACTGGATCCTGCGCACGGCGTGCGAACAGGCCGTCGCCTGGCACACCGAGCTGGGCGAACACGCGCCGTACAAGATGAGCGTCAACGTCTCGGCCCGCCAGCTCGCCCAGCCCGGCTTCTCCCGCGTCGTCTCGGCGACGCTCGCGCAGACCGGACTGGCGGCCGACCGGCTCACCCTCGAGGTCACCGAGACGGCGGTCTTCGGCGGCAGCCACGCGGTGCAGGCGCTCAACGAGCTGAACGAGCTGGGCGTCTCGATCGCGCTCGACGACTTCGGCACCGGCCACTCGTCGCTCGGCCTGCTACAAACCGTGCCGGTCGACATCCTCAAGGTCGACAAGTCGTTCGTCGACAACATCACCATGGCCGGCCGGCACGCCGTCATCGCCACCGCCCTGATCCAGGTCAGCACCGGCCTCGGCCTGACGGCCATCGCCGAGGGCGTCGAGACCGCCGAGCAGGCCGCCGAGCTGCACCGCCTCGGCTACCGGCTGGCGCAGGGCTACCACTTCGGCAAGCCGTCCGCGACACCGGATTTCGGGGTGACCCCGATCGGCGCCGTGGGTCAGTAGACCTCGATCTTCCCCGTCGGGCGCGGGCTGTAGCTGTCGTTGAAGAAGTACTCCCCCGGGCGCTCGAACGTGTACGCGAACGACTCGCCCGGCCGCAGCCGCACGTCGAAGAGGCCCTCGAAGAACTGGGTCGCGCCGTGCACCTGGATGTTGTCCGGCGGGTTCACGAACGTCACGGTCGTACCGGCCGGCACCCGCAGGTGTGTCGGCGCCATCGCGTTCACCGCGGTCGACTCCGTGGCGCCCACCGTTCCGGTCGCCGGGTTGTAGGTACGGGCCAGCACCACGGTGTTGCCGACGGTGTGCCCCTCGACCGGCGCGCCGGAGACCGGCCGGCGGATCACCGGCGGCGGCGGGGCCGGCGCGGGCGGCACGTTCCCGCCGATCCGGAAGGCCCATAGGTAGTCGCCGCGCGGCGCGGAGTCCCCGTACGGGATCCCGGTGCCGCCCGCGTAGACCGCCAGGTACTGCACCCCGCCGGCCTCGTACATGATCGGGCTGCTGCTGATCGCCGCCCCGGTCTGGAACCGCCAGAGCTCGCGGCCGTTGCCGGCGTCCAGGCAGAGCAGGTTGCCGTCGGGCTGCCCGATGTAGATCAGGTCGCCCGCGGTGCTCAGCACGCCGTTGCCGTGCGCCAGCGAGTACGGCATCCGCCGCTTCCAGCGCACCTCGTTCGTCGCCGGGTCGACCGCCACCACGCCGCCCGTCTGGTACTCGCCCGGCGGGCGCAGCCCGTTGCTCGCCTCGGTCAGCGAGTGCGCCGCGGCGACGTAGCCGAAGCCGGTGTACACCAGGCCGGTGCTGTGGCTGTACGACTGGTGGTTCCAGTCCGCTCCCCCGCCGTGCCCGGGTATGGACAGCACCGGCACGTCCCAGTGCGGGTCGTACAGCGCGCCCCGCACGTAGTTGGGCACCGCCCTGTTCGGGTCGCCCGGCACCGAGGTGCCCAGCGGCTGGTCCACCACGCGGGTCTCGGTCCACGGCCCCTGGCGCGGGAACGGCTGCGTCGGCCAGGTCTTCTGGCGCGGCTCCTGCGGCACCGGCACCTCGTCGATGCCCAGCGGCGCGGACCCGTCGGTGCGGTCGAGGATGAAGTACATCCCCGACTTGCTGCCGTACACCACGATCTTGCGCATCCGCCGGCGGATGCGGACGTCGGCCAGGACCGGCGCCATCACGTTGTCCATGTCCCAGATGCCGTGGTGTATCGACTGGAAGTGCCAGCGGTACTTCCCGGTCGCGATCTCCAGCGCCACGATCGAGCTGGAGAACAGGTTCTGCCCGCCGCGGCCGGAGCCGTCCTGCGACGAGTTGTTGCCGCGGACGTTGCCGAAGGTCCAGTAGACCAGGCCCAGCTCGGGGTCGAGGGCCGGGTGTATCCACGGTGTCGCCCCGCCGGTCTGCCAGGAGTCGCCCTCCCAGGTGTCGTTGCCGAACTCGCCCGGGCCCGGCGTGCCCCAGAAGTTCCAGACCAGCGAGCCGTCCGTGGCGCTCAGCGCCAGCGCCGCCGCCCGCGCGCTGTCGTGGGTGCCGACGTGCAGCAGGCCGTCGTGGTGGGTGATCGCGACCTTCTCCATGTTGCCGTACCCGGTGATCTGTCTTTCCCAGGCCACCGCGCCCGTCTCCTGGTCCAGCGCGATGATCCAGTTGCCCCGGCCGTGGGTGAACACCAGGCCCTGGCCGACGGCGACGCCGCGCCGGGTGACCGGCCCGCGGGTCTGCGTGTACTTCCACTTCGTCTCGCCGGTGCCTCCGTCGACGGCGAAGACGTTGCCCAGCGCCGATTCGATGTAGAGCACGCCGCCGACGGCGACCGTGGTGCTCTGGTTGGTGCCGGTGGTCAGGCCGCCCTCGATGCGGTTGACCCAGGCCGCGCCGAGGCGGCGCAGGTTGCCCCGGTGGATGCCGCGCAGGGCCGAGTAGTTCTGGTTGCCGTAGTTGCCGCCGACCTTCGGGAAGTCCGTGCCGCCGGGCGTGGTGCAGGACCCGGCGGCGGCCGCCGCCTCCGCGCCGGCGGCGGGCAGCTGGGTCAGTGCCGTGGCGGCGGCCGTGACGGCCACGCCCCTGAGTACGTCTCTGCGCGGGACCTCCATCGCCGTTCCCCTCTCGAGACTGGTCCACCAGACGGACCATCGATCCACCTGGGAGTCAGCTCAATATAGGGGTGCGGCTATGTCTTGGAAACAGATGGTCCGCCTGGCGGACCTGCCTCAGCGCTGCGTCGACAGCTCGGTGATGCTCGCCCGCAGCTCGTCCTGGCTGATCGGCCCGACCATCCCGCCGGTGCGGGCGTCCTGCATCGCCTTGGCGAGCTGCACCCGGCGCAGCACCTCCTTGATGTCCGCGCCGGTCATGCCGTGGCTCAGCCGGGCCAGCTCGGCCACGTCGACCCCGTCCGCGAACATGGTGAAGCCCGGCTCCTCGTACACCGCGACGAGCTGCGCGATCATCTTGCGGAAGATCTCCGCCCGGCTCGCCTCGTCCGGACGCGGCACCGAGATCTTGACGTCGAAGCGGCCCGAGCGGATCAGCGAGTCGTCGACCCGGTGCGGGAAGTTCGTCGTCGCCACCACGATGACGTTCGGGTTCGCCTCGATCAGGTCGTTCATCTCCTGCTTGAAGATGCCCGCGACCGCGTTGATCGCCTGGCTCGCCGCGTCGCCGCCCGAGCCCGCGTAGCTGATGATCGAGTCGAACTCGTCGAAGAGGATCAGCGTCGGCTCCCGGTAGCGCCGGGCGTCGCGGAAGATCTGCTTGATGTTGCGCTCCGAGCCGCCCAGCCACTTGTCGAGGATCTCCGGCGTGCGGACCTCGCGGAAGTCGGCGCCGATCTCGTTGGCGAGCGCGCGCGACAGCATGGTCTTGCCGGTTCCCGGCGGGCCGTACATCAGGATGCCCTGCGGCCGGCGCGCGCCCCACCGGGCCATCGCCTCCGGGTGCCGGAACGACACCGCGATCTGCCGCAGCTCCGCGACCAGGTCCGCCAGGCCGCCGACCTGGTCGAGGGTGACCGTCTGGGTGGTCGTCGCGACCCGGGGAATGGTCTCCCGGCTGACCAGGTAGCGCCGGCCGGCCAGCGGCCGCTCGCCGGCCTCCGGGCCGAGCAGCTCGACCACGGCGTGCAGCATCAGCCGGACCATCGCCTCGAGATGCTCGGGCCGCACCTCGTCACGGGCGACCTCCGCGCGCAGCCGCACCACGCCCTCGCGCTCGTAGCCGACCGTCGCCTGCATCCCGGCCGCGGCGTCGGCCAGGACCGCGCCGGGCTCACGCTCGGCGGCGGGCCCGGCCGGACGATCAAGACCGAGTTTCCGGTACGCCGCCAAGGCCGCCGCGCCGACCTCGTCCACGATCCGGGTGGTGACCACGTCGCCGGCGGCGATCCGCTTCGCCAGCAGCGGGCCGACCGGGACGTTGCCGAGCACGATCGCCCGCAGGCGCTCCTTGCTCGGCCCGTCGGCGCCGTCGGCGCGGATCTCCGCGACGAAGACGTGCACCGGCCCCGAGCCGGTGTCCGCGCTGGTCACGGTCAGCTCGGCGCCGCTGACCGGCGCCGGGAACACGGCCCGGCGCAGCAGCTCGACCGGGTTGACCCGCGCGGCGGCGAGGATGGTGGCGGCGTCGACGATCTCGACCGTGGCGCCCGCGTACTCGAAGGACATGGCGGCCCCCTCCCGCACCAAGAGTGACACGCCGCGGCGACCTTGCCCCGTTTCGGCCAGAAACACCGGACGGCGGCGCGGGCCGCTGCTGCCCGCGCCGCCGCCGGTGTACCGGCCGCCGAATCAGCAGCCGGCGCGCGTGGTGCCCACCGCGAGGTCGTCGTACCAGAGCGTGTCCGCGCCCTCGCCGTAGCTCTCCCAGCCCAGCCGCAGATCGGTGAGGGCGGGTCGCCAGGTCCGGTTCAGCCACTGGCCGTCGATGTCGTGCGTCGGCACACCGTCCTCGAGCAGGCCCGGCACGGAGGTCCCGTTCAGCCAGGTCTGCATCGTCCCGTCACGGCCGTCGACCTTGAACTCGACGCAGTTCCAGGCGCCGACCGGCAGCGGGGCCGACAGCGCGACCCCGGCCGGGCTCTGCTCGGGCAGCGTCGCGTCGTCGGAGGCCCGGTTCCATTGCAGTGCGCCGTTCTGGCCGCCGAAGCGCAGGTCCCGGTTGCCGTCGTTTGCGTCGCGCAGGGCGATCGCGGTGACGTGCGCGGCGGGCAGCGCGGTGGTGTGCCGCACCCAGTAGCGCACGAACAACGCCGATCCCGCCGCCGGCAGCAGCGCCGTGTTGCGGACGAAGACGTGGTTGCAGTAGCCGGCCGCGCCGTCGATCCGCAGCGAGGTGCCGCCGCCGTGCGCGACCGCGGTGTCGAAGACCGCCTTGCCCACTCCCGAGCAGTCCGGATAGGTCACCGCCCAGTCGGCCTGCGTGCCCTCGAAGCCGTCGCACCGGGCACCGGACGTGCATCCGCCCGGGTTGGGCGGCGTGCTGGTCGGTGGCGTCGTGGGCGGGGTTGTGGGCGGGGTTGTGGGCGGGGTTGTCGTCGGCGGCGGGGCGCCGTTGCAGGTCACGCCGTTGAGCGCGAACGACGCCGGCGCGGTGTTGGTGCCCGAGTACGTGCCCTGGAAGCCGAAGCCGGTCGAGGCCCCGGTCGCCAGGGTGGTGTTGTACGACGGCGCGGCCGCCCGCACCGCGCTGCCGGACTGGGTCACCTGGGCGTTCCAGCCGTTGGTGACCTGCTGGTTGCCGGTGAAGGCCCAGGTCACCACCCAGCCGTTGATCGGCGCGCCGTTGTTTGTCACCCGCACGTCGGCGGTGAAGCCGGTGCTCCACTGGTTGACGGTGTACACGACGTCGCAGGCGGTCGCGGCCGCCGCCGGGGTCACGGCGGCGAGCACGGCACCCACCAGCAGGGTGCCGGCCGCCGCCAGCCGGATCAGCACGCGACGCCGTTCAGCGCGTAGCCGGTCGGGTTCGCCGGCGCGGAGCCGGTGAAGCTCGCCTGGAAGCCCGCGCTGACGCTCGCGCCGGCACCGAGGTTGCCGTTCCACGCCGCGTTGCGCACGGTGATCGTGGTGCCCGACTGCGACCAGACGCCGCTCCAGCCGCTCGCCAGGGTGACGTTGGCCGGGACGGTGAAGGTGAGCGTCCACGCGGTGAGCGCGGCGCGGTTGTTAGTGATCTTGACATCGGCGGTGAAGCCGTTCGACCAGGCGTTCGCCGTGTACGCGACCGTGCAGGCGCCACCGGCCGGCGGCGTCGTGGGCGGGGTGGTCGGCGGGGTGGTCGGCGGCGTCGTCGGAGGCGTGGTGGGCGGAGTGGTCGGCGGGGTCGTCGGAGCCGTCGTCGGCGGCGTCGTGACCGGGCCCGCCGCGATCGCCAGGTCATAGGCGCGCTGCGGCACGAACTGGCCGGCACCGGCGATGCAGCCGTCGGCCTCGCCGGGCAGCTTGATCCACAGGTACGCGTCCAGGATCGAGTCGGAGACCTGGTTGGTGCTCGGAATGCCGATCGCGCGCCCGGCCGGGTCGCACCACTCGCTGCCCGCCGGCCCGTTGCCGTTGCGGCTGGTGTCGATGACGCCCTTGAGGCTGGAGTCGCCGGTCGCGGCGATGACGTTCCTGATGTACGGGATCGACTCCGCGTTGGTGCGGTAGTTGGAGACGTTCACCGAGATGCCGTCCGCGCTGTTCGCGACGTCCGCCCGCACCAGCCGGGCCGCCATCTCCGAGGCCGACAGCCAGGCCGAGTGACCGGCGTCGAAGTAGACCTTGGCGGCGCCCGAACCGGCCTTGAGCTTCTTGCCCGCGTACGCCATGGAGGTGTAGACCTCCTGCTGCTGCGCCTGGGAGAGGCAGTTCGTCATGATCGGCAACACGTCCGGCTCGAGGATGACGGCCGCGGCCCGCCCCTTGAGCCCGGCGGCGACCTGATCGATCCACTGCCGGTACGCCGTGTGGTTCGGCATGCCGCCGGAGCTCGCGCCGCTGCAGTCGCGGTTGGGGATGTTGTAGACGACCATGATCGGCGTCTTGCCGGCCGCGGCGGCCGCGCCGACGAACGCGTCCACCTCGGCGGCGACCGTCGCGGTGTTGTTCTGGGTGAACCAGCGCCCCTGCGGGACGCTCGCGATCCGGTCGCGGATCACCGCGGCGCGGGAGTCGCCGGGATTGGCGGCGACCCATCTGGCGGCGCTGGTCTGCGGGTCCGTGTAGTAGGGGGATTCGGCGGCGGAGGCGGATCCGGGCCAGATCACGGCCGTTGCCGCGACCACGACACCGGCGGTCGCGAGGATTCTCAAGCGCATTCGACAACTCCTGGGGATGGACGTGGGAGCGCTCCCATGCATCGACCACGGTAGTTGTAACAAGGGTGAAATCTCAAGGCCGGCCGGCATTCAGCCCGTACGGCCGCCGGGATGCCTCGCCGCTGCCGGCGTCTGGCTCCATCGCGTCAGGGCGAGCACCGCCCGTTCGATAGCTCCGCTGCGACGCAGGGCGTCCGCGCCGAGAAGCACGCCGGCCGAGAGCACGCCGTCGCGAAGGATCGACCAGCCGACCCCCACGATGTCGCGAGGGCGAAAGAACCGCTCGCCGGCGAAGGCTCCGCCCGCGTCGAGGGCGATGCACCGCACACCGGCGGGGAAGCGGATGATCGCGACTCCGATGCAGGGTGTCAGCACCCCGAAGCAGACGACGAACGCGCCGAGCAGAGTGTTGCCGCCGGGGATCTCGCCGACGGAGGCCACGCTGAGCGCGAGGTTCTCCCTGCGGAGCAGGGCCATGCCCATGCCGATCTCCGCCACGCTGCCGCCGACGACGGCCGCACCGATCAGGAGGCGCCAGACCGCCTCGAATTCGGTGGGCACGAGGATCGCGGTGACCACGAGGCCGACGGCGACCAGTGAAGCGGGCACGGTCCAGGCCTCCACGAGCGCCGCGAGCGCGGCGAGCAGGGCGAGCGCGAGCAGGACCGTCGGGGCGAGGAGGCCGATGCGCGATTCGGGCAGCACCTTGCGTCGCAACACCCAGCTCACCACCGCGACCCCTGCCACCAGCAGCGCGACGGCGACGGATCGCCAACCGTAGTCGCCGGAGGTCACGTTGACGGCCAGGGCGCTGGCTATTCCCGATGCGTAGCAGCTCAGCCTCAGCAGCGGCTCACGCTGCCCGGCTCGGGTCCCGTCGGAACTCACCCGTCCAGCATGGTGATCCGAGGCGGATCGTGCCTCACTCGATCAGGCGACGCGGCGGCGCCGCGTCGTCCTGACGCAGTACGCGGTGCCCGGAGTACCGCGCCGACGGTATGCGGACGACCTGCACGCGGACGACGCGCCGGAGGCCGATTTCGGTGATCGTTCAAGGGTCAGCTCCCCCCGACCCTGGAGTTCCGATGGCCACCTACCTGTACCGGCTCGGCCGGTTCAGCTTCCGCCGGCGCAAACTCATCCTCGCGCTCTGGCTCGCCGCGCTGGCCTTACTCGGAGTCGGCGCGGCGACGCTGTCGGGGCCGACGTCCGACGAGTTCTCCATACCGGGTACGCAGGCGCAGGAGGCGATGGACCTGCTCGCCGAGCGCTTCCCCGGCGCCGCGGCCGACGGCGCGCGGGCCCGCGTGGTGTTCGCCGCGCCGGACGGGGAGAAGCTCACCGACGACGCCAACAAGGCCGCGATCGCGGCGACCGTCGCGCGGCTCGAGGGCGTCCCGGACGTGGTGACGGTCACCGATCCGCTGCGGGGCACCGTCAATCCCGCCGGCACCGTCGCGTACGCGCAGGTCACCTTCGCCGTACCGGCGACCGCGCTGACCCAGGACGACCGGGACGCGCTCGCCGCGGCCGCCGGCGCCGGCCGCGACGCCGGGCTGACCGTGGAGATGGGCGGCGACGCGATGCAGGAGGAGGGCGGCCCGGGCAACTCCGAGGTGCTCGGCATCCTGGTCGCCGCGGTGGTGCTCGTGGTGACGTTCGGTTCGCTGGTGGCCGCCGGGCTACCGCTGCTGACCGCGATCCTCGGCGTCGCCGCCGCGATGCTGGGCATCCAGATCGCCTCCGGCTTCGTCGACCTCGGCGCCAGCACCTCGACGCTGGCGCTGATGCTCGGCATCGCGGTGGCCATCGACTACGCGCTCTTCATCGTGTCCCGGTACCGGCACGAGCTGACCCTGGGCCGGCCGGGCGAGCAGGCCGCCGCACGCGCCGTCGGGACCGCCGGCTCCGCGGTCACCTTCGCCGGCCTGACCGTGGTCATCGCACTCTCCGCGCTGGCCGTGGTGAACATCCCGGTGCTCACCGAGATGGGGCTCGCGGCGGCCTTCGCCGTCGTCATCGCCGTGCTGATCGCGCTGACCCTGCTGCCCGCCCTGCTCGGGTTCGCCGGCCCGCGGATCCTGGGCCGGCGCGGCCGCGACCCGGAGGCCGCCTCCGACGCCCGGCCGACCGCCGGGCTGCGCTGGGCCCGATTCGTGACCGGGCGCCCGGTGGCGATCCTGATCGCCGCCGTCACCGGCCTGCTGGTCCTCGCGGTCCCCGCCCTCGACATGCGGCTCGGCCTGCCCGGCGACAACATGGCGAGCCCCGAGTCCACCCAGCGCAAGGCCTACGACACGCTGACCGACGGGTTCGGCGCCGGCTTCAACGGCCCGCTGACCGTGGTGGTCGACGCCGCCACCAGCCGGGACCCGAAGGGCGCCGCGGACGAGGCCGCCGCGGTCATCAAGGGCCTGCCCGGCGTCGTCGCGGTCAGCCCGCCGGCCCTCAACCCGGCCGGGGACACCGCGATCCTCCAGGTCATCCCGTCCTCCGCGCCGGACAGCGCGGAGACCGAGTCGCTGGTGCACGCCATCCGGGACACCGACGACGGCCTGCGGGACCGGGTCGGTGCGGGCCTGTCCGTCACCGGCACCACGGCCGTCGACATCGACATGTCCGACCGGATGGGCTCGGCCCTGTTGCCGTACTTGTCGGTGATCGTGGTGCTGGCGTTCCTGCTGCTGACGCTGTTGTTCCGGTCGCTGCTGGTGCCGCTCAAGGCGATCGCCGGCTTCCTGCTCTCGGTGGTGGCCACCTTCGGCGCGGTCGTCGCGGTCTTCCAGTGGGGCTGGCTGAACTCGGCGCTCGGCATCGACCAGGCCGGCCCGATCATCAGCATGCTGCCGATCTTCCTGATCGGCATCGTCTTCGGCCTGGCCATGGACTACGAGGTGTTCCTGGTCAGCCGGATGCGCGAGGAGCACGTGCACGGCGCCGCGCCGACTCAGGCGGTGGTCTCCGGCTTCGCGCACGGCGCCCGGGTGGTGACGGCCGCCGCGATCATCATGGTCAGCGTCTTCGCCGGCTTCATCCTCTCGCCCGAGTCGCTGGTGAAGTCGATCGGCTTCGCGCTGGCCGTGGCGATCCTCTTCGACGCGTTCGTGGTCCGGATGACCATCGTGCCCGCGGTGATGACGCTGCTGGGGCGCCGGGCCTGGTGGCTGCCGCGCTGGCTGGACCGGCTGCTGCCGGACATCGACGTCGAGGGCGACAAGCTGCGCGAGGAGCCGGCCGAGCCCGAACGCGATCCGGCGGAGCTGGTGACCGCCGGCCGATGAGCGAAAGGTCCCGGGAGGTGCGCGGCGATGGTGACGCGCGCCTCCCTGGACCGCCCGGCCCGGTCCGGCCGGGCATCATGGCCAGGTGAATTCGGTGCGGGACACGATCGGCGCGGTCGTCGGCGGGCGACTCGGGTACGAGGACGGCCTCGACACCCTGGCCGTCGCCCCGGCGGCCGACGTCGATCCGGCCCTGACCACCGCCCTGTTCGACGCCACCGCCCGGCTGTGGCGCGGCGGATGGCAGCCCGCCGAGCTGCACCGGGTCGTCGCCCGGCGCGGCACCGGCGTCCAGCCGCACCTGATCGTCGACGCCGTCGCCGCGTACCTGCGCGGCTTCCCGCCCCGGACGGTCGACGCGCGCTGGCTGGCGCAGGCCGTCGAGCTGGAGGCCCGGGACTGGTGGGGCGACGACGCCGGCTACCTGCGGGAGGTCACCGCCCGCCGCCGGGTCGACCGGGTCACGCTCATCGACGCCCTGCTGTCGCTGCTGGGCCTGCTGGCCGGGCTGCCGCCGATCGAGATGCTGGTCCCGCCGCCGGGACAGGCGACGCCGGCCCGGCGGGCGCCCGGGAACGACGCGCGGCTCGAGCGGGTACGCGCGCTGCTGGCCAAGGCCGAGGCCACCACGTTCCCGGCCGAGGCGGAGGCGTACACCGCCAAGGCGCAGGAGCTGATCTCGCGGCACAGCCTCGACGAGGCCCTGCTGGCCGGCGACAGCGAGGCCGTGATCCCGTACGCCCGGCGCATCGGGGTCGATCACCCCTACGAGAGCGAGAAGGCCTCGCTGCTCACCTCCGTGGCCCGGGCCAACCGCTGCCACGTCGTCTGGTCACCCGAGTTCGGCTTCGCCACCGTCTTCGGCTTCGACGCCGACATCGACGCGGTCGACCTGCTGCACACCTCGCTGCTGGTGCAGGCGCACCGGGCGATGTCCCGCGCCGAGCCGCCAGGGGGCAAGGCGGGCCGGTCCCGGCTCAAGAACTTCCGGCAGTCGTTCCTGGTCGGCTACGCGGTCCGGATCGGCGAGCGGCTCGCCGAGGCCGGCCGGGCGGCGCTGAAGCAGGTCGGCGACCCGGCCGCGCTGCTGCCCGTGCTCGCCTCCCGCGACGTGCGGATCCGCGAGGCCCGGGACCGCTCGTTCCCGTCGACGGTGCGGGGCCGGGGCTTCCGGGTGGCCAGCCGCGAGGGCTGGGAGTCCGGCCAGACGGCGGCCGACGAGGCGACCCTGTCCTAGCGGGACACCCTCTGCAAGATCTTGATTCCACTGTGTAGGGTACGGCCGTGAGCAAGACAATCGTGGCCCGGGTCACAGTCGTGGCCGAGGACGACACCGCCGCCGACACGGCGGCGAAGAAGCTCCTGCACGAGCTGCACGACCTGGACGACGTGGTCTCCGTCGCGCAGGACCGCGGCCCCGGCGCGCCGGAGGGCGCCCGCGGCGCCGAGCTGATCGCGGTGGGCACGCTGATCATGTCGGTGGTGGCACAGCCGGAAGTGATCACCGCGGTGCTGACCTACCTCGCGGACTGGCGGCGCCGGCAGGGCCGCGGCCAGATCGAGTTCCGGACGGGCAAGGCCGAGCTGATCCTCACGAACGCGAGCGACGCGCAGGTCGACAAGCTCATCAAGGCGTTCATCGAGGAGGTCACCGACCCTGAGCCGTAGACGCGCGCTGATCATCGCAACGGAGAGCTACCAGAGCAGGGCGTTCGCCCCGCTGCCCGGCACCGCGAGGGACGCCGCGGAGCTGGAACGGGTCCTCGGCGACCCGCGCATCGGGGACTTCGAGGTCACCGTCCTGCAGGACGCCACCGTGCGCGCCGCCGGCCTGATGGTGCGGGACTTCTTCTCGCACGCCGACCCGGACGACATGCTGCTGCTGCACATCTCCGGGCACGGCGAGCGCGACAGCGACGGCAACCTGTACTTCGTCAACCACGACACGATGCGCGACTCCCTCTGGGTCACCGGGCTGAAGGCCGACCACATCAGCGCGGAGATCCGCGACAGCCCGGCCCGCCGCATCGTCGTGCTGCTCGACTGCTGCTACGCGGGCGCGTTCGTGCAGCACGACGGCGTGCTCGCCGGCCTTGGCCCGGAGAAACCACCGGCGTCCACCCCGATGCCCGGCTACAAGGCCGGCAACCCGGACGACCGGCACCACCGCGGCGAGGTGGTGATCACCGCCGCCACCTCGATCGAGCACGCGTACGAGTCGGACGCCGGGCTGTTCACCCGCTGCGTCGTGCACGGGCTCGAGACCGGCCGGGCCGACATGAACCGCGACGGCGCCGTCGACTCGTACGAGTTGTACCAGTACGTCGCCGCCCGGATGCGGCGCGACGCCGCCACGCCACGGCAGAGCCCGACCTACTCCGCGCATCGGATGCAGGGGATCCTGCGGATCGCGCACAGCGCCCGCGATCTCGCCCCCGACCGGCCCCCGCCGCCGCGCCCGGCGCCGGCACCGGCCACCGTCCCGCGCGGCCGGGGCCCGCTACCGCGCCGCGTGCTGCTTCCGCTGCTGGTGGTCGCCGGCCTGCTCTGCGGGTGCGGCATCCAGGCGGACGGCGCCGTCGCCGGCGGCGGGTGCCCGGCCCCGGCGCAGGTACGGGTGGCCGCCGCGCCGGGCGGGCTGGGCGCCTACCGGGAGGTCGCCGCCGGGTTCGAGGGCTGGGTCGCCGAGCGGCAGCACGGCTGTCGCGCGGTCGACCTCTACGTCTATCCGGCCGCCGTCGACGATCTCACCGAGGGGCTGCGCCGGGGCTGGGGCGTCGGCGGCGACGGCCGGGACTACCTGCGCGACGTCGGCCCGCACCCCGACGTCTGGCTGCCGGCCGCCGCCGACGAGGTCCCGCCGGACTCCCGCGACGTCATCGACCGGGTGGAGCTGATCGGGCAGACCCCGATCGTGCTCGGCGTCCCGGCGCGGGCCCGCATACCCGGCGACGAGGAGCAGCGCCCTTCCGTGCTCTCCCTTCCGGCCCTGCTCGCCGCGGTGGGCGGGCGCCACGGCGTCGTGCGCGGCGACTTCGCCGGCTCCGCGGTCGCGCGGATGGCGACCGCGACCCTCTACCAGGACGGCACCCTCGACCCGGCCCTGGCCCGCACGGACATCGAGCAGCCCCTCGAACGGTTCCTGGACTCCGGCGGCTACCCCGTCGGCGACGAGGCGGCCCTGCTGTGCCACCAGCGCCGGGTCCGGGGCAGCACCGCCGTGCTCCTCACCGAGCAGCAGGTGGTGCGGTTCAACCGCGGCGACGCACCGGACGGCGGTTGCGTCGGCGGCGCCGCCCCGGCCGCCGGCGACCGGCTGCACGCGTTCTACCCGGCCACCACCCCGGCCGTTCGCCAGGTCGCCGTGACCCTGAACTGGCCGCGGAGCGCACAGGGCGGCACCGCGCGGTCGTACGCGGCCTGGTTCGTGCGCTGGCTGCGGCAGAAGCCGGGGCGGCAGGCGCTGCTGCGCTCCGGCTTGCGGCCGATCGGCCTGGACGCCGCCGATCCGATCGGCCCGGCGAACGGCGCGCTCGCCGACTGGCCGTTCGCCCACTGGGTGCCGGGCGAGCCGAACGCGCTGACCCGCCGGGACGTCGCCGCGCTCTACGCGGCGGCCCGCCGGCCCGGACGCTTCCTGGTGGCCCTGGACGCGTCGGGCTCGATGAACACCGTCACCGCCGACCCGGACCGAACCCGCTTCGAGGTCGCCGCGGCGGCCGTCGAGCAGGCGGCGTCCCGGCTGGGCCGGCGCGACGAGCTGGGCCTGCTCACCTTCAGCGGCCGCAGCGCCCGCGAGGTGCTGCCGATCGCCGCGGCGGGCGGCGACCCGGTCGGCCGGGTGCGCCGGTCGGCCGCCGGGATCCGGCCCGCCGGCGACACCCCGCTCTACGAGGCCGTCCGCCGCGGCGCCGCCGCGCTGCGGGCCGGCCCCGGCGACGCGCAGCGCACCCTGGTGGTGCTCACCGACGGCAAGGACACCAGCGGGCAGCCGCGCCCGTCGGCGGCGCAGACCGCCGGCGTACGCATCTTCGTGATCGCCGTCGGCGACGTGAGCTGTGCCGACGCCGCCCTCGCGGCGCTGACCACCGACAGCGGCGGCCGCTGCTTCGACGCCGGGCCGGACTCGCTGCAACCGGCGCTCACCTCGATGTTCCGCGCCGTCTGGGATATGGAAGGCGACTGACGTGCTACGGCTGCGACCCTGGATGACCTTCGTCGCCGGCAACCTGACGGGTGCCGCGCTGATCGCCGCGCTGTTCCTCTTCGGCCCGCTGTCGGGGCCCCCGGAGCTCGAGGACGGCGAGCTGGTGATCCTCAGTGGCCAGGACGACAGCCCCGGCGGGCAGCGCCAGCAGCTGGTGAACATCTGGAACGACAGCCACCCGCGCAACCGGGCCCGGATCGTGACGCTGCCCGAGGCCGCGGACGGACAGTACGCCGAGATGGTCAGCCGGGCCGAGGACGGCGACACCGACATCTTCAACCTCGACGTGGCCTGGACGGCCCGGTTCGCCGCGCCGCCGTCCGGGCGCCGGCTGATCCGGCCCATCGACGAGTCGCTGCTCGCCGAGCGCCCGGACCGGGCGTTCATGCGTAACCCGTTGCAGACCTGCCGGTACGACGGGCGGTTGTGGGCGCTGCCGTTCAACACCGACGCGGGCCTGCTCTACTACCGCACCGACCAGGGGCTGCGGCCGCCGTTCGACTGGGACACGATCAGGGCCACCAAGGTCAGGCCCGGCTTCAAGGCCGCCTGGACCGGACAGCTCAACGCCTACGAGGGACTCACCGTCAACTTCCTCGAGGCGGTCTGGTCGCGCGGCGGTGACCTCGTGGTCTCCGCCGACGGCCGGGTGACCCTGGACCTGGCGAAGTGGAACGAGGCCGCCCGCCTGCTCACCCCGCCGCGCGACGACCTGCCGGGCCCGATCCTGCCGGGCTCGGTGAACTTCGAGGAGACGAGCAGCCGCACCGCGTTCCAGGAGGGCGAGACGCTGTTCATGCGCAACTGGCCGGTCGCGTACCGGGCGATGCGCACCGGCGATCAGGCCGGCGGCGGGAAGTTCGACTTCGACGTGACGCGGCTGCCGGGCGTCAGCGTGCTCGGCGGGCAGAACCTGGCGATCGCGGAGCGGACCCGCAAACCCCGGGCGGCGCAGGCGCTCATCGAGTTCCTCACCGGCGAGCGCAGCCAGCGGCTGCTCTTCGTCAACGGCGGCTTCGCCGCCACCCGGGCCGTCGTCTACGAGGACGAGTCGATCAAGCAGAAGTACGCGTACCTGCCGCGGCTGCGCGAGGCGATCGACACCGCCCGGCTGCGGCCGGTGTCGCCGAACTACGTGGCCTTCAGCCGGGTGCTCAACGAGCAGGTGCACAACGTGCTCACCGGCAAGCGCGAGTCGCTGCCGCCGGACCTGGCCGACCGGCTGACCCGGGCCCTGCAGGGCAGGTGAGCCCCGCAGGGCCCGGGGTTCAGTGCCGGGCGCGCAGCAGGTCGTGGGTCTGCTGGATCCCGGCGAGCGACCTCGGCGCCTTCGGCGCGGCGGCGGCCGTGAGCGCGGCGGCGCCCGGGACGGCCGGCTTCGCCGGCGTGTACAGCCAGGCGTCGAACAGCTCGTCGAGCTGCTGGCCGGAGATCTTCTCGGCGAGCGTGGTGAACTCGACGGTGTTGGCGTCGCCGTACCGGTGCTCGGACACCCAGGTGCGCAGGAGCTCGAAGAAGTCCTGGTCGCCGATGGTGTTCCGGAGCTGGTGCAGGGTCATCGCGCCCCGGTCGTACACGGCGTCACCGAAGATCTCCGAGGCGCCGGGCGCGGCCGGCGCGACGGTCCAGAAATCCGCGTCCTTGCTCGCGTACAGGTAGTCGAAGAGCTCCTGGGCCGTGCCCTCGCCCTGCTCCTCGGACCAGAGCCACTCGGCGTAGGTGGCGAAGCCCTCGTTGAGCCAGATCTCCTTCCACCTGTCGACCGAGACGCTGTCGCCGAACCACTGGTGTGCGTTCTCGTGCACGACCACCGAGGTGTTCGAGCCGCTGCGGAAGAAGCCCGACGAGTAGACCGACCGGGTCTGCGTCTCGAGGGCGAAGGTGAGCGTGTCCGGCGGGGCGACGACGCCGCCGCGGGCCTCGAACGGGTACGGCCCGAAGAGGCCGCTCTCCCAGTCGACCACCTCGGCGGTGCGCTCGACGCTCGCCTTCGCCGCGTCCTCGAAGGCCGGCGTGAGCAGGTCCGAGTACGCGTTGATCACCTGCTGGCCGTCGGCCGTGGTGTCCCGGGTGATCTCGTACTGCCCGATCGCCAGGAACGCCAGGTAGGTCGCCTGCGGGTGGATCGAGCGCCAGCTCCACCGGGTCCAGCCGAGGATCTCACGCGCCGGGTTGCGCGGCATGACGCCGTTGCTGACCACCTCGACCCCGTCGGGCACCGCGACGGAGACGTCGAAGGTGGCCTTGTCGCTCGGGTGGTCGTTGCTCGGGAACCACCACCAGGCCTCCTCGGGCTGGCCGACCGCCAGCGCGCCGTCCGGGGTGCGCACCCAGGCGGTGATGCCGCCCGCGACCTTGTTGGACGGCACGCCGGAGTACTGCACCACCACGGTCATCGCACCGCCGCGCGTGACCGCCCGCGACGGGGTGACGACCAGTTCGTGGTCGCCCTCCCGGCTGAAGGCGGCGGGCCGGTTGTTGACCTTCACGGAGGCCACGTCGAGCACGAAGTCGAGGTGGAACGAGCTGAGGTCCTGCGTCGCGGTGGCCAGGATGGTGGTGGTGCCGGTGAGCCGGTCGTCGTCGGGGTAGTAGCGCAGCCGGACGTCGTAGTGCGAGACGTCGTAGCCGCCGTTGCCGTAATCGGGGAAGTACTCGTCCCCGAGCCCGGCGCCGCCGGGCGCGGGTGCGGCCTGCGCCGGGATCGCGCTCCCGGCCAAGGTCAGTGCGGTGGCGAGCGTGGCCACCAGCAGTCGTCGCACGGTCGAGCTTCCTTCCGTCGGCGGACCGGGTCGCGGCCCGACGTGGAGTGGTCAGCTCGAACCTACCGAAGATCGATGAGGCCCGTGCCCTCATTCCAGGAGGGAGATCACCGCTGCCGGGCAGTGCAGCACCGCCGAGCGGACCGCCTCGTACTGCTCGGGCGGCGGCTCCGGTTCGAGGACGACGACGACCGCCTCCTCGGGATCGGTGTCGAAGACGGCCGGGGCGGTCAGCGCGCACGTGCCCGACCCGATGCACAGGTGGGTGTCGACGGCTACCTTCATGAGCTCTCCCAAGCATCACGTTGAGTCACCGCGTCCACACTGCACGGCGGCTCATCGCCGGTCAACATCGGCATGGATATGTACCGATCGCCGCGAAAACCACCGGTGGCCGCCCGGCCGTCCCGTCCCGGCTGTCCGGCCCCGGCGCCGGCGAGCTCGCGTCCCGCGCGGGGTGAACAAAAGCGGCTGGAGGGTTCTTCAACCATCCCCGGCATGTTGGGATTGAGGCCGTCGCACAGCGGAGCCTCGAGGAGACCAACATGATCAATCTTTCCGTCTTTCTGGAGGACAGCGCCCGGCGCTACCCGAACCGGGCGGCGGTCGTCCTCGGCGACCAGCGCCTCACCTACGCCCAGGTGGACGCGGGCGCCAACCAGGTCGCCAACCTGCTGCGCTCGCGCGGCATCGGCCGCGGCGACAAGGTCGCGCTGTCGTGCCCGAACCTGCCGTACTTCCCCGTGATCTACTACGGGATCCTCAAGGCCGGCGCGGTGGTCGTGCCGCTGAACGTGCTGCTCAAGGGCCGCGAGATCGCCTACCACCTGACCGACTCCGAGGCGAAGGCGTACTTCTGCTTCCAGGGCACCGCGGACCTGCCGATGGGCACCGAGGGCAACGCCGGTTTCGGCCAGGTCGACGGCTGCGAACACTTCTTCCTGGTCACCGCCGACCCGGCCGCCCCGTCGCCGATCGAGGGCGCCGAGACGCTGGGCCGGGCGCTGACCGGGCAGTCCCCGGTCTTCGAGACCGTGCCGGCGGCCGAGACGGACGCGGCGGTCATCCTCTACACCAGCGGCACGACCGGCCAGAGCAAGGGCGCCGAGCTCAGCCACTCGAACCTGATCCTCAACGCCCTGACCAGCAACCGGCTGTTCCAGGCGAAGCCGGCCACCGACACGCACCTGCTGGTGCTGCCGCTGTTCCACTCCTTCGGCTCCACGGTGAACATGAACGCGGGCTTCTCCAGCGCGGCGACGCTGGTGCTGCTGCCCCGCTTCGACGCCGCGGCCGCGGTCAAGCTGCTACAGACCGAGGACGTCACGTTCTTCGCGGGCGTGCCGACGATGTACTGGGGCCTGCTCAACGCCCTGACCGGGGACGTGGACGTGGAGAAGATCGCCCGTAACATGCGGGTCGCGGTCAGCGGTGGCTCGAGCCTCCCGTTGGAGATCATCAAGGAGGTCCAGCAGCGCCTCGGGGTGACCATCCTGGAGGGCTACGGCCTGTCCGAGACCTCGCCCGTCGCGACGTTCAGCGACCCCGACAGCGACCCGCGCCCCGGCTCCATCGGCATTCCGATCTGGGGCGTCGAGCTGAAGCTGATCGACGAGTCCTGGAACACCATCGAGGGCAGCGACGAGATCGGCGAGATCGCGATCCGCGGCCACTGCATCATGAACGGCTACTACAACCGCCCCGAGGCCACCGCCGAGGTGCTCAACAACGGCTGGTTCCGCACCGGCGACCTGGGCAGGCGCGACAAGGACGGCTTCTACTACATCGTCGACCGGGCCAAGGACATGATCATCCGCGGCGGCTTCAACGTCTACCCGCGCGAGGTCGAGGAGGTCCTGATGACCCACGAGGCGGTGTCGCTGGCCGCGGTCATCGGCGTGCCGCACCCGAGCCACGGCGAGGAGGTCAAGGCGTACGTGATCCTCAAGGAGGGCGCCGCGATCACCGAGGAGGAGCTGGTCGCCTGGAGCAAGGAGCAGATGGCCGGCTACAAGTACCCGCGCACGATCCAGTTCGCCGAGTCCCTGCCGATGACCGCGACGGGCAAGCTCCTCAAGCGCGCCCTCACGTAGCCACACCGCCGCCGAGGACCGACGATCGCCCGCCGCGACTGCCCTGCGCAGCCCGGCGGGCGATCTGGTCTTCTCCCGCCGAACAGTTAGCCCTTGCACTAAGTGTTGGGCGCGACAATACTTAGCCTCATGGCACAGTATTCGGCCCGGCTCGACGACGTCTTCGTCGCCCTGGCCGACCCGACACGGCGTGGGGTGATCCTGCGCCTCGGCCGCGGCCCGGCCAGTGTGGGAGACCTCGCCGGTGACTTCCCGATGACACTGCCCTCGTTCATGAAGCACGTGCGCACGCTGGAGGCCGCCGGACTGATCCGCACGGCCAAATCCGGCAGGGTGCGCACCTGTGTGCTCAACCGCGAGGGCCTCGACGTCATCGGGGACTGGCTGGCCGAGCAGCATCGTGTCTGGGAAGAGCGCACCGACCGCCTGGAGCGCCTCGTCACCGACCCGGAGGAGAGACCCACGTGAACCCCGACCTCGACCTGACCCTGCAGCGGGTCATCAGGGCCCCGCGCGCCGCCGTCTGGAAGGCGTGGACCGACCCGGACCGATTCGCGAAATGGTGGCTTCCGGCGCCGGCCGTGTGCCGGGTCGACCGCCTGGAGGCGAGGCCCGGCGGTGCGCTGGTCACCCGGTACAGCGAGGACGGCGTGGCGTTCGTCCCGCACATGGACGCGGCGTTCCTCGTGGTGGACGAGCTCGAGCGAATCGTGTTCACCAACGCGATCGACAGCTCGTGGCGGCCGGCCACCCCGGCGCCGGTGGCGATGACCGCCGAGATCGTGCTGACCGACCGCCCGGACGGCACCGACTACCGGGTTCTCGTGCGGCACGGCGATCCCGCCGCCCGCGCCCGGCACGAGGAGCTCGGCTTCGCCGACGGCTGGGGCACGGTCACCAGCCAGCTTGCCCACTCCGTCGAAGAGGAGGCCGGACCGTGAAGGTCGTCCTCACCGAGTTCGTCACCCTCGACGGGGTCAGCCAGGGCCCCGGCTCCCCGACGGAGGACACCAGCGGCGGCTTCACCCGAGGCGGCTGGCTCGTGCCCTACCTGGACAAACTCTTCGTCCAGCGGACCTCCGAGTGGCTGGATCTCGCCGACGGCCTGCTGCTGGGCCGGCGCACCTACGAAGCCTTCGCCCGCGACTGGCCGCAGATCACCGACCCGCACGACCCGTTCACCGAACGCATGAACACGCTGCCCAAGTACGTCGTCACCAACACACTCGCGCAGGGCGGCTGGCATCCCACCACGGTGCTGCCCGGCGATCCGGTCGAGAGCGTGGGAAGGCTCAAATCCCGGGCAGGCCGGGAACTTCAGATCCACGGGAGCGCCCGCCTCGGCGCGGCCCTGTTGTCGGCCGGCCTCGTCGACACCCTTCGGCTCGTGGTCGCGCCGACCGTGATCGGTTCCGGGCGTCGCCTGCTCGACCACCCGAGCGCCCCCGTCGGATTGCGACTCGTTCACCACGAGGTGACGACGACAGGCCTGATCCTCCTCGAGTTCGACACGGCCGGCGCCGCCCCCCAGGCCGAGTACGAGGGCGTCACCGCCTTCGTCGAGCCGTAGCCGGCTCGGGCGGCACACCCGATGCGTCACGCAAGCGCACCCGGAGGGGGACTCTCCGGGCGCCGTTTCCTGCGTAGAATCGGCCGCCCCACCTCGTCGTGAAGATCGTTTGCACCCGTGCGGCACAGTGGCTGGGGTGAGTGCCCGACCACGCACTGCATCGACGGAGGAAGCTTGAGCACAGCGCAGCTGGAACGCGCGGCTCCGGTCGCGGCGGACGCCCGCACCGGTGTCCTCGACCGCGTCGGACGGCTGCGCCACACGTCACCCGGACGCCTCCAGCTGATCCTCGCCGCCCTGGTCTCGCTCGCGCTGCTGACCGGCCTCGTCACCGGCCTGACCGCGGCCGCGGCGGCGGACGGCACCGACGACCTCGGCAACCGGGCGCAGCCGCTGCTCGTCGAGGCCGAGACCATCTACTCCGCGCTCGCCGACGCCGACACCACCGCCGCGCAGGCCTTCCTGGCCGGCGGCCTCGAGCCGACCGCGCTGACCCGCCGCTACGAGGACGACCTCGACCGGGCCAACGCCGCGCTGACCTCGGCCGCCCGGCGCACGCCCGAGCAGGGCCGCTCCGCCGACGCGATCCGCCGGCTGTCCGCCGACGTCACCCGGTACGCGGGCCTGGTGTCCAGCGCCCGCGCCAACAACCGGCAGGGCCTGCCGATCGGCGCGTCGTACCTCTCCTCCGCGTCCGCGCTGAGCCGGGATTCCCTCCAGCCGCAGGCGCAGGCGCTGTTGCAGGCCGCGCGGAGCGAGGTCGACGACGGCTACGGTGCCGCCCGCAGCTCCTGGTGGGCGGCGCTGCTGGTGATCCTGCTGATCGCCCTGCTCGGCGCGCTGCTGCGGGCGCAGCTCTACCTGAGCCGCGCCACGCACCGGACGTTCAACCTGCCGCTGGTCGCCGCGACGGCCGGCACGGTGGTCCTCGCGCTCGCCGTCGGCGGGGTGCTGATCGCGCAGCGCGCCCATCTGTCCGAGGCCGACACCGAGGGCTCGCGGCCGGTCGCCCTGCTCGCCGAGGCCCGCATCGCCGCCCTGCGCGAACGCGGCGACGAGGCGCTGACGCTGGCCGCACGCTCCGGCGAAGGCACCCTCGAGGTCGACTTCGACACCACCACCGGGCGGCTCAACGAGCTGCTGTCCGACGCCAGCAGGTCCACGGTGGACAGCTATCCGTCGCTGGCCGTTCGCTCGGCGATCACCAAGCACGGTGCCTACGTGAGCGCGCACGACCAGGTCCGCGAGCTCGACAACGGCGGCGACTACGACGGCGCCGTCGCGCTGGCCATCGGCCCGCAGACCTCGCAGATCTTCACCGGGGTCACCGACGACATCGGCCGGGCGCTGGAGAACCGCAAGGACGTGTTCAGCGACGAGATCAGCGACGCGGGGCGCGGCCTCGGCCCGCTCACCGTGCTCGGCCCGCTGCTCGCCCTGATCGTCTGCGGCCTCATCATCGCCGGTCTGCGTGCCCGACTCGAGGAGTACCGCTGATGCGTACCCGCGCCGCCCTCGCCGCCGCCGCACTGAGCGTGCTCGCCGCCGCCGGTTGCGCCGGCGACTCCTCGCCGTTGCCCGGCCGGCCCACCACGTCCGCCGGCCCCTCGGCGACCGCGACGGCCGCACCCGCGGACGTCTCCTGCAATCCGCGCGCGAGCCTGCGCCCCGCCGGCGCGCTGCCCGCGCCGGGCCGGATGCCGGCCGGCAGCTACATGGCGGAGATCCAGAAACGCGGCCGGCTCGTGCTCGGCACCAGCCAGGACACGCTGCTGTTCAGCTCCCGCAACCCGTTCACGGGCAAGGTCGAGGGCTTCGACGTGGACATGGGCCGGCAGATCGCCCAGGCCATCTTCGGCGACCCCGACAAGATCCAGATCAAGGTCATCGCGTACGACAAGAGGGTCAGCTCGGTCCTCGACTCCTCCGTCGACATCGTCGCGGACACCATGACGGCGAACTGCGCACGCTGGAAGGACGTCAACTTCTCCAGCATCTACTACGACGCCGGGCAGAAGGTGCTGGTCTCCAAGGACTCGAAGGCGACGAGCATCGACGACCTCGGCGGGAAGAAGGTCTGCGCGGCCAAGGGCTCCACCTCCTACGACAACATCGGCAAGAGGGCCAGCAAGCCGATAGCCGTCGACCGGCCCGGCTTCGGCGACTGCCTGGTCGCCTTCCAGCAGAACGAGGTCGACGCCATCTCCACCGACGACACGATCCTGGTCGGCCTCGCCGCGCAGGACCCGTACGCGAAGGTGGTCGGTCTGCCCTTCACCAAGGAGCCGTACGGCATGGCGATGCCGAAGGAGCACGAGGACTTCACCCGGTTCGTCAACGCGGTGCTGGCCAAGAACCGCGCGGACGGCACCTGGAAGGCCACCTACGAGCGGTGGCTCGGCGACTTCGGCGGCGCGCCGCGGCCGCCGGCGGCCGAGTACCGGGACTGACACCGTGACCGCGCCGACCCAGCAGCTGCTCGGCCGCGCCGACGGGGAGCTGATGCGCCTCGAGGCGGCGGCGGCCGCGGTCGCCTCGAACCTGGTCGACCTCGACGACAACACCGCGCGCAAGGACCTCGACCGGGGCCCGCTGACCGGCCGGACCGCCGCGGCCTGGGCCGACGCCACCGAGGCGCTGACCCAGCTCTGGGACGGCTACCGCATGCTGACCGCGCTGATCACCGCGGCGCGGGCCGCGCGCGACCAGCGCCGCTTCACCGACACCGAGAAGGCCGCGTACGTGCACCAGGTGCTCGGCCGCTCGATCACGCTCTCCACCCGCACGGTGCCGCTGGCGCAGCGGGGGCTGCTCGGCGCCGGGCAGGTCAGCACCAGCTGCTCCCCCGCCGAGCTGCTCGCCGCGATGGAGGCCGCGTTCAAGACCGCGGTGGACGTGGCGACGCGGGCGGGCGAGGTGTGGCACCGGCTGATGCCGGAGGCCGCGACGGTCGCCTCGTCGCTGAGCCACCTGCGCACGCTGACCCGCTCGGCCACCCTTGACGAGGCCGACCGCCGGCTCGGCGACTTCACCTCGGCGCTGGCCACGGACCCGCTGGGCTGCGACGAGACGGCGCTGGCCGCCGTACGCGCGCTGCTGGACCGCGCCGACGCCGAGCGCACGTCGGCCGGTGAGCTGCGCGAGGCACTGACCCAGCGCCTCACCGACGCGCACGCCCTTGCCGACCAGCTCGCCGAGGCGGCCCGCGCGGCCGCCGCGGCCGAGCAGAGCGTCGCCGGCCGCTTCGCCGACACCGCCGTCGCGACCGCGGCCGGCCCCGACCTGCGTCCCGACCTGGCCGCGCTCGACGCGCTCGCCGCCGCCGGGCACTGGGCGCTGATCAGCCCCCGGCTCGCCGACTGGACCCGGCGGGCCCGCGAGCGGCTCGACGCCCTGCGCGGCGCCGCCGCCCGCAACGCCGCGATGCTCGGCTCCCGCAACGAGCTGCGCGGGCGGCTTGACGCCTACCAGGCCAAGGCCGGCCGCCGCGGCCTCGCCGAGGACACCGTGCTCGCGCCGCTCGCCGAGCGGGCGCGCGCCGCGCTCTACACCGCGCCCTGCGATCTCGACGCCGCGCGGGCGGCCGTGAACGCGTACCAGGACGCGGTGGCCCGCCTCACCGCCACGACCGCGAGGGACGGACTCCTGTGAAATGCCAGCGCGACTGTCCGGGCGCCATCCAGGACGGTTACTGCGACACCTGCGGCATGGCCCCGCCGAAGTCGGCAGCCGCACCGGCGCCCAAGCAGCGCACCGCGACCGCGCCCTCGGTGCGGACCGCCGCGCTGTCCACGCGTACGGGTGGATCGGTGCGCGGCGGCAGCGGGCGCACCGGCAGCCGGCGGCGACGCTTCGGCGGCGGCCTGGTCGACGTGGCGCCGCTGCCGGAGCGCGACCCGGCCACCGCGATCATGGCGGTCGCGGAGGTGCCGGAGGAGAAGCGCTACTGCGCGAAGTGCGCCAACCCGGTGGGCCGGGCCCGCGGCGACCGGCCCGGCCGCACCGCCGGCTTCTGCCCGTCGTGCGGCGAGGCCTTCAACTTCACCCCGAAGCTGGCCAAGGGCGACCTGGTCGGCAGCCAGTACGAGGTGATCGGCGCGCTCGCGCACGGCGGGCTCGGCTGGATCTACCTGGCCAACGACAAGCGCGTCTCGGACCGCTGGGTGGTGCTCAAGGGCCTGCTCAACTCCGGCGACGAGGACGCCCTCGCGGCCGCGGTGGCCGAGCAGCGGTTCCTCGCCGAGGTCGAGCACCCGAACATCGTGAAGATCTACAACTTCGTCGAGCACGAGGGCGCCGGCTACATCGTCATGGAGTACGTCGGCGGCGAGTCGCTCAAGGGCATGCTCAAGGACCGCCGCGCGGCCAACGGCAACCAGCCGGACCCGCTGCCGCTGGACCAGGCGCTCGCCTACGTCCTGGAGATCATGCCGGCGTTCGGCTACCTGCACGACCGTGGCCTGATCTTCTGCGACTTCAAGCCGGACAACGTCATCCAGACCGGCGACCAGGTCAAGCTCATCGACCTCGGCGGCGTCGTGCACATCGACGACCAGGACGCCGCCCTGTACGGCACGGTCGGCTACCAGGCGCCGGAGATGGCGCAGGCCGGGCCGTCCATCCAGTCCGACCTGTACACGATCGGCCGCACCCTCGCGGTGCTCACCACCGACTTCCGCGGCTACCAGAGCACGTTCAAGCAGAGCCTGCCGGACCGCGGCGAGTTCGACCTCTACCGCGAGCACGAGTCGTTCTACCGGCTGCTGGACCGGGCCACCCGCATCGACCCGGCCGAGCGCTTCGTCGACGCCGCGGAGATGTCCGAGCAGATGCTGGGCGTGCTGCGCGAGGTGCTCGCCGCCGACGGCGAGCCGCGACCGTCGACGTCGCGGCTGTTCACCAGCGAGCTGCGCACCGACCCGCGCAGCGACGAGCCGAACTGGCGGTTCCTGCCCGCCCCGATGATCGACCTGACCGACCCGTCGGCCGCGTTCCTGGCCTCGGTGACGGTGACCGACCCGCAGGAGGTGCTCACCCTGCTCGGCAAGGCACCGCAGAACACGTTCGAGGTGCAGCTGCGGGCCCTGCGCGCGCTCATCGACCTGGGCGCCGCCGGCACCGGCCCGGCCGCGTTCGCCGACGCCGCCCGGCTGCGCGACACGATCACGGCGGCGGCCGCCGGCGACTGGCGCCTCGCCTGGTACGACGGCGTCCTGGCGCTGGCCTCGGGCGATCTGGGCCGGGCGCGGGAGCGGTTCGACGCGGTCTACTCGGCGCTGCCCGGCGAGCTCGCCCCGAAGCTGGCGCTGGGGCTGGCCCTGGAGCTGGCGCAGCACCCCGCGGAGGCGGCCGGTTACTACGACGTGGTGAGCCGCACCGATCCGGCGTACACGACCGCGGCGGCGGGGCTGGCCCGGTGCCGGCTCGCCGCCGGTGACCGGGACGGTGCCGTCGAGGCGTACAACCGGGTGCCGGGCACCTCGGCCGCGTACCGCAGCTCGCAGGTCGGTGCGGTCCGTGCGCTGGTGCACGCGCACCCGTCGGCCGCGGCCGACGTCGCCGCCCTGGCCGCGGCCGCCGCGCTGATCGACCGGCTGGAGATGGAGTCCGCGCAGCTCGCGGCCCTGCGGGCCGAGCTGCTCGAGCGGGCCCTGAGCACGCTGACCGCCGGAACCTCGGTGCCGGCGGCGGTGCTGGGCACCAGCGGCGACGGCGCCGCCGGCGAGCGGGACGTGCGCTTCGCGCTCGAGGGCGCGTACCGGGAGATGGCCCGGGCCGCGCACGGATCCGAGAAGATCCGCCTGGTGGACCGGGCCAACGCCGCCCGGCCGAGGACGCGCACGTGATCGCACAGGAGGACTGCCCGTCCTGCGCCGACGAGCGGGCCGCGGGCGCCGCGTTCTGCGAGAACTGCGGCAAGGCGCTGGCCACCGGCGCGGGCCTGGCCATCGGCAAGGACTGCCCGTCCTGCGGCGCGGCCGGTGTCGTCGGCGACGACGGCTACTGCGGCAACTGCGGCCTGCTCGCCGCCCGGCCCCGCGACCACGTCGAGGCCGACGGCGGCGGCGTCGCGGCCGCGGTGACCGACCGCGGCCTGCGGCACCACCGCAACGAGGACGCGATGTGGCTGGCCACCAGGGGCGCGGACGTCGACGTGGTGGTCTGCGACGGGGTGTCCTCGTCGTTCGACCCGGACGTCGCCTCGGAGACCGCGGCCGAGGCCGCCGGCAAGGCGCTGACCCTGGCCGCGACCGAGCTCGCGGAGAGCATCGGCGCGGCCATCGTCGGCGCCGGCAGCGCCGTCGCCGTGCTGGCCACGGCCGGCGACCCGCGCCGGGCCACCTCCAACCCGGCCTGCACGATCGTCGCGGCCTGCGTGCGGGGCACCGAGGTCGGGTACGGGTGGGTCGGCGACAGCCGGGCGTACTGGGTGCCCGCCGCGGGCCCCGCCGTGCAGCTCACCGAGGACGACTCGTGGGCGACACACGCGATCGCCCTCGGCGCCGACCCGCAGGCGGCCATGAACGACCCGAAGGCGCACGCCATCACCGCCTGGCTGGGCGCGGACGCGGGCACGGTCGCGCCACGCACCGGCACCTTCTACGCCGAGGTGCCCGGGCACCTCGTGCTGTGCAGCGACGGCCTGTGGAACTACCTGACCGAGCCGGCCGTCTTCGCGCACACCGTCCGGTCCGCCCTGCGCGACACGGACGGCCTGCTGGCGGCGGCGCGGTCCCTGGTCGGCATCGCCAACGCCGCGGGCGGCGCCGACAACATCACCGTCGCCCTTGTCCCCGTCAACACCCGAGACAGCTGAGGGAGAGCCCGTGCCGTACACCGCCGAGGCGTTCCAGAACGAGTTCCTCGCCCTGGGCGCTACCGAAGTCAACGCCATCGTCACCGTCGCCTCGTCGGGCGCGGAGGGCGGGCGGCGCACGGCCGGCGCCACCGAGATCATCATCGTGGACTGCTCGGGCTCGATGATGGCCGAGGGCCGGATGGCCGCCGCCCGGCAGGCCGCCAAGGCCGCGGTGAACTGCATCGACGACGGCGTCCGCTTCGCCATCATCGCCGGCGTGAGCACCGCGCAGCAGCTCTTCCCGGCGCCCGGCGAGCTCGCCGTCGCCACGCCGGAGAGCCGCGCCAGGGCGGTCGGCGCGATCGACCGGCTACAGGCCAACGGCGGCACCGCGATCGGCGCCTGGCTCCGGCTCGCCGGCCAGCTCTTCGCGCAGCGGCCCGGCGACATCGCGCACGCCATCCTGCTCACCGACGGCGAGAACGGCGAGTACCAGGGCTACCTGGAGAGCGTGCTGGCGGAGATCGGCGGCAGCTTCACCTGCGACTGCCGCGGCGTCGGGACCAACTGGACGGTGTCGGAGCTGCGCAAGGTCGCGGCTGCGATGTTGGGCACGGTCGACATCGTCGCTCGGCCTCAGGATCTGACCGTCGCGTTCGAGCAGATGATGACCGCCGCCATGGGCAAGACGGCCGCCGACGTGCAGCTCAAGGTCTGGACCCCGGTGAACTCGACGGTCCGCTTCGTCAAGCAGGTCGAGCCGCAGGTGGCCGACCTGACCGGCAAACGGGTCGCGGACGGGCCCCGCGCCGGGCGCTACCCGCTCGGCTCCTGGGGCTCGGAGAGCCGCGACTACCACGTGTGCGTCGACGTGACCGCGGGTGCGGCGGGCGACGAGATGCTCGCGGCCCGGGTGTCCGTCGTGGAGGGCGACGTGGTGCACGCGCAGACCCTGGTGCGCGCGGTCTGGACCGAGGACTCGGCGCTGTCCACCCGGATCAACCGGCAGGTCGCGCACTACACCGGGCAGGCCGAGCTGGCCGAGGCGATCCAGCAGGGCATCGAGGCCCGCAAGGCCGGCGACGACCGCACCGCGACGCTGAAGTTCGGCCGGGCCGCCCAGCTCGCGCACGAGAGCGGCAACAAGGCGACCGAGGAGCTGCTGGCCACGGTCGTCGACATCGAGGACGCGGCGACCGGGACGGTCCGGCTGCGCCGCAAGGTCGACGCCGCCGACGAGATGGCCCTGGACACCCGCTCGACAAAGACCGTCCGGGTGGGACGGGCGCAGTGACGACCTTCACCTGTCCGAAGGGCCACCCGTCCACGACGGGCGACTTCTGCGACACCTGCGGCGCGAAGATCGGCGGCACGGCGGCGTTCAGCCCGGGCGCCGCCGCGGCCGCTCCCCCGGCGTCCCCGGGCGGCGACCCGTGCCCGAACTGCGGCACGCCCCGGGCCGGCGCGGGCCGGTTCTGCGAGGACTGCGGCTTCGACCACAGCACCGGCCGGGTGCCGACCCTGGCACAGCCGCCGGTCGCGCCCCCGGCGGCCGGCAGCTGGACTGCGACGGTGTTCGCCGACCGGGAGTACTTCGAGGCGAACGCGATCGAGGGCGTCGACTTCCCAGAGCTGACGACGGAACGCACGGTGACGCTGCCGCCCCCGCAGGTACGGATCGGGCGCCGGAGCGCCTCCAAGGGCACCGACCCGGAGATCGACCTCGCCGACGCCGACCCGGGGGTCTCGCACAGCCACGCGCTGCTGACGCTGAGCGTGGACGGCGTGTGGCTGGTCTCCGACCTGGGCTCGACCAACGGCACGTGGCTCAACGACGAGCCGAAGCCGCTGACCGCGGGCCAGACCCGCGGCGTCGGCGACGGCGACCGCGTACACGTCGGCGCCTGGACGACGATCACCCTTCACGCGCCGGCGGGCTGAGAACCGGGTGTTTCGCCGCGCACCCGGCCCGCGCCGCGATACGTTCGCCACCGATGAGGGACGAGCGCATCGGGATGGTGCACCGCACCCAGGTGATCGGCCTGCTGGGTCAGGCTCTCGACGAGGGCCTGCTCACCATGGCGCAGCACGACGCCCGGGTGGTCGCGGTGAGCGGCGCCACGTACGCGTCCGACCTGCTCGGCCAGGTGCAGGACCTGCCGCCGCGGCTGCACTGGGACCCGCGCAACGCGGCGCCGCCGACCGCGCCGAACCGCAACGCGGGCCGTACGGCGCTGATCCTCGGGATGTTCAGCCTGCCGATGGCCTTCTGCGTGGTGGGCATCGTCCCGGCCATCGCGGCGATCGTCATGAGCACCAAGGGCAGCGGCGCCCGCGGGGTCAACCCGGCCCTGCTCGGCCGGGTGCTGGGCATCATCAGCGTCATCCTGTCGATCGGCGCGCTGCTGGCCCTGATCTTCGTCCGCTCGTCGTGACTGCGCCGGCGCTCGTCGTTGACTACGCCGGCCAGAGCGCGGCGTGTGCGGCGCCCCACAGCGCCCGGTCGGCGGCGAAGAGCGACACGCCCGGCCTAGGGCCGCGGATTCCGTCGGCGCCGCCGTAGCAGCCGCCCGCCTCCTCGACGATCAGCGCGGTGGCGGCGAAGTCCCAGATCTGCCCCCGGGTCTGCAACGCCAGGTCCAGGGTCCCGTCGGCGACCAGCAGCGCGGCGTGCACGTCCCAATCCACGATGGAGGCGACCGCGCCCAGCGGCGCGGCGATCGCCTCGTCGGCCGCGGTCAGGTTCGGCGCCACCGGGATGACGCCCACCCGGCTCTCGGCGATCGTGGCGCGGCCGCCGCCCGCGCGCAGCCGCCGTTCGCCCGTACCGTCGAACTTCGCCGCGAAGGCACCGCCGCCGCGCCGCGCCCACCAGAGGCCGCCCTGCGCCGGCACCGCGGCCACCCCGGCGACGATCTCGCCGGCCTCCTCGAGGGCGACAAGGACCAGCCAGCGGTCGTCGCCGGCGACGAACTGGGCGGTGCCGTCGATCGGATCGATGATCCACCGGCGGGCGCCGTCGCCGGTCGCGCCGCCCTCCTCGCCCAGGATGGCGTCGCCGGGCCGGCCCTCGGTCAGCACCGCGCGGATGGCGGCCTCGACCGCGCGATCCGCCTCGGTGACCACGCTGCCGTCGGCCTTGAGCTCGCGGGGCAGGTCGGCGAGGGCGGCGAAGTACCGCAGGCCGACGGCCGCTCCCGCGAGGGTGGCCGCCCGGGCAAGTTCAAGATCGCTCTGCACCCACCCATACTGCCCGGGGTTCCCCGTGCCAGACGCGCGGCTCCTCGAGGAATGTTGTGATCTCGGTGATCCGCCCGCCGGCGGTCTCGAAGAACATCAGCGCGAACGGCTCGTACCCACCGCCCGGCCCGGTCGGCCGCTCCTGCCGGTACGCGGTCGTGCCGTTGGCGGCGACCGGCACCAGGCGCGCGCCGCGGCAGGAGCCGTCGCCGTGCCGCAGCGCCGTGGCGATCTCGTCGCGCCCGCGCAGCCACCAGGCGAACGGCGGCATGGACATCGTGGCGTCCTCGTGCAGCAGCGCCACCATCGCGGCGACGTCGTAGCGTTCGAACGCCCGGCAGTAGCGGTCGAGCAGCGCGGCCGCCTCCGGATCCAGCGGGGCGACCGGCGCGTCCCGGCGCAGCGCCGCCCGGGCACGCTGGAGGGCGCTGGTCACCGACGCCACCGAGGCGTCCAGCAGGCCGGCCACCTCGTCGGCGTGCCAGCCGAGCACGTCGCGCAGGATGAGGACGGCCCGCTGCCGCGGCGAGAGCCGCTGGAGGGCGGCCACGAAGGCCAGCCGTACGGACTCCCGGCGCACCGCCTGCTCGGCCGGATCCTCGCAGCCGGGCAGGACCCGCCCGTCCTCGATCGGCCGCACCCACGCGCTCTCCGGCAGCGGCGCGCCGATCGGGGAACCGGCCTGCGCGGCGGGGCCGAGGTCGACCGCGCGGGCCCGCCGCCCGGCGCCGCGCAGCATGTCCAGGCACACGTTGGTGGCGATCGAGTACAGCCAGGTCCGCAGCGATCCGCGCCCGGCGTCGAAGCGGTCGGCCTGCCGCCAGGCCCGCAGCAGCGTCTCCTGGACCGCGTCCTCGGCCTCGGATCCGGACCCCAGCATCCGGTACGCGTATCCGGTCAGTTCGACGCGGAACTCCTCGGCCTGCACGACTCGAACGCTACCCCGGGTCCACTGCAAACTTCCTGCACATCGGTTTCCATTGACTCGCGCAAATACCCGTGCCAGCGTTGGCCACTGGTAAGCGCTTTCCTTCCCCGATTCCTGGAGCCACCGTGCGCGGACGATCCCTTGCCGCGGCCGCAGTCTCGGTCGTCGCGGCCCTCGGACTCAGCACAGCCCTGCCGGCCGGCGCCGTGAAGCCCGCGCAGGCCGGCGGCGGCCCGTCGGCGGCCGCGCTCCGGCTCGCCCGGCAGCCCCTGGCCCCCAACGACGGCTGGGCCGCCGCCGGCTCCGGCACCACCGGCGGCTCGGCGGCCGACGACGCGCACGTCTTCGTGGCCCGCAACCGCGCCGAACTGCTCGCGGCGCTGGCCGGCGACGCCGCGCCGCGGATCGTATTCGTCAGCGGGCGCTTCAGCATGAGCGTGGACGACGCGGGCCGGCCGCTCGGGTGCGCCGACTACGCCGACCCGGAGTACGACCTCGACGCGTTCCTGGGGGCGTACGATCCGGCGGTCTGGGGCCGGGCGAGCAAGCCGACCGGCCCGCTCGAGGACGCCCGGGTCCGGTCGGCCAAGCGCCAGGGCGACCAGATAAAGATCAATGTCCGCGGGGACACGACGATCATCGGCATCAACGGCGCCCGGATCGAGCACGGCAGCCTGATCCTGGCGAACGTCGCCAACGTCATCGTCCGCAACATCGAGTTCACCGACGCCGCCGACTGCTTCCCGGCCTGGGACCCGACCGACGGCGCGGCCGGCAACTGGAACTCGCTCTACGACCTGGTCTCGCTGACCGGCGCCACGAACGTCTGGCTCGACCACAACACCTTCAGCGACGGCAACAACCACGACGCCGACCAGCCGGTCCGCCTCGGCCGCCCGTACCAGGTGCACGACGGCGCGAGCGACATCATCCGCGGCTCCGACCTGGTCACGGTCTCCTACAACGACTACTACGACCACGACAAGACGATGCTGATCGGCTCGACCGACACCCCCGGCGTTGACGTCGGCAAGCTGCGCGTCACGGTCCACCACAACCGGTTCGGCAACGTGATCCAGCGCGCGCCACGGGTCCGCTTCGGACAGGTGGACGTGTACAACAACGCGTACCGGGCCACCGACGAGGAGTACGGCTACTCACTCGGCGTCGGCGTGGAGTCCAGCATCTACGCGGAGAACAACCACTTCGTACGCAGCGAGGACCTGCCGGACGGCGAGATCATCCACTACTGGAAGGGCACCCGGATCACGGCGCTCGGCACGCTGGTGCAGATCGGCCACCGGCCCGCGCAGCCGGTGGACCTGGTGGCCGCCTACAACGCGGCACACGACCCCGACCTGGCACCGGACGGGGGCTGGGTGCCCACGCTGCGCACCCGGCTCGACCCGACGGCCGACGTACCCCGCATCGTCGGCGCTTCGGCGGGAATCCGCCGCCTCGGCATCTGAGCCGGCGGCTCAGGCTCGCAGGGCCCGCACCGCGGTCGACGACATCGCGGCCAGCTCCGGCCGGGCGGGCACGAACAACGTCGCCACGTCCAGGGACTCGTTCATCGCCGCGAGCTCGTACTCGCGCGCCCAATCGGCGGAGTTCCGGAGCCCCCGGACGATCACCCGGATTTCGTGCTGTCGGCAGTAATCCGCGGTCAGCCCGTGCCAGGCGACCACCGAGACATTCCCCCAGCCCGCCGGAAGCAGGCCCCGAATCTCCGCCGCCCGCGCGGCGGTCGGCCGGGACGGCCGTTTGCCGTCGTTCACGGCGACCAGGACGGTGACGTGGTCGAACATGCGGCGCGCCCGGTCGACGATGTCGAAGTGGCCCGGCGTGAAGGGATCGAACGTCCCGGGATAGACCGCTCGAGCGGCGCCGAGACCACGATCGGGCACATGAGGCATCGCGCCAGACTAGCCACCGCCCGCGATCACCCTCCGGCGGTCCACGACCTGGCTTGCTGGCGAGCAGTTCGCGGACGTGACGCCGGTCGCCGAACATGATGTCGCGCAGCACCAGCATCACCCACGGGTCGCCTTGGACCTCGACCGCCGCGGCGCGGGATCCATCGTCAGCCCTGCTTGCAATTAGGGTGGCGGCTAGCAGTAGCAGGCCGTTGACACTTGGAGCACTGATGCCAGGCCGGTTCGTGTACTGGATGAACGTTTCCCTCGACCTGAGGATCGAGCACGCCGAGGACGAGCAAGGCGGCGGATCGTGGATGCGCATCGGCGAGTCCCTGCACCACGAGTTCAACGCACGGGCGCGAGCGCTGTCGCTGATGGTCCAGGGACGCACCATCTACGAGACGATGGAGGGATTCTGGCCGAGAGCGCGCGACGACGCCTCGTTGCCCGGCTTCCTTCGCGAGTACGGTCAGATCTGGACCTCGATGCCGAAGGTGCTGGTGTCGCGAACGCGCACCAGCGCCGAGCACAACACCCGGGTCATCAACGCCGACGACGCCGTCGGTGCGCTCGCGGACCTGCGCGCGCGGACCGAGGGCGACATCGGCGTCGGGGGTGCCACGCTGGCTACCGCGCTGCTCCGGGCCGGGCTGCTGGATGAACTGCTCCTCTTCACCCACCCCGTCATCCTCGGTGCCGGCCGGCCGCTGTTCGACAGCCACGACGAGCCGCTGGAGCTGGACCTGCTCGAGCAGGTGCGCTTCGACCAGGGCGTCACGCTCCACCGGTACGCCGTCCGCGGGTCGCGTGCATGACCATGAGCACCGGACTTGCCGTGTTGCCCTGGCCACTGCGCACCGACCGCCTGACGTTGCGGCCGGCAACCACGGACGACGCCGACGCCACCTGGCGTTTCCGCCGCCGCGAGGACGTGAGCCGTTGGATCACCCGTGCTTCCGCCACCCTGGACGAGCACCGGACCTGGTTCCGGACCCCCGACAGACTGGCCAGGACCCTCGTGATCGAGCACAGCGGCACGATCATCGGCGACCTCATGCTGAGGATCGAGGACGCCTGGGCCCAGGCGGAGATCGCCGAACGCGCCCGCGGCGTGCAAGCGGAGCTGGGATGGGTGCTGCACCCGGAGAACGCCGGCCACGGATACGCCACCGAAGCCGTCCGGGAACTGCTCCGGCTCTGCTTCGAGGATCTCGGACTGCACCGCGTGACGGCCACCTGCTTCGCCGCCAACGAGGCATCGTGGCGACTCATGGAACGCGTCGGGATGCGCCGTGAGTTCTACACCGTCCGGGATTCCCTGCACCGATCCGGCGAGTGGCTCGACTGCGTCGGCTATGCCCTGCTCTCCGACGAGTGGCCCGGTTCGGCGCAGCCTGCGGGTCGTCCGGCATGATCCGGCGACTCGTAAGGATTCCCCGTACCGCCGATCGGCGTCGCCCACGGATACCTGGGTAGTCGCCACGATCCGCGCCCTGCTCGACAACGGCGCGGCCGACCTGGTGGTGCTGGAGGATGCGTGCGAGGAAGCACTGAGGTCGGCGCGTGCACCTGGCTGGACCTGCATGATCGTCACCAATGGCCGTGCGGCGCAACGGGAGGCGAAGATCCGCAACACCGGCCTTGACCGGCTGGTACACGGCTGGGTCGTCTCGGAGACGGTCGGCCGCGAGAAGCCCGCTCCGGAGATCTTCCGTGCGGCCGCCGATATCGCCCGGCTCCCGCTGCGGGACGCGTGGGTCATCGGCGACTCGCCCCAGGCCGACATCGCGGGAGCGGTGGCACTGGGACTTCGGAGCATGTGGATCTCGCACAACCGGACGTGGAGCCAAGCCGCTTACCAGCCCACGGATGTCGCCGGCGAAGTCGCTTCCGCCATCCGTCGGATCCTGCGACGCGATGCTCTCGAACGGCTGTAACGGGTGGACGGGACCCGCGGAGTGCCCCGGCCGCCGTATTCTCAACTCGCACCGGCCGGTGCGCGCCCGAAGGAAGGAAAACCATGCGGATCGCCGTGCTGGGTGCGGGTTCGTGGGGCACCACGGTCGCGTCCATCCTCACCCGCCGGGACCACGAATCGCTGATCTGGGCGCGCAACCCGGCCACGGCGGAGGAGATCAACGCCAAGCACAGCAACGGGCGCTATCTCGACGGCTTCCCGCTACCGAGCCGGCTTCGCGCCACCTCGGACCTCGCCGAGGCGGCGGCGCACGCCGAGCTGCTCGTCGTCGGCGTGCCGACCGGGGCGTTCCGCACCACCCTGGAGCAGGTCCGGCCGGACCTGCACCCGTGGATCCCCGTGGTGAGCCTCAGCAAGGGTCTCGAACGCGACTCGCTGCTGCGGATGACCGAGGTGATCAAGGAGGTGCTTCCGGGGCATCCGGCCGCCGCGCTCACCGGCCCCAACCTGGCCAAGGAGATCATGGCGGGCATGGCGGCGGCCACCGTGATCGCCACGGAGGACCTCACCGTCGCCACCGCGATCCAGCAGGTGTTCCGGCGCGGCCTGCTGCGGGTGTACACCAACCACGACGTGATCGGCTGCGAGGTCGGCGGTGCGCTGAAGAACGTCGTGGCCATCGCCACGGGCATCGCGCAGGGTCTCGGCGTCGGCGACAACACCCGGGCCGGGGTGATCTCCCGCGGACTCGCCGAGCTGACCACGCTGGCGGTCGCGATGGGCGGCGAGCCGCACACGCTCGCCGGGCTGGCCGGAATGGGCGACCTGGTGGCGACGTGCATCAGCCCGCAGAGCCGCAACCGGCACGTCGGCGAGCAGCTCGGCCGTGGACGGCGGCTGGACGACATCCTCGCCGAGATGGGCCAGGTCGCCGAGGGGGTCAAGACGGTGCACGCCGCGGTTCGGCTGGCCGACCAGCACGGGCTGGCCATGCCCATCACCCGCACCATCCACCGTGTCATCACCGGCGACATCACCGCCGAACGAGCCTACGACGGCCTGCTGAGCACCCACCCGGCCGGCCACGAGTCCGAACCAGGCTGATCACTCGATCCGTCCACTCAGGCGAGTCGGAGCATTACGGCGTGAACCGGCCGCCGTTCAACCGATCGGCTCGCCGCGGTCCCGGGCGAGGACCAGGATGCCGTTGGCCGGGACGGTCAGGGCCGCCGACTGCGCGAAACCGTGCAGCCCGGGCCCGGAGGCCTCCACCTCGCCGCCGTTGCCCGACACCCACGGGTTCGGGAAGTTGTCGTAGACGTCGCTGTTGAAGACCTCGTGCCACCGGCCCGGCTGCGGCAGTCCGAGTCGGAAGTCGTGGAACGTGGACTCCGACAGGCTCACGACCACCACCACGTCCCGCCCGGTGCCCGGCACCCAGCGCTGCCAGGCCAGCACCCGGTCGGCCGGCTGCCACACCGTCACCGGGTCCGCGCGCAGCGCCGGATGCCGCCGCCGCAGGTGGATCAGGTCGCGGGTGAAGCGCAGGAAGTCCGCCATGTGCCGGTCCTCCCCCAGCGCGCCGTCCCACCAGATCAGCCGGTCGGTGCGTTCCGGGCTGTCGTTCCAGAGCTTGTCCTCGAGGAACTCCTCGCCCATGAACAGCATCGGCACGCCCGGCGCCGTCAGCAGCACACCGGTCGCCGCGCGCGCCCGGCTGCGGGCGTACCAGGATCGGGGGTTGTCGGGGTCCGCCAGCCGCGCGATGCGCGGCGCGCGGTGGTCGTCCATGTCCAGCACGAGGTCGTGGTTCTCCAGGCAGTGGTACGACGTTCCCGGTGCCCGGCGCAGGCCGTCGCCGATCCGGCCGATGTGCACGGCCGCGCCGGCTCCCTTCGCGGCCTCGGCCAGGGTCAGCCGGACCGTGTCGCGCAGGCCGTCGCTGTAGCCGATGTCGAAGCCCATCCCCTCGGGCGGGCGCTGCACGGCGAGCCACCGCCGCTCGCCCCAGTACTCGGCGATCTGCACGACCGACGGCTTGCGGCGGCGCAGCTCCTCGGTCAGCTCCTGGCAGAAGAACCAGCCGCCCTTGGCGTCGATCACCGACACCTCGTCGAAGCGCAGCCCGTCCGCGTGGTAGCGGTCCAGGAACATCAGGGCGTTGTCGATCAGATAGCGGCGCACCTCGGTCCGGCCGAAGCCGAAGACGCGGCCGCCGGCCCAGCCGTCCGGGGAGAAGTAGGCGTTGTTGTGCGGGCCGGGCTCGGCGGGCAGGTCGATGTAGTCGATGCTCTGCGGGTCGAGGCCGCCGCCGGCGTGGTTGTAGACCACGTCGAACAGGACCGCGATCCCGTACAGGTGGCAGATGTCCACGAACGCCTTGAGCTGGTTGACCTGGCCGGCCAGCTCCGCCTCGGCCAGGGCCGCGGCGCCGCGCGCGCTGAGCAGGGCGTTGACCCGCGCCAGGTACGGCGGCAGGTCCTCCGGCGCGACGCAGTAGTCCATCTCCGGCGAGAACAGGTCGGTGCCGTTGTAGCCGAGGCTCCACTCGCCCTGGAACTCGACGACGGGCAGCGGCTGCACCGCGTTGACCCCGAGCTCGGCGAGGTACGGCACCCGCTGCACGGCGTCCAGCAGCTTCGCGACCCGCTTGGCCCGCCGGTCGTTGCCGTCGTCGTCGGTGGCGTGGAAGACGCCGACGTGGAACTGGTAGACGATCAGGTCGGCGAGGTCCGGCGTGCGGAAGTCCGCGTCGTGCCAGGGGTAGGCGTCGTGGTCGACCACCAGCGCGTCGCAGTCCGGGTAGCCGTACAGCTCCAGCTCGTGTGCCCGCGGGTCGCGCTTGAAGCCGGCGCCGCCCGGGCCGTGCACCAGGAACCGGTACTTCTCGCCCGGGCCGATCCCGGGGAAGAAGCCGGTCCAGTGCCCGGTGTCCGGGTCCTTCACCAGTTCGTCGGCGGGGCTGGGCCGGTAGCCGTCGACACCGCCGAAGACCACGTGGACGCGCTCGGCGGCCGGCGCCCAGAACCGTATCGTGACGCCGCCGCCGATGAGGTCGGCGCCCATCGGAGTGGCCGGGTTGATGTGGTCCTGCGCTGCGGGCATGCGCCGACGCTAGGTCCGTGCCGCCCCCGGCGAAAGCAGATCTCCGACGCTAGAGGGCTGACTGGTAGGCCAGCACTCCCCTGTTCACCGCGGCGATCGCCTTGCGGGCGGTGTCGCGGATGCCGGCCGACGCGGCCGGCGCGTCCCGGAGCTGGGTGAGCAGGTCCAGCACCTGGCGCGCCCAGCGGACGAAGTCGCCCGCCGGCATGTCGGACTCGTAGTTGTGCCCGCTGGCCAGCACCCGGGCGAGGGGCTCGCCGCGGGCCCACCGGTAGATCGGCCAGACGAAGCCCGGGTCGGGCTCCCGGGTCAGCGACAGGCCGTGCGCGGCCTCGTCGGACTCGATCTCGGCCCACAGCTTCTGGCAGGCGTCGACCGCGGCGGTGGTCGCGCCCTTGGGCACCGAGGCACGCTCGTCGCCCTCGCGGCGCGACTCGTAGAGCACCATCGACACCGCCGCCGCCAGCTCCTCCGGGGCGAGGCCCTCCCAGACGTCGCGGCGCAGGCACTCGGCGACCAGCAGGTCGGCCTCCGTCCAGATCCGGCCCAGCATCCGGCCCGCGTCGGTCACCTCGTTGTCGGCCGACAGGTAGCCGCGGCCGGCGAGCACCGCGAGGACCTGGTCGAAGGTGCGGGCCAGCGATCCGGTGCGCCCGGCGACCTTGTCCCGCAGGGCGTCGGTGTCGCGGGCGAGGCGGTGCCGGCGCTCGGCCCAGCGGGCGTGCTCCTCGCGCTCGGGGCAGGCGTGGCAGGCGTGCTGGCGCATCTGCACCTTGAGCAGCGCGATCTCCGCGTCCTCGCCCGGGGCGCCCCGGTCACGGCCGCGGCGCCGGGTGCCGTCGCCGTGCCGGTCCAGGCCGGTGGCGCTGACCGTGGCGGCCAGGTCCCGGCGCGCCGCGGGCGAGCGGTGGTTGAAGTGCTTGGGCACCCGGATGCGCTCGAGCACGTCGACCGCGGCGGGGAAGTCGGCCGGGCTGACCCGCCCGGCCCAGCGGTCCTGGGTGAGCACCAGCGGACGCGGCTCGCCGAAGCCGCCGCTGACCGGCTCGAGCACCACGGCCAGCCCGGCCCGGCGGCCCTGCGGCACCCGGATGACGTCGCCGACGCGCAGCTTCTCCAGCGACGACAGCGTGGCGGCGCGGCGCTGGGTGGCGCCCTGCCGGGCGAGGCTCCGCTCGCGGTCGGCGATCGCGACCCGGATCGCGAAGTACTCGTCGAAGTCGCCGTGGTGGCAGGCGCCGTCGTCCCCGTACGTCTGCATGGTGTCGACGTTGCGCTGCACCTGCCGGGCCAGGCCGACCACCGAGCGGTCCGCCTGGAACTGGGCGAACGACGACTCGAGCAGCACGCGGGACTCGTCAGCGCCGACCGTGCCGACCAGGTTGACCGCCATGTTGTAGGACGGGCGGAAGCTCGAGCGCAGCGGGTAGGTGCGGGTCGAGGCGAGGCCGGCCACGTGCCGCGGGTCGACCTCCGGGCTCCACAGCACGACCGCGTGGCCCTCGACGTCGATGCCGCGCCGCCCGGCCCGGCCGGTGAGCTGGGTGTACTCCCCCGGGGTGAGGTCGACGTGCGCCTCGCCGTTGAACTTGACCAGCCGCTCCAGCACCACGCACCGGGCCGGCATGTTGATGCCCAGGGCCAGGGTCTCGGTGGCGAACACGGCCTTGACCAGGCCGCGGACGAAGCACTCCTCGACGGCCTCCTTGAACGCGGGCAGCATGCCGGCGTGGTGGGCGGCGACGCCGCGCTCGAGCCCGTCGAGCCACTCCCAGTAGCCCAGGACCGTCAGGTCCTCGCCGGGGATGCTCGCGACCTTGGCCTGGGCGATGCGCCGGATCTCCGCCCGCTCGTCGGCGTTGGTCAGCCGCAGCCCGCCGGACAGGCACTGCTGCACCGCGGCGTCGCAGCCGGCGCGGCTGAAGATGAACAGGATCGCCGGCAGCAGGTCGGCCCGGTCGAGCCGGTCCACCACCTCGGCGCGCGGCGGCGGCTGCCAGCGCCGCGACCGGCCGCCGCGCGACTGCCAGCCCGGGCCCGCCGTGCGGTCCGTCAGCTCGAGGCGGCGCAGCATCTCGCGGGTGTAACGCAGCAGCTCGGGGTGCACGTCGTGCTTGCGGGCCGCGTCGGCGTCGTGGAACAGGTCGAACATCCGCTTGCCGACCAGCATGTGCTGCCACAGCGGCACCGGGCGGTGCTCGCTGACCACGACCTCGGTGTGGCCGCGGACGGTGACCAGCCAGTCGGCGAACTCCTCGTAGTTGCTGACCGTGGCGGACAGCGAAACCAGCGTCACCGACGCCGGGAGGTGGATGATCACCTCTTCCCAGACCGCGCCGCGGAACCGGTCGGCCAGGTAGTGCACCTCGTCCATCACCACGTAGGCCAGGCCGTGCAGGCTGGCCGAGCCCGAGTAGAGCATGTTGCGCAGCACCTCGGTGGTCATGACCACCACGGGCGCGTCGCCGTTGATGACGTTGTCACCGGTCAGCAGGCCGACCTGGTCGGCGCCGTGGCGTGCCACCAGGTCGTGGTATTTCTGGTTGGAGAGCGCCTTGATCGGGGTGGTGTAGAAGCACTTGCGCCGGCCGCCGACGCCGGTGTCGCGCAGCACGAGGTGCACCGCGAACTCGCCGACCACCGTCTTGCCGGCCCCGGTCGGCGCGCAGACCAGCACGCCGCTGCCGCGCTCGAGGGCCTCGCAGGCCTGGCGCTGGAAGTCGTCGAGATCGAATCCGACATCGAGCATGAAGTCGGCCAGGGCCGGGAACTCGGCCGCGCGGGCCGCCCGCCGCTTCGAAGCCGCATACCGTTCGGCGGGGCTCACATCATCGGCACGGCTCGTCATGAACACAAGGCTAGTGCTTACCTCTGACACAACGAAGGTCATGGCTAGGCGGGCGGCGCCGACAGTTGCGTCGGAGGCTCTGGGTATGGTGCACGGCGTGCCGGATGCCGCCGATTCGACCCCCTACCCGTCGCGCCGACAGGTCGACGCGGTGCTCTTCGACTTCCACGGCACCCTCGCTCAGGTGGAGGAGCCGGTGACCTGGGTGGTCGCCGCCGCGGCGGCCTGCGGGCGCGAGCTGGAGCGCGGCAAGGCCACCATCCTGGCCGACCGCCTGGTCACCGCCGGCCGGGCCGGCGGGCCGCTGCCCTACCGCGTCCCGCTGCACCTGGCGGAGCACTGGGCCGACCGTGACCTCTACGAACACAGCCACCGCGCGGCATACACCGGCCTGGCGGAGACGGTCAGCACCGACGTGGAGGGGCTGGCCGACGCCCTCTACGAGCGGCTGCTCGGCCCCGCCGGCTGGCTGCCCTACGCGGACACCGAGCCGACCCTGCGCACCCTGCACGACGCCGGGATCAAGGTCGGGGTGGTCAGCAACATCGGCTTCGACATCCGCCCGCACTTCGCGGCCTGGAAGCTGGACGGCCTGGTCGACGCCTTCACGCTGTCCTACGAGGTGGGCCGCACCAAGCCCGACCCGGCGATCTTCCTGCGCGCCTGCGGCATGCTCGGCGCCGACCCGGAGCGCACGCTGATGGTCGGCGACAGCCCGGCCGACGCGGGCGCGGTGCGGGCCGGCTGCGCGGCACTGGTGCTCCCGGCCGCCGAGCCGGGCCGCAGCAACGGCCTGAGCGCGACGTTGGCCCTGGCCGGCTGCCCGATCTGAGCGGCTCCGGTGCCCGGAAATAGCATTGCGGCGTGAGCCGTTTTCCTGCTGCGCGAGACCGGCCGCAGCATCACCGACGTCTGCGCCGACGTCGGCTTCAACAGCCTCGGCACGTTCAGCCGGACGTTCCGGGAGATCGTCGGGGAGACGCCGACGGCCTACCGCGAGGGTAACGGGCCGGTCGTCGTGCCCGGCTGCGTCCAACTGGCCAACACCCGGCCACGCAAAGACAGCAGTTCCGGATAAGGCGCCACCGGTTCGGCCGACCTAGCCTGACGATGTTTCCATCACCACGGCGGAGGAGCCCAGATGATCACCAAGCTGAACGTCGCGTCCATCTACGTCCTCGACAAGGACGAGGCGCTGGAGTTCTACGTCGGCAAGCTCGGCCTCGAGAAGGGCAACGACGTGCGGCAGGGCTCGTACCGCTGGCTGACGGTCCGGATACCGGGCGACGGCGGCACGGAGCTCTGCCTCGAGCAGCCGGGCCCGCCGCTGCACGACGAGGCGACGGCCGAGCAGCTCCGCGAGCTGATCGCGAAGGGCGCCATGAACGGCATCGTGCTCAACAGCGACGATGTCCGCGGGCTTTACGAGACGCTGAAGGCGGGCGGTTTCACCGACTTCACGCAGGAGCCCACCGATCACTTCTACGGCACCGACATGGGCCTGCGTGATCCGTCCGGCAACGCGATCCGGATCCTCCAGCAGGGTGCCTGACCGCTCAGAGGTAGGTGTCCACCAGCGTGCCGAGCGTCGCCGAGGCGGCCGGGGCCGGCTCCTGCTCGGCGGCCGCGACGTGGTCCGCGATCGTCCGGGCGCCCTCACGCGTCTTCGCGGCGCTCGCGGAGGCGTCGGCCTGCGCCAGCGTCGCGGTGGAGGCGATGCCCGAGAACAGCGAACCGATCGACATACGGTCTCCCTCGTGTCTGCGGCGTGCGGACTCACCGCTCCGTTCGGCGCCGCCGCGGCGGCGCTGACGCCGAAGCCACGACGGCAACCGGACCGCACCCGCGGCGGGCTCAGCGCAGCAGCCGCACCGCGCCCGGAACACACGTCACGACCAGGTCCAGCGCCGCCACGCGCTCGCCGTCCGCGTACCCGAAGATCCCCTCGGAGGCGATCTTGACCTCCCGGGCGCGGTAGCTGGTGACCGCCGGGTCGGTGACGTGGGTGCCGCGGCGCAGGCGCGGCTTGAGCCGCGCCACGGCGCCGCGCCCGAGCGGGCCGGCGACCACGATGTCGAGCAGGCCGTCCGCCGGGTCGGCGTCCGGGCAGATCAGCATGCCGCCGCCGTAGCTGGCGCAGTTGCCGACGGCGACCAGGACCCCGCTGAAGCTGTGGTCGACGCCGTCGAGGACCAGCGAGTAGTCGCGCGGCCGCAGGCGGGCCAGCTCCAGCAGGATGGCGAGGTCGTAGCGGCGCGGGCCGCGCGGCCAGCGCATCCGGTTGGCGCGCTCGTTGACGATCGCGTCGAAGCCGGCGGCCAGGACGGCGCCGAACCAGCGCACGTCGCCCTCCGCGGTGGTCACGCGGGCCATGTCGATCTCGGTGGCGCGCCCGGTCCGGACCGCGTCGGCGATCGCGTCCGCCGCGGCCAGGGGGTCCGACGGCACGCCGGTGCCGGCCACGAAGTCGTTGCCCGTGCCGGCCGGGACCATGCCGAAGCCGACGGTGGTGCCGGCCACCGCCTGCACCGTCCGGTGCAGCGTGCCGTCCCCGCCGAAGCCGACGAGCGCGCCGACGCCCTCGGCGACCGCGCGGTGGCAGGCCTTCTCGGCCTCCTCGGCGCTGGCCGCGCTCAGCAGCCGCACGGTCCGGCCGGAGGCGCCGAGCCGGTCGAGTACCTGGGAAAGCAGACCGCGGTGCCGGCCTCTGCCCGCAAGTGGGTTGGCCAGCACCGCGATGTCGTCGCTCGTCACAGCCGGGAGGGTACCCGGCCGTCGCCTCAGGTCATATCGTCGAACCGGCTCTCCAACGGCAACGGTTTCGCCACCGGCAGCGGGGACTCGACGGGTGACGGCGCCTCGATCCGGTCGCCCGCGGTGACCGGGTCCCGGTCGTCCTCCAGCGGCGAGATGGTGTCGTCGTCCAGCCCGGCGTAGATCTCCTTGCCGCGGCCCTTGCGCTTGTCGTTGAGGAAGGCCACCCCGACCGCGATCAGGTAGAGCACGACGAGGCAGAGCGCGAGCAGCGTCATGCCGAACGGGCCCGGGTCCGGCGTGGCGATGGCGGCGAAGCCGAAGGACAGGAAGACGACGATCCGCCACCAGCTCATCAGCTTGCGCGCGGACACCACGCCGGTGAAGTTGAGCATCAGCAGGATCAGCGGGAACTCGAACGCCACGCCGAACAACAGGATCATGTTCGTCACGAAGCCGACGTACGCGCCGACCTCGAGCTGGGTTGTCACGCCCAGGATGCCGGCCTCCTGGATGAAGGCCAGGCTGTGCTTGACGACGAAGTACGCGAGCACCGCGCCGCCGATGAACAGCGGCGCCGCGATGGCCACGAAGACGTACGCCCACTTGCGCTCGTGCCGGTGCAGGCCCGGCGCGATGAAGGCCCAGAGCTGGTACATCCAGACCGGCGCGCCGAGGATCAGGCCGACCCACAGGGCGATCTTCAGCTTGAGGATGAGCGAGTCGGCGACACCGAGCACGATGAAGTTGCAGACCCGCTCGCCCTGGGCGTTGATGGCCCACGAGCTGGGCAGCGAGCAGTACGGGTCCTTGAGGACGTCGAAGACCCAGCCGGAGATGATGAAGCCGATGATCAGGCCGCCGATGATGCCCAGCGACGACCAGAAGAGACGGTTACGCAACTCCCGGACGTGCTCGATCAGGGTCATCGAACCGTCGGAGGCCTGCTCGAACTTGCTCGGCCCCCGACGGCTGAGGGAGAAGGCCACGGTGGGTCAGCGGTCGTTGGTGCGCTGCACCGGGTCCACGTAAGGCTGGGCCGGCGGCTGCTGGAACTGCTGGCCGTTCGCAGGCGGCGCCTGCGGGGAACCCGGCTGGCCGGGCTGCTGGATCTCGTTGGGCTGCAACGGCTGCCGCGAGTACTGCGGCTCGGCCTTCTCGGCGACGTTGTCGTCGTTGTCGACGAGACCCTTCGTCTCAGCCTTGATGATCCGCAGCGAGCGGCCGAGCGACCGGGCCGCGTCCGGCAGCCGCTTCGCGCCGAACAACAGCACGAGCACGACTACGAAGATGGCGATGTGCCACGGCTTGAGGGCGCCCATGGATAGCTCCAGTCGGTCGATCAGGGTCCTGACGGGTGATGCGGGTCCATCGTACGTGTGGTTGTTGTGAGAGACCCCTGCCGGACCTGTTTGTTTGCGTTCAGGTCCCGGGGATTTCGGACAAGGCCCCGGGAACGCCGCACGCTACCACGGCCGTCACGCCTTCTGTAAGGAGTGTTTTTCGTCCGACCCGTGACCCGGCCTGATCGCGGCCAGCCGGGACTGCATGAGTTCGGCCCGGTCCTGCACGCCTGCGGCGGACCGCTCCAGCACGGCCGCGCGCTCCTGCAACCTCATCGCCTCCTGCTGCCGCCGCTCCAGCTTGCGCGCGGCGCGTTCCAGGCCCGAGAGCCGGCCCAGCACGGACAGCACGGAGGCCACCAGAATGATCACGGCGAGGACCACCACGGCGATCACGATCCACGTCACCATGGCGGACAGCTTAGGCGGTGGCCGGCGCGGGCGCCGCGTACTGGTCCAGCGCGGTCGTGGCCTGTTCGCGGATCCGGTCGACCAGCTCCACCGGGCCGACCACGGTCACGTCCGGGCCGAGCCCCAGCAGCAGCCGCTGCGCCCAGCCCAGATCCGTGACCCGCATCGTCACGATCCACTCGTCCCCGTCGCGCCGGACCTCCTCGCACGGGTAGTACTCGGTGATCCACCGGCTGCCCCGGCCGACCCGGAGGGTGACCAGCGGCAGGTCCGGCGTCGGGTGGAACACGCCGTCGCTCACGTCGTGCGGCACCGCCCGCGCCGGCGGCGCGGACGGCTCGTCCAGCTCGGTGAACGCGTCGATGCGGTCCACCCTGAAGAGCCGGGTGGCCTCGGCGCGACGGCACCAGGCCTCCAGGTACGCGCGCGGGCCGACCATCAGCATCCGCATCGGGTCGACGACCCGCTCGCTGGTCTCGTCCCGGGCGGCCGTGTAGTAGGTCAGCCGCAGCGCGTGCCGGCGCTCGACCGCGCCGCGGATCTCGTCGACCTTCGCGACGTCCGCGGGCAGCCGCACCGCGACCGGGGTGTCGACGACGTCGCCGGTCGCGTTCTCGATCTTGGCGAGCGCCCGCTCGATCGCGTCCCGCGACCCGATCCCCGGCGTCTCGGCCAGCATCCGCAACGCCACCACCAGGGCCAGCGCCTCGTCCGGGTTGAGCCGCAGCGGCCGGTCGATGCCGGCGTCGTAGGTGATGGTCACCCGGTCGCCGTCGAGCGCCATGTCGATCAGGTCGCCCGGGCCGTAGCCCGGCAGGCCGCAGACCCACAGCAGCTCGAGGTCCTCGCGCAGCTGACGCTCGGTGATCCCGAACGCGGCCGCCGCCTCGGCGACCAGAATCCCCGGGCGTCCGAGCAGGTAGGGCACGAGATTGAGCAGCCGGCCCAGGCGGTCGGCCGAGGCCTTGTTCTCCCGGGTACGGGGCACAGGCGTCACCGCAGCACCGCGGGAAGCACCCGCTCGTGGCGCGCCACGACCTCCTTGAGCTGCTGGATGACCGCTTCGCGCAGCTCCGGCGGCCCGTCGGCGCGCACGTCCGCGCCGTAGCCGACCAGCCGCGAGGCCAGCCACTCCACGTCGGAGTACGGCAGGGTCAGGCGATCGCCGTCGGGGCCGGGCACGGTCTCCACCGCGAGCCGGCGCAGCCCGGCGGCCCGCCCGGTGCGGACCAGCACGGTGGCGCGCCCGTTGCGCTCGACCGGGCCGAACCTCCGCGAGACGTGGCTGATCAGGTCGACGTTCGCCGGCGGGGTGAACGCGCCCTCGGGACCGACCGCGCGGACCGGCCCGACGATGCGCGACAGCCGGAAGCAGCGGGTCGCGTCGCGGTCGCGGTCGTGGCCGACCACGTACCACCGGCCCTGCCAGCAGACGACGCCCCACGGCTGGAGCCGGCGGGTGGACGGCTCGTCGACCTCGGGTACCCGGTAGGAGAAGGTGACCGCCCGGCGCTTGCGGGCGGCACCGGTCAGCGGGCCGAACGCCGGGTCGACCGTGACGACCGGCTCCACACCGAGGGTGGCCTGCGGGTCGACCTCGACACCGGCGGCGCGCAGCTTGGCCAGCCCGGAGGACGCGGCGGCGGCGAGGCCGGCGTGCTGCCAGAGCCGGGCCGCGATGCCGACGGCGGCCGCCTCGTCCGGCTCGAGGGGTATCTCGGGTAGGGCGTACTCCCGGTGGGCGATGCGGTAGCCGGACTCGGTGTCGAACGCGCTCGACAGGCCCGTCTCGAGCGGAACGCCCAGCTCACGCAGCTCGGCCTTGTCCCGCTCGAACTTGCGCTGGAACGCCTCGTGGTCGCGGGGATCGTCGGGGTCGTGCTCGTAGCCGGGCACGGTCGCGGCGATCTGCGCGGCGGTCAGGAACCGTCGCGTGGACAGCAGGCAGATCACCAGGTTCACCAGGCGCTCGGTGCGGGTCCGCGACACGACCGAAACGCTAGCAGCAACCCAGCCCGATAGCGGTATGCGCAGGCCGCGCACGGGCATTCGCACCCGTCGAGGGGTCCCGTCCGCCGCCGAATCACCCGAAAACACCCGATAGAGTACCCGCTCCGCTGCGCCGCGCCGTGGTCGGCCGATAGGGTCGCCGTCATGGTGCGCTGGCGATCAGGAACGGTCACGACGGTACGGCGTGAGTGGCGCGGCGCCCTCGAGCTCGATGTGACGACCGACGAGGGCACGGTGCGCGCGCTCGCGTACCCGGAGCTGACCGGGGCACCCGCGGCCGGCGACCGGGTCCTGCTGAACGTCGGCGCGCTGGTGATGGGGCTCGGCACCGGCGGCTACGCGCTGGTGGTCGCCCTCCCTGACCGCCTGCCCGCCGACCCGCCGGAGTCCGGCACCGACCGCGACTCGGGTCACCTGGTCAAGGCCCGGTACACGCCGCTCCAGCCGATCCTGCTCGGCGTGGACGAGGAGGCCTCACCGCACCGCGAGGTGATGGCGAGGGCGGACAGCCTCGACGGCATGCCGGTGGTGACCGCCGACCTGCACTCGGCCCTGCCGGCGATCCTGGCCGGGATCCACGCGGACCGCCCCGACGCCCGGGTCGCGTACGTGATGACCGACGGCGGCGCGCTGCCGGCCTGGTTCTCCCGCACCCTGGACGGCCTGCGCGACCGGCTGGCCGGAACGGTGACGACCGGCCAGGCCTTCGGCGGCGACCTCGAGGCGAGCACGGTCCACACGGGGCTGCTGGCGGCGCGGCACGTGCTCGGCGCGGACGTGACGATCGTCGCGCAGGGCCCGGGCAACCTCGGCACGGGTACCGCCTGGGGCTTCTCGGGTGTCGCCCTCGGCGAGACGATCAACGCGACGGTCGCGCTGCGCGGCGCACCGGTCGCCTCGCTGCGCATCTCGGACGGCGACGGTCGTCCCCGCCACCGCGGCGTCTCGCACCACAGCCTGACCGCGTACGGGAGGGTTGCCCTGGTCCCGGCCGACCTGGTGATCCCGGACGACCTGCCGGTCGACCTGGCGAAGGAGGTCGAGGCGGACCTGGCACCGCTGGCGGAGCTGCACCGCCTGGTCCGGGTGCCGACGGCGGGCCTCGACGCGGCGCTGGAGGCGAGCCCGGTGCGGCTGTCCACGATGGGCCGCGGCCTCGCGCAGGACCACGCCTACTTCATCACGGCCGCCGCGGCCGGCCGGCACGCGGCCACGCTCATCGTCTGACCCGGCGCGCGGGCGGCCGGGTCAGTCGAAGAAGATGATGTAGAGCCAGCCGAGCAGGATCAGGCCCAGCACGGTCGCCATGAGCCAGGTCGGTACCAGGTGCCTGCCGCTGCGGGCCTGCTGGACCTGGGAGTGCACGCGGTCGCGGCGGCGCCCGACGCGCTGCCACATCACATCCTCGATCGACCGCTCCGGCTTGCTGCCGGGCGGCTGCTGGTCAGGATCGTGCGATGGCGTCGTCATGGCCTGACCAGCCTAGCCGCTCGGTTTCACATACTGGCGATCAGGCGCTCCACGCGCTCGTCGTACGCCCGGAACGGGTCCTTGCACAGCACCGTGCGCTGCGCCTGGTCGTTCAGCTTGAGATGCACCCAGTCGACCGTGAAGTCGCGGCGCTTCTCCTGCGCGTGCCGGATGAACTCGCCGCGCAGCCGGGCGCGGGTCGTCTGCGGCGGGGTCTCCTTCGCCTCGAAGATCTCGAGGTCGTTGGAGATCCGGTCGACCTGCCTGCGCTTCTCCATCAGCGCGTACAGGCCGCGGCCGCGGCGCACGTCGTGGTACGCCAGGTCCAGCTGGGCGATCCGCGGGTGGCTCATCGGGATCTCGTGCTTGGCCTGGTAACGCTCGATCAGCTTGTACTTCGACACCCAGTCGATCTCGCGGGAGACCGGGCCGAGGTCGCCGTTCTCGATCGCGTTGAGCACCCGGCCCCAGAGCTCGACGACGCGCTTGGCGGTGGGGTCGCCACCGCGGCGCTCGACGAACTCGGTCGCCTTGGCCAGGTACTCCTGCTGGATCTCGAGGGCGCTGACCTCTTTGTTGTTGGCCAGGCGGATCTTGCGGCGGCCGGTGATGTCGTGCGAGACCTCGCGGATCGCCCGGATCGGGTTCTCCAGCGACAGGTCGCGCATGACCACGCCGGCCTCGATCATCCGCAGCACGATGTCGGCGCTGCCGACCTTGAGCAGCGTCGTGACCTCGTTCATGTTGGAGTCGCCCACGATGACGTGCAGGCGCCGGTAGCGCTCGGCGTCGGCGTGCGGCTCGTCGCGGGTGTTGATGATCGGGCGGCTGCGCGTGGTGGCGCTGGAGACGCCCTCCCAGATGTGCTCGGCGCGCTGCGAGAGGCAGAAGACCGCGCCGCGCGGCGTCTGCAGCACCTTGCCGGCGCCGCAGATGAGCTGGCGGGTGACGAGGAACGGGATGAGGACGTCGGCGAGCCGGCCGAACTCACCGTGGCGGCTCACCAGGTAGTTCTCGTGGCAGCCGTACGAGTTGCCGGCCGAGTCGGTGTTGTTCTTGAACAGGTAGATCTCGCCCGCGATGCCCTCGTCGTGCAGACGCTTCTCGGCGTCGACGAGGAGGCCCTCGAGGATCCGCTCGCCGGCGCGGTCGTGTGCGACCAGGTCGGTGACGGAGTCACACTCGGGCGTTGCGTACTCGGGGTGGGAACCGACGTCGAGGTATAGGCGGGCACCGTTGCGGAGGAATACGTTGCTGGAGCGTCCCCAGGACACCACTCGGCGGAACAGGTAGCGGGCCACCTCGTCGGGCGACAGCCGCCGCTGCCCCCGATAGGTGCAGGTGACTCCGTACTCGGTTTCGAGGCCGAAAATTCGCCGTTCCATGACGAAACACTAGCCTCACAAGTGCCGCTCGCGGCAGTGACAACGCGCCGTTTCACCGATGCACAGCGTGGCCTCGCCGGACCGAGATCAACTACCAGGCCCCCGACCTGCGGATACACTCTCGCTTGATGAATCTTCTGGTCACCGGCGGCGCCGGCTTCATCGGCTCACACTTCGTCCGCACCGCGCTCGCCGACGCGCTGCCGGGTCTCGAGGGCGTCCGGATCACGGTGCTGGACAAGCTCACCTACGCCGGCAACTTCGACAACCTGAACCCGGTGAGCCAGAGCCGGCGCCTCGATTTCGTACCCGGGGACATCTGCGACGCGGCCCTGATCGAGTCGGTCCTGCCCCGCCACGACGCGGTGGTGCACTTCGCCGCCGAGTCGCACGTCGACCGCTCCATCGCGGGCGCCGCGGAGTTCGCCACGACGAACGTGGTCGGCACCCAGGTGCTGCTGGACGCGGCCCTGCGGCACGGCACGTCCCGCTTCGTGCACGTCTCCACCGACGAGGTGTACGGCTCGATCGCCACCGGCGCCTGGACCGAGCGGTCGCCGCTGTCGCCCAACTCCCCGTACGCCGCCACGAAGGCGGGCTCGGACCTGCTGGCGCTGGCGTACCACCGCACGCACGGGCTGCCGGTCATGGTGACCCGCTGCGCCAACAACTACGGGCCCTACCAGCACCCCGAGAAGCTGATCCCCCGCTTCGTCACGAACCTGCTGGAGGGCCGCACGGTGCCCCTGTACGGCGACGGGACCCAGGTGCGCGACTGGGTGCACGTCGACGACCACTGCCGGGGCACCGCGCTGGTGCTCCTGAACGGGCGGCCCGGCGAGGTCTACCACGTCGGCGGCGACAGGGAGCTGTCGAACCGGGACCTGACCGCACTGCTGCTGAAGGCGTGCGACGCCGACTGGGACAGCGTCGAGACGACCGCGGACCGCAAGGGCCACGACCAGCGCTACGCCCTCGACGACGACCTGATCCGCCGCGAACTCGGCTACCGCCCCCGGGTCGACTTCACCGCCGGCCTCGCGGACACGGTCCAGTGGTACCGCGACCACCGCGACTGGTGGCGCCCCCTGGTCATTGACTGAGAATCCCACCACAGCCAGACCGCGCCGCCGCATCCGGCGCCGCGCCGAGGGACCGCGCCGCCGCGACCCGCGCCTTGCCGGGCGGGTGCGTCAGGCGTCCCGGCGCCGCCCCCGGCCCCGTCGCGGTGGTGGCGGCGGGAGGGGGTGGGCCTGGGCTGGGTGGTGCGGTGTCAGGAGGCGTCGGTGTCGGTGGGCTCCTTGCCTTCGAGGTCGGTCGACGCGGCCGAAACGGTCGGCTTGTCCTCGCCGGGTGCCGGCGGGGCGACGTCGCCGGCCTCCCCGATCTCCTTCTCCGGCTGGTCCTTGCCGCCCTCGAGCAGGGTGGTCAGGGCCGCGCCGGAGATGCGGCGGAACGCGCGGCCCATGCGGCGGCGGTCCAGCACCGCCACCTCGAGCTGGGCCGCGCCCAGCGTGCGCGGGGCGCCGTTCTCGCCGCCGACGCTGGCCAGGCCCTCGACGGCCAGGGCCAGGGCGGTCGGCAGGTCCGCGGCGACGTCGTGCCGGGACTTGAGCACCGTCGAGATGGCCTCGGCCGAGCCGCCCATGGCCATGAAGCCGGGCTCGTCCTGGACGGAGCCGTCGTAGGTGATCCGGTAAAGCTCGTCGGCCTCCGGCGCGGCGCCGACCTGCGCCACGCAGATCTCCACCTCGTAGGGCTTCTGCGTCTCCGAGAAGATCGCACCGAGCGTCTGGGTGTATGCGTTCGCGAGCGCCCGGCCGGTCACGTCCCGCCGGTCGTATGCCAGCCCGTTGAGGTCTGCCATCCGCACGCCGGCCCGGCGCAGGCTCTCGAACTCGTTGTAGCGGCCGACGGCCGCGAAGCCGATCCTGTCGTAGAGCTCGCTGATCTTGCGCAGCGAGGTGAGGTTCTCGGCGACCAGCAGTACGCCGCCCTCGTAGGTGAGGACGACGGCGGAGCGGCCGCGGGCGATGCCCTTGCGGGCGTACTCCGAGCGGTCGCGCTGGACCTGCTCGGGTGAGGCGTAGAACTGCATGGCCACGGGTGGCTACTCCTTCAATGACCGGATGGCGGGTTTGTGTGAGTACTGCCGGGCGATCAGCCGCCCGGGTTCTCCATCCGTCCGGCGACCACTGCCTCGGCCACCGCGCTGATCTCGGCCTCGGTGAGCCGGTGGGTGCTGTCCGCAGTCGCGGTCATCACCACCGGGTAGATCTTGCGGGTGACGTCGGGCCCGCCGGTCGCCGTGTCGTCGTCGGCGGCGTCGTAGAGCGCCTCCACCGCCATGCGGATCGCGTCCTGGGTGCTGACGCCCGCGCGGTACTTCTTCTTCAGCGCCGACTTGGCGAACAGCGAACCGGAGCCGATCGCGTCGTAGCCGGTCTCCTCGTAGAGGCCGCCCGCGACGTCGAAGCTGAAGATGCGCCCGGCCCGGGACGGATCGGACGGGGACAGGTCGAAGCCCGCGAAGAGCGGGACCACGGCCAGGCCCTGCATGGCCGCACCGAGGTTGCCGCGCACCATCGCGGCGAGCCGGTTGGCCTTGCCGTCGAGGGACAGCATCGCGCCCTCGATCTTCTCGTAGTGCTCCAGCTCGACCTGGAACAGGCGCATCAGCTCGATGCCGATGCCCGCCGTGCCGGCGATGCCGATCAGCGAGTAGGCGTCCGCCGGGTGCACCTTCTCGATGTCCCGGCTGGCGATGAGGTTGCCCATGGTGGCGCGGCGGTCGCCGGCCATAACGACGCCCTCGGCGCTGGCGATGGCGACGATGGTGGTGCCGTGCGGCGCTATGTCGGCGGACATCCCCGGCGGCAGCGGCCGGCGACCCGGCAGCAGCTCGGGGGCCGCTTGGCTCAGGAACTGCGTGAAGGAGGACGTCCCCGCATTGGTGAACACATCTGGAAGACGCCCGGATGGATCAAAACCCGCTGCCACGTGGTTCCTTTCAGATACGTGATCGCTTCGGCGAGGAGTTCCGGGCTGTCCCGGAACTGCCCGAGGCCGCCGTCGCAGTTGAAGCACAATATCCCGCGCACCCAGCCGGTGCGATGATCGTGATCGAGGTGTTGGGGATCTGCTGCGCCACAGATGGCGCAGCGGCCTTCCTGAGCCAGCAGCATCTCGTCGAACTCGACCGAGCTGCGGCCGTTGCGGTCATCAAGCCCCCGTGGCATGTCCGCTTCGCCCCCCTCTGGCGTTACTCGCCGCCCTTTTGGACGTAACCCCGCACGAACTCCTCGGCGTTCTCCTCCAGCACAGAGTCGATCTCGTCGAGCAGGTCGTCGACATCCTCGGTGATCTCGGCGTGCCGCTCGGCAACCTCAGGGTTGGCCTCGGTGGTGACGTCCTCGATCTCCTCGTCGCGCTTGCCCTTGCCTGACTGCGACTGACCGCCGGTGTCTCGCGTTGCCATGGCTGTCCCCCTTCATGACCCAACTGGTTCGGGTTGGGAAAAACTTACCTCGCGGGTACGACGAAAACGCCCGTCGTCACGGGTGTTTCTCGCCCCGCGCGGCGTCAGCGGCTCGTGATCACTTCCAGCAGGTCCTTCGCGGTGTCGCACTTGTCGAACAGCGCGCCGACGTGCTTCTTGGTCCCCCGCTCCGGCTCCATCATCGGGACGCGCACGAGCGATTCGCGCCCGACATCGAAGATCACCGAATCCCAGCTCGCCGCGACCACTTCGGACGCGTACCGGGCCAGGCACTCGCCGCGGAAGTAGGCCCGGGTGTCCTCGGGCGGCTTCACCATCGCGCGAAGGGTCTCCTCGTCGTCCAGCAGCGTCTTCATCGAGCCGCGGGCGACCAGGCGGTGATACAGGCCCTTCTCCGGGCGTACGTCGGAGTACTGCAGGTCGACCAGCCCGAGCTTCGGCGACGACCAGGCCAGGTTCTCCCGGTCGCGGTAGCCCTCGAGCAGGCGCAGCTTGGCGACCCAGTCGAGCTGGTCGGAGAGCTGCATCGGGTCGCGGCCGAGCTGGTCCAGGACGTCCTCCCAGCGTTGCAGCACGTCGACGGTCTGCTCGTCGGTGTCATCGCCGTAGCGCTCGTCGCAGAAGTTCTTGGCCCGCTCGTAGTACGCCCACTGGAGGTCGAGGGCGGTGAGCCGGCGGCCGTCACGCAGGCGCATCAGGTGCTTGAGCGACGGGTCGTGGCTGACCGCCTTGAGCTCGGAGACCGGGTCGGCGACGCCCAGCTCGCCGGTGAAGACCTTCTCCTCGATCATGTTGAGGATCAGCGCCGTCGTGCCGACCTTGAGGTAGGTGGAGATCTCGGACAGGTTCGCGTCGCCGATGATCACGTGCAGGCGGCGGTACTTGTCGGCGTCGGAGTGCGGCTCGTCGCGGGTGTTGATGATCGGCCGCTTCAGCGTGGTCTCGAGGCCGACCTCGACCTCGAAGAAGTCCGCCCGCGAGGAGATCTGGAAGCCCGCGCCGGTGCCGTCCTGGCCGATGCCGACGCGGCCGGCGCCGCAGAAGATCTGCCGGGTCACGAAGAACGGGGTCAGGTGCGCCACGATGTCGGCGAACGGCGTCTGCCGGCGCATCAGGTAGTTCTCGTGCGAGCCGTACGAGGCGCCCTTGTTGTCGGTGTTGTTCTTGTAGAGCTGGATGCGGTGCGTGCCGGGGATCGTGGCGGCCCGCCGCGACGCCTCGGCCATGACCCGCTCGCCGGCCTTGTCCCAGCGGACGATGTCCATCGGGTTGGTGCACTCCGGTGTGCTGTATTCCGGGTGCGCGTGGTCCACGTAGAGCCGGGCACCGTTGGTCAGTATCACGTTGGCCAGGCCGAGGTCCTCGTCGGCGAGCGCGTCCGCCGGGTCGTACGCCGCACCGGAGTAGGTGAAGCCGCGGGCGTCGCGCAGCGGCGACTCCTCCTCGTAGTCCCATCTGGCCCGGCCGCCCCGGTTCAACTCCGGACGCGCCCCATAGGCGTTGACCACCTGGGACGAGGTGACCATCGGGTTGGCGCCGGGCTGTCCAGGCACCGAGATGCCGTACTCCACCTCGGTACCCATGATCCGTCGAACGCTCATGCCATCACCTCCGCTGACGCTCCGGCGATGACACGAATCCGAGTCGAACTCATGCCGACCACCCCACCCGCCACTGTGCTGCCGTTGCCCATGTATCGAGCCTAGACGCTTCCCTAGCGGTTCTCCGCTCTGGCCGTGCTCGCCACGATACGCAGAGTAGAGATGCACAACGCGGACGAGGGGGCGCGTCGTAGCGCCTCCCCGCCCGCGTCGGGCGTTGCCGTGTGCTTACAGGTACTGACCGGTGTTGCTGGCCGTCTCGATCGAGCGGCCGGCCTCTGCGCCCTTGCCACCGGAGACCAGCGTGCGGATGTAGACGATCCGCTCGCCCTTCTTGCCGGAGATGCGGGCCCAGTCGTCGGGGTTGGTGGTGTTGGGCAGGTCCTCGTTCTCCCGGAACTCGTCGACGCAGCTGTCGAGCAGGTGCTGGAGCCGAAGACCCTTCTTGCCGGAGGTGAGGAACTCCTTGATCGCCATCTTCTTGCCGCGGTCGACGATGTTCTGGATCATCGCGCCGGAGTTGAAGTCCTTGAAGTAGAGGACCTCCTTGTCACCGTTGGCGTAGGTGACCTCCAGGAAGCGGTTCTCCTCGGACTCCGTGTACATCCGGAGGACGACCGCCTCGATCATGGCCGCGACGGTCACGTCCCGGTCGCCGCCGTGCTCGGTCAGGTCGTCGTCGCTCAGCGGCAGGCCACTGAGGATGTACTTGGCGAAGATGTCCTTCGCCGCCTCCGCGTCCGGACGCTCGATCTTGATCTTCACGTCGAGCCGGCCGGGGCGCAGGATCGCCGGGTCGATCATGTCTTCCCGGTTGGAGGCGCCGATGACGATGACGTTCTCCAGGCCCTCGACACCGTCGATCTCGCTGAGCAGCTGCGGGACGATGGTGTTCTCCACATCGGAGGAGACGCCGGAGCCACGGGTACGGAATATCGAGTCCATCTCGTCGAAGAACACGATGACCGGCGTACCCTCGCCGGCCTTCTCCCGCGCCCGCTGGAAGACCAGGCGGATGTGCCGCTCGGTCTCACCCACGTACTTGTTGAGCAGCTCGGGACCCTTGATGTTGAGGAAGTAGCTGGTGTGCTTCTCCTCGCCGCGGCGCTCGGCGATCTTCTTCGCGAGCGAGTTCGCCACCGCCTTGGCGATCAGGGTCTTGCCGCAGCCGGGCGGGCCGTAGAGCAGGATGCCCTTCGGCGGGCGCAGCTGGTGCTCCCGGAACAGCTCGGCGTGCAGGAACGGCAGCTCCACCGCGTCGCGGATCTGCTCGATCTGCGAGTGCAGACCGCCGATGTCGGTGTAGTCGACGTCGGGCACCTCTTCGAGGACGAGCTCCTCGACCTCACTCTTCGGGATGCGCTCGTACGCGTACGCGGAGCGCGGCTCGATCATGAGCGAGTCGCCCGCCCGCAGCTTCGACACCAGCAGCGAATCGGCCAGGTGGACGATCCGCTCCTCGTCGGCGTGCGAGATGACAAGCGCCCGGTCGCCCGGGCCGCCTGCGGGGTCCTCGAGGATCTCCTTGAGGAGGACGACCTCGCCGACCCGCTCGTAGCCGAACGCGTCGACCACGTTGAGCGCGTCGTTGAGCAAAACCTCCTGCCCCCGCCTGAGCTCCTCGACCGCCAGCGACGGGGAGACCGCCACCCGGAGCTTGCGTCCGCCCGTGAAGACATCGACTGTGCCGTCCTCATGGGCGGCGAGGAATACGCCGTAGCCGCTGGGCGGCTGGGCGAGCCGGTCAATCTCCTCTTTGAGAGTGACGATCTGAGCGCGGGCTTCCTTGAGGGTCGCCACGAGCCGGTCGTTGTTCTCGGTCAGCCGAGCGAGCTGCGCCTGCGTTGCCGCGAGCCGTTCCTCGAGCTGCCGGACGTGTCGGGGGCTTTCGGTCAACTTGCGCCGTACCAGGGCTAGCTCCTCTTGCAGGAACGCAACCTGGCTGGAGAGATCGTTGGCCTCTTTCTCCCAACGTGCGGCGCCTGACGCCTCGTCGCTACGTGCCACGTCCCACCTCCCCGGGGGCTCGAACGTCTTGGAGATAACACTAGCTGCTGTGGGCCGGTTTTCGACCCATGCAACACCCTCGTCACTGAACCTTGATCGATTCGGCCAGGTACCCGCGCCGAGTGGTCAGAGCCTTCGGGTAACGTCGGACGGGGCGAGGCAGGGGAGGTAAGCGGTGTCGGCACTGACCGAGACGGGCGAGCTCGAGGTCTGGGTGGATCAGGACCTGTGCACCGGTGACGGGCTGTGTGTGCAGTACGCGCCCGAGGTGTTCGAGTTCGACATCGACGGGCTCGCGTACGTCAAGGACAGTGCGGGTGAGCTGCTGCAGAACCCCGGAGTGCGCACCGGCGTGCCGGCCCGGCTGCGGCTCGAGGTGATAGACGCGGCCAAGGAGTGCCCGGGCGATTGCATCCACGTCGTACGCAGCGACGACGACGTCGAGATCGCCGGACCGGACGCCGACTGAGGCCCGGCCGGTGCCCGGCCGGGCCGTTCGCGGCACCCGTCCGGAGGTGCCGGAAATGTCACAGCGTTGGGCGACCGACCAAAGATGCGACAACTCGGGAAAACTCTTCCAATCGGGCGATTTGCCCCGGTCCGCCGTCGTCGAGCGTCTTGCCGAAGCGCAGCGCGTCGTGCCGCAGCGCGGCCCGGCCCTCGTCCTCGGCCATCCCCGGCGGCGGCACCGCGTCGTCCACTGAGCTCAGCAGCAGGTAGACGTCGATGCTGTCGACCCGCGCCTGCCCGGTGGGCGTCCGGGTCAGCCGACGGCGGCAGCCCACCTCGGTGACGGTCGAGAGCGGCACCACCCGCAGCGACGAGGTCATCGAGCCGACCGGGCCGTCGCCGGGCGCCACGTCCTCGCCGTGCCAGAGCACCAGCCGGCTGCCGTCGCAGATGACGACCTCCTGCCAGACGCCGTTGACCTCGTTGACGAAGCGCTCCAGCGTGAAGCACAACACGGACGCGCCCCGCAGCACCCCGAAGAGGGCGTCGAGCGCCACCTCGGGATCGCGCAGATAGGCCCGGGCGGCCGAGTCGAGATCCTCGTAAGGCGACCAGTCCGGGAAAACCGCCGGCATCTCGTTACTGCCACCGAACGGCGGAGAACTCATCGCGCCCACCCGTTCCCTCCGCTCCCAAACCCCATCGAAACCCGCGACGGAAACTACCGGATCCGTCCCGAACCGTCACACCCCGGTATCGTCAACCGTCTCCGTACCCTCGGCCGCGATCGCCGCCCGAGCGGCCTTGCGCAGGGCGTACGCCTCGGCGCCCTTGCTGGGCTTGCGGCGCCGCGGCGGGGCGGTCACCCCGGGTGCGAGCCGGCGCGCCGAGACCAGGAACGCGGTGTGCGCGATCATCCGGTGGTCGGGGCGCACGGCCAGGCCGTCCGCGTGCCAGTCGCGCACCAGCGACTCCCAGGCCCGGGGCTCGGTCCAGCCGCCGCGCTCGCGCAGCCCCTCCACCAGCTCCGAGAGCTGCGGGGTGGTGGCAACGTACCCGATGAAGACGCCGCCGGGCACCAGTGCGCGCTCGACCATCTCGAGGGCCTCCCACGGAGTCAGCATGTCCAGGACGATCCGGTCGAAACCGGACCCCTCGGCCTCCGCCACGTCGCCCTGGTGCAGGTGCCAGGCCGGGTGCGGCCCGCCGAAGAACGCCTCGACGTTCTTGCGGGCGATCGCCGCGAAGTCGTCCCTGAGCTCGTACGAGTGCAGCTCGCCGGTGCTGCCCACCGCCCGCAGCAGCGAGCAGGTCAGCGCGCCCGACCCGGCGCCGGCCTCCATGACCTTGGCACCCGGGAAGATGTCGCCCATGGCGACGATCTGCGCCGCGTCCTTCGGGTAGATCACCTGGGCGCCGCGCGGCATGGAGAGCACGTAGTCGGAGAGCAGCGGGCGCAGCGCGAGGTAGGCCGTGCCGCCGCTGGAGACCACGACGCTGCCCTCGGGCAGGCCGATCAGGGCGTCGTGCTCCAGGGCGCCACGGTGGGTGTGGAAGGCCTTACCGGGCTCCAGCACGATGGTGTGCATGCGGTTCTTGGGATCCGTGAGCTGCACACGGTCGCCCTCGCGGAACGGCCCGCGGTGGGCGGGCACTGGCTCGTCGACGACGGTGGTGGATTGCACAGTCACTGATCGCTCTTTCATCTCGGTAGCAGGAACTCATCGGCCGGACGGCCTGCGCGCGGCGCGGCGCGGCTCCAGCAGCTCGGCCAGGTCCGCGATGTGCAGCACGCCGACGACATCCTCCCCGGAGGTGACCACGTACTGCGCACCCGGGTGTGCCTGCACGGCCCGGACCACCTGTTCGCCGCTCAGCCCGAGCGACAGGACGGGCAGCCGGCCGAGGTCCTGCGAGACCGCGTCGACCGACACCCAGGGCCGCCGTTCGGCCGGCACGGCGGCCGAACCGGCCGCGTCGACAAGGGCGACGACCCGGCCGCTGGAGTCCGCGACGGCGAGCGCGTCGCGGGCCCGGTCCGCCGCGTCGGCGCGGCGCTGCGCCTCGGCCAGCGGCGTTCCCGACGGTACGGCGAAGAGCGGCCGCGCGAGGGTGCCCAGGTCGACAAGGGGGTACCGCCGCGTCATCCGGGCCAGCCTGATGGACTGCCCGGCGCCCTGCCACAGCGTGTAGACCACGAGCAGGATGAAGACCAGGCCGAACAGCGTGAGGACGTTGAGCCGGTACAGGGTGACGACGCTCATGGCGGTGAGCAGCGCGATGCCCCGGCCGCACCAGGCGGCCGCGACGGTGGCCCGGTTCCGGTCCTTGATCAGCGCCCAGAGCCCGGCACGCAGCGCCCGGCCGCCGTCGAGCGGGAGCCCCGGCAGCACGTTGAAGATCGCCACGATGACGTTGCCGGCGGCGATCTGGAACACGATCTGGCCGGCGACCGTGCGGTCGGGCAGCGCCAGCGCGGCGGCGGTCGCGAGGCCGCCGAGCACGAACGAGACCGCGGGGCCGGCCAGCGAGACCAGCGCGTCGACGCGGGGCGTCGGCGCGTCGCGGTCCAGCTCCGTCCAGCCGCCGAGCAGCTCGAGGGTGATGCCGCGCACCCCGATGCCGTAGCGCCGGGCGGTCAGCGCGTGGCCCAGCTCGTGCAACAGCACGGAGCCGAGCAGGCAGACCACGAAACCGAAGCCCGCCGCGTACGCCGCCGCGCCGGCCAGGCCCAGCTCGGTCTCCGCGTAGCCGCCGTACACGACGGTGACCAGCAGCGCGAGCAGCAGCATCGAGGGGTGCAGGTACACCGGGAAGCCGAGCACGCGGCCGACCATCCGGCCGGGCCGCCGCGCCGGGCGGGTCTGCTGTGCGCCTTCGTCCACGCATCGATGCTACGGACCGCGCCTGAGAGCCCCGCCTCTCCGGTTTCGTCGTACCCGTCCCATAGCCTTGTCACCATGACGGCAGAAACGGTTTTGTCTCCTTCCGCGGGCGCTCCCGGCGACGCGGTGCCCGGCCGCGCCGCCGGCCGGGTGCCCGGCCCGGACGAGCGGCCCTCGGGGCCGTCGCTGTCGCCGTCGCGCGCCGCCGACTTCAAGACGTGCCCGCTGCTGTTCCGCTTCCGCACGATCGACCGGCTGCCGGAGCGGCCGACCGCCGACCAGGTGCGCGGCACGCTGGTCCACGCGGTGCTGGAGCGGCTGTTCGACCTGCCGGCGGCCGAGCGCACGCCGGATTCGGCGGCCGCGCTGGTGGCGCCGGAGTGGGAGCGCCTGGTGGGCCAGGAGCCGCTGCTGGCGGACCTGTTCGCCCCGACGGACCCGGAGCCCGCGTCCGGTGCCGCGGCGCCGGACGGTGCCGCCGCGGCCGAGCCCCTGCCCGGGATCGCGGCGGCCACCGAGGCGGAGCGGATCGCGGCGTTCCTGGGCGGCGCCGGTGACCTGCTCGCCGGCTACTTCGCGGTCGAGGACCCGCGGCGGCTGGAGCCGGCCGAGCGCGAGAGCCTGGTGTCGACGCTCGTCGGCGACGAGCTGCTGATCCGCGGTTACATCGACCGCCTCGACGTCTCACCCGCCGGCGACCTGCGGGTGGTCGATTACAAGACCGGCGGCGCGCCGCGCGAGGCGTTCGAGGGCCGCGCGCTGTTCCAGCTGAAGTTCTACGCGCTGGTGCTGTGGCGCACCCGCGGCGTCGTGCCCCGGGTGCTGCGCCTGCTCTATCTCAAGGACGCCGAGGTCTGCGACTACAGCCCGGACGCGGCCGAGCTGGAGCGCTTCGAGCGCACCTTGGTGGCGCTGTCGCAGGCGATCGAGCGGGCGAAGGCCGACCGGGACTTCCGCCCGAAGCCGAGCAGGCTCTGCGGGTGGTGCAGCCATCAGCGGTTCTGCCCCGAGTTCGGCGGCACTCCCCCGGCCTACCCCGAGCCGGCGCCGGCCGAGGCCGTCGACCCGGCGGCGCCCGACGCCCCCGCCACGGCCGACGCCAACCCCGTGCCGCCGTCCCGCCGCCCGTAACCGCGACGCCCCGGCCGGACCGCCGCCGACCGCACCACCCGCCCGGCGCAGGCCGGCCGGGATCGGGTCGGCGGGACCGCCGCCGGGCCTCGGGTCCGGCGGGCATCACCTATCGTGTGCAGGGCCGGTCCACCCAGCACTGGAGGCACAGCGGATGACGGCGAGCGACCGCGCGACGGCGACAGCCGCGGCGGCCACCCGACCGGTCCGGGTGCTGCTCGCCGACGACCAGCCGATGCTGCGGTCCGGGCTGCGGATGGCGCTGACCGGCGCCGAGGGCCTTGCCGTGGTCGGCGAGGCCGGCGACGGGGTCGAGGCCGTCGACCTCGCCCGCCGCCTGCTGCCCGACGTCGTCGTGATGGACGTGCGGCTGCCGCGCCTCGACGGGCTCGCCGCCACCCGGGCCATCAGCGGCTCCGGGCTGCCCGTGCGCGTGCTGATCCTGACGGCGCTCGACGCCGACGAGCAGGTGCTCGCCGCCGTCGCCGCCGGCGCGGCCGGCTACCTGTGCAAGGACGTGCCGCCGGCGGAACTGGTGTCCGCCATCCGCGCGGTCGCCGGCGGTGGTTCGGTCGTCGCCCCGCTCATCCTGGCGCGGCTGCTCGCCCGGCTCGCCGACGCGCTGCCGGCACCCGCCGCCATGTCGGCCGCACCGGCCCTGCGCGCCCTGACCGAGCGCGAACGCGAGGTCTTCACGCACATCGCGAAGGGTCACTCCAACGCCGAGATCGCCCGCGCCCTGACCGTCAGCGAGACCACGGTGAAGACCCACGTCGGTCACCTGCTGACCAAGCTCGGCCTTCGCGACCGCGTGCAGGCGGTCGTCCTCGCCTACGAGGCCGGGCTGGTCCGGCCCGGCCGGTGAGAGGCTAGGCCGCGAGCGGCGTGTCGCCCGCGGCGCGGTGCACGTCGATGTCGCCGCTCGCCGTGCGCACGCCGAGCTCCAGGGTCGCCTGCTGCTCGCCGCCGGGCGCCGTCGCGCCCATCGACAGGTCGTTCGACGTCGAGCCGGAAGCGGTGCTCAGGTCCAGCCAGACACCGGTGCCGGCGGCGACGCCGACCGAGACGTCGCCCGACGCCGTCCTGAACCGGGCCCGGCCGCGCCGGAGCACGCCGACCTCGATGTCGCCGGACGCCGACTCCGCCTGCACCGAAGCGCCGGCCGCCCGGATGGTGATGTCGCCACTCGCGGTGTCGGCACTGACGTCACCGATGACGTCACCGACCTCGACGTCGCCCGACGAGCTGCTCAGCCGCAGCGACCCGCCGACGTGCACCACCTTCAGGTCGCCGCTGGCGGCCTTCAGGCTCGCGTCGCCGTCGACCCGGTCCACCTCGGCGTCGGCGGACTGGAGGCTGGCCTGCACCGTCGCGTAGCGGCCCGCCGCGCGGATGTCGGCCGACGCCGACTTCATCGCCAGCGAGCTGCCCTCCGGCACCCGGACGACGATCCTGGTCTTCGGGTAGCGCCACTGCCACGGCGTGCCCTCCGGCGCGTGGACGATCAGTGTGTCGCCCTCCAGCCGTACGGTGAAACTCTCCGACGCGTCGGCGCCGGCCTCGGTGACGTCCACCCGCACGGTCTGGCGTGGCTCGGCGTAGATGTCCGCCTCGCCGCGGTGCAGGCGCAGGGAGACCGTGACGGGCGTCGCGTGGTCGAACTCGGGCATGGTCGTGTCCTCTCTCGATGAGCGTGCTGGTCAGGCTTGCGCGAAGCCGGTGATGCGCTTTCCGTGACGGCCCCGGCCCGGCGGCGGTTCGGGTGCCGGCCGGCCCGCGGCCGTGGTGACGGCCCGGACCAGCCAGGCGTTTACCGAGACACCCTCGGCCGCGGCGGCCTGCTCGACGTGGGCCTTCAGCGCCTCCGGCATGCGCAGCGTGAGCCGGGCCAGGTCGCCGCCCTCCAGCGGCGGCGCGGACGGCGCCGCGGCCGGTGGCTCGGGCTCGGCGTAGACCTGGCTGACCACCAGGTCCGCCTCCCGGCCGCGGAGCCGGACGTCGACGACGGGCCCGTGCAGCCGCGTGGTGATCTCGGCCGCCGCGTCGGAGAGCGCCTGGAGCAGCGCGAGCCGGGCCGAGGACTCGATCGCGTGGCTGAGCAGTTCGGCCGCGCGGGTGGTCTCCGGGCCGCCCGGCGCCGCCGCCGCGGCGAGGTCGCCGCGCAGCGATTCGAGGTACGGTGTCAGGTCCATGACGCCATGGTGACGTCACCAATGACGTCTGTCAACCGTCACCTCGACGTCAACCTGCCACGCGGACCGAAGTCAGGGACAACCCTGAGAACCCGCTGGAGGAATCCCCGAGCAAATCTCCGCGTCGCGCTCCGCCCGTGGGCGGACGCCCCCGCCGGATTTCGACGAAACACTGGGCGGGCCGGCCGGGCGCGAAAGCCCGGCCGGTCCACACGTTGGAAATACAGGGGGCGGAAGTGACAGCGACGATGGCCGGCGATCCGGTGGCCGCACGTGCGAAAGAGGTCTGGAAGGTGTACGGCTCCGGCGAGGCCCGGGTCGTCGCGCTGCGCGGCGTGAGCGCGGACTTCGAGCGGGGCCGGTTCACGGCCATCATGGGCCCGTCCGGCAGCGGCAAGTCGACCCTGATGCACTGCCTGGCCGGTCTGGACACGGTCGACCGCGGCGAGGTGCACATCGGCGGCACCGCCGTCACCGGCCTGGGCGACAAGGCGCTCACCCGGCTGCGCCGGGACCGGGTCGGCTTCATCTTCCAGCAGTTCAACCTGCTGCCGACGCTCAGCGCGCAGGAGAACATCCGGCTGCCGCTGGACATCGCCGGCCGCAAGCCCGATCCGCAGTGGTGGGACATCGTCATCGACACCGTCGGCCTGCGGGACCGGCTGAGCCACCGGCCCAGCCAGCTCTCCGGCGGCCAGCAGCAGCGCGTCGCGTGCGCCCGTGCCCTCATCGGCCGGCCCGACGTCATCTTCGCCGACGAGCCGACCGGCAACCTGGACTCGCGCTCGGGCGCCGAGGTGCTCTCGTTCCTGCGGGCCAGCGTCCGCGAGCACCACCAGACCATCATCATGGTCACCCACGACCCGGTGGCGGCGAGCTACGCCGACCGCGTCGTCTTCCTGGCCGACGGCGAGATCGTCGACGAGCTGCTCGAGCCGACCCCCGAGTCGGTGCTGGACATGATGAAGCGCCTCGACACCCACGCCGCGCCGGTGGTGCTCTGATGCTGCGCGCGACCCTGAAGAGCCTGCTGGCGCGCAAGCTGCGGCTCATACTCTCCGGGCTCGCCGTCGTGCTCGGCGTCATGTTCGTGGCCGGCGCGTTCGTGGTCACCGACACCCTGAACCGCTCGTTCGACAACCTGTTCGCCAGCGCGTTCTCCACTACCGACGTCTCGGTGAGCGCCAAGCCCAAGGTCGAGGTCTCCGAGTTCGAGGGCGAGGAGGTGGCGGCCCCGCTGCCCGCCTCGGTCGTCAAGCAGGTGAGCGGCGTACCCGGCGTGAAGAGCGCGGTCGGGCAGGTCAGCGCCGACGGCGCTCGGGTGATCGGCAGCGACGGCAAGGTACTCACCTCGATGGGCCCGCCCCGGCTGGGCAACAACTGGACCGGCACCGACGACCTGATGCAGCTGCGCGAGGGCCGCGGCCCGACCGCGGCGACCGAGATCGCGGTGAACGCGGCCGTCGCGAAGGCCGCCGGCATCAAGGTCGGCGACCGGGTCGGCGTGCTCACGCTGGAGCCGAAGAAGGAGTTCACCCTCGTCGGGATCTGGGGCTACAGCGGCAACCGGGACAGCATCGGCGGCGCGCAGGAGGTCGCGTTCACCGAGCCCGTCGCGCAGCAGCTCATGCTCGGCGAGACCGGCGTCTTCAGCTCGATCCAGGTGCGGGCGGACGACGGCGTGACGCCGGAGGCGCTGCGGGACCGGATCGCCGCCGCCGTCGGCCCGGGCTACGAGACCCGGACCGGCGAGCAGCTCGCCAAGGACAACGCCGCCGGCATCCAGGAGGGGCTCGGCTTCTTCAGCAACATCCTGCTGGGCTTCGCCGGCGTCGCCCTGTTCGTCGGCGTCTTCCTGATCCTCAACACCTTCTCGATCATCGTCGCGCAGCGCACCCGGGAGCTGGCGCTGATGCGGGCGATCGGCGCGAGCCGGCGCCAGGTCATCGGCTCGGTGCTCGTCGAGGCGGTGGTGATCGGGCTGGTCGCGGCGGTGCTCGGCCTCGCGGCCGGCGTCGGCGTCGGCTTCGGGCTGGCGTACCTGTTCAGCTCGGTCGGTGGCGGCGGGCTGGAGCTGGCGCCGCTCGGCGTGCCGCTCGAGGCAATCATCAGCTCGTTCGTCGTCGGCGTGCTGGTCACCGTGGTCGCCGCGGTCCTGCCGGCGCTGCGGGCGTCGCGGATCTCACCGGTCGCGGCGATGCAGGACGTCGCCACGCCGGACCGGCCGCTCACCAAGATCAGCATCGCCGGCGGCGTCGTCACGGCGGCCGGGGCCACGGCGCTGGGCATCGGGCTGTTCGGGGACGCCGGCGACGCCACCCTCTGGACGATCCTCGGCGGCGTGCTGGTGTCGTTCATCGGCATCGCGCTGCTCACCCCGCTGATCAGCCGCCCGGTCGTCTCGGTGATCGGCCGGATCTTCTCGTGGTCGCTGCCGGGCCGGCTGGGCCGGCTCAACTCGGGCCGCAACCCGCGCCGCACGGCGATCACCGCGGCCGCGCTGATGGTCGGCATCGCGCTGGTCACCGGCGTCACCGTGGTGATGGACTCCGCCAAGAGCAGCCTCAAGGCGATGGCCTCGACCGTGCTCAAGGCCGAGGTGATCATCAGCGGGGACGACAACGGCCCGCGCCCGGCGACCTACGACCCGGCCGTGCTGCGCAAGGCCGCGGCCATTCCGGGCGTACGGGCGGCGGCCGGCCTGTGGAGCGACCAGGTCCTGATCAACGGCGAGAAGCAGTGGGTGGACGCCACCGACGACCTGGCCGGGCTGTCCGAGGCGTACGGGGACGGCGCCACGCTGACGACGCTGCGCGACGACCAGGTCGTCGTGAGCGCGCCGGAGGCGAGCGAGCACGGCTGGCAGGTCGGCACCCGGCTGACGATCCAGGCGTCCCGCGGCGATCCGCACGAGTACACGGTCGCGGCGACCTTCCCGGAGGACGCGCTGCCGGGCAACTTCCTGTTGCCGGCCGCCGCCTCGAAGGACTTCGGCATCTCCCAGCCGATGATCGGCTTCGTCCGGCTCGACGCGGGCGTTCCGGTCGGCCAGGTACTGCCGCAGGTCAAGGCCCTGCTGGCGGACAGCCCCGAGGTCTCGGCGCAGGACGCGCAGGCGTTCGTCGACCAGCAGGCCTCGACGTTCGACGTGATCATCACGATGATCCAGATCCTGCTGGCGCTGGCGATCCTGATCGCCGTGCTCGGCGTCATCAACACGCTGGCGCTGTCGGTGCTGGAGCGGACCCGCGAGCTGGGCCTGCTGCGCGCGGTCGGCCTGGGCCGTGCGCAGACGATGCGCATGGTGACGGTCGAGGCCGTGGTGATCTCGGTCTTCGGCGCGCTGCTCGGCGTGGTCGTCGGCGCCGGTCTCGGCACCGCGGTGACCCGGGCCCTGAAGAGCGACGGCATCACCGAGCTGGTGCTGCCCTGGGGCCGGATGGGCACCTACCTGGTGCTGGCCGCCCTGGTCGGCGTGATCGCCGCGGTACTGCCGGCGATCCGCGCCGCCCGCCTCAACGTCCTGGGCGCCATCGCCCACGACTGACGGGGGGAGTTCCCGCGCCGGCCCGCAACAGGGCCGGCGCGGGCTCAGCCCGGTATCGGGACGAGCAGGCTCGACAGGAACGCCGGGTCGACGTCCTCGAGGGAGTCGCGCAGGTGGACGCCGTCGGTCGCCGGCAGCTCCAGCTCGGCCGGCACCGCGAGCACCGCCGCGCCGGAGGCCACCGCGCTGGCCATGCCGGTCGGCGAGTCCTCGATCGCCACGCACTGCGCGATCTCCACGCCCAGCAGGCCGGCCGCGGTCCGGTACGGCGCCGGGTCCGGCTTCGGGGCGGACACCTCGTCGCCGCAGACCACGACGTCGAAGTTCTCCCGGCCCAGGGTGTCCAGCGCGACCTCCACCAGCCGGCGACCGGTCGAGGTGACCAGCGCGGTCGGCAGGCCCGCGGCCCGCACGGCCTTCAGCAGCTCGAACGCGCCGGGCTGCCAGACCAGCCCGTCGGCGAAGAGCTCCTCGACGCGCCGCTCCAGCCAGTCGACGTCGGCGGCCTCGTCGCGTCCGGGCTGGCCCAGGTCGTCGCGGAGGATCCGCATCGAGGTGGCCATGCTGGAGCCGATCATCGCCCGCCGCGCCGCCGGTGACAGCTCGCCGCCGGCCCGGGCCGCGAGCTCGTGCAGCGCGACCTCCCAGACCTTCTCGCTGTCGACGAGCGTGCCGTCCATGTCGAAGAGCACCGCTGCCGGTAGTCGTGGTGTCAGGGCGGGCCTCCCGGGCCGATCGGGTCGTCTACCCGCCCATTCTTGCGAACCCGGCGCCGCCGGACCCGGTGGTGTGACGGCTAAGACACGTCGCAGGGCTTGAGCGAGTTCTTGTAGCCGCGGTTGAAGGCCCTGGTGCGCTGCTCCGCCGAGCCGTGCGCGCCCTCGGCGAACCAGGGCTGGCCCGGGTCGTCGCCGACGGCCTCCAGGCCCGCGGCGAGCTCGTCGAGGTCGCCGTCGTCGAGCTTGAGCCTGCCCTTGCGCTCCATGTCGCCGATGTACGCGCCCGCCATGCAGTCGGCCTGCAACTCCGTGTCGATCGAGAGCTCGTGCTGTATCCGCAGCCGGCCCTGGATGGCGTGCGCGTACTCGTGGCCGAGCAGGTAGAAGATGAACGCGTCGCCGATCTGCTGGAACGCGGCGAACGCCCAGTTCATGTCGTACGCGATGAAGTCACCGGCCGAGCAGTACGCGGCGTTGTTGAGCCCGAGCGGCTGCCCGCCGCACTCGACCTCGCCCTCCCGCTCGTACGGGATCACCTGCGCGACCGGCCGGAATTTCAGATCGGACTCCGCGAAACCGGCCTTCCAGTAGTCCTCGGCCACCCGCGTCGCGTCGCCGACGTCGGCCGCGAACTCCTCGGGGGTGTCGGTGCCGTCCGGGTCCTCCCCCGCCGGTGTGGAGGTGCGCTCGGCGGTCGGCGCCGGACGGGCCGGGCCGGCGGCCGGGTCGTCGGGCGCCGAGACGCAGCCGAGCGCGACCAGCGCCGTCGCCACGAAGGCCGACAGCAGAATGCGGGAGCGACGCGGTACCGGCATGCGGGGGTCCTCCGAGGGGCAGGCGTTACCGGGATGTACCCACGATACGCACGGAGCACCACAAAAGGATCAACGCGCGTGCATGATAGGTCCGTGCGGATCGAGGACGTGACCCCGGAGACGATGCGGCCGGTGCGCCGCCCGTGGCTGGTGCAGCGCTGGCACGACCTGGCGTTCCTGCACTGGGCCCTGCCGCCGGAGGTGGTCGCGCCGTTCCTGCCGCGCGGCACCGTGCCCGACACCCTCGACGGCGTCACCTACACCGGGCTGATCGGCTTCCGGATGGTGCGGCTCGGCGCGCTGCGCGGCCCGGGCATCCCCTACCTCGGCACGTTCTGCGAGACGAACGTCCGTCTGTACAGCGTGGACGGCCAGGGCCGGCGGGCGGTCGTCTTCCTCTCCCTGGACGCCGAGCGGCTGCTGCCCGTCCTGACCGCGCGGGCGCTGCTGCGCCTGCCCTACATGTGGTCACGCATGCGCCTGGAAAAGGACCGCGACGTCGTGCGATACACCAGCAGGCGGCGCTGGCCCGCCCCGCGCGGGGCGGCCTCTTCCATGACGGTACGCGTCGGAGCGGCGCTCGATCGACCGTCGGCGCTGGAGCACTTCGTGACCGCCCGCTGGGGCCTGCACACCCGCGCCTGGGGCAGCACCGTGCACCTGCCGAACGAGCACCCATGCTGGCCGCTGCACCGCGCGGAGCTGCTCGACCTCGACGACGACCTGCTGCGCGCCGCCGGCCTGCCGCTACCGGCCGGACCGCCGGCCAGCGTCCTCTACTCCCCCGGCGTGCCCGTCGTCTTCGGCGCGCCGGCCGCCGCCTGACCCCGGTCCGTGGCGACGCCCAGCACCCGCCGCACCGCGCCGAGCAGCTCGTCCGCGGTGAACGGCTTGTGGATCATCTCGATGCCCTCGACCGTCAGGTGCCGCACCCGGGTGCACTCCTCGCTGTAGCCGGAGATCAGCACGATCCGGGTGCCGGGGTGGTGCAGGAGCACCGTCTCGGCCAGCCGCGACCCGGACATCTCCGGCATGACGATGTCGGTCAGCAGCAGGTCGAACGGCCCCCGGTTGATCCGGTCCAGGGCCACCCGGCCGTTCGCGGCCTCGGTCACCCGGTAGCCGGCGCCCGCCAGGATCCGCACGGCGATCCTGCGGACCTCGGCGTCGTCCTCCACGACGAGGATGCGCGACCGGCCGCCGCCCGGCGCCGTCTCGCCGCGCCGCGCCCTCCCGGCGGCGCCGCCCGCGCGCGCCACGGGGGCGGAGACGGCCGGCAGCAGGATCCGGAAGGTGGTGCCGACGCCCGGCTCGGACGACACCGTGATGTCGCCGCCCGCCTCGGTCACGATGGAGTACACCGTCGCCAGGCCCAGCCCGGTGCCGTGCTGCTCGGCCTTGGTCGTGAAGAACGGCTCGAAGATGCGGGCGGCGACCTCCGGGGGCATCCCCGTGCCCGTGTCGCTGACCTTCAGCTGCGCGTACGGGCCTGCGGGCAGCGGCGGCAGCCGGTCGGGATCGTGCTCGAGCCGGACCGGGCCGGCCTCGATCACGACCGTGCCGCCGTCGGGCATCGCGTCGCGCGCGTTGATCACCAGGTTGAGCAGCACCTGCTCCATCCGGCCCCAGTCGCAGCGGACGGCGAGCGGCTCCGGCGACCTGCGGGCGATCAGCTCGACATGGCCGCCGATGGTCCGGCCGAGCAGGGCGCGGGCGTCCTCGATCACCGAGTCGACGTCGATGACCTCTGCGTCGCCCGGCTCCTGGCGGGCGAAGAGCAGCAGCTGCCGGGTGAGCTCGCGGGCGCGTTCGGCGCTGGTCCGGGCGCGGGTGAGGTCCTCGCGGGTCTCGGCGTCGGCGGTCCGCTCGAGCACGAAGTCGAGGTAGTTGAGGTTGATCGCGAGCAGGTTGTTGAAGTCGTGTGCGACGCCGCCGGCGAGTTGACCGAGGCATTCCAGCCGTTCGGCGAGGGCCGAGCGTTCGATGACCAACCGGCGCTGCTCCTCGGCCTGCTTCACGGCCGTGAGGTCCCGCTCGATGCGGGCGACGGAGACCACCTGGCCGAAACGGTCGCGTACCGGCCACATGCTGACCAGCACCTCGACGTGCGACCCGTCCTTGCGGACCCGGTGCGCTTCGATCGGGCCCCGGCGCTTGCCCGCGCTCAGCCCCGCCAGGGTGTCGGGCATCACGAAGATCTGATCATGGGTGTACACCAGGGCGATGCAGCGCCCGATCGCCTCATCGGCCCGCCAGCCGTACTGGCGCGTCGCGCCGTCGTTCCAGGTGGTGATGGTGCCGTCGAGGTCGGTGGTGATGACCGCGTCCTCGGACGAGCGCACGATCGCGGCGAGGGTCGACTCCTGCTCGGCGCCCCGGTGCGCCCGGCGCTCGAGGACGCCGAGCCGGTGGGCGAACCCGGCGCTGAGCAGGGTGATCCCGACGATCGCGCCCAGGCGCATCGCCTGGTCGACGGTTCCGGACATGCCGCCGCGCGACGACATGACCCAGACCAGAATCAGGGCGACGAGCCCGACCACCGCCACCGCCCACGGGCGCAGCAGGATCGCCGCGAGCACCGGCGCCAGCAGGATCAGCCAGAAGAACACCTTGTCGGGCGGGGTGACGAAGTCCGCGACGACCACCGCGACGACGAGCAGCACCGCGGTGGTGAGCAGTGCGGCGCCCCACCCGCTGCGCAGCGCCGCCACGCGTTCCCGCATCACCGAAGCACCCATGTGCGCCGCCGGTCAGACCCGGGACGGGATGCGCCGGTGCAGCTCGGCGATCAGGGTCCGCGGCCCCGGTGACATCAGGCCGACGTCGATCAGGAACGCCGAGCCGGCGTCGCGGCGCAGCACTCGGGGCGCCCGCCCGCGCTCTCGCAGCTCGGTGACCGCCGCCATGTCGGTGGGCGTCACCACGAGCTCGGTGAACGGGCCCCAGCGCCGCAGGCCGACCGACGCGATCGAGGACCACTGCAGGTGCACGCCCCGGCGGCCGGTCGCCGCGAACTCCAGGCCGTACACGGAGCTCTTCAACCAGCCCAGCCGCTGCCAGGTGATGAGCATGATCAGGCCGGCGGTCACGGTCGGCACGATCAGCACGCTCTCGACCATGATGAGGATGTCGCCGGACTTCAGCTCGATCCCGGTCACGTACACGACCGCCCCGTACAGGACGGTGACCAGCAGCCAGACCAGCGCGATCACCCAGAGCATGGTCACGAAGACCAGGGCGCGTGGCTGGAAGAACGTCGTGGCGTCCTCGCCGGGCTCGAGCGGGTGATCCTCCACAACCGCCAGTATGCCCGCCTATATAGCTACATATACGGTATTGGCGGACTGGCCCCCGGTCAGCGGGTTCGGGAACGCCACCACGTGCGCGGCCGCCTCGTCGAACACCTCGGCCAGCACGGCCTCGAACTCGGCGTCCGGCGGATCGTCCGACCAGAGCGCGAAGACGCCGCCCGGGCGCAGGTGCGCGGCGAGCCGGCGCATCCCGGCGACCGTGTAGAGGTCCGCGTTGGCCGGGGCGAGCACGTGCCGCGGGCTGTGGTCGACGTCGAGCAGGATCGCGTCGAAGCGGCGTCCGGGCGCGTCCGGGTCGAAACCCGACTCGCCCGCGGCCATCGCGAAGAAGTCGCCCTCGACCAGACGGCTCCGCGGATCGGTGGTCAGCGCGGCGGCCTCCGGCAGCAGCCCGCGCTCGTGCCAGGAGATGACCTCGCCAACCGCGTCGACGACCAGCAGCGACCCCACCCGCGGATCCTCGAGCACGGCCCGGGCGGTGTAACCCAGCCCGAGGCCGCCGACGACCACGTCGGGCCGGGCGCAGGCGGGCAGCGCGGCCAGGCCCAGCCGGGCGAGTTCGATCTCCGCGACGGTGAAGAGGCTGGACATCAGGAACTCGTCGTCGATCTTCACCTCGTACACCTCGACCCCGAGCCGGGGATCGAGCCGGCGGCGCAGGCTGATCTCGCCGATCGGGGTCTCCCGCCAGGCGAGTTCCTCGAAGCGCGCGCTCACCGGGTCGCCGGCCGTCCGGGCCGGCGGCCCCGGGTGAGCGGGGCGCCGGCCAGCAAGAGTCCGTCCATGGCCGGTCAGCTTGCCACGCCGGCCGGCCGCGCGGTGGGACGCGGCCCCCGGTCCCTACGCGGAGATGCGCTGGGTGCTGAACGCCTCCGGGTCGTCGGCGTCCTCGGCCGGCTCGATCCCGGTCGCGACGGCGGCCGCCGCGGCCTCCGCCTCCGACGTACCGATCTTGGCGAGCTGCCGGGCGTAGCTGCGGGTCGCGGTCCAGAGCTTGTAGATCAGCAGCAGCTCGAAGCCCGCCAGCAGCACGGCGGAGAGGATCGTGAAGAACGCGATCTGGTTGGTCAGCGGGCCGAGGATGAAGATGAACATCTGGAACTCGATGCCGCTGAACACGTGCGCCCGGATGCGCTGGCGTACCAGGATGTTGCGGACCTTCACGAAGCCGCTGAACCGGGTGCGGAAGTCGTCGAAGACGTCGACGACGGGCCGCACCTCGCCCGTACCGTCGGTGGCGGTCGTCAGGCCGGCGCCGGCGCCGACCGGGTGCTCGATGCCGGTCTCCTCGACGAACAACGGGCGGCCGGAGTTCTCGCCGCGGGCGGCCTCCAGCCGGCGCCGCATGTCGTTCTTGACCTTGCCCATCTGGAGGGCGTTCAGGTACCGGAACATGTCCAGGAAGATCACGACGGCGGCGAGGTACAGGTAGCGGATGTCGTCGGTCTTCGCGTACTGGCCGCCGAACAGGGCGCACGCGCAGGTCAGCACCCGCAGCCGGTCGAAGACGTAGTCGAGCCACGCGCCGAAGACCGAGCCCGTACCCTTGAGCCGGGCGATCTTGCCGTCCATGCAGTCCAGCACGAAGCTGAGGTGGAAGACGATCGCGCCGGCGATCAGCCACGGGTAGTCACCCTGCGCGAAGCAGTACGCGGTGACCAGGCCGAGCAGGAAGGCGCCCATCGTCAGCACGTTCGGCGTGATCCACCGGACCGGCGCCACGAGCCACACCAGCCGCGAGGCGAGAGGGTCGACGAGCCAGACGGTCCACCAGGCGTCGCGATCCTTGTAGGTGCGGGTCCGGATCTCGTCGAGCGTGAACCGTTGTGCCATGCCACAACTCCACCGTCGTGATGAATACATGAATACCGGGACGCGCGGACATTACAGGAGCGCGTCTCACAACGGAGCGGCCAGGCCGAGAATCTGGACATACGACTCGGGAATCTCGGCTGAGCGGCCGGACCGCGTGACGGATGCGAATACGTTGGGTGACGGGTACAGATACCAGCAAACACGACGAGTGCCACGGCTCCGTAGTGCCGCAACCCCTGCGTGCGATAAATGGCACACGGAGATCCTCCTCGGGAGGTACAGCACGTGTTGGCCGTCGCCGTCACACATGTCAGGCTTTCGGCGTGACCTCGGCCGGGGCCCGCCGACTTGCAAGGGGATGACGGTTGGACGCTGACCACGTCGCGGACGATCTCGAGTCCGTGCTGCTCACCGAGGATCAGATCCTGGCCCGGGTGGGCGAACTCGCGGCCGAGATCGGCAAGGACATGTCGGGGCGCGAGATCGTTCTGATCGGCGTGCTCGGCGGTGCCGCCACCTTCACCGTAGACCTCGCGAGGGCCCTGGAGAGCCAGGTCGAGATCGGCTGGATGGCGATCCGGTCGTACACCACCACCAGCAACCGCGCCTCCGGCTCCGTACGCCAGCTCAAAGATCTTGATATCGACATCGAGGGCCGGGACGTGATCATCGCGGAGACGGTGATCGACACCGGCCTGACCATGTCCTGGCTGATCTCCAACCTCAACCAGCGCCGCCCGGCGTCGATCGCGGTCTGCGCGCTGCTGCGCAAGCCGGACGCGCCGCAGCTCGCGGTGCCGGCCTACATCGGCTTCGACGTGCCGTCCGGCCAGATCGTCGGGTACGGGCTGGACTACCGCGGGCGCTACCGCAACCTGCGCTGCGCGGCCGTCCTGGCCTCTCACGCCGTACGGTGAAGGATCTTCTGGATGCGGGCGCGTGCCGCGGCCGCCGGGGTCGAGTCGGCGGCGCGGGCCGCGCGCAGCACGCCGGCCAGGGTGCCGGCGATCCCGTCCACGCGGGCCGCGGCCCGGGCGGCGCTCTCCCCGCGCAGCTCGACGGCGACGGCGTGGATGATGCCGCCGGCGCTGACGATGACGTCCGGCGCCCAGAGGATGCCGCGGTCGTGCAGCAGGCCGGCGGTGGCCGGCTCGTCGAGCTGGTTGTTGGCCGGCCCGGCGATCGCGGCGCAGCGCAGCCGCGGCACCGTCCGCGCGGTCAGCAGGCCGCCGAGGGCGGCCGGGACGAGCACGTCCACCTCGGCGGCCAGACACTCCGGCGGGCCGACCCAGGCGGCACCGGCGGCGACGGCGAGCCCGCGCTTGCCGTCGTCGACGTCGGCGGCCACCAGGCTCGCGCCGGCGTCGGCGAGCAGCCGCAGCACCCGCCCGCCGACCCGGCCGAGGCCGAGCACCGCGAAGCTGCGGGCGGACAGGTCCGCCGAGCCGAACCGCTCCGCGCACAGCACCCGTAGCGCCGCGAGCACCCCGGCCGCGGTGTGCCCGGAGGAATCGCCGCTGCCGCCGGCGCCGTCCGGCCGGCAGAACACGTGCGCGGTCCGCTCGCCGATCACGGCCATGTCGTCCGGCCCGGTGCCGACGTCCGGCCCCGTGGCGTAGGCGCCACCCAGCCCGGCGATCACGTCGCCGACGTCGTGCAGCACCGCCCGGCGGTCGACCGCGCCGGGCGGCACGGCCACGACGGTCTTGCCGCCGCCGTTGGGCAGGCCGGCCAGGGCGCACTTGTCCGACATCGCCGCCGACAGCCGCAGCGCGTCCGCGAGCCCGTCGCGCCAGTCCGGGTACGACGCGAGCCGGCAGCCGCCGATGGCCTGACCCAGCACCGTGGAATGCACCGCGACGACGATCGGCAGCCCCGACCGCGCGCCCCGCCGGACGACAAGCTGTTCGTGCTGAAATTCGGCCATGGAGCCGACGGTAGGTAAACGGCCGAGGCATACCGCTTCACGGCGAACATCGTTCGGAACGAGTGGCAAAATTCCGGCCATGGACGAACTTGATTCGGCGATCGTCCGGCACCTGCAGACACATGCGCGGCAGACCAACCGCGAACTGGCCCGCGCCGTCGGCATCGCGCCGTCGACCTGCCTGGAACGCGTGCGCGCGCTGCGGGAACGCGGAGTGATCACCGGCTACCACGCCGAGATCAGCCTGGCCGCCCTCAACCGCGGCGTGCAGGCGCTGCTGCATGTGCAGGTCCGGCCGCTGAGCCGCACCGTCATCGACGGCTTCAAGAGGTACGCGATGGGCCTGCCCGAGGTGCTCTCGGTCTACGTGGTGGCCGGCGGCGACGACTTCCTGGTCCACGTCGCCGTGCCCAGCGTCGACGCCCTGCACGCCTTCCTCATGGACAAGTTCAGCGGCCGCCGGGAGATCGTCGGGTTCCGCAGCTCCGTCATCTACCAGCACGCCCGCAAACAGGTCATCGACCCCCTCGACCCGTAGCATGCCGTGGTGATCACCAAGTTCCTCGCGGCGGCCGGGCGGCACGGCCGGCCGATCCTGGCGACCGGCCTCGCCCTCTCCGCCGGCTTCCTGCTGGTCCAGGCCCAGGTCCCGGCGCTCGGGCAACGCGCGTTCCCGGCCCTGATGATCGCCGCCATGTCGCTGCTGCCGCTGGGCGTGGTCTCGGTGGCCGGCAGACGCCCGAACGCCTTCGTGGTGCTGCCGGACGTGCCGGCGTTCAGCACCCCGCCGCGGCCGACGTACACCTTCCTGGCGCTCGCGTATCTCGTGATGGCCACCGGAAGGACCGCGAACGTCATCCGGGACTGGGGATCGGACCCGTTCCTGTCCGAGCAGCTGCCCGAACTGTTCACGACGGCACTCACCCTGCTGTTCGTCGCCGTCGCCTGGGGCGACAACAGCGTGCAGCTCCGGCCCGACGGCGTGTGGCAGCGCGGACTGACCGGCTGGCTCGTCATACCCTGGGACGCGTCGCCCGCCGTGCCGTCCCTGCCACCCGCCCCGAACGCCAACACGGTGCCGCTGACCTGCGCCCGGCCCGAGCTGGTGCGGCGCAGCGGCCTGCACGTGTTCGGGAAGAAGTTGCGCACCACCGACATCGAGCCGTGGCTCATCACGGCCGCGATCCGCTACTACGCCGCGAATCCCGTCCACCGCCCTGCGATCGGCACCGAGATCGAACGGGACCGCCTCATGCGGGAACTATTCGACCCGTTCCGGCCGGCGCCGGCCGCCGGCACATGAGCTACGACATGCTGGTCATGCGGTTCGAACACGGTGAGCCGGCGCCGATGCCCGGCACCGCGTTCCGGGCGGCCTTCGAGGCCTGCATCGACCGCACGGAGCCGGAGTTCCACTACTGGCACGTGACAGCGCCGGACGGCGGCGACGCGAGCCTCTACGGGGGACTCACCGACGACCAGCTCGGCAGCATCCTGTTCAACCGCTTCTCCACCGGAGCGGTCCTCGACCTGCTCGCCACGTTCCTGAACCTGGCCGGCGCCGTCGTGATCCCACCCGACCGCCCCACCATGCTGGCCGACGAAGCACAACGCGAGCACCTCCCCGAGGAACTCCGCACAAACGCCGTCGTGGTACGAAGCGGCGCGGACATGGAATCCGTCATCGCAGAGGCACCCCGACCTGATCCCGGCGCGCTTCCATCCGCGCCAATCGATACGAAATGCCTCCAGTGTCCCGAAGACGAACATAAATGAGCCGACCGCAATGGCGAGCACTCGCCCGCAGGCGACCATGAACCGGTACTACCGGCTGCCTTCCGGGACGTCCCTGCCGAAGTATCTCCTGCTGTTCGCAGGCCCGGCCTCTCCCGCGATCCATGTGATCACCTTGGCAGAAACGGCTCAGCACCGGCGCAGATCACGAGCTTCGGGCCACCACGGCCAGGCAAGTAATAATTGATTCTGATGTTTCGCGGCAACCACATTATGCCGATCTTGCGGCCGCCCCGAGAAAGCCGCTGAACCATTCCGCACAACGGTCCGGTCCGGGGTAGCTTCGATGCCGGCGGCCCGACTTGCGGCCGGCCGCCGCCCTGACCGCAAGCAGGGATGTGACCATGATCGACGCCGTGTCGGCATTCGCCGCCGAACTCCGCCGACTGCGTGCAGCACGCGGGCTCTCCGTGCGCCGACTGGCCGATCGCGTCTACTTCAGCAAGTCGTACATCGGCATGCTTGAGCACGGCGACCGCGCCGCAACCGGCCGGGCCGCCCGGCGTCTCGACGACGTGCTCGAAGCGCACGGCTCGTTGATCCGGCTGGTCGATGGCGCCGAGCCGGTCGCGTCCGCTGCTGACGTCGTGAACGGCACGGCGCGCACCGACGCCGACGAGCCGATGAGCGCCGACGACGTGCAGCACCTGCGCGACACCGTCCACCACCTCGTCGCGCTCGACACCGCGCACGGTTCCGGCGGGCTGCACCTCAGCGCGATCCGTGCGTTCCAGACCGCCCGGTCCCGGCTCGCCCGGGTCGGTGTGCGCGCGGGCGACCGCTCGGACGTGCACGCGGCTCTGGCCGAGGTGGGCGAGGTCGCCGCCTGGCTCGCCTACGACAGCGAGCACCAGGACGACAGTCGCCGGATCGCCACAGAGGCGATGCTCGTGGCGCAGACCGCCGGCGACACCAGCATGGCCCGCTTTCTGGCCTCACATCTGTCGATGCAGGCCACGTATCTGGGCCGCGGCGCGGAGGGCCTGGCGCTGGCCGACCGGGTTATCGCCGAGCGACCGAAGTCCCGCAGGGTCGTCGGGATGATGCGGGTCCGCCGCGCGCGGGCGCTGGCCCAGCTCGGCGACGGTCGGCGCGCCCTGGCCGAGCTGGAGAAGGCCCGCCGGGAGCTGGCGGGCGGGATAGGGCCCGGCGATCCGGGGTGGACGTGGTGGCTGCACACCGCCGAACTGGCCGTGCACGAAGCCCGGATCCGGTCGCTGTCCGACGATGGGCGCGGTGCCGCGACCCGGTCGGAGCGGGCCGTCCTCGCCCTTCCCGCGGGGCAGGGCCGCGACCAGTCGCTGTATCGGGCCTGGCTGATCTCGGACCTCGTCGACGTCGGCGCATGGGGTGAGGCCGACGAGGTCGCCGAAGAGCTGATCGACCGGGTGTCCACCGCCGGCACGGCGCGGGTGCCGAAGATCCTCGGGCGCACAGTGCGGCGGGCTCGCCGCGCCGACGCGCCTTCCTGGCTGGTAGACGCACTGCACGAGGCGACCGAGGCGTCACACCGCGCGGCCTGATTCGCTGTCCACAGTTCTGTGGACGGGCCGGCGCCTTGTGGACAGCAAGGCGATGCGAAGTCGGCATATCCAGCACGGGCCGCGCGCGGTGAGTCGCCCCGGTACCGCCGGTCAGCGACCGATGGCGATCGGGCTCGACCTGGTCCATTCGTACATTTGCTGGTCGCGGTGGTACTCGAGCAGGTCCACATGCCGCAGGGACAGCGTCACGGGCTCGGCCTCAACCCGGCGGAGACGGTCGACGATCGGCGCTGCGGGCTGCGCACGGTTCGAGTAGGCAATGCTGACATGCGGCCGAATGCTCCCGGATTCACCAAGGCGTCCGGGGCCCAGCACGGACGCGACGGCCTCGCGTATCGCCTCCCGGACCTCGGCGATCCCCTCTGCCGGCTCCGCGCGAAGGTAGACAGCCTCAGACCGGACGACGGGCCGCCGAAAGGTGACCGCCGGCGCATCGACGCCGGCCAGCAGCCCGCCGACCACCTGCCGAAGCCGTTCGGCGCTCGACTCGTCGATGGAGTCCATGGGCCCGATCTCATGCGTGGTCAAATGCAACCACCGTTGCGGGATCAGGTCCAGACCATCAATATCGGACAGCGACCGTTGATACGCGGCCACCAGGTCATGAAGCGCCGGCTGGTCGGTAAAGGTGAAGTGGCAGGCATAGAAGTGTTTGCCGTGGCGCCACCCGGGCCGCCACCACCAGTGATCCTTCAGCTGGTCGACGTGCTCGCCGGACCGCAAGGCGAGGGCCACCCGGCGTCGCAGTGACATACGAGCCGTGCGCAGTCGATCAAGCCGGGCGAGGCGCCACATGACCCGACACTATAGATGCCGGCGATCGTCAACGTCGGTCATCGTTGGCCCACCTTCCACGGCCCGCAGACGGCCTGACCTCGATAACCTTGCCGTATGCCTCCGGGTCAGCGGCGGCGCGTCGGCTACGTCCGCGACGGCCTCGCCCATCGCCTGCCGAACCGGGTTGTCCCCTCCGTAGCCGATCACCGTGCTCGATCGCTCCCAAGCCACGAAGACGATGCGAGTGCTGAATCACCAGCTCTGGGCTTCGCCGTGGGCGGCAACAGCCGGCACCGGTGCCGTCGACGCAGGCGGCCGGACTTGCGGCCGACCGCCGCCCTGACCGCAAGCAGGGATGTGACGACCTGTGGATCCAGAACCGACCTTCGCCGTAGTACTACGCCGTCTGCGCCGCGATCGCGGCCTGTCGCTCCGCGAATTCGAGCGGGTCACCCACCAGGGAGCCTGCAACTACTCGTCAAGGTCGGCAGCTTGTCCGGCGCCTGCGCGTCGTTGCCGTCCCACGGGTCCTCGAACCCCGACGGTCAGTGCCGCGCTGGTAGGACCGGTGTGGTTCGCCGGGTGCCCGGGGCGCTCAAGGAATCAGCGCGACGATCTCGACGGCGCGCAGCGCCACGCCCTCACGCTGCACGGGCGTTGGATCACGCCGGAAGGGCGGCCAGGCCGACGACCATGGTCGCCGCGCGCACCCTGCTGGCCGGAACCGGCCTCGCCACACCGGCCTGATCTCCCGGTCCAGTGCGCGTCCAGTGCGCGTCCACTGGCTCCGGTGACGCTTGCTGGGTCGCCGATCACGGTGACCCCGGGACGACCCGGGCCTTGACCCCCGAGAGGGATGCAATGTTCACCAAGATCAGAGCCGTCGCGCCGGCGGTCGCCGCGCTGGGGATGCTCGCGTTGGCGGCGCCCGCACAGGCGCAGGCGCGGGCGGCCGAGCCCGCACCGATCCCCGAACGCGGGGTCGTTCAGCTTTCGGCCGGGCAGGCGGCCAAGATGTTCAGGGTCGTGCCCGTGAAGGCCACCGGCCGCAAGCTCCAAGCGGTCGCGGCGGCAGACGCCTGTGACTACTACGAGCCGATCTGGGACATCACCTACGTCCCGACCGGCCAGCACCTGTGGGCCCAGGCGACAAGAACGAAGCCCTGCTCTAACGCAACCAAGGTGACCCGGATCCTGGAGCGCGCCACCGTGGTCGTCGAGGCCGAGCCCATCGTCGGCCTTACCTTCGGCGCGTCCTCGGTCAGAGAGGACCCGAAGTCGTTCCCGAACACCTACTACACCGCCAGGGGTGCGCAGCCGTTCACCTACTGCCCACCGGACGGCAACGCCTGCGTGAGCGGGACGTTCAACATCGACGTGTACGCCAATCCCAACAGATTCATCTACGACTACGGGTACTTCAGCTGACCGCACCAGTGCCGGTCCCGGTGTCCACCACACCGGGGCCGGCACATCGGCGGAGGACGTGCTCACGCATCGGTGCAGGCGCGGAGCCGGGGCGTTCGGGATCAGTTGTGGCGCGGGAGCGCAGCGATGGTCGGCATTGCATGGAGCCCGGCACGCCGAGGCCACGGAGCGGAGCGGGTACAGCCCCTTCCGACCCTCGTCTGCCGGTCGATCGCCTTCCCACACCGCCAGGTCATATGACACGAGGAGGTTCTTGCGTACGCCCACGCGAGTCGCCAACCACGGCGGGCAAGTCCGTCCGGCGAACTCTCGTCGGCATCATCCGGGCGCGGACGGGCGGCGCGACGGTTTGACAGGACCGCGCCCGGCGTGCCATCGATCGGGCGTTCGGCCACGCCACGGGTACGCCTGGCGGCCTGGAGACGGCCTGATCATGAAAATCGACCGGTTCTCGAAGCGTTTCCGCAGCTCAGCGTGGGTATGCGAACTACTTGGCGTTGAAGTAGTTGGCGTCCGGGTGGTGGACGATGATCGCGTCGGTGGACTGTTCGGGTTCCAGTTGGAATTCCTCGGACAGGGTCACGCCGATGCGGGTCGCGTCCAGTAGGTCGACGACCTTGGCGCGGTCCTCCAGGTCCGGGCAGGCCGGGTAGCCGAAGGCGTACCGGCAGCCGCGGTAGTCGTTCTTCAGGATTCCCGCCAGGTCTGCCGGGTCGTTCGTGCCGACCGTAGTGCCGTTCGGCAGGGTCAGTTCCGAGCGGACCCGTCGGTGCCAGTACTCCGCCAGTGCCTCGGTCAGCTGGACCGACAGGCCGTGTACCTCCAGGTAGTCGCGGTACTCGTTGCGGGCGAACATCTTCGCCGTGTACTCGCTGATCGGCTGGCCGACCGTCACCAGTTGCAGGCCGACGACGTCGAGTTGGCCGGCCTCGCGGGGCTTGAAGAAGTCGGCCAGGCAGAGGCGGCGTTCCTGGCGCTGGCGGGGGAACGTGAAGCGGGCCCGCTCCGACGTGCCGTTCTCGTCCAGCACCACGAGGGTGTTGCCTTCCGAGTACGCCGGGAAGTAGCCGTAGACGACGGCCGCCTCGAGGGTGTGGTCGGCGGCCAGGCGGTCCAGCCAGTAGCGCAGTCGGGGGCGGCCTTCCGTCTCCACGAGTTCGTCGTAGGAGGGGCCGCTGCCGCCGCGGGCCGGCTTGAGGCCCCACTGGCCGAGGAACGTCGCCCGCTCGTCCAGCATCGACGCGTAATCGTTGAGGGGGATGCCCTTGATGACGCGGGTGCCGAAGAACGGCGGGGCGGGCACGTCGGCGGACGGGGACACGTCCGAGCGGACCGAGGTGTCGTCCAGCGGCGGCAGGTTCGCCGTGACCATCGCGCGCTGCTTCTCGCGGCGGGCGCGGCGGGCGGCGAGCGCGGCCTCGCGTTCGGGGTCGATCACGGGGGCGCCGCCGCGCTTGGCGGTCATCACCCGGTCCATCAGGGACAGGCCCTCGAAGGCGTCGCGGGCGTAGTGGACCTCGCCCTCGTACTGCGAGCGCAGGTCGTCCTCCACGTACGCGCGGGTCAGCGCGGCGCCGCCCAGCATGACCGGGAACCGGCTGGCCACGCCGCGGGCCGCCATCTCGTGCAGGTTCTCCTTCATCACGACGGTGCTCTTCACCAGCAGGCCGGACATGCCAATGGCGTCGGCCTGGTGCTGCTCGGCCGCGTCGATGATGGCGTTGATCGGCTGCTTGATGCCGATGTTGACGACCTCGTAGCCGTTGTTGCTCAGGATGATGTCGACAAGGTTCTTGCCGATGTCGTGCACGTCGCCCTTGACCGTGGCGAGCACGATGCGGCCCTTGCCGTCCTCGTCCTCGTTCTTTTCCATGTGCGGCTCGAGGAACGCCACCGCCGCCTTCATCACCTCGGCGGACTGGAGCACGAACGGCAGCTGCATCTGGCCGGAGCCGAACAGCTCGCCGACCGTCTTCATGCCGTCCAGCAGGACATCGTTGACGATCGCCAGCGCCGAGGAGGCTTGCAGCGCCTCGAGGAGGTCGTCCTCCAGGCCGTTGCGCTCGCCGTCGATGACGCGGCGCTTGAGGCGCTCGTCCAGGGGCAGCGACGCCAGTTCCTGCGCGCGGGACTCGCGGGCCGACTTCACGTCGACGCCCTCGAAGAGCTGGAGGAACTTCTGGAGCGGGTCGTAGCCCTCGCTGCGCCGGTCGTACACCATGTCCAGGGCGACCTGGCGCTGCTCGTCCGGGATCTTGGACATCGGCAGGATCTTGCTGGCGTGCACGATCGCGCTGGTCATGCCGGCCAGCACGCACTCGTGCAGGAAGACCGAGTTGAGCACCTGGCGGGCGGCCGGGTTCAGGCCGAACGAGATGTTCGAGACGCCGAGGGTGAAGTTGACGCCGGGGTACAGCTCGGTGATGCGCCGGATCGCCTCGATCGTCTCCAGGCCGTCGCGGCGGGTCTCCTCCTGGCCGGTGGCGATGGGAAACGTCAGGCAGTCGACCAGGATGTCGGCGCGGTTCATGCCCCACGTGCCGGTGAGGTCGTCGATCAGCCGGGAGGCGACCCGGACCTTCCAGTCGGCGTCGCGGGCCTGGCCCTCCTCGTCGATGGTCAGCGCGACCACGGCGGCGCCGTGCTCCTTGACGATCGGCATCATCCGCGCGAAGCGGGAGCCGGGGCCGTCGCCGTCCTCGTAGTTGACCGAGTTGACCACGCAGCGGCCACCGAGCATCTCCAGGCCGGCCTCGACGACCTGCGGCTCGGTCGAGTCGAGCATGATCGGCAGGGTGGACGCGGTGGCGAAGCGGCCGGCCAGCTCGCGCATGTCCTGGGTGCCGTCGCGGCCGACGTAGTCGACGCAGAGGTCCAGCAGGTGTGAGCCGTCGCGGGCCTGGCTGCGGGCGATCTCCACGCAGGCCTGCCAGTCGCCGGCCAGCATCGGCTCGCGGAACGCCTTCGAGCCGTTCGCGTTGGTCCGCTCGCCGACCATCAGCACGCCGGCGTCCTGCCGGAACGGCACCTCGTGGTAGATCGAGGCGGCGGCCGGCGGGTGCGCGACGGTACGCGGCGCCGCGCGCAGCCCGCGGACCCGCTCGACGACCGCCGCGATGTGCGCGGGCGTGGTGCCGCAGCAGCCGCCGACCAGCGAGACGCCGTACTCGCGGACGAAGCGCTCCAGGGCCTCGGCGAGCTCGTCCGGGGTGAGCGGGTAGTAGGCGCCGCCCGCGGCCAGGACGGGCAGGCCGGCGTTGGGCATTACCGAGATCGGGATGCCCGCAGACTGCGACAGGTAGCGCAGGTGCTCGGTCATCTCGGCGGGCCCGGTGGCACAGTTCAGTCCGATGAGGTCGATGCCGAGCGGTTCGAGCGCGGTCAGCGCCGCGCCGATCTCGCTGCCCAGCAGCATCGTGCCGGTGGTCTCCACGGTCACGTGGCAGATGATCGGGACCTCGCGCCCGACCTCGGCCATCGCCCGGCGGGAGCCGACCACCGCGGACTTGGTCTGCAACAGGTCCTGGCAGGTCTCGATGATCAGCGCGTCGGCGCCGCCGAGGATCAGCCCGGCCGCGTTCTCGTGGTACGCGTCGCGCAGCGTCGTGTAGTGCGTGTGGCCCAGCGTCGGCAGCTTGGTGCCGGGGCCGATCGAGCCGAGCACGTACCGGGGCTGCTCCGGGGTCGACCAGGTGTCGGCCGCCTCGCGGGCGACCCGGGCGCCGGCCTCGGAGAGTTCGCGAATTCTGTCCTGAATGTCGTAGTCGCCCAGGTTACCGAGGTTCGCGCCGAAGGTGTTCGTCTCCACGCAGTCGGCGCCGGCGGCCAGGTAGGCCTCGTGCACGCCGCGGACGACGTCGGGCCGGGTCACGTTCAGGATCTCGTTGCAGCCCTCGAGACCCTGGAAGTCGGTGTCCACGTCGAGGTCTGCGGCTTGCAGCATCGTGCCCATCGCCCCGTCGGCGACGAGGATGCGATCGGTCAGCGCGGCAAGGAAGGAATTCGGCACCCGACAAGGCTAATGGCAGAAGCCCCCGGTACCGCATGACGGCGTCCGACAGGTGGACACACTGTGACCGGGCTCTCCACGCAAAGCCGCGCGACGGCGCGGCCCCCGGGTGCGTTGTCGGCCATGCACGTAGGCTTTGCGTACGTGAGGTACGAAAGGTTGGCACCGTGACAGAGTTCGACGGTCTTCCCCTGCTGCGCTCCCCCGTGGCGATCGCCGCCTTCGAAGGGTGGAACGACGCCGCCGACGCGTCCACGGCCGCGGTGGAGCACCTCGAGCAGGTGTGGCAGGCCCGCGAGATCACCACCGTCGACCCGGAGGAGTTCTACGACTTCCAGGTCAGCAGGCCGACCATCACCATGGCCGAGGGCGAGGCCCGCAAGATCGAGTGGCCGACCACCCGGTTCAGCGTGGCGAGCCCGCCCGGCACCGAACGCGACGTGGTGCTGATCCGCGGGATAGAGCCGAGCATGCGCTGGCGCACGTTCTGCGAGCAGATCCTCGAGGTGTGCCACAGCCTCGAGGTCAACCGGATCGTGCTGCTGGGCGCCCTGCTCGCCGACGTGCCATACACCCGGCCGCTGCCGATCAGCGGCACCGCGTCGGAGAAGGAGGTCGCGGAGAGATACAAGGTCGTCCCGACCCGCTACGACGGCCCGACCGGCATAGTCGGCGTGCTTCAGGAGGCGGCCGGGCGCGCCGACGTCGACGCCCTCTCGTTCTGGGTGCACGTCCCGCACTACGCGAACAACCCGCCGTGTCCGAAGGCGACGCTCGCGCTGCTCAGCCGGCTCGAGGACGTCCTCGACCTGCCGGTGCCCCTCGCGGACCTCGCCGAGGAGGCCGACGAGTGGGAGAAGCGGGTCCGTGCCGCCGCCGAGCAGGACTCCGAGCTGGGCGACTACGTCCGCGAGCTGGAGGAGCGGGTCGGCGACGAGGGCATCAAGCCGCTGACCGGCGACGAGATCGCCAGCGAGTTCGAGAAGTACCTGCGCCGCCGCGGCGGCTCCGCCGGCCCGACCGCGGGCTCCTGGTAGGCGAGCGGGCGAGGCCCCGCCGGCGGACCGGCGGGGCCGAACCGGATCATCACCGCAGGCCCGCGACGGCCGGGCCCCGGACGGTACGGCGCGCCGTGCCGAGCACCGAGAAGGCCGTCAGCCCGACCGCCACCGCGACGATCACCGCGTACGCGATAGGGGTCGCGTCGGGCCAGGCGCGGTCCGCACGGGCCGCGCCGAACGACATGATCGTGAAGAGCGCGGCGGCCGAGCCGGCCAGCACCCCGGTGACCGTCACGAGCAGCGCCTCGCACGCGAGCATCGCGGTGAGCTGACCGCGGGTCGATCCCGCCAGCCGCTGCTGGGCGAACTCCCGCCGCCGGTGCGCCGTCGCCGCGATCAGGGTGTTGACCAGCATTATCGCCACGAAGATCGTGATCATTCCGACCACCACGTAGTTCAGGGTCTGAATGTCGCGGGCGTACTCCGGCGCCACCGTGCCCGCCGCGGCGTCGTCCTCGATGCCCTGCATGTAGACCGTGCCGGTGGCGATGCCGGTGAACAGCACGACGGGCATGACCGCGCCCGCCAGCTGCCGGGTGCGCTGCCGCACCCCGATCACGGCAAGCTCGCCCGCGACGCCGCCGAGCAGCCGGACCGGCGGGCCGAGCGCCGCCGTGACCAGCCGCAGCAGCTCCGGTGCGAACAGCGCCAGGCCGATCGACGCCCAGATCGACGCCTGGCCCGCGGTCTGCATCGCGTCGATGCCCTTGCCGTCCATCAGCGTCACGGTCAGCGTCGCGCAGTTCGCCGCGACCAGCAGGAACAGCACCCCGGCGAGGCGGCGGGCCCGCGGGTGCGCCCGCCGGGGCCCGGCCGAGCCCACCGTACGCCGGGCGGTGGCCAGCGCCGCGAGGATCGCGCCGAGCAGGGTCACCCCGAAGCCCACCGCCGGCGCGACCGGGCCGAACGCGTAACCGACGTCTCCCGCGACCTGGCCGGTGTCCTGCAACAGCGCGAGCAGCAGCCGGCCCAGCACGAGGCCGGCCGGCACGGCCACCGCCGCGGCGAGCAGCGCGATCGCCGCGGCCTCCCCCACGATCATCCGGAGCAGCTGCGGGCCGGTCGCGCCCACCCGGCGCAGCAGCGCCGTCTGCTCCGCGCGGCGCGTGACCGCCAGGCTCAGGGTCGAGGTGACCGCGAAGACGACGATCACCAGGCACCAGCCGCCGGCCACGCTCGCCGTCGTGACCAGGGACTCCGCGCTGGCGGCGTCGGCGCCCGCCGCGGTGTCGACCATCGCCGCGAACGCCATGAGCAGCGTCGCACCCAGGAACGCGGACAGGAACGTCGCCACGAATCCGCCGGGGCGGTGCCGCAGGTTGCGCAGGGCGACGGCGATCATGTCGGCGACCCGGCCCGGTCCGCGACCAGGTCACCCAGGTGGGTCAGCCGCTCCGCGACGGCCTCCGCGGTGGGCGCGCTCAGCGCGCCGGCCAGCCGGCCGTCGGCGAGGAAGAGCACCGAGTCCGCGTACGCGGCCGCGACCGGGTCGTGGGTGACCATGACGACGGTACGGCCGTGCTCGTGCACCACCGCCCGCAGCAGGGTCAGCACCTCGCGGGCGCTGCGCAGATCGAGCGCGCCGGTCGGCTCGTCGGCGAAGACGACGGCCGGCTCGGCGACCAGGGCGCGGGCGACGGCCACCCGCTGCCGCTCTCCACCGGAGAGCCGCTCGGGCAGGTCGTGCCGCCGGTCGCCGAGGCCCAGCCGGGTGAGCACCTCCGCGCAGCGGCCCCGGTCGGCGCGGCGGCCGGCGAGGCGCAGCGGCAGCAGCACGTTCTGCTCGACGGTCAACGCCGGCAGCAGGTTGTAGTCCTGGAAGACGAAGCCGACCCGGCCGCGCCGGAACCGGGTCATGGCGGTGTCCTTGATCGCCGTCAGCTCGGCGCCGTCGATGAACACCCGGCCGGCGCTGGGCCGGTCCAGCCCCGCCGCGCACTGCAACAGGGTGCTCTTGCCGGAACCGGACGGGCCCATCACGGCGGTGAAGGTGCCGGCGGCGAACGTGGCCGTCACGCCGTCGAGCGCGGTGACGGCGGTGCCGGTGTCTGCGTAGGTCTTGTAGAGCGTCTCTAGGCGTACCGCATCGGTCATAGGTACACCGTACGAGCGCACTAGGTTCGCCAAAAGTGGTGCTAGCACCCCTATCCAGAGGCGCCCACTAGTGCACTAGGATCGAGTGCACTAGTACACGGAGGATTCATGGCCGTACCGCCGTACCAGAGGATCGCCGCGGAGATCGCCGCCCGGATCGCCGCCGGCGACCTCGCGCCCGGCGACCGGATCGCGTCGACCCGGCAGCTCACCGCGCAGTACGGGATCGCGATGGCGACCGCGACCAAGGTCATCGCCACCCTGCGCGAGCAGGGGCTGGTCCGGGCGCTGCCCGGCGTCGGGACGGTCGTGGCCGCGCCGGCCCGGCCGGCCGACGCGGCGCCGGACCGCGACCGGGTCGTGCGCGCCGCCGTGACGATCGCGGACGCCGAGGGCCTCGCCGCGCTGAGCATGCGCCGGCTCGCGGCCGAGATCGGCGTGCCGACCATGTCGCTCTACCGGTACGTGGCCGACAAGGAGGAGCTGCTGCTGCTCATGACCGACTCGATCTTCGCGGTGAACCCGCCGCCGCCGCTGACCGCGGAGGACGACGGCTGGCGGCGCTGCGTCGAGGCGATCGCCCGGCAGCAGTGGGCCATCTATCGGCGCCACCCCTGGCTCGCGCAGGCGATGTCGTTCACCCGGCCGCTGCTGGCCCCGCACGCCATGGCGTACACCGAGTGGACCATGCGGGCCCTGGACCGGCACGGCCTCTCCGCGAACACCCAGTTCCGGGCGGCGGTGATGGTGGCGAACTACGTGCGCGGCACGGCGGTCAACCTGGAGCACGAGGCGCAGGCCGAGCAGGAGACCGGGATGACCGGCGACCAGTGGCTCCAGGCGCGGCAGGCACGGTTCGAGGCCGTGCTGGCGACCGGGCGGCTGCCGATGATGGCACGCTACCTGGCCGCCGACGACCGCGACTTCAACCTCGACACCCTCGTCGAGTTCGGGCTCCAGCGCCTGCTCAGCGGCCTGGCCGAGGTGCTGGAGCCCTGACTCTCAGCGCCAGAAGGTGGCGATCGCCGCGTTGATCAGCGTCAGCGCGATGATGCCGATGAAGTGCCCGCGGTTGACCTCTTCGCGCTTGCGGGGCACCCACACCATCACGAAGATCATGATCGCGATCAGGAGCTTGACGCCCAGCTTGACCGGGCTCGGCTCGTCGTCGCCGCCGCCACGCAGCGGCGCCGACAGCGCCAGGCCGGTGACCACCTGGATGATCGCGCCCCACTGCATCGCCGGGTTGATCCGCAACTTGCCCGAGACGAACTGCGCGATCGCCCCGCCCAGCAGCAGCGCGAAGCCGATCAGGTGCGCGTATCTCAGGATCAACCGCAGTGCCTCCACGCCGGGGGCTCCTCTCGTCTCGATCAGGTGCCGACAGCCTAGGCGGCGGTCCTGGTGGCGATCGTCAGCAGGTGGCTGCTCGCGCCGAGAACGCTCGGCTCGTCCTCGACCCGGCGAAGCATGTCGAGCATGATCCCGGTCAGCCGCGGGTCGGCGAGGAACTCCGTCAGCCGCTCACCGGTCATCCAGACGGGCCCCTCCACCGCGACCGTGCGAACCTCGGCGAGCCCGGCCTCGGCCGCCTCGGCCGCCGGCTCCTCCGGGCGGTGGAAGTAGGCGCTGGTGAACCAGCGCTGCACCGCGCCGGTGTTGCGGTGCACGCCGTCGCGCAGCGCCCGCTCCACGATCGACACGAACTCCGGATCGGCGTAGTAGCCCTTCACGACGCCGTCGAAGAGCGAGGCGAACCTGCTGATCACCGCGCCTGCGACCACGCCGCCCGGCCGCACCACGCGGGCGGCCTCGCGCCACGCCGCGACCCGGTCGGCGCGGTCCGGCAGGTGGTAGAGGGGTCCGAGCAGCAGCACGGCGTCGGCGCTCGCGTCCGGCTCGGGCAGGTCGCGGGCGTCGCCGAGGGCCGCGGTCACGCCGTCGAGCCCCGCGGCCGCGGCCACGTGCTCGGGCACCGGGTCGATCACGTGCACGGCGTAGCCGGCCCGCGCGAGCGGGCCCGCGTAGGCCCCGGTGGCGCCGCCGACGTCGAGGACCCGGGCCGGCGCCGGCGGCAGCGCCCGGCTCAGCAGGTCCCACGTGCGCAGGAACTCCAGGCGGCCCGTGCCGGCGGACAGGCGCTCGCGCTCGCCGCCGCGCTCGTAGTACTCGAGGATCTCGGGACTCAGCATGGCCACCATGCTCGGCGAGCCGCCGGCGCGGGTCGATCGAGTTTCGCCGGGCTACAGGTGCCCGGTGTCGTTGAAGCTGACGAGCGCCGGCGGCCGGTCGGCATCCCACCGCACGACGGTGATGCCGCAGTTGGCCTGGTTGAGGCCGATCCAACGCCACTCCGGGGCGTCGAGCACGTGGCGGACGAACCAGCCGATCACGAAGTTGTGCGTGATCAGCAGTTCCCGCCGGTCCTCCGCGCCGGTGACGCCCAGGTGCTCGACAGCGGCGCGCAGGGCGACCGCCTCCTCGTCGCGCTCGTCGGCGGGTACGCCGTCGAGCCAGTCGTGCCACCGGCCCGGGTACCGGTCGCGGTGCTCGGCGGAGGGCACCGGCGTCCGGTCCGCCACGAGATCGCAGCGGTGCCGCGGCACCCCCGGGAGGTGGCCGGCGACGATGTCGGCGGTCTGCGCCGCCCGGGCCAAGGGGCTGTGGTGGATCGCGGAGAAGGGCACCGCGCGTAGCCGCCGGCCCAGCCTGTCCGCCTGCACCCGGCCGAGCCGCGAGAGGCCGCCTTCGGGCGCGTGACCGGAGGCCGGGTCCTGTTCGCCGTGGCGGACGAGGTAAAGCTGGGTCTGAGCCATCGATGCATCCTCCGGATCGTGTTCGGAACCGAGCACGGCGTGTCGCTGTCACGTCGCGCACGCCGCGTAAGTCATCCTAGGAACCTGGGTCTGGAGGTACGTCCATGACGATCAACCCCGGTGCCGCCGAGTTCCCGCACCGTCAGATCGCCGCACAGCTGCGCGAGCGGATCCGCCGCGGCGACTGGAACCCGGGCGAGCGGCTGCCCTCGATCCCGGCGATGGCCGAGATGTTCGGCGTCGCGAAGCAGACGGTGCAGCGCACCGTCGACCAGTTGCGGGTCGAGGGCATCCTGATCACCAAGCCGGGCTCGGGCACGTACGTGCGCGGCACCCGGCGGCGGCTCAACCGGCTCTCCCGCGGCCGCTACGGCGCGCACCGCGGCTACCACGCGGACCTGGCGGCCCGCTACCGGCAGCAGCTGGCCGGCGTGGGGCGCGAGGCCGCGCCGCCCGAGGTCGCGGACGCGTTCGGCGTCCGCGACGGCACCGAGATGCTGGTACGCCGGCACGTCGTGCGCGCCGACGACGCCACGGTCGAGGTCGGCGCCTCGTGGTTCCGGGTGACCGACGCGACCGGCACCTCGCTGGAGCGCGTCGAGGCGTTCGGCCGGCCGCTGTACCAGGAGGCCGAGGAGGCCATCGGGCGGCGTTACGCGTCGGCGACCGACACGATCAGCGCCCGGCAGCCGAGCCGCGAGGAGGCCGAGATCCTCAAGATCCGGCCGGACACCCCGGTGCTGCACCTTCTGCACGTGGCGTTCGACGAGACCCGCAAGCCGATCGAGGTGGCTCAGGCGACCTGGCCGGGGCCGATGACGACGCTGACCGAGGAGTACCGGATACCGGCGCCGGTGCCCGAGCCCGACCCGGACCCGGGCCTCACTCTCGCGTAAGGGTGATCACGTTGGCGGTCCTGGCGCAGGTACCCACGTTCACGCAGCCGTTGCCGGTCTGCGTCAGGGTGAGCACCGGGTCGTCGCCGGTGATCCGGTAGGTGCCCGCGCCCTGCATCGTCGCACCGCCGCCCGAGCCGGCGTAGGTGTACTTGCCACCGGTGGCGGACGTCGGGGAATACGAGTAGACGACGGTGAAGCCGGTGCCCGCTCCCTTCAGGTCGAACGGTGCGGTGAGGTCGGGGACGAGGCCGGACACCTTCACCTTGGTGCCGCCGCCGGCGACGTACCCGCCCTGCTTGGTGTCGAAGTCGATGCTCGCCTTGGCGACACCTCGGCGCGACCTGGCCTCCAGCGACACCGTGCCGCTCTTGTCGGGGGCGTCCGGTGCGGTGTAGGCGAAGGTCGCGTCGGCCTTCACCTTGCTGCCCGCGGGCTTGACCGCGGCGCCGCCCGCGGTGAGGTTCGCCTTGACCGACCCGCCGACGGGCCCGCCGTCGATCCGGCTGCGGGGCGCCGCGTTGATCGTCGAGGTCGCGCCGGGCTTCAGGCGCTTCGGCCCCGGCGCGGCGGTCGGCTTGAGAATCACGCAACGGCCCGACTGCCAGCCCTTCTCGGCCGCCCTGGTGACGTTGCTCGCGACGAGCATCGTGTACAGCATGCCGCCGGCGACCGCCGTCTCCTGCATGCCGGCGTTCGGCGTGCCGCCAGTGCGGTTGAGGGTCGCGGACCGCGCCTTCGGGCCGCTCAGCGCGCCCGAGACATCCACGAAGCCGCCCTTGCTGTTAGCGAAGTCGGCGTACTGCATGCGGTACTCGGCGTCGGTGGACGCCAAAGTGGCGTCGTCGTCGACCTCGCCGGTGATCGTGACGTCCAGGGTGCCCCGCTGACCGGTGCTGCCGCCCGTCTTCGTCGCGGAGACGTCGACCTTGGCTGTCGCCTCGAAGTGGCCGTTCGCGTCGGGGCACGGGCTGACGCCGACCTTCACGACGAGCTTGGTGGTCACGCCGTCCGACTCATGGGTGAAATTCATGTCCAGGTCGACGTGGTCGCGGCTGCCCGAGGACTGGATCTCCTTGTTGCTCCGGTCCGGGGCGACGTGCTCGCCGTCCTTGAGGTCGTTCGAGGAGGACACGACACCGTCGGCGCCGAGGGAGACCAGGAGCATGCCGCCGAACAGGCCCTCGCCGATGGTCGGGCCCGAAGGCTCGGCGGCGTACACCGCCGGCACCATCACGATCGGCTTGTCGGCGAGCGCCCGCGCCCTGCCGGTGAGCGCCCGGCCGTGCGCGGCGAACGCGGCGTCGGCGGCCGCGGCACCGCCGAGCGCTGCTTCCAGGCCCGACTCGGTCCACAGCTGCCGCTCGAGGACGTTGTTCAGCCTGGCGAGTTCCGCCTCCTGCTGCTCCGGCGAGCGCGACCGTGCACTGTCGACAAGCTGTTGCAGCGCCGGCAGGTCCACGGCGCCGTCGACGACGACCGGGCCCTGCTTCGCCGGCCGGCCGTTCGAGGGCGAGCCGCAGGCGCCGAGCACGAGCGCCGACACCGCGAGCAGGGAGAGCGAGCGGGTGAGACCGGGGTGGGACAACGTGGGGCTCCTTCTGGCGGGCATGCTGAAGGGACCCCGACGGTGTCGCTTCTTGATCGATTCGGCGCCTGAGGGTATCGAGCCGGTAGGAGTTCCGGTGATCGGCTGATAGGTCAGCACGACCGACCCGATCCATCAATGCGCGGCCGGTCTCTGGCCGTCCGAGCTGGACAGACGACACCGGCGCCACGTACCGCCGAGCGGTAGTGACGCCGGGTAGGGGTGTCGCCGTTTACCGGCTCAGAGGCGGATGCCCAGCAGGGCGTCGACCGTCTTGGCCATCAGCGCCGGTGCGCCGGCGTCGTCGCCCGGGCCGGACAGCGCCGCCTCGGACCAGGCGTCGACCAGGGCCAGCGCCGCCGGGGTGTCGAGGTCGTCGTGCAGGGCGCCGCGGACCGCGGCGAGCAGCTCCGCGCCCGACGGGCCGGCCGGCGCCGCCGCCGCCTCGCGCCAGCGGGCCAGGCGCTGCTGGCCGGCCTTGAGCACGTCGTCGGTCCAGTCACGGTCGGCGCGGTAGTGGTCCGCGAGCAGGCCCAGCCGGACCGCCATCGGGTCGATGCCGTCCGCGCGCAGGCGGGAGACGAAGACCAGGTTGCCCTTGGACTTCGACATCTTCTCGCCGGCCAGGCCGATCATGCCGGCGTGCACGTAGTGCCGGGCGAACGGCGCCGCGCCGGTGAGCAGCTCGGCGTGGGCCGCCGAGCACTCGTGGTGCGGGTAGAGCAGGTCGTTGCCGCCGCCCTGCACGTCGATGGTGTCGCCGAGCAGGCCGAGCGCGATGGTCGCGCACTCGATGTGCCAGCCGGGGCGGCCCGGGCCGAGGTCGCCGCCGTCCCAGGCCGGCTCGCCGTCGCGGGCGCCGCGCCACAGCAGCGGGTCGAGCGGGTCGCGCTTGCCGGGGCGCTCGGGGTCGCCGCCGCGCTGCGCGGACAGGACCAGCATCTCCTCGCGGGACAGGTGGGACTCGTAGCCGAACGACGGCACGGACGCGATCGCGAAGTAGATGTCGCCGGTGCCGTCGGTGAGCCGGTAGGCCGCGCCGGTGTCGAGCAGCTCGCGCACGTGTGCCGCGATCGCCGGGATGGACTCGACGGCGCCGACGTAGTGCGCCGGCGGGATCATCCGCAGCGCCTCCATGTCCTCGCGGAACAGGGCCGTCTCGCGCATCGCCAGGACCACCCAGTCCTCGCCGTCGCGGGCCGCGCGCTCGAGCAGCGGGTCGTCGATGTCGGTGACGTTCTGCACGTAGTTCACGTCGAGGCCGGCGTCGCGCCAGGCGCGCTGCACCAGGTCGAAGGTGATCATCGTGGCGGCATGGCCGAGGTGGGTGGCGTCATAGGGCGTGATGCCGCAGACGTACATCGTCGCGGTCGCGCCCGGCGTCGTGGGCTGCACCGACCGGCGGGCCGAGTCGAACAGCGCCGGCGGCGTCGCGGTCCCCGGCAGGGTCGGCACCTCGTGCCCCGTCCATGCGTCCATGGTCAAAAGACTATCCAGCCCCGCCGACAGAAAGCGCGCCGCGTGAGTAAAGCCTCAGACCGGCGGCCAGGGCACGGCCGGCCAGTCCCGCGACGGCTCCGGGAAGCGCGCCGCGCGCAGCAGGCGCCGCACCCGCAGCTGGGCGTGCTGCACCTCGGTGACGGTCAGGTGCTGCTCGAGCTCCGCGCCGAGGTCGCCCTCGAGCCGCTCCGCCAGCACCGACAGGGTCTCGACCGAGTCGGCCGGGATGGCCTTGCCGGTCCAGCCCCACAGCACGGTGCGGAGCTTGTTCTCCACGTGGAAGCAGACGCCGTGGTCGACGGCGTGAATCCGGCCGCCGGGTGCGTACAGCACGTGCCCGGCCTTGCGGTCGGCGTTGTTGATCACCGCGTCGAGCACCGCCAGCCGGGACAGCCGCGGGTCGTCGGCGTGCGCCAGCGCGTAGGCGTCGCCGTCCTCGTCGCGGGCCGAGGCGATCGCGAACCACCCGGCCGGCACGTCGTAGGCCGGGATGAAGCCGATGAGCGTCTCCGCGTCGTCGGGCTCGTCGATCCAGAGCTGGCACGCGCCGGGCCCGAGCGGGCCGTCGCGCAGGATCGTCGGCGGCACCAGCCCCCAGCCGGTCGCCTGCGAGACCAGGAACGCGGAGACCTCGCGCCCGGCCAGGGTGCCGTCCGGGAAGTCCCAGAGCGGGCGCTCGCCGCGCACCGGCTTGTAGACGCAGCGCCGGGTCAGCCCGTCCAGGGTGATCTCGGCCCGCAGCGTGGTGTTGGAGGCGCCGACCAGGCGGCCCTCCAGCTCCATCTCGCCGCGGGTGAGCAGTTCGAGCGCGTCCTCCTCCGCGAGCACGGATGCGGGCTCCGTCGTCACCGGTGGTAGCCGTTGTGCCGGGGGCAGAGGTGGCCGGCCGGGTCGAGCGGCTGGCCGCAGAGCGGGCACGGCGGCCGGCCAGCGGCGACGACCCGGCGGGCCCGGTCGATGAACGCCCGGGTCGCCTCCGGGGTCAGCCGCACCCGGAGCCGGTCGAGGTCGTCGTCGGGCTCGTCGTCGTCCTCGTCGTCGTCGATCGGCGTGTCGTCATCGTCGTCCTCACCGAGCTCGACCTCGGCGTCGCCGTCACCGGCCTCGATGGCCTCGATGACCACCGTTGTCGTGTCGACGTCGAAGGCCAGGCCCAGGGTGCCGACCCGGAACTCCTCGTCGACGGGGGTGTCCAGCGGCTCGTTGTCGTTGATCGCCAGCACGGGCACCTCGGGCAGCTCGACGCCGAAGCGGCGGCTGGCCTCGGTGAGCAGCTCCTCGAGCTTCTCGGCGAGCAGCGACACCTGAACCTTCTCCAGCGCCACGCTGACCACCCGGCCGCCGCCGCGGGCCTGGAGGAAGAACGTCCGGTCACCCGGCTCGCCCACCGTCCCGGCGACGAACCGCTCGGGCGGCTCGAAGGCATGCACCTGGTGGGTCATGGCTGTGCCACCGTCGCCATGCCCTCCCGGCCCTCGCTTCGCTCGGTGCAGTCGGTCATGACTTCGACCCTATCCGCCCGCGCGTGCGGTTGCGCAGCCTGCCGCCGCGGTTCGCCGAGGGCGCAAAGCACGCGCACGCTGTGGTAACGCGCCGGTCACATGTCGTATTCATACGCCCCCGCCCGCGCCACCGCCCACGGCCGCGTCGGACTCCGGCAGGGCGCCCTCGGCGGGCTTCGGCGGCACCAGCGCCGACAGGTCGGCGGTGTCGTTGAGGCGTACGAGGAAGGGCCGCATGGGCGTGTAGCGGATGACGCTGATCGAGGCGGGGTCGGCGACGAGGCGCTGGAACTCGTCAAGGTGCAGCCCCATCGCGTCCGCCACGACGGCCTTGATCACGTCGCCGTGGCTGCACGCCAGCCAGAGCGCGTCCGGGCCGTGCCGGGCGGTCACCCGTGCGTCCCAGCGCCGGACCGTGGCCACCGCGCGGGCCGACATCGCGGCCATCGCCTCGCCGTTCGGGAAGACCACGGCGCTGGGGTGCTGCTGGACCACCGGCCAGAGCGGCTCCTTGGCCAGCTCCTTGAGCGGGCGTCCCTCCCAGTCGCCGTAGCCGCACTCGGTCAGGCCCTCGTCGACCTCCGGGACGATCTCCGGCAGGGCCAGCTCCAGCGTCTGCCGGCAGCGGATCAGGGGGCTGGTCACGACCGCCGCCAGCGGCAGCTTGCGCAGCCGCTCGCCGACCCGCAGCGCACTACCCCGGCCGGTGTCGTCGAGCTCGACCGGCAGCCGCCCGGCCAGCTCGCCGGTGGCGTTCGCGTTGGTCCGCCCGTGGCGGAGCAGCAGAACCGTTGCCACGGCTACCCGGCCACCCCCGCGGCCTCGAACGCCTCCGCGACGGTACGCAGGGTGGCGATGCCGCTCTCCAGGTCGCCCACGTACGGGCTGATGGAGAGCGTGCCGACGCCGGCGGCGGCGTACTCGCGGATCCGCTCGGTGATCTGCGCGCGGTTGCCGACCATCGACGTACGGGTGATGAAGTCCTGCGGCACGGCGGCCGCGGCGTCGCGGATCTTGCGGTCCAGGTAGAGGTCCTGGATCTGCCGGGCCTCGTCCGCGTAGCCCATCCGGACGGCGAGCTGGTTGTAGAAGTTCTGCTCGCGGCTGCCCATGCCGCCGACGTACAGGGCCGCGTAGGGCCGGACCGCGTCGCAGGCGGCCGCGACGTCGTCGCCGATCACCACCGGCACGGTCGGTGCCACGTCGAAGCCGGCCAGGCCGGCGCCGATCTTCGCCCGGCCGTGCTCGATGTGCCGCAGGGAGTCCCCCGCCGCGTCCGGCGCGAAGAAGATCGCCAGCCAGCCGTCGGCGATCTCACCGGCCAGCTCCAGGTTCTTCGGCCCCACAGCCGCGAGATACAACGGTACGGCGTCACGGGGCGGGTGGAAGCCCAGCCGCAGCGCCTTGCCGGCGCCGCCGGGCAGCGGCAGCGTGTAGTGCTCGCCGTCGTAGGCGACGGGCTTGCGGGCGATCGCCAGCTTGACGATGTCGACGTACTCCCGGGTGCGGGCCAGCGGCTTGGCGAACCGCACGCCGTGCCAGCCCTCGGAGACCTGCGGGCCGGAGACGCCCAGGCCGAGCCGGAACCGGCCGCCGGAGATGGTGTCGATCGTGGCGGCGGTCATCGCGGTCATCGCGGGGCTGCGCGCCGGGATCTGCATCACGGCCGCGCCGACGTCGATCGACCGGGTCTGCCCGGCGATCCAGGCGAGGATGCTCGGCGTGTCCGAGCCGTACGCCTCCGCCGCCCACACCACCGAGTAGCCGAGCCGGTCGGCCTCCTGCGCCATCGCGAGATGGTCCGCGGGTGTGGTCCACGAGGTCTGATATCCGAGGTTGAGTCCGAGCCGCACGGGTCCTCCCGGTTCTGCGCGGAAGCGCCGATGCTCCGCGCCAAGAAGCCTAGGCGAACACGTTGCGTGATCTTCGGAGGACTTGGGTCGCCAACCCGACGGATCGCGGCCCTATTGAGCCGTCGCGAGCATTTCGCGGGTGCCCCGGGCTGAATAGGGTTCACCCATGCAACAGCGACCGCTCGGCCGAAGCGGGCTGGCGGTCTCCCGGCTCGCTCTCGGCACCATGACCTGGGGCCGCGACACCGACCCCGATGACGCGGCCGCGCAGCTCAAGCTCTACCTCGAGGCCGGCGGCACCCTGCTCGACACCGCCGACGTGTACGGCGACGGCGACGCGGAGACGGTCATCGGCTCGCTGATCGACCACCTGGTGCCCCGCGACGAGGTGCTGATCGCCACGAAGGCCGGCCTCGGCCGGCACGGCCTGCGCCGCCGGGACAGCTCCCGGGGCCACCTGCTGCGCAGCCTGGACGCGTCGCTGCGCCGGCTGGGCACCGACTACGTCGACCTGTGGCAGGTGCACGGCTACGACCCGCAGACGCCGCTCGAGGAGACGCTGTCCGCCCTGGATCACGCGGTCGACAGCGGCCGGGTCCGCTACGTCGGTGTGTCCAACTTCGCCGGCTGGCAGACCGCCCGGGCCGCCGCCTGGCAGCAGGCGTACCCGGCCCGCGCGCCGATCGTCGCGACCCAGATGGAGTATTCGCTGCTGGAACGCGGCATCGAGCGCGAGGTGCTGCCGGCAGCGGCGGCGCTGGGCATCGGCGTGCTGCCGTGGTCACCGCTGGGCCGCGGCGTGCTGACCGGCAAGTACCGCAACGGCCGCCCCCTGGACTCGCGGGCCGCGACCGATCACCTGGCGCCGTTCGTGCAGACCTACCTGGAGCCGCGCAGTTCCAGCATCGTCGAGGCCGTGCTGATCGCGGCGAGCGGCCTTGGCGTCTCGCCGGTCGAGGTGGCCCTTGCCTGGATCCGGGACCGCCCGGGCGTGGTCGCCCCGATCCTGGGTGCGCGCACGGCGGGCCAGCTGCAGGGCGCCCTGCTGAGCGACGAACTGACCCTGCCGGCCGAGATCGCCGGCGCACTCAACGACGTGTCCGCCGTGCCGGTCGGCTACCCCGAAAGGGAGGGCCTGACCGGCCCGGGGACTGGTGACATGCCGGGCGCTGGCGCATATTAGGACGCATGGACTACGAGTACGCGCCGCTCCGGTTGCCATCGAATGTTGATCGCATGACCGCTGCGGCGCAGCTGGCGATCCAGGCCGAGTTCTCGGGATGGGAGCTGGCCCGCGTCCAGCTCTTCCGGGACGGAACCAGGCAGGTAATGCTGCGCCGCAAGGTGCAGGCCTACCTCCAGCCCGGCCTCTCCATATAAACAAGGACCCCGCGCCCGCCCCGTAACCAGGGCGGGCGCCCCTTCACGCCCGATCCGGTGCACACGCTGGTGCACCGGGCGATCAGTGCTGGTGACCGGCGTGGTCGTCTTCCTCGTCGGCGAGGTAGGGGTGTTCGTCCAGGCGGCCGACGAGCAGGTCGTCCGGGCCCGGTGCGAACGGTCCCGCGCCGTCCTCGTCCGCGAACGACTCGAGGTCGAGCGGCGCGGCCACCTCGCTGACCGTGAGCAGGCCGTCGAGCGGCTCCAGCTCCGGCACGTCCAGCGAGGAGAGCGACCCGTCCCCGGCCTGGAGGAGTTCGAGGACCGCCTCGCCGACCGAGTCGATCGGCTCGGCCTCGTCGTCGTCGCCCGGCACGAGGTTGCGCCGGGCCGCGTCCGCGACGCGCAGCAGCGCCGCGACGCTGGGCACCCGGTAGTCGCGGCGCTGGCGCACCGAGATCACCCGCGGGTGCGGGTCGGCGTCGCCCTCCTCCAGCCCGCCGACAAGGCCGCCGAAGCGCTGGTCGGCCTCGTCCGGGTCGATCGACTCGACGTCCCAGGGCGTCACTTCGCCGAACGCCTCGAGCAGCTGCTCGTCGTACGCGAAGGAGGTGTTGTTGAGGTTGACGTACGCCTGCCACACATCGTCGTCGTCCACCCGGCCCTGGGCGGCCTTGACCGCCGCCAGGTGGGCTTTCGCGGCCTCGACGACCCGCTCTAGGGCGGCGTCGAGCTCCGCGTACTGGTCGGTCATGGTGTGAAAAGTCCTCTCATCAGCTCGCCTGCAGCAGTCGGTCGAGCACACGCACGCCGAACTGTAGTCCTTCCACCGGCACCCGTTCGTCGACGCCGTGGAACAACGCCGAGAAGTTCAGGTCGGCGGGCAGCTTCAGCGGCGCGAAGCCGAAGCAGCGGATGCCCAGCGTGCTGAAGGCCTTGGCGTCGGTACCGCCGGAGAGCATGTACGGCACGGTGCGGGCGCCCGGGTCCTCGGCCCGCAGGGCGGCGCTCATCGCCTCGACGAGCGCGCCGTCGAAGGAGGTCTCCAGGGCGCCCTGCTGGGAGATGTGCTCGATCTCGATGTCGGGGCCGATGACCCCGCGCAGCTGCTCGAGGAAGATCTCGGCCTGCCCGGGCAGGGTGCGGCAGTCGATGGTCGCCGACGCCTTGCTCGGGATGACGTTGTCCTTGTAGCCCGCCTCGAGCCGGGTCGGGTTGGCCGTGTTGCGCACGGTCGCGCCGATCAGGTTGGCGATCGGGCCGAGCTTGGCGATGGCCAGTTCGGGCTCGTCGGGGTCGAGGTCGATGCCGAGGGCCTCGGAGACCTGCTCCAGGAACGAGCGCACGGTCGGGGTGACGACCATGGGGAACCGGTGCCGGCCGACCGCGGCGACGGCCTCGGCGAGCGCGGTGACCGCGTTGTCGTCGTGCACGAACGAGCCGTGCCCGGGCCGGCCCTTGGCGTGCAGGCGCAGCCAGTCGATGCCCTTCTCGGCCGTCTCGACCAGGTAGAGGCGCAGGTCGTCGTTGATCGTGTAGGAGAAGCCGCCGACCTCGCCGATCGCCTCGGTGCAGCCCTCGAAGAGCCCGGCGTGCTCGCGGACCAGGTACTGCGAGCCGTACTCCATGCCCGCCTCCTCGTCCGCGGTGTACGCGAGGACGATGTCGCGGGGCGGCACATAGCCGGTGCGCTGCCAGCCGCGGACGACGGCGAGCACCATCGCGTCGAAGTCCTTCATGTCGATGGCGCCGCGGCCCCAGAGGTAGCCGTCCTTCTCCTCTCCGGAGAACGGCGGCACCGACCATTCGGCGGCGTCGGCCGGGACCACGTCGAGGTGCCCGTGCACCAGCAGCGCGCCGCGGGACCGGTCGGCGCCGGGTATCCGGGCGACCAGGTTGGCCCGCCGCGGCGCGGACTCGTGCAGCTCGACCTCGATGCCGACCTCGGTGAGCTTGCCGGCGACGTACTCCGCGGCGACGCGTTCACCGACGGTCGTACGGGGGTCTCCGGTGTTTGTGGTGTCGATCCTCAACAGGTCGCGGCACAGTTCGACGACCTCGTCGGCGGCGGAGACAGGTTCCATCCGCTCTTCTTACCAGTTGGTCCCGGGCGACGTTTGGCGGGAGATCAGGTTCGGGTAAGAGCGGGCGGTGTCCATACACCTTCCCCCGCTGCCGCCGGTGGGCGGCGAGACGACCGGCCCCAGCGTCATCGACGTGATCTCGCGGGAGCACCGCGAGCTGACCGCCCTCTGCGACGAGCTGACCGGCGACGGCACCGACGCCGCCCGCCGCCGCACGATCGCCCAGGTGCTCAGCGCCGAGCTGTCGCGGCATCTCTCCGCCGAGGAGCAGTACCTGTACCCGGCCGTGCATGCGGCCGTGCCGGATGGCTACGCGCTTGTCGACCGGGAGATCGCCGAGGACCGGGCGCTGCTGGAGTCGCTCCGGCTCCTCGAGGCCGCGGACGACGCCGATCGAGCGGCCCGCGCCGGCGACGTGCGGCGCCGGCTGCTGCGACACGCCGAAGCGGCGGCCGGGGAGCTGCTGCCGCTGCTGCTGCGGATGTGCTCGGCCGAGGAGCTGATCCGGCTCGGCAACCGGGTGGAGCTGGCCGAGGAGGCCGCGCCGACCCGCCCGCACCCCGGCACTCCCGCGACGCCGCCGTGGAACAAGATCGTCGACCCGGCCGTGGCGCTGGCCGACAAGGTCCGCGACGTCGTGGGTCGACGGACCACCTACCGGCGCGATCTGTGAACAAAGTACATAGTGGACGGAGTTTTCACTCATAGTGATAGATGATCAACGATCTGTGCCCGGACCAGCGTACGGCTTAGCTGGATCTGTCCTTTTGGTTAACCCATTTGTCACAAGTGGAGGATCTTTGGCTGGCCGAAGGTCTAGCCGATATCCCGCGAACGTCCTACCGTCACGCTATGAACCTGGAGCTGCGGCATCTCAAGGTGGTCTGTGCCATCGCGGAGACGGGCAGCGTGACGAAGGCGGCATCGCTGCTGGGCCTCGCCCAACCGGCGCTGACCGCACAGCTGCAACGGATCGAGCGGACTCTGGGCGGTCCGCTCTTCGAACGTGACCGTCGCGGCGCCCGGCCGACGGCGCTCGGCGAACTCGTGCTGTCCCGGGCCCGGGTGCTGCTGCCCGCGATGAAGGGCCTCCAGGACGAGGCGGCCCGGCTCGCCGGGTCCGGCGCGGACGAGAACGTCATGACCCGCTACCGGATCGGCGCGATCGGCGGCCCGGTCATCGGCGGCATGGTGCACCGGCTCTCCGAGGCGCAGCCCGAGGCGCAGATCTCCACCCACGCGTCCTACTACGTCGACGAGCTGGCCACCATGGTGCTGGCCGGCAAGCTGGACTACGCGCAGGTCGGCGTCTGCGGCGACGCCATCCCCTCCGCGGACTACGGCCTGGTGTGGCAGACCATCGCCGTCGACGGTGTCTGCGTGCTGATGCCCGAGAACCACCCGGCGGCCAAGGGCGTCGAGGTCGACCTCGCCGAGATGTCCGAGGAGCAGTGGGTCGCCGGCACCGGCGACGGCTGCTTCGGCGACTGCTTCGCGGCGGCCTGCGCGCGCAACGGGTTCACCCCCCGGCGGATGCTGGAGACGGACATCCGCGGCTGCGTCGACATGGTGGAGTCCGGGCTCGCGCTCGCGCTGTGCCAGCCGACGTTCCGGCCACCGGCCGGGCTCACCCACCGGCCCCTGATGGGCGCGCCGCTGCGCTGGCGGCAGGTGCTCGGCTGGCACCCCGACAGCCAGGCGGCCAAGGTCGCACCGCGGCTGATGGGCATGGCCGGCGAGGCGTACGCCGAGGTCGTCGCCCGCAACCCGCTCTACATCGAGTGGCTCGAGGACTACCCGCAGCTCGGCGGCGGCCAGCTCGCGGCGGCGTAGCGGCGGGTGCCGTCCCGCCCGGGTGTGAGACGCTCGGGTGCATGGCCGTACCGCTGCTGGTCGTCGACGCCGCCAACGTCGTCGGCTCCAAGCCGGACGGCTGGTGGCGCGACCGCGCCGGCGCCAACGCCCGGCTGCGCGACGCACTCCTTCCGATCGGCGCCTCCGGCCTGCCGGACCTGCCCGGGCCCGTCGAGGTCGTCCTGGTCGTGGAGGGCCGGGCCCGGGACATCCCGGCCGTCGACGGCGTACGGCTGGAGCGCGCGACCGGTTCCGGCGACGACGCGATCGTCGAGCTCGTGGCCCGCGAGGGCCGCGGCCGCCGGCTGATCGTGGTGACCGCCGACCGCGGCCTGCGCGAACGGGTGACCGCCCTGGGCGCCGACGTGCGCGGCCCCGGCAGCGTGCCGAGATAACCGTTCGGGCGCGGATTCACGAAAGGGGCGTGCGGGCACGACCACCCCATCCGGGACGACTATTCTGAGTCCGTACCGCCACCCCCATACCGCAGGAGGCTGCACGAGTGGCCAGCGTCGCCGAGGTCAGAGCGGCCGTTGATGCCGCTCTCCAACAGGTCACGGAGAGCCAGGCGGCGATCCAGGCGGCCCGGGAGAAGCTCGGCGAGGCGCAGCAGAGCCTGGCCTCGGCGCTCGACGGCAGCGCCAACGACGCGGTCGGCGCCGTGCACGCCTCCCTGTCGCAGGCCGACCAGCAGCTCGAGGAGTGCCTCGGCGCCACCCTGCTCGCCGTCGAGCAGGCGCAGAACTACACGGCGACGCTGTAACGCGATGTCCCTGTTGCAGGAACTCGGCGCCCAGCTCCGCGCCACGTCCGACGAGCTGCCCATCGGCGTCGTCTCGGTGGCGATGGAGCGCCTGCGCAGCGCGACCGAGCTGCTGAACTGGGTGCGCCAGACCTCGGTCGACCCGATCGGCGTGCCGCAGCTCGGCAACGCCACCGAGCACGCCGAGCACGCCGCGGCCGCGCTGCGGCTGGCGCAGGACGCCATCGCGGCCTACCTGGCCCAGCTCGGCCTCGCCGGCGAGGCGAGCGCGGCGCCGGGCGGCGACTGGAAGGCCGGCCTGCGGGAGGACGAGCAGCCCGCGGTGCCGCGGCAGCAGGAGCATCAGCCGCCGCCGGAGCGGCTCGGCCCCTGGTGGCGCGAGCGGGTCGAGCAGCTCACCGGCGAGGCGCCGCCACCGCCGCGGGCCGACGGCACGCCGCAGGAGCGGCCGGCCGACACCGCCGAGCTGCTGCGCCGCGTCGCCGCCGGGGTCCGCTCCGGCGACCGCGCCCGGCTCGGCCGCGACCTGCACGGCGTCAACGCGGCCACCGGGCTGGGCCTGTCCGCGGTGACCCCGCCCGTGCTGCACCGCCTCGCCGGCGACCTGCTCGGCCACGAGCCCGGGCCCGACGACCTCCAGCGGCTGCGCAGCGCCGCCGGCGGCCGGGTGAGGTCGCTGCTGCCCGGCACCCCGCCCGCCGTGCTCGACACGCTGCTGGCCCGGATCTGCCGGGCGCCCGCGGGCGCGCAGGCGCCCTCGCACCCGGCCGACTCCGCGGTCACCGCCAGCGTCCTGACCGGGGTGCTGCTGGCCCGGCTGGGCCGCGACCCGGCGACGCTCGACCCGAACGCCCCCGAGCCGCTGCCACCCCGTGGTGTCGATGCCTGACAGCAGGGCGCAGCAGGTCGTCGAGGTCCGGGCCGCGCTGTCGCACGCACTCGGCGCGGCCGAGAACGCCTTCGTCGCCGCCCGCGACGAGTTCGAGGCGGCGGTCACCCGGCGGGCCCGGGTGGCGACCGCGGCCCGCGAGCGCCGGATCCGGCTGATCCGGGAGCGGGACAAGCGGCTCAAGGAGATCGACGAGCAGCACGAGCGCGACATGGCCGCGCTGGCCGGCGCCGCCGCCGAGACGGCACTGGCCGCCGCGCCGGGCGCCGCCGGCCTGCCCTGGTCCCGGTGGCGGCCGACGCCCGCGGGCACCCAGGTACCCGCGCCGGAGCTGCGCGCCGGCCGGCTGCTGCTGCCGTACGAGGGTGAGGTGCCCGCGCTGGTGCCGCTGCTCGACCGCGGGCACGTGGTGATCCGCGGCGACGAGTCCATCGGTGACGACACCGTGGCCGGGCTGCTGCTGCGCGCCCTGGGCAGCACCGAGGCCGGCCGGATCCGGCTCACCGGCTACGACCCCGAGCAGCTCGGCGGCGGCCTCGCCGGGTTCGCGCCGCTCGCACCGGCCGGGGTGCTGACCTTCGTCGGCCCGGGCGGGCTCGCGGCGCTGCTGGACGAGCTCGTCGACCACGTGCGCCGGATCAACGAGACCGTGCTCGCCGGCGAGCACACCTCGCTGCGGGAGCTGGCCGCCGCCACCGGGCGCCGGCCCGAGCCGTGGCGGGTGGCGATCCTGCTCGGCGCCGGGCGGCACGACGAGCTGTCGAAGCACGAGCGCGGACAGCTCGACCGGCTGCTGCGCACGGGCGCCGCCTGCGGCGTACACCTGATCATCCGGGGTCTCCCGGTGCCGGCCGGCACCGGGATCGAGGTCATCGACGCGGCACCGGGCGACGACGCGCGCGTGAGCGGCTGCGGCGACCTGCCGGTGCGGCTCGACCCGGCGCCGTCGGCGGAGGTGATCACCCGCACCTGCCGGCGGATCGCCGACGAGGTCGCCGCCGGGCCCGCACCGGTCGCGCTCGACAGCCTGCTGCCCGAGCACGAGTGGCAGCAGAGCTCGGCCCGGGCGCTGACCGCGCCGCTCGGGGACAGCCCGCAGGGCTCCCCGGTGCACGTGACGCTCAGCGACTATCCGCCGCACGCCCTGATCGCCGGCCCGTCCGGCACCGGCAAAACCAACCTGATCTACGCCTGGATGGGCGCCCTCGCGGCCCGCTACTCCCCCGCCGAGCTCGCGTTCTACCTGCTCGACTTCAAGGAGGGCGTGTCGTTCGCCCGGTTCGCGCCGGGCCGCCGCGACCCGAGCTGGCTGCCGCACGTGCGGCTGGTCGGCGTCAACGTCAACACCGACCGCGAGTTCGGCCTGGCCCTGCTGCGGTTCCTCGGCGCGGAGCTGCGCAGCCGGGCCGACGCGGCCAAGCGCCACGAGGTGACCAACCTGGCCGAGCTGCGCGCCGACGATCCGAACGGCAACTGGCCCCGGATCGTCGCGGTGGTCGACGAGTTCCAGGTGCTGCTCTCCGGCCGCGACGCGGTCGCCGCGGAGGCCGTCGACCTGCTGGAGGACCTGGCCCGGCGCGGCCGCTCGCAGGGCATCCACCTGGTCCTGGCCAGCCAGGACGTCTCCGGCATCGAGGCGCTGTGGGGCCGGCCGGCCCTGGTCGCGCAGTTCTCGCTGCGGATCGCCCTGCCCCGGGCCCGGCGCGTGCTGGCGGAGACCAACCAGGCCGCCGACGTGCTGCCGCGCTACCACGCCGTGGTCAACGCCGACTCCGGCGCCACCGAGGCGAACCGGATCGTCCGGGTGCCCGACGCCGGCGACCGGGAACGCTGGAGCGAGCTCCAGCACCGGCTGTGGCGGCACCGCCCCCCCGAGCTCGCCGCGCCCCGGCTCTTCGACGGCGACGCCATCCCCCGGCTCGAGGACAGCCCGGAGTTCCGCCGCTTCGTCCCGGCCGACGCTCCCGCCGCGCCGGTGGTGCTGCTCGGCGAGACCATCGACGTCGAGTCGCGGTCCGCCAAGACCGTGCTGCGCCGCGCGCCGGGCCGCACGATCGCCGTGCTGGGCACCCGGGTCGACGAGGCGTGCGCCGTGCTGGGCACCGCGGCACGGTCGCTGGCCGCGCAGTTCACCCCCGGCGCGGCCCAGTTCTCGGTGGCCTGCCTGGACACCGACGCCGGCGCCGCCGTCGACGCGCTCAAGAGGTACCTGCCGCCGGAGACGGGCTACTTCGACGGCGACAACGTGGACTCCCTGCTGGAGATGGCCGCCGAGCGTGCCGAGCTGGGCACGGCCGCGGACAAACCGCACTTCATCTTCCTGTACGCGGTCGACGCCGCGCCGAGCGGCAGCAACGAGCCGCTGCGCCGGATCATGCGGCAGGGCCCGGAGCGGCGCATCCACGTCATCGGCTGGTGGCGGGGCGCCGCCCTGCTGCGCGACACGCTCGGCGGGCAGGGCTCGCGGACGGACCCCATCGGCGCCTGGGTGGCGCTGGACGTGCACGGCAGCGAGCTGTCGCCGTACTACCCGGGTCACGGCTCGCCGAGCTGGTACCCGCGCCCGTGGCGTGCGCTGCACTTCGACCGCTCGGTGCATCGTGGCGCCGAGGTGATCATCCCTTACGGACCCTCATGAATGAGCCTGCCAACGACGCGATGCTGGAGCGCCGCGCGCCCGACTACCGCAGCGTCCTGCGAAAGCTGACGAACCTCGACGACGAGGCCGGCGCGCACCGTGCCGAGGCCCGGAGCTGGCACGACAGCCGCGCGATCGAGGCCGACAACGCCGTCCGGGCCGCCGACCAGCGGATCCGCGAGGCGCGCGCGGCCGTACAGAAGGCGCAGCGCGAACGCGACGAGGTGGACGCCCGCGCCGCGGTGCTGTGGGCGGAGTTCGCCCACAAGGTCGGCCGGGTGGCCGACCGGTTCGGCGAGCGGGCGCCGCAGCCCGCCGTCCCACGCCAGCGCGACCGCGACGCCGAGGACTACCTGCAAGAGGCGGCCGCCACCGCCGCCTGGAAGCCCGCGCCGCGGCCCGCCTCGGGCAACGCCACCCTGCTGTACGCGGTGCTGGGCGCGCTGGGCGGTGCGGTCGGCGTCGCGGCGTGGTCCCTGCTGCGCTGGGCGGGACGCGAGGCCGGCGGCGACCTCGCCGTCGGGCTGCCCGTGGTGGCGCTGGTGGTGGCGGTGCTCGGCCCCGTCCTCGCCGTCTTCACGGCGAAGCGGGTCGCCGACCGCCGCGCCGCCCAGCTCGACTTCTCCGCGGTGGCCACGGTGCTGATCGCCGGCCTGATCGCGGCCGGGGTGGTCCTGGCCCTGGCCCGCGGCGCCGCCGCCTCGGGCGCGGGCTGAGCGGGTCCCGGGCCACGGCGTCCTCGGCGCGCCCGGGCACCGGCGCCGCGCTCGGAAGGTCATCCGCACGCCGTAGGTTGGTGGTGTGCTGAACGTCGAGCTGAACGGGCAGGCGCCGGACCTGGCGCGGCTGCACCGGATCGCCACCCTGAACTACGGGCACTTCACGTCGTTCCAGGTGCGCGACCACAGGGTCCGTGGCCTGGCCCTGCACGTCGCCCGGCTCGCCGACGGCGCCGAGGAGCTGTTCGGGCACCGCATCGGCGTCGCGGAGGAACACCGGCTGCTCGGCCTGATCCGGCACGCACTCGGCGACGTCCGCGATGCCTCCGTACGGGTGACTTTCGTGCCGGGCCCCGACGAGCAGGGCCCGCCGGACGTCCTGGTGTCGGTCTCCGATCCGGTACCGGAGGAGCCCGGGCCGCCGCTGCGGGCGCAGTCCGTGATCTACGAACGCGAGCTGCCGGAGCACAAGCACCGGGCGACCATGGGGCTCACCTACCACCTGCGCGAGGCGCGGCTGGCCGGCTTCGACGACGCGCTGTTCCTCGGCCGCGACGCCCTGGTCCGCGAGGGCACCACCTGGAACGTGGCGTTCTGGGACGGCAGCCAGGTGGTGTGGCCGGTCGCGCCGGTGCTCAGGGGCGTGACGATGGTGCTGCTCCAGATCGCGATGAGCATCAACGGCACACCGTGGACGCTGCGGCCGATCGGCGCGGAGGAGCTACCCGGCTTCGCGGCCGCCGCGGCGGTGAACTCGCACTGCCCGGCACGCCCGATCGCCAGCATCGACGAGCTGCCGCTCAAGGACGACGGCCTCCTCGCGGAGACCCTCCGGGAGGCCTGGTCGACCGTGCCCTGGGACGACCTCTAGTCCCCGAGCAGCTCGATGAGGGTGCCGGCGTTGCGCTGGGCGTAGTCGGAGTAGCAGTTGTTCATGAAGACCTGGGTGGTCCGGGCCTCGTCGGCGAGGGCGCGCAGCTTCGGCACCCACTCGCGGAGTTCCTTCTTGGAGTAGTCGTAGCCGAACTTCTCGTGGATGTCCCGGCTCGTCCACTTGTCGCTGTGGCCGTGGAACCGGACGACGGCCAGGTCCGAGGTCGCGGCCACCACCGGGGGCACCGACGAGCGGTGGCCCTGCGGCATGTCGACGCAGACCAGGGGAAGCTCGTGCCGGCGCAGGAAGTCCAGGGTCTCCGCGGCGTTGTCGCCGTCGAACCAGGACGCGTTGCGGAACTCGAAGACCGGTCGCAGCGGTCTGCACCGGGCGGCGACCTCGAGCAGGTAGTCCTTGTTGGAGCGGCGGATGCCCCACCAGGGCGGGAACTGGAACAGCAGCGCGCCCAGCTTGCCCGCCTCGACCAGCGGGTCCAGGGCGCTCAGGAACCGGGTCCAGATCTCCTCGTACGCCTGCGGCGGCAGGTCGCCCGGGTAGACGTTCTTCTTGTCGGTCTCCGGGCGCAGGTCCTTGTAGATCGCCGACACCTTCGTGGGATGGCCGGTCAGCATGCTGAAGGCCTTGATGTTGAAGGTGAAACGGTCCGGCGTGCGCTCGGCCCACAGCCGGGTGGTCTGCTCGGCCGGCGGCCCGTAGTAGGTCGCGTCGACCTCTACGACCGGGAAGTGCTTCGCGTAGTGCGCCAGGCGTTTCTCGGGGTTGTCCGCGGTCTGCGGGTACCACCCCGACTCGAGCAGGGTCTTGTCGGTCCACGACGCCGTGCCGACCTGGATCTCGCCCATGGGGCCAAGCTATCGCTGATAAGACCGGTCCGCCGCCCGAGCAGGGGCGGCGGACCGGCGATATCGAGCCTCAGCCCGCGCGCCTCTCGCGGTTGGCCTTGCAGGCCACGCATGTGGTGGCCGACGGGAACACGGTGAGCCGCTCCACCGGGATCGGCTTCGAGCAACCCTCGCAGTTTCCGTACGTGCCGTCCTCCAGGCGCTGCATGGCGTGCTCCGCCTGCGTGCGCCGGTCGAGCAGAGTCCGGATGAGCGACGACGCCGCGTCGCGTTCCGCGGTCTTGGAACCACTGTCGGCCTGGTCGTCGCCGGCTGCATCGCCTATCTCGACGAGTCGCAGCTTCTGGTTCTCGGCCACGGCCTCCTCGTACTCGGCCGTCAGGTCGTCGAACCGGGTCCGCAGAATCCCGCGGATCTGCTCGATCTCCTCGACCGAGCGCCCCTTGGCGGTGTCGGCACCTTTACCCGTGATGACCGCGCTGTTGACGAGCATGTGCTCCCCCTGCCCTCCCTGTGCCCCTGCCGGTGGGCCGTCCCCCGCGCCGGTCTTCGGCGTACGCCGAGGAGCCCGCAGATACCCACCGCCGAAGATCCCAAACGGGAACCCCGCAAAAAAGTAACCGCAGCATAACTGTCAGTGCTCGCTACCGCCACGGACTGCGCAAATACGCTTTCGCGTCGCAGGTCAACAGGGGTGTGAACGGGGATTCACTCACGATCCGAGGACCAGGGCGGGCCGCCGCGGGTCGTCCAGGCGGACCACGACGTCGGCGAGCGCCGCCGGATCGACCTCGGCCCCGTAGCGCTCGAACGCGGGCAGCGTCCAGCGCCGCTCCGGCCCGGTACGGCGGGCCAGCGCGGCCGGCGACAGTTGCAGATGGACGGTGAGGTCGAACGGCAGCCCGGCGCCGAGCAGCAGCGGCCCGCTGACGATCACCACCGCGTCCGGCGGCAGGTCGCGGTAGGGCTCGCGGGCGGCACGGTCGGTGCGGGCGTCCCAGAGCCGGGTGATGATCCGCCCGCTGCCGCCCGGGCCGGCCGGGTCGAGGACCTCCCGGCGCAGGCCCGCCTCGTCCAGCCAGCCGAAGTAGAACGAGTCCGGGTTGGTCCGGCCGGACTCCAGGCGCACCGAGGCGGGCCGCAGGAAGTCGCCGGTGCTGATCCGGACGGCCGGACGGCCCCGGAGCCGCAGCGGGCCGACCAGGCCGTCGGCGAGCGCATCGGGATCGGCGGCGTCGGCGCCGTCGATCGCCACCCGCACCCGCCCGCCGATTCCGGCCAGCCGATCGGCCAGCTCGTCGACCAGGACTTCGAGGGAGACCGGACGCACACGCACCGGCCAAGCCTAGTGAGCGATTTTCAACCTGGCCTCGGGCCAGAGGTATCCGGGCCGCCGACCGCCGCCAGGAGCTGCAACCCGGGCCACGTTGAAAAAGGCTCATTCGTGGGGCAGCACCACGATCCGGGCCTCGTCGGCCAGGCGGTAGCCCACGCCGTAGACGGTGGTGATCAGCGAGACCTGTGCGCCCAGCTTGACCCGCAACCGGCGCACGTGCACGTCGACCGTGCGCTCGCCGGTGTGCTCGTAGCCCCAGACCGCGTTGAGCAGCTGGGTGCGGCTGAACACCCGGCGCGGGTGATCGGCCAGGTAGAGCAGCAGATCGAACTCGAGCCGGGTGAGCGGCAGCAGCTCGCCGTCGACGAGCACCTGGCGCGATGCCGTAAGCAGGCGCACCTCGACCGTGTCGTCGGCCCACTCGCGCAGCGGGGCCTCCCCCGGCATCCCCGCGACGGGCGCGGCCGACGGCGACTCGACGGCGACCGAGCCCTGGCCGGCCTCGACCAGTTCACGGACGGCGTCGATGAGCCGGTGCGCCTGCGGCGGCAGGGTCTCACCCGTCAACGGGATGTTGAGCGTAATGGTCAGCGCGTTCGGCGGGGCAGCAGCGGTGGGCTCTAGGCGACGGATCGTGGCCACCCGGCCGGACCCCCTCGCATGTCGTCCCGTGCGTGCCGGCAGGGCGGTGACCGCCATGAATCCTCCTGCGTCAAAGAATGGAAACGCCGTGACATCCTAACGGACGCCAATTAATGCACGCTTAAACCGCGGTCGATGCTTCCGGCCATGTGGCCGCCGGGTCAAGACGGCATCCACATTGTGGGAAGGTCGTTCCATAACCATTGGATGCATCGTGTTTCTGCGCACTGTTAATGCGATTACTGTCACGCGGTTAACAGCCGACCCTCCCTTGTCGAAGCTTAAATAAACGGCTGTTTCTCGGTCCGATCAGGACCTCGGCGGTGGCAGGCGCCAGCCCGGCAGCGACGGCCAGCGCACCGTCAGGACCACGGTCTCCACGTCCCCGGCCTGCCAGGAGTGGTCCTCGCCGGGTCCCCAGACGACGTAGTCGCCCGGCTCGCGCAGCAGCACCGTCCGGTCGCGCAACTCGATGTCGAACGCTCCCTTGATCAACACAAGCAACGCCGTCCGGATCTCGTCGGTGGCCCAAGCCGCGCGACGGTCGCCGGGCGGGTGCACGCCCCACTTCACCTCGACATCGTCGCTGTGCAGGAGCTTGCCCTTCGGCATAAAATGGCCGAGCAGCCAGCCCTGGTTCACCACGCCGTCAACACCCGCACGGCCGACGTAGACCCCGTCGGTCACCGCTCACCCCCGGAGAATGTGCGCCAGACATTAGCACCGTAGGCTGGCCTGCATGCACGAGGAATTGGATGCGGAAACGATCGCGTTCCCGCACCGACTGACGCCGTGACACTCGCCGGCGAGATGCGCGGCGCCGCCGCGGCGCTGCTGGCGACCCCGGACGGCGCGCGGGCCGCGGCCCCCTTCGCCGACGACGCGGCGCGCCGCTGGATCGAGTACCGCCCCCGGCCACGGCCCGGCCTGAGCATCGCCGACCTCGGCCGCACCGCCCGCAAGGCCGCGCACCGGCTGCTCGCCACCGCGCTGAGCCCGCCCGCATACGCGCAGGCCATGACCGTGCTCGCGCTGGAGGAGATCCTCGACCGGCGGGAGGGCTGGGCCCGCGGCCGGCACAGCGAGGACTACCACGTCATCGTCTTCGGCGCGCCGTCCGATGACGAGTGGGGCTGGCGCTTCGAGGGCCACCACCTGTCGGTGAGCATGACCGTGGCCGGCGACCGGGTCTCCCCCGCGCCGGTGTTCCTCGGCGCCAATCCGGCGCGGGTCGACACCGGCGGACGGGTCGTGCTGCGGCCGCTCGCGGTCGAGGAGGACCTCGCACACGAACTGCTGCGCGCCATGCCGGCCGCGCTGCGCCGCCGTGCCGTGATCGCCGACCGGGCGCCCTCCGACGTCCGCTCGGCCACGAACCCGGCAAGCACCGTCCTGACGCCGCACGGCGTGCCGAGGGCCGATCTGCGGCCCGGCGAGCGCGCCCTGCTCGACCAGTTGATCGCCGTGCACCTGGGCCGGCTCCCCGACGACCTGGCCGCCGCCCTCGACCCCACCGGGTCCGACGTGCACTTCGCCTGGGAGGGCCCGCCCGGGCCCGGCACCCGGCACTACTACCGGATCCAGGCCGACGACCTGCTCATCGAGTTCGACAACACGTCCGAGGACGGCAACCACGCGCACAGCGTGCTGCGCCGCCCGCGCGGCGAGTTCGGCGGCGACATCCTCGCCGCGCACCGCGCGGGCTTCCCCCACGACTGAGCCCGCGCGGCGTCGCGCCGCGCGGGGGTACCCGTCCCGGCGCTCAGCCGCCCGAGGTGAGGCGCCGGCCGACCGCCGCGATGAGGCGGTCCAGCTCGGAGCCGAACGGGTTGTCGTGCACCAGGTACGTCCACGTCGCGCTCGGCCGGACGATCTCGGCGCGGTCCGGGTCGTAGCCGTCGGTCAGGTCGGTCTCCTCGAAGGTCGCGATCGTGCGCGCCTCGATCTCGGTGAAGACCTTCTGGAACGCCGGCACGGCGGAGCGGTGGAACTCGTCAAGCGGGTCGAGCTTGCCCAGCGCCCGCAGGTGCACGCCCTCGCGCACCTCGGAGAGCTCGGCCAGGTGCTCCGCCCAGAGCCGGTCCAGGTGGTAGAGCGCGATCGAACGGGCGGCGTCGGAGAGCACGTCCTCGTCGGTCTCCCCGGCCTTCTCCGGCGAGCGCTCGATCAGCATGATCGCCGCGATCTCGGAGGTGAGCAGCCGCTCCCGGCGCTCGGCCAGGGCGAGCCGCTGCCCCTCGATCACCACGCTGTAGCGCCAGGTGTTGCGGTGGATCTCGTGGTTGACGCCCTCCGCGACGCGCTGCGCGTGCTCGACGGCGTACTCGACCTGCTCGTCGTGCACCACGCCGTCCATGTCCATCCGCGGCGACGACGGCAGGATGTCGCCGGCGTGCCGGGTGATCAGGTCGTCCTCGAGGCTGACGAAGAAGACCGAGCCGCCGGGGTCGCCCTGACGCCCGGCGCGGCCACGCAGCTGGTCGTCGACCCGGCGGCTGTCGTGCCGGCCGCTGCCGATGACGAACAGGCCGCCGAGCTCGGCCACCTTCTCGGCGTCCTTGCCGTCGCTGCCGCCGAGGCGGATGTCGACGCCGCGGCCGGCCATCTGGGTGGAGACGGTGACCGCGCCGAGGGCGCCGGCCTCCGCGATGATCGCGGCCTCCTCGTCGTCGTTCTTGGCGTTCAGCACGACGCTGGGCACCCCGGCCGCGGCGAGCTGCTTGGCGAGCAGCTCCGACGCCTTCACGTCGAGGGTGCCGATGAGCACCGGCCGGCCCTTGTCGTGGGCGATCTTGATCTCCTCGACCAGGGCCTCGTCGCGCATGTCGTGCGCGGAGTAGATCCGGTCGGGCTCGTCCTCACGGATGTTCGGGGTGTTCGACGGGATGACCGCGACCTCGAGCTTGAAGTACTCGCGCAGCTGCTCGCCGACGTGCACGGCGGTGGCGGTCATGCCGCACACCGTCTTGTAGAGCGCGATGAACGCCTGCACGGTGATCGTGTCGAGCACCTCGCCCTCGGCGGTGGCGTTCAGGCCCTCCTTGGCCTCGACCGCCGCCTGTAGCCCATCGGGCCAGCGCCGCCGCTGCGCGACCCGGCCGCGCATCTCGTCGATCAGCTCGACCGTGCCGTCCCGCACGATGTAGTCGACGTCGCGGCGCAGCAGGGCGCGGGCGTGCAGCGCCACGTTGACCGCGGAGAGCTGCTCGACCTGGTCGTCCGCATACAGGTCGATGCCCATCTTCGCCTCGAGGGCGTGCAGGCCGTCGTTGGTGAAGGCGACGCTGCGGCCGTCCTCGGCGACCTCGAAGTCCTTGCCCGGGCGCAGGTCGCGGACCAGGTCGGCGGCGTGGTGCACCGGGTCGCTCTCGGTGGCGATGCTGCCGGCCAGCACCATCGGCACCCGGGCCTCGTCGATCAGGATCGAGTCGGCCTCGTCGACGATGCAGGTGGCGAGCTTGCGCTGCACCCGGTCCTCGACGTCGGTGACGAGCTGGTCGCGCAGGTAGTCGAAGCCGGCCTCGCTGACCGAGACGTAGGTGACGTCGGCGCCGTAGGCCTCGCGCCGCTCCTCGTGGGTCGAGGCCTCGGTGACCCAGCCGACGGTGAGCCCGAGCAGGGTGTAGACCGGCTCCATCCAGGTGGCGTCGCGCCGGGCCAGATAGTCGTTGACGGTCAGCACGTGCACCGGACCGTGGCCCAGCCGGACGTGGCCGTACGCGGCGATGGTCGCGGTGAGCGTCTTGCCCTCACCGGTGGCCATCTCGGCGACCCGGCCGGCGAGCAGCGCCATGGCGCCGACCAGCTGCACGTCGTACGGCCGCTGCTCGAGGGCGCGCCAGGCGGCCTCCCGGCCGACGGCGCAGATCTCGGTGAAGTTGTCGGCGGCGCCGGCGGCCTCGGTCAGCGCGGCGTCGTCGAGCGCGCGCAACGCCTCCTCACGGGCTTCGATGGCCGGCAACCGCTTCTCAAGCGGTGCGAGATCGACCGTGGTGCCCGGACGCTGCAGAAACTTACGGAACCGGTTTTTGAACCGCTGCGACACACCCATGGGCGGTTACGGTACTTCACTTACCTTGAAGCATGGTGCCGACTCCCGGTCGTTTCGCCCAGAGCGCGATCACTCGGGCTCAGGAGACCAGGAGTTGGTGCGCCGCGAGCTCGCGATAGAGCGGGCTGGTGTCCAGCAACTCCCGGTGTGTTCCGGTGGCCACGACGCGCCCGGCCTCGACGACAACGATCCGGTCGCTGTCGACGACGGTGCTCAGGCGGTGCGCCACCACGATCAGCGTGCGCTGGAAGGACGCCGCCGCGATCGCCTCGCGCAGGGCCGCCTCGTTGCGGGCGTCGAGGTTGCTCGTCGGCTCGTCCAGCAGCAGGATCGGCGCGTCCGCCAGCAGGGTCCGTGCGATCGCCAGCCGCTGCCGCTCGCCGCCCGAGAGCAGGACACCGCCCTCGCCCACCTGCACGTCCAGGCCCGCCGGCGTCCGGGTGGCGAGCGCGCCGAGATTGACCTCGTCGAGCGCGGCGAGCAGCCGCGCGGAGTCCGTGCCGGGCGCGGTGAGCAGCAGGTTGTCGCGCAGCGTTCCGGCCAGCACCGGCGCCTCCTGCTCCACGTAGCCCAGCGTGCGGCGCAGCGCGTCGCGGGGCAGGTCCCGCACGTCGGCACCGCCGACCCGGATCGTGCCCGAGGTGACCTCGTAGAAGCGCTCGATCAGCGCCAGCACCGTCGACTTGCCCGCGCCGGACGGGCCGACCAGCGCGACGCGGCTGCCGGCCGGGACGCTGAACGACACGTCCCGCAGCACCGGCTCCCCTCCGGGATACCCGAATGTCACGTTCTCGAAGACGACCGCGGGCTCCGAGATCACGGCGGTCGGCCGGGCCGGGCGGTCCGCCGCCGTCTCCGACGGCAGGTCGAGCACCTCCTCGATGCGCTGCAACGCACCCAGGCCGGTCTGCAGCTGCGCGTACGCGTTCAGCGCCTGGCCCAGCGGCATGACCAGGAAGAACAGGAACAGGATGAACGCCACCAGATCGCCGACGCTGATCGAGCCGGCCGCCACCCGGGCACCGCCGACGCCGAGCACCAGCAGGAAGGCGCCCTGGGTGGCCGCCGAGGCGGCGGGACCGATGAGCGCACGCAGCCGGGCCACCCGCATCCCCGCGTCGTACGCCTGCGCGGCGCTGAGCCCCACCGTCTCGGCCTCGCGCTCCTCGGCGCCGCTGGCCCGGATGGTCCGGGCGGCCGAGATGGAACGCTCGACCGCCGAGGTCATCTCGCCGAGCCGGGCCTGTGCCTGCTCGGAGAGGCCACGCACGCGCCGGGAGACGGTGACGGCGACGGTCAGGCCGACGGCGAGGCCGGCCGCGGTGACCGCGAGCAGCAACGGGTCGAGCAGGGCCATTGCGATCGTCGCGCCGATGACCATCACGGCGCCCGTCACGACCTCGAACAGGCCGGAGGTGACGACGGCGCGCAGGAGCGTGGTGTCGGCGCCGACCCGGGACAGCAGGTCACCGGTGCGGCGGGCGTCGTACTCGGCGATCGGCAGGCGCAGCAGGTGCCGGGCCAGGCGCCGGCGGGTGGTGAGGACCAGCCCCTCCGCCGTGCGCTGGAGCAGATAGTCGCGCACGCCGCCGAGGGCCGCGCCGGTCAGCAGCAGGACGACCAGCAGCGCGACCGGGCCGCCGATCGGGGTGCCCGCCGAGATGCCGTCCAGGACCGTGCGGACCAGGACCGGCTGCGCCAGGGCCGCGACCGCGGCGACCAGGGACAGCCCGCCGACCACGACCAGGGTGCCGCGATGCTCGCGCAGATACGGCAGCAGAGCCGGCAACCCCACCCTCCGCGCGGCCATGCGCCGAGCCTAGCCGCGGCGCGCACGGCCGTACCCGTGTCGCTCGCCACCCTCCGGCACGTTTGTCCAGGCCGCCGGGCGGGCACACGAACCGCGACGTGCCTGGCAAGGCACGTCCGTGAAGGGATGCCGATGACGAGTCAGCTGGTCTGCCGGCCGGAACAGGATCTTCCGGTGGCGATCCTGCGCGCCAGCGGCGTACTGGACCTCGTGACGGGCGACGCGCTGGAGAACGCGGTCGGGCGCTGCCTCTCCGCTCAGCCGGAGGCGCTGCTGATCGACGTCTCCGGGCTGGAGGTCTCCGAGCCGGGCGCGCTGGCGGTGCTCAGCTCCGTCGTGTGCCGCACGGCCGAGTGGCCCGCCGTGCCCATCGTGCTCTGCGGCGCCGGCCCGGAGACCACCGAGACCATCGCGGCGTGGCCCGGCTGTGCCTCGGTCGGCGCCGCGGCGAGCTGCGAGCAGGCGCTGGCCGACGCGGCTGCGGAGCCCGAGCCGCACCGCATCCGGGTCCGGCTGCGGCCGATACCGGACGCCTGCCGCCAGGTACGCCAGCTCGTGGACCAGGCCTGCACCGCGTGGCAGCACGGTGAGGCCACCGCGACCGTCTCGCTGGTCGCCACCGAGCTCGTCGCCAACGTGGTCCGGCATGCGCACACCGCGATGGAGTTCACCGTGGGGCTGCGCGACGGCCGGCTCTGCGTGACCGTGCGTGACGGCAGCCGGGTGCTGCCCCGGCCGAGGAATCCCGGAACCAACGACACCGGCGGGCGCGGGTTACAGCTGGTCCGGGAGTTGACCGACGCGTGGGGCGTGCTGCCGGTGCCCGACGGCAAGGTGGTGTGGACCCACCTGACGGCCGGCGACGCGGCGTGAGAAGTTCATGAGCGGCGCGGCAGCCCGCTGGGTCCCTCCTCGTCGGCGGCGCCGGTCGCGTCGGGCCGCGGGCTCTCGGGTTGCGGTGCGGGACGGGCCGGCAGGCCCGACGGGGCCGCGGCGGGGTCTTCGGGCGCCGGCGGCAGGCCCCGGTTGAGCTGGCCCAGCTGCGGCGGCTCGAGCGGCGGGCGGGCGGCCCGCGCCGGGTCGGCGGCCGTGTCCGGACCGGGCAGCCCCGACGGCGGGTGGTGATGGGTGGCGCCCGGCACGTGGGCGACCCCCGGGCCGTGGCCGGGGTGCTGCGGATCCGCCGGTCCGGGCCGGCCGTACTGGCCGGGCTGGGCGAACTGGCTCGTCTCGCCGGGTGCGATCGCGCCCGGGTAGGGCGGCCGCTCCGGCGCGGCGGGGTAGGCCGACGGGTCGGCTTGTGCGGGGTAGGCCGACGGGTCGGCCTGGGCGGGATAGGCCGGTGGAGCGGGCTGGACGGGCTGGGCCGGCGGGGCCGGCTGGGCCGTGGGTGGCCGCTCGAGGCCGCTCGGCTCCGGTGCGTCGTGCGCCGCCGCCGGCGGCTGCGCGGCCGGGTCGGCGGGGCGGTTGAGCTGGCCCATCTGCGGTGGTTCGAGCGGCGGCCGGGAGGACGGGCGGGGCCGGTCGGCCGGGGCGACGAAGGCACGATCCTGAGGACCACCCGCACCTCGCTCGGCTGGGGCGACGAAGGCACGATCCTGAGGACCACCCGCGCCTCGGTCCGCTGGGGCGACGAAGGCACGATCCTGGGGACCGCCCGCGCCTCGGTCCGCCGGGGCGACGAAGGCACGATCCTGGGGACCGCCCGCGCCCTGCGGCGGCCGGGCCGGGCCGGGTTGGTCCGCCGGGCCGGGCCGGGCGCCCGGCTGCGGGCGCGGGGCGAACTGATCCTCGACACCCCTTCCCTCGCCCGCAGGCCGGGTGGGCTGCGCGGGCTGGGCGGACTGGGCGGGCTGGGCGGGCTGGGCAGGCTGGGCGGGCTGGGCGGGCTCGGCCGCCGGTACCTGCGGCTGGGCGGGCCCGGCCGCCGGCATCTGCTGGGTGACGTCGAGGTCCGGCGGCCGGTGTGCGCTGCTGTCGTCCGGCTGGGGCGGCTTGGCGACCGGCATGCCGTTGCGGCCGGCGGGCTCGGCGCCGCCCGGCCGGGACTCCGGCGGGCGGGCCGACGGCGTGAACCGCGGCGCGTCGAGGGGGCGGTTCTGCTGCGCGAACAGCGGCGGTCCCAGCAGCAGCGGATCCACGTCGGGGACCGCGCGCGCCCGGCCGGGAGCGAGTGGATCCGGCCGGGGCGCGGCGGGCGGGCCCGTCGGGGCATCGGCCGGTCCGCGGGACGGCTGCGCGCCTCCCACGGGCGGCGCGGGACGCTCCGGCGGGGGCGACGCGGCGGGTCCGGGCGGAGGCGGCGCACTTGCCGCCCGCGCCGGCGGTGGCGGGCCGTACGCCTCCGGCCCGGGCCGCGCCGGCGGGGGCGGGCCGTACGCCTCCGGGCCGGGCCGCGCCGGCGGGGGCGGGCCGTACGCCTCCGGGCCGGGCCGCGCCGGCGGGGGCGGACCGTAAGGCTCCGGGCCGGGCTGCGCCGCGGGCGAACCGCCGGGGGCCGGGCCGAAGGACTCGGGGCCGGGCGGAGTCAGGCCCGACGGCGTGCCGCCGGGTGCGCCGGGCGCGCCGGGGTCCGGTCCGGGCGGCCAGGCGGACGGCTGACCGGCCGGTTGCCACGGTTCCCCGTACGGCTGCGGGCGGAGCCCGGATTCGGCCTCGGGCGCGGGCGGGGCCGGCGGGCTCAGGGGTTCGCGGGGTGTTTCGAAGGGCGGCGGGGTCACGGACAGTGAGCTCGCCGGGTAGCTCGGCTCGGGCGGCGGCGGCGCGGCGGGCTCGGCGTAGGTGGGCAGGCTCTCCGGGACCGAGTAGGCGTGCGAGGGCCGTCTCACCGGGGCGGGCGGCTCCTGGTAGCCGAGCGGGGACCCCCGGCCCTGGCGCGCCGCCTGGATCAGGCCCGACGTCTCCGCCATGCCCGCGGCCTCGAGGACCTCCGCGGCGGCACGCCCGGCCCGGCAGGGAAGGGGCTCGTCGCATTCGGGGCAGGTGTCGATGCCGTCGTGCGGTCCCATGCCTCCGGCGTGTGCCTGCACCATCTCCCAGGCGGTCCGTGCCAACACGCTGTCCGGATTAATGTATTTGGTGCCGCTCAGTTCCATGCCGTCCCACCCCCGTAGATCGCCCGCGACAGGCGTTCAGCACAAGTTCACCGTGTCGCACTCCGCTCCGTGAGCGTTTCGCCCAATCGGTAGACGGACGGCGGACCACGCGGCCGTCCCATGAGGCGGATTTCTGCAATAAAGGGCGTACCGGACGAATGGCCGGCGCGGCCACCGCTAAACCGAGCCGACCAGCCGACGGTAACCCCGGGCTAGATGGCGAATTGATCACGCACTGTGTTCACTGCATCGCTCTCCGTACGATCGAGGCATGCAAGTCTCCCCACCCCAGGAGATGCCCCCATGGACGACACCGAGCTCTACCGCGAGCGAATCCTCCGGCACGCCGGTCCCGTCATCACGGGCCGGTTCCTCGGCTTCCGCGCCTCGTACACCCGCGAGGTCAAGATCGATCAACCGCTGCTCGTCGCCGTACTCGTGACGGCGTCCGTCGCCCAGGCCGTCGGCGCACTACTGCTCGCCCTGCTGCGCAGCGGCGGCGGAGGCACCCGGCGCAGGTTCAAGGACCTGAAGAAGGGCCCCGAATACCTTGTCACGCCGGTACGGCTGCGCGACGAACTGGGCCAGATCTACGAGGTGGAGATGCACGGGCAGCTGCCGCAGTCGGCGCTGCACCGCGACGACCTCGTGCAGGTGCGCACCCGCCCGCAGAAGGATCCGGACCTGCCGGTGAAGCTGCACCAGCTCGTCAACCTGACCACGTTGCAGCCCCTGACCCCGCGGATACCGACGATGTGGTCGCATCTCGGTCCGGGGCTGCTGATCCAGGCCGGACTCGGCCTGACGATCATCACCGCCCTCGCGGCCGCCTGGATCAGCTGACCCCCGGCGCCGGGATCAGCGGTGATCCCGGCCCCGCTCAGACCTGCGGTACTGGCTCCGGCTCGGCGACCGTGAGCAGGCCGCGCGACCGCGCCCAGCGCTCGAAGACGAGCGTGGCGAACGGCGGGACCGAGCAGGCCAGCGCGAGCAGGGTGACCCACCACTTCCACCGTGCGACCCGGGCCAGCACGACGGTGACCGCCAGGTAGGCGGTGAACAACGCGCCGTGTACCGGGCCGGCGATCCGCACGCCGATCTCGTCGCCCACCGGTCCGTACTTGAAGAACATGCCGATCAGGAGCGCGGCCCAGCTACAGGCCTCCGCGATTGCGATGGCGGCGAAAAGGGCAGGTACGCGACGCACGCAAGAACCTCCGGGGCAATCGACGCGCGGAGTGGTGCGCCGGCGTTCGGACCACGCGATCATAGATGCAGGCAGAGGGGCGGTGCGCGGTGGGCGAAGAGGTCGACCAGAGGACATTCACCCGCGAGGATCGATCCAGGTACCGGCAGAAGATCAGGCGCAGCCTCGACGTGTTCGCGGGGATGCTGCGGGAGGCGCGATTCGAGTTCGAGCGCCCGCTGACCGGGATGGAGATCGAGCTCAATCTGGTGGACGACGACGCCGACCCGGCGATGCGCAACGCCGAGGTACTCAAGGCGATCGCCGACCCCGACTTCCAGACCGAGCTGGGCCAGTTCAACGTCGAGATCAACGTCGCGCCGCGCCGGCTGGCCGGCGACGAGAACGCCGATCTGGAACGCGAGCTGCGGGCCAGCCTCAACAACGCCGAGGAGCACGCCCGCGGCGTCGGCGCGCACATGGTGATGATCGGCATCCTGCCGACCCTGCGCCGCGAGCACCTGACCGCGGACGCGCTGTCGGCGAACCCCCGCTACGCGCTGCTCAACGAGCAGATCTTCGCGGCCCGCGGCGAGGACCTCGACATCCGCATCGACGGCATCGACCGCCTGGCGGTCACCACCGACACGATCGCGCCCGAGGCGGCCTGCACCAGCACCCAGTTCCACCTCCAGGTAAGCCCCGAGGAGTTCGCGGCGTACTGGAACGCGGCGCAGGTCGTGGCCGGCGTACAGGTGGCGCTGGGTGCCAACTCGCCGTTGCTGTTCGGGCGCGAGCTGTGGCGCGAGACCCGGATACCCCTGTTCGAGCAGGCCACCGACACCCGCTCGGAGGAGATCCGCGCGCAGGGCGTCCGGCCGCGGGTGTGGTTCGGCGAGCGCTGGATCACCTCGGTCTTCGACCTGTTCGAGGAGAACGTCCGCTACTTCCCCGCCCTGCTGCCGATCTGCGACTCCGACGACCCCGAACAGATCCTGGAGAGCGGCGACACCCCGCAGCTGAGCGAGCTGCGGCTGCACAACGGCACGGTCTACCGCTGGAACCGGCCGATCTACGCCGTCGTCAAGGGCCGGCCGCACCTGCGGGTCGAGAACCGGGTGCTCCCGGCCGGCCCGACCGTCGTCGACACGGTCGCGAACGGCGTCTTCTACTACGGCCTGGTCCGGATGCTCGCCGAGGCGGAGCGTCCGATCTGGACCCAGATGTCGTTCAGCGCGGCCGAGGAGAACTTCCACTCCGGCGCCCGGCACGGCATCGCGGCGTCGGTGTTCTGGCCGGGCCTCGGCTACGTGCCCGTGTCCGAGCTGGTGCTGCGCCGCCTGCTTCCGCTGGCACACGAGGGCCTCGACCGGTGGGGCGTGTCACCCGCCGAGCGGGACCGGCTGCTGGGCATCATCGAGCAGCGCTGCCTGACCGGCCGCAACGGCGCCACCTGGCAGGTGGAGACGCTGCACTCGCTGGAGCGCTCGGGCCTGGACCGGCAGGCGGCGCTGCACGGCATGCTGCGCCGCTACCTTCCGCCGATGCACGAGAACATCCCGGTACACGAGTGGCCGGTCACCTAGGAACCGCACCCGCCCGGCTTTAATGATCGCCATGCCTCTACTGATCTCCCCCGTCGTCGCCGCCGGCGACCTGGCCCGGCTCGATCAGCCCGTGCTGACGGGCCCGGGCCTCACGCTGCGGCCGTGGCGGGCCACGGACGCCGCCGTGGTCGCGGCGGCCTACGACGAGCCGGGCATCCGGCAATGGCACTCACGGTCGATGACCGTCGACGAGGCCCGCGCGTGGATCGGCGCCTGGCCGCAACGGTGGCGGCGGGAGACCGGCGCCGGCTGGGCGGTCGCCGCCGACGACGACGCGGTGCTCGGCCAGATCAGCCTGCGCACCATCGACCTCGCCGAGGGCATCGCCGAGATCTCGTACTGGGTGCTGCCCGAGGCCCGGGGCCGGGGCCACGCCGCGGCGGCACTGAGCGTCCTCTCCGGGTGGGCGCTGCGGGTGCTCGGCCTGCACCGCGTCGAGGTTTACCACTCGACGCGCAACCCCGCGTCGTGCCGGGTCGCCGAGCGGGCCGGCTACCCGTACGAGGGGACGATGCGCAGCAAGGTCCTGCACGCCGACGGCTGGCACGACATGCACCTGCACGCCCGCATCGCCGGGGACCCGGCCGCCTGAACCTGTCGGAGGACGGTTCAGGCCTCGGGGCCGGTGCCTCGCGCGATCGCGACGGTCGCCGCCGGGAAGGCCAGCTTCGGCAGGATCAGCGTCGCGCCCGGGCCGGCGGCGAGCAGCGCGGCGGCCTCCGCGACGCTCGGAGTACCCGACCTGTGCGCGACCTCGGCGCTGGGGTGCGGGACGTCAACGGTGGCCAGTTCCGCGGCCGTGAACGCGACGATCCGCCACCCGTTCCGGTCGGCGACGGCGCGCGGTCCGGGCTCGCCGGCCCGGCGGTCCAGCGTCGCGAGCACGCCGACGTCCGCCGGCCGAAGGCACACCGCGGCCAGCGCGGCGCCGGCCGCGGCGGCCAGTTCGTCCTCCAGCGTGCCGGACCGGGCCCCGAGCCCCAGCACCACCAGGCCGGTCGAAATCACCCCGCGAACATACGTGCCGCCTGGGCGACCACCCGGCGGGCGATCGCCCGGTCGGCGGCCCAGTGCAGGTGCAGGTACGAGGCCTGGAGGGTCGGCGTGGCGAAGCCCTCCGGGTCCGCGCCGCGCCAGGCCCACGCCGCTCCCCCGGCCGGTTCGAGCAGCAGGCCCGACCGTGGGTGCGCCGTCGTGCGGTGGAACTCGTGGCCGGTGATCCGCGAACCCGCCGGGAACAGCGGGCTGTCCGACAGCGCCACCGCGTCGCGGTAACCCAGCGTCAGCGTCGGAGTCATCGCCGCCTCCGCGTCCAGCACCCCGCACATCGGCCTGCCGTCCAGCGTTCGGCAGAGCCACAGCAGGCCCGCGCACTCGGCGACGATCGGCAGGTCCGCCGCGGCCAGGGACGCCACCGCCAGGCGCAGCGGCTCGTTCGCCGACAGTTCGGCGGCGTACACCTCCGGGAAGCCGCCGCCGACGACCAGGGCGGCGGTGTGCTCCGGCAGGGCCTCGTCGCGGAGCGGGTCCACCGTGACCACCTCGGCTCCGGCGCCGGAGAGCAGTTCGGCCGTCTCGGCGTACGCGAAGGTGAAGGCCGGTCCGCCCGCGATCGCGACCACCGGGCGGCCGGGTACCGGATTCTCGGCGGCCGGTGACCAGGGTGTCGCCGCCAGGGGCGGCACCGAGCGGGCGACGGCGAGCACCGCGTCGAGGTCCACCGCGGAGGCCACCAGTGACGCGAGCGCGGCCACCGAGGCCACGGCCTCCGCGCGGCGTTCGGCGGCGGGGATCAGGCCGAGGTGGCGCGCGGGCGCCGCGACCGCGTCGGCGCGGCGCAGCGCGCCAAGCACCGGCGTGCCGACCTCCTCGCAGGCCTCGCGCAGCAGCGCCTCGTGCCGGTCCGAGCCGACCCGGTTGAGGATGACCCCGGCCAGGCGGACCGTGCCGAAACTCCGGAAGCCGTGCACGAGCGCGGCCACCGACCGGCCCTGCGCGGCCGCGTCGACCACCAGCAGGACAGGAGCGTCGAGCAGGGCCGCGACGTGTGCGGTCGACCCGGTGTCGCCCGCGCCCGTGCGACCGTCGTAGAGGCCCATCACCCCCTCGATCACCGCGAGGTCGGTGCCCGCGCTGCCGTGTGCGAACAGCGGCCCGATCAGGTCCTCGCCGACCATGACCGGGTCGAGGTTGCGGCCCGGGCGGCCCGCCGCCAGCGAGTGGTAGCCGGGGTCGATGTAGTCCGGGCCGACCTTGAACGGGGCGACCCGCATCCCCCGGGCGGCGAACGCGGCGAGCAGGCCCGTCGCCACGGTGGTCTTGCCGTGCCCGGAGGCGGGTGCCGCGATGACGACGCGGGGTACGTTCACCACTCGATGCCCTGCTGTCCCTTGCGGCCGGCGTCCATCGGGTGCTTGAGCTTGGTCATCTCGGTGACCAGGTCGGCGGCCGCGATCAGGTCCGGATGGGCGTCGCGGCCGGTGATCACGACGTGCTGGGTGCCGGGCCGGTCCGCGAGGGTGGCAACCACGTCCGCCACGTCGATCCAACCCCACTTCATCGGGTACGTGAACTCGTCGAGCACGTAGAACCGGTGCGTCTCGGCGGCCAGGTCCCGCTTGATCTGCGCCCAGCCCTCGACGGCCTCGGACGCGTGATCGCGCTCGGTGCCCGCGCGCTGGATCCAGGACCAGCCCTCGCCCATCTTGTGCCAGGCGACGCTCGCGCCGCCGGCCTGGCCCAGCGCCTTGAACGCCGCCTCCTCGCCGACGCGCCACTTCTCGGACTTCACGAACTGGAAGACCCCGATCGACCAGCCCGCGCTCCACGCGCGCAGCGCCATCCCGAACGCGGCCGTCGACTTGCCCTTGCCGTGTCCGGTGTGGACGGCCAGCACCGCCTGCTTACGGCGCTGCCGGGTGGTGAGCCCGTCCTTCGGCACCGTCGTGACCTGCCCCTGCGGCATCAGGCGACCCTTCTGGCGTAGCTGGTGGAGGCGACACCCGCGGCGAGGGCGTCGAGCGGCATGACGTCGGCGTCGAGGGCGGCGGCGAGGCGCCCGGCCAGGCCGAGGCGCACCGGGCCGGATTCGCAGTCGACGACCACCGCGGCGACGCCGGCCAGCGCCGGTGCGACGGTCGCGGGGTCCGGGCCGCTGGTCGCGCGGCCGTCGGTGACGATGATCAGTAGCGGCCGGCGGCGGGGGTCGCGGCGGCGCTCGGTGGCGATGGTCGCCGCGGCGGCGCGCAGGCCGGCCGCCAGCGGGGTACGTCCGCCCGTGCGCAGGCCGGCGAGCCGCAGCACGCCGACCTCGTGGCTGGAGGTGGGCGGCAGCACCTGCTCCGCGGCCGCACCCCGGAACGTGATCATGCCGACCCGGTCCCGCCGCTGGTAGGCGTCGCGCAGCAGCGACAGCACGGCGGTCTTGACGACGGTCATCCGCCGGCGGGCGGCCATCGACCCGGACGCGTCCACGACGAAGAGCACCAGGTTGGCCTCGCGGCCTACGTGCACGGCCTCGCGCAGGTCACGCGGCTGCACGACCCGTGGGCGCCGGCCGGCCGGCGGCCGCACCGCCGGGCCGGCGTCCGGGAGAAGGTCCTGTGCGCAGGCGCCGCGGTGGATGGCCGCGCGCAGCGTCGCCGGCAGGTGGGCCGCGCCGGCGAGCTTGCCGCGCGGGATCCGGGAGCCGACGACCCGGCCGCGGCGGGCGAGCGCCGGCGAGCGGCGCCCGGCGTGGCCGCCCTCGCCGCGGGCCGCGATCCGCAGGGTCCGCGGCCGGTATGCGCTGCCGGCCTGGGCGGGCGCGGCGCCGCCGACCCGGGCGTCGGCCGGAGCCTGCCCGTCGGCCGGCGCGGTCTCGGGCTGGGTGCCGGGGTGGGACGCGTCGGCCGGGGAGGACGGTCCGGTGCCGCTCTGGTCCCGGCCGCCGTCGGGGCCGCCGCCAGGGCCGCCGCCGTCGGGGCCGGCATCATCGGGGCCGGCGTCGTCGGGGCCGGTGTCGTCGGGGCCGGTGTCGTCGGGGCCGGTGTCGTCCGGGTCGTCGTCCGGGTCGCCCTGGTCGAGGGCCTCCTCCAGGCGCTGCTCGTCGGTGCCCGGCGGGTCCAGCGGATCCCGGCGCCGCCGGTGCGGCAGGGCCAGTCGCGCCGCGTCGCGGACCTCCTCGGCGGTGACCTGGTCGCGGCCGTGCCACGCCGCCAGCGCCACCGCGCAGCGGGCGACCACGATGTCCGCCCGCATCCCGTCGACCCCGTAGGCCAGGCAGACCCGGGCGATCCGGTCCAGCTCCGCGTCGGGCAGCCGCACCGCCGGCACCGCCGCGCGGGCCGCCAGGATCCGGGCCGCCAACTCGGCCTCGGCGGCGGCGAACCGCTGGGCGAACTCGTCCGGTCCGGCCTCGTAGGCCAGCCGGCGGCGCACCACCTCGGCGCGCTGGGTCGCGTCCCGGGGCGCGGCGACGGTGACCACCAGGCCGAACCGGTCGACAAGCTGCGGCCGCGGCTCGCCCTCCTCGGGGTTCATCGTGCCGACGAGCAGGAACCGGGCCGCGTGCTTGACCGACACCCCGTCGCGCTCGACGTGCGCGCGGCCCATCGCGGCCGCGTCAAGCAGCAGGTCGACGAGGTGGTCCGGCAGCAGGTTGACCTCGTCGACGTAGAGGGCGCCGCGGTGCGCGGCCGCGAGCAGGCCCGGCTCGTAGGCCTTCACGCCGTCGGCGAGCGCGCGCTGGATGTCGAGGGTGCCGACGACCCGGTCCTCGGTGGCGCCGACCGGCAGCTCGACCAGGGTGGCGGGCCGGTGCCCGTGCGGCGCGCCGGCCTCGTGCGGCCCGTCGGGGCAGCCCGGGTCGGTGGCGGCCGGGTCGCAGGCGAAGCGGCAGCCGCGGACCACGTCGACCTCGGGCAGCAGCGCGGCGAGGGCGCGCACCACGGTGGACTTGGCCGTGCCCTTCTCGCCGCGGACCAGGACCCCGCCGACGGCGGGTGAGACGGCGGTCAGCAGCAGCGCGAGCCGCAGGTCGTCGAGGCCGACGACGGCAGAGAACGGGTACGGCGTCACGCCCGGTCCTTTCCGCGGGTCCGCGCCCGCGTGTGGAAGGTAACGAGCGACCGGAGTCTCCTGACTCCCGGGACGTCGATCCCGGTCACAGTGGCGGGACCGTCCCGGTCTCTCACCGGGTTCCTCCGCAGCCGCTCGCGAGTCACTCTTTCTCACGGCGCGGCACGGCGTCAACGCGGGGCAGGGTGGCCGACCTCACGGCCCGGCCGTCCGCCGGGGCGGGACGGCGCCGCCTCAGCGGCCCTCGGGCAGGGCCTTGGGGGTGTCCGGCAGCGGCTGCGGCGCCAGTCTGTCCAACTCGGTGAGCACTCCCGTCACCGCCAGCGCCGAGCGCTCCACCAGCGGGCGCAGCCGGCGGTAGAGGTCGGCGGCGTGCGGGTCCGGGTGGGTCGGCTCGCCGATGGCGACCATCGCCGCGGCGGCGGCCAGGTCCGGCAGCTCGCCCAGGGCGTGGCGGGCGAGCAGGCAGGCGCCGAGCGCGGTGCCCTCCGGCGTGTCCGCAACGGACACGGGCAGGTCCAGGGCCGCGGCCAGCACGGACACCCACAGGTCGGAGGCGACCGCGCCGCCGGTGGCCCGGACCTCGGTCATCGCGATGCCCTCGTCCGCGAACGTGTCCCGGACCAGCGCCAGCTGCTGGCAGACCCCCTCTAGCGCGGCCCGGACGAGGTGCGGCCGGCCGTGCTCGCGGCGCAGCCCGAGGTAGGCGCCGCGCATGCCGCCGCGCCACCACGGCGCCCGCTCGCCCAGCAGGTAGGGCAGGCAGAGCAGGCCCTCGCTGCCGGGGCCGACCTCGGCGGCCTCCGCCAGCAGCGCGGCGTCGCGTACGTCGGCGTCCTCGCCCTCGGCGGCCGGGCGGTCGAAGCCGCCGGCGAAGGTCTGCCCGGCCCAGCGCACCACCGATCCGGCGTTGTTGATCGCGCCGCCGACGACCCAGTGTTCCTCGGTGAGCGCGTAGCAGAACAGCCGCCCGGCCCGGTCGGCGGTCGGCCGGTCCACGATGGTGCGCAGCGCGCCGCTGGTGCCGAGGGAGACGGCCGCGACGCCGGGCGGGGTGGCGCCGACGCCGAGGTTGGCCAGCGGCCCGTCGGCCGCGCCGATGATCAGCGGGGTGTCCGCGTGCAGCCCGGCCGCGGCCGCCACCTCGGGGTTCAGCCTCAGCCGCCGGGTGGTGGGCACGACCTCGGCGAGCTGGTGCCGGCGCACGCCGGTCAGCTCCAGCGCCTCGTGGTCCCAGCGGCGCCGGTGGATGTCGTACATGCCGGTGCCGGAGGCGACCGAGAGGTCCAGCAGGAAGCCCTCGTCGGCGAGGCCGGCCAGGACGATCTCCTTGACGCCGCCCCAGCGCGGGGTGTCGCGCAGCTTCGCGGGATCGGTCTCGCGCCACCAGGCGAGCTTGGTCAGCGGGGACATCGGGTGCACCGGCGTGCCCGTCCGGGCCTGGAGCGACTTCGCGCGGCCGGTGCCGACGATCCGCTCGCTCAGCCCGGCGGCCCGGTTGTCGGCCCAGGTGACCAGCGGGCCGAGCGGCGCGCCGTTGCCGTCCATCGGCACGAGCCCGTGCAGGAACGCGCTGAGGCCGACGGCGACGACCCGGTCGTCCCGCCCGTGCGCCTGCGCGGCGGCCGTGACCAGGGCCTCGATCGCCGCGTCGCGCAGCTTGACGGGGTCGAGCTCGGCCTGGCCCGGCCCGGGCACGGAGAGGGGGTAGTGCACGCTCGCCATCGCCCGCACCTGCCCGGCCGGCCCGGCGGCGACGGCCTTGGTGGCGGTGGTCCCGGTGTCGATGCCGATGACGACGTCCATGCACCCTCCTCGGTCGCCGACTGTCATGCCCGTTCGGATGCCGGGTCATGCCAGGAGGTGCGACCGACCCTAACCCGGGAGCCCGACCACCGCCCTCGCGGTCCCGGGCCGGTCCACCTCGACCTCGGTGGCGGCGGCCGGCAACAGCGCCGCGTCCCCGGCGACGGGCAGCCATCCCGGGCCCCGCGCCCGGTACCTCATGCGCGCGCCCTCGGACGCGACGACGACGCCCCGCAGGCCGGGCAGCCGGACCCGCACGGGCAGCGGCGCGCCCGGGTCGGCGAAGCCTTGGAGGACCGGGGCGGGTGTGCCCAGCGACAGGTAGACCCGGCTGCGGCCGTCGGTGGCGGTCAGGGTCTGCACCACGAACCGGCGGCGGTCGAAGGTCGCGCCCCGGATGAACCAGGTGGCGGCGGGCGGCTGGAGCCGGTAGCCGTACCGGTCGTTGAACTCCTCCTGGCCGGACAGGTCCCACCGGGCGGCCTCCCGCTCCGCGGCCGCGTCCCGCGGCCAGGCCTTCTCCCGGCCGGGCAGGGGGCGGAGCAGCCGGGCGCCGGCGTCCGGCGGTGTCTCACCGGACATCAGGGCCGACCGGTTGGCGAGGCCGACCGTACGGTCGCCGTGGGTGTCGCCCCGGTCCGCGCGCAGAGCGATCTGGATCGACCCGCGCTGGGTCGCCGTCGCCGCGAACGCCACGCCGTCGTGCACCCGGAAGTCCAGCGGGGTGAAGGTCCGGGTGATGGTGCCGTCGGGGTCGTAGCCGAAGCCGGGCGAGTACCGGATGCCGCGGCCGTCGTCGAGGACCATCAGCACGTTGCGCTGCGGTGCCAGCAGCACGGCCGGGGCGTTCACGGCGCCGGTGAGCATCTCCTCCAGCGAGATGGCCCGCAGGCCCGCGGTCGTCTGCTCGAGGAAGCCCATCAGGCCGTAACTGATCTGGCCGGCCGGGGAGGCGACGCGCTGCGGCACGCGCTGCGCGATCACGGCCGCCCGGCCGGCGTGCGGTGCGAGGCCGGCCCAGACCACGTGCGGCTCGCCCCGTACCGGGATACCGCCGAGGTGAGCGGCCCAGACCGCGCGGGCCTCGGCCAGGAACGCCGCGTCGCCGCGCAGGTCGCCGCGGGTCTCGCCGTCCAGCAGCGGCGAGGCGACCGGTGCGTCGCCGTCGCCGCCGCCGCGCAGCAGGACCCCGGCGGCGGATCCGGCCGTGACCGTGGCGAGGCCCGCGGCGAGCAGCGCGCGGCGGCGCACGACCCGGCGGCGGCCACCCTGGTGTACCCGGTCGAGCAGGTCGGGCGGCGTGCGCAGGTCGCCGGTGGCGTGTGCCAGCGCCGTACGGATGTCGGTGTCGGTCATCGCTGTCCTCGTCCGGTGGTCGTGGTGGTGACGGCGACGGGTGCGAGCGCGGCGCGCAGCCGTTCGAGGCCCCGCGAGGCGTTGCTCTTCACGTTGCCCTCGGAGCAGTCGAGCGCCCGGGCGACCTCGGCGATCGGCAGGTCGTCCAGGTAGCGCAGGACCACCGCCGCCCGTTGCCGCGGCGGCAGGGTGCGCAGCGCCTCGACCACCGCGTCACGGACCACGACGTGCTCGCTGTGGTCCGGCTCGGCGACGTCGTGGTGACCGAGCGGCGCCTCGGGGCGGCGGCCCCGCGAACGCCACCGGTTGGTGGCGCGGTTGACGAGCGCCCGGCGGGCGTACGCCTCGGGCGCACCGTGTATGCGGCGCCACTTGACGTACATCTGCTCGAGCACCTCCTGCACCAGGTCCTCGGCGGTGTGCCGGTCACCGGTGAGCAGGTACGCGATCCGCAGCAGTCCCGTGCTGCGACCCCGCACGAAGTCGTCGAACCCGTCACGCATCGTCAGCCTCTCCCCGTCCTTCACCCTGCCTGACACCGGCGGGCGGGCAAAGGTTGCCGTGCTCAGCGCGCGAGCTGCTCCGCGTAGCCGGCGCGCAGCTCCGCCCAGCCGTGCGCGGCGGCGTCGCGGCCCCGGATGACGCCGACCGGGTCGCCGGCGAGCAGGCGTGCCAGGACGGCGGCGCACAGGTGCCAGCCGGCCGCGTACATCGGCGCCTCGTCGCGGGGGGCGAACCGGTGCCGCAGGGTGAGCCGGGTGCCCTCGGCGGTGCCGGCGAGCTCCCAGCGCAGCAGGTCGCCGCCCCAGGTGTACTCGAGCAACGCCGGCGGCTCGGCGCGCAGCACGGTCGCCGGTACGGGGGTGCGCTCGGGACCGTCCACCATGGCCAGGGTGGTGTCGCCGGTGACGGAGAGGTCGCGGGCGGCGGAGAACGGCGCCCACCGGTCGAGGCGGTCGGGGTCGGTCAGGGCGGCCCACACCTCGGCCGGCGGGTGCCGCAGGTCGCGCACGAAGATCAGGGTCCACAGGTCGCCGTCGGCGACGACGCGCGCGCCGCCGGGCGGGCCGCTGTCAAATGAGCCTTTTTCCACGTGGCCAGGGCGGCAGCTCCCGGCGGCGGTCAACGGCCCGGATACCTCTGGCCCGAGGCCAGGTGGAAAATTGCTCATCGGTGTGCTCACGATTCCTCCAGGTGGCGCTCGAGCGCGTCCAGGTGCCGGGTCCACAGCCGCCGGTACGGCGCCAGCCAGGCGTCCAGCGCCCGGAACTGTTCCGGCTCGAGCGTGTAGATGCGCTGCTGCGCGGCGGTGCGGCTGGAGACGAAGCCGGCCTCGCGCAGCACCTTGAGGTGCTTGGAGACCGCGGGCTGGCTCATGGCGAGCCGCTCGACGAGCTGCCCGACGCTGCTGTCGGCGAGCCGGAGCTGGTCGAGGATGCGGCGGCGGGTCGGCTCGGCGAGCACGGAGATCGCGTCGACGGTCACGGGCATCGCCCGACTATGCCACTGCGGTTATATAACCGTCAAGGCATACACAAGTCCCGGAAAAGGCCGCGCGGCCGCCCTCCCGGAGGAGGACGGCCGCGCGAAAGAGCTGACTGTCAGCGCTCGGTGATCGGAACGAACTGGCGCTCCGCCTCGCCCGTGTAGAGCTGGCGCGGACGGCCGATCTTGGTGGTCGGGTCGGCCATCATCTCGCCCCACTGCGCGATCCAGCCGGGCAGCCGGCCGAGCGCGAAGAGCACCGTGAACATCTTCGTCGGGAAGCCCATGGCCTTGTAGATCAGGCCGGTGTAGAAGTCGACGTTCGGGTACAGCTTGCGGGAGACGAAGTAGTCGTCCGCGAGCGCGATCTCCTCGAGCTGGAGCGCGAGCTCCAGCAGCGGGTCCGGCTTGTCCATCGTGGAGATGACGTCCTGCACGGCCTTCTTCACGATGGCGGCGCGCGGGTCGTAGTTCTTGTAGACCCGGTGGCCGAAGCCCATCAGCTTGACGCCCTTCTCCTTCGCCTTGACGCGGCGCACGAAGGAGTTGACGTCGCCACCGTCGGCGCGGATGCCCTCGAGCATCTCCAGCACCGCCGAGTTGGCGCCGCCGTGCAGCGGGCCGGAAAGGGCGTTGATGCCCGCCGAGACCGAGGCGAAGAGGTTGGCCTGCGCCGAGCCGACCAGGCGCACCGTGGACGTGGAGCAGTTCTGCTCGTGGTCGGCGTGCAGCACGAAGAGCATGTCGAGGACCTTGGCCAGCGTCGGGTCCACCTCGTAGTTCACGGTGGGCAGCCCGAACGTCATGCGCAGGAAGTTCTCGACGTAGTCCAGCGAGTTGTCGGGGTACGGCAGCGGGTGGCCGATCGACTTCTTGTACGCGTACGCCGCGATGGTCGGGAGCTTCGCCATCAGGCGAATCCCGGAGATCTCGACCTGCTCAGGGTCCGTCGGGTCGAGCGCGTCCTGGTAGAACGTCGACAGCGCGGTGACCGCCGAGGAGAGCACCGCCATCGGGTGCGCGTCGCGCGGGAAGCCGGAGAAGAAGGCGCGCATCTCCTCCTGGAGCAGCGTGTGCACCCGGATCTTGTCGCCGAACTCCGCCAGCTGGGTCGGCGTGGGCAGCGCGTCGTGGATCAGCAGGTAGGAGACCTCGAGGAACGAGGCCCGCCCCGCGAGCTGCTCGATCGGGAAGCCCCGATAGCGCAGAATGCCTGCGTCGCCGTCGATGTAGGTGATCGCCGACGAGCACGAGGCCGTGTTGACGAAGCCCTGATCCAGGGTGACGTACCCGGTGTCCTTCAGCAGCGCGCTGATGTCGACACCACCCGGACCCTCGACCGCCGGCCGCACCGGCATGGACAACTGGCCACCGGGGTGGTCGAGCTTGACATCCGTCATTTGTATTTCCCTCACCTCACCGGCAGATGTCCCGACTTACCTGCCGTTCACCGTAAACCCTCAAGCGGAGCGGGTCATCCGACGGTCGACCGCTGAGGGATTGATCACGACCGCCATCCCCCCACACCATAGATAATGGTCTGTGGAACCTCGTCGTCGCGGTGCGGAGGTGGCGAACCGATGCGGAATCCGGGCCTGACTCCTGTCGTCGTAGGCGTGAACGGCACCCCCGCCGGACTGGCCGCCGCACGGCTTGCCGCGCGGGAGGCGGTGGTCCGCGGACTACCGCTGCGGGTCGTGCACGTCTTCACCGGGCAGAAGACCCGCTCATTCGATGATGCACCTGATTGGCCGAGGGCACGTCGCGAGTCCGGCGAGTTGGTCGCCGAGGCGGTCGCGACCGCCTCGCGGGCGGTGCCGGGGGTGCACGTGGAGGGTCTGCTGCTGGACGGGCCACCGGTGCGGGAGTTGCTGCGGCAGAGCCGGACCGCCGAGCTGCTGGTGATCGGCGGCGACGACTGCGCGGGCACCACGCGCCTGCCCACCGACTCGGTGCTGGTGCAGACCGTGTCCCGGTCCCGGTGTCCCGTCGCGGTGGCCCGGGGCATCCGCCCGCCGGCCGGCCCGGTACTGACGGCCACCGACGGCTCACCGAGTTCCCTGCTCGCGCTGCGCACGGCCGCGGCAGAGGGCCGCCGGCGCGGGGTCGCCGTCGAGGTCATCCACGTCGCGGAGACCACGGACGGCGAGGCCTCCGGCCGGCGGCTGCTGGAGGACGCCGTCGCCGCCGTTCCGGAGCTGCGGACGGCCCGGACCCGGCTCATGATCGGAGAGCCCGCGGGAAATCTGGTCCGCGCGGCCCGGCGGGGCCGCATGATGATCGTGGGGCCGCGCGGCGCCGGCGGCGGAACGTTGCTCGGCGGCGTGGGCTTGCAGTTACTGCGCCGATGTGCATGTCCAACCGTGTTTGTACACGGAAACCCTGCCGGGGACACCCCGTCGGCGGGTACCGTGCCAACGGCGGGGGCGCTGATCAGCTGACATATGCCAGGGGGCGATGACGGTGCGATCCAAAGCTCCGTCGACGCCCGGTCGGCGGTGGTGGCAGATCTTCGGTGGCATCGGCGTGCTCGCCACGCTGCTGTACACCCTCGGCATCGCCCCGGACGTCTGCTTCGTGGTCATCGGCGTCGGCACCATCTGGGCCTGTTTCGGCGCGCCCCGCCGTTTCGGCGCACAGCCGCGGGCCGCCTGGCCGTTCCTGGGCGCCTCGGCGCTGTCCTTCCTGATCGGAGTGGTGCTCCGGCCGCTGGTCGTGGACCACCCGCTGGTCGCCGACGCCTTCACCATCCCCGGCTACATCCTGCTGGGCATCTTCTTCGCGCTGCTGTTGCGGGCGCGCGGGCGCATCGAGCGCCACGCCGTGCTCGACTGCCTCATCGTGTGCCTGGCCGCGGGGCTGGCCGGCGCGCTGTTACTTGCCGCGCCCGCGGCCGCGGTCCCCGGCCGGTCGGTGGTCGTCTCGGTGCTGGCCGGCATCTACCCCATGTTCGACGTGGTGCTGCTCGCGCTCTGCGTCAACCTGACCTTCACGGCGCGCACCTGGCCGGTGAGCCTGAAGGCGCTGCTGTCGGCCATGTCGCTGCTGGTGGTCGGCGACGTCGCGTACGCGATCATCGGCATCTCCGGGCGCCTCTACGCCTCGCCGCTGCTGGACGTGCCCTTCCTGCTCTCATACACGGCGCTGGGTGTTGCGGCGCTGCACCCGTCGGTGGTCGAGCTGGGCCGGGCCACGCGATATCCGGTGCAGGCCTGGTCCTGGGGCCGGATGCTGCTGCTCGTGCCCGCGGTGCTCACGCCGTTCCTGCTGCTGGTGTTCGTCGGCGGCCATTCCGCGGAGTACCGCGCGCTCATCGGCGCCTGCGGCATCGCCATCGTCGCGCTCCTGCTGCTGCGGGCGGTCACCGCGGTGAAGGCGCAGGTGGCGGCGCAGCTGCACTCCGAGCACCAGGCGATGCACGACCCGCTGACCGGCCTGCCGAACCGGCGGATGATCTCCACCGAGATCGCGCGGCTGATCGCCGCGCTGCCGCCGGACGATCCCCGCCTGGTCTGGGTCTGCTTCCTCGACCTCGACGGCTTCAAGTGGGTGAACGACTCCTGGGGCCACGACACCGGCGACCAGCTGGTCATCGAGGTGGGCACGCGGCTACAGGCCGTCCTTCCGGCCGGCACGATGCTGGCCCGGGTCGGCGGCGACGAGTTCCTGATCGCGTACGTCGGCGGCGAGCAGGGCGCGCTGCGGCTGGTCGACGACGTGCACCGGTGCTTCGCCCGCCCGCTGCCGGTGCGCGACACCGAGGTCGTCATCAGCGCCTCCATCGGCATCGCGCACGCGCCCGGCAACAGCTCCCCCACGACCACGGCGGAGGCGCTGCTGCGCGACGCCGACACCGCGATGTACCGCTCCAAGGCCGAGGGCCCGGGCAACGCGACGGTCTTCGACAGCTCGATGCACGACCGGGTGCGCGAGCGCATCGAGCTGGAGGCCGCGCTGCGCACCGCCCTGGCCGAGGGGCAGCTCAACGTCGTCTACCAGCCGATCGTGCGGCTGGAGAGCGGGCGCCCGGTCGGCGCCGAGGCACTGACCCGCTGGAACCACCCGGAGCGCGGCCCGATCCCGCCGACGACGTTCATCCCGATCGCCGAGGACGCCGGGCTGATCGGCCAGCTGGGCACCTGGGTACGCACCGAGGGCCTGCGCCAGCTGGCGCAGTGGCGCGCCGACGGCACGGTCGGCCCCGACTTCTACCTGTCGGTGAACGTGTCACCCAGCCAGCTGCGCGACGAGACGATGCCGCTGACGGTCTCCGCCGAGCTGATGCGCTACGGGGTGCCGGCGACGGCCATCGCCCTGGAGATGACGGAGTCGGTGATGGCCGACGACGGCGTGACCGCGAGGGTGCTCTTCGAGCTGCGCGAGCTCGGCATGAAGCTGCTCGTCGACGACTTCGGCACCGGCTTCTCGGCGCTGGGCTACCTGCGCCAGTTCCCGGTGACCGGGGTGAAGATCGACCGCTCGTTCGTCTCCGGCCTCGGCGAGAACGGCGAGGACGAGGAGATCGTCCGCGCCGTCGTCGCCATGGGCCGGGCGCTCGGCCTGAGCATCGTGGCGGAGGGCGTCGAGACCCGGGTGCAGCGCGACGCGCTCGCCGCCGTCGGGGTCACGCAGGGCCAGGGCTGGCTGTGGGGCCCGGGCGTGCCGCCGGAGGACTTCGCGCGCCACTGGAGTGCGCGTCTGCACCTGCCCGGGGATGCCCGACTGGGCGCCGGCAACCCCTGATCGGGTCACTCCTGGTGACAAACGTCCCGCCCACCTCTGGCGTCACGGCGACAAGTCCGGCATTATTCGCACGGTCCGGATCCTTGCGTTTCGCACTGTCCGGCCGATGACAATGGACACCAGAGGAGGCGACACATGATGACAGCGCTGACCGGATCCGAGGGCTCCGTGGTCTGGCTCGTCGCCGTTCTGCTGCTGCTGGCCCTCGGCCTGGCGGGCGCGCTGCTCGCCGCCACCCGCGGCGCCGCGGCGCCGATGCGCGCCGAGCGCCACTCCCCGGAGCGCTGACGCCGCCCGTTGCCGGTCCTCAGGTGGCAGGCTGGGGCGATGCGCTTCGCCACCTGGAACGTGAACTCGGTAAAGGCCCGCCTGCCCCGGCTGCTCGAGTGGCTCGACCAGGCCGGCCCGGATGTGCTATGCCTGCAAGAGACCAAGGTCGCGGCGGACGGCTTCCCCGCGGCCGAGGTCGCCGACCTGGGCTATCAGACCGCCGCGTACGGGCAGGGCCGCTGGAACGGCGTCGCGCTGCTCTCCAGGATCGGGCTCGACGACGTACGGCACGGCTTCGACGGCGAGCCGGGCTTTCCCGGCCCCGAGGCCCGCGCGATCAGCGCCACCTGCGGCGACATCCGGTTCACCTCGGTGTACGTCCCGAACGGGCGCACGCCGGAGGACCCGCACTACGCGTACAAGCTGGCGTGGTTCGCCGCGCTGCGCGACGCCCTCGCGGCGCGGCCGGGGCCGGCCGTCGTGGCCGGCGACTTCAACGTCGCCCCGACCGACGACGACGTCTGGGACCCCGAGGTCTTCATCGGTGCCACCCACGTCACCCCGCCGGAGCGCGACGCGCTGGCCGCCCTGCGCGCGCTCGGCCTCACCGACGTGGTGCCCCGGCCGCTCAAGGGCGACCGGCCGTACACCTACTGGGACTACCGCGCCGGGATGTTCCACCAGAACAAGGGCATGCGGATCGACCTGGTCTACGCCACCCCGGACGTGGCCGCCACGGTGCGTGACGCGGTGGTGGACCGGGAGGCCCGCAAGGGCAAGGGCCCGTCCGACCACGCCCCGATCATCGTCGACACCGAGGCGCCCGCCTGAGCCAATCGGGTCGCCCGGTGCCGGGGGCGGAGTTATGGTGGCCCGTATGGACTCCTGACGCCGTCACCCCGGCCGCTTCGCCGGGCCCGCGTATCTGGGCGCGCCGTGATCCGCGCGCGGACTTCATCGACTGTCCCGTACTCCGCCTCGTGCCATACGGAGGTCTTTCATGCGTGATTTTGCCGTACACGTCGACTCGGACGAGATGGCCCGCCAGGATATGGCGGGCTCGGTGCCGGAACTCGACACCCACGACCAGCATCCCGCCGCCGCCACCCTGGCGCACCACGGCGCGGACGACATCCGGCAGGCGGCCCGGCAGCGGTCCGAGCGGGACCGTGCCGGGCGGGCCACCGGCGGCTCCGGCCGCTCGTACGCCTTCCGCCGCAGCTGAGCCGCGACCGAACACCGCAGCCGCTTCGATCGATCAGGGCCGGAACCCGTCGGGTTCCGGCCCTGATGCTCATAGTTGTCAGCCCAGGCGGGCGTACACGTCGTCGAGCGCGCCGTGGTACATGTCGCTCTTGATGTTGAAGTTCGGGCCGCCGATCCGCAGCGGCATGTCGTTGGCGATGGACAGGGCCGCCGGGATCGCGGTGCGACCCCGCTCGGTGCCGTCGACGTAGATCGACAGCGCCGCGCCCGACCGCTGGCACATGACGTCATGCCAGGCGCTGTCCGCCACCGGCACGCTCGAGCGCACCAGGTAGAGCTGGCTCGCGCCCTGCCCGACGACCACGCAGCTGGCCTTGCCGTGGTTGCCGCCGATTTGCAGCTTCCACTGGCTCGCCGTGTCGGTGACGCCCTTCTGGATGATGTTGGTGGAGCCGGTCACCTGGGTCCTCGCGACCCGGACGCTGGCGCCCCAGCGGAACCGGCGGGTGCCCGGGTCGAGGTCGGCGTCGTCGGTCCCCTCGAGCATGGCGCGGGGACAGACGGTCGCCGTCGCGGCGCAGGCGGCCGGGAACGCGGCGTACTTGTCGGTGGTGCCGGTGAAGGTGATCTTTCCCTGATCGGCGGTGCGGATGGTCAGGGCGGATCCCCGTCCCGAGGTGTCCGCGATGCGGCTAGCGGTGGCGTTGCCGGCGTCGAACGTATACCGGGCGACCGTGATCGGCGCGGGCTCGGCGACAGGAGCCGCGATGGCGGCGAGGGCGGGCGTGGCTGTGACAGCCAGCGCGGAGGCCACTGTAAGGGCGATGAGACGCATGTAACAAATGGTACTGAAAGCTCTTAATATTACAATTCAGACCACATACGCATTTCGGGTGATCTTCAGAGCAGGCCGGCGGACTCCGCGATCATGCAGACGGCGACCAGGCGCATGAGGTGCCACTCCGCCGACAGCCACGCCGAGCCCGACAGGTACGCCTGACCCGGCTGCGGCACCGGGCGGCCCATCCGCGCCGCGGCGGCGGAGATCGACTTGGCGTACGCGGCCAGGCCCTCCGCGTCGACCTCGCGGCCGGCCTGCCCGAGCGCGTTGCGCACGGCGGCGGCGTGCTGGTCGACCTGGGCCAGCAGGCCCGCGTCGCCGAGCGCGGCCGCGAGGCCGTCGACGCCGACCCGCGCCATCATCTCGTCCAGCAGCGCGCGGTTCGGGTCGGCGACGGGAGTGGTGGAAACCGGGGCGAAGGCGAGGAATTCGTTCTTCATGGGGAGGACGCTAGGGCCTCGCGCCGCCGGTTGACAGCCGGGTAACCGAACGGCACCCGACCCCTCCCCTGGGTGCTACGCGGGCAGCTGGTCCATGGCCTTGTAGATCCGCTTGTCCGATACGGGGTACGCCGTGCCGAGCGCCTGCGCGAAGAGGTTGATCCGCAGTTCCTCGATCATCCAGCGGATCTCGCGCAGCCCCTCGTCGGCCGGGCCGCCCGGCGCCGACTCGGCCCGCAGCTCGCGGTACTCCTGCTCGATCTCGTGAACCTGGGCCGTGAGCTGCCGGTCCCGGGCCAGCGTCGCGCCGAGCCGGTCGAGGCGGTGCGTCATGCCGCGCAGATAGCGCGGCAGGTGGTGCAGCTGCCGCCAGCCGGTCTCGGTGACGAAGCCCTGATAGACCAGGCCCTTGAGCTGCTGCCGGATGTCGGCCAGCGCCGGAAGCAGCGACACCTCGCGGGTGCCGGCCAGCCGCTGGTCCACCTCGTACGAGGTGGCGAGCACGGCACGCACCTGGGTGACGACGTTGGCGACCGCGTCGACCAGGTCGGCGCGGACCTCCTCGCGCAGCTTCGCGAAGGACTCCTTGTCCCAGGCCGGGCCGCCCGCGTCGGCGACGAGCTTGTCGACGGCCGCGCCGGCGCAGTCGTCGAGCAGGTCGGCGATCGACCGGTACGGGTTGCCCCGGGACAGCTCCAGCTTGGCGCGGTTGTCGAGCCGGCCCTGGAGGAAGCGGGCCGCGGGCGGCAGCGTGAGCATCAGCAGCCGGCGGGTGCCGGCCCGCATCGCCTCGCGCTGACCGGCCTCGGACTCCAGCACCCGGACGGCGACGCTGTCACCCTCGTCGACGAGCGCCGGGTAGACGGTCACCTCGTACCCGCCGCGCACCTGGGCGACCGAGCGGGGCAGCGTGCCGAAGTCGTTCGTCGTGATGCCGCGGCGCTCGATGTCGCCGGCGGCCGCCGAGATGGTCGCCCGCACCTTGGGCGCGAGGCTCGCGCGCAGCACGTCGAGGTCGCGGCCCTGGCCGACCACGCCGCCCTCCTCGTTCACCACCCGGAAGTTCATCTTGAGGTGGTCCGGCACCTGGTCCGGGCGCCAGGCGTCGCGGGGCACGACCGTGCCGGTGAGCCGGCGCAGCTCGCCACCGACCGCGTCGGGCAGCGAGCCCCGGCGGGCGGGCACCCGGCTCAGCACGGCCTCGGCCCAGTCCGGCACCGGCACGAAGCTGGTACGCAGGTGCTTGGGCAGCGCCCGGATCAGCGCGACCACGACCTCCTTGCGCAGGCCCGGCACCGACCAGCCGAAGTCCTCGGCGTCGAGCTTGTTGAGCAGCGCGAGCGGCACCCGCACGGTCACGCCGTCGCCGGCCGCGCCGGGCTCGAACTGGTAGCTCAGCGGCAGCCGGACGCCGCCGGCGAGCCAGGCGTCCGGGTAGGCGCCCGGGTCGACGGCGTCGCGGCCCGCGTTGACGAGCAGCTCGCGGGTGAAGGTGAGCAGGCCGGGGTCGGCGTGCCGGGCCGTCTTCCACCACGCGTCGAAGTGCCGGGCGGAGACGACGTCGGCGGGGATGCGGGCGTCGTAGAGGGCGTACACGGTCTCGTCGTCGACGGCGATGTCCCGGCGGCGGGCCCGGTTCTCGATCTCCTCGATCCGGGCCAGGAGCTTGGCGTTCTCGGCGAAGAACGGGTGATGGGTCTCCCAGTCCCCCTCGACGAGCGCGTGCCGGATGAACAGCTCGCGGCACATCGCCGGATCGACCCGGGCGTAGCCGACCTTGCGCCGGGGCACGATCGGCAGCCCGTAGAGGGTCACCTTCTCGTAGGCCATCACGGCGCCCTGCTTCTTCTCCCAGTGCGGCTCGCTGTAGCTGCGCTTGACCAGGTGCGGCGCGAGCTTCTCGGCCCACTCGGGCTCGATGCGCGCGTTCACCCGGCCCCAGAGCCGCGACGTCTCGACCAGCTCGGCCGACATCACCCAGCGTGGCTGCTTCTTGAACAGGGCCGAGCCCGGGAAGATCGCGAACTTGGCGCCGCGGGCGCCGAGATATTCGCGCTTGTCCGTGTCCTTCAGGCCGATGTGCGAGAGCAGGCCGGCGAGCAGGGCCGTGTGCACGGCCTGACCCCCGCCGAGCTCGTCACGCTCGGTGAGCGTGAGCCCGAGGGTACGGGCGACCTGCCGCAGCTGCGAGTAGATGTCCTGCCACTCGCGGACCCGCAGGTAGTTGAGGAACTCGGCACGGCACAGCCGGCGGAACTGGTTGCCGGACAGCTCGCGCTGCTTCTCCCGCAGGTAGCGCCACAGGTTGAGGTAGCTGAAGAAGTCGGATTCCTTGTCGGCGAACCGGGCGTGTTTCTCGTCGGCCTGCTGCTGCCGGTCGGCCGGCCGCTCACGGGGATCCTGGATGGACAGCGCCGCGGTGATGACCATGACCTCGGCGAGGCAGTCCTGTTTGTCCGCCTCGATGACCATGCGGGCCAGCCGCGGGTCGACCGGCAGCTGGGCGAGCTGGCGGCCCATCGGGGTGAGCTTGCGCTGCTCGAGGGCGCCGAGCTCCTCCAGCAGCTTCACGCCGTCGGTGACGTTGCGCTTGTCCGGCGGGTCGATGAACGGGAACGCGGCCAGGTCGCCGAGCCCCAGGCTGGTCATCTGGAGGATGACGCTGGCCAGGTTGGTCCGCAGGATCTCCGGCTCGGTGAACGCCGGCCGCGCCTCGAAGTCCTCCTCCGAGTACAGCCGGATGCAGATGCCGTCCGACGTACGCCCGCAGCGGCCCTTGCGCTGGTTGGCGCTGGCCTGCGAGACCGCCTCGATCGGCAGCCGCTGCACCTTGAGCCGGCTGCTGTAGCGCGAGATCCGGGCGGTGCCGGGGTCGATCACGTAGCGGATACCGGGAACCGTCAGGGACGTCTCGGCGACGTTGGTGGCGAGCACCACCCGGCGGCCGGCGTGCGCCTGGAAGACCTTGTGCTGCTCGGCCGCGGAGAGCCGGCCGTAGAGCGGGACGATCTCGGTGTTCCTCAGGTCGCGGCGGTTGAGCGCGTCCGCGGTGTCGCGGATCTCCCGCTCGCCGCTGAGGAAGACCAGGATGTCGCCGCTGCTCTCGGCGCCGAGCTCGTCGACGGCGGCGGCGATCCCGTCCACCTGGTCGATCGGCTCCTCGCGGAGCTCCTCGTCCTCCTCACCGGTGAGCCGGGCCAGCGGACGGTAGCGCACCTCGACGGGGTAGGTCCGCCCGGACACCTCGATGACCGGCGCGGGACCGGCCGGGCCCGCGAAGTGCTCGGCGAAGCGCCCGGTCTCGATCGTCGCCGAGGTGATGATCAGCTTCAGGTCGGGGCGCTTGGGCAGCAGCTGGGCGAGGTAGCCGAGGATGAAGTCGATGTTGAGGCTGCGCTCGTGCGCCTCGTCGATGATCAGCGTGTCGTAGCGGCGCAGCATCCGGTCGTTCTGGATCTCGGCGAGCAGGATGCCGTCGGTCATCACCTTGACCATGGTCTCGTCGGTGACCTGGTCGGTGAAGCGGACCTTGTAGCCGACCGTCGAGCCCAGCGGGGTGCCGAGCTCCTCGGCGATCCGCTCGGCGACCGTGCGGGCCGCGATCCGGCGCGGCTGGGTGTGCCCGATCTGGCCACGGACGCCCCGGCCCAGCTCCAGGCAGATCTTCGGCAGCTGGGTGGTCTTGCCCGAGCCGGTCTCGCCGGCGATCACCACGACCTGGTGGTCGCGGATCGCCGCCATGATGTCGTCGCGCCGCTGGCTGACCGGCAGCTCGTCGGGGTAGGTGATCGGCGGGACGGCGGCCAGCCGCGCGTCGCGGCGCCGCTCGGCCTCGGCGACCTCGGCGGCTATCTCGGTGAGCACGGCGGAGCGCGCGAGCTCGTCGCGGATCCGGCGGCTGCCCTCGAGCCGGCGTTGCAGCCGGCGCTCGTCGCGGGGTAGCAGGTCGGACATGCGGCGGCGAAGCTCGGCGAGGTCCTGGCTCAAGGGCGTTACAGACATGGCGCGTCAACAATAGGCAGTTCCGCCGAGTTCCGCCTCGTGATTACCGCCGCGTTGCCGGGCGGCGCCGGCTCACTTCCAGGTGTCGTACTGGTAGAGGTCGTACTTCGCCATCAGGCCGGTGACCTTCGTGTAGTAGTTCGGGTCGGTCGCGTAGCCGGCCTTCCACACCTTCATGATGAACTTGTTCGCGTCCTTGGTGTATGCGAAGGCGCCGTCGTAGCGGCTGTTCACCTTCAGGAAGCTGCCGTGGTCCCGGAACGAGTGCGCCTGGCTGGCGTAGGTACGGAAGGCCGCCGACGTCTCGAAGCACTTTCCGGCCTTGGTGCACTCCTGGGTGCGCACGGTGCGGCAGCCGTTGGCCAGCTTGCCGTACTTGCCGTCCTGGCACTTGATGCCGAAGTAGTTGTTGCTGGTGGCCGACAGGTCGCTGCGGCCCCAGCCGGACTCGAGGATGGCCTGGGCGAGGGTGACCGACGCCGGGACGCCGTACTCGCGCCAGCCGGCCTGCGCGCCGGGCGCGGCGGCCTTGATGAACTGCTCCGGGGTCAGCTTCACCGCGGGTGCGGGCGCGGGCTTCACCGGCGCCGGGCAGGCGGGCAGCTTGCCGGAGTAGATGTAGGCGTTCGGGACGTAGCCGCCGGACCGGGTGCGGTCCCACTGCGCGGTGGACCGGACCGTGCCCTTGACCATGTCGCCGGTGACCGAGCAGACCAGGTCGACCTTCGCGCCGCTGGCGAGCTTCCCGGCGGTGGCGGCCTTGGCCGACGCGGCGGCCCGCAGCGTGACGGCGCCGCTGGCGCTCTTGACCGTGCCGACGACGTACTTGACGGCGGGCTTGGTGGCCGCCGGCTTCCCCGCGCAGCGCGGGATCTTGCCCGAGCTCTTCACGTAGGCGTGCGAGATGTAGCGGTCCGTGCCGATCCGGTCCCAGGCGGTCGTGGTGCGCACCGTGCCGGCGACCCGCTGCCCGGTGATGACGCAGGAGATGGTCACCTTCTGGTTCTTGCGCACCGATCCCACGATCTTCGCCGACTGCGAGGGCGCGTTGCGCACCTTGAGCGTGGCGGCGACCTGCACGGTGGCGGACACCCCCGCGGCGTTGGCGGCACCGGGCGCTACGACCAGTCCGGCGATCAGCCCGGCCGGCAGCAGCAGCGCGGAGAGCATTCGTCGGGTGGTGAACGGCATCAGATCCCCATCCATCTCGGCCGGCCCCGTTGCGCGGCGTCCTTCTCAAGGTCTCGTCGCGCTGTTGCGGGGCAGGAGGACGGCAGGTGCATCGGGGTTGCCGCGGGGCGGGCCTGTGGCGTACGAGGCCCGGTGCCACGAAAGGGGACTATGATTCCCCGCCGCACGGGGGCTTGAGAGGCTTGAGACGCGTGACGACTGGGCAATGCGGAACCGCGCACACCCCGTGAGGTTCAGGAGGACCACCGATGACGGCCCTGGCACGCCGCACCGCGAAGACCGGAGAACCCGCTGACCGCGGGGGTGGCCGGGGCTTCTGGCACGCGGTGGGGCACGCGTTCGTCGCGCTGCTGGCCGCCGCGGGCGTCGCCGGCGTCTACCTCGCCTGCGTGCGTACCCCGCTCGGTCAGTCCGTCGACACGCTGATGATGCGCGGCGCCGACGTCGACCACCCGCGCGTCGTCGAGGTGCTCAACCGGGCGCTGAACGGCACCACGCTCGTCAGCCTCGTGCTGGTCTGCGTGGCCGCCGCGGCGATCGGCTTCGTCCGGCGCCGGGTCGACCTGGCGGTCGCCGCGGGCGTGCTGGTGCTCGGCGCCAACGCCAGCACCCGGCTCTTCAAGATCCGCCTGCCGAGGCCGAACCTGGACGACTTCCCGGCGCCGAACTCGTTCCCCAGCGGCCACACCACCGCGGCCGCGTCGGTGGCGTTCGCGCTGATCCTGGTCCTGCCGTTCGCGATCCGCGGCACCGTCGCGCTGATCGGCGCGGCCTACGTCACCGTCATCGCGATCGCCACCGTCTGGGCCGAGTGGCACCGGCCGAGCGACACCGTCGCCGCCCTGCTGGTCGTGCTGGCCTGGGGCGCGGGCGCGTCGGCCCTGGTCCGGGCGTACCGGTCCCGGATCACCGGCGTCACCGTCCGCCCGAACCGGATGGCCATGCTGATCTTCGGTGGCGTCGGCGCGCTCAGCGCGCTGGCCGGCCTGCTGGGCGTCGGCGCCGTCCTCCTCGCCGAGAGCGCGATGCCCGACTTCGTCTCCGGCCGGTTCGCGTTCGCCGCCGGGATCGCCGGCATCGCGGCCGCGGTCGCCGCGGTCTTCGCGATCTGGGTCCGGCTCGCGGCCGGCGACCGCCCGTCGACGGACGGGCCGGCGCCGGCCACGCCGAGGCAGGCCAGGCCCGCGGCGCGGCCGAAGCCCGCACGCCGCGGCGCCTAGAACGCCGGGTCGAGCTGGGTGCGCAGCTTGGTCAGTGCCTTGGTGAGCAGGCGGCTGACGTGCATCTGGGAGATGCCGATCTGGTCGGCGATCTGGGACTGGGTGAGGTTGCCGTAGAAGCGCAGGGTGAGGATCTTCTGTTCGCGTTCGTCGAGGGTGGCCAGGGCGGGTCCGAGGGCGACGCGGGTCTCGGCGACCTCGAATTCGTGGTCGGTGTCGCCGAGGGTGTCGCCGAGTTCGGTGGTGCCGTCGGCGCTGATGGGGGTGGAGAGGCTGGTGGCGTTGTAGGCGCGGGCGCCTTCGAGGCCTTCCAGGACGTCTTCCTCGGTGACGCCGAGGTGGACGGCGATGTCGGCGACGGTGGGTGAGCGGCCGAGGGTGTGTGTGAGGGTGCTGTTGGCTTCGGTGATGGCCAGGCGCAGTTCCTGGAGGCGGCGGGGTACGCGTACGGACCAGGTGCGGTCGCGGAAGTGGCGCTTGATCTCGCCGATGATGGTGGGGATGGCGTAGCCGGCGAAGTCGACGCCGCGGTCGGGGTCGAACTTGTCGACGGCTTTGATGAGGCCGACGGTGGCGGTCTGGATGAGGTCGTCGGTGGGTTCGCCGCGGCCGGAGTAGCGGTGGGCGAGGTGGCGGGCGAGTGGGAGCCAGGCCTCGATCGCCCGGCACCGCAGTGCGGCGCGCCGGCGGTCCCGCGGCGGGGTCGCGGCCATCAGGTTGAGTAGTTCGGCGGCGCTCTCCTGCGCGGAGGCTTCACTCACCGTGGTCAATGGGGCCGAGGTGACGATCATCTGAGGTGGTCCTCCATCAGGCGGGCAGAGAGCCGTGCCCGCACGCGGCGACCGTTCACTTCACCTCACGCTAGCCGAGAGGCCGATGCTTGACTAGCCGAAAGTATGAGTGACATTCCGTTACCATGCGGCCGAGGGAAGATCGCCGGTCGTTAGAGGTTGCAGCGCGCGCGTGTACCCCTTACCGAGGCCCTGCCACGGCCGGATCGGCGGGAGTGGCACGATTCGGTTCCGGGTGTGTGTGGGTACACGCACCGGAAACGCACCGGAGACGGAGTACTGGCATGGCCATCCTGGGCATCGACATCGGCGGTTCCGGCGTGAAGGGTGCGCCGGTCGACACCGTGCGCGGAGAGCTGCTCGCGGAGCGGCACCGGGTACCGACACCGCAGCCGTCCGACGTTTCCGCGGTCGTGGCGGCCGTCGCCGAGGTGGCCGCGCGGTTCGACGGCTTCGACCGGGTCGGCGTGACCTTCCCGGGCGTCGTCGTCGACGGGGTCACCCGGACCGCCGCGAACGTGGACAAGTCGTGGATCGACGCGCCGGCCGCGCAGCTGTTCAGCGAGCGGCTCGGCAAGCCCGTTTCGGTGCTCAACGACGCCGACGCCGCGGGCGTCGCCGAGGTCGCCTTCGGCGCCGGGCGTGATCAGCACGGCCTGACGATGATGCTGACCTTCGGCACCGGCATCGGCAGCGCCCTGTTCCTCGACGGGATCCTGATACCCAACACCGAGCTCGGCCACCTCGAGCTGGAGGGCGCCGACGCCGAGCTGCGCGCGTCCGACCGCGCCCGCGAGCAGGAGGACCTGAGCTGGGAGAAGTGGGCCGCCCGGGTGCAGGACTACCTGCGCCACGTGGAGATGCTGCTGTCGCCGCGGCTGTTCATCGTCGGCGGCGGGGTGAGCAAGAAGTCGGAGCGGTGGCTGCCGCTGATCGGGATCCGCACCCCGATCGTCCCCGCGGTCCTGCTCAACAACGCCGGCATCATCGGCGCGGCCGTCACGGCCGAGCAGGCGCACGGCCTGCCGGGCGCCGTCGCGGTCGACACCGCGCTGCGGAGCTGAGCGGCGCCGTGGCACGCACCGTCGCGACAAACACGAAGGTCGGGCGCGAGGAACTGCTCGAGTTCCTCCGCACCCGGCACCAGGCGATCCTGATGACCACCCGCCGGGACGGCCGCCCGCAGGCGTCGCCGAACACCTGCGGCGTGGACGCCGAGGGGCGCATCGTCATCTCGACCTACCCGGAACGGGCCAAGGCCGCGAACATCCGCCGCGACCCGCGGGTCAGCGTCTGCGTGCTCTCCGACTCCTTCGGCGGGCCGTGGGTACAGGTCGACGGCGTCGCCGACGTCATCGACCTGCCCGAGTCGGTCGAGCCGCTCGTCGAGTACTTCCGGGTGATCTCGGGCGAGCACCCGGACTGGGACGAGTACCGCGAGGCGATGCGCGCGCAGGGCAAGTCCCTGATCCGCGTGACGATCGAGCGCTGGGGCCCGATCGCGACCGGCGGCTTCCCCGCCCGGCTGGCCTGACACGAGGCGCCGGCCGGTGACCCCCGTTGAGTCACCGGCCGGCGTCCGTGCGTCTCAGCCCCGCCAGGCACCCAGCCGCTCGGCGGCCCGGCGGGCGAAGCCCTCGGCCACCGCGCGCCGGGCCGAGATCGACTCGTAGCCGGCGTTCTCCACCAGCGCGACGGAGTCGCCGATCCGGACCGCGGCGAAGTAGACCCGGTACGACGACCCGTCGGCGGACGGCTCGCCGTCGTCACCCCGGGCCGGCGTCGAACCCTCCACGAGCAGCGACTCGTCTCCCACGCCGAGCGAGCCCAACGACCGGTAGGTGAACGTCAGGTGCGCCCGCTCGCCCCGTGGGCAGCCGCGCACCGCCGAGCGGAACTCGTCGATGAAGTCCGCGGCGCCGTCGCCCCGGTAGACGGTGACCGTGTCGAAGACCTCGCCGGACGGGGTGTGGTCCGCGTCGTCGCCGGGCGCCCGGTAGAGGATCGAGACCGTGTCCCGCACCCCGGCCCGCGATTCGGACGGGTAGCCGGCCGCGGCGCAGAACTCCGGCGGGCCGGCCGGCGGGTCGAGCCGCCGCAGCGTGGCCACGTCGGCATCCGAGCGGCCCAGGAACGCCCGGTACGGTATCGACGCCGGGATCGACGGCGTGCCGGAATCCGTCGACCCCGGCGGCGAAGAGCCGGTCGGCGGCGACGAGGGCGTGGCCGATGTGGACGGTGCGGCCGACCCCGACGGCGCGGGGGTCGGTGCGGTGCTCTGCGCGGGCGGGAGCGGCGGGCGGGCGTCGTCGGCCAGGACCAGGCGCGCGCCGACGGTCACGCCGGCCACCAGGACCGCGGCCGCGGCCACGCCGGAGAGCGTACGGGTGAGTGCGCGGCGGTCGGCGGTGCGGCGCACGGCGGCGGCGGGTGCGAGCCGGGCATGGCGTGCGTCGTCGGACAGCGCGGCGAACGCGCTCTCGAGATCATTCGGCATCGTGCACCTCCATGGGTCGTCCCGCCGAGAGGATGGCTGCCAGGTCGGTACGGCCGCGGTGCAGCCAGGAGGTCACGGTGCCCACGGGCGAACCGGTCTCGGCCGCGATCTGGGCGACGGACATGTCGAACAGGTAATGCAGGGCGACGGCCTGGCGCAGGTGCGCGGGCAGGCGGCGCAGGGCGGCGGTCAGCAGGACCGTGTCCTCGCTGGGAGGCGGGGCGGGTTCGGGCGGACCCGACCTGCTCAGCGCGGCACGCCAGCCGCTGAGCCGCCGCCACCGGTCGGTGGCCAGCCGGGAGATCGCCAGCCGCAGCCAGCCCTCCGGCGCCGGGTGCACGGCGACCGTCCGCCAGTGCCGCCAGGCCCGGGTGTACGCCTCCTGCACGATGTCCTGCGCCTCGGCGAGGTCACCGGTCAGGGCGTAGCCGTAGCGCACCATCCGTAGTGACGTGTCCCGGTAGAACTCGTCGAACCCTTGGGCATCGCGCATCCATCGTCCCCCGTCGTCCTCACAGTTATCAGGAGAACGGGGCGGCGCGGAGAAATGCTGCGTGGCACGCCGACTGTTTTCCGGCGGATCCGCGCGCGAAGAAGCCTAGGCGCACAACAGGTAGACGAGGTCTTCTTTGTGCAGGTCCGAGACGGCCTCGAGCAGGTCCGGGTGGCGCAGCAGGGCGGCGGCCTCGAGGTCGCGGGCGTCGGGGGCGGTCAGCCTGCGGAACTCGCTCGGCAGGTCACCCACGCGGCGTGGGCGCGGCCGGTTGTCGGGGGCGGGGACGGCCGCGGCGACCGAGTCGACGGCGCGGGCGGCCAGCAGCGGGTCGGCGAGCAGGCAGGCGGCCCAGCTGACCACGACCTCGTCGACCCAGGTGCGCCAGCCCTCGCCGTCGGCCAGGTCGTCGTCGGGCTCGCTGCCGGCGCGCCAATCGAGCACGGCGGAGCCGCCCGGGCCGGCGATGGCGACCAGTTCGGCGTCGACCGGAGTCGGGTAGCGCAGCCAGGCGGCGACGGTCACGGCCTGCCGCGCCTGTAGCTCGGCGAGGGTGTCGGCGGAGCGGTCGGCGCCGCTGGACGGGTATGCCCGGACCAGCCAGTGCGTGCTCGCCGCGATGACCGGTGACAGCGCGGCGGACGGACCGGCCATGAGAGCCCCCAGAGTTTCGGTGGCACCCCACGACGGGGTGCGTCAGCCGTACATCTCGGCGCGGAAGGGGGCCGGATGAGCAGCCTCGCCCCGATGGCAACGCACGGCAACCGACGCGCAACCAGGTTCACCCCGGGTCGCCTCCGGCACGGGTGTGGCACGGCGGGGAATTGACCACCTTCGTGGCGGGTGCGAGGGCGCGCCACGAGGGGCCGTACCGAGCGCTCTCCGGTAGGTTGATTCCACCGGGTGCGTGGCCGTTCGCGGTTGCTCCATTCCGGAGAACCGATGGCTGACGGCTGCCCGGAATTCGCCCGTCGCCGCCCGCCCCTGCGCTTTCTGATTACGGTGGAGATCATGACCGGTCGCTTTCCCATCGAGGACGTAACACCGTCGGTGTCCTGTGGCCGCTATCCCTCGAAGGCGGTGGTGGGCGAGCTCGTGCCCATTTCCGCGGTGTCCTATCGGGAAGGCCACCACGCCCTCGGCGTGAACGTGGTATGGAAGGGGCCGCACGGCGCGGCCGAGCCGTTCACCCGGCTCGTGCCCGGCGAGCCCGGCCTGGACCGGTGGCACGGAGTGATCAAGCCGGACCGGGTCGGCCGGTGGACGTTCACCGTCGAGGCGTTCGACGACCCCTACCTGACCTGGCGCAACGCGGTCACCAAGAAGATCGGCGCCGGGCAGGGCCTCGAGGACCTGGCCAACGACCTGGCCGAGGGCGCCGACGTGCTGGACCTCGCCGCCAAGATCGTGCCGGCCGGCGACGAGGAGCGGGTCCGCGCCGCGGCCGCGGCGATGCGCGACGAGAACCGCTCGCTGTTCTCCCGGGTCTCCCCCGCACTGGAACTGGAGAAGCTGCTCTGGCAGAACCCCGTGCGCCACCTGGTCACCACGACCCGGTCGTACGCGATCTGGGTCGACCGCCAGCGCGCGCTGTACTCCTCGTGGTACGAGTTCTTCCCCCGCTCCGAGGGCGCCGAGATCGGCCCCGACGCCACACCGATCCGGCACGGCACGTTCGCGACCGCGGCGAAGCGCATCCCGGCCGTCGCGGCGATGGGCTTCGACGTGCTCTACCTGCCGCCGATCCACCCGATCGGCAAGATCAACCGCAAGGGCCGCAACAACACCCTCGTCGCCCGCGAGGGCATCGACGTCGGCTCGCCCTGGGCGATCGGCTCCGACGAGGGCGGCCACGACGCGATCCACCCGCAGCTCGGCGACCTGGCGGACTTCCGCGAGTTCATCGCGGTGGCCCGGGACAACGGCATGGAGGTCGCGATGGACCTGGCGCTACAGGCGGCGCCGGACCATCCGTGGGTGAAGTCGAACCCGGAGTGGTTCACCACCCGGGCCGACGGCACCATCGCGTACGCGGAGAACCCGCCGAAGAAGTACCAGGACATCTACCCGATCAACTTCGACAACGATCCCCGTGGGCTGCGCGAGGAGGTCCTGCGCATCGTCCTGCACTGGGTGGAGAACGGCGTCAAGATCTTCCGGGTCGACAACCCGCACACCAAGACTCTGACGTTCTGGCAGTGGCTGATCTCCAAGGTCAAGGCGGTCGACCCGGACGTGCTGTTCCTGGCCGAGGCGTTCACCCGGCCGGCCATGATGAACGGGCTCGGCAAGATCGGCTTCACCCAGTCATACACGTACTTCACCTGGCGCACCACGGCCTGGGAGATGCGGGAGTACCTGGGCCAGCTCAAGGCCTCGATCGACTGGATGCGCCCCAACTTCTGGCCCAACACCCCCGACATCCTGCACGAGTCGCTGCAACACGGCGGCCCGCCGATGTTCAAGATCCGCACGGTGCTGGCGAGCATGCTCTCGCCGTCCTGGGGCATGTACTCGGGGCTGGAGCTCTTCGAGCACGTCAACCGGCCGGGCGCCGAGGAATACATCGACAACGAGAAGTTCGAGCTCAAACCGCGGGACTGGGCCGGCGCCGAGCGGTCCGGTCAGACGCTGGCGCCCTACATCACCAAGCTGAACGCCATCCGGCGTGACAACCCGGCCCTCCAGTGGCTACGCAATCTGGAGTTCCACGGCATCGACAATCCGTCGCTGCTGTGCTGGTCGAAACGCGATCCCGAGACAGGCAACACCGTTTTGGTGATCTGCTCGTTCGACTCGGCAAACGTGCAATGGGGAAACACGGCCCTCGACATGCCGGCCCTGGGCATGGACTGGCACGAGCGGTTCACCGTCACCGACCAGCTGACCGGGGCGACGTATGAGTGGGGTCAGCACAACGCCGTCCGGATCGACCCTCAGGCCGAACCGGCGCACGTGTTCGTGGTGCACCCACGCCGCCACTAGCGGCACCAAGCGATTCAGTTCCTGCGGGGTGGGGTAGGTGAACGTCTGATGGATCTGACGAGCAGACTCGGCGCGAGCGTCGAGCACAATCCCACGGAGGGCAGCCACGTCGAGGACGGGGTGGTCGAACACCCCACCGCCGACGACTTCGGTCACGCCCGCACGCTGCCGGCGGACCGGACCTGGTTCAAACGCGCCGTCTTCTACGAGGTACTGGTCCGGGCCTTCTACGACTCGAACTCCGACGGTGGTGGCGATCTACGCGGGCTGATCGAACGCCTCGACTACCTGCAATGGCTCGGCGTCGACTGCCTCTGGCTGCCGCCCTTCTACGACTCGCCGCTGCGCGACGGCGGCTACGACATCCGCGACTTCTACCGGGTACTGCCCGAGTTCGGCACCGTCGACGACTTCGTCGCCCTGCTCGACGCGGCGCACAAGCGCGGCATCCGGGTCATCACCGACCTGGTCATGAACCACACCTCCGACTCGCACGCGTGGTTCCAGGAGTCGCGCCGCGACCCCGACGGCCCGTACGGCGACTACTACGTGTGGAGCGACACCAGCGAGCCGTACTCCGACGCCCGGGTCATCTTCGTCGACACCGAGGAGTCGAACTGGACGTTCGACCCGGTGCGCCGGCAGTTCTACTGGCACCGGTTCTTCTCGCACCAGCCGGACCTCAACTACGACAACCCGGTCGTACAGGAAGCGATGATCGACGTTCTGCGCTTCTGGCTCGACCTGGGCATCGACGGGTTCCGCCTGGACGCGGTGCCGTACCTGTTCGAGCGCGAGGGCACCAACTGCGAGAACCTGCCCGAGACGCACGCGTTCCTCAAGCATTGCCGCAAGGTGATCGACGACGAGTTCCCGGGCCGGGTGCTGCTCGCGGAGGCGAACCAGTGGCCCGCCGACGTGGTCGAGTACTTCGGCGACTCCGACACCGGCGGCGACGAGTGCCACATGGCGTTCCACTTCCCGCTGATGCCGCGCATCTTCATGGCGGTACGGCGCGAGTCGCGCTTCCCCATCTCCGAGATCCTGGCGCAGACGCCGCCGATCCCGGACATGGCGCAGTGGGGCATCTTCCTGCGCAACCACGACGAGCTGACGCTCGAGATGGTCACCGACGAAGAGCGCGACTACATGTACTCCGAGTACGCCAAGGATCCGCGGATGAAGGCCAACGTCGGCATCCGCCGGCGGCTGGCGCCGCTGCTGGAGAACGACCGCAACCAGATCGAGCTGTTCACCGCCCTGCTGCTGTCGCTGCCCGGCTCGCCCGTGCTGTATTACGGCGACGAGATCGGCATGGGCGACAACATCTGGCTCGGCGACCGGGACGGCGTGCGCACCCCGATGCAGTGGACGCCGGACCGCAACGCGGGATTCTCCACCGCCAACCCCGGGCGGCTCTACCTGCCCGCCAACCAGGACCCGATCTACGGATACCAGTCGGTGAACGTGGAGGCACAGCGGGACAGCTCGACGTCGCTGCTCAACTGGACCCGCACGATGCTGGCGGTGCGTCGCCGCCACGACGCGTTCGCCACCGGGACCTTCCGCGAACTCGGCGGCTCCAACCCGTCGGTGCTCGCGTTCCTGCGCGAGGACGGCGACGACGTGGTGCTCTGCGTCAACAACCTCTCGCGCTTCCCCCAGCCCATCGAGCTGAATCTGCAGCACTGGAACGGGTACACACCGGTGGAGCTCACCGGGCACGTGAACTTCCCCCGCATCGGCCAGCTGCCGTACCTGCTGACCCTGCCGGGGCACGGGTTCTACTGGTTCCAGCTGTGCGGGTCCGAGGAGAAGCAATGACGCTGCCCTATGCCGACTGGCTCTCCCAGCAACGCTGGTACGCGGGCCGCAGCCGGACCCTGCGGGAGGTCCGGCAGGCCTCGTCCACCCCGCTCAAGGACGACCTGGACCTGGTACTGCTGGACGTCGACTACACCGACGGCAGCTCCGAGCGTTACCAGGTCCTGGTGGCCTGGGACTCCGGGCCGATCTCCGAGTTCAGCACCGTGGCGACGATCGGCACCGACGGCGACCGCACCGGCTACGACGGCCTGTACGACCCGGCCGCCGCGACGTTCCTGCTGTCGCTGATCTCGTCCGACACCACCGTCGGCGACATCGTCTGCCAGTCCGAGCCCGGCGCCTCCTTCCCGCTGGAGAGCGAGGCGCGGGTCTTCGACGCGGAGCAGAGCAACACCAGCGTGATCTTCGAGCAGGACGCCATCCTCAAGGTCTTCCGCCGGGTCGACATCGGCGTCAACCCCGACATCGAGCTCAACCGGGTGCTCGGCCGGGCCGGCAACCCGCACGTCGCCCGGCTGCTCGGCTCGTTCGAGATCAACACCGGCGGCCAGCCGTGCCCGCTCGGCATGGTCACCGCGTACGCCGTGAACTCCGCCGAGGGCTGGGCGATGGCCACCGCCAGCGCCCGGGACCTGTTCGCCGACGCCGAGATGGGCGCCGACGAGGTCGGCGGCGACTTCGCGGGCGAGTCCTACCGCCTCGGCGAGGCGGTCGCCTCGGTGCACCGGACCCTCGCGGCCGAGCTCGGCTCGGGCCCGTCGCCGTTCCCGGTGGACGCCGTCGTCGCGCGGCTCGCCCACGCGACCGCGACCGTGCCCGAGCTGAAGACCTACGCGGCGGCGATCGAGGAGCGGTTCCGCAAGCTCACCGGCGAGCAGGTCTCGGTGCAGCGGGTGCACGGCGACCTGCACCTGGGCCAGGTGCTGCGGGTGCCGGAGGGCTGGCTGCTCATCGACTTCGAGGGCGAGCCCGGCCAGCCGCTCGACGAGCGGCGGCTGCCCGACTCGCCGCTGCGCGACATCGCCGGCGTGCTGCGCAGCTACGAGTACGCGGCATACCAGCTGCTGGTGGACTCCGATGGCGACGAACACCTCGCCGTCCGTGCCCGCGAGTGGGTCGACCGGAACCGCGACTCCTTCTGCGACGGGTACGCGGCGGCGGCCGGGCACGACCCGCGCGAGCACGGCTCGCTGCTCGCCGCGTACGAGCTGGACAAGGCGGTCTACGAGGCCGTGTACGAATCGCGGCACCGGCCCGGATGGCTGCGGATCCCGCTGCGGTCGATCTCCCGGCTCGTACGCTGATGACCCCCGGAGAAGGAGTACCGATGATCGGGCAGAGCACCCCGCCACCCCGCGTGGCCGGCGACCAGCGCGCGATGGACGCGGTGATGTCCGGCGACACGCACGACCCGCACGGGCTGCTGGGCGCGCACCCCTCCGGCGGGCACACGGTCATCCGCACCATGCGCAAGGGCGCCAAGGAGGTGTCCGTCGTCGCCGGCGGCGAGCGGACGGCGATGGCGCAGGTGCACCCCGACGGCATCTTCGCCGTCGAGCTGCCCGGCACGGTGCTCGACTACGAGCTCGACGTCGACGGCACGGTCTGCGACGACCCCTACCGGCACCTGCCGACCCTCGGCGAGCTCGACCTGCACCTGATCGGCGAGGGCCGGCACGAGAAGCTGTGGAAGGTGCTGGGCGCGCAGCCCAAGGGCGACGGCGTCGGCTTCGCCGTCTGGGCGCCCGGCGCCCGCGGCGTGCAGCTCATCGGCGACGTCGCCGGCTGGGGCCCGTACGACGGCTGGCCGATGCGCTCGCTCGGCAGCAGCGGCGTCTGGGAGATCTACGTACCGGGCGCGTCGTCCGGCACCAAGTACAAATTCAAGATCCTCGGCCGGGACGGGGTCTGGCGCGAGAAGGCCGACCCCCTCGCGCAGCACACCGAGGTGCCGCCGCGCACGGCGTCGGTCGTCTACGAGTCCTCGTACGAGTGGCAGGACGCCGGCTGGATGGCCGAGCGCGCGGAACGGCAGTGGCACCAGGAGCCGATGAGCGCGTACGAGGTGCACCTCGGCTCGTGGCGACCGGGCCTGACCTACACCGAGCTCGCCGAGCAGCTTGTCGACTACGTGGTCGAGACCGGCTTCACGCACGTCGAGCTGATGCCGGTGATGGAGCACCCGTTCGGCGGCTCGTGGGGCTACCAGGTCACCGGCTACTTCGCGCCGACGTCCCGGTTCGGCTCGCCCGACGAGTTCCGTTACCTGGTCGACAAGCTGCACCAGGCCGGCATCGGCGTCATCCTCGACTGGGTGCCCGCGCACTTCCCCAAGGACGAGTGGGCCCTGGCCCGCTTCGACGGCACCCCGCTCTACGAGCACGGCGACTGGCGCCGCGGCGAGCACCCCGACTGGGGCACCTACGTCTTCGACTACGGCCGGCGCGAGGTCCGCAACTTCCTGGTCGCCAACGCCCTCTACTGGTGCGAGGAGTTCCACGCCGACGGGCTGCGCGTCGACGCGGTCGCGTCGATGCTCTACCTGGACTACTCCCGCAAGGACGGCGAGTGGACCCCCAACCAGTACGGCGGCCGGGAGAACCTCGACGCGATCAGCTTCCTCCAGGAGATGAACGCGACGGTCTACCGCAACTACCCGGGCGTGGTGACCATCGCCGAGGAGTCGACGGCCTGGCCGGGCGTCACCCGGCCGACCCACCTCGGCGGCCTGGGCTTCGGTTTCAAGTGGAACATGGGCTGGATGAACGACACCCTGACCTACATGGGTAAGGAGCCCATTCACCGGCAGTGGCACCACCACCAGATGACCTTCGCCACCGTGTACGCCTGGAGCGAGAACTACATCCTGCCGATCAGCCACGACGAGGTGGTGCACGGCAAGGGCTCGCTCACCGGCAAGATGCCCGGCGACCTGTGGCAGAAGCTGGCCAACACCCGCGCGCTGCTGGGTTTCATGTGGGCGTTCACCGGCAAGCAGCTCCTCTTCATGGGCGCCGAACTCGGCGACGAGCGGGAGTGGAGCGAGGAGCGCGGTCTGGACTGGGGCCTGCTGTCGGACGGCGGCCACGGCGGCGGCATCCACCGGCTGGTCCAGGACCTGAACCGGGAGTACCGCCGGACACCGGCGATCTGGTCGCAGGACACGACGCCGAACGGCTTCCGCTGGATCACCAGTGAGGACTCCCAGCACAACACGTTCTCGTTCCTGCGCTTCGCGCCGGACGGCGCCACATTGGCCTGCGTTGTCAACTTCGCCGCGATACCGCACGACGGCTACCGCATCGGCCTGCCCACCGCCGGCGTCTGGCGCGAGGTGGTCAACACCGACAGCACCCTGTACGGCGGCTCCGGCGTCGGCAACCTCGGCGAGGTGCACGCGGAGGCGCTGCCGTGGCACGGGCTCCCCGCGTCGGCCTCGCTGCGGGTGCCGCCGCTGGCCGCCGTCTGGCTGCGCTTCGACGGGTAGGTGGTATCTACCGGGCGGCTTATCCACAGGCGGGTGAGCCGCGCCGTCCAGAGGTCTATCGTCCTAGGGGTGTCTTGCTGCTGATCTCGGCAAAGGAGCCGGTCATGGCCATTCGACTGAACCCCTACATCTCCTTCCTCGGCGGCGATGCCCGCGCCGCGATGGAGTTCTACCACTCCGTCTTCGGCGGGACGCTCACCATCAACACCTTCGGTGAATACGGCGCACCCGACCCCTCGCTGGCCGACAAGGTCATGCACGGCATGCTCGAGGCCGAGGGCGGGCTCACGCTGATGGCCGCCGACTCGCCGCCCGGCATGGAGCACACGGCCGGCAACAACATCTCCGTCAGCCTCAGCGGGGACGACGCCGACACGCTGCGCGATTGGTGGGCGAAGCTCTCCGAGGGCGGCACGGTGAGCGTGCCGCTGGAGAAGCAGATGTGGGGCGACGAGTTCGGCTCCTGCCGCGACCGCTTCGGCATCGAATGGATGGTCAACATCGGCGCGCCCCGGCCCTGACCCCGCGGGCGCTCAGGACGCGGCGGCCGGTCCGAGATATTCCGTCCGCAGCAGGCCGTAGATCAGGTCATCCGTCCATTCGTCCTTGGTCCAGGTGTGCCGGCGCAGCAGGCCCTCGCGGGTGAAGCCCAGGCGCTCCAGCACCCGGGCCGACGCCACGTTGCGGGCGTCGCACTCCGCCGAGACCTTGTGCAGGCCGCGCACCCGGAAGAGGTGGTCGAGCACGGCCCGGACCGCCTCGGTGGCGTAGCCGTGCCCCTGCCGCCGCGGTGCGAGGGTGTAGCCGATCTCGGCCTGCATGAGGTTGTCGTTCAGGTTCACCCCGACGTCGCCGATGTGCTCGCGACCGTCCTTGAGCTCGATCGCGTACTGGAACCAGCCGGGCTGCTCCGGATCGGCCGCGGCCATCGTCTCGATCGCGTAGCGGGCACGCTCCAGCGGGTACGGCGCCCGCCACGACTGGTAGACCGCCACCTCCGGCGCCGACCGGTACGCCGCGAGGGTCTCCGCGTCGCCCGCGCGGAAGCGGCGCAGCACCAGCCGCTCGGTCGTGATCAGCACAGGTCCGAGCCTAGGGCCTGCGTCCCCGGCCGTCGCGGCGTGGCCGGGCTCAGCCCTCTTCGATGTCCGCGACGATCACGGAGACGTTGTCCGGGGCGCCGGCCTCCAGCGTCCGGGCGATCAGCTCGGCCGCGCACACCTGCCGATCCGGGTACGAGCGCAGGGTCGTGGCGATCACCTCGTCCTCGACGTAGTCGCTCAGGCCGTCGCTGCACAGCAGGAAACGGTCGCCGACCCGTACCGGCACCATCCGACCGGCCGGGCGGAACGGCCCGCCCTGCACCGCCTGGGTCACCAGCGCCCGCTGCGGGTGCCGCCGGGCGTCGGACGGCGTCAGCACGCCCTGATCCACCAGCGCCTGCACGTACGTGTCGTCGCGGGTGAGCTGCGTCATCTCCCCGTCGCGGCTCAGGTAGCAGCGCGAGTCACCGACGTTGAGCGCCGCCAGCCGGTCGCCCGACAGCAGCAGCGTGGTGACCGTCGTGCCCATGCCGTCGCGGGTGTCGTCGTCCGCGACGGCGGCCTCGATCCGCCCGTTCGCCGTGTCCAGGGCCGCGATCAGGTCCTGTAGCGGCTCGCCGGTGTCCGGCAGGGCGTCTACGTCGGCCAGGGTGCGGACCAGGATGTCGCTGGCCAGTTCACCGGCCGGCAGCCCGCCCATGCCGTCGGCGACCACCAGCAGCCGGGCGCCCACGAAGACGGCGTCCTCGTTGTTCGACCTGACCAGGCCCTGGTCGGAGGCGGCCACCGCACGAAGCACGACACTCATGTCACAAGACTGCCAAAGGGCTGAGGCGGTGTCTGTAGTACGTAGTACGTAGTGTTGAGAGGTGATGCCGGTACCGATGGTGGGACGAGCGGGCGCGCTGGATGAGCTCCGGGGCGCCTGGGAGCGCGTGGACGCGCGCCGCAGGTGCGTTCCCGCCGTGGTCACCGGCCTGCCCGGCACCGGCAAGAGCACCCTGGTCGCGGCCGCTTTGCAGGTCACGACCCCGCAGGTGGTGCTCTCCGGCTCGGCGCGGCTGCACTCGCCCGCGCCCTACGACTGGCTGGCGGCGGTGCTGGCCGGGCTCGGCCCCCGCCCCGACCTGCCCGTGCCGCCGGACGCGCTGGCCTGGCTGGCGCAGGACCCCGATGTCCCCCGGGAGCGTTACACGCCCGACGCGCTGCTGCGGCTCGCCGTCGCCACGGTGCGGACGCTCGTGGCCGGCCGTCCGGCCGTACTCGTGGTGGAGGATCTCCACGCGCTCGACCCGGCCAGCCTGAACCTGATCGGCGAGCTGGCCGGCGCGGAGCTGCCGGCCCTGCTGCTGGTGACCAGCCGGCCGCCGGACGCGGCGGTCTCCCCGCTGCTCACGGCCCGGGTTCTCGCCCGCCTGTCGGGGGCGCCCGGCGCCGTGCGCCAGCACCTGGGTGCCCTGACCGCCGGGCAGGTGGCCCAGATCCTCGAACACGTGTACGAGGACAGCCGCCCGCCGGCCGACGTCGCCGAGGCGGTGTGGCGCCGCACCGGCGGCAACCCCTACCGGCTGACCGAGCTGCTCGCGATGGCGGGCGGACCGGAGGCGCTCGCCGACGCCACGCTGCCGACCTACCTCCAGGAGCAGCCGGACCTGACCGCCCGCGAGCGGGAGGTGATCGGCTGCCTGGCCGAGGGCATGTCCAACAAGCAGATCGCCCGGGCGCTGGGCATCTCGGTGCGCACGGTCACCGTGCACGTCTCCAACCTGCTGCGCAAGACCGGGGCGGTCTCCCGCACCGAGGCGGCGCTGTGGGCGGTTCAGCGCGACCTCAGGGCCACAGCAGCGTCTTGATCGACCGGCGCTCGTCCATCGCGGCGTACGCCTGCGCGACCTCCTCCATGGGCAGGTGCAGGTCGAAGACGGCGCTGGCGTCCAGCGTGCCGGCGAGCACGTCGGCAAGCAGCTCCGGCAGGTAGGGCCGGACCGGCGCGACGCCGCCGGCCACCGCGATGTTGTCGTCGAACATCTTCTGGATCGGGAGCTCGGCGCCGCCCAGCGGCACGCCGACGTAGCCGACGGTGCCGCCCGGGCGCACCGAGGCCACCGCCTGCGCCATCGACTGCTTGTTGCCCACGCACTCGAGCACCGCGTCCGCGCCCTCGCCGGCGAGCAGGTCGTGCAGGGCCGCGGCGCCCTCGTCGCCGCGGGCCGCGATGATGTCGGTCGCGCCGAAGCGGGTGGCGACCTCCTGCCGGTCGGCGTGCGACGAGAAGGCGATCACCCGCTCCGCGCCGAGCCGGACGGAGGCGAGCACCGCGCACAGGCCGACGGCGCCGTCGCCGACGACCGCCACCGTGCGGCCGGGGCCGGCGCCACCGGACACGGCGGCGTGGTGGCCGGTGACCAGCACGTCGGAGAGGGCGAGCAGGGCGGGTATCTGGCCGGTGTCGGGCAGGCCCGGTGTCGCGACGAGCGTGCCGTCGGCGAGCGGCACCCGCACGTACCGGCCCTGCCCGCCGTCGAGGACCCGGCCGTCGCGGTCCCGGCCGCCGTACCACTGGAGCTGTGCGCACGACGTGGTGACGCCCCGCCGGCAGTGCGCGCAGGTGCCGTCGCTGATCGAGAACGGCGAGATGACGAAGTCGCCGGCGTTCAGCGTGCTCACCGCGGCGCCGGTCTCCTCGACCACGCCGACGAACTCGTGGCCGATCGGGTGCGGGTCGGCGGGCGGCCGTGCGCCCCGGTACGTCCACAGGTCCGAGCCGCAGACGCAGGCCGCGACGACCCGGACGACGGCGTCCGTCGGCAGCTGGATCGCCGGATCGGGGCGCTCCTCCCAGCGGACGTCCCGGGTGCCGTACCACATGGCAGCATGCATGAGGCCGACCCTACCCGCGCCCGGCCGGGGTGATCGTCAACCGCTGTTTCGTGGGGCGGCGCGACAAGTGTCGGACCTCTGGCGCACAATCGTCGGCGTGACGACCACCATCCATCAGCGCATTGCCCAGGAGCTCGGGGTCCGCGAGGGCCAGGTGACGGCCGCGGTCGACCTGCTGGACGGCGGCGCCACGGTGCCGTTCATCGCCCGTTACCGCAAGGAGGTCACCGGCACCCTCGACGACCAGCAGCTGCGCACGCTCGAGGAGCGGCTCGGCTACCTGCGTGAGCTCGAGGACCGCCGCGCCGCCGTGCTCGAGTCGATCCGCTCGCAGGGCAAGCTCGACGACGCCCTCGAGGCGCAGATCCTCGGCGCCGAGTCCAAGGCCCGCCTCGAGGACATCTACCTGCCGTTCAAGCCCAAGCGCCGCACCCGGGCGCAGATCGCGCGCGAGGCCGGCCTGGAGCCCCTCGCCGACCTGCTGGTCGCCGACGCGACCCGGGACCCCAAGGCGGAGGCGGCGGCCTACGTGGACGCCGACAAGGGCGTCGCGGACGTGGCGGCCGCCCTCGACGGCGCCCGGGCGATCCTCGTCGAGCGCTTCGCCGAGGACCCCGACCTCATCGGTGAGCTGCGCGAGCGCATGTGGACCAAGGGCCGGCTGATCGCCAAGGTGCGCGACGGCAAGCAGACCGACGGCGCCAAGTTCGCCGACTACTTCGACTTCGCCGAGCCGTTCACCAAGCTGCCCTCGCACCGCATCCTCGCCATGTTCCGCGGTGAGAAGGAGGACGTCCTCGACCTGACCATGGAGCCGGAGGAGGGCGCCGAGGACGGCGCGCCGTCGTCCTTCGAGGCGTCGGTGGCCGGCCGGTTCGCCATCTCCGACCACGGCCGCGCCGGCGACCGGTGGCTGCTCGACACGGTCCGCTGGGCGTGGCGCACCCGGATCCTGATCCACCTCGGCGCCGACCTGCGGGTCCGGCTCTGGCAGGCGGCCGAGGAGGAGGCCGTGCGGGTCTTCGCCGCCAACCTGCGCGACCTGCTGCTCGCCGCGCCGGCCGGCACCCGGGCGACCATGGGGCTCGACCCCGGTTTCCGCACCGGCGTCAAGGTCGCGGTCGTCGACGGGACCGGCAAGTGCGTCGCGACCTCGACGATCTACCCGCACGTGCCGCAGAACAAGTGGGACCAGTCGCTGCACACCCTGGCCACCCTCGCCCGGGAGCACAACGTCGACCTGGTCGCGATCGGCAACGGCACCGCTTCGCGGGAGACCGACCGGCTGGCGGCCGACCTGATCAAGCTGCACCCCGGCCTCGGGCTGACCAAGGTCATGGTCTCCGAGGCGGGCGCGTCGGTCTACTCGGCCTCGGCGTACGCGTCGCAGGAGCTGCCCGGCATGGACGTCTCGCTGCGCGGCGCGGTCTCCATCGCCCGCCGCCTCCAGGACCCCCTGGCCGAGCTGGTGAAGATCGACCCGCGCTCGATCGGCGTCGGGCAGTACCAGCACGACCTGTCCGAGATGAAGCTCTCCAAGTCGCTCGACGCGGTGGTCGAGGACTGCGTCAACGCGGTCGGCGTCGACGTCAACACGGCGTCCGCTCCCCTGCTGACCCGGGTCTCCGGCATCGGCGCGGGCCTGGCGGAGAACATCGTGCTGCACCGCGACGCCAACGGCCCGTTCCGGAACCGCTCGGAGATCAAGAAGGTCGCCCGGCTCGGCCCCAAGGCGTTCGAGCAGTGCGCCGGCTTCCTGCGCATCCCCGGTGGCGACGACCCGCTGGACGCCTCCAGCGTGCACCCCGAGTCCTACCCGGTGGTCCGCACGATCCTGGCGGCGGCCGGCGGCGACCTCAAGACGGTGATCGGCAACAGCCCACTGCTGCGCGCCCTGCGCCCGGAGGAGTTCGTCACCGGCACCGTCGGCCTGCCGACCGTCACCGACATCCTGCGCGAGCTGGAGAAGCCGGGGCGCGACCCGCGGCCGGCGTTCACCACGGCCACGTTCGCCGAGGGCGTCGAGAAGATCGCCGATCTGCGGCCGGGCATGATCCTGGAGGGCGTGGTCACCAACGTGGCGGCGTTCGGCGCGTTCGTCGACGTCGGCGTCCACCAGGACGGCCTGGTGCACGTGTCGGCGCTGTCGAACACGTTCGTCAAGGATCCCCGCGAGGTGGTGAAGTCCGGCGACGTCGTCAAGGTTCGGGTCGTCGAGGTCGACGAGGCCCGCAAGCGGATCTCGCTGACGATGCGGCTCGAGGACAAGCCGGAGCAGCGCGGCCCGCGCGAGCCGCGCGAGCCACGCCAGGGCGGCGGCCAGCGCTCCGGCGGCCAGGGCGGCGGCCAGCAACGGCAGGGCGGCGGCCAGCCTCGCCAGGGTGGCGGCCAGCGGCAGCCCCGCCAGGGCGGCGGCCAAGCCGGCGGGCAGCGCTCCGGCGGCGGCCGCGGGCAGGGCCCGGCGGGCGGCGACTTCAACGGCGGCGCGATGGCCGACGCGCTACGGCGCGCGGGTCTGACGAAGGACTGACGAAGGATTGAGCGGTTCGAGGCCGGGCCCGGGTGGGCCCGGCCTCAGCGGCTGATCGGCCAGACCTTGATGTCGTTGAAGGCGACCGAGTACGGCCCCTGGACCGGCGCGTTGCGCTCGGTGTAGATGCCGAGCACCACCCGGCCGCCGGCGATGTCCGGGTCCTGCACCGGCACGCTGCCCACCAGCTCGCCGTCGCGCAGCACCTCGAGCGTCTCGCCGACGATGCTGACCGTGATCCGGGTCGGCGGTGCGCCGACGCCGATCGCGTTGTCGTCCAGCGGGAAGGTCTTGTAGACCTTCATCTCGTTCGACTTGTGCGTGCCGACGTAGACGTTGTGCTCGCAAACCCGGACCTGATAGCCGCGGTAGCCACTGAAGCGCATCCAGATCGAGCCGCAGCTGTCCGGCGTCAGCAGGCGGAGTTCGACCTCGGCCTGCAGGTCGTCGGGCTCGGCGTCCTCCGGCCCGCGGCAGCGGAAGACCCCGCGGGTCTCGCGGCGCACGACGAGGCCGCCGTCGAACGAGCAGCTCGCACCCTCGCCGGCGTCCGACGACGGCTGCCACAGCCGCTGTTGCAGCAGCGGGTCCTCCAGCAGCGCGTTCACCACCGGTTCGACCTCGGCCGTCGGGCTGGTCGTGACCGTGGTGCCGGGCTCGCCGTCGCGCGGCAGGTACGTCGCCGCCAGGCCGGCGACGGCGAGGAGCGCGACCACCAGGAGGCCGACGGCGGCCGGCAGCACCCACGGGCGGCGCGGCGTGGGGTCGTGGCTGAACGGGGTCGTCGGACCGGCCGGCGAGCTCGGCACCGGCTGGGTGACGATCGAGTTCTCGTCGTAGCCGACCAGGTTCGACGCCGCCGCGGCCGCGGTCAGCTGGCGGGCCGGGTGGTAGCCGGTGACCGCCTGCGCCTCCTCGGCGGCGATCCGCAGCCCGGGCTGGTGGTCCAGGGCGGCGCCGGCGGCGGCCGGCCGCTGCGGCCCGGTGATCAGCAGATCGAGCAGCTCGCGGGCGCTGGGCCGGTTGGCCGGGTCCTTCTCCAGCGCGTGCCCGATGAGGTCGCGCAGCGGGCCGGACAGGCCGGACAGGTCCGGCGGCTGGGTGAGGATCCGGGCCGCGGTGGCGGGCGGCGAGTCCGCGCTGAACGGGGTGCGCCCGGTGCCCGCGTACGCGACGACGCCGCCCCAGGCGAAGACGTCCGCGGCCGGGGTGAGCGGGGTGTCCGAGCCGAACCGCTCGGGCGCCATGTAGGCGACCGTCCCGACCATCTGATCGGTGCGGGTGTGCGCGCTCGTCGCCTCCATCGCCCGGGCGATGCCGAAGTCGATGACCTTCGGGCTGCCCGGCGCGAGCAGCACGTTGCGCGGCTTCAGGTCGCGGTGGATGATCCCGGCGCCGTGGATCGCCGTCAGCGCGGTGGCCACCCCGATCGCGACGCTGTGCAGGTTGGAGGCGGTGAGCGGGCCGCGCCCCTCGACGACCTCGGCGAGGCTCGGGCCGTCCACGTACTCGACGACCAGGTAGGGCTGCTCGTGGTCGGGGTCGGCGTCGAGCACCTCGGCGGTGCAGAACGGCGGCACCTCGCGGACCCGGTTGACCTCGCTGCGGAACCGGCGCCGGAACTCGTCGTCCGGCGCCAGGTCGGCGCGGACCATCTTGACGGCGACCAGCACACCGGCGGCGCTGCGGGCCAGGTAGACCGTGCCCATGCCGCCCTCACCGAGGCGGCCGAGCAGCTCGTAAGAACCGAGCTTACGAGGGTCGAGTGGGCGCAGCGGGCTGGTCCGCTCGTCCGACATGCCGCTACTCCTACGCCCCCGGCGGCTTGATGCCGTCCGCTTGCCCCCGACAGAAAGGTCACCCTATCGGGCGCTGTCACTACCTGCGAAGACCCGTCCGCCCAATGCCGCCTAACCGACACTGTTTCCTGCCCTTGTGCGGATCGATCGGGGGGCACGGCCGGGGGCCGAGGGGGGTTAGATTTACCGGCATGAGAGCGCGCGCATGACGCCCACGCAGTTGCGGGCGTACTCGGCCGTCGTGCGACTCGGGTCCGTCAAGCAGGCCGCCGCCCAGCTCGAGGTCTCCGAGTCGGCGGTCTCGCTGCACATCGGCCAGCTCCGCCGCGAGCTGGGCGACCAGCTCTTCTCCCGGACCGCGGCGGGCCTTGCCTTCACACCGGGCGGGCTGCGCCTGGCGAGCCGCGCCGCGGAGCTGCTCGGGCTGCAGGACCGCACCGTCCTCGAGGTCAGCGCGGCCGGTCGCGGGCGCCGGCTGCTGCGGGTGGCGTCGTCGAGCCTGTTCGCCGAGCACGCGGCGCCCGGCCTGATCGAGCTGTTCGCCAAGCGGGCGGCGGATCTCGACGTGGAGCTCAGCGTGCGCGACCCGGAACAGTTCGACACGCTGCTGCTGACCCGCACTGTCGACATCGCGATCGGCCCGCAGCCGGCGGTGGTCGACCCGGCACTGACCTGCCGTCCGGTGATGAACCACCGGATCGTGCTTGTCGTCGGTCCGTCGCACCCGCTGGCCGGGTTGCCGGCCGGACCGCAGCGGCTGCGGGAGCAGATCTGGCTGATGGGCCCGTCGGCGACGGGCACGGGCGCGGTGCCGGCGCTGCTGCGCCGGCTGGGCGTGCCGGAGGACCGCCAGCGGATCTTCCAGAGCCACGCGGCGGCGCTGGAGGAGGCGAAGCGCGGCAAGGGCGTCGCGGCCGGCCTGTCGTTCACGGTGGCGCAGGACGTGGCGCGCGGGCACCTGGTGCAGCTGACCGGGTCGCAGGTGGCGTTCGACGCGGTCTGGCACTCGCTGATGCTCACCGAGCAGGGCGGCCCGACGGCCGCGGCGGAGCTGAGCCGGTTCGCGGCGACGCCCCGCGCGATCCAGGCCATGATGCGCGGCGCGGGCGTCACCGTCGGTCACTTCCGGCCGTCGATCCACGTGACCCTCTGGAGCTGACCGGACCGCGCCGGCCGGCCGGCACCTTCGCGCTGTCGGCGATCTGCTCCGCGACCCGGTCCAGGTCGCGGAACGTGCCGGCGGGCAGCAGCCGGTCGCAGAACGGCAGCGCGGCCGCCATCGAGCCGACCCGCGGCGCGAACCCGGGCGCGCCGGCGCGCGGATTCATCCAGATGATCCGGTACGCGCGCCGCCGCAGCCGCGCCAGCACCGCCGCGAGCTCCGCCGGCGGATCGCTGTCCCAGCCGTCCGAGCCGATGACCACGACCGCGCCCCGCACGGCGTTGCCGTGATGCGAGGCCAGCAGCGAGCGCAGATTCGTGGCGATCCGGGTGCCGCCGAACCGGTCGGTCACCAGCTCGCCGGCCCGGGCGACGGCGGCCGTCGCCGACGCGTGCCGCAGCACCGCCGTCAGCCGGGTCAGCGTCGTCGCGAAGGCGAAGACCTCCGCGTCCGCCACGGCCGCGAAGGCGCGCATCAGGTGCAGGTAGGCGGCGGCCTGCGCCTGCATGGACTGGCTGACGTCGCAGAGCAGCACCACCCGGCGCGGGCGGCGCACCGGCCGGGACCGCACCAGGACGACCGGCTCCCAGCCCGTGCGCCGGGCCCGGGTCAGCGTCGGGCGCAGCGCGATCCGCCGCCCCGCCGCGCCGGTCCGCTGCCGCCGCGTCCGCCGGGTGGGCCAGTCGGCGGCGCGCAGCCGCTCGCCCAGCGCCGCCACCTGCGCGGCGTCCAGCTCCTCGAAGGGGCGGCCGGCGAGCCCGGCGAGCGCGCTCGGCCGCCGCTCGGGCGTGCCGCGCTCCCCCGCGGGCCCGTCGGCGTCCGCGACCACCGGCGGCAGCGTCGCCCACGGCAGCCCGCCGGGGTCGGACGCGCCCTCCGCGGCCGGCAGGGACACGAACGACTCGCCGCCTCCCGCGGGCCCCCGGCGCTCGGCGACGGCCGGCGCGTCGTCGAAGACGCCGTTGAACACCCGCTCGAACGCGGCCAGGTCGGCCTGGCGCCGGACCAGGCTGACCCGCGCGGTCCAGTAGAGCCGGTCGCGCGACAGCGGCGGGCAGGCGCCGAGTGCCCGCACGAAGTCGTCCACATCGGTCAGGCCGCAGGGCACGCCGGCGCGGCGCAGCCGCCCGGCGAGGCCGACCGCGAACGCGGCCCGGTCGACGCCGCGCAGGAAGACCTCAGCGCCGGACAACGACCCAGACGATCACGGCGGCGACCGCCGCGACCCCGACGCCGATCGGAATCAGCCGCTTGTAGACGGACCCGCCGGCCAGCCCGAGCAGATCGAGGGCCTCGTCGTCCGGCTGCGGACCGAACCCCGAGGACTTGCGCGGGAGCACCGGCTCCACGTCGGCGGAGTCCGGGGCGCCGACGGGCGCCTCTTCGAGAGACGAGGCGCCGGCGGGCGCCACTTCAAGAGGCGCCTCCTCCGCGGGCGGCACGGCCTGCGCCGGGGCGGCCTCCGGCGGGGCGGCCTCCGGCGGGGCGGCCTCCGTGCCGTCGGCGGCGAGCTTCGCCTCGAGATTCTGGACGAACTGGTTCAGCAGCTTCCCCGAGACCTCCTTGATCATGCCGCTGCCGAACTGGGCCAGCTTTCCCGAGATCTTCAGGTCCGTGTCCACGCTGACCAGCGTTCGGTCGCCGTCCGGCCGCAGCTGCGCCGTCACCACCGCCGCGGCGTTGCCGGCCGAGCGGGCGTCGCGGCCCTTGGCGTCGATCACCGCGCGGTGTGCCTGCTCGTCCTTCTCCAGGAAGCGGGCCGTGCCCGCGAAGTCCGACACCACCGGGCCGACCTTGACCTTCACCCGCCCGGTGTAGGTGTCGCCCTCGACCCCGGTGAGCCGGGCGCCGGGCAGACACGGCGCGATGCCCTCGAGGTCGGTCAGCACCGCCCAGGCCCGGTCGATCGGGGTGTTCACCGCGAACTCGTTGGTGATCTTCATGGTTGCCTTTCCTGTGGTGCCGCCGGAAGGGCGGCCGTGATCAGATCACGGTCGTCGGGGGTCTTCGCGATGGCACCGAGGGTGCGGATCACGTGGTCCGGAACGAGTTCGGTGACGCCCAGCGCCGACAGCGCGGCGACCCAGTCGATGGTCTCGGCCATGCCGGGCGCCTTGTCCAGCTCCAGCCCGCGGACGTGCGCGATGAACGCCGTCGCCGCGGTGATCAGCGCGGCGTCCGCGCCGGGCACCGTGCGGCGCACGATCTCCACGGCCCGGCCGGCCGACGGGTAGTCGATCCAGTGGTAGAGGCAGCGGCGGCGCAGGGCGTCGTGCAGCTCGCGGCTGCGGTTGGAGGTCAGCACCACGATCGGCGGCCGTACCGCGGTGAAGGTGCCCAGCTCGGGAACGGTGATCGCGGCCTCGCCGAGGAACTCGAACAGCAGCGCCTCGAACTCGTCGTCGGCCCGGTCGATCTCGTCGATCAGCAGCACCGGCGGCACCGGGCCCGGATGCCGCACGGCGCGCAGGATCGGCCGCTCCAGCAGGAACTCCGCGGTGAACAGGTCGGCCTCGCCGAGCTTCTCCGCGCGCGCCTCGGCGAGCCGGATGGCCAGCAGCTGCCGCTGGTGGTTCCACTCGTACAGCGCCTCGGGTACGCCGAGCCCCTCGTAGCACTGGAGCCGGATCAGCGTCGTGTCGAGCGCGCGGGCGAGCGCCTTGGCCGCGGCGGTCTTGCCGACACCCGGCTCACCCTCGAGCAGCAGCGGCCGCCCGAGCCGCAGCGCCAGGAACAACGCCATGGCCAGCCCGTCGTCGACCAGGTAGTCGACCGCGTCGAGGCGGCGCCGCACCTCCTCCGGCGACACGCCGGGGCGATCAGCCCACAAGGCGGTCTCCGGCCAGCAGCCGCTCGTAGTCCTCGCGGGTGTCGACGTCGATCGGCACCGGCCCCGGCACCGCGACCTCGACCACCGGGTACTCGCCGGCGTGCAGCAGCTTCCACACCGCCTTGTCGCCGTGCAGGCCCGCCAGCGCGGCGAACACCGCGCGCCCGAACCAGAACGGATGGCCCAGGCCGTCGTCGTACCGGCAGACGCCGAGCGGGCCGTCGCCGGCGGCGGCGAGCAGCGCGGCCACCGAGGACGCCCGCACGCCCGGCTGGTCGCCGAGCAGCAGCACGAGGCCGTCCGCCCGCGGATCGAGCGCGCCGACCGCGGTGCTCACCGAGGCGCCGCAGCCGGTGCCGTCCGCCGGCACGTCGACGGTGGTGAACCCGCTCAGGTCGACCCGCGAGCGCACCGCGGCCGACCAGGCGCCGAGCGTGACGAGCCGCTGGTCGAACGGGCAGGCCCGGACGGTGTCCAGCGCCGCGTCCAGCAGGGTCCGGCCGCGGTACGGCAGCAGCTGCTTGGCCTCGCCCAGCCCGAGCCGCACCGAGTTGCCCGCGGCGAGGACCACGCCCGACACGTACACGGCTCAGGCCCGCGCGAGGAAGGCGTCGCGGCACCCCGTACCGCAGAAGTAGTTGCCGTCCGCCGAGATGGCGTCCGGGCCGATCAGGACGGTCATCCCGCAGATCGGGTCCGTCGCCGCCGCCGGCGGCGTGGCCGCGGCGGCCGACGGCGCCAGGCCGTCGACCCGGATCGCCCGGACCACCTCGGCCATGATGGACAGGGCGATCTCCTGCGGGGTACGCGCGCCGATGTCGATGCCGGCCGGCGTGTGCACCCGCGATCGCTCGCCGGGCGTCAGGCCGAGCGCGTCGAGCACCGCCGCGCCGCGCGTGCGGCTCGCCACCAGGGCGATGAAGCCGACGCCGGCGTCCAGGGCCGCGCGGATCGCGTCCTCCTCGCCCCGGCCCAGCCCGGCCACCACGGCCGCGGTCGCGCCCGCGCAGGCGCCGTCGCGCGACACCTCGAAGTCGAGGAAGGCGGCCAGGGTGGCCAGCGCCTCGCCGATCGGGGTCTCGCCGGCCAGCCGCAGCACCGGCCGGGGCAGGACCGGACGCAGGAAGATCTCGATCGCGCCGCCGGAGTGGCACGGGTTGACCACGACCAGCGCGCCCGGTGTCTCCGGGAACTCCGCCCCGCCGTCCGGCAGCACCCGCAGCAGCAGGGTGCGCCCGTCCCGCAGGGTGTCCAGGGCGGCGGTGCGCACGGAGTTCTCCGCGCAGTGTCCGCCGACGAAGCCCTCGATGGAGCCGTCGTCGAGGACGACGGCGGCGTCGCCCGCGCGGGCCGAGGTCGGCTGCTGCGCGCGCACGACGGTGGCGTGCACGAACGGGCGCCGCTGCTGGGTCAGGGCCCGGGCGCGCTCGGCGATGTCGGTCATGTCGTCCCGCCCGGCTCAGATCGGGGGCCGCGGCGCGCCGCGCATCGCGTCCCAGACCCGGGACGGGGTGAGCGGCATGTCGGCATGGCGGACGCCGTATGGCGCGAGCGCGTCCACGACGGCGTTGACGATGGCCGGCGGCGAGCCGACGGTGGCGGACTCGCCGACGCCCTTGGCGCCGATCGGGTGGTGCGGCGACGGGGTGACGGTGAAGCCGGTCTCCCAGTCGGGCACCTCGAGCGCGGTGGGTATCAGGTAGTCCATCAGCGACGCGCCGAGGCAGTTGCCATCCTCGTCGAAGGCGATCATCTCCATCAGCGCCATGCCGACGCCGTCGGTGAGGCCGCCGTGCACCTGACCCTCGATGATCATCGGATTGATCCGGGTGCCGCAGTCGTCGACGGCGATGAACCGGCGCACCTTCACCTCGCAGGTGCCCGGGTCGATGTCGACCACGCAGATGTACGCGCCGTGCGGGTAGGTCAGGTTCGACGGGTTGTAGCAGATCTGCGCCTCAAGGCCGCCCTCGACCCCGTCAGGCAGGTCGCCGGCGCCGTGCGCGCGCATGGCGATGTCCTGGATCGTCACCGACTTGCCCGGGTCGCCCTTGACCTGGAATCTGCCCTTCTCCCAGTCCAGGTCGGCGACCGAGACCTCGAGCATCGCCGAGGCGATCAGCCGGGCCTTGTCGCGGACCTTGCGGGCGACGAGCGCGGCGGCCGCGCCCGAGACCGGGGTGGACCGGCTGCCGTAGGTGCCGAGCCCGAACGGCGTGTTGTCGGTGTCGCCGTGCACCACGTCGATGTCGGCGGGCGGGATGCCGATCTCCTCGGCGACGATCTGCGCGAACGTCGTCTCGTGACCCTGGCCCTGCGACTGCACGCTGAGCCGGACCACGGCCTTGCCGGTCGGGTGCACCCGCAGCTCGCAGCCGTCGGCCATGCCCAGTCCGAGGATGTCCATGTCCTTGCGCGGCCCGGCGCCGACGGCCTCGGTGAAGAACGCGATGCCGATGCCCATCAGCTCGCCGTTGGCCCGCTTCGCCTCCTGCTCCTTGCGCAGCTCGGCGTACCCGGCCAGGTCCATCGCCAGGCGCATTGTCGGCTCGTAGTCGCCGGAGTCGTACACCCAGCCGGTCTTCGTCGTGTACGGGAACTGCTCGGGCCTGATGAAGTTCTTCAGGCGCAGCTCGGCCGGGTCCATCCCCAGCTCCGCGGCGAGGCAGTCGACGATCCGCTCGACCAGGTACACGGCCTCGGTGATCCGGAACGAGCACGCGTACGCGACCCCGCCGGGCGCCTTGTTGGTGTATACCGCCGTCATCGAGCAGTAGGCGGCCTCGATGTCGTAGCTGCCGGTGAAGACGCCGAAGAAGCCGGCCGGGTACTTGACCGGCGCGGCCGTACCGTTGAAGGCGCCGTGATCGGCGAGCACGTCCGTGCGGATGCCGAGGATCCGGCCGTCGCGGGTCGCCGCGATCTCGCCGCGCATGATGTAGTCGCGGGCGAAGCCCGTGCTGATCAGGTTCTCCGAGCGGTCCTCCATCCACTTCACCGGCTTGCCGGTGACGATCGAGGCGACGATGGCGCAGACGTAGCCGGGGTAGATCGGCACCTTGTTGCCGAAGCCGCCGCCGAGGTCCGGCGAGATCACCTGGATCTTGTGCTCGGGCAGGCCGGCGACGATCGCGTACAGGGTGCGGTGCGCGTGCGGCGCCTGGGTGGTCGACCAGAGCTTGAGCCGGCCCTCGACCGCGTCGAAGTCGGCGACCGCGCCGCACGTCTCCATCGGCGCCGGGTGCACGCGCGGATAGACGATGTCCTGCCGCACCACCACGTCCGCCGCCGCGAAGACCGCCTCGGTGGCGTCCTTGTCGCCGGTCTCCCAGTCGAAGCAGTGGTTGTTCGTCTTGCCGTCGAGGTCGTCGCGGATCACCGGCGCGTCCGGCGCGAGCGCGCGCCGCGCGTCGATGACCGGCTCGAGCACGTCGTACTCGACGTCGATCAGCTCGAGGGCGTCCCGGGCGGTGTAGCGGTCCTCGGCGACGACGAACGCGACCTCCTGGCCCTGGAAGCGGACCTTGTCGGTGGCGAGCACCGCCTGCACGTCGCCGGAGAGCGTCGGCATCCAGGCCAGTCCCTGCGCGGCCAGGTCGGCGCCGGTGACGACGGCCCGAACCCGGGGCAGCGCGGCGGCGGCGCTGGTGTCGATGCCGACGATCCGCGCGTGCGCGAACGGCGAGCGCAGGATGGCCAGGTGCAGCATGCCGGGAAGCTGGATGTCGTCGGTGAAACGGCCACGCCCGCGCACCAGGCGCGGGTCCTCCTTGCGCAGCATCCGCCCGTGCCCGACGGGCTTCTGGTCGTTGTCCTCGAAGGTGGTGAGCCGCTCGGAGCCCTGTACGGCCGTCATGCCGTCACCTCTTCCGTGCCGGCCTCGTGCACCGAGGCCCAGCGCACCGAGCGGACGATCGTCGCGTAGCCGGTGCAGCGGCAGATCTGCCCGGAGATGGCCTCCCGGATCTCGGCCTCGGTCGGGTCCGGGTTGCGGTCGAGCAGCGCGCGGGCGGTCATCAGCATCCCGGGCGTGCAGAAACCACACTGGAGCCCGTGGCACTGGATGAAGCCCTCCTGCACCGGGTCCAGCTTGCCGTTCTTCGCCAGGCCCTCGACCGTGCGGACCTCGTGGCCGCCGGCCATCGCGGCGAGCACGGTGCACGACTTGACGGGCTCGCCGTCGAGCCACACCACGCAGGTGCCGCAGTTGCTGGTGTCGCAGCCCCAGTGGGTGCCGGTGAGGCCGAGGACGTCGCGCAGGAAGTGCACGAGCAGCAGCCGTCCCTCGATCTCCTCGGTGACTTCGACGTCGTTGACGGTCATCGAGACCTGCATGCTCAGCCTCTCTCGGCGATGCGCGCCACGGCGCGGCGCAGGGTACGGACGGTGAGCTCCTTGGCGAGGTGGCGCTTGTAGTCGGCGCTGCCGCGCTGGTCGGTGACCGGGTCGCAGCTCCGCGCCGCGATCTCGCCGGCCTCGGTGTACAACCCCTCCGACGGCGGGCTGCCGCGCAGCGCGGCGGAGATCTCCGGCAGGCCGGTGGTGTTCGGCCCGACGGCGGCGAGGCCGACGCGGGCGTCGGTGACCAGGCCGGCCTCGTCGAGCCACACCGCCGCGCCCGCGGACACCACGGCCCAGTCGCCGGCCCGGCGCTCCACCTTCGCGTACGCGCTGCCGCCGCGCGGGCGCAGCGGTATCCGGATCTCGACGAGGATCTCCCCGTCGGCGACCGCCGTCTCGTACGGGCCGCGGTGGAAGTCCTCCATGGTCACCGTCCGGGTCCCGCCCGGCCCGCGGATCACGCAGCTCGCGCCGAGCGTGGTGCAGACCGCGGAGAGGTCCTCGGAGGGGTCGGCCTGGCAGAGCGAGCCGCCGAGGGTGCCGCGGTTGCGCACGACCGGGTCGGCGATCACCCGCTCGGCGTCCCGGAAGATCGGCAGCGCCGCGGCCAGCGCGTCGGACTCGAGCAGCTCGCGATGGCGGGTCAGCGCGCCGATCCGGACCTGGTCCGCCTCGACGACGATGTGGCCGAGCTCGCCGTGCAGATCGTTGATGTCGATGAGGTATTCGAAGTTGGCCAGCCGGAGCTTCATCATGGGCAGCAGACTGTGTCCGCCGGCCACCAGCCGGGCGGTGTCGCCGTAGCGCTCCATGAGCCCGATGGCCTCGTCCACGGTGGTGGCCCGCGCGTATTCGAAGGGTGCCGGAACCTGCATGTCGCAGTATGGGCCGCGACCTGATCACGCTGTCAACGGCAACCTAAGCCAAAGCTTAATCCGTCCACATCGGTGGGTGCGGCTCAGAGCGAGCGGATGTCCACGTCCGAGAAGGACACCGCGTACGGCGGCCCGGCGCCGGCGGCCTCGGCGCTGAGCCCGAGCAGGACCTGGCCCTCGTCCGGCCCGCCCTCCGGCAGCGGCACCGCGCCCGCGAACTGCGCGCCGCGGAACACCTGTGCCTCGCCGTCGCGGATCACCAGGTGGATCCGGACCGGCTGGCGCAGCCCGATCCGGCGGTCGAGCGCGATCCGCCCGTACACCCGGCTGTCTTCCGGCAGGTCCGCGCCGACCGAGATCTCCCCCTGGCAGATCCGCAGCACCTGGCCGCCGGCCCGTGGGTCCCAGTGGAACCAGATCGCCGCGCAGGCGCCCGCGGATTGCAGCGCGGTGGTCACCTCGACCCCGAAGTCGTCGGCGATCTCCTCCTCCGGGCCGGCGCACTGGTGCGCGCCGGCGTCGACCCGGGCGACGCGCAGCACGCCCTGCACGGTGCAGTCGGCGTCCGCACCGGGTACCTCGCTGTCCTGCCACAGGCCGGGCCGGCTCAGCGCGTCCTGGATGATCGGCTCGCCGCCGTCCGGCTCCGCCGGCACCGGGCCGGCGCCCCTTGTGGGATCGGTCAGGTCGCCGGGTTCGGTCGCCGGCGGGTTGCGCGGGGCGGCGGCGCCGGTCTCCGGCGCCCCCGCGCCCGGCGCGCCGCCCACGTTGCGCGGCTCGCCCACCGGGGCGTACGCCTTCAGCACCAGGGCGACCGTGGCCAGCCCGGCGAGCACGAGCAGGACGGCGAGCACGGCCAGCGTCCGGTGGCCTCGCCTGCGGGCCGGCGGGGCCGGCGGGGCCGAGGTGACCGGCCGGGCCGGCTGCGTGCGCGGTGCCGCGGCGGGCGCCGCGAACCCCGTCGCGCGCCGGCGCTCGGGCTGCCGCTCGCCGAGCAGCAGATCCAACAGCTCGCGGGCCGTCGGCCGCTCCTCGGGATGCTTGGACAGCGACAGCTCGACCAGGCCGCGCAGCGGCTCGGGCAGCACGCCCAGGTGCGGCGGCTGGGTCAGGATCCGGGCGGCGGTCGCCGGCGGCGAGTCGCCGTGGAAGGGCGTCCGGCCGGTGCCGGCGTACGCGACGACGCAGCCCCAGGCGAACACGTCGGCGGCCGCGGTCAGCGGCGTGCCGGGCTCGGAGGAGAACCGCTCCGGCGCCATGTACGCGACAGTGCCGACCATCTGGTCCGTGCGGGTGTGCTGGCTGGTCGCCTCGAACGCCCGGGCGATGCCGAAATCGATGACCTTGGGGCTGCCGGGCGCGAGCAGCACGTTGCCGGGCTTGAGGTCACGGTGGATGACCCCGGCGCCGTGTATGCCGGTCAGCGCGGTGGCCACGCCGACCGCGAGCGAGTGCAGCGCGGCCGAGCGCAGCGGGCCGCTCTCCTCCACCACCTCGGCGAGGCTCGGCCCGTCGACGTACTCGACCACCAGGTACGGCGGGTTGTGGTCGAGGTCCGCGTCGAGCACCTCGGCCGTGCAGAACGACGGCACCTGCCGGGCCCGCTCGACCTCGCTGCGGAACCGCCCCCGGAACTCGGGGTCGCCGACCAGGGTGGCGTGCACGAGCTTGACCGCGACGAGCTCGTCGTCGCGGTCGGTGGCCAGGTAGACGACGCCCATGCCGCCGGAGCCGAGCCGGCCGATCACCCGGTACCCGCCCAGCCGCCCGGGATCGCCGCGGCGCAGCGGGCTCACGCGGGAGGCGGTGTCCACGTCCTCAGCCGCCCACCGGGGCGCGCCGGCGCCGCGACAGCAGGAGCGCCGCCAGCACCAGGGCGGCCAGCAGCAGCGCGAACCAGCCCGCGCCGACCCGGCCGACCGCGCCGCTGAGCTGGTGCTGGATGCCCGAGGCGAAGTTGACCACCGGATCCCGCCCGGACTGCCGCAGGTCACCGGCGAGCCGAAGCTCGTACCAGCCGTAGTAGGCCACGTACGCGCCGGCGACGACCAGGACCGCGCCCCCGACGCGGGGCACGGCGGCGGACGCCCGGCGCAGCCGGGAGACCGCGGAGACCCGGACCAGCGCGACGGCGAGCGCGGTCACGCCGATCACCAGCCCCATCCCGGCGGCGTAGCTGACGAACAGGGCGACGCCCTCGCCGATCGAGCCGGCCCGCAGGCTGGAGACGACGATCGCCAGGAACGGCCCGATCGCGCAGCCCAGCGACGCGAGCGCGTAGGCCATGCCGAAGAGGACCATCGACGCGGCCGAGCCGGTCAGCCGCGGCGCCCGCAGCGCCCGGGCCGGGTTCGGCAGCGAGCGGCCGGCGAGCAGCCAGCCGCCGAGCCCGAGCAGGCCCAGTCCGAAGACGACGGTCAGCCACGGCAGCCGCGGCAGCAGCCACCCGGTCAGCGGCGCCAGGACCAGCCCGAACGCGCCGAACACCGCGACGTACCCGGCGGTCAGCGCGGCGGTGCAGCGCAGCGCGCGGCCCACGGCCGCGACCGTCGACCGGGAGCCGTCGCTCTGATCACCGGCGACCAGCACCGACAGGTACGCGGGCAGCAGCGCGAAGCCGCACGGGTTGACGGCGCCGAGCATCCCGGCGGTGAGCGCGAGCAGCAGCGTGGCCCGCACCGCTCACGCCACCAGCGACTTGACCTTGGTGGTGAGCTGTAGGTCGTCGAGGTAGCTGCGGACCACGACCTTGCCGGCCCGGTCCAGGATCACGTAGGTGCTCTGCTCGGTGATGCCGAACTTCTTCCAGAGCTTGCCCGGCCCGTCGTCCAGGTGCGGCACCTCGCCGACCTCGAGGTCGGAGACGAACTCGTGCATGTCCTTGTTGCCGCCCATGCCGGCGATGCCCAGGATGTTGAGCCGCCCGGCGTACTCGTCGCTCAGGTCGGAGATCGACTGGGCCTCGCTCGCGCAGGTCGCGCACCAGGGCGCCCAGAACCACAGGATGGTCGGCTTGCCGGCCATCGTCGCGGCGTCGAAGGTCTTGCCGTCCAGGGTCCTGCCCTTGAATTTCAGCGACGCGGGCACCACCGCGGGCGCCTCCGGCGGCTCGGTGGCTCCGGCGTCGGCGGCAGCGGGCTCCGCGGCCTGCTCGGCGGCCGGCAGCGCCGGACCGGCCGGCGGGGTGGCGGCCGAGCCGCACCCCGCGAGCGCGCCGGCGGCAACCGTCGCCGCGATCAGGGCCTTGATCCTGGGTACGGTCACTTCTTTACCGCCTCCGTCAGCCGCAGGGCCAGTGCCGGGCACACGTTGACCGCCTTGCGGGCGCCGTTCTCGAGCCACGGCGGCAGCGGCGTCTGCGGGAACGCCGGGAAGCCGTTCGCGTCGAGCCGGATGATCTCCGGGGCGACCGCCGAGCAGAGTCCGTGGCCGTCGCAGCGCGACCAGTCGACGGCGAGTTTCCGCGCGCCCTGATCGGTGTGGTACGGCAGGGGAAGGATGCCGCGCACCTGCTTGCCGCACCCCTCGCCGTTGGCGTGCAGCTCCACGTCGCGGGCGAAGACCTCGAGCGCGGACAGGGCGAACCGGGCGGTGCCGTCCGGGTGGCTGCACGCGCCGCGGCCCTTGACCACGCCGGCGGCCTGTCGCACGTTCTCCAGCGCGCTACCGCCGAGCGCGACCAGGGTGACCGCGCGGGCCAGGTCGGGCAGGCCGAGGCGGCACGGGCCGCACTGACCCGCCGACTCGCCGGCGAGGTACTGCACGACCTGGGCGACCTCGCCCAGCGGGCAGGTCGCCGAGCCGATCGGGATGAGCATGCCGGCGCCGAGCGTGCCGCCGACCTTGGCGAAGCCCTTGCGCGAGATCGTCACTGTCTTGGCGGCCTCGGCGGTGATCCACTTGCCGTGGTAGCCGCCGACGAGCAGCCCGGGACCGATGTCGGCGCCGCACATGGTGAGCACGTCCATCAGCGGGGTGCCGGTCGGCGCCTCGACGACGGCGGGCGCGGTGGACGAGCCGCCGACGGTCAGCATGACCGTGCCGGGCTCCTCCGGGATGCCGACCGCGTTGTACTCCCACGGGCCGAGCCGGGCCGCGATCGCCAGCTGCGAGTAGGTCTCGGCGTTGGAGAGCAGGGTCGGCAGCCCGCCGACGCCGTTGTCGCTCGAGCGGACCTTGCGGCCGGGCGGGATGTGCGCCTCGCCGTTGATGCCGCGCACCAGCGCGCCGCCCTCGCCGGAGATGAACCGGTGCGGGACGGTGACGATCCGGGTCGGCACCGGCATCCGCCGCTCGGCAAGCGCCGCCGCGAGGGAGTCCTGGCCGATGCCGTCGTCGGCGACGCCGATCACGATCTCCTCGGCGTCGAGCGCGGCGGCCGCGAGGGCCGCGCCGTCGAGGATCAGGTGCGGGCCGCGGGTCAGGACCGCCTTGTCCTTCCAGGACGGGGGCTCGCCCTCGGTGCCGTTGACCACGATCACCGGCGGCAGGTCCTGGCGCTGGCAGGAGTCGAGCACGGCGCGGACCTTACGGGCGAACGGGAAGCCGGCGCCGCCGCGCCCGCGCAGCTCGATGCGGTCGGCGAGGCCGATCAGCTCACCGCTGGAGAGCGCCGCGAAGCCGCCGTGCACCTCCTGGTGCGCGACCAGGTCGAGCCGGCCGTACTCGTCGAACCCGGCCGTGATCCGTGGCGTGCCCACGCTCGTGACGGGCGGAACCCTGCCCTCGCTCACGACGACGTCCCGCCGGTGCCGTGCCCTGCCCTGCTGCGCTCACTCACTGTGCTTCCCCTCGCAGCTGACGGAAGTATTGGTCGTCAGCCGATTCATCCCCACCCTTACCGCCTCGGCGAGCCCCCCGGCTCGCCGTACGGGCGGGTTCCTGCTGTGTCGCCCGGCGTGCCCGCCGGGACGCCATGTCTACCAGGGCCGGCGCGTCGTCGTACTCCGGGTCGGCGCTGTCGATTTGAGCGCCCCGGTCGCGCCGGGCCCGGGGCGCAGTCTCCGCATCCTCGGCGTAGCGCGCCGCGCGGGACGGCCTCGGCGGCTCGTCGTCCACGTAGCGATCCGACCGGCGCCGCGGCGCCTCCTCGTACCGCTCGTCGTCCGGGTAGCGGCGCTGCCGCGGCGCCGGGGCGTCGTCGGCGGCGAGGCGGCGGCCGCGCGGCGCGGGCACCTCGTCCTCGTCGGCGTAGCGCCGGCCGCGCGGTGCCGGCGCCGGCTCCTGCTCGAACTCGGTGCCGGCGTAGCGCCGGGACCGGGACGGCGGGCGCTCCTCGACGTAGTCGTCTTCGGCCCGGCGGCGACCGCGCGGCGCGGGCATGTCGTCGTCCTCGGCGTAGCCGCGCGGGCCGTCCTCGGCGGCGCGCCGCGAGATCGCCCGGGTGGGCTCGTCGAAGCGCTCGGGCTCGGGCGCCCGCCGCTGGCGCGGCGCCGGCGCCTCGTCCTCGGCGTAGCGGCGCGAGCGCTGCGCCGGCATGTCGTCTTCCTCGAACTCCCAGCGCTGGGTCGGCGCGTCGACGTAGTCGCGGCGGCGGCGGGCCCGCTCGTCGTCGTCGGCGCCGCGGCGCGGACGACGCTCGGCCTGCGGCGGGGGGCCGGCCGGGGCCGCGACCGGCTCGCTGGGCACCGGGGCGGCCGGCGTCCAGGCCTCGACCGCCGCGGGGGCGACCGGCTCGGCGCGGCGGCTCTTGCCCCGGCCCTTGCTCGGGGTGGTGGTCGGCACGAGCTTGCCGACCGGCTGGATCTTGCCGGTGCCGGTGCCGGCCTGCGACGCGAAGTCCTTGCGGCGGTTGAGGCTGACCGAGAGCCGCACGGCGAGCCCGACGAGCACACCCAGCACGCAGACGACGTAGCTGACGATGACCCAGGTGGCGGCGGGGCGGCCGGCGTTGAGGCCGTGCAGCAGGGCGAGCGGCCACATCAGGTACGAGATGGCGTGGATACCGCGCCACATCCAGGGCTTGCCCTTGCCGATGAACCGCGCGCGGGCGAGACCGGTCCACATGACCAGCACCATCACGTACGCGGAGACGCTGCCGAGACCGATGAAGAACCCGTTGTACGGCAGCAGGAACGGGATGAACACGTCGACCACGCCGACGAGGTTCATGGCGACCTTCGTCCAGACGTGCACGAAGAGGGCGCTGACCGCGATGATGCCGGTGGTGCGGTGCGCGGACTGGAGCAGCACCCGCTGCCGGATCGACAGGACCAGCCGGTCGGTGGCGACCAGTCCCAGCATGATCGTGATCGAGAGCGACACGAGGCAGACGACACCCATGTAGTACAGGCAGTACGTGAAGAAGTAGACGTAGCCGGTCTTACCCGCGGTGGTCAGCATCGCAGCGGCCCAGATTGCCGCGATGATGGAGACGCCGAGCACCACGTAGGCGATCGTCGACGGCGGTGTCCGGCCGCCGGTGGCATCAATGGGGACGTCACTTGCGGTTCGCTGGTTCGTCTTCGTCCGGGCCATAACTCCTCGTTCTCCGCAGCGGTGTGGCGTCCGTCCTGGGCGGTCGGGACGCCGGCATCCGTGGGGGATGCCCCGCGCTCGTTACTGTCGGGCTGATCTACCGGCCATCTACCTTTCCTTACGGTGCGTTGTCGCCGGTCTCCCGCCCTCCCCCATCTACGTGCGCGGCCCGGGTTCGGATGAACGTTCCGGAAGAACTTTCCGGGGAATCTTGGGCCGCCGCACGGCCGCCCACGATGATAAAGGCGCTGGCCTGCGAAGATACCTGTCGGTAACCAGCTGATAAGACAAAAATAAGTGTTATCCCGAGTGATCCCTCAGGCCGGGCTGAACCTTTCGCGCGGCGGCACCGAACTACCTTACGTGCGTGCGTTTTTGACGCCTCTGCGTAAGGAGATGATTGCTGTGCGGCATCGCACTGCCCTGCTGTCCACCGTTCTGGCCGTGGTCGTCGCGACCCTGGCCCTACCGGGCCGCGCCGGCGCGGTCGAGCCCGGCTTCGCGGTGGCCATCACCGAGGTGCCCGCCACCTTCACCGCCGGGAAACAGGCACGTACGGTGACCGTGGTCGCCTCCTCCGAGGCGCGGCGCTGCCAGAAGGTCCGCTGGTCGCTGATCCTCCAGGTCGACGGCCCGGAGCTGGACGAGATCCAGGTCGCCCGGGTCGAGGACGGCCGCGACTTCCCGGTGCAGGTGCAGAACGGTGGCGCCGACAGCACCCGGATCACCGACGTGCGGCTCGACCCGGGCCAGCTCTGCCGCGGCCGCACGGTGACGGCGCGTTACGAGATCGCGTTCGACGACGACGCCGACGCGGGAGAGGTGATCTTCCAGGCGCAGGCCTTCAACGCCCGGCAGACGCTGCTCCAGGAGTCGACGGCCCGCAGCCGGATCGAGGGCGAGAAGGGCGAGGCGGAACCGACCGCGTCGCCAAAGCCGTCGCCGAGCGAGACCGAGGAGGCAGAGGAGCCCGCCGCCGACGAGGCGGCGCCGCAGCCGGCCGAGTCCGACGACGACCTGGCGTCCGTGCCGACGGCCGGCGACGCCGGCACGCCAAGCCTGCTCGGGCCGGGCCTGATCGTGGGCGGCGTCCTGGTCTTCGTCGGCGTCGGCCTGCTGCTGCGCCTGCGGATGCGCGGCCGCGACCAGAAGCAGGGCCCGGCGCCGACCGGCTTCTACCCGGCCGGCTGATCGACCGGCCGCCCGGTGCGCCGGGCGGCCCGTCGATTGAGCCTTTTTCAACGTGGCCCGGGTGGCAGCTCCCGGCGCCGGTCGACGGCTCGGATACCTCTGGCCCGAGGCCAGGTTGAAAATTGCTCATTGTCGATCTTCCTCCACAAAAACCTGTGGAAGACTTAGGACGCAGTTAAGACTCCGTCGCGGACAGTAGCCCTAGGGTTGGTCGGGCGTAACGCCAGCCCTACCGCGAAGGATCCCTGGTGACCAGATCTCTCCGTATCTCGGCCGGCGTCGGCGTTGCCGTACTGGCGCTCGTCGGCACCTCCTCCGGCGTCTCGTTCGCCGATGACCTGCCCGCACCCGTCACGGCCGACCGCTTCCTCGGCGGCCCGAGCAGCGTTCCACCCGAGCTCGTCCCGCCCGCCGGCAACACGTTGACCTCCGTCTTCAAGGCCAAGGGCGTCCAGGTCTACGGCTGCACGGACGCCAAGTGGACCCTGATCGAACCCGCCGCCTCGCTGACCGGCATCACGCTGCGCCCGGTGCGGCCGGTGTCGGCCCTGCACTTCCGCGGCCCGAGCTGGGAGTCCGACGAGGACGGCTCGCTGATCGAGGGCACCGCGCCGAAGCCGGCGCCGTCGGACACCCCGAACAGCATCCCGCAGTTGCTGGTCACGGGCGCCCGGACGCGGGGACCCGGCGTCTTCGGCGACGTCACCTACATCCAGCGGCTGTCGACGGTCGGCGGTGTCGCACCGGCGACCGCGTGCGCGGCGGGCGCGACGACGTCGGTGCCCTACCGGGCCGTGTACCGCTTCTTCAAGAAGGGCTGACCTTCCCTACACAGACTTTCCCGAGGGGCCGGATGCCGGTGACCCGCCGATGCGGCGGGTCGCCGGCATCTCCCGGTCACCCGGGCGCGGTCACGGCCCGTCCAGGCGAAGCACCGTCTCCTCGATCTCCTTGCCGCGGGCCGTCGAGTAGGCGACCTCGATGCCCTCCGGGCGGAAGCCGGTCTTGCGCAGCACGGCCAGGGAGCCGGCGTTGTCGCTCGCCGCGCGCGCGATGATCGGCCGCACCGGCACGAGGTCGAGCAGCAGCTCGACGGCGCGGGTGGCGACGCCGCGGCCCCACCAGGCCCGGTCCAGCCAGTACGTGATCTCGGTGTCGCCGCCGACGACGAAGCTCGCGATGGTCCCGGCGAGCTCGCCGTCCACCGTGATCGCCCGCAGCAGGATGTCCGGCGAGGTGCGCAGCCGCACGAAGTGCGCGTCGAACGCCTCCCGGTCGTCCGGATCCTCGGCGGTGAAGGCGGCCATCATGACGGCCTCGGGGTCGCGCATCTGGTCGTAGAGCGCGTCGAGGTCCGCGTCGCGCACCGGCCGCAGGCCGATCTCACCCATCGGTCACTCCCGTCCGACCCGGATCACCGCGGCCGTCGCATTGTCGTCGCCGCCGGCCCGCAGGGAGTCCTCGAGCAGCGTCGTCGCCGCCTCGCCCGGGTCGGGCGTGCCCCGCAGCACCTCGGTGAGCCGTTCGTAGCCGACCTGCTCCGCGAGGCCGTCGGTGCAGAGCAGGAACACGTCGCCGGCGCGCAGCGCCACGCTGAGCACGTCCGGCTCGGGCGAGTCCGGATGCCCGGCGTAGCGGGTCAGCCGGTAGCGCGCCGCGTGCGCCTCGGGCGAGTCGGCCGGCCACCAGCCGTACACGGCGCCGAGCCAGGCCATCGTGTGGTCGGTGGTGAGCAGTTCGAGCAGGCCGTCGCGCAGGCGGTAGGCGCGCGAGTCGCCGAGCTGCACGATCCAGGCGTCGGGCTCGTCGACGGCGCCCACGAAGGCGGTCAGCGTGCAGCCGGTGAGCTCGCCCAGCGCGGCGCCGGCCGCCCGGACCCGGAGCTGCACCTCGGCGACGGCGGCCCGCAGTGCCCGGGGCGTCGGCGCGGCCGTCGCACCGGCCACGAAGACGTCGACCGCCGTGCGCCCGGCGATCGCGCTGCCGGGGCCGTCGCCCATCCCGTCCGCCACGACCACCAGGGGCCAGACCGGGTCGATGTGCAGCACGTCGAAGTTGGCCGGATAGCGGTTGCCGACCACGCTGCCCGCGGCCACCGTGAGCCGCCGGCCCGCGGCGGCCGGCTCGGCACGCCGGACCTCGACCTGCTCGATGACCCACCCCCGATGCTCAGTGGCGGCAGCCTACCGAACACGCTACGGCCGAACGAGGTTAGGTCAGGGCGGGTGTCAGTCGCGCGCGGGCCGCGGCGACCAGTCCCTCGGGGTCGTCGGCGTGGAACCGGATCTGCGTCACCGGCCGGCCGCCGGTCTTCTTGTGCCCGACGGTCAGCGGCCGGCTCAGCTGGACGTCGATGCTGGTCTGGCTGCCGACGCCGAGCGAGAGGATGCGGGCGTCGCCGGCCTCCTCGACCTGGACGCCGCCGCCGGGCGGCATCGAGCGGCGGCGCACCTGGACGCTCTCGACGGCGTCCCACGGCACCTCGACCCGCAGGGTGGTGCTGTTGCGGATGACCAGCGCGCCCGGCGCGGCCAGGTGCGGGTAGAGCCGCAGGGTGGCCAGCAGGCCGATCATCCAGACCAGGCCGTACGCCCCGATGATCAACGAGATGGTCCGCGCGGTCTGCCACGGCAGGATCAGGTGCAGGATCGGGATCTCGACCGCGGACAGCCCGATGAAGACGCCGAAGAGCGGCGTGACGGTGCCGGCGTAGTGGAAGGCGGCGGTGCCGGGCTCGACCGGGTAGGGCCGGCGGGCGATCCAGCGGAACAGGGCGGCCCAGAGCGCCGCCTCGTAGCGGCCCGCGAAGGCCAGCCCCTGCCGGACCGACATCGTGAGACTCCTTCATAAGTGGGCGGGCGAGCACCATTATGACCAGGCGATATTGCGCGCCCGGCGGGCGGGCGGTAGCGGGACGGGTGCGGTTCAGGCGCGGGTCGCGCTGAGGTACGCCTTCGCCATCGTGTGCCGGGTCGGCGTGCCGGCCAGGCGCTCCACGTGCGCGTCCAGGCGCTCGCGCTCGGCGGGGGTCAGCGCCGCCTCGATCGCCTCGCCGTACGTCGGCGCCAGCGGGTTCGGGGACGTGCGCTTGAGCGCCGCCCAGTCCGTGACGGGCGGCCCCGGCACGTCGACCTCCGCCCGGTAGTCGAGCGTCACCCGGGTGAACCCCGCCTCCCGGGCCCAGCCGAGCAGGTCGCGCTCGTCGAAGTCGGTCATCGGGCGGCCGCCGTCCGGCGCGCCCGGCGTGAACTGTGCGCGCACCTTGGCGGCGAGGTCGGCCACGGGGGTGAGGTCCAGCCCGAACAGGTGGTCGGCTCCCGCCCGTACGGGAAAGCTGTTGATCGGCTCGAAGATGGACAACCGGCCGCCGGGGCGGAGCACCCGGAACAGCTCGGCGAAGGCCTCGCGCTTGCGGGCCACGTAGATCAGCACCGACCGGGTCGTCACGACGTCGACCGACGCGTCCGCGATCGGGCCGAGGTCGTCCGCCGCCGCCTCGACGAAGCTGCTGCGGTCCGGGTCGGCGAGCCGCCGGCACTCGTCGAGCAGCGCGGCCGAGACGTCGCTGAACACCACCCGCCCGGCCGGGCCGACCAGGTCGAGCGCGCCGAGGCCGATCAGTCCCGTGCCCGTGCCGACGTCGAGGACCACGTCGCCCTCGGCGATCGCGGCGCGGTCGAGAACGCCGTCCCGGAACGCGATCAGCTCCGCGGCGAACCGCTCGCGCAGCTCCGTCGAGCCGCCGTCCCGGCGGCGCAGCAGCCAGCTCGCCCATCGGTCCGTGGTCATCGGCAAAGCCTAGCCAGAAAAGGGCGGGCGGCCCGGTCGTGGGAGAACCGGGCCGCCCGCGTCGGGAGTGGATCAGGAAAGGGGCGGGTACGCGTTCGCCATCAGCTGGCGGAACTGCGCCGAGAACCAGGCTCCCGAGATCGGGGCGCCGGACAGCGAGCCGGTGGGGCTGTTGCCGTTGCGCTCGTTACCGGTGTAGGTCGGGTCGCACATCCGGTCGAAGCCCTTGCCCTCGTTGTTCGGGATGAGGGTGCTGGAGCCGTCCGACTCGCCCGGGGGCTTGACCCAGACGTAGGCGTCGATGCCCGAGGCCGGAGCCGACCGGGGACGCTCGCCGAGGCCGGCGCCGTCCTGGTTGCACCAGTTGCCGGCGTGGATCCGGCGGTCGATGCGCGACTGGTTGACGAAGGTGTCCACGGCGGTCGACGTGCTCGCCGCGGTGGGCCGGCTGGAGCCGCCCCAGCCGTTGCGCGAGGTGTCGATCAGCATGCCGATGCCGGAGTCGAAGCCGACCGAGACCAGCTTGGTACGGAACGCCTGAGCGAACGAGAGCTCGTCGACGTACTGGTTCCAGTCGACCCACTTGGACTGCCGCACCGAGGTGCCGCCCACCGAGGTGTTGATGGTGAAGTACGGCTCGGTCAGCGCCGAGTAGTTCGCCGTGTTGGTGATGAAGCCGTTGACGTTGCGCACGCTGCCGGACGCCTGCGCGGCCTGCAACATGATGTCCGCGGTCGGGCCGAAGTTGGTGTCCCAGCCGATCCAGCCGTGGTGCGCGGCGTCGATGTAGTTGTAGACGTTGCCGATCGCGCCGAGCTTGTTCAGCGCGTAGCCGACGCCCTGCACGTAGCCGCCGTTCGACTTCATCGTGGCGCAGGTCGCGACGTTGGTGTTGGTGATCAGGTTCGGCAGCGAGTCGATCTCGATCACGTTGATGATCCGCAGGCCGGCGTACTTCGCGCGGCTCTGGATCGCGGCGATCGGGTCGATGTACTCGGCCTTGTAGCGGGGCAGGTCGTTCACGCCCAGCTCGCCGTTGGAGGCCAGCGCCGAGCAGTCGCGCCCGGGCAGGTTGTAGATGACGAACTGGATGTAGCCGGCGCCCTGCGCGAGCGCGGCGTCCAGGTGGTCCTCAAGGCCCATCGAGCCGTTGGAGCTGCTGCCGGTCGTGCCCTCGATGGCGGCGATCCGGTCCAGCCAGACCGCGGTCGGGTTGCTCGAGACCCGGCTACCGCCGGGCTCCGCGTCGGCCTTGGCCTTCCACTCCGGGTTCACGTAGCCCCGGGCGCCCGCGTACGGGTTGTCGACCTTGTTGCCGGGCGGCTGCGAGGTCGGCGGCGTCGTCGGCGGGGTGGTGGGCGGGGTGGTGGGCGGCGTCGTCGGCGGGGTCGTCGGCGTCGTGGTCGGCGGCGTCGTGGGCGTGGTCCCGGTGCAGACCGTGCCGTTGAGCGAGAACGAGGCGGGCGCCGCGTTCGTGCCGGAGTAGTCGGCGTTGAAGCCGAACGTCGCCGTCGCGTTGGTGGCCAGGCCTGTCGCCCAGGACGGGTTGACCGCGGTCACCGCCTGGCCGGACTGGGTGATGGTGGCGCTCCAGCCCTGGGTGATCCGCTGGTTGCCGGCGAAGCTCCAGGTCAGTCGCCAACCGTTGGTGATCGGGTCACCGAGGTTGGTCACGGAGACGTTGCCGGTGAACCCGGTGCTCCACTGGTTGACCGAGTATGCGACGCGACAACCCGCGGCGGCGCTGGCCTGCTGTGCCGCGACGGCGATGCCGGCGCCGGTGAGGAGGGTGATCGCGGCGGCGGCCGTCAGGCCGCGCGTCACGGTGTGGGGACGTGGACTCATGCGCAAGCGCTCCTGGAAGACATGGCAGCACCCGGGGAAGGCGCGACCGAGGGGAACGAACTTCCGCGCGGGGGGATCGATCGGTGTCGCTGACCTCCCGCGTCAGGTCAGACTATGGGAGCGCTCCCATGACATCAATACGTAACTCCATCGAAACTTTTCGCACCGCGCTTCTGGCACGCTCCCTATTGGAAGAGCTTCGCCGCGGTGATCACCGTCTGGGTCACGCCGTAGCCGAGCAGAACGGCGACCAGCGCCCAGGACAGCACCAGCCGCAGGGGCGACGTCCTCATGCGACGGCCTCCTTCTCCTCGGCGGGCGTCTCGTGGAAGCGCTCCGGCACCGGGCGTATCAGCAGGTTGGCGAGGAGGCCGACCGCCAGCAGGCCGACCATGGTGAACAGCGCCGGGCGGTACGCGGACGCCGTCAGCGTGCCCGGCTTCCCCTGCGCGTCCAGGAAACCGTTGACGATCAGTGGGCCGGCCACGCCCGCCGCCGCCCAGGCGGTCAGCAGCCGGCCGTGTATCGCGCCGACCTGGAACGTGCCGAACAGGTCGCGCAGGTACGCCGGCACGGTCGCGAAGCCGCCGCCGTAGAACGACAGGATCAGGCCGGCGAGCAGGACGAACAGCCAGACGGCGGCGTGCCCGACCGACGCGAGCAGCGCGTACAGGATCATGCCGCCGCCGAGATAGACCAGGTACATCCGTTTGCGCCCGATCACGTCGGACGTGGACGACCAGACGAACCGGCCGGCCATGTTGAACAGCGACAGCACCCCGACGAAGCCGGCCGCGGCCGAGACGGCGACGGTGGACACGCCGGCGTCGTCCCGGAAGAAGTCCTGGATCATCGGGCTGGCCTGTTCGAGGATGCCGATGCCCGCGGTCACGTTGCAGAAGAGCACGATCCAGAGCAGCCAGAACGACCCGGTGCGGATCGCGGAGGCCGCCGAGACGCTCGCCGTGGTGACCAGCGGCTTCGCCGCGACCGTCGCCGGGTCGAAGCCCTCGGGCGCCCAGCCCTCGGGTGGTACGCGCACGGTGACGACGCCGAACATCATGATCACGAAGTAGCCGGCGCCCAGGGTCAGGAAGAGCGCCACGAGCGCGCCGCCGGAGGCCACCGAGGTGGAGACGCTCGGGTCGTAGGCCGGGTCGTAGTAGGACAGCAGTTGCCGCGACAGCGGGCTGGCGATCAGCGCACCGCCGCCGAAGCCCATGATGGCCAGGCCGGTGGCGAGGCCGGGCCGGTCCGGGAACCACTTGATCAGCGTGGAGACCGGCGAGATGTAGCCGATGCCGAGGCCGATGCCGCCGAGGAAGCCGTAGCCGAGGTAGACCAGCCACAGCTGCCCGGTGCCGATGCCCAGCGCGCTGACCGCGAAGCCCGAGGCCCAGAAGCACGCCGAGACGAACATGGCCTTGCGCGGGCCGTTCGCCTCGACCCAGGTGCCGCCGAGCGCCGCCGACAGGCCGAGCATGACGATCGCGATGCTGAAGATGATGCCGATGGCGGTCTGGCCGACGTCGAAGTGCGCGATGAGCGAGTTCTTGTAGACGCTCGTGGCGTAGACCTGGCCGATGCAGAGGTGGACGGAGAGGGCGGCCGGCGGAATCAGCCAGCGGCTGAACCCGGGCGGGGCGACGGATTGCTCGCGGTCGAGCGCGGACAGCATTGCGGCGCCTCCCGGACCTCGGCGAAGACATCGATGTTCATCATCTTCAACCTTCCGGAAACTTGCCGCAACAATTACCGCGGCGGGCCCCGTTCGCACGGGACCCGCCGCGGCCGCTACCGGCCCGAGTCGTAGAGCTCCTTGATCTCCGCGGCGGACAGCGCCCGGTCGTAGAGGTGCACCTGGTCGATCGTGCCGTCGAGGTAGTCGACCGGGTTGCCGCCGTACCGGCCGCGGCCGATCACCGTGTTGCCGGTCGCCGCCGCCTGCGGCATGCAGGCTCCGGCCCGCCCGGCGGGCTCGCCGTCGACGTAGAGCCGCAGCTCGCCCCGGACGCTGTCGCGCACCCCGGTCAGGTGGTACCAGCGGCCCACCTCCGGCCGGGCCGGCCCCAGCGCCCGTACGCCGGCGAAGCTCATCGCGAAGCGCTGGTCGGCGCCGGAGTACTGCAGGAAGAAGTCGCTGTTGGACGGCCCGTCCTGGCTCACCGCCGTCTGGAACGCGCCGTCGACCTTGTCGAGCTTCACCCAGGCGGAGGCGGTGTAGTCCGAGGCCGTGTCCAGCACCGGCGCGCCGGCGTCGAGGAACTGGGTGGACCCGTTGAGGTCAAGACCCTGGCCCGACCTCCCGGTCACGTACGCCGGTCCGCCGACCGCCGTGGCGTCGTGGTCGCCCGCCGCGTCCTCGGCCGTGCCGTCCAGCGGGTAGAACGCGACGCCGGTGAGCCCCGGCGTGCCCGGCGGCGGCTGCGGCAGGTTGCCCGCGGTGCCGTCGGCCTTCGCGATGATCTCCCGGTTGACCGCGCGGACCTGCTTGAGGTCCATCTTGGCCACCTGCCGGTCATAGGTCCAGAAGCCGTTGAGCTCGCCCTCGACGTCGGTGATCTGGGTGTAGATGGCCGCGCTGATGCCGCACGAGCGTGCCGAGCTGATGACGGCCTTCTGGTTCTCCACGTACTTGCGGGTCAGGGTCGCCGAGTCCGGCTCCATCTCGTACGCCTGCCCGTCGCCGAACCACATGTGGTTGGACGTCTTGAGGCCGAAGCCGCCGTGCTCCCCGTCGATCGACACCCGGTTCTCCTCGGGCGCCGGCGAGGCCGGGCCGAGGTACTGGTGGAAGTCGACCACGTCGCCCCTGCCGGAGTCGCCGTGGGAGTTGCAGCAGTTCACGCCGCTGTGCGCGTTGACCAGCCGGCTCGGGTCCTGCGCCTTCACCTCGTCGGCGATGCGGCCGGTCGCGGCGCGGTCCCACTCGCCCCAGCCCTCGTTGAAGGGCACCCAGGCCACGATCGAGGTCCAGCTCTGGTGCTCGCGGACCATCTCGTGCAGCTCCGACTCGAACTGGCCGCGCCACGGCTCGGGGATCGGCCCGGTGTTGGCGGCCGGCATGTCCTGCCAGACCATCAGGCCCAGCCGGTCGGCCCAGTAGTACCAGCGGTCGGGCTCGACCTTGATGTGCTTGCGCACCGCGTTGAAGCCCATCTCCTTGTGCTGGCGCAGGTCGAACTTCAGGGCCGCGTCGGTGGGCGCGGTGTTCAGGCCGTCGGGCCAGAATCCCTGGTCCAGGGTGGCCATGTTGAACAGGATCTCGCCGTTGAGCGCGATGCGCAGCTTGCCGTCGGCGCCCTTCTTCGTGCCGATCTCCCGCATGCCGAAGTACGACCGCACGGTGTCGACGGCCTTGCCGCCGCGCAGCAGGGTGACCTCGAGGTCGTACAGGAACGGCGAGTCCGGCGACCAGAGCTTGGCGTCGGGCACCGGCAGCCGCAGATCCGCGTTCGCGGCGCCGGTGACCCGGCCGGCCACCCGGCCGTTGCCCCGCGCGACGGCGCGGACGGTGAGGCCCTCGCCGCCCACGGCGTTCACCTTGATCTTGAGGTCGGAGGCCGCCAGGTCCGGGGTCGTCGCGAGCGACGAGATGCTGGAGTCGGCGACCGGCTCCATCCAGACCGTGCGCCAGATGCCGGAGCTGCCCTGGTAGAAGATGCCGCGGTCGGAGGTCCGGCGCTGCTTGCCGATGGGCTGGCCGGTGGCGTCGGTGAGGTCCTCGGCCCAGACGATCAGCTCCTGCGGGCCCGCGGAGGTGAGCGCGTCGGTGACGTCGACGTCGAAGCCGTCGTAGCCGCCCCGGTGGGTCGCGACCTGGGTGCCGTTGACCCACACCTTCGCGTCGTAGTCGACCGCGCCGAAGTGCAGCAGCAGCCGCCGGCCCTGGCCGACCCGCCAGCCGGCGGGCACCGTGAAGGCGCGGCGGTAGAACATCCGGTCCTCGCGGCGCTGAATCCCGGAGAGCGCGGACTCGATCGGGTACGGCACCAGGACCCGCTCGCCGAGCTCCCGGCCGACGGGCGGCGCCTCGCCGACGGCGGCCTTGGCGAACTCCCAGACGCCGTTGAGGTTCTGCCAGCTGTCGCGGACCAGCTGGGGCCGGGGATATTCGGGCAGCGCGTTGCCGGGGCCGACCCGGTCGGTCCACGGCGTCGCGACGGGCGCGATGCCCTTGCGCCAGGCCGGCGCGGCGGCCGGCGCCGGCGCGGCGACCAGCGCGGGCGCGGCGGCGGGTGCGGGGACGCCGGGGGACGGCGCGGCGCCGGCGGCGCCCGCGGTGCCGACGGTCAGTACCGTGACGGCGGCCACCGCGACGGCCCGCCGCCGGAGGATCCAAGGTGCGGTCATGCGCGAAAGTCCTCTCGGTGGGAAAGAACGCGGGCAGCGTCGACCGGCGCTCCACCTTGGACGAAAATCACATGGAGCGCCTGCGGGAGACCACCCGGGAGTGAACACAGTCCAACAAGACTGCTCAGATCACGTCAAGGTTTCGAGCGAAGAACCTCGATGGTCCGACACTTTCCACCATGGACGCGCATACGAACGGGCAGCGCACCCAGCGGGGTGTGCGACGATGCCGCGGTGCCAGAATCGATCTTGGAAGTCATCGCACTGAACGCCGTCGATGCGCTCGCCGCGCAGGACGGCGGCGCCGACCGGGTCGAGCTGGTCGCCGACATGAGCCGGCAGGGCCTGACCCCGAGCCTCGCGACCTTCGCGGAAGTCCGGGCGGCGGTCGGCATCGGCGTCCGCGTCATGCTGCGCGCCGAGGACGGGTACGGGCTGAGCGACCCGGACGCCCTGATCGACGCCGCCGCTGAGCTGCGCGCCGCCGGGGCCGACGAGTTCGTCCTGGGTTTCCTCGACGCGCGGGCCGCCGTCGACCTGGTGGCGGTCAAGGCCGTGCTGGCCGCGATCGAGGGCTGCCGGTGGACCTTCCACCGGGCGCTGGACCACGCCGCGGACCGCGCGGCCGCCCGGCGGGCACTCGTCGGGCTGCCCGGCCTGGACTTCGTGCTCACCGCGGGCGGCCCGGCGAGCGTCGCGGAGGGCCTGCCCGTCCTGGGCGCGGAGGCGGCCTCCCGGCCGAGGGTCCTGGCCGGCGGCGGGCTGCGCCACCACCACCTCGGCCCGCTGCTGGCGGCCGGGGTGGACGCGTTCCACACGGGCAGCGCGGTGCGCCCGGACGGCCGCTGGGACCTCCCGGTGGACGCGGACCTGGTCCGCGCCTGGCGCGCCGCACTGCCCTGACCGGCGGCCGGACCCGCGTGCGGGTCAGCGGCCGGTGAGCGACAGGTAGCGGTAGCCGAGCTTGGTGAGGCGCCCGGGGTCGAGGCAGTGCCGGCCGTCCAGGATCACCGGCGTGCGCATCAGCGGGGCCAGCTTCGCCCAGTCCAGGTCCAGGTACTGCGCCCACTCGGTGACCAGCACCACCGCGTCGCTGTCGTCGAAGACGTCCTCGACGTCGTCGGCCAGGTGGGCCGCCAGGTCCGGCTGCTCGCGGCGCAGGCGCTCGGCGGCGACCGGGTCGTGCAGGCGCACCCGCGCGCCGCGGTCGATGAGCATGCGGGCGATGTCCAGCGCCGGCGCGTCGCGCATGTCGTCGGTCTCGGGCTTGAACGCGAGCCCGAGCAGGCCGATCCGGCGCCCCTTGACGATGCGCAGCTCACCCAGCAGCCGGTCCACCACCAGCCGGCGCTGGAGCTTGTTGACCTCGCGGGCGGCGGAGACGATCGGCATGTCGTGGTGGTACTCGGCGCTGGTGGCGATCAGGGCCGCGGTGTCCTTGCCGAAGCAGGAGCCGCCCCAGCCGATGCCGGGCTGGAGGAAGCGCGGCCCGATCCGGGTGTCCAGGCCGATGCCGCGGGTGACCTGGGAGATGTCCGCGCCGACCCGGCCGGCCAGCTGGCCGATCTCGTTCGCGAAGCTGATCTTCAGGGCCAGGAACGCGTTCGCGGCGTACTTGATCAGCTCGGCCGAGGCCAGGTCGGTGGAGACCATCGGCACGGCGCCGAGCCCGGCCGGCCGCGGCAGGTAGGTGGGCGGCGTGAACGTCTGGTTGAGGATGGTGCGGTAGAGGCGGTTGAGCACGTCGAGGCTGCGGGGGTTGTCGGAGCCGACGACGATCCGGTCCGGGTAGAGGGTGTCCTGGATCGCCGCGCCCTGGCGCAGGAACTCCGGGTTCGAGGCGACCGAGAACTCGCCGTCGCTGCGCCGCTCGTGGGTCCGCTCGAACGACTCCCGCAGGATCGAGTCGACCCAGTTGCTGCTGCCGATCGGCACCGTCGACTTGTTGACCACCACGGTGAACTCGCCGTCGATGTGACGGCCGACACTCTCCGCGGCCGCGCGCAGGTACTTCAGGTCCGGGTTGCCGTCGGGCAGCGAGGGGGTCTGCACCGCGATGAACACGACGTCCGCGCCGGGCACGGCCGCGCTGTAGTCGGTGGTGAAGATCATCCGCTCGGCCGCGTCGACAAGCAGCGCCTCCATGTGCGGCTCGTAGATCGGCGACCGGCCGCCCGAGAGCAGGTCGACCTTTTCCTGGTCCAGATCGACGCAGGTGACGTCGTGACCGAGAAAGGCCAGGCTGACACCGGTGGTGAGCCCCACGTAACCAGTTCCGACCACACACACCCTCATGCCGCACTCCCCTTCGTTCCGCCGGGCGGCTGCCCCCGATCGCTGCACGGTAATCCGTCGGGTCCCGTGCCCCGCATCACCAGGATCCTCAGGCGCGTCGCGTCCCTGCCGATCACCCTGGCGTGACTCTGGGCAACGAGGTGCTAACCATGGGTTCGACGGCTACCGAGCTGGCGACGATCGTCCTCGACGATCAAGCCCGGCTGCATCATGACCTGACCGAGGCTATGACCAGGGACATCCCCTCGGTCGCGCACATGCTCTCGATCATCGCCAGCCGGCTCTCCGGCTCCTGCGGCATGCGCTCCGCGTCCGTCTTCGCCCTCGAGCCCGACGACGGCCGGCTGCTGCTGGAGGCCAAGTACGCCGACGCCGCGGCCGACGACGTCACCGTCGCGGGTCGCGTGTTCCGGGTCTCGGCGGCCGCGCCCCCGGTGCAGCACGGCGACCGGATGGCCATCCGGCTGCGCATCGGCGGCCAGACGCTGGGCGTGCTCGTGCTCACCGGCACCGCCATGACCGAGCTGCGGACGAACGTGACGAGCATGATCGCCCTCCAGCTCGCCTCGACCCTCCAGGTTCTCGCCGCCGAGCGGCACCACCAGTACGTGACGCACGCAAACAGCACCATCCGGCGGCTCTTCGAGGAGGGCACCTCCGCGACAAGCGTCGAGGACGCCGGCCGGCTGCTGGCCAAGGCCACCGGCGAGGCGTTCCGGACCGAGCGGGCCGCCCTGCACCTGATCGGGCCCGACGGCCGGATCCGCTACGCCGCCGGCGTCGGCCTGACCGAGCAGATGACCGCGGAGATCGCCGGCAGCCTGCTCGGCAAGGTCGCCGCGGACTCGCCCGCCTGGCAGGCGATGCAGCTGCTCAACGGCCCGCTGCTGGTCGGCGACGTCACCCGGGCCGAGGTCCGGCCGGGCGGATTCGCCGAGACGCTCCAGCTGAGCTCGTTCATCGCGATCCCGCTGATGTCCGCCTCCGGCCCGGTCGGGGTGGTCATGTGCGGCGACTCCGGCACCACCCGGCACTGGACCGGCCGCGACCGCAGCCTCGCACAGCAGGTGGCGATGGAGGGCACGCTGATCGTCGACAGCGCCCGGCTGCGCCAGGCCGAGCGGCAGCACGTCGCGGAGCTGACCCGCCAGGCGTACCACGACGGGCTGACCGGGCTGCCGAACCGCTCGCACCTGCTGGAGCGCGCGGAGCGTGAGGTCGTGGCCGCCCTGACGAACTCCGGCAGCCTCGGGCTGCTCCTGCTCGACCTGGACGGCTTCAAGCGGGTCAACGACACCGTCGGGCACCACGCCGGCGACGCCCTGCTGCACCAGGTCGGCCGGCGACTGCAGGCCGAGGTGCGCGACCACGACATCGTGGCCCGCCTCGGCGGCGACGAGTTCGCGATCCTGCTGGCCGGCAACCCCGACCTGACCGCCGCGACCGCGATCGCCGCGCGGATACACGCGCGACTGTCCGAGCCGTACGACATCGACGGCGGCGTGATCCGGGTGGGCGCGAGCATCGGCGTCGCGCTGCTCCCGCCGCACGCGAACAACATGCCGAGCCTGATGCGGGGCGCGGACGCCGCCATGTACCTGGCCAAGCGCCAGGGTGGCGGGGTGCGTACCGCCTCGACGTCGACCGAGCCGGGCGGAGGCCCGTCTCACTAGACTTGGCCTCCATGCTCACGATGCAGGAAGCGCTGGCCCGGTTGACGGCGTACTGGACGGCTCAGGGCTGCCTGACCGTCCAGCCGATGAACACCGAGGTCGGCGCCGGGACCCTCAACCCGGCCACCTTCCTGCGCGTACTCGGACCCGAACCCTGGCGCGTCGTCTACGTCGAACCCTCCGTACGACCCGACGACTCCCGATACGGCGAAAACCCCAACCGCCTACAGACACACACCCAACTCCAGGTCATCCTCAAACCCGACCCCGGCAACCCCCAAGAGCTCTACCTCGGCAGCCTCACCGCACTCGGCATCGACGTCACCGCACACGACGTCCGCTTCGTCGAGGACAACTGGGCATCCCCCGCACTCGGCGCCTGGGGCCTGGGCTGGGAAGTCTGGCTCGACGGCCTCGAGATCACCCAGTTCACCTACTTCCAGCAAGCCGGCGGCCTCAACCTCGACCCACCCTCCGTCGAGATCACCTACGGCATCGAACGCATCGTCATGGCGTTGCAGAACAAACAGCATTTCAAGGAAATCGAGTATTCGCCCGGCATCAGCTACGGCGAGGTCTTCGGCCAGAGCGAATACGAGATGTCGCGGTACTACCTCGACGACGCCGACGTCGACGCCAATCGGCGGCTCCTGGAGATCTACGCCGCCGAGGCACAACGACTCCTCGACGCCGGCCTGCCGGTGCCCGCGCACACCTACGTCCTCAAGTGCTCGCAGGCCTTCAACGTCCTGGACTCCCGCGGCGCCGTCTCCACCGCCGACCGCGCCGCCGAATTCGCCCGCATGCGCCGCCTCGCCGGCGACGTCGCCAGGCTGTGGCAGGCCCGCCGCGAGGAGCTGAGCCATCCGCTCGGCGTGGTCACCCCGCTCCCGCCGGCGGTCGTGTCCGAGGAGGCGCCGCCCGGCACCGGGCCGCGGACGCTGGTCTTCGAGATCGGCACCGAGGAGATGCCGCCGGGCGAGGCCCGCGCCGCCCGGGCGCAGCTGCTGCGCGAGCTGACCGAGCGGCTCGGCGCCACCCGGCTCGGGCACGGCGACGTCCGCGTGCACGCCACCCCGCGGCGCCTGATCGCCGTCGTCGGCGAGGTCGCCGCGCGCGAGGACGACCACGTCCGTACGGTGAAGGGCCCGAAGGCCACCGCGCCGGAGCAGGCGGTCGCCGGCTTCGCGCGCTCGCAGGGTGTTTCCGCGGACTCGCTGCGGACGGCCGACTTCAACGGCGTACCGCATCTGGTCGTGGAACGCCACGAGGCCGGACGCGCGGCACCCGCCGTGCTCGGCGAGGTGCTCGCGAAGGTCGCCGGCGGCCTGCGCTCGGCGAAGAACATGCGCTGGAGCGACCCGGGCCTGTCCTTCACCCGCCCGATCCGCTGGCTCGTCGCGCTCTGGGGCGACGACGTCGTGCCGGTCGCCGTCTCTGCGCTGCGCGCCGGCCGGGAGACCCGGGTGCTGCGCACCGCCGCGGCGCCGCGGGTCAGCGTGGCGTCCGCCGAGACCTTCATGGAGACGCTGGCGATCAACGGCGTCGTCGCCGACGCCGAGGACCGCCGCGAGCTGATCGTGACCGGCGCGCAGGACCTGGTCTGGGACACCGGCCGGATCGACCTCGCGGGCGAGGACGCGCTGATCGAGACGATCACCTACCTGGTGGAGCAGCCGACGCCGTTGCTCGGCACGTTCGACGAGCGCTACCTCGAGCTGCCGGCGGCCGTGCTGACCACGGTGATGCGCAAGCACCAGCGCTACCTGGCGGTCCGCGACGCCGACGGCGCCCTGCTGCCGATGTTCGTCACGGTCGCCAACGGCCAGGTCGACGTGGAGCTGGTCCGGGCAGGCAACGAGGCGGTGCTGCGTGCCCGGTACGAGGACGCGGCGTTCTTCTACCGCGCCGACCGGCAGACCCCGCCGGCGGCGATGCGCGAGCGGCTGCGGCGGCTCACGTTCACCGACAAGCTCGGCTCGATGGCCGACCGCGCGGACCGGATCGCCGCGCTCGCCACGACCCTGGCGGACGAGCCGTCGCCGACGCTGCTGCGGGCCGCCGCCCTGGTGAAGTTCGACCTGGGCTCCCAGCTGGTCACCGAGATGACCGGCCTGGCCGGGGTGATGGCCCGCGACTACGCCCTCAACGCGGGCGAGACCCGGGCGGTGGCGCAGGCGGTCTACGAGGCCGAACTGCCCCGCCACGCCGGGGACGACCTGCCCGCCGGCGTGGCGGGCGCGCTGCTGTCGCTCGCCGACCGGCTCGACCTGGTGGCCGGCCTGGCCGCGACGGTCGGGCTGCCGACCGGCAGCAGCGACCCCTTCGCCGTACGCCGGGCCGTGCTCGGCCTGATCGCCGTGCACCGGGCGCACCCGGCCCTGTCCGGCATCAGCCTCACCGAGGCGCTGACGGCCGCGGCGGCAGCGCAGCCGGTCGAGGTGGCGGCGCGGGTGCCGGCCGACGCGGGTGAGTTCCTGGCCCGGCGCCTCGAGCAGGTGCTGGTCGAGGAGGGTCACCCGGTCGACCGGGTCCGCGCGGTGCTGCCGCACGCCGGCCGCCCGTCGTTCGCGGACCTGCTGCTGGCCCAGCTCGGCCGGCTCAGCGCGGAGCCGGAGTTCCTGGCGCTCGCCGAGGCGATCCAGCGCGCCCGCCGCATCGTCCCGGACGGCACGGCGGCGGCCTACGACCCGGCGCTGCTCAAGGAGCCGGCCGAGGTCACCCTGCACGAGGCCGTGCGGGCCGTGCGCGCGGAGCCGGCCCCGGCCGACCTGAGCGGCTTCACCGCGGTCGCGGGCCGGATCACCCGGCCGGTGCACGCCTTCTTCGACGACGTGTTCGTGATGGCCGACGACCCGGCGGTGCGCGCCGCCCGGCTCGGCCTGCTGGCGTGCGTGCGCGACCTGGGCTCGGACCTGCTGGACTGGCCCCAGCTGCGGCTCTGACCGGCTACGCGGCGCGCGGCAGGCGTTCCGGAAGGGTCAGGGTGACCCGGTCGAGGCTCTCGGCGTCGACGGCGAACTGTGCGTGCATCACGAAGCCGGCCAGCACCCACCGGTCCCACGGGCCGTAGTCGCCAAGGAAGCGGTCGCGGTAGGGCGCGCCCTGCTCGTCCGGGCGGCCCAGCATCGCCCACAGGTGTGCCCGGCGGGCCACGCTGCCGGCGCCGCCGGGTATCTCACCGGAGTACGAGGTGAAGCCGTCGTCGCCGTGAAAGTGCAGGAAGACCGTGGTGATCACGCCGTGTGCGTCGGCGGCGAGCTCCACGCCGGCGGCGCGGGCCAGGTAGGAGCGGGACAGCCCCGAGCCGGCGGCACCGGAGCGCGGTATCAGGCCGTACTCCCGGCAGACCTGCTGCACCCGCGCCTCGAGCACGGTCCGGCCGAGCAGCACCGTCAGGTCGGTGCGCCGGACCGGGCCGGCCGGCACGCGGCGGGCCGGTATCGCGTCGTGGAGCGGATCGTTGGAACCGCCGCGCGGGCCGGGCTTGGGCCCGTACCGGTCGTCGGGGCGGGGCGTTTGATCGGTGCGACGCTCGAGAAATCCCATGATGACTCCACAAAGGCCTTTCACGGTGAGCGTTCGGACCACCACCCTAAGCCCACCCCTTATCGACCTCAAGGGATGAAGGGTCATTGGCCCGTTCCGGTCCGGACCACCTGAACCCTTCCCCGGATGCCGCCCGGGTACACCCGGCGCCGAATTCGATCAGCGGCGTTCGCCTGTCCGCCACGGCGACTTCGCCTCGTCGTCGAAGAGATCGCCTGGACTCGGCCGCGGGAGTTCCGGCGACGGTCGCCGGCGGATCCCGTGGAGGAACCGTGGCAGACCGCCGAGAGGTGCTGCGCTTCGGCGCGCTGGCCGCCGGCGTACCGGCCGTGCTCGCGGGCGCCACGCCCGCGCTCGCCACGCGCCGGCGGCATCCGCTGGTCCTGGGCCACCGGGGCGCCTCCGGCTACCGGCCCGAGCACACCCTCGCCTCGTACGAGCTGGCCGCCCGGCTCGGCGCCGACTTCATCGAGCCCGACCTGGTCGCCACGAGCGACCACGTCCTGGTCGCCCGGCACGAGCCGGAGATCGGCGGCACCACCGACGTCGCGTCGCGGCCCGAGTTCGCGTCGCGCCGGCGCACCGTCGTGCTCGACGGCACGCCGGTGACCGGCTGGTTCACCCACGACTTCACCCTGGCCGAGCTGCGGACGCTGCGGGCGGTCGAGCGCATCCCGCAGGTGCGCCAGCACAACACCCTCTACAACGGGCTCTTCCGGGTGCCGACCCTCCAGGAGGTCCTCGACCTGCGCAAGCGGCTGTCTCGGGAGCTGGACCGGGAGATCGGCGTCTACCCGGAGACCAAGCACCCGACCTACTTCCGCCGCCTCGGCCTCGACCTGGAGACGCCGCTGGTGCGTGCCCTGCGCCGCGCCGGCCTGGACCGGCCGGGCGCGCCCGTGTTCGTGCAGTCCTTCGAGGCGGGCAACCTGAAGAGCCTGCGCGAGGAGCACCGGCTGCGCGCGCCGATCGTGTTCCTGACCGGCGCGGCGGGCGGGCCCTTCGAGGACCCGACGAGCTACGCCGAGTACCTGACGCCGGCCGGGCTGCGGCGGCTGTCCCGCTTCGCCGACGGCATCGGCCCCGAGAAGGGCCAGGTCATCCCCCGCCGGGCGGACGGAACCCTCGGCACGCCGAGCACGCTGGTCGGCGACGCGCACGCGGCCGGGCTCAAGGTCATGCCGTACACGTTCCGGGCGGAGAACCAGTTCCTGCCGGCCGACTACCGCGTCGGCACCGACCCGAACGCGTACGGCCGGGCCATCGACGAGCAGGTCACGTTCCTGCGGACCGGCGTGGACGGGCTCTTCACCGATCAGGCCGACATCGGCGCGCTCGCCCGCGCCACGGCCTTCGCGCACGTGTAGGGCTCAGCCCAGGCGGCGGGCCAGCTCGGTGCGCGAGCGCACGCCGAGCCGGGCGAAGACGTTGCGCAGGTGGTGGTCGATCGTCCGGGGGCTGAGGAAGAGCTGCTCGGCCACCTCCCGGTTGGTGGCGCCGTCGGCCACCAGCCGGGCGATCCGCTCCTGCTGAGCGGTCAGCCCGCGGGCCGCGGACACGGGCCGCGGCGCTACGGGCGCGCCGGCGGCGCGCAGCTCGACGTCGGCCTGCGCCGCCCACGGCGCCGCGTCCAGCAGCCGGAACGTCTCCTCGGCCCGGCGCAGGTGCTCGCGGGCGGCGCCCGGCCGGCGCCGGCGGCGCAGGTCGCGGCCGAAGAGCAACTCGGTGTGCGCGCGGGCGAAGTCGGCGTCGCCGCGCCGGTGCTCGCGCAGCGCCTCCTGGAAGTACTCCTCCGCGGCGTGCGGATCCGCCGCGCGCAGTGCCCGGCAGCGGGCGCGCAGCGCCAGCCAGTAGGGCTGCCCGGTCCCGGCGGCCCAGCGGTCGAACGGCTCGAAGGCCCCGTCCAGCACCGCGGTACGCGCCACCGGCGGGGTATGTGGCGGCGGGTCGCAGCGCCAGTACGCCTCGATCAGGTGCGGGGTCGCCGCCACCTGCACGACCAGGCTGCCGCGGCCGGCGGGCCCGACGAAGATCGAGTCCAGCCGGTGCAGCGCTGCCCGGGGCCGCCCCTCGACCAGGTCGAGCAGCGCCAGCGCCCACTCGCAGAAGGCGCGCGCCTGCCCCGGGCCGTTGGCGCTGTCGTACACCCCGGCGGCGCGGATCCGCAGCATGCAGGTGTCCCGGTCGCCGACGAGGGCCGCCAGCACGGCGAGGACGCCGAGGTGGTTCTGCGCCAGGCCGGGCTGCCCGGTGGCCCGGGCCAGCGCCGCGCCCTCGGTCGCCGCGGCCAGGGCGGCGTCGTGGTGCCCGGCCGCCAGCCCGGCGAAGGCCGCCACCTCGAGCCCCTGCGGCACCAGCGTCACCGCGCCGCGGTCCCGGGCCAGGTCGACCGCCCGGCCGGCGAGCACGCGGGCCACGGGCGCGTCGCCGAGCAGCACCGCGGCGTTGGCGGCCCGGATCAGCGCGACGGGGTCCGCGACCACCGGCGCCGTGCGCAGCACGTCGCGCAGGTGCGTGAAGGCGGCGTCGTGGTCGCCCTCGTACATGGCGGTGAGCCCGGCGATCTGGTGGCGGGCCTGCGCCACCGGGTCCGGCTCGCCGGGCGTGCGCCTGGCGAGGATCCGCCGGGCAAGCCGGCAGTAACCGCCCTGCCCGCCGGCCAGGTGCACCGCCTCGCCGGCCAGCAGCAGGGCCTCCAGCGCGGCGGGGAAGTCCCGCGACGACAGCTCCGCCGCCGCGGTCAGCAGGGTGTCCCGGGCGGCGGCGGCGGCGCCCTCGCGAAGATCCATCTCGCCGGCCAGGCGTAGGGCGTGCGCGTGCGCCGGCGCCTGCGGGCTGCGCCCGGCCCGGCGCAGCAGCAGCCGGGCCTGCTGCCGCTCCCCCGCCAGCCAGGCCTGCCGGGCGGCGGCCGCGAGGGCCTCGACGGCGAACTCGGCCGCGGTGGTCAGCTCCGCGGCGTACCGGTAAGCGGCCGACGCCGTGCGGGCCGGCCCGTCGGCGGCCGCCGCGAACAGCTCCCGGGCCAGGCCCTCGTCGCTGCCGCCCGCCGCGGCGGCGCGGTGCACCAGGGCGCGCAGCCGCTCGCCGCGCCGGCCGAGCAGCCCGGCGAGGTCCAGGTGCGCGGCCCGGCGCCGCGCGTGCGGCGCGTCGTAGTACACGACCGCGCGCAGCACGGCCGGCAGGAACTGCACCCCGGCCGGGGTGACCGTGACCAGGCAGGCCTGCTCGGCGGCGACGAGGTCCTGCTCGCCGGTCACGGCCAGCAGTTCCCCGGCGGTCAGGTCCGGGTCCGCCGCGGCCAGCAGCAGGGCGCGCCGGGCCGGGCCGGGCAGCCCGGCGACCGCGGCACGGCAGGAGCGCCCGAGCCGGCTGGTCAGCGGCAGGGTGCACGGCGGCGGCACGCTGCCGCGGATCTGCCCGGGCGTGAGCGTCCCGGCGAGCTCGATGAGGACGTCGGGGTCGCCGCCCGCGAGCCGGATCAGGGCGGTGACCAGCTCCTCGGGCAGGCCGGGAAGGCGCTCGGCCAGCAGTTCCCGGCAGGCACCGTCATCGAGGGCTTCTTGCACTAATGGTGCAATTACCATGCGCCCAAGTTTCCGGGTCGATCACCCGGCAGCGCAAGGCCGGTGATTTCACCGATGTGTCAAAACTGTTGCCGTCGCAGGCTGCGAAGACCATCGATGCCCCGCCTTGGAGGTTCCCCTTGCGTCGGATGTTCGCAATCCTGCTCGCCGCCGTGGCCGCGTTCGCGGTCGCGCCCGCCGCCCCCGCCGCCGCGGCCGCCCGCACCCCGGTCGTCTTCGTGCACGGCTACACCGGCAGCGCCTCGAACTGGGCCACCGCCCAGAGCGTGTTCCGGGCCGCCGGCTACAGCAGCAGCGAGCTGTACGCCTACGAGTACAACTCCTACGGCGACAACGTGACAAACGCCCGCGGACTGGCCACCTTCGTCAGCCAGGTACGCAGCCGCACCGGCGCCGCCAAGGTCGACATCGTGAACCACTCGATGGGCGGCCTGGTCAGCCTCTGGTACCTCAAGCAGCTCGGCGGCGCGCAGTACGTCAACCACCTGGCCTCGCTGGCCGGCGCCAACCACGGCACCACGTACGCCGGCGCCTGCCTGATCTACATCACCTGCCAGCAGATGTACCCCGGCTCGTCGTTCATCAACACCCTCAGCGCCGGCGACGAGACCCCCGGCGCGACGCGGTACGCCACCTGGTACTCCGCGTGCGACGGCATCATCATCCCCTACACCAGCACTGTCCTCAGCGGAGCCACCAACAACGCGGTGCTCTGCGAGACCCACCTCGGCTACCTCACCGACACCACGGTGCTCTCCCAGGTCCGCAGCTTCCTGAGCAGCTGACCGCCGCCTGACTCGACTGGATCAAGCCGGCCGGCCGTGTGGTCACGCCGGCTTGATCCAGTCGAAGGTGCGTTCGACGGCGCGGCGCCAGTTGTCGTACTCGCGGTCGCGCAGGTCCGGGTCCATCGCCGGCATCCACTGTGCCGCCCGGTGCCAGTTGCGCCGGAGGTCCTCGAGGTCCGGCCAGTAGCCGACCGCGAGGCCCGCGGCGTACGCGGCGCCCAGCGACACCGTCTCGCTGGCCAGCGGGCGGACCACCGGCACGTCCAGCACGTCGGCGATGTACTGCATCAGCAGGTTGTCCGCGGTCATGCCGCCGTCGACCTTGAGCGTCTTGAGGGTCAGCCCGGAGTTGGCGTTCATCGCGTCGACGACCTCGCGGGTCTGCCAGGCGGTCGCCTCCAGGACCGCCCGGGCCAGGTGGCCCTTGGTGATGTAGGAGGTCAGGCCGACGATGACGCCGCGGGCCTCGCTGCGCCAGTACGGTGCGTACAGGCCGGAGAAGGCCGGGACGATGTAGCAGCCGCCGTTGTCGCCGACCGTGCGCGCCAGGGTCTCGATCTCCGGCGCGCTCGCGATCAGTTCGAGCTGGTCGCGGAACCACTGGACCAGCGAGCCGGTGATCGCGATCGAGCCCTCCAGGGCGTACTGCGCGGGCTCGCCGGCGAGCTGGTACGCGACGGTGGTGAGCAGCCCGTGCGTCGAGCGGACCAGCTCCGTACCGGTGTTGAGCAGCAGGAAGCTTCCGGTGCCGTAGGTGCACTTGGCCTCGCCGGGCGTGAAGCAGGTCTGGCCGAACAGAGCGGCCTGCTGGTCGCCGAGCGCGGCGCCGATCCGTACGCCCGGGAACGCGGCCGCCGCCGTGCCGAAGACCGCGACCGACGGCCGCACCTCCGGCAGCATCGCCGGGGGTATGCCGAAGAACTCGCAGGCCCGCGCCGACCAGCGCAGGCTGCGCACGTCCAGCAGCATCGTGCGGCTGGCGTTGGTGACGTCGGTGACGTGCAGGCCGCCGGTGAGGTTCCAGATCAGCCAGGTCTCCATCGTGCCGAAGAGCACCTCGCCGCGCTCGGCGCGGGCCCGCAGCCCGGGCGTGTGATCAAGCATCCAGCTCATCCGCGGTCCGGAGAAGTAGGTGGCCAGTGGCAGGCCGCAGCACTCCTGCACCTCGTCGGCGCCGGGCGCGGCCAGCAGCGCGTTGACCAGGCCGTCGGTGCGGGTGTCCTGCCAGACGATGGCCCGGCCGACCGGCACGCCGGTGCGCCGGTCCCAGAGCACTGTGGTCTCCCGCTGGTTGGCGATCCCGACGGCGGCGACCTGCTCGGTGGTGATACCGGCCCGCTGCAGAGCCAACGGCCCCAGCCGCTCGACGTTGCGCCAGATCTCCGCCGCGTCGTGCTCGACCCAGCCGGGCCGGGGGAAGTACTGCTTGTGCTCCTGCTGAGCCAGGGAGACGAGCTGGCCGTGGCGATCGAACACGATGCACCGCGTGGAGGTGGTGCCCTGGTCGATGGCGACCACGTAGCGCTCGGTCATGGATGCCTCCCCTGTTCTCAGTGCCGGGCGGCCCCGAGATCCCGGGAGACCGCGCGGGCGGCGTCCCGGACGTAGCCGACCAGTCGCGGGTGCGGCCGGTACCTGGTGTCGCACATGCGCTCGACGAGCCCGGAGACGCCGATCGCGCCGACGACCAGGCCGCCGTACCCCCGGATCGGCGCGGCGATCGCCGCCTCGCCGAGGGTCAGCTCCTCGATCTCCGCGCCCCACCCCGCCAGCCGGACCTGTTCGAGGGCCGCGGCGAGTTCGCGGGGCGACACGACCGTGCGCCGGGTGAACCGTTCGAGCTCCGCGGGCGGCAACGCGGACCGGTACGCGAGCAGCACCTTGCCCAGCGCGGTGGCGTGCAGCGGAAGGAGCGAGCCGACCTCCAGGGTCTGGAACGTGTCGTCGGGACGGAAGACGTGGTGCACGACCAGCACCCGGCCCTCCAGCACGGTGCCGATCCGGACGGCCTCGCCGCTGCGCGCGGCGAGCGGGTCCGCCCAGTTGATCGATCGGGAGCGCAGTTCGTTGATGTCGAGATAGCTGGTGCCGAGATGTAGCAGGGCCGCGCCGAGCTGGTACCGGCCGGACACCCGGTCCTGTTCGACGAAGCCGACGCCTTGCAGCGTGCGCAGGATGCCGTGGGTCGTCCCCTTGGCGAGATCGAGGGATTTCGCGATCTCCCCGAGGCCGAGACGGCCGGTGCCACCGGCGAGCATCCGCAGGATCGCGGCCGCACGCTCGATCGACTGCACCGTGCCGGGCACGTTTCGGATGCTATGCCAATCAGTTACGGAGTGCGCACGCTGAGCGTTCGACAATGCCGAACGCCGTTCATTGCCGGTGCACCGATGCGTCCATAGCGTCGGGTCACATCGGACCTGGAGGGCACATGGCAGAACGACTGAAGATCCCGGGACTGCTCGGCGAGCTCGTGGCCGAGTTCGCCGGGACTCTGATCCTCATCCTCTTCGGCGTCGGCGTCGTCGCGCAGGTGGTGGCCGGCGGCTTCGGCGACCACGACAGCATCGCCTGGGCCTGGGGCCTGGGCGTCACGTTCGGCGTATACGTCGCGGGCCGGATCAGCGGCGCGCACCTCAACCCGGCGGTCACCGTCGCGCTCGCGGTCTTCAAGGGCTTCGAGTGGCGCAAGGTGGCGCCCTACTGCGGCGCCCAGTTCCTCGGCGCGTTCGCCGCCGCGCTGCTGGTGCGCTGGAACTACACCGAGGCGCTGCACGCGGCCGACCCCGGCCTCACCATCAAGACGCAAGGGGTGTTCTCCACCCTGCCGGGCAATGGGACATTGCCGGTCAACGAGTGGGGCGCGCTGCGCGACCAGGTCATCGGCACCGCCATCCTGCTGTTCCTCATCCTTGCGGTCACCGACGCCGCGGCCACTCCCCCGGGCGCCAACCTGGCGCCGTTCATCATCGGCCTGATCGTCGTGGCCATCGGCATGGCCTGGGGCACCAACGCCGGCTACGCGATCAACCCCGCGCGTGACTTCGGGCCGCGACTCGCCAGTTTCCTGACCGGATACGGTGGCGCATTCCGGGACCAGACGGGTTATCTGTACTTCTGGGTCCCGATCATCGGCCCGATCGTCGGCGGAATCGTGGGCGCCGGTCTCTACCAGGCACTGGTAGGACGGTTTCTTCCGACGGCCGGCCCGCAGGAACCGGGCAGACTTCCGACCCCGCCGAACGAGAACGTGGAGGCAAACCGTGGCTGATTTCGTCGCCGCTGTTGACCAGGGCACGACCAGCACCCGATTCATGATCTTCGACCACGGTGGGAACGAGGTCGGCCGCCATCAGCTCGAGCACCAGCAGATCCTGCCGCAGGCCGGCTGGGTGGAGCACAACCCGATCGAGATCTGGGACCGGACCGTCTCGGTCATCCGTACCGCGATGCAGCAGGCCAACCTCCAGGCGAGCGACCTGGCCGCGCTGGGCGTCACCAACCAGCGCGAGACCACGGTGGTGTGGGACCGGCGCACCGGGCGCCCGTACTACAACGCGATCGTCTGGCAGGACACCCGCACCGACCGGATCGCCTCGGCGCTGGACCGCGACGGCCGCGGCGACGTCATCCGCCGCAAGGCCGGGCTGCCGCCGGCCACCTACTTCTCCGGCGGCAAGATCCAGTGGATCCTGGAGAACGTCGACGGGGTCCGCGCGGCGGCCGAGCGCGGCGACGCGGTCTTCGGCAACACCGACAGCTGGCTGCTCTGGCACCTCACCGGCGGCGTCGACGGCGGCAACCACATCACCGACGTGACGAACGCCAGCCGCACCATGTTGATGAACCTCGAGACCCTGGACTGGGACGACGAGCTGCTCTCGTTCTTCGGCATCCCGCGGCAGATGCTGCCGGAGATCCGGCCGTCGTCGGACCCGAACACCTACGGCGTGGCGCACGCGCCCGGCCCGCTCGGCGGCGACGTCCCGCTCACCGGCGACCTCGGCGACCAGCAGGCGGCCACGGTCGGCCAGGTCTGCTTCGCGCCGGGCGAGGCCAAGAACACCTACGGTACGGGCAACTTCATGCTGCTCAACACCGGGACGGAGCTGGTGCGCTCGAACAACGGCCTGCTCACCACGGTCTGCTACAAGCTCGGCGACGCCCCGGCGGTGTACGCCCTCGAGGGCTCGATCGCGGTCACCGGCTCGGCCGTGCAGTGGCTGCGCGACCAGCTTCACATCATCAACGAGGCGTCGGAGAGCGAGACCCTCGCCGCGACGGTGCCGGACACCGGCGGCGTCTACTTCGTACCGGCGTTCTCCGGGCTCTTCGCGCCCTACTGGCGCTCCGACGCCCGCGGCGCGATCGTCGGGCTGTCGCGCTTCAACACCGGCGCGCACCTGGCCCGGGCCGCCCTGGAGTCGATCTGCTACCAGAGCCGCGACGTGGTCGAGGCGATGGCGCAGGACTCCGGCGTCACCCTGGACGTGCTCAAGGTGGACGGCGGCATCACCGCCAACGAGCTGTGCATGCAGATCCAGGCGGACGTGCTCGGCGTCGCGGTGAGCCGGCCGGTCGTGGCCGAGACCACCGCGCTCGGCGCCGCCTACGCGGCCGGGCTGGCGGTCGGCTTCTGGAAGTCGACCGACGAGCTGCGGGAGAACTGGAACGAGTCGCGGCGGTGGCAGCCCGCATGGACGCCGGAACAACGGGAACAGGGATACGGCAGGTGGAAGAAGGCCGTGCAGCGAACTCTCGATTGGGTCGACGTTGACTGACATCGCTCTCTCTCCAGCCAGCCGGGAAGCCGCACTCTCCGCGCTGGCCGACAGCGAGGTCGACGTACTGGTCGTGGGTGGCGGTGTGGTGGGCGCGGGCTGCGCCCTCGACGCCGCCACCCGCGGTCTCTCCGTCGGCCTGCTCGAGGCGCGCGACTTCGCCTCGGGCACGTCCAGCCGGTCCAGCAAGCTCATCCACGGCGGCCTGCGCTACCTGGAGATGCTGGACTTCGCCCTGGTCCGCGAGGCGCTGCGGGAACGCGGCCTGATACTCACCCGGCTCGCGCCGCACCTGGCCCGGCCGGTCCCGTTCCTCTACCCCCTGCAACACCGCGGCTGGGAGCGGCTCTACGCGGGCGCCGGGGTGCTGCTCTACGACACGATGGCCGCGGCCGCGCCCGGACTGCCGCGCCACCGGCACCTCTCGCGGCGCGGCGCGCTGCGGGTCTGCCCGGCGCTGCGGCGCGACGCGCTGGTCGGTGCGCTGCAGTACTACGACGCCCAGCTCGACGATGCCCGGCACACCATGTTCCTGGCCCGCACGGCCGCGGCGTACGGCGCGCACGTCACGTCCCGTACCGAGGTGGTGGGCTTCCTGCGCGAGGGCGAGCGCGTCACCGGCGTGCGGGTGCACGACCTGGAACACGACAACGTGTTCGAGGTGCGGGCCCAGCAGATCATCAACGCGACGGGCGTGTGGACCGACGACACCCAGGCGCTGGTCGGCGAGCGCGGCCAGTTCCACGTGCGGGCGTCCAAGGGCATCCACCTGATCGTGCCCCGGGACCGCATCCAGTCCTCAACGGGCCTGATCAGCCGCACCCCGTCCAGCGTGCTGTTCATCATCCCGTGGGGCCGGCACTGGATCATCGGCACCACCGACACCGACTGGACCCTGGACAAGGCGCACCCGGCCGCGTCCAGCACCGACATCGACTACCTGCTCGACCAGGTCAACCGGGTGCTGGCGACGCCGCTGAGCCGGACCGACGTGCAGGGCGTCTACGCCGGGCTGCGCCCGCTGCTCTCCGGCGAGTCGGAGTCCACCTCGAAGCTGTCCCGCGAGCACACCGTCGCCAGCCCGACGCCGGGGCTGGTCGTGGTGGCGGGCGGCAAGTACACGACGTACCGGGTGATGGCCCGCGACGCGGTGGACGCCGCGGTGCACGGCCTCGGCCGCTCGGTGCCCCGCTCGTGCACGGAGCGGGTGCCGCTGCTGGGCGCCGAGGGGTACACCGCGCTGTGGAACCGCCGCCGGCTGCTGGCGGACTCCTCCGGCCTGCACGTGGCCCGGGTGGAGCACCTGCTCGGCCGGTACGGCTCCCTGATCAACGAGCTCCTCGACCTGATCCGGGCCGATCCGGGCCTGGGCCGGCCGGTCGAGGGCGCGGAGGACCATCTGCGCGCGGAGCTGGTCTACGCGGCAAGCCACGAGGGCGCACGGCACCTGGAGGACGCGCTCACCCGGCGCACCCGGATCTCGATCGGGACGTTCGACCGCGGCATCGCCGCCGCACCGGTCGCGGCGGAGCTGATGGGCCCGGTGCTGGGCTGGACCGCCGAGCAGACGGAACGGGAGGTGCGGCACTACCGGCTGCGGGTGGAGGCGGAACGCGCGTCGCAGGAGCAGCCGGACGACGAGACGGCCGACGCCGCGCGCCTGGGCGCCCCGGACGTCGTACCCCTGCGCACGCCCTGACCGAAACCGCTTCGAAACATTGACTGTCACAAATATGTCTCATTAGGCTCCCGGGAATGGGGGCAACCTTTCACACCTGGACGCGCCGGATCGCCGGCGCCGGCCTGGCGGCCGCGATGATCCTGACCGGGCCGGCCACCGCGGCCTTCGCGGCGGCGCCGGTGCTGTTCAGCGACGACTTCTCCGACGGCGACGCCGCCGGCTGGCGCACCTCCGGCGGCGCCTGGTCGGTCGCCGAGCAGAGCCTGCGCCAGGCCGACACCGGCGCCAGAGCCGTGGCCCGGGCCGGCGAGGCGTCCTGGTCCGACTACGCGGTCTCCGTCCGGGTCCGGCCCGCCGCCTACCGCGACGCGGGCTCCTCGGCCGGCGTGCAGGCCCGGGTGCAGGGCGACGGCAGCCACTACTACCTGACGACCCGCGCCGACAACACCGTCGAGCTCGGCCGGGTGTCCGGCGGCCGGTCGACGACCCTCGCCACCGCGGCCTATCCGGCCGCCACGCAGATCTGGCGGTACCTGACCCTGGTCGTCAAGGGCACCACCCTGCTCGGCGTGGTCAACGGCGAGCCGCTGCTGCGGGCCACCGACACCCGGCTCGCCCGCGGCCGGGCCGGACTCGCCACGACCTACACCGACGCCACGTTCGACGACGTCTCGGTCGGGTCGTACGCCGCCACCACGCCGGACACCCAGGCGCCGCTCACCCCGGGGCGGCCCCGCGTCGTCGAGGTCACGCCGACCACAGTGACGCTCTCCTGGCTGGCGACGATCGACAACGTCGGCGTTGTCGACTACGTCGTCTACCAGGGCGAACAGTTCTACCAGCAGTACCCGGTGCGCACGGTCACCGGCACCGGGCCGATCACCCTGACGATCAGCCCGACGGCGGCGACCATCCACTACGCGGTCGCGGCGCGCGACGCGGCCGGCAACCTCTCGCCGATCTCACCGCGGACCAGCATCCCGCAGCCGCCCAGCTATCCCAGGTCCGGCGACGACGCGGTACCGCCCTCGAAACCCGGCAACCCGGTGCTGACCGGGCAGACCGCGGACGGCCGGGGGATCCTGAGCTGGACACCCGCGACCGACAACGTCGGCGTGGTCGAGTACCACGTGCTCCTGACCGTCAACATCGACGAGGTCCGGGTGCTCGCCAAGGTCAGCGAGCCGACCGCGACGGTCACCGTGAACAGCGGCGGCGGCCCGATGGTCCGGGTCATCGCGTACGACGCGGCGTGGAACGCCAGTTACAGCTCGATGGTGCCGTACGGGCCGGCGCCGACTCCGACGCCGACAGGCTAGGCGCAGCTGAGCAGGCCGGCGCGGTACTTGGCGTGCAGGACGTGGGCGGCGGCGTCGGTCACCCGGTCGGCGAAGACCGGTGACCCGCGCGCGGCGGCGAGCAGCGCCGCGATCATCGGGCCGACGTTCTGCGGCCGGATCGTCAGCACCAGGTCGCCGCCCGCGTCCACGAAGCGCACGGCCCGGTCGCCGGTCGGCACCGACTCGACGGCGTCCGCCGCGCCGAGGTCGTCGGACATGATCAGGCCGGTGTAGCCGAGACGGTCGCGCAGCAGCCCCGTGACGATCGGCCGCGAGAACGCCGCGATGGCCTCCGGGTCCAGCCGCGGATAGGACGCCGACGAGATCATCACCCCGGCCGAGCCCGCGTCGATCCCGGCCACGAACGGCTCCAGATACGCGTCGCCGACGGTCGCGGTGCGATCGACTGCCCGGGTCGACGTGTCGGTGTTGGCACGCACCCGGCCCAGCCCCGGGAAATGCTTGAGGATCGTCAGCACACCCGCACCCTGCGACGCCGGCACCACCGTACGGACGTCCTCGGCGACCCGCACGGGATCCGAGCCGTACTCCCGGTGGAACGCCCCGATCGGCGGGTTGCCCTCACCCAGACCCGCCGGCACCGTGTCGGCCACCGGCGCCAGATTGACCGACACACCGATCCGGGCCAGCCGCCCCGCGTTGTCACGAACGGTGTCGCGCAGCACGGCCTTCGGCCCGGCGCCCAGTCGCCGCGCCGACGGGATCAGCGGGAAGTCGGGACCCTTGAGGGTCTGCACGCTGCCGCCCTCCTGGTCGACCGCCACCAGCAGGGGCGGTTCGACGCGGCGCCGCAACGCCGCGAGGTCGCCACGGAGATCGGCGGCGGGGCGAACGCTGCGCCCGGACAGGAAGGCGCCACCGAGGTGGTAGCGGGCCACGAGCCCGCCGAGCCCGCGCGGCGCGTTCGCCGGTACGCCCACCATGAGCAGCTGACCGGCGCGCTCCTCCAGCGACAGCGCACCGACGGCCGCCGACACGCACGGCGGAAACGTGCCGGCGGGCACCGGCGCCGAGGAGGTGGCGGGCGGCCGGACCGCGGGTGTCTCCGCGCCGACGACCACGAGCGGGACCAGCGCGGCCGCCGCGAGACACCACCGCATGATCGTCATCGGCGCCCAATGTAGAACGGCGGGGCCACCGTGGTGGTGGCCCCGCCGCTCGGCGGTCCTACTACTTGTTGAGAGAGCAGGGTGCGAACCGCTCCAGGCCCTCCGGCTTGGCCGCGGCGCGGCCGATCGCGGTCTCGATGCGGTTCAGCACCGCGAACCGCTTGTCCTCCAGCGGGCCGAGGATCGCGTTCTGGATGAAGTTCGGGCCACCCTCGCCCACCGTCGAGGCGAGCCGCTTGTTCGCCTCGGCGATCTGCGTGTCGAGCAGCTCCAGGTTGCGGGTGACCTCCGCCGCCGCCTGCGCCGGGATGACCGGCAGCCCGGTCACGGCCGGGCAGTTCACGGTGGGTGCCGCGCCCGCGTTGCCGGCGTTACCCGCATTGCCGGCGTTGCCGGCGGCCGGTACAGCGGTCGGCTCGGGAGCCGCGACGCCGCCGCCGTTCTGGTTCAGCGAGCAGGTCGCCAGGCCGTTGACGTCGAGGACCGGCTTCGCCGCGTTGCGCCCGATCGCCGTGGCCATCCGGTTGATGGTCGCGACGCGCTTGTCCTTCAGCGGGCCGAGGATCGCGTTCTGGATGAAGTTCGGGCCACCCTCGCCGACGCTGGAGGCCAGCCGCTTGTTCGCCTCGGCGATCTGCGTGTTGAGCAGCGCCAGGTTGCGCTCGATCTCGGCCTGTGCCTGCGCCGGGACCGCGCCGAGCGCGCCGGCCACCGCCGGGCAGTTCACCGTCGGTGCGGCACCCGCCGCGTCCTCCTCGGCGGGGTCCGCGGCCGGCACCTGGGCCGGCTCGGGCGCGGCGACGCCGCCACCGTTCTGGTTCAGCGAGCAGGTGGCCAGGCCGTTGACGTCGAGGTTCGGTTTCGGCGCGCTGCGCCCGATCGCCGTGGCCATCCGGTTGATGGTGGCGACCCGCTTGTCCTTCAGAGGTCCGAGGATGGCGTTCTGGATGAAGTTGGGGCCGCCCTCACCGGCGCTGGTCACCAGCCGCTTGTTGGCCTCGGCGATCTGGGTGTTGAGCAGTGCCAGGTTGCGCTCGATCTCCGCGGTCGCGCGGGCCGGAACGGCGCCGAGCGCACCCGCGACGGCGGGGCAGCTCACCGTGGGGGCGCTGGTCTCGTCGGCGGACGCGACACCCAGGCCGACGCCGACGAGTGCCACGGCGACCGCGCCGACGCCGGCGATCTGCCAGCGACGTGCGGTGGTACGGGAGGAAATCATTCTTCGCCTGAGCCTTCCTGTCGTAGGACCTCGCCCCCTAGTACGGAAGCGCTCCCACAACAGATCAAGGTCCGGCGAATCTCGGGAGAATTCGCCGCTCAGGGCGCCAGTGTCTTGCCGTCCAGCTTGCGGAAACCGTCCGCGACCAGCTCGCGGAGCACGTCGAGGTCGACGTCCGCGAGCCGCCTGAGGTACAGGCACGACCTGCCGAGGCGATACGGCCCGAGCCGGTCGAGGATCTCCTGCTCGAAGCCGGCCGAGATGTAGATCGTCATGGCGCTCTTGCGCGGCGAGAGCCCCACCGGCGGCCAGTCGCCCTCCTGCCCGGAGGCGTACCGGTAGTGGTAGGTGCCGAAGCCCACGATGGCGGGGCCCCACATCTCCGGCGCCACCCCGGTGGCCTGCGCCATCAGCGCGCAGACGGCCTGGGCGTCCGCGCGGCGCTTCGGGTCCGGCACGGCGGCCAGGAAGTCGCCGACACTGGCGCCGGTCCGTACCGTCTTGGGGCCGGACATGATCAGCTCACCATCTCCCACGGTGACACCCGGCGAGCCTAACCCGCCGAATGTGACCGCCGCCACATCCCAGCCGCGGATCACTCGGCGGTGGGCGGGTCCACCAGCGGCCAGCCGCCGGTGGCGAGCCGGGCCGAGACCCGGACCACGTCCTCCGGGGTGGCCTCCTGGAGCAGCGACGCGCTGATCATCTGCTCGATGTCCTCGGTGCTGATCGGGTCGTCGCCGGCCAGCACCGACTGGTCCGCGAGGTCGACCGCGATCTGCCGGACCTCGTCCTCGGTCATCCGGCGCCGCAGCACGCCGAGCAGCGCGACGTAGTCCTGGCGCGGGATGCCCGCCGGATAGCCGGCCCGCAGCCACTCGACGGCACGGGTCATGAAGTTGGTACGCAGATCGGTCATGGGTTGCCGCTACTTGTCCACGATCGCCGGATGGAAGTGCTGGAAGCTCAGCGTCTTGCCGAAGCCGCCGGCCACGATGTAGGCGATACCCAGCAGGACGCCCAGCACCACGATCCCGAACAGGAGATAGCCGGTCACCGTGCCGATCCGGCGGGGCGGCGGCCCGGGCACGCCCGGCTCGGCGTCGCCGCCCGCGCCGTACGCCAGGGCCCGGACGCCCAGCGCGAACAGGATCGGCAGGCCGGCGCCGAGCAGGACGCTCGCGAGCAGGACCTTCCAGGCGCCCGCGAGGGCGAATCCCAGGTTGTGCATGCCGGTTCCTCTCAGGTCGCCGCGCGGACGGGCACGGACTCGGCGGCGGGCGACGCCTCGGCCGCGGGCGCGGCGACCGGGTCGCCCTCCCAGGCGTCGTTGACGTTGTGGTGGTCCACCCGGATCCGGCGCGACCGCAGGTACATCAGCGCCGCCAGGACCAGCAGGATCACGAAGACGACGGTCGAGCCGACCAGGCCGCCGCCGAGCACGTTGCCGATCCACCACATCAGCGCGCCGACGATCGCGGCCGCGGGCAGCGTGATCAGCCACGCCGCGAACATCCGGCCGGCCACCCGCCAGCGCACCTGCGCGCCGGGGCGCCCGACGCCCGAGCCGAGGATCGAGCCGGTCGCCACGTGCGTGGTGGAGAGCGCGAAGCCGAGGTGGCTCGAGGCGAGGATGACCGTCGCCGACGTGGAGTCGGCGGCCAGGCCCTGCCGCGGCGCGATCTCGACGAGGCCCTTGCCGAGGGAACGGATGATCCGCCAGCCGCCGAGATAGGTGCCGAGCGCGATCGCCACGGCGCAGGCGGCCTTCACCCAGAACGGGATGTTCCCGGTGTCGGTCCAGTCGCCCGCCGCGATCAGCGCGAGCGTGATGACGCCCATTGTCTTCTGCGCGTCGTTGGTGCCGTGCGCGAGCGAGATCAGGGAGGCGCCGCCGATCTGGCCCCAGCGGAAGCCGTGCCGGGTGAACCGCTCCGCCATCCCGGCGGTGACCCGGTAGATCAGCCAGGTGCCGGTCGCGGCGACCACGCCGGCGATGACCGGCGACATGAAGGCCGGCAGGATCACCTTGCCGACGACGCCGTCGAGCTTGCTGCCGTCGCCGTTCCAGTTGACGCCGGCCCAGCCGAGACCCGCGACGGTGGCGCCGATCAGGCCGCCGAACAGGGCGTGCGAGGAGCTGGACGGCAGCCCGAGCAGCCAGGTCAGCAGGTTCCAGACGATGCCGCCGACCAGGCCGGCGAGCACGATCAGCAGCAGCGCGGACCCGCCGTCGGCGAGCAGCTCGGGCCGGGGCGCCCCGCTCGAGCTCTGGATCTTCACGACGGCGTTCGTCACGGTCAGCGCGACCTCGACGGACAGGAACGCCCCGATGAGATTGAGGACGCCGGAGAGGGCGACGGCCGCCTTCGGCTTGAGCGCACCGGTGGCGATGGAGGTGGCCATCGCGTTGGCGGTGTCGTGGAATCCGTTCGTGAAGTCGAACCCGAGCGCGGTGACGACCACGAGGGCCAATATCACGGATGTGTGTGTCACACGCAGATAGTGGCTGTACAGATCAATAAGGAAAAGAGGCCGGCGGGTAACACATCGGAATCTGCGCCGACATCACACCCGAACCTGCCCAGGGGTCACCACAGGGTCACTCACCGGTGCGGCGGGGGCCGGCTCGCGCCGGCCCCCGGGGCGCTCAGAACGCCTCGGCGTCCGCCGCGCGGATCGCGTCCACCAGGATCCCCAGGCCCTCGCGGGCCTCGTCGTCGGTGAGCGTCAGCGGCGGGCCCATGCGCAGGACGTTGCCGTACAGGCCGCCCTTGCCGACCAGCAGGCCGCCACGGCGGCACCCGTCGAAGACGCGCATCGTCGACGAGGGGTCCGGGTCCGTCGTGCCGGGGCGGACGAACTCGACGCCGATCATCAGGCCGCGGCCGCGTACCTCCGCGACGATCTTCGTGTCCGCCACCGCCTCGCGCAGGCCGTCGAGCAGGATCTTGCCGGTGCGCTTGGCGTTCGCCTGCAGGTCGTGGTCCAGGACGTAGTCCAGGACCGCGATGCCCGCCGCCGTCGAGACCGGGTTGCCGCCGAAGGTGGAGAAGCTCGTCGCCGGCACCGCGTTCACGAGCTCCGCGCGGCCGACCACCCCGGCCAGGGCGAAGCCGTTGCCGATGCCCTTGGCGAAGGTGATCAGATCCGGCTGCACGTCGTGCGCCTGGTAGCCCCAGAAGTGGTCGCCGGTGCGGCCCCAGCCGGTCTGCACCTCGTCGGCGATGAGCAGGATGCCGTGGTTGTCGAGCTCCTTCTTCAGCGCGCCGAGCAGGCCGTCGGGCGCGTGCACGAAGCCGCCGACGCCCTGGATCGGCTCGGCGATCAGCGCGGCCACGTCGCCCGAGGTGGTGGTCGCCAGCACCTCGCGCAGGTCCTCGACCGCCGCCTCGATGTGATCGGCGTCGGACAGGCCCTTCATCCGGCCGCGGAGCCGGTCGCCCGAGTTGAGCCAGGACACCGTCACCGGGCTCAGCGCGCTCGCCGACCAGCTGCGGTGCCCGGTGATCGCCATCGCCGCGAACGACCGGCCGTGGTAGCTGTTGCGGATCGCCAGGATCTGGTTGGAGCGGCGGTGGTTGGTGGTGAACAGCAGCGCCGCCTCGTTCGCCTCGGTGCCCGAGTTGGTGAAGAAGACACGCGGGTCGGCGATGCCGGAGACCCGGGCGATCTTCTCGGCGAGCTCGACCTGCTTGCGGATCAGGTACAGCGTCGAGCTGTGCACGATGCCGGTGGCGATCTGCCGCTCGACCGCCTCGCGCACCTCGGCGACGTCGTAGCCGAGCATGTTGGTGAGCACGCCGCCGAAGAAGTCCAGGTAGGTGCGCCCGTTCGCGTCGGTCACGCGCCGGCCGGAGCCGCTCACGAGCTCGATCGCGTCGTCGCCGTAATAGGTCGTCACCCAGGACGGCAGCACGGCCTGGTGGCGGGCGAGCAGGTCATCGGTCACGGGGTCCTCCAAATGAGCTAGCGCCAGCCCGGCGGGTGCGGGCGGGAACGATGGCCGCTGCCGCGCGCGGTGGCGCCGGCGGCGGAGGCGAGAATCTCGGCAAGGGAGTCGAAGTCGTCGCGGATCAGTCCGACGGTCACCCGGACGTGGTCGCTGCCGAGCGGGGTGACCTCGAAGGGCGCGCCGGGCGCGACGGCGATGCCGTGCGCGGCGAGCGCGAGCATCGCCATCTGCTGATCCTCGACGGTCAGCCAGAGGTTGATGCCGTCCGCGGCGACGGCGGTGGCGCCGCGGGCGGCGAGCGCGGACAGCATCGCGGCGCGGCGCCGGGCGTAGGCGTCGCGGGCCGCGGTGACCTGCGCGATCGCGGGCTCGGACGTGAGCAGGTCGAGCAGGACGGCCTGGAGCAGCCGGCTGGACCAGCCCGGCCCCAGCAGGCGGCGGTCGGCCACCGCCGCGATCAGCGCGGCCGGGCCGCCGAGGGCGGCCAACCGCAGGTCGGGGCCGTGGCTCTTGGAGAAGCCGGCCACGTGCACGGTCCGGTCCGGCAGCCGGGTGCCGAGGCTGACCGGTGGCGCGGTCGCGATGTCGCCGGCGTGGTCGTCCTCGACGATCGTGACCTCCGGGTACGCGGCCAGCGCGTCCGCCAGCTCGGCGACCCGCCGCGCGGTGAGGCTGACGCCGGTCGGGTTCTGCGCCCGCGGCTGGAGGTAGACCGCCACCGGGTCGTACTCGCGCAGCGCCGCGCCGAGCGCCTCCGGGCACATGCCCTGATCGTCGACCGGCACGCCGACCACCGTCGCGCCGACGGCCTCGAGCAGGTCGAGCACCGGCGGGAAGGCCGGGCTCTCGACCAGGACGTGGTCGCCGAAGCGGACCAGGGCGGCGGTCACCCGGTCGAGCGCGTCGAGCGCGCCGTCGACAACGGTCAACCGCTCCACCGGGTACGGCCAGCGCTGCCGTAGCACCGTCTCCAACGGCGGCAACACGGGCCCCTCGAGGTAACTCGTGGTGAGCCGCGCATCGCCGACGCGCTTCATCGACTCGGCGAGACTCGGCAGCAGTTCGTAGTCGGGTACGCCGGTGGAGAGGTCGCGCACGACCCCGGGCAGCAGGCTGCCCAGCTGCGCGTACCGGAGGCGCTGGCGTGCCAGGACCGGGACGCTGACGAAGGAGCCCGACCGGCCGCGGGTCTGTATCGCCCCGGCCCGGGCCAGGCCGCGCCAGGCCTCGCTCACGGTGGTCGGGCTGACCCCGAGCGCCCGGGCGACATCGCGCACCGTCGGCAGCCGTGCGCCGACCGGCAGATCACCCGAGGTGACCAGGCGGCCGACGGCCGCGGCGATGCCCCGAGCGCTGCGGTCGTCCACCGCGCCCGCGATAAGCCCCAACAGCAAATTACGTCTCCGAAACATTTGATAACAGGCGAGTGATTGTCCGCCTGAAGTTGTGTCATTAGTGTCCTACCTCATCGACCCATGATGTCAAGCGATGAGCTGGTGACGATGACAGACGGTGGACGGACGATCACAATCGTGGGGTGACCCACGCCACCGAACAGAGGAGGCACGATCCATGAGCAATGTCATCCGGGCCGCCCTCGTCCAGACCAACTGGACGGGCGACAAGGAATCGATGATCAAGGCACACGAGGCGTACGCCCGGGAAGCCGCGGCCCAGGGTGCGAAGGTGATCTGCTTCCAGGAGCTGTTCTACGGCCCCTACTTCTGCCAGGTGCAGGACGCGGCCTACTACGAGTACGCGGAGTCGATCCCCGGCCCCACCACCGAGCGCTTCCAGGCTCTCGCGGCCGAGCTCGGCATGGTGATGGTCCTGCCGATGTACGAGCAGGAGCAGCCCGGTGTCCTCTACAACACCGCCGCGGTGCTCGACGCGGACGGCAGCTACCTCGGCAAGTACCGCAAGCACCACATCCCCCAGGTCAAGGGCTTCTGGGAGAAGTTCTACTTCCGCCCGGGCAACCTGGGCTACCCGGTGTTCGACACCGCGGTCGGCAAGGTCGGCGTCTACATCTGCTACGACCGGCACTTCCCCGAGGGCTGGCGCGCACTCGGCCTGAACGGCGCGCAGATCGTCTTCAACCCGTCGGCGACCAGCCGCGGCCTGTCGTCGTACCTGTGGCAACTGGAGCAGCCGGCCAGCGCGGTGGCGAACGAGTACTTCGTCGGGGCGATCAACCGGACCGGCATCGAGGAGCTCGGCGACAACGACTTCTACGGCCAGTCGTACTTCGTGGACCCCGAGGGCAAGTTCGTCGGCGAGGTCGGCGACACGCACAACCCGGAGCTGATCGTCCGCGACCTGGACATGGACCTGCTGGCCACGGTCCGCGACCGGTGGGCGTTCTACCGCGACCGCCGCCCCGACAGCTACGACGGGCTGGTGGCACCGTGATGACGAGCTACCTGATCAAGGGCGGGACGGTCGTCGGCCCGACCGGCGCCGCCGCGGCCGACGTGCTCGTCGACGGCGAGACCATCGCGGCGGTGTTCGCACCGGGCCGCGGGCCGGAGGGTGTCGAGACCATCGACGCCACCGGCAAGTACGTGATCCCCGGCGCGGTCGACGCGCACACCCACATGGAGCTGCCGTTCGGCGGCACGGCCGCCAGCGACACGTTCGACACCGGCACCCGGGCGGCGGCCTTCGGCGGGGTCACCACGATCATCGACTTCGCCGTGCAGCGCTACGGCGAGGTGGTGCAGGACGGCCTGGCCGCGTGGCACGCCAAGGCCGAGGGCAACTGCCACATCGACTACGGCTTCCACATGATCCTGGGCGGCGTGACGGACGAGGCGCTCAAGGCCATGGATCAGCTGGTCAACGACGAGGGCATCGCCAGCTTCAAGCTCTTCATGGCGTACCCGGGGGTGTTCCTCAGCGACGACGGGCAGATCCTGCGGGCGATGCAGAAGGCGCGCGACAACGGCGCCATGATCATGATGCACGCGGAGAACGGTCCCGCTATCGACGTCCTGGTCAAGCAGGCCCTGGAGCGCGGCGAGACCGACCCGTACTACCACGGCGTCACCCGGCCGCAGGAGCTCGAGGCCGAGGCGACCAGCCGGGCGATCTGGCTGGCCAGCGTGGCCGCCGACTGCCCGCTGTACATCGTGCACCTGTCCGCGAGCAAGGCGCTCGAACAGGTCGCGGCGGCCCGGGACACCGGCCGCAACGTCTTCGCCGAGACCTGCCCGCAGTACCTCTACCTGACGCTGGAGGACCAGCTCGGCGCGCCCGGCTTCGAGGGCGCCAAGTGGGTCTGCTCGACGCCGCTGCGCAGCAAGCACGAGAGCCACCGCGCCGACCTGTGGCGGGGCCTGCGCACCAACGACCTCGCCGTGGTCTCCACCGACCACTGCCCCTTCTGCATGAAGGACCAGAAGGAGCTGGGGCTCGGCGACTTCTCCAAGATCCCGAACGGCATCGGCAGCGTCGAGCACCGCGTCGACCTGCTGTACCAGGGCGTGGTCGACGGGAAGCTGTCGCTGGCCCGCTGGGTCGAGACGATCGCGACGACGCCGGCGCGGATGTTCGGCATGTACCCGCGCAAGGGCATCATCGCGCCCGGCTCCGACGCCGACATCGTGCTCTACGACCCGAGCGGGCGGACCCGGATCAGCGCGTCCACCCACCACATGAACATGGACTACTCGGCCTGGGAGGGCTGGGAGATCGCCGGGAAGGTCGACACGGTCATCTCCCGCGGCACCGTCGTCGTGCAGGGCAATGAGTACAAGGGACGAAAGGGTCACGGCCGGTACATCCGCCGCGGACTTTCGGACTACCTGGTCTAGGGGGTCACATGCGTGAGATCAAACATTGGCTCGACGGCGCCGCCGTCTCCGGCGGCGGCGACCGGCGGCTGCCGGTCTGGGACCCGGCAACCGGCGAGCAGCAGGCGTACGTCGTGGCGGCGACCGCGGACGAGACCGCGCGGGCCGTCGCGTCCGCCGCGCGGGCCTTCCCCGACTGGCGGGCGGCGTCGCTGTCGCGCCGCTCCGAGGTCATGTTCCGGTTCCGGGAACTCGTCGACGCGAACCGCAAGGAGATCGCGTCGCTGGTCAGCCAGGAACACGGCAAGACCGTCGCGGACGCGGGCGGCGAGCTGGCCCGCGGTCTGGAGAACATCGAGTTCGCCGCGGGCGCGCCGCACCTGCTCAAGGGCGGCTACAGCGAGCAGGCCTCGTCCGGCGTGGACGTCTACTCGATCCGCCAGCCGCTCGGGGTGGTCGCCGGCATCACGCCGTTCAACTTCCCGGCCATGGTGCCGATGTGGATGTTCTGCAACGCCCTGGTCTGCGGCAACACGTTCGTGCTCAAGCCGAGCGAGAAGGACCCGTCCGTCTCGCTGATGCTGGCCGACCTGCTGCGCCAGGCCGGGCTGCCCGACGGCGCGTTCAACGTCGTGCAGGGCGACCGGGAGGCCGTCGAGACGCTGATCGCCCACCCGGACGTGCAGGCGCTGAGCTTCGTCGGCTCGACGCCGGTCGCGAAGAGCATCTACGAGCAGGGCACCCGGGCCGGCAAGCGGGTGCAGGCGCTCGGCGGCGCGAAGAACCACATGGTGGTGCTCCCGGACGCGGACGTCGACTCGGCCGCGGACGCCGCGGTCAGCGCCGGCTACGGCTCGGCCGGCGAGCGCTGCATGGCGGTCTCGGTCGTGGTGGCCGTCGGCGCGGTCGGCGATCCGCTCGTCGCGGCGATCCGGGACCGGATCGGCCGGATCGCGGTCGGCCCGGCCAGCGACCCGTCCGCCGAGATGGGCCCGCTGATCAGCCGCGAGCACCGCGACAAGGTGGCGGGTTACCTGGCCGCCGCCGGCACCGCCGACGTCGTCGTCGACGGCCGGGACGCGCCGATCAGCGACGGGCCGGGCTTCTTCCTCGGCGCCTCGCTCGTCGACAAGGTGCCGACGGACTCGCCGCTGTACACCGACGAGATCTTCGGCCCGGTGCTGTCGGTGGTGCGCACCGACACGTACGAGGAGGCGCTGGAGCTGGTCAACGACAACGAGTTCGGCAACGGTACGGCGATCTTCACCCGCGACGGCGGCGCCGCCCGGCGGTTCCAGTACGACGTCAACTGCGGCATGGTCGGCGTCAACGTGCCGGTGCCGGTGCCGGTCGCGTACTACAGCTTCGGCGGCTGGAAGTCCTCGCTCTTCGGCGACCTGCACATGTACGGCCCGGAGGGCATCCAGTTCTACACCCGGAGCAAGGTCGTCACCTCCCGCTGGCCGGACCCGGCCACCTCGGAGGTCGACCTCGGCTTCCCGAAAGTGCGGTGAGGCATGGACATCGGAGTCGTTCTGCAATGCGACCCGCCCGCGATGGACGTGGTCGAGTGGGCGAAGAAGGCAGAGGACCTGGGCTACAGCCACGTGTGGACGTTCGACTCACACGTGCTGTGGCAGGAGCCATTCGTCATCTACAGCAAGATCCTCGCCGACACCCGGCGGGTGATCGTCGGCCCGATGGTCACCAACCCGGGCACCCGGGACTGGACGGTCATCGCGTCGCAGTTCGCCACCCTCAACGAGATGTACGGCAACCGCACGATCTGCGGCATCGGGCGCGGCGACTCGGCGCTGCGGGTGCTTGGCCTGCAGCCGGACACCCTCGCGCGGATGCGCGAGAGCATCGGCGTCATCAAGGGCCTGGCCAGCGGGGAGACGGTGTCACTTCGCGGGCAGGAGCTCCAGTTCGCCTGGGCGCCGGAGAGCCGGCTGGACGTGTGGGTCGCGGCGTACGGCCCGAAGGCCCTCGCCGTGGCCGGCGAGGTCGGCGACGGCTACATCCTGCAACTGGCCGACCCGGACATCGCGGCCTGGATGATCAGGACGGTCCGGGAGGCCGCCGAACGGGCGGGCCGCGACCCGGCCGCCGTCAAGTTCTGCGTCGCGGCGCCGGCCTACGTCGGCGACGACATCGCGCACCAGCGCGAGCAGACCCGGTGGTTCGGCGGCATGGTCGGCAACCACGTCGCCGACATCGTCGCGCGCTACGGCGCGACCGGCGCCGTGCCGCAGGTGCTCACCGACTACATCAAGGGCCGGGACGGCTACGACTACGCCGAGCACGGCCGGGCCGGCAACTCGCACACCACGTTCGTGCCCGACGAGGTGGTCGACCGGTTCTGCATCCTCGGCCCGATCGAGAACCACCTGAAGCGGCTCGAGGAGCTGCGGGCCCTCGGCGTCGACCAGTTCGCGCTCTACCTGCAACACGACGACAAGGAGGCGACGCTGCGGGCGTACGGTGAAAAGATCATTCCGGTCATGTCGTGAGACGCCTGCTGAGCGCCGTGATCGGTCTGGTCGTGCTGGCCGCCCTCTGGGAGGGCTACAAGGCGGTCGGCAACCCGGACGGGACCGTGCTGTTCGGTGTGCGGATCCTGCCCCGGGCCGACGACCTGTCGATGCCGCACGTGTGGGACATGCTCAGCCGGCTCGGCCGCCCGGAGCTCGCGGGCGGCCGGCCGGTCTGGCAGGTGGTGCTGAGCGGAAGCCTCTTCACGCTCGGCGTCACCGCCGTGGGGTTCGTCGCCGGCGCGACGATCGGCCTGCTGCTGGCGATCGCCATGCAACGGTTCCGGATCGTGGAGCGCGGCCTGCTCCCCTACGTGATCCTGTCGCAGACGGTGCCGCTTGTCGCCCTCGCGCCGCTGATCGCCGGCTGGAGCGGGAACCTGTCGTTCGGGCCCTATCCCTGGCAGGACTGGATGACGGTGGCGGTCATCGCCGCGTACCTCGCGTTCTTCCCCGTCGCGGTCGGCATGCTGCGCGGCCTCCAGTCGCCGCCGGCGGCCGGGGTCGAGCTGATGCGCAGCTACGCCGCCGGCTGGTGGCGGACCCTGGTCAAGCTCCGCCTGCCGGCGTCGCTGCCCTACCTGTTCCCCGCGCTGCGGCTGGCCGGCGCGGCCGCCGTCGTCGGCGCGGTGGTCGGCGAGATCTCCACCGGTACGCGCGGCGGCATCGGCCGGCTCATCATCGAGTACTCCCGGGAGGCCACCTCGGATCCGGCGAAGGTGTACACCGCCATGTTCGGCGCGGCCCTGCTCGGCCTCGTCGTCGCGGGCCTGGTCGCGCTCATGGAGCTGCCGCTGATGCGCCACCGCGACCGCGTCTCGGTGGTGACGATGTGAGCGCCGTTTCCCTGGCCGGGGTCACCAAGGTCTTCAACGCCGGCCGGCCGGACGAGGTCACCGCCCTGACCGACATCGACCTGACCATCGCGCAGGGCGAGTTCGTCTCGCTGATCGGCCCGTCCGGCTGCGGGAAGAGCACCCTGCTGCGGCTGATCGCCGACCTGATCCCGGCCACCAGCGGCACGGTCGAGGTCGCCGGCAAGCCGGCCGCGAAGGCCCGGCTCGACCAGGAGTACGGCATCGCGTTCCAGCAGGCCGGGCTCTTCGAGTGGCGGACCGTGCAGCGCAACGTCGAGCTCCCGCTTGAGCTGCGCGGCGCCTCACGGGCCGAGCGCCGCGCCCGCGCCGCCGAGATGCTGGCGCTGGTCGGGCTGGCCGACTTCGCCCGGCACTACCCGGCGCAGCTCTCCGGCGGCATGCAGCAGCGGGTCGCCATCGCCCGGGCCCTGGCCGTGCACCCGCCGCTGCTGCTGATGGACGAGCCGTTCGGCGCGCTCGACGAGATGACCCGCGAGCGGCTACAGGCGGAGCTGCTGGCGATCTGCACGAAGACCGGCACCAGCACGGTCTTCGTCACGCACTCCATCCCGGAGGCGGTCTTCCTGTCCGACCGGGTCGTGGTGATGTCGCCGCGGCCGGGCCGGATCGCCGCCACCGTGCCCATCGACCTGCCGGTGCGCGACGACGCGGCCCGGCAGTCGCCCGCCTTCTTCGAGGCGATCACGGCGGTCCGCCGCGCGCTGCGCGAACCCGGCGAGATCCCGGCGGCGACGCCGTGAGACAGGTGCTGCGCATCGCCCCGCCGATCGTGGTGGGCATCGTCGCCCTGGTCGCCTGGGAGCTGGTGGTCTCGCTCGGCCGGATCGCGCCGTTCATCCTGCCGGCGCCGTCCGCGATCGGCCACGAGCTGGTCGCCCAGCGCGGCAACGTCTGGGACGCCGCGCTGGCCAGCGGCCTCAACGCGCTCATCGGCCTGGCCTGGGGCACGATCGCCGGGGTCCTCGCGGCGATGGCCGCGAGCCGCTTCCGGCCGCTGTCCGAGGTCTCCGTCCCCCTCGCGGCGGTGCTCAACGCGCTGCCGATCATCGCGCTCGCCCCGATCCTCAACAACATGTTCGAGTCGACCTCGAGCGTCCCGCGCCGCCTGGTAGCCGGGATCATCGCGTTCTTCCCCGTCTTCATCAACACGCTGCGCGGCCTGCGCGAGGTCGACCCGACCCACCGGGAGCTGATGACCAGCTACGCCGCGGGCGGCTGGACGTTCACCCGGCTGGTCCGGCTGCCCGGCGCGCTGCCCTTCGTCTTCACCGGCCTGCGACAGGCGTCGTCGCTGGCCGTCATCGCGGCGGTCGTCGCCGAGTACTTCGGCGGCCTCCAGAACGGGCTCGGCTCGCGGATCACCTCCGCCGCCGCGTTCACCGCCTACTCCCGTGCCTGGGCCTTCGTGGTCGGCGCCTGCCTGCTCGGACTCGTCTTCTACCTATCGACGCTCCTGCTGGAGCGGCTCGCCATGCCCTGGAAAACCCGGCTCATCTCCTGACCCATGTGGAGGATGCCCAGTGAGAAGATTCCGACTCCTGTCCGCCGCGTCGCTCGCGGCGATACTCATCGCCTCGGGATGCGGCACCGCCGACACCCCGTCGACCCCGGCACCCGGCGCGAGCGGCGCCCGGACCCCGATCAAGCTGCAACTCCAGTGGTTCTTCCAGTCCCAGTTCGCCGGCTACATCGCCGCCGTCGACAAGGGCTTCTACGCCGAGCAGGGCCTCGACGTGCAACTGCTCGAGGGCGGCGTGGACATCGTGCCGCAGACCGTGCTGGCGCAGGGCAAGGCCGACTACGCGATCGCCTGGGTGCCCAAGGCGCTCGCCTCGCGCGAGCAGGGCGCGGCGATCACCGACGTCGGCCAGATCTTCGCCCGCTCCGGCACGTACCAGGTGGCCTTCAAGGAGAGCGGGATCACCGGCCCGGCGGACTTCAAGGGCCGCAAGGTCGGCAACTGGGGCTTCGGCAACGAGTTCGAGCTGTTCGCGGGCATGACCGGCGCCGGGCTCAACCCAGGCAAGGACGTCACGCTGGTGCAGCAGCAGTTCGACATGCAGGCGCTGCTCAAGAAGGAGATCGACCTCGCGCAGGCGATGAGCTACAACGAGTACGCCCAGCTGCTGGAGGCCAAGAACCCCGCGACGGGCAAGCTGTACACGCCGGAGGACTTCACCGTCATCGACTGGAAGACGGTCGGCACCTCCATGCTCCAGGACGCGGTGTGGGCCAACACCGGCAAGCTCAGCGACCCGGCCTACCAGCAGCAGACGGTGAAGTTCCTGCTCGGCACCGTCAAGGGCTGGGCGTACTGCCGCGACAACCCGGAGGAGTGCCGCGACCTGGTGGTGAAGAAGGGCTCCAAGCTCGGCAAGAGCCACCAGCTCTGGCAGATGAACGAGGTGAACAAGCTGATCTGGCCGTCGGCGGCCGGCGTCGGCCTGGTCGGCGAGGCGGACTGGAAGCAGACGGTCGAGCTGTCGATGAACACGAAGAACCAGACCGGCGACACCGTGCTGACCAAGCAGCCGGAGGGCCTCGCCTACACCAACGACTACATCCAGCAGGCGCTGGAGCAGGCGAAGGCGGCGGGCATCGACGTGACCGGCGCGGCGTTCCAGCCGCAGACCGTGACGCTGAACGCGGGCGGCGCATAGCCACCCGTCCTCGATCGACGGGCCCGGCCGCCCCCCGTCGGCCGGGCCCGTCCCCCTACTGACCGCCCTGGAACCGGGCGATGGCCTCGATCGCGCCGACGGTCGAGGTCGTCGCGCCGGCGATGCTCTCCGCGCCCTGCGCCGCGAGCACCAGCCGCTGGAAAAAGGTATTGATCTTTCCCAGTAGGCCGGGTTCCCTAATATCCTCGCGCCTCACGAATGCGCCGGTAAGACAATCCAACGCGTCTTCAAGATCGACTGATCCGGTGATCCGCGACCCCAGCAGCGCGGTTTCTATGTCGCGCAGGCGGCGGACGAGAAATGTCTTTGCGTCCGCGGACAGCGCCGGGCTGCCGGTCACCGAATCAATCAATTCGCGGACGTCATGGATCAATGAATCCAGGTGCTCGGGGCCGATCGCCGGTTCGGGGCAGCATCGGTGAAGCGCCCTCGAGGCCGCCTCCAGTCCGAACAACGCCGCACCGTCCAACGGCACCGGAACAATGAATTTGGCGGCGAACAGATCCGTGGGCGCATAGGTGGCGGCAGCCATCACCACGTCGTCGGTCAGCCGCTTGACGAGCGCCTCCACCTGGTGGAAGTGCTGTAGCAGGAAGGCCGGATCCTCCTCGTCGGGCAGGGCCTCCACCGACGACCGGGTCGCCCGCGCCAGGCGCCCGATCTCCAGAACTCTGAGTGCGACCGCGAACGGCTCATCGGCGTCCTCCGCCAATCCCAGTACTTCACCGACGGTTTTATCGCCATTTCGACTGTGCAATGACTCAAGGAACGCACCCAGCCGACCAGCGGGATTGTCCATCCATCTCGGCATGCCCGACACTGTAACAACAGCAATACTGTGAGTCACAAAACACGCATGCCACCGCTGCGGTCGGCCATTCGGCCGATATGTATCCTACGTACGTACGTCAGCTGGAAATGAGGCGCGCGGTCAGTGCGACGGCATTGATGTCGCCCTCGCGGAGTGCCGCCGCCGCCTCCGCCTCGCCAAGGCTCACCATTCGCTGCGCCGCCGTGTCGATGATGTCCGGGTTGCCGCTGAGCAGTTTGCGGGCCAGGTTCGCCTGTAGCGGGGTGAGCTCCGCATACGCGCAGCGGTCCAGCGCGACGACCGTCTCCTGGTCCAGGTGGCCCGCCAGGGCCCGCTCGGTGACGACGCGCAGCAGCCAGGACGGCCACCACCCGTACTTGCCGAGCAGGTGCCCCGAGCGCACCGCGTCCGCGGGCTGCTGGCCGCCGTCCAGCAGGCGCAGGGCCATCGGGACGTCGAAGCGCTCCAGGCGCAGCGCCGTCACGAACAGCTTCTGGAGCTTCACGGTGCCGACCACCGGCTCGGCCGCCGCGGCCGCCGCGGCGTACTCGCCGCGCAGGGCCAGGGCGACGGTGGCCGCCTCGGCCGTGGAGATCTCCGCTCCCGTCGCGCTGTCGGTCATCCGCTCGAGGGTCCGGGCCAGGCGCTCGGTGGCCTTCTCGGCCAGCTCGGCCCGTTCGGTGATGCCGGGGCGCTCCAGGTGGCGTACCACGCTGTCCGTGGCGAGCTCCACCTCGCGGCGCAGCAGCGGGTACCCGATGTGCGGGGCGAGGAGGTCGCCGATGCCCTCGACCAGGTAGGCGGCGTCGAAGTGGTCCGACGCTTCGAGGAACTGCGCCCACCACTGCTCCTGGTGCGTCGCCACGACCACCAGGGTGGCGCAATCCGCGGCCGGGCGGGCGGCAAACGGCCGAGGTCACCGCCGTGAGTGACGGGCGGTGACCTCGGCCGTCCGGGTGGATCAGCCCGCGGACGGGGTCAGGACGACCTGGTCCGAGCCGCTCTGCGGCGGGGTGCCGGAGTCGGTGTACTCCGCGACGAACACCGCGGTCAGGTCATCGGCGCCGGCGTGGCCGCCGTCGATGAACGTGGTGATCGAGCCGGTGCAGCCGGCCGCCGTGGACAGCGGGTGGCCGTGCTGCGCGTGACCCAGGATGTAGGTGACAGTGACCTTCGTGCAGTCGACCGGCTGGTCGTCGACGACGCTGACCTGGAAGTTCACCGTGTCACCGAACTCGAACGGCTGTCCCTCGCTGGGTGACACGAGGGTGACGACCGGCGCGAGCGTGCCCACCGGAAGAATGACCTCCGCCGACGCCCAGCGACCCGTCGGATCGGTGACTTTCAGCGTCGGCCGGTAGTTGCCGTTCTGGGTGAACGTGTAGACCGCGTTCGGCGCGCGGGAGTCGACCACACCGTCGCCGTTGAAGTCCCACGCGTACCGCAGGCTGTCACCGTCCGGGTCGGTCGTGCCGGCGCTGGAGAAGGTGACGGTCAGCGGGGCCGCGCCGCTTGTCGGCGTCGCCGAGACGCGCGGGATCGGCGTCCGGTTGCCGCGCACGAAGTCGATGCGGGCCAGCTGGGCGTCCGGGTTCTCGGAGAAGAAGCCGTCGCCGTACTCGAGCACGTACAGCGAGCCGTCCGGACCGAACTCGAGGTCCATCGGGTTGTCGAAGACGAACGAGGGCAGCACGGACTCGATCGAGGTGACCTGGTTGGCCGGGCCGAGGGTGAAGCCCTTGACGTAGTCGCGGGTCCACTCGTAGAACAGCGGCTTGCCGTCGTAGTACCGCGGCCACTTCGTGGCGGAGGAGTTGCGCGCGTCGAAGTCGTACGCCGGGCCGCCCATCGGCCCGATGCCGCCGGTGCCGAGCTCGGGGAACGCGGGCGTCATGCCGTACGAGTAGATGACCTCGGCCTTCTCGACCGGCGGGAGCCTGCGCTTGCCGGTGTTGTTCGGCGACTCGTTGACCGGCGCCGCGCAGTTGAACGGCGCGCCCGAGGTCTGCGTGGCGAAGTCGTAGTCGATGTACGGCAGGTCGGGCGAGACGCAATAGGGCCAGCCGTAGTTGGCGGGCTTGTCGACGGCCATCCAGCGGCCCTGCCCGGCCGGTCCACGTGCCGGGTTCGGCGAGTTCGCGTCCGGCGAGTAGTCGCCGACGTAGACCACGCCGGTGTTCTTGTCGACCGCGAACCGGAACGGGTTTCGCAGGCCCATCGCGTAGATCTCCGGCCGGGTGTACGCGGTGCCCGGCTTGAAGAGGTTGCCCCTCGGGATGGTGTAGCTGCCGTTGGCCCGCACCTTGATCCGCAGCAGCTTGCCGCGCAGGTCGTTGGTGTTGGCCGCGGTGCGCTGCGCGTCGAAGGCGGGGTTGCGGTTGGCCCGCTCGTCGATCGGCACGTAGCCGTCGGAGGCGAACGGGTTGGTGTCGTCGCCCGTCGACAGGTACAGGTTGCCCTGTCCGTCGAAGTCGATCTTTCCGCCGACGTGGCAGCAGATGCCGCGGTCGGTGCCGACCTCGATGATCTTCTGTTCGCTGCCGAGCGACAGCGTGTTGCCGTTGAGCTTGAAGCGCGACAGCCGCATCACGCCCTTGAACGGCGCGAAGTCCGCGGCGGTGCCCGTCTCGGGCGCGTTGCCCTCGTTGACCGACGGCGTCGCCGGGTCGTCGGCCGGCGTGTTCAGCGGCGGCGAGTAGTAGATGTAGACCCACTTGTTGCGCGCGAAGTCGGCGTCGATCGCGACGCCCTGCACGCCCTCCTCGTCGTGCTGGTAGACGGGGATCGTTGCGGCGAGGATGTTGCGGCCACTCTTCGGGTCGTTGATGCGGACCTCGCCCTTGCGCGCGGTGTGCAGTACCCGCTTGTCGGGCAGCACGGCCAGGGCGATCGGCTCGCCGGGGAAGTCGTTGAGGGTCACCTTCTGGAAATCGGAGTCCGGCGGCGGCGCGGCGGCCTGCGCCGCGGCCGGGCCGGACGGCACCGTCAGCGCGGTCGCGACCAGTGCCAGGGCGGCGACGGCGGTGGGCAGTCTCTTCATGCGGCTCACCCCTTTAGAACCGGAGGGTGTCGAGGAAGCGGAAGCCCACCTCGGCCGTGGTCAGGGCGTCGGCGGGTACCCGCGGCGGTATGCCGGCGTCGTCGCGCTCCACGATGTACTCGACCAGGCCGGCCTCGCGGGAGTGCGCGAAGATGCGCCCGAAGTCGATGAGGCCCTGGCCCGGGTCGGCGAAGCTGCCGGAGGGCGCCAGGTCCTTGACGTGCACCTGCCGGATCCGGCCGCGGTGCTTGTGAATCAGGTCCACCGGGTCGCTGGCGCCGCGGAACGCCCAGAACAGGTCGACCTCGAGGTGCACGAGCCGGGGATCGGTCTCGCTGGTCAGGATGTCGAAGCCAGTGCGGCTGCCGCCGTCCTGGCGGGCGAACTCGTTGTGGTGGTTGTGGTAGCCGAAGCTGAGCCCGGCCTTGCGGGCGAGCGCGCCCGCCTGGTTCAGGTCCTTGGCGAAGGCCCGGTACACCGCGCCGTCGCGGATCGGCGCACCGCCGGCGCCGACGCCGAAGAACGGGTGCACGATGTACTTGCTGCCGACGACGTGCGCGTTGTCGAGCGCCGCCTGCCAGGTCGCGGCGTCGAAGGGCTGCGGGATGCCCACGTGCCCGGAGGTCGCCTTCAGGCCGGCCCGGTCCAGGGCGGCGCGGAACTGCGCCGCGGTGCGCCCGACGAAGCCGGCGTGCTCGACCCGCCGGTAGCCGATCTCGGCCAGCCGGGCCAGGGTGCCGTCGAGGTCGACGTTGAGCTGGTCGCGCAGGGTGTATAGCTGCACGCTGATCTGGTCACGCGGCACCCGGGACGGCCCGTGGCCGCCCTTGGCGGCGGCCGGCGAGGCGAGCACGGCGGAGGTGCCGATCGCGGCGGCACCGGCCGCCGCGGCGCCCAGTAGGTTTCGGCGGCTGACTGTTGACTCGTTCTGCATCGCTTGCACTGCCTCCCGGTCGGTGGTGCGGGATTGGGCGTGGGCGCGCGGAAGCGGCCGATCGGGCGGCGGCTTTCTCAGCCGTGCGCCACGCCGGAGCACTTTTGTTGCATCGAAGTCGTTCGCTTGCTGATGTTAATGGCTTGTTTCGCTGGAGTCGCGGAAAGAATCTTCGAAATATGCAAAAGTTTCGCTGCGGCCCTGCATAAGTCCCCGCCAATGCCGTGAGCCTGGCCGATGTGGACACGCCGGACATCGCCCGCTCCGGCGTGCTTCGCCCGGGTAGGGCCGCCTGATGGACCGAGCTTAGGTCCGCATCGGACTGTCCGCTCGCTGAGCCGCCAGCAGCGCGGTGAAGTCGCCGGCGGCCATCGGCCGGGCCAGGTGATACCCCTGGCCGTAGACGTAGCCCAGGGCACGCAGCTGCTCGACCTGAGCCTCGTTCTCGATACCCTCGGCCACCGTCTCCAGCCCCAGCGCGTCCGCCAGCTGGACGACCGCGCGGGCCACCGCCTGGCGGGCGTCGCGCGCCGACGGGCTCGCGTCGTCGATCTCGATGCCGTCGACGAACGACTTGTCCAGCTTGACGATCGCGGCCGGGAACGCGCGCAGCAGGCTCAGCGACGACTCCCCGGTGCCGAAGTCGTCAAGGGCCAGCTTGATGCCGAGGCGGTCGAGCTCGTGCAGGGTCTGCGACACCTGGCCGCCGCGCAGCACCGCCGACTCCGTCAGCTCCAGCACCAGGCGGTCGGTCGACAGCCCGTTGTCGGCGAGCGCCGCCAGCACGTCGGCGACGAAGTCCGGGTCGTGCAGCTGCCGGGCCGAGACGTTGACGGCCGGCCGCTGCAACGCGTCGGGGCCGAACTCGGCCAGCCAGGCCGCGGTCTGCCGGCAGGTCTCGCGCAGCACGAAGCGGCCCAGCTCGACGATCAGGCCGGTCCGCTCCGCGGCGGGGATGAACTCGATCGGCGGCACCGTGCCGCGGATCGGGTGGTTCCAGCGCACCAGCGCCTCGACGCCGACGATCCTGCCGGTGCCGAGCGCGACAAGCGGCTGGTACACGACCCGGAACTCGCCCGCGTCCAGGCCGCGGCGGATCTCGCCACCGAGCTGGATGTGCGCGAGGACCGGCTCCTCCATCCCGGGTACGTAGCGCACGTGGCCCGCCTTGCCGCGCTCCTTGGCCGCGTACATGGCGACGTCGGCGTCGCGCAGCACGCTGTCGACCGTGGCACCCGGCGCGACCGTCGCGATGCCGATGCTGGCCTGCACGAGCAGCCGGTGCTCGCTGATCGGCCGGCTCAGCGCGTCGAGGATGCGCTGGGCGACGGTCTCCCCCACCGTCGTCCCGCCGATGAGCAGCACCGCGAACTCGTCGCCGCCGACGCGCACCGGCAGGGCGTCGGCGCCGGACTGCTCGGCGAGCACCTCGGCCACCGCGACGAGCAGGTGGTCGCCGACGTCGTGGCCGAGCGAGTCGTTGACGGTCTTGAAGTCGTCCAGGTCGACGAGGAGCACGGTCGCGGGCCGCTCGGCCGCGATGGCGGCCTGCAACACGTCGCGGAACCGGGCCCGGTTCGCCAGGCCGGTCAGGCCGTCGTGGCTGACCTCGTGCTGGAGCCGCTCCTCCTGGCCCCGGATGTCGCGCAGCAGGCGCCGGTTGTCGCGGGAGGCCATGAACTGGCGGACCGTGACCAGGATGCTGATCAGCACGGCGCCGGACAGCGTGACCCGGCCCGGCCAGTACAGCGGGCCGACGGCGATCGCGATCAGGCACAGGTCCACCGCCCCGATCGACAGGTAGGGCAGCAGCGGCGAGGACCGCCGCGACGCCCGGCGGCGGCCGAGGGCGGCCCGGGCCTGTGTCCGGACCGCGAGGACCAGCAGCGCCGGCCCCAGCGGCAGCACCACGGCCTGCGACGGGACGCCGCCCTCGTACCCGAAGGTGGTGGCGAGCACCGCGACGCCGGCGGCGGTCAGACCCACGACGGCGACCATCCGTATCGCCGTGCGGTCGACCGGGCCGTCGCCGAGGTACGAGACCTTGGTGAGGCCGAAGATGGTCAGCAGGAAGGCGAGGCCGATCAGGGACAGGGTCTGCGGGCTCCACCGCTCGTCGGAGGTCAGCATTCCCGCGAACCCGAAGTGCCAGAGCACCGTCGCGCAGCACACGCAGGCGAGCGCGCGGTCCAGGTTCATCCGCCAGCGCTCGGCGGTGCCGACGGCGCCTACGGGAACCCGGCCGACCGCGAACATGGCGAGCGTGAAGCCGAGGGCGATGGCCGCGGCGGCCGGGAGCGGCATGTCCGGCGGTATGGGGCCGACCGTGTAGATCGCAGCGTGTACGGCCATCACCACGTAGCCGAGCGTCATGCTGACCGCGGCGGCCAGCAGGGTGCGCCAGAACCGGCGGGCGACGGGGTTGCCGCGCACCGTGCGCCAGAGGCCGAACAGGGCGACGACGGCGACGCAGCCCTCGAGCGGCGCGGCCACGTAGGCGATGGCCACGTGCCCCGCGCCGACGGTGGCGTGCAGCACGTACCAGACCAGGCTCGCGACGACCAGACCGCCGTTGATCCACACGTAGCGTGTGAATGAACGGGTGTCGTCGGCCATGGTGTGTGCATCGGCCGCGGAGGTATCGGGTGAAGGGAAACCCAGGGCTGTGGGGCAGCTCACAGCATGTAATCGCTCACGGACACCCGGCCGACGGCGGATCGGCCGAAAGGCAGAGGTCGGCGTGGCATCTCGGTCCCCCGTCAGATGTGGACGCGGGCGGCGCGACGGAATGCTGACTGCACTGTCGCGCTCGAGCTCAGGGGGAACTCCGATGACGTCCGTACCGCACCACTACGACACGGCGCCGCTCGTGCACACCGACGTCCTCGTGCTGGACTACCTGGCCGCGCTCTGGGCCGCCAGTGAGGAGCTCGAACCGGGGCTGCGCGACGAGCTGATGGCCACCGTCGCCGACTACATCGCGATGCGCCGGACCTCGGCCGCCGATCCGATCGATGACCCGCAGCAGATCCTGGCCCGGCTGGGCCCTCCCGAGTCGCTCGCGGCCGCGGCCCGCCGCGGGCGGGTCCCGGCCCACCTGCGGCGGCCCGCCCCGCCCCTGCCGGTGCCGCCGGCCGCACCGGCGCCCTCCGGCCATCTCGAGTACGCGGGGATAGCGCTGCTCACCGCGGGTTCCGTGGTGCTGCCGGTGGTCTGCCCGCTCGCCGGGCTGCTGCTGGTCTCCGGATCGCCGCGGTGGAGCCCGGCGCAGAAGACGGCGGCCTGGGTGCTCACCGCGCTGCCCGCGCTGCTCACCTTCGTGATGGTGCTCGGCGCGCTGGCATTCGGCGGCGGCGCCGAGATCCTGGTCCTCGGCTACCTGGCGATGGTCGCGGGCGCCGTCATCGCGGGCCTGTCCCTGCTGCCCGGCCTGACGGCCCGGCGGCGCTACTGAGCCTCGGCGGGGCGGCGCAGCGTGGCGCGGGCCAGCATCGCGATCGAGAACGCGGAGTGCGCCAGCAGCAGGCCCAGCATCCGGAACACGCCGCCGGACAGGAATCCCGCGCCGATCGCGGCAACCGCCCCGGCGGCCACCGAGAGCAGCCCGCCGACGGCCGCCTGCGCGACGCCGGCGGTGCCGCGGGCGACGGCCGCGAAGCCGCACACCGCGGCGACCAGGGCCAGCAGCAGCACCGCCTCGGTGGCGGGCGAGCCGAAGGCCGCCTGGTGTGCCACCTCGGGGATGCCGGAGCAGAGCGCGGCCGCGAACGGAAGCTCGAACAGCGGCGGCAGCAGCCACATCAGCTGGGCCGACCAGCGCCCGGTCGTCGCGCTCGCCGTCGATCCGGTCATGGGACGCCTCCGTCGGTAGCTCGGAGTCCAGTCTCCTCCCGCGCCGCAACCCCGGCGTTCAGCGGATCGGCGAGCAGCCGGCCGAAGGCCAGCTCGGCGGCGCCGATCAGGGCGGCGTCGCGGCCGAGCGCGGCGGCCCGCAGCAGCACCCGCTCGCGGGAGGCGGGCAGCGCGCTGACGTCGAGGCGGCGGTGCACCACGTCGGCGCCCGCGGCGTAGACCTGCCGCAGCGAGCCACCGAAGACCACCAGGCCGGGGTTGATCACGTTGAGCAGGCTGGCCACGCCGAGCCCCAGCCAGTCGGCGACCCGGTGCACCGCCGCGCAGGCCGTGCGCTCGCCGTGCTCGGCGGCGCGCAGCACCTCCGCCGCCGCCGCCGCGAGGCCCGCGGTCCCGGGCTCCCGGCCGGCGTGCCGCAGCAGGGCGGCCACACCGATCTCGGTCTCCCAGCAGCCGCGCGAGCCGCAGCCGCACCGCACGCCGCCCGGGTTGACGACCATGTGGCCGACCTTGCCGCCGTGCCCGCGATGGCCGGAGACGAGCCGGCCGCCGGTGATGATGCCGGCGCTGACGCCGAGGTCGCCGTGCAGGTAGACGACGTCGTCGGTGCCCGCCGCGACCCCGCGGGCGTGCTCGGCCAGCGCGGCGATGTCGGCCAGGTCCCCGGCGACGAAGCCCGGGTCGGCCGGGAACTCGGCGTACAGGGCGGCGCCCAGCTCCGCGTCGGCGCGGCCGATCCGGATCCTTCCGTCGGCGTCGCGGGTCGTGTCCGCCACGGCGACGGCGCCGCCCGCGCACCGGGCGCCCTCGGCGAGGCCGCGCTCCATGTCACGGACGAGGCAGGCCAGCGGCCCGGCCGCGTCGGCGGCCGGCATGCCCGGCGGACGGGCGACCTCGCGCAGGTCCAGGACGCGGCCGCCGAGGCCGACGCAGGCGGCGCGGAGCCGGTCGGACTCGATGCTCAGCGCCCGCGCGTAGACGCCGCCGGAGCGGGGGCTGACCACCAGCGAGGGCCGGCCGGCCCGGAGCGCGACGGTCGGCGGCTCCTCGGTGACCAGCCCACCGGCCGCCAGGTCGGCGGCGAGCGCCCCGATGGTGCTGCGGTTGAGCCCGAGCCGGCCGGTCAGCTCGGCGCGGGAGGTCGGGCCGTGCAGGTGGACGTGGCGCAGCACGGCGCCGAGGTTCTGCCGGCGGATCTCCTCCTGGCCGGGCAGGTACGGCGCGGACCGCGCTGGTGCCGGCACGTCGGTTCCCGCCTTCCTGATATCGGTGCCCTCGACGGCGAAGGGCCCCCGGAGACGAGCTCCGGGGGCCCAAGGGTCGTCGATGACTACCCTGCGTTGATTACTTGGTGAGCGGCGCGAGCTTCGGGTCGTTCGCGTACGCCTCGGCCGCGTTCGCCTTGGTGACGGCGACCGGGGGGAGCAGGTACGTGTCGACGACCTTGCTGCCGTTGTTGTAGGACTTCTGGTCGTTCACCTGCGGGGTGCCACCGGTCTGGAGCGCCTTGACCATGTTGATGGTCTCCTTGACCAGGGTCCGGGTGTCCTTGTTGATGGTCATGTACTGCTCGCCAGCCATGATCGACTTGACCGACTCGACCTCGGAGTCCTGGCCGGTGACGACCGGGACGGGCTTGCCGGCACCCTTGATCGAGGTGATGATCGCGCGGCCCAGCGTGTCGTTCGGGGACAGGACGCCGTCGAGGGCCTTGTCACCGTAGGTCGAGGTCAGCAGCTGGTCCATGCGGGCCTGCGCACCCTCGGCCTTCCAGCCCTGGATGGCGGTCTGCTTGACGTCGGTCTGCTTCGACGCGACGACCAGGTTGCCCTTCTCGATCTCCGGCTTGAGGACGTCCATCGCACCGTTGAAGAAGACACCGGCGTTGTTGTCGTCCGGCGAGCCCGAGAACAGCTCGATGTTGTACGGGCCGGTCGCCTTCTTGGCCTTGAGGCCGTCCAGCAGGGCCTGGCCCTGGAGCTGGCCGACCTTGAAGTTGTCGAACGCGACGTAGTAGTCGAGGTCCGGCGTGTTGGTGATCAGGCGGTCGTACGCGATGACCTTCGCGCCGGCCTGGTGCGCCGCGGCGACCTGGGTCGACAGCTGCGCGGCGTCGGTCGCGCCGATGACGATGACCTTCGCGCCCTTGGTGACCATGGCGGTGATCTGGTTCTGCTGGTCGGCGACCGTGGTCGACGCGCCGGCGTACTGCACGTCGCTCTGGAAGCCGGCCTCCTTCAGGCCGTTGGTGAACAGGTCACCGGCGAGAACCCAGTTCTCCGACGTCTTGGCCGGCAGGGCCACACCGATGAGGGAGTTCGCCGCGAAGCCCTTGGCCGGGGCGTCCGTGCCGGCCTCGTCGTCACGGCCGCCGCTGCAGGCCGTCAGGGCCAGCATCGAGATGGCACCGATGGCCACCGTCTTGGCAAAGAAAGTACGCATGAGGGGGTGTTGCCCTTCTTCAGAGAGGTGATACGGGTGATGGGTGTTGCGGGTGGTGAGAGGGGTCGGTGGCCGTCAGCCGGACACCGTTGTCTTGGCGGGCTGGGTGTCCGCGTCCGACGAGGTTGCCGGTTTGGCGGGTGCCTCCCGGCGGAACGGGCGCATGATGCTTCCGATGATGGAGAAGCGCCCCTGGCTCTTGTTGTAGACATCGAGCGCGACGGCCAGCAGCAGGACCAGGCCCTTGATGATCTGGACGAGGTCGGTGCCGACGCCCTTGAGCTGGAGGCCGTTGTTGAGCACGGCCATGACCAGGCCACCGACGATCGAGCCGCTGATGGTGCCGATGCCGCCCGAGACGGCCGCGCCGCCGATGAAGACCGCGGCGATGGCGTCCAGTTCCCAGCCGTTGCCGTCCTGGGGGCCGGAGGCCGCCGAACGCGCCACGAAGATCATGCCGGCCAGGGAGGCCAGGACGGACATGTTCATCATGACGTAGAAGTTGACCCGCTTGAGCTTGACGCCGGACAGCTCCGCGGCGCGCGAGTTGCCGCCGACCGCGTAGATGTGCCGGCCGCCGGCCGTGTTCCGGGTGTAGAACGAGTACGCGATCACCAGGGCCACCAGGATGATGCCGGAGACCGGGAAGCTGGTGCCGACGCGGCCGCTGGCGAAGCGCAGGGTGGCGAAGAGGATCACGCCGACCATCACGCCGATCCGCACGACCGAGATCCACAGCGGAGCGGTGTCGGCGTCCATCGCGTGGCGCGTCCGGCGGGACTGCACCTCGCGCCAGATGACGGCCAGGCAGGCCAGGAAGCCGAGCAGCAGCGTCAGGTTGTTGTAGCCCGTGCTGGGGCCGACCTCGGGCAGGAAGCCCGAACCGATCACCCGGAAGGGCTCCGGCACCGGGATGGTGTTCGCGTTGCCGATGTACTGGTTGCCGCCGCGGAAGATGAGCATGCCCGCCAGGGTGACGATGAACGCCGGAACCCCGATGTAGGCGACCCAGAAGCCCTGCCAGGCGCCGATGATGGCACCGATCACGAGGCCGAGGAGGATGGCCAGCGGCCAGGGCAGGTCCCAGTCCGCCATGGACTTGGCGACGATGATGCCGGTGAAGGCGGCGATCGAGCCGACCGACAGGTCGATGTGCCCGGCCACGATCACCATCAGCATGCCGACGGCCAGGATCAGGATGTACGAGTTCTGCTGGAACAACGCGATCAGGTTGTCCGAGCGCAGGGTCAGGCCGTCGGTCCAGATTTGGAACAGGACAACAATCGCCACCAGGGTGAAAATCATCCCGAACTGACGGGCGTTGGAGGTGGTGCCTCCGAACAGGTTCTTCTGAAGGTCCTTGAATCGGCTCATCGGGTCTGCATCTTCTTCGTCGAGGTCATCTGCTTCATGAGGGTCTCCGGGTCCGCGTCCTGCCGGGCGATGTCGCCGGTGATGGTGCCTTCGAACACGGTGTAGATGCGGTCGCAGAGCCCGATCAGCTCAGGCAGCTCCGAGGAGATGACGATGACGCCCTTGCCCTGGGTGGCGAGCCGCTGGATGATGCCGTAAATCTCGTACTTCGCGCCGACGTCGATGCCGCGGGTCGGCTCGTCGAGGATCAGCAGGTCCGGGTCGGTGAACATCCACTTCGCCAGGACGACCTTCTGCTGGTTGCCGCCGGAGAGCTTGGAGACACCCTCGTCGACGGTGGGCGCCTTGGTGCGCAGCTCCCTGCGGTAGCCCTCGGCCGCCTTGTACTCCGCCACCTCGTCGATGATGCCGTGGCGGGTGATCTTGGAAAGCTTGGCGGCCACCGTCGACGTCTTGATGTCGTCGAGCAGGTTGAGGCCGATCGCCTTGCGGTCCTCGCTGACGTACGCGAGTCCGTGCGCGATGGCGTCGGCCACCGACTTGAGCACGATCTCCTTGCCGTCCTTGATGATCGTGCCCGACTCCCAGACACCGTAGGACCGGCCGAAGACGCTCATCGCGAGCTCGGTGCGGCCGGCGCCCATCAGGCCGGCGAAGCCGACGATCTCGCCGCGGCGCACCACGAAGTTCTCGTTCTTGCAGACCTGGCGGTCGGCGGAGATCGGGTGCCGCACGTTCCAGTCGCGGACCTCGAAGAAGACCTCGCCGATCGTCGGCGTGTGGTCCGGGAACCGGCTGCTCAGCTCGCGGCCGACCATGCCGCGCACGATGCGGTCCTCGTCGACGCCGTCCGCCTTGATGTTCAGCGTCTCGACCGTCTTGCCGTCGCGCAGGATGGTGATCTCGTCGGCGATCGCCTCGATCTCGTTCAGCTTGTGCGAGATCATGATCGAGGTGATGCCGCGCTCGCGGAAGCCGCGCAGCAGGTCGAGCAGGTGCCGGGAGTCGGCCTCGTTCAGCGCGGCGGTCGGCTCGTCCAGGATGAGCAGCCGGACGTCCTTGGCGAACGCCTTGGCGATCTCCACGAGCTGCTGCTTGCCGACGCCGATGTCCTTGATCAGGGTGTCGGGGTCCTCCTGGAGGCCGACCCGCGCCATCAGGTCCAGCGCCATCCGGTTGGCGGACTTCCAGTCGATCGCGCCGCGCTTGCGGGGCTCGTTGCCGAGGAAGATGTTCTCGGTGATCGACATGTCCGGGATGAGGGCGAGCTCCTGGTGGATGATCACGATGCCCGCGTGCTCACTGGCCCGAATGTCGTGAAAGCGGGTCTCTGCCCCCTGGTAAACGATGTCACCGTCGTATGACCCGTAGGGATAGACGCCGCTGAGTACCTTCATCAGCGTGGACTTGCCGGCACCGTTCTCGCCGCAGATGGCGTGGATCTCGCCGGCCCGCACCACGAGATTGACGTCGGAGAGGGCCTTGACCCCGGGAAACTCCTTGGTGATGGAGCGCATCTCCAGGAGGATGGGCGCGTTGCTCATCGGTCGCACCACCTCGCCAACGTCATGGATGCCTCCGGGATGGTCTCGCCTTCACATGGTTTTGTTGCCGAAGGCAACCTATTCAGAGCGGAAGATGATTCGCAAGTTTTCTTGATCACCGTTCGGGTAACAATCCGGCAATGAAGAGCCGGGGCGTGCATCGCACGCCCCGGCTCGGGTGGTTCTTCGATGGGATCAGACCGCTGCGGGTTCGCGTTCCCGCTGCTCATCGAGCTGATCGCGGAGCCGCTCGCCCTCGATGTCGACGTTCGGCAGCGCCCGGTTCAGCCAGCGCGGCAGCCACCAGGCAGACGTCCCGAGCAGTGAGATCACCGCCGGGACTATTGTCATGCGGACAACAAACGCGTCGATCGCGACGCCGACCGCGAGCGCGAAGCCCATCGACTTGATCACCGGGTCGTCGAGCAGGATGAAGCCGGCGAAGACCGACGTCATGATCAGGGCGGCCGCGGTGACCACCCGGGCGCCGTGCCCCATGCCGCTGATCGTGGCCGCCTGCGCGTCCGCGCCGTGCACGAAGTCCTCGCGCATCCGCGAGACCAGGAAGACCTCGTAGTCCATCGCGAGGCCGAACAGGATGCCGATCAGCAGGATCGGCAGGAAGCTGATCAGCGGGCCAGGGGTGTCCAGGCCGACCAGGTCGCTCAGGTGGCCCTGCTGGAACACCAGCACCGTGATCCCGAAGGTGGCGCCGACGGTCAGCAGGAAGCCGAGCGCGGCCTTGAGCGGCACCAGCACCGAGCGGAACACCAGCATCAGCAGCAGCACCGAGAGCCCGACCACCAGCAGCAGGTAGACCGGCATCGCGTCGGACAGCTTCTCCGACACGTCGATGCCGACGGCGGTCTGCCCGGTCAGGGCCACGTCCGCGCCGCTCACCCCGGCCACCCGGTGGCGCACCTCGTGCACCAGGTCCTCGGTGGCCGCGTCGAGCGGTCCGGTCGTCGGGATGACCGCCAGCAGGGCCGTGAGCTTGTCCCGGCTCAGGTTCGGCGGGGTGACCGCGAGCAGGTTCGGCGTGCCCTGGAGGACCTGGGTGACCTGCTGGACGGCGGCGCCGGTCCGCTCCGGTGAGTCGCTCGAGACGACGAGCGCGAGGCGGCCGTTGAAGCCCGGACCGAAGCCCGCGGTGATCAGGTCGGCAGCGTCGCGGGCCGCCGTGCCGTCGGGCGCGGCGGTCGCGTCCGGCAGCGCCACCCGCATGTCGGTGGCCGGCAGCGCCAGGGCGCCGAGGCTCAGGACGCCGACCAGGATCACCGGTACCCGCAGCCGGGTCACGATCCGCGCCCAGCGGAAGCCGAAGGTCTCCACCGCGGCGTCCGGCGCCGGCCGGTTCTCGCTCGCGCGCAGCCGGCGCGGCAGCACCAGCGCGCCGGCGAAGCCGAGGAACGCGGGCAGCAGAGTGATCGCCACCAGCACCGCGACCGCGACGGTTCCGGCCGCGGCCAGGCCCATGACGGTGAGGAACGGGATGCCGACCACGGCGAGCCCGGCGAGGGCGATGACGACGGTGACGCCCGCGAAGACGACAGCGGAGCCGGCCGTACCGACCGCGCGGGCGGCCGCCTCCTCCGGCGCCAGGCCGTCGAGCAGGTTCTGCCGGTGCCGCGACGTGATGAACAGCGAGTAGTCGATGCCGACCGCGAGGCCGAGCATCAGCGCCAGCACCGGTGCGGTGCTGGTGAGGTCGACGACGCCGCTGAGCGCGAAGAGGCCGGCCATGCCGGCGCCGACACCGATCAGCGCGTTGAGCATGGTCATCCCTGCGGCCACCAGCGAGCCGAACGTGACGACCAGGACGACCAGGGCGATGAGGACGCCGATGCCCTCGGTGCCGCCGACCTCGGGCTCGGAGTTCATCACCTCGCCGCCGTGCTCCACCCGCAGGCCGGCCGCCTCGGCCGTGGCGCCGCTCGCCTCGTACGCGGCGCGCTGCTCCTTGGTGACGGCGTCCGCGCGCTCGGCGAACTGCACCTGGATCAGCGCGTGACGGCCGTCCTGGGAGAGGGCCTTCACCGCGTACGGGTCGACGGCGCCGAGCGCGCCGGGCAGCTGCGAGGCCTCCTTGACCAGGCCCTGCACCGCCGCGGTGAGCCGCGGGTCGGCGAGCGTCGCGCCCTGCGGCGCGGCGACGACGATGGTGCCGGTCGCGCCGCTGGCCTCCGGGAACTCCCGTTGCAGGGCGTCGATCGCGCGCTGCGACTCGGTGCCGGGCATCGTGAAGTTGCTCGCCGTCGGGCCCTTGAAGGCCAGCGCCGCGCCGCCGAGCGCGGCAAGCAGCACGAGCCACAGGACGACCACGAGCTTGCGTCGCCGGAACGAGGCCCGGCCGAGTCGGTACAAGAGGGTAGCCATCTCAGTCCTTGTCGTGAGGGGTGATCAGGGCACGCTTGGCCACGGCGACCAGCGCCTCGCGCAGGTCCTCCCCGGCCTTGTCGATGACGACGCCGGCGATGCCGCCGAGCAGCACCTCCGCGGCGAGGCAGTCCGCCGGGTCCGGTGACCGGCCGGCGAGCGCGGCGCACAGGTTGTCGATGTGCGGGCGCAGGAACGCGAACGCGGGCTCCCGCAGGAACCGCGCCGCGTCGCCGTAGATGAGGGCCGCCTCCTGGCGGTGCCGCAGCACCAGGTCCACGAAGCCCTCGATGGCCGCCGACTGGAGCTCGGGCCCGTCGAGGGCGGCGAGCCGCGCGTCGAGGGCGGCGAGTTCCTCCGCGGCCGGGGCGATCAGGGCGGCGAGGATCGCGTCCTTGCCGGCGAAGTGGTAGAGCAGCGTGGCCTTGGAGCAGCCGACCTCGGCGGCGATCTCCTGCAACGAGGCGCCTTTGAACCCGACGTGGGCGAACTGCGCGGCGGCGACGACGAGGATCTCGTCACGGGTACTCCTGCGGGGCATGCGCTTCAGCATGCCTGACCGATCGGTCAGATCCTGTCCGATCGGTCAGGAAAGTGACGGAGCCAACTCCCGCGGCGGGCCGCCGGGCGTCAGCGGCAGGTGCACACCATCAGGTTCGGCGACCCTCGGCCGGCCGAGGTGACCTTGCCCTGGGAGGCGGCGCGCAGCAGCGCCACCCGCACCGAACTCGGCTTCCAGGTGCGGTGTGCCGCAAGCAGCAGCGCGGCCGCGCCGGCCACGTGCGGGGCCGCCATCGAGGTACCGGACATCACCTGGTGTGCCTTGTCGCTCGACTTCCAGTCCGAGGTGATCGCGAGGCCCGGCGCGAACAGGTCCACACACCGGCCGTAGTTGGAGAACCCGGCGCGCCGGTCGCCACGGTCGGTGGCGGCGACGGTCAGCGCGGACGGCTCGCGGGCCGGCGAGAAGTCGCAGGCGTCGCGGGACTCGTTCCCGGCGGCGACCACGAAGGTGATGCCGGCGGCGACCGCCCGCTTCACCGCGTCGTCGAGCGCCCGGGACGGCGGGCCGTCGATGCTCATGTTCACCACGGCCGGGCCGGCCGCGTGCGCGATGATCCAGTCGATCCCGGCGACCATCTTGGCGTAGCTGCCCTTGCCCTTGCAGTCCAGGACCCGCACGGCGACGAGCCGGACCCGCTTGGCCACGCCGTACTGGGCGCCGCCGACCGTGCCGGCGACGTGGGTGCCGTGCCCGTTGCAGTCGTCGGCCTTCGCGTCGCCGCCGATGAAGTCCCAGCCGTACCTTGCCCGTCCGCCGAAGTCGCGGTGGCCGATGCGGATGCCGCTGTCCAGCACGTAGACGCTCACCCCGGCGCCGCCGGCGGAGGGATAGGTGTACGCGCCGGTCAGGCGCTTTCCGCGCTGGTCGACGCGGTCCAGCCCCCACGACGGCGGCGTCCTGACGGTGGCCGACGCGGACACCTCCCCGTCGTCGGTGACATACGCCACGGCCGGGTCGGCGCCGAGCCGGGCGGCCGCGGACGGCGACATCCGGGTGGCGAAACCGAGCAGGCCGCTGGTGTACCTCTCGTGCACGACCCCGCCGAACCGCCGGGCCAGCGCGTCAGCCTTGGTGGGCACCTCGGCCGGGTCCGTGCCGGGCGCCAGCACGACCAGGTAGTCCGACAGCGCCTCCTGCGGATTCCGGACGCCGTGCGGGCGGGCCACCGACGACAGCACACCGACGACCGCGGCAACCCACAGGGCGCCACGGGCGACCCGACGTGCCTGCCGCATATACGGACCCCCTCGTGAAGATACGAGGAAGACATCGGCGCACCGCGGCGAGGCCTGAGCGGTTCGAGAGTGACGACCGACCAGCGAGACGGCCGCATGACGTCATGTCGTTACCGGCATCACGCCCTGCGGGGTCGTCGCCGGCGGGTCGCGACGATCAGGCCGAGACCGCCGAGGATCAGGGCCTGGCCGGCGAGCAGGCTGGTCGACAGGTCGTCTCCGGTCACCGGCAGGCCCTGGCTCACCGGGCCGTCGGGGCCACCCGGGATGGTCCGGTGAACACGGTCTCGCGGACGGCGACGTCGGTAAGTGCGACATCACCGACGTTCGTCACCAGGTAGGTGAAGGTCACCCTCTGGCCCTCGACGAACCGTGCGGGAGAGGTCGGTGAGCCGCTCTTGACCACCTCGATGGCGGGCGTGCCCGCGGCGCCACCGCTGTTGGTGAGCACCTCGGTGCCGCTGGGTGGCGACGTGACCGTGCCGCCGCCGGGGGTCGTTCCGCTCACCGTCGCGACGTTGCTGATCACGCCCTGGTCGAGGTCCTCCTGCGTGACGTCGTAGGTGACGGTGCAGGTCGTCGCGGTGCCGGGAGCCAGCGGTCCGGCCGGCGCGACGGGTGCGCAGGTCGGTGCGCTGAGCGTGCCGGTGCCCGTGAAGGACGTCTCGTCCAGGGTCAGGCCGGACAGCGCGATGCCGCCCGTGTTGGTGATGAGGAACGTGTAGGTGACCCGCTGGCCGACCGTGTCCACAGAGTCGGGGGACACGGTCTTGGTCAGGTCCAGGTGGGGCAGCCCGGTGGGTGTCACGCCCGGGACCGTCACGACGGCGGACGCCGGGTTGGAGACGACGCTGCCGCCACCGTCGGCCGCCGTGCCGACCGCGACCGCGGTGTTCCAGATGGTTTTGCGGTCCACGTCGGCCTGGGTCACCGTGTACGTCGCGGTGCAGGTGATGGAGTCGGACGGTGCCAGCGGCGCGGTGAGCGCGGTGGGCCGGCAGATCGGTGCGGAGAGCGTGCCGGTGCCGGTGAACGTGGTCTCGTCGATCGAGGAGAGGGTCACCGCCACGCTGCTGTTGTTGGTGATCTGGAAGGTGTAGGCGATCCGGTCGCCGGCGGTGTCGTAGACATCCGGGTCGGCGTCCTTGACCAGGGCGAGGGCCAGGCGGGTGGTGACGCCGACGGTCGCCGGGGCCTCGGGAGAGGTGGTCGTCGACCCGTCCGGCGCAATGCCGGTGGCGATGGCCACGTTGGACACCTGACCGGCTCTGATGTCGGCCTGGGTGACCGTGTACCCGGCGGTGCACGTGGCCCTGGCACCCGGCGCGAGTGTCGTCGGGCTCAGGGTGCAGGGCGGGTTCGCCATGGTGCCGGTGCCGCTGAACGAGTCGTCCCGCACGACCGCGCCGGTCAGGGTCACGTTGCCGCTGTTGACGGCCGTGAAAGTGTAGGTGACGGTCTGCCCGGCCGCGTCGACCGTGGCGGCGCGGCCGACTTGGTCAGCTCCAGCGCCGGCTGCCGGCTGAGATCGACCGGGGCGGAGTCCTCGTTGGAGCTCACGGGCGCACCGTCGGGATCGGCGCCGGCGGCCCGGGCCGCGTTGGTGATGACCTGTCGCGTCTCGTCGTCCAAGTCGGCCTGGGTCACCGTGTACGTCGCGGTACAGGTCACGGTGATGCCGGGCGCCAGCGAGGCGGCCTCCGGCGGGCAGCTGATCGACGACAGGTCTCCGGCGCCGTCGAAGCCGGTCTCGGAGATGCCCACCCCGCTGACGATGACGTTGCCGGTGTTGGTGACCGCGTAGGAGTAGGCGATCTCCTGCCCGGCGGCGGTGATCAGGACCGGATCCGCGCTCTTCTCCAGCGAAAGACCGGCTACGTTCGTGCCCGGAACGATCGCGGTGGAGGGCGGCGACTCCACCGGGACCTGCGTCCCCGGCGGGGTGCCGGTCGCGACGGCCGTGTTCTCGACGGAGCGCTGGGCCACGTCGGCGTCCGTGAGGGTGTACGTGGCGGTGCACACGGTCTGCTCTGTGGGTGCGAGCAGGGTGGCCTTCGCGTCGCAGGCGATGGCGGAGACGGCGCCCGAACCGGTGAAGTCCGTTTCGCGGATGCTGACGTTGGTCAGCGGGACGTTTCCGGAGTTGGTCGCCACGAAGGTGTACGTGACGGACGCGCCGGCGACGAAGGCCGTCTGAGCCAACGGTGCGGCGGACTTCTTGATCGTGATCCCGGGCTGCGCCACCGCGGTGTTGGTCACCGTGCAGGCGTAGTCGTCGGTGGTGGTGATCGGCAGCGTCCAGGCCCCCGCGACGCCACCGGGTGTGACCGGGGCGCCGGTGGTGGTGTCGGTGCACGCGATCGTGGTGTCGTAGTCGTCCAGGTCCGACGCCGAACCGGCGGCCATCGCGTCGGTGATGGTGTAGGTGCTGTTGTCGTCGACCGGCCAGTTGGTGGTGCTCACCGTGGTGGCGCCGCCCGCGGTGGTGGCCGAGGTGACGGGGGCGTCGCCGCTGTCGAGCAGGCTCACGGTGAACTGGTCACTCGCCCGCAGCCGCGCGGGCACCGACTTGGTGAGCGTGACCGTGGGAATCCTGTCCAGGAAGCACCGCGCGCCGTCGTTGCCGGACGAGGTGGGTCCCCTGGAGACCAGGATCGCGGCGCGGGTGCCCGGGTCGATGCGGTAGATGAAGCCGCTCTCGTTGTTCGAGGCGTACAGGAAGCCGCTGGCGTCGGCATAGGTGACGCCGTACGCGGACCGCTGGTTCCTCACCTCCGACGGCACGCCGGCGATCGCACCCTGGTCGGTCCGGTCGAACGGAGCAGGTGGACGTTGCCGTTGCCCGAGGTGGTCTCGGCGACGCCGAACAGCGCGCCGGCGACGTAGGACCAGTCCGAGGGCAGGTACAGCCCGGGCAGGCGGGCGATCGTGCCCTTCGCGACCAGCGCGGGAGGGGTGGACGCCCCGGGTGCCAGGTCGACCTCGTACCACAGCGCCAGGGTGGCGTTGGAGTTCATCTGCCACAGGTGCCCGGCCGGGTCGAAGTCGCCGACGTTGATGGCGGTGACCGGGAAGCCGGTGGGCAGGCCCAGCCCGAACATGGTGCCGTCTTTGTGGATCCGCGTCAGCTGGTTGGTCTGCTGGTCCCAGCCGTAGAAGTAGTTGTCGAGGGTGTTGTAGCCGACACCGTTCACGGCGCGCGTCGTCTTGCCCGAGCCGGTGGCGCCGGCGCCGGCGGCAAGGTTGACCTGCTGGACGTGGTGCGGGGTGCTGTTCGTCCCGTTCGGGCTCTGGAACAGGTAACCGGACTGGTCACAGGTCCACGGGTTGGTCTCGGCCAGTGCGGCGGCGGGTATCTCATGGCTATAAATGGCCAAACTGCCCCGAGGGGCCGGGTGGCGGCTACGTTCCGTGATCGCCGGCGGCGTCTAGTCGCGCAGCTCGCGCAGGATGCGGGCCAGCTCCGCGCGGTCTTCGCCGCTGAGCCCGGCGAAGAACCGCTCCGCCGCGGCCTGCCGGGCCGACTTGATCGCCACGCCGGTCGCGGTGCCCGCCTCGGTGAGGGTCAGCAGGGTGGCGCGCCGGTCGGCCGGGTCCGGCGCGCGGGCGACCAGGCCGCGCTCCTGGAGGTCGTCGACGACCTCGGTGGCCGAGCGGGCCGCGATCCGCAGGTGCTCGGCGAGCGCGCCCGGGCGCATCGGGCCGTGGCGCCACAGGACGCTGAGCGCCCGGCCGTGCGACGGCGAGATGTTCAGCGGCCCGAGGGTCTCGCGGTTGAGGTGGCGCAGGTTGCGGGCGACGGACCAGAACAGCTCGGACAGGCTGTCGTCGTCGGCGCCGCGGTCCACCGGAATACCGTACCAGCGATTGCGGTTGTAACCTCATGTTGAGGTAACCTCAGCTAATCACGTACCGGAAGAAGGTAGTCGCTCTTGGCATCAACACCCACCGAAGGCGGCCGCAAGGGCCGCGCGCACACCGTCACCGCCGCCGAGAAGAAGCAGGCCGCCGAGGTCTCGCTGCGCCGCATCGGCCGGCTCTTCGCCGCACACCGCCTCCAGCTCGCGGTCGTCACCGCGATCATCGTCGCCTCCTCCGTGATCGCCATGGCAGCGCCGTTCCTGCTCCGCGAGGTCATCGACCGCGCACTCCCCCGGCAGGACCTGACGCTGCTGGCCTGGCTGGTCGCCGGCATGGTCGCCGTCGCCGCCGTGACCTCCGCGCTCGGCGTCGCGCAGACCTGGATCTCCACCACCGTCGGCCAGCGGGTCATGCACCGGCTGCGCACCGAGGTCTTCGCACACCTGCACCGCCAGTCCGTGGCGTTCTTCACCCGGACCCGGACCGGCGAGGTGCAGTCCCGGATCACCAACGACATCGGCGGCATGCAGTCGGTGGTCACCTCGACCGCGACCTCGATCGCCGCCAACCTCACCACCGCCGTAGCCACCGCCGTCGCCATGGCCGCCCTGTCCTGGCAGCTCTCCCTCGTCTCGCTGGTCGTGCTCCCCCCGGCGATCCACCTGACCCGCCGCGTCGCCCGGATGCGCCGGGAGATCACCGCGCGGCGCCAGCGCGAGCTCGCCGACCTCAACGTGATCGTCGAGGAGGGACTGTCGATAAGCGGCGTGCAGCTGAGCAAGACCATGGGCACCGGCCCCGCGCTCGTCGAGCGCTTCACCGCCTCGTCCACCCGGCTCATCGACCTGGAGCTGCGCTCCGAGCTGGCCGGCCGCTGGCGGATGGCCGCGATGAGCATCATCTTCGCCGCCATCCCCGCCCTCATCTACCTCAGCGCCGGCCTGCCGGCGACCGCCGGCACGCTGAGCATCGGCACCCTCGTCGCGTTCACCGGCCTCCAGGCCGGCCTGTTCCGGCCGCTGATGGGCCTGCTGGGCGTCGGCGTCTCGCTGACCAGCTCGCTCGCCCTGTTCGCGCGCATCTTCGAATACCTCGACCTGCCGGTCGAGGTGGACGATCCCGCCGAGCCCGTGCGCCTGGACCGGCCGGTCCGCGGCCACCTGCGCTTCGAGGACGTCACGTTCGCGTACCCCGGCAGCACGACCCCCGCGGTCGCCGGCGTCACCCTGGACGTCCCGGCCGGCACGTCGCTCGCCCTGGTCGGCGCCACCGGCTCCGGCAAGAGCACCATCGCCGCCCTGATCGCCCGCCTCTACGACCCGTCCGCCGGCCGGATCACCGTCGACGGCATCGACATCCGCGACCTGCGGCTGGCCGACCTCGCCGGCATCGTCGGCGTGGTCAGCCAGGAGACCTACCTGCTGCACACGACCGTACGGGAGAACCTGCGCTACGCCCGCCCGGACGCGACCGACGAGCAGATCGAACAGGCCGCCCGGGCCGCACACATCCACGACCTGATCGCCGACCTGCCCGACGGCTACGACACGGTCGTCGGCTCCCGCGGACACCGCTTCTCCGGCGGCGAGAAGCAGCGCATCGCGATCGCCCGCACCCTGCTACGCGACCCACGGATCCTCGTCCTGGACGAGGCGACAAGCGCCCTCGACACCGTGACCGAACGCGCCGTGCAACACGCCTTCGACGAACTCTCCCGCGGCCGCACCACGGTGACCATCGCCCACCGCCTCTCCACCATCCGCGACGCCGACCAGATCGCGGTCGTCGCACACGGCCACATCCTCGAATCCGGCGACCACGCCGACCTCCTCTCGGCCGGCGGCCACTACGCCACCCTGGCCGCGTGACCGACGGCAGCCGCATCCACCCAGCCCACGCGACCAGCGGCCACCACGCCGCCTAACGGCGTCGAGCTGGACGTCGTCAGCCACGACCTGCTCAAGTTCGCCACCGCTTGAACGGCGATCCACGTCATGCCGACGCACCACCAGGCGGGCGCGATCACCGGCGGCAGCCGGCGGGCCGTGTGGCACCGCTGCACAAACCGAACCTCGACCTTCGGCTGCGCGGGTGAGACGGGTCGGCGGCGGCAACGTCACCGGTCCATCAGGAGGCAATCCACGGCCGCGACGGGTGTTGACCCTGTCCCGGCGGGGGGCGAGTCCGGCTTCCACCCCGGAGTCGGCACCCCTTGCGGATCACGACGCGCATCCACTGCCGCAGACGCTGACGCGACAGGCCACTCCGCGCGAATGTCACTCCCGCGGCACAAGAGAGCGAAATATGCACGGGGCTGCCGATGAGAGCTCGCCCGCTGGGCCGTCGAAATGCCTGATGCAGCGGACATCATATTCGTCGCGAAATCCCGAGTCCGGAATTGCTGGGGGCGGCGGAGGTCTTGCATTCCGCCGGTCGTCGACTCGGTTGAATTCACAATGGGTACTGCTTGTTGTTCGCGTGTGGATCCCGGCCCGGTCGCGATGCTCCTGGTGCGGATGAGGTCGGCGCGGGCGGCCCCGGTTCGCCGGTCCGGTCCGGGCCGGCACGGCGGTGGCGCGGCGCCGTTCGCCGGCGCGCCTCTCCGGGCGTGGTCGCCGATTGCGGGGCGCGCCGTGGCCGCCCACCCGGCGGGATCGATCCGACAGGCAGGGGAATCGGAGTCGGCGTCTCTCGGCGAGACCAGTCCAACGACTGGTCCCGCCGGGCGTGCAGGTCTTGGCGGATCCCACCCGGCCTGAGGTTTCGCCCGGCGAGCGCGGCTGGCCGATCTCCACTTGACCAGCAACCTCGTTCGGCGGATGCACTTCGGTCGGTTCCGCCGCGTCGGTGGTCTCGTCCAGTGAGGACGTCCGCGCAGATTCCACCAGGTGTGCAACCTCGCCCGACCGAGATGTCCGGGCAGGTTCCACCAGGTGCGCAACCTCGCCCGACCGAGATGTCCGGGCAGGTTCCACCAGGTGCGCGACCTCGCCCGACCGAGATGTCCGGGCAGGTTCCACCAGGTGCGCGACCTCGCCCGAAGGAGACGTTCCGCGCAGGTTGTTCCGGGTCGGCGAGGCAGTTGAGTCTGTGCTTCTCAGTTGGCTCGGTAGTGCAGGGGGTTCGGGCTTGTCGACGGCAAGCCGGCTGCGACGCCGCGACGGATCCTGATGGGTCGAGGTGCTGCGGCCCGCCGCCGGGCATCGGGTCGGTTCGACGTCGGCGGGCCCGGCCGGGCGGGTGGGTTGCGGGTCCTCCGGCCACCGCCCCGCCGGGCCTGCCGCAGTGTGTTCACCGTGTCGGCCGCGCAGCTGCCGCAGACGCCGGGCATGGCGTTGTGTCAAGCCCCATGCCCGGTGCCGCTCGTGCTCGCGGCGGAACTCGTCACGCTCGACGGAGTAATTTCGGGATGCGGTGCGGTCACGCATGGCGGCCAACTCACTGCTGGTGAAGAACTGAAGCTGCCGCATGTATTCATTATCTCGGAGCCTCCGACGTTTGTCCTTTCCGATCCACTTTCGATCATGCCAACTTTATCGGCGGCGAGCATCGATAAAGAAATGGCTGCATATTTAGATGAGCGCCGCAATAGAAGGCGCGTGGGGCCACTGGCGTGCCATGCCCCACCAGGGGTTCAAATCCCCTCCGGTCCGCAGACTCCCCTGCCGGCGTTCGCGCTCGGTGCCGACCAGAAAGCGGTCGTCGAACACAGCCGCATCCCCGAGTCCGGCGACCACGCCGGCCTACTGTCGGTCGGCGGCCACCGCGCCATCCTTGTCGCACGGCGCCGGCAATCGAGACCGGTCGGGGCATTCCTGAGAGGGCTACGATGGCCGCTGATGAGTTGCGGGCAACGCGCCGACATCGCCGCCCACGTCGACGCAGCGCTGCTGCGCGACGATTGGCACAAGGTGAAGCGGCTCACCACCCGGGAGCTCAATCAGGCGTGACCCGGCGTGGTGGACGACTTTGATCGGACGCTCGCCGAGATCGTGTTCAACGTCGGCGATGACCTGGGCCTCGTCCTCGCCGGTGGGTACGCGATCAGCGCACACAAACTCACCAGCCGACCGTCGCGGCAGCATTCCGCGACGCCGGACTCGCCGTCGCCGTCGTCGAACTCGCCGCGCGGGTGGCGCGGCTGACCGTCACCAGGAGCCCGATCCGGGCAGCCGCGACACCACCGACCGGGACGGATACCTCGACACGTGAGCCCGGTTGGTCTGGTTGCGCCGGTCGAGCGGGGCGGATCAGGGTTTGCAGGTGGTCTGCAGGTTGGTGGTGAGGCGGTCGGCGAAGGTGGCGTCGGCGGTGAGGCGCTCGCGGAGCTGGGTGACCTGGGCCTTGGTGAGGCCGGGGTAGGCCGGGGTGGCGGCGTAGGCCTTGGCCATCTCGGCGGGGTTGTCGTAGACGGTGGACTGCACCGTGCACAGGTGCGCGGCGGTGGCCGTGATGAAGGCGTCCTCGGCCGTGCGCGGTCCGCCGGCGGGCGCGGCCTCGGTGGTCGCGGCGGGCTGGGCCGGGGCGACCTGGGCCGCGGCGGTGGTGTCGGCCTGTGTGCCGCAGGCGGTGAGTCCTAGCAGGGCTGTCGCGGCCACGGCGCCGGCCGCGGCGAGGGTCAGGGTGCGGGTGGCGCGTGCTCGCATGATCGGCTCCGTTCGCATGGTGGGCAGGGTCATCAGACGGCGCCGAGCAGGATCGAGCCGGTGAAGCTGCCGCCGTCGTAGGTGGCCTTGACCGGTACGCGGACGGTGGCGTCGGCGGGCTGGTTCCAGGCGGTGGCGTCGAGGCGGACGCGGACGAAGTCGTCCTGGCCGACGGGCAGGGCGGAGCCGCCGTCGAGGCCCGCGGAGTCGCGGTCGCCGGGGTAGACGACGGTCAGCCCGGGCGGCGGGGTGAGGGTGACGCGGAAGTTGTCCAGGTTCGGCCTGTTGCCCCGGAAGGTGATCGTGGCCCAGGTCGGGGTGTCCTTCTTGATCAGGACGGGGGCGGTCTTCAGGACCACTGCCGGGTCGGTGCTCGGCGTCACGGGCAGGGTCACGGGCAGGGTCACGCTGCCCTTGGGCCCGCTGCACACGACCTTCTTGTCCTTGAGGTCGTCGTCCTTCTTGATCTGCCCGGGCGGGAGCAGGCGGTAGTCCACGTTCAGCGTCAGCGCGACGGGTGCGGTCGCGGCGGCGGGTGCCGTGACGCGGAACGCGGTGTAGTCGAGGTTGCCCGCGGCGAGCGTGTCGGCGGTGTAGAACGACGAGTGGTCACCGGTGCTGGCCGGGTAGCCGACCGTCGGGCCCTTGCCGGTGAGGGTCACGTGGACGTCGCAGACGTCCTGGTCGGCCTGCCACATGGTGCTGACCCAGCCCTGCTGGCCGGGAAGCATCGTGGCAAGGGTCGGTACCATCAGCGTCAGGGCGTCGTCCTTGCCCGCCGCCGAGGCCGGCGCCGCGAGGCTCACCATCCCGGTCGCCGTCGCCGCCATCAGCACCGATGCCGCGCCTACCCGAACCCGCATTCGACCATCCCCCGTTTGATGTCTGTGTACTGCCCGTACACAGACACCTTCGGCACCGGGTCGCGGGCGGTTAGCCCGAATTTCGGTACCCGAACACAAGAGCAACCGGACGGCACCACGCCTGCAACCCGGGGGTCAGGACGGGTCGGAGGACCGATTCGTGGTGTAGCGGTCGAAGGGGTTGCCGTATTCGCGGACGGCGGTGCGGGCGTAGGCCTGCTGGAACGTCGAGACGCGCTCCGAGCGGCCCCGGCCCAGGAAGCTGACCGCCCAGTGCAGCACCGCCGTCACCCGGTTCTTGAAGCCGACCAGGTACAGCAGGTGCACGGCGAGCCACATCAGCCAGCCGAGGAAGCCCGACACCCGTACCCGGCCGACGCTCGCCACCGCCGAGAAGCGGGAGATCGTCGCCATGCTGCCCTTGTCGAAGTATTTGAACGGCGGGCCGGGTTCGCGGCCGTCCAGGCGGCGCTTGATCTGGCCGGCGACGTAGCGGCCGCTCTGGATCGCGACCTGCGCGACGCCGGGCAGGGCGTCGAGCGACATCATGTCGCCGACCGCGTAGATCTCCGGGTGTCCGGGCAGCGAGCAGTCCGGGTTCACCCGCAGGCGGCCGGCCCGGTCCGTGGCGGCGCCGGTCGCCTCGGCGAGGCGGGTGGCCAGTGGGGGTGCGGCCACGCCGGCGGCCCACATCTTGGTCATCGACTCGATGCGCCGTCGGCCGCGCTTGGTCTCCACCTCGATGCCGGTCGCGTCGACGCCGACGACCCGGGTCTCCAGCTCGACCTCGACGCCGAGCAGGTGCAGCCGGCGCAGGGCGCGGGTGGACAGGTGGTCGCCGAACGTGTTGAGCACCGCGTCGAGCGCGTCCACCAGGATGACGCGGGCCCGGCGCGGGTCGATGTGGCGGTACTGGCCGGGCAGGTTGCGGTGGGCGAGTTCGGCGATCTGGCCGGCCATCTCGACGCCGGTCGGGCCGGCGCCGACGACCACGAAGGTCAGCCAGCGTTCCGCGTCGGCGGGGTCGGGTTGCAGGTCCGCCAGCTCGAAGGCGCCGAAGATGCGGGCGCGCAGCTCGAGCGCGTCGTCGATGCTCTTCATGCCGGGTGCGTGGTCGGCGTAGCCGTCGTTGCCGAAGTAGGACTGGGACGCGCCGGCGGCGACGATCAGGGTGTCGTAGCCGACGGTGTAGTCGATGCCGGGTGCCTCGACCGTCACGGTCCTGGCCGTGGCGTCGATGCCGGTGACCGTGCCGAGCCTGACGTCCACGTTGCCCTGGCGCCGGAGGATCTCCCGGATCGGCGGGGCGATCTCGCCCTCCGAGAGGATGCCGGTCGCCACCTGGTAGAGCAGCGGCTGGAACAGGTGGTAGGCGGTGCTGTTGATCAGGGTGACGTCCACCGGGGCCTTGCGCAGGGACTTGGTGGCGAAGAGCCCGCCGAAGCCGGCTCCGACGACCACCACGCGGTGCCTGTCATCAGATCGTTGAGGCATCAGGCGACGGTATCAACGATCACGAACGCCCGCCGGTGGTCACCCTCGGGGCGGAGGGTGACCACCGGCAGGCCGTGTGGCCCGGGGCGTGCCCGGTCAGTTCTGCACGAACACCGCCGTCGTGCGGGCCGGCACCCGGAACGCGCCGGTGGCCCGGTCGAACGTCGCCGGCTCGTGCTGTGCCGGGTGCAGGCCGATCGACGCGCCCGAGAGCGCCGGGACCGTCTGGGTCACCGCGGCCGGGGTGGCGTTGAAGACCACCGTTACCGACTTCCAGCGGCGGTCCAGCCCGCGGCCGTCGAGGTGCATCGTGATGACACCGGGTGTCTCGGCCGTGCCCGAGAGCGGGAACGACAGCCGCTTCTGTACCTCCGCCGCCGTCGGCAGGCCGAAGACCGGCGACGACTTACGGATCTCCAGCAGCTCCCGGTAGCGCGCGTCGGCGAGGTTCACCGCGTCGCAGCCGGGCACCAGCGCCTTGTCGGCCAGCAGCGGCTTGGCGTACTGCCACTTGGGCTCGTTGTCGGCCGCCGGGGGCAGGCCGCGGCCGAAGCCGTTGCCCTTGGTGCAGTCCCAGGCGATCTGGTTGAACCAGTCTCCGGAGTTGAACGAGTTGCGGTCGAGCGACTTCGAGCGCAGCCGTTCGCTGCCCGCGGTGACGAAGCCGACGCCCTGGCCGAGCGCCGTGGTCGCCAGCGCCACGGACTGCAGCTTGGCGCGGTCCAGCGCCGGGGTCGCCTGCGGCAGCTTGTACGCGAACGCGTCGTACAGGATCTCGTTGTCGTGCGCGTCCACGTAGGTGATCGCCTCGCCCGGCGCGGCGTTGTATCCCGCCGGTGACCCGTTGTAGTCGACCTGCGCGCCGGTGACCGGCGTGCCCGCGCTGTTGACGAACCGGTACGACGCCAGGTTGCCGCTCAGGCCCACCTTGATCTGGTCCTGGTAGCGCAGCAGCCGGGCCTTCTGCTCCTCGGGCGTCCCGTTGATCGGGTCGCCGTTGGGGGCGGTGAACAGGCCGGAGGCGAAGCCCTGGATCCGCGGGTTGCCGTCGAACGGGCCGCCGCCGCGCACGGCGTCGCGGAGCCGGTCGTTGAACGTCCCGATGCCGGTGCCGGCCATGTTGGCCTGGGTGGCCTGCTCGAAGCGCGCGTCGTTGGCGATCTCGCCGAAGTTCCAGCCCTCGCCGTACAGGTAGATCTTCTTGCCGTCGACGCCGTCCCGGGCCGGGGTGAGCTTGTCGAGCGCGGCCCGCACGGCCAGGATGTTCGCCTTCGGGTGGTGGCCCATCAGGTCGAAGCGGAAACCGTCGACCTTGTACGCCTTGGCCCAGGTGACGATCGAGTCGACGACGAGCTTGCCCATCATCGTGTTCTCCGGCGCGGTGTTGGCGCAGCAGGTCGAGTTCGCCACCGTGCCGTCCTCCAGCAGGCGCTGGTAGTAGCCGGGGACGATCTGGTCGAGCACCGAGTGCGGGTCGGTGCCGGCCGCCGACGTGTGGTTGTAGACGACGTCCATGACCGCACGCAGGCCGGTGCCGTTGAGCCCGGCGACCATCTGCCGGAACTCCTTGGTCCGCGCGGCCGGGTCGACGGCGTAGCCGCCCTCCGGCGTCGTGTAGTGCAGCGGGTCGTATCCCCAGTTGAAGCCGTCCTGCGCGGCGACCGCCGTGACGCACTTCTGCTGCTCGTCGGAGTCCGGCGGCAGCTTCGCCAGGTCACAGGCGGGCTGCTTCTGGTCCGCGCGCTTCTCGGGGATGGTGGCGAAGTCGAACACCGGCAGCAGGTGCACGTGGGTGGTGCCCGCCGCGGCCAGGGACTTGAGCTGCTTCATGCCCGCGGTCCGCGGGTCGGTGAAGGCACCGTAGGTGCCGCGGTGCGCCGGGGGCACCGTCTCGTCGCCGATGGAGAAGTCGCGGACGCTGAGCTCCGAGATCTGGATCCGGCCGGGGGTGTACTCCGGCTTGCGCAGCCCGGACCAGCCCGCCGGCGCGAGCGCCGGGTCGGTCAGGTCGGTGATCCGGCTGTGCGTCGAGTCGGCCGACAGGTCGACCGAGTACGGGTCGGTCACCGACGCCGTCACGACCTTGCCCGCGGCCGGCTGCCACGCGGTGACCCGGTACCGGTAGTACTTGCCCTTCCAGTCCTTGGTGCCGGTCGCCGACCACACGCCGGTGTCGGCGTCGCGGGTCATCGGCACCTGCTTGGCGGTCGCCGCCGGGTCGTCGAAGAGCTCGAGGGCGACGGTACGGGCGGTGGGCGCCCAGACGGCGAGCGTCGGCCGCTTGCCGTCGAAGGTCGGGCCGAGGTCCTCGTCGGCCGCGTCGGCGTAGATGTCGTCGAGGACGCCGGCGGTCTGCACGCCGGTGGCGGAGATCAGCTTGCCCTCGGCGTCGCGCTCGGTGACCGCGACCTGGCCGCGCAGCACGTCCTTGAGCCCGGACAGGTCGCCGGTGCGGAACGCCGGGTACTGCCACAGGTGCGGGTTCTTCGCGCGCTGCGCCTCGGTGAGGCCGTTGCGCCGGGCGGTGAGCCGGACGCTCTCGTGCGGGCCGGCCAGCTCGCCGTCGAGGATGCTCAGGCCGCCCTCGGGCGCCCAGACCAGGTCGTACACGCGGCCGTCGGTGCCCGCGCCGACCGGCTCGAGCGTCGTGCCGGTGCCGGTCTTCCAGGCGATCGTCTCCCGGTCGATCCAGACGGCGTTCGACTTGCTCAGGTCGGCGACGCCGCCGCCGGCCTTGCGCACCACGGGCAGCAGCCGGTCCGGTACGCCGGCGAGCAGCCAGACCTCACGCCCGGCGGCGGCGAAGTCGAGCCGCTGGTCGTCGGGCAGGTCCTTGGCGTCGCCCTTGTGGATGATGTAGTTCAGCCCGGTGGCCCCGGCCGCCAGCGGCACCCGGAACGTCACGCCGTAGTCGTCGGTCGAGGCGGGCGGGAGCGGCGCGGACCAGTCGGTCGGGCTCGCCGCGCCGGACCAGACGTGCATGCCCCACCCGGCGTAGTCGTTGTCGGCGCGGCGGTAGTGGATGACCGCGGTGTTCGGGTCCTGCTCGGCGGCCGGCCCGGTGGTGACGATCGCCGGGTCGCCCTGCTTGAGCCAGATCTCGGGGTTCTTACCGGGGTCGAGGAAGCGGTCCTGCTCGACGTCCTTGACGCCGTTCTTGTCGACCACGATGAATCCGACGTTCTTCGCGCCGGGCTTCAACTTCACCCAGGCGAAGCGCCCGTACGCGTCCACGCCGTCGAACGGCTGCCCGGCGGGCCAGTCGGTGGCGGCCGACGGGTCGATGTCGCCGAACGTGTAGAGCCCCCAGTTGTCGTAGTCGCCCGCGGGGCGCTGGTAGTGCACGATCGCGTAGTCGGGCCCGGCGGTGGTCGCGGGCGTGCCGACCTTGATCTGCGTCGTGGTGGTCGCGAGGCGTCCTCGAACGTCGCGCACCACCGCCTTGTACTTCACCGTGGTGCCGCCGGCCAGGCCGGTCAGGTCGTGGTAGATCCGGTACGGCGCGCGGTCGGCGGTGCCGAGCGGACGCCACGGCCCGTTGCCGACCTGCGCGGCGAAGGTGACCGTGGAGAGGTGGTCGCCGGTGGTCTCGGCGGTGAGCTCGGCGCGGGTCGGCACGAGCGCGCCGGCCGTGGGAGCGGTGAACTTCACGGTGGGCTCGGCCGCCGGTACGGCGACCGGCTTCGCGGCCTTGAGCACCACGGTCGACAGCGCGGGTACCCGCACGGTCAGCTTGCCGTCGGCGCCGGTGGCGGCCGGCGCCGCGCCGCCGTAGACGCCCGCGAAGGAGGCGTTCGGCGTCCAGGTGTCGAGCGTGACGGTCTGCGCGGTGGTCGCGTTGTTGGCGGCGACCACGTACTCGACGTTGGTGCGGCGGTCGATCCGCGAGGTGGCGAAGACGCCGGGGCCGTCGGCCGCGTACCGGGTGATCTGGAGGCCGTCGACGAGCGCCGGGTGGAGCTTGCGCACGTCGGCGAGCGACCTGATGGTCCGGTAGATCGGGTGGTTGCTCTCGTAGTTGGCGCTCGCGTGGGTGCGGTCGGTGCCGATCAGGTCGTCGTCGAGGTACTCGGCCGTCTTGGACGCGAACATGTCCTGGCGGGCGTCCTTGTCGCCGCCGGGGCCGGTGAAGCCCTGCTCGTCGCCGGAGTAGACGACCGGCTGGCCGCGGGTGAGGAACATCAGCTCGTGCGCGAGCTGGTCGCGGCGCAGGTAGGTGGCGGGGTCGGCGGAGCCGCCCTGTATGAACGAGCCGATCCGGCCCATGTCGTGGTTGCCGAGGAAGGTCGGCAGCCGGTCGGCGCCGGTGTCGGGCGAGGTGTAGAGGTCGTCCCGCGCGTAGAGGTCGGAGAGTGCCTTGGCCGTGCCGCCGTCCGCGGTGAACGACTTCGCGGCCGCCTGGAAGGAGAAGTCCAGGGTCGCCGGCAGGCCGCCGCGGCGCACGTAGGTCGACTCGACCTCCTGGTCGGCGCTGTAGACCTCGCCGAACATGAAGAAGTCCTTCTTGCCGGCCTTGCGGGCGGCGGCGTCGATGCCCTCGGCGAACTGCGGCCAGAAGTCCAGGTTCGTGTGCTTGACCGTGTCGAGGCGGTAGCCGTCGATGCCGGTCTTCGCGATCCAGTCGCCGTAGATCTTCGTCATGCCCTTGACGACCTCGGGGCGCTCGGTGAACAGGTCGTCGAGGCCGAAGAAGTCGCCGTACTCGCTGTCCTCGCCGACGAACGTCGAGTCGCCGCGGTTGTGGTACATCGACGGGTCGTTGAGCCAGGACGGCGACTTGGCCCGCGCGTCCTTCGGGTCGATCACCGGGGTGTACGGGTACGACGCGTCGTTGAGCTTCGGGAAGGCCCGGGTGCCGTCGGCGTAGTTGCGGTCCTCGAACGGCCGCCCCTTCGCGTCGGTGTACGGCGAGGTCGGCTTGTCGATGTAGGTGTACTTGTCCTCGGCGTACTTGATGACGTCCGCGGTGTGGTTGACGATGATGTCGAGGAAGATCTTCATCCCGCGCTTGTGCGCGAGCTTGACCAGCCGCTCGAGGTCGGCGTTCGTGCCGAAGTGCGGGTCGACCTGGGTGAAGTCGGTGATCCAGTAGCCGTGGTACCCGGCCGAGATGTCGGCGCCGCGGCCCTGCACGGGCTTGTTCTTGAAGACCGGCGCGAGCCAGATCGCGGTGGTGCCGAGCCCCTGGATGTAGTCCAGCCGGTCGATGATGCCCTGGAGGTCGCCACCGTGGTAGAAGCCCTTGTCGGTGGGGTCGTAGCCGGTCGAGAGCCGGTCACCGGCCAGCCCGCCGTCGTCGTTGGCCGGGTTGCCGTTGGCGAACCGGTCCGGCAGGACGAAGTAGAACTGCTCGGCGGGGGCGGGACGCTGGTCGAAGCCCCAGCTCGCGAGCGCCGCCGCGGTCGGCTCGGCGCCGCTCGCCGCGCGCGCGGGCACGGCGGAGGCCACCGGGAGCAGCACGGCGAGGACCAGCATGACGACGAAGCTCAGACGACGTCTGAGCAGCAGAATTTCCACATTGAGGCCTTCCGATGGGTGGCGACGGACGCACGCTAACCCTCGACGGATGGCCCTTGCAAGACCTTGCAGTAACTGTCGCGTAATTACATCGCATCGCCCCAGTAACAATATGGACATAGGGGCTTCAGTCGGCCGCGCCGTCCGGGCGCAGGTGCACCACCCGCCCCTCGAGCCGGGCGCGCTCCGCGGCCCAGACCACCCGGTGCGTGGCAAGACTTTGCGCCGCATCCGAGGAGATCAGCGCCGGGTCGCCGGCCGCGACCGCGGCCAGGAACGCCTCGGTCAGGCCCCGGTCGCCGCCGGCGTGCCCGCCGGCCGCCGAAGGATCGCCAGCGGCGACCTCGAGGACCTCCTCGGCGCCGGTACGGAAGTCGACGTACCGCAGCCGTACCCCGTCGCCGTCCAGGTAGCCGTGCGTGCCCATGAGCCGCGTGCGGCGGTGCTCCGCCGGCGTGAACGCGCTCATCGTGAACGAGCAGGTCGCGCCGTCCGGGAACGCCATCGACACCTCCTGGTGGTCGACGACGTCGTTGCCCGCGCCGTACACGCAGCGGCCGTACGGCCCGGTGCGCAAAGCGTGCAGCACCGCCGGCCCGGTCGCCTCCTCGGTGACCGCGCCGAGCGGCCAGAAGTGCCGGGCCGGGTCGGCGAGGGCGGCGAGGTAGAGCCGCTTCGCCGAGTACGGGCAGGCCGCCTCCACCCGGCAGTCCAGGCAGCGCTCGGCCGCGCCCTCGGGCCGGTGCTCAGCCCGGAAGTGCGTCAGGCCGCCGAACGAGCTGACCCGCTCCGGGATCGCGCCGAACAGGTGCACCAGCCAGTCGATGTCGTGGCAGGACTTGGTGAGCAGCATCGGGCCGGACTCCTCGGTGCTGCTCCAGTTGCCGCGCACGAACGAGTGCGCCTGGTGCCACCAGCCGACCGGCTCCAGGTGCTGCACGTTGACCAGGCGGCCGATCCGCCCCTCGTCGAGCACCCGCCGCAGCAGCCGGGTGTATGGGGTGTAGCGCAGCACGTGGCAGACCGCGACGATGACCCCGTTGCGCAGCGCAGCGGCGGCGATGTCGGCGGCCTCCGCCTCCGTCGGCGCCATCGGCTTCTCCAGCAACAGGTGGTAGCCCAGGTCGGCGAGCCGGACCGCCGGATCGCGGTGCAGGCGGTCCTGGGTGGCGACGACGGCCGCGTCCGCGAGCCGGCCCGCGCCGGCCAGTTGCGACCAGTCCGCGAAGACCCGGTCCGCGGCGATGCCGAACTCGGCCGCGACGGCCTCGCGGCGCCGCGGGTCCGGCTCGGCGACGGCGACCACCCGGCCCGCACCGGCGGCGACGGCGTGCCGCGCGTACGTCCGGCCGCGCAGCCCGGCACCGACCAGTGCGAGCGTGACAACGGGCCTCATCGGTGCGCCGGGGTGGTCGTGCCGGCCAGCAGTCGCAGCGCCGCGGCGACCGTGCCGGCCATCGCGGCCCGGGCCGGCGCCAGGTACCGGCGGGGATCGACGAGCGCGGCGTCGCCGTCCAGGCTCGCGCGGACCGCGCCGGTGAACGCGCTGTTCAGCGCCGTCCCGATATTGATCTTCACCATGCCGTGCCGGACCGCCGCGACCAGCTCGTCGTCCGGCACGCCCGACGAGCCGTGCAGCACCAGCGGCACCGGCACCGCGGCACGCAGCCGGCCGATCAGCTCGTGGTCGAGCCGCGCGGTCCGGGTGCGCATCGCGTGCGAGGAGCCGACCGCGACGGCGAGCGCGTCGACGCCGGTCGCCGCGACGTACGCGGCGGCCTCGCCCGGATCGGTGCGGGCGCCGGGCGCGTGCGCGCCGTCCTTGCCGCCGATCGCGCCGAGTTCGCTCTCCACCCACAGGCCCCGCCGCCGCCCGCGCCGCACCGCGGCCGCGGTCGCGGCCACGTTGTCGGCGTACGAGCTCGCCGACGCGTCGTACATGACCGAGCCGAAGCCGTGCGCCGCCGCCTGGTCGAACAGCTCGTCGCTCTCCACGTGGTCGAGGTGCAGGGCGACGGCCGCCCGGGACGAGTCGGCGACGGCGCGCGCGGCGGCGGCGATCGGCGCGAGCCGGCCCTGGTGGAAACGGACCGCGTTCTCGCTGATCTGGAGGATCACCGGCAGGCCGGCCTCCTCCGCGCCGGTGACGATCGCCTCGGCATGCTCGACGGTGATCACGTTGAAGGCGCCGACGCCGCCGCCGGCGGCCCGGGCCGCGGCGACGATCTCGGCGGTCGGTGTGAGCATGGCGGTTCCTCTCAGGCGGCCCGGACGCGCACGGCGGGCAGCAGGCGTCGATAGGTCTCGGGGTCGACGGCGCCGGCGAGCGGGGCCGCGACGGCGGCCGCCGACAGGGCCACCGCGTCGGCGAGCAGTTCGGGCCAGGGCGTGCGGTCGCGCAGCCCCCGGGCGAGCGCGGCGACGCAGGCGTCGCCGGCGCCGGTCGGGTTGCCGGTCAGCCGCTCGGGCGGCACGCACCGCCAGGCCTGGTCGCGGGTCAGCGCGAACAGCCCGTCGGGCCCGCGCGAGACGACCACGGCGCGGGCGCCGCAGGACAGGGCCCGGGCCGCGCCGGCCTCGTGGCGCCCGGTGTCCGCCGGCGTCGTCAGGGCGCGCAGCTCGGCGGCGTTCGGCTTGACCAGGTCCGGGCGCCCGGCCAGCCCGTGCCGCAGCGCCGCGCCGCTGGTGTCGAGCACCGAGGGCACGCCGCCGGCGGCGGCGAGGCGCACCAGGGTCGCGTACGCGTCGACCGGGACGCCCGGCGGGAGCGAGCCGCAGAGGGCGACCACGTCGGCGTCGCGGAGCAGGCCGCGGAAGTGGGCGACGAAGGCCGCCCACTCCCCCGGCGTCACCGGCGGGCCCGGCTCCCAGAAGCCGGTCGCGGAAACGTCGTCGGCGACCGCGACCGTGCGCCGGGTCTCGCCGGCGATCGGCGTGAACGCGGCCGGCACCGCGTCGGCGGCCAGCAGCGCGGTGACCCGGCCGCCGGTCGCGCCGCCCAGCAGGCCGGTCGCGAGGACCGGCTCGCCGAGCGCGTGCAGCACGCCCGCCACGTTGAGCCCCTTGCCGCCGGGCCGCTCGGCCACCGCGGAGACCCGGTGGGTGCCGTGCCGGACCAGCTCGCCGACCCGGTAGGTCAGGTCGAGCGCGGGGTTGAGGGTCACCGTGACGATCATGAGGATCAGCAGGCGTTGTAGACGTAGGTGCCGCTGCCGGGCGCGGTGACGTTCACGTCGCGGCGTACCACCGAGCTGCGCGCGCCGATCGCGGCGCAGGCCCGGCGGTAGCCGCCGGAGGTGTACTCGATGGCGATCACGTTGTCGCCGTAGACGTCGGTGAAGTCGCCGCACTCGTCGTACTGGCCGCACTCCTCGGCGATGGCGAAGTCGAGCCCGGCCGCCTTGCCCTCGCCGCCGAGGCCGGTGGTGTTCTTCTGCGCGATCGCCAGGCCCTTGGCGTGCGCGTGCGGCGCGAGCAGCCGCAGGTAGGCGACCGCCTGCGCCTTGGTGAGGTAGCTGGGAAAGCGGTCGTAGGTGTCGATGTTGTCCGGCTCGACGGCTCGGAAGCCGGCCGCGGCGCAGCCGTCGATCCAGCCGTTGACGACGGCGGCGAGGGCCGTCCGCTTCGCCGCCGTGCGGATGTCGAGCACGATCTCGTTCCAGTCGCCGTCGATGACGTACCGGCCGGCGGAGTCGCGCAGCAGCAGGTCGTCGTGGTTCGCCTGCCACCAGGCGACCTCCTGCGGCTGCACCTGGAACGCGTTGACGTAGCAGATGTTGTAGAGGCCGGCGGCGGGCGCGGCCAGCCGGTCGCGGCTGACCACCTGGACGCCGGCGGGCGGGGTGTATGCCGCCCCGATCTGGTAGTCGAACTTGGCGTTGACCGGCGGCAGGGTGACCGCCGCGGCGTCGGCCCGCGGGGCGGCTCCGACGGTGAGGGTGAGTGCGACGACGGCGGCGAACAACGCTTTTCGGGTGACCACGGCTGAGACTCCCAGGGGTGCTCAGGGATCTGCCCCGCCTCGGGCGCCGGAGAGCGCCCTGGCGACCTGGTGCCGGGCTGGGGATTACCGGCTGGGCTGGATCGTTGTCAGCGATTCAACTGATCGAACGCGCAGGTGTCAACTGTCGTTTGTGCGCGTATGGTGCTCTCGACGCCAGTTTGAGGCCCGAAATCGGGCAAGTGCGCAATTCAGATTGTTCATTTGAACAATGGCGAGGGAGAAGCATGGACCTGCTGGTGGTCGGCGACGCCAACCCCGACCTGGTGCTGCGCGGCGACGTGCGCCCGCGCTTCGGCCAGGCCGAGCAGCTGCTGACCGGGGCCGACCTGGTCCTGGGCGGCTCGGCCGCGATCACCGCGGCCGGCTGCGCGCGGCTCGGCCTGGACACCGCGCTGCTCACCGCGCTGGGCGACGACGTCTTCGCGACCGTCACCCGGCGCCACCTCGAGGACCGCGGCGTCACGCTGCTGCTGCGCCCGTCCGGCGGCGCGCCGACCGGGCTGAGCGTGATCCTCGCCCCGGCCGGCGACGACCGGGCCATCCTGACGCTGCCCGGCACCATCCCGGCGCTGCGCCCGCGGGACGTCACCGCCGAGCTCCTGGCCACGACCCGGCACCTGCACGTGGCGTCGCTGTACCTCCAGCCGCGCCTGGCGGCCGGGCTGGCCGGGGTCTTCGCGCGGGCCCGCGCGCTCGGCGTCGGCACCTCGCTGGACACCAACTGGGATCCCACCGGGCGGTGGGCGTCGATCACGGAGATCCTCGCGCACACCGACGTCTTCCTGCCCAACGCCAACGAGCTGCGCGCGGTCACCGGCCGCGACGACCTGGACGAGGCCGCGGCCCTGCTTGTCGCGACGGGCACGACCGTGGTGATGAAGGACGGCGCCGCCGGCGCCCGCGCGTGGTGGCCCGGCGGCGCATGCGCCGCGCCGGGCCGCCCGGTCGACGTGGTCGACACGACCGGCGCCGGCGACAGCTTCAACGCCGGATTCCTGGCCGGGCGGCTCGCCGGCCTGCCGGTCGCCGGCGCGCTCGCGTGGGCGACCGCCGCCGGCTCGCTCAGCACCCGGGCGGCCGGCGGCACCGCCGCACAGGCCACCCGCGCGGAGCTCACCCCTTCAGGCCGGTGAACGTCATGGTGGCGATGAAGCGCTTCTGTGCCACCAGGAACGCCACGATCAGCGGCATCGTGGCGATCACGTTGCCGGCCATCAGCTGCGACCATTCCGTACGCCGGGTGCCCTGGAAGCTCGCCAGCCCGACCTGGAGGGTGAACCGGCTGTCGTCGCTGATCGCCACCAGCGGCCAGAGCAGGTCGTTCCAGCTCGACAGCAGCGTGAACACCGCGAGGGTGGCCAGCGCGGGCCGGGCCAGCGGCAGCACCACGCTGACGAACGTGCGCAGCGTGCCGCAGCCGTCGAGGCGGGCCGCCTCCTCCAGCTCGACCGGCAGCCCGAGGAAGAACTGCCGCATCAGGAAGATGCCGAACGCGGAGGCCAGCCACGGCACGAACGCCGCGGCCAGGGTGTCGACGATGCCGGCCCGGGCGAACATCAGGTACGTGGGGATCATCAGCAGCTGGATAGGGATCATCACGGTCGCGATGATCGCCAGGAACGCGACGCCGCGGCCGGCGAACTTCAGCCGGGCGAAGCCGTAGCCGGCCAGCGAGCACAGGATCAGGTGCGCGGTCACCGCGATCGCCGACACCAGCACGGTGTTGGCGAACCAGCGCACGATGTGCGACTCGGCGAGCAGCGTGACATAGCCGTCGACGTGCAGGCCGGACGGGAGGAACTTCGGCGGGAAACGGTTGATCTCGGAGGCGGTCATGAACGAGGTCAGGACCATCTGCACCAGCGGCAGGACGAAGATAGCGCCAGCGGCATGAGCAGCAGGTGCCAGGGGCTGAACGGCAGCTTGCGCGGCATCAGAAGACCTCCGATCCGCGGCGGCGGCTGTACCAGATGACGCCGACGGTCAGCAGCATCGTCACCGCGAAGAGCAGGTACGCGACGGCGGCGCCGTAACCCAGCCGCTGGGTCTGGAAGGCCAGCTCGTAGATGTAGTAGACGACGGTCTGCGTGCTGTTCATCGGGCCGCCGCGGGTGGTCGTGTAGATCAGGTCGAACAGCTGCATCGCGGTGATGGTCTGCCAGATGGCGACGAAGACGGTGACCGGCCGCAGCTCCGGCAGGATGATGTGCCGGAACACCCGCCACCGGCCGGCGCCGTCGACGGTCGCGGCCTCGACCAGGTCCGGCGGAATGTCCTGGAGGGCCGCGAGGTAGACGACGGCGGTGAAGCCGACCTCGCCCCAGAGCGCGATGACGCAGACGACGAGCAGGGCCTGCCCGGGGCTCTCCAGGAACTGCTGTGCGGGCAGCCCGAGCCGGCGCAGCGCCTCGTTCGCGGCGCCGAACTGCGGGTTGAAGACGAAGCTGGCCAGGATGCCGGTTGCCGCGGCCGACGCGACGTACGGCACGAAGATGCAGGTGCGGTAGAAGCCGATCAGCCGGATCCGCTGGTTCAGCGCGACCGCGATCAGCATGCCCAGCAGGATGGACGCGGGCACGAACAGCAGCGTCAGCACCAGCGTGTGCCGCGCCGCCGCGATCGCGTCCGGGTCCTGCACGATCCGCTGGTAGTTGCGCCAGCCGACGTCGACGGCCGGCGCGATGCCGTTCCACTTGGTCCGGGAGATGAAGAACGCCCAGACCGCCGGGAAGAGGGAGAGGCCGACCACGATCAGCGTCGCCGGCCCGGCGAAGGCCCAGCCGGTGACGTTGCGCCGGGCCGACCGGCCGAGCCTTCCGCGGGGCCGGGCGGCGACGTCCGGGCGGGTACGGGGTGTCGCCGCGAACGTGATCGCCATCAGTCCTCCAGCGCGCCGGCCGATTTGCGGGCCGCCTCGTCGAGGGCCTCCTTCGGTGCGGCCGCGCCCTGGAGCACCGCGGCGATGGCGTCGCCGACGTTGCGCGACATCACCTCGTAGCCGGGCACCGTCGGCCGGGCCTGCTTGGCGTTGGCGAGGTTGTCGAAGAACTTCTGGCCGCCCGGGTACTCCCGGACGTACGCCGCGAACTCGGGCGTGCCCTGCTCGACCGAGCGCAGCGGCAGGTTGCCGACCGCGAGGTTCCACTTCGCGTCGACCTCGGCGCTGGTCAGCCACTTGATGAAGGCGCGGGAGGCGCCGGCCCGGTTGGCGTCGTCGTGGTCGAAGAGCACCCACAGGTCCGGGCCGGAGACGGTCTGGTGGTCGCCGTCGACGCCGGGCAGGACGGCGACGCCGTAGTCGAGCTTGGCGTCCTTGATGTCGAGCAGCGACCACGGGCCGGAGAGCATCATCGCGACGTGGCCGCTGTTGAACAGCGGGCCGTACTTCTGGTCGGTCTGGTCCAGGTACATCGACCTGTCGTCGACGGCCATCGCGCGCAGCGTCTCCAGCGCCTTGACCCCGGCCTCGGAGTTGAAGGCCGGCGTGGTGCCGTCGAGTATCTTGCCGCCGTGCTGCCAGAGCAGCGGCCACAGGTGCCAGGTGGTGTCCTCGCCGCCGGAGACCGAGTACGCGGTCCCGTAGGTGTTCGTCGAGGCGTCGGTGAGCCGCTTGGCCGCCGCCCGGAAGTCCTCCCAGGACCAGTCGTCGGTCGGGTACGGCTGCCCGGCGGCGTCGAAGAGCTTCTTGTTGTAGATCAGCGCCAGGTTGTCGACGAGCGCCGGGATGCCGATCACCTTGCCGTCGGCCGTCGCGACCGCGCGGGCGGCGGCCGGCATCTCGGTCCACGCGAACGCCGGGTCCGCCACGTACGAGGTGAGGTCCTGGGTCCGCCCGCTGGCGCCGAGGTCGCCGGCCCAGTTGCCGTACGCGTACGAGATGTCGGGGTAGCTGCCGCCGGCGAATCCGGCGGAGAGCTTGGTCAGCAGGTCGTCCGTGGTCGGCGCGCCCGGCGAGGTCTTGATCGTCACGTTGGGGTGCGCGGCGTGGTACTCGGCCGCGAGCCGCTCGGCGACCTGCTCGGCCTCCGAGGTCTGGCCGGTCCACCAGGTCAGCTCGACCGCCGCGGCGGGGTCGTAGCCGGCGGCGGCGTCCTTGCCGTCGTCGTCTGAGCCGCCGGTGCAGGCGGCCAGGAGCAGTAGTGCCGCGCTCGTCGCGGCCAGCAGCCGGGCCGGCCGGCCGCGCGGGTGGGTGGTCGTCATCCTGGTGCCTCTCGTCAGGCGGCGTCGGTGAGTACGACTGAGCGGGTCAGCAGGCGGGGACGGTCGGGGTCGAGGCCGCGGTGTGCGGCCAGGGCCAGGGCGAGGCGCTGGGCGAGGATCAGCTGGGCGAGCGGGTCGCGATCGTCGCGGTAGGTGGTGGCGCCGGCCGAGCGGCCGGCGTCGTCCAGCCCGATCGGCACGGCGCCGAACGAGAAGACCAGGCTGCGCGCGCCGGCGACGGCGACCGGCCCGTGCCGGAAGTCCATCGCCGGGTAGGACTCCGAGTACGCCTGCGCCGCCTCGCGGACCTTGAGCGCCGCCTCGTGTGCGAGCCCGACGGTCCAGCCGGTGCCGAGGAAGACCAGGTGGTCGATCGTCGCCGGGTCGGCGGGCAGCGGCGCGGCCAGCGCGGCCCGCCCGTCGGCGACCAGGTGGCCGAGATCCGCGCCGAACGCGGCCCGGGCCAGCGCCAGGACCGTGGTCGGGAAGCGGGTCTGCACGACGCTGCGCTCGTCGGCGAAGTCGAGCAGCAGCCGGCTCTCGGCGAGGCCGTCGACCGGCATGCCGGGCACCGCGGTGACGGCCACCCGGTGTGCGCCCGGCGGCACCTGCCGCAGCGCGTCGAGCACCTCGGTGGAGGTGCCGGAGCGGGTGATCGCCACGACCCGGTCGTAGCGCCTGCGCGGGACGTACTCGGAGGCGCAGACCGCGTCGGTCTCGCCGAGGCCGGCGCCCTCCCGCAGCTCCGCGATGCTCTGCGCCACGAACCAGGAGGTGCCGCAGCCCAGCACCAGCATCCGCGCGCCGGGTGCCGCCAGTTCCCGGCGGGCTTCGGCCGTCTGGGCCAGGGCACGCTCCCAGACGGCGGGCTGGCTGGCGACTTCCGCCGATGTGTCGTTCATGGTCGAGAATTATGCTCGTTTGTTTTCGTTTCTCAAGGCTTCGTGTCCAAACGAGCAGTCCAAAATGCACAGTTCTAGCGGAGCGCCTCCGGGATCAGGTCGCCGTGGGCGGCGGTCAGCTCGTCGCACAGCTCCCAGATCCGGTCGAGGCTCAGCGTCGCGGCGGTGTTCGGGTCGACCATCGCGGCCTGCCGCACCATCCGCCGGTCGCCGGTCAGCGCCGCCCGCACGGTCAGCTCACCGACGTTGACGAACCCGCGGTTGAGCGCGGCGCACTGCGCCGGCAGCGCGCCGACGCGCTCCGGGCGTACGCCGAGTGCGTCGACCACGCACGGCACCTCGACGGCGTAGCCCTCCGGGAGATTGCTGATCAGCCCGGCGTTGGCCACGTTGGCGTGTATCCGGCGCCGGGTGCCGGTGGTGATGCTGTGGATGACCTGCGGCGCGTACTCGGTCGCGTCGCGGCTGACGTCGAGCGGCTCGCCGGCCAGCACCGCGCGGCGGGTCTCGCGGTACTCGTCCACGTTGTCCGCGCTGATCCGCAGGTAGTCGCCGACCGGGATGCGCAGCCGCTCGATCTCGGCGTCGTCGCGCAGGTACCAGGGCACGTACTCGCTGGAGTGCTCGCTGGTCTCGGTCGGGAAGTAGCCCAGCCGGCGGTACATGTCCATCCGGACCCGGCGGCGCAGCCCCGGGTCGCGCTCCAGCAGCTCGTCCAGCCGCGGATAGAGGCTCTCGCCCCGGTGCTCCAGGCGCAGCAGCCAGGCCTGGTGGTTCACCCCGGCCCCGGTGTAGTCCACCTCGGAGTACGGCACGCCGAGCAGGTCGCTCAGGTCGCGCACGGTCCAGTAGACGGAGTGGCACAGGCCGACCGCCCGCAGGTCCGGCGCGATCGCCGCGAGGTAGCCGATGTTCATCGCCATCGGGTTGGTGTAGTTGAGCAGCCACGCCCGCGGGCACAGCTCGCGCATGTCGGCCGCGATGCCCGCCAGCACCGGGAACGTGCGCAGCGCGCGGAAGATGCCGCCGACGCCGAGGGTGTCGCCGATCGTCTGGCGCAGCCCGTACCGCGCCGGGATCTCGAAGTCCCGGACCGTCGCGGCGTGCATGCCGACCTGGACGGCGTTGACGACGAAGTCGGCGCCGTCCAGGACCACCCGCCGGTCGAGGCTCGTCGTGATCACCGGAAGCGCGCCGAGCTGGGACGCCGTGCGACGGGCGATCGCCTCCGCGGTCTCGAGCCGCTCGGCGTCGATGTCGTGCAGGGCGAGCGTCACGCCGCGCAGCTCGTCGAACGTCAGGATGTCGGCGAGCAGCTCGCGGGTGAAGACGACGCTGCCCGCGCCGAGGAACGCGATCGTGGTCATGGCGGAATTGTTCGGGCCGGTGTCCGAATCGCGCAAGGAATTCTGGCGTATCGCTTGGAAACGAACTATGGTGACTGCGCGTTTGCTCAAGTCAACCACGCTCTCGATGAGGACCGATGCCCCAGAGTTCCCTGCGCCGCGCCGACCGGGTGTCGGCCATCCTGGAGCGCGTCGCCAGCAACGGCTCCGTGGACGCCGGCCACCTCGCCGGCGAGTTCCAGGTCTCCTCGGCCACCATCCGCCGCGACCTCCAGGTCCTCGAGGACCAGAAGCTGCTGTCGCGCACGCACGGCGGCGCGGTCGCGGTCGACGTCGCGTACGAGCTGCCGGTGCGCTACCGCATCGGGCAGCACCGCGAGGAGAAGGCCCTTGTCGCGCAGAAGGTCGCCGCGCTGCTGCCGAAGGGGCCGCTGACGCTCGGCCTGACCGGCGGCACGACCACCCACCTGCTGGCCCGGCTGCTCGCCGAGCGCGTCGACCTGACCGTGGTGACGAACGCCCTGAACATCGCCGCGGAGCTGGCGCTGCGGCCCCGGCTCAAACTGATCATGACCGGCGGCGTGTCCCGCACCCAGTCCTACGAGCTGGTCGGCCCGATCGCCGACCAGGCGCTCGCCGGGCTGAACATGTCCGTCGCGGTGGTCGGCGTGGACGGCATCAGCGCCCGCGGCGGCCTGACCACCCACGACGAGATCGAGGCCAACACCAACGCGACGATGATCCGCCGCGCGGACCGGGTGATCGTGGTGGCCGACGGCTCCAAGGTCGGCCGCGTCTGCCTGGCCAGCATCTGCGCGATCACCGACGTCGCCACCCTGGTGACCGACGCGAGCGCGGACCCGGCCGGCGTGGAGGCGATCCGCCGCACCGGCACCGAGGTGATCGTGGCCTAGCCGGCCTCGGCCTCCTGCTCGCGCTCGATCTGCTGGTTCCACTCGCGCTTGGTGGACTGCCAGCCGTCCTCGTTGAGGCCCCGGCGCCAGTACCCGGAGATCGACAGCTGGGACATCGGCAGGGCGTGCTCGACCCGCAGCAGGGCGCGCAGGTCTTTCACGAACGTCGCCTCGCCGTGCACGAACGCGTGCACCCGGCCGGCCGGGAAGTCCAGCCCGCGCACGGCCGGCACCAGCAGCTCGCCGTGCGGCCGGGCGCCGCGGTGCAGCCAGGTGATCTCGGCGTCGGCGGAGGTCTCCAGCTTCTGCTCCTCCGCCGGGTCCTCGACCTCGATGAACGCCCTGACCCGCGCGCCGGCGGGCATGCGCTCCAGTGCGACGGCGATCGCCGGCAGCGCGCTCTCGTCGCCGGCCAGCAGGTGCCAGTCGGCGTCCGGGTCGGGCGCGTAGCCGCCGCCCGGGCCCATGAAGCGGACCGGGTCGCCGGGCCGCGCGCCGGCCGCCCACGGCCCGGCGATGCCGGCGTCGCCGTGCACCACGAAGTCGATCCACAGCTCCGGCACCTCGGGCAGCCAACGGCGGACCGTGTACGTCCGCACCAGCGGCTGCCGCTCGCGCGGCATCGTCTCGCGGATCACGGCCAGGTCGAACGGCTCCGGGTAGGTAGTGCCGGGCGGCGGGAAGTACAGCTTGACGTAGTGGTCGGTGAACTCTCCGGCGCTCATCCCGGACAGGCCGGCACCGCCCACCACGACGCGAACCATGTGCGGCGTGAGCTGCTCGACCCGGGTGACCTCCCCGAACCGCGCCGCCCGGACTGGCCTGTTCGCCATGAGAACACTTCCCTAATGATGTCGGTCCGGGTAAGGCTACCCTTACGAAACCACCTCCGCCCGGCGCCCCCGGCCCACGCCGCGTATGCATCATCCGGGCACATCGGGTACGACCCGGACGCGAGCGCCCGAGTCGTGGCATGGTGTCCGGATAGGAGGGTGCCATGACCGTGGACCGCACGTTCGTCATCGCCGGCGCCGGACTCGCCGGTGCGAAGGCCGCCGAGACCCTGCGCGCCGAGGGCTTCACCGGCCGGATCCTGCTGATCGGCACCGAGGACGAGCGGCCGTACGAACGGCCGCCGCTGTCCAAGGGGCTGCTGCTCGGCACGGCCGATCGCGCCGACGCCTTCGTGCACGACCCCGCCTGGTACGGCGAGAACGACGTCGAGCTGCGTACCGGCACCACCGTCGGCGCCATCGACCCCGAGAAACGCCGGGTGCGCCTCTCCGACGGCGACGAGCTCACCTACGACCGGCTGCTGCTGTCCACCGGCGCCTCGCCCCGGCCACTCGCCGTGCCCGGGGTGGGGCTGGGCAACGTGCTCACCCTGCGTACCCTCGCCGACTCGGACCGGATCTCCGCCGCCGTGCGCGCGGGCACCCGGCTGGTCATCGTGGGATCCGGCTGGATCGGCCTCGAGGTGGCCGCGGCCGCCCGCGGCCGCGGCGCCGAGGTGACCGTGGTGACGCCCGACGCGCTGCCGCTGCGCAATGTCCTCGGCGACCGCATGGCGCAGGTGTTCCTCCGGCTGCACCGCGACCAGGGCGTCGACTTCCGCTTCGGCACGCAGGTCCGCGAGCTGCGCGGCGACGTAGACGTGTCGCAGGTCGTGCTGACCGACGGCACCGTCGTTCCCGCCGACGCCGTGCTGGTGGCGATCGGCGTCACCCCGAACACCGGCCTCGCCGACCAGGCCCGGCTCCCGGTCGACAACGGCGTGCTCGTCGACCGGCGGTTGCGCACCGCCGACCCGGACATCTTCGCCGCCGGCGACGTCGCCAACATCGACCATCCGCTGCTCGGCGCGCGGATCCGCGTCGAGCACTGGGCGACGGCGCTGAACACGGGCCCGGTGGCGGCCCGCGCGATGCTCGGCCAGGACGTCGAGTGGGACCACCTGCCGTACTTCTTCACCGACCAGTACGACCTGGGCATGGAGTACGCCGGCTGGGTGCCGCCCGGCGCCGCCGCCGAGGTGGTCGTCCGCGGCGACGAGCAGGGCGGCGAGTTCATCGCGTTCTGGACCGTCGACGGGCGGATCGCGGCCGGCATGAACGTTAATGTGTGGGATGTGACCGACCAGATACAGGACCTGGTCCGGGCGGGCCTGCGGGGCGTCCGGGTCGACCCGGCCCGGCTGGCCGACCCGGACGTGCCGCTGTCGGAGGTAGGGACATGAGCGAGGCGCTGACCCGGCTGCTGCGGTGGGAGGAGTCCGGCGGGAACTGGCGTGTCCTGGTGCGCACGCCGGACGCGGTCGAACTGGCCCTGCTCACCTGCGACGCCGGCGAGGAGGTCGACCGGCTGCTCACCGCCGACCCGGCCGTCCTCGACCATCTCGGCGACCGCGACCGCTCCGGGCAGTAGCCCGGCCGGCTACGGCGCGGGCGCGGACGCCGTGACCTCGACGATCAGGTGCTTGGTCAGCGGCTGGTCGCTCTGCGGGCTGTTGTCGGTCAGCGCGCACAGCACGTTCAGCTCCGGCATGTAGCCGGTGACACTGCCCCTCGGTGTGTCGTAGCCGACCGCCCGGTAGCCCCAGACCGTCCGGGTGCTGCCGTCGCGGGCGTGGCTGGTGATGTCGATCAGGTCGAACTCGCCCAGCCCACGCTCCGCCATGTCCTCGCGGTTCATGAACAGCAGCGTGCGCAGGTTCTTGATCCCCCGGTAGCGGTCGTTGTCGGAGTAGATGGTGGTGTTCCACTGGTCGTGCGAGCGGACCGTCGACAGCATCAGCCGCCCCGCCGGTGGCACCACGTCCGGCATCGGCGCCGGGTTGAACTCCGCCTTGCCCGAGGCGGTGAGCCAGACCCGCTCGCGGGCGGGCTGGGCCAGCCGGAAGCCGAACGGCTCGCGGGCCCGGCGGTTGAAGTCCTCGAAGCCGGTCAGCGCCCGGGCCATCACGTCGCGGATCCGGTCGTAGTCCTCGGCGTACAGCTCCCAGGGCGTCGCCGACGCGGGCAGCGTGGCCCGGGCCATTCCGCACAGGATCGCGGACTCGGAGCGCAGCAGCGGCGAGGCCGGCTTGCGCTTGCCGTACGACAGGTGCACGTAGCTCATCGAGTCCTCGACCGTGACGCCCTGCTCGCCGGTGGCCCGCACGTCCTTCTCGGTGCGGCCGAGGCACGGCAGGATCAGCGCGCGGCGCCCGTGCACCAGGTGGCTGCGGTTGAGCTTGGTGCTCACCTGCACGGTCAGGTCGGTGTTGCGCAGGGCCGCGAACGTGGCCGCGGTGTCCGGCGCCGCCAGGGCGAAGTTGCCGCCGAGGCTGACGAAGACCTTCACCGTGCCGGCCGCCATCGCCTCGATGGTGGCGACCGTGCCGAGCCCGTGCGCGCGCGGCGAGACGATGCCGGTCGCCGCGTCGTGCTTGGCCAGCCACTCCTCGGTCGGGTGGTGGTTGACGCCGCAGGTCCGGTTGCCCTGCACGTTGCTGTGGCCGCGGATCGGCGACGGCCCGGCGCCGAGGCGCCCGATGTTGCCCCGCAGCAGGAGCAGGTTGACGATCTCGCGCATCGTGTCGACGCTGTGCTCCTGCTGCGTCAGGCCGAGGCACCAGGCGATGATCGTGCGCCGCGACGCGATGTACCGGCCGGCCAGGTCCCGGATGATCTCCTCGGCGACCCCGGACTGGTGGACGATGTCGTCCCACTCGGTGTCGTCGACCAGCTTGCGGTAGGCGTCGTAGGCGTCGGTGTGCGCTTCGATGAACTCCTGGTCGACGGCGTTCTGCTCCAGCACCACCTTGGCCAGGCCGCGCAGCAGCGCCAGGTCACCGCCGATGCGGGGCTGTACGTTCATGGTGCCGGTCTTCGTGGCACGCATCGTGGCCATCGAGGCGAAGTCGTGCGGCACGATCGTGCGCTTGCTCGCCGCCTCGATCAGCGGGTTGACGTGCACGATCTCGGCGCCGCGCCGGGCCGCCGCGGCCAGCGAGGTGAGCATCCGGGGTGCGTTCGAGGCGGCGTTGACCGCCATCAGGATCAGCAGGTCCGCGGACTCCCAGTCGTCGAGGTCGCAGGTGCCCTTGCCGGTGCCGATCGCCGCGATCAGCGCCCGGCCGCTCGCCTCGTGGCACATGTTGGAGCAGTCGGGCATGTTGTTGGTGCCGAACTCGCGCACCCACAACTGGTAGAGGAACGTGGCCTCGTTGCTGAGCCGGCCGGAGGTGTAGAAGGCGGCCTCGTCCGGGCCGTCGAGACCGCGCAGGGCGTCGCCGACCAGGGCGTACGCGTCGTCCCAGGAGATCGGCACGTACCGGTCGGTCTCCGGGTCGTAGCTCAGCGGCTCGGTGAGCCGGCCCTGGTTCTCCAGGTCGAAGTCGTTCCAGCCGTTGAGCTCGGTGACCGTGTGCTGCGCGAAGAACGCGCCGTCGACCTTCTTGCGGGTCATCTCCCACGTGACGTGCTTGATGCCGTTCTCGCAGACGTCCAGGTGCAGGCCGTTCCGGTCGTCCGGCCAGGCGCAGCCGGGGCAGTCGAAGCCGTCCTTGCCCGGTGCGAGCTTGAGCTGGTTCATCTTGAGGATCGCGTGCGGCGCGGCGAGCGGCTCGCGGGCGGCGGCGATGACGCGGCCGACGCTGCGGGTGGCGCCCCAGCCGGCCGACGGGTGGTCGTCGTCGCGCCGGGAGAAGTCGCCGCCGCGGCCCGGGCCCCGCCCGGTCGCGGGCGTGCCCGGCGAACCCTGCCCCAGCCGGTCTCCAGGGATCTCCGTCATGACTGCTCCTTTCGCCCGGCGCGCGCTGCTGTCACCACGCTTGCACGCCGATCGCAAGATAGCCAACCGCGACGGAAACAGTGGTCGTAGGGTCTTGTCTGCTGCGGATTCGGTGAAAAGATGTCTCCGCGAGGCGTGATATCACTGCGGGAGGCCGGATGACCACCAAGAGCGTGCTTACCAACTTCATCGGCGGGGCCGCGGTCGAGCCGGTCGAGGGGCGCTACGAGGACCTGATCGACCCGTCGACCGGCGAGGTGTTCGCCGCCGCGCCCGTCTCCGGGCAGGCCGACGTCGACAACGCGATGGCCGCGGCCGCTGCCGCGTTCGAGAAGTGGCGGGACACGACCCCCGCCGAGCGCCAGCGCGCCCTGCTGCGCTTCGCCGACGCGCTGGAGGCCCGCACCGACGAACTGGTCGCCGCGGAGTCGCGCAACACCGGCAAGCCGCTCGGGCTCACCGCGAGCGAGGAGCTGCCGCCGGCGATCGACCAGATCCGGTTCTTCGCGGGCGCGGCGCGGCTGCTCGAGGGCCGCTCCGCCGGCGAGTACCTGTCCGGGTACACCAGCTACGTGCGGCGCGAGCCGGTCGGCGTGTGCGCGCAGGTCACACCCTGGAACTATCCGCTGATGATGGCGGTGTGGAAGCTGGCGCCCGCGATCGCGGCCGGCAACTCGGTGGTGCTCAAGCCCTCCGACACCACGCCGGTCACCACGATCATGCTGGCCGAGATCGCCGCCGAGTTCCTGCCGCCGGGCGTGCTCAACGTCGTGGCCGGCGACCGCGACACCGGCCGGGCGCTGGTGTCGCACCGGACCCCGGCGATGGTGTCGATCACCGGATCGGTCCGGGCCGGCATGGAGGTCGCCTCGGCGGCCGCCGCCGACCTCAAGCGCACCCACCTCGAGCTGGGCGGCAAGGCCCCGGTGGTGATCTTCGACGACGCCGACGTCGAGGCGGCGGCCGCGGCCATCGCCGAGGCCGGCTACTTCAACGCCGGCCAGGACTGCACCGCCGCCACCCGGGTGCTGGCCGCGCCGGGCGTGTACACCGACTTCGTCGCGGCGCTGGCCGAGCAGGCACGCGGCACGCGGACCGGCCCGCCGAGCGACGCGGACGTGCTCTACGGCCCGCTCAACAACGCCCGGCAGCTGGACCGGGTCGGCGGCTTCGTCGACCGGCTGCCCGATCACGCAAGCCTCGACGCGGGCGGCGCCCGGGTGGGCGAGCGCGGCTACTTCTACTCGCCGACCGTCGTGTCGGGGCTGCGGCAGAGCGACGAGATCATCCAGAACGAGGTGTTCGGCCCGGTCATCACCGTCCAGCGGTTCACCGACGAGGACGAGGCGGTGCGCTGGGCCAACGGCGTCGAGTACGGCCTGGCCTCCTCGGTCTGGACCGCCGACCACGGCCGGGCGATGCGGATGACCCGGCGCCTCGACTTCGGCTGCGTCTGGGTCAACTGCCACATACCCTTGGTGGCGGAGATGCCGCACGGCGGGTTCAAGCACTCCGGCCACGGCAAGGACCTCTCCGTGTACGGCCTGGAGGACTACACCCGCATCAAGCACGTCATGCACAGTCTCGGGGGCTGACGATGAACTCCGAGGAACTGCACAAGCGCCGCGGCGCCGCCGTCGCGCGCGGGGTCACCTCCGTGATCCCGTCGTACGTCGAGCGCGCGGCCGGCGGCAGCCTGCACGACGTCGACGGCCGGGAGTGGATCGACTTCGGCTCCGGCATCGCGGTGACCAGCGTCGGCAACTCGGCGCCCCGGGTCGTCGCCGCCGTCCGCGAGCAGGTCGAGCGGTTCACGCACACCTGCTTCATGGTCGCGCCCTACGAGTCGTACGTCGCCGTCTGCGAGCAGCTCGCCGCGCTGACCCCGGGCACCTTCGACAAGCGGGCGGCGCTGTTCAACTCCGGCGCCGAGGCGGTGGAGAACGCGGTCAAGATCGCCCGGCACGCGACCGGGCGGCAGGCCGTGGTGGTGTTCGACCACGCGTACCACGGGCGTACCAACCTGACGATGGCGCTGACCGCCAAGTCGATGCCGTACAAGCACCGGTTCGGGCCGTTCGCGCCGGAAGTCTACCGGGCGCCGATGTCGTACCCGCTGCGCGACGGCGGCCTCTCCGGTGAGCAGGCGGCGGCGCGGGCGATCGACGTGATCGAGAAGCAGGTCGGCGCCGCCAACGTGGCGGCGGTGCTGATCGAGCCGATCCAGGGCGAGGGCGGCTTCGTGGTGCCGGCGCCGGGCTTCCTGCCGGCGCTGGCGGCCTGGGCCCGGTCGGCCGGCGCGGTGTTCGTCGCCGACGAGATCCAGACCGGCTTCTGCCGCACCGGCGCGTGGTTCGCCTGCGAGCACGAGGGCGTCGAGCCCGACCTGGTGACGACGGCCAAGGGCATGGCCGGCGGGCTGCCGCTGGCCGGGGTGGTCGGCCGCGCCGAGCTGATGGACGCGGTGCACCCCGGCGGGCTGGGCGGCACGTACGGCGGCAACCCGATCGCCTGCGCGGCGGCGCTGGCCGCCATCGAGACGATGCGCGAGCTCGACCTGAACACCGCGGCGCAGCGGATCGAGGCGTGGTTCCGGCCGCGCCTGGACGCCGTCGCGGCGGCCGGCGCGGGCATCGCCGAGGTGCGGGGCCGCGGCGCGATGCTCGCCGTCGAGCTGGTCCGGCCCGGGACGATCGAGCCGGACCCGGCGCGCGCCGCGGCGGTGGCCCGGGCCTGCCACGACGCCGGGCTGCTGGTGCTGACCTGCGGCACCTACGGCAACGTGCTGCGCTTCCTGCCCCCGCTGGTGATCTCCGAGGAGCAGGTCACCCGGGGCCTGGACATCCTCGCCGGATCACTGCTCGCGCAGCTGCCAGGGTGAGCCGTACTCGACGAGCTTGTCGAGGAAGGGCACGGCGTCGAAGGCCTCCGGGCCCAGGACGCCGGCGCCCTGCCACACCCCGGCGGCGAGCAGCTCCAGGGCGATCACCGGGTTGACGGCCGTCTGCCAGACGACCGCCTGCGACCCGTACTCCCGCATGGACCATTCGTTGTCGACGACGTGGTAGAGGTACACCGTCAGCGGATCGCCGTCGCGGTCCGCGCCGGTGACCAGCGTGCCCGCGCAGGTGCTGCCGGTCATCCGGTGCCCGAGCGCCGCCGGGTCGGGCAGGCAGGCCGCCACCACGTCGCGCGGCGACACCGACACCCCGCCGACCTTGACCGGCGCCGTGCGGTCCAGCCCTAGCTTGCGCAGGGTCTTCAGGACGTCGATGAACTCCTTGCCCAGGCCGTACTTGAAGGTGACCCGCCGCGCGGGCACCCAGCGCGGGATGAGCAGCACCTCCTCGTGCTCGACGTGCACGCACTCGACCTCGCCGATGCCGCCGGGGAAGTCGAAGACCTCCGGCTCGCTCAGCGGCTCGGTGGTGAACCAGCCGCGGTCCGCCTCCCAGATCACCGGCGGGTTGAGGCACTCCTCGATCGTGGTCCACACCGAGAACGAGGGCGCGAAGTCGTAGCCCGCGACGACGAGGTTGCCGCCGTCCCGGATGCCGATCTCGTCGATCCGGGAGAAGAGGTGATCGGCGGCGTACCTCGCGAAGACGTCGGACAGGCCCGGCTCGACGCCCATGCCGACAAGGGCGAGCCGGCCCTCGTCGAGCCAGCGGCCGGCCGCGGCGAACTGCTCGTCGCCCAGCTTGACGCCGGTGAGTGAGTACGGCTGCTCGGCGTGCGGGCGCGACAGCGACATGGCCATGTCGAGGTAGTCGGCGCCGGCCGCGTGCGCGCCGTCGAAGATCGGCATGACGAAGCGCGGGTCGACGGCGTTGAGCACGTGGGTGATGCCGTGCTCGCGGCAGAGCGCGGTCACGGCCGGCGCCGACGAGGCGTCCAGCTCGGCCGCGACGAAGCCCTTCGGCTCATGCCCGGACACCGCCGCCTGTGCGCGGGCGAGGTCTCGGTCGGCGACCACGAAGCGTTCGTAGAAGTCGCGGCGGGCGGCGATGCCGACGGCCGCGGCGCCGACGCCGCCGGCACCTACGAGCAGTACACGCATGACAACGCCTCTCCGCGTAACAAGCACCGAAAACGTGTTACGAGCACGTTAGCGCGACGGAAACGCTTGTCAATGGCCCAAAAATCTGCGATAAACGCAGTTGTGAGACCACGACACCGCCGGCCCGGAGCGCCCGCGCCACCTTCGGGGGGTCAGCGCGACGGAATCACGGGACCGGCCGGAACTCGCCAACGGATTCCGTTGCGATTCCCCCGGGCTCAAGCCAGAATCGCAGCGTGACGGACCTGGCCCTGGACGATGTCAACAAGCAGATCATCGAGCACCTGCAACGCGACGGACGCATGTCCTACGCCGGGCTCGCCAAGATCATCGGGTTGTCGGAGGCGGCCGTCCGGCAGCGCGTACAACGCCTGCTCGACGGAGGCATGATGCAGATCGTCGCGGTCACCGACCCGCTGATGCTGGGCTTCGCCCGGCAGGCGATGGTCGGCGTCAAGGTGACCGGCGACCTGCGCCCGGTGGCCGAGGCCCTCGCCCAGATACCCGAGGTCGACTACGTCGTCTACTGCGCCGGCGGCTACGACCTGCTCGTCGAGCTCGTCTGCACCGACGACGAGCACCTGCTGACGCTGCTCAACGACTCCATCCGTGCGGTGCCGGGCGTCACCGGAACGGAGACATTCATGTACCTGAAGCTCGCCAAGCAGACCTACGCGTGGGGGACCCGATGACCGAAGAACTCTCCGCCGCCGCCCGGGACCATCTGTGGATGCACTTCACCCGGATGTCCTCATACACCGGCGCCGGCGCCGCCGAGGTGCCGGTCATCGTGCGCGGCTCCGGGCCGTACATCTGGGACCAGCAGGGCCGCCGCTACCTGGACGGGCTCTCCGGCCTGTTCGTGGTGCAGGCCGGGCACGGCCGCACCGAGCTGGCCGAGGCCGCCTCCAAGCAGGCCTCGGAGCTCGCCTACTTCCCGCTCTGGTCCTACGCGCACCCGACCGCGGTCGAGCTGGCCGAGCGGCTCGCCGCGCTGGCGCCCGGCGACCTGAACCGGGTCTTCTTCACCACCGGCGGCTCCGAGGCCGTCGAGAGCGCGTGGAAGCTGGCCCGCAGCTACTTCAAGCTGACCGGCAAGCCGATGAAGACCAAGGCGATCTCGCGGACCATCGCGTACCACGGCACCACAATGGGCGCGCTGTCGCTCACCGGCCTGCCGCTGATCAAGCAGGAGTTCGAGCCGCTCGTGCCGGGCGCGCTGAAGGTGCCGAACACCAACTACTACCGGCGCCCCGACGAGTCCATGAGCGAGGAGCAGTTCGGCATCTGGGCCGCGGACCGCATCGCCGAGGCCATCGAGTTCGAGGGCCCGGACACGGTGGCCTGCGTGTTCCTCGAGCCGGTGCAGAACGCCGGCGGCTGCTTCCCGCCGCCGCCCGGCTACTTCCAGCGGGTCCGCGAGATCTGCGACCGCTACGACGTGCTGCTCGTCTCCGACGAGGTGATCTGCGCGTTCGGCCGGCTCGGCGAGTACTTCGGCTCGGCCCGCTACGGCTACACCCCCGACATCATCACCTGCGCCAAGGGCCTGACCTCCGGGTACGTCCCGCTGGGCGCGATGATCGCGTCCGAGCGCCTGGTCGAGCCGTTCCTGACCGGCGCGAACTCGTTCTCGCACGGCATCACGTTCGGCGGGCACCCGGTGGCGTCCGCGGTCGCCCTGGCCAACCTCGACATCTTCGAGCGCGAGGACCTCAACGGCCACGTCCGGGCGAACTCGGCGCTGTTCCGGTCCTACCTGGACCGGCTGACCGACCTGCCGATCGTCGGCGACGTCCGCGGCGACGGCTACTTCTTCGGCATCGAGCTGGTCAAGGACAAGGCCACCAAGGCCACGTTCGACGCCGACGAGTCCGAGCGGCTGCTGCGCGGCTTCCTGTCCCGCGCGCTGTTCGAGAGCGGGCTGTACTGCCGCGCCGACGACCGCGGCGACCCGGTCATCCAGCTCGCTCCCCCGCTGATCTGCGAGGAGCAGCACTTCGCCGAGATCGAGCAGGCGCTGCGCTCGGTGCTCACCGAGGCCTGGACCCACCTCTGAGCGCGTCGTACTGGCTGGCCGCCGCGCACGAGCCGGCGGCCGCCCGGTCGCCGCTGCCCGGCGACCGCGACGTCGACGTCGCGATCGTCGGCGGCGGGTACACCGGGCTGTGGACCGCGTACTACCTGGCGCGCGCCGACCCGGGCCTGCGGATCGCGGTGCTGGAGGCCGAGTACGCGGGCTTCGGCGCGTCGGGCCGCAACGGCGGCTGGTGCTCCGGGCTGTTCCCGGTGCCGGTGAGCGCGCTGGCCCGCCGGCACGGGCGCGACGCCGCCGTGGCCATGCACCGCGCGCTGGCCGCGAGCGTGGACGAGGTGGGCCGGGCGGCCGCGGCGGAGGGCATCGACTGCTCCTTCGCCAAGGGCGGGACGGTGGCGCTGGCCCGCTCGGCCGCCCAGCTGCGCCGGGCCGAGGCTTCCGCGCGCGAGGCCGAGGAGTACGGCCTGGACGTGCGGCTGCTGGACGCCGCTGCGGCGGCGGGCATCTGCGGCGCGACCGGCGTCCGCGGCGGAACCTTCAGCCCGGACTGCGCCTCGCTACAGCCCGCGACCCTGGTCCGCGGCCTGGCCACGGCGGTCGAGCGCGGCGGCGTCGCGATCTACGAGGGCACCCGGGCGCTGCGGCTGTCGCGCGGGTCGGTGGTCACCGACCACGGCACGGTACGCGCGGACGTCGTGGTCCGCGCCCTGGAGGGCTACACCTCCGGGCTGGCCGGGCACCGGCACGCGCTGGCGCCGGTGTACTCGCTGATGATCGCCACCGAGCCGCTGCCGCCGTCGGCGTGGGAGCGGATCGGGCTGGCCCGGCGGGAGACGTTCACCGACTATCGGCACCTGATCGTCTACGGTCAGCGCACCGCCGACGACCGGCTCGCGTTCGGCGGGCGGGGCGCGCCGTACCACTTCGGGTCGCGGGTGCGCCCGGCGTACGACCGGGAGCCGGCGGTCTTCGACGCGCTGCGCCGGGCCCTGGCCGACCTGTTCGGCGTGTCCATGCCGGTCGAGTACCGGTGGGGCGGGCCGCTGGGCATCCCCCGGGACTGGATGCCCTCGGTAGGGCTCCGCGACGGCGTCGCCTGGGCCGGCGGCTACGTCGGCGACGGCGTCGCGGCGGCCAACCTGGCCGGCCGGACGCTCGCCGACCTGATCACCGGCGCCGGCACCGACCTGACCGGGCTGCCCTGGGTCGGGCACCGGTCCCGGCGCTGGGAACCGGAGCCGCTGCGCTGGCTGGGCATCAACTCCGTCCGGCACGCGACCGCCCTGCGCGACCGGCTGGAACGCGCCCGTCCTTAGGATTTCGCGAATAAAGGTGCAGATGTCGATCGACCGGCCGATGGAAGGGCCGAGAGTAGATCATCTGACGGGAGTACGGCATGGCGGTAGAAGGCATCGGCCCGGCGAATTCGACCGGTTCCGCCGCGCGCATCGAGTTCCAGCGGTTCCAGGAGAAGGTCGCCTCGGACCTCGCCGAGAAGAGCGCACAGAGGGTCGCCGCCGCGGACAAGGAGGCGGTCGTCAAGACCGACGTGAAGGCGCTGGCGGAGCGGCAGGAGAAGACCGGCACCGTGGACCTGATGGTCTGACCGAATACGCCCCGCGCGGCACGCCGCGCGGGGCGGTCGGGAGGTTCCGGATCGGGCGGCGGCAACCGATAATGAACGCTGTGAGTGAGGCCTCGATCGCCGGGCGCGACCTGGATGCGGAACTGACCGCGCTGGAGGACCGCTTCGGGGCGGACACCGAGACGGTGCTGGCCCGCTCCGAGCAGATCGAGCTCGCCGCACGCGCGCTGCCGGACGAGGCGGTGCAGGTCCGCGCCCGGCTGTTGCAGGCCAACATGCACCGGCGCGCCGGCGACGTTGCCCGGGCCGCCCGGATGTGCTGGGAGGCCAACAGCTGGGCCGACGAGCGCGCGCACCGGCCGCTGCTGGCCCGCAGCCATCAGATGCTGTCCGCGGTCTACGACAACCTCGGCGACACCGCGACCGGGCTCGAACACGCGCTGCGCGCCGTCGAGTTCCTCGACGACGACACCCCGCCGCGGCTGCGGGCCGTGATGCTGGTGAAGCTGGCCGACGACCTGGCCATGGCCGGCTCGCCGGACGCCGCCCGCGAGCGGTACCGGCAGGCCGAGGAGATCGCGCTGGGCCTGGCGGACACCGCCATGCTGGTGACGGTGCTCAACAACTTCGCGTACGCGGAGTACCTCGCCGGCGACTTCGAGCGGGCCTGGGCCGCCATGGAGCGGCTGCGCGAGACCACCGACCGGGCCGGGCAGCGGCTCACCCCGGACGCGGTGGACACACTCGCGCGCATCGAGATCGCCCTGGGCCGGCACGGCGACGCGGCCCGCACCGCCCGCGCGAACGTTGCGGAGCAGGCGGCCGGCGGCGGGGACGACATCGACTCGATGGCCGAGTTCCTGCTCACCCTCGCCGTGGCGCAACGCCACCTGGGCGACACCGCGCAGGCGCAGGACAGCCTCGACGAGTGTGCCGTCCTGTGCCGCGAGCGCGACCTCGCCGGCATCGGCGTACGGGTGTTGCAGGAGCAGGCGGAGCTGCACGCCGCGCGCGGGGAGTTCGCGCGCGCGTTCGCGGCGCACAAGGAGTACCACGCGGCCGAGCAGCGCCTGGTGTCGCGGGAGCGGGCGGCACAGGCCCGCACCCGGCACGCGATGTTCGAGACCGCGGAGGCCCGGCGCGAGGCCGAGCGGTTCCGCGAGCAGGCCCGGCGTGATCCGCTGACCGGCCTGCACAACCGCCGGTACGTCGACGAGCAGCTGCCGGCGCTGCTGGCGCGGACGCCGGCCGTCGTGGCGATCGCCGACCTGGACCACTTCAAGCGGATCAACGACCAGTGCTCGCACCAGATCGGCGACCGGGTGCTGGTCGCGGTCGCCGGGCTGCTGCTCGAGGCCGCCGCGGCGCCGGGCTTCGCGGCCCGGCTCGGCGGCGAGGAGTTCCTGGTCGTGATCGCCGGACCGGACGACGCCGGCGCGGCGCTGCGGCTCGATGAGCTGCGCCGCGCGGTGGCCGAGCACGACTGGGCACCGCTGACCGGCGGCCTGCCGGTGACGGTCAGCCTCGGCGTCGCGACGGCCGCGCTGGGCAGCGATCCGTCGCCCGTGCTGGCCCGGGCCGACCGCGCCCTGTACGCCGCGAAGCACGGCGGCCGCAACCGGGTGAGCGTCGCCGCGCATTGATGGACTTGACTGTCTCGGATCCGGCGGCTTAACGTCTCGGGAGCCTTCCGCGCACCGTCGAAGCCATTCGAGGTCGATCGATGAAACGTTTCATGCTCGCCGTTGTCCTCCTGCTCGCCACCCTCCTGGCGGGCACGCCCGCGCTGGCGGCGGCGCCGTCGGTGACACAGACCTCGGTCACCGTGCTCACCACGACGGGCCGGACCGCGCTGACCTACACCGGTTACATGAACGGCGAGTCCTTCCAGCAGGACGGCATCACCACGGTCGCCGGCTGGCAGTACACGGCGTTCTGGGACCAGAGCGGCTACGTCAACCTGTCCCGGCGCAAGCTGCCGTCCGGCGCCTGGCAGAACCTGCGGCTCACCGACTACGCGACCACCTCGACCGACTCGCACAACACCATCAGCATCGGCGTCTCCCGGCAGGACGGCACGCTGCACCTCGCCTTCGACATGCACTCCTCGGCGCTGCGCTACCGCAGGTCGGTCGCCGGGCTGGCCACCTCGCCGGACACCGCGGCCTGGCAGGCGAGCAGCTTCGGCGCCGTGCGGACGACGCTGACCGGCGCGGCCATGCCCGCGCTGACCTACCCGCAGTTCCTCACCACCCCGGCCGGCAAGCTGCAACTCGCCCTGCGGACCGGCACCAGCGGCGCCGGCGACGAGGTGCTCTACGAGTACGCGTCCGGCGCGTGGACCCTCGTCGGCCGGTTCATCGACGGCACCACGGCCGACAACAACGCCTACCTGTTCGGCCTCGAGTACGACTCGACGGGCCTGCTGCACGCCACGTGGACGGTCCGCGAGACCTCGAACGCGAGCACCAACCACGACCTGTTCTACGCGTACAGCCGGGACGACGGGCGCACCTGGCGCAACAACGCCGGAACGGTCGTCGCGACGACCGGCAGCACGCCGCTGATCTCCGACTCGGCCGGCCTGCGGGTCTGGTCCATCGGCCAGAACCGCGGCCTGATCAACCAGGAGTCCCAGGTCGTCGACGCGGCCGGGATCGTGCACGTGCTGGCGTCGCACCTGCCCGCGGCGGCCGCGTCCAATGCGGACTTCACCGCCGCCCGGGAGAGCGCCGTGCTGGTGCACTACTGGCGGGACAAGGCGTCGAAGGTGTGGCACCAGACCTACACGCCGTTCCTGGAGCGGTCCAGCCGCGGTGACATCGGCGTCGACGCCGGCGACAACCTCTACGTCGCCAGCGGGGACTCCTCGACCCGCAAGCTGCACATCGAGACCGCGTCGAAGGCCTCCGGCTGGACGGACTGGACGCTGCGGTACACCTCGGCGGCGATCTACTACTCCGACCCGCTGATCGACCACGAGCGGCTGCGCGGCCTCGGCGTGCTGAGCATCTTCGCCCCGCGCTACGGCGGCAGTCAGATCGACGTGCAGGACTGGACGGTCCGCCCCTGACCGCATCTTGACGGGAGTCTATGTATTGCGCTGAGATGAACGCCATCGATTGTTACCGGTCACAATTGGAGGAGCCGTGCACCGACGAATCCTGGCCGCCGCCCTGAGCGGCCTGGCGGCCGGCGCTGCCTGGGTCGGGCTGAGCGAAAACCCCGCCGCCGCGGCCGGCCCCGCACCGCACTACCTGATGACCGCGTTCACCAACTCCAGCGAGTCCAACATGTACGTCTACGACTCGTCGAACGCCACGGACTACAGCCTGATCCGGGCGAACGCCTACACGCCGCCGTCCGGGCTGATCCGCGACCCGAGCGTCATGCGGCACACCGACGGCTACTACTACATCGTCTACACCACCAACTGGACCGGTAACACGATCGGCTTCGCCCGCAGCGCCGACCACGTGAACTGGACGTTCCTGCGCAACGTCACCGTCGGGCTCAACGGCTCGACGGGCAGCACCTGGGCGCCGGAGTGGTTCAAGGACACCGACGGCAGCATCCACGTCATCTTCTCCGCGTCGACCGCGGGCACGGCGGGGCAGTTCCAGCCGTACCGGATCACCGCGACCAGCGCCGACCTCTCCACCTGGAGCTCGCGTGCGGCGATCGGCATCCCGGCGAACCACATCGACACGTTCGTCGTGCGCTCCGGCGGCACCTACCACGCGTTCGTCAAGAACGAGACCACCAAGTACATCGAGCACGCGACGGCGGCGTCGCTCACCGGGCCGTGGACCTTCACCGGTACGGGCAACTGGGCCGGCTGGGGCTCCGGGCTCGAGGGCCCGGCGCTCGTGCAGCTCCCGTCGGGCGCCTGGCGGCTCTACTTCGACCAGTACGGCGCGGGCCGCTACTACTACGCGGACAGCACCGACCTGAACACCTGGTCGGCGAAGACCGAGCTGCCCGGGCTCTCCGGCACCGTCCGGCACTTCACCGTGCTGCGCGAGAACGTCGGCGACAGCACCGCCGTGCCGACCGGCAACCGGTCGCTGCGCTCGGCGAACTTCACCGACCGCTACGTGCGCCACCGCGACAACCTGGGCTACATCGACCCGCTGAGCTCGGCGAGCAGCACCGCCGACCGGCAGTCCGCGACGTTCACCGTCGGCGCCGGCCTGGCCAACGGCAACTGCTACTCGTTGCAGTCGATCAACCCGACCGGCCGCTACCTGCGCCACTACAACAACCGCCTGGTGCTGGCCGCGAACGACGGCACGGCGACGTTCCGCAATGACGCCACCTTCTGCGGCCGTGCCGGCCTGTCCGGCACCGGGACGACCTCGTTCGAGTCGTACAACTACCCGGGCTTCTACATCCGGCACTACAACTACGAGCTGCGCATCGACCGCAACGACGGCAGCGCCACCCTCCGGGCGGACGCCTCCTTCACCGTCACGACGCCGCTCGCCTAGAAACGTCCGTCCGGCAACCGTGCGCATCCCCCCAACCCGCACGGTTGCCGGCCGGCGAGCTCACGCGGGCGGCACTACCAGGACCGCGAGCGTCACCACACGCTTCCGTCACGTCCCCCGCACTCGGTCTGCTGTGGCCGGTTGGTTGGCGGGGTTGTGTTGGGCGGCACCCGTTCGGTTTCGGATGTAAACGGTCGGGGGGTCGTGTTCCAGGGGTTGTTTCTTCTAGGGTGCGGTGGCTGCTAGTAACGGCGAGAGGCGAAACTAGTGATCACCGGTCTGGTGCTTGACGACGCGGGTTTTGAGGTTCTGGCTGGCGGAGAGCGGGTCGGGCCGCGCCGGTTGCTGGGGCCTGAGGATGCGCGGACGTTGCGCGAGCTCGCGGACCGGTATGTGCGGGCGGTGTACGCGGCCGCCGACGACGCGGAGTTCATCGGGTTGGGCCAGGAGCTGTTTCAGTGGCTGGACGGCGATCACCGGCAGCTGAGCGCGCTGTTGAAACGGGTGGGAGCGCCGGTGGTGTTCGAGGTGCAAGCACCGCAGCAGCCGTCGGATGCGGCGTGGGCGGTGCTACGGGCCCCGTTCGAGGTGTTGGCCCGCCCGGACGGAGGTCTCCTGGCCGCGGACCGACTGGCGCGATTCGAGGTGGTGCGCCGGCTCGGCACGCCGAAACCGGCGCAGACCCTGGACGGGTTTCGTCTGGGTGTGATGTTCATGGCATCGTCGCCGCGGGGGCAGGCGGAGCTGGATTTCGAGGCCGAGGAGTCGGCGATCCTGGACGCGATCGGTGACCCGCGGATCGATCTCGTCGTGGAGGACACCGGGGATCCGGTGCAGTTGGGTCATCGGCTGGCGGATCTGGGTGGGATGCCGGTGGTGCACCTGTCGTGTCACGGGGTGAACAACTGGCGGGCCGGGCCGGGTGTGGCGGGTGTGCCGGTGTTGCTGATGGAGGACGAGCTCGGTCAGGGCCGCCCGACGGCGGCGCCGGAGTTGGTGCGGTTGGTCGACGGGAAGACCCGGCTGGTGTTCGTGTCGGCGTGCCTGACAGCGACCGGTGCGGACACCGACGGGCATCTACCGGCTGGTCCCGGCCGGCGTGCCGGGGCGGCGGTGGGTGCGGGTGGGGTGGTGGCGCATTCGATGGCGACCGGGCTGGTCGCGGCGGGGGTGCCGGCGGTGATCGGCTGGGATGGGTCGGTGACCGATGGCGCGGCGATCCTGTTCGCGCAGGAGTTGTATCGCCGGTTGCGGGATCGGGCGCCGTTGGCGGTGGCGGTCGGTGACGCCCGCCGGGCGGTCCTGGCCTCGCCGAACCCGCGGCTGCGCGAGGACTGGCATCTGGCGCGCGTCTGGCTGGGTCCGGACGGGGGCGGGCCGGTGGTGTCCGGGACACGTAAGCGGACGCTGTTGTCGGCCGGGCACGCGACCAAGACGTTCCTGGACAAGAAGAAGCAGCATGTGCCGGTGGCGGAGCCGAGCATGTTCGTGGGCCGGCGCCGCGAGTTGCGGCAGACGTTGCAGGCGTTGCGTGCCGGTGAGCGGGCCGGGGTGTTGTTGCACGGTCAGGGCCGGTTGGGTAAGTCGAGTCTTGCGGCGCGGATCGCGGACCGTTTCACCGATCGGGCGGTGGCGGTGGTGTTCGGCGATTACAGCGCTCTGGGTGTGCTGGACGCGATCGCGGTGGCGGTGCAGACCAACCCGGCCGCCCGAGAGTTGATCGAGCAAGGTCTGTCGGCGGTGCGGCAGCGGCCGGAGGCGTTGGAGTCGCTGCTGGTGGATCTGTTGTCCGGGCCGTGCGCCCAGACGGCCGACGGGCAGCGGCCGCTGTTGTTGATTGTGGATGACCTGGAGCAGATCCTGGAGCCGGATCCAGCCGGCCTGCACCGGGTCGCGGCCGGGGTGGCGCCGGTGCTGGCCGCGGTGTTGCGGGCGTTCAGCCCGGATGTGACGGACAGCCGGCTGGTGGTGACCAGCCGGTTCCGGTTCACCCTGGACGGGTTGCAGGACCGCCTGGAGGCGGTGCAGTTGGAGCCGTTGTCGGCGGTGGCCCAGCGCAAACTGGCCCGCCGGCAGCAGGCCCGCACCACCGACCAGCTGCGAGAGGAACGCCAGCAGCTCGCGGAACGGGCGGTGGCGGTCAGCCGGGGCAATCCCGGCTTGCAGGATCTGATCGGCGGGCGGCTGGTCTACAGCCAGGCGGTCGACGCCGCACGGGCAGAAACGGCGGTGGCCGGGATGGAGGCCTACCTCGACCGAGGCCGGCTGCCCTCGGACACCGAGGTACGCGAGTTCCTGGAGAACTTGGCCCTGGACACCCTGATCGACCAGGCCGGACCGGCGCATACCGCGCTGCTGCGACAGCTGACCGTCTTCGACCTCCCGGTACCGGACTCGGTCGCCGCGGTCCCGGCCGCGCGGACGGGCGGCTCGATCGAGCGGTTGTGCGGGCTCGGCCTGGCCGACGTCTTCCCTGACGGATATCGGCCGGACCGGCCGGCGGTCGCGGTGAACGCGTTGACCGCCGGCAGGCTCACCCCGCTGACCGCCAGCGAAAGGGCGGAGGCCGCCGCCGCGGTGGTGGAGCCGTTGCACACCGCGTGGGGCGGGCCGGCGCCCCAGGGCGACCGGGATCCGCTGTTGGCGTTGCAGCTCACCCGTCTCGCTCTGCTCGCCGACCAGCCGACCGTGGCCGCCTCCTGTGCCGTCGAGGCGGTGCGAACCATGCGGGCCGGGCCGGCGGTCGACGCGTTTCGGCTCGGCTCGGAGGTTGTCGCGTTGCTCGACCGGCACGGGACGCCGGTGCCGGGGGTGCTGCTGCGGGTGGTCGCCGACGCCGCGGCCAGCAGCGGTGACGGCGATGCCGCCGACGCCTTGCTCCAGCGGGCGGTCCAGAGCACGGCCGGCGTTGACGAGCCGGGCGTCGATCCCCTTGATCACGCCCGCGCGCTCGGCGAGCGGGCCCGGCGTCTGGTCACCCGCGGCGATCTCCAACAGGCCGAGCAGCTGCTGCGCCGGGCTCACCAACTGTTCACCACCGCCGGCTCCGAGCTGGAAGCTGCGGCCGTCGACGGCGAAATCGCCGACATCCTGTACCAGCGGGGCGACTACGACGAGGCACTCCGCATCCACCGCCAAGTGCAGCTGCCGGTCTATGAACGGCTCGGCGACAACCGCGAGACCGCGGTCACCTGGGGCAATGTCGCCGACATCCTCTTCCACCGGGGCGACTACGACGAGGCACTCCGCATCCACCGGGAGGAGACGCTGCCGGTCTATGAACGGCTCGGCGACACCCGCTCGACCGCGGTCGCCTGGGGCAAGATCGCCGACATCCTCTACCAGCGCGGCGACTACGACGAATCACTCCGCATCCGCCGAGAAATGCAGCTGCCGGTCTTTGAGCGGCTCGGCGACACCCGCGAGACCGCGATCACCTGGGGCAGGATCGCCGACATCCTCTACCAGCGCGGCGACTACGACGAATCACTCCGCATCCACCGAGAGCAGACGCTGCCGGTCTATGAACGCCTCGGCGACACCCACTCAACCGCGATCACCTGGAGCAAGATCGCCGACATCCTCTACCAGCGCGGCGACTACGACGAATCACTCCGCATCCACCGAGAGGAGACGCTGCCGGTTTATGAACGCCTCGGCGACACCCGCTCGACCGCGGTCACCTGGGGCAAGGTCGCCGACATCCTGTTCCAGCGGGACGACTACGACGAGGCACTCCGCATCCGCCAAGAAGTGCAGCTGCCGGTCTTTGAGCGGCTCGGTGACATCCGCTCGACCGCGGTCGCCTGGGGCAAGATCGCCGACATCCTCTACGAGCGCGGCGACTACGACGAAGCACTCCGCATCCGCCATGAAGTGCAGCTACCGGTCTACAAGCGCCTCGGCGAAACCCGCGAGACCGCGATCACCTGGGGCAGGATCGCCGACATCCTCTACCAGCGCGGCGACTACGACGAGGCACTCCGCATCCACCAGGAGGAGGCGCTGCCGGTCTATGAACGGCTCGGCGACATCGGCGGCATCGCCTCAGTCAACTGGGGGCAGGCACAAATCGAACTGGCACAGCGGGACTACCAATCAGCGCATGATCACATGGTCGAAGCGTTTCAGGTTTTCCATCGACTCCAGCGACCCGACGGTGTCGCCGTCGTCGGGAGCACCTTGGGCGAGCTCCTGCTGGCCGCAAGCCTGCCCGACGCAGCTGAGGCGGTACTCGAAAGCAGCCTCACCGCAGCCCGGACGATCGGCAACTCGGCCCTGGAGACGCACATCAGAACGCTCCTGAGCAGAATCGACACCCCGCAAGGACCCACCGACTCTTGACCGGCACCCGGCACGGCACCGCCTGGGCCGACGGTGACGGAATCATCTGGTGCGGTGACGCCTGGCGACACCCCCGCTACGCGGCGAGGATGCCGGCGGTGGTGACGGGTGGGTGGGACTCGGCGAGGACGGCCGAGAGCGGCTCGGGCTCGATCGGGAGCTGGGCCGCGCCCGCGCCCGACACCGGGCGCGGGCGGCGTGGGTGCACCCGGCCCGAGCTGCCGCCGCGGCCCGGGTAGACCATCAGGCCGTTGAGCGGGTCGGGGACCGCGTCCAGGGCGGCCCGCACGGCCGGCAGGTTCCGGAACACCGGCCACTGCTCGTCGCCGCGGAAGGCGATCTCGAACAGCACGCCCCAGCTGTGCCGGTGCCAGTGCCACTCGTAGGCGCCGTTGGTCACGGCGGCCTCGGTGAGGGCGTTGCCGTGCGCGTCCTGCCAGCGCGCCGCCGAGAGCGCCGCGCCGTCGAAGACCTCGATCGACCACCAGTGCAGGTCCATGGTGTGCCGATGGTACGCCCGAGCCGCCCGCGCGGGCCATGGCGCGAGCCGGAAATGGCAGACCGCCGGCCCCCGTGCGGAGGCCGGCGGTCTGCGCGGTGGTGACTACTTGAGGTACGGGCCGGCCGTGCCGATCTTGCCCGGCGCGGGGTTGCCCGGCTGGCTCAGCACGTAGACCCGGAGGTTGCCCTTGCCCGAGGCGGCCGCGGTCAGCGTGCCGTTGCCGACGGTCTGCGTGTCACCGGTGACCGCGTCGACGTAGGTGCCGTTCGGGATGCCGGTGAACGTGGCCGTGCCGGAGAGGGCGACGAGCGCGAAGCTGTCGACGCCGCCGGCGGTGAAGCGGCGCTTGAACGCCATGGTTCCGGAGATGCCCTCGGTGGAGTACTGCCCCTTCTGGAGGGCGGGGATCGCCCGGCGGATCTGGTTGAGCCGCTGCACGTGCTTGACCAGCGGCTGGGCCAGGGTCGTCGCCATCGCGCCGGAGGCGCTCGACACGACGCCGAAGTCCGTCGCGGTGACCGAGCCGGCCAGATGGTCGCCGTAGTACGCGCGGCCGGTCGTCGCCAGCGGGCAGGTCGGCCCGCAGTCGATCGGCTTGCCGGCCTGGAACTCGATCTCCGAGCCGTAGTACAGCGTCGGGATGCCGCGGAACGTCCACATCAGGCTCATGTTCTCGGCCCAGGCGTCGGTGCCGCCGGCGTAGCGGACCGAGGACTTGTTCGGGCCGTAGTCGTGGCTGTCGACGTAGACGGCGTTGTAGGTGGCGTCGTTGTAGCTGTCGTCGGAGTCCTTGCCGTTGTAGAACGCGTTGTTCGCCTCGCCGAAGTTCATGTGCATGCGCATGTCGATCACGTTCATGCCGGAGAACTTGCTGTGGTCCGGCGCGTGGTACGTGTTGCCGTTGAGGAACGCGTTCGTGCTGGTCGGCTGGTTGCCCGGGCCCATCAGGTTCTCGTACTCGAACTGTTCGGCGGCCGCGCGGATGTCGTCGGCGCTGTACTCCTTGCGCTCCTTCCAGGTGAAGAACTGCGCGGAGTGGTTGACCGAGCCCCGGTTCCACTTGTCGTGCACGAACGCGGCGACCTCGCCGAAGACGTAGAAGTCCTTGCCCTTCTCGCCGTGGGTGGCGACCGCGTGCTGCTGGATGGCCGGCAGGAAGCGCCGGTTCCAGGTGCTGCGCGGGATGTGCACGGCGGTGTCGACCCGGAAGCCGTCGACGCCCATGTCGATGTACCTGTTGTACGCGTCGATCAGGTAGTTCTGTACGACGGTGCTCTCGGTGTTGAAGTCGGCCAGGTCCTCGTGGATCCAGCAGCTGCGGGCGTCCTCGCCCTCCCAGTTGCCGATCCAGCAGCGGTGGTAGTACTCGGCGGGGAACATGCCCGAGGTCGGGCTCGGCCACTGGCAGTTGTAGAGCGTGTACCCCTCGGCGCTCTTGCCGCCGGTGGGCTTGCCCCAGTTGAGGCAGGTGTTGCCGACCGGCTCGGTCGTGGACCAGATGTCGCCGTTGTAGTAAGACTTGCCCGAGGTGGGCTCGACGGTCAGGCCGTCGTAGGCGAAGCCCGCGTTCTTCTGGTCGTAGTACCAGCTCCACTGTGCGTCGCGGACGCCGTACACGGTGGGCGTGAAGAGACCCTTGGCGCCCCAGCGGGAGCTGTGGTTGTAGACCACGTCCTGGTAGATCTTGATGCCCTTGGCGTGCGCCTTGTCGATCAGGTCCTGGTAGGTGTTGCCTGCGGTCTCCAGGCGGCTGTCGACGCGGTAGAAGTCCCAGCCGTGGTAGCCGTGGTAGTCGTAGTCCGAGCGGTTGAGCACCACCGGCGTGATCCAGATGGCCGAGAAGCCGAGGCCCTTGATGTAGTCGAGCTTGTCGACGAGGCCCTTGAAGTCGCCGCGTAACATCGGGTCGTTGTTCGCCGCGTTGCCGGACTTCACGTGCTGGCTGCCGCCGCGGTTGTTGGCGGTGTCGCCGTCGTTGAACCGGGCGGTCATGACGAAGTAGATGCTGTCCTCGCGCGGGTCGCCGCCGAGCGGCGTGCCGGTCGGGGTGCCGGGCGCGGAGGTCGGTGTCGCCGTCGGCGTCGGCGTGGGAGTCGGCGTGGGTGTCGCCGTCGGCGAGCTGGTGGCCGTCGGCGTCGGCGTGGCGGTCGCGCAGGGGTTCCCGGTGCCCGGGCGGCCGGCGGCCACCGTGACGTCGCCGGTGCCGAGGCTGTAGTTGGCGCCGTTGTTGTTGTCCCAGACGCCGCTGCCGTTGTTGAACACGACCTGTAGCCCGGTGGCGTCGCCGAGGTCGATGGTGCGCGACAGCCAGCCCGTGCAGGCCGTCTGCATCGGCACGCCGGGTACCGCCGTCCAGCTGCCGCCGTACGGTGCGTAGTGGATGTTGACCGTGGTCCAGCCGGACGGGCGCTGGTAGTAGACGGTCACGCTGCTCGCGGCGGACGCGGCGGCGACGAAGCCGAACGTCGCGACGGCCAGGACCGATGCCATGGCCAGGCCGAGACGTCTTCTGATGCTCACCTTCACCGGGGGGCTCCTCAGGGGGTGCGTGCAAGCCCCGTGGCGGGGGCACCACGGGGTCACGGTTGAGCCATTTGCTGGAACGTCTTGCGGATGACTGCCCTGCACCGGGGCCTGCGCTTCGCCCGAGCCATGCAAGACCTTGCAAGTTGTTTCAGAAGTTACCAAGCGATGACGATGACGTAAAGAGGCGTGCACATGCATCGATGAAATGCCGCCGCGCGGGTGGACGTGACGAAGCCGTCAGCCTGCGCGCGCCCGATGGCGCGTAGGCTGGCGGGACCGGGAGTGACGACGTCACCGGCTCGTCACCAGGTTCCTCATCTGCACCGGCAGCGCCGGGCACGTTCCTCGGCATCACGGATTCGACGCACGGCCCCAGACCCCGGCCCGTCGGGGCCTATCCGGGTGTGCCCGCGTGGATCGACGCAACCACTACGGAAAGCAGGCCCCGTGGCCACCAGGTACGGCTTCCTCAGCACCCACCCGCCGACCCACTGCGGCCTCGCCACCTTCAACGCCTCCCTCGCCGCGAGTCTCACCGCCGGCACCGGCTCCGGCGGTGTCGTCCGCGTCACGACGGGCGCCGCCGCGGGACCGCCGGGACCCGGCGTCGTGCACACCTGGCCGGCGCTGGAGGCCGGCGGATGGCGGGCCGCCGCCGACGCCCTCAACGGCCACGACGTCGCGATCGTCCAGCACGAGTACGGCATCTACCCGGGCACCGACGGAGCGGACGTGCTGCGGCTGATGCGGCGGCTGACGGTGCCCAGCATCGCCGTCCTGCACACCGTGCTCGCCTGGCCGACGCCCCGGCAGAAGTCGCTGCTGGAGCAGATCGTGGCCACGGCCGGCGCCGTCGTCACCATGACCGGCACCGCACACGACCGGCTCGTCGTCGGCTACGACGTCGACCCCGCGAAGATCTCGGTCATCCCGCACGGTGCCGCCGTTCCCGCCGGCCCCGCGGTGGCCCGCGGGCCGCGGCCACACCTGCTCACCTGGGGGCTGCTCGGACCCGGCAAGGGCATCGAATGGGCCATCCGCGCCCTGCCGCTGCTGCGCCGGCTCGACCCCGTCTACACCGTGGCGGGCAGGACACACCCCAAGGTGATCGAGCGGCACGGCGAGGCGTACCGGACCGGCCTGCATCAGCTCGGCGCCGAGCTCGGCGTCGCCCACGCGGTGGCCTACCGGTCCGGCTATCTCGACGACGCCGAGCTGGGCGGCCTGATCCGCTCCGCCGACGTCGTCGTCCTGCCGTACGACTCCGCCGAGCAGGTCACCTCCGGCGTGCTGGTCGAGGCGGTCGCCGCCGGCGTACCGGTGGTGGCCACCGCCTTCCCGCACGCGGTGGAGCTGCTCACCGACGGGCCGGGGCTGCTCGTGCCGCACCGCAATCCGCGGGCGCTGGCCGCCGCCATCCGCAAGGTGCTCACCCGGCCCGGCATCGCCGGGGCCACCGCCGGCGTCGCCACAATGAGCTGGCCGGAGGTCGCGGCCCGCTACGACAGGCTGGCCGACCGGCTCATCGCCACGCGCGCCGCACCCGCGCCGGCGTGACCGCCACCCTGGGCGTACCGGCGCAGCACCGGCGGACGCCGCCGCCCAGCTTCGCTCATCTCTCCCGGCTGACCGACGACACCGGGCTGCTGGAGCACGCCCGGCACGCCGTGGCCCGGCGTGCGCACGGCTACTGCACCGACGACGTGGCGCGCGGACTGGTCGTCACCAGTCGCGAGGCCGAGCCGTCGCCGGAGGTGCAGCGGCTGGCCGAGGTCTACCTGAGCTTCCTGACGCACGCCCAGCACGACAGCGGCGCCTTCCACAACCGGCTCGGCTACGACCGGCGCTGGACCGACGATCCGGGACTGGGCGACTGGTGGGGCCGGGCGTTGTGGGGTCTCGGCACGGCGGCCGCCCGGAGTACCGCGCCCTGGATCCGGCGGGAGGCCATGGTCGCCTTCACCCTGGGCGCCGCACGCCGCTCGCCGTCGCCGCACGCCATGGCCTTCGCCGGGCTCGGCGCCGCCGAGGTGCTGCGCCGGGAGCCGGGCAACGCCCCGGCGGCGGCTCTGCTCGCCGACGCCGCCAAGGCCGTCGGCTGGCCCGAATCCGACCCGGAATGGTCCTGGCCCGGGCGCCACCTCGCCTACGCGAGCGCCGCGCTGGCCGAGGTCGTCATCGCCGCCGGCCGGTTCCAGCAGGACGTCGCGCTGCTGGCGGCCGGCCTGCGCATGCTGGCCTGGCTGCACGACGTTCAGCTCGGCGACGGGCGTCTGTCCGTACTGCCGGCGGCCGGCTGGCGGCGCGGCGAACCGCGGCAGCGTTACGACCAGCAGCCGATCGAGGTCGCCGCGCTGGCCGACGCCTGCGCCACCGCCGCCTCGGCGACCGGGGACGACAGTTGGAACGACGGCGTCCGGCAGGCGATCGGCTGGTTCCTCGGCGACAACGACCGCGACGCGGTGATGTGGGACCCGGCGACCGGTGGCGCCTACGACGGGCTGACACCGCTCGGCCCGAACCTCAATCAGGGCGCGGAGTCCACCCTCGCGTTGATCGCCACCCTCCAGCACGGCCGGAAACGGGTGAGGTGACCGTACGAGCAGTACGCTTCATCCGGACCGGGGAAGAGGCATCATGATCGCACGATCGCCACGACGTCACCGCCGCCGACAAACACGTCCTGGGCAGCGATGATGACCGAGGTGGTGTTCCTGACCGAGTACCGCAGGGAACCCACCCGGCTACTCATGCTGCTCCGGCGCTCGGCCGCGGACGACCGGGACGCCTTCACCCGGCTCTACCACGCACTCTCGCCGGACGTGTACGCGACCGTGCACGCGGCGCTCGGCGACGACCGCGTCAACGAGGTCACCGCCGCCACGTTCCTGGAGGCCTGGCACTCCGCGGACCTGCACACCGCCCCGGGCACCGACGTGGCCGGCTGGATCATCGGCATCGCCGCGCGTCGCGCGGAGGAGCAGGACGAGCCCGCGGAGCAGTGGGACGGCCCCGGCGCCGGGGCGTCGCACCCGAGTCACGCCTCCTGCTCACCCCGGGAGATGCTGGCGGGGCTGCTGAAGCGCAGAACCATGCGCCGCAGCCCGTTCCGCCGGGGCTGACCGGGCGCGGTCAGGCGTGCGACAGGACCGGCAGATCGGCGCCCGTGTGCTCCGGGCCGGTCGTCGCGACACCGGCGCAGTCCGCGCCGAAGGGCCCGCCGGCGACATCCGGGTGGCCGCGCGAGCCGTCGGCCAGCGAGGCGGCGCACTGCTCGTCGAACGCCTCGCCGGGCAGGCCGGCGGGGTTGGCGGTGCTCCACAGGAACGGCGCCTGCCCGGCCTTGGCCAGCCCGGCCCGCGCCGGCCCGCCGGTGCCCGCGCGGTAGGCCCGGGTGGTGCGGCCGTGCCCGCGGAGGTCGTGCGTGATGCAGCGGTGGCCGGTGGTGCCCGCCACCAGCAGCTGCGCCTCCCAGCTGTCGGGTACGAACGGATCACCGGTGCCGAACTCCTGATGGAGCAGTTCGGCGTCGTCATGGTCGGCGAACGTGCTCATCGTGTGCTCCCTTCCGACGTGTGTGACCGGGTCACTAGTGAAATGTCCGCTGTCAGCCCCGTCGAAACCTTTGCCGCCAAGGTCCGGAGCGACAACTTCACCGTACGCCGCCGGTCACCTTCCAGTCGGCGAGCACCTCGCGGGTGTGCTCGCCGGGCAGCGCGGGCCGGCCGACCGGCCCGGGCGGGGTCAGCGAGAACCGGGGCGCCGCGGCCGGCTGCCGCACCCCGCCGGGGCTCTCGAACGTGCCGCGCTGCTCGAGGTGGGGATGGCGGGCGGCCTCGGAGAGCGACAGCACCGGCGCAACGCACGCCTCGGTGCCCTCGAAGACCGCGGCCCACTCCTGCTGGGTGCGGGTCTCGAAGGCGGCGGCGATCCGGGCACGCAGCTCCGGCCAGCGGGCGAGGTCGTACTGCGCGGGCAGGTCGTCGCCGGGCGCGAGCAGCCGGATGAACTCGGCGTAGAACTGCGGCTCCAGGGCGCCGACCGCGAGGTAGCCGCCGTCCGCGGCCGGGTAGACGTCGTAGAACGGCGCGCCGGTGTCGAGGATGTTCACGCCCCGCTCGTCGCGCCAGCGGCCCTCGGCGCTCAGGCCGTACAGCAGGGTGGTCAGGTGGGCGGCGCCGTCGGTGATCGCCGCGTCGACCACCTGGCCCCGGCCGGTGCGCTCGGCCTCGCGCAGCGCGGCGAGGACGCCGACCACCAGGTAGAGGGAGCCGCCGCCGAAGTCGCCGAGCAGGTTCGCCGGCACCTGCGGCGGGCCGCCCGCGCGGCCGATCGCGTGCAGCGCCCCGGTGATCGCCAGGTAGGTGATGTCGTGCCCGGCGCTGGAAGCGAGCGGGCCGTCCTGGCCCCAGCCGGTCATCCGCGCGTAGACCAGGGCGGGGTTGCGGGCGAGCGCCGCCTCCGGGCCCACGCCGAGCCGCTCGGCGACACCGGGCCGGTAGCCCTCGATGAGCACGTCGGCCCGCTCGGCCAGCGACAGCACGAGTTCGCGGTCGTCGTCGCGCTTGAGGTCGGCCGCGATCGAGCGCTTGCCGCGGTTGAGCAGGTCGTACCGGGGGTCGCCGGACAGCGGCGAGCCGGGGCCGACCCGGTCCACCCGCACCACGTCGGCGCCGAGGTCGGCCAGCAGCATCCCGGCGAACGGCGCCGGGCCGATCCCCGCCAGCTCGATCACTTTCAGGCCGCGGAGCGGACCTTGATCACCTGACACATCTGCCTCCTAGGTGGAAATGCGAATAGGATTCTGGCCATGTATCCGCCGGAACCCTGGGACCTGCGCGGTCAGCTGTACCTCTCGGTCTTCGCCGTGCCGCGCGGCGACCTGCCCACATTGCCCGATCCTCTCGCCGCGGCGGTGCGGCCGCTGCCGTTCGGGCGGCGTGCGCTCGTCGGCGCCGCGTGGGTGCGCTACGAGCCGGGTGGAATCCTCCAGTACCAGGAGCTGCTGTCGGCGGTCCTGGTGCACGAGGGCGGCCGGCCCCGGGTCAGCATCACCGAGATCTGGGTGGACAGCGCGGAGTCCCGTGACGGCGGCCGCGAGCTCTGGGGCATCCCCAAGGACCTGGCCGAGCTGGACGTGCGCACCGGGCCCGACGGCCGCACCGAGGGGACCGCGAGCATCGCGAGCGGCCGGATCGCCGCGGCGTCGTTCGGCGCCGGGCTGCGGCTGCCCGGGCGCTGGCCGGCACCGATGTCGGTGGCTCAGGCGCTCGACGGCGCGGTCAAGCGCACGACCGTGCGCGGGCGGGCCGGGCTGCGGCTGGGCGGCTCCACCTGGCGGGTCGAGCCGGACGGGCCGCTGGGCTACCTCGCCGGGCGGCGGCCCCTGCTGACCGTCACCCTTGCCGACTTCGGTCTGCGCTTCGGCGTACCGGCACCGGCCGCCGCCGCGTCGTCCTGACGCCGGCATCTCAGCGGAAGTCGGCGGGCCGCGGCCGCGCGGTCCGGCGGCGGTACTCCCCCGCCATGCCGGGCCAGTTGGTGACGACGCGCCCGCTGGCATTGCGGTACCAGCTCTGGCAGGCGGTCCACACGCTGCCGGCGAGGCGGCCCTGCACCTCCGCGTCGTAGGCGGCGGCCACCTCCGGGCGTACCTCGAGCGGCGCGGCGCCGGCCGCGAGCATCCGCACCGCCTCGACGATGTAGCGGGCCTGCGACTCGTGGAAGTAGATGACCGAGGTGTTGCCGGTGTTCGTGTTGGGCCCGTAGACCAGGAACATGTTCGGGAACGCGGGCACGGTCATGCCCAGGTACGCGTACGCGCCGTCGCGCCACACCCGGTCGAGCCGCTCGCCCGAGCGTCCGGTCACCCGCATCGGCACCAGGAACTCGGTGGCGGCGAAGCCGGTGCCGTAGACGAGCACGTCGCAGCGGTGCTCGACGCCGTCCGCGGTGCGGATGCCGTCCGGGGTCACGCCGACGATCTTCTCGGTGACCAGGTCGACGTCGTCGCGGGCGAGGGTGGGCAGCCAGGCGCTGGTGAACAGCACCCGCTTGCAGCCCATCGGCTCGTCGGGCGTGACCCGGGCGCGCAGCAGCGGGTCCCGGACCTGCCACCGGCGCTGGGTCCGCGAGGCGAGGCGCAGGAACGCTCCCGCCGCCCGGTTGCCGAGCACGGCGGCGCCGGTGAAGATCGTCATCGCCCAGGTGCCGCCGCGGGACGCCGACATCAGGGCGGGCAGCCGCCGGTAGGCGGCCCGGCGCAGCCGGCCGTACCGGCGGTCGGGCTTGGGCAGCGTCCACGGCGCGCTGCGCTGGAAGACGATCACCCGCTCGGCGCGCCCGGCGATCGCCGGCACGAGCTGGATGGCGCTGGCGCCGGTGCCGACCACCGCGACCCGCCTGCCCTCGACCCGCAGCTCGGGGTCCCACCGGGCGGTGTGCAGCGCCGGGCCGCGGAACAGCTCGGCGCCCGGCAGCTCGGGGATGACCGGCCGGGAGAGCTGCCCGACCGCGGGCACCAGCACGTCGGCGACGATCTCCTCGCCCGCCGCGGTGCGCAGCCGCCATTCGCGGTGCTCGTCGTCCCAGGTCGCGTCCGTCACCTCGGTGCCGAGCCGCAGGTTGTCCCGCAGCCCGAAGCGGGTGACGCAGTCGTCGAGGTAGGCGAGGATCTCCTCGTGCGGCGGGAACCGCCGCGACCAGCCGGGATTCGGCGCGAAGGAGAACGAGTACAGCGGCGCCGGCACGTCGCAGGCGCATCCGGGATAGGCGTTGTCGCGCCAGACGCCCCCGACCTGGTCAGCCTTCTCCAGCATCAGCACGTCGGTGAACCCGGCGCGGCGCAGGCCCACGGCGATCGCCACCCCGCCGAAGCCGGCGCCGATGATCACCACTCGCGGCTGGGCGCCATTCAGGGCCGTCATGGTGCCGAACGTTAGCAATCTGTTGGCAGGTTGCCAATAGGCTCAGCGCGCCGGCGCGACGATGGTCGGGATGACCTGCTCCACGATGGCCAGCAGCGTCGTCGCGAGCAGCAGGTGCACCTGCGCCCGGGTCAGCGCGGCGCGGTTGAGCCACTCCTTGGCGGTGGCGGTGGCCAGGCCGACGTAGGCGCGGATCATCCCGCGCAGCTCCTCGCGGTGCTCGGCCACCTCGGCGAGCCCGACGGCGACCAGCACGCTGTCGGCCGCGGCGTCCTCGGCCTGCGCCAGCACCCGCTCCACGTCGGCGTCGCGGCCCATCCCGCCCGCGTTCACCGCGGCCAGCCAGGACGTGCTGTGCCGGGACACCACGTCGAGGAACCACGACACGCTGGCGTCCACCCGGGTGCGCAGGTCACCGGCGGGCAGCCGCTCGACGGCCACCTCCGGGATGGTCAGCATCACCCGGATCACCTCGAGGTAGAGGTCCTTCTTGGTGCCGAAATAGTGGTTGATCAGCCCGCGGGCCACCCCGGCCGCGCGGGCGATGTCGGTGGTCGACACCTCGGCGTACGGGCGCTCGCCGAACAGCCGCACCGCGCAGGTCAGGATCTGCCCGCGCCGGACGTCCGGCTCCAGCCGTCTGCGCGCCTGCGCCGCCTCGACAATCACGCACCGACCCTATCCGGCGCCGAGCCGCAGGGCGCCGACGGCGGCGGCCGGCACCGCCGGATGCCGGGGCGGCACCGGCGCGACCCGGGCGTACGGCGCGCCCGGCGCCGGCCGCGGATCCGCCTCGCCGGCGTTGGGCCAGAGCGCGACCGCCCGCTCGGCGAGCGCGGTGATGGTCAGCGACGGGTTGACCCCGAGATTCGCGGCGACCACCGAGCCGTCGATCACGTGCAGGCCGGGATGGCCGTACAGCCGGTGGTACGCGTCGACGACGCCGGTGTCCGGGCCGGTGCCGATCGCGCAGCCGCCGATGAAGTGGCCGGTCACCGGCCGCCCGACCAGCTCGGTGACCGAGCCGGTGGGCACACCGTCGATCTTCTCGGCGACCCGGCGGGCGACGTCGTGCGCGGACGGTACCCACTCCGGGTTCGGCTCGCCGACACCCGGACGGGTGGTCAGCCGCCCCCGCTTGGTGTAGACGGTGACGGAGTTGTCAAGCGGCTGCATCGCCAGCAGCACGATGGTCTGCTCCGACCAGCGCCGCGGCGAGACGAACAGCCGCAGGTCGCGCCAGCTGCGTGCCAGCTCGCGCAGGCCGGCCACCCAGCGCCGCCGGCCGCCGGTGTCGTCGACGAGCACGGTGGCCAGCAGGGCGAGCAGGTTGCTGCCGCGGCCGTACCGCACCGGCTCGACGTGGGTGACCGGATCGGGGTGGATGGACGAGGTGATGGCGATGCCCTTGCTCACGTCGACGTCGCGCCGCCGGGTGCGGGCGCCCAGGATGGACTCGGAGTTGGTCCGGCTCAGCTCGCCGAGCCGCGGCGAGACGGCGGGCAGCGCGCCCCGGTCGCGCATCTTGTGCAGCAGCCGCTGGGTGCCGAGCGCGCCGGCCGAGAAGATCACCTGCCCGGCGGTGAGGCGGCGCCGGCGGCGCAGGCCGCCGGTGGCGCGGGTGTCCACCGCGTACCCGCCGCCGGCCAGCGGCGTCACCGAGGTCACCGTGGTCAGCGGGTGCACGACGGCGCCGGCCGCCTCGGCCAGGTACAGGTAGTTCTTCACGACGGTGTTCTTCGCGCCGACCCGGCAGCCGGTCATGCAGGCGCCGCACGCCGTGCAGGCCCGCCGGGCCGGCCCGGCGCCGCCGAAGAACGGGTCGGGAACCTCGGCGCCGGGCGCGTCGCCGAAGAGCACCCCCACCGGGGTACGCCGGAAGGTGTGCCCGACGCCGAGATCCTCGGCGACGGCGCGCAGCGCACCGTCGGCGACGGTCTCGAGCGGGTTGGTCACCACGCCGAGCATCCGGGTGGCCTGGTCGTAGTACGGCGCCAGCTCGGTCTTCCAGTCCGTGATCGACGCCCACTGCGGATCGGCGAAGAACGCGTCCGGCGGCTCGTAGAGGGTGTTGGCGTAGCCGAGCGATCCGCCGCCGACCCCGGCGCCGGACATCACCATCACGTCGCGCAGCAGGGTCAGCCGCAGGATTCCGTAGCAGCCGAGCGCGGGCGCGTACAGGTAGTCGCGCAGCCGCCAGGAGGTCTTGGCGAACTGCTCGTCGGTGAACCTGCGGCCGGCCTCGAGCACGCCGACCCGGTAGCCCTTCTCGGTGAGTCGCAGCGCGCTGACACCGCCGCCGAAGCCGGAGCCGATGATCAGCACGTCATAGTCGTACGCCATGAGCTACCGTGGCCCCTTGTTGTCGGCCTGTCAACAAAGGGGTGGGGCGATGCTGGCCCACGAACGACGCGGTAGCGGTCCCGTACTGGTGCTCATACACGGCCTCGGCAGCCGGCGTCAGGTCTGGGAGCCGATCGTCGGCGCCCTGGCCCGGCACCGCGAGGTCATCGCGCTCGACCTGCCGGGCTTCGGCGAGTCCCCGGCCTGGGAGCCGCCGCGCCCGGGCCTGGCGCCGGGATCGGTGGACCACCTCGCCGACCTGGTCGCGGACTTCCTCGCCGGCCTCGGCGTCGAGTCGCCCGAGCTGGCGGGCAACTCCCTGGGCGGCGGCATCGCGCTCGAACTCGGCCGGCGCGGGCTGGCCCGGTCGGTGACCGCCTTCGCCCCGGTCGGCTTCTGGGGCCCGGCCGGCCGGCGCTGGTGCCAGGCCGTCCTCGGCGGCTCCCGGGCGCTGAGCACGGCGCTCTCCCCCGCGCTGCCCCGCATCGTGGCCACCCGGCCCGGCCGGGCGGCGCTCTGCTCGATCTTCTACGGCCGCCCCGGCCGGGTGTCGGCCGTGGACTGCCTCGACTCCGCGCGGGCGCTGTCCGCCGCGCCGGGCTTCGCCGCGGCCCGCCGGGCGTTCGGCGTCTGGCGGCTGCCGGTCGGCGCGGACCCCGCCGGGCTGTCCGCCATCCCGGTGACGATCGCCTGGGGCACCCGCGACCTGGTGCTGCCGCACCGCCGCCAGGCGCGCCGGGCGCTCGAGGAGCTTCCGGACGCGCGGCACGTCCTGCTGCCGGGCTGCGGCCACCTGCCGTTCGCGGACGACCCCGAGCGCTGCGCCGACCTATTGACAGTCCGCCAATAACTCACCAAGGTGGAACCATGCCAACACCGGGACCCATCTCGTGGCGCGAGCCGGAGCACGACGAGCTCGCCGACCTGGTCCGCACGTTCTTCGCCAAGGAGGTGCTGCCGCACGCCGAACGGGTGCAGGCACAGGGCCACCCCGACCGCGAGCACTACCGCCGCGCCGGCGAGCTCGGCCTGCTCGGCCTCTCGGTCTCCGAGCGGTACGGCGGAGGCGGCGGCGACTTCACCCACGAGGCCGTGATGCTGCACGAGCAGGCCCGCTCGGGCGACAACAGCCTCGGGCTCGCGGTGCACAGCGGCATCGTCACCGGCTACCTCGAGGCCTACGGCAACGAGGAGCAGAAGCGGCGCTGGCTGCCCGGGCTCTGCACCGGCGAGCTCATCGGCGCCATCGCGATGACCGAGCCGGACGGCGGCTCCGACCTGCAGGCGATGCGGACCCGGGCGGTCCGCGACGGCGACGACTACGTGGTCACCGGCGCGAAGACGTTCATCAGCAACGGCGGCCTGGCCGACATCGTCATCCTGGCCGCCAAGACCGACCCGTCGCAGGGCGCCGCCGGCGTATCCCTGCTGGTCTGCGAGACCGGCGGCGACGAGCGGCCGGGCTTCCGGCGCGGGCGGCTCATCTCCAAGATCGGCCTGCACGGCAACGACACCGCGGAGCTGTTCTTCGACGGCCTGCGGGTGCCCGCCGCCAACCTGCTCGGCGACGCCGAGGGCCTCGGCTTCATCCAGCTGATGAACCAGCTCCCGCAGGAGCGCCTGGTGATCGGCGTCGGCGCGGTCGCCGCGATGGAGCGCGCCGTCGAGCTGACGGTCGCGTACACCAAGGAGCGCACCGCCTTCGGCAAGCCGCTGATCGGCCACCAGAACACCCGGATGGTCCTCGCCGAGTGCGCCACCCGGGCGCGCGCGAGCCGGGTCTTCCTGGACGACTGCATCTCCCGGCACGTGCGCGGCGAACTCGACGTGGCGACCGCCGCGATGGCGAAATACTGGCTCACCGACGGCCAGTGCGAGGTCATCGACCGCTGCCTCCAGCTCTTCGGCGGCTACGGATACACCACCGAGTTCCCGATCGCCCAGATGTACACCGACGCCCGCGCACAGAAGATCTACGGCGGCACCAACGAAATCATGAAGGAGCTGATCGCCCGTGCCCTCTGACGGCCAGGCGTATGTCTACGACGCCGTCCGCACCCCGCGCGGTCGCGGCCGCGACACCGGTTCGCTGCACGGGGTCAAGCCGATCTCGCTGGTCACCGGCCTGATCGACGCCCTGCGCGAGCGGCTGCCCGGGCTGGACACCGACCGGCTCGACGACCTCGTGATGGGCATCGTCTCGCCCGTCGGCGAGCAGGGCGGCGACCTGCCCCGCGCCGCGGCGCTGCTGGCCGGCCTGCCCGACCACGTCGGCGGCGTACAGCTCAACCGCTTCTGCGCCTCCGGGCTGGAGGCGGTCAACACCGCCGCGGCGCGGGTCCGGTCGGGCTGGGACAGCCTGATCCTGGCCGGCGGCGTCGAGGCGATGTCGCGGGTGCCGATGGGCTCCGACGGCGGCGCCTGGGCGATGGACCCGGAGACCGCCCTGGCCACCTCGTTCGTGCCGCAGGGCATCAGCGCGGACCTGATCGCCACGCTTGAGGGCTTCGGCCGCGACGACGTCGACGGGTACGCGATCAGCTCGCAGGAGCGGGCCGCCAAGGCCTGGGCCGGCGGGTACTTCGCGCGCTCGGTGGTACCGGTGCGTGACCGGGTCGGCGGCGTGATCCTCGCGGCCGACGAGCACATGCGCCCGGACACCACCCGGGCCGGCCTCGGCAAGCTCAAGCCGTCCTTCGCGGGCATCGGCGACGCCGGCGGCTTCGACGCGGTGGCGCTCCAGAAGTACCACTGGGTCGAGGCGATCGAGCACGTGCACCACGCCGGGAACTCCTCGGGCATCGTGGACGGCGCGTCGCTGGTGCTGATCGGCTCCGACACCGTCGGCCGCGACCTCGGGCTCACGCCGCGCGGCCGGATCGTCTCGGCCGCGGTCAGCGGCGCCGACCCGACGCTGATGCTCACCGGCCCGATCCCGGCCACGCACAAGGCCCTGGCGACCGCCGGGCTCACCGTCGCCGACATCGACCTCTTCGAGATCAACGAGGCGTTCGCCGCGGTGGTGCTCAAGTACACCCGCGACCTCGGCCTCGACCCGGAGCAGGTGAACGTCAACGGCGGGGCGATCGCGCTCGGCCACCCGCTCGGCGCCACCGGCGCCATGCTGGTCGGCACCGTCCTGGACGAGCTGGAGCGCCGCGACGCGCGCCGGGCCCTGGTGACGCTCTGCATCGGCGGCGGCATGGGCGTCGCGACCATCATCGAGCGCCTGTAGCCATGGCACCGGCCAGACACCAGACAGAGGAAACCACCGTGACCTGTAGCAACACCGAGGCACCGCGATGACCGCCACGATCGCGTACCACCGCGACCCCGACGGCGTCGTCACGCTCACCCTCGACGACCCGGGCCAGTCCGCGAACACCATGAACCGCGCGTACGCGGCCTCGATGACCGCGGTCGTCGACCGGCTGGTGGCCGAGAAGGACGCCGTCACCGGTGTCATCGTCACGAGCGCGAAGCAGACGTTCTTCGCCGGCGGCGACCTGCCCGAGATGATCAAAGTGACGTCCGCGGACGCCCCCGCGGTCACCGCGCTGCTCGACACCGTCAAGGGCGACCTGCGCCGGCTGGAGACCCTGGGCCGCCCGGTGGTCGCCGCGATCAACGGCTCCGCGCTCGGCGGCGGCCTCGAGATCGCGCTGGCCTGCCACCACCGCATCGCGCTGGACGCCGGCGGCTCGCGGCTGGGCTTTCCCGAGGTCACCCTCGGGCTGCTGCCCGGCGCGGGCGGCGTCACCCGGACCGTACGGATGATGGGCCTGGCCAAGGCCCTGACCACCGTCCTGCTGACCGGGCGGCAGTTCCGGCCCGCCGACGCCCTCGCGGCCGGGCTCGTCGACGCGGTGGTGGCCACCCCCGAGGAGCTGATCGCCGGCGCCCGCGCCTGGATCGCCGCGCACCCGGACGCGGCACAGCCGTGGGACACCCCCGGCTACCGGATGCCCGGCGGCACGCCGACGAGCCCGTCGCTGGCCGCCCAGCTGCCCGCGTTCCCCGCGAACCTGCGCAAGCAGCTCAAGGGCAACCGGATGCCGGCGCCCGAGGCGATCCTGGCCGCCGCGGTCGAGGGCGCGCAGGTCGACGTCGACACCGCGCTCACCGTCGAGACCCGGCACCTGGTCACGCTCCTGACCGGCCAGGTCGCCAAGAACATGATCGGCGCGTTCTTCTTCGACCTGAAGACCGTCAACGGCGGCGCGGGCCGGCCGGCCGTCGAGGTCGCACCGACGACCCGGGTGGCGGTGCTGGGCGCGGGGATGATGGGCGCCGGCATCGCGTACGCGTGCGCCCGGGCCGGCCTCGACGTGGTGCTCAAGGACGTCACCGAGGAGGCCGCCGCGCGCGGCCGGGCACACGCGGAGAAGCTGGTCGGCCGGCTTCCCGCGGAGAAGGCCGCGGCGATCCTGGCGCGGATCACGGCCACCGCCGACGTCGCCGCGCTGGCGGGCTGCGACGCGGTCATCGAGGCGGTCTTCGAGGACCCCGAGCTCAAGCGAAAGGTCTTCGCCGAGGTCGAGCCGGTGCTCGCGGAGGGCGCCCTGCTCGCGTCCAACACCTCGACGCTGCCGATCACGGGCCTGGCGGCGGGCGTCGCCCGGCCGGCCGACTTCATCGGCATGCACTTCTTCTCCCCCGTCGACAAGATGCCGCTCCTGGAGATCGTGGTCGGCGAGCAGACCGGCGACGCGGCCCTGGCCCGCGCCTTCGACCTGGGCCGGCGGCTCGGCAAGACCCCGATCGTGGTCAACGACGGCCGCGGCTTCTTCACCAGCCGGGTCATCGGCCGCTTCCTGGACGAGGCGATCGGCATGCTGGCCGAGGGCATCCCGGCGCCGTCGATCGAGCAGGCGGCATTGCAGGCGGGCTATCCGACCGGCCCGCTGGCGCTGGCCGACGAGGTGTCGCTGACCCTGATGCGGCGCATCCGCCGCCAGTTCGAGGCGGCGCAGGGCGCCGACTTCGCCGCCATGCCGTCGCACGGCGTCGTCGACCTGCTGGACGGCCTCGGCCGGGCGGGCCGCGCGGCCGGCCAGGGCTTCTACGACTACGAGAACGGCCGGCGCGGCCGGCTCTGGAGCGGCCTGGCACCGATGGCGACCGCCGAGGGCCGCGCGGTGCCGCTGGCCGACCTGCAGGAGCGGCTGCTGTTCGCCGAGTCGCTGGACGCGCTGCGCTGCCTCGACGAGGGTGTCCTGCGCTCGGAGACCGACGGCGACATCGGCTCGCTGCTCGGCATCGGCTTCCCGGCCTGGACCGGCGGGGTGCTGCGCTACGTCCGGCAGTACCCGGGCGGGCCGGCGGGTTTCGCGGCCCGCGCGAGCGAGCTGGCCAAGCTGTACGGCGACCGCTTCACCCCGCCGGCACGGCTTCCCGGGTCGGAGTAGGCGACGCCGCGCGCCGCGCCGCCGTCGCCGCGGTGGTAGCTCGATGTGCGCCGCCCGGGCCGGGCCCGCCGCAACCGCGGCCGACCGGTCCGGGCTCGCCACCACCGCGCCCGCCCGGGCCGGCGTCGCCACCACCGCGGCCACCCGGGCGACGGCGCGGCCCCGCCGGACCCGTCCGGTCACGCGCCGGGCGCCCTCGGCGAAGGACGGAACGTCCGGCCGGCGTAGCTTCGCCCGGCCGGTGCCGGGCGTAGCCTCGCGGCATGCGACTGATCGCCGGTCTGAACCGGCCAACGATGTCCGGCGGCGAGGCGATCCGGATCGGCGCGCAGGCGCTCTCCGCGGAACGGCTGCTGGCCGCCGCCACGGCGGTCGCGGACGACGTGGCGGGCGCGCGGGTCGTCGCGGTGCACGCGTCCGCGTCCGCGGAGACCGTGGTGGCGATGGTCGGCGCGCTGCTCGCCGGCGCCGCCGTCGTGCCGCTGCCGCCCGACTCCGGCGAGACCGAGGCGGCGCACATCCTGCGCGACTCCGGCGCCGAGCTCCTGCTCGCCGGCGCAGAGCACCCGCCGGCCGCGCCGGCCGCGCCGCGCACGGTGCCGGTCGACCTGCGGCGGTCCTCCGCCGGCAGCTATCCGGCGCCGCCGCCGGAGGCGACCGCGCTGATCATGTACACCAGCGGCACCACCGGGGCGCCCAAGGGCGCGGTGCTCTCGCACCGGGCCGTCGAGGCCGGTCTCGACGCGTTCGCGGACGCGGTCGCCTGGCAGCCCGACGACCTGCTCGTGCACGGCCTGCCCCTGTTCCACGTGCACGGGCTGGTGCTTGGCGTGTTCGGCGCCCTGCGGATCGGCGGCCGGCTGCGGCACACCGGGCGGCCGGGCCCCGAGGCGTACGCGGAGGCCGGCGGGAGCCTCTACTTCGGCGTGCCGACGATCTGGTCCCGGATCTGCGCACAGCCCGGCGCCGCCGCCCGGCTGTCCGGCGCGCGGCTGCTGGTGTCCGGCAGCGCGGCCCTGCCGGCGCCGGTGTTCGAGCGGATGCGTGACCTCACCGGTCACCGGCCCGTTGAGCGGTACGGCATGACCGAGACCCTGATAACCGTGAGCAACCGGGCCGACGACCCCGATCGGCGGCCCGGGCAGGTCGGCACGCCCGTCGCGGGTGCGGCCACGCGCGTGGTCGACGACGAGGGCCGGGACGTCGCTCCCGACGGCGAGTCCATCGGCGAGCTGTGGGTACGCGGCCCGATGCTGTTCGACGGCTACCTGGGCCGGCCCGAGGTCACCGCCCGGTCGCTGGGCGCGGACGGCTGGTTCCGCACCGGCGACATCGCCCGCGTCGCGCCGGACGGCCGGCACCGCATCGTCGGCCGCCGCTCGACGGACATGATCAAGAGCGGCGGCTACCGGATCGGCGCCGGCGAGGTCGAGGACGCGCTGCTCGCCCACCCGGGTGTACGGGAGGCCGCGGTGATCGGCACGCCGCACGACGACCTCGGCGAGCAGGTCACCGCGTACGTGGTGGGCGACGCGGTGAGCGCGGACGAACTGATCGGCTTCGTCGCGCGCACCCTGTCGGCGCACAAGCGGCCCCGGGAGATCCGCTTCGTGCCGGAGCTGCCCCGCAACGCGATGGGCAAGGTGCAGAAGCGGCTGCTCTCCCGGTGAGCTACTCCTCCTCGGCCTCTTCGGCGTCCTCGGGCGCCTGCTGCGCCTCGGGCTGGGGCTCGGTCATCGCCTCCTGGCGAAGCGCAGGCACGGGCTCGTCGGTGCTCACCGCGCCGTGGCGGCCGGGGCGGGCGTCCTCGGGGTCCTCCAGCTCGCCGGCGACCTGGGGCTGGTCGACCCAGAGCGCCCGCAGCTGGCCCTGCATGAACGAGGTGAGCCGGCCGCGGTATTCGCGATCGAACTGCTCGAGGGCCTCGATCTGCTCCTGGAGCGCCTCGCGCTTGTTGCCCAGGCTGCCCACGACGTCGTCGTAGCGCTGCTGCGCCTGCACCCGCAGGTGCTCGGAGTTCGCCCGCGCCTCCGCGGCGATCCCGTCGGCCCGCGCCTGCGCCTCCGCGACGATCTTGTCCGCGTGCCGCTGGGCGTCCTCGGCGGCGGCCCGGGCGTCCCGCGCGTTCTGCTCCGAGGCCGCGCGGGCGTCGAAGAGCACCTTGTCCGCCTCGCGGCGCACGTTGTGCGCGTGGATCTGCGCGTCCCGGGCGATCTGCTCGGCGGCGGCCAGCGCGTCGGTACGAATCTTGTCGGCCTGCTGGTGCGCGGTGGCGACGTGCTCCTCCGCGGTGCGCTGAGCCATCGTGAGCACCTGTAGCGCCTGGTTCGGCAGGCCGGGCATCTGGGCGCCGTTGTTCACCAGCGCGTGCTCCGAGGTGGCCCCGTCGGGCGACGTTCCCAGCATCACTTTCACACGGTCCTTCATCCGGTTGTCAGTCACAGGAGACCTCCGTTGGTACGGGTCGCCGCGGTGATCTCACCCCGGAAAAGGGCGTTCGGATGCACCGGCGATGTTGCTGACAGCCCGGCGTTTCCCACCGAGCCCTGGCCACGATCCGCGGCATGTTACCAACCTGAACAGGCGATACGCGAGAGCTGTTCGGGGGCGGGAAACGCGGAATCGGCCGTTCGTGTCGAGTTCGCCGGGCGGGCGGCCTAAGGCTTACGGGCGACGGCGCCGAACTCGTCGACCTCGCGCAGATCCTCCGGGGCGGCGTGCGCCCGGGGACGCCAGGCGGCGCAGGGCACCAGGCCCGGCTCGACGACCTCGAGACCGGTCAGGTAGGTCGACAGCTCCTCGGGAGTGCGCAGGTGGTACGAGAGCGGCGCGTTGGCGTTCCACACGCCGATCGCCTGCTCGAAGGCCTCCTTGTCGAGCACGTTGGTGCCGTCCGCGGTGACCAGGTAGCTGCCGGAGGGCAGGGCGCCGACGAGGTGCGCCACGATCTCCTGTGCCCGCGCCAGCTCGGGGACGTGGCCGAGGATGTTCATCAGGATCAGCCCGACCGGCTGGGTGAGGTCCAGCGTGGTGCGCCCGGCCAGCTCGAGGATCCGGCCGGGGTCGTGCAGGTCGGCGTCGAGGTACTCGGTGGCGCCCTGCGGGGTGCCGGTCAGCAGCGCGCGGGCGTGCGCGAGGACCATCGGGTCGTTGTCGACGTACACGATCCGGGCATCGACGGCCGCCGCCTGCGCGACCTGGTGGGTGTTGTCCACCGTGGGCAGGCCGGTGCCGATGTCGAGGAACTGCCGGATGCCGCACTCGTTGGCCAGGTAGGTGACGGCCCGGGTGAGGAAGCCGCGCGAGCTGCGGGCCACCACCTTGATGTCGGGGTAGAGCTCGGCGAACTGGTCGCCGACCTGGCGGTCGGACTGGAAGTTGTCCTTGCCCCCGAGCCAGTAGTTCCACACCCGGGCGGAGTGCGGCACCATCTGGTCGATCTTCGCCGCCGTGGCCTGGTCGAAGTCGTCTGTGCTGTTCATGGGTGCCGGCTCCTCGTCACCTGGTGCTTCCGGGGGCACCGACTTTACGCCACGACCTCGATGTCTCTACACAGTGGACGGTCACGGCTCCGGGGCGACCAGGTGGCCGTCGGCCGCGTCGCGTACGGCGATCGCCTCGACCGGGCAGGACTCGGCGGCGTCGACCGCCGCCGGGTCCGGCGCCACCGGCGCCGGGCTCGCCACCGACACCCCGTCGACCAGGGTGAACAACGCGGGCGCGATGCCCGCGCACATGCCGGAGCCGATGCAGGTCCCGGCGTCGACGCTCAGGTGCCAGGCGGCGCCGGGCCCGCTCACCAGGTCACCGGCAGGGCGCGCAGGCCCCGGACCAGCAGGCCGGACTTCCACTCCAGCTCCTTCTCGTCGACCGCGAGCGCCAGCGCGGGCGCGCGGTGCAGCAGCGTCCGGAGCGCGACCTGCAACTCCATCCGGGCGAGCTGCGCGCCGATGCAGTGGTGCACGCCGTGGCCGAAGCCGATGTGCGGGTTGGCGCCGCGGGTGATGTCGAGCGCGTCGGGGTCCTCGAAGACCTCGCCGTCGCGGTTCGCCGACGGCAGCGCGCAGATCACCGGGTCGCCGGCGCGGATCCGCACGCCGCCCAGCGCCAGGTCCTCGGTGGCGTACCGGGCGAACGCCGCCGCCGCGCCGAGCGGCACGTAGCGCAGCAGCTCCTCCACCGCCGCTGGCACCAGCTCGGGCCGCGCGCGCAGCAGCGCGAGCTGCTCGGGGTTGGTGAGCAGCACGTAGACGAAGTTGGAGATCTGGGTGACCGTGGTCTCGTGGCCGGCGGCGAGCAGCCCGGCGGCCAGCTCGACCATCTCCTGCTCGCTGAGCCGGTCGTCGCCGGTGTCGCGGGCACGCACCAGCGCGCCGATCAGGTCGTCGGCCGGCTCCCGGCGCCGCTCGGCGACCAGCCCCGCCATGTAGGCGTGCAGGTTGGCCAGGTACTCCACGACCCGCTCGGGCGGCAGCGACGTGGTCGAGACGATCGCCTCGGACCAGGTGCGGAACAGGCCCTGGTCGGCGACGGGCACGCCGAGCAGGCGGCAGATCACCCGCACCGGCAGCGGGGTGGAGAAGGCCTCGACCAGGTCGGCCGGCGGCCCGGCCGCGAGCATCGCGTCGACGAGTTCGTCCGCGATCTCGGTGGTGTCCGGGCGCAGCAGCTCCACCCGGCGCGCGGTGAAGGCCTTGGCGACCAGGCGCCGCAGCCGGCTGTGGTCGGGCGGGTCCATCGCGAGGATGCCGGAGTCGATCTGGTACGGGGTGGTGCGGGGCTCGTCGCGCCCCACGCTCGCGGCGCGGCTGAACCGGGGGTCGCCGAGCACCGTCCGGACGTCGGCGTAGCGGGTGGCGAGCCAGGCCTCCTCACCGAACGGCAGCCGGACCCGGGTGACCGGCTCCTGCCGGCGCAGCCGGGCGTAGAGCGGGTCGAGGTTGAGCCGGTCGGGATCGCTGAACGGATAGGGCCGCGCCGTGCCGGGCTGCCTGGTGTCTGTCATCGCCACACTCCCGCCGGACTCTGAGCAACACAACAGACACGGATGGTAGTGGGAGTGGCGGCCATACAACACCCATCAATCCATATTCGTCGAACAATCGCCGCGAATCCGTCCGCCCCGTCCGGGCGATTCGTTAATCATTAGAGCTTTCGCCTGAAAGATGCTGCTTAGCATGATCTGATCTGCTTCGAGAATGGGGTAAGCGTGAAGAGTCGGCGCTCGGTGACCGTCGCGATGGCGGCGGTAAGCGTGCTGGTAGGTACGGCGCCGACGGCTGACGCCGCCTGGAACCGCCCGGTCTCCGCCTGGAGCCGCCCGGTGGCCGTGTGGAACATGAACGAATGGTCCGGTTCCCGGACCATGGTGGACAGCAGCGGCAACGGGCACACAGGCCGGATCGGACCCGAGGTCGGCACGGGCATCCAGGCGCTCGGCGCGACGGGGTACCGCTTCGACCGGCTGGAGCCGGACTCCCCGCCGACACACCCCGGGCACCTGGTGACCGTCAGCGACTCGCCGAGCCTGGACCCGGGCACCCGCGACTTCACCATGACGGTCCGGCTCCGCACGACGCACAAGTTCGGCAACGTCGTCCAGAAGGGCCAGGCGACGGTACGCGGCGGCAACTTCAAGATGCAGATCCCCGGCGGCATCGCGGAGTGCCTGTACCGCGGCTCGTCCGGCTCGCTCCTGGTGCGCTCGCCGACCCGGCTGAACGACGGGCGCTGGCACACGGTGCGCTGCGACCGCAACGGGTCCGGGCTGATCATGGCGGTGGACGGCAGGGTCGTGGCGCGCAAGCCCGGCTGGACCGGCGCGATCTCGAACGGGTGGCCGGTGACGATCGGCGGCAAGGCCGACTGCGACCAGATCGAGGTGGGCTGCGACTACTACGCCGGCGACCTCGACTACGTCCAGTTCGACGCCGGCTGAACCCGCTCAGCCGCAGACCAACACGCCGAACGGCACGTCGCCGCAGTCGTGCCGTACCCAGCCCGCTGGGAACGACCGGACCAGCGAACCCGTCACGTGCTCGGGCAGCGTCGACACCACCACCCGCCCGGCCCGGTTGACCACCGTGGCCGGGCGTCCGCATGCCCGCAGCGCCGGCAGCAGCAGCCGCTCGGCCCGGGCCACGTAGACGTCCGAGCCCACCACGGCCGCCATCGACCCGTCGGCGCGGCGCACCGGCACGGTGAAGGTCAGCGTGTACGCGTCGGTGCAGAGATAGTCGACGTACGGCCCGGTGATGTGCCGCCGCCCGGTGCGCCGCGGCACCGACCACCACTCCAGCACGGTGTAGTCGCGGAAGCCGTCGCGCGCCGGATCGGACACCACCCGCAGCGGCGCGATCTCCCGGTCCGCGCCGGCGGTCCACCAGGCCAGGTGCCACGGCGCGTCCGCGATCAGCCCGGGGTCGGCGATCAGGCCGCAGCCGGCCACCAGAGCGTCACCGCGGTTCAGCTGCGCGACCGCCGCCGGGCGCACGACGCCGAGGTCGGCGAGCAGCGGCGCCCGGTCGGCCGGTATGGCCGCCGCGGCCGCCTCCGCCAGGGCCACCAGCGGCGCGAACACCGTCGCGCAGAGCCGTTCGAGTTCGGCGGCGATCCCGGCCGCGGCCGGTGCCGCGGCCGGCCACGCGAAGACCTCAGTCATCCACCAACTCCAGGCGCACTCGGACCACCGCGTTGATCGCACGCCCGACGTGCTCCTCTGTCAAGTACCGGGCCCGCGCCCGGTCGCCGGCCGCGATGGCGTCGACGATCCCGGCGTGGTCGGCCTCGGAGCGTTCCCGGCCGTCCTCGGAGGCCATAGCCAGCCACAGCAGCGGCCCGAACTCGGCCTGCAGCCGCAGCTCCTCCTGCGTCATCCGCGCGGACTGGGTGGCGGCCGCGACCTCGAGATGGAACTGCGCCTCGGCCCGGCGGGAGCCGCCCGGGTCCATCGCCCGGCGGACGCCGACCTCGCGCAGCCGGACGAGGTCCTCCTCCGCCGCCCGCTCGGCGGCGAGCGCCGCCGCCGCGCCGGCGATCGCGCGGTAGAAGTCGCCGAAGTCGCGGATGTCCACCAGCGACAGCTCGGCCAGCCGGGTACGGACCAGCGCCGCGTCCGGGTTGGCCGGCGCGCGCACGAAGCTGCCGCCGCCGCGGCCCCGGCGGGTGACGACCAGGCCCAGGTCGCGCAGCGTCTGGAGGGACTCCCGGGCGGTGACCGGCGCGACGCCGAGCGACTCGGCGAGGTCGACCTCGGACGGAAGCTGCTCGCCGTCGCGGAGCACACCCAGCACGATCGCGTCCCGCAGCCGGCGGGTGACCGCCTCGGCGCGTCCCGGCTGGGTGAGCGGGGCGAAGACCGCACGGTGCGCGTGCGGTACGACCCGGCCCGGCATCGACCCTCCTCAAGTCTTGTGCTTTGAAATATGAAGCCATAGGTTTTCGCCAGAGTACCCAGTATCCCGTACGGACGGGGGCCCGCGTGGACGATGCTCCGGCGATCAGGCTGACCGGCCTGCGCAAGACCTTCGGACCCACCGTCGCGGTCGACGGCGTCGACCTCGAGATCGCCGACGGCGAGTTCTTCGCCATGCTGGGGCCGTCCGGCTCGGGCAAGACGACAGTGCTGCGGATGATCGCCGGCTTCGAGCAGCCGACCGCCGGCTCCATCGAGCTCGCCGGCGCCGACGTCACCGCCGCCGCGCCCTTCCAGCGCGACGTGACAACGGTCTTCCAGGACTACGCGCTGTTCCCGCACCTGAGCGTCCGGCAGAACGTCGAGTACGGACTGGCCGTGCGCGGCGTCGGCCGGTCGGCGCGCCGCGAGCTCGCCGAGCAGGCCCTGGCCGGGGTGCGGATGACCGGCCTCGGCGACCGCAAGCCGGCGCAGCTCTCCGGCGGGCAGCGCCAGCGGGTCGCCCTGGCCCGCGCGCTGGTCGTGCGGCCCCGGGTCCTGCTGCTGGACGAACCGCTCGGCGCCCTCGACCTCAAGCTGCGCCAGCAGATGCAGGTCGAGCTCAAGCAGCTACAGCGCGAGGCCGGCATCACGTTCGTCTTCGTCACGCACGACCAGGAGGAGGCCCTCACCATGAGCGACCGGATCGCGGTGTTCAACCACGGCCGGATCGCACAGGTCGGCACCGCGGCGGAGATCTACGAGCAGCCGCGCACCGAGTTCGTCGCGGGCTTCGTCGGCGCCTCGACCGTCCTGTCCGGGCAGGCCGCCGTCGACATCCTCGGCCGGCCGGGCACGTTCGTGGTGCGCCCCGAGCGGGTCCGTCTCGCCCGTACGGAATCGGCGGCGGCGCCGGGGCAGGCGGCCGGCACCATCGCCGAGGTGGTCTATCTCGGCGCGACCACCCGATATCTGGTCGACCTCGAGTCCGGGCCGCGGGTCACCGCGAGCGAGCCCAACACCGGGGCCGGCGCCGCGACGGCGCGCCGCGGCGAACAGGTCCTCGTCAGTATCCGGCCCGGCGACGTCGTCGCCCTGTAGACCTGACCCACCCCGCTGACTCCATCCCCGTCGGAAGGGCCCGATCATGCGTCACGAGAGGTTTCTGATCCGGGGTACGGCCCTGATCGCCGTCACCCTGCTCGCCGCGGCCTGCGGCACGTCGTCCGGGGACAGCGACGGCGCCCCGGCGCCGGGCGCGTCCGGCTTCACCCCACCGAAGATCCCCCAACTCCAGCAGCTCGGCGCCGGCGAGGGCGCCGTCTCGATCCTGGCCTGGCCCGGGTACGCGGAGAACGGCGGCAACGATCCCCAGGTCGACTGGGTGACGCCGTTCGAGAAGCAGACCGGCTGCAAGGCGACGGTGAAGACGTTCGGCACCTCCGACGAGGCGGTGACCCTGATGAAGACCGGCGACTACGACGTGGTGTCGGCGTCCGGCGACGCGTCGCTGCGGCTGATCGCCGGCGGTGACGTCGCACCGGTGAACACCGCCCTGGTGCCCAACTACCCGGACGTCATCGACTTCCTCAAGGACAAGGCCTGGAACTCCGTCGGCGGCCAGATGTACGGAGTGCCGCACGGCTGGGGCGCCAACCTGCTGATGTACCGCACCGACAAGGTGAACCCGGCGCCGACGTCCTGGTCCGCGGTGTTCACCGACGCCGGGAAGTACCCGGGCAAGGTCACCGCGTACGACTCGCCGATCTACATCGCCGACGCGGCGCTGTTCCTGATGAACACCAAGCCGGAGCTGGGCATCAAGAACCCGTACGCGCTGGACACCAAGCAGCTCGCGGCGGCCGTCGAGCTGCTGAAGGCGCAGAAGGCGAACGTCAGCGAGTACTGGTCGGACTACCTCAAGGAGGTGCAGTCCTTCAAGAGCGGCAACTCCGTCATCGGCACGACGTGGCAGGTCATCGTCAACACGGCCGTGGCCGAGAAGGCGCCGGTGAAGGCGGTGCTGCCCGACGAGGGCTCGACCGGCTGGTCCGACACGTGGATGGTCGCGGCGGCGAGCAAGCACCCGAACTGCGCGTACCAGTGGCTGAACTGGATCATCAGCCCGACGGCCAACGCGCAGGTCGCGGAGTACTTCGGCGAGGCGCCCGCGAACAAGAAGGCCTGCGACCTGACCACGGACAAGTCGCACTGCGACACCTACCACGCCGACGACGCCGCGTACGCGGAGAAGGTCTGGTACTGGAGCACGCCGATCCCGCAGTGCCTGGACGGCCGCACCGACGTGCAGTGCACCGACTACGCGGCCTGGACCCGGGCCTGGACCGAGATCAAGGGCTAGGCGCGGATGACCGGCAACGTCGCGCTGCCCCGGGACGGCCTGCGCCGGCGGCTCTCGGCGCGGCTCACCCGTTCGCCGCGGAGCCGGCTGGCCCTGCTGCTGACGGCGCCGCTGCTCTGGCTCGGGCTCGCCTACCTGGGCGCCCTGGCGGCGTTGCTGGTCACCGCCCTGTGGACGACGAACACGTTCACCGGCGAGATCGAACGCGTCTGGACCCTGGACAACCTGCGCATCGTCGTGACCGACTCGGTGTACCGGTCGGTCACGCTGCGGACCGTCGGGGTGGCGGCGCTGGTCACGGTGATCGACGCGGTGCTTGCCGCGCCGGTGGCGTTCTTCATGGCCAAGGTCGCCTCGCCGCGCTGGCAGCCGCTGCTCGTCGCCGCGATCCTGCTCCCGCTGTGGGCGTCCTACCTGGTCAAGGCGTACGCCTGGCGCAGCATGTTCGGCGGCGGCGGGCTGATCGACTGGGCCGGGGCGCCGTTCGGGATCGGCTCGCCCGGGTACGGCCTGACGGCGACGGTGTGCACGCTGGCGTACCTGTGGTTCCCGTACATGGTGCTGCCGATCTTCGCCGGCCTCGAACGGCTGCCGGACTCGCTGTTGGAGGCGTCCGGCGACCTGGGCGCGCGGCCGGGCCGCACCCTGCGCACGGTGGTGCTGCCGCTCGCCTTCCCGGCGGTGGTCGCGGGCTCGATCTTCACGTTCTCGCTGTCCCTCGGCGACTACGTCGCGGTCGAGATCGTCGGCGGCACCAGCCAGTTCCTGGGCAACCTCGTATACGACAACATCGGCGCGGCCAACAACCAACCGCTCGCCGCGGCCGTCGGCCTCGTACCCGTGGTGGTCATGATCGTGTATCTGTTCCTGGCCCGGCGTGCCGGCGCCCTGGAGAACCTCTGATGTACCTGACCCGCACCACCCGGATCGCGCTGAGGATCGCCACGGCCGTCATCCTGGCGCTCGGCTTCGTGCCGCTGATCGTCGTGGTCGTCAACTCGTTCAACTCCGACCGCGCGTTCGGCTGGCCGCCGGCCGGCTTCACCCTGGAATGGTGGTACCGGGCCGCGCACAACGCCGGGCTGCTCGCCGCGCTGCGCACCTCGGTCGTGGTCGCCCTGCTGTCCACGGCCGTCGCCCTGATCCTGGGCACCCTCGCCGCCATGTCGCTGCAACGGCACCGCTTCTTCGGCCGCGAGGCGGTGTCGCTGCTGGTGATCCTGCCGATCGCGCTGCCCGGCATCGTCACGGGCATCGCGCTGAACAACGCCTTCCGCACCATCCTCGGTGTGCCGCTGTCGCTGCTGACCCTGGTGGTGGCGCACGCGACGTTCTGCGTCGTGGTGGTCTTCAACAACGTGATCGCCCGCCTGCGGCGCCTCGGCGGCGACCTCGAGGAGGCCTCGATGGACCTGGGCGCGGACGGCTTCACCACGTTCTGGCGGGTCACCCTCCCGCTGATGCGGACGGCGCTGCTGGCGGGCGGGCTGCTGGCGTTCGCGCTGAGCTTCGACGAGATCATCGTGACCCGCTTCACCGCGAGCCAGGCCACCACGACGCTGCCGATCTGGATCATGGACAACCTGTTCCGCCCGAACCAGGCCCCGATCGTCAACGTGGTGGCGACGGCCCTGGTGATCCTCTCGATCATCCCGATCGCCATCGCCCAGCGGCTGTCCGGCGACCCGTCCGGCGGCCGCGTCTAGGGCCCGTCCTGCCGATCAGGGCGACGCCGAGCCGAGGTCCAGGTTTCGCGTCGCAAGTGGGCCGGACGGCCGAATACCGGTGTTGTATTCGGCCGTTCGGACCGCGCCGCGAGGCGGAAGCTGGGCCCGGCGCAGGCCGCCATGATCGGCAGGACGGGCCCTAGCCCATCGGCTGCTCGGGGGAGGCCATGAAGGCGACAGTGGACCGTGATCCCTGGGTGATCACCTGCACGCCCCAGCCCCGCCCGGTCAGGTAGAGCACCGCGTCCTCGTTGCTGACGATCGTGTAGCCGCACTCCGGGCCCTGCCTGCGGTAGTGCTCCAGCACGATCTCCGGCCCGGGCGCGGACAGCGTCACGGTGGCGGCCGACTCGGCGCCGGCGAGGTGCTCGATCCGGCTGCCGGCCGGCAGGCCGAGGCCGGGCGCGACGCCGGTGACCGTGCGGCCGTCGGCAACGACCTGGTGCGCGCCCTCTCCGGGCGGCGCGCAGCCGGTCTTCGCACCGTCCGGTCCGGGCGCGGCGGGTGCGGATGTCGCGACGCTCGGTGCTTCGTCCTCGCCGCACGCGGTGAGCAGGCCGAGCGTGAGCACGGCGGCGACCGCCGCAGTGCGGGCGTACCGGATCATGAATTCGCCTCTCGATGGCCGCGCGGTAGACCATGATCTTCCGGCCTCGTGCAAAAGCGGCGGCGGCCGCCCCCGGTGTCGTCACCCGGGTGCGGCCGCCGCCGTGCCGTCAGCCGGCCCGGACCAGCTCCGGCTCCGGTTCCGGCAGCCGCTGTCCGGCGCCGGGCAGGGCGTGCCGGCCGCGGGGGCGCATGAAGCGCGGCGCCCACCAGTTCGCCGGGCCGAGCAGCGTCATCAGCGACGGCAGCACCACCGCCCGGATGATCGTCGCGTCGAGCAGGATCGCCGCGGCCAGGCCGACGCCGAGCTGCTTCATGTCGACGGTGCTCAGCGTGGCGAAGATCGAGAAGACCGCCACCATGACGATCGCGGCGCTGCTCACCACGCCGGCCGAGCCGGTGATGCCCTCGGCGACGGCCTGCCGGTTCGGCACGCCCCGCTGCACCGCCTCGCGGATCCGGCTCACCACGAAGACGTGGTAGTCCATGGAGAGGCCGAACAGGACCACGAACAGGAACAGCGGCAGCCAGGTGACGATCGCGCCCATCGAGGTGAAGCCGAGCAGCCCCTCGGCCCAGGTGTGCTGGAAGACCAGGACCAGCAGGCCGTACGCGGCGGCGGCGGAGAGCAGGTTGAGCAGGATCGAGGTCAGCGCGACGACCACCGAGCGGAACGTCCAGGCCATCACCAGGAACGTCAGCACCAGTACGAACAGGACGACGATCGGCAGCTTGTGCCAGATGTGCGCCGCGTAGTCCTCGCTGCCGGCGACGTCGCCACCGACCGCGTAGGTGACGCCCGGCACGCCGGCCAGGGCGGCGGGCACCAGGTCGTCGCGCAGCCGGTGCAGGGAGCGCCCGGCCTCGTCGCTGCGCGAGGAGAACGGCGTGGCGACCGACAGCACGCTCACCCGCTTGTCGGGCGACACCTCGATCTTCGGACCGGACTCCTCGACGGGCGCGAACAGTGCGTCGTTCCCGGCGCCGGTGGCCAGCGAGGTCAGGGCCGCCTTGACGGCGGCGGCCTGCGCCGCGGGCGCCTGCACGACCACCTGGTGGCTGGTGCCGTTGCTCGGGTACGCGGCGGCCAGCCGGTCGTAGGCCTGCATCGCCGGGGTGGTCCGGGGCAGGTCCTCGGTGCCCGGGAACTTGAGCTGCATGCCCAGGGCCGGCGCGGCGAGGGCGAGCAGCAGCCCGACGCTCACGATCAGCGTGGGCAGCGGCCGGCGCAGGGCGGGGCGCAGCACGAACGGCCAGAACCAGCCGTTGCCGGAGCGGCGGGCGGTCAGGCGCCACAGCAGCGGGACGCGGGGCCGGTCCACCCAGCGCCCGAGCTTGGCGAGCAGCGCCGGCAGGACCGTCAGGGAGCCGATCACCGCGACGGCGACGACGAGGATCGAGCCGACCGCGAGGGACGAGAAGATGGCGTCGCCCGCGAGGAACAGGCCCGACATCGCGATGACGACCGCCGTACCGGAGACGACGACCGCGTGGCCGGACGTCTCCGCCGCGATCTCGACCGCGTCGACGTGGCCGCGGCCCTTGGCACGCTCCTCCCGTTCCCGCCGGACGTAGAAGAGCGAGTAGTCGATGCCGACGGCCATGCCGATGAGCAGGATGACGCTGCCGGTCGAGTCGCTGGCCGGCACGAGGTGCGAGGCCAGGGTGGACAGGCCGATGGCGGCGGCGACGGACGAGAGCGCCAGCAGCACCGGCACGCCGGCGGCGATCAGCGCGCCGAACGCGATGATCAGGATGGCCAGGGTGACGGGCAGGCTGAGCAGCTCCGCGCGCTGGAAGTCGGCGCCGAGGGTGTCGTCGAGTGCCTTGCCGATCGACGGGCCGCCGACCTGCTCGACCCGCAGCGCGGGATGCGCGGTCTGCACCTGCGCGGTGGCCGCGCGCAGCGGCTCGACGCGGTCGGAGGCGGTCTCGGGGTCGCCGCTCATGGTGATCGGGAGCAGCAGCGCGGAGCCGTCGTGCGCCGGTACCGGGTCGCCGACCCCCGCCACCCCGGGCACGCCGCGCAGCTTCGCGGCCGCGTCCTTCGCCGCGGCGGTCGCGGCCGCGGTGTCCAGGGCGCCGCCGCGGGAGGTGATAAGTACATTGTCGATCGCCGGCTCGTCGCCGAACGCGCCGTTCTCGATCATCACCGAGGCGCGGCCGGACTCGCCGACCGCCATGTCCTCGGCGGTGGCCTCCTTCATGCCGGCGGCGTTGCCGCCGACGAAGCACACCGCCACGAAGACCACCCACAGCGCCAGTGCGCGCCACGGGTGCTCGGCGCTCCATCTCGCCACGCGTACGGTCACCGGTCGCCTGCCCATCACGGGCCTCCTACGGTCGGGGTTTCTGTGTCGAACCTGAACGTAGGCAGCGCACGGACTGTGAACATCCGGGCTGGACCCGCGTAGCCCCCTGATCCCGCCGCCGGCGGGCCGCGGACGGATGGGCGACAGCGGTAACCGGCAAAACGCGCGTACCCGGCGCGGGCGCCGCGGCGCACCGGACATTCCGGCCACCGGCCCCGACGCCGCGATCAGGGTTTACCCGGTGTTGTCCCCCAGCGGCCCTGATCATTGACGCCGGGCCGGGAGAGGACAAAATGGTCGGATGACGATTCCGCGCCCGCCCGCGCCGTGGCTCATCCGGCCCGTGAAGCTGCCGGCCACCACCCCGCCGCCGCTGACCGGGCCGTGGGCGCCGGCGGACACCCGCCTGGACGACGTCGAGCTGCTGACGGTGCCCGGCCACGGACCGGAGGACGTCGCGGTCGGCCCCGAGGGCCACGTCTACTCCGGTACGGAGGACGGGCGGATCTGGCGCTGGCAGCCCGACGCGCACGCCGGCGCCGTGCCCGAGCCGCTCGCCGACACCGGCGGCCGGCCGCTGGGCATCGAGATCGATCCGCGCGACGGCAGCCTGATCGTCTGCGACGCCTACCGGGGCCTGCTGCGGATCACCGGCGACGGCACCGTCACCGACCTGGCGCACCGGGTCGGCGACAGCCGCATCCTGCTGTGCAACAACGCCGCCGTCGCGGCCGACGGTGTCGTCTACTTCACCGACAGCTCCAACCGCTTCCCGGTCTCGCACTGGCGTCGCGACCTGCTGGAACACCGGCCCAACGGCCGCGTCCTCGCGTACGACCCCGGCAGCGGCCGCACCGCAGTGGTGGCCGAGGGCTTCCACTTCCCCAACGGCGTGGCGCTCACCCCGGAGCAGGACGCGCTGCTGGTCTGCGAGACGGTGTCGCACCGGCTGCTGCGCATCTCGCTGCCGGACGGCGCCGTGCGAGACCTGGGCGACCTGCCCGCGTACCCGGACAACATGTCGTCGGTCGGCGACGGCACCTACTGGATCGCGCTGGCCAGCCCGCGGGTAGCGATCGCCGAGAAGCTGCTGCCCCACCCGCACCTGCGGCGGATCGCGGCGGTGCTGCCCGCCCGCCTCCAGCCGCAGCCGCTGCCGTACACCATCGCGGCCCTTGTGGACTCCGAGGGCACGGTGCTGCGCACGCTGCACGGCCCGGCCGGCCGGTACGTGATGACGACCGGCGTTCGCCAGCATGGCAACACGCTGTGGCTCGGCAGCCTCACCGAGAGTGCGATCGCCCGCACCTCGCTCGAATAATTGTTACCTCTCTGTTATTGCGCGCTCACTCGACGTCATAATTACCGCTGTCGGCGAATACGCGAGGCCTAGACTCCGAGTACTACGCACGTGCGCACTTGTCTGGGCGTTGAATCGGACAACAATCGAGTCATGACCTACGGCAAGAAGGATCTGCCTTTCCCTTACGATCAGGACTTCTCTGGCATCGTCACGAGGGTCAAGGGCGTCCGGGAGGCTACCCGGGTCGCGCTCATCAACTCGCCGAAGGTGGCCTCGTACCTCAAGGCGGGCGCCAACCTGATCGAGCAGCACTTCGGCGGCGACGAACCGGCGGCGGCCGCGGCCGCCGCGGAGAGCGGCCGTAAGCCGTACTGGTCGGGCATCCGCTTCCTCAGCGAGCGCGCGCTCTCGCGCGAGATGGAGAATCTCGAGCCGCCGTTCCTGCGCCAGAAGGGCGACGGGCCCTACCGCTCCACCTGGGCCTGCCACGACGACTACCTCAACGACCTGCTGGCCTTCATCTTCCACGACATGAACTACGACCCGCAGTACAACGCGGAGATCGAGACCCGGGGCAGCTGGGTGAGCACCGACGCCAGCTTCGTCGACGTCGTCGACCGGGCCACCTATCACGAGCTGCAGACCATCTGCCGCATGCCGCTGTTCCGGTTGCAGCTGCTGATGGTCGCCACCGCACACCGCAACGACGGCATCCACGACGCGATCTCCAGCAACTACGAGGGCGCGCTCGACCCGTGGAAGAAGATCTACGAGTCCACCATCGCCGCCCGCGGCTTCCAACTGCGCGAGGGCATCACCCTCGACCAGTTCACCAACATGCTCGCCGCGATCACCGAGGGCTTCGCCATCCGCAATCTCGGCGATCCGAGCGCCGGCGTCCTCGGCGACGGCCCCCCGGACAACCTGGCCGGCATGGCCGTGCTCGCCATCCTGAACAGCTACCTCGAGCCGGTGGGCACGACCAGCGGCACGACGCTTCGCGAGAGCTTCGGCGACATCTCCGACCGGGCACGCCCGACCGACGGCACCGACGACGGCACGGACGACGACTGCGGGGGACCGACATGACCAGCACGACCGACCGGCCCGCGATCCGGACCACCCGGGAACCCTCCTGGTGGGACCGGCAGGGCGACCTGATCATGCGGCGGCCGTTCAACGAGTGGACGTTCACCCACATGAACTGGCTGATGCCGACCGAGCGCGTGGCCCGTAGCGGGCCGCACCGCCCGCTGCCGCTGAGCCCCGACCCGCTCGACCTGACCTACCGCTTCGCCGACGCCGACCACACCCTGACCGACCTGCACCGCCGCACGTTCACGACGGCGTTCGTCGTCCTGCACCACGGCGAGATCGTGCACGAGACCTATCCCGGCGCCTTCGCCGGTCCGCGCACCCGCATGCAGCTGTTCAGCATCTCCAAGTCGGTGACGTCGATGCTGGTCTGCATCGCCCTGGCGGACGGCGCCATCGGCAGCGTCAAGGACCGGGTCACCGACTACCGGCCCGACTTCCTCGGCACGGCCTACGACGAGACCACCCTGGCCGAGCTGCTCGATATGACAAGCGGCGTCGGCGAGCCCGAGCTGTGGGACGTGCCCGACAGCGGCATCAAGCGCTTCGAGCAGGCCGTCATGGGCGGCGGCGACGTCGCCGGGTTGATCCGCTCGGCGCCCCGCACCGCCGCGCCCGGCGAGCACTTCAACTACTCCACGTTCGACGCGCAGATCCTCGGCTGGGTGCTGGAGGCCGCGACCGGGACCACCCTCGCGGAATACGCGGCCAAGCGGTTGTGGCGCTTCATCGGCGCCGACCGCGACGCCTACTACTGGCTCACCCGGGCGCGCCCGCGCACCGCCCTCGGCGCCGGCTCGCTCAACGCCACCCCGCGCGACGTCGCCCGCCTCGGCCTGCTCATGGCGAACGACGGCGTCGCCGACGGCATCCAGATCGTGCCCCGCGAATGGGTACGCCGCAGCCTCGGCAGCGACCTGCCCCAGCTCGCCGTCGGGTCGCTCGGCCCGAGCGGCTACCCGCACTACGGCTACTCCAACCAGTGGTGGACCCTGGGCGACAGCGCCTTCCAGGCCTTCACCGGCCTGGGCGTGCACGGCCAGTACCTCTTCGTCGACCCGAGCGCCGACATCGTGATCGTCAAGTGCAGCGCCTGGCCCACCCAGGACGACGAGCTCCGCGACCTGGAGACCATCACCGCCCTGCGGCGCATCGCCGATCATTTCGCCTGACCTGTTTTTTCACTCCATTTCGTAATTCCTTCCGGGCTGCTCCGTGCCCGAGAAACCCAGCCCTGAAAGGGACCGATAGTGAACTCTGCCCTGCTCAAATGGGTGGCCGCCATTAATGTCGCGCTCGTCTGCGCCGCCATTCTCTTTTTCGTCGGCGGCCCGGCCGGCGCGGCCATCGCCCCCGGCACGGTCATCGTCTCCGGCACGGCGACGCTGCCAGCGGAGCTGTCGTCGCTGGCGAACGGCAAGCGCATCGCGTACACCACCACCGCCCTGAACGGCGCGACGGCCACCGCCACCGGCCTGGTCATGACGCCGAAGAGCAACCGGAAGAACAAGACCGTGGTGTGGGGTCACGGCACGACCGGGCTGGCCGACAAGTGCGCGCCGTCGGCCAGCCAGGCCGTGTTCTGGCCCGAGGCGCGTGCGGCGATCGCCGCCCTGCTGGCCAAGGGCTGGACGGTCACCGCGCCGGACTACCCGGGCCTCGGCACGCCGGGAGCGCACCCCTACCTGGTCGGGCTCAGCGAGGCCCGCGCGATGATCGACAGCGTCAAGGCGGCGCGCAACCTCGACAACAAGCTCACCACGCAGTACGCGATCGACGGCCACTCGCAGGGCGGGCAGGGCGCCCTCTTCGCCGGGCAGATCGCACCCGCCTACGACGGCGCACTGGTGCTCAAGGGCGTCTCGTCGATCGCACCGGTGTCCAACGTGCAGATCTTCGCCCCACTGATCCCCGGCACACCGGGCCAGGGCTACCTGGTGATGGGCCTGTACGGACTGAACGCCGTCAACCCGGCCTTCGACCCGAACTCCGTGCTGGCGGCGCCGGCCAAGCAGAAGACGTCGGTGTTGCAGAGCGGCTGCCTCTACGAGGTCCTCGCCGCCTACGAGACCCTCACGGCGGAGGAGCTGCTGGTCGGCGGCGCGTTGCCGCAGCCGGTGATCGACCAGCTCGCCGCCAACGACGACCCGGCACAGAGCGCGCCGACCGCGCCCGTGCTGCTGATCCAGGGCACCGACGACGAGGCCGTGCCCTACGGCCTCACCGCCGGACCGCTGCTGGACCAGCTCACCGGATACCAGACCCAGCCCGTGGACTTCGTCTCCGTCGACGGGGCGAACCACGACCAGACCGTCTTCGCGACGACCGGCCAGGTCGCCGACTGGATCGCCGCCCGCTTCGCCTGACGGCGAACCCGGAACCGACGGCACCCCGTGCGATCCACCCCCGTGCGGGGTGCCGTCACGAACTCGACAACCACCGACCACCAAGTGAGGCACGACCGATGAACTTCACAGTGCGACCCCCCGCCTGTTCCTTCGCCGCCCGCACCGGCGCGCCGCGGGCCTCGCGCCATCCCCGCAGGTGCGAGCGGGCCACCGTCGCCCGCACTCCCGCGCCGCCGGTGCACGACATGTCCGTGCCGGAGCTGACGGCGCTGGCCTGCGGCAACCACCCGCACCGCGGCCGGGCGGTGCTCGAGCTGATCGGCCGGGCCAGGACCGACGACGCCGCGACCGACGCGCTCGGCGAGCTGAGCCGCCTGCCGTCGCTGCGCGAGGACCGGATGTTCCACCTGGTCTCGCTCGCCTGGGCGGCGATCATCGGCCTGCTCGCGGCCGCGACCGAACGATCCTGGGCGACCGCGCACGCCGCCTTCGCCGACCTCGACTTCGACGACCGGCTGGCGCTGCTCACCTACCTCGAGAGCACCACCGAGGTCGCCGGCGGTACCTGGACCTGATGGGCGCCGGTCAGCGCAGCAGCGACATCAGCCCGGCCATGACGGCCGGGAGGTCGCTCGGCGCGGGCAGGGCGTACGGGTCGTTCGAGCTGCTCAGGATCGCGGCGAGGAGGCCGCCGCAGACGCAGAGCAGGATCACGAGACTGATCACGAGCAACACGATCGAGGCGGCCATGCCGGGGTACTTCTGCGGCGGCCCGCCCAGCGCCCCGCCCATGAAGGCGATCATCGGCGCCCGGTACTCGAGCTCGACGGTCTGCCCGGGCAGCACGTTGACGCCCAGGTCCGCGACGCCGATCCGGGTCGGGATCAGGTACGGCACGTGCACGTGCAGGTGGTACTGGCCCGGCTGCACGGGCAGCACCGTGCGGGCCTTCCAGCCGGCCTGGACCGGGTGCCCGTTGATCTGCACCTGCGGCTTGATGAACCCCATCAGGAACGCGAGCGGATGATATTTCAGCGTCAGCGCGATCGCGGAACCCCCGGCGCCCTGCGGCGGATGACCGGGCTGCTGCGGCTGGCCCCACGGCTGCTGCTGCTCATACATGGCGATGTTTCCTCCCCCTGCGCGGGCTCGAAGAATAGCGTCCCGCGCAGGGTGCCCGACCGGCGGCTACGAGGCCGTCCAGTACAGGGCCCGGGCGAACTCGGCGTAGAGGCCCTTCGGGTGCGCCCGGAACAGCGGCTCGGTGCCGAACATGACCGCCCGGCCGCCCCGGGCCGTCACGCCCGAGATCACCGCGGCCTGGTCCGCCGCCTGCTCCGGGCCGCCGGCGCCCGGCGTGGCCGGCAGCCAGTGCCCGGCGATCAGCGGGTCGGCGGCGGCGTAACGCTGCTCGACCGTGAAGCCGGTGCCGGTGAACCAGATCGGCGAGAAGACGAAGGCGTACGGCAGCGATCCCGCGCCGACGACCGGGCCGGTGTTGCGCACCGCGACCACCCCGTTGGCGTCGGTGCGGCCGGTCACCGCGGTCGCCGGCAGCAGCCCGGCCGCCGCGTTGAAGGCCGCGCCGGTCCGGCCCCGGGTCACCACGCCGCCGCGGGCGAGCAGCTCGTCGACCTCGGCCTTGCCGACCGCGTTGAGCTGGGCGTACGAGAGGCCCGAGGAGACCACCAGGGTGTCGGCGTCGGACAGTTCCGCGCCCGCGTTGAGCAGGGCCGTCGAGACGGGACGCACGTCGAAGCCCATCTCGCGCAGCGCGAACAGCTCGTCGGCCGAGACCGCGGCCGCGATCACCGGCGCCGTGAACGCGGTGCCGGCGGATCCACGCGGCGCGGCGGTGAACCGCACGCCGTACCGGTCCGCCACGACCTCGGCCTCGCGGCGCGCACCGGCCGGGACCACGACGGTGGCCGCGTCGGTCCGGCGCAGCTCGACGCCGAGGTCGAGCAGGGCGTTGACGGCGCGCACGTCGGCGCCGTCGCGCATGGTCAGGGACAGGTCGCGGCCGCGCGCGGCGGCGACGGCGCCGGTCGGCGACGCCGCGGTGACCGCGACGGTGGCCACCCGCGGCGCGGCGGTGGCGCTGACGTCGACCGAGGCGCCCCAGAGCAGGCGGTTGCTCCAGCCCGAGATGTCGTACATCTGCGGCACCAGCGCAGAGATGTCCCGGCCCGCCTCGAGCAGCGCGTTGGCCAGGCCGCGCTTGGGCTGGTGCATGTCGACGACGTACGAGCCCGCGCGGTAGGACCGGCCGGCGAGGGCGAAGTCGTGCCGGGCCCGCGTCACCCGCACGTCGCCGGCGACCAGGTGGTCGACGAGCCGGGCCGCGGCGGCCGGGGACCGCTGCGCGGCGCCGGCCGGGATGACGTAGGCGCGCGGGAACCGGGTGGAGAAGCGGTCCTCGGGGCCGAACCCCGGTACGAAGCCGTCCGGGATCTCCGGCGACGGCGCACCGGCCCAGCCGCGGCGGAACTGCTCGATCTGGTCGGCGAGCAGGTCGGCGCGGTGCTCGTCTGCGTAGCCGATCGCGGCCTCGATGGTCGCCGCGGCGACGTCGGTGTTCACTCCCGCGCGGCGGCGCAGCTCGGCGACCGGCAGCGTCTCGTACTCACCGTGATTGACCGCGAGGGGAATCTCCACGGTGTGCCCGACGGCACCCTGGTAGATCGCGTACATCGGGTTGAAGACCGGCGGCCAGTCGTCCCAGTCGCCCGGCTCGAAGTCGCGGAACGGGATGTCGGCCCGCGCCGTCTCGGGGTGGCCGAGCCGCTGGATCGCGGCCTCCATGCCCTCGGCGTTCGGCAGCGCGTGCTTGATGTAGAGGTCGTACTCGTAGTTCTGGCCGTGCGGCGGCGTCGCCGGCTCGATCAGGGTGGTGCCGGTGTAGCCGTGCTCGTCGAGCATCACGAACGGCTGGGTCGCGATGACCACGTCGCGCGTGGCCCGCGACTCCGGCTGCGAGTTGGTCGCCTGGTCGCGGTTGATGTCGAAGCCGGCGCCGTTGGCGCGGGTGCCGGCGATCCGCCCGTCGGGGTTGTTGGTCACGGTCACGTACAACCGGGTGCGCTCGAGCAGGCGCCGGGTCGCGGGGTCGGTGGCCCCGGCGAGCCGTTCGATGACGCGCAGGGCGCCGTCGGTGCCCTCCCACTCGTCGCCGTGGATGTTCGCGTTGATCCACACCGGGGTCTTGTAGCCGCGCACCAGGGCCTTGTCGCGCCGGGCGGCGCCCGGGTCGTCCTCGATCAGCGCGCGCCAGCGGTCCTGCCGGGCGGCCTCGGCGGCCGACTCCGGCGCGGTCACGGTGACCAGGTACAGGTCGCGGCCCAGGGCGGAGTGCCCGATCACCTCGGCGGAGACCCGGTCGGAGGCCGCCTGCAGCGCGTTCAGCCGGGGCGCGATGCCATGGTACGGGACGAGCCCGAGCTTGATCGACTTGTCCGCCGGGTTCTCGGGGTAGACCCGCAGCTCGGTCCGGCGCGGGTAGCCCCGGCGCGGCGGCGTCCAGCGACTGTCCGGCGTCGCGCCCAGCGGTGCGGCCCGCGCGGCCTCGGCGCTCGCCTCGGCGGTGGTCGCGGCGATCTCGTTGCGCTCGGGACCGTTGCCGAAGTCCCTCGTCGAGTGTGCGCCCGGCACGGGCTCGACCGGCTCGGCCGACGCCGGGTTCGAGACGAGTGCGGCGGCGAGCAGTAGCGCTCCGAGTCCGGCCAGAGTCCGCGGCGAATCCACAAGGCACCTCCGTTGGGGTGGCTCTGACCTTCTCGTGTGGATCGACCCTCACGCAACGGTCCGTGCCGGACAGGGGCATACCAATCTGCCCATTGCACCGATATCGTAGGTTGCCGCCAAGGCGCTGCGCAGGCGAAACTCACACGTCCACCCCGGCGCCGACGGGTACGGGGTGCCCGCTACGCCGCGTTAACACTTATTGCACTCTGGTTAAACTCTCGCCGCGGCATTGACCACTGTGTCGAGACGAACCAATCTATGGCGGCAACTCGGAGGCTGTGCGTACTCAGCCATCGGACCCACCCCACCTCAAGCTTTCACGCTGCACGCTTCACTCTGCGAGGGAACCACCCCATGAAATATCGGCTTACCGCGGCCGTCGCCGCCCTGACGTTGAGCATCGCCGGTTGCAGCGGCGCCACCTCAGACGCCGGCACCGACGACAAACCCGCCGCCGGCTCCAAAGGCACCGTGAAAATCGCCGTCAACCCCTGGGTCGGCTACGAAGCCAACGCGGCCGTCGTCGGATACCTGCTCGAACACGAACTCGGTTACACCGTCGACAAGAAGAACCTGAAAGAGGAAATCTCCTGGCAGGGCTTCGAAACCGGCGAGGTCGACGTCATCCTCGAGAACTGGGGACACGACGACCTCAAGAAGACCTACATCCAGGAGAAGAAAACCGCGGTCGAGGTCGGCCCCACCGGCAACAAAGGCGTCATCGGCTGGTACGTACCCCAGTGGATGGTCGACAAGTACCCGGACATCACCGATTACAAGAACCTGAACAAGTACGCGGACCTGTTCAAGACCTCCGAGTCCAAGGGCAAGGGTCAGCTCCTCGACGGCGACCCCTCGTTCGTCACCAATGACGCCGCCCTGGTCGGCAACCTCAAGCTCAACTACGAGGTCGTCTTCTCCGGCAGCGAGGCCGCGATCATCAAGGCGGCCCAGCAGGCCACCGCGCAGACCAAGCCGCTGCTGTTCTACTTCTACGAGCCGCAGTGGCTGTTCGCCAAGGAGAAGTACGTCCGGGTCAAGCTGCCGGCGTACACCGCCGGTTGCGACGCCGACCCCAAGAAGGTCGCCTGCGACTACCCCGACTACACCCTCGACAAGATCGCCAGCAAGAAGTTCGCCGACACGAACAGCACGGCGTACCAGCTGGTCAAGAACTTCCAATGGACCAACGAGGACCAGAACCTCGTCTCCGACTACATCACCAACCAGGGCATGACCGCCGAAGCAGCCGGCGAGAAGTGGGTCAAGGAACACGAGGCCACCTGGAAGCCGTGGATCCCCTCCGCCGCCTGACCGACCCTTCGTAGATCATCGCGCGACGCCCTTCGCGGCGTCGTGCGATGGTCGGCGTCCACTTCACACTTTCCTGACGGTTCTCCGGCCGGACACCCGATCTCGGATCGGCACCGGAATCGAAATCTGATCGAAATCTTGCGGCGGCACGATGTTTGCGCCGAACGATGATCAAATGAAGCCTCAGCCATCGACAAACCTGACAGTTCGCCCGCGTCGCGGCGCGGACTGAGTAGTTTTTGCTTTGGTTCCTAGTACATCGTGGACTACCGGTCTGCTCATCGATATGGTCCGGAAGCCACGGCAAGGCCAAGCCGTCCACAAGGCCAAGGAGAGTTTGCGTGTCCGCAGGGAGTCGTCCGGCCGCAGGCCCGATCGAGATCGGTGCCCGGTTCGGACCCGGCGCCACCGCCGCCGCACCACTCCAGAGGCGGCGGTAATCCGATGAGAATCCCCCGTCCCCGCACCGCCGGCCGCGACCTCGCGACCGGCACCGGTCCGGCCGAGTCCGGCGGCACGATCCGCCGCCGCGTCGTACGAACCCTCACCCTGCCCGTCGTCGCCGTGCTCGTCCTGCTCGGCGTCATCACGGTCATCGAGGTCGACAACTACCGCACGGCGGCCGCCTCGGCCCGCGCCGTCACCCTCGTGCTCGCCGTGCAGGACCTGGTACAGGAGCTGCAGACCGAGCGTGGCCTCACGGCCGGCCTGCTCGGCGGCAACGTCGGCTTCAAGGCCGAGCTCGTACCGGCGCGTAAGCGCGTCGACGAGCAGCGCGCCAAGGTGGAGGACCTGATCTCCTCCGGCGGCGTCGCGCAGGATCGCGTGGCCACCGCCGTGCGGCAGCTCGACGGCCTGGCCGGCGTCCGGGCCGGCACCGACGCGGGCGCCGCCGACCGCGCGCCGACCTTCACCTTCTACACCGGCCGCATCGCCGAGCTGAGCAACGTCGACTACGGCCTCGACAGCTCCGCCGATCCGGACCTGCGCCGCGGCGTCTCGGCGCTCGAGGCGCTCGGCGACGCCAAGGAGAGCACCGCGCAGAAGCGCGCGTTCCTCAACGGCGTCTTCTCCGCCAGCGGCTTCAAGGGCAACGAGTTCCTCCAGTTCGTCACCATGCGCTCGGCCGAGGACTCGGCACTTGCCACGTTCGCCCGCTACGCGACGGACACCCAGCTCCAGGCCCGCGACTTCGTCTTCAACACCGGCGCCGCACAGACCGCCGCGTACTTCGAAGAAGTCGCGCTCAACTCCGGCGACGGGCGGAACCTACAGGTCAACCCGCAGTCCTGGTGGTCGTCGCAGACCACCGTGCTGGACGACCTGCGGCAGCTGCAGCAGCACGTCGGCTCGGTCATCCAGGCCCGCGCCGCCACCCTCCAGGACCAGGCCAGCACCCGGATGGGCCTGCTGATCGGCACCGTGATCCTCTGCTTCGCCGGCTCGGTCTACCTGGCCACCGTGGCATCCCGCTCGATCGCCCGGCCGCTGGCCACCCTCGCCGGCGAGGCCAACCGGCTGGCGGGCGAGCAGCTGCCGGAGGCGGTCCGCAGGGCCACCGCCGGCGACGGCGACGCACCGCCGCCGCCCATCCGGATCCCGGCCGGCGCCAGCGACGAGATCCGCCTCGTCGCCGACGCCCTCGACCGGGTGCAGGCCACCGCATACTCCCTGGCCATCGAGCAGGCGATGCTGCGGCGCAGCACCACCGAGTCGCTGGCCAACCTGGGCCGCCGCAACCAGAACCTGCTGCGCCGCCAGCTGGGCTTCATCACCAGCCTCGAACGTGAGGAGTCGGACCCGACGGGCCTGGCGAACCTGTTCGAGCTCGACCACCTCGCCACCCGCATGCGCCGGAACGCGGAGAGCCTACTGGTCCTGGTCGGCGCGGCCAGCCCGCGGCAGTGGTCGGACCCGCTGCCGATCGCCGACGTCGTCCGCGCCGCCGTCTCCGAGGTGGAGGAGTACCGGCGCGTCCAGCTGCGCCGGGTCGACGACACACTGGTCGCCGGCGCGGTCGTCAGCGGCATCGCGCACATGCTCGCCGAGCTGGTGGAGAACGGCCTGTCCTTCTCGCCGCCGGACGCCGACGTCGAGATCCAGGGCCGCCGCATCGGCGAGAACTACCTGATCGCCATCACCGACCAGGGCATCGGCATGAGCCGCGCCGATCTCGAGCTGGCCAACCAGCGCCTGCGCGGCGAGGGCGACTTCATCACCGCGCCGACCCGCTTCCTCGGCCACTACGTGGTCGGCCGGCTGGCCATCGAGATGGGCATCGACGTGCAGCTCGCGCCGTCGCCGGTGACCGGCGTGACGGCACGCATCGTGCTGCCGCCCTCGATGCTCGCCAGCCCGCAGCAGGTGGCCGGGCCGAACCGTCCGGCGGCCCCGGCACCGGAGCAGGTGCAGGGCGCCGAGCGCCCGCGGGCCCTGGAATCGTCCGACCCGGCGATCACCCAGGTGCTGACGATGCCGCCCATCGAGCCGCCACCGGCACCCACCGACGGCCGCATCCGGCCGACGACCATCGAGTACATCACCGCCGCCGGCAGCCCCGCCGTGCGGACGCAGCAGACCGAGGCGGCCGGCAACTCCTCGGCCGCCCGGTACGAGGCGGCGATGGCCTCGTCGAACCTCGGCATGGACATGGACATGTACACCTTCGCACCGCCACCCGACGACGCCGACCGAACCCCCAACGGCCTGCGCAGGCGCACCCCCGGTACGCGCAAGGCCACCAAACCGGGCACCGACCGCGGCGCGGCACCCACCCGCACCGTGGAACGCCCGGCACCTGTCGGCGACTCCCCCGAGGAGGTTCGCGCCCGGCTGACCGCGTTCCGCAGTGGCGTGCAGCGCGGCAGCAACGAACCCGCCGATCGACCGTGACCGCCCCCACCCCTAGGTCGAAAGAGTTCTCATGAGCGTTGACACGTCTGCCGACCGGCACCAGTTCAACTGGTTGCTGGGCAACTTCGTCCACCAGACAGACGGGGTCCGCGACGCGGTCGCGGTGTCCTCCGACGGCCTGCTGATCGCCAGTTCGGACGGGCTGAGCCGCGCCGAGGCCGACCACCTGGCGGCGATCGTCTCCAGCCTGGCCAGCGTCGCGCGCAGCGCGTCGCGGCGCTACGACTTCGACGGCCTGAAGCTCATCATGATCGAGATGCGGCGCGGCTTCCTGCTGGTGTCGGTCATCGCGGGCGGAAGCTGCCTGGGCGTGGTCGCCGGCGGCGACAGCGACGTCGGCCTGGTCGGGTACGAGATCTCCCTGCTGGCCGACCGGTTCGGCGCCCTGCTCACCCCGGCGCTGATATCCGAGTCCCGGCAATACCTACCGCGATGAGCCACCGGCGGGAGTGGGGCCCGGATCCCCGCATGAGCCCGTACGCCGGTCCGCCGCCACCCTGGAGGCCGCCGGCGCCGGGGCCACGCGCGCCGGAACCCGAGGACGAGCTCGTCGTTCGCCCGTTCATGCTCACCGGCGGGCGTACCCGCCCGTTGCACGACGGGCTGCGCATCGAGACGCTGCTGCACGCCTCCCCCGCGGCGCTGTCGGCTCCGCTGCGCTTCGAGTCGCGCCGGATCGTCGAGCTCTGCCAGGCGCCGATGTCGATCGCGGACCTGGCCGTCGCCATCGGAGTGCCGCTCGGAGTGATCCGGGTGATCGTCGCCGACCTGGTGACCGACGGCTATGTCCGCGTCGAGGAGCAGCTCGGTGAACTTCCCATCGCATTGATCGAAAGGATCAGGGATCGTGTACGGGCGCTCTAGTGAACCGGTGCCGGCGCCCCTGCCGCCGGTGGCGGTCAAGATCGTCATCAGTGGCGGCTTCGGTGTCGGCAAGACCACCTTCGTCGGCGCGATCTCCGAGATCGAGCCGCTGGTGACCGAGGCCGAGATGACCGAGCGGTCGATCGGCATCGACGACACCTCCGCGGTGGCGTCCAAGACCACCACCACCGTCGCGCTCGACTTCGGCCGCATCACCCTCGACGACGCGCTGCTGCTGTACCTGTTCGGCACGCCCGGCCAGGACCGCTTCGCCTTCCTCTGGGACGACCTGGTCGACGGCGCGCTCGGCGCCATCGTGCTGCTCGACACCCGTCGGATCGAGGACTGCTTCGCCGCGGTCGACTATTTCGAAGAACATGAGATCCCATTCCTCATCGGGGTCAACACGTTCGACCGGAGCCAGCGCTTCGACCTCGAGGAGGTCCGCGACGCGCTGGGTATCGGCCCGGACGTGCCGATCCTGGAGTGCGACGCGCGACACCGCGAGTCGGTCAAGGACATCCTGGTCGCCCTGACCGAGGAGGTCCTGGCCAAGCGCCTGAGCCGCGAGCGGCCGGTGCCCACGTGGTAGGCACGCCCAATCAGAAACGGACTTCGATGCTGACTCGTACGCGCCGGCTGGCGGCCCTGCTGAGCGTGGTGGCGCTGGCCGCCTGCGGCGACTCGTCGACCGCGATCACCGCGCCGCCCGGCGTGGAGCGCACGCCCTGCGGCACCGTCTCGATCGCCGTCAACCCCTGGGTGGGCTACGCCGCGAACGTCGCGGTGGTCAGCTACCTGCTCAAGCAGGAGCTGGGCTGCAAGGTGGTGGAGACGGACCTGACCGAGGACGAGTCGTGGGAGGGCCTGGCCAGCGGCCAGGTCGACGTCATCCTGGAGAACTGGGGCCACGACGACCTGAAGAAGACCTACATCGACGACAAGAGGGTCGCGGTCGAGCAGGGCCTGACCGGCAACAAGGGCGTCATCGGCTGGTACGTACCGCCGTGGATGGCCAAGGAGTACCCGAACATCACGAAGTGGAAGAACCTCAACGACTTCGCCGACATGTTCGTGACGGCGAAGTCCGAGGGCAAGGGCCAGCTGCTGGGCGGCGACCCGTCGTTCGTCACCAACGACGCCTCCCTGATCAAGAACCTGAACCTGAACTTCAGCGTGGTCTACGCGGGCAGCGAGGACGCGCTGATCGCCGAGTTCAAGAAGGCCGAGGCCGACCGGAAGCCGTTGATCGGCTACTTCTACACGCCGCAGTGGCTGTTGTCGGAGATCAAGCTGGTGCACATCCCGCTGCCGCTGTACAAGCCGGGCTGCGACTCCGACCCGGAGACGGTGGCCTGCGACTACCAGCCCTACGACCTCGACAAGATCGCGAGGAAGGCCTTCGTCGACTCCGGCAGCCCGGCCGCCGACCTGATCAAGAACTTCCGCTGGACCAACGACGACCAGAACGCGGTCGCCCGCGACATCACGGTCAAGAAGCTGTCCCGTGACGCCGCCGCGAAGCGCTGGCTGGACGCGCACCGCACGACCTGGCAGCAGTGGATTCCCCGCTGACCGCGCCCGGAGTCTGAGGACGGCCCGGCCCTGGCACCTACCGTGCCGGCGGCCGGGCCGCCCGCATTCACCCCTCGGCGTCGCCGGCCCGCAGCCGGCCCGACAGCAGCTCCGGCAGCAGGGTGTCCCGCAGGCCGGCGAGCGTGCGGGCCTCGGCGAGCGCGGCGTCCGCCCGCTGCTCCACCGCGGACAGGCGCGCGGCCAGGGCGTCGAGCCCGGCCGCCGGAATCCGCACCACGACCGAGGCCAGCTTCGCCCGGCTCAGCTCGGTCTGCCCGGTCGAGCCCTCGCCCAGCGACGCGATCCGCGCCTGTTCGGCCAGGACGGCGAAGGCGCCGACGATCGCGGGAATCCCGGCGCCGACCCGGACGATGGTGACGTGCGAGTCGACGGTCGCCGCGACGTCGTGCGACCAGATGCCCACCCGCCCCAGCGTGCCCACGCCGGTCGAGTTGACCAGGACGTCGTCGCGGCGCAGCATCCGGTCCGCGCCGACCCGGCCCGCCTCGGTCCGGCGGGCTGGATCCCGGCTGACCCGGCCGCCGCGGACGCACCGCTGGTTCAGGACCAGCACGCCGGTGCCGTCCGGCGTGTAGCGGGGCGCCTGTCCCCGGTTCAGGAAGGCGGCGAGGTCGCCGACCGTCCGATCAATACCGGACTCGCGCGCCGCCGCGGCGAACACGGTGTGGTTCAGCCGCCGGGCGGTGTCCGCGATCCGCGCGCCGACCGCGATCCGGTCGTCGAGCGCCGCGAGCACCCCGGCCACCGCCTCCTGCGTGGCGCGCGGCGGCACGACGACCGGCACCTCGGCCAGGATGCGTGAGTTGAGGTTCGCCATGGTGGCGCCGACCGCGTGCCGCACGATCCACCGGCGTACCCCGGGATGGCCGAGGTAGTAGGACAGGTACGCGGAGTCCACCGCGCCGCCCGGGCGGATACGCAGGCACCCGGTGCCGCAGAGCCAGCCCGCCTGCGCGGCACCGACCAGGGCCCGGCGCTCGAGGTCGCCGCGCCTGGAGTACACGATGTCGCCCTCGGCGAGCAGGTAGCGGGACAGCCGCCGCGCGTCGGCCGGTGCTATCCGGGCGATGCCGTCCGTGTCGATCACGTTGTCGCCGATGTCGCGCGGCATGACGCTGGGAACGCCGTGTTCGACGTAGTCGCGGGCGTGCAGCTCGCTGCCGAACGGCCCGGTCTGAATGTCGCCGCCGCCCGCGGCGCACAGCTCACCCAGGGTGGTACGCGGCCAGGACGCGGGCGCCGCCACCGTCACGACAGGCCCCGGAGCTTCTCCCGGACGACCGCCTCCAGGCGGGCCGCCTCCTCGAAGTGCGCGTACAGCTCCTTGGTAAGGCGGTCGACGCGGTCGGCGAGCGGCTCGGCGCCCGGGTCGGACGCGGGGGCGGCGGCGCCGACGTAGCGGCCCGGCGCGAGCACATGGTCGTGCCCGGCGATCTCGTCCAGCCCGGCCGAGCGGCAGAAGCCGGGTACGTCCGCGTACGTCCCGCCGCGCCAGGCGTGGTACGCGCCGGCGATCCTCGCGATGTCCGCGGGAGTCAGCACCCGTTCGGTGCGGTCCACCATGGTGCCCAGCTGCCGGGCGTCGATGAAGAGCGTCTCGCCGCGCCGGTACGACTTGTCCCTGGTCAGGAACCACAGGCAGGCCGGGATGGCGGTGGTGCGGAACAGGTTCGGCGGCAGCGCCACCATGCACGCCACCAGGTCCGCCTCGACCAGCGCCCGGCGGATCTCGCCCTCGCCGGACTGCTGGGACGACATCGAGCCGTTCGACAGCACCACGCCGGCGCTGCCCCGCTCGCCCAGGTGGAACACGATGTGTTGCAGCCAGGCGAAGTTGGCGTTGGCCAGCGGCGGCACCCCGTACCGCCAGCGCGGGTCGCCCTCCCGGCGCGCCCAGTCGGACATGTTGAACGGCGGGTTGGCCAGGATGTGGTCGGCGCGCAGCTCCGGATGCCGGTCGTCGGCGAGGGTGTCGGCCCAGCGGTCGCCGATGCCCGACGGGTCCATGCCGTGGATGGCGAGGCTCATCTTCGCCAGCCGCCAGGTGCGCTCGTTGGCCTCCTGGCCGTAGACGGCGATGTCGCGGCCGCGGCCGGCGTGCGCGGCCACGAACCGGGCGGCCTGCACGAACATGCCGCCCGACCCGCAGCACGGGTCGTAGACCCGGCCCGAGTACGGCTCGAGCACCTCGACCAGCAGCCGCACGACGCCGGAGGGTGTGTAGAACTCGCCGGCCCGCCGGCCCTCGGCGCGGGCGAACCGCTCCAGGAAGTACTCGTACACCTCGCCGAGGACGTCCCGGGCCGGCCGGTCGCCGGGCCCGGTGAAGCGGGCGTCGCTGATCAGGCCGACGAGCTCGCGGAGCCGCCCGGGGTCGACGTCGCCTCGATTGAAGATCGTCGGCAGGACGCCGTGCAGCGCCCGGTTCTCCCGCATGATGGCCGTCATCGCGTCGTCGAGCAGCGCGCCGACGCCCTCGGTCCCGGCCGCCGCCCGGTCGGCCAGGTGGTCCCAGCGCGCGGCCGCCGGCACCCAGAAGACGCCGGCGTACTCGCCGCGGTCCTCCCTCAGGCCGGCGGGAAGCTGCTCGCGGCGCTCGGCGAACGCGTCCGACACGTACTTGAGGAAGACCAGGCCGAGGACGAACTCCTTGTACCGGGCGGCGTCGACCGAGCCACGCAGCTTGTCGGCGGCCCGCCAGAGGATGTCCTCGAGCTGCCGGGCGCTGGACCTGCCGGGCGGCTCACCCTGCGGGGTGGCGCGCTTGCGTGGGGGCAATGGTGAATCCCGTTCTCTCGGCGGGGACTGCGACCGGGATCACCACTCTAGGTTCGGCGCGGCCGCCCCGGGTACGCCGATCAGTCGCAGCGCGGCCGGTCTCACCCGGACGGTGACGGGTGCGTGGCCCAGCGGCTCGCCGTCGGCGTACACGGGCAGCGGCCGGTCGGCCGCGACGGTGATCTGCCGGACCCGCCGGGTCTCGACGCCGGGCAGGCCGAGGTGCGCGCCGCGGCGCAGCGCGGCGAGCACGGCCACCATCCTGCGGCGCGGCAGCGCGCCGACGGTGACCAGGTCGAGCAGGCCGTCGTCGAGGCGGGCGTCCGGCGCGACCCGCAGGCCGCCGCCGTACCAGGGCGCGTTGGCGACGACGACGCTGTGCCCGGACAGCCGCACGGTCTCCCCGTCGACGGTCAGCGTGTAGCCGACCGGCCGCCAGCGGACCGCGACGGCGAGCGCGGCGAGCTGGTAGGCGATCGGCCGCCGGGGCAGCCGGCGGCGGTTCGCGAAGTCGTTGGCCGCGGCGTCGATGCCGGCGTAGACGCTGCCGACGACGACCCTGCCGCCGGCCTCGGCCACGTCGACCGGGGCGCTGGGCAGCGTGCGCAGCGCACCGGCGGCCGCGGCCGGGTCGCTCGGCAGCGGTACCGCGCGGGACAGGTCGTTGCCGCGCCCGGCCGGGATCACCGCCAGCTCGGCGCCGGTGCCGGCCAGCCCGGCGGCGACCGCGCCGACGAGGCCGTCGCCGCCGGCGGCGAGAACTGCGTGGCCCCGGGCGGCGGCCTCGGCGGCCAGCTCGGTGGCGTGGCCCAGGCCGCGGCTGTATCTGACCGTCACCTCGGCGCCGCCCTCGCGCAGCTCCCGGGCCAGGCGGGTGATCCGGCCGGCGGCGGCACCCGACCCGGCCGCGGGGTTCACCACCGCGGTGAACGCTTCGCGGCTCACGGCAGCAGGATCCCGGGGTTGAGGATCCCGTGCGGGTCGAGCGCGGCCTTGACCCCGCGCAGGGCGGCGACGCCCACCGGGCCGATCTCGCGCCCGTACCAGGGGCGGTGGTCCCGGCCGACGCCGTGATGGTGCGTGATCGTCGCCCCGGTGGCGGCGATCGCGTCGCTCGCCGCCGCCTTCGCCGCGCGCCACTGCGCGACCGGGTCCTCCGCCTGCGCCGCCACCACGGTGAAGTAGAGCGAGGCGCCGGTCTCGTAGACGTGCGAGATGTGGCAGAGCACCAGCGGCGGCGTCCCCGCGGCGGCGAGCGTCTCGACGAGCGCGTCGCGCACGGCGGCATAGGTCTCCGGCAGCCGGTCCCAGAACGTCGCCGTCTCCAGCGTCTCGGCGAGGGCGCCGGCGTCGAGCAGCGCGTCGCGCAGGTACGGCGCCCGGAACCGACCGGCGCGCCACTGCTCGCCGGGCGTCTCGCCGAGCGACGTGCCGCCGAGCTCCGTCAGCCGCCGGGACGCGGCGTCGGCGCGGGCGGACACGTCTTCCCGCGTACCCTCGAATCCGACGACGGCCAGGCAGCCGCCGTCGGCGTCCGGGCCGCTGCCGGTGGCCGCGTTGATCGCGGTCTCGGTCTCGTCGGAGAGCCGCAGGACGGTCGGCAGCGGGCCGTCCTGCGACAGCGCCCGCAGCGCGCGGGCGCCGTCGGCGAAGGACGGAAACGTCCAGCCGGCGTAGCGGTGCGCGGCCGGTGCCGGGCGCACCCGCAGCGTCAGCTCGGTGACGACCCCGAAGACGCCCTCGGAGCCGAGCAGCAGCTGCCGCAGGTCGGGGCCGGCCGCGGACTCCGGTGCCCGGCCGAGGTCGAGCGTGCCGATCGTGGTGGCCGCGCGCAGCCCGACCACCATGCGGTCGTAGCGGCCGTAGCCGGCCGAGGCCTGCCCGCTGGAGCGGGTGGCGGCGAAGCCGCCGAGGCTCGCGTACTCGAAGGACTGCGGGAAGTGGCCGAGGGTGAGGCCCTCGGCGGCCAGCAGCCGCTCGGCGATCGGCGCGCGCACCCCGGCCTCGAACGTCGCGGTGCGCGACACCGGGTCGAGCCGCAGCAGCCGGCCGAGGCCGGCGAGGTCGAGGGCGAGCACGCCGGCGAAGCCCGCGCGGTCGGCGGCGAGGCCGCCGACCACCGACGTGCCGCCGCCGAACGGCACGACGGCGACGTGATGCCGCGCGCAGGCCGCGAGCAGCGCCTCGACCTCGTCGTGGCCGCCCGGCCGGGCCACCGCGTCCGGCGCGCCGGGCGCGTCGCCGGCGCGCAGCCGCAGCAGGTCCTCGGTGGACTTGCCGGCGGCGTGCGCCAGCCGGGCGGCGTCGTCGGTGTCCACCCGCGCGCACGCGGCGCGCAGGTCGTCGAGCACCGAAGCGTCGAGGGTGACCGGGGGCAGCACCGCGGCGTGCGCGGCGGGGCGGGCCGCCTTGACGCCCAGCGCGGTGCCGAGCAGGGCGGCGACGGCGGGCGGGAGCGTCAGGGCGTCGGCGGGGTCGCCCCATCGGGCCACGTAATGCAGGTCATTCATGAGTTACACTGTGACACATGACGTCCAGTCGTAACACCCCTGAGCGGCGTACGACCGAAGATGCGCTGCTCGACGCCGCCCGTGACTGCGTTCTCGCCGTCGGGCTACGGCGCACCACGCTCACCGACGTCGCCCGCCGCGCCGGCGTCTCCCGCATGACCATGTACCGGCGCTGGCCCGACATGGCGTCGCTGGTGGGCGACCTGATGACCCGCGAGTGGGGCGAGCTCGCGGTGCGCGCACAGGACGGCGCGACCGGCGAGCGCTCCCGGCAGCGGCTCGTCGACGGCCTCGCCACCGGCGCCCGGCAGCTGCGCGAGCACCCGGTGTTCCGCCGCATCGTCGAGCTGGACCCCGAGGTGCTGCTGCCGTACCTGGTGGACCGCCGCGGCACCAGCCAGGACCGGATGCTCGCCGGGCTGGTGGAGCTCATCGGCGAGGGCCACGCCGACGGCTCGGTGCGCGCCGGGCCCGCCGAGCTGCTCAGCCGCGCCGTGCTGCTCGCCCTGCACGGCTTCGTCATCTCGGCCGCCACGATGACCGACGGAATCACCGAGGCCGACCTCGACGCCGAGCTGCGGCTGCTCCTCGACCGGTACCTGGCGCCGTGACCGGCACCGCGCTCTGCGCCGCGCGCCGCGACCGGGAACTGGCCGCGATGGCCGGCGGCGACGTCGTCGACGTGCTCGTCGTCGGGCTCGGCGTCACCGGGGCCGGCGTCGCCCTCGACGCCGCGTCCCGCGGGCTCACCGTCGCCGCCGTCGACGCACACGACCTCGCCTTCGGCACCTCCCGCTGGAGCTCCAAACTGGTGCACGGCGGCCTGCGCTACCTGGCCGGCGGGCACATCGCTCTGGCGTACGAGAGCGCCGTGGAGCGCGACATCCTGCTGCGCCGGGTGGCGCCGCACCTGGTCAACCCGCTGCCCTCGGTCCTGCCGCTCACCCCGCTGATCTCCGGCCCCCGGGCCGCACTGACCCGCGCCGGCTTCGTGGCCGGCGACGCGCTGCGCGCCGCCGCCGGCACACCCGCCAGCCGACTGCCGCGCTCGCGCCGGATCACCCCGGCCGAGGTGCACCGGCTGGTACCCGCCGTGCGCCGCGCCGGACTCCGCGGCGGCCTGATCGGCTGGGACGGCCAGCTTATCGACGACGCGCGGCTCGTTGTCGCGCTCGCCCGCACCGCCGCCGGGCACGGCGCCCGCATACTCACCCGGTGCCGCGTCACCGAGCTGCACGGCGCCGGCGCCACCGTCGTCGACACCCGCACCGGGCAGGAACACCGGTTCCGCGCACGCGCCGTCGTCAACGCGACCGGCGTGTGGGCCGAACAGCTCGATCCCGGCGTACGGCTGCGCCCGTCCCGCGGCACCCACCTCGTCCTGCGCCCCGGCGCCCTCGGCGCGCAGACCGCCGCACTCACCATCCCGGTACCGGACGAGACCAGCCGGTTCGTCTTCGCGCTCCCCCAGCCCGACGGCCGCATCTACCTGGGGCTGACCGACGAACCCGTCGACGGCCCGGTGCCCGACGTGCCCGAGCCCAGCGCGGCCGAGCGCGGCTTCCTGCTCGACGTGCTCGCCACGGCCGTCGACACCGCACCGTCCGAGGCGGACGTGGTCGGCGCGTTCGCGGGGCTGCGCCCGCTGCTGGCCGGCGCGGCCGACAGCACCGCCGACCTGTCCCGCCGGCACGCCGTGCACACCTCGCCCGGCGGGGTCACCACGATCGTCGGCGGGAAGCTGACCACGTACCGGCGGATGGCCCGCGACGGCCTGGACGCCGCGCTGACCGCGAACGGGCTGCCGCTGGGTCGCTGCCGCACGGCCCGGCTGCCGCTCGTCGGCGCCGCGCCGCCGGAGCGGCTGGCCATGATCGCGGCGCCGGCCCGGCTGGTCGCCCGGTACGGCACCGAGGCGCCGGACGTCGCGGCCCTGGCCGCCGGCGACCCCGCGCTGGCCGAGCCCCTCGCCGCAGGCATCGCGGTGACCGGTGCCGAGCTGCTGTGGGGCCTGCTCCGGGAGGGCGCGCTCGACGAGGACGACCTGCTCGACCGGCGCACCCGGATCGGCCTCGTCCCGGCCGACCGGGACCGCGCCCTGCCGGCCGCCCGCTCGGCTGTCGACCGCGCGGCGGCGGCCACCGGCCCCTGACGGCCGGGCGCGGAGGGATACCGTGCGGCATGACTTCCGTTGCGCGCGTGCGGGCCGCCTCGTACATCACGAGGACCGGTCCGCGAGGGCGGGAACTGCTCGTGTTCGACTATCCCTCCGCGCCCGACGCCGGCACGCACCTGCCCGGCGGCGGCGTCGAACCCGGCGAACGGCCCGACGCCGCCGCCATGCGGGAGGCCGTCGAGGAGACCGGCATACGGGGCAGCCTCGAGCTGCACGGCGTCGTCGGCGTGCAGCAGGGCACCTACAACACCGGCGCCCCGCGCATCAGCATCTACTTCCACCTGGCCACCGACGAGCCGCGCGACGCCTGGACACACACGATGGTCGGCGACGACGGCGCCTGGGACACCGGCCTGCCGATCCGCTGCCGGTTCGTCCCGCTCGCCGAGGCCGCCGACCTGCTGCGAACGAGCTGGCACCACCAGGAGGAGTTCGTCGGCGCGCTGGGCTGACTCACCTCTTCCGGCGCGGCCCCTCGCCCGTGCCGTCCTGGTACACGTGCGTCGTGTTGTGGTCGCCGACCGCGAGGTGGCCCACGTTCTCGATCTTTCCGATCCGGATCCGGCTACCCGTGGCAGCGCCGCCGCCCGGGTCGTCCGCGGGCCGCTCGGGCGCGCGCCGGCGCGCGGCGATCAGCGCGGTGCCGGCGAGCGTGGCCAGCGCCAGCAGGAAGCTGCCGACGCTGGCGTACTGATCGGCCTCGCCGAGCGAACCGCGCGTCGCGAAGAAGACGCCGGCGAGCACGAACACGAGGGCGCATCCGGCGGCGACCAGCCAGAACCTCACCCGGACCACCGGCTCGGCCCGGGTTCCGCCTCGTCGGCGCGGTCCCGCGCCGGCTGCGGCGGACGGCGCGCGCGGTGCCGCTCGACGCCGCGCCTGATGTCCTCCTCGGGCTTGAACCCGGCGGGATGCAGGTCGAGCTCGGTGTGCAGCCGGTTGCCGACGCCGATCATGACGCTGGTGGCCTGGTCCACCGTGACCAGCCCGAACAGGCCGAGCACGGAGGCGCGCTGCTCCGGCAGCCCGTCGGCGTAGCCGAGCACGTTCTCGTCCGTGGCGTTGTCGGCGGCGCCGACCAGGTCGCCGAGGAACGCGGCCATCTCGCCGGGATCGTCGCGCACGCCGGCCGACAGGTCGACGTAGCGGCGCGCCAGGTCCTCGCTGTCGGCGAGCAGCGCGCCCGCCGGCACGACCGTCCGCTCCACCACGTAGCGGGAGTCGAGGCGGGTCAGGGCGTCGTCGCCGAGCTGGACCGTCGCCGCCCGGTGAATGGACGGCTCGCAGTCCGCGCGGATCCGCCTGGACATCGTCGTCGGTCCGGCCTCCTCCGGGCGCTCGACCAGGTCGTTCAGGGCCACGCGCAGGTCACGAACGACGCCGGCGTTGTCCTGGCCGGGTTCGGCACGGGCGACGATGTCCCGGACCCGGGCGGACCTGAGCGCGTCGTCCTGCGCCACGACCGCCTGCCGGACGTGCACGTGGTCGACCTGCGTGAGCTCGCAGTTGTCGCCGACCACCACCGACGTCGAGTCGCGGGCGTGCACGGTGTGCGGCGGGAACATCAGGCCGAGGCCCCGGGTGCGGATCCGGCCGTGCGCGTGGGTGGCGGCCTGAAGGACGCCGACGCCGTGGAACTCCGGCCGGACGCGGGCGGGCCTCGACGATCCGGGCCAGAGGATCGGATAGGTCCGCCGGGGCCGGGTCTCACCCCTCGTGCCCGCCTCGGCCCACAGCTCCGGCGGCAGCGCGCGCTCCAGCAGGAAGATCCGCGGATCCTCGGCCGCGGGCACTCCCGGCGACGGCGCCTGGTCGGTGCGCCTCGCCCGCTCGGGCTGCGCCCGCTCGGCCTGCGCCCGCGCCGCCATGCCCGGGGGCGAGCCCCACACGAGGTCCAGCAGGCTGGGCTTGCGGGCCCGGGTGCGCTCCGGCGCCGCCGGGCGCTTCGCCTCGGCGCGGGACAGCAGGTAACGGGCGAGGCCGGACGGCGGATCGGCCCGCGCGGCCCGCAGGTCGGGCGGGACGTCGCTCTCCTGCCGCGCCTCCACCTCGGACACGGTCTCGTGCCGAGTCCGCCGAACTTCGTACACCGTGACCCCCGGAGTCCACACGCTTCGTCCAGGCTGACAGATCGGCGCCGCCGCCGACAGAGCGCGGGCGTGTCACAAGTTCCCCGGTCCTGACAACCGCGCGGCCGCCCGCGCCCGTCTCAGGGGTGATGACCCAACGGAGGGTGGCGGCAGGATGCGGGACGGTTCGGAAGAGGAGTACGTCGAATACGTCACGGCGCGGATCCCCGCGCTGCGGCGGCTGGCATACCTCCTGGCCGGCGACGAGCATCGCGCCGACGACCTGGTTCAGCAGACCATCACCACGCTGTTCGTGAAGTGGCGCCGAGCGCGCACCGCCGCCCACCTCGACGGGTACGTGCGGACCATGCTGGTCCGCACCTATCTCGACGAGCGGCGGCTGGCGTGGGCCCGGGTCCGGCTGCTGCGCGAGACACCCGAACGGCCGGCGCGGGCCGGGGACACCGGCGTCGAGGACCGCCACGTCCTGCGGGCGGCGCTGGCCCGGGTGCCCCGCCGGCAGCAGGCCGTGCTGGTGCTGCGGTTCTACTACGACCTGCCGGTCGACGAGGTGGCCGCGACGCTCGGCTGTTCGGCGGGCACGGTCAAGAGCCAGACCTCCCGCGGGCTTGCCACGCTGCGGCGCCTGCTGGGTGAGCGGGAGCCGGCGGGGTTCACCAATCAGGGATCGAGGAGCCGATGATGCCGTCCGAATTCGAATTGCTGCGACAGCTCGACGACGAGCCGCGTACGCCGTCCACGGTGGACGTCCGGCGCGCGGTCGCCGACGGGCGCCGCCGGCTGCGTGCCCGCCGCGCCGCCGGCTACGGTGGCGCCGCCGCGGTGACCGCCGTCGCCGTCGCCGGCACGTCGTTCGCGGCCGGGCTGGTCGACCGGGACGCGCCGCGGACCGCGGCGACCGGCGCGACGCGCACCGCCGCGCCCGCCGCGCCGACCGGCTGCACCCTCGGCCGGCTGCCGGTTCCGGACAAGGAGCCGATGGCGCTGGTCACCGGCGGCGACCCCACCGGCCGGTACCTCGTCGGGCGCACGTACCCGAAGGCCGGCGGCTACCAGGCGGTGATCTGGCACGACGGCGAGGTCCGCAAGGTGATGCTCCCCGGCGACCTCGAGGAGTCCCTGCCGGACGTCAACTCGTCGGGCACCGCGGTCGGCTGGAGCTACGCCGACTCGGGGCCGGTCCCGTACGTCTACCGCGGCGGCAAGGTGTCGAAGCTGCCGGGGGTGGCGCGCGGGTCCGCGTACGCGATAAACGACGCCGGGGCGATCGTCGGCGACGACGACCGCGGCGCGCTGCTCTGGCCGTCGGCGACGGCGCAGCCGAGGCGGCTGCCGGTGCCCGCCGGCACGTCGACGGCGACCGCCGACGACATCGACGAGGACGGCACGGTGGTCGGCAACGCGGACCGGCGTGCGTACGTCTGGTTCCCGGACGGCACCCACCGCGAGCTGCCGCTGCCGGACCTCGGCGGCAAGCCGGCCACGACCGCCCGGGTCTTCAGCGTCCGCAACGGCTGGGCGACCGGGGTGGCCACCGACGGCACCGGCGCCAAGGGCGACGCCAGGAAGAAGGCGGCCGGCGGCGCCACCGTGGCGGCCGCGGTCCGCTGGAATGTCCGCACCGGCGAGGTGCGCGTGTTCGCCGACCTGACGATGGGCGCCACCGCGGTGAACGCGCACGGCTGGCAGGTCGGCACGGACCGGCAGGGGCGCGCGGTGCTGGTCGCCGACAGGACGGTGGTGCTGCCCGACCTGGCCGCGCACGAGCCGAACGGGCTGGGCAACATCGCGAGCTCGGTCAGCGACGACGGGCGCACCGTCGGCGGACAGTCGGACGACGCGACGGGCACGATCCAGGCGGTCGTGTGGCGCTGCCGGTGACGAGGAGCTGGCCGGCCTGACTCGGGCCGGCCCGGCCGGTCGCTAGGGCAGGTCCGCGACGACGACCTCGCCCGGTGCGTCGCCGGCCTGCGCGATCACCGTGCCGTCCGGTCTCCAGAGGCCGGAACCGCCGCTGCCCAGCAGCGGACCGTCGGGCCCCGCGCCGCAGGAGAGCACCACGGGTATCCGGTGCGTGGTCGCCCGCGCGTGCATCCGCTCGTCGCGCGGGTCACCCGGCGAGTTGAGCGTGCTCGCGATGTAGGCCTGCGCGCCCGCCGCGACCGTCGCCGCGGCGTGCTCGGCGAGCGAGGCGTCCCGGCAGATCGCCAGCCCGAGGCGCAGCCCGTCGAGCTCGATCACGACGTGGCCCGGTCCCGGAGAGAAGCGTTCGTCCTCCGGCGGATGCAGATGAATCTTGCGGTAGACGACCCTCGCGCCGCCGGCGTCGACGAGCAGCATCGCGATGTAGGCGCGGCCGTCGGCGGCCACGACCGGCGCACCGGCCAGCGCGACCGCACCGGTGTCGGCGCACGCCGCGACGACGGGCGCCAGCCGCGCGTCGTCGCAGGCGACCGGCGGCGCGTCCAGGTTGTAGCCGGTCAGCGACAGCTCCGGGAAGACGACAAGCCGCGCGCCCGCCGCGCGGACGACGCCCGCGTGCGCGGCGGCGTTCACGGCCACGTCGTAGGGCACCACTGCAGGCTGAGCGACCGCGATACGCATGATCATCGGATCCTAGCCACCGCTAGCTCGGCGGAGACCAACAGGCGTCCCGGACCCGAGGTCCCGCCCCGGTCGGGCAAGCGCGCGGCCCGTCAGGGCCGCCAGGTTCGCTGGACCGGCAAACCGCATGCCGAACGGCCATCGGCCTGGAATGATCGCCCGCAGTCGCCGCCGTTCGGTGCCGGAAGGAGACTGGCGTGGGCATGTTGTACACGGTCGACGGCTGGGAGGTCTGGGACCGAGGCCAAGCGACCTCACTGATGTTCGGCGACCTCATCCCTGCGGTGGAGCGCCTTGTCAAACAGCCCAGCGGCTTCACCAACACCGGGTGGGACGAGATCCAGATCGACCCCGAAAAAGTACGGGCCTTCCTCGCCGCGACGTTCAGGTACCTGAGCCACAGCGGAAGCGCGCCATTGCGCCTCATGGTGCGCGGATTCCTCCAGGTCGCCCTATTTCTCGACTACCGGGCATCGGGTGAGTGGTACCCCGTGCCGGAAGGGTTCGAGGACATCACCGAAGACCTCCACCTCATCACGTGACCCGAGCCAAGTCCCGGAGCCCGAATGCCCGGGTCTGGGCAGAACCCACCGCACCGAAGGTGCTCCGGCTCTCAACAGCACGAAAAGCGAGGGTGGCGCCTTGATCGAGTGATCAGGTCGCCTTCCGACTTCTCGCTCGTTCCTGGCGTACCTGTTCGAGCATGGCGGTGTCGGATTCGAGGTCCGGGTAGCCGACCTGGCGGTCGAGGTCGACGACGATCTCAAGCTCGCCGACCGCCAGGTCGAGATCCCGTGCCGCCCAGTGGATCATCGCGATGTTGAACCGGGTGGTGGCTTCGACGGCGCGGTCGCCGACCTCCCGCAGGATGGGCAGGGCCTGCTGGTAGTAGTCCAGGGCCTGCTGCCGGTCCCCGAGGTTGTCGTGCACGAGGCCGATGTTGTTGAGGGTGGCGGCTTCGCCCGCGCGTTCGCCGACCTCCCGAGCAATGGGCAGGGCCCGCTGGAAGTAGTCCAGGGCCTGCTCCCGGTCCCCGAGGTTGTCGTGCACGAGGCCGATGTTGTTGAGGGTGGCGGCTTCGCCCGCGCGATCGCCGACCTCCCGCCGGATGGGCAGGGCCTGCCGGTAGTAGGCCAGGGCCTGCTCCCGGTCCCCGAGCCCGTCGTGCACGCCGCCGATGTTGTTGAGGGTGATGGCTTCGCCGGCGCGGTCGCCGACCTCCCGGGTGATGGGCAGGGCCTGCTGGAAGTAGTCCAGGGCCTGCTCCCGGTCCCCGAGCCCGTTGTGCACGAGGCCGATGTTGTTGAGGGTGGCGGCTTCGCCGGGACGGTTCCCGACCTCCCGGGCGATGGGCAGGGCCTGTCGGTAGTAGGCCAGGGCCTGCTCCCGGTCCCCGAGCCCGTCGTGCACGAGGCCGATGTTGTTGAGGGTGATGGCTTCGCCGGCGCGGTTGCCGACCTCCCGCTGGATGGGCAGGGCCTGCTGGTAGTAGGTCAGGGCCTGCTGCCGGTCACCGAGCCCGGCGTGCACGCCGCCGATGCCGCTGAGGGTGGTGCCCTCGTTGCCGCGGTCGCCGGCCTCGCGATACCGGTGCAGCGCCTGCTCGTAGTTGGCCAGAGCCGGTCGGGGCTGCCCGGTGGAGGATTGAGCAACGCCCAGGTGGTAGAAGGAGCCGGCATCTGGGCCGAGCGTCAGGGTCGCGGTCGCCAGGGCGGCCACGTCCGCGAACCGGGACCTGGGCAACCACACCCTCGCCACCCGGCTCCCGACATCCCGAGCGATCGCGGACTCCCGGCCGGCGACCGCCAGCCGGTGCACCTCCACCCATCGAACGACCGCGACTGCCGGCCCATCGCGAACCAATGGTTCCCGACTCCCGGCCCGCCCGCTGTCGGCGGCCGAGCCTGGGCCATTCGTCAACCCGGCACCGTCCCTGCCCCGCATCCGCGATCTCCCGGGCCACCAGCCACCCTCGCCCAGCCGCCGGAAGCCCTCCACAACGGCCAGCACGATACGACCGACACCGACCCGGACGACCCCAACGACCATGATCTGACAGCGACCACGGAGGTCAGGGGCCGGTCAGGGTGTGGTGGGCGGGTGTGCGGTTGCCGTTGCCGAGGTCGGGAGGGTGTGTACGTGGGCGCCGGCGGCCGCGGCAGAGTCGGCCAGGGTGCCGCGGGCGGCGCGGTGGCGGCCCATGATCACCGCCATCGCGACGCCGAGGAGGCTGATCGCCGCCATGGTCCAGGAGGCGGCCGCCAGGCCCGCGGACAGCGCGTCGGCGCCCGGCTCGCCCTGTGCGGTCCGGTCGGCGATCACGGTGCCGTAGATCGTCGCGGCGAGTGCCGTCGCCACGGCCGCGCCGACGTAGCGGGCCATGTTGGAGACGCCGGAGGCCGCGCCGACCTGGGCCGGCTCGACCGAGGCCGTCGCCGCCGACGAGGCCGGGCCGTTCGAGAGGCCCATGCCGAGGGCGACGGCGACCAGCGGCAGGACGAAGGCCGAGTACTTCCAGGAGGCCTCGACCAGGCCGATCGCCGCGAAGCCGGCCGCGGTGATCGCGAAGCCGGCGGCGACGACCTGGCGGCCGCCGAAGCGGGCCGCGAGGCGCGGCACGAACGCCGCGACCGCGACCAGGCCGGCGGTGGCCGGCAGGGTGGCCAGGCCGGCCTGCAGCGGGCTGAACCCGAGCGTCTGCGGGTCCTGGAAGTAGAGGCTGACCAGGTACATCAGGCCGTTGATGGTGCCGGCTCCGATGAGGATGGCGATGGTGGAGACGACCAGGATCCGGTTGCGCAGCAGCGCCAGATCGAGCATGGGCACGGCGACCCGGCGTTCCACGGCCACGAAGGCGAACCCGGCGGCGACGGCCAGGGCCAGGCAGCCCAGGGTGGCGACGGACGTCCATCCCCAGTCGCCGCCCTTGCTCAGCGCGAGCACGAACGGCATGAGGGTGAGCGCGACCAGCAGGCTCCCGGCGACGTCGATCGAGCGGGACCGGTTCGGGTCGCGCGACTCGGCGACGGTGGCGGCTGTCAGGGCCATGCACGCACCGGCGACGCCGGCGTCCACCCAGAACAGCGCCTGCCAGCTCGCCAGCTCGACCAGGACGCCGCCGAGCAGCGGCCCGGCGGCGGCGCCGACCGCCGCGGCCGCGCCCCAGTACGAGACGGCCCGTAGCTGGTCGGCGCCACGGGTGGCCACCGAGAGCAGGCTGAGCCCGCAGGCCAGGATCGTCGCGCCCGAGGCGCCCTGTATCGCGCGGCCGAGGATGACCATGCCGCCGGAGTCGGAGAGCGCGATCAGCACGCAGGACGCGATGAAGAGCAGCAGGCCGTACTGGAAGATGCGCCGGCGGCCGAAGACGTCGCCGAGCGAGCCGGAGGTCACGATGGTCGCGGCACCCACCAGCGAGTAGCCGGTCACGGCCCATTGCAGGGTGGTGACCGACATGCCGGTGTCGGTGCTGATCGCCGGGAGCAGGATGCTGACCGCGGACGTGTTCGCGTTGACCACCAGGGTGGACAGGCAGGTGGCGATCAGCACGCCCCGTACGCCGCTTGCCGTTTCGGTGTCACTCATCCCGCGCTCCGAGCCGTTGCAGCAGCAGCGCCTGCGCGACGACCATGCTCTCGATCTCCCGGGGGTCCACGCTCTCGTCGGAGGAGTGGATGCGCGACGCCGCGACGTCCTCGGGGCCCCAGAGCACGAACTCGGCGCCGGGTGCGGCCTGCTGGAGGGTGCGCAGCAGCGGGATGGAGCCGCCGCAGCCGGCCTCGCCGGCGGGCTTGCCGTACGCCTCGGCGAGCGCCGACCGGGCGGTGGCGTAGCCCGGCCCGCCGGTGTCGCACAGGAACGGCGGCGCCTCCTTGGTGCGCCGCACCTCGACCTGCGCGCCCCAGGGCGCGTGGGTCCGCAGGTGCTCGACGAGCGCGTCCAGCTCCTTGCCGGGGTCCGATCCGGGCACGATCCGCATGGAGATCTTCGCCCGGGCCTCGGGGATGAGCACATTGGAGGAGCCGGCGATGTCGGTCATGTCGAGCCCGATGGCGTTTATCGACGGGTGCGCCCAGAGCTGGTCGCCGATGCGCCCGGTGCCGGTGAGGCGCACACCGTCAAGGATGTCGGCGCTGGACCGGAAGTCCTCCTCGCTCAGCTCCGCGCCCGTCCAGACGCCGCGCGAGACGCCCTGCACGGCGACGTCGCCCGCGTCGTCGTGCAGCGTGGACAGCAGGCGCGCCAGCGCCATCATGGCGTCGGGTGCCGGGCCGCCGAACACGCCCGAGTGCAGCGGGTGCTCCAGGGTGCGGACCGTGACGACGCACGCGACGTCGCCGCGCAGGGCGGTGGTGAGCGCCGGCTCGCCGACCCGGAGGTTGCCCATGTCGCAGATGACGAACAGGTCGCAGGCGAACAGCTCCGGGTTCGCCTCGACGAACGCCTCGAGGTTGCTCTCGGTCTCCTCCATGCCCTCGAGGATGAGCTTGACCGTGCAGGGCGGCCGCCCGTCGAAGATCTTCAAGGTGCCGAGGTGTGTCACCAGGCCGCCCTTGTCGTCGGCCGCGCCCCGGCCGTATATCCGGCCGTCCTTGCGGGTCGCCGTCCAGGGGTCGCTGGTCCAGCCCTGCTCCGGCGGCGCGGGCTGCACGTCGTAGTGCGCGTAGAGCACCACGACCGGCGAGCCCTCCGGCCCGGGGATCTCGCCGTAGATGGGCGGGTAGCCGGTCGGCACGTCCATGAGGCGCGCGCCGGTGAACCCGGCCTCCTGGAACATCCGCAGGGTCTGTTCGGCCATCCGCTCCACGGGCTCGGGCGGGTATCCGGGGAAGGCGACCGACGGGATCGCCACCAGCTTCTCCAGGTCCTCGATCAGGCCGGGGAGCAGGGCGGCGGCCCGGGCCGAGATCTCATGTGCCTGCATGGTTGTGCTCCGCATCGCCTCGGCGTCCGCAACGGTGGGTGCACCCATCGTGCGGCCGAGGCGCGGAGCCACGCCTCATCCGCGTCGAATGACCTTGCGCGACGTCAGCGCGTGGACTGCTGCCTGCGCCGCCGGAGCTCCTCCGCGGCCGGGTGGCGCCCGGGCAGGTCTCCCACGGACGTCTCGGCCGCCGCCGTGTCCTGCGCCTCCTCGGCGATCTCCTCGGCGCCCACGTCACCCACCACGTAGCGGTAGCCGAGCCCGGCGATCGCCCCGCCCACCATCGGGGCCAGCCAGAACAGCCAGAGCTGGGCGAGCGCCCAGCCGCCGACGAACAGCGCCGGGCCGGTCGAGCGGGCCGGGTTCACCGAGGTGTTGGTGACCGGAATGATGATCAGGTGGATCAGGGTCAGGCAGAGGCCGATCGCGAGCGGGCCCATGCCCTTGGGCGCGCGCCGGTCGGTCGCGCCGAGGATGACCATCAGGAACACCGCGGTCATCACCAGCTCGGCGACGGCCGCGGAGGCCAGGGTGTACTCGCCGGGCGAGTGCGCGCCGTACCCGTTGGCGGCGAACCCGCTCTCCGAGGCGCTGAAGCCCGCCTGGCCGGACGCGATCACCCACAGCACCGCCGACGCGACGATCGCCGCCACCACCTGGGTGATGATGTACGGCACCACGTCACGCCCGGGCGTGCGCCGGCCGAGCCACAGCCCGATGGTGACCGCCGGGTTGAAGTGCCCGCCGGAGATGTGCCCGAAGGCGTACGCCATGGTCAGCACGGTGAGGCCGAAGGCGAGCGCGACGCCGAGCATCCCGATGCCGCCGCCGGAGACCGTCGCGGCCAGCACGGCGCTGCCGCAGCCGCCCAGCACCAGCCAGAACGTGCCGATGAACTCGGCGCCCAGACGCCTGGAGAGAGTCACCGGCCAAGATTAATCCCGGGCCGGTGTCCGGCGAGGCGAGTTGCGCGATCCCGGCGTCAGCCCGCGGTGGCCTGCCGCTCGGACCACGACTGCACGCCCGACAGGTTGACAGCGCCGCCGTCGAGGACGGCCCGGTAGGCGGCGCGGGCCATCCGCTCGCCCCACTGCGAGCGCGGGCCGGCGTAGTCCGCCGCCGGACCGGTGCGCGGGCAGAGCACGGCGACCGCGTCGGTCGCGGTGCCGGTGGCGGCCAGGCCCAGCTCGCGGATCGCCTGCGTCTTGGCCTCGGTGAGGGTGGCGACCGCGTTCACCAGGGCGCCGTCGCTGAGCCGCCGCGGCACCCAGGCCACGATGTTGACCGTGCCGGCGTGCGGCGCGCGCGGTCCGTCGGCGGCCGCGGCCTGGATCGGCGCGCCGAGGCCGACCGTTGCCCAGAGCCGCACCCCGCCGTCCTCGGTCGCCACCACGTCGGCGACGTCGACGCCGGTGAGCAGGCCGACGCCGGGACCGGACAGCCCGAGCCCGGCGGCGATCTCGCGCAGGTGCGCGGCCGGGTCGCCCCGGTCGTACGACATCGGCACGCTCGCGTTGACCAGCCACCCGCAGGGCCCGATCCCGCCGCCGAGCACCGCCGACGAGATCGCGATCACCGGCTCGGGCAGGCGCCAGACCAGCAGCGGAATATCGTGTCCGCCCTCGGCACGGTGGGTAAGGTCGGGTTCGGTGATCACTCACCGACCCTAACGGCGCGACAATCGTCGATGCCTTGACAGGCGGCCGGGTCTGCGCTGGGCTGGTGGGGATCGGCGCGGGGGCCGGCCCGTGCCGCGCCAGCGGATCGCGGAGGCCGACGATGGCTGCATCCACCACCAGATCGAGGCGGCTGTTCACCGCCGCCGTCGCCGCCTGCGGCGCCGCGCTGCTCGCACTCACCGGCCCGGCCGTCGCCGCCGGTGAGCGGCCGGCCTCCTGGACCGGCACCTGGAGCACGGGGGTGACCGGCGCGGCGACCCCGCCGGTGCCGGCGGTCACGTTCGAGGACCAGACCCTGCGCCAGATCGTGCACGTCAGCATCGCGGGCCGGTCGCTGCGGGTGCGCCTGTCCAACGAGTACGGCACCGAGCCGCTCGTGATCGGCGAGGCGCGCGTCGCCCGGCGCGCCGCCGGTGCGGAGACCGTCGCCGGCACGGACCGCCCGCTCACCTTCGGCGGGCGCTCCTCGGTGCGCGTCCCGCCCGGCGCGCCCGCGCTCAGCGACACCGTGACGCTCGCCGTACCCGCCGGATCCGACCTGGTGGTGAGCGTCTACCTGCCGGTGCGGACCGCCGCCGCGACCCAGCACGGGTCCGCCTTCCAGACCAACTACCTCGCCGCGGGCAACGTCACCCGCGCCCGCACCCTGACCGGCGCCACGACCTCGACGTCCTGGTACTTCCTCTCCGGCGTCAGCGTCGCCACCCCGCGCCGGGCGGCCTCCGTCGTGGCGTTCGGTGACTCCATCACCGACGGCGCGATCACCACGGTCGACGCCAACCACCGCTGGCCGGACCTGTTGGCCGGCCGGCTGGGCAACCGGGACCTCGGGGTGCTCAACAAGGGCATCGGCGGCAACCGCCTGCTGTACGACGGCAACACCCTCGCCGATGGCCCGTTCGCCGGCATCGGGCCGATCTTCGGCGACAGCGCGCTGCGGCGCTTCGACCGCGACGTGCTCGCCCAGCCCGGCGCCCGCTACGTGATCGTGCTGCTCGGCATCAACGACATCGGGCAGCCGGGTTCGATCGCGCCGCCGTCGGAGGCGGTGACCGTCGACGATCTGATCTTCGGGTACCGGCAGCTGATCGCCCGCGCGCACGAGCGCGGACTGCTGATCTTCGGCGCCACCATGACGCCGTTCCAGGACACCACCATCCCCGGCTACTACAGCGAGGCCGGCGAGGCCAAGCGGGTCGCGGCCAACCGGTGGATCCGCACCAGCGGCGAGTACGACGGCGTCATCGACTTCGACCGGGCCGTGCGGGATCCGGCGCAGCCGGCGCGCATGCTCGCGGCGTACGACAGCGGCGATCATCTGCACCCCAACGACGCGGGCATGGCCGCGATGGCCGGCGCGATCCCGCTGCGACTCTTCGACGGCCGTTGATAAGCGGTTCGCGGAACCATATGTTCGAGGCATGTCGCCGCACGCGGCTCGTCCGGAATTCCGCCTCGACGAGGCGGTAGCCGACGTCTACGGCGACCTGCGGCTGGCGCCCGTGCTGCGGCGCCTGCTGCGGCACACCAGCCGGCTGACCGGCTCGGTCGCGGGCAGCGTCTCCCTCATCGACGCCGACCGGGGCTGCTACGTCAAGGTCGCCGAGTACGGCGCCTCCTGCCGGCTCGGCCACTCGTTCCCGCTGGACGAGGGCGCGACCGGGCGCGCGTTCGGCAGCCGCCGACCGGTGGTGATCCCGGACTACGGGCAGCTGCGGGCCGGCCACCTGGCCGCGGCGCACCCGGCACGCCACGGCCCGGCCGCCGCGGTGCCGATCTGGTGGCGCGGCGAGGTGATCGCGGTCAGCGTCGCGTTCGCACCGGCGGCCGGCACGCTCTCGCCGCGCGGCGTCGACGAGCTGGAGGCGCTGACCCAGTCCGCGGCCGCGGCGATCGTCGAGTCCGGCCGGCGCGATCCGTCGCTGGCCGCGCTGATCCGGCGCCGCTTCGCCGGCGCCGCCGACGGCCCGGTCGCCCACGCGGTGGTCACCGAGGCCGGCGTGGTCCGCCCGGTCTCCCCCGAGGTGGCCCGGGTCGCCGCGGACCTGGTGGCCGGCGCGGGCCGGGCGGCGGCGCGGCGGCGGCCGTACCCGCGCCTGCACGTCGCGATCGTCTACCGCCCGCACGGCCTGCGGGTGCTGGTGCAGGACGAGACGACCGGCTCGGTGGCGGCCTCCGGCGCGGATCCGCTCGGCATGGGCACCGGCACGTGGGACGAGCTGGTGCGCCTGGCCGGCGGCGGCATCACCGTCGAGCAGGTGCACGGCTGGGGCGTGCTGGTGCGCGCCGACCTGCCGTACTCGGTGGGCGCGCCGCACGCCCGGTCCGGGCCGGCGCCGTTCACCCCGCGGGAGGCCGAGGTGCTGGAGCTGCTGCGGCAGGGGCTGACCTACCGCGAGATGGCGAGCCGGCTCGTGCTGTCCGCGAAGACCGTGGAGAAGCACGTCGGCGCGATCATGCGTAAGACCGGAGCCTCCAACCGTACGGCCGCGGTCGTCACCGCCCTGGGCAACGACTGGCTGTGATGGGGAACCTTCCCCATACCGGCGACCGCGGTCGGAGGTCTTGACTGGCGGCATGCCCGTCGTCGCCATGAAGGAGATCCTCGATCGCGCGCTGGCCGAGCGGTACGGGGTCGCCGCCATCAACATCGTCAACGACCTCACCATCGAGGCCGTGCTCGCCGCCGCGGAGCAGGAGCGGGCGCCGGTCATCCTCCAGACGTCGGTGAAGACGGTCGACATGTACGGCCGGCGCCGGCTGCACGACATCTTCCAGGCGCTGGCCCGCGACGCGTCGATCCCGGTGACGCTCCACCTGGACCACTGCCCGAAGCGCTCGGTCATCACCGACTGCCTGCGCGGCGGCTGGAACTCGGTGCTGTTCGACGCGCACGAGCTCGACGTGGCGGAGAACCTGCGGCAGACCACCGAGGTGGTGGCCGAGGCCCGCGCGGCCGGCGCGCACGTCGAGGGGGAGATCGAGGGGATACAGGGCGTCGAGGACGACCTCGGCTCCGACGAGGCCCCGGCCGTGCATAGCCTGGAGGTCGCGGTCGACTTCATCGAGCGCACCGGCGTCGACTGCTTCGCACCGGCGATCGGCAACGCGCACGGCCGGTACAAGCAGGCACCGGTGCTGGACGCGCAGCGGGTCAGCGACCTGGTCGCCGCCACCGGAGTCCCGATGGCGCTGCACGGCGGGACCGGGCTGTCCGACGAGCAGTTCACCGACCTGATCGCCCGGGGCTGCGCGAAGGTCAACATCTCGACGGCGCTCAAGGAGACCTACCTGAAGTCGAGTCTCGAGCTGCTGCGCGAGGCGGGCGAGCGGGACCGGTGGGACCCGCCGTCGCTGTTCCGGCACCAGCGTGCGGCGGTCGTGGACATGGCGCGCCGGCACATCCGCCTGTTCGGCGGGTCGGGACGCGCGTGGTGACCGCCCTGGTGTTCGACTGCGACGGCGTGCTCGCCGACACCGAGCGGCACGGCCACCTGCCGGCGTTCAACGCCACGTTCGAGCGGTTCGGGTTGCCCGCGCGCTGGAGCGAGGACGAGTACGCCGCCAAGCTGCGGATCGGCGGCGGCAAGGAGCGGATGGCGAGCCTGTTCGAGGATCCGGCGTTCGCCGCGGCCGTCGGCGACGCCGACCGGGCCGAGCTGTTGCTCACCTGGCACCGGGCGAAGACCGCGGAGTTCCGGCGGCTGGTGGAGCAGGGCCGTATCCCGGCCCGGCCGGGCATAGCCCGGATCATTCCCGCGGCGCTGGACGACGGATGGACGGTCGCGGTGGCGTCGACGTCGGCCGAGGAATCGGTACGCGCGGTGCTGGAGCACGCGGTGGGCCCGCACGCCGCCGCGCGGATCCCGGTGTTCGCCGGCGACGTGGTGCCGGCCAAGAAGCCGGATCCCGCGATCTACCGGCTGACGGCCGACCGGCTGGGCCTGCACCCCCGGGACACGCTGGTGATCGAGGACTCCCGCAACGGGCTGCTCGCCGCGACCGGCGCCGGGTTCCGCTGCCTGGTGACGGTCAACGGCTACACCCGGCACGAGGAGTTCGGCGAGGCGGCGCTGGTCGTCTCGGAGCTCGGCGATCCGGGCCGGCCCCGGGTCGAGGTGCTGGCGAACCGGAGCGGGGCGCGGCCGGGTGCCTATCTGACGCTGGGCGATCTGCGTGCCTGTATGGGAGGAGGACCGGGATGATCGGAAACGCGCTGCCGGGCGCCGAGCTGGTGGTCCGGACGATCGCCGAGACCGCGATCGAGAACGAGAAGTACTTCGGCGACCTCGACGCCGTGGTCGGCGACGGCGATCTCGGCTACTCGCTGGCGCGCGGGTTCGAGAAGCTTCTCGACGGCTGGGACGCGATCGACCGCAGCGACGCCGGCACGTTCCTGAAGCGGGCCGGGATGATCCTCGCGTCCCGGATCGGCGGCACGTCCGGGCCGCTCTGGGGCACCGCCTTCCTGCGCGCCGGAGCCGCCGCGGGAACCGCCGCGGACCTGACCGGCGCGCAGGTGGTCGCGATGGTCCGCGCGGCCGTCGAGGGGATCAAGGCACGCGGGCAGTCGGACGTCGGCGACAAGACGCTGCTGGACGCCCTCGTGCCGCTGGCCGACCGGCTCGAGCGGGAGTTCGCCGCCGGCGCGGGCCCGGGCGACGCGCTGCGGGCGGCCGCCGTAACCACCCGGGAGGCGGCCGAGGCGACGAGCGGGATGGTCGCGAAGCGGGGACGCGCGGCGTACACCGGCGAGCGGAGCAGGGGCTCGGTCGACGCCGGCGCCACCGCGGTGGCGGTCATCGTCGAGCGGATCAGTGAGACCTGGCAGAGACAAGGAGCGACGTCGTGAAGAAGTTCGTCAACGATCCCAAGAACTACGTGGCGGAGATGCTCGAGGGCGTCGCCCTGGCCAATCCGGGCCGCCTCAGGTACGTACCGGAGTACAACCTGATCATGCGCACCGACGCGCCCCGGGAGGACAAGGTCTCCATCGTCCAGGGCTCGGGCTCCGGCCACGAACCGGCGCACGTCATGGCGGTCGGCCGCGGCATGCTCGACGCGGCCTGCCCGGGCGACGTGTTCGCGGCCCCGCCGATGGACTACGTGTACGAGACCGCGAAGCTGCTCGCCTCGCCGAAGGGCGTGCTGCTGCTGGTGAACAACTACACCGGCGACCGGATGGCGTTCGACATGGGCAGGGAGATGGCCGAGGCGGACGGCGTGACCGCGGAGATCCTGACCATCAACGACGACGTGGCCGTGCAGGACTCCACCTACACGGTCGGGCGGCGCGGCGTGGCCGGCAACTTCTTCGTCATCAAGGCCGTCGGCGCCGCCTCCGAGCAGGGCGCGGACATGGCCGAGGTGCTGCGGATCGGACGCAAGGTCAACGACGTCACCCGCACCATGGGCGTCGCGCTGACCGCCTGCACGCCGCCCGCGAAGGGCTCGCCGCTGTTCGAGCTCGGCGGCGACGAGATCGAGTTCGGGGTCGGCATCCACGGCGAGCCGGGCCGGGAGCGACGCAAGATCAAGGATGCGGACGCGATCCTCGACGACATGCTGGAGGCCGTGGCCGGCGACCTGCCGTACGAGTCCGGCGACCGGGTCGCCCTGATGATCAACGGCCTGGGCGGCACGCCGATCAGCGAGCTGTACATCCTCTACCGGCATGCGCACCGGCGGCTGGCCGACCGCGGCATCACCGTCGGGCGCAGCTACGTCAACGAGTACTGCACGTCGCTCGACATGGCCGGCGCCTCGCTGACGCTGGTGCGGCTGGACGACGAGATCGACGGCCTGCTGGGTGCGCCCGCCGAGGTGGCCGCGCGGGTCTTCTGACCGCCGCCGCCGGAGACCGGGCCGGTTGCCGCCGGCCCGGTCTCCATAGAGGCCCGTCTCTGGACTACCGCGGCCGCACGACGTATGGTCCTACCCATTCGTGGGAGCGCTCCCACCCGTAAGGAGGATCCGATGCGCCGGGCCGTGCAGGCATTGGTAATCGGCGGCGTGCTGCTCCCGGCGGCCGCCTGCGGCATCGCCACGGGCCCGACGACCGCGGCGCCGGTCGGCGCCCCGGCCGCGACCAGCGCCGCGGCGCCCGCCGCCGACGGCTCGATCCGGTCCTCGTGCGAGGCCCTCGGCCAGGTGTACGGCAAGAACCTGGCCCCGTTCGCCGAGGCGCTCACCGACCTGGTGGCCGCGCGGCAGAAGGCCGGCTCCGACAAGGAGCCCCGAGCGGAGGTGCGGCGGTCGCTCACCGAGTTCGCGTCCGCCATCCGGGCGGCGACCAGCGCCAGCACCGACCCCCAACTCCGGGCCGACGGCGAGCGGACCGCCGAGCAGATTCAGGCCAAGGCCGACGACGCCGGCTTCGTCGGCGCGGTCAAGACCAGTGAGGACGTGAACACGGTGCTCGGCCCGACGCTGAAGCAGTGGCTGTCCCCGGTCGCACAGCACTGCTCCTGATTTGACTGGCGCTGTAGCTGGTCTTGAGGTCGACGGCGCACAGTAACCACATGAACACCGAGCCGCTCACCTCCACCGCCGAACAGGTGCTCCGTAGCGTGCTCGACCACCGTGCCATCCAACTCGCCTTCCAACCCGTCGTCCAACTCCACGACGGCCTGGTCCGCGGCTACGAAGCCCTCGCCCGCTTCGACCACCAACACTTCACCAGCCCCGTACACGCCTTCGCCGCCGCCAACGCCGCCGGCCTCGGCGTCGACCTCGAACTCCTCGCCGCCCAAACCGCCTTCCAACGCCTCGACGACATGCCACCCGGCGCCTGGCTCAGCATCAACCTCTCCGTCGAAGCCATCACCACCCCCGCCGTCACCACCCTGCTCCTCGCACACGCACACCGCGGCATCACCATCGAACTCACCGAACACACCCAAGTCACCGACTACCACGCCCTCAACCAGATCACCGACACACTCCGCACCGCCGGCATCCTCATCGCCGTCGACGACGCCGGCGCCGGCTACGCCAGCCTCAGCCACGTACTGCAACTCCGCCCCGACATCATCAAACTCGACATCACCCTCGTCCGAGACATCGACACCGACCCCATCCGCACCGCCCTCGCCCGCGCCCTGGCCACCTTCGCCCGCGAAACCGGCGCCATGCTCATCGCCGAAGGCATCGAAACCCACGCCGAACACGAAAAACTCCGCTCACTCGGCATCGAACTCGGCCAGGGCTACTACATGGCCCGCCCCGGACCACTACCCAGCCGCCACATCGAACCCCTGCTGTAAACGGCCGTCCATAGGGGAGACTGGGCCATGGCGTCCCCTCCCCCAGGCCACCGCCGGGCGGTGAACGGGCTGGCATTCAGCCCCGACGGCCGGCTGCTGGCCTCGTGCGGCAACGACCGGACCGCCATCCTGTGGAGCGTCGCCGACCCGGAGCACCCGGCGCGGATCACCGCCCTGCGCGGCCACCGCCGCGCGGTGCGCGCGGTCGCGTTCAGCCCGGACGGACGAATACTGGCGACCGGCGGCGGCGACCGGAGAGTCCTGCTGTGGAGCCTCGCCGATCCGGCCTGCCTGGCCACCCTCGCACACGACCGGCCCGGCTGGCTCGGCCGTGACGTGCGGCAGGAGGCCGGCGTCAACGCGGTCGCGTTCAGCCCGGACGGCCGGCTGCTGGCCTGCGGCAGCGACCGGACCGTGCATCTCTGGGATGTCAGCGACCCGGCGCGGCCCGTGCGGCGTGCGGCGACGGCACGGTGGTCGGGGCCGGTCAAGGCGGTGGGTTTCGCACCGGACGGGCGGCTGCTGGCCACCGGCGCCGGCGATCCGGAGAACACCGGCATCCTCTGGGACGTCACCGATCCGGCCCATCCGGTACGGATGAGCACGCTCGTGCCGTTCGTCCGGAGCCGGGCGACGACCGCGTTCTTCGCCGGCACGCCCTCGATCAACGCGGTGGCGTTCAGCCCGGACGGACGCCTGCTGGCCACCGCCGACGGGGACTTCGGCGTCGCCGGCGGCACCGGCGGGTCCTGGCGCAAGGGCAGCGCCTCGCTCTGGGACGTCACCGACCCGGCCGCCGGGATCCGCACGGCGACGCCGGCACCGGGCGCCGGCGCGGGTCAGGTCCTCTCGGTGGCCTTCAGCCCGGACGGCCGGTCGCTCGCCTACGCCGGCGAGGCCGCAGACCTCATCGTCTGCGACCTCACCGATCCGGTACGCCCGTCCGTCGCCGCCACCCTCACCGGGCACCGCGGCGCCGTACGGGCGGTGGCGTTCAGCCCCGACGGGCGGTGGCTGGCGTCCGGTGGCATCGACCGGACGGTCCGGTTGTGGGCCGTCGTCAGCGGCCGAAGCGGCCGAACTTGACCCGGCCGCGGTCGAAGATCTTCGCCAGCTTCACCTGGTCGCCGGGCTTCGGCGCGTGCCACACCTTGCCCTTACCGGCGTAGACGCCGACGTGGTAGGCGTGCCCGCCGCGGACCCAGAAGACCAGGTCGCCGGGGCGCAGGCTCTTGCCGGAGATCCGCCGGGCCTGGTGGTACTGGCTGTTGGCGGTGCGCGCGATCTTCAGGTCCGCCCGGCGGTACGTGTATCTGGTCAGCCCGGAGCAGTCGAACGACCGGGGCCCGATCGAGCCCATCCGGTAGGGCTTGCCCTTCTGCGCCTTCGCGAACGCGACGATCCGCAGCCCGCGGGCCCGGGCGGCCGCGTTCAGCCGGGCGTTCTTGGCGGCACGGGCCTTCGCGGCCGCCGCGGCGGTGGCACGAGCCGGTGGCTTCGTGGCGGCCACCGCCTCGGAGGCGCGGGGTGCGGCCGTCGCGGCCGTCGGCCGCACGGACACGCCGATGGTGGCCACGAGGGCCGCGGTCAGTCCGAAGTGAGTGAGGCGGGGCAGGATGGTCTCAAGGCGGTAGGACACTAACGATCCTTGTCCTTCAACCCACGTGCGAGGTCAGCTGTTGTCTGACCCAACCTCGCTCCCGCCCATCGAAGTCGCTGATAGGAGTCAGTCTTCTCTGACGCTCTCGACGGGCGGGACTCCGTGGCCGAGAGCGGCTTCCCAGATTCGGGAGGCGCACCCATATGCATCGGCACGAACGCCGCCGTCGTCAGCCCGGCCCCGAGCCACCGCAGCCACACGGTTCACTAACCCGACGACCGGTCGGGTTGCGGGCGGGACACCGACCGCCCGCACTACCCAAAAACGGGTATCCAGGGCGCGCCGCCGGTGGTTCTTGTCACGACGAAACTGCGATGATGGCGGCGTCCCTCTGGGCGGTTTCGTCATCTTCGAGGGCGGCAGGAGGTTTGTGATGACCGCGCCCGGCGCCGAATTCGACGAGATCTACCGCGCCACCGCCGCCTCGGGCGGGCCGCCGTGGGACATCGGCGGGCCGCAGCCCGCGCTCGCGGCCGCGCTCGACGGCCATGTGAAGGGCCCGAGGGTGCTCGACGTCGGCTGCGGCACGGGCGATCTCGCGCTCACCCTGGCCCGCCGCGGCTACGACGTGACGGCGGTCGACGTCTCGCCGGTGGCGATCGGCGTGGCCCGCGCCAAGGCGGCCGCCGCGGGCCTGCCGGTGCACTTCGAGGTCCAGGACGCCACGCGGCTGTCCCTGCCGCCGGCCTCGTTCGACTCGGTCTTCGACTCCGGCCTGCTGCACATCCTCCACCGCCGCGCCGACGGCGCGGCGGACGACTACCTCGCGCTGCTGCCGCGCCTCGCGGCGCCGGGCGCGACGGTCTTCGTGCTCGCGGTGTCCATTGAGGCGGGTCACGGCTGGGGCGTGACCGAGGAGTACCTGCGCGCACGCTTCGCCGGACCGGACTGGACGACCACGAGGATCGAGAGCATCGACGTGGCCGCCGAGACGGCCGGCGGGCCGCTCACCCTGCGCGGCTTCCTGCTCCGCACGGTCCGCACGGCCGACGCCGCGCCGTGACGCCCGCGGCGATGCGGGTCAGTCGGCCGCGGGGCGGCGGGTCAGCACCTGTGGGCCGGAGGCCGTGATGGCGACCGTGTGTTCGGAGTGGGCGGTGCGGGAGCCGTCGGCGGAGCGGATCGTCCAGCCGTCGCCGTCGAACCTGATCGCGTCGGTGGAGCGGCAGAACCACGGCTCGACGGCGATGGTGAGGCCCGGGTCGAGCCTCATGCCGCGGCGGGCCCGGCCGGTGTTGGGTACGTGCGGGGCCTCATGCATGGTGCGGCCGATGCCGTGCCCGCCGAACTCGGTGTTGACCCCGTAGCCGTAGGAGTGCGCGACCTCGCCGATCGCCGCGGAGATGTCGCCGAGGCGGCCGCCGGGCTGGGCGGCGGCGATGCCGGCCTCCAGCGCGACCTCGGTCGCCTCGATCAGCTTCAGGTCGGCCGGGTCGGGCGTGCCGACGACGACGGAGAGCGCGGAGTCGGCGACCCACCCGTCGATGCCGGCCGCCATGTCGACGCTGAGAAGGTCACCGTCGCGCAACACGTAGTCGTGCGGCAGCCCGTGCAGCACCGCGTCGTTCACCGACAGGCACAGCACGTTGCGGAACGGGCCGCGGCCGAACGCGGGGGCGTAGTCCCAGTAGCAGGACTCGGCACCGCGCTCCTTGATCCGGCGGCGGGCGTGATGCTCGAGGTCCATCAGGTTGACGCCGACCTCGGCGACATCGCCCAGCTCGGCGAGCAACTCGCCGACGAACCGGCCGGCCACCGCCATCCGGCCGATCTCCTCGGCGGACTTGAGCTCGATCACGACGGTCTCCCCCTCCGGCTACCGTCATTTTTATACCGGTATTCCCGCGCGCCATCGTCAGGGGCTCGCCGGTCGTGACCGCGGTCTCCCGGTGGGTCAGCCGTTGCCCTCCAGGATCTCGCGGAGCGAGGCGAGCATCCGGAAGATCTCGAGGCGGCCGTCGAGGAAACCGATCCGGTAGTCCGCGCCGGTCTCCGGGTGCTTCGCCCGCGCCGCGTCCCGGCTGCCGGCAAGGGCGTCCTCGCGCCCCGCGCCGTACGCCGCCAGCGCGTCCTCCATCGCCGTTTCCCATCCCGTCACGGGCCGGCGTCGCGCCGGCCGCGCGACAATCTCGCACGTCGCGGCGGCGCGCGGCACCGGCCGTCCATCCGACCCCGGCCCGCCCGATCCGCCAGCAGGTAAACATTGTGTGACCATGCGCATACATCCGCGTGACGTGCCTGCACACCGGGGTATCGATCTCACCCAATGGAACTGTGACGAGTTAGAGAGATCATAGTCAATCAACTATGACGGTCGGTCCACTTAGTATCAGGCCCATGGAACGGGACCCCGGCGCGCTGACTCCGGATCAGCTGCTCACCACGACACGCGCCGTGCGCCGGCGGCTGGACATCACCCGGCCGGTGGAGCTCGACGTCGTCAAGGACTGCCTGCGCATCGCGCTGCAGGCGCCCTCCGGCGGCAACGCGCAGCCGTGGCGGTGGGTGGTCGTCACCGATCCGGCACAGCGGGCGGCCGTCGGGCACTGGCACACCCGCGCCTGGCGGGAGCGTTTCCTGCCGCGGCAGGAGGAATATCCCGCCGCCATGGTGGCGAGCGCCGGTCATCTCGCCCGGCACATCGCCGACGTACCCGTGCTGGTGATCCCCTGCCTCGAGCTCGAGTCCGCCGCGCTGCCCGAGGGCAGCCAGGCCAGCCTCTGGGGTTCGCTGCTGCCCGCCGCCTGGAGCTACATGCTCGCCGCCCGGTCCCGGGGTCTCGGCACCGCCTGGACCACCGTGCACCTCGCCTACGAGCGGGAGGTGGCCGAGGTGCTGGGGCTGCCGGACAACGTGCGCCAGGGCGCCCTGATCCCGACCGCGTACGCGGTCGGCAGCGAGTTCCGGCCGGCCCGGCGGCTGCCCCTCGAAGAGGTGCTGCACGTCGACCGCTGGTCCTGACCACCAAACCACATGAACGGGAGGTACCGGGCAATGAGACAGGGCAGTTCAGCGACCGCGCTGCGGAAACACGAACCACCGGAACTGACGACCCGCCTGCACATCGACCAGAACGATCCGTTCTTCTTCGACCACCCGCTCGACCACGTTCCCGGCATGCTGCTCGTCTGCGGCGCGGTCGGCCTGGTGCGCGCGGGCGCCGGCGGGGAGTCCGGCGACCGGTGCCGGGCCGCGATGACGTTCCGGAGCATCTGCGAACTCGATCCGGCTCCCGTGGTGCTGGTCTCCGGCGGCGAGCGCGGCCGGATCGCGGTCACCCAGGGCCCCGTGACCGTCGCCGACGGCTGGTTCGAGTTCTCCGCCGACGACGACCTGCCCGCGCGCGGGTCCCGGACCGACCCGGGCCGGCGGGCACCGGCGAACGCGGCCCTGGTGCACCGGTCCCGCGACGAGAACATCATGATCGGCGCGCCCGAGCAGGGCGACGGGCACGTCACCGCCGCGGTGCTGCCGCCGTCGGACGGGCACGCCCTCGCCGGGCGCCGACCCGGCGCGCACGCGGTCGAGTACCTCATCGAGGCCGGCCGGCAGTTCTCGACCTGGCTGCCGCACCGGCTCGGCGAGTGGCCGCTGGACGCGCACATGCTGTGGATCGGGGTGACCGCGGACCTGCCCATGCGCCTGCCGCGCTCGCTGCCGGTCGCACTGCGGTGGCAGCAGGCGCCGATCGAGGGCGACAAGGCCAAGTTCCACTTCGACCTGATCGCCGCCGACGGCCGGGGCCCGGTGCTCGGCTCGCTCCGCTTCGCCAGCAAGATGCTCGGCCCGGACGAGTACGCCCGGTTCCGCGGCGACATCGGGGGCGAGCGATGAACCAGCGCCTTGTCGTCGCGGGCCTGCGTGCCCTGCTGCCGGTCACCGTCGCCGCGTTCGTCGTCGCGATCGGCGTGCACGCCGCGCAGGCGAGCCGGCCGCCGCACCTGGTCGCGGCCGTGCTCTGCGGCGCCTATCTGCTGTGGATCCTGGTCGAGAGCCGGATCACGGTACGCCAACCGTCGGAGGCGCCCGCCGAGAACCACACCCTTCTCCCGTACGCGCTGAGCCGGGCCGGCGTCGGCGTCTCGGCCGCGCTCTGGCCGCTGCGGTGGGACCGGCTGTCGGCGTGGATGGTGCTGCCGATCGCGCTGTTCGCCGGCGCCGTCGCGCTGCGGCTGGTCGCCATCAGGACGCTGGGCCGCTTCTACTCCCATCACGTCGTCCGCTACTCGGACCACTCGATCGTGAGCACGGGGCCGTACCGGTTCGTGCGGCACCCCGCGTACACCGGGATGCTCCTGGCGAACGCCGGGTTCGTGGCCTACTTCGCCAATCCGCTCAGCGTGCTGCTGCTCGCCGCGCTGTGCACCGTGGTGGTCTGGCGGATCGGCGTCGAGGAGCAGGTGCTGCTCGGCGTTCCCGGCTACCGCGCCTACGCCGGCGGCCGCGCCCGCCTGATGCCCGGGGTGTGGTGAGGATGCGGCTCGTACTGGACGGACCGGGACTGTCCGACCCGACCCTGGTCGGCCACAAGTTCGCCCGGCAGGACCGGATGCGCCGCGCCGGGATGCCGGTGCCCCGCTTCCTCTGCCTCACCGGCGAGGCGTTCGCGGAGCTGACGCCCGCCGCCACGCCGTTGCCCGGGCCGCACGCGGACACCAGCGCGCTCATCGCCTGGGCGGGCGTCAACCGGGACCGGGTCCGCGGCGGCGGGCTGCCCGCCGGGCTCGCGGAACAGGTGCTGGCCGGGTTCGACGCGATCGCCGGCGAGGACGGCCTGGTCGCCGTCCGGGCCTGCGTGGTGGCGGCCGCCGACGGCACCGGCGAGGACGGCGCCGACGACCCGTTCGCCGGGCTGTCGGACAGCTACCTCTACGTCGGCCGCCACGCCGTACCGGCCCGCATCGTGGACTGCTGGGCCTCCGCCTACAACCCCGAGGCGGTCCTGTACCGGGTGCGGCGCGGGCTGGACCCGGCCGCCGTCCGGGTCGCGGTCGGCGTGCAGCGGATGGTGCTCGGCACGCGGTCGTTCGTCGCGTTCACCCGCGACCCGCGCACCGGCGCCGACCGGCGGGTGATCGCCGCCGCGCACGGCATCGGCGAGGGGATCGTGCAGGAGAAGGCCGACATCGACCACTTCTTCGTGGACGGCGCGACGGGCGCGATCGAGGTCGACGCCGTCGCCAAGACCACGATGGTCGGCCTGGATCCGGAACGGCCCGGCGACGGGCCGGTCCCGCTGCCCGTGCCCGCCGACCGGGCGCAGGCGCCGGTGCTCAGCTCCGCGGAGGTGCGCGAGGTGTGCGCGCTGGCGGTCGCGGCGCAGGAGCTCTTCGACGGGCCGCAGGACGTCGAGGGCACCATCACCGCGGACGGGACGATCCACCTGGTGCAGGCGAGGCCGGTGGTGCTGGATCACCGGCCGGACGGCGCGGAGGTGCCGTGGACCAACCACAACCTCACCGAGAGCTTCCCCGGGCTGACCAGCGCGCTGACCTACTCGCAGGCGTGCGTCTTCTACCAGGCGGGCTTCACCGACTTCTACCGGCGCATGGGTGTGCCCGAGGAGTCGCTGCGCCGCGACCGGCACCACCTGAGCCGCATGATCGGCTACCTGGACGGCCGGGTGTACTACCGGCTGGACGCGTGGTTCGCCCTGCACGGCCGGATACCCGGGTTCGACCTGATGCGCCCGCTGTGGGAGCGCTCGCTCGGTCTCACCGAGCGCACCGGCATGCACGCCGCGCCCGGCGGGCGGCCGTGGCTGCGCGTACTGCGTGCGGCGCCGCGGCTCGCGCTGCTGCTGGCCCGCCAGCCGCGCGACACCCGTTCGTTCCTGCGCTGGTGGGACCGGTTCGTCGCGGACTCGGCGGCGCTCGACGGCCGCTCGGCGGACGAGCTGATCGCCGGCTACCGGCACATGTGGGCCGAGGCCGAGCGGCGCTGGGGCGTCACGATGGTGAACAGCTACTTCGGGCTGGCCGTCATGGCGCTCGCGAGCGTGCTGCTGACCCGCTGGACGCGCGCCGGCGCGGCGCTGCTGCCGCAGCTCGTGTCCGGCGGCCGGGCCAACCGGACGCTTCAGTCGGTCCGGTCGGCGATCGCCCTGGCTGAGCTGGTCAACGCGGCCCCGGCGCTGCGCCGGGCGGTGCTGGAGCGGCCCGAGCCGGAGGCCTGGGACGACATCGCGGCCGGACGGCACGGCGCCGAGGTCGCCGGCGCGTTCGCCCGGCACCTGGCCCGCTTCGGCGACCGCGCGCCGCACGACCTGAAGCTGGAGGCGGTCACGCCCCGGCAGCGGCCCTGGATGATCCTGTCCACGCTGCGGCCGTTCGTCACGCAAGGGCTGACCGTGGCCGGCAGCGTCGCCGACGAGCGGCGGGCCGCCGAGCAGGCGCGGCGCACGCTGCGCGAGACCTGCCCGAACCCGGCGCGCCGGGCGGTCATCGGCGTCCTCGTCGCGTGGCTGCGGTTCTTCGTGCGGGCCCGGGAGGACACCCGGTTCTGCCGGAGCCAGCTCTACGGGATCTCCCGCGACGTGTTCTGGCGCCTGGCCGAGCGGCTGGTCGCCGCGGGGATGCTGGACGAGGCCGGCGACGTGGCGCACCTGCGGGTCGAGGAGGTGCTCGGCGCGTTCGACGGCACCCTGCCCGACGCGAGCCTGCGGGACCTGGTGGCACGCCGCCGTGCCGAGTCGGCCGCGGCACAGCGGCTGCCGGGCCTGCCCGCGTACTTCACCACGCCGGGCGGGGCGCCCGTCGGGGTCGGGCCGGTGCCGTGGCGCGACCCCGGCACCGCCGTTGCCGCCGCCGACGACGACGGCGTCCTGCGCGGGCTGGCCTCGAGCAGCGGCCGGGTCCGCGGCCGGGCCCGGGTGCTGACCGACGCCGCGGTGCCGCCGGAGACCTGCGCCGACCGGATCCTCGTCGCCCGGGAGACCGACCCCGGCTGGCTGCCGCTGATGATGGTGGCCCGCGGGATGGTCGTCGAGCGCGGCAGCCTCGTGTCGCACACCGCGATCACCGGCCGGCTGCTGGGCATACCCACCGTGGTCGCGGTCGCCGGTGCCGCCGCCCTGATCCCGGACGGCGCGCCCGTGGAGATCGACGGCGGTACCGGAACGGTCCGCCTGCTGTCCGAAGCCGAATTCGAAGCACCTGTGGAGTAGCCGTGCGCGTGGAGAACCTGCACCTGGCAGGACTGGGCAGCTATGTACCCGAACCGTTCCCGGCCGGGCGGGCGGTCGCGGAGGGCCGGTACGACGAGGAGGACTGGAAGAACAGCGGCTGGACCGGCGCCGCGGTGGCGGGGAACATCTCGGCGCCCGAGATGGCGGTCGTGGCGGCGAACGAGGCGCTGGACCGCTCGGGCCACGACCGGGACGACATCGGCCTGCTGCTGCACGCCTCGGTCGGCGACCAGGGGCCGGACGGCTGGTCGCCGCACCACTACATCGTGCGGCACACCGTCGGCGGCACCATCCCGGCCATGGAGGTCCGGCAGGGCTGCAACGGCGTGCTGGCGAGCATGGAGCTCGCGCACGGCTACCTGTGCGCCGACCCGGGCCGGGTCGCCGCCCTCGTCACCGGCGCCGACAACTTCGGCGTGGCGCGGTTCGACCGGTGGCGCTACTCCTCCGGCACGAACACGAACCGGGGCTCGATCATCGGCGACGCGGCGAGCGCCGTCGTGCTGTCCACCCGGGACGGCTTCGCCCGGGTCCGGGCGATGAACTCGGCGTCGCTGCCCGAGCTGGAGGAGATGAACCGCCCCGACGGTCCGCTGTTCCCGCCGGCGCTCACCTTCGACCGGCCGGTGGACGTGGCCGCCCGGATGACCGGCTTCACCCGTCGGTTCCCGGCGGCGGCGGCCGCGGCCAAGAGGTCGCTGTCCGACGCCCGCACCGAGCTCGCCCTGCGCACCATCGCCGAGGCCGGCATCACGCCCGCGGACATCGTCCGGAGTACCCACGTGTTCTCCGGTGGCGAGGGATACATCCGCAGCGTCCTCCAGCCGATCGGCATCGACCCGGCCCGGGGCATGCTCGAGCTCGGGCGCGGCCTGGGCCATCTGTCGGTAAGCGATCACCTGGTCGCCCTGGCCCACCTCGTGCGGACCCTGCACGTCGGCCCGGGCGACCACGTCCTGATGATCAGTAACGGGGTGGGTGTATCCCTCGCGGCCGCGGTCGTCGAGATCACCGCCGTGCCCGCATGGGCCACCGGAACCCCCGAGGCCTACCGGGAGACGGTATGAACGTCCAGCGCTGGATAGGCGACCTCGAGTCCGGCTGGCGCGACCGCGATCCCGCGGCGATCGCCGCGCTGTTCACCGAGGACGCCGCGTACCACCAGGGGCCGTTCGGGTCCCCGCACGTCGGCACGGAGGCGATCGCCGCGCACTGGACGGCGACGCTGTCGCGCCAGAAGGATCCGGTCATCTGGTTCGGCGCGCCGGCCGTGTGCGCCGACCGCGCCACGGTCGAGTGGTGGTGCGTCCTGCACGACCCCGCAACCGGTGCGCCGCGGACCGCCGCGGGCTGCCTGGTGCTGCGGTTCGCGGACGACGGCCGCTGCGCCGAGTTCCGCGAGTACTGGCAATCCGCGCCGGAGAGCGCGCTGGAGCCGGCGGCGGGGTGGATCCGGTGAGCGTGCGATCCGATCAGGCGGCACCGGAGCCCGGCGTCTGCCCGCACTTTCCGTTCGCCGATCGCCCCGGCATCAGCCTCGCGCCGGAGTACGCCGGCCTGTTCGCCGACGAGCCGCTCGTCCCCGTGCAACTGCCCAACGGACGGCAGGCGCTGCTGGTCACCAGGTACTCCGACGTGAAGACCGTGCTGGCCGACCCGAGGTTCAGCCGGGAGGCCTGGCGCAACGGCACCCTCTTCGCCCGGGACAACAGCGCGCTCGCCCTGGTCACCAGCGACGCGCCGACGCATACCCGGCGGCGGCGCGCGGTGCAGCACTGGTTCACGAACCGCAGCGCGGAACGAGCCCGGCCCCGCGTCGCCGCCATCGCGGCGCGGCTGGTGAACGACATCGCGGCGTCGGACTCGACGGTGGACCTGATCAGCGCCTTCACCACTCCCCTGCCGTACCAGGTGATCTGCGAGCTGCTCGGGATACCCGTCGACGACCTGGACCTGCTGCTGCCGCGCGTGACGGTGATGATGTCGGCGGGGCGTTTCCCCGCCGACGAGGTCGCGGCCGCTCACCAGGCCATGTACGAGTATTTCTTCGGCCAGCTGGCGGCGCGCGAGCGGGCGGTCGCCGCGGGCGAGGCGGGCGACGACCTGCTCACCGGCCTGCTGACGGCGCCCGAGGAGTCCCGGCTCAGTACCCAGGAGATCGCGGTCTTCGGCTTCGGCCTGTTGATGGCCGGCGGCGAGACGACCGCGTCGCACCTGGCGATGTGCGTGCTGCAACTGCTCCGCAGGCCAACGTTGGCCGAGTCGCTGCGCCGGGACCCGGCGGCGATCCCCGCGTTCATCGAGGAGATGCTGCGCTGGGTGTGGTTCGCCGGCACCGGTGGGCAGCCGCACGTCGTCGTCGCGGAGGTGGAACTCGCCGGCACGGTCATCGGCGCGGGCCAGGTCGTCGTACCCCTCACCGACGCGGCGAACCGGGATCCCGAGGTCTTCGCCGGCGCCGAGGAGTTCCGCACCGACCGCACGCCGAATCCGCATCTTGGGCTGGGCCACGGCCGGCACATGTGCCTCGGCGCCGCGCACGCCCGCGTGGAGCTGCAGGAGGGCGTGGCGGCGATCCTGCCGCATCTGGGCCGGATGGAGCTCGCGGTCGACGAGTCGGACCTGGACTGGCGCGACGGGATGTTCATCCGCGGACTGTGGACACTGCCGGTGCGCCCGTGCTGAGGCGCTGGGCCCGCTTCGTCGCCGGCAGCTACCCTCCGCTGCCCTCGCTGCTCTTCGCCGTGGCCTGGGCCTACGGCGTCACGGGCCTCTTCGCCGCCGTCGACCCGCGCACGTCGCACTGGCGGCCGGACGCCGGGACCGCCGTCGCCGCGCTGACCCTCGCCGTCGACCTGCTGCTCATGCGGGCGCTGGACGACATCCGGGACCTCGACTACGACCGCCGGTTCAACCCCGGCCGCCCCCTGGCCGCCGGGGCCGTGCGGACGGGCGACCTGATCATCCTGTACGCGGTCGGCTCGGCGCTGCTGCTGATCCTCAACGCGGGCGCCCCGGCGGCGATGGCGGTGCTCGCCGCGCAGCTCGGCTACGGCGTGCTGGTCGTGGCCGTCCATCTCCGGCTGCGCTGGCCCTCCGGCGACGACCTGCTGCTCAGCCTGCTGGTGAGCTTCCCGGCGCAGCTGCTGCTGCACCTGTACCTGTACGCCGGCTACCTGCACGGCACGGGCCTGGCGCCGGACCGGAACTCACTGCTCGCGATCGGCATCGTCGTGCTCGCCTCGGTCCATCTCGAACTCGCCAAGAAGATCACCCGGGCGCCAGGGCCGGGCGAGCGCACCTATGTCGACGTCTTCGGGCTCGCCGGCACGACGGCCGTCGCGCTGATCGCCCCGGTGGTCTCGACCGCGCTGCTGCTCCCGCCGGCGCTGCGCTCGGGCGGTGCCTGGGCGCTCGTGGCCGTCGTACCCCTGGCGCTGCCCGCCGTCGCCGGGTGGCGCTTCTTCCGCACCGCGGCGCCCCGATGGTCCGCCGCCGCGCCCGCGCTGTACCTTCTGCTGACGTTCACCGGCTACTTCCTGCTCGGCCTCGCGCCATGACGTGACCGCACGAGGTGTTGCCGCCGCCGCCGCGGAGGCACAGGATCGAAGGCATCGGAGGGAGCGCCGTGCGGAAGTCTGACACCCGGGCCCGGATCGTCGCCAGCGCCGGCGTGCTGCTGCGCCGGCACGGATATCACGCCACCGGGCTGGCACAGATCATCGCGCACAGCGGCGCGCCCCGCGGGTCGGTCTACTTCCTCTTCCCGGGCGGGAAGGAGCAGCTGGCCGTCGCCGCGGTCAACGAGTGGACCGCCGAGTTCGAACGGCGCATCCGCGCCCTGCACGCCGCGCACGACACCGCCCGCGGGTGGGTGGAGGCGATGGCCGACGAGTTCATCGGCGAGCTGCGCGCCTCCGGCTACACCGAGGGCCTGCCGATCACCATCATCACGCTGGACTCGGTGCCGGCCTCGGCGGCACTGACCGTCGCCTGCCGCAGCGCGTACGACACCTGGCTCACCGCGCTGACCGAGGGGCTGGTGGCGCACGGCGCGCTCGCCGAGCACGCGGAGCGGCTGGCCAAGCTGATGCTGGCCAGCCTGGAGGGCGCGGCGGTGCTCTGCCGGGCGTACCAGTCGACGGCGCCGCTGGAGCAGATAGTTCCGTTCGTGTTGGAGCAGTTGCCGACCGGCGCGGGCGAGCCGCGATATACGGGCTGAATCAGAAGGATCTTCGCAAAAGTGGCAAGATCCCGAGCATGGGCGAGGATGAGGAGGTCCTTTACCACAACGATCGGACATACGTCTCCCGCCAGAGCGCACCGGACGGCTCCGGAAGCGTGGTGTGCAAGCGCGCCATCGGCCCCGGCGCGGCGCGGCGGATCGCGCACGAGCGGGCGGTCCTGCGCCGGCTCGCGGGCGTACCCGGGGTGCCGCGGCTGGCGGAACGCCAGGCCCGGGAGGTACTGACCCTCCGCGATGACGGCGGCCGGTCGCCGTCCGGCACCGGGCTGCCCTCGGCCCGGCTGATCGAGGTCGCCGCCGAGCTGGCGAACACGGTGGCGGCCGTGCACCGGGCCGGGATCGTGCACCGGGACATCACCCCCGCCAACCTGATCCTGACGGGCGCGGGCCCGCCGATCATGATCGACTTCGACCTCGCGCTGACCGGCCCGGCGACCGAGGCCGACGCGGCGCCGCCGGACGAGCCGGTCGGCACGCTGGGCTACCTGGCGCCGGAGCAGACCGGCCGGATCCGGCTCCCGGTGGACCGCCGCTCCGACCTCTACGGCCTGGGCGCCACCCTGTACGCGCTGGCGACCGGGGTCGCGCCGTTCGCGGGCGACGACCCGCTGGAGCTGATCCGCGACACCCTGGTCCGGGTGCCGGCCTTCCCGGCCGGCCTGAGCCCCCGGCTGCCGCACCGCTTCGGCGAGATCGTCATGCGGCTGCTGGAGAAGGACCCGGACCGGCGGTACCAGAGCGCCGAGGGCCTGGCGTACGACCTGGCCCGGCTCGACGCCGAACCGGCCGGGCCGTGGCGGCTGGGCGTACACGATTTTCCGGCCTTCCTGTCCGCGGGGTCCCTGCTGGTCGGCCGGGAGCCGGAGGCACGCGGCCTGGCCGGCGCGCTCGACCGGGCGCAGACCGGAGGCTGTCCCGCCGTGTTCGTCACGGGCCCGCCGGGCATCGGCAAGACCGCGCTGATCCGCGGCCTGCGACCCGTGGTCACCGCCCGCGGCGGCTGGTTCGTCAAGGGAAAGTACGACCAGTTCGGCTCCGTGACCGGCCGGCGCGCGATCAGCCAGGCGCTGCGCAGGCTGGCCGGGCTACTGCTCGCCGAGCCCGAGCCGGACGTGGTCGGCCACCGGCAGCGGCTCGTCGCGGCGCTCGGGCCCAGCGCGCCGGTGGTCGCCGCACTGGTGCCGGAGATGGCCACGCTGCTGGACGTCGCACCGGAGCCCGGGACCATCAACCCGGTGACCGGGCCGGGGCGGATCAGCGCCGCGATCCTCGCCACGCTCCGGGCCGTCGCCGCGCACCGTCCGGTGGTCTTCGTCCTCGACGACCTCCAGTGGGCGACCGGCCCCTCGCTGCGGGTGCTGGACGCCATCCTGGACGCCGGGCCGATACCCGGGCTGCTCCTGCTCGGCACCTACCGGGATCAGGAGATCGACGAGGGCCATCCGCTGGCGCCGCTGCTCGCGCGCTGGGAACGCGACGGTGCGGTCGGCCCGCCGCTGCGGCTGACCGGCCTCGCCCGCGAGGGGCTGGCCGAGCTGATCGGCGCGATCCTGCGGATGGCTCCCCTGGCGGTGTGCGGGCTGCTCGACCCGATCTGCGAGGGCAGCGCCGGCAACCCGTACGAGACGGTCGAGCTGCTCAACGCGCTGCGGACCGACGGCCTGCTGGTGCTGGCCGAGGAGGGCTGGAGCTGGGACCCGGACGCGGTACGCGGATTCGTGTCCCGCCGCCGCGTACCGGAACTGCTCGCGGCCCGGCTGGACCAGCAGCCGGAGCCGACCCGCCGCCTGCTGGCCACGCTGGCCTGCCTCGGCCCCGACGTGCGCCCGTCGCTGCTGGCCATCGCCGGCGGGATGCGCGAGCCGGAGCTGGGCCGGCACCTCGCCCCCGCGATCACCGACGGCCTGATCACCACCGACCGGGCCGGCGCGGCGGCCGGCGCGATCCGCTTCCGGCACGACCTCGTGCAGCAGGCCGCCCGGCAGAGCCTGGACGAGGGCGAGCGGGGCCGGCTCCGGCTGGCGATGGCCCGCCGGCTCGCCGGACACCGGCAGAGCCGGCAGGAGGCGGCCGACCAGTACCTCGCCGTCGCCGGCCTGATCGCGACGCCGCGGGAGCGCCGCGTCGCGGCGGCGCTGCTGCGCACCGCCGGGCGAACCGCCGCCGAGCTGACCAACTACGTCCTGGCCGAGGAGTTCCTCGCCGCCGCCGGAACGCTGCTGGAGGCCGACGGCACCGCCGCGGACCGCGACGCGGTCGCCGTGGACCGGCACACGGTGCTGCACTGCCTCGGGCGACTCGACGAGGCCGACGAGGTCTACCGGGTACTTGCCGCCCGGTACCCCGAGCCGATCACCCTGGCGACCGCGACCTGCACCCAGATCAACAGCCTCGCGCAGCGTGCCCGGCTGCGGGAGGGCGCCGACCTGGGGCTGGAGGTGCTGCGGCGGTTCGGCGTCACCGTACCGGCGGACCTGGCCGCGGACGTCGAGCGGGCCACGGCGGAGCTGTACCGGTGGGCCGAGGGGCTGCGCTCGCCCGGCGCCGAGGCCGGCACGGCGGACGACCCGCGGATCGTGGTCACCGGCCGCCTGATCAACCGGCTCCTCGGGCCCGCCTACCTGCTCGACCCGCTGCTGTACTCGTGGCTGGTGTTGCAGGCGCACCGGCTCTGGGCCCGGCACGGCGTGTGCGCTCCCCTGGTCGGCACGCTGGGCGCCGCGCCCGCCGTGACGATCGAACAGCGCGACGACTACCGCACCGGGTACCGGCTGACCCGGTACGTCATCGCCGTCGGCGAGGACCGCGGCTACCGGGCGGAGACGGCGCTGGCCCGGTACATGTACGTCGCCCTTGCCGCGCACTGGTTCGAGCCGCTGGAGGACGTGGTCGAGACCGCGCATCAGGCCCGGGACGAGCTGCTGGCCGCGGGCGACATCCAGGTCGCCTGCATGACCTCCTCGCGGCTGCTGGCCGTCCTGCTGGACAGCGCCGGGTCGCTGGACGCGTGCGCGGAGGAGCTGCCGCCGGCCCTGGCCTTCGCCGCGCGGACCGGCAATCCGTACGCCGCGCTCACCTTCACCGGCTACCAGCGGCTGCTGGCCGTCCTGCGCGGTGAGACCTCCGCGCCGGGCGAGTTCGCCGGGCCGGACTTCGACGAGGCCGGCTACCTGGCCGACGTGGCGGGCAGCCGGCTGGCGGCGGTGGCGTTCCACGTCAACCGCGGCATCGCCGCGGCGATCTTCGACGACGCCGGTGCGCTCGACGCGCACTCCGCCGCGGCGATGGCGGAGCGGCCGGCCATCCGGGGGCTCTACCTGACCGCGCTCGCCCGGCTGCTGCGCTGCCTGAGCCTCGCCCGGCGGCTGCGCGCCGCGGGCGGTGCCGACGCCGGGCTCGCCGGCGAGCTGGAGGAGGCCCGGCAGTGGCTCGCCCGGCGGGCCGCCGACCAGCCGTGCAACTTCCGGCACCTGCTGCGCCTCGTCGACGCGGAGCGGGCCTGGGCGCGGGGTGAGGTCGCCGACGCGACCCGGAACTTCGACGCCGGCCTGCACGAGGTGACCGGGCGCCCCTGGCACCGGGCCCTGCTCGCCGAGCGGGCCGGCCGGTTCCAGCTCGAACAGGGCCTGCCGCACGCGGGCCGCGGCCTGCTCACCGAGGCGCGCGACGCGTACCGCGACTGGGGCGCGTTCGGCAAGGTCGCCCAGCTCGAGGCCGAGCACGCGTTCCTGCGGGCGGCGGCGTCCACCGGGCGGGGGCGCCCCAGCGAGGCCGGTAGCCGCCGGATCGATCTCATGGCGATCCTGCGCGCCTCGCAGGCCCTCAGCTCGCAGACCACCCTGGCGGGGCTGCGGGACCAGGTCGGGGACCTGCTGTGCGCGATGACCGGTGCGACCGACGTGCACCTCGTGCTGCGCCGCCCGGAGACGGCGCACTGGTACGTCTCCGCGCTGGCCGGCACCGGGCCACGGCGCCCGGAGGCGGCGGCGCCGATGATCGATCCCGAGTCCGCCGCCCCGGCCGACGCGGACACGGTCAACGAGGACGAGTGCCGCATGCCGCTGTCGGCCGTGCGGTACGTGCTGCGTACCCGCGAGGCGCTGCTGGTGGCGGACGCGACCCGCGACGACCGTTTCGCCCGCGATCCGTACCTCGCGGGGCTGGCGGCCTGTGCGCTGCTGGTGGTGCCGATCCCGAGCCGGAGCAGCGCGCGCGCCGTGCTCGTGTGCGTGAACCGCGAGCAGGGCGGCGTCTTCTCCGTCGATCGACTGGAGACCGTGCAGCTGCTCGCCGGGCAGCTCTCCGTCTCGGTGGACAACGCGCTGCTCTACGACTCCCTCGAGGGCACGGTGCGCTCGCGCACCGCCGACCTGGCCGCGACCAACCGGCGCCTGGCCGACAGCGAGCGCCGCCTGCGGTCACACTTCGAGCACGCCGCCGTCGGGCAGGTCATCCACGGCACGGACGACCGGATCGTCGACGCGAACAGGGCCTTCGCCGCGATGACCGGCGTGGCGCCGCGCGAGCTCGGCGGCACGAAGCTCACCGACCGCTTCGACCCGGCCGACCGGGCGGCGCACCGCCGCGAGCTCGGCGCGGTCATCGCCGGCCGGCAGAAGCTGATCAGCTCCGAGCTGGTCCTGCTCCGCGCGGACGGCCGGCGGCTCGACGTGCACGTCACCGTCTCGGCCGTACGGGCGGCGGACGGCCAGCCGGAGCACCTGGTCAGCATCTTCCAGGACATCAGCGCGCGCCGGGTGGCCGAGATCGCGCGGGACGCCGCCACCATCGAGCTGGCCGACCGCAACAGCGAGCTGGAGAGCGCCAACCAGCTCAAGGCCGACCTGATCGGGATGCTCGGGCACGAGATCAGCAACCCGCTGGCGATCATCCTCGGCTACGTCGACCTGGCCCTGGACGACGAGACGGCACCGGCGCCGGTGCACGACCTCATCGCCAAGATCGGCCGAAGCACGTCCCGGCTCGCCACCATCGTCCAGGAGGTCCTCGCACTGGTCAGCATCGACGCGGGCCGGCTGACCGCGACGCCGCGGCCGGTGCGGGTCGCCGAGCACATCCAGTCGGCGCTGGCCGTCACGGCGGCCACCGGCGTGCGCCTCGACTGCCCGCCGGGGCTGGTCGCCACGGTGCAGCCGGGGCACCTCGACCACATCCTCACCAACCTGATCAGCAACGCGGCCAAGTACGGCGGCGGCGCGACCGCCATCATCGCCGCGTGCGCCGGGCAGACCGTCACCATCGAGGTCTGCGACGAGGGCGACGGCGTGCCCGCCGAGTTCCGGGAGCGCCTCTTCGACCGGTTCGCCCGGGCGGACTCCACGGCCGGCACGGTGAGCGGCACCGGGCTCGGCCTGTACATCGTCCGCGAGCTGGCCGCCGCCAACGGCGGCGACATCCGGTACCGCCCGGCGGTGCCGCACGGGTCGGTCTTCGCGCTCACCCTCCCCGCGGCCGGCGCCGAGGCCGGGGTCGCGGACGGCACCGGTCCGTCCCTGCGGACTGCGTCCGGCCGGTCGCCGGCGACCACGTCGTGATCACGATGACAGCGACGGAGTGTCACCCCCGCCTAATCTTGACTGATTCCAGAATAGCGAGCAGACTTCCGGGCGTGGACTTCCAGCAGCTGCTGCGTGGGGCCGCGTTGCGGGTGACCCGGCCTCGGGTCGCGGTGCTGAGCGCGGTGCACACGCACCCGCACGCCGACACGGACTCGATCATCGGGGCGGTCCGCCGGGACCTGCCCGAGGTCTCACACCAGGCGGTCTACAACACGCTGCACGCGCTGACGGCCGCCCGGCTGGTGCGGCGCATCCAGCCGTCCGGCTCCGTCGCCCGTTACGAGGCCCGGGTCGGCGACAACCACCACCACATCGTGTGCCGCTCGTGCGGCCTCATCGCCGACGTCGACTGCACCGTCGGCGACGCGCCCTGCCTGGAGGCCGCCGACGACAGCGGCTTCTCGATCGACGAGGCGGAGGTCGTCTTCTGGGGCCTGTGCCCCGCCTGCTCCTGAAACAGCTTGTGATTCACCCAGTCACGGAGGAAACCATGTCCGACAACCACGACGCCATCGTCCACGACCCGGAGGCGGGCGCCACGTCCGTGCCGTCACAGGACCACGAGCCGATCATCCACGACGAGGAGGCGGGTGCCGAGTCCCGCTGCCCGGTGGCGCACGGGCGTGCCGCGCACCCGACGGAGGGCGGCGGCAACCGCAGCTGGTGGCCGAACCAGCTCAACCTGAAGATCCTCGCCAAGAACCCCGCGGTGGCCAACCCGCTCGGCGAGGCGTTCGACTACGCCGCGGCGTTCAAGACCCTCGACCTGCCGGCCGTGAAGCAGGACATCGCCGAGGTACTGACGACCTCGCAGGACTGGTGGCCGGCCGACTACGGCCACTACGGCCCGTTCATGATCCGGATGGCGTGGCACAGCGCCGGCACCTACCGCGTCAGCGACGGCCGCGGCGGCGGCGGCGCCGGTCAGCAGCGCTTCGCGCCGCTGAACAGCTGGCCGGACAACGCCAACCTGGACAAGGCCCGCCGCCTGCTCTGGCCGGTCAAGAAGAAGTACGGCCAGAACCTCTCCTGGGCCGACCTCATGATCCTCGCCGGCAACGTGGCCCTGGAGTCGATGGGCTTCCAGACCTTCGGCTTCGCCGGCGGCCGCCCCGACGTGTGGGAGCCCGACCAGGACGTCTACTGGGGTCCCGAGACCACCTGGCTGGGCGACGAGCGTTACACCGGCGACCGGGACCTCGAGAACCCGCTCGCCGCGGTGCAGATGGGCCTCATCTACGTCAACCCGGAGGGCCCGAACGGCAACCCCGACCCGCTCGCCTCGGCCCGCGACATCCGCGAGACGTTCGGCCGGATGGCCATGAACGACGAGGAGACGGTCGCGCTCATCGCCGGCGGCCACACGTTCGGCAAGACGCACGGCGCGGGCCCGGCCGACAACGTCGGCCTCGAGCCCGAGGCCGCCTCGCTCGAGGAGCAGGGCCTGGGCTGGCGGAACGCGTTCGGCACCGGCAAGGGCGGCGACACGATCACCAGCGGCCTCGAGGGCGCCTGGACGAACACCCCCGCCACCTGGGACAACAGCTTCTTCGACATCCTCTTCGGGTACGAGTGGGAGCTGACCAAGAGCCCGGCCGGCGCGAACCAGTGGAAGCCGAAGGGCGGCGCGGGTGCCGGCACCGTCCCCGACGCGCACGACGCGACCAAGACCCACGCCCCGACGATGCTCACCACGGACCTCGCGCTGCGCCTGGACCCGGTGTACGAGCCGATCTCGCGCCGCTTCCACGAGAACCCGGCCGAGTTCGCGGACGCCTTCGCCCGCGCCTGGTACAAGCTGACCCACCGCGACATGGGCCCGATCGCCCGCTACCTCGGACCCGAGGTGCCGGCCGAGACGCTGATCTGGCAGGACCCGGTCCCGGCCGTCGACCACGAGCTGGTCGACGCCGCGGATGTGGCCGCCCTCAAGAGCCAGGTCCTCGCCTCGGGCCTGACCGTCGCCCAGCTGGTCTCCACCGCCTGGGCCTCGGCCTCGACGTTCCGCGGCAGCGACAAGCGCGGCGGCGCCAACGGCGCGCGCCTGCGCCTGGAGCCGCAGAGCGGGTGGGAGGTCAACGACCCGGCCGAGCTGGCCGGCGTCCTGCGCACCCTGGAGGGCATCCGGGAGGCGTTCAACGCCGCGCAGACCGGCGGGAAGCGGATCTCGCTCGCCGACCTGATCGTGCTCGCCGGCTCCGCGGCCGTCGAGCAGGGCGCCCGCAACGCCGGCCACACGGTCGACGTGCCGTTCACCCCGGGCCGCACCGACGCGACGCCGGAGCAGACCGACGTCGAGTCCTTCGCCGTGCTCGAGCCGGTCGCGGACGGGTTCCGCAACTACCTCGGCAAGGGCAACCGGCTGCCGGCCGAGTTCCTGCTTGTCGACAAGGCGAACCTGCTCACCCTGAGCGCGCCGGAGATGACCGTGCTCGTCGGCGGTCTCCGCGTCCTCGGCGCGAACTACCAGCGGTCGCCGGTCGGCGTCCTCACCTCCGCACCCGGGTCGCTGACCAACGACTTCTTCGTGAACCTGCTCGACCTGGGTACACAGTGGAAGCCGACCTCCGAGGACGCGACCAGCTTCGAGGGCCGCGACCTCGCCACCGGCGAGGTCCGGTGGACCGGCAGCCGGGTCGACCTGCTGTTCGGCTCGAACTCGGAGCTGCGCGCCCTGGCCGAGGTCTACGCCAGCGACGACGCCCGCGAGAAGTTCGTCACCGACTTCGTCGCGGCCTGGGTCAAGACGATGAACCTGGACCGCTTCGACCTCCGCTGATCCACTGATCCACCGATGACGGCCGGCCCGACGCACACGTCGGGCCGGCCGTCAGTGTTACCGACCGTAAAACGTTCGGTAACGTGTGGCGACAGCGGCGTGGCGAGGACGTTACGCTCGACGGATGATCCACTCTCGCGCCGGTGGCTCGTGAGTGGGCCGATCGGCGGACGGCCGACGACCCGGCGCGGCGACCTGCCGCTGATCGAGTCGCGCCGGTCGCGCGACTCGGCCGGGGCGGTGCTGCGCGCGGTGCTCGATCACGGGCCGATCGCCCGCAGTTCGGTCGCCCGGGTGACCCGGCTGTCCGCGGCGTCGGTGACCGGTGTCGCCTCCTCCCTCCTGGCGCGCGGGCTGATCCGTGAGGTGCCGGAAGCGGCCGGGCCGCCCGGGATCGGCCGCCCGCACGTGCCGCTGGACATCCAGGTACAGGGCGCCGCCGTGATCGGGGTGCACATCGCGGTCCCACGGATCACGGTGTCGCTCCTGGACCTGCGGGGGCGGATCATCGCGCAGATCCAGGAGCCGCACGGCCGCACCGACCCGGCGAGCGTCATCGCCATGGTCGCCGCCCGGATCGCCACGCTCCGCCGCCGGCACTCGCGCCGCCGGATTCTGGGGCTGGGCCTGGCAACCGGCGGCTGGGTCGACTCCTCGAACGGGACGATCGTCGAGCATCCGCCGCTGGGCTGGCGTGACGTGCGGATCGGCGCGGCGCTGGCGAAGGCGACCGGCCTGCCGGTGCGCGCCGACAACAACTCCCGGGCGCTGCTGCGCGCCGAGCTGCTGTTCGGTGAGGTGGCCGGCCGGGCCCGGGAGAGCGCCGTGCACCTGTTCGTCGGCAACGTCGTCGACGTGGCATTCGCGACCGGCGGTGCCGTCCACCATGGACCACGGTCGGCGTCGGGAGCGGTGGCGCATCTGCCCGTCGAGGGCTGCCGGGAGGCCTGTTCGTGCGGCCGGGTCGGCTGCCTACAGGCGGCCGTCTCGGAGCGGGTGCTGGTTCGGCGGGCGCTGGCCACCGGGCTGATCGACCAGCCGGTCATCTCCGCCCTGGTGCAGGCGGCGGCCGGCGGCAGCGCCGGCGCATTGGAGCTGCTGCGGAATCGGGCCCGGCTGGTGGGCCGGGCCGCGGCGCTGCTGCTGGACCTGTTCGATCCGGAGGTGCTGGTGGTCGCCGAGGCCGGCGCCAACCAGCTGCCGGAGTGTCTGGCGACGCTGCGGGCGGAGGTGGCGGGCTGGTCGTCCGCCGCCGCCGACGTGGACCGGGTGGTGCGCCCGTCGAGCTTCCCGGGCACCGTGCTGGCGGTGGCCGGTGGGGCCGTCGCCCTGGACCAGGTGTATGCGTCTCCACTGGACCTCGGTGTGCGACTGCGCGCGTCCTGAGCAGCCAGGACTTAATTCAGTACGGCGCATTGTTGCCCTCTAATCCTAGCTGCATAGTATGAATTCAACGGTGACCGCACCGGACGGCTCCACCCACCTCTGACCTCAGGCCCGCCGTGTCCGGGCCCGATCGGCCCTGCCCTCTCGATTCCGGTTGGGAGCCCACCATGACCGTCACTGTTGAAAAAGGCTCGATCGACGCCGCCCTGTTCCGTCAGGTGTTCCGTCGCCACGCCGCCGGCGTGGCCGTGGTGACCGCCGACGCCGGCCGCGGCGCCGCGGGCGTCACCGTCACGTCGCTCGCCTCGCTGTCGTCCGAGCCGCCGCTGCTGTCGTTCAGCATCACGGGCACCGCGTCGGCGTGGCCGCACCTGCGCGACGCCGGCACCGCCGTCGTGCATCTGCTGGGAGCCGCGCACACCCAGCTCGCGCGGACCTTCGCGACAAGCGGCATCGACCGGTTCGGCGCACCGACGCGCTGGCGACGGCTGCCGACCGGCGAGCCCGTCCTGGACGACGCGGCCGCCTGGCTGCGGATCTCCATCGAACTCCGCCACCCCGCCGGCGGATCGCACCTGGTCATCGGCCGGATCGAGGAGGCCGGGCTCGCCGAGCACAGCGCGCCACTGCTCTACCACGACGGCAACTTCCACGTTCTCTGACGCAGCGGAAAAGGAAGAACCCATGAGACGAACCTCCCGGAGTACGGTCGTCGCCGTCCTCGCCGCAGCCGTGCTGCTCGCGGCGGGCTGCGCCGAGGAACAGGCCGGTACCGAACTCGAGCTGACGGCAGCGCTGCCGGACCAGGTGCCCAGCGGCACCGTGCTGCGCCTCGGCGACCCACAGATCGAGTCCATCGTGGGCGTCTCCGGCCAGGACAAGGAGCTCGCCGCCGCCGGGGTGAAGGTCGAGTGGGCCAACATCAGCGGCGGCCCGAAGAGCATCCAGGCGTTCCGCGCCGACAAGCTGGACTGCAGCGCCGTCGCCGACATCCCGTCGCTGTTCGCCGCGTGGACCGGCACCTCCACGAAGATCGTGTTCCAGTCGGTCACCCTCGACCCGCTGAAGTACCCGATCTACAAGCTCGGCGTCGCGCCCGGCGCGAACGTCGCGTCGCTGGCCGACCTGCGCGGAAAGAAGATCGCCTACAGCGCCGGCCAGGCACAGGGCGCACTGGTGCTGCGGGTGCTCCAGAAGGCCGGGCTGAGCAGGAAGGACGTGAAGCTGGTCGAGCTGACCAGCACCGGCGACTCCTACGTGACCGCGCTCGGCAGCAAGGCCGTCGACGTCGCGCCGATCGGCGCCCAGAACATCAAGCTCTACGAGGCCAAGTACCCGGGCGCCAGCTCGATCGGCACCGGCATCCGCGACGACGCCTCCACCCTGTACTGCCTCACCAGCGCGGTGCAGGACCCGCAGAAGGCGGCCGCGCTGAAGGCGTACGTCGGCGTGCGTACCAGGGCCGTGCTCTGGGCCAACGAGCACCCCGACGGGTACGCGAAGGCGTTCTACCACGACCACGAGGGACTCAGCGAGGCCGACGCGAAGGCGGTCGTCGAGATCGGCGGCATCAAGGGCATCCCGAAGACCTGGGACGCCGCCATCACCCGCCTCCAGGAGACCGCCGACCTGCTCGCCAAGGAGCAGGACCACGAGAAGATCGACGTGAACACCCTCGTCGACCGCCGGTTCGAAGCCGTACAGGCGGCGGCCGCCGGCTCCCAGGTGGTCACCGGTGATGCCGCATGACCGCCATCCTGCACACCCCCGAGGTCAAGGTCCGCGACCGGGTCGACGCCCGGGTCGTACGCCGCCGGCTCGGCCCCGGCCACCGCCTCCGCTTCGCCTTCTGGATCGGCCCGGTCCTCGCGCTGGCACTGTGGTCGGCCGGGTCGGCGACCGGCGTCATCAAGCCGGCGGTCCTGTCCGCGCCGTGGGACGTGGCGGTCGCCTTCGAGGACCAGTGGGTCAACCACGACCTGCTCGGCAACATCCTCTCCTCGCTGCAACGCGTGGCGATCGGCCTGGCCCTCGGCGTGGTCGCCGGCGCGGTGCTCGCGGTCGTCTCCGGCCTGTCCCGGATCGGTGAGTCGCTGGTCGACGGGCCGATCCAGATCAAGCGGTCGATACCGACGCTCGCGCTGATCCCGCTGTTCATCGCCTGGTTCGGCATCGGCGAGGAGATGAAGATCATCACGATCGCGCTGATCAGCCTGGTGCCGATCTACATACACACCCACAACGGGCTGCGCTCGATCGACGGCAGGTACGCCGAGCTGGCCGAGACCATCGGCATCAACCACGGCGAGTTCGTCCGGCACGTGGTGCTGCCCGGCGCGCTGCCCGGGTTCCTGCTCGGCATGCGGTTCGCCGTCACCGCTGCGCTGCTCGGCCTCGTGGTCGTCGAGCAGTACAACGCGGTCGCCGGCGTCGGCCACATGATCACCCTGGCCGAGCAGTACGGGCAGACCGACGTGATCGTCGTCGGCCTGGTCATCTACGGGATCTTCGGCTACTGCGCGGACAGCGCGGTGCGCCTCACCGGAAGGAAGGCGCTGGCATGGCGACAGACGCTGGACGGCTGACCACCGAACTCGCGGTCCGCGTCCGCGACCTGCACCGCAGCTTCAACGCGGACGGCGGGGTCCTCAACGGACTCGACCTGGACATCGCCGCCGGCGAGTTCGTCGCCCTGATCGGCCGCTCCGGCACCGGCAAGAGCACCCTGCTGCGGGCCCTCGCGGGCCTGGACCGCGACGTCGCCGGGCACGGGCGGATCACCGTACCGGAGCAGGTGTCGGTGGTCTTCCAGGACTCCCGGCTGCTGCCCTGGAAGCGGGTCCTGGACAACGTGACCTTCGGGCTGCGCGGCTCGGACTCCGCCGACCGTGGCCGGCAGGCGCTCGAGGAGGTCGGACTCGCCGGGCGGGAACGCGCGTGGCCGTACCAGTTGTCCGGGGGTGAGCAACAGCGGGCCGCGCTCGCGCGCTCGCTGGTCCGCGAACCGCAGCTGCTGCTCGCCGACGAACCGTTCGGCGCCCTGGACGCCCTGACCCGCATCCGCATGCACGCCCTGCTGCGCAAGCTGTGCGAGGCACACCGGCCGGCCGTGCTGCTTGTCACCCACGACGTCGACGAGGCCATCGTGCTCGCCGACCGGGTGATCCTGCTCGACGCCGGCGTGGTGGCCATCGACGTCCGTGTCGAGCTCGCCCGCCGGTCCCGCTCCGACGCCGAGTTCGCCAAGCTGCGCACGCTGCTGCTGGACAAGCTGGGCGTTGACGAGGAGGCCCGACGGTGACCCGCAACCCGAACCGGCTGCACCTCAACGCGTTCCTGATGGGCGTCGGGCACCACGAGGCGTCGTGGCGGCTGCCGGAGAGCGACCCGTACGCCGCCTGGAGCGTCAAGCACTACCAGGAGCTGGCCCGCATCGCCGAACGCGGCCGGCTGGACTCGCTGTTCCTGGCCGACAGCCCGGTGCAGCAGGGCGACCCCGGCCGCCGGCCGACCGGCAAGCTGGAGCCCACCGTACTGCTGACCGCGCTGGCCTGCGTCACCGAGCACATCGGGCTGGTCGCCACCGCCTCCACCTCCTACAACGACCCCTACAACCTGGCGCGCCGGTTCTCCTCTCTCGACCACATATCGGACGGCCGGGCCGGGTGGAACATCGTCACCACCGCCGGTGCCGACGCGGCCCGCAACTTCGGCCTCGAAGACGTGCCGCCGCACCGGGAGCGCTACGAGCGTGCCGACGAGTTCCTGGAGGTCGCCACGAGGCTGTGGGACAGCTGGGCCGACGACGCCGTCATCGCCGACAAGGAGGGCGGCGTCCACTCCGACGCCGCCAAGGTGCGGGCGATCAACTATCGGGGCCGGTTCTTCCGGGTGGACGGGCCGCTCAACGTGCCGCGGTCGCCGCAGGGCTGGCCACTGCTGGTGCAGGCCGGCTCGTCGGAGGACGGCAAGGACTTCGCCGCCAAGTGGGCCGAGGCGGTCTTCACCGCCCAGCAGACCCTCGGCGAGGCGCAGGCCTTCTACCGCGACCTCAAGCAGCGCACCGCCGCGGCCGGCCGCGACCCGGACGGCATCAAGATCCTGCCCGGGATCGTGCCGGTCATCGGCGACACCGAGGCGCAGGCCCGCGAACTCGACGCCGAACTCGAACGGCTGATCAGCCCCGAGTACGCCCGCAGGCAGCTCGCCGAACGCTTCAACCTGGACCCGGCCGACCTGGCGCTGGACGAGCCGCTGCCGGACAACCTGCCGACCGAGGACGAGATCGAGGGCGCGAAGAGCCGCTTCACCCTGATCGTCGACCTGGCCCGCCGGGAGAACCTCACGGTGCGGCAGCTCATCGGCCGCCTGGGTGGAGGCCGTGGGCACCGCACCTTCGCCGGCACCCCGGTCCAGGTCGCCGACACCATCGAGGAATGGTTCGACAGCGGGGCCGCGGACGGCTTCAACATCATGCCCGCGGTGCTGCCGTCCGGCCTGGTCGCCTTCGTCGATCACGTGGTGCCGATCCTGCAGGAGCGGGGCCGGTTCCGCACCGAGTACGAGGGCGTGACCCTCCGCGACCACTACGGCCTCCCCCGTCCCGCCAACCGTCTGGAGCTGATCCCGCGATGACCGTTCCCCTGCGCCCGTTCGGCCGTACCGGCGTCAAGGTCAGCGCCCTCGCGCTGGGCACCATGATGTTCGGCTCCCGGGGCAACCCCGACCACGACGACAGCGTCCGGATCATCCACCACGCCCTCGACGCCGGCATCAACCTCATCGACACCGCCGACGTCTACAGCCAGGGCGAGTCCGAGACGATCGTCGGCAAGGCCCTGCTCGGCCGCCGCGACGGCGTCTTCCTCGCCACCAAGTTCCACGGCCAGATCGGTAAGGACCCGAACCAGTTCGGCAACTCCCGCCGCTGGATCATCCGCGCGGTCGAGCACAGCCTGCGCCGCCTGCAGACCGACCACCTCGACCTCTACCAGGTGCACCGGCCCGAGGACGACACCGACTTCGACGACACCCTCGGCGCCCTGTCCGACCTCGTCCACCAGGGCAAGATCCGCTACCTCGGCACGTCCACCTTCGCGCCGTCGGCCATCGTCGAGGGCCAGTGGATCGCCGAGCGGCGCGGCCGCGAACGGGTCGTCGCCGAGCAGCCGCCGTACTCGATCCTGGCCCGCGGCGTCGAGCGCGAGGTCCTGCCGATCGCCCAGAAGTACGGCCTCGCCGTGATCCCCTGGAGCCCCCTCGCCGGGGGCTGGCTGACCGGGAGGTACCGGGCCGGCGGCACCCAGCCCCCGAGCAGCCGCGCGGGCCGGCAGCCGGGCCGCTTCGAGATCGACGCACCCGAGAACGCGGCCAAGCTCGCCGCTGTCGAGGCCCTCGCCGAGCTCGCCGAGCAGTCCGGCCTGTCTCTGATCCACCTGGCGCTCGGGTTCGTCCTCGAACACCCCGCGGTCACCGCCCCGATCATCGGCCCGCGCACCCTCGAACAGCTCGAAGGCCAGCTCGGCGCCGCCCAGGTCCGCCTCGGCCGGGACATCCTCGACGAGATCGACAAGATCGTGCCGCCCGGCGTCACCCTCTCCGCCCGCGACCAGGGCTACCACCCGCCGGCGCTCACCGACCCGGCCCGACGCCGTAGGAGCGCGGCATGACCCAGACCTTTCTGTGGTACATCCCGAACACCGTCGAACCCGGCCACCGCGGCGACGACACCGTCAGCGGGTACGGCACCCTCGACCACAGCGTCGACCTGGCGCGGACCGCCGAGGAACACGGCTGGTCGGGGGCGCTGATCGGCACCGGCTGGGGCCGGCCGGACACGTTCACCGTCGCCACCGCGATCGCGGCGCGGACCACGACGTTCCGGCCGCTGGCCGCGATCCGGCCCGGGTACTGGACCCCGGCGCACTTCGCCAGCGCCGCGGCGACGCTCGACCACCTCAGCGGCGGCCGCCTGCTGATCAACATCGTCAGCGGACAGGACAATCTCGCCGCCTACGGCGACGTCGAGGGCGATCAGAGCCAGCGGTACGCGCGGACCAAGGAGTTCATGCGCATCGCACGGAGGCTGTGGACCGAGGAGAACGTGACGTACGCCGGTGAGCACTTCAGCGTCACCGACTCGACGGTCGCGCCCCGGCCGTACCGTCAAGGTCCTCGCCTCTATTTCGGCGGCGCGTCAGCGGCCGCCGAGAGGGTCGCCGCGACCGAGGCCGACGTGCAGTTGTTCTGGGGTGAGCCGCTCGACGGCATCGCCGAGCGGATCGACCGGCTCCGCGGTCTCGCCGGTGAGCTTGATCGCGACCTGCCGCCGCTGGAATTCGGGCTGCGCATCACCACGCTGATCCGCGACACCACCGAGGAGGCGTGGCGTGACGCCGAGGCGAAGGTCGCCGACCAGGCCGCACGCTCGGCGGCCGGCGCCGGCCGGTGGCCGCACCGGCAGCGCGGGCCCGCGGTCGGCCAGCAGCGCCTGCTCGACCTGGCCGACCGCGGCGACGTGCTGGACACCTGCCTGTACACGGCGCCGGGCCGCTACGGCGGAGGCGGGGCCGGCACGACGTGGCTGGTCGGGTCGGCCGACGACGTCGCCGCGGCCCTGCGCCGCTACGCCGACCTGGGCATCAGCCACTTCGTGCTCTCCGACACCCCCTACAAGCAGGAGACCGCCCGGGTCGGCGACGCCCTGATCGGCCGCCTGCACGAACCGGTGCCGGCGGGCTAGCCGGGCCGGTTCGTGGCTGCTCCGACGAGGCGCAGGGCGGCGGCGGTGACCGCGCGTTGCAGTTTCTCGGGCGGGGCGAGGTCGGGCAGCTCGCGGCGCATCTCGATGACGCTTTCCACAAGGCCGAAGACCAGGTCGCCGATGATGTCGGTGTCGTCGATGTCTGCGGCGGCGGCCGCGGCCGCGAGGGTGCGGTAGGTCAGGCGCAGCCGTTCGCGTTCGCGGCGGAACCGGGTGAAGGGTTCGGTGGCGACCTCGGGCAGGGCGTAGAGGATGCCGACGTTCCAGCGGGCGCCGAGCAGGACGCCGACGTCGTACTTCACCAGGTCGTGCAGGGCGGCCGCGGGGTCCGGGTCCTGGCCGGCGAGCTCCTCGGCGTGGGTGAGGGTCGGGCGGACGGTGGCCTCGAGCAGTTCGGCGAGGATCTGTTCCTTGTTGGCGAAGTGGTAGTAGAGCGACGCCTGGCGGATGCCGACGGTCTCGGCGATGAGCCGGGTGGAGGTGGCGGCATAGCCGCGCCGGACGAAGAGTTCGGCGGCGGCGTCGAGGATCTCCTCGCGGGCGGTGGCGTCCGGGAGGCGCCGGGCGCCGGAGCGGGGCCGACCGGCGGTCGGTGTCGAGGGCGAGGGGCTCACGCCTGCATCGTCGCATGTGGTGCGGTCAGCACCGGCCGGGCGGCGTGGTAACGCCGGCGACACACCCGGAAACCCAAGATTAACGGCGCAGAAACCCTCGTCGATGGACGCCTCCCCCAGCCTGTCACTTGACAGGTATTCCGGCCCGAGGAGGCGGTCATGTCAACTACCCCCGTACTGTCGGCACCACCCCCGAGCGACAAGACCGACGCCGCCGACCTGCGCGGTTTCGGGTACAAGCCGGAGCTGCGCCGCGGTCTCGGCAGCTACGCGTCGTTCGCCGCAGGGTTCTCCTTCGTCTCGATCCTCACCACCGTCTTCCAGCTCTTCGCCTTCGGATTCTCGTTCGGCGGCCCGGCCTTCTTCTGGACCTGGCCGCTGGTCTTCGCCGGCCAGTTCATGGTGGCGCTCAACTTCGCCGAGCTGGCCGCCCGCTACCCGCTGTCCGGCTGCATCTACCAGTGGTCGCGGCGGCTGGCCAACGCAACGGTCGGCTGGTTCGCCGGCTGGGTCATGATCATTGCCCAGATCGTGACGGTCGCGGCCGCCGCGATCGCGTTGCAGGTGGTGCTCCCCTCGATCTGGTCCGGGTTCCAGCTCGTCGGCGGCGACCCGGCACTCACGTCGACGAGCGGCGCCACCAACGCCGTCATCCTCGGCTCCATCCTGATCGCGCTGACCACCCTGGTGAACATCCTCGGCGTCCGCCTCATGGCCGTGGTGAACAGCACCGGCGTCACCCTGGAGATCATCGGCGTGGTCGCGGTGGTGGTGCTGCTGCTGGTCAACGCCGAGCGCGGGCCCGGCGTCGTCTTCGACACCGGTGACGCCGGCAGCGGCCTCGCGTACGTCGGCCCGTTCCTGGTCTCGGCGCTGATGGCCGCGTACGTGGTCGTCGGCTTCGACAGCGCCGGCGAGCTCAGCGAGGAGACCCGCGACCCGCGGCACACCGCACCGCGGACGATCCTGCGCGCGCTCGCCGCCGCCGGCATCGGCGGCGGCCTGATGCTGCTGGCCGCCCTGATGGCCGCGCCGAGCCTGACCGACGGCCGGCTCGCCACCGAAGGCCTGCCCTACGTGCTGACCGGCCGCCTCGGCGAGACCGGCGGCCGGATCCTGCTGATCGACGTCGCCATCGCCGTCGCGGTCTGCACGCTCGCCATCCAGACCGCTGGCAGCCGCATGATCTTCTCGATGGCCCGCGACGGCGTCCTGCCGTTCTCCGCCGCCCTGAGCAGGGTGCCGGCGCGCACCGGAACTCCGACGGTGCCGGCGATCGTCGTCGGGGTCGGCGCGATCGCGGTACTGCTCGTCAACATCGGCCAGGCGGCCCTGTTCACCGCCGTCACCAGCGTCTGCATCGTGATGCTCTACATCGCCTACGCCCTGGTCACGATCCCGCTGCTGCTCCGCCGCCGCAAGGGCTGGCCGAACGGCGAGGAGGCGACGGGTACCGAACGCGGCGGCCGGCTGTTCGCGCTCGGCCGGTTCGGGATCGTCGTCAACGTGGTGGCCGTCGTCTACGGCATCGGCATGATCCTCAATCTCGGCTGGCCGCGGCAGGAGGTCTACGACCCGGCCGGCACCCACTGGTACCTGCACTACTTCTCGCTGCTGTTCGTCGGCGGCGCCCTGCTCCTTGGCGGCCTCGCCTACCTGCGCTACCGCAGCCGCGCACACGCCCTGAACCCGCGGCTGTCGTTCCCGGCCGTCGTCCCCGCCGCTCTCGAGGGAGAGACCGCGTGAGCACCGCGACCACCGCGGGAGCCCGCGAACACGCCCGCGCACAGGGCGGAACCGTCGTCGACTGCATGCCGATCGTGCCCGCCACCCGGCTCGGCGAGAACCTCACCTGGGCCGAGACCATTCCCGGCGGCGGCTACGCGAGCAGGCGGCTCGCCCGCGGAACCACGCTGCGCCTGACCGACCTGCACGGCGACGCCTGCGTCTCGGTGCTGCTGTTCAACGCCGACGAACCGTGGGAACGGCTCAACGTCGCCGACACCGTGAAGGTGCTGTGGCAGGCCTACGTCGGCGAGGGCCACCTGCTCCTCTCCGACCAGGGCCGGGTCCTCGCCTCGGTCACCGCCGGGGCGCGGGACCGCTCGGACACCTTCTGCGGCACGACCACCCGGGCCGGCAACACCGAGAGGTACGGCGACGGCAGCGCGCACGGCCCGTCGCCGGCCGGCCGGGAACTGTTCACCCTCGCCGCCGCCAAACACGGGCTAACCCGCCGCGATCTGCCGCCGAGCATCTCCTTCTTCCAGGGGGTCCGGGTCGGCGACGACGGCACGTTCACCCGGCTCGGCCCGGCCGGACCGGGAGCCACTGTCGAACTGCGTGCCGAGATGCCGGTCACGGTGCTGCTGGCAAACGTCCCGCACCCGCTCGACCCGCGGGAGGCGTACACCTGCTCTCCCGTCGAGATCAGGGCCTGGAGCGGATCGCCCACCGCGCACACCGACCCGCTCTGGTCCCGCTCGCCGGAGGGCGAGCGCGCCTTCGCGAACACCGCCGACTACCTCACCGCCCGGGGGATCGCATGACCGTCTCCGCCGCCGAATCGCCCGCGCTGACGCCGGGCACGATCGTCCTCGACCAGACCGTCGCGGCGCGCGCGCCGTGGTCGGCGATCGTGCGCCGCGGGCAGGTGCTGACCATCGTCGACCTGCACGGCAACCAGGCCGTCGACTGCCTGATCTACCGCGCCGACGACACCGCCGAGCGGTACTCGGCCCAGGACACCCTGGCCGCGCAGGGCGGCATCTTCCTCACCACCGGCAGCGTGCTCCGCTCCAGCGAGGGCCGCCCGCTGATGACGGTGGTGGCCGACGAGGTCGGCCGGCACGACACCGTCGGCGGCGCCTGCAGCCGCGAGTCCAACACACTCCGGTACGGCCACCACACCAAGCACCAGCACGCCTGCGTCGAGAACTTCCTGGCCGAGGGCGCGAAGTGGGGGCTCGGCAAACGCGACCTGGTCAGCAACATCAACTGGTACATGAACGTCCCGGTCGACCCGGACGGCAGCCTCGGCATCGTCGACGGCATCTCCGCGCCGGGCCTACGCGTCGCGTTGCGCGCCGAGCTGGACGTCCTGGTGCTGGTGTCGAACTGCCCGCAGATCAACAACCCGTGCAACGGCTTCGACCCGACGCCCGTGCGCATGGTCGTCACGTCCTCCTGACCTCCGGCGCAGAAAGGCCCGCTCCCATGTTCGACACCCTGCTCGTCGCCAACCGCGGCGAGATCGCCTGCCGGATCATCCGCACCGCGGAGAGGATGGGCCTCAAGACCGTCGCGGTCTTCTCCGACCCGGACCGGGCCGCCCCGCACGTGCGGATGGCCGACCTGGCCGTGCGCCTGGGCCCCGCACCGGCCCGCGACAGCTATCTGCTCGTCGACCGGGTGCTCGACGCCGCGCTGTCCACCGGCGCCGGCGCCGTGCACCCCGGCTACGGCTTCCTCTCCGAGGACGCCGGATTCGCCACCGCCGTCGAAGAGGCCGGGCTCGCGTTCGTCGGCCCCACCCCGGCGCAACTCACCGCGTTCGGCGCCAAGCACACCGCCCGGAGCCTGGCACAGGCCGCCGGAGTGCCGATGATCGACGGAACCGGCCTGCTCTCCGGCCTCGACGAGGCCCTGGACGCCGCGGAGCGCATCGGCTACCCCGTCATGGTCAAGGCCACCGGCGGGGGCGGCGGCATCGGCATGCAGGCCTGCCACAGCTCCGCCGAGCTGATCGCGGCGTACGACCGGGTCGAACGGATGGCCGTGGCCAGCTTCGGCAGCGGCGGCGTGTTCCTCGAACGGTTCGTGCAGCGCGCCCGCCACGTCGAGGTGCAGGTCTTCGGCGACGGCGCCGGCCGCGTGGTCGTGCTCGGCGACCGCGATTGCAGCCTGCAACGGCGCAACCAGAAGGTGATCGAGGAAGCGCCCGCGCCGGGTCTGCCCGACGCGGTCCGCGAGCTGCTGCACACCTCGGCGGCGGCGCTGTGCGCGGGAGTGGACTACCGCTCGGCGGGCACCGTCGAGTTCGTCTACGACGCCGAACGCGAACAGGCCTCGTTCCTCGAGGTGAACGCCCGCCTACAGGTCGAGCACCCGGTCACCGAGGAGACCTGCGGCGTCGACCTCGTCGAGTGGATGCTGCGCCTCGCTCAGGGCGACGACACCGTCCTCGACACCCCGCGCGGGGCGGCCGGTGCCGCCGTCGAGGCCCGCGTCTACGCCGAGGACCCGACACAGGGGCACCGCCCCAGCGCCGGCCTGGTCACCAGCGTGCGGTTCCCGGACGACGTGCGCGTCGACGGCTGGGTGGAGGCCGGTACCGAGGTGTCCACCTCGTACGACCCGATGCTCGCCAAGGTCATCGTCACCGGCGCCACCCGCGACGAGGCGTACGCGAAGCTCCGCACCGCCCTCGCGGCCACCCGCGTGGACGGCATCGAGACCAACCTCGGCCTGTTGCGCGCCGCGGCCGCCGACGAGAGCGTGCTGGCCGCCCGGCACTGCACCGCCACCCTCGCCGGCGTGCACGACGCCGAGCCGCGCATCGTCGTCGAACGACCCGGCACGCTGACCGCGGTGCAGGACTGGCCCGGCCGTACCGGCCTGTGGGAGGTCGGTGTCCCGCCGTCCGGGCCGATGGACGACCTCTCGTTCCGCCTCGGCAACCGCGCCCTCGGCAACCCCGAGGGCGCACCCGGCCTGGAATGCACCGTCGACGGCCCGGCCCTGCGCTTCACCGCGGCGGCCCAGGTCTGCGTCACCGGCGCCGCCGCGCCGGTCACCGTCGACGGCGTGCCCGTACCCCGCTGGACGCCCGTGCACGTACCGGCCGGCGGCGTGCTGGACGTCGGCAAGGCCGCCGACGGCGGGCTGCGCAGCTACATCCTGGTCGCCGGCGGCCTCGACCTGCCGGAGTACCTGGGCAGCGCCGCCACCTTCACCCTCGGCCAGTTCGGCGGCCACGGCGGGCGCACCCTGCGCCTCGGCGACGTCCTGCGCCACCGCGAACCCACCGGGCCGGTCGCCGGCCCGGTGCCCCTCGACCAGCGCCCGAGCATCGGGCGGGACTGGCGGATCGCCGTCACCGAGGGGCCGCACGCCGCACCCGAGTTCTTCCTCCGCGAGGACATCGACGCGTTCTACGCCGCGCAGTGGCAGGTCCACTTCAACTCCGCCCGCACCGGCGTGCGCCTGGTCGGCCCCAAACCGCGCTGGGCGCGCACCGACGGCGGCGAGGCCGGGCTGCACCCGTCGAACATCCACGACACCCCGTACTCGGTCGGCGCCGTCGACTTCACCGGCGACGTGCCCATCCTGCTCGGGCCCGACGGCCCCAGCCTCGGCGGATTCGTCTGCCCGGCCACCGTGATCACCGCAGAACGCTGGAAACTCGGCCAGCTCAGCCCCGGCGACACCGTCCGGTTCGTGCCCGTCTCCGACGACACCGCCCTGCGACTGCGTGCCCGGCCACTGGCCCCGGTGACGCCGCTGACCACCGGCGACGACGGCGTCCTCGCCCGCCGCGAGCACACCGACACCGCACCGGCGGTCACCTACCGCCGCTCCGGCGACGACAACCTGCTCGTCGAGTACGGGCCGATGACCCTCGACCTCGGCCTGCGGATGCGCGGGCACGCGCTGATGGACCGGCTCCGCGCCGAGGGCCTGCCGGGCGTCGTCGACCTCACCCCCGGCATCCGGTCGCTCCAGATCCACGTCGACCCCGGCCGCCTGCCCGTACGCCGGCTGCTCGGCCTGGTCCGCGAGATCGAGGACGAACTGCCCGCCACCCGCGAGCTCGCCGTGCCCAGCCGGACGGTGCACCTGCCGCTGTCCTGGGACGACCCGGCCACCCGGGAGGCGATCGCCCGCTACATGGCCGGCGTCCGCGACGACGCACCCTGGTGCCCGTGGAACATCGAGTTCATCCGCCGGGTCAACGGCCTCGACAGCGTCGACGACGTCTACCGCACCGTCTACGACGCCAGCTACCTCGTCCTCGGCCTCGGCGACGTCTACCTCGGCGCCCCGGTCGCCACCCCCCTCGACCCGCGGCACCGCCTCGTCACCACGAAGTACAACCCGGCCCGCACCTGGACGCCGGAGAACGCGGTCGGCATCGGCGGCGCCTACCTGTGCGTCTACGGCATGGAGGGGCCCGGCGGCTACCAGTTCGTCGGCCGCACCGTGCAGGTGTGGAACCGGTGGCGGCGCGAACCCGGCGACCCGTGGCTGCTGCGCCACTTCGACCGGATCTCCTGGTACCCGGTCGGCGCCGAGGAGCTGCTCGACCTGCGCGCCGACGTCGCGGCCGGGCGGCACCGGCTGCGCATCGACGAGGGCACCTTCCGGCTCGCCGACCACGAGGACTTCCTCGCCGCGAACGCCGCCTCCATCGCGGACTTCCGGGCGGCGCAGGCCGCCGCCTTCGGGCAGGAGCGGGAGGCGTGGGCCGCCGCCGGTGAGTTCGACCCGCGGCCCGAGCCCGAGGCGCCGCCGGCCGCCGGCGAGGTGACCGTTCCCGACGGCGGTGTGCTGATCGAGGCGCCGTTCATGTCCAGCGTGTGGCGCATCGACGTGCGCCCCGGCGACCGGGTCACCGCCGGGCAGCCGCTGCTCGCGCTGGAGGCCATGAAGCTGGAGAGTGTGGTCACCGCACCGCAGGACGGCGAGGTCGCCGACGTCCTCGTCACCCCCGGCAGCCAGGTGGCGCCGGGCAGCCCGCTGCTCGTTCTCGCCGGAAGGACCACCGCATGACCCCGCAGGACCGCGTCCGTGACGCCTACGCCCGGCTCGCCCTCGGCGAGCGACCCGAAGCGTGGATCACCCTGCGCGACGAACAGGACGTGCTGGCCGAGGCGGCGGCCCTGGAGGCACGCCTGGCGGCGGGCGAGACCCTGCCGCTCGCCGGGTCGATGCTGGCGGTCAAGGACAACATCGACGTGGCCGGGCTCGAGACGACGGCGGGATGCCCGGGGTACGCCTACCTGCCGTCGCGCAGCGCACCGGCCGTCCAGCGGCTCGTCGACGCGGGCGCGATCGTGCTGGGCAAGACCAACCTGGACCAGTTCGCGACCGGGCTCGTCGGTACCCGCAGCCCGTACGGCGCGGTGCGCGACGCCCGCGATCCGCGGCGGGTCTCCGGCGGATCCAGCTCCGGATCGGCCGTGGTCGTGGCGCTGGGCATCGCCGACCTGGCGCTCGGCACCGACACCGCGGGCTCCGGGCGGGTGCCGGCCGCCTTCCAGGGCATCGTCGGTATCAAGCCGACCCGCGGCCTGGTGCCCACCGAGGGGGTCGTGCCCGCCTGCCGCAGCCTCGACTGCGTCACCGTCTTCGCCCGCACCCTCGGCGCGGCGCAACAAGCGATCACGATCATGAGCGATGCGGTGTGGCCGGCGGACGCGCCCCTCGCCGCCCCGCCTCAGCCGGTGGTCGCGGTTCCGGACCGCGACGAGCTCACCGCCCTGTCCGAGGAGTGGCGCGACGCCTTCGAACAGGCGGCAAAGATCCTGGAGACCGGCGGCGCCCGGCTGCGGCCGATCCGGCTCGCACCGTTCCTCGACGCCGCGAAACTGCTCTACAGCGGCGGCTTCGTCGCCGAACGCTACGCCGCCGTCGGCGCCTTCATCGACGAGCACCCCGACGGCGTCGACCCGACCGTCGGGGCGATCATCTCCGCGGCCCGGGACATCCCCGCACACGTGCTCGTCGCCGACACCGAGCGCCTGGAGAAGCTGCGCGGGGAGGCGATGGCCGAGTGGGGCGACGCGGACGCGCTGCTGCTGCCCACCGCCCCGATCCACCCCACCATCGCGGAGGTCGCCGCGGATCCGGTCGGCGTCAACGCGCTCGTCGGCACGTACACCAACTTCTGCAACCTCTTCGGCCTCGCCGCCGTCGCCGTACCCGCCGGCGAGACCGGCGACGGGCCCTTCGGCGTCCAGGTGATCACCCGCGGCTTCGCCGACGCGGTCGCGGCCGGCGTCGCCGCGCTGCTGACCGGTTCACCCGCGCCGGCACCGGCCGCCGCCGGCCTACGGCTGCTCGTCGTCGGTGCGCACCTGACCGGCCAGCCGCTCAACTCGCAGCTCACCGCCGTCGGCGCCCGCTACGCCGGCCGGGTCCGCACCGCACCGGAGTACCGCCTGCACGCCCTGCCCACCGAACCGCCGAAGCCGGGCCTGGTCCGGGTCGCCGCCGGCGGCGCGAGTATCGAGGGCGAGGTGTGGGAGCTTCCCCCGGCCGCGCTCGGCCCGTTCCTCGCCGCCCTGCCGGAACCCATGGTCCTGGGCAAGGTGCGGCTCGCCGACGGCACCTCCGTCACCGGCTTCCTCTGCGAGACCGCCGCCGTCGAGGGCGCACCCGACATCACCGCACACGGCGACTGGCTCGCCTACCTCGCCTACCGGGAATGCTGAGGCACAGGCCCGGTACGGTACCCGGAAGGGCCGTTCTGTGCCGATTCGCCTGGCTGGCCGCTTAGCCTGGAGCGATGCATGTAGTGGTGGACCTGACCAAGTGCGAGGGGTACGCGCAGTGCGCGTTCCTCGCCCCGGAGGCGTTCCGGATGGTCGGCGACGAGGCGCTGATGTTCGACCCGGCGCCCCCCGACGAGCTGCGGGAGAAGGTCCTGCGGGCAGCCGCGGCCTGCCCGGTGCAGGCACTGCAGGTCGACGTGGCCGATCTGCCGGCACCGCCGCCGGTGGAGACGATGGCGGCGGCCAAGGGCGAACCCTTGCGCCGCGAGGGCCGCATCGTGATCGTGGGTGCGTCGCTGGCCGGGTTGAAGGCGGCGGAGCGGCTGCGTGCCGAGGGGTTCACCGGCTCGCTGACCATGATCGGCGACGAGCCGGACGAGCCCTACGACCGGCCGCCGTTGTCCAAGCAGGTGCAACTCGGCTGGGCCCACTCGGCCGACACCGCGCTGCCGCGGCGGCGCGAGATCGACGCCGACTGGAAGCGCGGCGTCGCCGCGACCGCGCTGGACCTGGAACGCAACGTGGTGAGCCTCGCCGACGGGCAGGAGGTCGGGTTCGACCGGCTGCTGATCAGCACCGGGGTGCGGGCCCGCCCGTGGCCCGTGCCCCAGGAGGCCGCGCTCGACGGCGTGTTCACGATCCGCACCCAAGCCGACGCCGCCGTGCTGCGCGAGCGGCTGATGAACAAGCCGAATCGGGTGCTGATCATCGGCTCCGGGTTCACCGGCTCCGAGATGGCCTCGGTCTGCGTGGACCTGGGCATCCCGGTGACCGTGGCCGAGGCCGGGCCCGCCCCGCTGGTCGGCGCGCTGGGTGGGGTGATCGGCCGGATCTCGGCGGGGATCATGCGCGAGCACGGCGTCGACCTGCGTACCAACACCAGGCTCAACTCGCTGCGGGGCGAGGACGGCAGGCTGCGCCGGGCGCAGCTGTCCGACGGCACCACCATCGACGTCGACGTGGCCGTGGTCGCGCTCGGCGGCATCCGCAACGTGGAGTGGCTCGAGGGCTCCGGCCTGGCCGTCGGCGTCTGGGGGGTGGCCTGCGACGCGGGCTGCCGCGCGTTCGACGCCAACGGCCTCGTGACCGACAACGTGTTCGTCGCCGGGGACGTGGCGCGCCAGCCGCAGCCGATGTTCGGCTACCAGTTCCTGTCCATGGAGCACTGGGGCAACGCGGTCACCCAGGCCGAGGTCGCCGCGCACAACATGATCAGCAGCGGGAGCGACCGCTGGCCGCACCTGGAGGTGTCGGCGTTCTGGTCGCTGCAATTCGGCCACAACATCAAGTCGGTGGGTGTGCCACCGATGGCGGATCAGATCGCCATCACGCAGGGCTCCGTGGAAAGCCGCCACTTCGTCGCCGCGTACGGCTACAAGGGCCGCGTCGTCGGCGCGGTCAGCTGGAACCAGGGCAAGTGGCTCGGCTTCTACCAGCAGCTGATCGAGCAGGCGGCGCCGTTCCCGCCCCCGTACGACATGATCGATCCGCCGCCGGACCGCACCCCGGTACCCGCCGAGTTCCCGGAGATCGCACGCCCGGGCCGCGACGCGACCGTCGTGGTCACCGGCCACGACCCCAGCGAGCGCCGCGCCACCCTCGTCCGCACCGCCCGCCGGCACTGAGCAGGAACAACGATGACCGAACCCAGCCTTTACGACCAGATCCTCGACTTCGCCAACCGGGCCGACCCGTGGCCGCTGTACGAGAAGCTGCGCTCCCAGCCGGTATGGCAGGAAGCCGACGGCACGTTCGTGGTCAGCACCTTCCGCGAGATCTACGCGCTCCAGCACGACCCGCGCCTGAGCTCGGACCTGACCAACCTGCTACCGGAGTTCGCCGCGAAACTACCGCCCGCGCAAGGGCCCGGCGGCGCACCGCCCAGCTTCCTCGTCAGTGACCCGCCCCGGCACGACACACTGCGCCGCGTCGCGATGCGCCAGTTCGGCCCGCCGCACCGGCCCGACCTGATCGACAAGATGGCACCGGCGCTGAAGGCCATCGTCACCGGGCTCATCGACAATCTCGCCGACAAGCAGGGCGCCGACCTCGTCGATGACGTGGCGTATCCCTTTCCGGTGGCGGTCATCTGCCACCTGCTCGGGGTGCCACCCGAGGACGAGCCCCGGTTCAGCGCCTGGGTGGACCCGATCGTCAACGCCCTGGCCAGACCCACGCCCGAGCAGCTCCAGGCACGCACCGACGCGCGGCAGCACATGTCGAACTACCTGTTCGAGCTGGCGCAGCGCCGCCGTGCCGAGCCCGGCGAGGACATGATCTCCGGCTACCTCACCGACGACGGCCCGGACGGGCGCCTGGAGGGCGGCGACCTGTTCTCCACGCTGATGCTGCTGTTGGTCGCGGGCCACGAGACCACCGTCAACCTGATCACCAACGGCTGGCTGACCCTGCAGCGCCACCCCGAGGTTCTCCAGCGGCTGCGCACCGAACCGGGCTTCAGCATCCGCCTGGTCGAGGAGCTGCTGCGCTACGAGCCGTCAGTGCACATCCTGCCGTTCCGGACCGCGGTCGCCGACATCGCGATCGGCGACACCACGATCCGCAAGGGCCACCCGATCGCGGTGATGCTCGCCTCGGGCAACCGCGACCCGGAACAGTTCCCGCACCCGGACCGGTTCGACCCCGACCGCACCGACACCGTCCACCTGTCGTTCGCCACCGGAATCCACTACTGCCTCGGCGCCCCGCTGGCCCGGCTGGAGGCACAGTTCGCCCTCACCCAGCTCGCCAAACGGCTACGGAATCCCCGCGTGCTCGCCGACCCGCCCCCGTACCGGCCCAGTCCCGTGCTGCGCGGCCCGATCCACCTCCCGATCGCCTTCGACGAAGTGTGCCCTGCCTGACCATCCCGGGCGTTCGGCAGAGCTACGACGTCATCATCAGCGGGCCTCAGGCCGCGTGCGCGAGGGGGCGGGCCGGGGCGGCGGTGGGGCGGTAGTGGTTGTCGCGGAGGCGGCCGTAGATGACGAACGTGTCGCGGATGGTGCGCACGATGCTCTTGGTGGTGACCGTCGAGCCGGCGACCCGCTCCTCGAGCCGGACCGGCAGCGCCTTCAGGTCGTCGATGCCGGCGGCGCCGGCCGCGACGAACAGCTCCAGGTCGAAGGCGAAGCGGCGCTCCCGCAGACGGGGCAGCACGGTCGCCAGCACGTCCCGGCGCACGATCTTGCAGCCGGTCTGCGTGTCGCGGACGTCGAGGCCGAACAGGCCGGTGACCAGCGTCGAGTAGCTGACCGAGACCAGCTTGCGGAAGCCGGACGCGCCGCTGACCGAGCCGGCGTGGCGCTTGTCGGCGTAGACCACGGCGTGGCCGCCGGTACGGGCGACGGCTAGGTAGTCGACCAGGTGCTGCGGATCGATGTCGCCGTCGGCGTCGACGAAGCCGATCCAGGCGCCGCGGGCGGAGGCGAAGCCGCGGTGCAGCGCGGCGCCCTTGCCCTGGTTGATCGGGATGTCGATGACCCGGACGCCGGCCAGGCCGCCGAGGGTCTGCGCCGAGCCGTCGGTGGAACCGTCGGAGACCGCGATCACCTCGAAGGCGACCCGGGCGTCGGTGAGGCAGGCGACCAGGCGCTCGACCGTGCGGCGCAGCGCCGGGCCCGGGTTGTAGAACGGGACCACCACGGTCAGCTCGACGTCGGCGGTGGTCTGCTCCCAGTTCAGGGAGAGGTTGTCGGTGCCGGCGGTGGGGAGGAGCTCCAAGGTCGCGTTCATGCCCGACCAGATCGGGCCGCTACCTCAAGACAACCTCAGGCCGTCCTCAAACACCGGGCAAGGAAACGGGCGGCATCCGCGCCGAGCGGGACATCAGGGCCGAATCAGCCCACGGCGGGTGTGGCGGCGCGCCCGGCCGGCCGGTTGACCGCGTCGGCGACCGGGTCGCCCCGCAGCGCCAGGCGTACGTTCTCGGCGACCATCACCCCGGCCTTGGCCTGTGCCTCCGCCGTCGCGGCGCCCAGGTGCGGCGTGGCGACGACGGCGTCGAGGTCGAGCAGCGGCGAGTCGGTGCACGGTTCGGCGGCGAACACGTCGATGCCGGCGCCGGCCACCCGGCCGCCGGTGATGGCGGCGGCCAGCGCGTCCTCGTCGACGAGGCCGCCCCGGGCGGTGTTGACGATGCGCACGCCCGGCTTCACCCGGCCGAGCTCGGCCGCGCCGAGCAGGCCCGTCGTCTCGGGCGTCCGGGGTACGTGCAGCGAGATGAAGTCGCTGCGGGCCAGGAGCTGGTCCAGCGTGACCAGGCTGACGCCGACCCGGGCCGCGCGCTCGGCGGTGGCGTACGGGTCGTACCCGATCAGCCGGGCGCCGAAGGCCGCCATCCGCTGCGCGAACAGCACGCCGACCCGGCCCAGCCCGATGACGCCGACGGTCTTGCCGGCGATCTCGACCCCGGTGTACCGGGACCGCTCCCAGCGCCCCTCGCGCAGGGCGGTGCCGGCGTTGACGGTGTGCCGCGAGACGGCGAGCAGCAGCGCGACCGCCTGTTCGGCGGCGGAGACGACGTTGGCGGTCGGCGCGTTGACGACCAGCACCCCGCGGTCGGTGGCCGCCTCGACGTCGATGTTGTCGACGCCGACGCCCGCGCGGGCGACAACGGACAGCCGGCGACCGGCGGCGAGTGCCTCGGCGTCGACCCGGGTCGCGCTGCGGACGATGATCGCGTCCGCCTCCGGCAGCGCCGCGAGCAGCGCCGCGCGGTCGGTACCGGAGACGTGGCGTACGTCGAAGTCGTCGGCCAGCGCGTCCCGCGCCTCGGCGGCGATTTCCTCGGCGATCAGCACGACCTGCTCGCTCATCCCATCCTCCCGGCTGTCGTGGTGTGGTGCCCGACTGTGGGACGCGGCGGTTCCCCGGCGGTTACGCGGTCAGGGAGACCGGCTGGAGCGAGGGCGCGGCGGGCGCCGGCTCGGAGCCGAGCAGCCGGCCGGAGAGCGCCAGTTCGAAGATCTTCCGGGTACGGTGCGACGGCGCGGCGTCGAGCCCGTCCCGCAGCCGCTGCGCGCAGAGGTCGTGCCAGTTGCGCACCTGGCCCAGCTCGCCGAGCATGCCGTGCACCACGAAGAGGTTCTGGTACGCCTCCTCGAGGAACGGATCGATCGACAGGATCCGCCGGCACCAGGTGATCACGGCACCGGGGTCGCTGCGGCGCATCGCGTCGGCGCGCAGGTGGTTGAGCGAGCCGAGGACCATCGAGCGGGCCCACTGGCGCTGCTCCTCGGCCCACTGCACCGCCTCGCCGTCCAGGAAGTCGCCCCGGTAGAGGGTGATCGCCCGGTGGTGCGCGGCGAGGGCTCCGCCGGGGTCGCCGTCGCGCTCGGCGGCGCGGGCCGCCTCGATGGCCGCCTCGAACTGCTCGATGTCGATCCACACGCCCTCGCAGCGCAGCAGGTAGCCGACGTCCTGGTAGGAGATGCTGACCTCGTCGGTGCCGAGGATGCGGCGCAGGGCGTGCGCCGCGACCTTGAGCGAGGTGGACCGGTCGCCGTCGCCGTCCGGCCACAGCACCTCGTAGAGGCGGTCCCGCGGCACCACCTGACCCCGGTTGAACAAAAGGAATTGAAAGAGGTTACGGGCCTTTCCGGCGCGCCAGGATTCCACTGGTGTCCCGGCAATCGTCACCGAGAAATCACCGAGGCTTCGTACAACCATGAGGGGGGTGGTGTCGCGGTACATCGGCCGTCCTTCCGTATTCGTCAAGACTGTTTCGGATGCGACGGAGCTCATGCCGCTCACGCTAGGAACCGCGAATTCGGGCAGACAAGTAGCACGCCCCGAAGTGGGTACTCCTGCGGACGCAGGTCGCAGTACGACTACGACTTTCGGGGTGGGCGCGCCGCTACGACGAAGGGAATGCATCATGCCGAAGGAACGTGCGGCGGCTTTCCGGTACGTGCGGGCGCTGTGGCTGTCGCTTCGCGAGGCCCGGCCGCAGGTTCAGCTGATCTTCGTGCTGCGCTTCGCGACCGCCGCCGCGCTCGCCCTGCTCAGCGGCGCCGCGCCGGGGCCGGCCATCGTCGCCGGGGCCGCCGCCTGGTTCCTGCTGACCTGGGCCATCTATCTGGTCAACGGGATCGGCGACATCGTGGAGGACCGCGCCAACGGCTCCGCGCGCCCGATCGCCCGGGGTGACCTGAGCCCGGCCGCGGCGAGCCGGATCGCCTGCGGCCTGTCCGTCGCCGGGCTGGCGGTCGCCGCGGCGGTGTCGCCGCTGCTGGTTCTGCTTGGCGCCGGGCAGCTGCTGCTCGGCTGGGCGTACTCGATGGGGCCGGCGCCGTTGAAGCGGGTGACCGCGCAGGCCGTGGTGGCCGTCGTGCTGGCCGGCCTGCTGACCTATGCGGCCGGCGTGGTGTCCGCGGGCGGCCGGCCGGAGAAGCACCTGCTGCTGTTCCCGGTGATGATGGCACTGTGGATGGCGGTCGGCGGCGTCACCAAGGACCTGTCGGACGTCCGGGGCGATCGCCTGGCCGGGCGCCGTACGCTGCCGATCCTGCTCGGTGAGCGGCGCGCCCGCCGGGTCATGGCGCTGGTCGCGGGCGCCGTCGCGGGCGGCTTCGTGGTGCTGGCCGCCGACTCGCCGCCGACCGTGCGCCTCGCCTCCTGGCTGGTCCTGCTCGGCGCCGTGGTACTGGCGTGGGTGGTGTGCACGCCGGCCGGCCGGGACGACGTTTTCCGCCGTCGATGGCCCTACCGAATTTTCATGGCGACCCAGTACATCGCCCACATATCGGTACTTCTCAGGTTTGCATCGGCTTGAGCGCTGACGGAAACTACGAGGCAGGGGTCGGATTTAGCGCTCGCCTTACGGGGGGCACGCTGAGAGGTGTTGTGGTCGGGGCGAGGGTCGACGCATCGGAGCATGGTGTTCCTCCTGCTCTCCGGTCCGAAATCCTGGCCGCCTATGAGGCCCGGCTGGAATCCACCGGAAATCCCATTCACGCCGATCCGCACGCATTAGGGCAGGCCCTGCGCCAGGCCGAGGCGGTGATCGAGGACGTAGCCAATTATCGAAACAGCGGCACCACCGATGTCGGATCGAAATCGGTGGCCGTCTCCCTGGACGTCGGCACCGACCGCGCCGAGCACGGCGTGCACCCGCTGCACTCCCTGCGGGCGGCGACCGCGCTCTTCGAGGCCGCGCTGCCCCCGCTGCTGACACACTTCACCGGCACGACCGTCGCCTCGCCCAGCGCGGCCGGGGACGTCGCGATCACGCTGCACCGCGCGATCATGGTGCGGGTGACCGTCGGCTCGCTGTCCTATGTGGGCTTCCTGCTGGAACAGGTCTACACCTCCCACCTCGAGGAGCGCCGCCGCATCGCCCGGGACCTGCACGACCGGGTCGCGCACGCGATCGGCGTCGGACTCCAGCACTTCGACCTGCACCGGATCTACCAGGAACGCGCCATCGAGGGCGACACCGAGCGCGCCGCCGGCCAGCTGCGCCGGGTCGACCAGTCGCTGCGCGACGCCATCGAGATCACCCGGGGGCTCTCCGACGAGCTGCGCCTGTCCGTCGGGCCGCAGGGCCTCGACCACGCACTGCGCGGCTATCTCGACGCCAACGTGCCGCCCGGCGTCGTGGTCGAGTACACCGCGCGGGGCGACAGCGCGGGCGTGCCGGGGGTGATCGCCGAGGAGGTCTACGTGGTGCTCCAGGAGGCGGTGCGCAACGCGCTGCTGCACTCGGGCACCGACCGGCTGGCGGTGGCGCTGTCGGTCAGCGAGTCGGCCGTCACGGCGGACGTGGCCGACCACGGCCGGGGGTTCGACCGCCGGCCCGAGGACTTCCGCCGCGGCGGCATGCTGTCGATGCGCGAGCGCGTCGAGCTGATCGGCGGCACGATGTCCATCTCGGACAATCCGAGCGGCGGCACGACGGTCCGGGTACACGTGTCGCTGCCGGGCAGTGGACCGTGACGGACCGACCGGGCGCTACCCGCCGGAAGGTCCGGGTGGTGCTCGCCGACGACCACACGCTGTTCCGCGAGGGGCTGCGCGAGCTGCTGGAGACCGATCCCGACTGCTCGGTGGTCGGCGAGGCCGGCAACTCCGACGACGCGCTGGCGCTGGTCGAGCGCCTGCGGCCGGACGTGCTGCTGCTCGACGTGGAGATGCCGGGCCCGGGCGCGGCGGCCGTCATCGACCGGCTGGCCCGCAGCCGGTCCACGACCCGCGTGATCATCGTGACCATGCACGAGAATCCCGCGATCGTGCACGACCTGCTGGAGCGCGGCGCCAACGCGTTCCTGGTCAAGACCATCGCCGGCGAGGAGCTGATCGCGGCGGTGCACTCGGTCAACCGCGGCCGCGACAACGTGCTGCTCTCGGTGTCGCGCGACACCATGGACCGGCTGGACGGCTCCCGCGGGCGGATCGAGCCGGCCCAGCAGCCGCTGACCGCCCGGGAACTCGACGTGCTGCGCCTGGTCGCCAAGGCCTTCAGCAACGGGCAGGTCGCGGCCCGGCTCGGGATCACCGAGAGCACCGTGAAGCGGCACCTGACCAACGTGTACGCCAAGCTCCAGGCCGTCTCGCGGGTCGACGCGATCCGCAAGGCGGTCGGCGCGAAGCTGCTGTCCGAGGACGACCGCCTGCGCTGACCGCCGTACCGGTCACCGCCAGCGCACGCGGGCCGAGGCGACCGTGCCCGCCGGGTCGCCGGTCAGCACGAGCTCCCGCTGCCGGTCGTTGCGCTCGGACATCGTCGGGCCGGCCGTGCGCCCGGCGACCCGCGCGACGTTCACCACACCGTCGATGAGCTCCGGCAGCCGGCTGGTCGGCAGCGCCTGCTTGCCGTCGCACAGCGCGGCGGCGGGATCGCTGTGTGTCTCCACGATGATCCCGTCGGCGCCGCACGCCGCGGCCGCGAGCGCGAGCGGGATGACCCGCGCGGTCTCGCCCGCGGCGTGGCTCGGGTCGACGATGATCGGCAGGTGGCTGCGCTCCTTGAACACCGGCACCGCGCCGATGTCGAGGGTGAACCGGTACCCGGTCTCGAAGGTGCGGATGCCGCGCTCGCAGATCACCACGTCGGTGTTGCCACCGTCCAGGATGTACTCCGCCGCCATCAGCGTCTCGTCGATGCTGGCCGCCAGTCCGCGCTTGAGCAGGACCGGGGTCCGCAACGTGCCGAGCTCGCGCAGCAGCGCGAAGTTCTGCATGTTGCGGGCGCCGACCTGGAGCATGTCGACGCAGGGCAGCATCGCGGGCAGGTCACGCACGTCGAGCACCTCGGTGACGATCGGCAGGCCGGTCACCCGGCGTGCCTCCGCGAGCAGCTCCAGGCCGCGGCGGCCGAGGCCCTGGAAGGCGTACGGCGAGCTGCGCGGCTTGAACGCGCCGCCGCGCAGGGCGTGCCCGCCGGCGTCCCGGACGGCGTGGCCCACCTCCATCAGCTGATCGTGGTTGTCCACCGAGCAGGGCCCGGCGATGACCGTGAACTGGCCCGGGCCGAACGCGGCCTCGCCCAGTGCCACGGTGCTCGGCCGGCCCATCCGGGACTGCACCGAGGCGCGCGGGTAGTCGCCCTGCACCCGGGCGACGTGCCTGACCTGGGGCAGGTGACCCACCGCCCGGTCGACCACGGCCAAGTCACTTACCGTGGAGAGCAGGCTGGGCGAGTGCTCCCGGACCTCACCGCAGGAGCGGCGGATCAGGGCGGCAGCCTGCTGCTGCTCGTTCCGGGTTGAGCTGTCCGTCAATACGACAAGCACGGTCATCGGAAGTTCACCTCGCTGAATCTCGGGGGCGGGATGTGGTGCGGGCCTCACGCACCGGCGAGTTCTCCGGTGAACGCCGCGAGCCCGGCGCAGACGGCGGCGTCGATGCCGGCGACGCGCTCCGGGCTCAGTACCGCGGGCTGATAGGTCCAGGTCAGGTGCGGCGCGTCGCCGCCCGGGCGCAGGGTCAGGTCGAGGGGGACGCCGGACAGGGCGTTGGCCCGGAACACCGGCGCATCCCAGCCCTCCCGCTCCGGGTCGTGCTCGCTCACGACGCGGACCGCGAGCACCGGGCCACCGTCGCCCGGCGCGTCACCGCGGGCGGCCGCGTCGCGCAGCTCGGCGGCGCGGTCGGCCGGGCTCGAGTCGCCGGGCTCCGGAACCGCGACCAGCCGGTCCTCCTCCAGCGCGCCGAGCACGTCGTGCGCGGCCTCGGGTACCTCGTCGAGGGGAATCAGGACCCGCGCACCGGAACCACAGGCATCGGCGGCGAGCACCGTGACCAGCCACCGCGGGTCGACCCCGCGCGCGCCGGCGGCCTCCAGCAGGGCCGGCGACATCCCGGCGTCGAGCCGGTGGTGGTGACCGGTGCACGGCGGCGGGTCGCCCGCGGGCGGCGCCGCGGCGGGCGCCCGGCCGGACGCGGTCAGCACGTCGCGGACGGTCAGCTCCGGTGCGGGCAGGTCCAGGTCCTCGTAGCGGTCGGCGAGCAGGCGCGGCAGCACCTCGTCGAGGCCGCGGTCGTCGCTCGCGCGCGCGTCCACCGCCAGGTGCACGGCCAGCACCTCGTCCGGCAGCAGGGTGAGCCGCATCCGGTACGGCGGTCCGGCGCCGTCGAAGCTGGTGGCCAGCAGCTCGGCGCGTACCCCGTCGAGGCGGGACGCGACGGCCGCGTCGTCGAGGCCGCTCAGGTCGAGCACGGGCGGCGCGCCGGGCGGCGCGTCCTGTGCGGGTACGACCCGCTGGCCGCCGTCGGCGTCGAAGGTCAGCCGCAGGGCGTCCTGCTGCGCCACCAGCCGCTGCCACGCCTCGACCAGCCGATCCGGGTCGAGCCACTCCTGGTGCCACTCGGCGTACCGGACGCCAGGGGCGGCGGTCACCGCGAACGGCTCGTACCGGGCCTGCGGGTCGTGCCGCGGTTCCGGCCGCCCGGCCGGTGCGGCGCCGGGCAGCAGTCCGACGAGCGCCGCGACGGTCGGTGTGCGGACCAGTTGGGACATCCGCAGGTTGACCCCGAGTTCGGTGCGCAGGCCGGCGAGCATCCGCATCACCCGCAGCGAGTCGCCGCCGAGCTCGAAGAAGTCGTCGTCGACGCCGACCTCGTCCAGTTCGAGCGTGTCGGCCCAGATCCGGGCGACGTCGCGCTCGGCGGGAGTCGCCGGCGCGCGGTACTCGGTGAACAGGTCGGGGCGGGTCCGCGGCGGCGGCGGCAGCGCGGCCCGGTCGATCTTGCCGTTGGGCGTGGTCTCCAGGTCGCCGACCACGAACGCGGACGGCACCATGTACCCGGGCAGCCGCTCGCGCAGGGCGGCCTGCACCGCGGCGACCCGCGGCGGCGCGGCGCGGTCCGGCTCGATGTACGCCACCAGCCGCCGCTCGCCGGGCACGTCCTCGCGGGCCAGCACGGCGCACTGGCGTACGCCGGGCTGCTCGGCGAGCGCGCCCTCGACCTCGCCGAGGTGCACCCGGTAGCCCCGGATCTTCACCTCGTTGTCGGTCCGGCCGATGATCTCGACCGTGCCGTCCGACCAGTACCGGGCGACGTCCCCGCTGCGGTACAGCACCGGGTACGGGTCGCCGGGCACGTCGTTGGCCAGGAACTTCTCGTCGTCGGCCTCCGGCCGGTTGAGGTAGCCGCGGGACAGGCTCGCGCCGGAGATGTACAGCTCGCCGAGCACGCCCGGCGGCACCGGCTGGTGGTTGGCGTCCAGCACGTAGGTGCGCACGTTGTACACCGGCCGGCCGATCGGCGGCATCCGCCCGCCGGCGCCGGCGCCGGAGCCGGAGCCCAGCTCGGTGAGGTCACAGGTGGCCACGACGGTCGCCTCGGCCGACCCGTACACGTTGAGGACGTGGAACGGCAGCCGCGGGCCGGGCCAGGTGCGCACCCGCTCGCCGGCGATCCGCATGCAGCGCAGCTCGGTGTCGTCCGGCCAGGGCAGCGTCCACAGCCGTTCGGCCATCGCGGTCAGCACCAGCGACTGGCTGATCCGCTGCTCGACCAGCCAGTCGCGCAGCTGCTCGGGCGAGGCGGCGACCGACGGCTCGGGAATGTGCACGGTGCCGCCGGCCAGCAGGATCGGGAAGCAGTCCACCTGCACCAGGCCGAAGCCGGGCGAGCACAGCCAGGTCCCCCGGACCCCGGCGCTCAGCCCGCACTGCTCCCGCAGCACGTGTGCGGTGTTGCGCAGCGGGCCGTGCCGGAGCTGGACGGCCTTGGGCTTCCCGGTCGAGCCCGACGTATACGCGACGTGGCAGACCTCCTCGTCGTGCACCTCGGCGCCGGGGTCGACGGCCGGCGCGTCGCGCCAGGCGTCGCCGTCGACCGCCACGACCGGGCACGGCGGGGTGCCGAGCCGCCCGGACAGGCCCTCGCGGGTCAGCACCGCGGCCGCGGCCGAGTCCTCGACCATGAACTCCAGCCGCTCGCCCGGGTACTCGGGGTCGAGCAGCACCGCGGTCGCCGCCAGCCGGAACACGGCGAGCTGCGACAGCAGGCTCTCCGGGCTGCGCTCGAAGAACACGCCGACCCGGTCGCCGCGGCCGACGCCGAGGCCGGCGAGGTGCTGCGCCAGCCGGTTGGCGTCCTGGTCGAGTCGCCCGTAGGTCAGGGACCGGGCGCCGGACACGACGGCGACCCGCTCGGGCGCCTCGGCGGCGATCCGGGCGATGGCCGCCGGGAACTGCTCGTCGGGCACCGGGCGGGCGGTGTCGTTCCAGCCGTGCAGGATGCGGGCCTCCTCCTCGCCGTCGAGCAGGGAGAGCCGGGCCAGCGACGGCGCGCCGGGCGCGGCGCCGGCGGCAAGCAGCCGGGCGAGATGACCGGCGATCCGCTCGACGTCCCCGCCCGGGATGGTGGCGTCGGCGACCAGGTACCAGCGTCCGTCCCGGCCCGCGACGGCGGTCAGCTCGGCACCGGCGGTGCCGGTGCCGGTGTCGGTGCCGGTGTCGGTGTCGGTGTCGGTGTCGGCGGTGACCACGGCGGCGTGGCACGGCCGCTGCGGGTCGGCGCCGAAGCCGCGCAGCTCGCGCAGCCGCTGCGGCGTCACGGCGCCGAGCTGCCGGGCGGCGTCGGTCAGGTCCGGCACCGCGTCGCGCAGCTCGGCGAACGGCCGGGCGGCGTCGACGGTCAGGCGCAGCACGGTCAGCCGTCCCGGCGCCTGCCCGTCGGCCAGGCCGACGAGCAGCGGGGACTCGCCGCTGTAGCGGTGCAGCAGGGCGGCCAGGCCGGCGACGAGCTCGGCGGCGGAGTACGGGCCACCGGGGATCTCCCGGCCGTCCGGTCCGCCGTCCGGCCCCGCCTCGCGTTCGACGGGCAGGCCGACCAGCCGGGGCACGCCCTCCAGGTGTCGTTCCCAAGCAGCGGTGTCGGGCACGGCCGTCTCCTTCCGGGCACTCCGATGTGGTCCCGGCGGACGCTACGGACGGCTGGTTAGGCACCGGTTACGGCCGCCACGGGTAACCGCGGCCGAACCCGCCGGCACTAGCTTTGCGCGGACGCGATCGGGAGGAGGTCCGCCGATGCCAGCAGCACCGCAGTACCTGCGGATCGTCGTCAACGCGGAACGCCGCTACGGCCTCTGGCCGTTCACCCGCCGGATCCCGCCCGGCTGGGCCGACACCTACTTCGTCGGCAGCCGGATGCGCTGCCTGGCGCAGATCACCGAGCTGACCCGCCACCACGGGCCGGCGCCGTCGCCCGGCGACCACCCGGATGCCGCGGGCCGGACGGCGACCGGGCGGCTCGGCCGGATCACCGCGGCGGCGCCGCACCGGGCCGCCGTGCTGAGCGCCGGGCGCCCGCTCACGTTCGGCGAGCTCGACCGGCGGGCCGGCGCGCTGGCCCGTGCCGTCGCGGAGCGCGGCGTCCGGCGCGGCGAGCTGGTCGGGCTGCGGCTGCGCCCCGGCACCGGCGCCGTCGTCGCGCGGCTGGCGGTGCTCAAGGCCGGCGCGGCGTACCTGCCGATGCGCGACGGGTCGCCGCCCGCGCAGCCGGACCTGCGGCTGATCATCGCGGAGCCGGAGTACGCCGGCCCGGCCCGGCGCCATGGGCTGCCGGTGCTGGTCCGGCGGCGCGACCGGGCGGGCGGCCGGGCGCCGGCGTGGGTCGGCCGGGCGGTGGTGCCCGGCGACCCGGCGTACGTGGTGCCGGGCCCGGCGCCCGGCGGCGGCCTGGTGTTCGACCACGGCCGCCTGGTCCTGGCCGCCGCCGCCGCCACGCACGCCGCGGGCGGGCCGCTGCCCGCCGGCGGGCCGCCGGAGTACTCCGCGCGCAGCCTGGACTGCGACGAGCTGGTCATCTGGGGGCAGCTGCTGCACGGCGAGCCGATCCGGTTCGACGGTCACGGCGTCGCCACGCCGCCGGGCGCGGACGATCCGGACCCGCACCACGCCAGGTGGTACGTGCTCGACGACGACCTGCACCCGGTGCCGGAGGGGCAGCTGTACCTGGCCGCCGACTGGCTCGGCGGCGGCTACGGCGGCGGGCCGACGCGCACCGCCCGATGGCTGCGCCCCGACCCGTTCGACCGGGCCGGGGGCGGGACGATGCTCTGGACCGGCCATCGGGCGCGCCGCGACAACGGCGTGCTGCGCCTCGCCGATTGACCTCACGCCACGGCGAGCGCGCCGCTCACGAAGTTGGTGAGCAGCCGCATGCCGTGCTCGGTGCGGACGCTCTCGGGATGGAACTGCACCGACTCGACCGGCAGGGTGTCGTGGCGCAGCGCCATCACGTAGCCGTCGTCGGCGGCGACGGCGCTGCACCGCAGGCCGGTGCCGGCCAGGCTGTCGCCGTCGACGATCAGGGAGTGGTACCGGGTGACCCGGAAGCCGTCGGGCACGCCGGCGAAGACGCCCCGCCCGTCGTGACTCACCTCGCTGGTCTTGCCGTGCATCAGGTGCGACGCCCGGGCCACCCGGGCGCCGAACGCGCGCCCGATGGCCTGATGGCCGAGGCAGACACCGAGGATCGGCAGCCGGTCGGCGTACGCCCGCACCAGCTCGACGTGGCCGGAGTCGTCCGGATGCCCGGGGCCCGGGCCGAGCAGGATCGCGCCGGCGCCGGTGGCCGGGACGTCGCCGACGCCCAGCTCGCCCGAGCGGACCACCTCGGTATCCACCCCGATGCTCAGCAGGTACTGCCGGATGATGTGCACGAAGCTGTCGAACGCGTCGACCAGCAAGACCTTCATGACAGCAATTCCTCTCCGGTGACCGCCCAGTAGGTGGCGCTCAGCTTGGCCAGGGTCTCCCGCCACTCGCGGTCGGCCCGGGAATCGGCGACCACGCCGGCCGAGGCCCGCGCGGTGTACCGGCCGTCGTCGTGCACGAGGCTGCGGATGCACAGGGCCAGGTCGACGTAGCCGCCGAGCCCGATCAGGCCGAACGCGCCCGCGTACAGGCCGCGCCGGCTGTGCTCCATCGACTCGATGATCTCCATCGCCCGGATCTTCGGTGCCCCGGTCATCGTCCCCGCCGGGAACAGCGCGGCCAGCACGGCGTAGCTGTCCAGCCCCGCGCGCACCGCACCCTCCACCGAGGACACCAGGTGCAGCACGTGCGAGTACGCCTCGACCGACATCGTGTCGGTGACCCGCAGCGTGTCCGGCTCGCAGATCCGGCCGATGTCGTTGCGGCAGAGGTCGACGAGCATGATGTGCTCGGCGATCTCCTTCGGATCCGAGCGCAGCCGCTCCCCGATCTCCTCGTCGCCCGCGCCGCCGGCCGCGCGCGGCGCGGTGCCGGCGATCGGCCGCATCGTTGCCGTGCCGCCCTCGACCCGGACGAAGAGCTCCGGGCTCGCGCTGATCAGCGTCCGGCCGACAAGCGGGGCCATCGACATGTACGGCGACGGGTTGCGCTCGCGCAGCCGGCGGTACACCTCGACCGGGTCGGCGGCGCTGTCGATGGTGACCTGGTGGCCGATCTGTACCTGGTAGATGTCGCCGGCCGCGATGTGTTCGAGGCAGCGGTCGACGGTGTCGTGGTAGTCGGGCCGGTCGATGTCGTCGCTCACCGCGAGCGGCGGCGGCAGGTCCGGCCCGGGCCCGGCGACGCCGCGGGCGGCCGAGCCGGCGAGCAGCGTCATCAGCTCGTCCGCGGGATCGTCGGGCCAGCAGTCGCCGCGGTGCAGCAGCAGCTCGGTCTCTCCCCCGCGCAGGTCGAAGCGGACCAGCCCGCGGTGCAGGACCAGGCAGGCGTCGGGCAGCGGATCGCCCGACTCGATCAGGTACGGCAGCCGCTCGAAGTGCCGCGCCGCGTCGTACCCGAGAAAGGCCAGGAAGCCGAACGAGAACCGGTCGGTCTCCCGCGGCCCGTCGACGAGCTGATGCACCGCCCGGAGGATCTCCTCGAGCCCCTCGGCCCGGGCGGCCCGCTCGCGGGCCAGGTCGCGCAGCGCCGGTATCCCCCCGACCGTGACGTCCTCGCCCTCGACCGAGACCGACAGCAGCTCGCCGAAGCCGACGTAGGCGTGCCGGCAGTCGTCGGCCGGCCCGGCCGGCGACTCGAGCAGGTACACCTGGTCGGGCCCGTACCGTTCCCGCAGGGCCAGGTAGACGGCGAGCGGGTCGCCGGCCGGCACCACGTGCCGCTCGGTGGTCACCCGGACCGCGGCGCGTGGCCGCGGGGATCTGATGGTCATCGGATGCTCCTCAGCTGGTGACCCGGTGCGCGGCGGCGACCGCCCGGGCGGCGTCGGCGTCGGCGTCGGCCGCCACCCGGTTGTCCCGGATCCGGGCGGCCTTCCAGCTCACGAACGCACCGGTGTTCGTGATCGGGTCCAGCTCGGTGGTGACGTCGACGCGGACCGGCACCTCGAAGCGCTCGCTCAGCCGGGCGGCGGTCTCGGCGCCCAGCCGGCCGGCCTCCTCGCCGTCCGGGGTACGCAGGTCCAGGTGGACGGTGAGCCGGTCGCCGCCGTCCGCGGCGGCGTCGATGACGACCTGGTAGCCGAGGCAGCCGGTCAGCCCGCCGAGCACGCTCGACTCGATCTGCGCCGGCCGGTAGCCGTTCGCCCCGATGCGCACCCGGTCGGCGACCCGGCCCAGCACCTCGACCACGTCGCCGGGGCCGCCGCAGCCGCACGCGTTGGGCGAGACGACGACGAGGTCGCCGGTGCGGTAGCGGATCAGCGGCTTGATCCCGTCGATCAGCATGGTCAGGCACAGCTCGCCGGTGCCGTAGCCGCCGAGGCTCACCGAGGTGTCCGGGTCGAGGACCTCCACCAGGTAGTTCGGCTGGGAGATGTGCAGCCGGTCGTGGGTGCAGCCGGTGCCGATGGACAGCGCCTCCTGCGAGCCGTACAGGGCGGGGCGCACGTCGGCGCCCCAGATGGACCGCACGTTCTCGCCGAACGCCGGGGTGCAGATCTCCCCCAGCGTGCAGAACAGCTTCACGGAGAAGTCCCGCGCCGGGTCGAGGCCGTTCTGCAGCGCGGCCTTGGCCAGGTTGAGGCACAGGGCCGGCGCCGCGACGACGACCTCGACCTCCAGCTCACGGATCAGCCGCAGCGCCTTGCGGAAGCCGACCCGCGGCGACTCGGGCCAGATCTTGACGTGGCAGGCGTCCAGCCGCTGCGCGACGTCGCCGAACGTGTCGCCGAACGCGTACAGCTCCGACGGGCCCATCAGGCCGATCACCGGGCGGCGCGCGCCGAAGTAGCGCTCGAACATCCGCCGCCAGGCCCACTCGACGTGGATGTTGCTGGTCTTCACGTCCTTGGCGTCGCGCGGGCACGGCGTCGAGGCGCCGGTCGTGCCGGTCGTCTCGTAGTACATCAGCGCCTGGGCCGGGCCGCCGCTGAGCGCGTCGAACATCTCCCGGCGCAGGTCGTCCTTGGTGGTGAAGGGCAGCCGGTCCAGGGTGTCCGGGGTGACGGAGTCGACGTCGATGCCCGCCAGGTGCCGGCCGTAGAACGGCGAGCGGTCGCGCACGTGCCGGAGCGTGGTGCGCAGCCGGTTGCGCCGCCACGCCCGCCAGTCCTCGTCGGTCAGCTCGGCGGTCTGGTAACGGTCGAAGAAGGGCAGGTACTCCTCCAGCCAGAGGCTGTTGGCCGCGGTCGTGGTCATCGTCGTCGCTCCCGGGGTGTCGTCGGTGCCACCGAACGCCTGCGACCGTAGGCGGCGCCGGTTGACCGCCGGTTACGTCCACGACGGACCGCCGCGTAACCGCGCCGGCCTACGGTGACGCCCATCCCGCGCGAGGAGGTAGACGTGAAGACGCTGACGGCCCGGCTGGCCTCGATGTCCGCCGAAGAACGCGGCCGGTTCCTGGCCAAGGTCCGCACCGCCGCCACCGGCACCGCCGTTGCCGACGAGCCACGCCTGGCACCCGGCTCGTGCCCGGACGGGCGGGGCCCGGCCTCGTTCGTGCAGGAGCAGCTCTGGTTCGTCAGCCGGCTCGCCGAGGGCGTGCCGGCCTACAACGTGTCCTTCGCCCTGCGGCTGGACGGCCCGCTCGACACCGGCGCCCTGACCGGCGCGGTCGCGGACGTCGCCGGTCGCCACGACGTGCTGCGTACCCGGCTGGTGGTGACCGGCGGCCGGCTCGGCCAGGAGGTGACCGACCGGGTACCGGCGGTGCCGCTGACCGACGTGAGCGCGGCGGACGATCCGGACGCGGCGGCCGGGGAACTCCTCGCGGAGCTGTCCCGGACCGTCTTCGACCTGTCCGCCGGGCCGCCGCTGCGGCTGGCGCTGCTCCGGGTCCGCAACGACCGGCACGTCCTGGCATGGATCGCGCACCACACGCTCGTCGACGGATGGTCGTTCGGGATCATCGGCACCGAGCTGGCGGCGGCGTACCGTGCCCGGCGTACCGGGCGGCCGGCGGACCTGCCGCCGGTGCGGCTGCAATACCTGGACGTCGCGCGGTGGCAGCGGGCGCGGGTCGACGGCGACCTGCTGCGGGACCTGGTGTCCGGCTGGCGCGACCGGCTCGCCGGGCCGGCGCTGCGGGAACTGCCCACCGACCGGCCCCGGCCGGACCGGCAGACCTTCCGCGGCGGCATGCGCCGCTTCGACCTGGGAGCCCCCGCGGCGCGGGCCGTCACCGCCGCCGCCGAGGCCGCCGGCGTCACCCCGTTCGGGGTCCTGCTCGGCGCGTACGCGCTCACCCTTGCCGCACACGCCGGCGGCGACGCCGGCGTGATCGGCGTGCCGCTGGCCGGGCGCGGGCGCCCGGAGCTCGACGGCGTCGTCGGGCCGTGCTCCAACACGCTGCCGCTGCGGGTCGACCTCGCCGGCGACCCGACGCTGGCCGAGGTCACCGCGCGGGCGAACGAGGCGATGCTGGCGGCGGTGTCCGGGCAGGACGTTCCGTTCGGCAAGCTGGCCGAGGCGTTGCTGCCGGACCGCGACGCCAGCCGCAACCCGCTCTTCGACGTCCTGTTCAACCTCGGCAACCTGCCGCCGGGCAGCGACCGCGCCGAGCTCGGCCCGGACACCACGATGCGGATCGACGGATGCCCGAACGGGACCGTGCGGCTCGACCTGGAGCTGACCGTCGAACACGGACCGGACGCGCTGACCGGGCGCCTGGAGTACAACGCCGAGCTGTTCGACGACGCCACCGCCGAGACCCTGATCGAGGACCTCCGGCATGTCCTGGACCAGATCGCCGGGCACCCGGAAGAGCGTCGCTCGGCGGTACGGCCGCCCGGCGCGGCCCGCCGGCGGGTGGCGGCCCGGGCACGCGCCCTGCGCGACGACGGCGCACCGGCGGCCCGCCCCGCCTCGGCGTCCCGGCGTTCGAGGGGCTGGTCGCGTTAGCCGGCGAGGGCGGCGCGGTCCTCGTCGGGCAGCCAGCACTCGGACAGGGTGTACGCGCGCCAGCCCTCCAGGGTGCCGAGGTCGTCGAGCAGCGCGATGAAGTCGTGCAGCAGCCGCCTGCGGTCGCTGCCGCGCCACAGCAGCGACCACGGATACACCGGCCGGGGCTCCACGAGCGACACCGCCCGCAGGTCGTCGGCGTCGGGGTTGGCCACGTCGGCGGCGGACAGGAACACCTGGCCGCGCGAGCGGCCCCGCCGCAGCACCTGGTCGGCGCTGACGTTGTCCACCTGTTCGAAGGAGAGCGGAATGCCGAAATCGCCGGTGAAACGCTGCACGTATCCGGCCCACTCCACCGCGCTGCCCGGATTGGGCACCCAGACGCCGTATTCGCGCAGCGCGGCCGGGCTCACCGCGTCGTGGCGGGCCAGCGGATGGTCCGCCGCGACGATCGCCACCAAAGGTTCGAGTCGCACCAATGTGTGGTCCAGTCCGGTCGCGGGTACCAATTGCGACACCCGGCCGAATACGGCGTCGATCTCGGACCGCCGCAGCGCCGGCAGTGCCAGGTTCAGCCCCCGCCGGGCACTGAGCTCGAGACGTAGTCCCGGATTGCTCTCCGTCAGGGTGGTGATCAGGTGTACCGGACCCAGCCGGTCGTGCAGGACGTCGATCCGCAGCGGCGTGCCCTGCCGGCGCACGCTGGCGACCGCGGCGTCGCCGGCCGCGAGCAGCTCACCGGCGGGCCCGAGGAAGCGCCGGCCGGACTCGGTGAGCCCGGTGGTACGCGTGGAGCGCTCGAAGAGCGACGCGTCCAGCACCTCCTCGAGGCGGGCGATGCGCTTGGACAGGGCCTGTTGCGACACGCCGAGCCGCTGGCTGGCCCGGCCGAAATGCAGCTCCTCGGCCGTCACCACGAACGCGCGTACCAGGCCCAGATCGAGGTCGAGGTCCATGACGCCATCTTGGCCGACAACCATCCGTTGTCAAACGGGTCGCACCGTTGTTGGACCCGCGATGCCCGCGCGGATTGACTGAAACCACACCGGAATTCCCTGGCTCACAAACCCCCGGAAGGAGGGGTCGGAATGGATACCGCGAAGCCCCGAAAGGTAACCGAAAAGGCCGATCCACGGCGTTGGCGAGCACTCGGTCTGCTCGCGCTCGTGCAGTTCATCATTTTCCTCGACGCGACGATCGTCAACGTCGCGCTCCCGTCGATCCAGAAGGACCTCGGGCTGGCGGACGCGACCCTGACCTGGGTGGTCAGCGCCTATCTGATCACCGCCGGCGGCCTGCTGCTGGTCGGCGGCCGCCTCGCCGACATGTACGGCCGCCGCCGGGTGTTCTGCCTCGGCGCCGGGCTGTTCGCCGTCGCCTCGATCACCGCCGGACTGGCACAGAACAGCGGAGTGCTGCTCGCCGGCCGGTCGCTGCAGGGCGTCGCCGAGGCGCTGGCGGCACCCGCCGCCATGTCGATGGTGGCGCTGCTGTTCACCGACCCGAAAGAGCGGGCCAAGGCGTTCGGCATCTGGGGCGGCCTGGCCGGCCTGGGTTCCGCGGCCGGGGTGCTGCTCTCCGGCGTGCTGACCGACCTGGTCAGCTGGCGCTGGGTCTTCCTCATCAACGTGCCGCTGGCGCTCGTGCCGATGCTCCTGCTGCCGAAGTACGCCGACGAGAACAGGGCGCCGGTCACCGGCAAGCGACGCCTCGACCTGCCCGGCGCGATCCTGGTCACCGGCGGTCTGATCGCGATCCTGAACGCGATCCTGAACGCGGCGCGCAACCCGTTCGGCTCGGCGGAGGTCCTGGTACCGCTCGGCATCGGCGTGGTGGCACTCGTCGCCTTCGTGATCGTCGAGTCCCTGGTGGCCCAGCCGCTGGTCCCGCTGCGCTTCTTCGCCAACCGGGTCCGCGCCACGGCCAACGTCGCCACGGTGTTCATCGCCGCCAGCTCGGCCGCGGTGTTCTTCATGGTCGTGCTCTACGGCCAGAACGTCCTGGGCTACTCCCCGCTGATCAGCGGCCTCGCCTGGCTGCCGTTCTGCGTGGCGTTCATGCCCGGCCTCTTCCTGTCGACCCAGCTCATGACCAGGTACGGCCCGCGGATCGCGCTCGCGTCCGGGCTGGCGGTCTCGGCGATCGGCGTTGCCCTGTTCACCCGGCTCAGCGTCGACGGCTCGTACCTGACCGAGCTGCTGCCGGCGATGATCGTGACCGCGCTCGGCTTCGGCATGACCAACCCGGCCATGCAGAACGCCGCGGTGCACGACGTCTCCGAGGCCGACGCGGGCCTCGGCTCCGGCATCGTCACCACGGTGCTGCAACTGGGCGGCGCGCTCGGCCTGACCGTGTTCGTGGCCCTGGCGCTCGGCTACACCCAGAACGAGCAGGCCGCGGGCACCGCGGACGCCGCCGCCGTCACCAGCGGGTACACGTTCGCCTTCATGATCGCGGCGATCGCTCTGGCGGTCGGCTCGGTCGCCTCGATGCTCCTGCTGCGGGGCGTACGGGCCGAGGCGCCCGGCGTACCGCCGGCGCCGAGCACGCCCGCCGGCGGTACGGAGGTGAACGACGGCTCCCGCAACGGCAGGGTGACCGACCGGGAACTGGTCGGCAAGCGCGATCGGACCTGACACGACGGAGCGAGATGCCGGTGGCCGGGGCGGAACCGCCCCGGCCACCGTGCGGCATCATGTCCGCGTGAGTTCAATCATCAGTTTCTTCGTCGCCGGCGACGACGCCGCGGCCGCGTCCGTCGCGGTCGGCGGACCCGGCGCCGACCTCGAGCCGGCCGAGTACGGCAACTTCGACGTCATCTCGACGATCGAGGAGTGGGAGAGCGTCCTGACCGGCCGCGACCTCGACGAGCTCATCGTCTCCGGCGGCGCGGACGTGGTCAGCGGCGACGACGAGCCCCTGGTCCTGCTCGTTCCGTCCACGCTCACCGGCGCGCTGGCCGCCGCCGACGCCCCCACCCTGGCCGAAGCCGCCGAGCGCTGGATCGCGCTACGGGCCGAGGAGGGCGAGACCATCGACGAGGAACTGGCCCAGGATCTCCTCGGCGAACTGGCCGCCCTGTCCACGAAGGCGGAGCGGACCGGCGGCTCCCTCTACTGCTGGATCTGCTGAGCCGCGTGACCGGGCCCGTTCAGCCGGGGAAGGCGAGGCTGTTCCGCTCGGCCGGGCTCAACCAGCCGCGCTCCACCATGGTGTCCAGCACCTGCTCCCAACCAGCCTTCGGCGCGGGCCGGTCGGGGTGGAGCCGCACCGCGAGCAACACCCACTCGGCAACGGTCAGTTGCGCGGCCGGCTTGGCGAAGTACGTCCGCGCGGCGGCGTCCAGGCCCACCGCGCCGCGGCCGTAGTCGGCCCTGTTGAGGTAGCGATCCAGGATCTCTGTCTTGGTGTAGCTCTCCTCAGCCTTGTCCGCCATGACCCACGTTCGCCAATAGGACTTCTCACCGCCACCGGATGCGATCACCGTGTACCGCCGGGTGATCAGCGAGTGGTCGGAAACGTAGAAGTCCGGGTCGACGGCGGCGACGAACGCGTTGACCACCGGAGGCGGTAGCTCCGCCACCGGCACGACCGGGTACGAGACGTTGCTCTCGACCAGCGGCACAGTGTCGTAGTAGTAGGTGCCCGCGATGACGCCGCCGGACACAAGCAGCAGGACGATCGCGACGCCGAGGACCAGCCGCCGGCGGCGACGCCGTGGCGGCAAGGCGGAGACCGCTTCGTGATCATGCGTGGCTGTGTCGGCGAGAGTCATCGCCACACAGTAGGTGCACGGCAGCGTCTTGCACCAATACACGTCTTGCGGGTCACCGCGAGTCGAACGGCTCTACGGTTCAGTCGTCCTCGAGGTATCCCGTGGTGGGGTCAACGTGGGCCAGGAAGTCGCGGATGTTCTCGACATGCTCGTCGGCCGACAGGTCCGGGGTCGGGCTGACGCCGAATCCGTAGCCGGTATTCGGCCCGCTGAGCCAGGCGTAGTCGGTGCCGCCGAACTCGTTCGGGCTGAGGGCGAACGCCTCTCCATCGACCTCAAGCATGAGTGACGTGACGTCGGCCGCGCCTTCGGTTTCGGGGCGCACGCCGGGAACCGCCTCCCGGTCGCCATCGCCGTTGTCTGGGTAGATTGCCTTCACGCAGCCATCTTCGTGGCTTTGCCCGGCCGGCGTCCTGCTTTGCAGCGGTCGTACGGGCAACCGTCGACCGGATTAGCTTTTTGATCTGGTGGGTACAAGGGCGGCCGGCGGGAGACACCCGCCGGCGAAATGGAGTAAGTCATGCTGGCTCTGGGGCTCATCCTCTTGCTGTTGGGCATCTTCCTGAAGGTGTCGATTCTCTACACGATCGGCATCATTCTCCTGGTGGTCGGTGCCGTGTTCTGGATCCTCGGTGCCGTCGGCCGCCCGGTCGGTGGTCGAAAAGTCTGGTTCTAGCCTTACCTGCCAGGCAGCGCTGAAAAGGGCGTCCCACCTCCGAGTGGGCGCCCTTTCGCACACCCGGAACCGCGGATGAGCCGATCGGCTGACGGGTGATTGCAGGGCGGTGCCAGACTGCCTTCGGCTGGATGGAGTCGAACAGAGGAGACCAGTTGAGCAGGGGACCCGGGGCCCAGCTCGATACGGCCTGTCGGAAGGCCGCGTTCTGGGAGTTTTACACGCGTGCCAACGGCGAACCGGAGCACGACGAGTGGGTGCGGTGGTCCGAGGAGATCGGCGAGCCCTCAATCGATCTGCCGGCACCGGATGGGCCATGGTTCCTGCGGGTCAGCTTCGACCTGTCGGACTACTCCTTCCGCCTGGCACTCGCGAGCACGTCCGAGGACCTCGGTTCAGCCGATGTGAACCCGGAGTGGCACGACTTCGCCGAGATGGAATACGAGATCGCCGAGGACGAGTCCGTCCACCCGCACGTCTTGGCGCTGCGCTGGGAAGAGTTGACGGCGGTGGTGGATCGGATGCGCGCCGCGCCGGATCTTCAACAGGTTTCGCCAGGGTTGGCGATGCTGCTGCTGGCTCGGTTCGTGGGCCAGGATGAGGACGAGAAGGATCCCGCACGGCGGGCCGAACTCGCCGCCGAGCTGGCCGCTCTCGGTGCGTTCACCGGCGCGGATGCCGACCGGATGGCTGCCGAACTGCTGCCCGATCCGACAGCCGGCCACCGCTGGCACCACGACAGCGTGCGCGGGTGGCGGCTGGACACAGGCCGCTGGTGCAACTCGTGGCGCGACGGTGATCACGACTTTCCGTTCGAGGAGATGGCCGCCTTCCGCTCGATGCTGAGCCTGCCTACGTAAAACCAGCCGTCGCACACTCGGTGGGGGCCAGACTAGTTGGCGGCCCACGCCGGCAGCGGCTCGCGCGCGGTGAGCCATGACGAGGGAATGCCACCTGGGCCGGTGCCGGTGAAGGCGGCGACGACGCCACCGACGATGGAGGCGGTGGTGTCCACGTCACCGCCGGCCTCGATACACGCCAGGACCGCCGCGGGGTAGTCGTGCAGGAAAGTGGCCGCCACCCACAGCGTGAAGGGCACGGTGTCCTGCGCCAGCACCCGCGCTCCGTTGCCCAGCTCGTAGGCGGCTTCGGCCACGCCGGCACCGAGCAGGACGACAGCCCGCCGGATGCCCGCGGTGACACGGCTCTCGACGAGGTGCTCCAGTACCACCCGCAGTAGTGCCTCCGGCTCGGGCCGGTGATCCACTCGTCGAGCGCGACCTGCTTCGGCGGCGGCCACGGCCACTGCTACCGCTCCGAGCACAGCCTCGGCGTGTGCGTGGGTGACTTCGGCCGAGCGCATCGCGCGCAATGCCGCGGCCCGGGGGTCACCGGCGTAGAAGGCGCCCAGGGGCGCCACGCGCATGGCTGCGCCGTTGCCCATGGAACCCTGGCCGTCGAAGGCAGAGCGTGCCACCTGCCGCCAGTCGGCTCCCTCACGGATCTGGCGCAGGATGACGACCGCGCCCGCGCCGTAGCCGCGGTACGGCTCGTACCGCTGCGCGAAGGCGGCAGCCAGGTGGTCGGGGTCGATGTCGCCGCGGGCCCGCAGCTCGCTGACGATGGTGCAGGCCATCTCGGTGTCATCAGTCCAGGGCCACGGGCCGCGGGGAGGTCGACCAGCCGCCAGCTCGGCATAGGAAGTGCCTGGAACGAAGAACTGCGCACCCAAGGCGTCGCCCACTGACAGCCCGTCCAAGCTGTCGCGGCAAAGATCAACGGCGTTCATGAAGGCCCCTTCGGTGAGGAGATCTGCCCTGAGTCCGGTGCTGAGGCTGGGTGATGTCGGTGGTGACCATGCCCGTTGTCCCGGCAGGAACCTGGGCGACAACCTTGCCTTCCGGGTTCAGGAATCCGGTCGGCCCCAGGCCCACGCGCGCGTTGTCCCGCTCGCCGGTGACGTCGGCTGACACCAACCACATGCCCGTCTCGCGGGCTCGCCGCGCTCGGATCTCGTTGTGCCGGTGCTGCCACCACAGAGCCTTGTCACGACGCATCATGTTCTGCGCCGGCACGAGCAGGACCCGCGCGCCACCGGCGGCAACCGCCGCCGCGGCCTGCGAGAACCGGGTGTCGTAGCAGATGTTGATCCCGAACCGCACTCCGCCGCACTCGAAGACGGGGTACTCACCGCCGACGGTGAACATCGATTCCCCGTCCGTCAGAAACGTCTTGCGGTAGCTACCCATGACCTGGCCGCCGGCGATGACCACCGCCGTGTTGTAGTAGCCGTCACCGGCTCGCTCGATCATGCCAAGTACCAGCACCTGCCGGACCGGGGCCAACCTCGCCAGGATCGCGCCGAACTCCACAGAGGTGATCTCCAATGCCTGGCCGCGCACGTGTTGCTCGGTGACGAGGTATCCCTGCAGGAAACACTCGGGGAACAGGAGAAGGTCAACTCCCGCCGCGTCCGCCTGACCGGCGAAGTCCTCGACGACACCGATCGCGGCGTCCACGTCCCCAAGGATCTCCACCGTCTGGCAAGCACCGATCCGCACCACGGCAGGTTAGCCACCTGACCCTGGTAACGGAACGAAGAGCGCGGCGGCTACTGCTGGTCCAGTCCTTTCGCGGCGCCCGGTGTCAGGTACTCCACCCGGGTGCTGGTCAACAGAGGGTCCTTCTGCAGGTGGAACTGCCGGACATGTTCGGCGGCCTCGTGTGCCTCAAAGGCATCGCGGTTCCGGTAGACCTCGTAGAACACCCGGGCCAGCGGCTCGCCCTCCACCGCCGCGGTCGCGTAGACGAGCGTGCCCTGCTCCTTCTCCGTGATGTGGTCGATCACCACTGAAGTGAGCTCGTCGAACCGCGCCGCAGCGGCTTCGTCTGAGCAGTCGAATCGCACGACGAGCGCGAACACGTTCACCTCCTGAAGAGCCTGAGGGCGTAGCCCGGGGTCAGACCCGGGTGCTGGCGCTGACCTCGCGGAGGATGTTCTCCACGCGCTCCTTGGCGTCGCCGAAGAGCATCGAGCAGTTCTCCCGGAAGAACAGGGGGTTCTGCACGCCGGCGTAGCCGGAGGCCATCGAGCGCTTGAAGACGATGACGTTCTCCGCCTCCCACACCGTGAGGACCGGCATGCCGGCGATGGGGCTGCCGGGGTCGTCGGTCGCCGCGGGGTTGACCGTGTCGTTGGCGCCGATGACCAGCACCACCGAGGTCTCCGCGAAGTCGTCGTTGACCTCGTCCATCTCCAGGACCACGTCGTACGGCACCCGGGCCTCGGCGAGCAGGACGTTCATGTGGCCGGGCAGCCGGCCCGCCACCGGGTGGATGCCGAACCGGACGTTGACGCCGCGCTGGCGGAGCACCGCGGTGAGCTCGGCGACCCCGTGCTGCGCCTGGGCCACCGCCATGCCGTACCCGGGCGTGATGATCACGGAGTCGGCCGCCGTGAGCAGTTCGGCGACGCGCTCGGCGGTGATCTCGCGGTGCTCGCCGTAGTCCTTGTCGTCGGCGGGGCCGGCCTCGATGCCGAAGCCGCCGGCGATCACCGAGATGAAGGACCGGTTCATCGCCTTGCACATGATGTACGACAGGTAGGCGCCCGACGAGCCGACCAGCGCGCCGGTGACGATGAGCAGGTCGTTCTCGAGCAGGAAGCCGGCGGCCGCCGCGGCCCAGCCGGAGTAGCTGTTGAGCATCGACACCACGACCGGCATGTCGCCGCCGCCGATGGAGGCGACCAGGTGCCACCCGAGCAGCAGGGCGATCAGGGTGGCCGCGACCAGCAGCCACAGGTTGGGTGAGATCACGAACGCGGCGGTGAGCACGGCGAACGCGGCTAGGGCACCGAGGTTGAGCAGGTTCTTGCCGGGCAGGGTCAGCGGGCTGGACTTGATCCGGGCGGACAGCTTCAGGTAGGCGACGATCGAGCCGGTGAAGGTGACGGCGCCGATGAAGACGCCGATGACCACCTCCGCGCTGTGGATGCCCAGCATGTCCTGGACCCGCAGCAGCTCGGCCTCCGCGCCGCCCTCGCCGCCCTCGACGTGCAGGTAGCCGTTCCAGCCGACGAGCACCGCGGCGAGGCCGACGAAGCTGTGCAGCAGCGCGATCAGCTCGGGCATCCCGGTCATCTCGACCCGGCGGGCCCGGTACAGGCCGATCGCGGCGCCGATCAGGGTCGCGACGACGAGCAGGATCAGGCCGGTGGCGCTCATCTCGCCGGCGACCGCCAGCGCGACGGTCGCGCCGAGCGCCACCGTCATGCCGGCGATGCCGAAGGTGTTGCCGGCCTTGGCGGTCTCGTGTCTCGACAGTCCGGCCAGCGCCAGGATGAAGAGCAGCGCCGCGACGAGGTACGCGGCCTGCGCCGCGGATTCGATGGTCATCAGTTCAGCTCCTGGAGAACATGGCGAGCATGCGGCGGGTCACCGCGAAGCCACCGAAGACGTTGATGCCGGCCAGCAGGATCGCGACGAAGGAGAGCCCGGTGACGAGGCCGTCGCCGTGCCCGATCTGGAGCAGGGCGCCGACCACGATGATCCCGGAGATCGCGTTGGTCACCGACATCAGCGGGGTGTGCAGGGCGTGGTGCACGTGCCCGATGACGTAGTAGCCGATGACGATGGCCAGGGCGAAGACGGTGAGGTGCCCGCGCATGGCGGCCGGTGACAGCGCCGCGAGCAGGAACAGCCCGGCCGCGACGGTGCCGACCATCGCCATCCGGCGGCGCGGCGAGGCAAGCGGCTTGGCGGCCGGCTTGGCCACCACGGCGGCGGCCGGCGCCACGGCGGGCGCCGCCGACACCGACACCGGGGGCGGTGGCCAGGTCAGTTCGCCGTCGCGTACCACGGTCATCGATCGCTGGACGACGTCGTCGAAGTCGAGGACGAGTTCCCCGTCCGACTTCGGCGTCATCAGCTTCATCAGGTTCACCAGGTTGGTGCCGTACAGCTGGGAGGCCTGCGCGGGCAGGCGCCCGGGCAGGTCGGTGTATCCGATGATCGTCACGCCGTTCGCGGTGACCACCACCTCGCCCGGGACGGTGCCCTCGACGTTTCCGCCGTTGGCGGCGGCCATGTCGACGATCACGCTGCCGGGCTTCATGGTGGCCACCATCGCCGCGGTGATCAGGCGCGGCGCCGGGCGGCCGGGGATGAGCGCCGTGGTGATGATGATGTCGGCGTCGGTGGCCTGCGCGGCGTAGAGCCGGGCGGCGCGCTCGTTGTAGTCGTCCGACATCTGCTTGGCGTAGCCGGTCGACGAGACCTCCACGTCGGCGGACTCGATCGACAAGTACTCCCCGCCCAGGGACCGGACCTGGTCGGCGACCTCCGGGCGCGGGTCCGTCGCCCGCACGATCGCGCCGAGGCTGCCGGCGGCGCCGATCGCCGCGAGGCCCGCGACGCCCGCGCCGGCGACAAGCACCTTGGCCGGTGGCACCTTGCCGGCCGCCGTCACCTGGCCGGTGAAGAAGCGGCCGAACGCGTGCGCCGCCTCGACGACCGCGCGGTAGCCGGCGATGTTGGCCATCGAGGAGAGCACGTCCAGCGACTGCGCCCGCGAGATCCGGGGCACGGCGTCCATCGACAGCGCGGTGATCGGCCGGCGGGCCAGGTCCTCGACCAGGTCCGGGTCGAGCCGCGGGTTCAGCATGCCGATCAGCGTGACGCCGGACGGCAGCTTGTCCCGCAGCCCAGGCGGCGGTGGGTTGATCGCGAAGAGGACGTCGGCCGTCAGCGGGTCACCGATCGTCGCGCCGGAGTCGGCGTACGCCTCGTCGGAGAACGATGACCCGGCGCCGGCGCCGGATTCCACCACCACGTCGTAGCCCAGCTTGACCAACGCCGCCACGTTGGCGGGTGTCGCCGCCACCCGGCGTTCACCCGGATGCGGGTCGCGCGGCACGCCGATGATCATGTGTTGACTCCCCGGTTGAAGTTGACCATGACAACGGGAAACGCGCCCCGGTAGTTCAATGCGCACCGAAATTTGTTACTCGCGAGTACGGTGAGGTTAGGGCGTTCGGCGTCGCAGCGCCAGTGCCCGAAGCACCGAAAGTCACGGGCGTGTCGCGCTCAGGCGCCGGTAAGCCCGTGAGCCTGCCGCAGGGCCAGGTGCCGCCGAGCCGGGCGTGCGGGAGGATCGCGGTGGTTCACCGCGGCTAGGTACGGCTCGCGAAAGGGCCGCCGGGACCATCTCGGTCGACCGGCGGCCCTTTCGGGCGAGCGCGAAGGCGTCGGGTGCGAAGGCGTCGGACGCGAAGGCGTCGGACGCGAACGCGTCGGGTGCTCAGGCGTCGCGCGCCGCCGCGACCAGTTCGCCCCGCGGTGCGGGGTCGGCGACCGGGTCGGCGGATTCATCGGACATTCTGCGCACCGCGATCCAGCCCGCCACCCACGCCAGCGCGGCCGCGACCACGAGCAGCCCCAGGTACCAGCCGAAACGGCCGTGCCCGGCGAGGTAGGTGGCGATGAACGGGGTCAGGCCACCCGCCAGCGAGTTGGCGATTCCGTGCGGCAGGCCGAGGCCGCTGGCCCGCAGCTCGACCGGGAAGAGCGCGGCCATCAGCTTGGGCATGACGGAGGTCAGGCACGCCATCAGCACCAGCCCGGTGCCCATGCACAGCACCAGGCGCCCGAGGCTCGGCGCCATCGCGGCCAGCGCGAACGGCCCGGCCACCGCGAAGCCGAGCAGGCTCGCCGTGAGCATCGGCAGCACCCCGATCCGGTCGGCGAGCAGCCCGAACGGGATCTGTACCAGCATCGCCAGCGCGATCGACGCGCTGACCGCCGCGTAGACCACCGCCGGGTCGGCGTGCAGCCGGGTCTGTGCCAGCGCCGGCGCCACCGTCGTCCAGGTGGTGGTGTTGATCGTCAGGCCGGCCACGAACAGCGCGGCGACCCCGACCGCCCGGGGGTGCTCGCGCAGCAGCCGGCGCAGGCCGGCGCGGGGACGGGTGCGGCGGGCCCGGGCGAACGGCTCGCTCTCGGCGAGCTGCCGGCGCAACAGCAGCAGGACGCCGGACAGGGCCGCGCCGACCAGGAACGGGACCCGCCACGCCCACTGCGCCATGGCGCCCGCGCCGAAGAACGCGCCGAGGCCGAGCCCCAGCATGGCGGCCGCCAGCCCGCCGGCGGCCGAGCTGACCGCGAAGTAGCTGCCGTACAGGCAGCGCCGGCTGCGCGGCGCCAGCTCCATCAGGTACGACACGGCGGCCGGCCACTCGCCGCCCGCGGAAAGGCCCTGCGCGGCGCGGGCCAGGAACAGCAGGATCGGCGCCGCGACGCCGATGCTCGCGTACGCCGGCAGCAGCCCGATGACCAGGCTGCCGCCGCCCATCAGGGTGATCGACAGCAGCAGCGCCACCCGCCGGCCCCGGCGGTCGGCGAGCCGGCCGGCCAGGATGCCGCCGAGCGGCCGGAAGAACATGCCGGCGGCGTACGCCGAGAACACGCCGAGCACGGCGGTCAGCGGGCTGCCACCGGGGAAGAAGTGCTGGGCCAGGATCGGCGCGTACAGGCCGAAGATGAGCCAGTCGAAGTACTCGATGAAGTTGCCGGCCACGGTGGTGGCGACGGTCCGGAACCGGGACCGTGGCGTGCTGGCGGTCGGCGCGGTGTACGTGGTCACGATCGGGCACCTCCTGCTGCGTGGGCTGTCGGACGGGCCGCGTCGACCAGGCGCAGCCGGGCACCGGCCGCGCGGGCCGGGTCGAGAACGAGGTCGTCGCCGGCCGACGGCAGCCCGCAGGCGGCCAGCGCGGGCCGCCAGCGCTCGGGCTCCTCGACGGCGAGGTCGACCTGGAACAGCCCCGGGCCCAGCCGTCCCAGGTGGACGTCGACCGGGTCGCCGCACCGGCCGGGCGTGACCAGGCGCAGGCGGCGGCCGTCGGGCAGCGTCCAGCTGGCGCTGCGGTCCCCGGTCAGCGGCGGCGTGTCGAGCAGGGCGGCGTACTCGGCGGTCCGGGCCGGCAGGTCCGCCACCGCGATCTCGACGCCGGCCAGGCCCCGGATGCCGTTGCGGGTCAGCTCGGCCGGATCCGGGTCGTCCTCCGGCCAGGGATCCAGGTACTCGATCATCGACGGCAGGCGGCCGGTGCGGAACTCCTCGCCGTGCGCGCCGATCCGCCAGCGCCGGCGGCGTCCGTCCGGGCGCACCGACTCGCCGTCGATCGGCGCCGCGAGCTCGATGCCCCGCCCGCGCAGGGCGCGGCAGGTGCCGTCGAGGTCGGCGGCGGCCAGCACCGGCGCCGCCCAGCCGCCGCCGGCGTCGATCACGTCGGCCAGCCGCCGACCGGCCGGGCGGGACCGGGCCGCCTCCCGGTCGAAGACCGTGATCAGCTCCAGGTAGGTGTCCGCGAACCGCAGCACGGCGTTGGCCGTGCCCCAGCCGGGGTGGCGGCTGCCGGGCCGGACCGGGCGGCCGAGGCAGGCCTGGAACGCGTCACGGGCGGCGTCGAGGTCGCCCGTGGCGAGCATGACGTGATCGATTCCGATGATCGGCATGGGTCTCCCTCACTCCAGCAGCGCGGAAATGTCGTTGTCGTCGAGGCCGGCGAGGTAGTCGGCGACGGCGCTGACCGTCGCGGCCCGGGCCGGGTCGGCGACAAGTGCCGCGGCGACCTCGGCGACCGTCGGTCCGGTGAAGATCGCCCTCAGCGGCAGGTCGACGCCGAACATCTCCCGCACCCGGGACACCAGCTGGGTCGCGATTACCGAGTTGCCGCCCAGCTCGAAGAAGTTGTCGCGCCCGCCGACCCGGTCCAGCCCGATCAGCTCGGCCCACATCGCGGCGATCAGCTCCTGCACCGGCCCCTCCGGCGCCACGTAGTCGCGGCTGTCGTCGCGCCCACCGGCAAGCGCGGCCAGGGCGAGCCGGTCGATCTTGCCGTTGCCGGTCAGCGGCAACTCGTCGAGGACGCCGATCGAGCCCGGCACCATGTAGCGCGGTAGCCGCTCGGCCAGGAACGCGGTCAGGTCGTCCGGGGAGGGTTCGGCGCCGGTCACGTAGGCGACAAGCCTGCGGGCCTGATCGGTGGCCACTGCCACCGCCCGGTCCACCGAGGGATGCTCGGCCAGGACCGCCTCGATCTCCCCGAGCTCGATGCGGTGGCCCTGGATCTTCACCTGGAAGTCGGTGCGGCCCAGGATCTCGATGGTGCCGTCGGGCAGGTAGCGGCCCAGGTCGCCGGAGGCGTACATCCGCACGCCGGTCTCCGGGTTGCGGACGAACTGGGCGGCGGTGCGTTCCTCGTCGCGCCAGTAGCCGCGGGCCAGCCCGACCGGGCTCTCGATGTAGATCTCACCGGGCACCCACACCGGCCGGTGCTCGCGCCGGGCGTCCAGGACGTGGTAGCGCTGGTTGGTCATCGGCCGCCCGTACGGGATGCTCTGCCAGGCCGGGTCCACCTCGCCGATCGGATACACCACCGACCAGACGCAGCTCTCCGTGGGACCGCCGGAGCCGATCACCGCGACGCCGGGCGCCAGCGCCCGGAGCCGGTTCGGCAGGGTCACCGGGATCCAGTCACCGGCCAGCACGACCGCGCGCAGCGAGGTCAGCGGCTCGCCGTGCGCGACGAGCATCTCCAGCAGCGCCGGCACCGAGTTCCAGAACGTGACGCCCTCGGCGCGGATCAGCCCGGCCCACAGCGCCGGCTCCGGGTTGGCCGTGCTCGGCGGTATCACCACCGTCCCGCCGGCGGCGATCATGCCGAACGTGTCGTAGACGGACAGGTCGAAGTGCAGGCCCGAGACGGCCAGGCAGGAGTCGCCGTGGCCGATGCCCAGGCGGCGGTTCATGTCCAGGATGGTGTTCGCCGCACCCCGGTGGTCGACCATCACGCCCTTCGGGCGGCCGGTCGAGCCGGACGTGTAGATGACGTACGCCAGGTCGCTGACCTCCTGCGCCGGCGCGAGAGGCGCCGGGTCGACGTCGTCGAAGTCACCGTCGACCATCAGCCTGCGCACCGCGCCGGGCCATTCCAGGGTGGCGTCCAGCGACGCGCTGGTCAGTACGGTGCCGACCTGGCCGTGTTCGAGCAGGTAGCGCAGGCGTTCGGGTGGCACGTCGGCGGCGATGGGCAGATAGGCGGCGCCGGCGGCCAGGATGCCGTGTGCGGCGACGATCTGTTCCCAGCCCTTCTCCAGCACGATCGCCACCAGGGAGTCCGGTCGGGCGCCGTCGGCGCGCAGCCGCCGGCCGACCTGGTTGACCCGCCGGTCCAGCTCCCGGTAGGTCAGCCGGACGTCGCCGCTGACCACCGCGAGCGCGTCCGGCCGCGCCGCGGCGTGTTCCGCGACCGGCGTGTGCAGCAACAGCTCCGGCAGCCGCGCGTCGGTGCGGTTGACCTCCTCACGAACCTGAAGCTGCGCGCTCGGCACGAGCGGGAAACGCTCGCTGCGCCAGCTCGCCGCGTCCGTGACCAGGGTGTCGAGCAGGTTCCGGTACGCGTCGAACATGTCGGCGAGCATCCCGGCCGGGAACACTCCGTCGATGCTGTCCCAGCTGAAGTGCAGCGCGCCGTCCACCTCGGAGACCTGGAAGTCCAGCGTCACCTGCGGCGTCTGTGTGCTGGTGTGGATGGCCTCGCCCAGCGCGGTGGTGAACCGTCGCGGTGGCTGCCCCAGCAGGCTGGTCACGACCACCGGGAACGCGGCACCGCCGTGCCCGCCGCCGCGCCGGGCCAGCTCGCGCATCACCCGCACCCCGCCGAAGTGGCGGTGCTCCAGGTCCTCGAACAGCCGCTGCTGGATGGAGCGGGCCCGGTCGGCGAACGTGCCGTCGACCTTGTCCACCGCGAGCAGCGAGGTCGTGGTGAAGTCACCGATCAGCGCGTCCACGTCGTCATGCAGCGGCAGCCGGTTGAACAGCGGGAAGTTCACCGTGAACCGGTCGTTGCCGCTCCACGCCCGCAACACCTCGGCGAACGCGGCGACCACCACACCCGACGGCGTGGCGCCGGCGCCCTGCGCCCGCTCCTTGAGCCGGCCCCAGTCCGCCGGGTCCAGGCGGTGCTCCCGGCGGGTGAACCGCACCTCGCCGAGGTCCGCCGCGCCGGGTGCGCGGGGCAGCTCCGGCGCGCTCGGCAGCCCCTCGTCGAGCCGCTCCAGCCAGTACCGGCGGGACCGCTGGTATTCCTGCGACTGTTCGAGGGCGACGTCGGCGGCCAGCACGTAGTCCCGGAAGGACAGTTCGAGCGGCGCCGGCCGGGCCTGCGGGTCCTCGTAGAACGTGACCAGGTCGGGCACCAGGATCTGGAAGTAGCTCCAGGCGTCGATGATCAGCAGATCGAGGCTCAGATGAATCCGGGTCCGGCCGCCGGGCAGCAGGGTCAGCCGGACATCCCACAACGGCCACGTGTCGGCCGGCGTCACATGGTGCGACAGGTGCTCGCGCAGCTTCGCCGCCTCGTCCTCGACCGCGTCGTTGTCGCGCAGATCGAGGACCGGAATCTCGTACTCCGGCAGGTCGGCCAGGATTCGCTGGGTGCCGTCCGGGTTGATGACCGCCCGCAGCATGTCGTGCCGGTCCAGCACCCTTGACCAGGCGGCCCGGAACCGGTCCACGTCCAGGCCCGAGCTCTCCCACTCCCAGTAGCCGTGGCAGCCCACGCTGCCCAGCTCGACCGCGTCGCTGCGGCCGATCCAGTACGCCTGCTGGGTGTCGGTCAGCGGGAACGGCTCGAACCGCGCCTCCGGGTGGTGCTCGACCGGGGGCAGCGCGCCGAAGGAGTCGCCGTCGCGGGCCGCGTCCACAAGCGCCGCGACGCGGCCGATCGAGGTGATCCGGGCGTCGTCGAGCTCCAGGTCGTACCGGCTGGCGACCAGGGCGCGCAGCGCGTCCCGCAGGCGCCCGGGCACGGCCGCGCCGGTCAGGTCGTCGTCGACGCCGATCCGCTCCACGCCGAGCACCTCGACACACAGGTCGGCCAGCTCCCGCTCGACCGGGGTGCGGGGCCCCACGTGCGGCACGCCGGTCACCGGCGCCGGCGGCGCCGGCAGGGCCCGGCGGTCCAGCTTGCCGTTGGGCAGCCAGGGCAGGCCGGGCAGCCGGACCACGGCGCTGGGCAGCAGGTGCGACGGTAGCTGGTTGGCCAGGCTCTGCCGCAGGGTCCGGCTGGAGAACGCGGCCTCGTCGGCCGGCACCACGTACGCGACGAGCCGGACCGCGCCGTCGTCGTCGGTGTGCGCCAGCACGGCGGTCTCCCGGACCGCGGCGTCGGCGACCACGGCCGCCTCGACGTCGCGGAGCGCGACCTGGTGGCCGCGGATCCGCACCACGCTGTCCGCCCGGCCGACGACCTCGATGGTGCCGTCGGCGCGGTACCGGGCCAGGTCGCCGCTGCGGTACAGCACCGGCTCGGGCTCCTCCGGCAGCGGGTTCGGCACGAAGGCCTCGGCCGCCAGCTCCGGGCGGTCCAGGTAGCCGGCGGCCAGCCCGGCGCCGGCCACGTACAGCTCGCCGGGCACCCCGATCGGCACCGGGTTGCGGTGCTGGTCCAGCAGGTACACCCGCAGGTTGGCGATCGGCCGGCCGACCGGGGGCACGCGCGCGGCCCGGTCGTCCTCGGGCACCGCCCGCGACGTGCAGCGCACGCCGCCGGCCAGGTCGAAGCTGCTGGTCACGGCGCCGACCTCGGTGGCGCCGTAGCAGGCGACCACCTCGAACGGCAGCGACGGCGCGGGCCAGTGCCGCATCGGCTCGCCGACGGCGACCAGGATCCGCAGCACCGAGCGCTCCGGCCAGAACATCCCGGCCAGGCGCTCCGCGACGTGGTTGAGCACCAGCGCGTGGGTGACGCCCCGGGCGACCAGCCAGTCGCGGAGCCGGTTCACCGTCGCCGCCGTACGGCCGTCGGCGATGTTGATCTCGGCGCCGCAGGCGAGGAACGGCATCCACTCGAGCATGCCGATGCCGTAGCCGGGCGCGGAGACCCAGCTGGCCCGGTCCTCGGCGCTCACCCCGTACGCCCGGGCGGTCCAGTCGGCCAGGTTGTCCAGGGTGCGGTGGCGCTGGAGCACCGGCTTGGGCTCGTGCGTCGAGCCCGAGGTGTACGCGATCTGGCTGATGTCGTCGGCGTCCGGCGCGGCGACGTCCGGCGGCGTCGCCGGCCGGGCGTCAACGGCCGCGGCGTCGCGGTCCAGGCAGACACCCCGCGCGGCGAGCGCGTCCGGCAGGTCCGCGAGCCGCGGTGCGGTGGTCACCACGACGTCCGGGCCGGTCTCGGCCGCCATCATCTCGGTACGGGCCGACGGCTGCGCGGGATCGAACAGCACGACGGCGGCACCGGCCCGATGGGCCGCGAGGGTGGCCACCACCGCGCCGGCGGACCGGTCGAGGTAGAGGGCGACCCGACCGGCGTCCGGCAGCCCGCGGTCGCGGAGCTCGTGCGCGAGCCGGTTGGCGGCGGCGTCGAGCTGGGCGAAGGTGAGCCGGCAGCCGCGGTCGCGGACGGCCGGCGCGTTCGGCCGGCGCCGGGCGAGGTCGGCGATGCGCGCCGCCCACGGCCGCTCGTCGGCGTACGAGACCTCGGTGTCGTTGAAGTCGACGAGCAGTCGGCGCCGCTCGTCGGCGCCGACCAGCCGGGCCCGCGTCACCGGCCGGTCCGGGTGCGCGACCAGGTCGGCCAGCAGGGTGGCGAGGTGCCCGGCGAGGCGGGCCGCGGTGCGGTGGACGAACAGCCCGGCGTCGTAGTAAAGGCGCGCGCCCTCGGCGTCCACGGCCAGCGTGAGATCCGCGCCGGCCCAGCCGGCCGCCACGCCGGGGTCGTCGTCGCGGACGAATCCGATCGCGAACGGTGCCACCGTGCCGGGCATCTCGTCCGGCCGGGTCAGCTCGCCCGCCTCGGACAGGGGCAGCGGGACCAGCCGGTTGGCCGCCGCCTCGGCGGCCTCGACCCGGCTCAGCAGGTCCCGGAACGTCACACCGGGCGGGGCGAGGATGCGGCGGGCCACCGCGAGCTGGGCGGCGCCGACGGGCACGCCGACCACCAGCTCGGTGTCGCCGGTGTAGCGGACCAGCAGCGCGGTGAACGCGGCAAGCCAGCCGGTCGACTCGTCGGTGTCGAGGTCGGCCAGCGCGGCCCGCACGCCCGGCGGCACCGGCACCGGCACCCGGGCGGCGACGTGGTCGCGCTCCAGCGGGCGGAGATGGTCGAGCGGCAGCTCGACGGTGACCGGTGCGCCGGCGAGATAGGCGAGCCACGCCTGGCGTACCCGGTCCGTGCTCTCGGGTACACCCGTGCCGGATCCATTGGGTACCGCATTGCCGATGGGCAGCGAAGACGTCACGGTAGCTCCTCTCTCGCACGCCGCAGCGCTCGGTCCGGACACGGTAGGAACCGGCGGTTCGGCGCCGGTTACGTAACCGGCCGCGGACCCCGGCGGCGCAGCATCCCGGAATGGTTTGTCAGCCGCACCACCTCGACCTGCCCGGTGCGGGCGTGCGCCTGCACGCCGCACGCTGGGCGGGCCCGCCCGGTCCGCCGCCGCTGCTGGTCCTGCACGGCATCTGGGAGTCGTGGCGCACGTTCGCCGCCAGCGCCGAGCGGCTGTCGGCCGGCCGCACCGTCTACTGCCTGGACCTGCGCGGACACGGCGGCAGCGAGCGCCCGTACGGCGGGTACCGGTTCGCCGACTACGCGGCCGACGTCCGGGCCGTGCTACCCCGCCTGGGCTCCGTCGTCGACTTGCTGGGCCACTCCCTCGGCGCGGCAGTCGCCCTGCACGCGGCCGCGGACCGGTGCGAGCCGGCCCGGATCCGGCGGCTGGTCGCGGCCGAGCCGCCGGTGCTGCTGAGCGAGGACTGGCCGGCCGTACGCGCCGACATGGCCCGGTTCCGGGAGCTGCGCCGGCGTCCGGTCGACGAGATCCTCCGGGAGCTGGCGGCGACGCCGGCCCGCACGAGTCAGTGGCGGCGGATGATCGCGCGGGCGCTGGCCGAGACCGACGACGGCGTGTTCCGGGCCATGGTCGAGGGTGAGCAGGGCGAGGTGGACTGGGGTGCGCTGCTCTCCCGGGTCGGCGCGGACACCCTGGCGATCGGCGCCGACCCGGCGGTGCCCGGTGCGCTGCTGACCGGCGCGCGGCTGCGGACCCTGGCCGCGGGCCTGCCGTCGGCGGTGGTGGCGGTGCTGCCGACCGCCGGGCACCACGTGGAGATCGACAGCCCAGCCGCCTTCCACGCCCTCATCGAGGAGTTCCTGGCCTGAGGTTCATCCGCGTCGCAACGTGTGGGAGGGGGTGGTGCCGTAGACGGCGCGGTAGTCGGTGGCGAAGCGGCTGTGGCTGGGGAAGCCCCAGCGTCCGGCGACAGCGGTCACGGTTTCGGTGACCGGGTCGGCCGCCAGCAGGTCCTGGTGCGCGCGGGACAGGCGGACCCGGCGCAGGTAGGCCGTGGGCGTGATGTCGAGGTGGCGGCGAAAGGCGAGCTGGAGAGAGCGGATCGTGACGTCGGCGGCGGCGGCGATGTCGGCGGGGCCGATGTCGCGGTGTGCGTTGTCGTCGATGAACGCGACGGCGCGGCGCAGCGAGCGGGGGTGCGCGTCGCGGCGGTCCTCGATGGTGGGGTCGCGCAGGGCGTTGTTGGGGAACGTGGCCAGGGCGATCGCGGCGAGGAACCGGGCGGCACCGCCGAGGAGCAGGGGCGAGGTCGCCACCGGCTCGGGTACGAACGTGTCGCGGACGTAGGCGCAGGTGTCGAGCCAGGCCGCGGCGCCGGATCCGGTGGCCGGATAGCGTGCGGTGAAGCGGACGGACTCCGCGACGCGGGTGGGCGCGGTCGCGGCGACCTGGGCGAGTAGCGCAGCATCGAGAGCCACGAAGTGGCCGTTCATGCCCTCGCTGGCGACCTGAATCGGCTGGTCGGGGTACGCGCACAGGAAGGTCTCGCCGGCGCTGAAGGTGATGGTGTCGCCGCCGACCTGGTAGGTGACGCCGCCGTCGATCATGTGCCCGAAGTAGTAGCAACCCATCTGATCGCCGGTGACCTCGGCGTTCATCCCCCAGGTGACGTGGTGCAACTGGAACGAGCCCAGGTCGTCCTGCCGGACCCGCAGCGACGACCGGGCATCGGCGGGCGCCAGGCGCCGGACGCCGTAGATCAGGGACAGCATGCGGTGCGCGGTCTCGAGATCGTCGGTGTCCAGCAGGGTGGTCATCGTCGGCCTCGTAGCGTCCTGATAGGCCATGGCACGCCCTCCTGTCACCGCGCGGTCAGGCCGCCTCCCAACATACGGCGTGGCGCCGCGGCGAGCGGCGGGAGACGCGCGGTTCAGCGCCCCCGGTCCAGGTCCTCGGACAGGGCGTCGAAGACCGAGCCGTCGGCGTGCAGGAAGAAGTGGCCGCCCGGGAAGGTGTGGTGCCGGACCGGGCCGGTCGTGTAGCCGGCCCACTTCTCGACCAGGTCGGGGGTGGCGCCGCGGTCCTGGCGGCCGGACCAGGTGGTCAGCGGGAGGTCCAGTGCCGGGCCGGGCCGGTACGTGTAGGTCTCGGCCATTGTGAAGTCGGCCCGCAGCATCGGCAGGCACAGCTCGCGCAGTTCGGGATCATCCAGCGCGGCCGCCGGGGTCGCCCCGAACCGCTGCACCGCGGCGACGAACTCGTCGTCGGGCAGGGCCGAGAGGCGCCGGCCGGTCACGTGGTGCGGCGCGGCCCGGCCGGACAGGACCAGCGTGGACGGCTGGGTGTCGCCGTTGTCCCGCAGCGCGCGGGCCAGCTCGAAGGCGAGCAGCGCGCCCATGCTGTGCCCGAAGAACGCCACCGGGACTCCCGAGCCGGCGATCGGGCCCGCCAGCTCGCCGCGCAGCTCCCTGACCAGGTCGTCGAGGCTGGTGTACGCCGGGTCGAAGAGGCGCTGTTCGCGCCCGGGCAGGCACACCGGCCACACCTCGACGTTCGCGGGCAGCCGCGTCGACCAGGGCTGGAAGGCGGTCGCGCCGCCGCCGGCGTACGGGAAGCAGAACAGGCGTACCGTCGCGGCCGGCCGGCGGCCGGCGCAGGAGATCCACGCCGACTCCACCGCGGCCCGGGTCACGACTGCCCCGCGGTCTCGTAGCGGCGGGCGAACCAGCGGTCGTCGCGCTCGTTGTCCTGGTCGACCTCGAGCGCGTCGCGGCCGGTGAGCTCGCGGTGCTCGGCGAGGACCCGGGCCATGGCGGCCATCCGGACCAGCATCCGGTCCATCATCTCCACGCCCTCCTCGTCGCGGACGGCCTCGCCGCGGTGGTTGCCGTACAGGATCGCCGGGAAGCCGGCGCCGACCATCACCATGCGGTTGAGCAGCACGTTGTCGACGAGCTGGTGATAGACCTCGGTGTGGCTGTAGCGCCGGCCGACGACGATGACCCCGCCGACCTTGTTGGTCAGCGGCCGCTGGAAGCGCAGGTAGCCGACGCCGGCCCGTTCGATGAACGCCTGCATGGTGGTGCAGAGCCCGAAGCCGTGCACGGGCGCCGCCAGGATTACCCCGTCGGCGAGGGCCATCCGGTCGACGAGCGCCGGCAGGTCGTCGCCGGCCAGCACGCAGGGCTCGGTGCGGGCGTTGCAGTCGCCGCACGGCCCGCAGCCGGTCAGCCGGTACTCCGCCAGGTTGATCACGTCCAGGTCGACGCCGCGGGCGTCCAGCACCTCGGCGGCGTGCGCCAGCAGCTCGTTGGTGTTGCCGTCGGCCCGCTCCGAGCCGTTGACGGCGACGAATCTCATCCTGCCGTTCATCTGCATCTCCCAATCAGGCGGTTACCGCGACGCGGTCGAGGGGGTAGCCCGGCAGCGGGTGCTCCCGGCACAGCCGCGCCACCCGCTCGCGGGCCAGGTCGCGCACGGCGCCGGGCAGGCGGTACTCCCGGTCGCCGAGCGGCTGCACGGAGGCCAGGACCAGGTCGACGAGCTCGGCGCACTCGGCCGCGGCCTCGTCGCCCATGCCGCGCCGGGCGATGCTGTTGGTGCCGATCCGCAGGCCCGAGGTGACCAGGGCCGGGGTGGTGTCGCGCGGCACCCGGTTCTTGTTCACCACGATGTGGCACTCCTCGAGGGCCTGCTCGGCCACCAGCCCGGTCATCCCCCAGCGGCTCAGGTCGACCAGGACGATGTGGTTGTCGGTGCCGCCGGAGACCACGTCGTGGCCGAGCTCGGCGAGGGTGTCCGCCATGGACCGGGCGGTCGCCACGATGCGGCCGACCGTGTCGTCGAACTCCGGACCCGCGGCGATGTCCAGCGCCCGGGCCTTGGCCGCGATCGCGTTGAGCACCGGCGCGCCCTGGAAGTACGGGAAGATGGTGCGCTGCACGAACTGGGCGAGCGTGCCCTTGCCGCGCGGCGCCGGCGAGTCCGCGTCCCGGCCGGACAGGATCAGGCCGCCGCGCGGGCCGTACAGCTGCTTGTGCGTGCAGGTGGTGGTGAGGTGCGCGTGGTCGATCGGGCTGGGGTGCCGGCCGGTGATGACCAGGCCGGCGGTGTGCGAGATGTCCGCCAGCAGGTACGCGCCGACCGAGTCGGCGATGCGCCGGAACCGGGCGAAGTCGATGAGCCGCGGGTACGCGGTAGCGCCGCAGACGATCATCTTCGGCCGGTGCTCACGGGCCAGGGCGGCCACCTCGTCGTAGTCGATGAGCCCGGCGTCGTCCAGGCCGTACCCGATCGCGGTGAAGTAGCGGCCGGCGTACGCGGCCGGGCTGCCGTGCGTCAGGTGGCCGCCGGATTCCAGCTCCATGCCGAGCAGGGTGTCGCCGGGCTCCAGCAGGCTGGAGAGCACCGCGTAGTTGGCGGTGGTCGCCGAGTGCGGCTGCACATTGGCGTACCGGGCGCCGAACGCCGCCTTGGCCCGGTCGATGGCGAGCTGCTCGATGCCGTCGATGACCTCGCAGCCGGCGTGGTAGCGCCGGCCCGGGTAGCCCTCGGCGGTCACGTTCACCGCGGCGGACGCCTGGCTGACCAGCACCGAGGGGTCGACCGGGCTGCACGAGGCGACCAGGGACAGGGTCGCGGCCTGGCGTTCCTGCTCGTTCACCAGTACCCGGTGCAGCCGCGGGTCGGCGCTGGCGAGCTCGTTGGCGCCGGTGGTGAGCAGTTCGCCCATCGGATCGGTGATGCTCATGCTGTTGCCTCCTCGGCGGGATGGTCTCGATCGATTCGCGCGGCCACGGCGTCGGCACGGTCCCGGACGAAGTAATGTCCGCCGCCCGGCACCACGGCCAGGTCGAGGTCGCCGACGAGACGCCTCCAGTCGACGTAGCGCTGCGCGAAGTGCTCGGTCGCCGGGTCGGCGTCGCCGAAGAACCCGACGGTGTGCGCCCGCACGGACGTCGGCGGGCCGGCGGCCTCGCGGCGCAGGAAGGTCATCGCGCCGACGTGGTCGTGCCGGCCGACGGTCATCATGTGCTCCACCGTCGACCAGCCCAGCGCGCCGTCGAAGCCGCCGATGGTGGTGAGGTAGCCGGCCCATTCCTCGTCCGAGGTGGTGCGCTCGGCGGCGAGCGCGCCGTCGGGATCGTCGGACGGCAGCGCCGCGGCCAGGTAGAGCCCCCGCACGTCGGCGCCGCGCGCCTCGAGCAGCCGGGCCAGCGCCGCCGCCATGTAGGTGCCGGCGCAGTGGCCGTACACGATGACCGGGCCGTCGACCCGGCGCAGCACCTCGTCGGCGGCGTCGTCGACGATGCGGTCGAAGGGCTGGAAGTCGGCCGGGTCGCCGCCGGGGTCGTAGCCCGGCTGGTGGAGCGCGAGCAGGCGGAACCGCTCCGGTAGCGCCTCGGCCAGCGGCCGGTACGCGATCGCGTTGCCGCCGCCGTACGGCAGGCAGACGACGGTGGTGTCGGCCGCCCGCCCGGCCGGGGTCAGCTCGTGCAGCAGTTCGCGCTCCCCCGCGCCGGCGGCACGGAGCCGCTCCGCCAGCCCCCGGACGGTCGGGTACTTGAACAGCTCCACCACCGGCACCGGGTTGTCGAGGGCGACCATGGCGCGTACCGCCGCGAACGAGTCGCCGCCGAGCTGGAAGAAGCTGTCGTCGATGGACACCTCGGGCAGGGACAGCACCTCGCTCCAGGCCGCCGCGACCCGCCGTTCCAGGTCGTCGCGGGGCGCCTCGCCGCCGCCGGCCCGCTCGAGGTCGCGGGCGGCGAGGGCCTTGCGGTCCACCTTGCCGTTGGGGGTGGTGGGGAACTCCTCGACGGTCTCGATGACCGCCGGGACCATGTGCCGGGGCAGCCGCTCGCCGAGCCAGTCGCGCAGGCCCGCGCCGTCGGCCGGCTCGCCCGTGGTGCGGACGTAGCCGGCCAGGGTGGCGTGCCCCGGCTCGCCGTGCGCCACGACGACGGCGTCGGCGACGCCCGGATGCCCGCGCAGCACGGCCTCGATCTCGCCGGCCTCGATCCGCATGCCGTGGATCTTCACCTGGAAGTCCAGCCGGCCGAGCAGCTCGATCACCCCGTCGCGGCGGTAGCGGGCCAGGTCGCCGGTGCGGTACAGCCGCTCGGTCCGGCCGCCGGGCAGGGTCCGCTCGACGAACTTCTCGGCGGTCAGCTCCGGGCGGCCCAGGTAGCCGCGGGCCAGCCCGGCACCGGCCAGGTTCAGCTCGCCCGGCACCCCGGCCGGCTGCGGGTTGTCGAAGCGGTCCAGGACGTACGCGCGCTGGTTGGCCATCGGCCGCCCGTACGGGATGCTGGCCCAGCCCTCGTCCACCTCGGACACCTCGAAGATGATCGAGTCCATGGACGCCTCGGTGGCGCCGCCCAGGGCGATGAACCGGACGCCCGGCGCGACGGCGCGCAGCCGGTCCGGCTGGGCGACCGGGATCCAGTCGCCGCCGAGCAGCGCCAGCCGCAGGCTGTGCAGCTCGGCGCGGTGCCGCTCGGCGTGTTCGAGCAGCAGGTCGAGCAGGGCCGGCGCGGAGTGCCAGACGGTCACACCGTGCGCGCGGATCAGCCGGGCCCAGGCGCCGGGGTCGCGCAGCTCGTCCTGGGTCGGCAGCACCACGGTGCCGCCGCAGCCGACGGTGCCGAGCAGGTCGTAGACCGACATGTCGAAGCTCGGCGAGGAGACCGCCAGCAGCGCCTCGCCGGTGCCGAGGGCGAACCGGGTGTTGAAGTCGGTGAAGTTGTTGACCGCGCCGGCGTGCCGCAGGCCGATGCCCTTGGGCGTGCCGGTCGATCCGGAGGTGTAGATGACGTAGGCCAGGTCGTCGGGGCCGACGCCGGCGTCGGGGCGCCGGTCGGACCGGTCCGGGTCCGGCTCGGTGACGTCGACGGTCCACACGTCGCCGACCCGGCCGGCGAGGGTCGGCTCGGTGAGCACGCCCCACAGGCCGGCGTCGCGGCACATGAACTCGAGCCGTTCCGCCGGGTAGTCCGGGTCGAGCGGCACGAACGCCCCGCCGGCCTTGAGCACCGCCAGCACCGCGACCGGCTGGTCGATCCCGCGGTGCAGGCAGACGCCGACCAGGTCGCCGGTGCTGACGCCGGCGTCGCGGAGCCGGTGCGCCAGGCGGTTCGCCCGCCGGTCCAGCTCGCCGTAGCTGAGGGTGGTGTCGCCGCTGACCAGGGCGGTCCGGTCCGGCGCGGCGTCCGCCTGCTCCTCGAAGAGCTCGTGCAGGCACCGGTCGGCGCCGAGGTCGGCGCCGGTGTCGTTCCAGGTCCACACCGCGTCGGTCAGCTCGGCGTCGGTGAGCATCGACAGCTCGCTCACCGGCCGGTCCGGCGCGGCGAGCGCCTCCTGCCAGAGCCGCACCAGGTGGGCGAGCATCCGCTCGACGGTGCCGGTGTCGAACAGCTCGGTGCTGAAGACGCTGTCCATCTCCGGCTCCGCCGCGCCCGGGCGCAGCACGAAGCCGAGCTCGAAGCGCGCGGTGGAGAAGTCCGGCGGAATCGCCTCGGCGCTCAGGCCGGCGAACTCGGGCAGGGCGACGGCGGCCTCGTCGATGTTCACGTACACCCGGAAGAACGGGGTGCTGCCCGGCGTCCGGGCCGGCGCGAGCTCCTGCACCAGCGCGTCGAACGGCAGGTCGGCGTTGGCCAGGTCGGCGCGGTTCGCGGCCGCGGTCCGGCGCAGCAGCTCGCGGAAGGACGGCTCGCCGGACACGTCGGTGCGCAGCACGACGGTGTTGGGGAAGAAGCCGATCAGATCGGCGAGGCCTTCGGTGTCGCGGGCCGACCAGACGGTGCCGAGCGGCACGTCGTCCTGGCCGCTGTAGCGCTGCATCAGCAGGGCGGTGCCGGCCACGACGGCGTCGAACAGGGTTCCGCCGCAGGAGCCCGCGAGCTCACCGAGCCGGCGGATCAGATCCGGTTCGACCGGCGACCGGACGAAGCCGCCCTCGCCGGTCGGCATCCGGCCGGCCGGGCGGTCCGTCGGCAGGTCCAGCTCCGGCAGGTCGCGCAGCCGCTCACGCCAGTACGCCAGCCGCCGGCCGGTCAGTTCGCCGGTCATCGCGGCCCGCTCCCGTACGGCGTGATCGGCGTACTGGAACGCAAGCGGGGGCAGGCCGTCCGTGGTGCCGGCGAGGTGCGCGCGGTAGCCGGCGGCGAGGTCGCGGTAGAGCACCGGCGTCGAGCCGGCGTCGATGGCGATGTGGTGCACGCTCAGCAGCAGGACGTGCCGGTGGGCGGCCAGCCGCAGCAGCGCGGCGCGCAGGACCGGGCCGGTGCCGAGGTCGAACGGGCGGGTCTCGGCGTCGTCGAACGCGGCGTCCAGCGCGCTCTCCTGCCCGTCCTCGTCCATCGTGGACAGGTCGGTCTCGGCCAGCTCGACCGGGGCCGGCGCCTCGATCACCTGCACCGGTTCGCCGTCCTGCGCCACGTACCGGGTGCGCAGGATCTCGTGCCGCTCGACGAGGCCGGACAGCGCCGAGCGCAGCGCGGGGACGTCGAGGTCACCCACGAAACGCAACGGCAGCAGCACGTTGTACGCGCTGCGCTCGTCCTCCAGCTGGCTCAGCAGCCAGAGCCGCCCCTGCGCGGCCGAGGCCGGTGCCCGGCGGGTGCTGGTCTGCTCATAACCCTCGGTCATGTCGGTCTCGACCTCCACTCGCGTCGTGATCTGCGGCGACGTTAGGCGCCGGCGGTTCTGGACCGGTTACGTCCGATCGCGGGAGTGCTGCTCGACGTAGCCGAGGCAGGCCTCCCGGCTGTCCTCGCCGTGCACGACCCGCCAGCCCGTGGGCACCCGCAGGCCCGCGGGCCAGAGCGAGTGCCGCCCGTCGTCGTTGACCAGGACGGTGAAGACCGCGTCCGGCCGGTCGAAGGCGCTCATGGCGTCACCGCCCGTCGCCGGGCGACCCGGACCCGGGCGCCCCGGCTCGGCACCATGATGATGTTGCGCATGACCCCGCGCTCGTCCCGCGCGCCGACCGCCCGCAGGTCGACGGCGCGCAGCACCGTACGCAGGATGACGTCCATCTCGGTCAGCGCGAACATCGCGCCGAGGCAGCGGTGCGCGCCGCCGCCGAACGGCAGGTAGGCGCGCTCAGGCGGGTCCGGCTCCAGCCACCGCTCGGGCCGGAACCGCTCGGCGTCGCGTCCCCAGGCGCCGCGGTCGGTGTGTATCGCCGCCAGCGACGGCCACACGAACGTCCCGGCCGGCAGCCGGTACCCGCCGGCCTCGACCGGCTCGGCGATCCGCCGGCCGACGTTGTAGCTGACCTGCCGCAGCCGCAGCGTCTCCTTGATCACCGCGGCCCGGAACCGGTCGTCGTCGCGGTCCAGCCCGGCCCGGACCCGCTCCAGGGCGGCGGGGTGGCGCAGCAGCCGCTCGAACATCCAGGCGGTGGCAACGGCCGTCGTCTCGTGCCCGCCGGTGAGCAGGGTGACCACCTCGGAGCGCACCAGGTCGTCGTCCGGCTCGCCGTCCAGCAGCATGGACAGCACCGCCTGGCACCGGGCGCACCGGGCCCGGCGCCAGCTGACCGGCCTGCTCACCCGGGCGGTGCCGGTGGCCCGCGCCCGCGACGGCGCCGACTTCCTCTCGGTGATGAGCCGGGTCGCCGGCGACCGGCTGGGCACCCGGCAGCTCGTCGACCACATGATCTTCACGCTCATCGCCTCGCACGACACCACCACGGCGGCGACCATCGCGGCCGTCTACTTCCTCGGCAAGCACCCCGAATGGCAGGACCGCGCGCGGGCCGAATCGGCCGCCGGCGCGGCGCCGGACCTCGCCGGACTCGACCGGCTGAACACCCTTGAGATGATCATCAAGGAGAGCATCCGGCTGGTCTCGCCGTCGCCGATCCTCCTGCGCCGCGCGGTCCGCGACACCGAGATCGAGGGCCACTTCATCCCGGCCGGGCAGCTCGTGTCGGTCTGCACCGGGGTGAACCAGCTCCTGCCGGAGCTCTGGCCGGAGCCGCACCGGTTCGATCCGGAACGCTTCTCGGCCGCGCGGGCTGAGGACCGCGTCCACCGCCTGGCCTGGGCGCCGTTCGGCGCCGGGCAGCACAAGTGCGTCGGCATGCGGTTCGGCCTGCTGAAGGTCAAGACGACGCTCGACGCGATGCTGCGCCGGTTCGACTGGACGCTGCCGCCCTCGTACGAGGCGCCGTGGCGCTTCACCTCGCTACCGGCCCCCGCCGACGGCCTGCCGCTCGTGATGCGGCCCCGCCGGGAGCGGCGGGCCGGGTCGTAGGGTGCGCCACAGCGCGAGGGTCGAGAGGATCGAGGCGCCCCCGGCCAGGGCCATCACCACCTCCGGCGCGACGAGCTCGGCAAGCGCGCCGGCACCGGCCATCGCCAGGCCCTGCAACACCATCGTGCCGGTGTTCGCGAGCCCGAACGCCTGACCACGCCACCGCTGCGGCGCCGCCTCGAGGAACCGCCGGGCCAGGCCGAGGTGGTAGGAGAAGCCCGCCGCGGCCAGCGCCAGGATCACCGCCGCCGCGACCGGGCCGGGCCGCAACAGGAACGCCGCGAGGGGCACGCCGAGCAGCAGCGCCAGCCACGGCGTCAGCCGCTCCCGCAGCGCGGGCGGCGCCAGGCGGGCCACCAGGAACTCACCGGTCAGCATGCCGAACGCGGCCGCCGCCAGCAGCACCCCGGCGGTGCCCGGCCGCCCGGCCTGCGCGGCGTAGGGCACCACCACGCCCTCGGCGCCGACCATCAGCGCGCCGGGCAGCCACTGCGCCAGCAGCAGCCGGCGCAGTGGGGCGTCCCGCAGCAGCCGGCCGTTGACCCGCCAGGTCTGCCGGACCGCGCCGGCCTCCGCGGCCGAGCGGGCGGGCCGGCCGGCCGACGCGAAGCGGACCACGATCGCGGACACGCCGCACGCCACCGCGGACAGCCACAGCGCGCCCGCCGGCCCGGCGGTCACCAGCAGCAGCCCGCCGACCGCCGCACCGACCACCTGCATCGCGCCGGACGTCACGGTGAACAGCGAGCGGCCCAGCACATACGCGTCGCCGGCCAGCAGGTCGGCGAGCAGCGCGGTCCGGGCGGCCTGCGCCACCGGCGCCAGCCCGCCGGTGAGGAAGACCAGCAGCATCGCGCCCGCCGGCGGCAGCACGGTCAGCGCGAGCACGGCGGTGACGGCGAGGCGCAGCAGGTCGTACCCCACCAGCAGCCGCCGGGGGCGCCAGCGGTCGGCCAGCGAGAGCAGCAGCGTGCCGCCGAGCGCCTGCGGCAGGAACCCGGCCGCGTAGGCGAGCGCGGCGAGCAGCGCCGAGCCGGTGCCGACGTAGACGAGCACCGACAGGGCGAGCATCTTGACGCTCTCGCTGATCAGCAGCAGCGCGAACGTGCCGAGCAGCACGCGGAACTCGGCGACGGCGAAGACGTCACGGTAGGTGGCACGGGGTTCGGCGGTCACGCGTCCACCATGGCCGGAACGCCGGCCGCCGTCTAAAGTTTCGACGGTGAGCGAAACATGCTGATACAGGTCTCGCCCGCGGACGTGGCCGCCTGCCGCTACGCCATCTCCCCGCTGTTCGAGGCCGAGGGCGCCGTCCGCACGCTCACCGGGCACAGCCAGGCCGGGGTGCTGGGCCCGTGGATCCGGCGGATGCGGCCGCGGCTGGCCGGCCTGCGCCGCGCGGAGCCCGCCGTCGGCGCGTTGATCAGCCTGTTCCGCACGGAGGACAACGCCGACTTCCTGCACCCGCCGCCGACCGGTCCGCGGCGCTCGTTCGCCGACGAGCTGGCCGGTGTCCGCGCGACGCCGCTGGACCGGGCCCGGGCCGAGCTCGAGCTCAACCTGCGCGGCCACCGCGCTCCCCCGGCGTACGCCCGGCGGATCCTGGACGGCGACGACGTCGTCGACCGGCTCGCGGACGCGCTACAGGCCGCCTGGAGCACGCTCGTCGAGCCGGAGTGGCCGCGGCTGCTGGCGGTGCTGGAGCGCGACGTCGTGCAGCGGGCCGGCCGCGTCGCCGCGTACGGGTGGGCCGAGGGTCTCGCGGGCCTGCACCCGCTCGTCAGCTGGACCGCGAACGGGGACATCTCGATCCGGCACCGCGACACCGGCCGCTACCGGCTCACCGGCGGCGGCCTGCTCTTCGTCTCGTCGATCTTCACCAACCTGGCCATCAGCACCGACCCGGACCGGCCGTTCACCGTGGCCTACCGGGCCCGCGGCGTCGCGGACATCATGGGCCCGCCGTCCGCCGGGCCGCACGACGACGCCCTCGGGCCGCTGATCGGCCCGGGCCGGGCGGCGATCCTGCGTGCCCTGGCCGGTCCCGCGACGACCAGCCAGCTCGCCGCCCAGCTCGGCATGAGCCTCGGCGGGGTCGGCGGGCACCTCGCCGTGCTGCACCGCGCCGGGCTGGTCGCCCGGACCAGGACCGGCCGCTCGGTCCTGTACGCCCGCACCGAGCGCGGCGAAACCCTGGCCTCCTAGGGTCAGCGCTTGAAGCGCACGAAGCGGTCGCCGGCCGCGGTGTCCGCGGCGGTGAAGACGACCGCGTCGACCTGGCGTCCGGTGTGGTCGAGGAGCACGAGGTTGCCACCGGCGTTGCTCAGCTGCACACCGGTGCCGTCGAGCGCGACCAGCGCCGACCCGCCGGGCACCAGGGTGACGCCGTCGAGCGGGGTGACCCGGCCCGATTTGTCGACCAGCCGCCAGCCGTCGAGCTTTCCGGTGGCGTTCGCCAGGTTGCCGATCACCACGGCCTCCTTGCCGACGTCGTCGCCGGCCGGGTTGAGCAGCGCACGCTCCAGGTAGACGTCTCCGGTGGCCGCCGGAGGCCGGGTCGGCGCCGGCCGGCCGCCGATCAGTTCCGCGATGAGCCGCGACTGCGCCGCCGGCTTTCCCGTGTCGTCGGTCGGCACCGCCTGGGACTGGAACGCCAGGAAGAGCCCGACGTGGCGGTCCGGGTGGGCGAGGATCAGGCCGCCGTCGTGCAGGACGCCGTTGTCGCCGGCGTGCCGGCCGGTGTTGCCCTGGTTGAGGTGGATGTTGTGGATGCCGTGCAGGCCGTCGAGGTTGCCGAACTGCGCGTCGATCGGCTTGTGCAGGTTGCGGTCGAATTTGGTGCCGAACGCGAACAGCTCGCCGCCCGCGTTCTTGCACTGTTGCAGGTGCAGGACCAGCAGGTCCTGGAGGTCGTCGGCGGAGGCGCTGCCGCTGGCCGGCAGGGCGGTGCCGGCCCGCCAGTCGAACAGCGGGGCACGCACATAGTCCAGCGCCTCCGCCGGCGTGGGTGCCGCGGTGCTGAAGCCGGTCGGCCGGGCCGCGAGTCCGGCCGAGACGGGATGGTCGAGCAGCGGGTCGACGAGCCAGTAGACGACCTCCGAGCCGGTGTCGGACTGCACGTTCACCGCGATCCGCCAGGGCTGCCCGGTCCGGTCCAGCGCCCTGATCTGCAGGTGCGGCGTCGACTGGTCGTCCTCCCGCACCCAGCGGTCCAGGTCCGCGCGCAGCACTCCGTAGCCACTTGTCATCTCTGACACCTCCCACCCATGCAGAGACCACGCCGCCGGGCCAGATACGTCGGTCACCCGATTGCGTGTACGTACAAGTATGCGTATAGTCGGCCGCAGGATTTCGAGGGAGGAACGATGCCGAACAAGACGATCTACGTTTCCGACGACGACCTGCCGCTGTACCAGCGGGCGCAGGAACTGGCCGGCGGCACGCTGTCGGCGGCGATCACCTCGGCGCTGCGCCGCTTCGTCGAGATCGAGGAGGGCCGCAAGCAGGGCTACGACGAGATCATCGTGCGCGTCGGCCAGGGCCTGGGCCGCAAGCAGCGGTTCTCCGGCGTGCTCCTGGCGCAGTGGGAACGCTCCACCAACGAGCGGACGGAGACCTTCCACGTCTACCGCTCCCGCGGCAAGAAGTTCGTGGTCCACGTCGAACGCTCCGAGGCACACACCAACGTCGGCCCCGGCGCCGAGAAGTGGAACACCGGCTGGCGCGCCTGGGTCGGCGACTGGAGCGCCAACCAGACCTGGACCTGGACGCCCGCCGAGTCCACCCTGCACGTCGCCGAGTCCCTCGACGAGCTCCGCGACCTGCTGCCCACCGAGCTCTACGACCTGGTCGCCGACATCGTCGACCAGCCCGCCATCGAGGACCTCGACCTCTGACCCGCGCGCGCCGGACCGGGACGGTGCGGCTACGCCGGCGACAACAGCCGGCCGGCGACCAGGCCGACGGCGGTCAGCAGGAAGCCGGCGATCAGGGCGGGAGTGCGGACCGGGCGGCCGGCCAGGATGCCGACGAGGCCGGTGACCAGGCCCATGAGCGCGACCACCGCGGGCAGGGGCCGGGCCCAGTCCGGACCGGTCGTCCGCCAAAGATCTTGGACACGGCAAAGTATGCGGCAACGACCGGCGCTACCAGGGTCGTTCGGTATCAGTGGGCCGGCGGGGGTGACAGATCCGGGCCCGGGCCGAGCAGGGCGGCGCTGGCGCGGATGGCGAACTCCGTGTTGTCGCGCAGGCGTCCGCCGTCCTCCACGGTCGTGGCCGTGAGTTCGCGGAGGCCGCCGAGCAGCATGATCGCGAGTTGCCGGGAGACCGGGCCCGCGCGGACGGCGCTCCAGGCCTCGGTGGCACAGAGCGCCTGGATCATGGTGACGAAGGCTTCCTGGCGGTCGCGTTGCAGGTCGCGGGCCGCCGCGCCGAGCGACGGCAGGTCGCGGATCCAGCTGAGCGTGATCTCGGGCCGGGACTCGGCGCAGGCGATCCAGGCCTCGACGGCCTGCCGCACCTGGGCGGTCCAGGGTGCGGCCGGGTCGACGGCGGCGGTGATCTGGTCGATCATCCGCCGGTTCTCGTCGGCGAGCAGCGCGGCGTAGCAGGCCTCCCGGTCCGGGAAGTGCGCGTAGAAGGTGCGCCGGGAGGTACGCGCCCGGCGCACGATGTCGGCGACCGTGGTGTTCCGGTAGCCGACGTCCACGATCGACCCGGCCAGGCCGTCGAGCAGGCGCCGGCGGTAATCGCCCGCGTCCTCCGGTGCGGCCGCGGCGGCTTCGTGCTGCGCGATGATCACGCCACTCCCCCCATCCGGGCGATGCACTTGTCCGAAATGGTGCCTAAGCGTATCATTGCCCGGTACGCTCGTGTACCAGGCACCGGAGGTCTCATCACATGACCGTCGTCACGCTCCCTCCCGGCCCGACGGTTCCCCCGCTGGTGCAGACCGCCTACGCGCTGACCGTCAACCGGCGCGGGATGGACCGGATGCGGGACCGCTACGGCGACACGTTCACCGTGAACCTTCCGCCCTACGGCCGGGCCCTGGTCATCAGCGGCCCGGACGAGATCAAACAGCTGTTCATGGCCGGCTTCGAGGCCGCGGACAATCCGGTCCGGAATCTCGGCAAGGTGCTCGGCCCCGGCTCGTTGTTCGCGCTCGGCGGCGAGGAGCACCACCGGCGGCGCAAGCTGCTGGTGCCGCCGTTCCACGGCCGGCGGCTGAGCGCGTACGAGAAGATCGTCGAAGACGAGGCGGTGCGGGAGATGGCGTCCTGGCCGGAGGGCCGCGCCTTTCCCACGCTTGGTTCGATGACCCGGATCACGCTCAACATCATCCTGCGCGCGGTGTTCGGCGCCGAGGGTGCCGAGTTCGCCGCGCTGCGCGAGTTGCTGCCACGGATGATGAAGATCGGCTCGTGGCTGGCGGTGCTGCCCGAGCCGAAGGTCGACCTCGGACGGTGGGGTCCGTGGGGCCGGTTCGCGGCCGTCCGCCGCGAGTACGACGACATCGTGGCACGGCTGATCAGCAAGGCCGAGCGGGATCCCGCCCTCGAGGAGCACGACGACATCCTCGCACTGATGCTGCTCAGCCGCTACGACGACGGCACCCGCATGAGCCACAGCGACATCGCCGACCAGCTGCTCACGCTGCTCGCCGCCGGGCACGAGACGACGGCGACCACGCTCGCCTGGGCGGTCGAGCGGCTGCGCCGCCACCCGGCGATCCTCGGCGCGCTCGTCGACGAGGCGGACGCGGGCGGCAGCGCCCTGCGCGAGGCGACGATCCTCGAGGTGGAACGCTCCCGGCCGGTGATCGACTTCGTGGGGCGGCAGGTGAAGTCCGAAAGCCTTCGGCTCGGCCCGTGGGTCGTGCCGAAGGGCTACACGATCCTGGTCAGCATCGCGCTGCTCCACGAGGACGGGTCGGTGTTCCCGAACCCGCTGGCCTTCGATCCGAGCCGGTTCCAGGGCACCCGGCCGGACCTGTACCGGTGGATCCCGTTCGGCGGCGGCAGCCGGCGCTGCATCGGCGCCGCGTTCGCGAACATGGAGATCGACGTCGTCCTGCGCACCATGCTGCGCGACGTCGTCCTGCTGCCGACCGACGAGCCCGACGAGCGCTGGCACTCCCGCGGCATCGCCAACGCACCGGCCCGCGGCGGCCGCGCGATCATCCGCCGCCGCGGCGCCAGGGTGTGATCCGGTCACCCCGGATAGCCGACCTCCGCGGACCCCGAGGCGATCCGGACGTCGTAACCCCAGCGCCGCAGGGCCTGTGCCATTTTCCCGGCACCGGCCGGATTGGCGGAGTGGATGTTGACGACGCCGATGTCGAACGGCCGTCCCTCGAAGGCGGCCCGCTCCAGGACCTCCACGACCGGCCAGATCGTGTCGTCCCCGCCGAGGTCATGGTCGAGCCAGAGCTGCTCCAGCCGCCGGTGGCGGTAGCGCTCGAGGAGCAGCACGCCGGCCGCGCTGGTGCGTGCCACCGCGGCGGCGCGGCCGTCGGCGAACGAGCGCAGGTCGTCGACGAGGACGACGGGCGGCGGATCGCCGGTCACAGGCAGCACCAGCAGTAGAGGTGCTCGCCCGCGTCCCGGGCGCGCCGGGCCAGGCCGGCGATCTCCTCGATCGCCGGCAGCATCCGGTCGTCGGGCAGGGGGCCGTCCCAGGCCAGCTCCTCCGTCCGGCCCCATTGGGCCGACAGCCACGCCGACCGCTCGCCGCCGGTGATCGAGGCGAGCGTGTCCCGCACGGTGTCCTCGATCGACATCAGCCAGGGGCCCTCCTCCCCGCCGCTCCAGAGCAGCCCGGTGTCGACGAGGCCGGCGTCCCACGGGACGTCAGCGGCGAGCGCGACCAGCCGGCCGAGGGTCACCACCGGCTCGATTCCCTTGAGGTCGATCGCGTCGACCGTCGCGCCCTCGCGGGCGACCGGCCCGCCCTCGGTCTCATGCATCAGCTGGACCGCCGCGGCGTCGCCGGCAACACGGAAGTAGTCGTAGAGGACACCCATGGCCGCAAGCTCACCACACCGGTACGACAACACCCCGCGAACTCAAGATCATGACAGACTCGCTACGCAAAGGGGGCATACGTGTTCAGAACGCGATCTCGCACCGCGGTCAGGCTGACGCTCGCCGCTATCGGCATCGTCGTCGCCGCGGTGACCGCGGCCGACAACGGGCCGGCCGAGACCTCGACCGGCGGCAGCTTCGTCGGCCACCTCGACCGGGACGACGCCGTCCACTGGCACCCGGCCGACGGCTGGAGCAACGGCGGCATGTTCAACGCCGGCTGGCGCGCCGACCACGTCCGGTTCAGGGCCGGCGTCACGAGCATCAACCTCAGCGCCGCGACCTGCCCGGGCGGGTGCTCGGGCAAGCCGTACGCCTCCGGCGAGTACCGCACCAACGAGCTCTACTCCTACGGCCGTTTCGAGGCGCGGATGAAGGCCGTCAAGAGCTCCGGCGTCGTGACCGCGTTCTTCACCTACACCGGACCGACCGACGACCATCCCTGGGACGAGATCGACGTGGAGATCCTCGGGAAGAACACCAACCAGATGCAGACCAACTACTTCACCGACGGCGAGGGTGACCACGAGACCGTCGTCGACCTGGGCTTCGACGCCTCGGCCGCGTACCACGTCTACGCCATCGACTGGCGGCGCGACGCGATCAGGTGGTTCGTCGACGGCCGGCTCGTCCACCAGGAGGACGGCTCGCGCGGCGCGCTGCCGACCCACCCGCAGCGAATCATGATGAGCCTCTGGCCGGGCATCGACGCCGACGCCTGGCTGGGCGCGTTCTCCTATCCCGGTGCGCCGCTGACCGCCCGCTACGACTGGGTCAGATACACCAGATACTGACCATCAGCGGGCAAAAGTCCCATACTCTCGTGCCGTGACACGTCGCCTCGCCGCCCTGACCCTGCTGCTCGCCTCCCTGCTCGCCGCGCCGGCGCCGGCCGCCGCCACGCCGGCGGTACCGGCCACCTTCGTCGATCTCGCCGCCGTCGACCCGACGATCCTGCACGACATCCGGTACGCGGGGACGCACAACTTCGTCGGCCGCCCCGTCCGGGGTTACTCGGCGCCACGATGCCTCCTGACCCGCAGGACGGCGTCGGCGCTGAAGACGGCGCAGAGCAGGTTGCGCCCGCGGGGCTACACCCTGAAGGTCTACGACTGCTACCGCCCGCAGCGCGCGGTGAACGACTTCGCCGCCTGGGCCGGCAACGCCGCCGACAACCGGATGAAGGGCGAGTTCTACCCGCGGGTCGCCAAGTCCACGCTGTTCGCCGACGGCTACCTGGCACACCGGTCGGGACACAGCCGCGGCAGCACCGTCGACCTGACGCTCGTCCGGCTGCCGGCCGCCACCGAGCCGCGGTACGTGCCCGGACAGGCCCTCGTGCCCTGCTACGCACCCCACGGCCGTCGCTTCCGCGACAATTCCATCGACATGGGTACGGGCTACGACTGCTTCGACCCGCTCGCCGCCACCCTCGACCCGCGGGTGACCGGCGTGCGCCGCGCCAACCGCCTGCTCCTGCGCGACGCCATGACCGCGGCCGGATTCACCAACTACTCGCACGAGTGGTGGCACTACACGCTCGACGGTGAGCCGTACCGGTCGACCTACTTCGACTTCCCGGTGGCCTGACGGCCGTCAGCAGCCGGGCAGGATCTTGAAGGTGTATCCCTTGGCCTTCAGCTTCGGCAGGATCCGCTTGAGGGCCGCCAGGGAGTCGCGCTGGGAGTCCCCACCGTCGTGCATGAGCACGATCGACCCGTTGTGCACGTTGCGGATGACCCGGTTGTAGATGCCGTTCGACGTCTGCGAGTTCTCCCAGTCGCGGGTGTCGAGGTCCCAGAGCACCGTCCTGAGCCCGACCTCCTTGGTCCAGCGCCGCACCGAGGAGTTGGTGGCGCCGTACGGCGGCCGCATGCACCCGCTCCGGTGCCGGCCGAGCGCGCTCTGCGTACGGGTGAGCTGGCTCTTGACCTTGGCCTTGCCGAGCTTTGTCAGGTTCGGGTGGCTCCAGGTGTGGTTGGCCAGCAGGTGTCCCTCGCGGTCGATGCGGGCGGTGAGCCCGGGGTGCGCCTTGGCGTTCTGCCCGGTGGTGAAGAACGTGGCCTTGGCGTCGTACTTCTTGAGCACGTCGAGATACCGGGGTGTCCACGTGCCGGACGGCCCGTCGTCGAAGGTGAGGTAGACCGTCCGCGAGGCCTGCGCGACCTGCGCGACCTGCGCGGTCACGGACACGGCCCGCACAGCAGCGGTCGACGCGGGCGCGCCCTGCGCGGGCGAGGCGATGAACGCGGCCCCGCAGGCGAGCGACATCGTGCTCAACATGACGGCGATGCGGCGCATCCCTGCTCCTTGCTCTCCGAGCGGGCCCGGAACCCCCGGCGCTCGCCGGCGACGCTACGTAATGAGCCTCCCCGTCCCTAGCTCAGCGTGATACCTGTGGCCATTCGGCCTGATAGAGCGACAGAAAAGCCGACAAGCCCTTCACATTGAGTAGTGGCGGCGGCGTACTCTCGGTGAGTGGCACGGGTGCTGGTGACCGGCATGTCGGGTGCGGGCAAGACCACGCTGCTCGGCGAGTTGTCGCGTCGCGGCCACCGGACCGTCGACACCGACTACGAGGGCTGGACCTCGCCGGACGGCACGTGGGACGAGGCGCGCATGGCGGCCCTGCTCGCCGAGCGGGCCGGGGTGGTCGTCTCGGGCACCGTGGCGAATCAGGGCCGCTTCTACGGCCGCTTCGACCACGTGGTCCTGCTCAGCGCGCCGCTGAGCGTCCTGCTCGACCGGGTGGCGACCAGGCCGGACAACCCGTACGGGCGGACGGCCGGGCAGCGTGCCGAGATCGAGCGTTACGTGGCCGAGGTGGAACCCCTGCTGCGCCGGGGCGCCACGGTCGAGCTCGACGGCCGCCGCCCGGTGGCCGAACTGGCCGACGCCGTCGAGAAACTGCTCACCGGGGGACGCCGAAGACGTCGGACATTGCCCGAGCCGGGGTGAACATGAAGAAAGCCCGTGTTTGCCACATATCGAGCCTAGGCTTCCTGCCATGGCTCGATTCCGGAGGCGCCTGCTGGTCGTCGCGACCGCTGCCGCGGTCATCTTCGCGCTGGGCACGGTCGCCCGCGTCGCGTTGCGCAACGGCGACGCCGACCGGGCGGCCGTCACCGTCGCCGCAACGGCGACCGCCGTCGAGGGCCCGCAGCGCGCCGCGCGGGACGTCGCGGAGCGGAAGGCGCTGCCGAACGCCGCCGGCTCCGACGTGGACCCGCTCAAGCTGCTGCGCGGGCTGTGCCCCAATCTCGGCACCGCGGCGGGCGCACAGCGCTGCCTGTCGCTGCTGACCGCCGTCTTCAACACTCCGCAGTGCACGGCGCGGCTGCTGGCCGCCACGGCCACCTTCTCCGGACTGCTCTTCGCGCTGGGCTCGCTGGCGTGCCTGAGCATCCTTGGGCCGGCCCTGCTGCGCTTGACCGCGATCTACAAATGCATGAAGATCCACCACGATCTCGGCTTCTGCATGAGCCAGCGCCAGGCGCGGGCACCCCGATCCGACGGCTGAACCCGTCCTGACCTGCGGCCGGATCGGCCGATCTCGGGAGTGACGGATGGCGCAACCCGTCGACGCCGGCACCGAATAAGGATAGCCTGCCCTTGGTAAACCCCGAGATCAGGCAGGTGGCGACATGTACGTGTGCATCTGCGCCCGCGTCCGCGAATGCGAGGTGCGCGCGGCCGTCCGCGGCGGAGCCCGCTGCGAGGACACGGTCGGCGAGGCCTGCGGCGCCGGCACCGGGTGCGGCAGCTGCCACCCGCGGATCGCCGAGATCATCGACGCCGAGGCCCCCGCGAACACGCCGGTCGGCGCAGCACGATGAATCCGGACAAACTACGTAAAGTACAGCCATGCAGGGCGACAAGCAGGTCATCGAGTTCCTCAACGCGCAGCTCACCGCGGAGCTGACCGCGATCAACCAGTACTTCCTGCACGCCAAGATGCAGGACAACTGGGGCTACACCAAGCTCGCCGCGCACACCCGCGCCGAGTCGATCGACGAGATGCGCCACGCCGAGGTGCTCACCGACCGCATCCTCTTCCTGGAGGCCCTGCCGAACTACCAGCGGCTCTCCCCGCTGCGCATCGGCGAGACCGTGCCGGAGCAGTTCCGCGCCGACATGGCGATCGAGGTGGAGGCGGTCGACCGCCTGCGCAAGGGTGCCGCGTACATGCGGTCGATCGGCGACATCACGTCGGCCAAGGTGTTCGAGGAGATCCTGGCCGACGAGGAACACCACGTCGACTACCTCGAGACCCAGCTCCAGCTGATCGAGACCCTCGGCGAGGCGCTGTATCTCCAGAACGTGACCGAGCACCCCACGGCGGGATAGGGAAGAACGCTCTCTTCCACTTCTAACGTATAGCGGACCCGGGGGCTTGCGGCAAGACCCGGGTCATACCGCAGAATCGCTGGCCAAGGCCACAACCTGCGGAAATGGAAGAGGTTGACGCCGTGAGCCGCCGCCTGAGCACCAGCATGTTCGACCTTCCCGAGCGCCTGTCCGCCAAGGCCGAGCCGGCCCTGATCGCCCGCGACGAGCAACACTTCGCGGCCATCGCCGAGCGCCTCGATCAGTTGACCGCCGAGCTGTCCGACCGCCTCGACGCCGCACGCCGGGCGCCCGGCGGCTCCGGGCAGCGGGCGCTGGACCGGGACCAGGAGATCCTCCGGCTGACCGCCCGCCTTCGGGATCTGCGGCGCTTCGGCGCCGACCTGTGCCTGGGCCGCATGGTCGGTACGGACGAACCCGAGCCGGTGTACGTCGGGCGGCGCGGCCTCACCGACAGCGCGGGCCGCCGGCTGCTCGTCGACTGGCGCTCGCCGGTCGCCGAGCCGTTCTTCGGCGCGACGCACGCCAACCCGATGGGCCTGGCCAGCCGCCGCCGGTACCGCTGGACCCGCGGCCGGATCGGCGACTACTGGGACGAGGTGTTCACCCCGGATGGGCTCGAGGACCGCGCCGCGCTCGACGACCAGTCCGCGTTCATCGCCAGCCTCGGCGCCAGCCGGTCGCCCCGGATGCGCGACGTGCTCGGCACCATCCAGGCCGACCAGGACGCCATCATCCGGGCCGGATCGCGCGGCGCGCTGGTCGTCGACGGCGGTCCGGGTACCGGAAAGACCGTCGTCGCGCTGCACCGCACCGCCTACCTGCTCTACTCCGATCCCCGCCTCGGCCACCGCCGCGGCGGCGTGCTGTTCATCGGACCGCACCAGCCCTACCTGGCCTACGTCGCCGACGTCCTGCCCAGCCTCGGCGAGGAGGACGTGCAGATCTGCACCGTCCGGGACCTCGTGCCCGAGGGCGCCGTCGCGGGGGTCGAGGCCGACCCGGAGGTGGCCCGCCTGAAGTCGTCCGCGAGCGTGGTGCGGGCGGTCGAGGCGGCCGTCCGGTTCTACGAGGAGCCGCCCGCCACGGGCATGACGGTCACGACCGAGGACGCCGACATCGCGCTGACCGCCGACGACTGGGCCGAGGCGTTCCGGGCGGCCGGCGCCGGCACCCCGCACAACGAGGCGCGCGACGAGATCTGGGAGGAACTGCTCACCCTGCTGGTGGCGAAGTACGACGGCGACGAGCCGGAGGAGCAGCTGCGCCGCACGCTGTCGCGCAACCGGGAGCTGCACTCGGCGGTCAACCGGGCCTGGCCGCTGCTGGACCCGGCGGACCTCGTCGGCGACCTGTGGTCGGTACCCGCCTACCTGCGCAGGTGCGCACCCTGGCTCGACCGCGACGAGGTGCGGGCGCTCCAGCGCGCCGACGCCCGGGCCTGGACGGTGTCCGACCTGCCGCTGCTCGACGCGGCACGGCAGCGACTCGGCGACCCGGAGGCGTCGCGGCGCCGGCGCCGCTTCGACGCGGCGGTCGCCACCAAGAGCGAGCAGATGGACCGGGTCGTCGACGACCTGATCGCCGCCGACGACGACGGCCTCGGCCTGGTGACGATGCTGCGCCACCAGGACCTCCAGTACATCCTGGTGGACGAGACGGTGGCGACCGGCGCCGACCCGGACCGGCTCGCCGGGCCGTTCGCGCACATCGTCGTCGACGAGGCGCAGGAGCTGACCGACGCCGAGTGGCAGATGCTGCTGCTGCGCTGCCCGTCGCGCAGCTTCACCATCGTCGGCGACCGCGCGCAGGCCCGGCACGGGTTCACCGAGTCGTGGCGGGAGCGGCTGACGCGGATCGGGCTCGACCGGATCGACCTGGCCTCGCTGAGCATCAACTACCGGACGCCGGCGGAGGTCATGGCGCAGGCCGAGCCGGTCATCCGGGCCGTGCTCCCGGACGCCAACGTGCCGGTCTCGATCCGCAGCGGCGGCCTACCCGTCGTGCACGCGGCCGCCGCGGAGCTGGGCCCGATCCTCGACGCCTGGCTCGCCGCGCACGCCGAGGGCATCGCCTGCGTCATCGGCGATCCCACGTTCGAGGCGACGGCCCGCGTCCGGTCGCTGACCCCGGAGCTGTCCAAGGGCCTCGAGTTCGACCTGGTCGTCCTCGTCGACCCGGACGGGTTCGGCGACGGCATCGAGGGCGCGGTCGACCGCTACGTCGCGATGACCCGGGCGACGGGGCAGCTCGCCATCCTCACGAGCCCCCGGCGCTGAGCCGGGACAGGATCTCGGCCACCGGGCCGGGCCGGGCCTCGGCGTGCGCGGTGCCCGCCCACAGATTGAGCGCCTCGGGGTCGCCGCGCTCCGCGGCCGCCGCCCGGATCGGCGCGGTCAGGTGGTGCACCGCGGGATACCCGATCGGCGCGCACGCCGAGTAGGCGTCGGTGAACCTGTTCCGCAGCGCCCGGGCGGGATGGCCGGTGAACGCCCGGGTCACCACCGTCTGCGCGAACCGCCCGGAGAGCATCGCCTCGCGCTGCGCCGGCCGGGTACCGGCCTCCCCCGCCAGCAGGAACACCGTGCCCGCCTGCACCGCGACCGCGCCCGCCGCCAGCAGGCGCCGCACGTCCGCCGCGGTGCCGGTGCCGCCGGCCGCGACGACCGGCAGGCCCACCGCCGCCGCCACGGCGCGGACCAGCTCCGGCGCGGTCGAGGAGCCGTCGTACCCCGACGGCGAGGTCGTGGCGGAGTGGCCGCCGGCCGCGCCGGCCTGGACGATCAGCGCGTCCGGCCCGGCGGCGGCGGCCCGCCGCGCCTCGCCGACGTCGGTGACCGTCACCAGCACCGCGGACCCCGCGCCGCGCAGCGCCGCGACGACCGCCGGATCGGGTACCCCGAACGTGAAGCTGACCATCGGCACGGCGGCGGCGACCGCGAGCTCCACCTTGGCCGCGTAGTGGTCGTCGTCGTCGAGCCGCAGCGGCGGGAGCGTGACCGAGTAGCGCCGCGCCTCCGCCTCCAGCACCCGCCGGTACTCCTCCAGCGGGGCGACGTCGGCCGGCGGCGGCGACGGCACGAAGATGTTCAGCCCGTACGGCAGGCCGGTCTCGCGCAGCTCCGCCACCTCGCGCGCCACCGCGTCCGGCGCCTTGTAACCGGCCGCGAGGAACCCCGCCGCGCCGGCGGACGCGGCCGCCGCCACCAGCCGGGCCGTCGACGGCCCGCCGGCCATCGGAGCCACCACGACCGGATGTGCGGAGTCCAGCAGCATCAGCCCAGTCTGCCCCATCGGCTTCGTCGTCGAGGGCGACACCGAGGTCACGTACTGGATCGACAGGGCCTACTGGGGACAGGGCATCGCCGGCCGGGCGCTCGCCCTGCTCCTGGAGACGATCCCGGTCCGCCCGGTGTTCGCCCGCGCCGCGAGCGACAACGCGGGATCGATAAGCGTGCTGCGCCGGGCGGGATTCGCGATAACCGGCACGGACCGCGGGTTCGCCAACGGCCGCGGCGCGGAGATCGAGGAGACGATCCTGCGCCTCGACGACATGCCGGGCAAAGGATCACGGCGCGCCGAGCAGCTGACGAACGCCGTGGACCGGGCGATATCCGAAGGCCGCCGCGGCGGCGCCGGAGTCGTAGATCCGGTCGAGGGTCCGCGGCAGCGGCCAGTTCCTGTCCCGGAACGCCGCGGCGACCTCGGGCACCCGCTCGGCGATGACGCCGGCCGCGTCCCGGTGCAGCGGCAGGCAGTCCGCGCGGGTGAACGGGTACGGCCCGGCGATGTTGAAGGTGCCGGCCACGGTGTCGTGCTCCGCGACGCGCACGGCGGCCGCCGCGACATCGGACAACCCCACGGCCCGGTGCAGCAGGTGGACGGCCAGCGTCCGCGGCGGCTCCGGGAAGCAGCGGGCGATGCGCAGGACGACCGGGGTCAGGGCGCTCGACGCGACGAGCCGCTCGGCGGCCAGCTTCGTCTCGTCGTAGATGTCGCGGGGTCGCGGCGGGAGACCCTCGTCGACCCACACCGCCCGATCGGTGGGCACCAGGGCGTGCCCGTACACGCTGGTGCTGCTGATGTAGACGACGCGCCGGACCCGGGCGCGCCCGGCCTCCTCCAGCAGCGCCTCGGTGGCGCCGACGTTGACGGCGCGGAACTCCTCGTCGTCCACCCGGCCGACGTGCGGTGCGTGCAGGGCGGCGGCGTGGATCACGAGGTCGCACCCGTGCAGCGCCGCCCGGCGTACCCCCGGGTCCCGCAGGTCGCCGACGACGCCCGTCCATTGCCCGGTCACGCGGTCGACCCCGCGAACCGCCCAGCCGGCGGCGTCGAGGGCCGCCGCGATCGCCGCGCCGACGCGTCCCGAGGTACCCGTCACCGTCGCCTGCCGTCGCCTGTGCACAGAACATTGTGACCCGGCTGCCTACCATCGCCGGATGACTGAGACCTATTGGCCGCACCCCTCGCTGTCGGACCGGGTGGCGGGCGACCCGGACCGGGTCGCGTTCCTGATTCCCGGGTACGAATACTCCGCCGGGCGGCCGCTGCTGCACTTCGCCCGCGCGGTGCTGATGCGGCACGGCTGGACCACCCAGGAGGTCTGGTGGCCCGAGCGGCCGCCGCAGCGCGAGGGCGACGACCTCGATCCCTGGTTCGATCAGCTACGCGCGTTCGTGCACGCCCACCTGACCCGGATCATCGACGCCGAGAAGGCGCCGCGGATCCTGCTGGTCGGCAAGTCGATGGGCACGCTCGCCGCGGGCCTGGCCGCCGACCGGGAACTGCCCGCCATCTGGCAGACCCCGCTGCTGCGCGACGCCGGGACGGTGGACGCGCTGCGCCGCGGCACCGCGCCGTACCTGCTGGTCGGCGGCGCGGCCGACCCGGTCTGGGACGCCGGGCTGGCCCGGAGCCTCGGCCGGCCGTTCTACGAGGCGCCGGACGCCGACCACGGCATGGAGACCGACGACGACCCGGCGAACTCGGCGGAGATCCTCCGGCGCGCGACCGTGGCCATGGACGAGTTCGTGGCCGCGGTCACCTGACGGTCACCGCCTTCTTGACGCGCGCCTTGTCGTCTCCGGGGCCGACCGCACCGCTGTAGAGCAGCCGGATGACCTCCTTGTCGAGGGCCGAGTAGCGCGTCGGCGCCGACCAGTACTGGCCGTAGAAGATGCTCTCTGGGTACTTGTCGGAGTCCCGCAGCATTCCCATCCCCTGGGTCAGTTCCTCCCGGATCAGGTGGCAGCGGATGCGCTCGCTGATCCCCGACGAGCGGATCAGGACGTTCGCGCTGGTGATGGTGTACCCGTCGGCCCAGCGCGCGGCGACGTAGCCGTCATTGCCGGAGATGTACCAGGGCTCGAGGGAGCGGAACTTGGCGACCGGTGCGAAGTGGAGCTCGATGTCGGCCGCGCCCTTGGTCAGCTTCAGGTCGGTCGTCGCGGTGAGCGAGTTGAAGTCGGAGATGACCTTGTTCAGGCAGCTCCGGCTCTTCGCGGACCCGCCGTGGACGCGAATGCCGACCTCGGGCTTGGCCCACATCTTGATGACCTTGACCTTGTCGCGGTACTCCGCGCCGAACGCGACGGTGAAGAAGTATGCGAGCCCGGCCTTGCTGATCCTCGGCTTGACCGGGGCAGGAGACGGGGACGGCGCCGCGGAGGTGACGGCCGGTGCGGCCGAGGAGGGTGACCCGGCCGAGGCGACCGGGGTACCGCCGGCCGACGACTCGCAGGCGACCAGGGCGAGGTGGGCGGCGAGCAGCACCGGCGCCACGCGGCGAAGCCGGTCGCCGGCGGAACGGCGGTTCACGCGGCGTCCGAAGTGGTGCGCGGCGTTGTCATGATCGGCATGCTAGCCGGACCGGGCACGGCCGTCGATGCGGCGGCGGGGGCCACCGGAAGCTGCTCCGATGACCCCCGCCGGGTGTACCTGCCTCGCCCGTCAGGCGGTGAACCGCACGCGACGGCGGCGCACCATCAGCAGGCCCAGCGCGCCCGCGAGCAGCAGCACGCCGCCGGCCGCGCCCAGCACGCCGGCGTTCGCGCCGGTGACCGGGAGGCCGCCGCCGCTGCCGCCGGAGGCCTGCACCGTGATCTTCGCCGAGTCGTTGCGGCCGTCACGGTCGATCGGCTCGGCGAGGGTGAGGAAGTCCTCGTTGATCCGCACCTGGCCGGCCTTGGTGGAGGCGTTCTCGCGCACCTCGAAGGTGAAGTCGAACAGCATGGACGCCTTCGCCGCGGTCTTTCCGTCCTCGACGAAGCAGACGTACTCCGAGGCGCCGGTGAGGTCCTTCTCCGGGCCGCCCTCGGGGAACTCCACGTCCGCGTCGTACGCGAACGGCACGCACCGCTCGTCGACCTTGATGGCCCGCAGCCCGGCCGGGACGGTGATGTGCGTCGACGGGTCGACGTTGTCGAAGGTGAAGTGGTAGAGCGTGCCCGGCCCGTTGTTCACGAAGCCGACCTTGGTGCGCACCTTGTCGCCCGGGGTACCGGTGACGGTCGCACCGACCGCGGCCATGTCCGGGCGGCGGCTTCCGCCGACGACGAACTCGCTCAGCATCAGGTTGTTGTCGAGGTTGGTGTCGACCTGGTTGGCCTTCGCGGCCTTCACGGCACGCAGCTCGGCCGGGGCGCCGGTGCCCTTCGGGCCGAAGATGTCGCCGTCGAGCTCGGGCGCGACGTCGATCAGCTCCTTGAAGTCACCGGGGGTGTACCAGGCGCCGATCGCGCTCGCGCGGCTGCCCGCGGCGGCGTCGGCCGGAATCTCCAGGGCCATCGGCGTGGACAGCTGGTAGCTGGTGCCGGTCGCCAGCACGTCGTCGAACGTGCAGATCGTGAGGAGGCCGTACGTGCAGTTGCTGTACCCGCCGTCCTTGGTCAGGCTCGGGTCCCAGCCCAGCAGCACCAACACCACGCCCTTGACGGGCCGGGTACCGGCGTTGGACACCCGCACGTCGGCCACGGCGCGCGAGCCGGGTGCGACGGTGACCGGCTTGGCGATGACGCCGGCCAGGTCGACACCCTCGCCGATGGCGACCGTCGACTCGGCGGTGACCGCCGGGCCACCGTCGATGCGCGCGGTGAAGGCGAGCTTGCCCTCGGCGTCCTGCGCGGCGCCGGGCTTCGCGGTCACCGAGAGCGGGACCAGGGGCAGCAGGTTGGTGCCGCCCTCGAGCTCGATCGGTCCGTCGAGCTCGCACGTGATCACCGTGCCGGCCCGGTCGCAGAACTCGCCGCCGATGTCCTCGAACTCGGAGAACGCCTCCACCGTCGCGATGCTGTCGACGCCGGCGGTGTCCACGCTGACGGTCAGCTTGCCGATCGCGGCCGGCGCGGTGCCCGGCACGTCGATCCAGGCGAAGAGCGCGCTGGTCTTGGTGTCCTTGCCGACCACCGAGATGTCGGGGAAGTGCAGGCGGACCGCGGGATCCGCGGCGAGCGCCGGGGTGCCGGGCGCCGAGACGACCGCGGCCGCCAGCAGGGCGACCGCCGATCCGCTCAGCAGGCGGTGCAGGGCGCGACGCATGGTGATTGTTCCTCCCCGTTAACGACAAAGCCGCGTGAGCATAAAAGGGAAGAGATCGTTCGGCGACCCCGCTTTTCGGTCAGAACCGATGCACCGCCGACCGGAAAGATCACAATCATCACAGGCAGTGTTCGGCCACTGACGGATACCGGCCCCAACGTTGCGAAACGATCGCGTCGCGGGTGGCTGGCAGGGTGACCACCTCGTCGACCGCCGCCAGGTCGTCGGCGCGGTGGGTGATCAGCAGAACGGTGCGGTCGCCCGCGGCCGCCAGCAGATCGCGGGTCAGCGCCGCCGCCGTCTCGTCGTCGAGGTGTTCGGTCGGCTCGTCCAGGATCAGCACCGGCGTGCCGGCCAGCAGCGCCCGGGCCAGCGCGAGTCGCCGCCGCTGCCCGCCGGACAGGGCCAGGCCGTGCTCGCCGACCAGGGTGTCGATCCCGTACGGCAGGGAGTCCACCCAGTCCAGCAGCCGCGCCGAGCCCAGCGCGGCGCGCAGGTCGTCCGGCGAGGCGTCGCCGCGGGCGATGCGCAGGTTCTCCCCGATCGTCGTGTCGAACAGGTACGCGTCCTCGCTGAGGTAGCCGACGATCCGCCGCACCCGCTCGGGCGCCAGGGTGCGCAGGTCGATCCCGTTGAGGGTGATCCGGCCCGATCGGGGGTCGAGGAAGCGGACGAGCAGGGCCGCGACCGTTGACTTGCCCGATCCGCTCGGCCCCACCAGCGCGACCCGGCCGCCCGGCGCGAGCGTCAGGTCGACATCGCGCAGCGCGGTCCGGCCCGGTACCCAGCCCGCAGTCACGTTCTCGATACGCAGCGTGTACGGCCCGGCGGGCACCTCGCCCGGGCCGGGCACGGTGGTCACCGGCACGGGCGCCGCGAAGACCTCCGACAGCCGGCGCAGCGCCGCCCGCGCGCCGGCCCAGCGCTGCGCGGCCGGCGGCAGCGCGCCCGCGGTCTCGAACACCGCCAGCGGCGTGAGCACGACGACGGCGAGCAGTTCACCGGAGAGCTGACCGGCGCGGACCGCGACGGCGCCCGCGGCGAGCCCGACGAGCAGGCACAGGCCGGTGCCGAACGCGGTCACCGCGGCCGAGACGCCGGTGGCGGCGGCCGAGCGCTCCTCGGCGCGGCGCAGCCGCCGGTCCACGTCGTCCAGCAGGTCCAGCTGACGCGCGACCGCCCCGTACGCGGTCAGGTCGGGCAGGCCGTGCAGCAGGTCGACGGTGGTCGTGGCGAGCTCGCCGCGCAGCGGCGCGAGCCGGCCGTCGGCGCGGCGCGCCGCGGCGGACTGCAACAGCGGCACGGCCACCCCGACCAGCACCAGGGCCGCGGCCAGGGTCAGCCCGGCGGCCGGCAGCAGCGTGCCGGTCAGCGCCACCGCGCCGGCGCCGACGAGCGCGGCGACGGCGGAGGGCAGCAGCACCCGGGTGACCAGGTCCAGCACGGCGTCGACGTCGGCGACGAGGCGCTGCGCCAGGTCGGCGCGGCGGAAGTCGGCCAGCCCGGCCGGCGCGAGCAGCTCCAGCCGGCGGAACACCCGCACCCGCAGGCCGCCGAGGATCCGCAGCGCCGCGTCGTGGCCGACCAGCCGTTCGAGGTAGCGCAGGACGCCGCGGCCGATGCCGCAGGCGCGGACCACGACGATCGCGACCATCAGGTGCAGCACCGGCGGGTGCAGCGCGGCGCGCGAGATCAGCCAGGCGGACGTCGCCATCAGGGCGACGCCCGCGCCCGCCGCGCCGGCGCCGGCGAGCACCGCGAGCAGCAGCCGGCCCGAACCGGGCCGCAGGACGGCGAGGACGTTCACCTCGGCACCGCCGCCGCCGGCGCCAGGCTGATCACGCGGTCGGCCAGGGCGATCAGCTCCGGGCGGTGCGCCGCGATGACGACGGTACGGCCGCGCGCGAGCCGCCGCACCGCGTCCATGACGCCCGCGGCGGTGCCGGCGTCGAGATTGGCGGTCGGCTCGTCGAGCAGCACGATCGGCGCGTCGCGCAGGAAAGCCCGGGCCAGCGCGACCCGCTGCCGCTGCCCGGCGGACAGGCCCGTGCCGTCGTCGCCGAGCACAGCGTCGCCGTCGGTGAAGCCGTACACCCCGGCAAGCCGGGCCGCGCCGGCCACGTCGCCCGCGCCGCCGAGCGCGATGTTCTCGTCGACCGTGCCCGCGAACAGGTGTGGCCGCTGCGGCACCCAGGCGATCCGGGCACGCCACGCGCCGGGCTCCACAGTGGCCAGTGGCACGCCGCCGACGGTGATCCGGCCCGAGGCCGGCGCGACGAGCCCGAGCAGGGCGGCCAGCGCGGTGGACTTGCCGCAGCCGCTGGGGCCGGTGAGCGCGACGACCTCGCCGGGCTCGATGCGCGCCGAGAGCCGAAGGGCGTCGCCGTCGCGGCCCGGGTAGCGCACGACGACGTCCTCGAAGACGAGGGCGCCGTCCGGCGCCGCCGCGGTACCGGCGGCCGGCACCGGCGTCTCGAGCAGCTCGAACGCCTCCGCGGCCGCCGCAAGGCCCTCCGCGCTGGCGTGATAGTTCGCGCCGACCTGGCGCAGCGGCAGGTACGCCTCCGGCGCGAGGATCAGCACGAGCAGCGCGGTGGTCAGGTCCAGCTCCCCGGACACCAGCCGCAGCCCGACGCCGACCGCGACCAGCGCCACCGACAGGGTGGCGAGCAGCTCCAGCACCAGCGAGGAGAGGAACGCCGTGCGCAGCGTGCGCATCGTGAGCCGCCGCTGGTCGGCGCTGATCCGGCGGATCGCGTCCGCCTGTGCCCGGGCCCGGCCGAACAGCTTCAGCGTCGGCAGGCCCGCGACGACGTCGAGAAAATGGTGCGAGAGCCGGGCCAGCAACCGGAACTGGCGGCGGTTCGCGGCCTGCGTGTGCAGGCCGATCAGGACCATGAAGACCGGGATGAGCGGCAGGGTCAGCGCGATGGTGGCGGCCGCGATCAGGTCGGCCGGCACCAGCCGGGCCAGGACGATCACCGGCACGAGCGCGGCAAGCACGAGCTGCGGCAGGTACCGCGCGAAGTAGGCGTCGAGCGCGTCGAGCCCGCGGGTCACCAGCGTGACGGCCGCGCCGGTCGACGCCGGCCGGTTCGCGCCCAGCGCGGCCAGCCGGGCCAGCACCAGCCGCCGCAGCTCGGACTTCGCCCCGGCCGCGCAGCGCACGGCCGTGACCTCCTGCGCCCACGCCACCAGGCAGCGCCCGGCGACCACGACGGCCAGCCACCCGAGCACCGGGGCCAGTGCGGCCGCGTCCGCGCCGTGCAGGAAGACCGCCGTTATCCCGTACGCGAGCAGCGTCGCCTGCGCCACGATCAGGGCGGCGAGCGCGACCCCGAGTGCGACGGTGACGGCAAGGTACGCCCGGGCCGAGCGGGCGTACCGGAGCAGCCGCGGGTCGAGCGGTCTCACCCGGTCTCGCCCGCGAGCGCCGGCGCGACCGGGATGTGCTCGACGGTCAGCCGCTTGCGGAACACCCAGTACGTCCAGCCCTGATAGACCAGCACGATCGGCGTGAACGCCACGGCCACCCAGGTCATCACGCCGAGGGTGTACGGGGTGGAGGCCGCGTTCGTGGTGGTGAGGCTGTAGGCCGGGTCGATCGTCGACGGCATGACGTCGGGGAAGAGCGTGACGAACAGCGCGAACGTGGCGAGCACGATCGTCGCGCCGCTGGCCACGAACGCCCAGCCCTCCCGGCGCAGGCGGGTGGCGACCGCCGCGCCGACCAGGGCGAGCGCGGCGATGCCCGACAGGAGCCGGCCACCGGTGTCCGGGTGTGCGATCGCCGTCCACAGCAGGAAGCCGGCCGCGACCACGACGGCCGGCACGGCGAGCACGGCGGCGAGCCGGCCGGCCCGCTCGCGCATCTCGCCGCCGGTCTTGAGGGCGAGGAACACCCCGCCGTGCAGCGTGAAGAGCGTGAGGGTGGTCAGCCCGCCGAGCAACGCGTACGGGTTGAGCAGGTCGAAGAAGCCGCCGACGTACTCGTGGTCGGCGTCGAGCCGCACGCCGCGCACGATGTTGCCGAACGCCACTCCCCAGAGCAGCGCCGGCACCAGGCTGCCGCCGATGATGCAGTAGTCCCAGCGGCGCTTCCATGCCGCGTGGTCGCGCTTGCCGCGGTACTCGAACGCGACGCCGCGCACGATCAGCGCCACCAGGATGATCAGCAGCGGCAGGTAGAAGCCGGAGAACAGGGTGGCGTACCACTCCGGGAACGCGGCGAAGGTGGCGCCGCCGGCGACCAGCAGCCAGACCTCGTTGCCGTCCCAGACCGGGCCGATCGTGTTGATCAGCAACCGGCGCTCGCGGTCGTCGCGGCCCAGCACCGGCAGCAGGATGCCGACGCCGAAGTCGAAGCCCTCGAGCAGGAAGTAGCCGGCCCAGAGCACTGCGATCAGGCCGAACCAGACGGTGGTGAGTTCCATGTCGGCCTCTCAGTAGGCGAAGGCTAGCGGGCGGTCGGCGTCCTCCAGGTCGGGCGGCGGCGGCAGTTCCGGCGCTCCGGCTCCGGCGTACTTGAGGAAGAGGCCGACCTCGACGACCGCGAGGACGCCGTAGAGCAGGGTCAGGACGATCAGTGAGGTGGCCGCCTCCGCGGTGCTGACCGAGGGCGAGCCGCTCTCGAAGGTCTTGAAGACGCCGAAGACCGTCCACGGCTGCCGGCCCATCTCCGTGAAGATCCAGCCGAACGAGTTGGACAGCAGCGGCATGAAGATGGTGGCGACGGCGGAGTACCACAGCCAGCGGCTCGTCGGTGTCCGGCCGCCGCGCACGGCCCAGAGCGCCGCCGCCGCGACAAGCATGGCGAGCAGGCCGAAACCGATCATCAGGCGGAACGACCAGTAGGTGATCGGCACGTACGGCACGTAGTCGCCCGGGCCGTACTTCTCGGCGTACTCCTGTTGCAGGTTGTTGATCCCCTCGACCGTGCCGGAGGGGCTGCCGGTGGCCATGAAGGAGAGCACCCCGGGTATCCGGACGCTGGCCACCTCCTCGCGCCCGTCGAGGGAGCCGATGGTGAACAGGGAGAAGCTCGCCGGCTCGGACGTCTCGTAGAGCGCCTCCGCCGCGGCCATCTTCATCGGCTGCTGCTCGGTCATGATCCGGGCCTGGAGGTCGCCGGTGATCATCACGCCGACGCCGGCGACCAGTACCACCCAGGCGCCGAGCTTGAGGCTGGGCCGGAAGACGTCCTCCTGGTGGCGCTTGCGCAGGTGCCAGGCGCTGACCGCGAGCAGCACCGCGCCCGCGGTGAGGAAGCACGCGGTGATCGTGTGCGGGAAGGTCACCAGCGTGGTGGAGTTGGTCAGGACCGCGCCGATGCTGTTCAGCTCGGCGCGCCCGGTCTCGGTGTTGATCTCGTAGCCGACCGGGTGCTGCATCCACGAGTTGGCGGCCAGGATGAAGTACGCGGACAGCATGGTGCCGATCGCCGCGATCCAGATCGTGGCGAGGTGCAGCCGCTTCGGCAGGCGGTCCCAGCCGAAGATCCACAGCCCGAGGAACGTCGACTCCAGGAAGAACGCCAGCAGGCCCTCGATGGCCAGCGGCGCGCCGAAGATGTCGCCGACGAAGCGCGAGTAGTCGCTCCAGTTCATGCCGAACTGGAACTCCTGCACGATGCCGGTGACCACGCCCATCGCGAAGTTGATCAGAAAGAGCTTGCCCCAGAATTTGGTCGCCCGCAGATAGTGCTCCTTGCCGGTGCGCACCCAGGCGGTCTGGAGCGAGGCAACCAGCACCGACATCCCGATGGTGATCGGCACGAAGATGAAGTGATAGACGGTGATGATGCCGAACTGCCAGCGGGCAAGATCGAGCGCGTCCACGGAGAGGTCCTTTCCACGAATGTGCTCGAGTCTGCGGAGCACCGGCGCGGCGGTTCAGGGCCGAAGGTCCCGGCCCGCGAGGACCGAGGACCCGCGTACGGCGTCCTAGGAACCTGGCCCGGTTTCTTCGTCATCGACCGGGGGCTCGATGCGGTGCAGCGCCTACTGTGCACGATCTCCGCAGGTCAGGGCGGGGCCTTTCGCCACTTCCACACGCCCGGATGACCGCAGCCGTCCGCCCGGCTCGGGAGCGGGCGGCGCGGGGTCCGCTCAGCGCAGCGTCAGCCGGAAGACCCTCGCGCCGGCCGCCCACGCCGAGCGCAGGTCGTCCCGGTCCGGATCGCCGTCCCCGTCGAGGCCGATCTTGTTGAACTTGGCGAAGTTGTGATTGTCCCTCGCGATCACGGCGTAGTTCTCGACCACCGCCGCCTCGTCGGCCAGGACGGTGACGTCGGCCAGGCGCCGCTCGCCCTTGAAGCGGACCTCAACCGGCTCGCCGGTCCGCAGGTTCTTTCCCCAGGCGAACGGCGACCCGATCAGCAGGGCGCCCTCGTGCGGGGTGTAGGCGACCGGCACGGTGTAGCGCCTGCCGGACTTGCGGCCCACCACGTAGAGCGTGATCAACCGCCGTCCGACCACTCGCGACAGGAACGGCACGCGCAACAGCCCGCGGACGAACCGGTTGGCCACGCCTTGCAGGGCCATGGTCTCGGCCCGGCCCGAATCGTTTGTCATGCGACGACCTTCCCCACGCTGCCCTGCGAACGAGGCTATACCGCCGGCTGGAAGAGTTCGACGGGGTTGCCGGCCGGGTCGTCCAGGACGATCTGCCGGCCGCCGGGCCCGCTGACCACCTCGCTGCGGAACTCGACCCCGGCCGCGCGCAGCCGGTCCACCTCGGCCGCGATGTCGTCGACGAGCAGGTGGATGCGGTTCCAGCCGCCGGGGTGCGGCGTGCGGCCGTCGGGCATCGGCCGCCCCGCCGAGCTGGCCGGTCCGGACAGCAGCAGCCGCAGGTTGCCGCGGCGCACGTCGGCGAAGGCGGGCGGGAAGGCCGGGCCGGCGGTGAAGCCCAGGTGGGTGAGGTAGAAGTCGACCGCGGCCTGAACGTCGTCCACCAGGTAGCGGACGTTGACGGTGTCCTCGGTGGGGCTGGTCATGATGCCTCCGGTGGTTGTCGAGCGGCGATGCGGTGCAGCAGGAACTCGATGCGGGTGCCGAGCTCGGCCGCGGTCCGCGCGAAGGCGGGCAGGCCGTCCGGGTCGCGCGCCGGGTCCGGAATGCTCCAGTGCACCGCCGGCGGGTGGCCCGGGAACTCGGGACAGATCTCCCGCACCCGGTCGCACAGGGTGATGACGTGGTCGAAATGCCGGCCGGCCAGCTCGTCGAAATGCTTCGGGCGGGCGGTGCCGAGCTCGGGAAAGAGCTCCATCGCGTACGCATGGAGGGGTTTGGGGTGGCTCCCGGCGCTGTGTGCCTCGACGGCCGGGCCGGCGGCGCGCCGGAGCAGCGCCTCGGCCATCTGCGAGCGGGAGCTGTTTCCGGTGCACAGGAACAGCACGCTCGCCCGCACCGGCGACGGCGGGGACGGCTGGGCCATCCGCAGCGCGGGGTGCAGCGCCGCGCCGGTCGCGGCGAGCAGCTCGCCGCAGCGCGCGAGGTCGAGGCGGTAGAACGTGTCGCGGCCGTCGGCGGTGCTGCGGCGCGCGCCGACCAGCTCCGCCTTGCGCAGCCGGCCCAGGTGGTAGGAGACCAGGCTCTGCGGCTGATCGAGCAGGGCGGTCAGCTCGTGCACCTGCCGGTCACTGGTGGCCAGCTCGCTCAACAGCCGCCACCGGACCGGATGGCCGGCGGCGTGCAGGAAGATCGGCGGATCGACCATTCCCCGACGATACATCAAATCAATTTGATGGAACATCGGGAACCACCAGACCCGACTCGTAGGCGGCGACGACCAGCTGCGCCCGGTCGCGGGCGTGAAGCTTGGCCATTGCCCGGTTGACGTGCGTCTTCGCGGTCATCGGGCTGATCACCATCCGGGCCGCGATCTCCTCGTTGGACAGACCCTGCGCGACCAGGGCCACGGACTCGCGTTCGCGCGCGGTCAGCACCGCGAGGCCCGCGCCGGAACCGGCCCGCAGCGGCCGGCTGACGAACCGGTCGATCAGCTTGCGGGTGATCGACGGGGCGAGCAGCGCGTCACCGCGCGCCGCGACGCGCACCGCGTGCAGCAGGTCCTCCGGCACGATGTCCTTGACGAGGAATCCGGCGGCGCCGGCGCGCAGCGCGTCGAAGACGTACTCGTCCATGCCGTAGTTGGTCAGGATGACGACGTGCACGCCGGCCAGGTCCGGGTCCGCGGCGATGCGCCGGGTCGCCTCGATGCCGTCGACGACCGGCATCTGGATGTCGATCAGGGCGATGTCGGGCAGGTGCTCCCGGGCCAGGGCGACGCCCTGTCCCCCGTCGGCGGCCTCGGCCACCACCTCGATGTCGTCCTCCAGGTCGAGCAGCGCGCGGAATCCGCTGCGGATCAGCGGCTGGTCGTCGACAATCAGGACGCGGATCACGACGTACGGTCCACCGGCAGCTCGGCCTCGACGGTGAAGCCGCCACCGCCGCGCGGCTCGGTCCGCAGGCGGCCGCCGAGGGCGGTGACCCGCTCGCGCATCCCGAGCAGCCCGACGCCCGGCACCGGTGCGGTGTCCGGTGTGGCCCGGCCGTCGTCGTCCACCCGTACGGCGAGGGCGCCGGGGCGGAAGTCGATCCGGACCGACGCGGTCGCGGCGCCCGCGTGGCGGGCGACGTTGGTGAGCGACTCCTGGACGATCCGGTAGACGGTCCGGTCCACCGCGGCCGGCACGTCGGGCCGCCGCCCCTCGATGGTCAGCGTCGCGTCCAGGCCGATGGTGCGCGCCCGCTCCACCAGCTCCGGCACCTGGTCGAGCCCGCGCGGCGGGGTCGCGTCGTCGTCGCGCAGCGCCTCGAGGGTCGCGCGCAGCTCCCGGGTCGCCTCCCGCCCGGCCTGCTGGATCGCCAGCAGCGCGTCCGGCACCTGCTCGCCGCGCCGGCGTGCCACGTGCACGGCGACGTCGGCCTGCAACCGGACGATCGAGATCTGATGGGTGAGCGAGTCGTGCAGCTCCCGCGCGATCCGCAGCCGCTCCTCGTCGGCGCGGCGCCGCGCGGTCTCCTCCCGGGTCCGCTCGGCCTCCTCCGCACGCCGCTCGGCCTGCCGCAGCGCCTCACCCGCGGCGCCCGCCGCGATCAGCCAGGCCAGCTCGAGGGCGCCGCGGGCGCGCGCGAACGCCTCGCCCGTGTCGTGCAGGCCCGAGGCGAGGGCCGCGAGCGGGAGCGCGGCGAGCATGGCGACGCTCACCGCGACCGTGACGGCGCGGTGCCCGGCCCGCACCGCGGCGTAGACCGCGAACAGGTACGCGACGGCGGGAACGTCGAAGCCCGCGGCCTGATAGCCCGCCGCGCACAGCCCGGTGACGACAAGCACGGTGACCGGCGCCCGGCGGCGCGCGGCGAGCGCCAGCCCGCCGGCCGGCAGGAGCAGGTAGCCGAGCAGGCCGGCGCCGGTGGCGGAGTCGCCGCCGGACACCCCGGTGAACAGCAGCGTCGCGGCCACGCCGACGGCGATCGCCCAGTCGACCGCGACGGCCCGGCCTGAGCCGGTGGTTGGCTCGCCCATGCGCGCACCCTAACCGGATGCCGCCGCGGGCGAATCCCGCCGACGTGGCAGTCGCGACTACCGCGCCCGCGGTATGCCCCCGATTCCTGCGGCGCACGCGGCAGTCCGAAGTGCCTCCCACCGCACGACGACCGGCGGCCCGCGCGGCGCGATGCTCAAGCCTCATCCCGAGCTCATCGGCAAGAGGAGACGACATGAGCCCATCAGGAGCCTCGGCGGCCCTGTCAGGTCTGGCGCTGTTCACCACGCCGGTCGCCGCCGGTGTCACCGGCATGAGCGCGGGGCGGCTCGGCGCCCTCGCGGCCGCCGCGCTGGGCCTGGCCGGCGCGGTACTCGGCGCTCTGGCGCTGGCCCGCCCGGCCGGCCGGTTCGGCACCGCCTCCGGGCGGCTCGCGGTGATCGTCGCGCTGGCGGCGGGGCTCGGCGGCATGGCGCTCGGCGCGGTGGTGGTGGCCACGGCCGACGGCGGGATCGGCACCGGGAACGGACTCGGCGGCGCGATCGTGGCGCTGGTGGTCGGGCTGATCGCGGTGGTGCTCGGCGGGCTGGCCCTGGCCCGGTCCCGCCGCACCGGCTGACCTCAGCGGATCACGGGCGCCCTGGTCCCGATGAGCGCGGCCACGCCCTCGAGCAGCCGGTCGAGCCCGAAGGCGTAGGCGTGCTCGGGGTTGTGCGCGGCCTGGTGCGCCTGCCCGGCCGCCTCGCCGACCCGCGCCGCGACCGGGAACCGGGCGGGATCGAAGACCTCCGCGACCAGCGGCTGGACCCGTTCCCACCACTGCTCGTCGCTGATGCCGGTGCGCCGTACGGCCCGGTCGGCCTCGATCCGGCGGCGGGCGACGCCCTCGACGTGGGTGTGCACGAGGGTGATGACGGCGTCCATCTCGACGTCGGTCAGGCCGATGCCGTCGATCACGCTGAGCTCCCGCTCGTACTTGGCGATCGCGTGCGGGCCCAGCGGCGGGCGCCCGGTGAACACCTGGAGCACCCACGGATGGCGCAGGTAGAGGTCCCAGCTCGCCTCCGCGACCCGGCGCAGCCCGTCCGCCCAGCCCAGGTCGCCGACCGGCCCGAGCTGGTCCACCGCCTCGGCGTAGACCTGGTCGAGCATGACCTCGACCAGCTCCTCCCGCGAGGCGATGTAGGTGTACAGCGACATCGTGCCGACGCCCAGCGACTCGGCGACCCGGCGCATGGACAGCGCGGCGAGGTCCTGGTCGCCGTCGGCGAGCTCGACCGCGGCGGCGACCACCTGCGGCGTGGTCAGGGTGTGCTTGGGCCCGCGCCGCGGCATCGGCCGGATGCCCCACAGCGTGGCGATCGTGCGCGCCGGGTCGCCACCGCCGGTGAGCTCAGTCTCCGCCATGGATCACATCCTACTGAATTCTCTCCGTACGCCCTACGAAGTCTCGTGTTACCCTTCTCCGTATGGCATACGGAGAAAGCACCGACTGGGCGATACAGGCCATCGGCCTGCGCAAGCGATACGGGGACCGGACGGCGCTCGACGGCTTCGACCTGAACGTGCGGCCGGGCACGGTGTGCGGCCTGCTCGGCCCGAACGGCGCCGGCAAGACCACGGCGGTGCGGATCCTGACCACCCTGCTCCGCCCGGACGCCGGCCGGGCGTTCGTCGACGGCCACGACGCCCTCGCCGACCCGCGCACGGTGCGCTACCGGATCGGCCTGGTCGGCCAGAACGCGTCGGTCGACGAGATCCTCAGCGGCCGCCAGAACCTCGTCATGTTCGCGAAGCTGTACCACCTGCCCACGGCACAGGCCCGCCGCCGCGCGGACGAGCTGCTCGAACGCTTCGATCTGACCGAGGCCGCCGGCCGGTCCGTCGCCGAGTACTCCGGCGGGATGCGCCGCCGGCTCGACCTGGCCACCAGCCTGCTCCTGGCCCCGCCGGTGCTGTTCCTGGACGAGCCGACCACCGGCCTCGACCCGCGGGCCCGGATCGAGGTCTGGGCCGCGATCCGCTCGCTCGTCGGCTCCGGCACCACGGTCCTGCTCACCACCCAGTACCTGGAGGAGGCCGACCAGCTCGCCGACCAGATCGTGCTCATCGACGCCGGCCGGGTCGTGGCCGAGGGCACCCCCGACGAGCTCAAGGCCAGGGTCGGCCCCGACCGGGTCGAGACCGTCACCCGCAAACCCACCCTCGACGAGGTCTTCCTCCAGCTCACCGGCCGCCCCGCCACCACGACCACCGCACAGAACCCGGAGCCGGCAGCATGACGACTCTCTCCCCCGCCACAAGCCTGCGCGACACCGCCACCCTGACCGGTCGCGTACTGCGGCACTGGCAGCGCAGCCCCGTGACGATCCTCATCGGCCTGCTGTTCCCGGTGCTGATGGTGCTGATGTTCGGCTACCTCTTCGGCGGCGCCATGGCCGTGCCGGACGGCGACTACATGGACTTCCTGATCCCGGGCATGCTGGCGATGACCATGCTGTTCGGCCTGGAGGCCATGGTCATCGCCGTCACCACCGACACCGCCAAGGGCGTCACCGAACGCATCCGGGCCATGCCGGTCACCACCACGGCGATCCTCGCGGGCCGCAGCGCGGCCGACCTGCTCAACGCCGTCGTCGGCCTCGCCGTCATGGTCCTGACCGGACTGCTCGTCGGCTGGACGGCGCACCGCGGCCTGCCGCTGACCCTCGCCGCCCTCGGGCTGCTGGTCTGGCTGCGGTTCGCGTTCACCTGGATCGGCATCTACCTCGGACTGCTGCTCAAGACCCCGGAATCCGCGGTATCCGTGCAGATCCTGGTGTGGCCGGTCGGATTCCTCTCCAGCGCCTTCGTCTCACCCGGGACGATGCCCGGCTGGCTCGGCACCATCGCCGCGTGGAACCCGCTGTCCGCCACCGCGACGGCGATCCGGCAGCTGTTCGGCAACCCCGACTGGAACGCGCACGGCTGGCCGACCGAGCACGCGGTCGCCCTCGCCCTGATCTGGCCCGCCCTGCTCACGGCGATCTTCCTACCCCTGGCCGCCCGCCGGTACCGCGCGCTGAGCCGCTGAGGCGGCCCTCAGCCGCGGGCGATCCGGGTGCCGAAGCGTGACATCCAGGTCAGCAGGTCGTCGAAGACCTGTTCGGCGCCGCGCAGGCCCGCGGCGCGATGGTGGTCACGGGCCCGGTGGAAACGCGCGGTCAGGGCTTCGACGACCGCGGCGGGCGTGACGCCGCCGTAGGTGTCACACATCAGCCGGGTCCGGCGTGCCTGGTCGGCCACGGCGACGCCGGCGTCGGTCAGGTCCACGAAGCCCCACACCGCCTGCGCGAAGTCGTCCACCCGGCGGCCCGGGCCGACGTCGTCCTCGAAGTCGATGATGGCGATCGCCCGCTCGCCGTCGAACACGGTGTTGTGCGGGCCCAGGTCGCCGTGGCAGACGATCTCCTGGTCCTCGCGCAGCGGTGTGGCGGCCGTCGCGTCGTGGAAGGCACGGATCAGCTCGGTCGCGCTGCGGATCCGGGCGTCCGAGAGCCGGTGCGGGCCCTCGCCGGCGGGCACCTCGCCCTCGATGAACGTCAGGATCTGCCGGCCGCGCTCGTCATAGCCCAGCGGGCGCGGCACCCCGGCGAAACCGGCGCCGGCGAGCTGCCGGAGGAGCTCATCCACGTACGCGGAACGGTCGTGCCGCGGTCGCCGCATCGTGTCGCCGAGGCGTACGGGGCGGGCCGCGAGCCGGGCGGCCAGCAGCGCCCGCTCAGCGGACCCCGTCACCCGGCTTGTGCCGGTAGTACGGGGGCGTCAAGGCGGCCATGGCGATCAACAGGCTGAGTATCAGCAGCGTGCCGAGCACGATGTCGAGAAGCATGGCGGGCCTCCCCTCCGTTCCATGGTCACGCTGCGTGTCCGGCCGCGTCAACCGGTTCGATGGGATACCCGCACCTGCTGGCCGGAACCCGCCCGGAAGGCCTAGTCTGCCCGGTGAGGGGAGTACCTCCGGGCGGGAGCGTCGCGGTCATCACGGGCACCCCTAGTTGCCTTCGTGCGCTCGCCCGCCGATCCACGGCGGGTGAGGGAGACCTCGGACGATTCCATCGGCCCGAGGAGCGCCCGTGCACTCCGGATTGTTCGTCGCCAACCCGCTGCCGTCGGTGGCGTCGCCCCGGCTCTGGGCCATCACGATCGCGGCCCTGCTGATCCTGCTCTGCGTCGACTTCGTCATCACCCGGCGACCGCACGACGTGCTGATCCGCGAGGCGGTCGCCTGGTCCGTGTTCTATCTGGCGCTGCCGGCCCTGTTCGGCCTGATCCTCTGGCAGGTGTACGGCGACGCCCCGGCGGTCTCGTTCTACACCGGCTACGTCGTGGAGAAGTCGCTGTCGGTGGACAACCTGTTCGTGTTCATGCTGCTGCTCGCCGCCTTCGCGGTGCCGTCGGCGCTGTCGCAGCGGGTCCTGCTGTACGGCATCGTCGGCGCCCTGGTGCTGCGCGCGGTGTTCATCGCGGCCGGCGCGGCCGTGCTGCAGACCGGCACCTGGGCGTTCCTGCTGTTCGGCGCGGTGCTGTTCGCCACGGCGGTCAAGGTGCTGCGCGACGCCCGGCGCGGCGAGCAGCCCCGGGTCGACATCGACCGGATGCTCGGCGTACGCATGCTGCGCCGGGTCATGCCGGTCGACGGCCGGTACCACGGCACCCGCCTGACCGTGCGGGGGAACGGCCGCCGGGCGCTGACACCGATGGCCCTGGTGGTCGTCGCGGTGTTCATGACCGACATCGTGTTCGCGGTCGACTCGGTGCCCGCCGTGTACGGCGTGACCGACGACCCGTACCTGGTCTTCGCCACCAACGCCTTCGCCCTGCTCGGCCTCCGGGCGCTGTATTTCGTGCTGCGCGACGTCCTCGGCCGGCTGCGCCACCTCAACTACGGCCTCGCCGTCATCCTGGGCTTCATCGGCGCCAAGCTGGTCCTGCACTGGGCACACGGCGTCTGGCCTCAGGTGCCCGACGTGCCGACCGTGCTCTCGCTGGGCGTCATCCTCGCGACCCTGGCGGCGGTGACGGTCACCAGCCTCGCCGCCGACCGCCGGGAGCGACGCGCCCAGCCGGCTTCCGCTCTCGGGTAGGGCGCCACGATCGGCGCCCTACCCGGCGGATCAGGCGTAGTCGAACAGCGGCGGGAAGACCAGGACCACGGCCCAGGCCCAGGCGGCGAACACCGGGAGGTAGCCGGTCTGCCAGCGCTCGAGCGCCTCGAACGGCGTACGCCGGCGAACGAGCTTCAGCAGCAGCCACGCCGAGCCGGCGAGGTTGACCAGCAGGATGATGTTCTCGCCGAGCGCCGCCGTCTTGTTCGGCGTGGTGCCGTACTCGGAGATGCGCCCGATGATCTCCAGCAGCACCAGCACGTCGACGGCGAGCGCGCTCGCCACGAGCGCGAGCTGGAGCCGGTCGAACACGCCGGGCGGGGCCAGCGGATCGCGGGCCGACATCGTGTAGAGCATCAGCCCCAGCACGACGACAAGCAGCAGGTTGAACAGGATCAGCGCCTCGCGCTCGACGTCGATGCCGGTGCTGGTCACCAGGACCGCGGCGAGGAAGGCGAGCAGGACGGCGGTGAACAGCGGGGTGAACAGCCGCGTGAGCACCGGGGCGATGTTCTCGACAACGCTCTGCTTGGCCTCGACGAGCCAGCCGGCCACCACGACCGCGGCGACCGCGCCGCAGGGCAGCAGCCACTGCGAGATGAACACCTCGGGGTCCATCCCGATCGCGTTGAACGTGCCAGCCGTGAAGGCGGTCAGGACGCCGCCGCCGAGGGCGATGAGGACGAAGTAGACGAACCATTCGCCGGTGAAGCGGATGAAGTCCATCCGTCTTCGCGACGAGCGCCACTCCTCGGAGACGTAGGCGAGCCCCACCACCAGCCAGAGGGCGATCGGCAGGTGGATGCTGGTGATCACCAGCGACTGCGACTCCTCGCCGAGCGGGTAGACGTTGGCCGCGACGGCGCCGAGCACGAACAGGGCGGCCAGCGCGGCGATCATCGTGCGCCCGGCCTGCCGGCGCCAGGCGAGGAAGCCCGCCAGCCAGGTCAGCGCGAACAGGCTGAAGTTGCGCGCGTAGAACGAGCCGTCCTGGTCGAAGTCCAGCCCGAACAGCGCCGGCAGCTTGACGGAGACCGCGGCGCCGGCCGCGCAGGCGACCAGGGCCCACAGGTCGCGGCGCGACCCACCGCCGGCCGGGTCCTGGTCCGCGCCGGTCAGCACCAGTTGCTTCCACAGCCGCTCGGAGTGCTCCCGGGCGAACTCGCGGGACAGCTCGTCGAGGCTGCCCATCCGCTTGACCGCGACCAGGAACGCCTCGTCCGCGCTCAGGCCGGCGGCGACCAGAGCGTCGACGGAACCGCGGAGGTGGTCCTCGAGCTCGTCGGCGTCGGACGCCTGCAACTCCCGGCGACGCTCCACGTACTGGCGCCACTGCGCGAACTGCGCCTCGAGCTCGTCCTGACCGTGCTGCGCCGTCATGCCCCGGCCTCACACGTGAGCCCCGGCAGCGGGCCGAGCTCGCCCATGCCGTGCCAGACGCCCTTGAGCGTGTCGACGACCGTGTCCCACTGGCGGCGCTGCTCCGCGAGCTCGGCAAGGCCCGTTCCGGTGATGCGGTAGTACTTGCGGCGCCGCTCGCCGGTGACCGTCTGCCAGCTCGACTCCACGTGCCCGAGCCGCTCCAGCCGGTGCAGCAGCGGGTAGAGCAGGCCCTCGGTCCAGTCCAGCTCACCGCCGGACAGCTCGTTGATCCGTTTGAGGATGGCGTAGCCGTAGCTCGCCTCCTCCGCCAAGATGCCCAGCACCATCGGCACCGCCGAGGCTGCCACCAGATCCTTCGCGACCTTCATCGATTCACCCCGCCCATACCCTAGTACTGGAATGCATAGTACTGGAAGGTATTAGGGCCGGGCAACGGATGCTAGGGGGAAGGCACCGGCAGCTCCGCGGCCTCCTCGGCGACCGGCGGCGCGGCGGGCGCCGGGCGGCGCCCCCGCAGCCGATCGATCAGCAACAGGATCGCGCCGAGGCCCGCGAAGATCACGGCGAGCCGCACGAACTGGCCCGCCACCCACCCGTACCCGTGTGAAGTGGGGTTCAGGAAGAAGTAGGGGTATCGGTCGGAGACCGTCGGGATCGCGACCGCGCGCAGCACCGACGCGACGCCGTAGCCGAGCGGGAACAGGATCCACAGCCACAGATCGCGCCACGGCGACACGCGGCGCGGGCCGAACGCGATCCAGTCGATGAGCACCAGCGCCGGCACGGCGTAGTGCACCAGGAACCGCGACCAGTTGGTCACCTGCTCCGCCGGGTCGCCGGCCACCAGCCCGGGCAGCGGGTTGGCGCCGCCCTCCAGCATGAAGTGCGAGATCAGTCCGGTGATGAGGATCCAGAGGGTGACCGCGCCGCGCAGCCGGGGCGCCGCCGGCTCGACGGCGTTCCGCCGGACCATCCAGTACAGGACCCCGCTGAAGTAGCCCAGCGTGATCAGGTTGCTCTGCGTGGTGTAGTACGCGATGCGGTACTGATCGGCGAGGAGCCCGACCAGCCCCGAGCCGACGATGAGCACGCGCAGCCACAGCTGCGGCCGGAGCCAGATCCTCGCCATGGGCAGGAACCGTACAGCGCGGCCCCACATCCGGCCAGATAGACGGCCTTCACAACATCTGCAAGAGGTTGCAACTCATCAGCGCTGGTCAGCGGCCATTCGACGAATCGATCGTTAACATCGATGACTTCGGATGGTAGCTTCTTGGAAACATTGCAAGGTCTTGCACAGATCATCCCCGGCTTTTCCTCGTATCACCCCCGTCCCGCGAGGAGGTCTTCGCAATGCATCCCCGCTTGCGCCTGTTGCTGGTCACCGTCGTCGCGGTCCTGGCGGCCGGCGTCATCTCCGCACCGTCCGCCCGCGCCGCCATCGACGCACAGAGCCTCGGCGCGCGCCGGAACGCCGCCGCCGGCACCATCACGTTCCGGGTCTACTCGGCGACCGCCACCCGGATCGCCGCCTACGTGTACAGCGCCGCCACCGGCGCGCAGGAGAACGTCAGCTACGTCCTGACCGAGAACAGCGACACCTTCTCCGCGACGGTCACCGTCGCCGACCTCGCCGCGCACGGCGTCACCGGCACCGTCTACTACGGATACCGCGCCTGGGGACCGAACTGGCCGTACAACAGCGCCTGGACCAAGGGCTCGACCGCCGGGTTCATCTCCGACGTCGACTCCGCCGGCAACCGCTTCAACCCCAACAAGCTCCTGATCGACCCGTACGCGAGGGAGATCAGCCACGATCCGCGCACGCCGGGCCACACCGATGCGAGCGGGTACCGCTCCGGCGCCAACCGCGCGGCCGACACCGGCACGTTCGCGCCCAAGGGCATCGTCCTGACCCCGGCCACCGGCGGATCCGGCACGAAACCCACCCGGGCCTTCAAGGACGACATCGTGTACGAGGTGCACCTGCGTGGCCTCACCAGGAACGACACCTCGATCGCGGCGGCGTACCGGGGCACCTACCGGGGCGCCGGGCTCAAGGCCGCCTACCTCGCGTCGCTCGGCGTGACCGCGGTCGAGTTCCTGCCGGTACAGGAGACCCAGAACGACACCCACGACGTCGAGCCGACAAGCACCGCCGGGGACAACTACTGGGGTTACATGACCCTCAACTACTTCGCGCCCGACCGCCGCTACTCCTCCGACAAGTCGCCCGGCGGGCCGACCGCGGAGTTCCAGGCCATGGTGAAGGCATACCACGACGCGGGCATCAAGGTCCTCATCGACGTCGTCTACAACCACACCGGCGAGGAGGGTCCGCAGGGCGACAAGAACACCTACAACCTGTTCTCGTGGCGCGGCCTGGACAACCCCACCTACTACTCGCTGACCGGCGACCGGCAGGGCCCGTGGGACAACACCGGCGTCGGCGGCAACTACAACACCGCCAACCCGGTCGCGCAGAACCTCATCGTCGACTCCGTCGCCTACTGGAAGAACACGCTCGGCGTCGACGGGTTCCGGTTCGACCTGGCGTCCGTGCTCGGCAACACCTGCCAGCACGGCTGCTTCAACTACAACCGCACGGCCACCGGCACCGCACTCAACCGCCTCGTCGCCGAGATGCCGGCCCGGCCGGCCGCCGGCGGCTCCGGCGTCGACTGGATCGCCGAGCCGTGGGCCATCGGCGGCAACAGCTACCAGGTCGGCAACTTCCCGGCCGGCTGGTCGGAGTGGAACGGCATCTACCGCGACACCGTGCGCCGCGACCAGAACAAGCTGGGCGTCGACGCGGTCACCCCGGGCGACCTCGCCAACCGCTTCGCCGGCTCGTCCGACCTGTACGGAGACGACGGCCGCCGCCCGTGGAACTCGATCAACTTCGTGGTCGCCCACGACGGCTTCACCCTCAAGGACCTCTACTCCTGCTCGGCCAAGAACAACGACCAGGCCTGGCCGTACGGGCCGTCCGACGGCGGCTCGGACGACAACATCTCCTGGAACCAGGGCGGGGTCGCCGGCGACCAGCGCAAGGCGGCCCGCAACGGCCAGGCGCTGCTCACGCTGTCGGCCGGCACGCCGATGATGACCGGCGGCGACGAGCACCTGCGCGGGATCAACTGCAACAACAACCCGTACAACGTCGACTCCAGCGCCAACTGGCTCGGCTGGGCGCCCGACGCCAACCAGGCGAACTTCGCGACCTTCACCGGCCGGCTGCTCGCGTTCCGCAAGGCGCACCCGGCCCTGCGACCGGCGAACTTCTACACCGCCTCGGACACCAACGGAAACGGCCTCGGCCAGCTCGTCTGGTTCACCCCGGCGGGCACGACGCCGGACGCCGCGTACTGGGCGGACGCGAACAACCACGCACTGGCCTGGCGCATCGACGGCAGCGAGTTCGGTGACTCCGCGCCGGGCATCTACGTCGCGTACAACGGCTGGTCCGGAGACGTCACCTTCACCCTGCCCGCACCGCCGTCCGGGAAGCAGTGGTACAGGGTGACCGACACGTCCACCTGGGCGGAGGGACCCGACCAGGTCGCCGCGCCGGGCGGCGAGACGCTCATCGGCGGTGCCTCCACCGCGTACGCGCTGCGCGCACGCGGCCTGCTCCTGCTCATCGCCAAGTAGGCCGGCCGGCCCTACCCGGGTCACTGCTCCGGGTAGGGCAGCTCGCTCTCGCCGGGGGTGAACTCCACCCGCACGGAGTCGTCGACGGGAATGACGATCATGCGGTCATTGCGGCCGATGCCGTCCGCCCGGGACCAGGTGCTGGAGATGACGAGCAGGCCACGTGGGGTCTGTACGAACAGGCGCAGGCCGTCGCAGCGGAGCCGGAACGCCTGGTTCCTCCCGCGTACCGGCTTGCAGCGGCCGACCGGAGCAAGACCGAGATCGTGCTCGGAGAAGACCACGACACCGCGGCGCTCGTCGAGCCGGGCGGCCGTCAGCTCCGCCTCGTCGACTCCCACGGCACGCGCGTACTCGTCGGTCGCCGCGAAGAGCCCGGCAGCGCCGAACAGACCGACGAACACGACCAGGAGGCTGCGCAGCCACGCCGGTTCGGCCGTACTCCGCCGCGCCGGACGCAGGTAGGAGACCGCGTAGAGGAGGAACGCCAGGCCGAACGCGAGCGCGGTGTCGCGCGCGACGAACGGCGCGCGCAGGACGTATGCCGCGGTGGGCGCCGCCGCCGCGTCCGCCAGCACCAGCGCGCACGCCAGCAGCGGTGCGGCCGACCGGCCGCCGCCGCGCGGCCCGCCGGGGCGGAACGCGAGGCCGGCCAGGACCGCGCCGACGGCCGCCGCCCACGCCGCCTGCGCCGCAGGCGACACCCCGCCCAGGAGCTCGTTGACCGGGGCGCCCCACCAGACCAGGCACAGGAACGCGCCCAGCACGGCGACGCCGCCGCCGATGTACCTGCCGGCCGGCAGCCGCCGGCGTCGCCACGCGAACCGGTGCAGCACGATCAGGCCCAGGCACAGCGCGACGATGAGCTGGATCATGTGGTACACCGGCGCCGAACTGCGCAGGACGTAATCCTGGACGCTGAACCCCAGGACGCTGTTCTCGACCCCGAAGTACTCCGCGTAGGTCTCCGTGCGCCGCCAGCCGAAGTAGAAGGCGAGCGTGGTGAGGCCGGTCGCCGACGCGGTGATCAGTCCGGCGACCTCGGCGACGTCGCGCAGCGTGGTGCTCTGGTCCTGCGGCACCTACTGCCCCCGGCCGGAGAGTTCCCCCTCGTCGTAACCCAGCCTTCGTAGCCACGGCAGGAACTCCGCGGGGATGTCGTCCACGGAGCAGACCGCACTCACGGACCGGCCGGTGCCCGACCTTCGCTGGGCCTCGTCGAGTTCCTTGCCGATCTGCGCGCAGGCCCGCTGGCGCCGCCGCTGCGCCTCGACCCAGTTGGCGATGGCCTCGCGGACCTCCGGCGGAACCGTCGCGGCGGGCACGGCGCGCTGCGGGCCGCCCGGTGCCGGCCGGTAGGTGTCACCCGGAGCCGGCGGTTCGACAACGACCACGCCGGGTGTCGTCGTCGGCTCGCCGGGCTCCGGCCGCACCACCTCCGCGTCGGCCGGCGGCTCGCCGGCGTCGGCCGTCTGTCCGAAGTCGACCGGTGCGGCCGGGGGTGGCGAGTAGGCGTCCACGATGTCCAAGGTCTGCTGCTGCACCTCGTCACGCTTCTCCTCCGCGGACGTCGCCTTCTCGAACGCCCTTCGCAGGCGCGGGGGCGCGTCGTCGGGCAGTACCAGCTCCCCACCGCGGCCGGCGTCGGACCCGCCGGAGCCGGCGTCTCCCGAGGACGGCCAGGTCCCGCTCGCACAGCCTCCTGCCAGGGCGAGCACCAGGACGCCGACCACCGGAAACATGACTCTCATTCATTGCCACTTTCTCGCGACCCGATAGGCAGAACAATCGTGACAGGTCACCGCAAATCGGCCGAACCCTATCGAGTGAATGACGCGATCGCGGGCGAGCTTGTCGGTGGGGGTGACCGGGCTACGTGGACCGTGGAAGTGTCGGTGCGGCTTGCTACCGTCTCGGCACTGTTCCGGAAGGTGTGCCAACGGCCGAGGGAGTCCCGTGACCATCAACCACTACCTGACGACGTTCGCGGGCCTGCCGGTCCTCGGAGCGCAGGAGCAGAGCCCGGCCGACCCGGCCGCCGTGACCTGGCGGCTGGAGATGGAGGACTTCGAGGCCGACCCGGAGGAGTTCGTCGCGGAGTTCGAGCGGTTGCTGGAGCGCACCGGGCCGGCCGGACCCACCGCGCTGATCATCGGTGAGTGGGGTTCGGCCTACGAGCGGGCCTTCCCGGTCGACCTGCTGGTCGGCAACGCCGCGCGGCTCGGCGGGCTGCGGGCGCTGTTCATCGGCGAGATGAGCTCCGAACAGTGCGAGATCTCGTGGATCCAGCAGGGCGACATCACCCCGCTGCTGGAGGCGTTCCCGGCGCTGGAGCACCTCTGGGTGCGCGGCGCGGAGGAGCTCGCGCTGACCCCGATGCGGCACACGGGCCTGCGCGAGCTGGTGCTCCAGTCCGGCGGGCTGCCGGCCACGGTGGTCCGGGCCGTCGGCGCCTGCGACCTGCCGAACCTGACGCACCTGGAGCTGTGGCTCGGCGTCGATCAATACGGCGGCGACGCGCGCGGCGACGACCTCGCCCCGATCCTGGCCGGACGGTCGCTGCCCGCGCTCACCCATCTCGGCCTGCGCAACGCGGAGATCGCCGACGAGGTCGCCGCGGCCGTCGCCGCCGCGCCGGTGGTCGCCCGGCTCACCGGGCTGGACCTGTCGCTGGGCGTGCTCGGCGACGCGGGCGCCGAGTCCCTGCTGACCGGCCAGCCGCTCACCCACCTCAAGACGCTCGACCTGAGCCACCACTTCATGTCGCCGGAGATCGCCCAGCGGCTGGTCGACGAGCTGCCGGGCGTCGCGGTCGACGTCTCGGACAAGCAGTCGGAGGAGCGGTGGGGACGGTTCACGGCGGTAGCCGAGTAGTGCGCCTCGCCGTCGTCGGCAACCCGGGCAACCGCCGGGTCGCCCTGTTCGCCGCGGCCGCGGAGCGGGCCGGGCTGCCCGCGCCCCGGGTCTATCCGTGGCGCGACGTGCTGCTCTCCGGGCGGGTTCCGGGGCCGGACGAGCTGGTGCGCGTCGATTCGCCCGGCGAGGACGCCGAGGTGGACCGGCTGCTCCGCGAGCTGGGCAGCGGCCGGCCCGCCGTGCCGGCCGGGCACGGGGAGATCCTCGGCACCGCGGCGGCGTTCGCGGGGCTGCGGGAGGCGCTCGGCCGGGTCGCGGCCGGCGGCGGGCGGCTGCTGAGCCGGCCCGCGGACATCCTGGCCATGACGGCGAAGCCACGCTGCCACGCCCTGCTGGCCGCGGCCGGCGTCGCGGTGCCGCCGGCCCTGCCGCCGGTGCACGGCTACGAATCGCTGCGCGCGGCGATGGCGGCGGCCGGCTGGAGCCGGGTCTTCGTGAAGCCCGCATACGGTTCGTCGGCGTCGGGCGTGCTGGCGCTGGCCGCCGGCGGGCGCCGCCGCGTCACGGCGGTCACCTCGGTCGAGCTGAGCGCGGGACGGATCTTCAACAACCTCCGGGTGCGCCGCTACGACGACGAGGCCTCGATCGCGGAGATCGTGGACCGGCTGGCACCGGACGGGCTGCACGTCGAGCGGTGGTACCCGAAGGCCGCCCTCGGCGGCCGGGTGCTCGACCTGCGGGTGGTCGTGATCGCCGGGCGGCCGCGGCACGTGGTGGTGCGGACCGGCCGGTCGCCGATGACCAACCTGCACCTCGGCAACGCCCGCGGCGACGTGGCGGCCGTGCGGGCCGCGGCCGGCGAGCAGGCCTGGCAGGCCGCGATGCGGACGTGCGCGCGCGCGGCCGCGTGCTTCCCCGGCACCCTGCACGCCGGCGTGGACCTGATGTTCCGGGCGCGGTGGGGCGACCACGCGGTGGCGGAGGTGAACGCGTTCGGCGACCTGCTGCCGGGCGTGCTCGCGGACCGGCTCGACACCTACGGCGCGCAGGTGGCCGCCGTCCTGGACGGCTGGGCGGGTGCGCCGTGCGCGACCTGATCGGCAGCCACGACCTGCTCATGGTCACCCTCGACACGCTGCGCTACGACGTGGCCGTCGAGTGCCTGGCGAGCGGGCGCACCCCGCGGCTGGCCAAGGTGCTGCCCGGCGGCGCCTGGGAACGCCGGCACACCCCGGCCAGCTTCACCTACGCGGCGCATCACGCGTTCTTCGCCGGGTTCCTGCCGACGCCCGTGACGCCCGGACCGCACGAGCGGATGTTCGCCGCCCGCTTCGACGGCAGCGAGACCAGCGGCGCGGGCACGTACGTCTTCGACGCCGCGGACCTGCCGGCCGGGCTGGCCGCCGCCGGCTATCACACGCTCTGCCTCGGCGGCGTCGGCTTCTTCAACCCGGGCGCTCCCCTGGGCCGGGTGCTGCCCGGCCTGTTCGCCGAGGCGCACTGGGAGCGGGCCTTCGGGGTGACCGCACCGGACTGCCTCGGCGCCCAGCTCGACCGGCTCGAGGCGGTCATCGGCACGCTGCCGGCCGCGCGGCCGCTGTTCACGTTCATCAACGTGGCGGCCCTGCACCAGCCGAACCGGCACTACGTCCCGGGCGCCGCCGAGGACGGCCTCGACACCCACGCCGCCGCCCTGGAATACGTGGACGGCATGCTCGGGCGCCTCTTCGCCCTCGCCTCCGGCCGGGGACGGCCCTGCCAGGTGATCATCTGCTCGGATCACGGCACGCTGTACGGCGAGGACGGTCACGTCGGCCACCGGCTCGCGCACGAGGCCGTCTGGACCGTGCCCTACGCCGACTTCATCCTGGAACCGTCGTGAGCCTCGACGACTCCCCCTACCAGGGCTACCTCTACGCGTACCCGCACAAGACCGCGTACTCCAGGCTGGAGCCCCGGCCGCCGCTGCGCGAGGTGTGGGCCGGCGAGCGGCAGGACGCACTCTTCGGGTACGTGCATCTGCCGTTCTGCGAGATGCGGTGCGGCTTCTGCAACCTGTTCACCCGGGCCAACCCGCCGGCCGAGCAGGTCACCGCGTACCTGGCCCAGCTGCGCCGGCAGGCCACCGTGGTCCGCGACAGCCTCTCGCCCGACGCCTCGTTCGCCCTGCTGGCGATCGGCGGCGGCACCCCGACCTACCTGACCGCGCCCGAGCTGGAGGAGCTGTTCGGGATCGTCGGCGACGCGTTCGGCACCGCCGCGGTCCCGCTGTCGGTGGAGACCTCGCCGGCGACCGCCACCCCGGACCGTCTCGCCGTGCTCGCCGCGCACGGCACCACCCGGGTCAGCATCGGCGTGCAGAGCTTCCTGGACGCCGAGGCGCGGGCCGCCGGCCGGCCGCAGCGCCTCGCCGAGGTGCACGCCGCGCTCGGGTCGATCCGCGACGCCCGGATCCCGGTGCTCAACGTCGACCTCATCTACGGCATCGACGGGCAGACCGCGCGGACATGGCAGCACTCCCTCGACGAGGCGCTGCGCTGGCGGCCCGAGGAGCTGTACCTCTACCCGCTCTACGTGCGGCCGCTGACCGGCCTCGGCCGGCGCGCACACGCCCGCGCCGACTGGGACCGCCAGCGCCTGGAGCTGTACCGCCAGGCGGTCGACGTGCTCACCGCCGCCGGCTACGTGCGGCACTCGATGCGCCAGTTCCGCCGCGCCGACGCGCCCACGCCGGCCGGGCCGGACTACTGCTGCCAGGACGACGGCATGGTCGGCCTCGGCTGCGGCGCCCGCTCGTACACCACGGACCTGCACTACTCGTTCGACTACGCGGTCGCCGTCTCCGAGGTCCGCGCGGTGCTCGACGACTACCTGCGCCGCCCCGCCGACGACTTCCGCTACGCGGAGATCGGCTTCCGCCTCGACGCGGTGGAGCAGCGGCGTCGCTGGCTGCTCAAGTCGCTGCTGCGCGCCGAGGGCGTGGACGCGAGCGCATACCGGGCGCGGTTCGGCACCGCCCACGACGCGGACTTCCCGCAGCTCGGCGAGCTGGTCGACCGCGGCTGGCTGGACGCGACCCGGACCACCCTGACCCCGGACGGGCTGGCACACTCCGACGCCGTCGGCCCGTGGCTGGTCTCCGGCCCGGTCCGCGAGGCGATGAAGGCCTACGTCCCGCGATGAACGACCTGTACGTCCTCTACCGCGGCCCCCTGGCGAGCTGCAACTACGACTGCCCGTACTGCCCGTTCGCCAAGCGGGTCGACCCGCCGGACCTGCTGCGCGCCGACCGGGCCGACCTGCGGCGCTTCACCGGCTGGGTGGAGGCGACCACCGACCGGCGGCTGTCGGTGCTGTTCACCCCGTGGGGCGAGGGCCTGACCCGCTCCTGGTACCGGGACGCCATCGTGCGCCTCTCCCACCTGCCGCACGTGGCCCGGGTCGCGATCCAGACCAACCTGGCCGCCCGCACCGGCTGGCTCGCCGCGGCGAACCCGCGGGTCGCGGCGCTGTGGGCCACCTACCATCCCGGCCAGGTGACCCGGGAACGCTTCCTGAGCCGCTGCCGCGACCTCGACGCCCTCGGGGTCCGCTATTCCGTCGGCGTCGTCGGCCTGCCCGAGCACCACGAGGAGGCCGTTGCCCTGCGGGCCGCGCTGCCGCCCACCGTCTACCTGTGGGTCAACGCCGCCGAGGGCCACACGTACACCGGCGAGGAGGAACGCCGGTGGACCGCCCTCGATCCACGGTTCGGCGACAGCGTCCGCCCGCACGAGTCCCTCGGCCGCCCGTGCCACGCCGGCGAGACGGCCATCTCGGTGCTGGGCGACGGTACGGTCCGCCGCTGCCATTTCATCCCGGCGCCGCTCGGCAACCTCTACGACGGGACGTGGCGCGCGGGCCTGCGGCCGCGCCCCTGCACCAACTCGTTCTGCGACTGCCACATCGGCTACGTGCACCTCAAACCACTGCGCCTACGCGACGTGTACGCCGACGGCCTCCTCGAACGCATCCCCGCGGCCTGGCCACTCACCGAGGACCCGCCATGAACCGCCGCACCGGTCCCGGGCAGCACCATCCGCGTGGCCGACGGCCTTCACCGGATCGCCTCGCACCGGGTTCGCGTGAGCGCGGCCTCGAGACTCTCTCAGCGACATCCGGCTCTCGGCAGTCGGGTGCCACGGCCGCGGCGTCGGCTCAACCGTTCCGTTCGAGGTCGATCCGGATGGTCAACGGGCTCGACCCCATCAGCCTGCCCAGCGCGGCGTCCCACTGGTACGGCAGGGTCCGCGAACGGGCGTGCGCGTCGTCGTCGGGGAGCACCACGGCGGTACCGGCACGCCACCTGTTCCCGATCTTCACCCGCACCGCCGGCCGGACCTGGAGGTTGCGAACGTAGTCCGACTGGGTGCCGTGCGCGGCGACCAGCCAGAACGTGTCGCCGACACAGCCGTTGCCGATCGGTGTGTGCCGCGGCAGCCCGGTCCGCCGGCCGGTCGTCTCAAGCAGGGCGAACGCACGCGGAGCAATCCCCTTACGCAGCGCGAACCGGGTCAAGCGGTTGTTGATCCGCTCGGCCGCCGTGACGATCCGGTACTTCCGCGAACGCATTGCAGCGGTTCTACCACAGCCGCCGCCGACGGGCGCCCGACCGCCGGTGCGGTACCAAGCTTGCCGTCTGACAAAACCAGCCACACCGCTTCACGGCCGGCGCTGTGGACACCATTCGACCCGTACGACTCGACACCGCCGGCACGCGCATACTCCCGGCCGCGCTGCGTCAGCTCCCGGCGTCCCGGTCCCGGGACGCCGGGTGCCCGTGTCGGCTGCGGCTCCGGTCGCACCCAGCTGCGGTCCCGGCGACCCCCGAGTTGCGTCCTGCGCGCGGGGGTGCGTTGCCGGTGGTCAGGTGATCGGGACGTCGGTGATGCGGAGGCGGTCGGGGACGTCGATGGTGACAGTCCGGGTGCCGGCGGGCGGGGCCGGGAACCACAGGGACAGGACCTGTTCGCCCTGCGGCGGGATCGCCTGGTTGAGCAGGCGGTCGCAGAGGCAGCGATGGCTGCCCGCCTTGATCTCGTAGTCGAGCCCGTAGGACGCGGTGTCGCCCTGCAGCAGCCGGACCCCGGCGGCGCCGTAGGGGGCGAACGGGTCGAACTCGTCGCGGACCGTGAAGACGCCTTGGCCGAGGAAGTCGAGGATCGTCGCCTTGCGGTCGCCGGTGTTGCGGGCCGTGAGATTCACCAGCAGGAACGGCCCCCGGACCGTCGCCGAGCCCGGCACGAAGCGGATCGTGCCGCGGTTCAGGGGCAGCGCGACCTCGACGCCGTCCGGCGCCTTACCCTGCTCGCCCTTGGTCTTGGGAAGGGCGACCGGCGCGACCGGGGCCGCCGGCGTCGTCGGCGTCACCGGCACCGTGCGCTTCTCGCGGAACGTGATGGTGACCCGGCGGTTCAGCGCGCGGTTCGCCGCCGAGTTGTTGGGCACGGCCGGCTCGGTCTCGCCCTTGGCCGCGACGGTCTTGGGCCAGTCGGCGTCGGGCAGCCGGCCGCGAAGAGCATCCGTGACGGCCTGTGCCCGCTGCCGCGAGAGAGTCTGGTTGTGTGCGGTGGAGCCGCTGCCGTCGGTGTGCCCGGTGACCGTCAGCGGCCCGGGCCCGGCGGCCGTCAGGTCGCCGGCCGCCGCGTCGATGGTCTTCGTGGCGCCGGGGGTGAGCTCGGCGCTGTCGAGGCGGAACAGCACGTCGGTGTCCAGGTTGATGTCGACCTGCTCGGGCGTGCGGCGGGTACGAAGCCCGACATCGAGCCGCTGCGTGTACGCGTCGAGCGCCGCCGCTTCCGCCGGGGCGGCGTCGGCAAGGTCGAGGGGATTCTGCACCCGGTTGGAGGCGTCGCGGCCGGCGGGTGGCGCCGGCACGGCTCCGGCGACGACGGGCACGTCGGTGAACACGCCGGCGTAGGGCAGCATCACGGAGAGCCGATCCACGTCGGCCGGCACCCCGCGGAACGCGGCCTGGAGCGGGCGGGTCTCGCCCGGCTTGAACAGCGTCAGGCCGGTGCAGACACAACCGCTGCCGGCGGGCTTCTTTGAGACCAGGTAGACCCGGCGCCCGGCCTCGTCCACGAGCCTCGGCGCGTCGAACGACGTGGAGAGAATCGTCGAGAAATGCCTGGTGACCACGGCGGCGCCGCCGCCACCGCTCGCGGACCTGTCGAGCGTCGTCTGGATCGTCAGGACGACCGCGTCCCCGGACCGGATCAGCGGTCCGACGCTCATCCGGAGCCGGTCCCCGGCAGCGTCGACGGACCGCGTCTGCACGGGACCGCCGTCCGAAGGGCCGACCGCCGACGGACCGCCGCTCGCCGCGGGTCGCCCGCCGGTTTTCTCCGGCGTGGCCGGGTCGTCGGTGCATCCGCCGACGGCCAGCATCACCAGTCCCGCGGTCGTCGCCGCTACCATCCGCCGCACTTGACCTCCCAAAACAGCCGACAACTGCGGGCCAGCCTAGAGGTCGATCACAAACCGGGCCGGGCTCACCGTCCCGGCCCCGAGCGGGCTCACGCCGTCCCGGATCAAGAGCATCGGACATCGCGGAAACCGCGCTCTCTGCGAGAAACCCCGACAAGATCGTCGAACGGGTCGATCCGGTAGACAGGGGCGCCCGGCCAAGCGCATCAACGACCGGCCCACCACAAGAAGGGCACCAAACCCCGCCGCACGGGTTGGAGCACAAGCTAAGCGGACCGCAGACGATGGAGAGTCAGCGCGGCCAGGGACGGCGCGTCCACGATCTGCCCGGTCCGGATCATCTCGGAGATCTCCGTGTCGCCGAACGCGCGATGAATCATGTCCTGCTCGCTCTCCTCCCGCTCAGGCACGCCCTCCTCAAGATCCGTCGCCAGGTAGACGTCGAACCCCTGCGTCGAGAAGCCGTACGCCTCGAACAGATGCCCCAGGTGCGTCATCGACCCGGCGCGCAGGCCGGTCTCCTCGGCCAGTTCCCGGCGCGCGAGGGCCGTCTGGTCGCCGACGGCATTCCGGCCCCAACTGCCCTGCGGGAACTCCCACGCCCGCCGCCCCACGGGATACCGGAACTGCTCCACCATCCAGAACCCTTCCCGATGGCGCGGCAGGACCAGGGCGAAGTCCGGCTTCTCCACCACCCCGAACACGCCGGGACTACCGTCCGCCCGCCTGATCTCGTCCTCCCTGACGGTCATCCACGGATTGCGGTACACCACGCGACTACTCACCCGCTCCATCAAGTGATCATCCCAACGCCATGCACCCGGCCGCCGCGGACAGTGGCGGCACTGACGAACCCGAAGTCCGAACGCGACCTCAGCACTCCGCCGAAGGTTGTCGCCGTGGTTGCTCGCCGAGTCGTTCGCGGAGCCGCTCACGCAGGCGTGGCGCGCCGGGCAGGTTGAGGGTGCCGATGAGTTCCTCGGCCGTCGCCCACTCCGCGCGCGCCTCGTCGACGCGGCCGGTCTCGGCGAGCGCGTCGGCCCGGTGCAGGCGGCTCTGACTCGCCCGCACGCGATCGTGGAGGCGGCCGAACTGCGCGATGGCCTCGTCGAAGGCCGCAATGGCCTCGTCATGGCGGCCGGCCGAGGCGGCGATCGCCCCGATCGCCTCGTCATGGCGGCCGGCCCGAGGCGGCGATCGCCCCGATCGCCTCGTCGCGCTGCCGACCCCGCTGCCGTGGTGGATGCGCCGGCACACCGCGAGCATCCGGCGCATGTCGTCGATCGCCTGGTCGACGCGGCCTTCCTCGTGTGCCCGCCTCGGCTACCTGCGCCGACCACAAGAAAGAGGGCCACAGAAGAACGTCCACGCCGGCCGCGACCTGACCCGCTCCCCCATCCACAGGCCCCACGACACGTCCGACCCGCCGACCACGACCAGCCGCAACGCGGCCCGCTCCCCGCCCGCACCACGCGTCCGGGCTGGGCTGGCGGGCGGGAGCGGGCGGGGCCCCTCACGGGACGGGGACGGCGCGTCCGGGCTGGGCTGGCGGGTGGGAGCGGGCGGGGCCGTTCGCGGGGCGGGGACGGCGCGGCCAGGCTGGGCTGGCGGGTAGGAGCGGGCGGGGCCGTTCGCGGGGCGGGGACGGCGCGGTCAGGTTTGGATCAGTGGGTGGTACTCCTCGGCGGTCAGACCGAACGTCCAGGCAACGCCCTCGCGCGCGGAGCGGGTGCGCGGCGGGACCCGTAGCCAGTAGACCCGGCTGGTGCCGTCCGGCTCCGGGGTTGAGTTGACCACCTCGACCATGACCAGGGGCTCGTCGCCGGGTAGGTCGAGGTGCCACAGGGTGCCTGTCTCGTCGGAGCCGGATCTGCGGGCGCCGGACTCGCGCAGGTAGCGCTCGTAGCCGAAGTGTTCGAGCATCACCCGGCGGATCTCCGCGTTCTCCTCGCGCCGGATGCGGTCGACGTCCAATGTCGGCAGCTCGGCCGCCAGGTCCGCCGGGATCGGCATGCCGCGCCAGGCCCACAGCCCGTAGCCGTCGGGGAACTCCATGGCGGCTCCCTCGCCGCGGTGCAGCCGGCCGACGTTGTCGCGGGCCAGCGTTTCCGGGCGCTCGGTCAGCACCGCGGCCCGCTCGTTGGCCCACCACCAGCCGCAGTGCCGGGCCACCTGGGCGAGGCCGGTCAGGCCCGTCATCAGCCCGGCGTCGGGGCAGAGCCGGTCGGCCGCCTCGAAGGTGCTCAGCCAGGCGCCGTCGTGCTGGCCGTAGATCGCGTCGAGCACCGGCGTCCGCACCGGCCGGCCGGTGTCGCCGGGGAAGTCGGCGGCCAGGTCCTCGCCCAGCCGGAGCCGCAGCCGGCCCGCCACCAGGTCCATCATCAGGCCCCAGGAGCGGCGTCCGGCCGCGGCGCCGAGCTGCGCCCAGCCGTCGGCGCCGAGCGCCTCGACCGCCGCCTTGCGCGCGGCCGCCCACGGCTCGGTCCGCACCCGGCGGCGCAGTGACGCCCCGGCGGTCTCCCCCGGTGTCCAACCCTGGTCGAGCAGTCCGGCGTGGACCGCGGCGAACCAGGCCGGCCCGGGTGCGGGCGCGCCGGAGAGCAGCGCCACGGCCGCCGCGCCGGCGCGGGGCGAGCCGAACCAGTAGATCCGGCCGGGCTCGGGGGCGCCGGCCAGCCGGTAGGCCTCGCGCACCCCGGCCTCGGCCGCGGCGCGCTGCGCCGGGCCCGTCTGCGCGGCGGCGGCCAGCCACCGCTCCTCGACGGCGGCCGCCATCGCCTCGTCGGCGTGTGTCAGCTTCATCGCCGTCCCCCTCAGTCCGCGACCGGGCGGAACGTGCCGGGGAGGTATTCCCGTTGGCGGACCACGCGGTAGTGGCCGGCGGGCAGCGAGATCGGGCCGTGCTCCTCGTGGGTGATCCGGCCGTGCGCCGGCACCTCGACGAACATCCGCTCGGGGTCGTCGAGGTCGGCGAGCAGCCGCAGCCCGGGGCCGCCGACCACGTGGGCGTGGCCGGTCGCCTCGCCGCGCGCGACGACCATCCGGCCGCGCCGGTCGCGGGGAACCGGGCCGCAGTCGGGCACCGCGGCCGGCTCCACCGGGATGAACAGCACGTCGCCCTGCCGATACATCGGACCTCCCAGGTGTGCAAACGCCGTCGGGGGCACGCTATCGGCGGGGTACGACGTTATGGGGCGCCGTGCCAGGTGCGCCACAGGGCCGCGTACGGGCCGTCCGCCCGGAGCAGCTCGTGGTGGCTGCCCAGCTCGATGATCCGGCCGCCGTCCATGACCGCCACCCGGTCGGCGTCGTGCGAGGTCTGCAACCGGTGCGCGATGGCGATGACCGTGCGGTCGTGCAGCACCGCGGCAAGGGCGCGTTCCGCGCTGCGGGCGGCCGTGGGATCCAGGAGCGCGGTGGCCTCGTCCAGGATGACGGTGTGCGGGTCGGCGAGCATCACCCGCGCCAGCGCGAGCTGCTGCGCCTGGCCGCCGTCCAGCGGGTTCTCGCCGAGGTCGGCGTCGAGGTCGTCGGCCCAGTCGGCGCCGACGGTCTTCAGTGCCCGCCGCAGCACGTCGTCCGGCGCCGCCACCATCAGGTTCTCCCGCAGCGACTCGCGGAAGACGTGGTGTTCCTGGGTCACCAGCACGACATGCCGGCGTAGCTCGTGCGGCGGCAGGTCGGCGATGGGCACGCCGCCGACGGTCACCGATCCGTGGTCCGGCCGGTCGACCCCGGCGATCAGCCGGGCCAGCGTCGACTTGCCGGCGCCGGAGAGCCCGACGATGGCGAGCCGCTCGCCGGGCCGCACGGTCAGCTCGACGTCGCGCAGCACGTCCTGCCCGGACTCGTACGCGTAACGCACGCCGCGCACCTCGATCCGGTCGTCGTCGGGCGCCGAGGTGGTGCCGGCCCGGTCCGCGGGCACCGCGGCCAGCCCCTCGACGCGGGCGAACGAGGCGCCGCTGCTCTGCAACTGCTCGATCCAGAGCATGATGGTGTCGAGCGGCCCGACCAGCTGCCGCAGGTACAGCACGGCCGCGGCGACCGTGCCGAGCGTGGCGTACCCGTTGAAGTGGAGCAGGCCGCCGATCAGGAGCACCAGCACGACCGGCAGCACGTACGAGGCCTCCACCAGCGGGAAGAAGACCGTCCGCAGGCTCAGCGTGGCCAGCCGGGTGCGCCGGGTCTCCGCGATCGCCGCGTGCCCCTTCGCCAGCCGGCGCGTACGCAGGTCGAAGGCCTCGATCGTGCGGGCGCCCGCCGTCGTCGCCGCCAGTTCGTCGGCCATCACCGAGTTGGCCGCGCCCTCGCGCAGGTACGCGTCCCGGGCCCGGCGCAGGTACCACCGGGTGACGAACCAGATGCCGGTGAACCCGAGCAGGCCGGCCGCGCCGAGCGGGGGGCTCAGCACCACCACCGCGCACACGATCAGCAGCATCTGGAGGACGGCGATGAGCAGGTCCGGCAGCACGTCGCGCAGGGTCGTCGCGACGGCGTCCACATCGGTCGTGCCGCGGGCGGTCAGGTCGCCGGTCGGCACCCGTTCGACCACCGCGGCGGGCAGGGCGAGCGACTCCCGCAGGAAGCCCTCGCGGACCCGGGCGGCGGTGCGTTCGCCGAAGCGGAAGCCGACCAGCAGCGCGTACCGGGAGAAAAGGGTCTGCGCGACGGCGCAGACCAGCACGGCCAGGGCCAGCCGGTCCACCCGGCCGGCGCCGTGTCCGGCGGTGACCGCGTCGATGATCCGGCCGAGCAGCCACGGGCCGCCGAGGGCGGCCAGCGCGGCGAGGGCATTGAGGAGCAGCATCAGCGTGACGGTGCGGCGGTCGGCGGCCAGCAGCCGCCGGGCGGCGCGCGCGACCATCCGTTGATCCGCGATCGGCAGCGCGGCGCTCACCGGTCCTCGTCCTCGCCGAACACCCGGGCGACCAGGCCCGCGTAGCCCGGTACCGTGCCGAGCAGCTCCCGGTGTGATCCGGTGGCCGCGACCCGCCCGTCGACCAGGTAGTGCACGACGTCGGCGCGGTCGAGCAGCGCCGGTGACGTGGTGGCCACGACCGTGCCGCGGCCGCCTCGTGCCGCCCTGAGCCGGCCGGCGATCGCCGCCTCGGTGTGCGCGTCCACCGCCGAGGTCGGCTCGGCGGCGAGCAGCATCTCCGGGCGCTGGTAGAGCGCCCGGGCCAGCCGGACCCGCTGCCGCTGCCCGCCGGACAGGTTCCGCCCGCCCCACTCGACCGGGTGGTCCGGCTCGCCGACGTCGTGCGCCACCGCGGACCCGATCGCCTCGCGGTACCGTTCGTCGCGCGGGGTGTCGCGGCCGGCGACCACCTCGCGCAGCGGATCGGCGAACAGGTCGGCCTCGTGCTCGGCGACCAGGATCCGCGCGCGCACCTCGTCGCGGGCGATGCCGTCGAGCCGGATGCCGCCCCAGGTCGCGTCCGTCGGGCCGTACCGGCCGAGCCGCTCGAGCACCGCGGCCGTGTCGGCCGGCCGGGCTCCGGCGAGCGCGGTCAGCAGGCCGGGCTCGGCCGACACCCCGGACGCCGGATCGTGCAGGACGGCGGGTCCGGCCGGTGCCGGCCCGCCGGCGGTCTCGTCGAGCGGCAGGCCGAGGAAGGCGACCACGTGCCGGGCGGCGACCAGCCCGCGGGTGACGTCGAAGCCACAGAAGATCATGACGTCGACCGGGATGACCAGCACGGCCGTGTAGCCGTACACCGCGACCAGTTCGCCGGGCGTGAGTTCGCCCGCCGCCGCCTGCCGCGCGGCCAGCCAGATCACCACCGCGAGGAAGACTCCGGGCAGGCCCCGGCCGAGCGCGCCGACCCAGCTGCTCACCCGGCCCACCCGGTAGCCGAGGTCGCGCAGCTCGGCGGAGCTGCCCCGGTAACGCTCCAGGTGGCCGTCCTTGCCACCCAGGCCGTTGAGGATGCGCAGGCCGGAGACCACGTCGACGAGCTGGGCGGCCAGCATGCCCTGGCGCCTGCGGTACCTGACGCCGACCGCCTGCACGCGGGCCAGCAGCGGGCCGACCACCAGCGCGAGGACCGGGACGCCGGCCAGCACCACGACGGCCAGCAGCGGCGAGGTGCGGAACAACAGGACGGCGACCACCGCGTACGCGAGCACGCTGGACACCCCGACGCCGGCGACGTTCATCGCCCGCCCGATGGTCCACACGTCGGCGATGCCGATGGTGACCACCTCGCCGGAGGTGACCCGGCGGGGCAGGGCGGCGCCGAGCCGGGTGGCGTGGGTCATCACCAGGTCGGCGGTGCGCAGCGCGGCGCCCAGCCGCAGCCGGGTCATCGAGCGGTGCCGCATGATGCCCAGCCCCGCGCTGGTCAGGCCGACCAGCAGCACCGCGGCCGTCCAGGCGATCAGCGCCGCCGGCCGCCCCGGGCGCAGGCCGTGGTCGATGGCCTGGGACAGCAGGTAGGGCATCAGGGACAGGCTGGCGAACCAGAGCGTGCCGAACGTCGCACCGAGCAGGACCCGTCCCTTCAGGACTGTGACCAACCACCAGAGATATCGCGCGGGTCCCCGAATATTCACGGGCACCATGCTGCCCGGACACCCATGGCGAACGGCAACGCAATATCCGGCCGCTGTTGACACCCACGAAACATGGACGTCAATATATGTTAACGGTAACATCGCCGTCCGGGATGCACGCGAAAGGAACACCATGGACTTTCGGTATCCGCGCCGGCTGTGGCGGACGGCCCTCGCGGCCGTCGCCTCGGCGACGCTCGTCACGTCGGTGTTCGTCCTGCCGGGAGCCGCGCAGGCGGCCGGCACCCTGTCCTGCGACATCTACGCGAGCGGCGGCACACCCTGCGTCGCGGCGCACAGCACCACCCGCGCGCTCTTCGGCGCCTACGGCGGATCCCTCTACCAGGTACGCCGCTGGTCCGACGGCGCGACGGCCAACATCGGCGTGCTCAGCGCCGGCGGTTACGCCAACGCGGCGGCGCAGGACTCCTTCTGCTCGGGCACGTACTGCACCATCGTGCGCATCTACGACCAGACGTCGCGGCACAACGACCTGACGATCGCGCCCGGCGGCGGCGCCAACCCCACGGCAGACCAGGGCTCGAACGCGGCGGCCCTGCCCGTGACGGCGGGCGGCCACAAGGTGTACGGCGTCTACATCTCGGCCGGCAACGGCTACCGCAACAACGCGACCAACGGCGTCGCCACCGGCAGCGCGCCCGAGGGCATGTACATGGTGACCGAGGGGACGCACACCAACAACCGGTGCTGCTTCGACTACGGCAACGCCGAGACCAACAACATGGACACCGGCAACGGCGACATGGACGCGATCTACTTCGGCACGCTGTGCTGGTTCTCGCCGTGCGCGGGCGGGCCGCGCGTCGCGGCGGACCTCGAGAACGGCCTGTTCGCCGGCGGCAACGGCTCCTGGACCTCGAACACCGGGCGGAGCAGCGCATTCGTGACGGCGGTGCTGAAGAACAACGGCACCTCCACGTACGCCATCAAGGACGGCAACGCGCAGTCCGGCGGCCTGGCCACCCGGTACAACGGGGCGCTGCCGACCCAGGCGGGCTACAACCCGATGACCAAGCAGGGCGCGATCATCCTCGGCATCGGCGGCGACAACAGCAACGGCTCGGTCGGCTCGTTCTTCGAGGGCGTCATGACCAGCGGCTATCCGAGCGACGCCACCGAGAACGCGGTGCAGGCGAACATCGTCTCGGTCGGCTACACCAAGAGCGTCACGTTCCCGGTGAACGGCGCGACGTACCGGATCACGAACCTCACCAGCGGCAAGGTCCTCGACGCGGTCAACTGCGGCACGGCCAACGGCACGGCGATCGACCAGTGGCAGTCGCTGGGCAACACCTGCCAGCAGTGGCGCTTCACCAACGTCGGCGCGAACAAGTGGACGATCACCAACGTCAACGCCGGCAAGGTGCTCGACGCGGTCAACTGCGGGCAGGCCCTGGGCACGGCGGTCAACCTGTGGTCGTCGCTGGGCAACCTGTGCCAGCAGTGGGCGGTCATCCCGGCCGGCAACGGCCGGTACGAACTGGTGGTCGAGAACAGCGGCATGGTGCTGGACAACACGAACTGCGGCACGGCCAACGGCACGACGGCACGCCTCTGGATGTGGTTCAACAACACCTGCCAGCTCTGGTCGATCGCGCCCTGAGCACCGATCCGGGCACCCCTCGGGTGGCGAACCGGCGCCGGGTGTGATTGCATCTTGATCGAAGGTCGGGCATCTTCCCCCGTGGATGCCCGACCTTCGTCGTGATCGGAGAGTCGGACGGAAGGGTGTCCCGCGATGGCCACGGTTGCGCTGCCGATCTCCGAGGCGTTCCTCAGCGACCCCTTCCCGTTCTACGACCGGCTCCGCGACGCGGCACCGGTCTGCCGCGCGGAACTGCCCGACGGGGCACCGGCCTGGCTGGTGACCCGCTACGCGGAGGTCCGCGCGCTGCTCGCCGACCCTCGGCTGTCGGTGGACAAGAGCAACGGCGACGGCAGCTGGCGGGGCTTCTCGCTGCCGCCGGCGCTGGACGCGAACCTGCTGAACATGGATCCGCCCGACCACACCCGAATCCGCAGGCTGGTGTCACAGGCGTTCACCCCGCGCCGGGTGGAGAACCTGCGCCCGCGCGTCCAGGAGACCGCCGACGCCCTGCTGGACGCGGTCGAGGGGCGGGGCGAGGCGGACCTCGTCCGCGACTACGCCGGCCCGCTGCCCGTTGCGGTCATCTCCGACCTGCTGGGCGTGCCGGTGCCGGACCGCGAGGACTTCCGGTCCTGGACGGACGCGATGGTCAGCCCGCCGCGGCAGGACCGCCGGGAGGCGGCGCGGGCCGTCGGCGCCATCCACGCGTACCTCGAGAAGCTGCTCGCGGCCAAGCGCGCCGAGCCGGCCGACGACCTGCTCTCCGCGTTGATCGCCGCCCGGGACGACGGTGACCGCCTCACCGAGGACGAGCTGACCTCCCTGGCGTTCCTGCTGCTGTTCGCCGGCTACGAGAACACCGTGCACGCCATCGGCACGTCACTGTTCACGCTGCTGCGCACGTCCGCGTTCCCGGCCGACCCGGCGGGGCTGGAATCCACCATCGAGGAGCTGCTGCGGTACGAACCGCCCGCTCCCGTGATCCTGCGGCGCTTCGCGACCGAGGACATCGAGATCACCGGCGCGGTGGTGCCCAGGGGCGAGACCGTGCTCCTGGTCGTCGGCGCGGCCAACCGCGACCCCGCCGCGTTCCCCGCTCCCGGCGAGGTGCGGCCGGGGCGCTCCGGCGCGCACCTCACCTTCGGCCACGGCGTGCACTACTGCCTGGCGGCCCCGCTGGCCCGCATCGAGCTGGAGGTGGCCATCGGCACGGTGGGGCGCCGCTTCCCCGGGCTACGGCTGGCCGTCGCCGCCGACGAGGTCCGCTGGCGGCCGTCCTACCGCACCCGCGGCCTCGTCGCCCTGCCGGTGATCCTGGGCTGAGAGCCGCCGCCGCGGGTCAGAAGCGGACCCCTCCGTGCCGGTAGCCGCTCAGCGTCTCGGTGGTCTTGGCCACCAGCGCGGCGCCCAGGTCGACACCCAGGTACTCGGACAGCTCCAGGGTCCGGATCAGGATGTCGGCCAGCTCGAGACTCAGGGCGTCGTCCGGCCGCCGCGCGGCCGGGTCGAGATCCAGCGACCGGCTGCGGATCTCCTGGAGCGCCTCGCTGACCTCGCTCTGCAACAGCGCCATCCTGGTCGCGGCGACGTAGGCCCGGCCGGACGGGTGCGCCGCCGCCAGGTCGTCGGCCCCGGAGAACAGGTCGATGCTGCGCGCGTACGCGTGCGCGCTGCGCTGTGCGTCCGGCAGCGCCGCCGCCAGCGCCTCGATGTGCCGTCGAGCCTCGCTCACCCTGCCACCCCCAGCTCCGCCACGGCCGCCGGCCGGGCCGTGTCGGAGGCCCGCAGCCGCGCGGCGATGCGCAGCAGCTGGTCGGTCTCCTCCGCGATGTCCGTGCCACCCTGCGGGTCGGCGGTGTACAGCTCCGCCGGCCGCTCGTCCCTCGCCTTCGCCCGTACCGCCGCGACGAGCACCGCCGCGTGCACGGCCTCCTGCCGCTCCCGGCCCTGCTGCCCGCACCGGCCGGCCGCCTCGCGGGCGACCCGGGCGTCGAAGTACGGCCGCAGCGCGAGCCAGCCGTCCCGGATCTCCACGACCCGCCGGACCAGCCGGAACTCGACGTCGCGCAGGGGCCCCGGGTCGAAGGCGATCTCCGGCGTCGCCTCGTACAGGAGCCTCCACAGCGGATACAGCCGCCGGTACGTGCGCAGCCGCCGCACCCACACGCCGGCGGCGGCAACCCGCGGCCCCCACGAAGGAATGGTGAACCCGATCAGCATGAGCACGCAGCCCGGCCCGGTGAGCAGGGGTGACAGCTGCTCCTGCACCCGCTCCGGTATCGGCTCGTATCCGGTGTTGCGTGCCGCGATGTAGAAGGCCTTCTCGAGACCGTACGCGAGGCCGAAGACCGCACCGTAGCTGACCAGCCGCAGCCCGATGCGCAGGAACGGCTGCCGGGTGAGGCCCGTGTAACGCAACGCCAGGCGCAGGATGTCGACGAGCACGACCACGAAGTATCCGAGATACACCAGCATGTACGCGGCCATGTACGGGGCGTCGCCGTACCGGGCGGTGAAACCGGTGGTCACCGAGGTGTCGAGGGGCGCGAGCACGAAGAAGACCGCCATGGCCACGACGGCCGCGGCCACCGCGCCGAAACGGATCCAGGTGCTCCGCGGCGGCGGGCGCTCGACCGTCCAATACAGCAGGAGCAACTGCACCGACAACGCGAAGCCGATGATCCCGTAGTGGGCGATCAGGCGGGCCAGGTTCGGCACCCCGGTCAGCGCGTCGAAGCGCGCGTAGACGAACGGCGTGTTGACCAGCGGAGCCCAGGCGAGGCACGCCAGCATGGCCACGAGCGCGCGCCGGGTGGGGCTGCCCGGATCGCGCAGCAGCGGCGGGATCTTGTACGCGAGCGCGACCAGGGAGAAGAAGGCGACGACCGGGTAGATCACCTTGGACACGGGCTCACCTTCGTCAGGGGTCGACAAGCGTGTGGTGCAGGCGGCCGAGCACCGGCGACGCGGCCGGGTCATCCCGCGGCGCGTCGCGCGAGCGGCTCATGACGCTGCGGCGCAGCAGCAGCGAGGCGATCATCTCCGCCTCCTTCTCCTCGATCTCGCTGTAGTCGCTGCGGCCGAGCACGGCACGCACCAGTGACGGATCGAGATTCGGCAGCAGCAGCCGGGACGCCTCGGCGTCCAGGACGGGCGCGGTCAGGTGACCACAGATCAGGTGGCCGAGCTCGTGCCGGATGATGTGCTCCTGGTGCAGCCGGCTCGTGTCGGCCTCGTAGAAGATCGCGTCGAAACGCTCGGTGCGCACGGCGATCCCGCACGGGCTGTCGGCCGGCAGGCTCTCGCCGACGAGGTGGATCGGCCGGCCCTGGCGTGCGGCGATGACGTCGCACAGTTCCCGGACGTCGTGAACGTCCGGAAGGTCGAGGTCCGCGAGAATCGCCTCGCATCTCCTGCGCATGCCGCGATCCGCCATGTCTCCGCCTCCCCCGTCGGCATGATGTCAGCCATCGACCACCTTGAACAGCTCGCCGCCGCCCCGGCGTCAGTCCTGATCGTCCTCATCGAGCCCTTCCAGCTTCCGGCAGCGGTCGACGACCTGCTCGATGAGGCGGGTGCTGTCGTCGGAGAGGCCCTGCTGGCGCAGCACCCGGCGCAGCGCCACCTGCTGGACCTTCATCTGCCGGAGTTCGGTGAGCAGGTCGATCTGCTCCTGGACGCGGCGGGTGATCCGGCTGTCGACGAAGAAGGCCGGATCGACCCCGAACGCCTGTGCCAGCGCCTTGACGTGCGAGGTGCGCGGATCGGTGGTGACGCCACGACGCATCTCGCCGACGTACGCGGCGCTGATCGTGACCCCGGTGCCGTCCCGCTCCGCCCTCTCATTGATCTTGTTGGTGATCTCCTTGGTGGTGTATCTGCGGCCCGCCTCCTCGTGCGGCCCGAGCTCGCCCGCGGCGGGGCGCACCCGGTCGAAGAGGAACTCCAGCTTCTCCGCCAGGGTCTCGAGGTGTGGCATGTCGCGCCCACCGGACCCCGCCTGATCAACCGTCACCACTTCCTCCTAGATGGACTTCGAATAAACATCTGTATCGCATATCGCCGGTGAGCGATACGTCCGTTGACAGCGACACCGCCGCAGAGCGTATAGTCGCCGGGCAGTCAGGCAACACCCGTGGTTCGACCCAGAATTTAGAGCAACGGCTGTGTTTCGGACCAAGGGCGCCACTCCACGGGGACTAAGGGGCACCCGGGATTACCCGCGTGGGCCTTAGGGAGCGGCAACCCGGGCGCGCACCACCGGGCTTCTCTCGACTGTGGAACACGAACCGGGGCCGGTCCGTGTGGACCGGCCCCGGGTTCGCGGGTTGGCGGGAAAACGGGATAACGGGAGATCGTCGTCAGACGGCGGCGGCGACCTGCTCCTCGGCGGGCGCGGGCTGCTCCTTGGCGTCGGCGAAGCCGCGCAGCGGCACGTGACGGATCGCCAGGGCGATCAGCAGCCCGGTGGCGGCGATGACGGCGGCCCAGGTGAAGACCGCGCCGACGCCGTCGGTGACCGCCTGCTGGAACAGGTGCCGGGCGGCGTCCGGCAGGCTACGGAGCAGTTCGGGCGTCATCCGCGCCGCCGAACCCGAGGCGGCGCCGGAGCCGGCTTCCGCCGTGATGGTGTCGGTGAGGGTGTTGGCGTAGACCGAGCCCAGCAGGGAGACGCCCAGCGAGCCGCCCATGTTGCGCAGGAAGGTGGCCGCGCCGGTGGCCGCGCCGACGTCGCGCAGCGGCGCGCTGTTCTGGGCGATCAGCATGGTGGTCTGCATGAGGCAGCCCATGCCCGCGCCGAGCACGACCATGTAGAGGGACGTGAGCGTCTTCGAGGTGTCGGTGCCCATGGTGGCGAACAGGGCCAGGCCGGCCGCCATCAGGACGGTGCCGACGATCGGCAGGGCCCGGTAGTGGCCGGTCTTGCTGATCAGGGCGCCGCCGGCGAGCGAGGTCACCATCATGGAGATCATCATCGGCATCAGCAGCAGCCCGCTGTTGGTGGCCGACGCGCCCTGCACGAACTGCTGGAACTGGGGCAGGAAGGTCATGCCGCCGAACATCGCGAAGCCGACGATGAAGCTGAGCGTGCCGGCGAGGGTGAAGTTGCGGTTGCGGAAGACCGAGAGCGGCATGATCGGCTCGACGACCCGGCGCTCGACGATCACGAACGCGATGAAGGCGAGCACGGTCACCACGGCCAGGCCGATGATCTGCGGGGAGGCCCACTCGTACTCGGTGCCGCCCCAGCTGGTGATCAGCACGAGTGCGGTGATCCAGGTGGTGAGCAGCGCCGACCCGGTCCAGTCGATGCGCACCTTGCCGGCGCCACGGCGGGGAAGCTTGGCCAGGGTGAACCAGCACACCGCGAGGGCGGCGACGCCGAGCGGCAGGTTGACGTAGAAGGCCCAGCGCCAGCTGAGGTTGTCGGTGATGAAGCCGCCGACCAGCGGGCCACCGATCATGGCGATCGGCATCACGGCCATCATCACGCCCTGGTACTTGCCCCGGTCACGGGGCGGCACGATCTCGGCCAGTACCGCCATGACGCCGACCATGAGGCCGCCGGCGCCGAGGCCCTGGAGGGCGCGGAAGCCGATCAGCTGACCCATGTCCTGTGACAGACCGCACAGCACGGAGCCGATCAGGAAGACCGCGATCGACGAGATGAAGGTGATGCGGCGCCCGAGCAGGTCGCCGAGCTTGCCCCAGATCGGGGTGGCCACGGTCGAGGCGAGGATGTAGCCGGTGGTCACCCAGGCCAGGTGGTTGAGACCGCCCAGGTCACCCACGATCGTCGGCAGGGCGGGTGCCACGATCATGTTGTCGAGCATGGCCAGCAACATCGCGATGACCAGGCCACTCATCGTCACCAGGATCTCGCGGTGGCTGAACTTCGGTGGTGCCACCGGGGTGGTGTCCGCTGCGTAAGTCGTCACAGGTTGCCTTCCTTGAGTGCAGATACCCGGCCGCCGTACTTCTACTTGTCGACCGGTAAGTGACTACCTTACCCGTCGGCAAGTAGGTCGCTAGGCTGAGGGAGAACGACGAGCAGGCACGAGGAGGTGACCGGCGTGGCAGGACGGCAGGGCGACACCAAGGCGGAGATCCGGCGGGTGGCCATGGAATTGTTCACCGAGCAGGGCTACGAGGCCACCTCGCTGCGGGAGATAGCCGAGCGCCTCGGTGTGACCAAGGCCGCACTTTATTACCACTTCCGCAGCAAGGAAGACATCGTCCGCTCCCTGTTCGGCGACCACCTGGCCGCCCTGGACGAGTTGATCGCGTGGGCGAAGACACAGACGCCCGGCCCGCGGCTGCGCACCGAGGTCATCGACCGGATGCTGCGCCTGAGCGTCGAGCACGGCCGGCGGGCCATGCAGTTCGCCCTCGCCAACCAGCACGTCGTCCGGGACCTGCATCCCGGCAAGGAGAACGTGCACGAGCGGTTGAACACCCTGTTCGAGGCCATCACCGACCCGGACGCCACGGTGCAGGAGGCGCTGCGCACCCGGGTCGCGCTGCTCAGCATCAACCTGACCATGTTCGCCGCGCAGGGCCTCGACGCCACCGACGAACAGGTCGAGGCCGCCGCCCGCGAGATCGCACACCGGCTCGCGGCCGAGGCCGCCCACGGCTAGCGGTCATCGCGGCCGCCTCACCGGCCCAGCCTTCACAGTGCCGCTGCCAGGTCGGCGGCGATCTCGAAGGCCGGTGCCGCCCTTCCGGTCTCGTCCGCGTTCAGCGCGATGTGCTCGACGCGGGCCAGCATCTCCGTTGCGGTTTCCCGGTCATCGAGCGCCATCGCCAGCTCTGCGCGGTACACCAGAACCTCGACGTGTGTGACGGGGTCATCGTCGGCCCGCGGGCGAGCCAACGCGCTGTCGAGGATGCGGGCCGCCTGGCCGACGTCGCCCTTGGAGTCGGCCAGCACGACGGCGCTCGCCAGCGCTTTCGCGAGTCGCCCGGCGGGTGCGGGTGCCGGCGTGGGCATCGTGGCGGCGTTCTGGAAGACGCGGATCCAGTTGCCGCCCGGGTCGATGACGCTGAATCCGCCCACCCCGTCGGCGTTCTTTCGAGCCCTGGGCCGGGTCATCCGCGGCATTCCGGACACCAGGACCTTGCCGTACGCGGCCCGCATGCCGACGGCGAAAGCCCGGTGCAGTTCCGCGATGTCCGAGGTGAGCACGATGCAGGAGCCGTAGGACTGCTCCGGGTCGAACCCGGCGATCTCGAAGAACTGCAGGTGCAGGTCTTCACGTCGCAGACCCACGCAGGCGTTGGGTGTGCGCTGCTTGTACGTGGTGCTGAAGCCGAGAACCCCGTAGAAGGCGACGATGTCGTCGATCGACGCGCAGGGCAGCAGCGGAACGGTTACCTCGTTGGTCATGGCTTCTTCCTAGGCGTTGCGGATGGTCCGGCGCCCATGGAAATAGCCGATCATCGCCTGCCCCCATCCGATCGGCCGAGGCCGCGCGCCGCTAGCGGGGCCGCGCGGTCCGGGTGTGGCTACCCGGGCCGAGGCTCAGCGTCGTCCCGTCCGGCAGGATCGCCTCGGCGGTGCAGCCGGGCGGGACGGTCACGTGCAGGACGAACTCGGAGTCCAGCTCCCACCGCACCTTGATCCGGCCGTACGGCGACTCGTGCACGGCCTCGGCCCAGGTGATGCCGCCGCCGGGGTGCGGGCGCACGCGGAAGCGGCGGTATGCCGGATCGACGGGCACCAGGCCCGCGACGTAGCGGTGCAGGAACGAGACGACCGCGCCCTTGGCGTAGTGGTTCAGCGAATGGTGTGCCACGCCGTCGGCGTCGACGCCGTTCCAGTGCTCCCACATTGTCGTCGCGCCGCGGTCGAGCATGGTCAGCCAGGACGGCTCGGTGTCCCGCAGGAGCAGCTCGAAGGCGACGTCGCAGTGCCCGGCGTCGGCCAGCACGGGCAGCAGGTACGGCGTGGCCAGGAAGCCGGTGGCGAGGTGGGTGCCGGCGAGGCGGATCAGCTCGACCAGGCGGTCGGCCACCGCCGGGCGCAGCTCCTCCGGCACGAGGTCGAACGCCAGCGCGCGTACCAGATTGGCCTGGGTGTCGGGGGTGAGCCGGCCACGCGGATCGAGGAACTCGCGCCGCCAGGCGTCGACCGCCCGCTCGCGCAGCGTCGCGTAGCGGCGGGCGTCGCCGTCGCGGCCGAGCACGGCCGCGATCCGCGCCATCAGGGCCGCGGAGCGGGCCAGGTACGCCGTCGCGACGTCGCCGTGGTCGGCGGTCAGCATCGCGTCGAAGGGCGGCGGGTCCTCCCCCGGCACCAGCCACTCACCCCAGTGGAATCCGGTGTCCCAGAGGTACTGCTCGTGCGGCGCGGGCACCGGCCGGGCCGCCGCGCGATCCGGGTGCCGACCGGTGCGCGCCATCCGCTCCGCGCGATCGAGCCAGGCCACCATCGCCGGCCACATCTCGGCGAGGATCCGCTCGTCGGCGTACTGGCGGTACAGCTCCCACGGCACGATGACCACCGCGTCGCCCCAGCCGGCCGAGCCGTGCAGCGCCGCCGCCGGGGACGCCGGCCCCTCGGCGGGCGGGCACGGGCTCATGTTCGCCACGGTTCCGTCGGCCCACTGGTCGGCCGCCACGTCCCGCAGCCACTTGGTGCTGAAGCCGGCCACGTCGTAGAGGAACGCCGCGGTCGGCACGAAGAGCTGCCAGTCGCCGGTCCAGCCCGCGCGTTCCCGCTGCGGGCAGTCGGTGGGGATGTCGCAGACGTTTCCGCGTACGCCCCAGAGCGCCGCCTCGTGCAGCCGGTGCATGCGCGGGTCGCCGCACGAGAACCAGCCGGTGCGCCGCAGGTCGGTGTGCACGACGACGCCGCGCACGTCGCCGGGCGTCAGCTCACCGGGATGCCCGTCCACCTGCACGTACCGGAAGCCGTGCGTGGTGTGCCGCGGCTCGAAGGCCTCGCCCGCCCGGCCCGCGGACACCACCTCGTCGACCATGCCGGCCGGCAGCGGCGCGGGCAGGAACGGGAACGCCGGCCGGAGATGGCCGGTGGTCAGCTCCCCGCCGGCGTCCAGGTGCTCGCCGTGGGTCAGCGTGATCCGGGTGCCGGCCGGACCGAGGCGCCCCAGCCTGATCCAGCCGTTGATGTTCTGCCCGAGGTCGATCACCTGCCGGCCGGGGCGCGGCCGGGTGATCGCGACCGGCACGATCTCCTCGACCCGGCGCACCGGCGGCGCCGGCGAGTCCACCAGGGTGTCGTAGCCGTGGCGGGCCACCGGGGCGTCGTCCCAGCCGGAGTCGTCGAAGCCCGGCGCGGTCCAGCCGAGCGGCAGCGCGGTGAGGTCGACGCGCTGGCCGGCGATGAGGTCGGCGCTCGTGAGGTGCCCGCGCGCGCACCGCCACGGACCGATCGCGCCGTCGTCGAACTGCGCCAGCACCGCGACCCGGGTACCCCACTGCCGTGTCGCGCGCAGCGCGCCGGTCTGGCCGCACCACCAGCCGCCGGACAGCACCACCGCGAGCACGTTCTCGCCGGGCCGCACCAGCGCGGCGATGTCGTAGGTCTGCACCTGCAACCGCGAGCGGTACTGCGTGAAGCCGGGCGTCAGCTCCGCGTCGCCGACCCGCTCGCCGTTGACGAACGCCTCGTAGACGCCGTGCGCGGTGAGATAGAGCCGGGTCGGGCGGCCGGTGAACGCGGTGCGCAGCAGCGGGGCGCCCGGCTCGATCCAGTCCTGTCGCCAGTCCCCGGCGTGGAGCAGGCCCGTCTCGAACCATCCCGGCGCCGACCAGTCGCTCTCGCCCCGGTCGGTCCAGACCTTGACCTGCCAGGTGACGCGCTCGGCCGAGCGCAGCGCGGGCCCCTCGTAGCCGACCAGCAGGCTGCGCGAGCCCACGACCGGCCCGGTGTCCCAGCCGTTCCCGGTGCGGATCCTGTACGCCCGCTGCCCGGTCGCCCCGGGCGGCAGGCGCCACGACAGGCGCGGCGCCGCGGTGAGTATGCCCAGCGGATGGTCGAGGTGCTCGACCCGCAGCCCGTACGGGGTCACGGGCGCACCACGCGCGCGAACGTGCCGAACGCCGCGGCCCGCGCGTCGATCTCGGCGCGGGCCCCTGCGTGCGCGGCGGCGGTGTCCTGGATCTCGCGGGCGTGCGCGCGCTTCTCGGCCATCGAGATCACCGACGAGGCGAGGCCGGTCCAGCGGACCGTGCCGCCGTCACCCAGCTCCCCCGCGCAGCCACAGGTCGCGCACGCGACGTCGGTGCCGTTGAGCTCGACGACGTTGAGATGGCACATCGGGCACAGCCCCGGCTCGCCGAGGTAGCGCGCCTCGTCGAACGGCACGCCGAGCTGGGCCGCGACGTTGGCGCCGAGGCGGGCCGCGCGCGCCAGGGCCGCGTCGTCCAGCAGGATCGACCGCGGGGTGCCGGCGCCGCCGAACGCGACCTGGTCGACCACGGCGATGTGCATGGAGAACGCGGTGCTGTGCAGCAGCGGCAGCGCGAGGGTCTTCCACTGCGGGGTGAGCGAGCCGCCGACGGCGAGGAAGCCGGCCACCCGCGGCTTGAGCACCCGCTCGTCCACCCGGAACGGCACTGCCGGTTCGGTGCCGCCGCGGCGGACCGCGACGAGGTGCTCGACGATGGCCGCGTCGGCGTTCGGCCCGAGCAGCCGGTCGATCACCGACTTGAGGCGGGCCGCGATGGTCCGGGTCATGATCGGCGTGCTGACGATCAGGCCGTCGCACTCGACGAGGCGTTCCCAGAGCCACCAGAGGTCGTCGTCGGTGCTCAGGTCGCTGAGCCGGACCAGCTCCGCGTCGCCGGCCGCGCGCAGGGCGGCGGTCAGCAGGATCTCGGCGCTGCCGCCCGGCTCGCCGCAGCCGAGGCCGAGCGTCCTCATCGCCGCGCGTCCCGGGACAGCAGCTCGACCAGGTTGCCCTCCGGGTCCGCCAGGTACGCCATGCGCACGCCCGGCTCCGGCGAGGGACGCGGCGTCATCACCGGCCGGGCGCCGAGGCCGACGATCCGCGCGAAGGCCGCGTCGAGGTCGTCGACGTCGAACGCGACGTGCCCGAGGCCGTGGGAGAGCGCGGCCTCGGCGGGCCCGTCGGCGCGCGGGCCGGGCGCGGAGCCGGCGCGGTGCAGCAGCTCCAGCCGGTCGCCGTGCGCCCGGTGTATCAGCATCACGATGTCGAGGTCGATCGGATCGACCCGCAGCTCCAGCTCGCGGGCGTAGCCGAAGGCGGCGCAGTACCAGTCGGCGGCGGCGCCGAGGTCGCGCACCGACAGCCCGGCGTGGTCCAGGCGCGGCTCACTCATGGACGTTCAGCCCCTCCGGGTCGGCGGTCAGGTACGAGGCGAACCGCCCCTCGGGGTCCCACCGCGCGCGGATCCGCTCCAGGCGGCGGTAGTTCGCGGCGGACAGGAACCGGTCCTGGCGCCGGGTGAAGTCGGTGTCGCCGAGATAGACGCCGGTGCCGTGCCGCGCGATGTCCGCGGTGCGCGCGTGCACCCAGTCGCGGTACCGCTCGTCGTCCGCGGCGTCGGAGTAGATCGCGTACGTGGCGATGTAGACCTCGCCCTGCACCGAGAACGCCATGTCGCTCAGGGTGCGGCCGGGCGCCCAGCCGTACCAGATGGAGAAGGAGTGCGGGGTGTCCAGCTCGCGCCAGAGCCGGCTGAGCAACGGCTCGAGCACCTCGGCGGGCGCGTCGGTCCAGGTGCAGTCGACCGCGTACCGGTAGCCGTCCGGGCTCTGCTCGGCCTGGGCCGCGCACTCCTCGTCCAGCGTCGTCGGCCCGGCCACGTGGCCGAGCTCCTTACCGGCGAGCGGCCCGTCGGCGAAGGCCCGCAACAGCTCCGCAGCCTCACCGGCCGAGCCGGCCATCACCGTGGTGTGCAGCAGCAGCACGAGGCCCGGGTGCGCCCGCCCGGTGTGCAGCGGCACGCCGGGCAGCCGGGTGGCCGCGAGCACCGGCTCGACCCGGCGGTCGAGCACCGGCAGGATCTCGTGCAGCCAGCCGAGCAGCACGGCCGCGTCGCCCGGGTGGAACGATCGGGTGTCGTGCCACATCCCGGCGGGTGCCTGGTAGGTCCGCAGGTGGAACGCGGTGACGACGCCGGGGAAGCCGGGGCCGGCGCCGCGGGCCGCCCAGTACAGGTCGTCGTGGTGGGTGGCGTCGGCGCGCACCGCCGCGCCGTCCGCGGTGACCACGTCGACCGCCGCGACGCTCTCGCAGGCCCAGCCCATCGCCCGCCCGTTCCAGCCCTGGCCGCCCTGCAACAGGTAGCCGCCGAGGCCCACGCCCGGGCAGTGCCCGGCCGGGAACGCCCGGCCGCGCTCGGCCAGGAACGGCGCCAGGTCCAGGCCGCCGCGGGCCGCCGGGCCGGCCGTGACCACGCCGGTCGACGCGTCGTAGTCGAGCCCGTTCAGGTTGCCCAGGTCGATCAGGAGCGAGTCGTCGCGCAGGCTCCACCCGGCCCAGGAGTGCCCGCCGGAGCGCACGCTCACGGTCCGGTTTTCCGCGCGGGCCAGGCGTACCCCGGCCGCGACGTCGGCGGCGTCCTCGGCGAGCAGGACGGCGGCCGGGTAGCGGTCCGGTCGGCGGGCGTTGAACACGCGCCCGACCCGGGCCTGCTCGTAGCCCGGCTCGCCGCGGCGGATCAGCGGCCCGTTCATCCCCGGTCGGCGAGCGCACCGCCGCCGAAGTTCTTGTCGTGGTCGAGCGTCATGGCGTGCAGCGGGTACGCCACCTCGCGCATGTCCCGCTCGTAGTCGCCGATCGCGGCGACCAGGCCGGCCTCGCCGCGTGCGGACCGGAGCAGCTGCCCGGCCAGCCCGGCGGCGTCGCGCAGGGCCAGGTTGGCGCCCATCCCGATGGTCGGGAGCATGGCGTGCGCGGCGTCGCCGACCAGGGTGACCCGCGACGGTTCCCAGTCCTGCGCCGGGATGATGAAGCCGAACGGGATCATGAAGATCGAGTCCAGCTCCATCCGGCCGACGATCTCCGCGGCGGCGGGGTGCCAGCCGGCGACGGCCCGCCGCATCGAGTCGCGCAGCAGGCCGGGTGTCTCGGCGGTCCACGCGGCGGACGGCGACACCTCGGTGCCCGGCGCGACGCTGCACGACACCATCAGGTACGGCCCGACCGGGTCGAGCGTGACGTCCGGTGCGATGTCCCTCGCCGCCTCGTGCACCGGCCGCCGCGGGTCGAAGACGCCGACGAGCATCCGGCTGCCGGCCCGGTCGACGGCGATGACGACGCCGTCCATCAGGCTCGCCGGCACGATCTCGCGCAGCTCCGGCGTCAGCGGCACGCGGCCGTACACGCCGATGCCCCGCACGCCGGTCGGGATGACCGGCACGGCCGGCAGCCGCTGCGCGCGCACCGCGGAGCGGATGCCGTCGGCACCCACGAGCACGTCGCCGCGGGCCGTGCGGCCGTCGGCCAGCGTGACGGTCACGCCGCCCGGGTCCTCGGCGTAGCCGGTCACCGGGGCGCCGGTGTGCAGGGCGTCGCCGAGGCGGGCGCTGAGGATCTGGCGCAGCGTCCGGCGGTGCACGCCGGTGTGCGGGATCTCGCCGGTGTTCGGCGGGCCGAGGTGCGGCTGGGAGCTGAGCTCGCCGAAGTGGTCGTGCAGGACGATCGACTCCTGCCGGGCGTACGTGGTCCGGGAGGTCGCCTGGTAGAGCGCGAACAGGTCGTCGGGGAGCAGGGCGCGCAGCGCCTCGCCGCCGAACGCGTTCATGTGCAGGTAGTAGCCCTGCTTGCGGTCGAGGTCCCGGTCGCGCTCGAACACCTCGACGGTGTGCCCGTGCCGCACCAGTCCCTGTGCGAGTGCGAGGCCGGACAGCCCGCCGCCGGCGATCAGCACGTGTAGCGGTCGAGATGTCATCGCGACGCCCACTTTCATCCAGCGAGAATGAGTTTCAGCTTTCCGAAGACTGTAGTGAGTTCCGCATCACAGGTCCATAGGCCGCATCGGCCGCAGCAGGTCGCGGCCGTCCCAGTTCGCCGCCGCGGCGGCCAGCCGGGCGTGCATGCCGAGGATCGGCGGGCCCGCCAGGTGCAGCTCGATCGGGTGCGGGAAGAGCGTGCCGCCGTCGTACCAGGCGACGTGCACCGCGCCGCTGACCGCCTCGTGGATGAGCCGGCAGCCGGCCGACTCCAGCCGGGCGCCCTCGGCCGCCAGGTCGCCGGTCACCCAGGAGACGTGGCCGACCCGGTCGAAGCCGATCCCGTACGCCGCGGCCAGGCCGCCGTCGATCGAGTGCACCTCGGCCAGCTCCAGCACGATCGGACCCCAGGCGGCGAACGCGGCACTGTGGTCGAAGAACGCCGGGTCGGTGATCTCCGCGCCGCCGGCCATCCGGAACGCGTCGAAGGCGACGTGCCGGTGCACCAGGAACGGCCCGACGCCCAGCGTGCGCGCGGCCCGCTCGGCGGCCACGGCCAGGTCCGGCACCCAGTAGCCGACGTGGTGCGGCCCCGCTCTCATTGTGTGTAACCAATGTTCCATGAGCGAGAGTACGATGGCCCGCCATGAAGCTGACGCACCTGGGGCACGCCTGCCTGCTCGTCGAGACCGACGTCCGGATCCTCGTCGACCCGGGCACCATGTCGGACTTCGCCGCGCTCAGCGGACTCGATGCCGTGCTGGTCACCCACCAGCACCCCGACCATCTCGACGCCGGCCGGGTGGCCGCGCTGGTTGCGGCCAATCCCGGGGTGCCCGTGGTGGTCGACCCCGACTCGGTGGCGGCGGCAGCGGGGCTGCCCGGCGTGCGGGTGGCACGGCCCGGCGACCGGCTGACCTTCGGCGGCACCACCGTCGACGTGCACGGCGGCGTCCACGCGACGGTCTACGGTGCCGTGCCGGGCTGCACCAACAACGCGTACCTCGTGGACGACGGCGCCTTCTTCCACCCCGGCGACTCGTTCGCCGTGCCGCCGGGCGACGTGGACGTGCTCGCGGTGGCCGTGGACGGGCCGTGGCTCAAGCTGGCCGAGGCGGTCGACTACGTCCGCGCGGTCGGCCCGCGGGTCGCGGTGCCGATGCACGAGGGCGAGACGGTCCACCCGGAGAAGTACGCGGGCATGCTGGGCGCGTTCACCCCGGACGACATCGCGGTGCGGCGGCTGAACCGCGGCGAGGCGACCGGCCTCTGAGGCCGGGGCGGTCACGGCACCGCGGCGGCGGCCCGCACGATCCGGGCGTACTCGGCCGCGCTCGGCTTCGGCGTACGCGCGAAGGTCTCCCGGTCCACCGCGACCAGGCCGAGCCGCACGTCGTAGGCGAAGACCCACTCGAAGTTGTCGAGCAGGCTCCAGTGCAGGTATCCGAGCACCGGCACGCCCTGCCCGATCGCGTCGCGCAGGCCGGACAGGGCGGGCTCGATGAACGCCGCGCGGTGCGCGTCGTCGTCGGTGGCGATGCCGTGCTCGGTGACGAAGACCGGGACGCCGGCCTCTCCGTGCACGTAGCGGACCGCGTTGCCCAGCGACGGCGGGTAGACGTCCGAGCCCATCTGGTTGAGCGTGGCGCCCGCCGGCGGCGGCAGCGGGCCGTCGGCGTCGTAGCGGGCGCGCTCGTAGTTCTGCACGCCGACGAAGTCGTCGTCGCGCGCCAGGCGCAGCCAGCGACCGTACACCTCGGAACGCTTGCGGTCCCGGATACCGGCGTCGCCGACCGCCTGATCGTCGACCACCGCGATGGTCAGGCCCACCGGAAGGTCCGGGCGGCGGGCCTTGATGACGGCCCGCGCGGCGACGTGCGCGGCGGCCCGGCCGTCCTCCATTGCCTCCAGCTCCTCGGCGAGCACCACGTTGTCGAGCCGGTAGCGGTCGACGCCCGCCGCCTTGGCCGCGGCCTCGAGCGTGGCCCGATCCAGCTCGCGCACCGCCTCGGGAATCGGGATCCAGGAGAGCAGGCGCGGCAGGTTCGGCTCGTTGAGCGTGATCGCGTACGCGATCGAGTCGCCGATCCGGTCCATCAGCACGCCGCAGTACCGCGCGAACGCCGCCGCCGAGCCCGGGTCGAGCCAGCCGCCGCGCATCGCGAACCAGTGCGGGTTGGTCATGTGGTTGAACGCCACCACCGGCGCGAGGCCCAGTTCGCGGCACCGGTCGACGATCGCGGCGTAGTGGTCGAGCGCCGCCGTGGAGAACTCACCCTCGACCGGCTCGACCCGCGCCCACTCCACCGAGAACCGGTACGCGTTCAGCCCCATCCCGGCGACCAGGTCGACGTCCTCGCGCCACCGGTGCAAGGCGTCGCAGGCCGGCCCGGACGGCTCCCGGAAGGCGGTCGGCGTGACGTGCTCGGCGAACCAGGTGTCGCTGGTGTCGTTGCCGCCCTCGGTCTGGTGCCCCGAGGTGGCGACGCCCCAGAGGAAACCGTCCGGAAAATTCATCAGCTCTCCCCGTACATCGACGCGCGGGCACCGGTGATCCAGCCGACCAGTTGATCGTTGTCGGTCTCCGACGTTGCCACGTCGGCGACCTTTCGACCACGGTTGAGCACCACGATCCGGTCGCACACACCCGCGGCGAGGGGCAGGTCGTGCGTGACAAGCACGCACGCCACGCCCTGCTCGGCCATCCGCCGGATCAGCGCACGCACCTGCCGCGTCTGCTCGTAGCCCAGCGCCGCGGTCGGCTCGTCCAGCAGCAGGACGCCGTCGCGGTCGCCGGTGACCCGGGTCGCCGCCCGGGCCAGCGCGACCACCTGCCGCTGGCCGCCGGAGAGCATCTCGACCGGGCGGGTCACCGCCGCGGTACGCACGCCGAGACCGTCCAGTTCGGCGGCGGCCCGCCTGCGCTGCGCCTTGCGGTCGACGAAGCCGAGCCGGCCGAGCGGCCCCTTGCGCAGGATCTCGCGGCCCAGGCTCAGGTTCGTCGCGATGTCCTGCGCGTCGACGAGCGCGAGGTCCTGGTAGACCATCTGCACGCCGGCCCGGGTCGATCGGCCGGGCGAGTCGAACACTGTCGGCTCGCCGTGCAACAGGATCGTGCCGCCGGTCGGCCGGTGTGCGCCGGACATCACCTTGAGCAGGGAGGACTTGCCGGCGCCGTTGTCGCCGAGCAGGCCGACCACCTCGCCGGAGTGCACGGCGATGTCGATGCCGTCCAGCGCGCGGACGTAGCCGTAGTGCATGTCGATGCCGCGCAGTTCCAGCGCGGGCGTCGCCGCACCGTCCATGGTCACCTCGTCCCGGTGTGCGCGGAGGCGGCGGCCGTGGCGACCAGCCGGCGGGAGACCGTGGTGGAGACCCACTTCTCCAGGCCGAGCGAGGCCAGCAGCAGCACGCCGGTCACGGTGGTCGCCCAGTAGGGCCCGATGCCCTTGATGGTCAGGCCGTTGGAGATGGTGCCGAGGATCAGGGCGCCGACCAGCACCCGCGGCAGCGATCCGCGGCCGCCGCTGAGCGAGACGCCGGCCAGCGCCACCGCGGTCAGCGCGTTGAAGATGATGCCCGGGTTCGCGGCCGGGTTCGCCTCGGTCACCAGCCCGGCGGTCACCAGGCCGCCGAGCGCCGCGCAGAATCCGCTGATCACGAACCCCAGCACCCGGTAACGGTCGCTCGCGATGCCGGCACGCCGGACGGCCTCGGCGTTACCGCCGACGGCCATCAGCCGGATGCCGTCCCGGGTGCGGGTCAGGAAGACGGTGCCGGCCAGGAACAGCGCGGCGACCACCCACACCGGCGCCGGTATGCCGGCGAAGCGGTCGGTGCCGAGGAAGACCAGGCCGGTCAGCCCCGGGATCGTGTACCCGCCGGCCAGCGCGGCGGCGAGCCCGGACAGCACCGACAACGAGCCGATGGTGACGATGATCGGGTTGAAGCCGCGCAGCGCGATCAGGCCGTTCACCGTACCGACGACCACGCCGACGGCCAGGCCGGCCAGGACACCGGCGCCCACCGGCGCGCCGTGTGTCATCAGGACGCCGCAGACGCAGCCGGCCATCGCGGCGGTGCCCGGTATGGACAGGTCGAGCGCGCCGCAGATGATGCCCACCGCGATGCCGGCCGCGAAGATCGCGGTCAGCGCCGCCGCGTTGGCGATCAGGAGCGCGTTGTCCAGGCTGGCGAAGTACGGGCTGGCCCACACGCTGAAGCCGATCAACAGCACCGCCCAGAGGACGAAGATGCCGCGGTCGCGGGCGAAGATGAGCCAGCGCACGCCGGCCGGGTCCGTCTCCCGCCCCGCGGGCGCCGCCCTGCTGCCGGTCTCGGCGGTCACCGTCATCCCCGGCACTCAGCCGTTCTTCTGGGCCGTGACGACCTTCTGCGGAACGACCAGGATGTCGCCGTCGGCCTTCGGGTCGGCCTGCATCCTGACCAGGGTGTCGAAGGACTGCGTCATGTCGGCCTCGAACTGGAGCGCGACGGAGGCGTAGATCTTGCCGGCCTGCACGTCCTTGAGCACCTCCTCGTTGCCGCCGAAGTCGGTGACGCACGTGGGCGTCCGGCCGGCCGCGGCGAAGGCGCCGATCGCGCCGAGCGCGCCCTCGTCGTTGGAGGCCATCACCGCGGCCAGGTTCGGCTTGCCCTGGAGCACGTTGCCGATGTCGGTCTGCGCGCCGGCCCGGTCCTTGGCGACCACGGTCTGCACGATCGTCGCGCCCGGCGCGGTGGCCTTGAGCGCGGCCGCGGCGGCGTCCTCGAACTCCTTCTTGCCGGCCTGGCCCTCGGAGCTCTGCGCGGCGAGCACCTCGGCCCGGCCGCCCATCTTCGCGTTGATGCAGTTGCCGAGCTGCTCGCCGAGTGCCTTGCCGCCGGCCTGGTAGTCGATGTAGTCGAACGTGATGCCCGGCTGCGGCCCGGTGAAGCCGTACTCGTCCGGCCGGCCGTTGACCAGCAGCGGGATGCCCTTCGCCTGCGCGGTCTTGATGATCGGCGTCATCGACGGCGGCGCGACCGCGATGATCCAGGCCGCGCCCGCCCGGCCCGAGCCGAGCACCTCGCTCAGTTGCTGCGCCTGCTTGCTGGGGTCGAAGTTGGGGTCCTGGACGATGACCTCCCAGCCCTTGGCGCCGGCGTAGCCCTTGACGCCCTCGGACAGGCCCTTGAGCGCGGGCGGCGCCAGGGACAGCGGCGAGAAGACCAGGGTCTTGGGCAGCGCGGCGGGCGCGCCGGTGGCCGGGCCACCGGAGGAGTCCCCCGCGTGAGTGCATGACGCCGTCAACAGCAGTGCGGCGCCGAAAGCGACTATGGCGCGCCGCTGGCGCGCGTGGTGAGAACTCACGGCCGGGCCTCCCGACTTTCACCTGATGAAAACTACTTTCTGAGTTGTCTGGGAGAAACGTAAACGACGCCACGAGAGATGTCCATGGCTGATTGCTCAGGCCTGTTCCCAGGACGACTCCAGGCCGCGGACCAGCGCGACCATGCTGTCGTGCGCGGGCGTGAGCACGCCGACGCGGCGGCCCTCGTCCGCGATGCCGCCGTTGAGCACGCCGATCTCCGTCGGCCGCCGGGCCAGCACGTCCTGAAGCATCGACGGCTTGTGCGCGAACGCCTCGCGGATCGCCTCCTCGACCGCCTCGGCGGGGTCGCGGGTGAGCACGATGCCGGCGGCCGCGCAGACCGCCGCGGCCTCCCGGATCAGCACCTCGACCTGGGCACGCAGGGCGGGATCGGTGCACACCTGGCCGACGGTCAGCCCGGTCAGCGCCGACAGCGGGCTGGTGGCCGCGTTGAAGACCACCTTCGTCCACTGCGGACCGCGGGCGTCCGCGACCGCGTGCGTCCGCAGGCCGCCCTCGTTGAGCAGGCGGGCCAGCAGCTCGATCTCGCCGGGCTCCGCCGGCCTCGGCTCGAACGGGCCGAGCCACGAGTCGCCGGGCGCGTCGTAGCGCACGACGCCCGGCCCGGTGACGGCGCCGGCCGTCACGATGGTGCCGCGCATGACCCTGGGCAGGACACCGGCGATGAGCTCCTCGTTGCCGACGCCGTTCTGCACGCTGACCACCGCGGCGTCGGCCAGCGCCTCGCGGGCGGCGGTCACCGCGTCCGCGGTGTGCAGCGACTTGGTCGCCACGATGCCCAGGTGGCAGCGCGGCAGGTCGCTCGCGTGCGTGCGGGCGTGCACCGGCGCGGTGAAGTCCGCCTGGCCGGTCACCCGCAGGCCGTCCCGTTCGATCGCCGCGACGTGCTCGCGCCACGGGTCGGCCGCCCAGACCTCGACGCCGGGCACCCGGGCCAGGTGGGCGGCGTAGAGGCTGCCGATCGCGCCGCAGCCGAGCACCGCGACGCGGACCGGGTCGTCACGCCTCACGGCCCCGCCACCTCGCGGACCAGGGCCGCGCACTCCGCCGGGCCGGCACCACCGACGCCGACGCCCGCCACGGTCCGGCCGTCGTCAAGCAGCGGCACGCCGCCCGCGACGCCGAGGACGGTCACCGGGTTGAGCCGGGTGACCGCGTCGCCGTACCACTGCGCGAGCCGTTCACTGGGCACGCCGAAGCGAGCGGCCGCCGCGGCGGTGCCGAGCGCGATGTCGACGCCGCCGGCCACGGCGCCGTCGGCACGGTCCTGCTGGATCGGATCGCCGCCGCTGTCCACCACGGCGACGCTGATGCTCAGGTTCCGGCGGCGGGCCTCGGCGAGTACCCGGTCGCACAGCTCCCGCGCCCAGGCCAGCTCGGGCTGCCCGGCGGCGGGCGGGGCGGGCTTCATGCCGAGGCTGTCGCCGGGCGACACCACCAGGTCGCCGAAGCGCGCCTGCCAGCGGACCGCGTCGTCGCCGTGCTGCCCCGCGTACGGGATGTCCAGGGCGTACGCGATCAGGAGGTCCTCGGGGTTGGCCGGCTCGCCGTCCGCGCTGAGCGCCTCTGGCGGCACGCCGTGCGGCAGGAACGGGCTGACCGTCGCGCCGGACGCGGCGATGCCGGCCACCACGACGCCGTCCTTGTCACGCACCGGAATCCCACCGGCGCCCGGGAAGGCCGCCTGCGGGCTCACCGCCACGAAGCCGGCCGAGATCGGCGCCGGCAGCGTGGTCATCCGGTGCAGGTGCTCGGTGCTGGTGATCTGCTGGGTCGCGGCGATCCACGCCTTGGAGCGGGCCCGGGCCATGCCGCCGGCGCCGCCGCGGTCGAGGCGCGAGGCGGTGATGAGCGCGCCGCTCGCGCCGACGACCGCGACGCCGCCGCGCAGCCCGAGCTGCTCGCCCTTGTCGACGGCCCGCCGCACCAGCGACCGGGCCTCCGCCAGGGAGAGATCCTGTGGGTGCATCAGGCGCCGACCATGTTGTAGCCGCCGTCGGCGACCAGGTAGCCGCCGGTCATGTGGCTCGCGTCGTCGGTGGCCAGGAAGAGCGCCGTGCCGGCCAGCTCCGCCGGGCCCGGGATGCGGCCCATCGGGGTCAGCTCGCGCAGCTTGTCGCCGCGGCCGGACCGCCAGTCCTCGCGGGCCAGCGTGGCGTCGGTCTCGATGAAGCCAGGCGCGAAGACGTTGACGCGGACCGTCGGCGCGAACGCGTGCGCGTAGGACTTGGTGGCGCCGAGCAGGCCGTACTTCGCGGCAGCGTACTGCGGTGCCCGGGCGCTGCCGCGCACGACGACGGTGGAGCCGATGTTGACGATGCTGCCGTGGCCCTGCTCCAGCATCAGCTTGCCGAACTCGTGGATGCAGGCCATCGTGCCCTTGATGTCGACCGCGAGGACGTGGTCGATCGACTCCTCGGTGATGTCCCGCCAGGACATCTGCTCGCGCGCCACGTCGCCGACGTTGTTCACCAGCGCGTCGACGCCGCCCAGCCGCGCGAACGCCTCGCCGGCCAGCGCGGCGACCTGCGCCCACTCGACGATGTCGGCACGCAGGAGCACGGCCTCCGCGCCGGCCGCGCGGACCCGCTCGGCGGTGGACTCGGCGCCGGCCTTGGAGGAGCGGTAGTGGACGCCGACCGCCCGGGCGCCCTCCTGCGCGGCCCGCACGGCGATCTCCGCGCCGAACCCGGTGCCGGCGCCGGTGACGACCACGGACCGGCCCTCGAAGCGGCGCGGGACGGGCAGGGGTTCCAGTGGCATGGATGGGCCTCCATCTTGTCCGATTTTCGGGGTGACTCTCTCAGACCAGGACCCTGCCGCCGTCGACGTAGAGGACCTGGCCGGTGATGAAGCGCGCGCGGTCCGACGACAGGAACGTCACCGCGTCGGCGATCTCCTCCGGCACGCCGAGCCGGCGGGCCGGTACCAGGCTCTCCAGCGCCTCGCGGTTGCCGTCCCGGTCGAGGTGGTCCCTGGTCAGGCCGGTCTCGATGTATCCCGGCGCCACCGCGTTGACCGTCACGCCGCGTGCCGCCCACTCCCTGGCCATCACCCGCAGGAGCTGGTTGAGCCCGCCCTTGGTGGCCGCGTACGCCGCGTGGTCGGCGTGGGCGAGCAGGCCGGAGACCGAGGACACGAACGTCATCCGGCCGTAGCCGGCCTCGACCATCAGCGCGCCGACCGCCCGGCCCAGCCAGTACGCGGTGGAGAGATTGAGCTCGACGATCGCGCGCCAGTCCTCGTCGCCCAGCTCGAGCACCGGCCGCCGGACGTTGCGCCCGACCGCGTGCACGAAGATCTGGGGCACGCCGGCCAGCCCGGACGCCTCGGCCACCACCTCGCGGCACCGCCGCGCCGACCGCAGGTCGGCGGCGATGGTCCGCACGCTGCCGCCGGCGTCCTTGGCCGCGCGCGACACCGACTCCAGCCGCTCCTCGTCCAGGTCGACGAGCACGACCGGGGCGCCCTGCGCGGCGAGCGCCACCGCACTGGCGCCGCCCAGGCCGCCGGCGCCGACCACGAGCGCCGGGCGGCCCGAGAGCGTCAACCAGTCCATGGCCACCTCACGCTAGTATTCTCGTTCTATGAAAGTCACTATCGAACAAGCTAGACCAGGCGCCCGCTGAGTGTCCAGGCGCGCCGTTGCGGGGCCCTAAGCTGGGCGTCGTCGATGAACACCACTTTCGAGAAGGTGATCCATGGCCGCCAGTCGGCGAAATCCGGCGCCCTCCGCGAGCCCCTCCGCCGCGAACGCAGCGCCGGAGAAGCCCGAGTACCGCGTCGAGGCTCTCGCCAAGGGGCTGCGCCTGCTGAGCCTCTTCGACGAGCAGCGGCCGACCTGGCGGGTGAGCGACCTGGCCACCGCGTCCGGGCTGCCGATGCCGACGGTGTACCGCGTGGTGATGACGCTGACCGCCGAGGGCTACCTCGACCACCTGCCGAACGGGGACTACCGGCCCGGCGTGCGGACGCTGACGCTCGGCGGTGCGGCGCTGCGCAGCCTCGACCTGGTCTCGCTCGCCACGCCGAAGTTGCAGCGCCTCGGCGAGGAGACCGGCGAGACCGTCAACCTGGCGGTGCTCACCGGCGACCGCGTGCTCTACCTGGTCCGGCTGCGCAACTCCGACCTGGTCACGGCCAACATCCAGGTCGGCTCGACGCTGCCGGCGGTGCACACCTCGATCGGCAAGCTCATGCTGGCGCACCTGAGCGAGCCCGAGCTGCAAACGCGGATCACCGAGAGCTCGTTCCCCGCCCAGCACGGCCCGAACGCCAAGGTGTCCCTCGAGGAGCTGAGCCAGGAGCTGACCCGGATCCGCGAGCAGGGCTGGGCGTTGCAGGACGAGGAGCTGGCGCACGGGCTGCGGTCGATGGCCGGGCCGGTGGTGGGCGCCGGCGGCCGGGTGATCGCCGGGATCAACCTCGCGGTGCAGGCCCGGGACTGGTCGACGCAGCGGATCGTGCGCGAGCTCAAACCGGTGCTGCTGGCCACCTGCGCGGAGGTCTCCCAGCTGGTCTCGGCGTCGTGACCGGCCGCCTGGCCCGGCTGGACCCCGCCGCGCTGGACGACGATCAGCGCGCCGTGTACGACGCCGTCACCGGCGGGCCGCGTGCGCGGGGGCCGCAGTTGTTCCGGCTGGTCGGCGCCGACGGCGGCCTCGAGGGGCCGTTCAACGCGTTCCTGCTGCAACCCCGGCTGGGGCTCGCGCTCCAGGCGCTCGGCGCGGCGGTGCGCTACGAGACCGGGCTGGCCGACCGGGCCCGCGAGATCGCCATCCTGGTCGTCTCGGCCGCCTCCGACTCCGCCTTCGAGCGGTACGCGCACGAGGCGGTCGGCCGGCACGCCGGGCTGACCGGCGAGGAGCTGGAGGCCCTGCGCACGGGCCGCTACGAGGCGCTGCCCGCCGGGCCGGAGCGGGTGGTCGCGGAGACCGCGCACGCGCTGGCCACCGGCGGCGACCTGGACGACGAGCAGTACGCCCGCGCCGTCGAGGCGCTCGGCGAGGCGACGCTGTTCGAGGTGCTCACCCTGGTCGGCTACTACCTCGCCCTCGCATTGCAGCTGCGGGTGTTCCGGGTCGGCGTCCCGCGTCCTTGACAGCGGCTTTCACCCGGGGCACGCTTCCGGGTGAAGAAATCCGCTTTCACAATCCGAGAGTCGCAGGTGGTTCCCGATGAAGCTGGTCACCTTCGATGACGGCCGGGTCGGCCGCCTGGACGGCGAGACGGTCATCGCGCTGGCGTGCGGCTCGACCCGGGAGTTCTTCGAGCGCGGCGGCGCGGTCGAGGAGACCGGCGAGCGGCTCGCGCTCTCGGCGGTGCGGCTGCGCGCGCCGATCGTGCCGAAGAAGTTCTTCCACACGGCCGGCAACTTCACCGAGCACCACACCGAGTTGCAGGCGGTGAACTGGTCACACCCCGTACACAAGGGGATCGTGTTCTTCCAGAACGTCGACGCGATCATCGGCCCGGAGGACGCGATCGTCTATCCGGAGGGGCTCACCCGCGAGCTGGACTACGAGCTGGAGCTCGGGATCGTCATCGGGCGCAGCGGGAAGTTCTTCTCGCCGGAGGAGGCCGAGGACCACATCGCCGGATATTTGATCTTCAACGACATCACCGCGCGCGACATCCAGCGGCGCGAGATGCGCTCCGGCGTCTTCTCGTTCTCCAAGGGCATCGACACGTTCTGCCCGATCGGTCCGTGGATCGTGACCAAGGACGAGGTGCCCGACCCGCAGCGGCTGGCGATGCGGCTGCGGGTCAACGGCGAGGTGCGCCAGCAGGGCAACACCTCGCAGATGGTCATCTCGATCCCGCACCTGGTCGCGTACCACTCCGCGCAGGGATACAGCGCCGGCGACATCATCACGACCGGCACGATCTCCGGCGTCGCCGCGGTGCAGAGCGACCCGTTCGCCTTCTACCTGCGGCCCGGCGACGTGGTCGAGGCGGAGATCGAGGGCATCGGCGTGCTGCGCAACCGCGTCGTGCCGTGGAGCGCGGCGCACGACACGCCGCCGTACACGAACGACCTCTACTCCTCGACGGCCGGCTGATGCGCTTCGGCACGCTGCGCGGCCGCTTCGTCCTGGTCTCCCCGGACGGCCGCGCCCTCGACGTGGCGTCCGCCTCCGGCGGCGCGCTGCCGGCGCAGGCCCGGGCCGCGCTGTCCCGGTGGGACGAGGTGCTCTCCTGGGCCGCGACCGCGGACTGGTCCGCGGCGACCGGCGTCACCGACGCCGAGCTCGGCCCGCCGGTGCCCGACCCGCGCCAGGTGTTCGCCGTCGCCCTGAACTACCGCCCGCACGCGGCGGAGGCCGGCTTCGTGGCGCCGGACGAGCCGCTGGTGTTCACCAAGTTTCCGAGCTGCCTCACCGGCCCGGTCACCACGGTCCGGCTGCCCGAGGGCAATGTCGACTGGGAGATCGAGGTGGTGGCGGTGATCGGCCGCGGCGGCCACCGGATACCGCGGTCGGCGGCGTGGGACGCGATCGCGGGCCTCACCTGCGGCCAGGACCTCTCCGAACGGCTCACCCAGCTGCGGGGCGCGCCGGCGCAGTTCGCGCTCGGCAAGTCCTTCCCCGGCTTCGGCCCGACCGGGCCGGTGGCGGTCACCCCGGACGCCTTCCCGGACCGCGACGACATCGGATTCTCCTCGCGGCTCACGTCGGGCACGGCCAGCGAGATCCTGCAGTCCGGCCGCACCTCCGAAATGATCTTCCCCATCGACGACCTGGTGGCGCGGCTCTCCGCGATCTGCACCCTGCTGCCCGGCGACCTGATCTTCACCGGCACGCCGGGCGGCGTGGGAAACCGGCGCACGCCGCCGCGTTTCCTGCGCCCGGGCGAGACCCTGACCAGCCGACTCGACATCGTGGGCGAGCTACGCCAGACCTTCGTCGCCTGAGGCACCCACGCGGGTACGGTATGTGGTGATGAGGGCATATTTCGTCAAGTAACGCAAGGGGGGCCTGGGGCCGCGCGCGAACGGCCGAGAGCCAGCCTGCGCGGGGGGACCGGCCATGTTCCAAATGTCAGCGCATTGGCGCCGTCTGCGACTCGCGATGGCCGGCGGCGCCCATCGCGTGATGTTCTCGTCGACATCCCTGCTGGTCATGGCCGTATTGGTGGTCACCGTGTCGGCGATCGTCGCCGTGATGGCGTCGAGGCAGACGGAGACGCTGGTCTTCGCCATGATGGCGGCGGCCGGACCGTGCCTGGCCGTGGGCTCCGCGAAGCCTCGCGCTGTCGCCGCCGTTTGCGCATACACACTGGTGCTGGCCGTGTGGATCTCCATGGTGACCGGCGGGTTGCCGACCTTCGGCGAGACAAGGCTGCTGGTGCTGATCACCTGCGTCTTCGTGCTGTGCGTCGTCCTGGCGCGTGGCCGGCAGATCGGAGAACAACAGCTGGCCGAGGGCCGGGCGAGGCTGGCGGAGATCGTCCGTTCGTCCGGCGACGCGATCATCACCGGCTCCCTGGACGGCACGATAACCGGATGGAATCCGGCCGCGGAACGGGTCTACGGATACACGGCAAAGGAGGCGATCGGGAACAGTGTCGCGATTGTCGGCGGCCCGGTGGACGAACAGGTACCGCTGGTGCAGTTGGTCCGCAACGGGTGGGCCGGCGACTTCGAGGCCGAGCGCAAACGCAAGGACGGCAGCCCCGTGCCCGTGTCCGTCAGCGTCGCGGGCCTGCGCGACCGCGACGGCGGTCTCTTCGAGGTCTGCGCCACCCACCGGGACCTCACCGGACAGCGAGCGGTGGAGGCCCGCGAACGCCTGCTCAGCGACCGGTCGGCACAGGCCGAACGACTCGAGAGCCTGGGCAAGCTCGCCGGCGGCGTGGCACACGACTTCAACAACCTGCTCTCGATCATCCTCAACTACACCGACTTCGCCATCGAACAGGGCGCCGGGGAAGGCACCGCGCAGGACGACCTCGCCCGGGTACGCGGTGCCGCCGACCGCGCCCGCATGCTCTGCCGCCAGCTACTGATCTTCGCCCGGTCCGAGCCGGCCAACGCCGAGGCCATCGACCTGAACCTGATCCTCGCCGACTCCCGCGACCTGCTCGCCCCGATGCTCGGCGAGCACATCGAGCTGTCCGTGAACCGGGCACAGCAGCCCCTCCTGGTGCACGCCGACCGGACCCAGCTGGACCAGGTCCTGCTCAACCTCATCATCAACGCCCGCGACGCCATGCCACAGGGCGGCGCCATCCTCGTGGAGGTCGGCGACACCGAGATCGACGAGGACCAGGCCGGCGCTCAGCCCGCGATCCGCCCCGGGCACTACGCCGAGCTGCTGGTCCGCGACACCGGCACGGGCATGCCCCCGGAGGTGGCCGCGCACATCTTCGAGCCGTTCTTCACCACCAAGTCCAACGACCGCGGCACCGGCCTGGGCCTGGCCACCGTCTACGGCATCGTCACCAAGGCCGGCGGCGCCATCAACGTCGAGTCCGAACCCGGTGCGGGCACCACCTTCCGGCTGCTGCTCCCGATCGCCGCCGAACCCGCCGGCCGGGACCACGGGGCGCCGCCGGCCCGCCCGCCCGTCGCGCACGGCCAGCACGTGCTCGTCGTCGAGGACGAGGACGGCGTGCGCGATCTCGTCGTGCGCATCCTCAGGGAACACGGCTACACCGTGAGCGCGGCCCGCGACGCCCCGGCGGCACTGGAGCAGGTCGAGCACAAGCGCTTCGACCTGCTCCTCACCGACGTCATCATGCCCAACATGCCCGGCCCGACCCTGGCCGAGCTCATCAGGCAGAGCCAACCCGGGCTGCCCGTGCTCTACATCTCCGGATACACCGAGGACCTGCTGGAAGCCCAGCACGGATTCGGCCACGGGATCGAGCTGATCGAGAAACCGTTCACCGCCGACGAGCTCCTCGACCGCATCCACCGCCTGCTGAGGCCCACCGCAAGACCCGTCGCCGACAGCCTGCCCAACCTCGAGGGTCTCGCCATTCGCCGAGGATGAGGGCGTAGCGGCGCGCGATTGCCCGGCTTCGTCCGGTAACGTCCGGGGCGGCGCGCCTCGCGGATCGAACGCCGATGACGCTGGACAATGGCCGGAGTCGCGGCGGCGCGGCGTCGATGACCGGAGCGGCGATGCTCGAGGACGTAAGGCTGGTGGACCACCACTGCCACAGCGTCGTGCGCGGGCCGCTGGACCGGGCCGGCTTCGAGCTGCTGGCCACCGAGGCCTGTCAGGCCGCGCCGCCCGGATGCACCACGCTCGACTCCCAGCTCGGCTTCGCCGTCCGGCGCTGGTGCGCGCCGCTGCTGGGGCTGGCGCCGCACGCGCCCGCCGACGACTATCTGGCCGAGCGGGCCCGGCTCGGGCCCGCGGAGGTCAACCGCCGGCTGCTGAGCGCCGCGAACGTCGCCACGTTCCTCGTCGACACCGGATTCCGGGCCGGGGAGCTGCTCACCCCGGCCGAGCTGGCCGCGCCGGCCGGGTCCGCCGCCGGCGAGGTGGTCCGGCTGGAGGCCGTCGCCGAGCGGGTCGCCGAGGGCGGGGCGAGCGCCGCGGGCTTCGCCGCCGCGTACGCCGACGCCCTGGCCGCCGCCACCGCGAGCGCGCACGCGGTCAAGTCCGTCCTCGCCTACCGGCACGGGCTGGCCATCGCGCCCGAGCCGCCGTCCGCCGCCGAGGTCCGCGCCGCGGCTGGTCGCTGGCTGCGCCGCGGCCCGGGTGCCGCGCTCGCACGCCTCGACGACCCGGTGCTGCTGCGGCACCTGCTCTGGGCCGGCGTCGAGCGCGGCCTGCCGGTGCAGATCCACACCGGATTCGGCGACTCCGATCTCGACCTGGCCGGCAGCGATCCGGCCCTGCTGACCGGGTTCCTGCGCGCGGTGCAGGGCCGCGGCACCCCGATCATGCTGCTGCACTGCTACCCGTACCACCGGCAGGCCGGCTACCTCGCGCAGGTCTTCCCGCACGTCTACCTCGACGTGGGGCTGGCGGTCAACCACGTCGGCGCGCGGGCCACCGCGGTGATCGCGGAGTCGCTGGAGCTGGCGCCGTTCCACAAGGTTCTCTACTCCTCCGACGCCTTCGGGCTGCCGGAGCTGCACGTGCTCGGCGCCGAGCTGTTCCGGCGAGGGCTCACCGAGGTGCTGGGCGGATGGGTGGCCGCGGGCTCGTGGTCGGCGCCCGACGCCGAGCGGGTGGCATGGATGATCGGCGCGGGAAACGCCGAGCGGGTGTACGGCCTGCGCGGCTGACGGGAGCGGAACATGTTCGGGGACCGGATTCCCGGCGGCGCCGAGGAGGCGACCGGCCGGCTGCACTACGCGGGGGTGCACGGCGTCGTGCTGTCGTACGTCGACACGGCCGGCGTCACGCGGATCAAGACCGTGCCCACCGCCAAGCTGGCACGGGCGGCACGCTGGGGCGTCGGGATGTCGCCGGTCTTCGACGTCTTCCTCGCCGACGACTCGATCACCGCCAGCGAGCAGCTCGGCGGCCCCGACGGCGACCTGCGCCTCGTGCCCGACCTGGACCGGCTGACCGTCCTGGCCGCACAGCCCGGCTGGGCGTGGGCACCGGTCGACCGCTACTCGCAGGACGGCGAACCCTGGCCCGCCTGCCAGCGCGGCTTCGCCCGGGCCATGACCGAGCGCGCCGCCGCGGCCGGGCTGACGTTCAAGGCGGCGATCGAGGTGGAGTGGGCGCTGGGCCGCGGCGGCACCGACGAGTTCGTGCCGGCCTGCGACGGCCCCGCGTACGGCGCGACCCGGCAGATCGAGCTGAGCGACTACTGCCGGGACCTGCTCGCCGCGCTGGACGCACAGGGCGTCGAGGTCGAGCAGCTGCACCCCGAGTACGCCGCCGCGCAGTTCGAGCTCTCCGTCGCCGCCCGCGACCCGGTCGGCGCCGCCGACGACAGCCTGCTGGTGCGCCAGACCGTCCGGGCGGTGGCGCACCGGCACGGCCTGCGCGCGTCGTTCGCCCCGGCGGTGCTGGCCGGCCGGGTGGGCAACGGCGGGCACGTGCACCTGTCCGCGGCGCGCGAGGGCCGCAACCTGTTCAGCGGCGGCACCGGGCCGCACGGGCTGACCGCCGAGGCGGAGGCCGCCACGGCCGGCATCCTCGACCTGCTGCCGGCCCTGCTGGCGATCGGCGCGCCGTCGGTCGCGAGCTACCTGCGGCTGGTGCCCTCGCACTGGGCCGGCGCGTACGCGTGCTGGGGTCACGAGACCCGGGAGGCCGCGCTGCGCCTGGTCACCGGCGACGCCGGGGAACGGGAGTCGGCGGCCAACCTCGAGGTGAAGTGCTTCGACCTGGCGGCGAACCCCTACCTGCTGTTCGGCGCGCTCATCGCCGCCGCGCTCGACGGCATCCGGCGCGGGCTGCGGCTGCCGCCGCCGATGACCGGCGACCCGGCCGGCCTCTCCCCCGACGAGCTGGCCGGGCGCGGCATCCGGCGGCTGCCGACGACGCTGGACGAGGCCGCGCGGGCGCTGTCGCAGGCACAGCCGCTGCGGGACGCGCTGGGCGAGACGCTGACCGGCGCGGTGCTGGCGGTGCGCCGGGCCGAGGCGGAGCGCCTCCGCAACGCCTCCGACGAGGATGTGGCGGCCGCCCTGCGCTGGGTCTACTAGCCCGGAAGAATCTTTTTGAAAATCTTCGGCGGACCTGTCGATCGGGGGCGGGCCGGTTCGTAGCCCTGGTGAGACACCGGCACGCAGCCGGCACTGACACCTACCGGAGGCCACGATGACCACCACGACCGCCACCACCACCCGCGCCGCCGTTTCGGGCCTCGGTGCCCTGACGAGGACCGGCCTCGCCGCCACCGCCGTCGCGAGCATCGCCACCATGGGGGTCGCCGCCGCCGGTCACGCCGCGGGCATCAGCCTCGACGTGAGCGGGGCCCCGATCCCGGTGACCGGATTCGGGACGCTGACGGCGGTGTTCTCGCTTGTCGGCCTGGTCCTCGCCGTCGTGCTGTCCCGCAAGGCCCGGCACCCGCGGCGCGCCTTCGTCCGTACTACGGTGGTGCTGACCGTGCTCTCGCTGGTCCCGGACGTGATCGCGGACGCCGGACCGGCCACCAAGGCCCTGCTCATGGTCACCCACCTGGTCGCCGCCGCGATCGTGATCCCGGCCGTCGCGCGCCGCCTGGCCGCCTGATCCGCACCACCACACCCAACCGGAGGAAGACGTCATGAAGCAGTACATGCTCGCCGTGCACAGCGTCGCGGGAGCGCCGACCAGGTCGGACGCGGACACCCAGATCGCGTACGCGCAGACCGACAAGATCAACAACGAGTTGCAGGCCGCCGGCGCCTGGGTCTTCGGCGGGGGCCTCCTGCCGCCGGAGAGCGCCACCGTCGTCCGGGTCGACGACGGCCGGGCCACCATGACCGACGGGCCGTTCGCCGAGACGAAGGAGCAGCTCGGCGGGTTCTGGGTGATCCAGTGCGCGGACCTGGACGAGGCGCTGGCCTGGGCGGAGAAGTGCGCGCAGGCCTGCATGGAGCCGGTCGAGGTGCGGCCGTTCCAGGGCCTGCCCGAGAACTGACCACATGGACCTGGGACTCGTCTACCGCGAGGAGTACGGCCGCTGCGTCGCGACGCTGGTCCGCCTCCTCGGCGACATCAACCTCGCCGAGGAGGCCGTGCAGGACGCGTTCGCGGTGGCCGTCGAGAAGTGGGAGACGCTCCCGCCGAACCCCGGCGCCTGGATCGTGACCACCGCCCGCAACCGGGCCATCGACCGGCTGCGCCGGGAGTCGACCCGCGAGGCCCGGCACGCGCAGGCGCTGCTGCTGTATCAGAAGGACGAGCCCGGGGAGGTGGGACCGGTGAAGGACGACCAGCTCCGGCTCATCTTCACCTGCTGCCACCCGGCGCTGGCGCCCGACGCGCGCACCGCGCTCACGCTGCGCCTGCTCGCCGGGCTCGAGGTTCCGGAGATCGCCCGGGCGTACCTGGTGCCGGAGCCGACCATCGCGCAGCGGATCGTGCGCGCCAAGAAGAAGATCCGGGACGCGCACATCCCCTACCGGGTGCCCCGCGCCGAGGAGCTGCCGGACCGGCTGCCGCCGGTGCTGACCGTGCTCTACCTGATGTTCAACGAGGGGTACACGGCCACCACGGGAACCCTGATCCGCACGGACCTGTGCGCGGAGGCGATCCGGCTCGCCCGGGAACTCGCCGCGCTGATGCCCGACGAGTTCGAGGCCCTCGGCCTGCTCGCCCTGCTGCTGCTCACCGAGGCGCGCCGGCCGGCCCGGCTCGGCCCGGCCGGCGAGCTGATCCTGCTCGCGGACCAGGACCGCTCGCTGTGGGACCGGGCCCTCATCGCCGAGGGACACGATCTGGTACGCCGCTGCCTGCGCCGCAACCGGCCGGGCCCGTACCAGATCCAGGCCGCGATCAACGCCGTGCACACCGACGGCGCCGCCACCGACTGGTCGCAGGTCCTGGCCCTTTACGACCAGCTCTGGCCCCTGATGCCGACCCCGATCGTCGCGCTCAACCGGGCGGTCGCGGTCGCCGAGGTGCACGGGCCCGCGGTGGCCCTCGCCGTGCTGGACGATGTGGATATTCCGGGCTACCACCGGCTGCCCGCCACCCGGGCCGACCTGCTGGTCAGGCTCGGGCGCGATGCGGAGGCCGCGGCCGCCTACGACCAGGCGATCGCACTGGCCGGCAACGAGACCGAGCGCGACTTCCTGCTGGCCCGCCGGGCCGGGCTCCACCGATGATCAGCCGCCGATGATCAGCGCGGTGCGGTGAGCTCGGCGAGCAGGGCGGCGCGGCCGGCCCGCTCGGCGTCGTCGGCGGCCGGATGCCACGGACAGGCGATGTCCACGGCGACCACCCGGCCGGTCGCCAGCAGCCGGCGGCAGGCGGCGACCACCGCGCTCGCCGGTGGCCCGCCGGGCGCGGGGAAAAGCAGCCCGGGCAGGTCGGCCGGGTCCACCACGTCCACGTCGACGTGCAGCACCAGCGGCCCGTCCGGCACGGTGTCCCCGTCGACCTCGTCCACCGGAATCCGCCGGACGGACCCGGGCGCGGCCAGGAAGTCGGCCTCCGCCGGGTCCAGGTCGCGCGCGTCCACCAGGACGGCACGTTCCGGCGTCACCGGACGCAGCCCAAGCGGCCCGGACCACAGGTCGGAGTGCGCGCCCAGCGCCAGCCGCAGGGACAGCCCGCCCAGGTAGCCCGACGTCGTGGTCTCCAGGGTGTGCAGGTCGCCGTGCGCGTCGAACCAGACGACCGCCGGGTCGGCCCCGCCGCGCTGGGCTCCCGCGAGCGTGCCGGAGAGCACCAGGCAGTCGCCGGACAGCACGGTCGGCACGGCGCCGGACGCCACCACCGGCGCGACCGCGTCGGCGGTCGCCGCGCACAGCGCGGTCAGCCGCTCCCAGCGGCCGGCGTCGGGGAAGTCGGGGTGGACCGTGACGTCCGCCCGCACGTCGATGCCGCCGTCCGGCAGCGGCTCGTCATGGTGGTACGGCACCAGGATCGTCGTCATGGCCCGACCCTAGCGCCGCTACAGCTCGAAGCTGTGCGGTCCATGATGGCCGGACGGCAGCAGGCAGTCGTCCGGAACATCCTCGTCCGTGGCCGTGCGCTCGCAGGGATCGAGCCGGATCAGGTGGCGGTGCCGCGCGTCCCAGCGAAGCCACCACCAGTGATCACCGTCCTCCGCGGCGACGACGAACGCGACGTGGCTGCCCGGGTGCCCGGCGGCAAGCTCGCAGGCGGCGACCGGGACCACGTGGCCCAACCGGTCCGGCAGCCCGTTCAGGGTCGCGTGCTCGGATGCGGTAATGGAGGACTGCCGACCACATTGCGGCCACGTTCGAGCGACGCCGGCGTTTTCGAAACACTCGAACATGCGCAGGGGATACCCGGATTTCGCGCGAGAGAACATCGAAATTTCCGCAAGTAAATACCCACCCGACTGCGCCTTATGCAACGAAGATGCAGAACGGGTGACCCGTCGGATCCGCGAACGCGTACATCGGCTCGGCGTGGCTGCCGGCCTGATCGTGCAGTAGTTCCGCGCCGAGGGCCTTCGCCCTGCCGCGTTGGCGCCGCAGCTCGGCGAGGTCCGGGACCGTGAGGTCGACGTGCGACTGCCACGGGAAGTCGTGCTGCGGCCAGGTCGTGCGGGGCTGGCGGTCGGCCAGCGGCGGCAGCCGATCGACGTGCAGGACGGCGAGCCTCCGCGCTCCGCCGGAGTCCACGAGCACGAGCCATTCGGGATCGTCGGCGGAATCGTCCGCGGGCGGTTCGTCACCGGGCCGGTAGCGCAGCCCGATGAGCCGCCGGTAGAACTCGGCGAGTTCCCGCGGTCTCACGGTCTCGAGAACGGCGTGCAACAGCTGGGGGTACCTCGCCACAGTCACTCCTAAAGGCGGAGTTTACCCGGAATGGACGGTTCCCAAACGTGAAGGCGGATCAATCACTGCCCATATCGATGGCGGCTGGCATGTAGGCGCCGGACATGTCACAGCACCGTGACATCGCATTAACCTCGGCGAAACAGACGACAGCTAGTCAGGCCGGAGGCTGCCATGGGACGGACGCTGGGTCAACACTTCGCCGCGGCGCTGCTCGCCGCCGTCGCCGTCGCCGGCGTGCCCTCGCCCGCCTCGGCGGCCACCCTCGACCAGGTGGCGTCGTTCGGCTCCAACCCGGGCAACCTGGCGATGTACGCCTACCGCCCCGACGGCCTGCCGGCCGGCGCGCCGGCCGTCGTGCTGCTGCACGGCTGCACGCAGAACGCCGCCGGCTACTTCGCCCGGTCCGGCTGGCGGACGTTCGCCGACCGGTGGCGCTTCGCGCTGGTGCTGCCGGAGCAGCGGCCGGGCAACAACGCCAACTCCTGCTTCAACTGGTTCGAGACCGGCGACACCCGCCGGGACGCCGGCGAGGCGCTGTCGGTACGCCAGATGGTCGGCCACGCCGTCGCGGCGTACGGCGTCGACGCGGGCCGGGTCTTCGTGTCGGGCCTGTCCGCGGGCGGCGCGATGAGCGCGGTGATGCTCGCGACCTACCCGGACGTGTTCGCCGCGGGTTCGGTGGTCGCCGGGCTGCCGTACCGCTGCGCGACCTCGCTGAGCACGGCCCTCACCTGCCAGTACGTGCCGCCGAACCGGTCACCCGGGTCCTGGGGCGACCTCGTCCGGGCCGCCTATCCGGGCTACGCCGGGCCGCGGCCGCGGGTGGCAATCTGGCACGGACAGTCGGACTACGCGGTGGCACCGGCGAACGGCGCCGAACTACGCGACCAGTTCACCGACGTGCTCGGCGTCCCCGACCGGCCGACCGCCACCTCGGCGCTACCCGGCGGCACGACGCTCGAGGTGTACGGCACTGACCAGGTCCGGCTCTACCGGATCGCCGGGATGGGGCACGGCCTGCCGGTCGACCCGGGCACCGCGCCCGACCAGTGCGGCACCGCGGCGCCGTACTTCCTGGACACGATCTGCTCGGCGTACCACGACGCCGTCTTCTTCGGCCTCGCCGCCGGGTGACCGGCAGGGCTCCAGGAGGTCAGGTACCGAGGTGTTCCTGGGCCGGAGGAGACCGGCGAGCCGCGGTCTCGTGCTGGTCGGTCTCGGGGTGGTCGACGGTCACGCCATGCCGGTGCAGCAGATCGCGCAGTCGTTCCGCCTGGCGGTGGTGCGCGCCGATCGCGGGCGGCACCGCGAAGCGGCGTCCGCCGATGACCTGCTCGTATGTCGGTTCGTCGCGGGTCCGCCGTGCCCGCGGGTGTGCGTCGAGCAGGCGGGCCACCTCCGGGCGGAGGTGATCGCCGGTGACGCCGATCCCGGCGAGCACCCGCGCGGCGACGCTGCCGGGCTGGGCGGTCAGGGAGAGCAGCAGATGATCGGTACCCACGTAGTGGTGGCCCATCGCGTCGGCCTCGCGCCGCGCCCGGTCGAGGACGGCGCTCGCGGCAGCCGACAAAGGTACGGACTTGCCGGGTACGCCCTGACCGGCGCCGGCGTGGGCCGGCACCCGGCCGCGGAGGTCGTCGAGCGGAACGCCGAGCGCCGCCAGCGCCATCGCGGCCGTGCCGTCGCCCGCGTCGACGACGGCCAGCAGTAGGTGCTCCGTGTCGATCTCCTCCCGGCGCGGCCGCCGGGCGCGGTCGCCGGCCAGCGCCACGACCCGCTGTACGCGGTGGGTGTAGCGCTCGAACGGGTCAGGGCTCACGATGCCGCACCGTACGTGATGCCGGCTCGCTTCACGCGAACAGGGCGCTGCCCCAGTGGTCGTCGGGGCCGGTGACGCCGGGCGGGCAGGCGAAGAGTCCGCTGGAGACGTGGCGGACGTACTCGTTCATCTCGTCCTGGGCGGCGAGGCTGCGCTGGACCGGGATGAACCCGGTGCGCGGGTCGCGCTGGTAGCCGATGAAGAACAGCCCGGCGTTGAGCCGGCCGAGCCCGTCGGATCCGTCGACGAAGTTGTACCCGCGCCGCAGGATCCGGGCGCCCTTGTTGGCGTCGGGGTGGGCGAGCCTGGCGTGGGCGGTGGTGGGGATCAGCGGCTCGCCGTCCGCGCCGACCGCGGTGAAGTCGGGCTCCTCGAACTCGTCGCTGAGGCCGAGGGGCGCGCCGGAGCCCTTGTGCCGGCCGATGATCGTCTCCTGCTCCGCGAGCGGCGAGCGGTCCCACGTCTCGACCAGCATGCGGATCTTGCGGGTGACCAGGTAGGAGCCGCCGGCCATCCAGTCCGGACCGTCGCCGGGCTGCACCCACAGGTGCTCGCGGAGCAGCTCCTCCTGCTCGGCCTTCAGGTTGCGGGTGCCGTCCTTGAAGCCGAACAGGTTGCGCGGGGTGGCCTGGGCGGTGGAGGTCGACGAGGTACGCCCGAAGCCGAGCTGCGACCAGCGGACGCTGACCGTGCCCATGCCGATGCGGGCCAGGTTGCGAATGGCGTGCACCGCGACCTGCGGGTCGTTGGCGCAGGCCTGAATGCCGATGTCGCCGCCGGAGAGCGCCTCGTCGAGGGTGTCGCCGGTGAACCGGGGCAGCGGCTCGAGCGCCGCGGGCCGCCGGGCGGCCAGCCCGAAGCGGTCCCGGCCGTCGGCGCCGCGGAACAGGGTCGGGCCGAAGCCGACGGTGATGGTCAGGGCGCACGGCGGCAGGCCGATCGCCTCGCCGGTGTCGTCCGGCGGCGCCTCGGGGATGCCGGCGACCGCGCCGATCTCGCCGGCGTCCTGGCCGGCGGTCATCCGGGCCGCGGCGGCCGTCCACTCCTTGAGCAGGCGGATCAGCCGGTCGCGGTCCTTGGTGATGACGTCGAACGCGACGAAGTGCAGCCGGTCCTGCGCCGGGGTGACGATGCCGGCCTGGTGCGCACCGGTGAACGCCACCGCGCCGGTGACCGGATCGGGGTTGGCGCCGGCGTTGGCGTCGGCGGTGAAGCGCAGCGCCGCCGCGCCGGTGCCGGCGATCCCGGCGGCGCCCACGCCGGCCAGGGTGAGTGCGCGCCGCCGGGAGATCTTCGCCATTACCCGCTCCTAGGCTTTCTTCTTGGCGACCACGGCGGCCACCTGGCTGATCGGCTCGGCGAGCGCGTTGATGGCGTCCGAGAGTTCCTTGAGGTCGGCCTTGCTGAGCTCGGTGTGCAGCTTCCAGGCGTCGCCGGCGCGGTGCTTGCCGAGGGTGGCGTCGACGTTGGCGAACTCGGTGTCGAGGGTCTTGACCAGCGCCGGGTCGCGCTCCTGGAGGACCGGCCGCAGCGCGGCGATCGCCGCCTTGGAGCCCTCCACGTTGGCGTTGAAGTCCCACAGGTCGGTGTGCGAGTAGCGGTCCTCCTCGCCGGTGATCTTCCCGGCGGCGACCTCGTCGAGCAGGGCCTTGGCGCCGTTGGCCAGCTGCAACGGCGACAGCTTCTCGGCGTTGGCCTTCTGCACGATCTCCTTGACGTCGGTCAGCAGCTGGTCGGCGATCGGGCCGGACTTGGCCGCGCTCCCGTCGATCCAGAGGTCCTTCTCGATGCGGTGGAAGCCGCCGAACTTCAGGCCCTCCTCGGTGACCTCCTCGCGGCCGTCGATGCGCGGGTCGAGGTCACCGAAGATCTCGGCGACCGGCTCGATCCGCTCCCAGTAGGTCCGCGCGATCGGGAAGAGCTCCTTGGCCTTGGCCACGTCGCCGGCCTTGACCGCGGCGACGAACTCGGTGGTGCGTTCCAGCAGCGCGCCGGTCTGGCTCTTCACGTACCGCGAGTAGCTCTCGGTCGCGGCGAGCAGCGCGGCGTCGTCGGTCAGCGGCGCGGCCGAGCCGGCGACGGTGAACTGGCCGCGGATGCCCTTGCCGATCATGCCGGGCTTGCAGGCGGTCTCGTAGGTGCCGGCGGGCAGCTCGACGTGCAGGTTGCGGGACAGGCCCGGCGCGACGTTCTCCACCTCGGCCATCACCCGGTCGCCGGGGGCGTACACGTAGAACTCGGTGACCTTCTGCCCCTTGTTGGTGATGGCGAAGACGCTGGTGCCGGCCTCCGTGGAGGTCCTGGCCACCTCGCAGCTGGTGTCGGTGGCCTGCACGGCGATCGGGCCGCCGGCGGGCGCCGGGGTGTCCTCGCCGGAGCCGCACGCGGCGAGTGACGCGCCGAGCGACCCGGCGGTCACGAGGGCGAGCAGACGGGGGGATCTACGCACGGTGTCTCCTATGGCTGCGGCGAGGATGCCGGGGTGGTGGGCACTGCGGCCGGCCTGCTGCCGGTCGGTCGCAGGAAGAGGAAGAGAACGGGTACGGCGAACGCGACCCAGGCGAGCGCCTCGACGACGCTGGCCGTCGGCGTGATGTTGAAGATGCCGGTGACCAGGGCCGTGTACCAGGCGGACGGGTCGAGCGTGCCGCTGATGTCGTACGCCAGCGTGTTGAGCCCGGGCAGTACGCCGGACTCCTGCAGGTCGTGCACGCCGTACTTGAGGATGCCTGCGGCGACGAGGATGAGCAGCACGCCGGTCACCGTGAAGAAGACGGTGAGGTTGATCCGGACCGCGGTGGCGTACATCAGGTAGCCGAGCAGGACCGCGCTGGCGATCCCGCCGAGCAGCGCGTAGAGCGGGCCGCCGTCGACGCCGGCGCCCTGCACGGCCGAGTAGAAGATCAGTGAGGTCTCGAGGCCCTCGCGGACGACCGCGAGGAACGCCATCACGGCCACCGCGATCGAGCCGACGGCGAGCGCGTCGGCGAGCTTGCCGCGCAGGTCACCGGCGATCGAGCGGGCCGCCCGCCGCATCCAGAAGATCATCCAGGTGACGAAGGCGACGGCCAGGATGGAGGTGATCGCCTCGAAGAGCTCGCGCTGGTCGTAGTCGCGCAGCAGGGTGGTGGAGGTGTAGCTGAGCAGGGCGCCGAAGCCGACCGAGAGCGCGACCGCGGCGGCCACCCCGGCCCAGACCTGGGGAAGACGGTCCTTGCGGTCGGCCTTGACCAGGAACGCGACCAGGATGGTGACCACCAGGGTGGCCTCGAGTCCCTCGCGTAGGCCGATCAGGTAGGTGGCGAGCATGGCTCTCTTTCGTTAAGGCTTGCCTTACCTTGCTCCGACAGACTGTAGATTAGGGATGGCTTGCCTAACTGTCCAGGGGTACCCCGACCGTGTGAAACACTGCGGCTGCGCATGTGAGGGGGAACCACGGTGTTCGATCATTTCGTCTGGTCGGTGGTGATCTGCCCGGTCCTGGTCGTCGTGGCGATCCGCTACCTCGCCGACCGACTGCGGCCCGAGATCGCGGCGACCGTCCTGGCCACCTCCCTGACCGCCGCCGCGGCCGCCTGCCTGGTCACCCTCGCCGCGTTCGCGGTCAAGGCCCTCGCGGAGCTGCCGGCCGCCGGCAGCCTGCTGCGCTTCTCCGCCGGGTACGTGCGCGCCGACACCGCGCGCGAGCCGTGGGTGTCCTGGCTCTGCCTGGCGATGGTGCTCGCCGCTCTGGCCGGCATCGCCCGCGTGTGGCGCGCACACCGCCGCGACACCGCCTACGCCCGCCGCTTCACCACCCTGCCGGCCGTCGACGGCCGGCTCGTCGTCATCGAGGACGACCGGGTCGAGGCGTTCGCGGTGCCCGGCGCGGGCGGCCGGATCGTGGTCACCACGGGCATGCGGGCCGCCCTCGACGACGCGCAGTACGCGGCGCTGCTCGCGCACGAGCGGGCCCATCTGGCGGCACACCACCACCGGCTGGTGCTGCTCGCCCGGCTGTCGGCCGCCGTACACCCGGCCTTCCGCCTGCTCACCCGCAAGTTCGACTACCTCGTCGAGCGCGCCGCCGACGAACGCGCCGCCGCCGAGCTCGACGACCGCCGCGCGGTCGCGGTCGCCATCGGCGCGGCCGCCCTGGTCTCCGACGGCGGGCACGGCAGCCTGCGCATGACGCCGTCGCGGGAGGACCTGCGCCGGGCCGGCGCGGTCCCGCGCCGGGTCGCGTCCCTGCTGGCACCGCGCCGCACCCGTTCGCCGCTGCCGCTGGTGGTCCCGGCCGCGGTCGCGGCGTTCTCGCTCGCCTGGACCGCCGAGTGCGTCTACGACCTGGGTGAGCTGCTGCTCGCCGCGCAGCGGTAGGAACGCGCTAGACGTCGTCGCCGAGCAGCCGGCGCAGCAGCTCCTCGTCGCCCGGCTTCAGCCCGGCCACAAACCGGCGCAGCACCGTCGCCCGGTCCGTCCCGGTGCCGAGCGCGGCGCTCATCCGCTCGGCGGCGACCGAGGCCTCGTCGGTGAGCGGCGCGTACCGGAACGCGCGCCCCTCGCGGTAGCGGGCCACCATCCCCTTGGCGTGCATGCGGGTCAGCACCGTCACCACCGTGCTGTACGACAGCGGCGCCGGCAACCGGTCGAGCACGTCGCGCGGGGTGAGCGGCGAGGCCGCGGAGACGAGCGCGCGCAGCACCTCCGATTCGAGGGCGCCGGCCGGCCGGCGCGCCGAGGTCTCGTCTTCGGGCGGCACCCGGGCAGCATAGCCGCGGGCCCGCCGTCCGCTGTGCCCCGGCGGCTCAGCGCAGGCGGAACAGGACCTCCCCCGCGCGCGGGACGACGAGCGTGTCCGGATCGGTGGCGTAGTCCGCGATGTCGATCGTCGCGGGGTCGAGGTAGCCGAGGTTCACCGCGCGGCAGACCTCCTCCGGGATGCCGGTCGCCAGCGTGACGCGGACCCGCGGCCGCTCCACGCCGGTGTCCGCGTCGTAGGTGCCCGCGCCGCGCAGGTGGGTCGAGTGCGCGAGGACTCCCCAGTGCACGTGCGCGAAGGCGTCCCACTGCTTCACGAAGTAGTCCCGGCAGTGGTAGCCGATCTCGTGGATCTGCGGGTGGCTGGTGGCGATCTCGCGGATGTGCGGCGCGTACAGGATCACCTCGCCGTCGTCGGCGACGATCGGCTCGACCTTGTAGAAGCCCTTGGCGCCGGTCCAGATCTCGTCGTACATCTCCGGTATCAGCGACAGCACCCGGCGATAGGGACGGTCGAGGTAGGTGACGTGGGTGGCGGCGCTGATCTCGGCGGCGCTCGCCCAGGACGAGACGCAGTCGCCGAACGAGATCGAGTGCAGGCCGCTGCCCTCCGCGCTCTCGGCGGTGACCACGCTGAACGCGTACTTCTCGGCGGGTATCAGCGCGGCGCCGTCGTTGATCAGGGCGCGCACGGGGGTGAGCCCGGTCGTTCCGATGATCTCGGCGGAGGTGATCAGCGCGCCGAGCCAGTGCGAGACGTCGATGATCCCCTGGCCGGCCACGCCGGGGAAGAAGTACTTGTTGCCGCCGGACATGCCGACCACCTCGTGCGGCAGCACCGGCCCGACCACCAGGGAGATGTCGTGCTCGACCACCGCGCGGTTGAGCAGCACCTCGACGTCGCCGCTCATCCGGCCGCCGGACAGCTCCTCGATCCGCGATGCCGGGATCGTACCCAGATTCGCGAACGTGGCGGGGTCCCACCACTCGTGGTTGCGCACCTCGACGCCGGGATAGGTGCCGACGTGCGCCGCCAGGGCCTCGGCGCTCATCGCGCCGTGCGTGCCGAGCGCGATCAGCACAGTCAGCCTCGACACCCGGCCGTGCAGCGCCCGGTGCACGGCGCCGACAAGCAGCGGCAGCGGGCACACCCGGGTGGCGTCCGGCACGAGCACGCACACGCTGCGACCGTCGGCGTCGAGGCCGGCGAGCCGCTCCGCGATGAAGTCGGCGACCTCACGGGCGGTGAGCACCCGGTCCGCGCCCCCGATCCGGACCGCCTGGATGGTGGCTGTCATCGGCTGAACATCCTTTCGCACCGGCGCGCTGCGTGTCGGGACTTCACCGTAGGACATTCCCCGGCGGTACGGACGTCGAGTTGTGCGGGCCTGCGGAGTTAGGCTGGGTGCGGCTGCGTGGCGGGAGGTGACGGTGAGCTGGGACATGCCGGGATTCCCACCAGCTCAGGACGTGCGGGCGCTGCTCGACGCCGACCCGCACGGATGCGCACTCGCCCGCTCGGTCCGCGCCGAGGACAACACCATCGTGGACTTCACCCTCGTCTACCTCAACGAGGCCGGCGGCCGGTTCCTGGGCCGTCCGCGGGCGGAGCTGATCGGCCGTACCTACCGGGAGCTGTGGCCCGACACCGTCACCGACGGCACCCTGCCGCTGTACCGGAGGGTCGTGGAGGACCGCGTGCCGGCGGTACGCACGGTGTACTACGACAGGGCGAGCGTCGCGGGGCACTTCGAGTTCCGGATCGTGCCGTTCGGCGACGGGTTCGTCGCCCGGTTCGTCGACCTCACCAAGTTGACCATCGGCCTCGAGACGGAGGGCGGCGCCCGGCTCTACGAGGCGCTCGACGCCGCGTTCGACGGGTTCACCCTGCTGCGCGCCGAACGGGACGGCTCCGGCGCGATCGTGGACTTCGTCTGCGAGTACGTGAATCAGATCGGCGCCAAGCTCGCCGGCAGCAGCGTCGAGGATCTCGTCGGCCGGCGGATCAGTGAGCGGTCGCCGGACGACGCCGGCTTCGATCTCCTCGAGTGCTGCCGCGAGGTCGCCGACGGCGGCCGGGTCTGGCAGCAGCAGCTGACCTCCCGCGCCACCGCCCAGGTCTGGGAGCTCAAGATCGTGCGGCTGGACGTCGGCTTCGTCGCGGTGTCCTACCGGGACATCACCGGGCAGGTGGACCAGCAGGAGCGGCTCGCGCGGAGCACGGCCCAGATCCACGCCGCGGCGGACCGGACCGCGGCGTTGCAGGCCGTCACCGCGGCACTGGTGGCGGCGAGCACCCCGGACGAGGTGTACGCGGCGCTGGAGGCCGTCGTGCGCCCGTCGGCCGGCGGCTCCGGCATCGCGGTCCTGCTGGTCGAGGACGACCGCCTGGTGCTGCGCTACCACGCCGGCTACGAGGACGAGGTGGTGGAGCAGCTGCGCGAGCTGCCGTTGTCACACCCCTACCCCGGCGCCAAGGTCAGCGCCGGCGGCGAGCCGCACTATGTCGGCTCGCCGGCGGAGTTCGTCGAGGCCCAGCCCGACCCGGACGCCGCGGTCTCCGGCGGCAGCCGCGCGGCCTGGGCGTTCCTGCCGCTGAGCACCGGCGGCCAGGTGCTCGGCGCGCTGGTGATCGGCTACGGCCAGCCGCGGGAGTTCGACGACGACGAGCGGGCCAACCTGATGGCGTTCAGCCGGCTGGGCGCACAGGCGCTCCAGCGGGCGCTGCTGTTCCAGGCGCAGCTGTCCCTCGCGGCGGACCTGCAACGCGCGCTGCTGCCCGCCCAGCTACCCCGTCTGAGCGGCGCGCGCCACGCCGTGCGGTACCTGCCGTGGACGCACGGCGCGGACGTCGGCGGCGACTGGTACGACGTCATCCACCTCGGCCCGGACACGGCGGCGCTGGTGATCGGGGACGTCGCCGGCCACAACCCCCGGGCGGCGGCCACGATGGGGCAGCTCCGCAACGCCCTGCGCGCCTACGCCGTCGACGGCCACACCCCGGCCGGGGTGATGCAGCGCGCGAACCAGCTCCTGCTGCGGCTGGCGCCCGACGCGATGGCGACCTGCTGCTACCTGGAGCTGCACCTGGCCGAGGGCACCGCGACCGCGGTGCTCGCCGGGCATCCGCCGCCGGTGCTGCGCGTGGGCGGCGACGCCCGCTGCCTGCGGCTGCGCACCGGGCCGCCGCTGGGCGTACGCGACGCCCGGTATCTCGACTCCAGCTTCCTGCTGCCCGCCGGCGCCGGCCTCGTGCTGTACACCGACGGCCTGGTCGAGGACCGCCGGTACACCCTCGACCAGGGCCTCGCCGACCTGTGCGCCGCGGTGCGCTCGGCGCCGGGCCACGACCCGCAGGTGCTCGCCGACCACATCCTGCATGCGGGCGTCGGGCCCCGTACCCGCAGCGACGACGTCGCGATCCTCACGCTGACCGTCGACGCCGAGCCGCCGCCGGGACCCCGTACCGCACGGCGGATCTTCCGGGGCGAGGCCGCCAGCGTGCCGGCGGCCCGCCGCTTCGCCGGCGACATCCTCGCCGAATGGGGGCAGGCGGCGGTGCGCGAGAACGCCTGCCTGCTCCTCGACGAGGTCATCACGAACGCGATCCAGCACACCGTCGGCGACGTGCGGGTGAGCATGCTGCTGGGGCGGCGGCTGCGCGTCGAGGTCCGCGACGGCAGCCCCCGGCGCCCGGACAAGCGCCCCTTCGACATCGCCGGCGAGACCGGCCGCGGCCTGCACATCGTCGAGCGGCTCGCGACGGCCTGGGGTTCGGAGCCCCTGCGCGGCACCGGCAAGACGGTCTGGTTCGAGCTCGAGCTCGCGACCGCGCCGGAAGGTCGCTGATCGCCCGTTATCCGCACCGCCAGCCGGTAGCCTGGCCTGATGGCGACGGTGACCCGTACGGTGCGCGCTCCGGCCGAGCGGGTCTACGCGATCCTCGCCGACGGCTGGACCTACAGCGACTGGGTCGTGGGCACCGCGCACATCCGCCACGTCGACGCCGCCTGGCCCGAGCCCGGCTCGCGGCTGCACCACAAGGTCGGGCCGTGGCCGCTCTCGATCAAGGACGGGTCGACCGTCACCGCGCTGGACCCGGGACGGATGCTCGCGCTGCGCGCCGGGCTCTGGCCACTCGGTGAGGCCGCCGTCCGCATCACGCTCGAGCCGGGCGGCCGGGGCCAGACGCGGGTGACCATGTACGAGGACTTCCAGGCCGGTCCGCTGCGCTGGGTCCGAAACAAGATCAACGATCTCGTTCTGCACCGGCGCAACGTCGAGGCCCTGCGCCGGCTGGCCGAGCTTGCCGAGCACTCCCGGTCCTGACGGCACCGTGTGGTGCCCGCCGGCCGGCGGGCACCACACGAACATGCCATGGCTCAGCGGGTCTGGCGCGCGGCGTGCTTCGCCTCGTCCGCCGCGTCCTGTGCGGACGACTTCGCCTCGTCACGGGTGGTCGATGCGGCATCCTTGGCCGTCTCCTTCACCTGCCCGACGGCTTCCTGGACCGGACCCGAGAGGTCGTCCTTCATCTCCATCGCCGTCTCCCTGACCTTGTCGGTCAGGTCACCGGTGTTCTCCTTGATCTGCTGTCCCGCGTGCTTCTCGAGCTCCGTCGGCGGGATCAGGGACGCGGCCAGCAGGCCGACGCCGAACGCGATGACACCCGCCGCGATCGGGTTGCCCCGCGCCTGCTGCGCCACCTGGTGCGGTGCCGCCTTCACCGAGTCCACGGCGCCGTGCGCGGCGTCGCCGGCCTTGTCGCCGAGCCGCGACGCCTTGTCCTTGACGGTGCCGGTCGCGCCGCCGCCGTAGCCCGGAGTACCCATGACCTTCTCCTTCACCGCGGACCACCGGCGCTTGGCGACCCGCCTGGGGCTGGTCCTGTCGGCCAGCCGATCCACGTCGCGGGTCAACTCGGCCCGGGTGCTCTCGATCTGTTCCCTCATCCGCTCGGGTTCTTGAGCCATTTCGCATCCTCCTTGAGAGTCTCGACGGTCCGGGTCGGCACCGGCGACACGTCCTTGGCCTTGTTCCGGCCGGTGACGAACAGGACCGCGCCGACGATCACCCAGATCACCGCGACGACGAGGAACGCCCAGCCGTGGTCCATCACATTCGCCAGGCCGAACACCACGGCGAAGCTGAGCAGCAGCACGGCCAGGCAGCCGGCGAAGCCGGCCGCACCGAGCATCCCGGCGGCCTTGCCGGCCTTTGTCGCCTCCTGCTTGAGCTCCACCTTGGCCAGCTCGACCTCCTGCCGGAAGAGCTTCGACAGGTCGTCGCTGATCTCGCCGATGAGCTCGCCGATCGAGGTCTGTCCCGGCTCCGCCTCGTGCTCCGATCGGTACTGGTTCGGCGTGCTCATCAGGGCTTGCCTTCGAATCCGGCCCCGGTGTCGTACCGGGGCTCCTGGGTGTACACCGGCTCGGTCCGCGGTTCGGCGACCACGGTGGGCCGGCCGGTGCCGGTGGCCGCGTACTGCGTGCCGGTCTCGGTGCCGTACGGGTCGTCCGCGGGTGCCGGCGTGGCCGACACGAACGAGTCGGTGCGCGGCTTGGCGTCGGCCGGAGCCTCGGTGGCGTTCAGGACGCCCTTGCCGAGCCGCCCGACGACGAACCCGGAGATCAGCGCGGTCGCCAGGAACGCGCCCGGGCGGCGCCGGGCGAAGTCCTGCACCTCGCGCAGCACGCCCTCGGGGCCGTTGCGGGACAGATAGTCGGCGACCTGGCGCCCGCCGTCGGCGACCCTGGTCACCACGGCGGCGGCGGGACCGTCGGTGCGGTCGGACCGCATCTGGTCGAGCTCGTCGGCCATCCGGCGGATGCCGTCGGCGACCCTGTCGTTCTGCGTGCGCGCCTGGTCGGTGACCCGGCCCTTGACCTCGGACGCGAGGTTGCGCGCCTGGGCGGACGCCTCGCCGGTGACCCGGCGGGCCTGCTCCTTCGCGGTCCCGGCGACGTCCGAGGCCGCGGTTCCGGCCGCGTCGGCGGCCTGGCCAGCGGCCTCCCGCTTCGTCGTCGGCTCGTCCGGTGCCCGTGCGCCGGATGGAACAGCTGTCATGATGTGGCCTCCTCTGTATCGATTCGCCTGACGGCGCGATACCCCCGGCGGAGACCACTACTCCTTGCAGGACGACAATCCTTGCAGGACGACAACAATTTGGCACGAGCCGATGGGCTCCTCGGCGGGTGCGGCGCTCAGGCCGACTCGCGGAACACCAGTTCGGTGTCGAGCACGATCGAGGGCTCGACCGCCTCGCCGCCGGCCATCCGCAGCACCTGCCGGGCCATGGTCCGGCCGATGTCGAGGATGGGCTGGTGGACCGTGGTCAGCGGCGGCTCCGCGCAGCGGGCCACGGCGGTGTCGTCGAACCCGATCACCGCGACGTCCTCGGGCACCCGCCGCCCGGCCCGGCGCAGCGCACGCAGCGCACCGGAGGCCATCAGGTCGGAGGCGACGAAGACCGCGTCGAGGCGCGGCTCGTCCGCCAGCAGCCGGTCCATCGCGGCGCCGCCCGACTCCCGGCCGAAGTCACCGAACGCCACGATCGGCGGCCGCCCGGACTCCGCCATCTCGGCCCGGTAGCCCGCCAGCCGGTCGATCCCGCCGGCGACGTCCTGCGCGCCGGCGATCGTGGCGACGCGGCGCCGGCCGGCGCCCACCAGCCGGCGCACCGCGAGCCGGGCGCCGTCGGCGTTCGCGACGTCGACATGGGCCACCGGGAACCGGTCCGGCGGGCGTCCGTTGACCACCACCGGCACCCCCATCCGGACCAGCCTGCGGGTCAGCGGGTCGGCGCCGAGCGTGGACGCCACCATGACGCCGTCCACGTGCCGGCCGGCGACGGACTGCTCGATGTGGTCCCGGCTCCGCGGCGAGTTGACCATCCGCAGCACGAGTTCCTTGCCGGCCTCGTCCATCTGCTGGCTCACCCCGTGCACGAGCGACGGGAAGTAGGTGTCGTCGGAGAAGCTTCGGCCGGCCGACTCGGTGAGCACCAGCACGTACGAATCCGTCCGCTGGGTCACCAGGCTGCGCGCCGCCAGATTGGGCACGTAACCGATCTCGTCGACGGCGCGCAGCACCGCGGCGCGCTTGTCGACGTCGACCGCCGTCGACCCGTTGACGACCCGGGAGGCCGTGGCCCGGGACACCCCGGCCCGGGTGGCGACCGCCTCCAGCGTGGGTCGGTGCGAACTCCGCGCCTGGTCGACCATCGTGCCTCCTGCAACGCGGGCGCCGGACATCCGGCGCCGGGTACGAAATGTTTACCTCGCGGCCGCCGAAGAGTCGGTCCGAGTCAATGTGCCGGCGCACACCCGTACGCGCGACGGCAATTTAAAGATACCCGCTCGAGCGGCCTCCGGACCGGGTGTGACAATTTTCATCACCGCGTCAAGTTTAGGCGGCGCATTGACCATGAAATTCAGGACTGCGTGTCTGCCCGCATGTTTTCGGATGGCGAAATGAATGCCCGGAACCGCATCCCGGGAAGCACCATCGCGCACGGCTCTGACCTGCGGATGAGTCGAGTATGTTCGAATGATCGGCAGCGTTTGATGAATTCCGCGTTACGAACGAATACCGCGTTGTTTCGGCAGCGCCTGTGGTCGCAGTCACCCTATTTGCCAATGATGGCGGTCTACGCCTAACGTCGTCCCGGTGCCACTCGATGACGTCGGCCAAAAATGATCGCCGTCTCGCCATGCGGAATTCCGGTCGGATACCCACGCAATGTCGCGGGGTGACTCGGGCCATTACCTGAACCTTGGCCTGCGAAAACCTCTTGGAGCCACCATGTCGACAATTGATCCACCGTCCCGCAAGGCCACCGCGTCCGCGCGGCAGGCCTGGCGGCCGCTACAGCGCTCCACCCGCCTCGCCATCTTCGGGGCGCTGCTCGCGACGCTGTTCTATCAGATCTTCCTGCTGAACCCGCAGTACCGCGGGCCGCTCTGGCTGTGGACCGCGATGCTGCTGGCCGAGGGCCTGACCGCGATGCACGCCATCGGCACCTGGTGGACCATCCTGGCCCACGACAACCGCGACGAGCCGGTGGACGTGACGGTGCGGCGCAACCGGCTGCGCGCCGGCGCCGAGGTGCCGGGCATCGACGTGTTCATCACCGCGTACGGCGAGGAGCCCGAGTTGGTCCGGACGACGTTGCGGGCCGCCCGGGACATGACGCTGGAGCACCGGACCTGGGTCCTCGACGACGGCGACAGCGACGCCCTGCGCGGCATCTGCGACGACGAGGGCGTCGGCTATCTGCGCCGCGACGGCGGCCTGCACGCCAAGGCCGGCAACGTCAACGCGGCCCTGGCCCGCACCGCAGGCGAGTACGTGGTGATCTTCGACGCCGACCACGTGCCGGAGCCGAACTTCCTGCTCCAGGTCCTGCCGCACTTCGAGGACCCGGACGTGGCGTTCGTGCAGTCGCCGCAGGCGTACACCAACCAGACGAACCTCGTCTCCACCGGGACGTCGGAGGCGCAGCGCATCTTCTACGAGCTGGTGTGCCCCGGCAAGAACCACTTCAACGCCGCGTTCTGCGTCGGCACCAACGTGATGTTCCGGCGCGCCGCGCTGGACGAGATCGGCGGCATCGCCACCGGCAGCAACTCCGAGGACATCTGGACCTCGCTGGAGCTGCACCGGCGGGGCTGGAGATCCATCTACGTGCCGCAGGTGCTGGCCCGGGGGCTGGCGCCGGTGGACGTGTCGTCGTACTTCAAGCAGCAGCTGCGCTGGGCCAGCGGCGGGTTCGAGGTGATCCTGCGCGGCCGGCTGTTCCGGCGCGCCAACGGCCTGACCGTCGACCAGCGACTGCAATACCTCTTCGTCGGCACGCACTACCTGCTGTCGCTGGCGATGCTCACGTTCATGCTGCTGCCGTCGCTGTACCTGCTGTTCGCGCTGAGCCCGATCCGGGCCGACGGGGTGACCTGGGCGACGCACTACATCCCGTTCCAGGTGATGGTCCTGGTCGTCACCTGGCTCCAGTCCGGCGGCTTCAAGGGCTCGGCCATCGTGGCGAGCATCGGCGCCGCGCCGGTGCACGGCCGGGCACTCTGGGCGACGCTGCGCCGCCGGCCGGCGCGGTGGAGCGTCACCAACCAGGCCGGCGGCGGCACCCGGTCGCTCTGGGCCGTGATGCCGCAGCTCGCCCTGCTCCTGCTCAACGTGACCGGCATCGTCGTCGGCCTCGCCGTCATGGCCGACCCGGCACCGACCTGGTTGTCGGTCGCCTGGGCCACCATGATCGTCCTGATCCTGGGCCGGATGATCGTCGAGTCGGTCACCGGTAGCGACACCGGCACCGCCGGCGTCGCGACCGCCGGCACCGCGGACGTGCCCGCGCACGCGACGGCCCACTGAGCGCGCCACCCATCGGATCCGCTCCATCGTTCAAAGGACCTACCGCCATGACCAGTGTGATCGAACACGACCGTCTCGAAGAATCCGCGCGGCCGGCCGACGAGGCGCACCCGGTCGAACCGGCACGGCGCACCGTCAGGTCGCGGATCCCCGCGGTCCGGACGTTCCTCGTCACCGTTCTGCTGCTGGCCGCCGCGGGCGCCGGTGGCGCGTACGTACTCACCCATCGGCTCGCCGAGAGCGCCTTCGTGACCCTCAACGACGCGGTCCTGACCGCGGACGCGCTCCCGGTCGGCTCCACCGGCCCGGGGGTGGTGACCGAGATCCTGGTCGCTGATCAGACCCGGGTCGCCGCGGGGCAGCCGCTCGCCCGGGTGCGCCTGGCCCCGGATCCGGCGGCGACCTCGCGGCAGCCGCGGGTGGAGACCCTGCGCGCGCCCGTACCCGGAACGGTGTCCAAGGTGGACATCGCGGCGGGCGGCGTGACCGGCGCGGGCCTGCCCGTCATCACCCTGTACGACCACACCAAGCTCAGCTTCGACGTCAAGGCGACCGAGGACGAGCTCCGCGAGCTGCGCCTCGGCATGGCGGCGAAGATCAGCGGCCCGGGCCTGGACCGCCCGGTGCCGGTCACCGTCGACCACGTGGAGGCCCGGATCGGCGCCGACCCGCTGTCCGACGCGCCGCTCACCGAGGAGCAGCGGGCGGTGTACGAACGGCTCACCGTCGTGCTGGTTCCGCGTACCGACACCGTCGACACGGTGAGCACGCTCGTGCCGGGGCTGCGCTTCACGGCCGAGATCGACACCAAGACCGCGGCGGGCCGTACCCCCGCGGTGAACGGAGCGGGATGACCTACCACCTCCGGCGGATCGTGACCGCCGCATGCCTCGTCCCGACGGTGTTGCTCGCCGCGGCCTGCTGGTCGCGCGAGTCCGGCGAGCCGGCGCACGAGCCGGCGCCGGCCGCGACCGGCGCGCTCAGCGAGGGCGCCGCCACGACCCGGCTGGGCCGCCCGGCACCGGGCGGCAAGGCCGGCCTGGCCGAAACCGCCCCGCCGGACATGGTCCCGCAGAAGGGCCCGGTGCAGGCCGGTGAGCCGCTGGCCGGGCAGGCGCTGCCGACCAACCAGTGGTGGACCTCCGCACTGACCGGACCCCTCGAACAGCCGATCTGGGGCCGCCCGCTGGCGATCAAGAACACCGGCGCCGGGCTCGGGGTCAGCGCGGCCGCGCCGGTCGCCTCGCCCAAGGCGGTGATCACGCCGTTCCAGCCGGCGCTGAGCGCCGGCGGCGCGATCTCCACGGTGCGGGTCGTCGGGTACGGCGCCTTCCACGTCGTGCTGCGCGCCGAGCTCCGCGGCGGCGGCACCATGGAGATCACCATGGTGCAGGGCAGTCCGCTGCTGTACCTGGACTTCGGTGACGCCACCCCGTCGCTGACCGCGAGCGCGCCGATCACCCGGACCGGCGCCACCGGCCCGCTGGCCCAGCTCACCATCGCCGGGCAGCGCTGGGACGTGCTGGCACAGGACGGCGCCGGCTGGCAGCAGAAGGGCGACACGCTCAGCGTTGACCGGTCCGGCAAGGGCGCGATCGTGGTCGCCCGGGTGCCGGACGGTGCCGACAACGCACAGTGGACGGCGGCGCTGACCGGGGCCGCCGGTGATCCGGTGATCCGCACAACGTCCCACATGACGCACGACGGCGTCACCGGCACGGTGACGCAGAGCCTGCGCGCCGAGCGGCAGTCCGGCCGGCCCGCGGTCTGGGCGCTCTTGCCGCACCAGCAGGCCGGGCTGGTACCCGGCGGCGGCCTGGAGCCGATGGCCGGCGGGTACGCCGACTCCCTCGGCACGCTCACCGTGGCCCGGGGCGCCAACGTCCGGATCCGGGTACCGATGCCGGGCCTGATCACCGAGCCGCCGGCGGTGCCGCTCTCCGGCGCCGCCCGCGCCGCCGTCCTGGCCGACCTGGACCGGGACCTGGCGGACAAGCCCGCCGCGGCGAGCGGCGGCAGCTACTTCGGCCTGAAGGAGCTGGGCCGCCTGGCGACCATCGCCGAGGTGGCCAAGGGCGTCGGCGCGCTGCCGCAACGGGAGGCGGCCCTGCGCCGGCTGCGCACGGAACTCGTCGACTGGCTGACCTACGGCGGCCCCGGTGACGTCCGGTACCTGGCGTACGAGAAGGTGTGGGGCGGTATCACCGCCGTGCCCGCCGAGTTCGGTAGCGGCGACTACAACGACCACCACTTCCAGTACGGATACCTGGTCCGCGCCGCGGCGGTGCTCGCCGAGTCCGACCCGGCGTTCCTGCGCGACTACGGCGGCGCCGTCGACCTGGTGGCGCGCGACTACAGCGGCACGCTGTCCGGCGACGGCGCGCCCGGCTTCCCGGCGTTCCGCGCGTTCAACGCCTACCTCGGGCACTCGGCGGCGTCCGGGTTCGCCCCGTTCGCCGACGGCAACAACCAGGAGTCGTCGAGCGAGGCGGTGGCCGCGTGGGAGGCGGTGACCCGCTGGGGCATCGTCTCGCGCAACGCGCGGCTGACCACGTACGGGATCACCCATTACGCGCTGGAGGCGGCGACCGCCCGCCGGTACTGGCTGGGTGAGCAGGGGCGGCGCCCGGCCGGTTACGCGCACACCGTCGCCGGGATCGTCTGGGACGCGAAGATCGACTACGCCACCTGGTTCGATCCCAAGCCGGAGTCGATCACGGGCATCCAGCTGCTGCCGCTGACGTTCGGCTCGCTGTACCGCGGCGACCCGGAGAAGGCGGCGGCCCGCTCGGCCGAGCTGGCCCGGGACATCGGCGGCGCTCCCCGGGTGTGGGGCGACCTGTTCGCGGCCGACCTGGCCGTCGCGGACCCCGGGGCGGCCCGGCGCCTGCTCACCCCGGAACTGTCCCGGGAGGAGAGCACGAGCCGCGCGATGGTGCGCTACTGGGTGGAGCTGCTGGCCACGTACGGTCCGCCGCAGCCCGCCGTGGTCGCGGACGGCCCGTACGGCCTCGCGTTCGGCAACGCCGACGAGCCGCACCTGCTGGCCGTCAACCCGACCGCGGCACCCCGGACGGTGACTTTCCGCAGGAACGGCGACGTCGTCGCGGTCGTGGTCGTCGATCCGGGACAGAGCATCGTCCGGCAACCATGACGCGGTGACGGCGCGGGCGGCGGGCGATACCGGCTCGCCGCCCGCGCCGTGCGCGCCTCAGGAGGCGCCGAGGATGTTCTGGATGCCCGCCACCGCGGCGCCGCGTGCCCAGTCGTTGAAGGTGAGCGGGGTGGTGATGATGTCGAGGGTGCACCGCTGACTCTCGTGCGGGCCCGGCCGTAGCCGGTCGGCGAGCACCTCGTTCATGGCCGGCGTGCCGGCGAGGTCGGCGACGTCCTCGCCGGCGAGGACGACGCAGGTCGTCTGGAGCGCACCGGCGAACGTGGCGATGAGGTGCCCGAGCGCGTGCGCGGCGCCGTCCAGCAGCCGGTCGGCCGCGCGGTCACCGGCGGCCCGGGCCCGGATCAGGTCGCCGAAGGTGACGGGGCGGCCCGCGGCGGCCGAGGCGTGCCGCTCGATGTCCTCGCGGTTGAGGAAGGCCGCGGCACAGCCCCGGTGGCCGAGCGTGCACTCGGGTCCCCGGGTGTCGACGGGCGCGTGGGCGAGCAGGTGGCCGTTGTCGATGAGCTCCTCGACGGCGACGCCCTCGCGCACCACGCCGAAGCCGAGGCCCGCGCCGACGGTGATCACGCCGAAGGTGGAGTGGGTCCGGCCGGCACCGAACCACAACTGTTCGCGGGCCAGGGCGGCGACGTCGTTGGCGATCGTGACGGGCAGGCCGGTGCGTTGCCGCAGCGGTCCGGCGAGGTCGACGTCGCGCCAGCCCAGGAACGTGCCCTCGCGCACCACCGAACGATCCGCGACGACGCCGCCGAGCGAGACACCGAGGCCGTCCACCGAGGGAACCCGCCGGGCCAGCCGGCCGGCCAGCTGCGCGATCACCTTCACGGTCCCCGCGACGGACACCGCGCCGTCCGCACCGGGTACGGGCAGCGCCGCGCGTCCGGAGTGCTTCACGTTGCCGAACATGTCGCACACCACGCCGTACGCGGTGTCGGCCGTGACCTTGCAGCCGACGACGTGGCGGGCGCCGGGCACCGCGGTCAGGACCTGCCGCGGCCGGCCGACGACCGCCTCGGGCACGAGGGTCTCGGAGGCGATGCCCCCTTGGATCAGGGCGCGGGCGGCGCGCGATGTCGACGCGTACGAGAGGTTGAGGCGCTCGCCCAGGTCGCCCCTTGTCGCCGGGCCGTGCGTGAGCAGGTGGCGGGCCACGGCGAGCTCTCCCGCCGACAGTGCACTGTCCGCCGGGGACCGTTCCGGCCTCTCACCGATCACCACGCCGCCAGTTTACGGGTGGCCCTTGTCACACCCATCGACGTGGAGTTATTTTCAATCTGGTTGTAAATAGCTCGGCAGCGCATCTGCACCGGGTGGTTTCCGACGCCGATGCGGCGAAGGAGACACGATGACGACCACCACCACCCGGCCGGCGAGATCCAGCCCCCGCAGGCGCGACGACACGCGCCTGGCCCTGCTCTTCATCCTTCCCGCGCTGATCGGCTTCCTCGTCTTCATGGTGTGGCCGACCCTGCGCGGGATCTATCTCAGCTTCACCAGGTTCAACCTGCTGACCCCGCCGGAGTTCAACGGCCTGGACAACTACGTCCGCATGGTCCAGGACCCGGTGTTCTGGAACTCCATGCGGGTGACCGTCTACTACGTCATCGTCAACATCGCGCTACAGACCGCCGTCGCGCTGGTCATCGCGGTGATGATGCAGCGGCTGACCCGCCGGACCTGGCTGCGCGGCATCGTGCTGACGCCGTACCTGGTGTCGAACGTGGTCGCCGCGATGGTCTTCCTCTGGATCCTCGACTACCAGCTCGGCATCGGGAACACGCTCATCGCGGCCATCGGGCTCGACCGCGTCCCGTTCCTGTCCTCGGAGGCCTGGGTCATCCCCACCATCGCGGTCATCAACGTCTGGCGGCACGTCGGCTACACCGCCCTGCTCATCTTCGCCGGGCTGCAGACCATCCCCGAGACCATGTACGAGGCCGGCCGGATGGACGGCGCGGGCGAGGTCCGGATGTTCCGCAGCATCACCGTGCCGCTGCTGCGCCCCGTCCTGGCGCTGGTTCTGATCATCACCGTGGTCGGCTCGTTCCAGGTCTTCGACACCGTCGCCATCACCACCCGCGGCGGGCCGGTCGACTCGTCCCGGGTGCTCCAGTACTACATCTACGACGTCGCGTTCGGCCGCTTCCAGTTCGGCTACGCCTCGGCGATGTCGGTGGCGCTGCTGCTCGTGCTCGTGATCATCACGTTCATCCAGTACCGGGTCACCCGGGCCGACACGTCCGACCTCAGCTGAGGAGGAACCATGGCCATCGACACCGCTCCCCCGGCCACCACGGTCGGCCCGGCGGACCAGGCACGCACCGTCGAACCGCCGGAACCGCGCAGGTTCGGCCTCGGCCGGGCGCTCGCCTGGGCCTTCATGATCCTGATCATCCTGGCCAGCCTCTTCCCCTTCTACTGGATGCTGCGCACCGCCCTGTCCAGCAACAACGCCCTCTATGCAGGCAGCGACAACCTGCTGCCGGTGCAACCGTCGCTGGGCGGCTTCGAGCGGGTCCTCGGCATGCAGACCGGCCAGGAGGCGATCGACGCCGGCGGCGCCGGGCAGCCGATCAACTTCTGGCGCTACCTGTTCAACTCGGTGGTCGTGTCCACGCTGGTCACCGCCGGGCAGGTGTTCTTCTCGGCGATGGCCGCGTACGCCTTCGCCCGCCTACAGTGGCGGCACCGGGAGAAGTGGTTCGCGTTCTTCCTCGGCGGCCTGATGATCCCGGCGATCTTCACGCTGCTGCCCAACTTCGTGCTCATCAAGCAGCTCGGCCTGGTGGACACGCTGCTGGGCATCGCCCTGCCCAGCATGCTCATGACACCGTTCGCGGTGTTCTTCCTCCGCCAGTTCTTCCTGGGCATCTCCCGGGAGGTGGAGGAGGCGGCGCTGATCGACGGCGCCTCGAAGGTCCGGGTGTTCTTCCGGCTCATCCTGCCGATGTCCTCGGCGCCGATCGCCACGCTGGCGATCCTCACCTACATCTCCGTCTGGAACGAGTACTTCTGGGCCCTGATGGTCAGCTACACCGACCGGTCGCGGGTGCTCACCGTCGCCCTCGGGGTGTTCAAGTCGCAGACACCGCAGACCGGTCCGGACTGGTCCGGGCTCATGGCGGCCACCCTCATCGCGGCCCTGCCGATGCTGCTGCTGTTCATGGTCTTCGCGAAACGCATCGTCAACTCCATCGGCTTCAGCGGGATCAAGTGAGGAGAGCCGCATGTTCAGGCACCTGAGGACCGGCGCCGCGGCACTCACGCTCGGCCTGCTGACCGCCTGCGGCGGCGCCGGGGCGGGCGGCACCGCCGGCGTCATCGAGTACTGGCTCTGGGACTCCGGGCAGCAACCGGGCTACCAGAAGTGCGCCGACGCGTTCCAGCGGCAGAACCCCGGCCTGCGGATCAACATCTCCCAGTACGGCTGGGACACCTACTGGACCAAGCTGACCGCCGGGTTCATCGCCGACACCGCGCCGGACGTCTTCACCGACCACCTGGCCAAGTTCGCGCAGTACGTCGACCTCGAGGTGCTGCGCCCGCTGGACGGCCTGGCGCCCACCAGCGACATCGACGACAACGACTACCAGCAGGGGCTGGCACAGCTCTGGAAGGGCCAGGACGGCAAGCGCTACGGCAGCCCGAAGGACTGGGACACCGTCGCCGTCTTCTACGACCGGGCGGCGCTGCGCGACGCCGGCACCGACCCCGCCGAGCTGGGGAACCTGACCTGGAATCCGCGGGACGGCGGCACGTTCGAGCGGCTCGTCGCGCACCTGACCATCGACGCCAACGGCGTGCGCGGCGACGAACCCGGGTTCGACAAGGACCACGTCCGGATCCACGGCCTGGCCTCCGAGGGCGCCGGCGGTGGCGGCTGGGGACAGACCCAGTGGTCGGCGTTCACCGGCAGCGCCGGCTGGAAGGTCACCGACAAGAATCCCTGGGGCACCCGCTTCAACCTCGACCAGCCCGCCTTCCAGGACACCCTCACCTGGTACTTCGGGCTCGCCCGCAAGGGCTACATGCCCACGTACGCCGAGATCGGCGGCAGCAACGCCATCGGCACCGACAAGCAGATCCAGTCCGGCATCGCCGCCATGGGCATCAGCGGATCGTGGATGATCTCCACGTTCAGCAAGCTCACCGACGCCGCCGGCAAGAAGCTGGACATCGGCATCGCCCCGACGCCGATCGGCCCCAGCGGGGCGCGGGCGTCCATGTTCAACGGCCTCGCCGACTCCGTCACCACCCTCTCCAAGCAGCCGGAGAACGCCGCCAAGTGGGTGAAGTTCATGTCCGGCGCGGAGTGCCAGAAGATCATCGGCGAGTCCGGAGTGGTCTTCCCCGCGCGGCCGGAGGCGACCGAGCTGGCCATCGCCTTCAACAAGAAGGAGCGCGGCCTCGACGTCACGCCCTTCACCGACCAGGTCACCGACAAGACCACCTTCCTGTTCCCGGTGACCACGAACGCCGCCGACATCACGGCGCTGATGGCGCCCCGGCTCGACGCCGTCTACATCGGCAGCGAACCCGTCAGCTCGCTCACCCGGCTCAACGACCAGCTCAACGACCTGTTCAAGGTCGCGCAGTGACCGCACCGCTGCACTGGCGTGCCGACGGGGTGAGCCTGGTGCTGGACTGCGCCGGTCCGCTCCTGCCCCGGGTACTGCACTGGGGCGCCGATCTCACCGAACGCCCGCCCGGGGAGCTCGCCGCCCTGGCCCTCGCCGCGACACCCCAGCGGGTCTCCGACAACGTCGACGCGCCCCGGCCGGTGAGCGTGCTGCCGGAGCAGTCGGCGGGCTGGGTCGGCACGCCCGGGCTGACCGGGCACCGCGACGGCGCCGCGTTCTCCACCGCCTTCGCCGTCGAACGCCGGGCGGAGGAGCCCGCGCCGGCGCCGGGCGGGCGGCGGCTCGCGGTCGTCGCGCGCGACGCCGCGGCGCGGCTGTCGCTGCTGCTGGAGATCGAGATGACCGGCTCCGGGCTGGTACGGCAGCGCGTCACGGTCACCAACGAGGACCGGGACACGACGTTCCTGCTCGACGGCGTGCTGCCCACCCTTCCGGTGCCGAACCAGGCGACGGAGGTCCTGGACTTCACCGGGCGGCACCTGCGGGAACGCATCCCGCAGCGGCAGCCGTTCACCGTCGGCACCCGGCTGCGGGAGAACCGGCGCGGCCGCACCGGCGCCGACGCGTCGATCGTGCTCGCGGCGGGAACGGCCGGCTTCGGCTTCTCCGGCGGCGAGGTGTGGGGCGTACACGTGGCGTGGAGCGGAAACCATCGCACGCTCGCCGAGCGGACCCCGACCGGGTTCGCGCTGCTCGGCGGCGGCGAACTGCTGCTCGCCGGCGAGGTGCGGCTGGCGCCCGGCGAGTCGTACGCGGGTCCCTGGCTCTACGGCTCGTACGGCAACGGACTCGACGAGTTCTCCGCCCGGTTCCACCGCTACCTGCGCAGCCGGCCACGGCATCCGCGATCCCCGCGCCCGGTGATCGTCAACACCTGGGAGGCGGTCTACTTCGACCACGACCTGACCCGGCTCACCAACCTGGCGGACGCCGCCGCGGCGGTCGGCGCCGAGCGGTTCGTGCTCGACGACGGCTGGTTCCGGCATCGCCGCGACGACCGCGCCGGGCTCGGCGACTGGTACGTCGACGAGGCGGTCTGGCCCAAGGGCCTGCACCCGCTCGTCGACCACGTCCGCGGGCTCGGCATGGAGTTCGGCCTCTGGGTCGAGCCGGAGATGGTCAACCCGGACTCCGACCTCGCCCGGGCACACCCGGAATGGATCATGGCGACGGGCGGGCGGCTGCCCCCGGAGGCCCGCGGCCAGCAGGTTCTCGACCTCGGCCACCCCGGCGCGTACGCCTACCTCGCCGAGCGCCTGGACGCGCTGCTGTCGGAGTACGAGATCGGATACCTCAAGTGGGACCACAACCGGGACCTGATCGAGGCCGGCCACGCGCCCAGCGGGCAGGCCGGGGTGCACGTGCAGACGCTGCGGCTGTACCGGCTCCTCGACGAGCTGCGCGCCCGGCACCCGGGCGTGGAGATCGAGTCCTGTGCCTCCGGCGGCGCCCGGGTGGACCTGGGGATACTGGAGCGCACCGACCGCGTCTGGTCCAGCGACTGCAACGACGCGCTGGAACGACAGCTGATCCAGCGGTGGACCGCGACGCTGCTGCCGCCGGAGCTGATCGGCGCGCACGTGGGTCCCACGGTCTCGCACACCACCGGGCGGGTGCACACGCTCGACTTCCGGGCCGGGACGGCGTTGTTCGGCCACTTCGGCATCGAATGGGACCTCACCCGGGCCGGCGACGCCGACCGCGACCGGCTCGCCGCCTGGGTCCGGCTCTACAAGCGACTGCGCGGCCTGCTGCACAGCGGCACCGTCGTGCGCTCGGACCACCCCGGCGAGTCGCTGCTGGTGCACGGGGTGGTGGCCGAGGACCGCGCGGAGGCGGTGTACGCACTTGTCGCCACGGCGACCGCGGTGTGCTCACCGCCCGGGCGCGTGCGCCTGCCCGGCCTGGAACCCGAATCGGCGTACCGCGTCGCGCCGCTGCCGCCCGGCGACCGGCCGCAGGGACCCGTCAACGAGCCGCCGGGCTGGTGGGCCGGCGGCGTCGAGCTGAGCGGCCGGACGCTCGCCGTCGCCGGGATACAGGCGCCCGCGCTGTTCCCCGAGCGCCTGGTCCTGGTCCACGCCGGCCGGCTCGTCAGCCGAGCCCGCCGGCTTCCCGCGGGGTCGCCGTAGCCGGTGCGGCCGCGTGGCGGGGCGGCACACTACCTGCGGCTGCCTCACCTGCGTCGGAGAGCGCGGCCTTCGCCTTGCGCTGCGCCTGCTGGACGGTGGGGTGGCTGGTCGCCCTGCGTGCGGTCCCGGCGATCTGCTCGAACCTCTCCCGCCCGGCCCGGGTGCCGAGCACGTAGCCGACGGCGAATCCGGCGGCGAGCTTCACGATCCTCATGCGTTCTCCCTCTATGCGTGCGGGGGTGCTCAGGCGGGCCATTCGCCCGTCGCTCTGCGGACGCCGGCGGCGCCGGCCCGCTCGACGGTGGCCTTGACCGCCGCGAAGATCGCGCCCTGTAGCGCGGCCGCGACGAGGATCTCGCCCCAGCCACGATCCTCGTCGGTGGCGTTCGGCGCGTCGTCGTCGTTGCCAGCCAGCTTCCACGTCTGCTTGAACAGCAGGCCGGCCAGCGCACCCGCGGCGGCGCCGGCGAGCCACCCGACCGGCCGATACGCGATCTTGGTCGTCTTCCTTGTCATGACTGCCTCCGGTGAATCCGTCGCCGGCCGCCGTTCGACGGCCCGTCCGGCACGACGGGCCGGCGCGGCGCCCGGCGGGCGCCGTACCAGGCCGTGCCCTGCTGCAGGTCGCCGGTGTCCGGGACCGGCCTTTCGATGTCCGCCTTGCTGGACACTTCCGGTCCTCCTCCAGATTTGTTCGCACCTGTCCTGTTCCCGCGCATGCCGGCGCCAAACAGCGATCCCGGCCGATGCGTTTCGTTTGCCGCGCTCCGGACCGGGCACCTGGAACCTGAACCCGATGGGCTCAACCCCCTCGTTCCCGGAGGTACAACGATGAAGTTCGTGCTGAAGAAGACATCCAGTGGGCAGTTCCGCTTCAACCTCGTCGCCAGCAACGGCCAGGTCGTCGCGACCAGCGAGTCATACACCCGCAAGGGCTCGGCGCTCGACACGATCACGTCGATCCAGCAGCGCGCGGGGTCGGCAACGGTCGACGACACCACCGCCGAATAGTCCGCCGCGCGGCGCGGGACCGGCCCGATGGCGTGAATGAACGCCCGGGTCAGGTTAGCGACGTTCCCGGTGCGGGCAAAGCAGGCGGATACGACTCGATCGTGAGGAGACAGACATGACGACGACCAACTACACCAGCGGTGTTGTGCCGGGCGACACCCGATCGGAGATCGAACGGAACCGTGCCGGGCTCGGCGACACCGTCACCGCGCTCGCCGCCAGGGCGCATCCCCGGGAACGCGTCCGCGGTGCCCTGTCGCAGGTTCGGGAGCGGGCGCCGCGGGCCGTCCGTGGCCGGCCCGCGCGGGTGACGGCGGGCGTGGCGGGCGCGCTCACCGCCGCCGGTGCCGTGGCCGTTTTCCTCCGCCGCCGTCGCGCGGCGAAGGCCCGGGCGGCGCGCAACCGCTGGCTGCCCGGCTTCCTGCGCCGCTGAGCCCGGTAGCGACGACACGGCCGGCGTTGCGCAGATGTGCAACGCCGGCCGGCGTGCGCCTTGCCCCCGGGGGTCCGGCTGCGCAAGTGTGCAACCAGCGCACCGCGACCGGTTACGCGGGCATTGCTGGGAGGACCCATGCGGGACGGGCAACGAACCATGGAGTTGGGGCAGCGGGCGCCCGTGCTGCCGGCGCTCGGCCGCTGGGGGCTGTCCCCGCACGCGGACCTGATCTACCGGAGCCTCGCGCTGGCCGGTCCGGCCACCCGGCAGCAGCTGGCCGGCAGGCTCGGCGTGGTGGTGCCCCGGGTCGACCGCGCGCTCGAAGAACTGGTCGGCGCCGGCGCGGTGCACCCGGCCCGGCGCGACGACGGCCGGTGGAGCGCGGTCGCCGCCGACCTGGTGCTGTCCCGGATGCACCGGCTGCGGGCACCGGTGCGGATCAGCGACCAGCACCGGCGGCACCTGGCCGTGGTCGCCGGCCTGCACCTGGACAGCCTGCCCCCGGTCACCGTGCAACGGTTGCCCAGCCGGGCCGCGGCCCGGTCCCGGATCGCCGATCTGGTGGCCGCCGAGCGGCACGAGCACCTCGCCATCAACACCGAGGACGTCATCACCGCGGACGCGGCCGCCGCCGCCAGCCCGCTCGACCGGGCGCTGGTTGCCCGCGGCGTCCGGCTGCGCACGCTGGGCCTGATACCGCGCGACGGCAGGCAGGACCCGCCGTTCGTCAACGGCGGCGAGCACCGGCAGGCCGCGGCGCTGCCGCTCAAGCTCATGGTGTTCGACCGCCGCAGCGCGCTGTTCCCGGTCGACCCGGTCAGGTTCGACGAGGGTGCCGTCGAGATCGACGACCCGGACGCCATCGCCCACCTCACCCAGCTCTTCTACCGGATCTGGAACACCGCTCAGGACCCACGCGGCCGGGAGGAACCACCGATCGTGCTCACCGCCCGCGAACAGAAGATCGTGGCATTGCTCGCCGCCGGCCTGAGCGAGGAGGCGGCGGCCGCCGATCTCGGCCTCAGCCGCCGCACCGTCGTCTACGCCGTGCGCGCGCTGATGGACCGCCTGGGCGTGGAGAACCGCTTCCAGCTCGCCCTGGTGCTCGGCGCCGCACGCGCGGTGCCGCTCCCGTCGGCGGTTCCCGTCGATCCGGCCTGAGTTGCCTGCTAGCTGCCGCCGCGTTGCCTGGCACCGGCGGCACCGGCCCTGACACGCTGACCGGCATGGATACGAGTGCGCGGAATCCGTGGATCGTCGGCCGCCACAGCGCCGGCCCCGCCGGGCTGCGGCTGATCTGCGTGCCGCAGGCGGGCGCCGGGGCGGGCGCGTTCGCCGGCTGGCGGCGGCACCTGCCCGCCGGCGTCGAGCTGGCGCCGGTCGAGCTGCCCGGCCGCGGCACCCGGCAGGACGAGCCGTTGCCGCCCGAGGTGGCCACGCTGGCCGACGACCTGTTCCAGGGCCTGCGGCCGGAGCTGTCGATGCCGTACGTCCTGGTCGGGCACAGCCTCGGCGGGTCGCTCGCGTACGAGGTGGCGCGCCGGGTCGAGGCGCACGGCCTGCGGGCGCCCCTCGCCCTTGTCGTCTCCGGCTCGCGGGCGCCGCACGTCGCCTCGCTGCGCACCATGTCCGACAAGGACGAACCGGCCCTGCGCGGATGGCTGACCGCGAACGGCGGGCTCCCGGCCGAGCTGCTGGACTATCCGAGCTTCCTCGAGACGATCCTCCAGGCCGTCCGGGCCGACCTGCGGTACGCCGAGTCGTACCTGGTCACCGACCCGCCGGCGCTGCGCTGCCCGCTGCACGTCTTCGGCGGGCTGGACGACGACATCACGCCCCCGGACCAGCTCGGACACTGGCGACGCTGCGCGGCCGGTGCGTTCAGCGTGACCACGATGCGGGGCGGCCACTCGTTCCCGCACGCCGACCCCGGCGCCATGCTCGCCGCGATCCGCGGCCTGCTTCCCGGCGTGCTGCCCACCGACCGGCGGTGACGTCCGGCCGGTGGGCCACGGTCAGAAGCAGGTACCGCAGCCGTTCGTGGTGTCCCCGTCGGACTGCATGACCATCGGGTAGTCGGCGCCGATGTATGCCTCCAGGACCACGTCCTTGTTAACCAGCGGCGCGCTGACGGCAAGCGGCTGGACGGTGGAGTATGCGGTCATCCCCGATCCGACGACCCGGACCTGATAGCAGGACACCCGCACGTTCTCGCCGGCCAGCAGGCAGACCCCGTACTCGCCGGCGACGGCGCGCACCGCCGCCACCCGGTACGCCCGGACCGGCGCCGGGCCGAATAGCCGTACCAGGTAGCCGGGCGCGGTGCCGGCGGACACGCCCGCCGGGTAGACGGCGAACCGGATCCCGCCGTCCGCCGCGGTCGGGGCGCAGGCGGTGGCCTGCCCGTCGAGCAGGATGTAGTACTGGTTCCTGGTCGTGCTCGGCGCCAGCCGGTCGCTGGTCGCGCAGGACGCCAGGGTGAAGGGCACCGGCGGCGGATCCGCGTGCGCGGCGCTCGCGGGAGCCAGCACGACCACGAGGACCGCCACGAGAGCGATCGAACTGCGCACCTTGGACCACATCACGATTCCTCCTCCTCGGTTCGGGGCTTGGTGGGTGGCGCGATCGCGTACGCGGCGCCGAGGACAAGGGCGAGCTGGAACCGGTTCTCCACGCCGAGGCGGTCCATGACGGCGCGCAGCGTGTAGGAGACGGTGCGGCGGCTGAGCCCCAGCTCGGCCGCCACCGCCTCCTCGCTCAGGCCGGCCGCCAGCAGCGTCACGATGCTCTGCTCCCGCGGGGTCAGCACCATCGGCGGTCACCGTAGCCTCGGCGCACGCTGGACCTGCCCGTCTGTCTCGATGTCTGTGCTCGCCCCACATTGCCGCACCAGTAAGCCACGGGCCCGGTTCCGTCGCCAGACCTTGTCCGGCGGCGGTTGCACACTTGCGCAACCGCCCTCCGCCGGCGGTGCGCAACTGCGCAGAGGATCGCCCCGCGATCTCGACACCACACCCGGCGATGGCGTCAGGTAGGCGGCGAAGGGAAGGTGGTCGAGGTGATCAGCAACCGGTTGCTACGCCTGCGCCTCCAGCGTGGACTCACCCAGGAGGAGCTGTCGGAGCTCTCCGGGATCAGCGTGCGCACCATCCGGAACCTGGAACGCGGCCAGATACAGGCGCCGCGCCGCAGCTCGATCGAGATGCTCCTGAACGCCCTCGGCCCGGAGCCGAGTGCCGGGCCAGGCCGGCCGGCGCTGGGCGTCGCCGTCGAGTGGACCCGGCTCGCCGAGTCCGGCGGGCTGGTCTGGCGCGGTGCCCGGCCGCCGCGCACCTCGCTGATCGGGCGCGACACCGACGCCGCGGAGCTGACGAGCCGGGTCGCCGTCAACCGCGTGGTGGTGGTCACCGGCCCCGGCGGGGTGGGCAAGTCGCGGATCGCGCTCGCGGTGGCCGGGCAGCTGGGCCACCGGTTCCCGGACGGCGTGTTCGTCGCCGAGCTGGGCCGGATCCCGGCCGAGCGCGATCGCCCGCTGGACTCCACGATGGAGCTTCTGGCGAACACCGTCGGCGAGCTGCTCGGCGCCGACCCGGAGGCGACCGGCCGGCACCGGCTCCTGGTCCTCGACCATGCCGAGCACCTGCCGGAGGCCACGACGCGGCTGGTGGAGCGGCTGCTCGGCGAGGACGCCGAGCTGCACATAGTGATCACCACGCGGCGCCCGCCGCGGCTGCCCGACGCCTGCATCTGGGACATCGAGCCGCTGCCCGAGCCGGCGGCGGCCGAGCTGGTCATCGACCGGGTCCGGGCCGGCTGCCCGAGCCTTGACCTGTCCGGCGAGGCGGCGCGGGTCGCCCAGCTGTGCCGGTACCTCGACGGGCTGCCCCGGCTCATCGAGTTCGCGGCGCACCGGCTGCGGATGGTGTCGCTGCCCACGCTGCTCGCCGGCGGGCAGGCGGTGCTGCTGCTCGGCCAGGACGACTTCGCGGGGCTGCCGCACCAGCGGACCCTCGCGGCGAGCCTGCGCTGGAGCCTGGACCTGCTGGACGAGCGGCACCGCGCGGTCCTGCACCGGCTGGCCCGGCTGCCCGGGCCGGTCGCGGTCGAGGGCGAGTTCGGCACGGTGGAGGCGATGGGTATCCTCGCCGACCTGGTCGACTCCTCGCTGCTGCTCGTCGACCGGTCCGGCCCGTACCGGTACTGGGTGCCGTCGCACCTGCGGGCGTTCGTCGCCGCGGGCGGGCTGTCCGAGCCGGACGCGGCGGTGCGGCGCGCCGGTTGACGGCGGGCCTCAGCCGGCGGGCAGCGCGGCGACCAGCTCGATCCGGGCGAGTCGCAGCTCGCCGGCGGCCGGGAATCCGCGCAGGTGACGCCGCAGCCGCCCGGCGTCCAGCCCGGGAGAGCGCGGCACGACGTACGCGACCGGTTCCCCGGCGCCGACGGTGACCACCACGTCGGCGACCGCCGGGTGGCTCGCCAGGCGCCGCTCGACGTCCAGGGCGTTCAGGGCCCGGCCCGCCCGGCGCAGCACGCCGCGCAGCGGTCCGCGCGGCCGCAGCGAGCCCGCGCGGTCGACCCAGCCGAGGTCTCCGGTCGCCGGCCTGTCGGCGACCACGATCTCCCCCGGTACGCAGCGCGGCAGCCGGCGCCCGTTCGGGCCGCGGATCTCGACGGCCGCGCCCGGCGCGAACCGGGTCAGCGCCGGGGCGAGGTGGCCCGTGAGCTCCGCCGCGGTGATCTCGCCCATGGCGACGGTACCGCCGGTGCCGGGTGCGTATTCGGCGTGCAGGCGCACCCCGGCGCGGACCAGCGCGCCCAGCTCGGCCGCGGGCAGCAGCTCGTCGACCGGCACGACGACGTCCCGCAGCGCGGTCGGCGGGCCGGTGGCCAGCAGGCGCCGCGCGAACCGGTAGGGCGCGACGACGGTGGTGACACCCCGGACGCCCGGCGGTAGCTGGAGCGTCCCGCCGGCCGCCCAGGTGAGCAGGGCCGCGCGCCAGAATCCGGGCGAGCCGGGGTCGGCCAGGGTCCGCACCGGCGCGAGCATCGCCGCCTGCCAGCGCAGGACGGCGGCCGGCACGTCGCAGGCGCCGGGCGCGGGGCTCAGGCCGAGCGCACGGGCCAGCCCGGGCAGATCGACCTCGCCCTCGACGGTGAAGCCCGACAGTTCGCCGTAGGTGAGCGTGCCGCACGGCCCGGCCACCGCCGCGACCCGCGGGTCGATCTCCGGGCCGTCCGGGCACCCGCGCCACGGCGTCGTCGCCACGCGGGTCGCCCGGCGGCGCCGCCGGTCCGGCCCGGACATCGGCTCGTCCGGCGGCTTCGCGCTGGGCGGACGGTCCGGGCCGGACAACGGCCGGTCCGGCGGCCTCGCGCTGGGCGGACGGTCCGGCGGCCTCGCGCTGGGCGGACGGTCCGGGCCGGACAGTGGCCGGTCCGGGGCGGCGAGCACGGCCGCGGTGGTCTCCCGGAACAGGGCGGCCATCTCGTCCGCCGCGGCGGAGTCCAGCGACGCGCCCGCGTGGTCGAACCGCAGGACCAGGTGGTCGCCCGCGTCGCGGGCCTGGATCGCACACGCGAAGGTCGGCGCGGTGTTGGGGGCGACGAAGTCCCAGGCGACATCGAGGCCGGGCACCTCGGGCAGCTCGGCCGGCAGCCGGAGCCAGGACAGCGAGAGTTGGGCGAAGAGTGCCCGCGCGCCGGCCGACCAGGGCCGGCCGGCGGCGAGCTCGCGGAACGGCACCCGCCGGTACCGTTTGATGGTCGCGCCCGCGGCGGCCGACGCGGCGAGCAGCGACCGGAACGTGGCGGCCCGCGGCAGGTCGAGCGCCACCGGCACGACGTTGACTGCCGGGCCGATCAGGTCCCGCGTCCCGGCGGTGCTCACGTCGACCGGCACGCTGAGCACCGCGCGCTCGTTGCCGTAGGCGTGCAACTGGGCGGCCAGCACCGCGAGCAGGCCGCCGAACAACGTGGTCCCGCCGTCGGCGGCGAGCCCGGCGAGACGCCGCCGCTGCTCGGCGCCGACCGTGAACTCCGGCGCCGCGCGCAGGCAAGCCGGGGCCGAGGGCGCCGCGCGCAGCGACGCCGCGGCCGAGGGCGCCGCGCCCAGCGACGCCGCGGCCGAGGGCGCCGCGCCGGACGGGTGCTCGGCGAGTGGCAGCACGAGCGGCGGGCAGTCCGGCACGATGCCGGCCCAGTAGCCGGCCGCCTCGCCGATCAGCTCCGCGGACTCGCCGGGCCAGGACGGGGACGGCACCGGCGGCGGATCGAACGGCAGGCCGGCCGACAGCGCGCGCAGGGCGCCGGTGAACTCCCGGGCGAAGACGAATTTCGACCGGCCGTCGAAGCAGATGTGGTGCACCACCACGAGCAGGGTCCGCCGGCCGGGCCCGTGCCGCAGCAGCGTGAACGCGATCGGCGGCTCCGCGGTCAGGTCGAAGGCCAGCTTGCCGGACGTGGCCCGCCAGGCGCGCACCGCGGCCCGTTCGCCGCCCGGTGGGCAGGGCAGCGGCACCATCTCGTATGCGATGCCGGCGTCCGCCGGCCGCGGCGACAGCGCCGGCCGGCCGCCGGTGACGGCCACCAGCGTGCGCAGCGCCGGGTGCCGGCCGACGATCGCCCGGCAGGCCCGGGCGACGACCTCCTCGGCGAGGTCGCCCGCGATGGTCGCGGCGAAGTAGCCGGTGTTGCTGAAGCCGGTCCGCAGCTGCTCCTCGTACCAGATGGCCAGCTGCCCCGGCGACAGCGGCGGGCCGGTCACCGCGCCAGCCCGAGCTCGCCCACGATGTCCCGCACGCCCGGCAGGTCGAGGGCGCCGACGCTGTCGGCCAGCGCGAGGGTGTGCCGGGCGGACCGGCGGATCACCGCGCGCACCGCCGGCTCGGCGTAGCAGTCCGCGACCACGTCGGCGGCGACCGGTGCCGGAAGTCCGGCCGCGATCAGCGACCGCCGGATCGTGGCGACGTCCGGGCGCAGGCAGTCGTCGATCAGATGCGGCAGGGCGCGGGCCACCGCGACGCGCTGACCGGCGGTCAGGTGCGTCCAGGTCTCCCGGAAGAAGCGCACGAAGAACGCGTGGTGGTGTGCCTCGTCCCGGGCGTGGTCGCCGACCACGTCGCGCACCACCCGGTAGACGGTGGGGTCGCGCGGCAGGTCGGCAAGCGTCGCGGTCACCACCGTCTCGAACACGGCGACCTGTAGCAGCCGCCCGAGGCGCGGATGCTCCGGGAAGAAGCGGTGGGCGGTGTGGTCCAGCCGGTCGAGGCGCGGGCGGAAGTCGTACGGCAGGGACGCGACGCCGGTGGCCCGCTCGATCTGCTGGACGACGTCCAGGTTGAACATGGCGTGGTAGCCCTCGTCGCAATAGATCTTGAACGCGTCGAGGCGGGTCTGCGGGGCGATGGCGTAGTCGGCCTCGTCGTTGGCCACCATCGCCACTCCCCGGTTCACCACCTTGGTCTCGAGGTGGACGGTGTACAGCAGGTACTGGTAGAGGTGGCGGGCGACGAGCGCGTCCCGCGCGGCGGGCGCCAGTGCGACGACCGCCTCGTGCCCCAGATAGGGGATCTCCTTCTCGGGGAACAGCACGAGCCCGCGCTCGCGGTCCTCGTGCAGGATGCGCCGCCGCTGCCCGCGGACGGCCGCGTCGTCGTACCAGCCGCGCATCGGGTCGCTCATCGCCGCTCCCCCGCCATGAGCCCGGCCAGCCGGGCGGCCACCGCGCGTACCGAGGGCGGCCGGAGCAGGGTGTGGTGGTCGCCGGCGACCGGTACCACGGTCAGGTCCGGCGCCAGCGGTTGCCAGCCGGCGACGATCCGCTCCGGTAGCCCGGCCGGGTTGTCCGTGCCGGTGAAGAGCCACGCCGGCACCGCCAGCGGCACCGGCTCGTGCCCGGCCACCAGGTCGAGCAGGTCCGCCCAGCCGCCCAGCAGCCGCGCCGCGTCCGGCGCGGGCAGGTCACGCAGCGCGGCGGCGTCCACGCCGTAGCCGGCCAGCAGCGCGGCGGCACCGGCGGAGTCCGGCTCGCCGGGCAGCGCCCGCAGGCGGTCCGCGCCGGCGGTGACCTCCGCGCGGTCCGCGCTGGTGCGGACGGCCACTGAGTCCAGCAGCGCGAGCCCGGCCACCCGGCGCCCGCGCGCCACGAGCTGGGCCGCCATCTCGTACGCCACGACGCCGCCCACCGACCAGCCGGCGAGCACCAGCTCGCCCTCGGGCAGCAACTCGTCAAGCGCTGCGGCGTGCCGCCGGGCGAGCGCCGTCAGCGACCCGTCCGGCGGGTGGGTGCCGGGCGGGTTCTCGCAGCCGGCGACGCATCCGCCGGCGGGCAGCTCCCGGACCAGGTCGCGATAGCAGGACACCGTCCCGCCGACCGGATGGACCAGCACGATCGCGGGCCCGCGGTCGCCCTCGCGCAGCAGGTGGACGCCGCCGGTCGCCACCGGGCGGCCGAGCTCGACGGCGAGCTCGGCCACGGTCGGCAGCGCGATCAGCCGGCCGAGCGGAACGCCGCGGCCGAACTCCTCGGATATCCGCGCGGCCAGCCGGACGGCCAGCAGCGAATGCCCGCCCAGGTCGAAGAAGCTCTGCTCGGCGCCCACCTCGCCGGCGCCGAGCACCTCGGCGAACAACCTGCTCAGCGTGCGCTCGGCGGGGGTCGCGGCGGGGCGGCCCACCGGTGGAACGCCCGCGGGGGCGGGCAGGGCCCGGTGGTCGAGCTTGCCGTTCGGGGTGAGCGGCAGCGCGCCGAGGCGGACGAAGGCGGACGGCACGAGCTGCCGATGCAGGCGGTCGGCGAGGTGGGTGCGCAGCTCACGGTCGGTGACGGTGCCGCTCGTGACTATGTACGCGACAAGCCGGGTGTCGTCGCCGGCGATCACCGCGGCCGCGCCGACCCGGTCGTGCCCGGTGAGCGCCGCCTCCACCTCACCCGGCTCCACCCGGACGCCGCGGATCTTCAGCTGGGTGTCCGACCGCCCCTGGTACTCCAGCAGGCCGGCGTGGTTCCACCGGCCGAGGTCGCCGGACCGGTACATCCGGGCTCCGGGCGGCCCGAACGGGTCGGCGACGAACCGCTCCGCGGTCGGGCCCGCGAGACCGAGGTAGCCGCGGGCGACCAGGTCGCCGCCGAGGTACAGCTCGCCCGTCACGCCGGCCGGCTGGGGCCGCAGCCGCCGGTCGAGGACGTAGACCCGGCCGCCGGCGACCGGCCGTCCGATCGGTACCGGCCCCTCGGGGGTCGGCTGCCCGGGTGCCAGCCGATACGCCGCGCAGCCCACCGTGGTCTCGGTCGGCCCGTACTCGTTGATCACCGCGGCGCCGGGATGCCGCGCGCGCCAGTCGCGCAGCTGCTCGCCGCGCAGCGCCTCGCCGCCGACGACCAGGTCGACGGTCGGCGCGTCCCGGCCGGAGGCGGCCAGCAGCGGCAGGTGACTCGGTGTGATCTTGAGGAAGGACGGCGGGGTACCCGCACCGTCGAGGTCGCCGACGCGCACGGTGCCGCCGGTCACGAGCGGGGTGAGCAGCCCGGTGACGGTCAGGTCGAACGACGCCGGTGACGGTACGAGCGCGTCGCCGTGCACGCCGGGATAGGCCTCGGCGGCGTACCGCAGGTAGCGGGCCAGCGACCGGTGCTGCACCACGACGCCCTTGGGCCGGCCGGTCGACCCGGAGGTGAGGATGACGTAGGCGGCGTTGTCCACCGAGAGCGGCGCGCGCCGTTCCTCGTCGCGGACATCGCCGTCGTCCGGGCCGCCCGGGCCATCCGGGACGTCGGTCAGGACGAGGGCGGGGCGTACCTCGGCGACCACGCGGCGGACAACGGCCGGATCGACCGGCACGTAGGCGCCACCGGCCTTGCTGACGGCCAGCAGCGCGACGACCAGGTCGATCGACGGTGGCAGGGCGAGCACCACGCGGTCCTCCGGGCCGACGCCGCGGGCGATCAACCACCGGGCCAGCCGGTTGGCGCGCCGGTTCAGCTCCCGGTAGGACACGGCGGCGGTGCCGTGCCGGACGGCGGTCGCGCCGGGCGTCCGCGCGACCTGCCGCTCCACCATCCGCGGCAGCGTTGCCGGGCTGTGCCGGCAGCCGGGCGGGCTGCCGCCGGACAGCAGCGCCCGCCGCTCCGCCGGGCCGAGCAGTTCGAGATCGCCGACCCTCCGGAGCGGGTCGGCGCTCACCTCCCGCAGGACCCGCGCGAGCCGGTCGCGCAGCGCCTCGGCGGTGGCCCGGTCGTAAAGGCCGGTGGCGTACTCGATCCCGCCGCGGATGCCGGCGGGCGCGCCGTCCCGGTCGTGGAACTCCTGAAGGTTCAGCGACAGGTCGAACTTGGCCGATCCGCTGTCGGTCCGGCCGAGCACGGTCGGCACCCCGGGCAGCGGCAGGTCGCCCGCCACCTCGCGCTGGACGCTGAGCATGACGTCGAACAGCGGTTGGCGGCCGGGCGACCGCACCGGGTTGACCGCGTCGACCACCAGGTCGAACGGCAGGTCCTGGTGTGCGTACCCGGCCAGCGCGGTGTCACGCACCCGGCCGAGCAGGTCGGCGAAGGCCGGGTCACCGGTCAGGTCGGTCCGCAGCACCAGGGTGTTCACGAAGTAGCCGACCAGGTCGTCGAGGGCCTCGTCGGCGCGGCCCGCGCTGGGCACGCCGATCGGGATGTCCTCGCCCGCGCCCATGCGGCACAGCAGCGCCGCCAGCGCGCCGTGCAGCACCATGATCACTGTGCTGTCGTGGCGACGGGCCAGCGCCGCGACGGCGCGGTGCAGGCCGGCGTCCCAGTCGACCTCCACGGTGGCCCCGCGGTACGAGGCCGCGGCGGGCCGCGGCCGGTCGGCGGGCAGCGCCGGTGCCGCCGGCAGGCCGGACAGCGCCGACCGCCAGTAGGCCGCCTGCCGCCCGGCCAGGCTCGCCGGGTCGGCGACGTCGCCGAGGCGCTCGCGCTGCCACCGGGTGTAGTCGGCGTACCGCACCGGCAGCGGCGGCCAGTCCGGTGCGGCGCCGGCGCGCCGGGCCCGGTAGGCGCGGCCCAGGTCACGGCCCAGCGGACCGAGCGACCGGCCGTCGGCGGCGATGTGGTGCAGCAGCAACAGGAGCACGTCGACACCGCCCGGCAGGGCGAACAGCCGGGCCCGGATCGGGGCGTGAGCGGCCAGGTCGAACGCGAACCGGGCCGCGCCGGCGAGCAGGCCCGTCAGGCGGTCCTCGTCCGTCGCGGTGACCGGCAGGTCCGGCGCCGCTTGATCCGGGCGTAGGACGACCTGGCACGGCTCGCCGCCGGCCTCCCGGACGACGGTCCGCAGTGGCTCGTGGCGGGTGACGACGTCGACGAGCGCGGCGCGCAGCGCGGCCCGGTCGACACCGGACGGGAAGCGGAGCACCAGCGGCACGTTGTAGGCTGGGTCCGGGCCCGCCAGCCGGTGCAGGTACCAGAGCCCGCGCTGGGCGTCGGAGAGCGGCACCGGCCCGGAGTCCGGCCGGCGCGTCGGCGGTTCGCCTGCGGACCGCAGCCGCCCGGCCAGGCCGGCCGCGGTCGGCTCCTCGAACAGGTCGCGCAGCGAGAGTTCGGCGCGCAGGCCGGCGCGGACCCGGCCGATCAGCCGCCCGGCGAGCAGCGAGTGCCCGCCCAGGTCGAAGAAGTCGTCGCCGGGCTCGACGCCGTCGACGCCGAGCACCTCGCCGAACAGCTCGCAGAGGCGCCGTTCGACCGGGCCGTCGCCGGCGGGACGGCGCGGGCGCGGCGCGGGCGGCGGCGATGCCGGCGGCGGCAGGGGCAGGTCGGCCAGCGTGCGGTCCGGATCGGCGACCATCGCGGCGAGCAGTCGCGGGAAGGCGGCGGCCAGCCCCTCGACGGTCGCGCGGCGGAACCGGCCGGTGTCGTAGGCCAGGTCGCCGTGGAGCACCCCGCCCTCGTGCACGAGGGTCAGGGTCAGGTCGAAGTGCGCGGCAGGCCAGTCGAACGGCAGCGGCTCGACGGCCAGCCCGTCCAGGGTCCAGTCCTGCTCGACCTTGACCCGCTGGTAGACCAGCGCCGCCTGGAACAACGGGTTGCGGGTGGCCTCGCGGACCGGCCGGACCGCGGCGACGACGGCCTCGAACGGCGCGTCCCGGTGCTGCGCGGCCTCGAGCACCGTACGCCGGACCGACCTGAGCAGGCCGCGGACGTTCTGCGCCGGGTCGACCTCGCAGTCAAGGACGACGGTGTTCTGGAAGAAGCCGACCGTCTCGGCGTACGCCGGGTCGCCGCGGCCGCCCATCGGGGTGCCGACCGCGAGCCGGTTCTGCCCGGTCCAGCCGTGCAGCAGCGCGGTGAGCGCCGCGTGGAACAGCATGAACGGCGAGATCCGCTGCGCCGCGCAGAACGCACCGAGCCGCCCGGCGACGGCCGGGTCGACGGCGATCGGCACCCGGTCACCGTGGAACAGCCGCCCGGCCGGTTCGACGTCGTCGTGCGGCAGCAGGCCGGGCGGCCGCCCGCCGAGCCGGGCACGCCAGTAGTCCATCGCGGCCGGGTCGGGCCCGCCTTGCAGGCTCCGGCAGCAGTCGGCGTACTCCCGGCCCGGCGGGACCGCGCGCAGTGCCGCCGGGTCGCGGTAGGCGGTCCGCAGATCCCGGGCCAGCACGCCGGCCGACACCTCGTCGAGCACGAGGTGGTGGAAGGCGAACATCACCGCGTGGTCGCCGGATGCGGCGGGCACCACGTCCACCCGCCACAGCGGTCCCCGCCGCAGATCGAACGGCTCGGCCGCGGCGGCCACGACCGCGCGGGAGGCCGCCGCGAGATCCGGCGCCGGGCCGGCCGCCCAGCGCACCGGCACCCGGGGCGCGCCGGGCCCGGCGCGCACCACCTGGACGGGCTCGCCGTCGCGCTCCTCGAACGTGGTACGCAGCGCCTGATGCCGCGCGGTCAGCGCGTCGACCGCGTCCTGGAGGGCGGCGCGGCGCAGCGGGCCGCGGACCCGCAGCGCGATCGGTACGTGGTAGGCGGCGCTCCCGGTGTCGAGGCTGTGCAGCAGGTAGATGCCGCGCTGCGCCGGGGCCAGCGGCACCGTCATCGTCGTCATCGGACCAGCTCGACGGCGTTGCCGGTGAGCCAGTGGTCGAGCTGGACGGCGAGGTCGAGGCTGAGCCGGGTGACGCCGGAGCGGGCGCCGTGGTCGGGCGTGTGCAGCACCGCCTCGGCGCGGCGCAGGTCGAGCAGCGGGCGTACCGGCGAGCGGTCGTCGTCCAGGATGGCGGCGAGCCGGGCGCGCAGGCCGCGCGCGTACGCCGGGTCCTGTGTGGACGGGAACGGCGCCTTGGTACGCCGCAGCACGGCCTCCGGCAGCAGGTCGCGCGCGGCCGCCCGCAGCAGGCTCTTCTCCCGGCCGTCGAAGCTGCGCATCGCCCAGGGCACGTTGAACACGTACTCGACGAGCCGGTGGTCGAGGAACGGCACCCGGCCCTCCAGCGCGGAGGCCATGCCCATCCGGTCCTTGCGGTCGAGGATGACCCGCAGGTACCGGGTGAGGTTGAGGTAGGTGATCTCCCGGATCCGGCGGTCCAGGCCGGTCTCGCCCGGCAGCCGCGGCACCTCGGCCAGCGCGGCATGGTAGTGGTCGCGCTGGTGCTCCTCGAGCCCGAGGTCGGCGACCAGGTCCCGGTGGAGCAGGCCGGTGAGCATCTCCATCCGGTGCGACGCGGCCAGCCAGGGGAACGCGTCGCGGTCGCGGTACCAGCCCTCGTGGAACCACCGGTAGCCGCCGAACAACTCGTCCGCCGCGTCGCCGGTCATGGTCACCGTCGAGTGTCCGCGGATGTGCTCGCTGAGCAGGTAGAGCGAGGTGTACATCTCGCCGGCCGGCGCCGGCATGTCGAGGGCGCGCACCACACCGGCGCGGACCCGCTCGTCGAGCAGGTCGCCGGAGCCGACCACCACCTCGGTGTGGTCGCTGCCGAGCCGGCGGACCATCTCGGCGACGTATGGCGCGTCGGGGTCGCCGTACATCTCGCCGGCCCGGAACCGCTGGACGTGTCCCTCGAAGTCGATCGAGAAGGTGCGCAGCGTGCTTCCGTCCCGCTCCCGCAGCGCCCGGGCGGCCAGCGCGGCGACCACGCTGGAGTCGAGGCCGCCGGAGAGCTGCACGCAGATCGGCACGTCGGACACGAGCTGCCCGGCGACGCTGTCCTCGAGCAGTTCCCGGACCCGGGCCACGGTGGCCGGCAGGTCGTCGGTGTGCGGCCGCGCGGTCAGCCGCCAGTAGCGGGTGGCGGTCATCCCGCCCACTCCGAACCGGACTATCTGGCCCGGCTCGACCTCGGGCACGTCCCGGTAGACGCCGCGGCCGGGCATCGGTGCGAAGGACAGCACCTCGCGCAGGCCGTCGAGGTCCACCACGGCCGGCACGTCCGGGTGCGCCAGCACCGCCTTCGGCTCGGAGCCGAAGATCACCCCGTGCGGGGTGCGGTGGTAGTAGAGCGGGTAGATGCCGAACCGGTCGCGGATCAGCAGCAGCTCCCGGGTGCGCGCGTCCCAGACGGCGAAGGCGAACATGCCGACCAGCCGCTCGGCGCAGGCCGCGCCCCATTCCAGGTACGCGCGCAGCACCACCTCGGTGTCGCTGCGGGTACGGAAACGGTGCCCGCGCCGCCGCAGATCGTCGCGCAGCTCGGCGAAGTTGAAGACCTCGCCGGTGTAATTCAGCACCGCGAGGACCCGTCCGTCCTCCTCGGCCACCATCGGCTGGCCGCCGCCGGCCAGGTCGATGACGGCGAGCCGGCGGAAGATCAGGGTGACGTATTCGTCCTGCCACACGCCACCGGAATCCGGGCCGCGGCGGTCCAGCGACGCCGCCATCGCGGCACGGACCTCCTCGCCCGTGGCGGCTCCGTCAAAGGCCAGGATTCCCGCGATTCCACACATCGGCTACCTCAGCTCACCTTGGTCGGCAGGTCTTCCGGCAGCACGCCGGTGTCGGCGGCCCGGCCGGTGCGGGTCCGTGCCGCGAGGCAGCCGGCCGCCAGGAGAACGGTCGCGGCGACGACCGCGAGCAGGACGCGGAAGTCGACCCAGCCGATCAGCACGGCGCCGACGGCCACCGAGGCCACCTGCGGCGCGGTCACGAGCGTGCCGGCCGCGCCGGCCACCCGGCCCTGCAGGTGCGGCGGGGTGTGCTGCTGGGCGACGGTGAACAGGCCGACGATCGCCATCGGGATGCCGAGCCCCACCACCGCGGCACCGGCGAGCACCGCCGGAACCGCCGGGAGCAGCATCACGGCCGACCCGAGGCCGAGCAGGCCCAGGCCGAGCACGGTCAACCGGGCCTCGCCGCCCGCCGGCAGCCCCCGCACGATCCGCACCGCCAGCAGCCCGCCGGCGACCGAGCCGGCGCCCTTCACGGTGGCGAGCACCCCGAGGAAGGCGGCGGGCCGGTGCAGCCCCTCGTCGACGACCGCGAAGACGATCGACTCGAAGAAGCCGAAGACGAGCAGGGCGCCGCCCATCGCGAGCACCACCCGCCGGATGCCGGCGGTGCCGGCCACGTGGACCAGGCCCGCGGTCAGCTCGGCCCAGCGGCTTCCCCGCCGCGGCTCCGGCCGGGGCTCGTGCACCCGCACGGCCGCGACCAGCGCGGCGCACAGCACGAAGGTCGCCGCGTCGAGGGCGGCGACCGCACGGGCGCCGAACGCCACGTAGAGCGCCGTGCCCACCGCGGGCGCGACCAGCAGGCCGACCTCCTGCGCGGTGCGCAGCACCGCGTTGGTGGCGCCGAGCCGCTCGGCGGGCACCAGCCGGGTCAGCAGGGCGGTGCCGGCCGCGTGATGCAGCCCGGTGCCGAGGCCGACGCCGAACAGCACCAGGTAGAGCAGCGGCACGCCGGCCGGGCCGTCGACCAGCAGGGCCAGGCTGACCCAGGCGGCGAGGAGCAGGTTGAGGACCACCACCAGCGGCCGGCGGCGCAGCCGGTCGGCCAGCACCGCGGTGAACGGGGTGAGCAGCCGCGGCGCCAGAAACGCGAGGAAGGCGAGGCCGGCCTGGCCGTTGGAGCCGGTCAGCTCCTTGACCCAGACCGAGAGCGCCACCGACAGCGCGGCGTCGCCGGCGACCGAGATGCCGGTGCCCGCGACCCACAGCCGGACGTTGCGCCGGTACTCAGGGCGTGACAACCGCCGGCTCCAGTTCCAGGGCGAGCTCGGCGACGGTGGGGTTCTCGAAGACGGTGAGCAGGGTGACGGCGACGCCCAGCTCCTCGCGCAGCCGGGCGACGAGCTGGGTGGCGACCAGCGAGTCGCCGCCGAGCTCGAAGAAGTCGTCGTCGGGTCCCGCGTCGGCGACGCCAAGCGACTCGCGCCACAGGCGCAGCAGGATCTCAGACATAGGTGTCCTTTCTCTGCCACCGCGGCGTCGGCAGGGCACCGCGGTCGACTTTCCCGTTGGTGGTGAGGGGTAGCCGGGCGACGACCACGAAGACCGCCGGCACCAGGTGGCGGGGCAGCCGGTCGCTGAGGTGGTCGCGCAGCCCGCGCCGGTCGACCGGCTCCGGCCCGCGGGGCACCACGTACGCGACGAGCCGCGGATCGCCGTGCTGGTTGGCGCGCACCGCGACGGCCGCCTCCCGCACCGCCGGATGACCGGCCAGCGCGCTCTCGATCTCGCCGGGCTCGACCCGGTACCCGCGCAGCTTGAACTGGCCGTCGGCCCGGCCGAGGAACTCGAGAACGCCGTCGGACCGGCGCCGGGCCAGGTCACCGGTGCGGTAGCGGACCGCACCGTCGGCCGGGTCGCGGACGAACGCCGCCGCGGTCAGCGCGGGCCGCCGCCAGTAGCCGCGCGCCACCCCCTCGCCGCCGATCCACAGCTCGCCGGTCACCCCGTCGGCGACCGGCCGGCCGGCGGCGTCGCGGACCTCGGCGGTGACGTCGCGGATCGGCCGTCCGATCGGGATCGGCCCGGGCGCGACGTCGGCCGCGGTGACCCGGTGGGTGCAGGCGAACGTGGTGGCCTCGGTCGGGCCGTACCCGTTGACGACCGCCAGGCCGGGCGCGTGCGCGAGGAGCCGGCCGACGTGGCCGGGCGACAGCACGTCGCCGCCGGCGATGACCGTACGCAGGCCGCCGCGGAACGTGTCCGGCCGCTCGTCGATCTGCCGGTGGAAGAGCGCGGCGGTCAGCCAGAGCACGGTGATTCCCTGCTCGTGGACCAGGTTCTCGATCTCCTCGGCGAGCGGCGGGCCGGGCGGCGCGACCACCAGCCGGGCGCCGTTGAGCAGCGGCGCCCAGATCTCGAAGGTGGCGGCGTCGAACGCGACCGGCGCGAGGTGCAGCACCCGGTCGGCGGGGGTGATCCGCACGTACCCGGGGTCGACGACCAGGTTCACGATGCTGTGGTGCTCGACGACGACGGCCTTGGGCTCGCCGGTGGAGCCCGATGTGTACAGCAGGTAGGCCGGGTCGGACGGGCCGGCGGTGGCGCCCGGCGCGGCGCCGGCCGCGCGGCGCCGGGCGGCCGGCACGACGGGCAGGCCGTGCCGCTCGACCTCCTTCTCCGCCGCCTCGTCCGCCAGCAGCACGGTCACCCCGGCGTCGGCCAGCAGCGCGGCCCGCCGGCGGAACGGGTCGCCCACCTCGACCGGGACGTACGCGGCGCCGGCGGTGAGTACGCCCAGCAGGGCGGCGACCAGGTCGGCCGAGCGCCGGACGGCAACACCGACCCGGTTGCCGGGGCGCACGCCGCGCGCGGCCAGGCGCCGCGCCACGTCGCCGGCCCAGGCGTCCAGCTCGGCGTAGCTGAGCCGCCGGTCGCCGCAGGACACGGCGACCGCGTCCGGTGCCCGCGCGACCCGCTCGGCGAAGACACCGGGCACGGTCCGGTTCACGACGGCCGCCGGGCGGCGTGGTCACGGAACAGGCGCAGCCGGTCCTCGCCGACCCGGGCACGCAGCGCCTCGTCCTCGATGCCGAGGCCCTCCCGCTCGGCCAGGCAGAGCACGCCGACCTTGCCCTCGTGCGCGTTGGTCTGCACCAGCCGGGTCGCCTCGGCGGCGGCGTCGAGGCCGAAGGTGCGCGACAGGGTCGGCACGATCCGGCCCAGTGCGACCAGCCGGTTGGCCTCCACCGACTCCTGCGCGTTGGCGCCGTGGCTGCCGATCACCCGCTTGAGCTTCATCCACAGGTGCCGGTTGTCGTAGCGGTGGTCGTACCCGCTGCTCGATCCGCAGGTGACCACCGTTCCGCCGCGCCGCACGACGTACACCGACGCGGCGAACGTCGCCCGCCCGACGTGCTCGAACGCGACGTGCGGGTCCTCGCCGGTGTGCTTGCGGATGGCCGTGCCCAGTGCGCGCCACTCGTCGACCCCGTCGGCCTCGTCGCCGGTGAGGCCGACGTCGTGGCGGTTGAGGACGACGTCGCAGCCGAGCCGGTCGAGCAGGTCGGCCTTGTCCGTCGAGCCGACAACCCCCACGGTGATCGCGCCGGCCTGGCGGCACAGCTGCACGGCGTACGCGCCGAGCCCGCCCGCCGCGCCCCAGACCAGCACCACGTCGCCGAGCTTGATCCGCGCGCCGCCCGGTCCGATCAGCATCCGGTACGCGGTGCCGAGGCAGAGCGTGTTGCAGGCGGCCTCCTCCCAGGAAAGGTGCCGCGGCTTGGCGATCAGCTGGGTGGCCTTGGCGACCGCGAACTGGCCGAACGCGCCGAAGTTGGTCTCGAAGCCCCAGGCGCGGAAGTCATGCGAGAGCATGCCGTCGCGCTGCGCCATGGGATCCTGCTCGTCGATGTACGGCGCGGCAACCACCACCCGGTCCCCCACCGACCAGTGCCGTACCGCGGACCCGGTACGCACCACCACGCCCGCGGCGTCCGAACCCACCACGTGGTAGTCGCGGCGGTGCCGGGTGGCCCATCCGCCCTGCCGGGCGAAGTGGTCGAGGAAGCCGAACGTGGACAGCGGCTGGAACATGGCCGACCAGACGGTGTTGTAGTTGACCGCGGCGGCCATGACCGCGACCAGCACCTCGTCCGGGGCCAGCTCGGGCATCGGTACGTCACCGATGTGGATCGAGCGGCGCACGTCGCGGTCCGCGGCGCCGTCGAAGATGCCCTCGTCCTCGCGCCGCAGGAAGGCCGCGCGATACGAGTCCGGTAGCGGGCTGTTCAGGATGGCGCGGGCACCGGCGTCGGCACGCACCGCCTCCACCAACTTCTCCGGCATGGTCAGTGACCTCCGATCGGGCTGAGCGGTTCGGGTTGCATCGCCACGCGCAGCTCGCCGAGCGTCGCCCGGGCCCGGACCGCGGCGATCAGGGCGGGCAGCACGTTGCGGCCGCCGAGGGCGTCGTCGCGCAGCACGCGGAGCTCGGCGGCGCACGCCCGGCGGTGGACCGTGCGCGGCGGGATCGCGGCGGGCGTGTGCCGGTCCGCGGCGATCAGCGCGTCCTCGGCCGCGGACGGGGTGGCGTCCGGTACACCGACGCGGGGGCCCGGGTTCGCGTACGCCATGGTCTCGACCTCGGCCTCCAGCCAGCCGGAGCGGATGCACTCGCTCATCCCGCCGTGGCGCTCGATCCGGTCGAGCCACTGCCGCACCTCGGCCGTCAGCGCGAGCCGCACCTGCTCCACCGCGGCCGAGCCGCCGAGCGGGTCGGCGTACCGCGCGAGGTCGGTCTCGCCGGCGAGGATCTGCTGGGTACGCAGGGCGACCCGGGCGCCGAGCCGGCCCGGGGTGCGGTGCGCCTCGTCGAAGCTGCACACGTGCAGCGACTGGACGCCGCCGAGCACCGCGGCCAGCGCCTGCACGGTGGCCCGGACGATGTTGTTGAGCGGTTCCTGGTGTGCAAGCGCCGAGCCGAACGTGTTGGCCTGGATGCGCATCCGCATGGCGCGCGGCTCGGTCGCACCCCACCGGTCGCGCATGCGCTCGGCGTACATCGCTCGGGCCACCCGGAACTTCACCGCCTCGGCGAGCAGCTCCATGTGGGTACCGAAGATGAAGCTGAACCGGGCCGCCACGGTGTCCACGTCCAGGCCGCGGGCGGCCAGGCCGGCGAGGTACTCGTCGGTGTTGGCCAGCGCGCAGGCCAGCTCCAGCGCGCGGTCGGCGCCCGCCTCCCGGACGTGCCCGCCGGAGATGGAGATCGGATTCACGGCCGGCAGATTCCGTACGCAGAATTCGATGACGTCGAGCGCGTAGCGCATGCTCGTCGGCAGATCGTAGATGTACGCCTTGCGGGCCAGGAACTCCTTGAGAATCTCGTTCTGGAGGGTGCCGCGCAGCGTCGCCGGATCGACACCGGACTCCTCGGCCACGACGATCCACATGGCGAGCAGCATCGGCGCGGTCGCGTTGATGGTGAACGAGACCGACACCTTCTCCAGTGGGATCTCGGCGAACACCGCGGCGAGGTCGTCGACCGTGGCGATCGAGACGCCGGTGCGGCCGACCTCGCCCGCGGCGGCCGGCTCGTCCGGGTCGAGCCCGTGCTGGGTGGGCAGGTCGAAGGCGAGCGACAGGCCGGTCTCGCCCATGCCCAGCAGGTAGCGGAACCGCTCGTTCGTCGACGCGGCGCTGTGCAGGCCGGCGAGCTGCCGCATGGTCCACAACCTGCTGCGATAGCCGGCCGGGTGCAGGCCGGCATCGTAGGGGAACTGCCCCGGAACGCCCGTCATGGACGCCGAACCTACGGACGGCGCGGACCATCGGACCAGGCAATCGGACCGGCACCGTTCTTGCCGGTCGGATTGCCTGGCCCGGTGCGGCGGCGGCGAATCTAATCGGCTTCCATGCGGAGTTCCGATGTGGTGGGCGGTCATACCGCCGAGGGTCCGGTCACCCGGGTCCAGGAGGGGATGCTGTCCGCCGAGCCGGTCCTGGCGGGCCGGCACTCGCCGTTCCACGTCCTGGTCAGCGCCGAGATCACCGGCGCGCTCGACGTCGACCGGCTGCGCGCCGTGCTTGACCGGGCGACCCGGCGGCACGCGTCGCTGCGGACGATCTGCACCCGGGACCCCGGCACCGGCCGGGCCGGGTACCGGGTGCTGGCCGCCTGGGATCCGGTCGTCGCCGAGCAGGACCTGCCGCCGCAGCCGGCCGGCGCCGACGCCGTGGAGCTCGTGCACCGGCTGCTCGCCCCGGCGGCGCCCCGGCTGCTGCGCCCGTACGAACGGCCGCCCGTCGTGTTCGTGCTGACCCGGGTGGCGCCGGGGCGGTCGGTGCTGTCCGTCCTCGCACACCACGTGATCCTGGACGGCTGGAGCGCGGGCCTGCTGTGGCGGGAGATCGCCGCGGGCTACCGGGACCGGTCACCGGCGGATCCCGGCGGCGAGCCGGAGCCGGGCATGGAGTCGCTGGCCACCGCCGGGCCGGACCTGGCCGGCCGGCGCGCCGCGATGCTCGCCGGCTGGCCCACCGTGGTGGAGATCCCGAGCGACCTGGTGCGCCCGGAGGTCCGCGACTACGCCGGCGCCCGGCTGCCGTTCACGCTGACCGGGGACGCCGCCGCCGGCTGCGCGGCGCTGGCACGGTCGCTGGGTGTCAGCCGCAACGTCGTCCTGCTGGCCGCGTGGGCGCTGACCGTGGCGCGCCGGGCCGCGGTGACCCGGCTCCTGGTCGGCGTGCCGACGGCCGCCAGGACGACCGCGACCGAGATGCGGGTGATCGGCGGGCCGACCGGGCTGGCCCCGGTCGCCTGCGAGGTACCGCCCGGCGGCACGGTCGCCGACTACGTGCGCGGCACCGGCCGGGCGACCCGGGAGTCGTCCGGCTTCGACGGCGCCGCCTTCGAGGACATCGTCGCCGCGCTCGGCGCGGGCCGCGGCGACCGGTCGCGCAACCCGCTGGTCCAGGTCGCCTTCGGCGCGCACGACGAGCTGCTGCCCGGCGTGCTGACGGCCGGCGGGACGCGGTTCGACGTACGCCTCGGGCACACCGGCGGCACCGCCTACGACGCCATGCTGCACGTGCTGGCCTGGCGGCCGGCGCCCACGCTGGAGCTGGAGTACGCCACCTCGGTGCTGTCCCCGGCGGAGGCGATGGAGTTGGCGGCCGGCTTCGACCGGGCCCTTGCCGAGATGGCCGCGGCGCCCGGCGGGCCGTTGGCCGCGGTGCGCACGATCGGCGCCGCCCAGCGCCGCCGCCTCGACGCGTGGGAGCCGGGACCGGACGCCGACGCCACACGCGGCCTGTGGCAGCTGATCGAGGAGGTCGCCGCGCGCGACCCGGACGCGACGGCCGTCCGCGACGCCGATCCGGCCCGCACGCTCACCTATCGCGAGCTGATGGCGGCGGCCGCCGCCCAGTCGGCCGTGCTGGTCGCCGCCGGTGCCGGGGTGGGCGACCGGGTCGGCCTCGCCGTGGGGCGCTGCGCCGAGGAGATCGTGGCGGTGCTCGGCATCCTCCGGATCGGCGCGGCCTACGTGGGCATCGACCCGGACACCCCGACCGCCATCGTGACGGCGATGCTGGACGCCGCCGGCGCGCGGGTGGTACTCGGCGAGCCGGACCGGCTCGCCGGCCTGGGCGCGGCGGCGGACGGGCGGCGGACGATCCCGGTGGTCGACCCGCACGCCACCGCGGGCGCCGTCCCGCCGGTCCCCGCCGCCGGGGACCCGGACCGGGTCGCCTACATCGCCTTCACGTCGGGGACCACCGGCCTGCCGAAGGGCGCGATGATCCCGTGCCGGGCCGTGGTCCGGCTGCTGCACGAGCCGGGGTTCCTGTCGCCCGGCGCGGCGGCCCGCTTCGCCCGGCTCGCACCGCTGGCGTTCGACGCGTCCACCTTGGAGATCTTCGCGCCGCTGTTCGCCGGCGGTACCGTCGAGGTGCTCGCCGGCAGCCCCACCCCGAACGGCCTGGCGGCGTTCCTGCGCGACCGGGCGATCACCGGCCTGTTCCTCACCACCGGCCTGCTCCGGCTGGCCGCCGACTACCGGCCGGACGGGTTCCGGGGTGTCGTCCAGCTCGTCACCGGCGGCGAGGCCCTGCCGCCGGGCGCGGTGGCCGAGATCCTGCGCGCCTGCCCGGGCCTGCGCGTCACCAATGCGTACGGGCCGACCGAGAACACCACGTTCACCACCGTCCACCACCTCGACGACCCGGTGTCCGTCGCGGCGCACGCGGTGCCGATCGGGAGACCGATCGCGGGCACCGGCGTCCTGGTCCTCGACCCGGACGGCCGCGACCTGCCGCCGGGCGCGGTCGGCGAGCTGTTCGCCTACGGCGACGGCCTGGCGCTCGGCTACGCCGGGCGGGCGGCCGAGACCGCTGCGGCGTTCGGTGAGTTCGGCCGCGGCGACGGCCGCCGCCTCTACCGCACCGGCGACCTGGTGCGCTGGGACTCCGGCGGCAACCTGGTGTTCCTCGGCCGGTGCGACCGGCAGGTCAAGATCCGCGGGTTCCGGGTGGAGCCCGACCAGGTCGCCGCCGTGCTGCGCCGGCACCCCGACGTCCGGGACGCGGCCGTGGCCGTGGTGCCGCTCGCCGACGGCGACAAGCAGTTGCTGGCCGCGCTCGTGCCGGCCGGCCGCGCACCCCGGCCCGACGAGGTGCGCGACTTCGCCGCCCGGCACCTGCCCGGCCACGCCCTGCCCTGGCGGTGGGCGGTCGTCGACGAGCTGCCGGTGAACCCGAACGGCAAGGTCGACTACGCCCGGCTCCTGGAGATCGCCGGCCCGCCGGGCTCTCCACCCCGCGGCGACGAGGGCGGCCCGCCCTCCGCCGACAGCCTCGAGGAGATCATCGCCACCGCCTGGCGTGACGTTCTCGGGCACCGCGACTTCGGCCGCGACGACTGGTTCTTCGAGGTCGGCGGCGACTCGCTGGCGCTGGTCCGGGTGCACACCATCCTCGGCGAGACGCTCGCCGGGCACCCGGTGTCGATCGCCGACCTCTACATCTGCGCCACGATCAGCGCCCTCGCCGCCCGGTTGCGGGCCGGCGCGGCGCACAACGAGCGGGAGGTAACGGCGGCATGAGCAAGTTGGACGAAATCGAGCGGTGGGCCGTGGGGTCGTGCCGCGACCTCGGCCTCGACCCGGGCGACGGCGGCGACGACTTCTTCGTGATCGGCGGCACCTCGATCGGGGTGCTGCGGCTCGTCGCCGGCGCCGAGCAGCGGTACGGCGCGGGCGTGCTGAGCCCGGACGACGTCTACAAGCACCGCGTGCTGCGGGAGATCGCCACGGTCGTGCACCGTAACGGCGGCGCTGCCGGATGAGGCCGGACCTCGCCGAGCTCCCGGCCGAGCTGACCTGCCCGGCGGGCCTGCGGGCGCTGGCCGGGCACCTGCGCGGCGCCGGGTTCGACGCGGACCGGGCCGCGGGCCTGCTCGGCGCGCCGAGCCCGGAACACCTGCTGGGCGACCCGGCGCGCTACGCGTTCTTCGCCGGCCCGGTACCGCCGGGCCCGGTAGCCGTCCTGACCTGGCTCTTCATCCTCAACGCGCGGGTTCCCGCCGACTTGGTACGCGGGGGCCTCGACCGGGAACTCATCGAGCTGCTGCGCGACCTCGGCCTGCTCGCGACGGCCGGGGACGGCTACCGCGGCACCGTGTCGATCACCCCGTACCGGTCCCGGTTCTTCGTCTCCGACCAGCTGTTCACCTGTACCGGGCCGCAGCAGGTCCGGGCGAACACCGGGCCCGGCCTGGTGATGCCGCCGCACGCGTCGAGCCTGCTGGCGCTGGCCACCGTCGACCGGATCGACGACACGCTGCTCGACGTCGGGTGCGGGGGCGGCTTCCTGGCCGTCAACGCCGCCGCGCGGTGCGGGACCGTCGCGGGCATCGACCCCAACCCGCGCTGCGCCCGGCTGGCCGGGTGGAACGGCGTCCTCAACGGGGTCGAGGCCGGCTTCGCCGTGGCGGACATCGCCTCGTTCACCGTGCCCGGCGACGACCGGTTCGGAGCTCTGATCTTCAACACACCGACGCTGCCCCGGATCCGGTCCACCGAGGACAGCGAGTGGGGCCAGTCCACGGCGGACCGGCTGGTCCGGCAGACCCTGGACGCGGCGCCCCGGATACTGCGGCCCGGCGGGACCGCCTACGTGCAGGCGCTTGTCGAGGTGCCGCGGCGGTACTCCTCGGCGGCCGCCGCGGTCCGGGACTGGGCCGGCGGCCACGACGTGACGGTCACCCCGATCGACGCGCCGCAGCTCAGCGTGACCCGCGAGCAGCTGCGGCGCCGCCGGCTGCCGGGGCACAGCCTGCTCGCGTACGGTGCGCGGTCCGGGGAACTGCTCGACGCGCTCGCCGCGCGTGACGTGGTGGCCGTGGAGCCGGTGACGATCGCGGCGCGGGTCCGGCCATGACGGATTGGCTCTTCCCCCTGCGCCGCGGCGGCACGGACTTCGCGTACCGCCTGGTGGTGTTTCCGTACGCGGCGGCCGGGCCGACCGCGTTCCGGGGCCTGTTCGCCCGGCTGCCGGACCCGGTGCAGCTGCTCGGCGTCGCGCTGCCCGGCCGGGAGCGCCGCTTCGACGAGCCGCCCGGGACCACCCTCGCCGAGGTCACCGCCGGGGTGGCCGGTGACCTCGCCGCCCGCGACCCGCTGCCGACCGTCCTGCTCGGCCACAGCCTCGGCGCGGCCCTCGCGATGGCCGTGGCCTCCTCGGCACCCGCGGCCTGCGAGGGGCTGGTGATCAGCGGGCGCAAGCCGCACGGCGTACCGCTCGGCGCCCTGCACGGCCTGACCGACGACGAGATCGCCGCGTTCCTCGCGGCGGCCGGGAACACCGCCCCGGAGCTGCTGGCCGACGCCTACTGGCGCGACCACCTGATCCGCCTCTTCCGGCACGACACCGCCCTCGACGTGGAGGCGACCCGGCAGGCCGGATCCGGCGCGCTGCGTGCCCGGATCCTCGCGCTCGGCGGTACCGACGACCCGTACGTCGATCCGGCGGAGCTGTCCGCCTGGGCGGCCCGCACCAGCGGGTCCTGCACGGTCGCCGTCTTCCCCGGCGCGCACTTCTTCCTGCTCGACCCCGCCAATCACGCGGCCGTCGGCGACGCCCTGACCGGCTTCCTCGGCGTCGCCGACCACCTCAGGAGGTAATTGTGGTAGCCGCCCATCCGTCCGCCGACCTGGACGCCCTGCTCGACTGGAACGAGAGCCCGATCGGCCCGCCGGTGAGCGCGGTGAAGCGCGTCATCGACGCCGCCGACCGGCTGCACCGCTATCCGCGCGGGCTCATGGAGGAGGTCACGGCGCGGGCCGCCGAGCACTTCGGCGTCGCCACCGACTCGGTCCTGCTGACCGCCGGCGTCGACGAGGCGGTCGACTGCGCGCTGACGCTCGCCGACCGCGGCTGGGGTGTCGAGCCCGGCTTCGACGGCTACCGGGACCGGGTCGAGGCGAACGGCAAGCCGTTCCGGCCGATCCCGCTCGGCCCGGACTGGCTGCCCGGCGACCTCGACCCGGCGCCCGGCGCCGGCGACATGGTCTTTCTCGCCCAGCCCGGCAACCCGACCGGCAACCTGCTGCGGACCGAGTGGATCGAAACGGTCCGGGCCACCGCCGCCTACGTGTTCCTCGACGAGACCTACCAGGAGTTCTCCTCCGGCACCGGGGTGCTGCCCGGCCGCGGAGGCGCGGCCGGCGCCGGCACCGACCCGCGGCTGCTCGTCTACCGCAGCTTCGCCAAGGCCGCCGGGCTGGCCGGCATCCGGATCGGCTGCCTGATCGGGGCGGCACCGGCGATCGCCCGGCTCACCCCGCTGCGCCGCTTCATGCCGATCGACGCGGTGAGCCTGAACGCCGTTGCCGGGCTGCTCGAGGAGCCGGAGTTCCTGGACCGGCTCGCCGCGCACGTCCGCGCGGCCCGGCCCGCGCTCTGCGCCACGCTGCGCGGCAGCGGCCTGTTCGCGGACGTACGCACGACCGAGGCGAACTTCGTCCTGGCCCGGCCGCGCGGCGCGCTGGGCGCGCTCGTCGACGGGCTCGCCGAGGACCGGATCCGGGTCAAGGACTGCGCCCCGCTCGGCCTGCCCGGCTGGCTCCGGATCAGCGTCGGGTCCTGGGAGGACCAGGACCGGCTCGCCGCCGCGCTCACCCGACTGAGAAGCCTCACTCCTGACGAAAGGGACACCGAATGCTGACCGACGACTTCGAACGCCGGCTGATCGAGCACATCCAACCGGTCCGGCAGTTCTTCCTGGCACAGGCCCTGCATCACGCCCTCGACCTCGGTGTCCTCGCGGCCCTCGCGGACGATCCCGGCCAGCAGTCCGACGACCTGGCCAAGCGGCTCGGTCTCGACCCGGTGCGCACCGCGACGCTGCTGCGCTACCTGCGCAACGAGGGCTACACCGTGCACGAGTCCGGCGGCTGGTCGCTGAGCGCGAAGGGCCGCGAGGTGCGCACGTTCGCACCCTGGTACGAGATGCTGGTCGGCGGCTACGCACCGACCATGGAGCAGCTCGGCGACGTGCTGCGCGACGGCACCCGGTACGCGTCGCGCAACACCACGAAGGTCGGCGCCGGCAGCTGCGGCATCGGCGCCTACGACGCGCTGCCCCTTGTCGAGCAGCTGCTGAACGCCGCCGCCGACCCGCCGCACACCATCGTCGACCTGGGCTGCGGCGACGGCAGCTTCCTGATGGACCTGCTGGTGGCCCGGCCCGGTCTGCGCGGCATCGGCGTCGAACCGAACCAGGGCTCGATCGTGCTCGGCGAGCGCCGGCGGGCCGAGCTGGGCCTGGAGGACCGGATGCGGCTGGCCCGGGGCGAGGCGACCGACGCCCTGGAGCTCGACCTGCCCGCCGGCGGGCAGGGCGTCTGCTTCATGACCGCGTTCGTGTTGCAGGAGTTCATGCAGCAGGCCGGGCCGGCGGCGGTCGAGGAGCTGCTGGCCGGCACGTTCGAGCGCTACCCCGAGGCGCGCTGGCTGGTCGTCGAGATGGACCACCAGCCGCTCGCCCCGGTGCTCGGCACGCACGGCCTGGCCCTCGCCTTCTACAACCCCTACTTCCTGATCCACGCGGCCACCGAGCAGCGCCTGGAGACCCGCGCCTGGTGGGACGACCTGTTCGACCGGCTCGGCCTGACCGCGGAGGCCACCGCCCACCCGGACCCCCGGGCCGACTCGACCGGCCTCCAGTTCGGCCTGCTGCTGTCCAGGAAGCACTGACACCGATCGCGACTTGTGTTGACACATCGCAGTGCCTCCTTGTATCAACTACTTGATACAAGGAGGCACTGCGATGTGGTACGTACCCATACTGGCGTTGACGATCACGGTGATGCTCGCCCTGACCACCGGCGCCCTGATCGTGATTCGCTTCCTGTGGCCGCTTCGCCCGCCGGCCGCGACCGGCTGGGACGACGCGCTCGACGCGGACGACGCCGTGCCGGCGGGCCGCACGCGGACGCCGGTCGGCGGGGACAGCCGCGCGGTGGTCCGGACCGGCAGGTGGCGGTGGGCGGGCATGCTGGTCGGCGCCATCGGCGCCGTCGCCGCGATGTCGGCGAGTGAATCGGCGCGCGGTGCGATGGTCGCGGCGCCCGTGTTCGTCGGCAGCGTGCTGGCCGGGGCGCTGATCGGCGAGCTGTGCATGCCGGCGCAGTCGGGGCAGGTGCGCCGTGCCGAGCTGCGGATCCGCCGGCACCTCGACTATGTGCCACCGGTGCTCGGCGTGCTCGTCTGCGTCGCGACGGTCGCCCTCTTCGCGCTGGCGACCTTCACCACGGCCGTGGGCGCCTCGCGGGGATGGAACGCCACGACCCAGGCGTCGGCCTGCGCCGCGGACGGGTCCCCACAGGTGTCCGAGTGGCTCTGGCCCGGCGCCTACTACACCGTTCCCGGCCTCGTCGTGGTTCTCGGCGGACTGGCGCTGGCCGGTCTCGCGCTGCGCCGCGCGGTGCGACGCCCGCCGTCGGCCGACGCCCTCCGCGTCGACGACGTCTCGCGGCGGCGCTCGGCCGAGGTCGTCACGGCGGCCGCCGGCGTACTCGTGCTCGTGCCCTTCATGGGCGTCGCCGCCGCCGCGGGCATGGCGATGATGTCGCTCGCGCAGATCTGCGATGAGCCGCTGTGGGCGTCGGCGGGGCCCGCACTGTCGGCGCTGGCGCTCGTGGCGTTCGTGGCCGCCGCCTGGTGCGGCGCCTTCCTGGTGCTGCCGTCGGCCCGGCTGACCGGCAGGAGATCGGCATGACCGACCTTCCGGCGCTGACGGTGCGGTCCACCGACCCGACACCCCCCTATGAGCAGCTACGCCGGCAACTCGCCGCACTGATCAACGACGGTGTGCTCGCCCGCGGTCAGCGGCTGCCACCGCTGCGCCAGCTCGCGGGCGACCTCGGCCTGGCCGTCGGCACGGTCGCGCGTACCTATCGGGAGCTGGAGGTCGCCGGACTGGTGGAGTCACGCCGGGGACGCGGCACCCGGGTCGCCGACCTCCCCGCGGCCGGGACCGGGGAGGCGTCCGCCCTGCTCCGCGCGGCGGAGGACTTCGTGCGGCGTGCGCGGGCCCTCGGCGCCGGACGTCCCGAGATCGTCGCGACCGTACACCAGGCCTTGGACGGCTTGCCGTAAGCGGAAGGAGCCCCCATGCGGGTCAAGTACGTCCTCAACGAGGTCCTGATCGGCCTGTGGCGCAACGCCACAATGACCATCGCCATGATCATCACGCTGGCGGTGTCGCTCACCATGCTCGGCGCCGGCGTGCTGCTGTACGCACAGGTCGACCGGATGAAGGACCTCTACTACGGCAACGTCGAGGTCAAGGTGTTCCTGAACGGGGACGCGACGGACGCCCAGCGCGACGGCCTCGGCGCCGCACTGCGTTCCAGCCCGATGGTGCGGGAAACGATCTACGAGAGCAAGGCGGAGGCGTTCGCCAGGTTCCGGGAGATGTGGTCCGAATCGCCCGACCTCATCGCGACCGTTCGGCCGGAGCAGTTGCCGGCATCCTTCCGGGTCAAGCTTCGCGACCCCGAGGGCTACCGGGAGTTCGCCGCCCGGTTCGGCACCCGGCCGGGCGTCGACCAGATCATCGACCAGCGGCAACTGCTGGAGAAGGTGTTCGACATCTTCGCCGCGATCCAACTGCTCGCGCTGGCCGTCGCCGCGGTGATGGCGATGGCCGCGCTGCTGCTGGTGGGCAACACGATCCAGCTGGCGGCCTACAGCAAGCGCCAGGAGGTGGCCGTCATGAGACTGGTCGGCGCGTCGAACTGGTTCATTCAGGCGCCGTTCGTGCTGGAGGCGATGGTCGCCGGCGTCGTGGGTGCGGTGCTCGGCTTCGGTGCGCTGTTCGCCGGCAAGACCATCCTGATCGACGGCCGGCTGCATTCGCTGATCCCGATTCAGAACGGGGACGTGTGGCTGATGCTGCCGTTGATGGCGGTGGTCGGCGCCGCCGTCAGCGCGGTCACCGCCTGGATCACCCTCCGTTTCTACCTCCGCGTCTAGGGCCTGTCCTGCCCCGCGTGTCCGGCCACCGCGGCCAGCGCCTGGCGGTCCACCTTGCCGTTGGCGGTCACCGGCAGCCGGTCGACCACCGCCCACAGGGTCGGCACCAGGTAGCCCGGAAGCCGGTCGGCCAGCATGGACCGGACCACGGCCGGGTCGAGCGGGTACGTGCCGGCCGGCACCACCGCGGCGACCAGTCGCTTGTCGGCGCTGTCGGTCCCGGTGGCGAAGACCAGCGCGTCACGGACTCCCGGGTGGGCCAGGATCGCCGCGCGCACCGCGCCCGGCTCGACCCGGTAGCCGCGGAGCTTGATCTGATCGTCGGCGCGGCCCAGGAAGTGCAGCCGGCCGGCCGGATCGCGCCGCACCAGGTCGCCGGTGCGATAGAGGCGCTCCGGTACGTCCGGCGAGAAGCGCCCGAACCGCCGCCGCGTCTCGGCCTGGTCACGCAGGTAGCCGGTCGCGAGTCCGTCGCCGGCGGCGTAGAGCTCGCCGACTTCGCCCGGCGGCACCGGCCGCGCCGACTCGTCGAGCACGTACACCCGGGTGCCGGGCACCGGCGTGCCGATCGGCAGCGGGCCGTCGACCTCCTCCGGGCGGGAGATCGAGTGGGTGGTGGTGAACGTGGTGTTCTCGGTGGGGCCGTAGCCGTTGGTGATCGTCAGGCCGGGATGGCGGGTGAGCAGCCGGGCCGCGTGCTCGTGCGGCACCACGTCGCCGCCGGTCAGCAGTTGCCGCAGCCCGCCCAGCGCGTTGGGTGCGAAGTCCACGAACAGCCGGAACAGGCCCGCGGTGAGCCAGGCGACGGTCACCTCCCGGTCGATCAGGAACTCGCCGAGCTCGCTGGGCGCCGGCAGGGCGCCGGGGTACGCCTCGAGCGTCGCCCCGGTCAGCAGCGCGCCCCACAGCTCCAGCGTGGAGGCGTCGAACGCGAGCGGGGACAGCCGCAGCATCCGCTCGCCCGGGCCGAGCCGCGCGTAGTGAGCGCCGCGGACCAGCCGCAGGACGGCCCGGTGCGGGATGCAGACGCCCTTGGGTTCGCCGCTGCTGCCCGAGGTGAAGGCCACGTAGGCGAGCCGTTCCGGATCGGGCGCCACCGGCGGCTCCGCGCCGCCCGCCCACGACGGTTCCCAGGTGGCGACCGCCGGGATGTTCCGCACCACGGCCGGCCGGTCGCCGGCCAGGACCGCGGCCGGTGCGCACCGGGCGACGATGCGGGCCAGGTGCGCGGCCGGCAGGCTCAGGTCGGCGCCGACGTAGGCGGCGCCGGCCCAGACCGTGCCGAGCACGGCGACCGCCTCGGCCACCGACGGTGCCAGCCCCACCAGGACCGTGTCACCGGGCGTCACCCCGGCGCGGCGCAGCTCGCGCGCCTGTTCGGCGGCGGCCGCGGCGAGCTGCGCGTACGTCAGCTCGGCCGTGCCGTCGCGGACCGCGACCCGCTGCGGGAACCTGCGGGCGGTGGCCCGGAAGAGCCCGTCCAGCGAGGTCATCCGATCAGCTCTGCCTGCGCCCGTACAGTGTTGGCGCGCAGCACGTCCATGGTCCGCACCGGCTGCCCGGCCCGCGCCCGGATCCGTTCGACGAGCGCGACCAGGCGCAGCGAGTCGCCGCCCACCTCGAAGAAGTTGACATCGTCCGCGACCTCGTCCAGGCCGAGGACCTCCAGCCAGAGCTCGCGCACCAGCTCGATCCGGCCGGCGCCGTCACGCACCGCGATTTCGTCCGACAAGGGAGCCTCCAGGTTTGCGCCCGCCGCGTCGTGGGCGGGCGGTGATCGGTACGTGCTTGTAGCCGGACGCGAAGGTGGACAGCAGCCGCTCCGGCCGGCCCGCCGGCGCGAAGTCCTGGTAGCGGCCCAGGAGCTCGGTGAAGAGGACGTCGAGGCTCACCTTCGCGACGCTGTGCCCGACGCAGTAGTGCGGGCCGATGCCGAACGCCAGGTGCTTGTTCGGCCGGCGCCGGATGTCGAACCGGTCCGCGCCGGGGAACACCCGCTCGTCGCGGTTGGCCGAGCCGAGCCACACCACCACGGCGTCCCGGGCGGCGATCGGCGTGCCGCGCACCACGGTCGCGGTGGTGGCGTACCGCATCACGTGGTTGACCGGGGAGGCCCAGCGCAGCGCCTCGGCGCAGCCCTGTCGGTTGAGCTCGGGGTGCGCGGCCCAGTCGGCGAGCACGTCGGTCCCGATGAACTCGGCCAGTACGAAGCTCGGCGCGTGCGGCGTGGTGACGTTGGCGCCCAGCAGCAGGCTGTAGCAGTTGGAGACGGCCTCGCCGAGGGTCATCTCCCTGCCCTCGAAGCGGGTGGCCAGCAGGGCGCTGAGCAGGTCGTCGCCGGGGTTCTCGGCGCGGTGCCGCACCACGTCCTGGAAGTAGCCGAAGAGCTCGAGGTGCGCACGTTTCAGGGTGACCTCCCGGCCGCCGGCGAGCTGGTACTCCGGGTCGTCGGCGGCGATGCACATCGTGGTGATCCGGGTCAGCCAGTCCCAGTCGGCGCGCGGCAGGCCCATGATGGTGCCGGTCACCCACATCGGCAGCGCCAGCATCGCGGCGCCGAAGTCGAAGACGCCGCCGTCGCCGAGCGGCGCCAGCAGCTCGACGATCAGCGGGCGGATCCTGCCCCGCTGCCGCTCGACCGCCTTGATGGTCAGCGCCCGTTTGAGCCGCGCCTGGCGGCGGGTGTGCCGCGGCGGGTCGGTGACGGCGAGCTGGTGACCGCCGGCCGGGTCGTCGGTGCCGAGCAGATCGAGCAGCGTGCCGCGTTCGGAGGTGAACGTCCGGGTGTCCCGCAGCACGGCGTCGGCCTCGGCGTAGGTGGTGACCGACCAGAAGCCCCGGCCGGCGTCCACCTGCTGCCAGTGCAGGCCGTCCTCGGCGCGCAGCCGCCGCAACAGTGCGTGCGCCTCGGGTCCGCAGTGGACGGCGGGGTCCACCAGGTCCGGCGCGCCGGACAGGATCGGGCATCTGTCACGCGTCATGGCCCACCACCGTGGCGAGGACGCTGCCGGGCGAGTCGGTCAGATACATGTGGCCGCCGTCGACCTCGGCGTAGCGGAAGCCCGCGTCGGTCTCGGCGGACCACTGCCGCGCCTCGGCGGCGCTCACCAGCTCGTCGCGCCGGCCCCGCACCGATGTGATGGGCACCGGCAGCGGCCCGTCGTGCTCCGAGACGTAGGACTCGTGCATCCGGTTGTCGGCGCGCAGCACCGGGAGCACGATCTCGCGCATCCCGGGGTGGTCCAGGGCGCCGTGCACGTAGCCGGTGACCCGGCGCAGCCCGTCGATGAAGCCGTCGTCGTCCAGGTGGCCGACCCGTTCGAAGCCGCGATCGCGGGGGCCGGGTGCGCCGCTGACGACGAGCCGGTCGACGGCGACGCCGCGCTCGACGAGCCGCCAGGTGAGCTCGTAGGCCAGCTCGGCGCCGAGCGAGTGGCCGAACAGCACCACCCGGCCGGCCCCGTCGAGCTGCGGTACCAGCGCGGGGCAGAGGGCGGCGGCCGCCGACCCGACGTCGGTGTGCGCCGGCTCGGCGAACCGCTCCTCCCGGCCGGGGAGCTGGACGGCCAGGATCGTCAGGCCCGCCGGTGCCGACCGCCGCCACTTGCGGAAGAACGAGGCGCCCGCCCCGGCGAACGGCAGGCAGATCAACACTGTCGGTTTCATCGTGCCTTCATGGCCGCGATCAGGCTCTTCGGGCGCATGTCCGTCCAGTGCTCGTCGACGTACCCGAGGCAGGCGTCGCGCGGGCCCGGGCCGTGTGCGACGGTCCAGCCGGCCGGCACCTCGGCGAAGCCGGGCCAGAGCGAGTGCTGGCCCTCGTCGTTGACCAGGACGAGGTAGGACTGGTCCTCGTTCTCGAACGGGTTTGTCATGGGTTTCTCCTGCCCTTCGATTCGGTCTGCGTCATTCGGCCCACAGCGCTTCGATCTCCGCCCGCTCCTCGTCGCTGAGCGTGACGAGCGGTTCGGGTGGGGCATCCTGGCCCGTGTCCTGCTCGATCTCGACGGCCACGGATGCGAGCGCGGCGACGGTTTTCGCGGTGAACACGTCGCGAGGAGTCAGGACGAGCCCGGCCTCCTTGGCCCGGCCGGCCAGGCGAATGGCGGTGATCGAGTCGCCGCCCAGCTCGAAGAAGTCATCATCGGCGCCGACCTCGGCCGCACCGAGCACCTCGGCGAACAGCCCGCACAGCAGCACCTCCCGCGCGGTCCCCGCCTGCCGATGTTCACGGCTGCCGGCGTATACCGGGGCGGGCAGGGCCCGCCGGTCCACCTTCCCGGTCGTGGTCAGCGGCAGCCGGTCGAGTGCCACGAACGCCGCAGGGACCAGATAGTCCGGCAAAAGATCCGCCGCGTGCTCCTGTAGGCCCTCCACCTCGCCGACCACGTAGGCGACCAGGCGTCCCTCTCGCGCCAGTACCACCGCCTGCGCCACGGCCGGGTGAGCACGCAGCACGGTCTCGACCTCACCCGGCTCGATCCGGTGACCACGGATCTTCACCTGCTGGTCGGCGCGGCCGACGAACACCAGATCCCCGTCCACGGTCCACCGCACCAGGTCACCCGTGCGGTACATCCGGCCACCGCCCGGGAAGGCCACGAACCGTGACGAGGTCAGCCCGGGCCGGCCCAGATAGCCACGGGCGACACCGGCACCGGCCAGATACAACTCGCCGACCACGCCCGGCGGCACCGGCCGCAACGCCCCATCCAGCACCAACGCCCGGGTGTTGTCCAGCGGACGGCCGATCGGCAACGGCGACGGGACCGGGCGACCCGGGGCGACCAGGTGGGCGGTCGCGAACGTCGTCGTCTCCGTCGGCCCGTAGACGTCCACAATGGTTAGATTCGGACAGGCTGCGCGGATCTTGGCGGCGGCCTCGGGGTCCACCTGTTCACCGCCGGTCCAGACCTCCCGCAACCCGGCGAAACACTCCGGGTCATCGGCGGCGAACAGATGGAACAACGCCGTCGTCAGGAACAACGCCGTAACCCCGAGCTCCCGCACCACCACCGGAGTCAGCGGCTCGTTCGGAGCCAGCACCGCGCAGCCGCCCGACAACAGCGGCACCCACAACTCATACGTCCAGGCGTCGAACGCCAACGCCGAATGCACCAGCACCCGCTCATGACCCGCCCCGAACCGGCCGTCCCGCGCCAAGGCCGCGACATCGGCGTGGGTGACCTCGACACCCTTCGGCCCGCCGGTCGAACCGGACGTGAACATCACGTAGGCAAGGTTCCCCGGCATGACCGGGAACCCGAGGTTCGACGCGTCCCCGGTATCCGGCCAGCCGCGGTCCACAACGCAGACGGTGTCGGCAAGCAGGTTCTCCACCCGGGAGGACGGCCAGGACGGGTCCACCGGCACGTACGCGCCGCCCGCCTTCAGGATCGCCAGGACCGCGACCACCCAGTCCACGCCTCGCGGCAACGCGAGCCCGACCCGGCTTTCCGCGCCGACACCCGCGGCGGCCAGTGCCCGGCCCATCCGGTTGGCCCGCGCGTTGAGCTCGGCGTAGCTGACCTCGTCCTTCCCGTGGACCACCGCGATCGCGTCGGGAGTGAGCGCCGCCTGCCGCTCGAACAGCCCCACCACCGTGGCGTCCGGCAGCGGGCGGTCCGTGTCGTTCCACCCCGCCAGCAACGACCGCTCGTCCGCGGACGAAAGATCAAGACGGCCGACGAGACGGCCGGGATCGGCCGCGAAGGCCTCCAGGACACCGCCGAGCCGGTCGGCCACCCGCCGGACCAGGTGCCGGTCGAACACGTCCGGCCGGTAGCTGATCTCGAACCGCAGCTCCGCGCCCGGCGTCACGATCATGCTGAGCGGATAGTGCGTGAAACCACTGTCCTCGTTGCCGAGCGGCGCGACCGTGAGGTCGCCGAAGCTCATCGACTCGACGCCCCAGAGCGCGTTCTGGAACGCGATGGTGGTGTCGAACAGGTCGTCGAGGCCGGCCTCCCGCCGCACCGCCGGCAGGTCGAGGTGGTGGAACGGGATCAGCGCGGCCTGCTCGGCCTGCACCCGCGCCAGCAGTCGGTCCAACGGCTCGGCCGGGTCGATGCGCACCCGCACCGGAATCGTATTGATCAACAAACCCACGATCTCCGCCGCGCCCGCCAACTCGGCCGGCCGGCCCGACACCGTCGACCCGAACACCACATCCCAGCGACCCGTCAGCTGCGCCAGCACCAGGGCCCACGCGCCCTGCACCACCGTGTTGAGCGTCAAGCCCCTGGCCCGGGCCGCGGACGCCACGCGCGCGGACTCCCGCTCACCCAGGCCTCCGGCCACCCGCGCCGGCGAGACCCCCGCCGGCAGGTCCGCACCCGCGGCCGCCAGGGTCGGCCCGTCCAGGCCGAGAAGCGCCTGCCGCCACGCACCCAGCGCCTCGTTCCGGTCCCGTCCGGCCAGCCAAGCGAGGTAGTCCCGCAGCGGCACCGGATCCGGCAGCGCGGGCTCGCCCCGGTACAGCGCGAACAGGTCGCCGAGCGCCCGCGCCATCGACCAGCCGTCCCACAGCAGGTGGTGGCTCGTCAGCACCAGCACGTGCCGGTCGGCCGCCAGCCGCGCCAGCGTCGCCCGCATCAGCGGCGGCACCGCCGGGTCGAAGCGCTCGGCCCGGTCGGCCTCCCGCACCCGGGCCAGTCCGCCCGGGTCGTCCGACAGGTCGAGCTCACGCCACGGCACCGTCACCCGGTCCGCCACGACCTGGACGACGTCGCCGCCGCGGCACACCACGAATCCCGCACGCAGGCTCGCGTGCCGGGCGACCAGAGCGTCGACCGCGGCCCGCAGCCGGCGCGGGTCCAGCTCGCCTGCGAGCAGCAGCGCGTCCTGCACGAGGTAGGGGTCGGTGTCGGTCTCGTCGTACAGGCTGTGGAACAGCAGGCCCTGTTGCAGCGGCGTGGCCGGCAGGATCTCCTCGACGGCCTCGTAGCGGGCCTCGACGGCCGCCCGCTCGTCGTCCGCGAGCACCACGAGCGGCCCGGCCGGTGTCCCGGCGTCGTCGCGTACCTCGCCGGCGAGCGCGGCGAGCGCCGCGGCGGTCCGGCCCGCGAAGACCTCGCGCGGGCTGAACGCGAGCCCGGCCTGCCGGGCCCGGGTGACCAGCTGGATGGCGACGATCGAGTCGCCGCCCAGCTCGAAGAAGTCGTCGTCGATGCCCACCTCGGCGACGCCGAGCACGCGTGCGAACAGCCCGCAGAGCAGTTCCTCGCGCGGGGTGCGTGCCGGGCGGTGTACCCGGCCGGCGCCGTACGCGGGCGCGGGCAGTGCCCGCCGGTCGATCTTCCCCGTGCTGGTCAGCGGCCACCGGTCGAGCGCGACGAACGCGGCCGGCACCATGTAGTCCGGCAGCAGCGCGGCCGCGTGCCGCCGCAGGCCCTCCACCTCGCCGACCACGTAGGCGACCAGGCGTCCCTCCCTCGCGAGCACCACCGCCTGTGTGACGGCCGGGTGAGCACGCAGCACCGTCTCGATCTCGCCCGGCTCGATCCGGTACCCACGGATCTTCACCTGGTGGTCGGCGCGGCCGAGGAAGTCCAGCTCGCCGTCCACGGTCCAGCGGGCCAGGTCGCCGGTGCGGTACATCCGCGCGCCGGCGGGGCCGAACGGGCAGGCCACGAACCGGGCGGCGGTCAGCCCGGGCCGGCCGAGATAGCCCCGGGCCACCCCCTCGCCGGCCAGGTACAGCTCCCCGGTCACGCCCGGCGGCACCGGGCGCAGAGCCGGGTCCAGCACGTACGCCTGCTTGTTGCCCATCGGGCGGCCGATGGAGGTGCCGGTCCCGCTCGTGATGTGGGCGCAGGTGGAGTCCACCGTGCACTCCGTGGGGCCGTAGAAGTTGTAGACCTCGGCGCCGGTCGCGGCCAGGTCGCACCACAGCGACTCGTCGACCTTGTCGCCGCCGAGCGACAGCAGCCTCGGCCGGTGCCCCGGCGCGCTCAGCAGGCCGGCGTCCAGCAGCTGCCGGGCGTGCAGCGGCGGCACGCTGAGCGAATCGACGGCGTGCTCTCTCCCGTACGCGATAAGGGCCTGCGCGTCACCGCGCAGCTCCTCGCCGATGAGGTGGAGTTCGTGGCCGGCCATCATCCGCAGCAGGTCGGCCCAGGCGGCGTCGAAGCCCAGCCCGAACGTCAGCGCGACCCGCAGGCGGCGGCCCGCGGCGGCCGCGCGCATGTACCCGTCGTTCTGCGCGTGGAACATGGCCACGACGTTGCGGTGGGTGACCGCCACGCCCTTCGGCCGGCCGGTCGAGCCGGAGGTCTGAATCACGTAGGCGAGGTGCCCCGGCCGCAGCGGCGTCCGGGGGTCGTCCGCGGGCCCGTCGGCCGTGGCCCGTTCGACGGGCAGGACGGTGGCGCCGCCGGCCTCCGGCGCGTCGCCGCCGGTCAGCACCACCGCCGGGGCGACGTCGGCGAGCAGGGCGCGGATGCGCTCGGCCGGCCAGGACAGCTCGATCGGCAGGTAGGCGCAGCCGGCCTTGAGCACGCCGAGGATTGCCACGACGGCGTCCGCCGACCGGGGCAGCAGCGCCGCCACCAGGTCGTCGGTGCCGGCGCCGAGGCCGATCAACCGGTGGGCGACCCGGTTCGCGCGGGCGTTGAGCTCGGCGAAGCTGAGCGCGAGGGTGTCGTGTACCAGCGCGGTCGCGTCCGGGGTGGCCCGGACCTGACGTTCGAACAGGTCGACGACGGTGTCGTCCGGGAGCGGGCGGGCCGTGTCGTTCCAGTCCGAGAGCAGCCGGGTCCGGTCGGCGGCCGGCAGCAGGTCGACGTGGCCGGCGGGCCGGCCGGGGTCGGCCGCGAAGGTCTCCAGGACCCGGCGCAGGCCGCCGGTCACCTGCCGGGCGAAACCCTCGTCGAACAGGTCCGGGCGGTAGCTGAGCTCCAGCCGCAGGTCCGCGCCGGGCAGCACGTCGAGGCTCAGCGGGTAGTGGGTGAAGCCGCGCGCATCGTCGTCGAGGACGCCGACGTCGAGCCCGGCGCCGCGCAGGACGTCGTCGTTCCACGGCGCGTTCTGGAAGACGGTGGAGGTGTCGAACAGTTCGCCGAGCCCGGCCTCGCGCCGCAGGGCCGGCAACTCGACGTGGTGGTGCGGGGTCAGCGCGGCCTGCTCGGCCTGCAACCGGGCGAGCAGGCGGTCCAGCGGCTCGGCCGGGTCGATGCGTACCCGCACCGGGATCGTGTTGATGAGCAGCCCGACGATGTCCGCCGCGCCCGGCAGCTCGGCCGGCCGGCCCGACACGGTCGACCCGAACACCACGTCCCAGCGGCCGGTCAGCTGCGCCAGCACCAGCGCCCAGGCGCCCTGGACCACCGTGTTGAGCGTCAGGCCCTTCGCCCGGGCCACGGCCGCCACCCCGGCCGACGCCCGCTCGCCCAGGCCGGCGGCGATCCGCGCGGGCAGGGCGCCCGCCGATGCGCCCGGCGCCACCAGGGTCGGGCCGTCCAGGCCCGCGAGGGCCCGGCGCCACGCCGCCAGGGCCGCCGTCCTGTCCCGGCCGGCCAGCCACGCCAGGTAGTCGCGGAACGGCACCGCCGGCGGCAGTCCGGACTCGCCCCGGTACAGCGCGAAGAGGTCGCCGAGCGCCCGCGCCATCGACCAGCCGTCCCACAGCAGGTGGTGGCTGGTCAGCACGAAGGCAAAGCGATCCGGGGCGAGCCGCGCCAGCGTCGCGCGCACCAGCGGCGGTGCCGCCGGGTCGAAGCGCACCAGCCGGTCCGCCGCTAGCATCGCGGTGAGCCCGCCGGGATTCGCCGACAGGTCGAGCTCGCGCCACGGCACCGTCACCCGGTCCGCCACGACCTGCACCACCGCGCCGCCGGGGCAGACCGCGAAACCGGCGCGCAGGCTCGCGTGCCGGGCGACGAGTCCCTCCACCGCGGCCCGCAACCGATGCGGGTCGACCGGGCCCGACAGCATCAGCGGGATCTGGCCGACGTACGGGTCCGCCGGGCCGTCGCCGCGGTCGTAGAGCGCGTGGAAGAGCAGGCCGTGCTGGAGCGGTGCGGCCGGCAGGATCTCACCGGCCGCCGGGAAGCGGGCCTCGACCGCCGCCCGGTCCTCGTCGTCGAGCACGATCAGCGGGCCGTTGACGGCCTCGGCGGCGGCCTGCGGTGCGGTGGCCACCCGCGCGAGCGCGGCCACGGTCTTCGCGGTGAACACGTCGCGGGGGCTCAGGACGAGCCCGGCCTCCCGGGCCCGGCCGGCCAGGCGGATCGCGGTGATCGAGTCACCGCCCAACTCGAAGAAATCATCGTCAGCGCCGACCTCGGCCGCACCGAGCACCTCGGCGAACAGCCCGCACAGGACCACCTCCCGCGGTGTGCCCGCCGGACGGTGTTCACGGCTGCCGGCGAATGTGGGCGCGGGCAGCGCCCGCCGGTCCACCTTCCCGGTCGTGGTCAGCGGCAGCCGGTCGAGCACCACGAACGCCGCAGGAACCAGATAGTCCGGCAACAGACCCGCCGCGTGCTCCCGCAGACCGTCCACCTCGCCGACCACGTAGGCGACCAGACGGCCCTCTCGCGCCAGCACCACCGCCTGCGCCACCCCCGGATGGGCACGCAGCACGGTCTCGACCTCACCCGGCTCGATCCGATGACCACGGATCTTCACCTGCTGATCGGCCCGGCCGACGAACACCAACTCCCCCGCCGCCGTCCACCGCACCAGATCACCGGTGCGATACATCCGCGCACCGGCCGGGCCTGCCACGAACCGTGACGCGGTCAGCCCGGGCCGGCCCAGATAGCCACGGGCGACACCGGCACCGGCCAGATACAACTCGCCGACCACGCCCGGCGGCACCGGCCGCAACGCCCCATCCAGCACCAACGCCCGGGTGTTGTCCAGCGGACGGCCGATCGGCAACGGCACCGGGACCGGGCGACCCGGGGCGACCACCTGCGCGGTCGCGAACGTCGTCGTCTCCGTCGGCCCGTAGACGTCCACAATGGTCAGATTCGGACAGGCTGCGCGGACCTTGGCGGCGGCCTCGGCGTCCACCTGTTCACCGCCGGTCCAGACCTCCCGCAACCCGGCGAAACACTCCGGGTCATCGGCGGCGAACAGATGGAACAACGCCGTCGTCAGGAACAGTGCCGTGAGGCCGTGACCCCGGACTCCCGCCGGGGTCAGCGGCCCGTTCGGAGCCAGCACCGCGCAGCCACCCGACAACAGCGGCACCCACAGCTCGTACGTCCAGGCGTCGAACGCCAATGCGGAGTGCACCAGCACCCGCTCATGACCGGCCTCGAACCGGCTGTCCCGGGCCAGTGCGGTGATGTCGGCGTGGGTGACCTCGACACCCTTCGGCCGGCCCGTCGAGCCGGACGTGAACATCACGTACGCCAGGTTCCCCGGCACGATCCGGCATCCCAGGTTCGACGCGTCCCCCATATCCGGCTGATCCACATTGGAGATAACGCGGACGGTGTCAGCCAGAAGGCTCTCCACCCGGGAGGACGGCCAGGACGGGTCCACCGGCACGTACGCACCGCCCGCCTTCAGGATCGCCAGGACCGCGACCACCCAGTCCACGCCCCGTGGCAACGCCAAGCCGACCCGGCTCTCCGCGCCCACACCCGCCGCCACCAGCGTCCGGCCCAAGCGGTTCGCCCGCGCGTTCAGCTCGGCGTAGGTGACCTCACCGGTCTCGTGCACCAACGCCACCGCGTCGGGGGTGAGGCGGACCTGCCGCTCGAACAGCTCCACCACGGTGGCGTCCGGCAGCGGGCGGTCCGTGTCGTTCCAGCTCGCCAGCAACGAGTGCTCCGCGGCCGACAGAAGCTCAACGGACCCGGCGAGCCGCCCGGGATCGGCCGCGAAGGCCTCGAGGACGCCGCCCAGCCGCTCGGCCACGCCCCGGGCGAACCACTCCTCGAACACATCCGGCCGGTAGCTGACGTCGAACCGCAGCTCCGCGCCCGGCGTCACGGCCAGGCTCAACGGGTAGTGGGTGAAGCCCTCCTGCGCCGGGTCCTCCCCGCGCAGCACCCCGGTGTCCCACAGGTCGCCGGGCGCCTCGGCCTGGTGGAAGTTCTCGAAGGCGATGGTGGTGTCGAACAGCTCGCCGAGGCCGGACTCGCGCCGCACCACCGGCAGCTCGACATGATGGAACGCGGTCAGCGCCGCCTGCTCGGCCTGCACCCGGGCAAGCAGCCGATCCAACGGCTCCGCCGGATCGATGCGCACCCGCACCGGAACCGTGTTGATGAGCAGCCCGACGATGTCCGCCACGCCCGGCAACTCCGCCGGCCGGCCCGACACCGTCGACCCGAACACCACATCCCAGCGACCCGTCAGCTGCGCCAGCACCAGCGCCCACGCGCCCTGCACCACCGTGTTGAGCGTCAGGCCCTTCGCCCGGGCCACGGCCGCCACCCGTGCGGAGGCCCGCTCGCCCAGACCGCCCGCGACCCGCGCGGGCAACACGCCCCTGGCCGGGCCCGCGCCCGGCGCCACCAGCGTCGCGCCGTCCAGCCCGTTGAGCGCCCGGCCCCACGCCGCGACGGCCGCGTCGCGATCCTGCCCGGCCAGCCATGCCAGGTAGTCGCGCAGCGGCACCGGGTCCGGCAGCGCGGGCTCGCCCCGGTACAGCGCGGCCAGGTCGGCCAGCGCCCGCGCCATCGACCAGCCGTCCCACAGGATGTGGTGGCTCGTCAGCACCAGCACCCGGCGCCCCGCCGGAAGCCGGACCAGCGTCGCCCGCAGCAGCGGCGGCACCGCCGCGTCGAACGGCACCAGCCGGTCCGCCGCGAGAAACCCGGCCAGGTCCGGCAGGTCGGTCTCCCGCCAGCCGACGGTCGCGTGTTCCGCGATGACCTGCACCGCGCCGCCCTCGCGGCGCACCAGGAACGCCGCGCGCAGGCTCGCGTGCCGGGCGACCAGGCCGTCCAGCGCGGCCCGCAGCCGCACCGGGTCGACCGCGTCCGACAACTCCAGCGGCGCCTGGATCACGTACGGGTCGGCCGCGCTCGCGGTGGCCAGCGCGTGGAAGAGCAAACCCTCTTGCAGCGGAGCCGCCGGCAGGACCTCCTCGGCGCCCGGGTACCGGGCCTCGATCGCCGTCCGGTCCTCGTCGTCGAGCACCACGAGCGGCCCGCCACCGGCATCGGCGCCGGCCTCCGGCACCGCCTCGGTGGCGGCCCGGGCCAGGGCGGCGACCGTCTCGCCGATGAAGATGTCGCGGTATTCGAGCACGAGCCCGCGGACCCGGGCCGCGGCAACCAGCCGCACGGAGCTGACCGAGTCGCCGCCCAGCTCGAAGAAGCTGTCGTGGATGCCGGGCCGGGGCGCGTCCAGCACCTCGGCGAACAGCTCGCACAGCAGCGCCTCACGCACGTCCATCATGGAGTCCTTTCGGAACGGGTCGGGCGGCGGGGCGGCGTACTACAGCCGGACCCGGTCGGCGGAGACCGGCTTGCGGACCTCGCCCGGGTCGCGGGAGACGATGATCTTCCGGAGCCAGCGGTCGGTGCCGTCGTAGCGCGCGGTGAACGACTCCCGGGCGTGCGCGACGCTGCGGTTGTTCAGGATCAGCAGGGTGCCCTGAGCCGCGACCAGGGGCCGCCGGACCCGGTGCAGCTCCGCCGCGAGCGCGTCCAGCGCCCGCCGCGCGGCCGGATCGTCGCCGACGCAGCTCATGTACGGCGCGTCGAGCCGGATGCACGGCTCGAACGGGTTGCCGAACAGCACCGGGACCGGCGCCGGCCGGTCGCGCATCTCGATCGCCTTGCGCAGCGCGGGGTCGCCGGGCGCGCGCAGTTCGAGCTGCCGGATGTGCTCGTCGTCCGGGATGATGTGGAACCGCGCCTCGGACAGCACCCGCCGGTCGTCGTCGCCGAGTTCGACGTCGCGCACCGCGGAGACGTACGTCGGCACCGCGTCGTGGTTGCGGACCCCGAAGAGCAGGATGTAGTCGCACGAGTCCGGCCGGAACGCGTCGTCGGTGTGGAACTGGAGGAACGCGTCGCTGCCGTGGCCGCTCTCGCGCCGCTCGTCGCCGCGGATCGGGAAGACGTCCTGCACCAGCCGGCCACATTGGAGGGTCGCCCAGGCGAACGGCTCGCCGAGTGCCGAGGCGCACATCGCCACGGCGATGTCGAGCTCGGCGGTCGATTCGAGCCCGTCCCGCAGATCCCAGTGGTCGGGGGTCGGTCCCACGGCGGCGTCGTCGACCGGGAAGCCGCGCACCTCGCACACCGGCACGTTCCCGTCGCGGCGGAACTCGTCGAGGAACCGGGACAGCCCGGCCGGCAGCAGTTCATGACTGGACGGGTGCCGGTCGTAGAAGTCGGGTCCGGCCGGTGAGCTCCCGCCCGCCCGGAGCTCATCGACGGCGCCCGCTAGCGCGCACGCCTCCTCGGCGGACATGATGTACCGGTCTTTTCGTAGCGTGTCTCTCACGCGATCCTCCGGTTGAATTCGCTGGTGGTGGCACCTGCGATCTCGCCACCGTCGATGACGATTTCCTGGCCGGTGAGAAAGCGGGCCTCGGGCGACGCCAGATAGAAGAACGCGGCGGCGATCTCGTCCGGATCCGCGTGCCGGCCGGCCGGGATGCGTGCGTTGACGGCGACCAGCATCTCCGGGGTGTACTCGGCGAGCTGCATCGGCGTCAGCACCGCGCCCGGTGACACGCAGGCCGCCCGGATCGCCGGGCTGAGCTCCATCGCGAACGTGCGGCAGAGCGCCGCGACGCCGGCCTTCGTGGCGTTGTAGTCGGCGTAACCCGGGTATCCGCGGTGGCCGTTGACCGAGGCGGTGGCCAGCAGCACGCCCGCGCCCCGGCCGGCCATCCGGCGTGCGGCCGACCGCCACATCGCCAGCACACCGAGCAGGTTGACGTCGACGACCCGGCGGGCGTCCGTCTCGGCGATCTCCAGGACGCCGTGCCGGATGCTGATGCCGGCGTTGGCGATCGCCACGTCGATACCGCCGTGCGCCTCGTCGACCCGGGCGACCGCCCGGTCGACGGCGGACCAGTCGGCCACGTCGGTCTCGATCCAGGTGCCGGCGGCGGAATCCGTTTCCGGCGGCTTGATATCGAGGTTGTAAACGCGGTCACCGGCCCGGGCGAATCGTTTCGCGGTCGCGTTTCCGATTCCGCTGGACGCACCCGAAATCACGATGGTTCGCATGGTTTTCCTCCGCTTCACCGAATTCCGATGGTGTCAGTGGCCCGGACCGCGGCCCAGGCAACGCATCCGGCAACTGCCGGGCAATCCGGCAGCGCCAATTGCCGCCCGAAAAGGCCCGGTCAGCGCGGTACCGGCGGGGCGGCGAGGCCGGCCGCGATGCCGGCCGGCGTCCGGCGCCGGAAGATCAGGGCGGGGTCGACGTCCGCGCCGAGTACCTCGCGGATCCGCCCGGCCAGCCGCAGCGCCAGCAGGGAGTCGCCACCCGCGGCGAAGAAGTCGGCGCCGGCGCCGAGCCGGCCGGCGCCGAGGACCTCCCCGGCGAGCTCGCCGACCCGGTCCACGACCGCCGGCCCGGGGTCGGGCTGCCGGTGCGGGTCGGCGGCGAATCCTTCGAGGACGGCCGTCAACCGGTCCATCGCCTCGGCGGCCAGCGGGTCCGGTACCAGCTCGGGACGGTGACTGATCTCCAGGCGGAGCCGTTCGCCCGGCGCCGCCAGCAGCTTGAGCGGGTAGTGGTAGGCGTCCCGCCCGGAGAACTGGGCCACCGGCAGCCGCTCGTCGCCCGGCGCCGGGTCGGCGGCGGCGTCGGGGAAGTTCTCGAAGACCATCGACGTGTCGTAGAGCGGCCCCAGCCCGGCGAGCCGCTGCACGGCCCCCGGCCCCAGATAGGCGTACCGGTTCAGGGCCGCCTGTTCCGCCTGCACCTCGGCCAGCAGGCCGGCCAGGCCGGCGCCCGGCGTCAACCGGACCCGCACCGGCACCGTGCTGATCAAGAGCCCGACCATCTCCTCGGCGCCGGGCAGCTCGGGCGGGCGCACCGAGACGGTGGCGCCGAACACCACGTCGCGGCGGCCGGTGAGCGCGCCGAGCACCACGGCCCAGGCGCCCTGGAGCACGGTGTTCACCGTGAGGCCGCAGGCGCGGGCCCGCGCGGCGATCCGGCCGGTCAGCTCGGCGGGCAGGTCGGCGGTGCGGCGCCGGGGCAGGGTGGGCAGCCCGGCCGCGTCGCCGCCGGGCGCGATCAGCGTCGGCGCTTCGAGCCCGGCGAGCGCCGCCCGCCAGGCCGCCTCCGCGGCGGCCGTGTCCTGCCCGGCCAGCCACTCGTGGAAGAGCCGCACGGGCGGGGGCGCCGGGCGGGTGGCGTCGCCCGCGTAGTGCTCGCCGAGCTCGCGCAGCAGCAGCGGAAGGGACCAGCCGTCGGCCAGCAGGTGGTGCAGGGTGAGCACCAGCGCGTGGCGGTCACCGCCCAGCCGCAGCAGCGCGAACCGCAGCAGGGGCGGCCGGGCCGGGTCGAACCGGCGGAGCAGGTCCGCGTCGAGGAAGCCGGTCAGCCCGTCCGGTCCCGGCAGGTCGTGTTCCTGGAACGGCGCGGTCACCGTGGCCGGGATGAGCTGGACGGGCGCGCCCACCGCGCGCACCGGGAAGGCCGCGCGCAGCGCGGCGTGCCGGTCCACCAGCGCCTGGCACGCGGCGCGCAGCGCGGGCACCCGCGGCGCGCGGTCCAGCTCCAGCACCAGCTGGAGGTGGTAGACGTCCGGGACCGCGCGGTCGTAGCGGGCGTGGAACAGCAGCCCCTCCTGAAGCGGCGTGAGCGGCAGCACGTCGGCGAGGCCCCGCCCGCCGAGGGACGCCTCCCACCGGGACAGCTCCTCCTGGCCCACCTCGGCCGGGCGGACGTCGGACGGGGTGAGACCGCCGGCACCGGGCCGCGCCGCGTGCGCACCGAGCAGGCGCAGGGCGGACAGCCACGCCTCGCCGAGCGCGCGTACGTCATGGACGGTCAGCAGCCGGTCCGGCCAGGCGAACGCGGCGGTCAGGATCGGCCCGTCCGGGCCGTCCTCGATCGCGGCGGTCACGCCGAGGGTGTGCGGCATGGCAAGGCGCGGGCCGGCGCCCGGCCCGGCGGCGTCCGACTCGGGCGCCGGCGACCAGTCCGCGCCGTCGTCGCCCGCGACGCGACCCAGGTAGTTGAAGCCGATCCGGGGCGCCGGGTGTGCGGCGAGCACCGCCGCGGTCCGCGGGTTGAGGTAGCGCAGCAGGCCGTAGCCGAGGCCGCGATCGGGCAGCCGGCGGCGCTGCTCCTTGACCCGCTTCAGCGCGGCGCCGAGGCGCGGGTCGCTGGGCCCGGCCCGCTCCCAGCCGGGCAGTTTAGGGTCGAGGCGCTCCGGGTGCAGGGTGGTGAACCAGCCGACGGTACGGGACAGGTCGGCGCCGCCGGGCAGGTCCTGCCGGCCGTGCCCCTCGACGTCGACGAGCACGCCGCCGGCCGGGCCGGGCCGCCACGAGGTGACCGCCATGGCGAGCGCCGTCAGCATGGCGTCCTCCGCGTCCGCGCGGAAGGCTGCCGGCACGGCCGTGAGCAGTGCGGCGGTGTCCGCCGGGCCGAGCCGGACGGACAGGCTGCGCGCCGCGCCGAACACGTCCTGCGGCCCGGCCGCCGGCAGGGCGTCGCCGGGGCCGCCGCGGAGCACCTCCGTCCACAGTGCCGCCTCCGCGACCCGGTCCGGCTCCGTCGCCGCCGCCGCCATCCGGTGCGACCAGGTACGCAGCGAGAACGGCACCGGGAGGAGCCGAGGCTCGTCCTGGAACGCGGCCCGCAGGTCGGGAACGAGAATGCGCCAAGACACCTCGTCGACGACACCGTGGTGCGCCAGGATCAGCAGGCGTCCGCCGCTCCGCGGCCCGCGGTCGAGCCAGACACAGCGCAGCATCCGCCGTTCGCCCGGTGACAGCTCCGCGCGGGCCCGGGTCGCCTCGGCCGCGACCGCCGTCCGGAGCGCGGGACCGGCGAGGCCGGCCGCGTCCACCCGGCGTACGCACTCGGCGGCACGCACCGAGCCGCGCGGGCCGATGTCCAGCGCCCACCGCGGCCCCGGCGCTGCGGTCCACCGCATCCGCAGCGCGTCGTGCCGGTCGAGCACCGCCTGCACCGCCGCCGTGAGGCCGCCCAGGTCCATCCCGGCCGGTACCCGCAGCACCGCCGACTGGTGGAGGTCGTCGACCGGCCCGGCGAGCCCGCTCAGCCAGTGCAGGACCGGCAGGGCCGGCAGGTCGCCGATCCCGGCGTCCCGGTGCTCGGCCGCCGCGGCCGCCGCGGGCCGGGCGACCCGGGCCAGCGCGGCGACCGTCCGGTGGGTGAAGACGTCGCGGGGTGTCAGCGCCCAACCGGCGCGGCGGGCCCGCGCGACCAGCTGGATCGACATGATCGAGTCGCCGCCCAGGTCGAAGAAGCTGTCCTCGGCGCCGGCGCCGGCCTGCCCGAGCACCTCGGCGAACAGGCCGGCGAGCAGCTCCTCGACGGGCCCGTGCGGCGGGCGCCCGCCCGGCCGGGCGACGGCCGGCGCGGGCAGGGCCGCGCGGTCCAGCTTGCCGTTCGCGGTCAGCGGCAGCTCGGCCAGCTCGACGATGTCGGCGGGAACCATGTAGCCGGGCAGGGTCGCGGCGGCGTGCGCGGTCAGCTCGCCAGGTTCGGCCGGCGGCCCGGCCGGCACCACGTAGGCCACCAGCCGCTTCGCGCCCGGCCGGTCCTCGCGCATCACGACGGCGACGTGCGCGACGCCGGGGTGCCGGGCCAGCACCGCCTCGATCTCGCCGAGCTCCACCCGCATGCCGCGGATCTTGACCTGGTGGTCGGCCCGGCCGAGGTATTCCAGGTCACCGCCGGGCGACCACCGGACGATGTCGCCGGTGCGGTACATCCGCTCGCCGGCCGCGCCGAACGGGCTTGCGACGAAGCGTTCCGCGGTCAGCGCCGGCCGATGCGCGTAGCCGGAGGCCAGCTGCCGCCCGGCGAGGTACAGCTCTCCCGCGACGCCCGGCGCCACCGGCCGCAGCGCCGCGTCGAGCACGAACACCCGGGTGTTCCACACCGGTCTCCCGATCGGCACACCGGCGCCCGCGGGCACCGGCCGGCACGGCCAGTGCGTCACCTGCACGGCCGCCTCGGTCGGGCCGTACAGGTTGTGCAGGCCGGCCGGGAGAAGCTCGTGGAACAGGTTGACGGTCTCCGGCGGAAGCGGCTCGCCGATGCAGAACACCCGGCGCAGGCTGTCGCACGCCGCGGCCGCCGGCTCCTGGAGGAACACGCCGAGCAGCGACGGTACGAACTGGACGGTGTCGACCGACTCGCGCTGGATCAGCCCGGCCAGGTAGGCCGGGTCCTGGTGCCCGCCGGGGGCCGCCACCACGAGCGTGGCTCCGGTCTGCAACGGCCAGAACAGCTCCGGCACCGACACGTCGAACCCCGACGGGGTCTTCTGGAGCATGCGGTCGCCCGGGCCGAGCGGGAACCGGCCCTGCATCCAGCGGAGCGCGTTGACGATCGCGGCGTGGCTCACCACGACGCCCTTGGGGCGCCCGGTCGAGCCGGACGTGAACATGATGTAGGCCGGCCCGGCGGGCCACCGGGCCGCCGCCGCGCGGTCCGGCGCGTCCGGCAACGGTGCGTCCAGGAGCAGCCGGGGCACGGGCGAGCGGGGCAGCCCGGCCGCGACGGTCCCGGTGGTGATCAGCAGGGCCGGGTCCGCGTCGGCGAGGATGCCGGCGGTACGCCCCGCCGGGTACTCGGGATCGAGCGGGACATACGCCGCGCCCGCCGCCACGACCGCGTGCACGGCCACGATCAACTCGATCGAGCGGGGAACGGCGACCGCTATCGCGTCGCCCGGCCGTACCCCACGGGCGCGCAGGACGCGCGCGAGCCGGTCGACGCGCCCGGCCAGCTCGGCGTAGGTGAGGCGCTCGCCCTCGAAGACCACGGCCGTCGCCTCCGGTGTCCGCGCGGCCTGCGCCTCGAACAGCTCCGGCAGGGTCGACTCCGGCAGCGGCACGCCGGTGTCGTTCCACTCCCGGACGACCTGGGCCAGCTCCGCCTCCGGCAGCAACCCGACCCGGCCCACCGGCGTGGCCGGGTCCGCGGCGCAGGTCTCCAGCAGCATCACCAGGCGCCGCGCGAACCGTTCGACGGTGTCCCGGTCGAAGAACTCCGCCCGGTAGCTCAGTGCCAGGTGCAGCCGCGGCCCGGGTACCGCGGTCAGGCTGAGCGGATAGTGGGTGGCGCCGGTCCGCTCGGCCTCCGACTCGGTCTCCGCGCTGATCCGGAGCCGGTGCGCCGCGCCGCCGGAGGAGTCCGCGGGGGCGTTGGCGAACATGACCGCGGTGTCGTACAGCTCGCTGAGCCCGGCCAGCCGCTGGACGGCGGCCAGGCCGAGATGGTGGTGCGTGATCAGCTCGGCCTGCTCGCGCTGTACCCGTTCGAGCAGCCCGGCGAGGGTCTCGGCCGGATCGAGCCGCACCCGGACCGGCACCGTGTTGATCAGCAGGCCGACGATGTCGGCCACCCCGTCGAGATCCGCGGGCCGGCCCGACACCGCCTGCCCGAACATCACGTCGTCGCGACCGGTCACGCCGCACAGCAGCAGCGCCCAGGCGACCTGCACGATCGTGTTGACGGTCAGCCCGGTGGACCGCGCGGACCCGGTCAGCGCCGCCGTCGCCTCCCGCGACAGCTCGGCCGCGACCAGCCCGGCCATCGTCGCCGGCCCGGTCGCCGGCTTCACCGGCGCCACCAGCGTCGGCTCCGCCACCCCGCGCAGCGCCTCGGCCCAGGCGAGCCCGGCCTTCTCCCGGTCCTGGCCGGCCAGCCAGGCCAGATACCGGCTGAACGGGACCGCCGGCGGCAGCTCCTCGCCCTCGTACAGCGCGACCAGGTCGCGCAGGACCAGTTGCAGCGACCACGCGTCGAGCAGGATGTGATGCCAGGTCAGGACGAGGATGTGCCGGTCGTCCGCCAGCCGCGCCAGGGTGAGGCGCAGCAGCGGCGGGCGGGCCATGTCGAACGGCTCGGCCCGGTCGGCCGTCTGCCGCCGGCCCAGCAGCCGCTCCTGCTCGGCCGGTGCGACGTCGCGCAGGTCCAGTTCGGCCCAGGGCAGAGCGACGTCGCGGCGGATCAGCTGGACCGGCTCCCCCGATTCCCGGGTGTGGAAACCGGCCCGCAGCGCGCAGTGCCGCCGCAGCAGCTCCTCGGCGGCCGACCGCAGCCGGTCCGGCGACAGCGCACCGTCCAGCCGCAGCGACACCTGCACCACGTAGACGTCGACGCCCTCGTCGTCGTAGAGCGCGTGGAACAGCATCCCCTCCTGGAGCGGGGTCAGGGGCAGGGCCGCTTCGAGAGAAGACACCTTCACCCGTCGGATCGTGCCGCCGATCCGTACCCGGCTCCAGGCAGGCCGACCGGCAACTCGTGTTGCCGGTCAGTCCCGGGTGGGCAGCGGCAACGCGCGCAGCTCGCCCTTGCGGACCTTGTTCGATCCGGTACGCGGCAGGTCGTCCACGACGTCCACGTACGCCGGGATCTTGTAGCCGGCGAGCCGGCCCCTGAGGAACGCCGGCACCTCGGCGGGCGTGAGGTGCCGTCCCGGCGCCGGGACCACGAACGCGCGGCCGACCTCGCCCCACTTTTCGTCCGGTACGCCGACCACGGCGGCCTCGGCGACCGCCGGGTGCTCGAAGATCGCCGCCTCGACCTCGGCCGGGTAGACGTTCTCCCCGCCGGAGATGTACATGTCCTTGGTCCGGTCGACGATGCGGAAGTGCCCGTCGGCGCCGACGGTGGCCACGTCGCCGGAGCGGAACCAGTCGCCGTCCACGAACGCCGCCGCGGTGGCCGCCGGGTCGTCCCAGTAGCCCGGGGTGACGTTCGGGCCGCGGACCAGCACCTCGCCCGGCTCGCCGGGCTCGGTGTCCGTCAGGTCCGGCCGCACGCAGCGCACGTCGGCGAAGAAGACCGGCGGGCCGGCCGAGCCGACGTGCTCGCGGCTCTCCCGGGCCTCCAGGAACGTGGCCCCGGGCGCGGTCTCGGTCATGCCGTAGCCCTGGCAGAACGCCAGCCCCCGCTCCTGATAGCGGCGGATCAGCGCCTCCGGAACGGACGCGCCGCCGGTGAGCAGGACCCGCACCGACGACAGGTCGGCGGTGTCCCAGCGGGGTGAGCGGGTGAGCCCGGCGAACATGGTGGAGACGCCGAACATCCAGGTCACCCCGTGCCGGCCGATCAGGTCGAGGCAGTCGTCCGCGTCCCAGCTCGGCATGATCACCGAGGTGCCGCCCTTGAGCAGCGCCGGCAGCAGGCACTGGTTGAGCGCGGCGACGTGGAACAGCGGCGCGCTGATCAGGACGACGTCGTCGCTGATCACGTCGACGCCGACCAGCAGGTTGTAGCAGTTCCAGACGATGTTGGCGTGGGTGAGGGTGGCGCCCTTGGGCGTTCCGGTGGTGCCCGAGGTGTAGAGGATGCAGGCCACGTCGTCCATGTCCGCCGGCGTGGGTGCGGGTGCCGGGCCGCCGGTGGCGAGGAACCGCTCGTACTCCGCCAGGGTCACCGTCGTGCCGGCCGAGACCGGCGGCATGCCCGGCGCGACGATCAGCGCCGAAGCGCCGCTGTGCCGTAGCTGGAAGTCGAGTTCCGGGGCGGTGAGCCGGTAGTTCAGGGGCACGAAGACGGCGCCGAGGGCGTACGCGGCGAACATGGTCTCGACGAACGCCGGATGGTTGGGGCCGAGGTAGGCGACCCGGTCGCCGCGGCGCACGCCGGCGCCGCGCAGGGCGGCGGCGAGGCGGGTGGTGCGTGCGTGCAGTTCGGCGTACGTGGTCCGCCGGTCCTCGAAGATCAGCGCGGTGCGCCGGGGCGACATCGCCGCCCGGCGCGCCGGCCACGAGCCGAGCATGGTCTCAGGCGTAGTGCCGGTAGATGGGCCGGGCGACGCACGCGGGCTTGCTGAGCCCGTCGACCTCGACGGTGAAGTCGAAGGTGCTCTGCACGCAGTTGCGGCCCACCTCCTCGACGCTGACCACCGTCGCGCCCAGGCGGATCTTGGAGCCGACCTTGACCGGGCTGGGGAAGCGGACCTTTTCCAGACCGTAGTTGACGCCCATCTTGACGTCCTCGACCGCGAGCAGCTCGCCGAAGAGCGGGATGACCAGGGAGAGGGTGAGGTAGCCGTGCGCGATCGGGCCGCCGAACGGTCCGGCCTTGGCGCGCTCGACGTCCACGTGTATCCACTGGTGGTCGCCGGTGGCGTCGGCGAACGTCAGCACCCGGTCCTGGGTGATCTCCAGCCATTCGCTGTGGCCGAGATCCTGGCCGACGAGGCCCTTGAGTCCGTCGAGCCCCTTCACGGTGGTGGTCATTCCGCGTTCTCCTTTGCAGACAGGCCGAGCAGCCGTGCGGCGTTCGTCTTGAGAATCTTGGGGCGGACCGCGGGCTTGATGTCGAGCGCCGCGAAGTCGGCGAGCCAGCGGTCGGGCGTGATGAGCGGGTAGTCGGAGCCGAACAGCACCTTGTCCTGGAGCAGGCTGTTCGCGTACCGGACCAGCTGGGGCGGGAAGTACTTGGGCGACCAGCCGGAGAGGTCGATGTGTACGTGCTGCTTGTGCGTGGCGACGGCGAGGGCCTCGTCCTGCCAGGGGAAGGACGGGTGGGCCAGGATGATCCGCAGGTCCGGGAAGTCCACCGCGACGTCGTCGACGAGCATCGGGTTCGAGTACCTCAGGCGGATGCCGCCGCCACCGCGCACGCCGGCGCCGATCCCGGTCTGCCCGGTGTGGAAGAGCGCGACCGCGCCGAGTTCCTCGATCGCCTCGTAGAGCGGGAAGGCGAGCCGGTCGTCCGGCGCGAAGCCCTGGAGGCTGGGGTGGAACTTGAACCCGCGCACGCCGTGGCGCTCGACCAGGCGCCGGGCCTCGCGGACGCCGGCGCGGCCCTTGTGCGGGTCGATGCTGGCGAACGCGATCAGCGTGTCCGGGTGCGCCGCGCAGCCCTCCGCGATCTCCTCGTTGGCGATCCGCGGGTGGCCGGTGGCGTGCTCGGCGTCGACGGTGAAGACCACCGCCGCCATCGCGCGCTCGGCGTAGTAGGCGGCCGTCTCGTCGATGGTCGGCTGCCGGTTGCCCTGCGCCTTGAAGTAGCCGGCCGACGCGCCGAGCAGCGCGGGGCTCAGCGAGCCCTGCCCGTCCCTGCCGACCTCGGCGTGCGTGTGCACGTCGATCGCGGCGAGCTCGTCGAGGTTCATGACCGGTCCCGCGGCGCCGGGATTCCGTACGTCTCGGGCTCGGAGCCCACGCCGGCATCCCAGCCGGCGGCGATCGCCGTGGCGGTCCACCCGCCGTCGGCGAAGGCGACGGCCTTCTCCCGGGGGTGCGCCCAGAGCGCGAGCCGGTCACCGCCGACGCCGATCGCCTGGCCGGTGACGCCCTTCGACGCGTCCGAGGCGAGGAAGACGATCAGGCCGGTGACGTCGTCGACCGTGCCGAGGCCCTCCTCGCGGCGCAGCCAGGCGGGCAACGGCGCGCCGGTGCGCTCCGCCTCCTCGATCACGCCGGCGAACGCCGGGATGGTCCTGGTCATCTCGGTGGCCGCGACCGGAACCACCGCGTTGACGGTGATCCGGCTGCGCTCCAGTTCGAGCGCCCAGGTGCGGGCCATCGCGGCGATGCCGGCCTTGGCCGCGGCGTAGTTGGTCTGCCCGAAGTTGCCGCGCTGCCCGGCCGGGGAGGAGATCAGGATGATCCGGCCGCCGTCGCCCTGCTCGCGCATCCGGATCGCGGCGGCGCGGGCGCAGGTGAAGGTGCCCCGGAGGTGGACGCCGACGACCGCGTCGAAGTCCTCGTCGGTCATCTTCCAGAGGACCCGGTCGCGCAGGATGCCGGCGTTGGTGATCAGGACGTCGAGGCGGCCGTACGCCTCCACGGCGGCGGCGACCAGCCGTTCGGCGCTCCCGGAGTCGGACACCGAGGCGGTCACCCCGACGGCGGCTCCCCCGGCCGCGGTGATCTCCGCGACCGCCGCCTCGACCGCCGCCGGTGTCACGTCGTTCACCACCACGGCGGCGCCGGCCGCGGCGAGCGCCTTCGCGTAGCCCAGGCCGAGTCCCCGGCCCGCCCCTGTGACCACGGCGACCTTGCCGCTCAGATCCATGCCCATCAACCTCTCACGGAAACCGCGCCCGGCGCGAGCCATTCAATCGACAGGATTCCTGTCGATGTCGAGTGTTGCGATGAACAGGATTCCTGTCAATCGGCTAGCCTGGCGCCATGCGCCCCGGCCCATCCCTGCTGTACCTCGTCAAGCAGCTCGAGCTGGCGGTCCGGGCCCGCCTCGAGGAGCTCGTACGCGGCGCCGGCATCACCGCGTTGCAGTACACCGCCCTCACCGTGCTGGAGCGCCACGACGGCCTGTCCGCGGCCCAGCTCGCCCGCGACTCGTTCGTCACCGCGCAGTCCATCGCCGACATGGTGCGCGCGCTGGAGAACCGCGGCCTCATCCGGCGCGAACGCGACGCCGCCAACCGCCGCGAGCTGCGGATCCACCTCACCGGCGAGGGGCAGCGGCTGCTCGCCTCGTTCGCCGCGCCCGTACGCGAGCTGGAGGACCGCATGATCTCCAAGCTGACGCCGGAGCAGGCGGCCGAGTTCCGCCAGTCCCTGATCGGCGGCTGGCAGGCGCTGACCTAGTCGTCGGCGATCATGTCCAGCACCCGCTCGGCGATCTCGGCGGCGGGACGGCGCAGCGCGTCGTCGAGGTGGGTGAAGACCTTCTGCGCGTGCAGGGCCGGCCAGTCCTCGGGCAGGTGCTGGAACGGCAGGTGCGGGTCGCGGCGGACGAGCTGGAGCCAGTCGGCGACCAGGCGCAGCTTCGCCGCGAACGGGTCCGGCGACGGCACGGGGCCGGCGACGCGCTCCCACCGCGCGAGGAAGTCGTCGTACTGCCGCGCCATGCCGTCGACGTCGTAGGCGTCGCGGATGATCTGCGCGACGTCGGTCAGCTGGTCCGCGTGCGCCCGGAAGACCCGGACGTGCGCGTCGAGCCCCAGCCCGGCCACGATCGGCGCGACGTCCGGCCCGCCGGGCGCGATCCACAGTCCGCCCTGCAACGGCCCGAACCCCGCCCACACCAGCTGCGACCGCAGGTCACGCCGCTGGCGCTGCCAGGCGTCGGGCAGCGAGAAGGCCAGCAGGGTCCAGGTGCCGTCCCAGTCGTGGTTGACCGCGCCGGTCTCCAGGGCGCGGCGCCGGCCGTCCAGCAGGATCCGCTCGGAGCGCTCGGTGAGACCGAAGTACATCCGCCGGCCGCTGCGCCGGCGGCGCAGGAGTCCACGGTTGACCATCCGGGTCAGCGTCGACCGGGCCGCGTGCTCGGCGACGTCCACACGCGACGCGGCGTCGACGAGGCTGCCCGAGTAGACGCACACGGATCGGCCCAGGACGTACTCGCCGAACAGGGTGAGTACCAGCGTCTGCGGACGCAGCGCGGGCGGCTCGGGATCCGGATCCTGGCTGCTCACTTCGTACCTTCCCGTCGCGCGCAAGATGATGGGCATTTTCTTGACTGCCGTTCAGAATAAGCCTAACTTGGGCCCAATCCTCGTCAATGCGCAGCCCTCGCCTGGAGGTACTCGTGCGACGTCCAACCTTTGTCCTCATCGGCCTGGTGGCGGCGCTGGCCGCCGCCGGGTGCGGCGGCGATTCCTCGGGCGACAGCGACAGCGGCCCGGTCAAAGTCGGCCTGATCACCTCGCTCACCGGGAACTACGCGCCGCTGGGCAGCGAGGACCGCAAGGCCGTCGAGCTGGCGGTCCAGCAGATCAACGACAAGGGCGGCCTGCTCGGACGCACGGTCGAGCTGACCGTGCGGGACGACAAGAGCGCGCCGGATCAGTCGGTGCTCGCGTTCAACCAGCTCACCGACGACGGCGTGGTGGGTGTGCTCGGTTCGCCGTTCTCCAACTCGGCCCTGGCGACCATCCCGCAGGTCGATCGCGAGAAGATCCCCTATGTGTCGCTGACCCCGGCGGACGAGCAGGTCAACCCCGTGCACCCGTACGTGTTCGTGGTTCCCGCGACGTCGGGCACCTACGCCGACCGGATCCTCCAGTACTACCAGGCGCAGAAGTACACGAAGGTCGCGATCGCCTACGACACCAAGAGCTCCTACGCGATGGCGGGTTTCGCCGGCACGCAGGCCAAGGCGGCCCAGTACGGCATCACGCTGGTCGCCACCGAGCAGTTCCAGACCACGACGACCGAGTTCAGCGCGGTGCTCAACCACGTCCGGTCCTCCGGCGCGCAGGCGCTGGTGGTGTGGGCGACCGGCGCGCCGTCGGTGGCCTTCGCGAAGCAGTACGCCAGCGCCGGCCTCGACATCCCCCTGATGTTCACCGGCGCGCAGGCCAGCACCCTGTGGCTCAAGCCGACCGGGCCGGCGGCCGAGGGCATCTTCGTGGCCAGCTCCCTGGCGGTCGTCGGCGACGCACTGCCCGACGGCCCGCAGAAGCAGGCCGTCAACGACCTCACCGTGCCGTTCACCCAGAAGTACGGCTACGCGCCGCCACAGTTCGCCGCCGACGGCTACTCCGGCACGAAGCTGCTGGCCGCCGCCATCCAGAACGCGGACTCCACCGACCCGGAGAAGATCCAGAAATCGCTGGCGGGCCTGACCCTGCTGACCCCGAACGGCACGTACCGGTACAGCGACACCGACCACTCCGGACTGTCGGCGAAATACATCTCGATAAACGTGGTCAAGGGCGGCGCCTTCACGGCGACCGACTGGGCCACCACCCAGCTCGCCGGCCTCGCCAACGGATGACGGCCCCGGATCCCGTACTGCTGAGCGTCGCGGGCGTCTCCCGCAGGTTCGGCGGCGTGTACGCCCTGCGCGACGTCGACGTCGACGTCACGCGGGGCGAGACACACGGCGTCATCGGCCCCAACGGCGCCGGCAAGTCCACACTGTTCAGCCTGATCGGCGGTCATCTGCGGGCCAGCTCCGGCACCATCGCATACGACGGCGCCCGGATCGACCGCGCCGCGCCGCACCGCCGGGCCCGGTCCGGGATCGCGATGGTGTTCCAGGGCGCGCGGCTGTTCCGCGGCATGACCGCGCTGGAGAACGTCATGGTCGGCGCGCACGCCGCGACCCGGGCCGGCGCGCTCAGCGCGGTGCTGCGCCTGCCCCGGCACTCCCGCGACGAGCGCCGGATCCTGGCCTGGTCCCGCGAGGCGCTGGCCCGGGTCGGCCTCGCCGACTGGGCCGGCCGTCCGGCCGAGGCGCTGCCGCTCGGCCAGCAGCGTGCGCTCCAGGTCGCCCGGGCGCTCTGCGGGCAGCCGCGGCTGCTGCTGCTCGACGAGCCCGCGTCCGGGCTGCGCGCCGCCGAGCGGGCCGCGCTCGCCGAGCTGATCGCGGAGCTGCGGACCGGCGGGCTGACGATGATGCTCGTCGAGCACGACGTCGCGTTCGTCACCGGCCTCGCCGACCGCATAACGGTCCTGGACCTGGGCAGGGTCATCGCGCAGGACGTGCCGCGGGCGATCCGCGCCGACCAGCGCGTCATCGACGCCTACCTCGGAGCGGACGGGCATGAGTGACCCCGTGATCGAGGTGGAGGAGCTGACCGTGCGGTACGGGGCGGCGGTGGCCCTGGACGCGGTCAGCCTCAGCGTGCGGGCCGGGGAGATGGTGGCGCTCATCGGGCCGAACGGCGCAGGGAAGTCCACCCTGGTCAACACGCTCTCCGGCATCCTGTCGCCGGCGTCCGGCCGGGTAACGGTCACCGGGCGGCTGGCGCACGTGCCGGAGGGCCGGCAGATGTTCGGCAGCCTGACCGTCGACGACAACCTGCGGCTGGGCGCCTGGCGCGACCGCGACCGGAGCACCGGCCGGATCTACGCGATCCTGCCCGAGCTGGAGCCCGTCCGGCGGCGCCGCGCGGGCCTGCTCTCCGGCGGCCAGCAGCAGATGGTGGCGCTGGGCCGGGCCCTGATGGGCCGCCCGCGGGCGCTGGTCATCGACGAGATGTCGCTCGGGCTCGCGCCCCTTGTCGTCGCCGGCCTCGCCGCACATCTGCGGGCGCTCAACGCCGAGGAGGGGCTGGCGGTGCTGCTGATCGAGCAGAACGCGCGGCTCGCGCTGGAGCTGTGTTCGCGGGCGTACGTGCTGGAGGCCGGCCGGCTGGTCGCGCACGGCTCCGCCGCGGAGCTCGCGTCCAGCCCGGCCGTGGTCGCGGCCTACCTGGGCGGCGCGGCATGAGCGCCTTTCTCCAGTACCTGATCACGGGGCTCGGCGTGGGGTGCGCGTTCGCGCTGATCGGCAGCGGCCTGGTGGTCATCTACCGGGTCACCCGGGTGGTCAACTTCGCGCAGGGCGCGTTCGCGGTCATCGCCGCGATGACCGTCTCGTCGCTGCTGGGCGCGCGCGTGCCGCACGGCCTGGCCGAGGCGCTCGCCGTCGCGCTGGCCGGACTCGTCGGGCTGCTGGTCGGCCTGACCGCGATCGGCAAGCCGGGCACCAGCCCGCAGTCGGCGCTCATCGTCACCCTCGGGGTCGCGGTGTTCGCGTACGCGGTGGAGATCCTCATCTGGGGCGATCAGCCGCGCTCGTTCCCCGGGCTGCCCGCGTCGGTCACCGTGCTCGGCGCCCGGGTGCAGAGCCACTACCTGTTGATCATCGCCGCCTCGGCGCTGGTCTTCCTCGCCATGGCGCTGCTGTTCGCCCGCACCGACCTCGGCAAGGCGCTGACCGCCTCGGCCGCGAACCCGTACGCCGCCCGGATCGTCGGCATCGACGTGCGGCGGATGGGCCTGCTCTCGTTCGTCATCGGCGGCGCGCTCGGCGGCCTGGCCGGCGTGCTCGTCACCCCGGTGCAGCAGGTCACCTTCGACGGCGACGTCGTCCTGGTGGTCAGCGGCTTCGCCGCGGCAATCCTCGGCGATCTCACCCGGCCGGCCGCCACGCTGCTCGGCGGACTGCTGCTCGGCGTGGCGCAGGCGATGGTGGCGGGCTACCTGAGCACCTCGTACCAGAGCGAGGTGGCGCTGCTGCTGATGCTCGTCGTGCTGATCGCACAGGCCGCCCGCCGCCCGATGATCCAGGAGGAGACGGCGTGACGACACCGCGGCCCGGCACGGTGCTGACCGCAGCCGCCACGCTGGCGCTGCCGCTGGCGCTGCGCGACGACCACCTGACCCTCTACGTCCTGCTCGGCCTCGCCGCCATGGTCACCATCGGCCTGTCGATGCTGATGGGCTACGCCGGCCAGGTGTCGCTGGGGCAGGCCTCCTTCTACGCCCTCGGCGGGTACGCGGCAGGGCTGATCGGCGTGCACGGCGGGCCGACGCTGCTGGGCCTGCTCGCCGCGCCGGCCGTGGCCGCGGCGGTCGCGCTCGTCGTCGGCGTGCCGATCCTGCGGCTGCGCGGCCACCAGCTCGCCTTCGCCACCCTCGCGCTGCAACTCATCCTGCTGTCCCTGCTCGGCGACGCCACCTGGGCCGGCGGTGCCATCGGCCTGCAAGGCATCCCGCACCTCTCGATCGCCGGGGTCGAGCTCGACCGGGACATCGACTACGCCTACCTCACCTGGGCCGGCGTCGCCGTCACGATGGTGGTGGCGCACAACGTGATGTCCTCGCGCACCGGCCGGGGGCTGCGGGCCCTCGCCACGAGCGAGACCGCCGCCGCGGCCAGCGGGGTGCCCGTCGGCCGGTACCGGCTGCTCGTCTTCGCGGTCTCGGCCGCTTTCGCCGGCCTGGCCGGCGGCGTCTACGCCTTCTACGTCGGCTACCTCGCGCCCGGCTCGTTCCCGGTCCTGCTCTCGGTGCAGTTCGTCGTGATGGCCGTCGTCGGCGGGCTCGGCACCATCTGGGGCGGCCTGTTCGGCGCGGCGGCCGTCACGCTCCTGGTCCAGCTGCTCACCGACTTCGGCACCCGCCCCGGCATGCCGAGCTACGCGCCAAGCGTGCTCTCGTACGCCGTCTACGCGGTCCTGCTCGTGCTCGTCGTGCTCTTCCTGCCGCACGGCCTGGTGCCGGCCCTGCGGAAGTGGTGGCCGTGGCACCGCCCCGTCCGAACCCGGAGGTAACCGTGATCCGAAGACTCGCCACCGCTCTCCTGCTCGCCGCCACCCTCATCGCGGGGCATTCGCCCGGCATCGCCACCGCCGCACCGGCCACCACGACCCACCACACCGGCGTCCTGCGCGACGGCGGCAGCTGGGTCGCCGACGTGCCCGCCGACTGGAACGGCACCCTCGTGCTGTACAGCCACGGCTTCGGCACGCTCGCGGCCGCCGACGCGCCGAGCCCCGCGGTGCAGCAGGCCATGCTGGACCGCGGCTACGCACTCGTCGGCTCCTCGTACGACCCGAACGGCTCCCTCTGGGCGCTGAAGAGCGCCACCCGCGACCAGTTCGAGAGCCTCGCCGCGATCACCCGGATCATCGGCCGCCCCCGCCTCACCCTCGCCCTCGGCACCTCGATGGGCGGCCTGGTCAGCGGCCAGGAGGCCCAGATCGGCGGGCACCGGCTCGACGGCGCCGTCTCCACCTGCGGCCTCATGGCCGGCGGCATCGACCTGAACAACTACCAGCTCGACGGCGAATACGCGCTCAACCGGCTGCTGCGCCCCGAACAGCCGGCCAAGCTCGTCGGCTACACCGCGCCCGCCGAGGGCGCCGCGGCGGCGGCCCAGCTGTCCGCCACCGCCACCGCCGCCCGGGCCGATGCCGCCGGACGCGCCCGGGTCGCGCTGGCCACCGCGCTGCTGAACATGCCCACCTGGTCCGGCGGCCAGGCCGAGCCGCCCGCGCCGGGCGACGCCGAGGGCATCGCCGCCGCCCAGTACGAGTGGCTCGTCGCGACGCTGCCGTTCATCATGCCGTCGCGGTACTTCATCGAGCTCTCCGCCGGCGGGAACGCCTCCTGGAACACCGGCGTCGACTACGCGGCGCTGATGGCCCGCTCCCCGCACCGCGACACCGTCCGCGCCCTCTACCGCACCGCCGGGCTGGACCTGCGCGCCGACCTCGCCGACCTCACCCGGAACGCCGCCGTCCGCGCCGACCCGCCCGCGGTCCGGTCCCTGGCCCGCACCTCGACGCTCAGCGGGCACCTCGACGTGCCGAACCTGACAATGCACACCCTCTACGACCAGCTCGCACCCGTCGAGGTCGAGGAGCGGTACGCCCGCCAGGTGCGCGCGGCCGGCGACCGCGGACTGCTGCGCCAGGCCTACGTGAACCGCCGCGGCCACTGCGCCTTCACCCCGAGCGAGATCATCGCCGCCGTCCGGGCCGTCGAGCACCGCGCGGTCACCGGCCGCTGGGACGCCGCCGCCACCGCCCGGCACCTCCAGGCCGACGCCGGCGCCCTCGGCCTGGGCGACACCCCCGCCTTCGTCCACCACCGGCCGGGCCGTTTCGTCAACGATCGGCACCTCCCCGGGTGACCGCCCCGCGCGCCCTCGGGTCGTTTCCCGCGCGGGCGGCGATCCTACGACCATGTACAAGATCGCGGCGGCGGCCGTCGCCTGCCTGACCCTCGTCGCCGGAGCCGCACCCGCCGGTGCGGCTCCGGCCACCGGGCCCGACGCCGCCGGAGCCGCCCGGCTGCGCCTGGCCTGGGCCGCCGGTCCCGCCGCCGCGGGTATTCAGACCGCGCCGGTCTATCTGGCCGGCTCGACCTACCACGTCGAGGGCGTCGCCGACCCGGAGAAGCTCCGTTCGCTCATCCGGGTGGTGCGCCGCGATGCCGGCACCGGGCGGCGCCTGCCGTTCGCCACCGGCGCGGTCGAGTCGATCGCCGGGTATCCGCCGGTCGCGGACGGGCGCTCGCTCTTCGTCACCACCTTCCGCGAGGAGACGCGGCTGTGGGCCTTCCACCCGGACGGCCGGGTGCTGTGGAGCCGGAACCAGCCCGGCGAGCTGTTCCCGCATCCGCCGCTGCGGGCGGGCGCCTACCTGATCACCGCGTCCAAGTCCGGGTGCGACGTCGAGTGCGACCACAACACCGTCTTCGCCTGGCATGCCGACGACGGGCGCCCGGCCTGGTCGTACCGGTTGCCCGGCGGATACCTCAAGCTCGCCGCCGCCGCCGGCCAGGTGGCCGTGCGGACCGACACGTTGACCGTCCTCGACACCGGCACCGGCGAGCGGCTGTGGTCGCGGCCCGCCGAGGGCGGCGGCATCGCGGTGGACGACACGCACGCCTACGTCGCGGACGGCTCGCTGCGGGCCTACCGGGTCACGGACGGCAGCCCGGCGTGGGCCGGCGAGGACGCCGGATACACCGCCGCCTACCCCAGCCGATACGGGATCTTCACGACCTCGGGGCAGCGCCTCGCGGCCTACGACCTGACGGGCCGCCGCCGCTGGTGGAGCGCGATCCATCCACGGACGACGCTCACCGTCGACGGCGGCGTCGTCTACTTCCAGCAATCGCCGACCCGGCGCGGCGCGGCGTACCTGATCGCGATGCGCGCCTCGAACGGCGCCGTACTGAGCCGGGTCCGGATCTGGGGCCGGCCCAGCGTCGGCGACGTCGCCGTCGGCGGCGGCCGCGTCTTCACCAAGGCCCTCCTGGAGAAGATCGTCGCCTTCGCCCCGGCCGATGCCCGGTCGAGGTAGACGCAATCGATCCCCTGTCGCGTCAGATGGCGATGAAACCGGTCCAGAGGCCGACGACGCCGGTGATTCCGGCGGCCACGATCAGGATGCAGAGGGCGACCTCGGTCGGCGTGAACAGTCGCCGGCCCCGCACGGCCAGCTGGCGCAGGCCGTCGACGCCCTCGAACAGCGCCCGCACCCGCGGGCCGGCCCGTGGCCACCCTGGCTGGCCGAGGTGCTCCGGGTCGCCCGTGACTCCCTGCTCGACGCCGGCCGGCCACCCGGGCCGGGCGGCCGCACCCCGCGCCACGTGCTCGCACAGGCGAGCGCGGCGCTGGCCGCGGGCGACGGCCGCACCGCCCGCGATCGCGTGGCGGCCCTGCTGCGCAGCCCGCGCCTGCCCCTCGACGTGCGCGTCGACTGCTGGCTCATCACGACCGGCGCGGAGCTGGCCGACAACAACCCCGATCGCGCGCACCAGGCCCTGCTGCGGGCGCTGCGGGCGGCGAAGCCCGAGCGGCTGCGCCGGTCGCTGCTGGAGGCGCCCGCCCCGGTGCGCCGCCTGCTCCGGGAGGAGCCGGCGCTCGCCGAGCGGCACGCCTGGCTCGGCACCGCCGAGGCGGCGCCGCCGACGGCAACGGCCCCGGTCTTCGAGGCCCTGACCGCCCGGGAGGGCGAGGTGCTCGGATACCTCAGCCAGCTGCGTTCCACCGAGGAGATCGCCCAGGCGATGTTCGTGTCCGTGAACACCGTCCGGACGCACATCCGCGGCGTGCTGCGCAAGCTGGCGGCGACCCGGCGCGGCGAGGCGATCCGCCGGGCCCGCGAGCTCGGGCTGATCTGACCGGCGGCGAGGAGCCGATCCGACCGGCGGCGAGGATCAGCCGGGCTGAAGACGGCCGAACCGGCTGCGGTGGAAGACCAGCGGCGAGGGGTCGGCCCGCCCGGCGTGGCGGACCGCGCGCAGGCGCAGCAGCACGATGGTGTGGTCGCCGGCGAGCACCTCGTCGTGGACGGTGGTGTCGAACTGGGCCAGGCCGTCGTCGAGGGTGACCGCGCCCTGCGCCGACGCGGTCAGCGACAGCCCGTCGAACCGCCGGTCGACGGCGCCGGCCAGCTGGCGCGCCACCGCGGAGTGGTGGTCGGCCAGGATGGTGACGCCGAGCTGCTCCGCGCGGCGCAGGTCGGGCCACGTCTTCGACCTGTTGGCGATGGAGAACGACACCAGGGGCGGATCGAGGCTCACCGAGGTGAACGAGCTCGCCGCCAGGCCGACCGGCACCCCGTTGACGAGGGCGGCGACGGCCACCACGCCGCTGGGGAAGATGCCGAAGACCTCGCGCAGCCGCTCGTGCGACAGGTCCTGGTTGGTGCGCAGGGTGGTCACGCGGCACCCGCCCCCGCGGTCGGGGCGGCGCCGAACGGCACGGCGGCGGCCGCCTGCCGGCCGGGCGCCGGATGCCGCCAGAGCCCGCGGCGGGACAGCTCGGGCAGCACGCCCTCGCCGAAGCGGTACGCCTCCTCGAGGTGCGGGTACCCGGATAGCACGAACTCCGTGACGCCCACCTCGACGTACTGCTCGACGAGGTCCGCGATCTGCCGGTGGCTGCCGACCAGCGCGGTGCCGGCGCCGCCGCGCACCAGCCCGACGCCGGCCCACAGGTTCGGATGGATCTCCAGCGAGTCCCGGGAGCCGCCGTTGAGGTCGAGCATCCGCCGCTGGCCCTCGGACTCGCTGCGGCGCAGCCCGGCCTGCACCTCGCGGATCTGCTCGTCGGAGATGCCGGCCAGCAGCCGGCCGGCCTCGGCCCAGGCCTCCTCGGCGGTGTCCCGGGCGATGGTGTGCACCCGCAGGCCGAAGGCGGGGTCCCGGCCCTGCCGCTCGGCGAGCTCACGCACCCGGCGCACCTTCTCGCCGACGGCGGCGGGCGGCTCGCCCCAGGTCAGGTAGACGTCGGCGTGCCGGGCCGCCACGTCGAGCGCCGCGGGCGACGACCCGCCGAAGTAGACGCCCGGCAGCGGATCGGGGCGCTGGGACAGGACCGCGTCGGACAGGTGGTAGTACTTGCCCTCGACCTCGACGGGCTTGCCCGACCACAGCGCGCGGACGATGTCGAGGAACTCGCCGCAGCGCTCGTAGCGGGCGTCCTTGTCCAGGTGGTCGCCGTACATCCGCTGCTCGTGGCTCTCGCCGCCGGTGACCACGTTGAGCAGCAACCGGCCGCCGGAGAGGTTCTGGAAGGTGCCGGCCATCTGCGCGGCAAGGAACGGCGACACCAGGCCGGGCCGGAACGCCACGAGGAACTTCAGCCGCTCGGAGACGCTGCTCAGCATCGCGGTGGTGATCCAGGCGTCCTCGCACCAGGCGCCGGTCGGTGTCAGCGCCGCCTCGAAGCCGAGCTGCTCGGCCGACCGGGCGATCTGGCCGAGGTAGGCGACCGAGGCGGGCCGCCCGCCCGAGCCGGCCGGGGTGCCGTGTCCGCCGCCGACGATGTTTCGGCCGTCGCCGCCGTTGGTGGGCAGGAACCAGTGGAACTTCAGATCGGTCATGGCTCACACCTGTCCGTGGTTGGGGGGTGGGGTTCCGTCGACGGCCCAGCGTCCGAGGTGCTGGATCTTCCAGGCGGCGGGATCATGGAGGGTGTGCGTGCGGGCGTTGCGCCAGTGCCGGTCCAGGCCGAGCCCGGCGGCGGCGGAGCGGGTGCCGGCCACCTCGAACAGCCGGCTGCTCGCCTCGAGGGCCGCGTGTGTGGTGGCCGCCCGCGCCGCGGCGACGGCGAGGGACGCGGCGGTCGCGGAATCCGCCGTCAGGTCGCCGTCGGCCCGGTCGATGGCCCGGGCCGCCTCGCCCAGCAGCGCCTCGGACCCCCGCACGGCCAGCTCGATCTCCCCGAACGCCCGCACCACGAGGGGATCGTCGGCGGCCCGCTCCACCTTCGCGTCCGGGTGGGGGCGGCTCTTCTCGCGCACGAACGCCGCGGCGTCGGTGAGCGCCGCGCGGGCGATGCCGGCGTCGATCGCCGCGTGCAGCACCTGCGCGAACGCGCCGTAGGTCTGCGGGCCGTCGAAGGTGACCGCGAACGGCGTGATGAGCTCGTCGGGCACCGCGACGTCGCGCAGCAGCACGGAGCCGCTGGCGGTGGTCCGCTGGCCCAGGCCGTTCCAGTCGTCGACGACCTCGACGCCCTCGGCGTGCCGGTCCACCCAGGCGACGTGCAGCGGGCCGTCGAGACCCAGGTGTGCCAGCACCGGGATCCGGTGCGCCAGCAGCGCGCCCGTGGCGTAGAACTTGTCGCCGTTGAGCCGCCAGTGCCCGGGCGCGGCGGCGGTCAGCGTGGTCCGGATGTCGCGCACGTGCTTGGTGCCGGCCTCGGACTGCGCGTTGCCGAAGCGCCGGCCGGCGAGCACCTCGCCGAACAGCCGCCGCTGCTGCGCCTCGGTGCCTTGCAGGCGTAGCTGGTTGACGTAGACGAAGTGGCTGTGCGGGATCTGGCCGATGTTCGGGTCGGCGGCCGACAGCAGCCGGATCACCTCGACGACGGTCTCCACGGGCAGGCCGGCACCGCCGTACCGGGTGGGAATGGTGATCGCCAGCAGGCCGGACCCGCTGAGCAGGTCCAGCGCGGCCAGCGGGAGGACGCGGTGCGCGTCGCGCTCGGCCGCGTCGCGGGCGAAGCCGGCGGCGAGCCCCGCGGCGAGCGTGACCGCCTCGGCCGGCGCGAGCCGCGGAACGGCGCTGGGCGCCAGCGTCCCGGGGCTCGTCACGCCGACCCCAGCCGCGGCACGGCGGTGAGCAGCCGGCGCGTGTACGGGTGCTGCGGCCGTTCGAAGACGTCGGCGGCGGTGCCGTGCTCGACGACCCGGCCGTCCTTCATGACCAGGATCCGGTCGCTCATGTGATGGATGACCCCCAGGTCGTGGGAGATGAACAGGTAGCTCACGCCGAGCTCGTCCTGTAGGTCGGTGAGCAGGTCCAGCACCTGCGCCTGCACCGAGACGTCGAGCGCCGAGGCGGGCTCGTCGCAGACCAGGATCGACGGCTGCGGCGCCAGCGCCCGGGCGATGGCGACCCGCTGCCGCTGCCCGCCGGACAGGCGCAGCGGCGCCGCGCTCAGGTGCCGCTCGTGGAGGCCGACCTGTTCGAGCAGGCGTACGGAGCGCTCGCGCGCCTCCGCCCTCGAACTCGGCGGCCGGGCGGCGGTCGCGAGCGCGTCGGCGAGGACCCGGCCGACGGACCAGCGCGGGTCGAACGAGCTGAGCGGGTCCTGATAGACGACGCCGATCTGCTTGCGCAGCGGGCGGCGCCGGGCCGGCGACAGCGCCGACCACGGCTCGCCGTTCAGCAGCACCTCGCCCTCGGTGGCGGCCAGGATGGCCAGCGCCATGCGGGCCAGGGTGGTCTTGCCGGAGCCGGACTCGCCGACGACGCCGAGCGTCTCCCCGCCGTACAGGTCGAAGGAGACGTCGTCGACCACTCGGCGGTCCACCTTGTCGGGGCCGCGGAAGACCTTGGCGAGGTTGCGGCCTTGCAGGACGGGCCGGTCCGTCTCGACCGGCCGGCGGGTACGCGGCGCCGGCGCGGCGCCGGCGGCCGGGCGGGTGAGGCTGGCGCCCCGGGTGTGCTCGGACGGGATCGCGTCGAGCAGCTTGCGGGTGTACTCGTGCCGCGGATCGCGCAGCACTTGCTCGGCGGGGCCGTGCTCGACGATCTCGCCGTCGCGCATGACGGCGACCTCGTCGGCCATCCGGGCCACCACGGACAGGTCGTGGCTGATCAGGATGATCGAGGTGCCCCGCTCCTTCGAGGCGGCGAGCAGGTCGAGCACCTGCGCCTGCACCGTGACGTCGAGCGCGGTGGTCGGCTCGTCGGCGATCAGCAGCGGTGGCGCCAGCGCGATCGCCGAGGCGATCAGGGCCCGCTGGCGCAGTCCGCCGGAGAGCTCGTACGGCCGCTGCGCCGCCTTCACCTCCGGCTCCGGCACGCCGACGGAGCCGAGCAGCTCGATCGCCTTCGCGGACCGGCCGGCGCGGGTGCCCCAGCCGTGCAGCCGCAGCGGCTCGGCCACCTCGTGCCCGACCCGGCGGAGCGGGTCGAGCGAGACGAGGGCGTCCTGGAGGACGAAGCCGATCCGGCTGCCGCGCACGCCGCGCCAGGCCCGCTCGGAGGTGCGCAGCAGGTCGGTGCCGGCGAGGTCGATCCGGTCCGCGCTGACCCGGCTGCCGGCGCCGGTCAGGCCGACCAGGGTGCGGGCGGTCACGCTCTTGCCGGACCCGGACTCGCCGACGATGACAAGGCAGCCGCCCGGCCGGGCGGTGAACGAGATGCCCTTGACGACCTCGGTGCCCCCGAACGACACCCGCAGGTTCTCGACGCGCAGCAGGGCCGCGCCGGGATCGCCGTCGCGGCGGTCCAGCAGGTCTTCCCGGTAGTCCAGAGTGGTCATCGGGAGGCTCCTCCGAGTCTGTTCTGCAGGGTACGGCCGAGCGCGGTCACCGAGAGCGCGACCAGGACGATCACCAGGCCGGGCAGGATCTCCAGCCACCAGGAGGTGGTGATGTGCAGGCGGCCCGCGTCGAGCAGCGCACCCCATTCCGGGCTCGGCGGCGGCACGCCGAGGCCGAGGAACGACAGCCCGGAGGCCCACACGATCGACTGGCCGATGCCGAGGGTGACGACCGCGACGAGCGGCCGCATGGCGTTCGGGAACAGGTGCCGGCGCCAGATCGGGAACCGCCGGTGCCCGAGCGCCGACGCCGCCTCCATGAAGCCGGCCTGGCGTACCGCGAGCACCTGGCCCCGGACCATCCGGGCGTAGCCGGGCGCCGACCCGATGCCGACCGCGACGATCTCGGTGGCCAGCGACGGCCCGCGGATCGTGATGACCAGCAGCCCGAGCAGCAGCGCCGGGAAGGCGAAGGCGACCTCGATGACGCGGGTGATGACCGCGTCGACCACGCCGCCGGACAGCGCCGCGGTGAACCCCAGCACGGCGGCGATCAGGAACGCCAGCGCGGTCGCGCCGAGGCCGATCGCCAGCGACTGGCGCGAGCCGTGAATGACCCGGGTGAGCAGGTCCCGGCCGGCGTCGTCGGTGCCGAACGGGTGCTGCCAGGACGGCGCGAGCAGGGTCGAGTGCAGGTCGATCGCCGTCGGGCTGCGGTCGGTGAGCAGGCCGGGCGCGATCGCCGCGACCAGCACGAGCCCGACGACCAGCAGCGACAGCGCCGTGCCGAGGGAGGGCAGCCGGTCGCGCCACGGCAGCGACCGGGCCGTCAGCGGCCAGGAGAGCACGCTCATCGCGCACCCGCCAGCCGCGGGTCGACCACCGCGTAGGCCAGGTCGACCAGCAGGTTGGCCACCACGTAGATGGCCGCGACCACCAGCACGATGCCCGACACGGTGGGCAGGTCGCGGGTGTTGACCGCGGTGACCAGCACCTGCCCGATTCCCGGCCGGCCGAAGATGTTCTCGGTGATGACGGCGCCCGAGACCAGCGCGCCGAGCGCCCACCCGGAGAGCGTGATCGCCGGGAGTACCGCGTGCCGCAGCACGTGCCGCAGCCGTACGCCCAGGTCGGACATCCCCCGGCTGCGTGCCGTCGTCACGAACGGCTGCCGCAGCACCTGCACGAACTCGTCGCGGGTCACCTGGCCGAGGAATCCGGCGAGCGGTATCGCGAGCGTCAGCACCGGCAGGACCGAGCCCCACGCGCTGGTGCCCCCGATGATCGGGAACATCCGGAGCTGGACCGCGAAGACCACGAGCAGGACGACGCCGACCCAGTAGTGCGGCAGGCTGGCCGTCAGCGCCTCCCACGCGCTGCCGAGGCCGGAGAGGAACCGGCCACGCTTGACCGTCAGCAGGGTCATCCCGAGCGCCAGCAGCCAGGCGACCGCCAGCGCCGCGACGGTCAGGATCAGGCTCGGCGGCAACTGCCCGCCGATCACGTCGGCCACCGGCCGCTTCTGCGTGTACGACGTGCCGAGGTCGCCCTGGAAGAGCCCGGTCAGGTAGTGCAGGTACTGCACGAGGATCGGGTCGTCGAAGCCGAACCTCTCGTTCAGCGGCGCCAGCTCCTCGGCCGTCCACAGCTTCTCCTGCCCGGTTTGCAGGTTCATCAGCGCCGTCGCCCGGTCGCCCGGCACCGCCAGCTGGGCGAAGAAGGTGACCGAGGCGGCGGCCAGGATGACGGCGACCGACGCCGCCACCTTGACCGCGATCCGCCACACCTGGTTCATCGCCGCCTCACTTGGTGAAGTAGGCGTCGGAAAAGACCGGCTCACCCTGGCTCTTCTCGAGCCAGACGTCCTTGAGGTTCCGGGCGACCGCATACGTGGAGTTCTGGGTGTAGAGCCCGATGCCCGCCGCGTCGTCCTGGATGATCTTCTGTGCCTGCCCGTACAGCGCGTTCGCCTTCGCGGCCTCCGCCTCGGTGTTGGCCTGCTGGATGGTCTGCGACAGCGTCTCGTTGTTGAAGAAGGACCGGTTGCTGAAGTTCGGGTTGTCCGGCGTGGACGGGCGCCAGACGATCCACAGGATCGCCGAGCTGGGGCTGGTCCAGTACGACGGCGTCGCGTCGAAGGTGCTCGGGTCGGAGTACTTGCCGCCCCAGAGCTCGGCCTGCGTCGCCGGGATCAGCTTGACCTCGAAGCCGATCTGCTTCCACTGCTCCTGGAGCACCTGAAGGACCGTCGAGCCCTCCTGGGTGAAGATGAACCCGGCGCCGTACACGAGCTTGATGGTCAGCGGCGCGCCGTTCTTAGTGCGGACCCCGGCGGCGTTGCGCGCCGTCCAGCCGGCCTGGTCGAGCAGCTGGCCGGCCTTGGCGGGGTCGTAGGCGTACGCCTTGGCGACCTCGGCGTCATAGCCCGGGGTGGCCTGGCTGACCGCCGGGTTCCCCTCGTACGGGATCACGCCGTGGAAGCCCGCCTCGACCGCCGACTTCCGGTCCGCGCCGTAGGCGAACGCCTGGCGGACCAGCTTGTCGCTGAACGGCCCGACCTTGGTGTTGATGTAGAAGGACACCGGCTTGCCGGGCGTGATGTAGCGGATGGTCTGGTACTTCGACTCCGCGTCCTTCCAGTTCACCGTCGGCACCTCGTAGACGACGTGCGACTCGCCGGTGCTCAGCGAGGCGTACCGGGACACCCCGTCGGCCACGAACTTCCAGCGCACCTCGTCGACGATCGCCGGGCCCTCGTGCTTGGCGGTGGCCGGCCAGGACGCGTACGCGGGGTTCTTGGTGAGCACGACCTCCTCGCCGTGCTTCCATTCCTTGACCACGAAGCCGCCCGAGCCGATCGGCTTCTCGCAGTTCTCCTTCTCGGTACGGCTCTTGAACGCCGTCGGCGACTGGATGCCGAAGTAGCCCTGCGTGATGAGCGGAAGGAACGGCGGGTACGGCTTGTTCAGGCTGATCTCGACGTGGGTGGCGTCCAGCGCCTTGGCGGCCTTGTAGTACGGGTCGATTGACACCTTCGCGGTGCTGTTGCCGCCGTGGTTCTCCCAGTAGTCGAAGTTCCAGGCGACCGCCGCGGCGTCGACCGGCGTACCGTCGGTGAACTTCACGCCGTCCTTGAGGGTGAAGGTGTACTTCGTGCCGTCCGGCGACGCCTTCCACTCGGTGGCCAGCCACGGCTTGATGCCGCCGTCGTCGGCCATGGCGACGAGCCCGTCGAGCACCTGGCGGGAGATGTACGCCTGCTGGATCCAGCCGCCGAAGATGCACGGCGGCTCCTGCACGTGGCCGTAGATGATCGTGCCGCCGGTGGTCGGTGTGCCGCCGCCGGCCGTGCCGGCGTTGTCGCCGCACGCGGCCAGCGCGCCGCCGGCGAGCAGGGCGGCGCCGGCCAGGGCCGCGCGTCGTCTCAATCTGGTCATGTGTGTATTTCCTTCCAGGGGTGTCAGGCGCTGAGTACGGGGTCGGCGATGCCGCTGACCGGCAGGTTCGCCCCGCCGCGGTAGCGGGCGGCGTGGTGCCGGTCGGGCAGCCGGTCCCCCGCGCCGAAGATGCGGTCGCGCAGGGTCTCGTGCTCGTCGTAGTCGCGGCGCAGGCGGCCTCGCTGCCGCAGGACGGGCACGACGTACTCGATGAAGTCGCGGGCGGTGTCGGGCGAGTGGTACTGGAGCAGGTTGATCCCGTCGAGCCCGACCTCGTCGAGCCAGCGCTCGATCTCGTCGGCCACCTGTTCGGGGTCGCCGACGGCGAGCAGCGGCTGGCGGCCCAGGTCGCCGAAGCCGCCGAGGAACTCGCCGACGGTCTGCTCGGGGTCGAAGACCCGCCAGCGGCCGACCCCGCCCTCGGTGTCGGTGACGTCCTTGAGCTTCGCCTCCGGCGGCAGTGCGGTCGGGTCCCAGGGCAGGCTGGTGTGTGCCAGGTAGCCGTCCCGGCTGGCCAGCTCCTGGTAGTGCGCGAGCTTGGCCTTTGCCTCGGACTCGGTCGGCGCCACGATCACACCGGCGATGCTGACGAAGCGGACGTCCTCGGCCCGCCGGCCGGCCGCGACGGCCGCCTCCCGGATGCCGGCGATGGTCTTGCGCAGGCTCTCCTCGGTGGGTCCGCCGGTGAAGACGACCTCGGCGTGCTTGCCGGCGAACTTCGTGCCCGCCGCGCTGGCGGTCGCCGTGAACAGGACCGGGGTCCGCTGCCGGCTGGGCGAGGGCAGGTGCGGCCCCTCCACCTTGAACCATTGGCCCTCGTGGTGGATCGGGCGGATCCGCGAGGCGTCGGCGAAGACGTTGCCCTCGCGGTCGGCGACGATCGCGTCGTCGTCCCACGAGCCTTCCCAGAGCTTGTAGAGGACGTCGAGGTACTCGTCGGCGATCTCGAACCGCTTGTCGTGCTCGACCTCGCCGTCGTGCCCGAAGTTGCGGGCGGCGTTGGGCAGGTACGACGTGACGATGTTCCAGCCCACCCGGCCCTTGGTGAGGTGGTCGAGGGTGCTGGCCCGGCGTGCCCACGCGAACGGCGGCTCGTAGGTCGTGGAGAAGGTGATGCCGAAGCCGAGGTGTCTGGTCACCGCCGCCATGGCCGGCACCACCGACGCGGGGTCGTTGTTGGGTATCTGGAGGCCCTCGCGGATCGCGGTGGCCGCCGAGCCGCGGAACACGTCGTAGGTGCCGACGACGTCGGCCAGGAAGACCGCGTCGAAGCCGCCCTCGTCGAGCAGCACGGCCAGCTCGGTCCAGTACTCGATGTCGTTGAACCGCTCGCGGTTGTTGCCGGGCAGCCGCCACAGCCCGTGGGTGATGTGGCTGACGCAGTTCATCTCGAAGAGGTTGAGGATGAGGCGCTTCTTCGTGCTCACGACCGGTCTCCCCCGGCCGCGACGGGCGCGAACGCGCCGCGGTAGCGGGCGGCGGGATGGGTGTCGGGCAGCCGGTCGCCGCGGCCGAAGAGCTTGTGGCGCAGCGTGCCCTCGACGTACTCGCGCCGGGCCAGGCCGCGCTCGCGCAGCACCGGGATGACGTGGTCGACGAACTCCACGTAGCTGCCCGGGATCTCGGCGTTGACCACGTTGATCCCGTCGACGCCGGCGTCGCGCCACTGCGCGAGCCGGTCGGCGATCTGCTCGGGCGTTCCGGTGATCCGGCCGTTGTGCGAGGTGTAGTGCGCGACGTCGCGCAGGGTCGGCTCCCGGTCGGTCACCAGGTCCTTGATCCAGCCGAGGATCGACTGGACGCCCTCGGTCTTCAGCTCACCGACGGGCCGGTCGAGGTCCTCGTGGCCGAAGTCGATGCCGACCGCGCCGGACATGTGCGAGAGCTGGGCGTCGTAGTCGATCCACTGATCGAGCTCGTCGCTCTTGCGTCTCGCCTCCTCCTCGGTGGAGCCGACGACGAAGTGCAGCCCCTGGAAGAACTTGAGGTCGTCCGGCGCGCGCCCGTGCGCGACGGCGCGCGCCCGGATGTCGGCGGTGTCCCGGGCCGCGGCCTCGACGTTGGGCGCCACGATGAAGACCGCCTCGGCGTTCTTCGCGGCGAAGGTGCGGCCCGCCTCGGAGGCGCCGGCCTGGAAGAGCAGCGGCGTGCGCTGCGGCGACGGGCTGACCAGGTGCGGGCCCTCCACCCGGTAGCGCGGGCCGACGTGATCGATCCGGTGGATCTTGTCGTAGTCCGCGTGCACCCCGGTTTCCCGGTCCTGGAGCAGCGCGTCTTCCTCCCATGATCCTTCCCACAGCTTGTACCCGACGTCGACGTACTCGTCGGCCCAGGCGTAGCGCTCGTCGTGCTTGGTCAGGCCGTCGTGCCCGAAGTTGCGCGAGGCGTTGGGCAGGTAGTTGGTGACGATGTTCCACGCCACCCGGCCGTCGCTGGCGTGGTCGAGGGTGGAGATCCGGCGGGCGAAGTTGAACGGGTGCTCCTGGAGGATGGAGGCCGTGAACGCGATGCCGAGGTGCTCGGTGGCGTACGCGATGGCGCTGGCCAGGACCGACGGATCGTTGCTCGGTACCTGGAGGCCGACCTCGACGTACTTGCGCTCGTCGCCGCGGTAGGGCGCGTACAGCCCGACGACGTCGGCGAAGAAGATCGCGTCGAACCCGCCGCGCTCGAGGGTCTTCGCGAGGTCGACCCAGAGGTCGAGCCGGTTGAAGTCGGCCTGGCGCGCGGTCGGGCGGCGCCAGGTCCCCTGGATGATATGGCTCGCCGTGTTCATCACGAACGCGGCGAAATGCAGTGGTCTATCAGGCATGCGCATCTCCGGATCGACTTAATCCCTACGGGGAATATAGGCTTTGTGGGTTATGGCAGCGCAAGACGTCGAATGGAAGGCGTTACCGATCGCCCCCACGCCGCCCCCGATCACCCTCCGGAGTCAGCAATGCGCATAGAGCAGCTCGAGTACCTCGCCGCCGTCACCCGCTACGGCTCGCTGCGCCGCGCCAGCGACCAGCTGCACGTCTCCCAGCCGGCCATCAGCGAGGCCATCCGCAAGCTCGAACGCGAGCTCGGCGTCACCCTGCTGGACCGGCACCGCTCCGGCGCGCGGATCAGCCTCGCCGGCCGCGAACTGCTCCAGCCGATCGTCGACGTGCTGGAGTCGGTCGAGCGGCTCAAGGCCGCCGCCGGCGACCAGCTGGCGACCCGGCGGCTGCTGCGGATCGGCACCGTCAACGCGGGCACGGCCTCGCTCGTCCTGCCCGCCCTGCGCGCCTTCCAGGCGGAGAACGGCCGCTCCGCCGTCGAGGTGCGCAACCTCCAGCAGGACGAGATCCACGTGTCGCTGTCCGAGGGCAACCTGGACCTCGGCCTGGTCAACCTGCTCGACGGCGACGACGTGCCGCCCGACCTGGAGGCCACCGCCCTGCTCGCCGGCCGCCCCGCGGCGGTCCTGCCGGCCGGGCACCCCCTCGCAGCGCGGGCCGCGGTCTCGGCCGACGACCTGCGCGGGGAGCGCTTCGTCGCGATGCGCTCCGGCTACCTGATGTACCGGTTCGCGCACCGGCTCTTCGGCTCCGATCTGCCGGCCGCCTGGCACTCCACCGACGGCGCCGAGATGGGCAAGATGATGGTCGCCGAGGGCATCGGGCTCACCGTCCTGCCCGACTACAGCGTGCTCGGTGATCCGCTCGAACGTGCCGGGCTGATCGTGACCAGGCCGCTGGTCGGCGACACCACGGTCATCACCATGACGGCGCTGCACCGCCGCCAGACCCGGGTGCAGCCGGCCGTGCTCCAGCTGCTGACACACCTGCGCGAGCGGGCCGGGCGGCCCCTGCCCGCCCGCACCGCCTGACCACCGACCCATCCGGCACAGGGAGAGTCATGACCGAGGCACAGACCACCGCCGAACTGCTCGAACGCTTCGCTCCGATCCTCGAGCAGATCGGCGACACCGCGGCCGCGCGGGAGCGCGGGCGGACGCTGCCCCGCGACGAGGTGCGGGCGCTGGCGGAGGCCGGGTTCGGCGCCCTGCGCTGCCCGCCCGGCGAGCACGGGCGCGGCGTGAGCCTGGCCACGTTCTTCGAGGTGCTGATCCACCTCGGCGCCGCCGACTCCAACCTGCCGCAGATCTGGCGCAACCACATCGCGTTCGTCGAGGACCGGCTGCAACCCGCGGCGGACGGCAGCAACGACCACTGGCGCAAGGTGATCGCGGGCGGGGCCGTGGTCGGCGGCGCCTGGTCGGAGCGGGGCACCGATTTCGGCGAGCAGAACACCGTGCTGTCGCAGGCCGGCCTGCTCACCGGGACGAAGTACTACAGCACCGGCAGCCTCTTCGCGGACTGGATCAGCGTCGCGGCGAAGCGGGGCGACGAGCATGTCATCGCCGTCGTGCCCGCGACGGCACCCGGCGTGGAGGTCGTCGACGACTGGCCGGGCATCGGCCAGCGCACCACGGGCAGCGGGACCGCCCGCTTCACCGGGGTCGCCGTCGACGACGTCGGCACCTTCCCGTTCCTCGAACGCGCGCCCTACCAGGACGCGGTCTACCAGCTGGTGCACCTCGCGACGCTCGCGGGCATCGCCCGCGCGGCCCAGCGCGACCTCGTCGCGGCCGTCCGCAACCGCACCAGGGCGTACCGGCACGGCGTCGGGGCGACCGCCCGCGAGGACGCACAGGTCCTCGCGGTCGTCGGCAAGGTCGCCGCGTACGCCTACGCCGCCGAGGCCGCGGTGCTCACCGCGGCCCGCGCGCTCGATCCCGTCGCGGACGAGGCGATAGCCGGCATCGACCCCGAGGGGGTGCACGCGGCGACGGTCGTCGTCTACGAGGCGCAGGTCGCCGTCACCGAGCTGGTGCTCCAGGCCACCACGCTGCTGTACGACGCGCTCAGCTCGTCCGCGCTCGACGCGGACACCCAGCTCGACCGGCACTGGCGCAACGCACGCACGATCGCCTCGCACAACCCGCGGATCTACAAGGAGCGCCTCGTCGGCGACTGGCATGTCAATGCGGTGGCGCCGAGTCTCGGCTTCGCAAAGCCCTAACGTATCGTTGATCATCAATCAATGGTTCCTGCCTAGCGTCTTCCTCAGGCGTCACCCGGACGCCGAAGGCCAGGAGGAACACATGCGTCACACCGCCACCCTCGCCGCCGCGCTCGCCGGCACCGCGCTCGCCGTCGCCGGCGCGGCGCCCGCGATCGCCGCCGAGCCGACCGGAACGGTCCTGCACGCCGACAGCCCCTCCGCGGTCGCCGGCAGCTACCTCGTCGTGCTCAAGGACGGCACGCAGGTCGACGCGGCCCGCGCCGGCCGGCTCGCCCAGCGCTACGGCGGCACCGTCGGCCGCGTCTTCGGCCACGCGATCGAGGGCTACACCGCGCGGCTGAGCCCCCGGCAGGCCGCGCGGCTGGCCGCCGACCCCGCGGTGGCCTCCGTCGAGGCCGACCAGGCCGTGCGGATCAGCGACACGCAGACCGCGGCGCCGTGGGGCCTGGACCGCGCCGACCAGCGGAACCTGCCGCTGAGCCAGACGTACACCTACGGACCCAGCGCCGGCGTCACCGTCTACGTCGTCGACACCGGCATCACCGTCGGCCACCAGGACTTCGGCGGCCGGGCGAGCTACGGCTACGACGCCGTCGAGGGCGACAACGTGGCGCAGGACGGCAACGGGCACGGCACGTTCGTCGCGGGGGTCGCCGTCGGCCGGACCTACGGCGTCGCCAAGGGCGCGAACGTCGTCGGCGTCCGCGTCCTGGACAACAACGGGTCGGGCACCACCGCCGGGGTCATCGCCGGCATCGACTGGGTCACCGCCAACGCGGTGCCCGGCCGGTCGGTCGCGAACCTCAGTCTCGGCGGCGGCGCCAGCTCCACCCTGGACGCCGCGGTCAGGCGGTCCATCAGCGCCGGCATCCCGTACGCGATCGCGGCCGGCAACTCCGGGGTGAACGCCGCGAACACCTCGCCCGCCCGGGTCACCGAGGCGCTGACCGTCGGCGCCACCGGCCGCACCGACGCCCGGGCGTCCTGGTCCAACTACGGCGCCGTGCTGGACCTGTTCGCACCCGGCGTCGACATCACCTCGGCCTGGCGCACCAGCAACACCGCCACCTACACCGGCAGCGGCACCTCGTTCTCCTCGCCGCACGTCGCCGGCGCGGCCGCGCTCTACCTCGCCGCACACCCCGGCGCGTCGGTGGCGACCACAAACAGCGCGATCGTCGCCGCCGCCACCACCGGGCTGGTGACCAGCCCGGGCAGCGGCTCGCCGAACCGGCTGCTCTACACCGCAACCCTCTCCAACTGACCCGAATCACGCAGGCCACGGCCCGGCCCCGGTGCACCCGGGGCCGGGCTTTGCTGCCCAAACAGACACCGTCCTATTGACACAGTGAGTTCGGCGGGGCGACGCTCGCGTAACTCTGTGACGTTCCTGTTACGCGCTCAGGGGGTCGTCGTGTCGAGGCATATCGGTGGCGCCCGCTTGGCGGGCCTCTTCTCCGTCCTGCTGCTCCTGACCGCGGCGCCCGGCGCGGCCCTCGCCGCGCCGCCGGCGCCGGACGTACACGGCCAGACCGTCCGGGCGGGCCACCTGCGGGTGCAGGTGCTCACCCCGACGCTGCTGCGCCTGGAGTACGCGCAGGACGACGCGTTCGAGAACCGCCCGACGTTCAACGCCGTCGACCGCGCACCCGGGCGCACCTGGTTCGCCGCCTCGACCCGCGGCGGCGAGCTGCGGGTGCGCACCAGCGCGGTGACGCTGCGGTACCGGCTCGGCAGCGGGCCGGTGACGCCCGCGAACACCACGCTGGAGCTGCGCGTCGGCGGACGGGCGACGAGCGTGCACCCGGAGTTCGGGTCGCCCGCGCGCGACGACACGCTCGGCGGCTGGTACCGCGGCCTGGACTACTACGCGGGGCAGGCCGGCCCGGCCGAGCAGATCAAGCTGCACCCCGGCATGCTCAACCGCGGCGGCTGGCACCTGCTCGACGACACCGCCACCGCGGTGCGCGACGGCGACTGGGTCGCGGCGCGGCCGGCGCACGCCGGCGCCTACCAGGACGGCTACCTGTTCGGCTACGGCCACGACTACCGGCGCGGGCTGGCCGACCTGCGCACGCTCACCGGGCCTTCCCTGCTACCGCCGAAGTGGGCCTTCGGCACCTGGTTCTCCAAATATCAGGCGTACAGCGCCGCGGACTACGAGGACTCGCTGCTGCCCGCGTTCCGCGAGCACGAGGTGCCGCTCGACTCGCTGGTGATCGACACGGACTGGAAGGCGCCGAACCAGTGGGCCGGCTGGAACTGGAACAACGACCTGTTCCCGGATCCGGAGAAGTTCCTCGACGGCCTGAACGGCCAGGGCATCGCCGCGACGCTCAACGTGCACGCCGCGATCTCCGGCGACGATCCGCGCTTCGCGCAGGCGCAGGCCACCGCGAAGGGCAAGCTCACCCGGGCGGCGAGCAGCTTCGCGCCGAACCCGTACCGCTTCGACTGGACCGATCCGGACCAGGCCGCGGCGTACGACGAGCTGCACCGGCCGTTCGAGGAACAGGGCGTGCGGCAATGGTGGCTGGACTACTGCTGCGACGACAGCGTCGCCGGCACGCCGGGCGTGACCGCGGACAGCTGGGTCAACGAGCTGTACCGCCGCGACGGTGAGCGGCGCGGGCAGCGCGGCTTCTCGCTGTCGCGGATCGGCGCGTCCTTCCCCGCGTACACGACGCCCGGCCCGTCCGGGCCGTGGGCCGAGCACCGCAGCACCGTGCACTTCACCGGCGACACGCGGCCGGACTGGGAGAGCCTGCGGTTCGCCGCCGCGATGACGCCGGCCGAGGCGAGCATCGGGGTGTCGTACGTCAGCCACGACATCGGCAGCTTCGCGGGCAAGCATCTGCCCGGCGACCTCTACCTGCGCTGGGTGCAGCTCGGCGCGTTCCAGCCGATCCTGCGGCTGCACTCCGACCACGGCGACCGCCTGCCGTGGGAGTACACCGACGCGGTCGGCGGGCCGGCCGCAGACTTCCTGCGCCTGCGCGAGTCGCTGGTGCCGTACCTGTACACGGCGGCGCGGCAGACCTACGACACCGGGCTGCCGATGGCCCGGGCGCTGTACCTCGACTGGCCCGAGCTCGACGAGGCGTACCGCCACGACACCCAGTACATGCTGGGCGACTCGCTGCTGGTCGCGCCGGTGACCGCGCCGGGGCTGAGCACCACCACGCCGGTGTGGTTCCCGCCGGGCACCTGGACCGACTTCTTCACCGGTGAGACGCTGCGGGGCCCGGGCACCCGCACGGTCGCCGCGACGCCGGACCGCCTGCCGGTGTACGTCCGCGCCGGAGGCATCGTGGCCCGGGCGCAGCCGGCCGCCAACGTCGCCGCGCAGCCGCCCGACCGGCTCCGGCTCACCGTCTACCCGCACGCCTCGGGCCGCACCACGGTCTACGACGACGCCGGCGACGGCCTCGGCTACCGCGACGGCCGGTACGCCCGGATCCCGGTGCGCTACGACGAGGGCCGCCGCCCGGCGCTCATCGTCGGCCCGGTCGCCGGCGCCTACCCGGGCGCCCCGGCGGCCCGCCGGTACACGGTCGAGTTCGCCGGGGTCTCCCGCCCGCGCGTCGTCACCGTCGCCGGGCGTGCCGCGCCCTTCGCGTACGACGCCGGGAAGCGCCTGCTCGTCGTGGAGGTACCGGCCACGGCGGGCACCCGGGCGGTGACCGTCACGCACGACGGCGAACCGCTGACCGTGGCGCGGCAGCCGGCCGTCGACCTGACCTTCACCGCACCGGACGGGTTGCAGTCCGGCGCGACCAGCCGCCTGGTGACGACCGCCCGCAACGACGGCCCCGGCGCGATCCGGGCGCTGTCGGCGACGGTCACCGCGCCGGCGGGCTGGGTGATCACACCGCGAACGCCGGCCACCGCGTCGTCGCTGGCACCCGGCGGCACGTTCACCGTCACGTACGACGTCACGCCGTCCGGCCCGTCGCCGCGCACCGCCGACGTGGTCGCCCACCTGGCGTACCGCAATCCGGACGGCGGCGCGGTGAGCCTGCCCGCCGCGCTGAGCGTGCCGGTCCGGCCGGTCGCGGTGACGTGGCGGGTGCTGGCGCCGCCCGGCACGCCGGCCGGGGCGACGCTGTACGTGCCCGGCAACATCACCGAACTGGGTCCGTGGGATCCGGGCAAGCAGGCGATGACCGACCGCGGCGGCGGCATCTGGGAGGCCACCGTCACGGTGCTGGACGGCACCGACATCCAGTACAAGTACACCCGCGGCACCTGGGAGACCGTCGAGGACTGGGGTTCGATCGTCGGCACCAACAACCGCAGCGTCACGGTGGACGGCGGCATCACCCGCACCATGCTCGTCGACGACACCTCCACCGAGTGGGGCGAGCCCGGCGTGCCCGACACCCACCTGGCCATCCAGTTCTGGCGCGACCCGCTCGTCGTCTCCGCCACCGCGACGGCGAGCGCGGCGACCGTCGTGTTCCAGCGCGACGTCCAGCCCGCCGGCGCCGACTACACCGGCTCGATCACCATCACCGGTCCGGGCGGCGCGGTGCCGGGCACGGTCGCCGAGCCCGTGCCGGGGACGCTGGTGTGGACGCCGGCGGCCGCGCTGGCGCCCGGGTCGTACACGCTCACGGTGGCGCAGGTGAGCAGCACCGGGCCCGGCGGCGTGCCGATCCGCGAGCCGTACACGTCGTCCTTCACGGTGCCGTGAGAGGCTGCCCGTCGTCGCCGGTGGGGTCCATGACGAGGATGACGCCGAGCGCCGAGCCGTTGTCGCGGGCCAGGGCCGAGCAGACGACGCGCACGTCGATGGCCCGGCCGCGCCGGTTCACCGCCGGCAGCGTCAGCTCCTGCGGCTGGGGCTCGCCGGTGAGTACCCGCTTGATGGCCGGTCGCAGCTGATCGGTCGGCAGGCCGATGTCCAGGTTCAGGAGGTGCTGGCCGACGGCCTCGTCCCGGCGCAGCCCCCACAGATCCTCGGCGCGCCGGTTCCACGCCTGTAGGTGCATGTCCTGGTCGACGACCGCGACGCCGGCCCGCAGGCTGGTGAGGATGGCCTCGAGGAAGGCGTTGGCGGTGTCCAGCTCGCCGGTGCGGTCGCGCAACTCGTCGTTGATCGACTGGAGCTCGTCGTTCGTCGACTGGAGCTCCTCGTTCATGGTCTCCAGCTCCTCGTTCGTGGACTGGAGTTCCTCGTTCGTCGTCTCCAGCTCCTCGACCGTGGACTGGAGCTCCTCATTTGTGGTCTCCAGCTCCTCGTTCGTCGACTGCAACTCCTCGTACGCGGTCTCCAACTGCCGGTTGGCGTGCTCCAGGTCCTCCTGGAGGCGGTACGCCGCCGTCACGTCGAGGAAGATCAGCGAGACACCGAGCAGGCTGGCGTCGTTGTTCACCAGCGGGTTGATCTGCACCTCGAGGTGCACCGTCTCGCCCGGCGCGCGGAGGAACTCCACGTCGGTGAGCCGGTGCATGCGCCGCTCCACCTGCGCCTGCTCGATCAGCCCGCGCAGCTCCACCGGCCGGTACGACAGGTCGAGATCGCGGAACGGCCGGCCGAGGTCCTTGGTCGACACGCCGAACATCGTCTCGGCCTGCCGGTTGGAGAGCGCCACCAGCCCGTCCGAGGTCAACACGACCTGGGCCACCGGGCTCGCGGTGAACGCCTCGCCGCGCAGGCGATCCAGCCCGACCAGCTCGTCACGCGCCAGGGCCGGCGGCATCTCGCTCAGGTAGCCGCCGGTCGTGGCGTGCGCCGGCAGCACCTTGCGGAAGATCCGGCGCTTGAGGTCGATCGGGGTGAACAGGTTGGCGTGGCTCAGCAGCATCTCCGCCTTGCCGAGGAAGAGGACCCCACCGCGGCCGAGGGCGAAGTGGAACCGCGACAGGATCCGCGACTGGGTCTCCGCGTTGAAGTACATCAGGGCGTTGCGGCACACGAGCAGGTCGATCCGGGAGATCGGCGCGTCCTGCACGAGGTCGTTGCGGCCGAAGATCACCGACCGGCGCAGGTCCTTGCGGAAGACGTGCCTGTTCGCCGACGCCTCGAAGTAGCGCTCCAGCAGCTCGGGCGGCATCCCGGCGAGGTCACGCTCGGAGTACGAGGCGTGCCGCGCCGCGGTGAGCCCCTCCTCGTCGACGTCGGTGGCGTAGATCTTGACCCGGTGCCGGAACTCGTCGACACCGAGGATCTCCGACAACATGATCGCCAGGCTGTACGCCTCCTCGCCCGAGGCGCAGCCGGCACTCCACACCCGGATCGGTGCGCCGGTCTCCTTGGCCGCGAGCAGCGCCGGTATCACCTCCGTACGCAGGTGGTCCCAGGCCTCCACGTCGCGGAAGAAGCTGGTCACGTTGATCAGGATGGTGTTGAAGAGCGCGGTGAACTCCTCCGGATGCACCTCGAGGTAGTCCAGGTACTCGGCGTAGTCCGGCACCGACACCTGAGCCATCCGCCGGCCGACGCGCCGCATCAGGCTGGACCGCTTGTACCCGGTGAAATCGAAGCCCCGCGACTCCTTGAGGTACAGCAGGAGTTGCTCGAACTGAGGATCCGGCTGCGTCACGGTCCTCACCGTACCGGCCGCCGCGAGGGCCGCCTCGTCATCGTCCGCGCCATCATGCCTCCACGGGAGCCCGGTCCAGCCGCCGGATCAGCTCGCGGATCAGCTCGCCGGCCCGCGTCGCCTCCAGCGCCGTCTCCTCGTACCTCTCGACGGTGGCCTGATGCTGCCGTAGCCGGGCGTCCCGGCCCATGCGCCGGGCGAGGGCGGCCTTCTCCTCGAGGCTGCGCAGTGCCATCCACAGCGCGCCCTCGAACGCCGCCGCCTGCTCCTCGAGCAGGCTCTCCGGCGACCAGGTGTGCCCGACCCAGCACTGGTAGCGCGGCGTGGGCTCGCCGGCCATCTCGAAGAGTCCGCCGTGGCAGGCGGGGCACGCGAACCCGGCCGGCCGGCCCGCGGCGAGATCGTCCACCACCGCCTCCTGGCGCACCAGCTCGTCGGCGGCCGCACCGTGGTCCACCAGCTTGGACACGGTCTCGGAGATCAGTTGACCCAGCTTCTCGGTGCGGCAGGCCTGCGCCCGCCCGACGTGCTCGAGCACGCTACGGGGCATGGAGGGGTGCAGGGCGTCGTCCGGATCCTGAATGATGACCGTGCCGCCGTGCTCCGCGACCACGGCGGCGCCGGCCGTCCCGTCGTCACGGGAACCGGACAGCACGACCGCGACGGTACGCGGACCCGCCGCCCGCGCCGCGGACCGGAACAGCGGATCCACGGCGGGCCGATGGCCGTTCCAGGTCGGCCCCCGGGACAGTCGCGCCCGGCCGTCGATGGCGAGCAGGTGATGGTCCGGCGGCGCGGTGATGATCTGCCCGGCCCGCAGCGGCTGCCCGTCGACCGCGCCGGTCACCCGCAACGGCCCGGCGCGATCCAGGATCCTCGGCAACGCGCTCGGCCCGGTCCGGGGCAGGTGCAGCACCACCAGGACCGCGGCGGGGAGATCGGGGGCGAGTGCACCCACCATTGTCCGCAGCGCCTCGACCCCACCGGCGGACGCGCCGACGACGACAAGCGGCGCCACCTTCGCGAACCGCTCCTCCATCCTCGTAAACTACCCCCGAAACGGCGAGATCGACCCGCTCCGGGCGTGGGCGGGGAGCGCCGATCAGCGGCGCATCGTCGCCCAGACCACCTTGCCCTCGGCGAGCGGGACGACGCCCCATCCGGAGGCCATCGCCTCGATCAGCAGCAGGCCGCGCCCGCCCTCGACGGTGCCCGGATTCGGCGGCGTCCGCACCGGAAGGCCGTCGCCGCCGTCACGCACGGACAGATGCAGGAATCGCTTCCGGAGGCTGATGAGCAGTTCGCTGGCGCCCCCGGCGTGCTTGACGGCGTTGCTGACCAGCTCGGTCACGATCAACTCGGCCGCCTCGACCGGCTCGCTGAGCCCCCACCGCGCGCAGGCACCCCGCACGGCCTGGCGGGCGAGGCCCGGCGCGCCCGGCGTCGGCGGAAGCCGATGGTGGTACCGCCGGGGCGCGGGAATGCCTCCCGCCTCCTGGAGAGCCTCGGCGAGATCCACGAACACCGGCGTGCTCCGGTCGACGCCGAGCCGCTCCAGCGCCTCGCGTACCTCGATGTCGGCCGCGCTGATCAGCACCGGGCAGCCCGGCCAGTCCGCGGCCGACCTGGCGAACGCCGCGAACATCGTGAGCACGGCGTCGTCGACGAGCTCCAGCTCGTCGAGGTCGACCACCACGACCGGCGGATGATTCACCAGCGCCTTGCCCAGAGCCGCGCTGACGGTGGCGGCGTTCGCCGGCGTGAGCACCCCGGCGACCCGGACGACGACGGCCGTCTCCAGGGACGTCGTCTCACAGGTCAACATGCCGGGCCTCGTGGGGAAAGCGGAGCAATCGTCTCGATTTGTCCATCATACGAGCCCGCCGAGAGACCGGCTCAGGTCGCGCCCCCGCCGTCCTCACCGGTTCCACCCGCTTCGCGAAGCTCCGCGCCGATCTCCCGCCTGTCGACCGCGGCCTCCCGGCGGGCCATCGCCTCGTCGCGACCGTCGGCCAGCCGATCCCGCTCCTCCGCGGCGGCCTCCCGGGCGTCGGCCGCCGACCCGCGCAGCTCCATGTCGATCTCCTGCTGGTCGGCCAGGGCGTCCCGCGCGTCGGCGAGCCGATCCTGCTCACCCGCAACCGCCTCCCGGACATCGGCAAGCCGATCCCGCTCACCCGCAACCCTCTCCCGAACATCGGCAAGCCGATCCCGCTCACCCGCAACCGCCTCCCGAACATCGGCAAGCCGATCCCGCTCACCCGCAACCGCCTCCCGAACGTCGGCAAGCCGATCCCGCTCACCCGCGGCCGCCTCCCGGACATCGGCGAGCCGATCCCGCTCGCTCCCGGTGTAGTCCCCGGCGTCGGCCGCCGACCTGCGCAGCTCCGTGTCGATCTCCTGCTGGTCGGCCGCGGCGTCGCGCGCGTCGGCCAGCCGCTCGCGGTCCCGCAGTTCCCTGTCCCGCCGCTCCGCGGCGCGTTCGTCAGCGCCCGTCACGAGGCCTCCCGGTTGTCGGTGGGTCACCGGCGGCTGTCCCGGCCACCACCATATGGCCCGGGCGCCGCGGACATCGCCCGGAAGGGCGCGAACATCGCCGCCGGCTCGAGGCAGGCGTGAAGAAGATCGAAACCGGGTACACCGAGGTCATGCTCGCTTTACGCCGGTGGCTCACCGCCGTGACGCTGGCGGCCGTCACCGGATGCGCCGGACAGGGTGACGGCGTGGCAACCGCCGTGCGGCGGCTGAGCACCGCGCTGGCCACCGTCGACGGCGCCGCCGCGTGCGAACTCCTCGCCCCGGACACCCGCGTCGCGGTCGCCGAGTCGGCCGGCGCGAGCTGTCCGGCGGCGATCACCGGCGAGGGCCTGACGCCGCCGGGCGCCGTGCGGACCGTCGACGTGTACGGGCCGTGGCGTCGATGGCGATCCTGTCGATCTACCTCAGGCAGCGCGGATCACCGGAGTCGAAGCCGGTCGGAACGGCACACGAGGCGACGGGCGTCGAGGGCTGACGGGGAATTCCCGCCGCCGGACGGACAACCACCGTCGGCGCGGTAGTACGCTCCTCCACACCGGACCTTTGTTTGCCCCTGCAACAATGCGGGAAGTAGCTGCGTTCGGAGATGTGCCATCTGATTGGCGTGTTGGATGTCAACGCGAAGCTTCCGAAAGCTCGAGGACCTGGATGCCGCCGCGGTCGCCTACGCGAGCCGCGCGGAAGCCCTGCCCGCCGCCGGCCTCGCGGTGGAGCGTGAAGCGTTCACCGTGGAGTGTCTGCCGCTCGCCCACCGGCTCGCGGGCCGGTTCCGCGGCCGGGGCGAGCCCGTGGAGGACCTGGAGCAGGTCGCCCGGCTCGGCCTGATCAAGGCCATCGACCGGTACAGGCCCTCGCGCGGCTCGTTCACCGCGTACGCGGTGAGCACGATCTCCGGCGAGCTGAAGCGCTACTTCCGGGACACGGCGTGGGCGGTGCACGTGCCGCGTCCGGTCCGCGAGCGCGTCCTGGCGGTACGACAGTCCCGGACCCAGCTGACCGGCGAGCTGTGCCGGACACCGACCGTGGCCGAGCTGGCCGCCCGCATGGGTGTCACCGAGGGCGCGGTGAACGAGACGTTGGTGGCGAACGGCGGGTACTCCCCCGCCTCGCTGGACGCGCCGTCGGCCGCCGGCGCCGGCGCGACCGCCCGTACGCTCGGTGACCGGCTCGGGGCGAGCGACGACGACCTGGAGCTGGTCGACGACAAGGTCACCGTCGCCGGGCTGCTGATGCGGCTGCCGGCCCGCGAGCGCCAGTTGCTGGCGATGCGCTTCTACGGCAATCGGACACAGACCGAGATCGCCGCCGAGCTGGGCATCTCGCAGATGCACGTCTCCCGGCTGCTCAACCGTGCCCTGTCCTGGCTCCGCGAGGCGATGCTCAGCGACACGCCGCCGCGGTGGACCGCCACCGCCGTCGCACCGGGGCTGCGCCTCTCGGTGGACCGCGAGGGCGGCGTCCTCACCGTACGGGTAAAGGGTGAGATCGATCGGGACTGCGCGCCCCGCCTCCGCGGCTGCCTGCGCCACGCGGTCGCGACCACCGGGGTGGAGCGGATGGTCGTGGATCTGGCCGGCGTCGCCCTGCTGGACGCCGCCGGCGTGACCGTCCTGGTGGACGCGGCGTCGGCCGCCGCCGCGGCCGGCGTCGAGCTGAGGCTGGCGAACGCGGGACCGCACGTGCGGCCGACACTCAAACTCTGCGGCCTCGCCGGGCTGACCGGCGGCTGACCCGGCCGAGCGAGGCCCACACGACCTTGCCGCCGTCGACCGGGAGCCATCCCCAGCTGCGCGCCATCCCCTCGACCAGCAGCAGGCCACGACCGCCGGACTCGTCGGGGCTACGGCGCCGCGGTGCCACGACCGAGCCGTCCCGCACGGCGATCGTCACGTACCGCGGCAGGAGCGAGATCCGCAACGTCGCCATCGTGCCCGCGTGGTCCATCACATTGGTGATCAGTTCACTGGCGATCACGCAGGCCGGCCCGACCAGGACGGGCAGATCCCAGCGCAGGCAGGCGTCGGTGGCGACCCGGCGGGCATGGCGGGGCGCACCGGCGACCGGAAGCAGGTCGTCGATCACCGAGGGGAGGCTGCGCCCGTCGGCGCGGACCCGTTCGCGTGCCGACGCGACGGTCACCCGGAGCGGAAGCCGTCGGTAGGTACCGCCGAGGAGCACGCGGCGGACCGGGCCGGCCGGCGCGCAGAACAGCACCGGGATGCCCGGCCAGCGTGCCGCCTGGCGGCTGACCGCCGAGAGTACGGTCAGGGCGATCGGCTCCTCGATCGACAGACCCGCCAGGTCGACGAAGAGGGCGTCCGGCTGCTCGGCCAGGCACTTGAACAGGCTGGTCCGCACCGACGCCACGTCGACCAGGCTCAGCCGTCCGGTCAAGGTGGCGGTCAGACCGTCCGAATGGGCAACCACGGAACAGTCGACCGCCATGGTCCCGACCTCCCTAGACGAACGGCTGCCCCCCGCGGTCCGAGCCTTCGTCGCGCTGAGCTCAGGCTAACGCAGACATCGACCCTCGAACGGGTGCGATCCGGTGGCCTGGCCCTGTGTTGGTACGTACCGCCGTGACCTGCGGATCAATTGTGCATCGATTGTGAATTAATCCTCAGCGGCCGTCGCGCCACCGCTATTTGTGCGTAACAAGTGCATGAAGTTGCCGGCTCCGACGAAGGGATGACGGAATGCGCATGCGCACACTGCTGACGATCGGCGCGATGACGGTGGTCGGGATCTCCGGCCTGGTGGTGGCTCCCCTGACGTTCGCGGCGCAGGCACCCGCCGGCGCCTGCCCCGACGTGGAGATCATCGGCGCCCGCGGCACCACCGAACGACCCGGGCTCGGCGTGCTGATCGGGCCGCTCGCCCAGCAGCTGACCCGGGGCCTGTCCCAGACCGTACGGGCGACCGCCGTCGACTATCCGGCGTCGTTCAACTACCAGGCGAGCGTGCGGGAGGGTGTCACCGCCCTGGCCGCCGACCTCAAGCGCACGGCGGCGGCCTGCGCGCGGACCCGCTTCGTCCTGGCGGGCTACTCGCAGGGCGCGAACGTCGTCGGCGACGCCCTTGTCGGACGGTCGGCCGGCGGCCGGGCCGCCGCCGCGCAGCCCGCGGTGCCCGCAGCGCTGTCCGGCCGGGTCGCGGCCGTGCTGCTCTTCGGGGACCCGACGTTCACCGCGGGCGAGTCCTTCAACGTGACGGACGGCGCCAGGTCGGGGATCCTCGCCCGCGGTGACGGCCGGCTCGACGCGTTCGCCGCCCGCACCCAGTCCTTCTGCAACCGCAACGACCGGTTCTGCCAGGGCGGGACCAGCCTGGCGGCGCACCTGGACTATTCGAAGTTCTTCGGCGACGCGGTCGCCTTCACCCGGCGCCGGCTCGGCTGACCCGGACCGGTCAGCCTCGCGGCTGCCAGCGGAACAGGCGCAGGGCCGGCGGCGCGGCCAGCACGAGGAGCAGGACCAGCGCCACCGTCGCCGGCAGCACCGGCACGGCCTCCCAGCCCGACCTGGTCAGCTGCGCGACGGACGCGCCGGGCAGGGCGAGCAGCGCCGCGCCGACGTCTCCCGGCGGCGCCACCGCGACGCGGTAGCCGCCGCCCACGATCGCCAGCGCGAGCGGGACGGTGGTGAACTGGGCGTACTCGGGGCCGGAGGTGAAGGCGGCGGTGCCGACCGCGAGCACACCCGCCAGCACCGTCCCGGCGGCGAGCGCCAGCACGGGCGCCGCCGGCCGGGACGGTGCGGGCGCGCCCGCCACCGCGACGATCGTGAACAGCAGCGCCGCCTGAAGCAGCGTCAGCACCACCGCCGGCGCGAGCACGCCCGCGATGATCGCGGTGTCGCGGGCGCCCGACAGCCGCAGCCGCTTGAGCACGAACTGCTGGCGCCGCGACGCGAGCGCCGTGGTACCGGCCGTGTACGCCGTGAGCGCCATCAGGGTGACCACGACCAGCGCGGCGGTCGCGCCGTCGCCGGCCTTGCCCGTGTCGGACTCGGCCCACACCAGCAGCGCGCCGAGCGCCGTCGGCAGCACACCCGCCAGCACCATGGCCGGCACGCTGCGGGTCAGCATGCGCAGCTCCGCGCCGGCGATGAGCAGCACCGCACGCGCCGTCACAAGGTCACCTCCGTTCCGGCGATCCGGTGGAAGACCTCGGTGAGCGAGCCGGAGCGGCGCACCTCGTCGACCGTGGCGCACAGCGCCAGCCGGCCCGCGTCCATGATGGCCACCCGGTCCGCCAGCTCCTCGGCCTCCTCCAGGTAGTGGGTGCTGAACAGGATCGTGGTGCCGCGCCGCGACCGCTCCCGCAGCACCTGCCAGGTGTGCAGGCGGGACTGCGGATCCAGGCCCGAGGTGGGTTCGTCGAGGATCAGCAGCGGCGGGTCGCCGCAGAGCGCGACGGCGAGATCCAGCCGGCGGCGCTCGCCGCCGGAGAGCTGCCGCACGCGCCGGGTGGCCCGGTCCGTCAGCCGCAGCTCGTCGATCAGCGCGGCGGCGGGCCCGGCGACGTCGCGACGGCCGCGCAGGCGCAGCCACAGCCGGACGGTCTCGCGCACCGTGAGATCGGGTGCGCAGCCGCCCTCCTGCGGCACCACCCCGACCTCGCCGGCGACGGCGCGCCGCGCGAGCCAGGGGTCGCGCCCGAGTACCCGGATCGTGCCGCCGCCGGCCCGGCGCTCGCCCAGCAGCAGCTCCAGCGCGGTCGTCTTGCCGGCGCCGTTGGTACCCAGAAGGGCGAACAGGTCGCCCCGGCCGACGGTGAGGTCGATGCCGTGTATCACCTCGGCGGTGCCGTACGCGAAACGCAGGCCGGCGCAGGCGATGATGCTCTCTGTGGTCATGGGCCGAGTCTCGGCGCGCCCGCGGCTCCCGGGTAGTGACGTCGTGGCACCGGCGCCGATGACAAACGTCATGAACCTGTCCCGTGATTCCGTCGCGGGGCACCCGGGCCGCATCATGGGTGCGTGAAGCCCACCGCGCGGACGTCGACCGGCCTGGTCGCGCTGCGCCGGCTGACCTGGTGGGGCACCCTCTGCTGCCTGGTGTTCATCGCCGTGCTCGCCGTGTCCGAGGCGCTCCCGGTCCGGCCGGCCGCCGTCCGGCTGCTGATGATCGTCACCGTGCTCGGGGTGTGCGCGGTGGCGGCCCGCTACTTCGCCGTCGCGATACAGGGAGCGCGCCCGCCGGGGTGGCGGCTCGCGGCCGTCGCGGCGGCGGCCGGCGGCGGCATCCTGGCGCTGTCCCGGGTCGCGGCGGAGGGCGGGTTCCCCTGGGTGCTTCCGCTCGCGGCGCTCATCGCGGCGGTCTGCGCCGGCGTCGACCGGTCCTGGCGGTGGGTCCTGCCCGCCGGCGCCGCCGTGACGGCCGCGTCGTCCGCGATCGGGTCGGCCGCGAGCTCCTGGACCGTGCCGGCGACGAACGCCGCCCTCGCCGTGGTCTGCGCGCTGGGGTTGTACTCCCAGGTCTGGGTGCTGCGGGTGGTGCAGCGGCTGGACCGGGCGCACCACCTGGAGCGGGACGCCGCGCTCGCGGAGGAACGGCTGCGCTTCGCCGCCGACCTGCACGACATCCAGGGGCACAGCCTTCAGGTCATCGCGCTCAAGAGCGAGCTCGCCGAGCGGCTGGCGGCCGCCGACCCGGCGCGGGCGGTCGCGGAGATGCGCGACGTGCAGGCGCTGGCCCGCCAGGCGCTGGGCGACACCCGCGAGGTGGTGCGCGGCTACCGCGCCGTCTCGCTCGACACCGAGATCGCGAACGCCGTCCGGGTGCTCAACGCCGCCGGCATCGAGTCCACCTGCGAGCGTTCCGGCGCGCCGCCGCTGTCGATCGCCACCGAGAACCTGCTCGGGCTGGTCGTGCGGGAGTGCACCACGAACGTCCTGCGGCACAGCGCGGCCCGGCGCTGCACGGTGTCGCTGGGGTGCGGCCCGGACGGGGTCCGGCTGCGCTTCAGCAACGACGGACCGCTGGGTGAGACGGCGGCGCCGGGCGGCCTCGCCGTGCTCGCGGACCGCCTCGCGGCGGCCGGCGGCCGGCTGGACCGGACCCGGACCGAGACCGAGTTCGCGGTGAGCGCACACCTACCCGCCGAGGCACACACGTGATCCGGCTCCTGCTCGCCGACGACGAGGACCTGCTGCGCGGCGCCCTGGGTACGCTGCTGGGCCTTGAGCCGGACCTGCGGGTGGCCGGCGAGGCCGCCGACAGCCTGGCCGCGGTCCAGGTCGCCCTGCGGGTCCGCCCCGACCTGGCGGTGCTGGATCTCGAGATGCCGCCCGGCGACGGGTTGCAGGCCGCCACGGACATCCGGGTACGGCTGGGCATCCCGGTCGTGCTCGTCACCCGGCACGCCCGCCCGGCCGTGCTGCGCCGGGCCCTCGCGGCGGGGGTGGGCGGCTTCGTGCCCAAGACGACGCCGGCGACCCGGCTCGCCGAGATCATCCGTGCCGTGCACGCCGGCCGGCGCTACGTCGACCCGGAGATCGCGGCGAGCGCGCTGACCGAGGACGACTGCCCGCTGACCGCCCGCGAGCTCGAGATCCTGCGCGTCGTCCGCGGCGGCGCGCCGATCGCCGACATCGCCGCGGCGGTGCACCTGGCACCGGGCACGGTGCGCAACTACCTCTCCGCGGCCATGGCCAAGCTGGGCGCCGCCACCCGCCACGCCGCCGCACACCACGCCTGGGAACAGGGCTGGATCTAGGGCCTGTCCTGCCCTAGTTGAGCCGGAACCGGCCGCCCTCCTCGATGTACCGCGCACCGTACGTGCTCGCCGCGCCGGTGATCCTGAAGTAGTCGTCCTCGGGCACCCGGGCACGGTCCCGGTGCAGCCGCCCCCGGGCGTCGAGATAGCTGGTGGTGCGCGCGCCGGCGCCGTCGACGTGGTCGATGCCGAACACCCAGCGGTAGCTGCGCCGCTGGGCGGTGACCGACACCCGCAGCGTCTCGCGCTCCGCGACCGTGACGTCCAGGTCGTGCTCGGCGAAGAACGGCTTGCCGGAGTGCATCAGGGACCGTGGCGGCCGGTCCATGTCCAGGGTGACCACCCGGGCCTGCGCATCGCCCTCGCACCCGGTCGTCAGCTCGGTGCCGGCGGTGCTGGGTCCGGCCCGCACGCCGTCCGCCCGTACGTCCAGGATGCGGGTGGGGCGCTGGAGCAGGCCGGTGATGACGATCTCGATGGTGATGGCGCCGACCGGCGCGGCACGCTCCCGGGCGAGGAAGGCGTCGAACGCCGGCGTCTCGGAGCCGTCGGTGGCCAGCAGCGGCGCGGCGCCGGTCCGCGGGTCGATGACCCGGTCGAGCGCGAAGACCTGGCCGCAGGCGGGGACGGTGTCCACCGCGGACTGGAAGCCGCTTCCGGGCGTCGGCACCGGTTCCGGCGGCGGGGGCACCACCCGGTTGACGTACGCGGTGGCCGCGGCGACGAGCACGGCCGTGACGCCCGCGACGACCAGTGCGACGATCTTCGCCGACAGCCGCTGCCACCACGGTGGCCTCGGCTCCGGCGCGGCACCGGCGGCGGGCCGGGTCGCGCCACGGCCGGGTGATCTCTGTCGTCGGCTCACGCCTCAGGCCGCCGTACAGCCGGGGTCGGTGGCGAGCCGGTCCGCCACCGCGCCGCCCAGCCGGCGCAGTGGTCCGCCGTCGCCGTACGCCCGCACGGTCGCCACGCACCGGCCGACCGCGAGCGACAGCAGGTGCCGGCTGTCGTCCTCGGGATCGAACTCGTCACCGGCCCAGACCCACGCCGGCCGTCCGGCGCCGCCGACCCGGGCCGGCACCGGGCCCCGGCCGTACTCGGCCTGCTCCCGCGCGGCCGAGGATGCCCCGGCGTCGTCCCGCGCCAGCCAGGTCACCGCCGCCACCACCGTGGTGCCGTCGATCGACGGCGGCAGCAGGCGGCAGCCGGGCGCGGGCATGTCCAGCGCCGGCTCCGGCCGGATCTCCGGCCGCACGCCCGGGTACGCGGCCTCGTAGTCCGCGGCGGTCAGCAGCCGGCAGGCGTCGGGCCACTGCCCGGCGGCGATCGAGGTGCCGAGGAACCCGGTCGCGCCGCCGCTCGTGCCCAGCCTCGAGATCCGGCTCCCCTGCGGCGTACCGGATTGGAGCAGGACGGTTCCGTCCGCGTCCGCCCCGATCACCTCGGTGTCGGCGAGGCCGGTACCGGACAGCGTCAGCTCCCCGCTGCGCTCGTCGACGGCGGCGAGGATGCCGGGCCAGAGCGGCGGCGCACTGCCGACGAGATACAAAACCCCTTTCCGCGTACGGAATGGATGGTCGGCGATGGGCAGCGGCACCGACCGTTCCCACCGGGGCGTGCCGGTGACCGGGTCGACCATTGTCAACGTGACCGTGCGCCCGTCGTCCCGCCGCGCGAGCAGCCCGTTCGCCGGCGACCCGGACGGCTCGACGGGCTCGGAGCCGGCCGGGAGAAGCACGGGCCGGCCGTCCGCCACGCGGTAGAGCACGTCCGTCTGGTCGACGGCCAGGATCAGCCGCGTCCCACCCGCGGTGATCATCTCGATGCCGTTGGAGCCGTCGAAATCACCGGGCTCCCGCGGCACCGCCCGGGACCACCGCTCCCGGCCCGTCCCGCCGTCGAGGACCCGGATCCGCTGGACGTCACCGCACGCGTCGGCCACCGCGACGAACCCGGTACCGGCGACCGCGTTCATGAGGAAGCAGCCGTCCGGCACCGCCCGGGACCACCGCGGCCGGCCGTCGCCGGGCCGCAGTCGGGTGACGGTGTCGCCGCAGCGCACCGTGAGCCCGTCCGCGGCACCGGTGTCGACGTCGATCAGCTGGTCCACACAGGACCCGGTCGTCCACCGCCACCGTGGTGCGCCGGACTCGGCGTCGAGGGCGCGCACGCCGCCGCCGTCGATCAGCAGGATCAGGTCGCCGGCGAGGGCGGTCACGCCGCCCTCCGGCGATCCGGCACGCCAGGCCACGCGGCCGGTGGCGAGGCTGACGGCGTCCACGCCGTCGTCCGCGGCGAGGAAGGCCAGGCCGCCCGGCGTGGTGGCGAGGCGCCGGTGGTGCGGGCCGGTCACCCACCGGCCGGGCGTCGTGCCGGCCCACCGGACCGTTCCCCGGCGCGCGTCGACGACCTCGACGCGGTGCCGCCCGCGCGGCCCGGGAGCGAGGTCGAGCACCGCGAGGTTCTCCGACCGGGCGTCCAGGGCCGCGTCGGCGTCGCCGACCGTACGCTCCCAGCGGGTGACGAGGCCGCCCGCCGGCAGCCCGGCGGGCGCGGGCCGCGAGGTGTCCTCGTGCCGCAGCAGTGCGGCGGACGAGACGAGGGTGATGAGTACCGCGCCCGTGATCATTGCGACGAGCCGGGCGGATGGCCGAAAACGCACAACTCAAGCTGGGGTGCGCCGGCGCCCGGGGCCAGCACAGTGTCGCGTTCAGGACACCGGAACCAGCCGTTGGTGTGCGGGCCCGCTAACCGGCCGCGGCCAGGACCTCCTCGGCGCGCTCCCGGCGGCGGCCGAGCTGGGCCGGGTCACCGGGCGGGCGCTGGCCGGCATCGGGTCGGTGTCGTTCGCCGCGCCGGGCTTCTTCTCCGGCGGCGCGCTCGAGCCGGGCCCGGCCGGCATCGAGCCGACCGAGGGCCTGGACACGTTCGTGCGGCGCTGCCTCGCCGAGGGCAACGGGGCAGGGCACCTCAGCGACGCCGAGCAGCGCGAGCTGCTGCGCTTCGCAGAGGCCAGCACGCCCGGCCTCGAGGTGCTGCGCGGCTCGCGGCGGCTGGTGCACGCCGACTTCAACCCCAAGAACCTGCTGGTCGGCCGGGACGACGACGGCCACTGGCGGGTCACCGCGGTGCTGGACTGGGAGTTCGCGTTCAGCAGCGCGCCGCTGTTCGACGTCGGCAACATGCTGCGCGACCCGCGGCCGGCCGCGTTCGAGGCGGGCTTCGTGGACGGCTTCCGCGACGGCGGCGGCCACCTGCCCGCGGACTGGCGGCGGCTCAGCCGGGCACTCGACCTGTACTCGCTGGCCGACCTGCTGACCCGGCCCGTCGACCATCGCTACTTCCGCCGCGCGGTCGAGCGGATCCGCGACCTGGTAGCGGCCTGACTACTTGACCGCCCCGCCCGTGATGCCGGAGATGATCCGCCGCTGCGCGACCGCGAAGACCACCACCAGCGGCAGGCTCATCAGGATCACGTACGCGAAGATCAGGTGCCAGTTGTTGAGGTAGAGGCCGGCGCTCGCCACCCGGAACAGGTTGAGCGGCAGCGTGTCCAGCCGGCCGCCGACCACGAAGAACGCGTAGAACACGTCGTTCCAGACGTACAGGCAGATCAGGATCGTCGCGGTGGCCAGCACCGGGCGCAGCAGCGGCAGCACCACCCGGCGGAAGACCAGCAGCGGGCCGGCGCCGTCGATCTGGGCGGCCTCCTCGAGGGCGACCGGGATGGTCCGGACGAAGCCGGTCACGAAGAAGATCACCGTGGAGAGGTAGATGCCGAGGTAGACGCAGATCATGCCGATCACCGTGCCGGCGAGGCCAAGCTGGCGCAGCAGCAGCACCACCGTCACGACGGCCGGCGGCAGGATGACGCCGCTGATGCCCAGGGCGTACAGCGCGGCGATGAGCCGGGAGGAGCGGCGGGCCAGCACCCACGCGGCCATCGACCCGAGTACCAGGACCAGCGCGACGGTCGGGACCACGATGATCAGGCTGCCGAGGAAGGCGGCCGGCACGTCCGCCTCGGTCCACACCGTGCGTACGTTGTCGAGCAGGTGCCATTGCGACGGCGGCGACAGGTCGGGGTTGATCGCCTCGCCCTGCGACTTGCCCGCGGTGGCCACGACGAGCCACAGCGGAATCCCGATCAGCGCCGCCACCAGGACCAGCGCGGCGAACGGCTGAAGCCGGCGCCACAGGGGCCAGTCGCTCACAGGATCTCCTCCCGCCTGCGCAGCACGTAGATGACCGGGAACGCGAGCAGCGCCACCATCAGGAACAGCATCAGGCTCATCGTGGTGGCCTGCGCGAACAGCCCCTGCCCGAACGTCCGGTAGATGAAGATGTTGAGGATCTCGGTGGTGCGTGCCGGGCCGCCGCCGGTGGTGGCCTGCACGATGTCGAAGCCGTTCATCGAGCCGAGCAGCGCGGTCGCGACGTTGAACGTGACCGCCGGCGCGAGCAGCGGCACCCGGATGGTCCAGAACGCCCGCCACCGGGAGGCGCCGTCGATGCCCGCGGCCTCCACCAGGTCGAGCGGAATGGACTTGAGGCCGGCCAGGTAGATCAGCATGGACAGGCCCATCCACTTCCAGGCGTGGATGAGCGCGACCACGACGATCATCCAGGTGGTGTCGCCGAGCACGCCGGTCGGCTTGAGCAGCGCCTGGAAGATGTAGCCGACGGCGAGCGCCGACATCAGGACCGGCAGCAGCAGGAACGTCCGGGCGACGCGGTTGACCAGGGTGTCGCGTTCCAGGAGCACGGCGAGGCCGAACCCGGACACGTTCTGGAAGATCGCGACGAGGACGGCGTAGACCAGGGTGATCCGCAGCGAGCGCCAGAGCGTGCCGTCGGACGCCAGCGAGGCGAAGTTGTCGAGGCCGACCGGGTTGATCTCGCTCTTGAACCCGGACCAGTCGGTGAACGCGTACACGAAGTTGAAGACGGTCGGCAGCACGAAGAAGACGACAAGGACCGCGTACGCGGGGATGAGGAACCACAGCGGATGCGTGCCGCGGACGATGGGCCGGCGGCCGCGGCGTGGCGCCGCGGCCGGCACGACCGGTACGGGTGCGAGGGTTGCCGTCGACATCAGAAGCCGGTGGCCCCGGCGGCCTTGGCGAGCTGGGCGAACTGGCCCTGGGTGGCCTCGGCGACCTGGGCGGGCGTCATGGTCCCGGCGATCATGTCGGCGAGGTTGAGGTACAGGTCGGGGTTTGCGACGGCCAGCGCCTGCATCGAGCCGACCGAGTCGCCGAGCGAGGCGTGCACGTCGAGCAGCGCCTGCGGCACCCCTGCCGGGTCGGCGACCGCGGTCTGCAACGACACCGTGTTCCGGTCGGCCACGAAGTCGGCGTAGCCCGGACCCATCCAGTACGCGAGCAGCTGGCGCGCCGCAGCCTCGCGCCCGGCGTCCCCGGTCCGGAACGCCACGAGCGCGTTTGACTGGTCCGGGATGAAGGTGCCGACGTTGCCCGACGGCGAGATCGGGAAGAAGCCGATCTTCTTGTTCAGCGCGGCGGTGTCCGCCTTGGCCTGCAACTGCCCGAAGAACGAGTTGACCTGCACCACCATTGCGGCCTTGCCGTCGAGCAGCGCCGCGCCCTGGTCCTCGAACTTGGCCGTCTTGATGTCGGAGTTGAACAGGCCCTCACCGATCAGCGCCTGGTACTTCTCGATGGCGCCGAGCACGGTCGGGTCGGTGAACTTCTCGGAGCCGCTGTTGATGCGGTCCCAGAGCCCCTTGCGGGCCGCGTCCGCGAGCTGCACCTGCACCCACCACTGTGTCGCCCAGCGGTCGGCGCCCATCTCGTAGAACGGCGTCACGCCCTTGCCCTTGAGCTGCCGGGCCAGCGTGACCATCCCGTCGAAGCTCTTCGGGAGCTCGGTGATCCCGTTGGCCGCGAAGACCTCCTTGTTGTAGTACACGCCCTCGACCGCCGGGCTGGTGACCAGCGCGGCGTAGCGGGTGTCGCCGAGCAGGCCGGTGATGTCGCGCAGCGCCGGGTTCAGCGCGGGCAGCCACGGCGCGCCGGTGAGCGGCTGGAGGTTCGCCTTCGCGTTGATCGCGGTCAGCATCGACGCGGTCGGCTGCCAGAACGCGAGGTCCGGCTTGTCACCCGTGGCGACCTTGGTCTGTACGCCCTGCTCGTAGGGGTCGGGGATGGTCACCACCGAGACGGTGGCGCCGGTCGCCCGCTGAAAGCCGTCGATCACCTTGGTGGGCACGGTGTTGCTGTTCTGCGCGGCCCAGATGGTGAGCTTGACCCCGTCGAGCCGGGCCGTCGGCTCGGGCCAGGTGACGGCGCCGCCGTCGGTGGCGGTCTCGGTCGCGCCGGGGTCGGAGCAGGCGGCGAGGCCGAGCAGAAGGGTGGCGCCGGCGACGGCGCTGATCAGGCGTCTCATGTCTGTCCTTCGGTCGGGGTGAGGCGGAACAGGCGGGCGGAGAAGGGTTCGTCGCCGGGCGCGGTGACGGTGAGCGTCCCGTCGGCCGGCGACCGGTCGCAGGTCCACGCGGGCAGGTGCCGCGGGTAGAGCACGTCGGCCACGACGGGGCCGTCCGCCGGGAGCGTGATGCTCGGCGGCGCGCCGGGCCGCCGCCACAGCGCGAGGTAGGTGACGCCGGGCGCGCGCAGCGCGAGCGCCAGCCAGGCGTCGTCCCACCCGGGCAGGCCGAGCGGCCAGGCGGGCGTCGCGGCCGCGAGGTCGGCGCGGATCATCCGGTACGCCGCGACGCCGTCGCGCACGGATCGCCGCTGCGGCTCGCTCATCGCGTCGAGGCGCCCCGACAGGTAGAGCCGGCCGGCCAGGCCGGTGACCATGGCGTACGCGATCTGCTCGTCGCTCATGCCGGGTTGCGGATAGGCCCAGTTCGCGGCCTGCTCGGGCAGCATCGAGAGCGGCGCGGACACCGCGATCGGCGGGTAGCGCCGCCAGTCCTGCTGGTCGCTCGTCGACTGCAACTGCATCCGGCTGAGCAGCGCGTAGTCGGCCCGCATCCCGCCGGAGGCGCAGTTCTCCAGGATCAGCGCGGGGTGCCGAGCGTGCAGGGCGTCGAGCCAGTCGAGGTGTGCCCGGTTGTGCCCGAGCAGCCCGGCGCCGGCGCTGTCCGCGTGAAGGTCGGTGCCCGCGCCCGGGTCGATGTTGTAGTCGAGCTTCAGATAGCCGGCGCCGAGCTGCTCGACGAGCCGGTCCACCACCTCGTCGAGGTGCGCGACCGCGGCCGGGTGCCGCAGGTCGAGGTGGTACCGGCCGTGCTCGACCAGCCGGACACCGCCGCGTTGCAGGAACGCCGCGGCGGGCAGCTTGTCCTGCATCGGGCTGCGCACCCCGACCACCTCGGGCTCGAGCCAGAGGCCGGCGGTCATCCCCCGCTCGTGGATCCGGGCGATGACCTCCTCGATGCCGCGCGGGAAGCGGGTCTGCGACGGCTGCCACTCGCCGACGCTGTCCCACCAGGTGGCGTCGTCGTCGTACCAGCCGGCGTCCACGCAGAACACCTCGGCGCCGGCCTCGGCCGCCGCGTCGATCAGCGGCAGCAGCTTGGCCGTGGTGGGGTCGCCCATCAGCGTGTTCATGTAGTCGTTGAAGACCACCGGCAGCGCGGCCCGGTCGGGGTGCGGCCGCACCAGCGCCCGCCGGTGCGCGGTGAGCTGGGCGACCGCGTCCTCCAGGCCGGCGCCGAGCGCGAGCGAGACGGGCACGGTGGTGAACGACTCGCCCGGCTCGAGCCGCCGCTGCCACTGGTGGTCGAGGTCGGTCGGGCCGAGCAGCGCCAGGTAGGCGCCGTCGAGCCGCTCGCCGGTCTCCCACCGCCACGGCCCGTTGTGCTCGATCTGCCACAGCCAGGCGCCGCCGTCGCAGTCGACGAGCCCGCCGACCGGCAGGTGCGTACCGGTCGACCAGGTGCCGGTGCTGACCTGGGCGTACCGGCCGCGTCCGTGCTGTGCGTGCAGCGGCAGGCCCAGGTCGGGCACGAGGGTGTCGCGCAGTGGGCGCCGGGTCCAGCGGCCCTCGCCCAGCCATTCGCCGCGCCCCGAAAGCAGGTCGAGGCCCGCGACGCGGCCGCTCAGGCCGAGGGCGAGCGAGGTGACGCCGAGCAGCAGGATCGGCTCGGCGCCCTCGTTGGTCACGGTGGTCCACGCCTGGCAGGCGGCGACGCCGTCGGCCGAGCGCAGGGTCACCCGGGCGGCCAGCCCGCTGCGCTCGTCGCGCTGGTCGACGCGCAGCTCGTGCCAGCGGCCGTCGCGCCGCTGCTCGCTGCCGCGCATCCGCATGCCCCGGCCGATCTCGGTGCCGGCGAAGCGCTGCGAGACGTGCGCCCGGCCGTAGCCGGCGGCGAGCACCTCGACGAGCGGTTGCGTCGTGCCCTCGCCGAGCACGGCGGGCCCGTCGTCCGGCGCCTCGATGACGATCCGGAGCGCGCGGTGCCCCCAGGTGACCCTCATCCGACCGGCGCGGCGAGCTGGATGCGGTCGATGTTCGGCGCGTAGCCGGTGGAGGCGTTGCCGAACGTGATGGTGTTGGCTCCCGCGGCCAGGTCGACGTCGACCACCGTGGTCCGGTAGTTGGACCAGCCGAGCGTGTTGCGGAAGTAGACCTTCTTCGCCGCGCCGCCGTTGGCGCTGATCTCGGCGTACCGGTCGACGATGTTGCTGTTGTAGTTGGTCGCGCCGTCGCCGAGCTCGCCGTTGGCGTAGCCGACGACCATGCGGTAGCGGCCCGCGCTCGGCACGGTCACGCCGTTGAAGCGCAGCGTGTTGGCGCCGCCGGCGCCCAGCCAGCCGACGTAGCGGCCGCCCGAGGCGGCGGCGTCGGCGGTCACCACGGCGGTCCCGCCGAGCGTGTTGGCCGCGCTCTCCGCCTCGTACGCGGTGACCACGCCGGTGGCGGCCGCGACGTCCAGGTAGTCGAGGTTGACGGCGTCCCGGTCGTCGCTCGCGTACGCGTTGTACTCGACCCGGCTGATCCCGGCCGGCAGGAAGACCTTCGTGGTGGCGGTGTTCCAGGTGCTCCAGTCGGCGGTGCCGGGCAGGGCCACGGTGGTCAGATCGGCGCCGTTGAGCCGCAGGCGGATCGAGCGGTCGGCCGGTGCGCCGGTGTACGGCCCGGCCGAGTAGCGCAGGCCCAGGTTGTAGTAGCCGTCGGACGGCACCGAGACGACGAACCGGGTGCTCGCGGTGCCGCTCGCGCCGTAGCCCTCGACGAAGTAGGTGCTGACGATCTTCGCGGTGCCGCCGATCGCGGCGTACTCGGCCTCGTAGCGGCGTGCGGGTGCCACGTCGCCGTTCGGGGTCACGATGACCTGGTAGGCGGACTGGCCCTTCAGTCCGGTGAGCGGGATGGTGGCCTGCCCGCCGCTCGCCGCGAAGTCGCCCTCCTTGACCACGTACGGCCCGGCCGACGGGTTGAGGCCGGAGGTGTCCACGCCCCAGACGGTCGCGTGCACGGTCGTGCCGAGGTACGACGGGATGCCCTTGACCAGTACGTTCGTGTCGTAGGTCCCGGTGCCGGGGTTGTTGCCGCCGAAGATCACCCGGGCCTGCTTCTTGCCGGCGTCGAGCGCGGCGAGGCCCTGTAGCGAGCCGCCGGCGCTGGGCGGCGTCACGGCGACGGTGTTGCCGGTGAGCTCGCCGTACCACTTGTAGAGCCACCAGCCGCCGGTCGCCTGGTTGTTGCGGGTGACCAGGTCGTTGAGCCCGCCCGCCGTGGTCCAGTACGCCAGGCAGCCGTCCACCTTGCTGGCCTCGAACTTCGCGACGAACTGCACGAGGTTGCCGGGCACGCCGAGATCGCCGGACGACCGGCCGTACTCGTTGATGGTGATCGGCCGCGCGCTCACGCCGAGGCCGGTCTCGATCGCGCGGTAGTCGTTGTAGTGGCTCTGCCAGCTGGTGAAGAAGTCGTTGCCGAGCTCGTGCCAGGTCATCACGTCCGGGAGCACGCCGTTGTCGCGGGCGAAGGCGAGGAACGTGCGCAGGTCGGCCGAGCGGTAGGAGGCGAAGTTCGGCCCGGCGACGCGGGCGCCGGGGTCGATGGAGCGGATCCGCCGCACCACCGTCCGCCAGTCGGCGAGCAGGCCGGCGAGGTTGCCGGAGTACCAGATGAGGTCGGGCTCGTTGAACGGCACGTAGACGTAGGAGCTCCGATACGGGTCGGCGACCACCTTGCGGGCGATGGTGTCCACCTTGGCCAGATAGTCGGCGATCCCGAGGTTCTCGTACGGCCACTGCTTGTAGATGTCCTGGAGGTAGATCTGGATGTCGCGGCCGCCGGCGCGCTTGAACATCGGTGCGATCCGCAGCGCGTCGCCGTTGGGGTGTTGCAGTCCGTCGGGCGCCTTCTGGGCGGTCACCTGCGGCTTGAGGGCGGCCAGCATCGTCTCGTTGGGTATGCCCTCGTCGCCCAGCCCGTACAGGAAGCCGGTCGCGCCGTAGCGCAGGGCTCCCGTTCCGGCCGCCAGGTCCACGGTGAGCTGCGACGCCGCCGCGCGCGCCGGGGTAGCGATCGTCGTGGCCGCCAGCGCGATGACGCCGATCATGGCTACTGTCCTCGATCTCATGACCCTCCCTCGGATGTGACCGGTCACATTCTCAGGCATGAGTGTGACCGGTCACATATCCGCGCGGAAGAGCCCGTTACGGTTTTGTTACCTCGGTGTTGCGGTCGACTCCCGGATCACCAGCCGGGGCGCCTCGAGCTCGACCTCGGGCCCGCCGGCCAGCACGGACACGCACTGACGGCCCAGCGCCGCGAAGTCCATCCGCACCGTGGTCAGCGCCGGCGTCCAGTACGCCGCGCCCGGTACGTCGTCGAAACCCACGATGCTCACGTCGCCCGGCACGTCCCGGCCCGCCTCGAAGAGCGCGCGGCGCACGGCCAGCGCGGTGTCGTCGTTGCCACAGAGGATCGCGGTCACGTCCGGGTCCGCCGCCAGCCTCCGCCCGGCCAGGTAGGCGGAGCGCGAGTCCCATCCGGCCTGGACCACCTCGGGCGCGGTCCTGCCCGCGGCGTCCAGCGCGTCACGCCAGCCGGCCTGCCGGGCGCCGGCCGGCACCTCGGACGGTATCGCCACGTGGTGCACCGTGCGGTGGCCCAGCCCGAGCAGGTGCCGGGTCGCGGCCGCGGCGGCCTGCCGCTCGTCCAGGAAGATCATCCGGCAGCCGGCGCCGGGCAGGCCACCCGCCTCGGTGGCCGCCACCACCGGCACCTCCGGGGGCAGCATGCGCAGCACGCCCGCGCCCGCCGGATCGAAGGCGACGACCACGACGCTGCCGGCGGTCGGGTCGCTCACGTAGTCGACGGCGTGGCGCACGTCGGCCGCCGACTCCGACTCGACCACGCGGACGCCCACCGCCAGGCCGAGCAGGCGAGCGGCCTCCTCGATGCCCTGAAGGACGCTCGCGTACCCGTAGAGGGTCGTGTTCGAGGTGACCACGGTGACCGCCCGGGCCCGGCCGAGGCCGAGGGCGCGGGCCGCCCGGTTGGGCCGGTAGCGCAGCCGCTCCATCACGTCGACGACCAGCTGCCGGGTCTCGGCCCGCACGTTCGGCGAATCGTTGATGACCCGGGACACGGTCTGGTACGAGACGCCCGCGGCCGCGGCGACGTCCCGGATCCGGGGCGAGGTCTCGCCGCGCCGGTCTTTTGCGCTCAACGCTTGTCGGCTTTCGTCGGGGCCGGTAACGGCACCGAGCGTACGGCTCCCCGCTCAGTCACGGCGCGTCGTGGTCGATATGGGGTGCAGGTGGACACCCACGTTTGGGGGCGAAGGTGAACCTGCCGCGGTGGACCGACCGGCTGATGCGCTATGGCAAGGAATTCGCCCGTCCCCGGGACCAGGGGTCGCTGCGCCAGGTGAGCCGGGCGTTGCTGCTGGTGACGCTGGTGCTGGCCGCGCTGACCGGACTGCAGGCGGCCGTCACGCCGGGGCCGGTGTGGCTCCGGCTCCTCACCGTCGCCGCCCTGGCCGGGGCGGGAGCCTGGTGGATCCGCGGCGAGCGGCGCGGCGCCTTCCCGCTCGCCGGTGAACCGGTGGAGGTCCTTCTCATCCCGCTGCTCGTGGCGGCGCTGAACCTGCACGGCGTCTACTTCGTCTTCTTCCTCGCGCTCAGCTTCCGCTCCCTGTACGGCAGCTGGCGGCTGGTCATCGCCCGCACCGGCCTGTACATGATCATGGTGATCGGCTCCGCCGTTGCCCTTGGCGTGACGCAGGCGGTGCCGCAGGCGCTCGGTACGATGATCGGCGCCGCGAGCCTGGCGATGATCAGCCACCTCTTCGCCGTCAGCCTCGACCGGCAGGACCAGACGATCCGCCAGGAACGGCTGCTCACCACCGCCAGCAGCCGGCTGCAGGCGGCCACCGACCGGGCGGAGATCCACTCCGTGGCCGCGCACGTCGCCGTCGAGCTGTTGGCGGGCAACGGTCCGGTGCGGGCATCGGTCGCGCTGCTGCGCCCCGGCGGGGCGCTGGAGACCGTCGCCGGCGCCGGTGCCGAATCGGCGGCCCGGCACGCCACCACGCTCTCGCTGCCGCTGACCGTGCGGGACCAGATGCTGGGCATGCTCACCGTGAGCTGCGACGGGCCCATCCCCGACGCGGCGCGCGCGGCGCTGACCACCCTCACCGGACAGACGGCGCTGCGCCTGTCCAGCGCCGCGCTGACCGAGGAGCTCACCGATCTGGCGTACCAGGATTCGCTGACCGGGCTGCCCAACCGCACGCTCATTCAGGCCAGCCTGGCCCGGGCACTACAGCGGACCAGGCGCACCGGCCGGCCGGCGGCGCTGCTCCTGCTGGACCTGAACGGCTTCAAGCAGATCAACGACTCGCTGGGACACGAGGCCGGCGACGACGTACTGATCGTCGTCGCCGAACGGCTGCGCACCTGCCTGCGCGCGTCCGAACTGTTCGGACGGCTCGGCGGCGACGAGTTCGCCGTCGTCGTGGAGGACACCGAGGACGCCGCGGCGGCGATCCGGGTGGCCGAGCGGATCATCGACGCACTGCGCGAGCCGTGCAAGGTACGCGGCCACGAGGTGCGGATCGGCGCGTCGATCGGGGTGGCCCTGTCCGACGCCGAGGTGACCAACCCCAGCGACCTGCTGCGCAACGCCGACACCGCGATGTACCGCGCCAAGCGGCGCGGCGGCCACGGCTACGAGCTGTACGAGGTGGGCATGCACGCCGCCGCGCTGGCCCGGCTGGAGTCGGAGAACGAACTGCACAGGGCCCTCGCCCAGGACGAGATGATCGTGCACTTCCAGCCCATCATCGAACTGGGGTCCGGGCAGCTGTCCGGCGTCGAGGCGCTGGTGCGCTGGCAGCACCCCACGAAGGGGCTGCTCGAGCCGGGCCGGTTCATCCCGCTGGCCGAGGAGACCGGCCTGATCGTCCCCATCGGCGCCACGGTGCTGCGGCAGGCCTGCCGGCAGGCCGCACAGTGGCAGCGGCTGCCCGGCCTCGAACTGCTGCACCTGAGCGTGAACCTGTCCGCACGGCAGCTCGAAGACCCCGGCCTGGTGGTCCAGGTGCAGCAGGTGCTCGAGGACACCGGCCTGCCGCCGCGGACGCTCACCCTTGAGCTGACCGAGACCCTGCTGGTCCAGGACATCGCCGCCTCGGTGGCGGTGATCGACGCGCTCCGGGCGCTCGGCGTGAAGATCGCGCTGGACGACTTCGGCACCGGATACTCGTCGCTGACGTACCTGGAACAGCTCCCGATCGACGTACTGAAGATCGACCAGTCCTTCACCCGGCGGCTCGACACGCCGCGCGGGCGGGAGCTGGCCGCCGCCGTGGTCAACCTCGGCAACGCGCTGCACCTACAGACCATCGCCGAGGGCATCGAGCACCAGGAGCAGCTCGACGAGCTGTTCCGGCTCGGCTGCCAGTACGGACAGGGCTACCTGATCGGCAGGCCGGCCGACCCGGCCGACCTGACCCCGAGGCTGCCCAGGCCGGCGGCGCTGGCCGCGGACCGGACGGGCGCACACCACTTAGGCTGACGCCGGAGGTCGCGTGCAGATCCGGCTGCTCGGTGAGTTCAAGGTGGACCGCGACGGAACGCCCGTCCAAGCCCGCGAGTGGCGCCTGCGCAAGGCCCGGACGCTGGTCAAGCTGCTCGCGCTCGCGCCGGACCAGCGGATGCACCGCGACGTGCTGCTGGACGTGCTGTGGCCGGACCGGCCGGTCGCGTCGGCCGCGAACAATCTGCACCAGGCGCTGCACGTCGCCCGGCGCGTGCTCGCCGGCGACGGACCGCACGCCGGGCTGATGGAGCTGCACGACGACGTGGTGGTGCTGCGCGCGGGCGGCCTCGTCGACGTCGACGTGCGGCACTTCGAGCGGCTCGCCGCGGCCGCCCGCGCCGACGGCGGCCTGGCCGGCCTGCGCGCCGCGGTCGCCGCGTACGCCGGTGACCTGCTGCCCGAGGACCGGTTCGAGGACTGGGCGGCATCGCGGCGCGAGGAACTCCGGGAACTCCTCTGTGAGCTGCTCGTCGAGCTGGCGGCCCGGGCCGGCGCGGCGGAGGCCGGCGCGGCGTTGCAGCGGGCGCTCGCCATCGATCCGCGGCACGAGGGTGCGGTCCGCGGCCTGATGCGCCTGCTCGCCGCCGCGGGCCGGCGCCCGGAGGCCCTCGCCCGGTACGAGCGGCTCCGCGACGACCTGCGCGCGGACCTCGGCAGCGACCCGGACCCGGAGACCCGGCGGCTGTACCGGGACCTGCTCACCGCGGACCAGGACGGGCACCGGCCGGCCACGCCCCGGCACAACCTGGCGCCGGCGCTGACCAGCTTCGTGGGGCGGGACCGGGAGATCGCCGACGTGCACCGCCTGCTGACCCCGGGCGGGCTGCTCACGCTGACCGGCGTCGGCGGCGCCGGCAAGACCCGCCTCGCCGAGGAGGCGGCCCGCCGGCTGCTCGGCGCGTACCCCGACGGCGTGTGGTTCGCCGACCTCGCCCGGGTCGGCGACCCGCGCCGGGTGGCCGACGCCGTGGCGGCCGCGCTCGGCCTCGACCCGGCGGCCGGCCCTGACGCGCTGCGCACGCTGACCGGCCGGCTGGCGCCGACCACCCTGCTCCTGATCCTCGACAACTGCGAGCACCTGCTCGCCGCGTGCGGGAACCTCGCCGGCGCGATCCGCCGCGCCTGCCCCGGCGTGACCCTGCTCGCCACCAGCCGCGAGCCGCTGCACGCGCCGGGCGAGGTCACGTTCCGGGTGCCGTCGCTGGCGGTGCCCGGCGCCGCCGAGGGTGCGGGCGACCCGGAGCGCCTCGCGATGCTGCCCTCGGTGCGGCTGTTCCTCGACCGCTCCCGCGACGTGCGCCCCGGCTTCGGCATCGACGCCGGCAACGCGGCCGCCGTGGTGGAGATCTGCCGGCGCCTCGACGGCATCCCGCTCGCGATCGAGCTGGCCGCGGCCCGGATGTCGCACCTCGAGGCGGTCGAAATCGCCGAACGGCTGCACGGGGCGTTGTCCCTGCTCGGCCGCCGCGGCCAGCTCACCCGCCACGCGACGCTGCGGGCCACCCTGGAGTGGAGCCACGCCCTGCTCGCCGGCGACGAGCAGATCCTGCTGCGCCGGCTGGCGGTCTTCGCCGGCGGCTTCTCGCTGCCGTCGGCCGAGCGGGTCTGCGCCGACGAGCGGCTGCCGCGCGGGGAGATCCTCGACTGCCTCGGCCGTATCGCCGACAAGTCGCTGGTGCAGATCGAGCGTGCCGGCGACCGCTCGCGCTACCGGCTGCTGGAGACGATCCGGCAACTGGCCCGGGAACGGCTGACCGAGGCGGGCGAGGCGGACGCCTTCGACGCCGCGCACTGCCGGCACTTCCTGGAGCTCGCCGTCGGCAACGACCCGGACCGCGCGTCCGGAATCGTCGTCGAACGCCCCCAGGTGCTCGACATCGACCACGACAACCTGCGCGCCGCGCTCGGCTGGGCGGTGCGCAACGACCCCGGGCGGGCGCTGCTGCTCGGCGTGAGCCTGTGGCGCTACTGGCTCGCCCGCGGCCACTTCGTCGAGGGTGCCGGATGGCTGGAGCGCGTCCTCGCGCTCGCGCCCGAGCCCTCACCGGACCGGGCGCGGGCGCTGTTCGCGCTCGCGGTCCTCGAGGCCCGCCGGGGCCGCAGCGACCGGCTGTCGAGCCTGGGCGCCGCCGCGCTCGCGGCCGCCGAGCGATCGGGCACGCCGGCCGACGCCATCCAGGCGCGGCTGATGCGCGGCATCCTGCTGGTCGGCGTCGCCGAGATCGACGAGGTGGAGCGGGTCGCCGAGGCCGCGCTCGCCGGCGACGGGACACCGCCGGTCGCGGCGACGGCACACTGGCTGGCCGCGCTCGCCGCGCTCTTCCGGGAGGACGTACGCACGGCCGGCCGGCGGTTCGCCGCCTGCCTGCGGCACCTGAGCCTCGTCGACCCGGCCGCGGCGCCGTTCCTGCCGGCCGTCACGTTCTGCATGCCGCTGGCGCCGGTCGGCGCCGCCCAGGTGCCGGTCTTCGAGGAATCCTGGCTGCTGGGCCGGCGGGTCGGCGCCGTGCAGGGCCACGCGTACGCGCTGTCCGCGCTCGGCTACGTCCGCCGGCTCGCGGGCGACCTGGCCGGAGCCTTGGAGACCACCGGCCGCTCCGTCGACGCGTTCGCCCGCATCGACGACGACGCCGGCCTGGCGCACGCGCTCAACCACCTCGGCTGCGTGGAGCGCGACGCCCGCCTGTTCGACCCCGCCGACCGGCACCTGCGCGAGGCGTTACGGCTGCGCGAACGCCTCGGCGACCGGCGCGGGGAGAACCTGAGCCTGGCCAACCTCGGCCTGCTGTCGGCCGCGGCCGGCGACCTCGCCGAAGGGCGCCGGCTCGCCCGCGCCGCCCTCGACCGGGGAGAGGCCGTCGACGACGGCCCCGGCGTCGGCGGCGCCCTGCTCAACCTGACGGTCGTCGAGCTGTACGCCGGCGCCCGGGACCGCGCGCGTGCCCTCGCCGAGCAGACCGTCGCGGCGTTCGAGCCACAGGGCTACCTGCGGCTGGTGGCATGGACCCGGCTGCTCGCCGCCGAACTCGCCCGCGACGACGGCGACGCCGAGGCGCTCGAACGCCACGGGCGCGCCGCGGACGCCCTGTTCCGCCGGCTGGGCGCCCGGATCGGCCTGCGCCGCTGCTCAGCGCTGCCGCTAAGCGACGCTAAGTCGGTGCAAAGGGCGGATTCGTAGCGTCGGAACCGCATAGCGTAGACGCGACGAAGGAGTCACCATGACCACGGCACAACCACGTCCCGGCGCCCTCGGCGAGGCCACGCTCGGCGAGCTGGCAGAGGCGCTGCGGGGCGAGCTGATCCGCCCGGACGATCCGGGCTACGACGAGGCCCGGTCGATCTGGAACGGCGCGCACGACCGCCGGCCCGCCCTCATCGTCCGCTGCCACGGCGTCGCGGACGTGCTGAAGGCGGTCGAGTTCGCCCGCAGCGAGGGCCTTCCGCTCGCCGTACGCGGCGGCGCGCACAGCATCCCCGGCTTCTCGACGGTCGACGACGGCCTGGTGCTCGACCTCTCACCGATGAACGGCATCCGCGTCGACCCCGCCCGGCGCACCGTCACCGCGCAGGGCGGCTGCCTGTGGCGCGACGTCGACGCGGAGACGCAGGCGTTCGGCCTGGCCGTCACCGGCGGCCTGGTGTCCAGCACCGGCATCGCGGGCTTCACCCTCGGCGGCGGCGTCGGCTGGCTGGTCCGCCGCTGCGGCCTGACCTGCGACAACCTGGTCGGCGCTGACATCGTGACCGCGGACGGCCGGTACCTGCACGTCAGCGAGGACGAGCACCCCGAGCTGCTGTGGGCGCTGCGCGGCGGCGGCGGCAACTTCGGCGTGGTCACCTCGTTCGAGTTCCGGCTGCACGAGGTCGGCCCGACGGTCTTCGCCGGCCTGGTCTTCTACCACGGCGAGCACGCGGAACAGGTGCTGCGCGGCTACCGCACGGCGGTCTCCGGCGCGCCGGACGAGCTGACCACGCTGGTCAACATGACCACCGCCCCACCGGCCCCGTTCCTGCCCGCTGAGGTGCACGGCAAGCCGATCGTCGCCGTGGCCGGCCTCTGGTCGGGCCGCCCCGAGGACGGCGACGCCGCGACCCGCCCGTTCCGGGAACTGGCACCCGTGGTGGTCGACCTGTTCTCCCCCATGCCGTACACCGCGATGCAGACCATCCTCGACCCGCTGTGGCCGCGCGGCATGTGGAACTACTTCCGCTCGGCGTTCTTCGACGACCTCGACGACGCGACCACCGGGGCGCTGATCCGCTCCTACGCGAACGTGCCGAACCCCCTCACCGAGCTGCACGTGCACCACCTCGGCGGCGCGATGGGCCGGGTACCGGCCGACGCGACGGCGTTCGCCGCCCGGAACCACGACTTCATCCTGAACGTGGTGGCCCGCTCGGCGGACGCGGACGGCTTCCCCGCCGCGCGGGAATGGGCGCGGGGTGCGACCGAGGTCCTCGGCCCGGACGCGGCGACGTACGTGAACTTCACCGGCGAGGGCGGCGAGGACCGCGTCCGCGCCGCCTACCCGAAGGACACGTACGAACGACTCGCGGCCATCAAGGACACCTACGACCCGACGAACCTGTTCCACCTCAACCAGAACATCCGCCCGTCGACCACCCACTGACGGATCCAGCCTCGAACGCGCGGCCCGGCCGAAGCCGGGCCGCGCACCATATTCAAGAAAATTCCGCCACCGCCGCTACGGGAGCGCCTCCCAGTAGGCATCGTGGGCAATGTCCGTCATGTCGCGGAAATCCCATTCAGTCAAAGGTGTAGTCAGCTCCGCACACTTGGCCAACAGCTTTCCCACCTCCTCCAGAAAGTCGATATCAGCGGTCGAGTCGGCGGCCGCACGAATGAAGATCTCCCTGGCCCGGAAGGAATCGCCCTTCAATATTGCAACACCAGCGGAAAGCCGCTCCTCGGATGGCACTCCTGCGCCCAGAAAGGTCTGGCTGGACGCATCGAAGTCGTCGATCACAGGTCACATCCCTTGAGCACACCGTTTAGCGCATCAGCATGGTCCAGGGTGACGGGCTGAGGCAAGTGGATCGTGTGATGCGCTTTGCGGTTTCCGGTCTGCTCCACGCGGAAGCCGGCTTCTTCGAGCTCGCTGACCTTGGCCGTCCGATAGTCGCCACTTTCCTTCATTCTGGAAGGGAGGTGGCTGGACGTGGAAACGCCATGCGGAAAAGGTGAATCGTTCGCTGCGGCCCGGGCCGCATCGGCGGCGAGACCTTCTACCGTTTCCGGGCCCTTACCGAAACGGTAGAGAGTGAGGTCCGGATCGACATCTCTGTTGTGCACCAGAATCGGTGTGCTGCCGGCGAACACATAGCACGTGTGAACCGAGTTCACGTGAGATCGTGCATGAGGTGCGGTCGCCGATCAAGGACCTCACCTCACTCACGAACCGTCGTGGAGAATCCTCTTCGGCGAGAACGCCGAGCAGTCGCGCGGCGGAGCTTGTTCGATCCGCGCCCGTCGCCGCGCACCTCGAAATGCGCCTCGACCACGGCGCTACGCAGCCTCGGCCGCAGCGCACCGAGCCCTTCGTCCAGCCGGGCGGCGGGAATACCAGAACAACCGCCTGTCGACCGCCCACTGACGGGTCAAGACCATGCGAGGGCGTGACCTACTCGGTCACGCCCTCGCGCCGATCCATATCAGGGCCGGTAATCCCTCATGTAGGTCAACTGTGCAGTCAACTGGGAACGCGACGCCGCCATCACGCTGCGCCACGCACCCGGCCCCGCGGCCAGCACGTCCCCAGAAGGCGTCCATGCGGCCCAGTGAATTACTTCACCGGAACCGTCCTCGGGTACAGAGAACCGCATGGGAAAAACCTTCAACGAGATACTCCCGAACCGGAAAGTCGCATCGATCGCACCGGGATCGACCTCCAGGCCGGTGAGGACGCGGTCACCGAGCAATGACACTGCCTCTCGGATATCTGACCTTGCGTCTTCATGACCCACGACCGGGTAACCCTCCACGTCGATTCGCCAGGCCGACATGTATATCCATAGAACCGCCGTATCGAGGAGCGGACGCGTCGGAAGCTCGGGCCCTACGAGATCGATGATGACGAAGCTGCCGGCCCTGGTGACGACCTCCTTCACGTTCATTCCGATCAACTGCTGGATGCCGGTGCCGAACAAGCTGTCGTCCTGTCCTCCGGACGCACCACCGTCGTGACTCACCATGGCCCACCGCGGCTGTCCACCATGCCCGGGCCGACGGCAATCGTCTCGCCGCTCGGCAACCAGAGCCTCCAGTACGGCAACGGATCCTGCGCATCGTCGTTTCGCCACCCCGACGGCTTGTAGCACGACGGGAAGATTCGCAACGTCGATGCCCCGAAGGCGATGGACGCTTCCAGGGATCTCAGATCCACCCCGATCTGGAACACAACGGAACCGACGAGTTCCTTCCCGCTCGCTTGCGCGAAATCAACATCGTCGCCCGATCCGACAAGAGTTCCGCTGCCGAGATCGAGTCGCCAGTCGGCGTTGTGCGTGGTTAGCCGCTGCTCGCCACGTTGTCTGGATCCCTCGTCCGCCCGACGAATCGGGCGACCAAAGTCCAGCACCAGTCCATGACTTCGGGATACACCGACACGCCCGACTACGGCTCCAATTAGGCCTTGCACCGCTTCCGATGCCTCGGAGGCGAAGCCGGACGATGGCGCATCAGAGGTCACAGACTTCACCCCCAGCGGCCTCCATCGCCTCTTTCAGACCCTCCGTGCCGAGATTGTGGTTGCCGTCGAGCTTACCCCTGGCGATCTCCCGATGCGCCCGCTCCCGCTGCTCTGGCGTGGTGAGGCCGGCTCGCCCGGCTTGGTGCCTCGCCCTCCCGTTACTGGCCTGATTTGAACCCTGCTTACCCTTTTGCGAGGTCGGCTCGTCTTCCCAGTCCTCGTTGTAATCTGAGTACTTTTCGTAGGGGTCTTCGTCGTCGTAGTCCGCGTCGATGTTGTGCACCAGGACCGAGCTGTTGCCGACGACCACGTAGTACGTGTGAACCGAGCCGACGGTGAGGTCGTGCATGACGGCCAGTCCGGGGTACGAGGTGACCGACGACACCCTCATACGTGAGCCGTCGGCGGCGATCAACCTCTCACGCTTCGCGAGATCCGAGGCGCTGACCCAGGCCCTGCGGGCCTTGCTCCAGAATGGGTGGTGCGCGGTCGTCCTGAGCAGGGCCTTGTTGCCGGCCTCGTCGATGACGAGGTCGGTGAGATTGACGTCGAGGTTGATATGAGTGGCGACGACGGGCTGCGCCTGGGTCTTTCCTGTGACGGGGTCGGTAGCGAGGACCTTCTCACCGGGTTTGAGCTTCTCGATCGACTTCTTGGTGCCGTCGGCCATCAGCACGAGCGTGCCCCGCGCGAAGCTGTGGCAGTCAGGCGCCTTCTTGAGTGCGTTGAAGAACTTCTTGACACCACCGATGAGGTCGCCGAGAAGATTCTTGGTGCGGACGACGAGATTGGCCAGTTTCTTCCATTTGAATGGATTGCCGTAGCGAACGGCCAGCTTGCCCAGGGCACCACCGACGACGGATGAAAGGACGTTGACGGCGGTGTTGATGCAGCCGCCCATGTCGCCCTTCAGGAAACAGTCCAAGGCATCCGTGAGACCGAGTTCGTCCGCGAGGATCTTGCCCAGGGCCTTCGCCGCGTCCAGGATCTTCTGCTTCGCCCGGGCGATCCGCGCCTGCCGCTCCTTCTCCGCGGCAGCCCTTGCCGCGGCGGCGCGAGCCGCCGGGGAAGCCTTCGGATTGTTGTGCTCGTTCACGCCCGGCACGTCCGGGTCATAGGCGCCCGAGGCACCGCCGCGGCCGTCGTTGTGCCCAGGGACGTTGTGATACTTGCCGGTCGTGTCGACGAAGTCGGCACCGGGGCCACAGGCGTCGTCGGAGCAGAACTTCAGGCCGTCCGGGTCCGAGAAGGAGATCGGGTTATTGTTCGCGTAGGCGTACCCGTTCATCTGCTGCGGGTCGTTGACATCGACGACCGGGTCGATCGAGATGAACCGGCCCGTGATCGTGTCGTACTCGCGGGCCCCGATGTTGATCAGGCCCGTTGTCGAGTCGATGTTTCCGCCGACGAAGCCCTTCTCGGTCGGCCACACGCCCTGCGCCGGCTGGGTGCCACGCGCCTCGCCGTACGGCGTCGTGCGCCGGTGCGTGATCGCGCCGGTCGAGTCCACCGTCGCGTTGCCAGTGCCGTGGTGGTCACTGGCCACATATCGCAGACCGTCGTTCTTGCGGACGAGCTGCGCGCCGCCGGGCAGTGCGTAGTAGCGGGTCGCGTCGGTCGCCCGGGTCTGGTGATTCAGCCGGATCTCCATACCCGGCAGGTAGAGCGTGGTCTGGTTCGGCTCCTTACGCAGGATCCGCGAGCCGTCGACGTCGTACAGGAAACTGGTCTTCTTGCCGGCCGCATCGGTGACGGACTCGAGGTTGCCCTCGGCGTCCCAGGCCAGGGTCTGGCCCTCGCCCGCCTTGGCACGGCGGGTGGTGTTGCCGGTGGCGTCGTAATCGTATTCGTAGAGCTTCTCCCCGGACGGGGTCTTCTCCGTCATCGTGTCGAGCGTGTGCGGCTGGGCGCCGCCGGCTGCCGGGTACTGGTAGCTGCGCTCGATCAGCGAGGTGCCGTCGCTCGCGTACTGCTTCTCGGTCTTGCGGTTACCGACCGCGTCGAACGTGTACTCGTGGTGGTACGGGGCGATGCCGCCCACGCCCGTGGCCGACGGGCCGCCCGCGCACGGGTCGTCCGCGGTGCTCGCCGACGTCCAAGCCTGCTCCATGCGGCGCAGGTAGTCGTAGTTGAAGCACTGCACGTCGCGGTTGCCGGAAGGGTTGTCGACGATCCGCTGGATGTTCCCGGACGGGTCATAGGTGTACCTGGCGTCGACGTCGATGACCGGCGCCATCTCCCGGTCGAGGCGCTGCCGGGTGAGGCGCTTGGAGCCCTGCTCGTACTCGTAGGTTGACCAGACTTTCTTGCCGCCGACCAGCGCCTCGGTCTGCATGACCTCGCCGGTGCTGGAGTAGTCGACGTCGGTCAGGTAAACGGCGTCGCCTGTGCTGCCGACCAGGCGCTGCAGGTCGTCGTACCGGTAGACGACGGTCTCGAACGGCAACCCGCCCCCCTCGGACCTGCTGGTCGACTGGACGGTGCCATCCACGTTGTACTCGGTACCGAAGGTGTAGGTGCCGGCCAGTTCGGCGCCGGCCTGCTCCGGAACGGTGAAGTGGGTGCCGTGCGAGCGATAGAACTCGTCGTAGGCGGAGTAGTAGGTGGCGTACTCGGCGCCGTCGACCCAGCGGGAGGACGAGGTGGGATAGCCCAGCATCTCCTGGTCGTAGGTCCAGCTGCTGAGCAACTCACCGGTACCGGCCGCGCCCTTGTAGGTGGCCGTCTTGCGACCGATCTCGTCAAAGGTGTGGCTGATCGTCTCCTGGCGGCCGTTGGTGGTGCTGGTGACCCGGTCCAGACCGTCGTAGGTCATCGTCGAGGTGCCGGCGTCCGGGTCGATCGACTTGACCTGGCGGCCCAGTTGGTCGTACTCGCTCCGCCAGACGTTGCCGGCCGGGTCCTTGACCGAGGCAAGCTGCCCGCTCGGGGTGTATGTGTAATCGGTGCTGTCGAAGGCGCCGGACGGGCCGTCGCCCTTGTACTGAAGCAACTGGGTTTTCTGCCCGAGCGCGTTGGTGACGGTCGTGGAGGGTGTACCGCCGGCGGGCGGGTCGACGGAGGTCCGGTCGCCGCCGTAGGTGATGTTAGTGCGCCATTTCTCGTTACCGGCGACGGCGAAGATCTGGGCCTTGACCCGGTCGGCGCCGTCGTAGACGTAGAGGGTCTGGCCGTCCACGTCGCCGTTGACGGCGGGGTAGATCTCGTCGCTCGGCGCGCCCTGCGCGGTGTAGGTGGCGTACGTCTTCGCCACGCTGCCCGTTGCCGTGTAGAAGGTGTCGGCGACGTTGCGGTTGCCGGCGGGTCCCTGTGACTGGACCTGCCGCGGCCGCAGGTGACCGTCGTGCAGCTTGTATTCGACGCTGTAGGAGCCGTCGCTCTGGCGCTTCTCCGTCTTGATCGCGACCGGCTTGTCGGTGCGCATCAGGTACTCGTACTTGATGCTCGGTGACGCGCCCTCGACGCTCGTGCGGTCCGGCAGCCACACCTTGGCGAGCCGGCCCAGCGCGTCGTACTCCATCTTGCTCTTGAGGCCGTTGGGGTCCGTCTGGCCGACCGGGTTGCCCCAGGCCGGTGCGTACTGGGTCGTGGTGGCGTGCCCGAGTGGGTTCGTCGCCTTGACCTGCGTGGTGAGGCCGTTGGTCTCCGTGTAGACGTTCCTGGTGACGTTGCCCTCGGCGTCCGTCACGGTCAGGGGGCGGCCGAACTGGTCGAACGTACCCTCGGCCCCGCGGATGTAGGTGCCGGTCGTGCCGTTGTGGCTTTTCAGCCGCTCCTGCTTCGTCGGGTTGCCCAGCGTCGGTGTGACGCCGAACTCCTTGCCGTCGAACGCGTTCCGGTTGTCGGAGATGACCTGGGTCTTGCGGTCCGGGGTGACCGAGCACTTCACCGAGACCGACTCGACCCGCGAGATCAGGTTGTAGAAGTACGGGCCGGCGTTGTCGGCGTACGTGGTGCGGGTGCAGGCCTCGTCGCCGGTGGCGTTGACGTCGCCCTCGTTCTCGCTCTCCGTGACCCGCCCGAAGGTGGTCTCGAACTTCGAGTTCTGTGCCGTCTCGCGCCAGCCGCCGGCGGCGAGCGCCACCAGGCTGCGGGATCGGACGGTGTTCTTGAACCAGGCCTTCTTGGTGCCCCAGCTGAGCGTCTGCGTCGCGGTGTTGTGCCGCCACGGGGTGTCGATGCTCTTGCTGACCACGTTCGAGCCGTCGTAGACGATCGTCTCCAGTTCGTGGCCGGAGAACTCGTCGTAGTCGGTGTGCGTGCCGCCGGTGGTGTCGTCGACGGTCACGGAGCGCGTACCGCCGTCGGGGTCCTTGTCTCCGTGCAGGCCGCGCAGGTAGTGGTACTCGGTCTTGGTGGTCTGTGTCTGGCCGTTGCCGGCGGTGACCACGACCTTGCCGTAGCCGCGCCAGTCGCTCCAGGTGTCGTCCTTGGTGTCGCCGATGCCGTCGGGCTCGGCGTGGCGCCAGGCGGCGCCGTCGAGGTACTGGTACTTGGTGACCATGTCCGGGGAGCCGCCGGTGCGGTCGGTCTCGACGACCAGGTCGACGACGTACTTGTGGAACCAGTCGGTGATCGGGTCGCCGGACCCGAGCGGGCTCCACTTGACCGGGTAGCAGCGTCTGGTGCTCTTGCCCGGGGTGGGCAGGTTGCTCTGCGTGCAGTCCGGCGTGGCGTAGTTGACGTCGATCTGGCCGCCGGTGTCGGTCCAGACGGTGGCCAGGCGGAAGCGGATCAGCGGGGCGATCATGTCGCCGTCGCGGTCGATGCGGTTGGGCAGCGGCAGGCCGCCGAGGGTCACCTTGGGCAGTTCGATGCTGCCGCCGGCGAGGCCCTTGTGGCTGATGTCGTGCAGCCAGAGGGTGCGCGAGCCGTCGCCGTTGTCGGTGAACAGGTGGTCCAGCGACCACTGGTCGACCGGGGTCCAGGCGGAGGCGCCGCGGATCTCGGTGGTGATGGTCTTCAGGCGGGCCCGGGTCCAGAAGGTGGGCATGATCTGGTCGGTCTTGCACTTGACGTTCGCGGCGCAGTTGCGGTCGAACGGCACGTCCGGCCAGCGCGTGGCGGTCGCGGTGGTGAGGTCCTCCGGGTCGCAGTCACTGCCTTCCGGCAGGCACCGCTCCTTGACGTCGAAGCGGACGCGGGCCGGGGCGTTCGTCGTGTAGACGGCGTTGTGGCGCTGGCCGTAGTCGATGCGCCGCAGGTAGCCGCCGCGGGCGTACGGGACGCCGTTGACGTCGGTCTTCTTGGCGACGGCGTAGTGGTTGGTCTCCTGCTGGTAGTAGTAGGAGGAGACGTTGCCGAGGCGGTCCTTGACGTAGTCGAGGTTCCAGCGCCAGCCCTGCTGACACCACGCGCTGGTGAAGGTGGCGTTGTAGCAGGGCTCCTGCTTGTTGTCGTCGTCGGCGTTCGTCTTGTCGTCACCGAAGATCGGTACGGTCCAGGCGGACCGGGTCTCCTCCTTGTTGGCGCTCCATCCCGGAAGGCGGTTGAGGCCGAAGTAGTACTCGGTGCCGTTGGGGGTGGTGATCTTCCAGTGTTCGCCGTCGTTGTCGCCGTTGCCGGTGGTGTAGTTGGCGTTGGTCAGCCGCTCGACCTTGGAGCCGTCGTCGGAGCCGAGCTTCCAGGTGTTGCCGGTCCTGACCAGCTCGGTGGACTTGCCGTTGAGCATGACGGTGGCGTTGTCGTACGCCCAGCACTGGTCGGCGTACTGGTCGTGGCCGTCGTCGGCGCACGCCTTGTAGCGGCGCTCGATGTAGCCCGGCTCGTAGCTGAAGCCCTCGCCGACCCAGGAGCCCTGGTTGTTTGTGGTCGCGGTCTTGCCGTCGATGCCCTGCGAGGAGTAGCCGAGGGTGACGGCCGGGCCGCCGCTGCCGGGCACCGGCGGCATCCGCAGCGGATAGGACCAGGAGAAGCCGCCGGTGGACGGCGCGACCGACCACTTCGAGGACGGCGCCAGCGCGGTGGCGCCGTAGCTGCCCTGCGACGACGAGTCGCCCGCGGCCAGCGCGAACAGCGCGCCGGTCTCGGCCGGTGCCGACACCGTCTTGGCGGCGGTGTCGTTGGTGGTCTGCACCGGAGTTCCGGCGCATTCGGGCTTCTCCGGGGTGGTCAGCGCGCACTCGGGCAGCCGGACCAGGCGCAGCCGGGCGCCGAAGTCGCCGCCGTACGCGCCGGCGATGCCGGCGTAGCCGACGCCGAGCTTGACGGCGCCACGGGCGCTCTGGCCGTCGGCGCGGGCGACGCGCAGGATCGGGCCGTCCACCTTGGCCTTCTCGCTGACGCCGCGCTCGAGCACCTGGACGCGTACCTTGGCGGGCGCCGCGGTGGCGGCGCCCGAGGCGGCGGACGCGGCCGCCGCGGCGCCGGCCTTGGAGACGGTGACCGGCAGGCCGCCGATCTTGGCCGATGCCTTTGGTGTCGCCGCTACGGCGATCTCCGCCGCACCCGCCGCGGGCCAGGTGACCGCAACGGGCTTGACCGCGCCGGCCGCGGTGGCCTGGTCGGCTTTGCGGGGCTTGACCGGCAGCGGGTCGCGGTCGGGCAGGGCCTTCTTCGAGGCGGCGTGCCCGGGCCGGGGCTTGCCGGCCGCGGCCTCGGCGGCCGGCGGGATGGCGATCTGTAGGAAGCCGGCGGCGAGCACGCCCGTCATGGCCCAGGAGAACGGCCGGACGATTCGTCGGCTGAATTTGCTGGATCTGGTGAATTGTCGGGAGAACATGGACCCTCCAGGGGTCGGGAGCGGGCGGGGCCGCCGCCGGGGGCTGGCGGCGACCCCGCGTCCATCAGGGTCAGAGGGGCAGCTGTTCCTTGACCTGGATGCTGATCTTCTGGATCAGGTCCTGGTCGGCGACGCCGTTGTAGACGCGGACGTCGTCCACGGCACCGGAGAGGTGCTCGCGGAATGCGTCGTCGAGGAAGGCCCGGCCGATCTGCACGCCGCCGGTGGCGACGAACGGCGCGGCCAGCTCGATCGCGTCGACCCACTGACCGTTGACATACAGCGAGATCTCACGGGCGTAGCCGTTGTAGACCAGCGTGAGGTGGTCGCCCTTGCCGATGAGCCGCGGCACCTGCTCGCCGCCGCGGGACTGCCAGGCCGGCTGCACCTTGTCGGTGTCCGTCATGGCCAGCTCCCAGTAGCCGTCGGTGTTGCAGCGCACGACGACCGGGCTGCTGTGCGCGCCCTTGACCGAGAAGACGGTCATCGGCGTGCCCGAGCAGTTGCTGGTGAGCTTCACCCGGGCGGCGATGGAGAAGCTGTTGGCCATGTCCGGGTTGACCGCCGCGGTGGCGTAGCTGTTGGCCGAGCCCTTCAGGGCGAGGTGGCCCCCGCCGAGCAGGGACAGGGCCGGGTGCTTGTAGATCGTGGCGTCCGGGCCGAGCGTGACGCCCGTGCCGCCGCGGTCCTCCGGGCTGACCTTGCTCGTCTCGGCGTTCATCCGCCAGTACGCCAGCCGGGTCGGCGCGACCTTCTTCAGGCTGGTGACCTCCTCGGCGAGGATCAGCCGGTCGAAGACCGAGACGTCGGCCATCGCGCCCTGCCAGTACCCGGAGTAGCCGCCCTTGACCAGCCGGCGGCCCAGTTGCAGCGGGCCGCGCGACCGGGTGAGCGAGCGCCGCGGCGCGAGCACCGGTGCGGCCGAGCCGACCTGTAGCGACAGCACGCGGTTCACCTGGTCGTACGAGGCGGAGACGTAGGTCCACGCCGTGGTGGCCGCGCCGGCGGTCACCTTCCAGGAGCCGAGGGAGTTGACCTCGGTCATCGGGATCTCGAACGCCCAGTTGCCGTTCGCGACGCCGAGCGAGAAGCCGGGACCGCCGGAGCCGTCCTGGCTGACCGCCGTCTGGTTACGGGCCGGGTCGTCGAGCTTGAACCAGCCGCTGACGGTGAAGTTCACCGACGTGTCCGGCAGGACGCGCCGGCCGGTGGCGAGGTAGCCGTCCGCCGTACCGTCGAAGCGGGCCGCCGTGTCGGAGGTGCCGCCGGGGCCCTCCACGCCGAAGGTCACGCCGTCGCCGGCCGTGGCGTCGCTGTCGCCGAGCTGGTCCTCGGCCGCGTTCTCCCCGGCCACCTCCGCCAGCGACCACTGCGCGGCCGGCGGGCGCTTGCCCACCCGGAACGTGCAGGAGGCGATGCTGCTGCTGCGGCCGGCCCGGTCGACCGCCTGGACGTTGATCGTCCGGGGGCCCTCCTTGTCGGGGTACCAGTTGGGCAGCGTCACCGGGCCGCCGTCGGTGGTCGGCTTCAGGACGTTCGTCGGCACCGGGTTGGTGTTGAAGCCGTACCGGTACTCGATCACGTCGGTCGCGGCCGAGTCGAAGACGAAGGAGCCCGGCACGCCGATCGAGCCGCGCCACTGGTCGTCCTCGATGCACACCGACGCCGTCGCCGTGCCGTTGTCCGCCTTGTCGGAGGGCAGGTAGACGTCGGAGTCGACATCCGGCGCGCTCGGGCTGCTCTTGTCGTACAGGAACTGGCAGACGTTGCGTGAGCCGTCCGAGCTCCACGGGCCCCAGCTGGTCCCGTCGCTGGCCCGCACCTCCCAGGAGATCGGGACGTTCTGCGGCATGTCGGTCGGCGTGTTGTAGGTGAACAGGGAGCCGCTGGCCTTCAGCGGGGTGGTGTAGCCGCGGGTCACCAGCGAACCGCCGGGCGGCGTCCAGGTCACCTTGAACTCGGCCTTGACCTGCTCGGTGTGCGCCGAAGAGTGGTCCGGGTCGCGCATGACCGCGTTCAGCCGCGGCGGCACGTCCACGTACGGCGCGTTGGCGGTGCCGTACACGCACTGCCCGCCGGGGGACATGGTGAGTTCGTTCTGGTTGGCGATCAGCGGCGCCCGGTTGTAGCGCACCGAGAGCAGGCCGTTGTCGCAGAACCGCTTGCTGTGCGTGTAGTCGCCCTCGTTGGTGGCCTTGAGCCCGAGGATGACCGAGCTCAGGTTCTCCGAGACGGCCCGGTCCAGGGCCTTCTTGGCGTTCCAGGCGGCGTTCTGGTTCGTCGCCGTGCAGCTGCCCTGCGTGCTGGTCGGCGACTTCGTCTCCAGGAACGTGTTGTCACTCCAGTCGCTGCCGCCCGGTTGGTTGCTCCAGTTGGTCGCCGAGTTGATCTTCGCGGTGGCCGGCATCATGTACAGCGACGCGGCGCGGGCGGTGGAGTTCCAGGCGTGCTGCATGGTCACCCGGAACTCGGCGCTCAGGATCGTCTTGCCCGCGTACGGGGTGGACATCTGGTACAGCAGCCGCTTGACCTTGGAGCTGTTGCACGCCTCGGGGCAGAGACCGATCCGCTCGTGCCGCTTGCCGTCGAACTTCCAGTACTCCTCGTTCGGATATCCGCTGTCGACCATCGCCCAGCCGCTGTTCGTGTTGCTCTGCCAGACCGGGTCGATGTACAGCGGGAACGCGGTGTCCGGGTCGGCGAGCACGGCCGGATCCGGGGTCAGCGTCAGCGTGCCCTTCGCGTAGTCCAGCCCGACGGGCGCCACCACGGAGTGGTCGCCCGGTCCGCGCGCGTCCGCCGGAATGGAGTCCGGGTCCGAGTCCGCCTTCGCGGCGACGCCGCGGGCGGCCACACCCTCCCCGCCCGGCCCGGAGGCGCTGTCCCACATGGTGGGGGCATCCGCCTCGAGCACCGGGTTGCCGGTGGCCGGGTCGAGCGCCACGACGCCGCCGCCCTCGGTCTCCTGGATCGTCAGGCCGACCCCGGTGACGCCGAGCCGCAGGTTCTGGAGCTCCGGCAGCTGCGCCGCCTCCGGCGTCTTGAGCACCAGTACGTGCGAGAAGCCCTCGACGGTGACGTTCGCGATCAGGTCGACGTCCTTCAGGACGTTCTCGTACTTGGCCTGGTCGCCGTTGCCGATGATCGTCGCGGGCGGCAGCGTGCCGAACGGCCAGGTCAGCGTCATGGTCTTCTCGTCGCGCGTGACGACCATCAGCGGCGCCTGGCTGGTGCCGCCCGCGGACAGCCGCATCCCGAGCAGCGCGGCGGTGGGCGCCAGGGTGCCGTCCGAACCGGCCACCAGGGTGGGGTCCGCCGGAACCCAGCGGTCACCCTGGGTCACCCGGACCGGCTGGGTGTGATCGTTGGCGATCAGGGTGCCGTCCGGCTGTGCGAAGACGTCGCGGTACTCCGAGCGTTGCGACAACACCTCGACCGGCTGCTGGAGGTTCCTGGCCGCGACGAGCGCCTCGGCCTCCGTGTCGCGGACCGGGTCCTGTTCCACCGCGGCCACGGGCACCGGCGCCGGCGCCGGGTCAGGCGGCCGCACGTACACGGTCGCGGCGATCAATGCCGCCAGGCCGGCCACCAGGCCCACCATGGACGGCCGGGCTCGTCTGAATTGACGACGCTCCACCGTTCGGTCCTCCCCCGTTGCGTTCTGCTTCGTCATCTGTCGCCTCAGCCGATCGCCGAGCCGAAGGCGGCCGCGCCGGCCGGCAGGTCGCCCTCGCCGGGCTTCCAGGTGATGGCCGGCGTCGCCGTGCCGGCGGCCAGGCCCGACCAGGTGAAGGCGTACACGGCGGCGTCGCCGTACGGCGTGCCCAGGTACAGCCGCTTCGGGCCGGCGGTCAGCGAGGTGCCGATGAGCTCCTGCGCGCGGGCCGCGCCGGGCAGGCTCGACTCCCGCCTGTCGATCACCACCGGGGTGCCGACCGGGTTCGCCAGCGCCGGGTAAACGCGCACCCGCCCGGCGTCGAGGGTCTCGCCGACGTCCTCGCCCGGCGCTCCGGCGGCGATGAACATCGTCGCGTTCGTGCCCTCCGCGGCCGGCGCGGTGTTCACCACCGCGACGTCCTCGCCGAGGTAGGCGCCGTCCTGTGCGCCCGCGCTGATCGCGGGCAGCTCGGTGAACGTCGCCGCCGCGGTGACGTGGAAACGCTGCACCAGGCCGGTGTCGGTGAGTTCGGCCGAGGTGTCCTCGCCCGGCACGCCGACAACCACGAACGAGTCCGCCTGCCCGGCCGGCGCGCCGGCGGGCCGGTACGGCGCGATCGCGACCGACTTGCCGAGGTTGTCGTTAGCCTCCGCGACGTCGGCGATGTTCGCCGTGTCCTGCTGAAGGTTCGCGGCCAGCTTCGGCAGGCCGCTGACCAGCTCCTGGCTGCTGAACACGTTGACGACACCGGCGAACTCGGCCGTGCCGATCGCCTCACCCGGAGCGCTGACGGCGAAGTGGTTTGCCGACGCGGCGACCGCGTAGCCGTTCTGGTCGTCGTTCTCCGACGCGCCGGGAATCGGCGTGCCGGACTGGAGCAGCAGGTTCAGCGCGCCGCGGTAGAAGTGCGCGACACCCGCGTCGATCGCCGTGCCGATGTCCTCGCCGGGCACGCCGACCACGAGGTACGACTGACCCGCCGGCGTACGGCTGCCCGCGACGGAGAAGCCGAAGTAGTCCTGCGCCTCGCCCGCCTCCGGGGTGGAGCCGACGTCCTGGTGGTACGTCAGCGACGCCGGGCCCTTGGCCAGCCCGGCCGGAGCGCCGAGCAGCAGGTGGGCCATGCCCGCGTCGACGATGGTGCCCATGTCCTCGAAGGGGACGCCGACGGCGAGGTCGGTGCACCCGTCGTTGTTCGCGTCGTACGCCGAGATCGAGTGACCGAACTCGTCGCCGGCCTCGATCGCGCCGCTGACCTGTGCGTTGCTCTCGTCGACGTTCTGCACCGCGCCGGTGCCGCCGTACGAGATGTGGATCCGGCCGGCCTTGGCCTTGCCGTCAACGGTGGCGTCCGGGTCGGCGATGGCGACGTCCTCGACGCCGTCACCGTTGAAGTCCGACGGCGTTCCGGGGGTGCAGCCGGCGACCGGCGGTGCCGTGTCGTAAACGGTCATCTCGCAGTAGGACGTCGGGACGTCGCTGCCCGCGGTGCCGTCGGAGGCCTTCACCCGCCACCGGTAGCTGCCGCCCTCGGCGAACGCACCGGCCGGGACCGTCGCCGTCGCCGTGGCGCCGGAGGCGACCGAGGCGACCGCCACCGAACCGATCGGCGCGGTGCCGGTGAGCGTCCACCATTCGAAGGTGACCGTCATCGCGGTGCCGTCGTCATCCGTGACGGTGGCCTTGAGCTGCGGCGTCAGCGTGTTGACGAGCGGACGGCCGGTGCCGGTGACACAGCTGGTGGCCGGCACCGTGGCGCGGGCGGTCACGGTCGGCCAGGCGTTGTAGGTCACCGACGCCTTCGGGTCCTCGGTGGCGGCGGCGCCCTCACGCGAACGGAACTGCTTGAACCCGGCGACGGCGGTCTCGTCGGTGGCCCGCACGCCCATGCCGGCCCGAGTCTTGTTGGCGGTGGCGGCGTGCTGGAAGAAGTTCTTGCCGTCGATGTTGGACCAGGCGTCCGCGCAGTCGGTGGAGCCGTGGGTGGCGGTCGACGTGGCCTCGCGCTGGTTCCAGGCCGGCTGGTTGGTGAACGTGGTCGTGTAGGTCGACGTGCCGGTCGTCCAGATCTCCCAGGACGTCGCCGTGCAGGTGTGCGACCAGTAGTTCCAGAACGACACCGTCGCCGCGGTGATCTGCTTGCCGGACAGCACGGTCGTGTCCCAGGTGAGGAACGACCGGGCCAGCGTCGGCGGGCTGGTGGCCAGCAGGCCGATCTGGAGGTCCGGCTCCTGGTTCTGATCCGTGGTCACCTTGTCCCGCACGTACGTGTCGAACGTCGTGGTCGCCGGGTTCAGCGTCGGGTCGATGGTCACCGGGAAGGTGGTGGACTCCGCGCGCAGCCAGGCGAGGTCCGGGTTCAGCTTGAGCTCGACCCGGTCGCCGCCGCGGGCGAGCCCGGTGCGGACCGGCTTGCGCAGCGCCGGGGTGCCCGCGACGGTCTTCTTCGCGTCCCACATCAGCGGTGCCGGGATGCGGAAGGTCTGCCGGCCGGACGCGCCGGTCAGCGTGATCGCACCGCTCGCGTCCTGCTTCGCCGCGGCCGCGCCGGGGCCGCCGAACGTGAAGGCGATGCCGGCGACCTGGTCGATCGCGGCGCGGTCCTTGACGACGAGGAACTGCTCGAAGCCCTGACGGGTCGACTCGACCACCAGGTCGACGCCCGGGCGGGCGTCCACATAGGTGGCCCGAGTCCCGTCGACGACCGGCGCGGGCAGCGCGCCCGACCAGCGCATCGCGACCCGGTCCTCGCCCGTGCCCACGGCGGCGAGGTCGTGCTCGCCGGCCGGCTGGGGCCCGGAGATCCACAGGTCGCCCGGGTGGGCTACGGCCGCCACCGAGCCGTCCGCCGCGGGCTTCAGCGTCTGGTCGACGGCGACCCAGGATCCGTTGCGGCGAAAGCGCTGCATGCCCGCCGAGATGTCCGCGCGGAGCTTTCCGTCGGGCAGGGCGTACACCTCGGTCGTCTCCGACGTGAGGCTCCTGATCTGGACGGCCTTGCCGGTCTCACGCGCCGCGCGCAGCGACACCGCCTCATCCGTTCCCGAACCCAGCGGTCCCGCGGCGAGATTCTCCGCCGGATCGCCCGGAATTCCCAACAATGCGACCACGACAACGGCAGCACCGGCTGCCGCAAGACATGATCGCACCGTGGCTGTCATAAGACGCGCCACTGGTCCCTCCCCCGTGTATGAACTTTGTGGAGCGGACCCTAGGCAATCCCCGGCGGCCCCCGCAACCCCGAACGTGAACACCTCTCGCCACAATTGGAAGCACTCGGCCATCGACGTCCGTGAAACGGATCACATCACACCCCGCCGACACGTTCGGGTCCACGGAGATCGGCCGGCGTTGGTATGGTTCAGCGTCCGGGGCAATGTATTCCCAGCACAAGGCGGCGTTGGCGACGATCGGCTGTATTCACCAGCTAATTTCGAGGCGGGGATCCGCCGCCGGTCGAACAGAATGGATTCGGCCGCCGCGCCGAATTCCCGTGCGGCTCGATCAGTGTGCCGATCTCGTCCTTCCCGGCGACCGTTTCGTCGTCGAGATCGGCGGTGAACTATCCGAGCCTGCGCGCCTTCTCGACGGCGACCCGGTACGAATGGACGGCGGACGGATCGGCCGGCTCGAGCTGCCGCTCGACCGACATCAGCGTCTCCAGCGCGACCGGATCGGCGGGCCCGTTCCAGAGCCCCATCAGGATCACACACACGGCGTCGAGCGCCCGCTCGGTCGGCCGCCGCGACAGCTCGGCCACCAGCGCACTATCGGCCCGGCCCTGCCCGGCCAGCCGCAGCGTGTTGCCGAGCGACACCAGCCGGTCGGCGTCGAAGTCCCGCCCGGACTCCGCCACCGCACGCACGATCTCCCGCAGAAAATCGTCGATCTCGTACGCCGGGAGCGCCGCGATCGCCTCGACGTCGTGCGCGTCGATCAGCCGGCTCAGCTCATGCTCGGTCACGGGCGCCAACCTACCGGGCGCCGGACGTGTTGGCCGTGAAGATCTTGGACATGTCGGTGCCGGTGGTGCCGAGCAGTTTGTGCGCCGCGTCGAGGCTGGACTGTCCCAGCATCTGACCGTCGACCCGGTTGAATGTGTAGCTCGAGTCGTTGTTCATCATCCAGCGGCCGGTGAACTTGCCGTCCGGCCCGAACTCGGCGCGCAGCTCTCCCCCGGCCCGGGCCGCGCCGCGGGCCTGCCCCTGCGGCCCGGGCGACAGGTCGCCGTGCTTGAGCGGCGCCTCCCCGGCGGACGGGTGTGGCTCCGGCAGCGGGGCCCGCTTCGGGAACATCCCGGCCTGCCCCTCGTCGGCCACCTTGAAGTTGCCGGCCTCGTCGATCACCCACAGGTAGCGCCGGCCGGGCTTCAGCTCGTCCAGCGCGAGCGGCTGTCCCGGCTTGGCCACCCGAAGATCCGGCGGCTCGGTGTACGGCACCTCGGCAGCGCGGAAGGTGTTCACGTTCGAGGCCGGGCCGACCTCGTTGAGCAGGGCGGCGCGCTGCGCGTTGAGCATCCGGGTCCGCATCGCGGCGACGCCGGCGCCCGCCAGGGCCAGCCCGGCGGTGAGTACCGCCAGGCCGAGGGCGACCGTGTCGGCGGTGTGCGCGGCCTCCGCCGCCGCCACCTGCTCGTTGGTCACCAGCTCGGTGCCGGGGGTTGCCGCGGTGCCGGCCGCGTCGGCGAGCGCCCGGTAGTGGTCGCCGCTCATCGACCACTGCACCCCGGCGAGGGTCACACCGCCCAGCACGAACGCCAGCGCCAGCGTCGCGCCGCCGGTGAACGGCGCCAGGATGAACAGCAGCTGCGAGCCCAGCTGCAGCCCCATGGCCCGCAGCGCCAGGTACAGCTCGTGGTCCTTGACCTGTTCCCGGGCGAGGCGCTGCGCCATCACGCCGGTCCAGTCGACGCCGGAGGCGCCCCGGGTGCCGTGGTAGAGCTGCTCGTGCAGGGGCAGCAGGTCGAGCGGATCCAGGTCGTCGCCGAGCTTCTCCTGCGCCGAGGCGATCGAGCCGAGCACGGCGTGCAGCCCGGTGGACAGCTCGGCGCGCGCCGCGGCCGGGTTCATCGCCGCGAATCGCTCGGTGGCCGCGCTGGAGTTCGCCCGGGTCACCGCGTAGATCGCCGGATAGCCCTTGAGGATGACGGCGAGCAGGGCCTCGGTCTCCGCGTACGCCTTCCGGATCGGTTCGTAGGGTTGAAGATCGGCATGGAACGTCGGCGTCAGGAAGATGTCCGGGTCCTCGGTCAGCTGCGGTGGCTTGTTCGGGTCGAACATCGCCGGTATGACCGTGACGACCGCCGGCGCGTCCGGCGCGATCGACTCGACGTGCACCTCGTAGCCGACCGGGGTGGCCCGCGCCTGCTCCTGCGCGAGCTGCAACAGCGCCACCGACTGTGCGATCTTCTGCAGGTCCATGACCTGTGCGGTCTGCGCCGCGGTCGGCGCGGCGGGCGCGGATCCGGACGGCGGCAGGCCGTAGCTGCCGACCTCGGCCTCGATCGCCTTGGCGTTGAGCTCCAGGAACTGCCGCGCCAGGGCGGTCACATCGGCGACGAAGCCGGCGTTGACGCGCTCGATCTCGGGCAGCTCGTCGAGGTCGGCGCCCTTGTCGACGCAGTTGTCCCAGAGCCGCTGGCGCGGGCCGGCGACGGCGAGCACGGAGGAGCCGAAGCTGCCCCAGATCTCCTCCATCTTCAGCTCGTCGGAGTTGCCGGCCCACCACTGGTCGACCAGGATCTCGAGCAGCTTGATCCGCTCGTCGACCGTGGCGAGGTAGACGTTGCTGATCGCCTTGACGTCGTCGGCGTCCTCGGAGCGCAGGGCGTCGTCGATCTGCTGCCGCGGCGTACGCGTGTCGGGCGCCCACCGCCAGGCCCCCGCGACGGCCGCCGGGCCCCGCCCGGTGACCTGTGCGCCGGCGCCGGCGCCGGAGGCCAGCCGGGCGGCGATCGAGACCGCCTCGGTCTCGACGGCGCCGGCCGGATCGGTGGTCGGCGTGCCCGCGGCGACCGCCGGCGCGGCGGGGATGCCCCGGTTCTGCACGGTGTGCACCACCTCGTGGGCGACCACGTCCGGCGCGGCGCCGCCGCGGCCGAGGAAGATGTGCTGCCCGACGGTGAAGGCCGCGGCGCCCACCGAGTCCGCCGCCTCTGCCGCCGGCTCGCCACCGTGCACCCGCACGCCGTCGAGCGAGACGCCGAGGCCGCCCTCGAGCCCGGCCCGCTGCCCGGCCGGCAACGCGTCGCCGCCGCGCATCAGCGCGCCGATCCGCCCGGCTGAGGCCGCGGACAGCTCCGCGCCGGGCCCGTCGCGGATCAGCCGGGCGATGGCCGCGTTGCTGACGCCGCGCACGCCGAACAGTCCGGGCAGCGCGGCAGGCCGGGGCGCCTCGGGACGCTCAGGCTGCCGGGCGGTCCCGGGCGTCGAGTCGCGCTCGCGTCCCGCGGACATGGAGTCACCATAGGACCATCCCGCCGCCCGCACTGTCCGTGATCGTCAGTTCATCGAGACCGGACGGCCTGCTCCATGACGAAATTCGGCCGTACTTGAATTTCATTCGCCTGCCGCGGGCGACGGAATGTCGCTGATGGCGACGCAGCAGTGGTTCGGCCCCGGGTCCAGGCGGGCCCGCATCCGGCCGGGGCAGAGCCGGTCGAGGACGCCGTCGATGAGGTCGAGGTTCATGCCGCAGACCAGTTCGGTGTGCGTCTGCGCGAGGTGGTGGAAGGGGCAGTTCGCCAGGACCACGTCGTCGCCGGTGGCCCGCGGCTCGTAGCCGTACCGGGCCAGCAGGTCGCTGACCGCCTGCCGCGGCGAGGCGGTGCCCGGCTCGGCGGTCTCGGCGAGGCGGTGCCCGGCCGAGCGGGCCGCGTCGCGCAGGGTCTCGCCGACGGGCAGCGCGTCGCGGGCGGCGAGGGTGAGCGCCTCGGCCATCACCTGGCCGGCGAGGTCGTAGCGGCGCTCGGGCAGGCTGACCGTGATCTCGCGGGCGCCGCGGCGGTACAGCTTGGTGGGGCGCCCGGCGCCCGGGCCGGAGCGGCCGGGCGGCCGCCGGTACTCGACGTCGAGCAGGCCGTCCGCCGCCAGCCGGTCGAGGTGGAACTTCGCGGCGTGGTGCGCCACCCCCACGCCGACGGCCGCGTCCTCCCGACTGACCGGCCGGTCCTGCGCGATGACGTAGCGGTACAGGGAGCGGCGCACCGGCTCGCCGAGGGCGGCGATGCCGGCCACGTCGGCGGCGAACTCGTCGGACATCTCGACCCCCCTGCCGTGGCGACCGATCGGCCACCACGGCAGGCAAGTCTTACAGAATCGGACAGGAACGTCAGCCGAAGAAGCCGGGCGTGCAGCCGGGGTTGTTTTAGAACACGTTGATAGCCTTCGGTGCATGGCGGCGGTGAACGAGCACGACGTCCGGGACATCGCCGCCGGCTACGACGCCGATCCCGCGCGGTCGATGTCGCTGCACGCGGCCGCGTACACGGATCCGATGTGGTTTGATCTTGATCTGCGGGCCGTCATCGGCCGGACGTGGCAGTGGGTCTGCCACGTCGAGAAGCTGCGGGCACCGGGCAGCTACGTCTCGGCGACGGCCGCGGCGCCGCTGGCGGCGCAGGCGCCCGACCTGGCCGCCGAGATCGCGTTCTGGGCGCCCGACGTCGCGGACCTCACGTTCGCCAGGCGGCTGACCTACGAGGTCCGGTCCAACGACGCGTACGCGAAGCACGTGAACGGCGGCCGGCTCAGCGGCGGGGCGAGTCCTTGCCGGGCGCGACCTGAAGCATGAGCAGGCCCGCCTCCCGGGAGTCGATGCGCCCGCGGTCGGGCTGGGCGCCGGCCGCCGACCCGACCGCGTGATACAGGTCCTGCCACTGCGCGCGGTCGCCGGGAGCGACCCGCTCCTGCGCGCCGTACAGCATGAGGGCGACGGCGGGGCTCCCGCGGTAGAGCCTGGCGTTGGCGAGCGCCGGAACATGCACCAGCAGCTTGGGATGCTCGCAGACCGCGAGGGCCAGGGTGAGCGGGTCGGGCGCGTCGTCGAGCGTCAGCAGCAGGCCGACGATCGCCTCGGCCTCCGAGATCCGCAGGCCCGACACCCGCATCCGCAGCAGACAGCCGAGCAGCCCGGCGATCTCCCGCCGATCCGTCTCGGTCGTCCGGGGCGGCGGCGCGGTGACCACGACGCGGTCCCACTCGCCGAAGGCGATCGCCGGGATGAGCCAGCTCTGCATCATCAGCCGCCAGTTCTCGGCGGTGAACACGTCCCGGACGCCGTGCAGGACGGCCGCGCCGAGGCCCAGCTGGCCGGCTATCCGGTGGTTCCCGATCAGGCGGGCGCTGTCGAACTCCGGGAAGTTGTGTCCGTGGCCGGGCGGCCCGGTGCGGATCGTGCCGTCCCGGCGGTCAAGCGTCATCGCGCCGAGCGTCGCCAGCCAGGCGTCCGGGTCGAGGCCCGCGTTCCAGAGCGCGACAAGCGACGGCCAGTCCTGGGTCAGCTGCGGTGACCTGGTCAACCGTCCGTCGGGGGTGAGGTTCAGGCGCAGCACGAGCAGGTTGGCGGAGTATGCGGCCAGCTGCCGTAGCTGGTCGAACGGCATGGGCCGGTAGGAGCGGTACCGCTCCGAGGAGGGCCGGGTGCGCCATCGGCCGATGAGGAACTCGACGACCTCGGTGATCTGGGCGCGTTCCAGCTCCGGGAGGGTGCGGAAGAACTGGTTGGCGAACTGGAGGATGGGTTTCTGCGTGGCCAGCGCCTGGTGCGAGAGCACGGCGTGCAGCAGGTCGTCGTCGGGGTCGCGCCGCCGGCGCCCGTTGTAGGCGGCGTCGGCCATGTCCCGCAGCACCTCGATGATCTTCCGGGCCACCAGGTACTCGCCGAAGGTGGCGTGCAGGAACTCGTACGACCGCTCGGTGGTGTCGCCGGTCAGGGTGGCCTCGGAGGCGTGGATGAAGAAGAACTCCGCCAGCAGCCGCTGACCCGCCTCCTTGAGCCGGCGCTCCTCGGAACCGCCGGTCAGCGCCTCGATGTCGTGGCCCAGCTCGGTCGCGCCGACGTGCTGGCGGCCGCGGTTGAACATCGCCAGCGCCGCGATGCTGAGCCGGTCGATCGAGGCCTCGATCGCCGCCCTTGCCTCCTCGCGCAGCAGCGTCCGCCGGATCTCCTTGGTGGTCTCCCGGCCCGCGAACCGGGTGAACAACTGGGTGTAGAGGATGGCCTGCGAGGAGACCGTGTCGAGTTCGGGTGCGCCCGGGCCGCTCACGTAGAGGGCGAGCAGCATCAGCAGCAGCGGCTGCCGCGCCAGGTGCGGCTGCCGCAGCGACTCCTGCCGGGTGAGCCGGCGGGTGTGCGGCGCGGTCGCCAGGCCGGGTGTCGCGTCGTCCCACCGGGTGATCCACTGCCCGATCTGGTCGTCGTCGAACTCGGCGAGCTTCAGGATCGGGGTTCCGGACGGGATGTCGACGCGGTCCGCCACCACGGTCCGCGAGGTGACGATGACCGCGACCGGGCGGTCCTGATCGGCCTCCACCTCCTGGAACCGCGCGATCTCCTGCAGGTAGCCGGTCCGGTCGAGGTTCGCGGCAAGCAGCAGCTCGTCCAGGCCGTCCAGCAGCACCACCCGCATCCGGTCCGCGGTCTCGTCGGCGAGCTGTGCCCAGCTGAGCCGGCGGTGGGTGGCCAGGTCGAGACCCTCCTGGATCTGGTCGAGGATGGAGGCGTGCGCGCGCACGGCACGCAGCGGAATGCTCACCGTGGCGTACCCGGCCGACGGCAGGCTCGCGGCCAGCATCTTCGTCAGCATCGACTTGCCCGCGCCGGGGTGGCCGAGCAGCAGCAGCGGCACCTGGGTGGCGTGGGTGGACAGCAGGTGCGCGGCGAGCCGGTCGGCCAGGTGATGGTGCAGCGGCAGGCCGGACCACCAGTCGTCGTCGGAGGCCCGGGTCGCCGGGTCGAAGACGCAGATCCGGAATCCGGGCGGGACGAATAGTTCGCCGACGTTGGGAAACCGGAAGGTGGCTTCCGGCCAGGGAACGCTCGTCGACACCACGGGATCGCGCAGCCGGCCGGTGTTGGCCCGGTCCAGCACCTGCGCCGCCGTCGGCGTCCGCTCGGCGTTACCGCCCAGGCCGGCGAGCAGCGTCCTGAGCTCCTGGAACGAGGTCTCCACCGTGCGGCGGGTCGCCGCGTGTTCGTCGAGATCAGACCAGATCTTGAATTCCGGTACGGCGGCGGCGAGGTCGATGTAGTAGGTCTGGTACCGCCGCGTGGCCTGCCGGACGATCGGATGCATCTGCCGCTCGATCAGCCGGAGGAGGTCGAGCGACTCCATGAAGTCCATCGTCGACTTGTGGAGGTCACCGATCCACTCCTCGATCCGGGACACGTTCTCGGCGTAGCCCCGGGTCGCGGACGGCGCCGGGATCTCGCTCGAGTAGAGCCGCTCGACAAGCGACGCGGCCTGGCCGGGGACGGCGCCGAGGGCGATCTTCTCGCGCTCCTTGGCGCTCAGCTTCAGCCCGCCGAGCCCGGCGCCGGCGATCGCCGCGTGCAGGGCCTCGAAGTAGGCGGCGACCGCGATCGTGCTGTGCGCCGCGGCGATGAGCTGCCGCCGCTCGAGCCCGGCCGCCCCGTTGATCCGGAAGCCGAATCGCCCGACCAGCTTGCGCAGGATGCCGCCGGCCTCGTTCTTCTGGTCGACCCACTGCCACACCGGCGCCAGGACCGCCGCGCCGGCCGGCCCGCCGACCGCGGCGAGGCCGGTGCCGATGCCCGCCGCGAGGATCACCCCGCCCAGCAGGCTGTCGAGCTTGTCGATGAGCGGAGTCTCGGTCCGGCCGAGGATGCGTAGGGCGCCGCGGAAGGTGAACGATGGCTCTCGCCGCATCCTGTCAGGTTATCGGCGGCGCGCCGCACCACCGGCCTGCGTCAACGAGGCGCCTGGTGTGCGGGCAGGATGCGGCCGCGGACCTCGCCGAAGCCGATGACGGCGCCGTCCGCGCCGGGCGCGCTCGCGCTGATCACGACCTCGTCGCCGTCCTCGAGGAAGGTCCGGGTCGTTCCGTCCGGCAGCCGCAGCGGCTCGGCGCCGCCCCACGACAGCTCGATGAGCGAGCCGCGCTGGTCGGGGCGCTCGCCGCTGATCGTGCCGGAGGCGTAGAGGTCACCGGTGCGCAGCGACGCGCCGTTGGCGGTCAGGTGCGCCAGCATCTGTGCGGGGGTCCAGTACATGCCCTCGAACCTCGGGCGGGAGACGACGTGGCCGTTGAGCCGCACCTCGAGCCGGACGTCCAGCCCCCACGGCGGCGTTGCCGCGTCGTCGAGGTACGGCAGCAGCGGCACGGTGCGGGCCGGCGGCGGCACCCGGGCCGGTTCGAGCGCGGCCAGCGGCACGATCCAGGGCGAGACGGAGGTGGCGAAGGACTTGCCGAGGAAGGGGCCGAGGGGAACGTACTCCCAGGCCTGGATGTCGCGGGCGGACCAGTCGTTGACCAGGCAGGCCCCGAAGACGTGCTCGTCGAACCGGGCGAGGTCGACGGGCGCGCCCAGCCGCGACGGGGTTCCGACGACGAAGCCCAGCTCGGCCTCGATGTCCAGGCGCGCCGACGGGCCGAAGGTGATCTCGCCGTCGGCGCCGCGGCGCTGGCCGCTGGGGCGTACGACGTCGGTGCCGGAGCCGACCACGGTGCCGGCGCGGCCGTGGTAGCCGATCGGCAGGTGCTTCCAGTTCGGGGTGAGCGGGTCCTGGCCGGGGCGGAACATCCGGCCGAGGTTCGTCGCGTGCTGCTCGGAGGCGTAGAAGTCGACGTAGTCGGCGACCGTGAACGGCAGGTGCATGACGGCGTCCCGCGCGGGTACCAGGTGCGGGGCGAGCCGGTCGGAGTAGCCGGCGTCGGTGAGCCAGGTGGTCACCAGGGCGCGCACCCGCGACCAGGCCCGCGGCCCGGCGGCCAGCAGGGTGTCCAGCGACGGTCCCGCGACGGCGGGCGCGAGCTCCGGCGCCAGTACCCGTACGGCCGGCGCCAGGTCGAGGATCAAGTCACTGATCGCGACTCCCACCCTGGGGTCCGGATCGGACGCCGTGCCGAAGACCCCGTAGGGCAGGGTGGCGATGCCGAACGGATGGTCCGCCGGAACGTCGAGCCAGGTGGCGGCCGAGACGGTGGTCAACGTGGGTCCTCCGGGAGAAGTCCGTGGCGCAGCAGGCCGTCGACCGGCTCGGTGATGCTGCACGTGCCGAAGCTGACGAAGTGGTGGCGTACCCGCTCGGCCAGCGGGTCGTCGATCGCGGCGACCGCGGCCGCCACCCGCGCGCCGTCGTGGTCGGCCAGCGCCGCGTCGACGGCGCCGCCCGTCAGGGCGCGGGCGGTCGCGAGGAGCACGTTCAGGTATCCGTGGTGTTCGAAGCCGGTGGCCGGATCCCGGTGCCGGATCGGGTCGTGCAGGCCGGCGGTGAGCTTGTACGCGAGCCCGCCCCGCACCGCCGTCTCCAGGACGCCGGCGAGCTGCCGCTCGCCGGGGAACGCCGCCGCGACCACGCCGCCGGTACGGATCTTCAGGCGCAGGCCGGCGCCGGCGAGCGTGGCGACCGTTGCCGCCGTGACGTCGGCCCAGGGCAGCTCGACGTAGGTGTTCACCTCCGGGGGCACCTGCCGGTCGAGGGTGTACACCAGGTCGTCCAGCCCGGCGGCGGTCGCCGGCACTTCGAGGGCCACCAGGCTCACCCGGGGCTCCGCGCGCGCCAGCGCCATCGCGGCGGGCACGTCCTCGGTGCCGCCGGGGAGGGTGAGCGAGACCGGCAGCGGGGAACCGTCGGGCAGCGCCGCCGTCAGCTCCGCCCAGCGCGGCAGGGAGCAGATGAACGGCCCGAGCAGCGGCGCCAGCGGCGTCGACCGGCGCTCGCGGTGCGCCGGAACGGCCTCGGGGATGGGCACGTTGCCGGGCGGGAAGACGGCGGCGTCGTCGAGCAGGCCGAGGAAGAGCCGGGCCGGCGCGGTCCGGGTCGCGGTCACGTGTTCGGCCCCCGTCCGGCCCAGGTCCAGGCGTACTTTCCGTCGTCGCAGGCCCGGCCGGCCTCGCCGAGGCCGAGCGGCCGGAAGGTGTCGACCATGACGGCGAGCTCGTCGAAGCGTTCCGCGCCGAGGCTGGCCTCGATGGCGCTCGGCTGCGGGCCGTGCGAGTAGCCGCCGGGGTGCAGCGAGATGGAGCCGACGTTGATCCCGGAGCCCTTGCGGGCCTCGTAGTCGCCGCCGACGTAGAACATGACCTCGTCGCTGTCCACGTTGGAGTGGTAGTAGGGCACCGGCACGGACAGGGGGTGGTAGTCGACCTTGCGCGGCACGAAGTTGCAGACGACGAAGTTGGTGCCCTCGAAGACCTGGTGCACCGGCGGAGGCTGGTGCACCCGGCCGGTGATCGGCTCGAAATCGGCGATGTTGAACGCGTACGGGTACAGGCAGCCGTCCCACCCGACCACGTCGAAGGGGTGGTCGGGCAGCACGTGCACGGTGCCGGCGAGCCCGGCCGGGCCGTCGCCTCGGTGCTTGATGTACACCTCGACGTCCTGCGCGTCCACCGTGCGCAGGTCCCCCGGGGTGCGCAGGTCGCGCTCGCAGTACGGCGAGTGCTCCAGGAACTGGCCGTAGCGCGACAGGTACCGCTTGGGCGGGGCGATGTGGCTGTTGGCCTCGATGACATACAGGCGCAGCGGCTCGTGCCCGGCCGGCACCCAGCGGTGGGTGGTCGCCCGCGGAATGATCACGTAATCGCCGAAGCCGACCTCGAGGTCACCGAAGATCGTCTCCACGGTGCCGCCGCCGGACTCGACGTACACGCATTCGTCGCCGGTGGCGTTGCGGTACAGCGGCGACGCCTCGCCGGCCACGACGTAGGCGATCCGGACGTCGGCGTTGCCCAGGACCAGGCGCCGGTCGCGCACCGCGTCCCGCGACTTCCAGTCCTGGTCGCCGAAGAGCTCGTGCAGCCTCAGGTGCCGGGGCAGCAACGGCTGGTTCGCCACGGTCGCCAGGTCGGGCAGGTCCCAGGCGCGCGCGTCGACGATGGCCGAGGGCACGTGCCGGTGGTACAGCAGCGACGAGTCGGAGGAGAAGCCCTCCTCGCCCATCAGCTCCTCGTAGTAGAGGTTGCCGCCGGGGTCGCGATGCTGGGTGTGACGTTTGGCCGGGATGTTGCCGGCCCGCTGGTAGTGCGCCATCCGTGCCTCCGATCCTTGCCCGGTGAGCCTGTCACGGCTGCGGTGACCAGCTTTGAGGAACGAGGCCATGGTGCACAACAAGCCCAGTCGGGAGCGAGCAGTATGCGCAAGGATGCCGGGTCTAGGAGGTAAACGTTGGGCAATCTGTACAGCGATCAGAGGATGAAGGTCGCGGTGAAGTCACCGCCGGTGTTGCCGAACCGCACGCGCGCGCCGGTCACCGGGTGGTCGGCGCCGTCGACCCGGACCTCGCGCGGGTGCGCGCCGCGGATCACCAGGACGAACTCCTCGCGGACGAACTCGGGGTAACCGTCGCCGCTGGTGCGCGCCGCCACGGTCACCGTGCCTCCGGCGCGGGTCAGGGTGAAGACGGTGCGCCGCAAGGCCCCGTCCTCGGCCGCGGTGGTGACGCCGTCGTCCTCGACCAGCAGCGAGAGGTGCGTGCCGTCGCCGGCCGGCACCACCACGTGCAGCTCGGTGCCGCGGGGCTGGTACCCGTCGGCGTGCTCCGGCGCGTGCGGCCACATCGGGATCACCGCGCCGCCCCGGGCGTACAGCGGGATCCGGTCCATCGGTGTCGCCGCGGTCACGAAGCCCGGCCCGGTCAGGACCGTCCCGTCGTACCAGTCGACCCAGGTGCCCGCCGGCAGGTACACCCGCCGCTCGGTCATCCCCGCGGCCGTGACCGGCGCGACCAGCAGGTCCGGGCCGAACAGGTACTCGTCGTCCACGTCCCGGGCCAGCGGGTCGTCCTGGTGGTCGAACACCAGCGGCCGCTGCACCGGCGCGCCGGTCCGGCTCGCCTCGACGAACGCCGCGTACAGGTAAGGGATCAGCCGGTAGCGCAGCCGGACCGCCTCGCCGACCAGGTTCGCCACCAGCGGTCCGAAGGACCAGGCGTACTGGTCCACATTCATGATCGCCGAATGGTTGCGGCAGAACGGCGTCAGCACCCCGTACTGCATCCAGCGCAGGAACAGTTCGGCGTTCGCGTCGCCCATGAACCCGCCGACGTCGGCGCCGACGAACGCCTGCCCGCTCAGCCCGAGGCCCGCGGCCATCGGCATGCTCATCGCCAGGTGATCCCAGCGGGACACGTTGTCGCCCATCCAGTTCGCGGCGTACCGCTGAATCCCCGCCGAACCGGCCCGCGACAGCACGAACGGGCGCCGGTCCGGGTGCTCCGCGCGCATACCCTCCACGGTCGCCATCGCCATCAGCAGCGCGTACTGGTTGTGGAACCGCTCGTGTGAGTGCCGGCCGCGATCGAACCGCATCGCTTGCGGGTCGATCGCCCCCGTGGCCGGCTCGTTCATGTCGTTCCAGATCCCGGAGACCCCGGAACGCACGTGCTCGGCGTTCAGCCGGCCCCACCAGGCCCGGGTCTCCGGAAGGGTGAAGTCGGGGAACGCCGTGTCGCCCGGCCAGACCTGGCCGAGGAACACACCGCCACCTTCGGTACGGCACAGCAGGTCGGCCTTCTCCGCCTCGTCGAACACCCGGTACCCGGGTTCGTGCTTGACGCCCGGATCCACGATCGTCACCAGCCGGTACCCGGCGTCCGCCAGCCGGCACAGCATCGCCGCCGGGTCGGGGAACCGCTCCGGGTCCCAGGTGAACACCCGGTAGCCGTCCATGTGCTCGATGTCCAGCCACAGGCCGTCGCAGGGGATCTCCTCCCGGCGGTGCCGGCGGGCCAGGGCCTCGACGTCGGCCTGGGTGTACGCGAACCACCGGCACTGCTGATACCCCAGCGACCACACCGGCGGGACCGCGATCCTTCCGGTCAGCCACGTGTACGCGGCCAGGATGTCCGGCATCCGGGGGCCGGCGAAGACGTACTCGACGTACTGGCCGCCGTCGAACCGGATCGAGTACTCCCCCGGCACGGCGAAGTCGTAGTGGGAGCGGTAGGGATTGTCGACGAACGAGCCGGCCGTCGCCCCCGAGGCGGCGTCCAGGTGATAGAAGAACGGGATGGAGACGTAGTACGGATCGAACTCCGTACTCCTCGGGTCCGCCCGCGGATCCGCATCCGCCCGCGCGGCGGCGAACTCGCCCGAGGCGCGCGGGTCAAGGACGTCGACGTTCCACAGCGCGAAATCGCGCCCGCGCCGGTTCAGCCGGCCGGTCTTCTCACCCAGGCCGTAGATCGCGTCGGCGCCGCGGCACCGGCGGCGGATCACGAACGCGTCGTTCAACGTCGCGTACGCGCCGGCGTCGTCCGCGCCGACCGCGACCGGCGAGCCGTCGGGGCGGTGCACGTCCAGCCGGAACGGCGCCGTGCACAGGGTGACCACCAGCCGCGAGGTCCGCAACCGCACGACGCTCCCGCCGTCCGCCTCCTCCACCGTGAACGGCACCTCTGCCGCCAACGGGTCCACGCACACCGCGTGGGACGGCCGTTCCTCGAAGACGCCGCCCCGGCTGATCGCGATACGCACGACGTCCGCGCGGACGACGTCGACGCTGAGCCGCTCGCCGTGCAACCGGGCGGACAGCCCCTGTGCGGTCACCTCCACGGCGTCGACCCGGGTGAATGTGCGGAAATACTGAGCGTCGGACACGCCTGGCCTTCCTTGACGGTGGGACTCAGCCCTTGACGGCGGCGCTGGCCGCCCCGGCGATGAAGCGCTTCTGGAAGATCACGTAGACGATGACGACGGGGACGATCGACACCGTCGTCGCCGCGAACAGGCCGCCGTAGTCGGTGCTGTACTGCCCGCTGAACGTGGTCAGGCCCACCGCGAGCACCTGCTTGGACGGCGTGCTGAGCATCAGGTACGGCCAAAGGTAGTCCTCCCAGACCCACAGGAACTGGAAGATGGCCAGCGCCGAGATCGCGTTGACGCTCATCGGTGCGACGATGCGGTGGAAGATGTACAGCTCGGAGGCGCCGTCGATGCGGGCGGCCTCGAGGATCTCGTCCGGCACGTTGTCCATGCTCTGGCGCATCATGAAGATGCCGAAGGAGCTGATCGCCGCCGGGATGACGATCGACGCGTAGCTGTCCTGGAGCCCGGCGCCGGTGAACATCGTGTAGCGCGGGATCAGGACGACGGCCCAGGGGATCATCATGGTCGCCAGGACCACCGCGAACAGCGCGCCGCGGCCCCGGAAGCGGTACTTCCCGAAGACGTACCCGCCGAGCAGGCTGGTGTACACGGCGATCGCGGTGATCACGATCGAGAGCATCAGCGAGTTGCCGAGCAGCCGCACCGCGTCGAAGTTCTCCTGGATCGACCGGTAGTTCTCCAGCGTCCAGACGTGCGGCAGCAGGTGCTGATCGACCGCGGAGATCTCGTCGGCGCTCTTGAAGCTCGACAGCAGCATCCACACGAACGGGAAGATCGTCACGGCCGCGACGGCCAGCAGGGCACCGTGCAGGCAGAGGGAGGCGATCCCGCGACGCATCAGCGTGCCTTTCCGCGCAGCGGGCCGCTCTGCGCCCGGAACAGCAGCAGGGTCAGCACCGCGGTGGCGACGAAGAGCACGAACGCGGCGGCGGACGCGTACCCGAAGTCGTACTTCTCGAACGCCTGCTGATAGATCAGGTACGAGATCAGGCTTGTCGAGTCGCCCGGGCCGCCGCCGGTCAGGACCAGGACCTGCACGAACGCCTGTAGGTAGCCGATCATCGAGGTCACGACGACCAGCAGGGTCGTCGGGCGCAGCATCGGCCAGATCACCCGGCGGAACCGCGCCCAGGCGCCGGCGCCGTCCACCTCCGCCGCCTGCAACACGTCCGTGCGCAGCGAGTACAGCCCGGCGAGGTAGAGGATGACCGCGAACCCGAAGTCCTTCCAGATCGTCATCACCATGACGGCGAGCAGCGCGAAGCGGCTGTCGTAGAGCCAGTTGACGTCGAGCCCGAGGATCGAGTTCACCGCACCGAACTGCGGGTGGTACATCAGCCGCCAGACGTACGCCACCGCGACCAGCGGCGTGACCGTCGGCAGGTAGTAGAGGGTGCGGAACAGGGTCTTGGTGCGGGTCAGCCGCGAGTAGATGGCGTAGGCGAGCGCCACGCCGAGGACGACCCGGCCGAGGATCGCGCCCACCATGAAGACGACGGTGTTCACCGACGAGGTCCAGAACACCGGATCGTCGAACAGCCGCCGGTAGTTCGCCGTGCCGACCCATTCGTAGGTGCCGTTGAGCGGGTTCCAGTCGTGCAGGCTGCCCAGCAGCGCGGCCACGATCGGCCAGGCCACCAGGGCGAGGATCGCCACGATGATCGTCGTGACGACGACCAGGCGCAGCGGGCGCTCCCCGCGGGCGACCGGGGTTCCCCGCCGCCGACCCGGCGAGCGGACCGGCGGCGGCGCGGATTCGATGGTGGTGGCCATCAGGGCCCGGGCACGTACGCGGCGTACAGGTGCTCGGCGGACTGGAAGTCCTTGCCCGCCAGATCGGTGGTGATCTTCTGCTGCGCCGCGGTGAGCGCCTTGGCCGGATCGACCTTGTTGTAGAGGATGTCCTGCCACATCTTGGTGAAGTTGTCCTCGAACGTGGACGGGATGGTCCCCGGCCAGATGTAGCGGTCGATGTCGCCGTAGGCCTGCAACGCCGGGTCGGCCTTGATGTCGGGGTCGTCGGCCAGCGGCTTGTACGCCGGGAAGACGCCGTAGCTCAGGTCGAGCGCCTTCATGCCGGCCTTGTCGGTGAGGTAGAACTTCAGGAAGTCCTGCGCGGCGGCCTGCTGGTCGGCGGGGGCGTTCCGGTTGATGCCCAGGGTCGACTCGCCGTTGTAGCGGTCGAAGGCGTACGGCGTCGTGCCGGCGGTGGGCACCGGGGTGCGGAAGACCCCGAACTTGATCTTCGGGAACTCCGACCGCAGGTTGCCCTCGTACCAGCCCCAGGCGTAGACCATGGCGGTCTGTCCCTGCCCGAAGCTGGTGGTCGCCTCGGTCCCGAAGTCCTTCGAGCCGCTGCCGTCCGCGTACATCTGCAGGAAGCGCTGGATGACCTGGAGGTTCGCGGGGTTGTCGACGGTCGGCGTCTTTCCGTCGGCGGCGAACATGTTCTGCCCGAGCTGGTAGGCCATGCCGGACTGGAAGGCGCTGAACGAGGCGTTGAAGTTGAATCCCGCCTGCTTGAGCTTCGTGCCGTCGCGGACGGTGAGCCGCTTCGCCACCGCGCTGAACTGGTCCCAGGTCTCCGGGATGTCGGCGTCGGTCAGGCCGGCCTTGGCCCACATGTCCTTGTTGTAGTAGATGGCCCCGCTCATCAGCCCCAGGTCGATGTAGTAGACCTTCCCGTCGATCACGTGCGACTTGGCGTTCGTGTAATCCGCCGTCAGCGCCTCGACGGGCACGTCGTACGGCGCCATGTACTTGATGATGTTGTCGTGCTCGCTGTTGTGGACGTTGAAGATCACCGGCCCCTTCGTGCCCTGTAGCTGAAGCGGCAGCTTGGTCCAGTAGTCCTCCCACGGCTGGTTGACGAGGGTGATGTCGACGTTCGGGTGGATCTTCTGGTAGGCGTCGGCGAACGCCTGCATCTGCGGGATGTTCCCCCAGGCCCACCAGTCGAGATGGATCGGTTTCCCGTCGTTGACCAAGGTGTTCGGGTCATACTTCAGATTCACGCCGACGACCGGCAGCCCCTTGTCCGCCGTGGTGTCCTTCACCCCGTCGCCGTCGGATGACTTACCCGAGCAGGCCGCCAACATAAGGACGCTTGCCGCCAGGACGGCTGTCAATGTGCGTGTGGTCTTCATGGAACCTCCGCAGGAATTGCCCGACGGGCATTCGAATTGCGATTAGGTTTACCGGTATACTTCGGGAACGCTAGCCCGGCCGCACGCCGACGTCAAGATGGTGTTCGATGTCCGAGGGGGTACCACCGCCGCCCGGGCGCAGGAAGGACGAGAGATGCCGACGCTCCAGGACGTCGCCCGCGAGGCGGGGGTCTCGAAGATGACGGTCTCCAACGTGCTCAACGGGCACCGCGACCGGGTCTCCCCCGCCACCATCGCCCGGGTGATGGAGGTCGTCGGCCGGCTCGGCTACGTCCCCAACGCCACGGCCCGGTCGCTGAGCGCGCGGCGGTCGAACCTGGTCGCGCTTGCCTTCCCCGGACGCGACGCCGGCGGGATAGAACCACTGATGAACCCGCACGACTCGCTGTTCCTCGGCGAGGTCGAGGCGCACGTCACCCAGGCCGGCCTCTACCTGATGGCGCACTCGGTGAACAGCGTGGAGTCCACCGCCAACAGCCTGCGCTCCTGGAACGTCGACGGGGCGATCTTCCTGGGCACGCGGGCGGACGAGGTCGCCGCGCTGCACCGGGCCTACGAGGCGCCGATGGTGTTCATCGACAACCACGGCACCTCGCCGCAGATCAGCAACGTCGGCATCGAGGACCGGCTCGGCGGCAGCCTGGCCGGGCGCCGCCTGGTCGAGGCCGGGCACCGCCGGATCGGCTTCGTCGGCCCGGCGTTCGACGAGCCCGGCGTCGTCCGCGAGCGGCACGCCGGCTTCGTGCAGGCCCTGGCGGAGGCCGGGCTGGAGCTGCGGCCCGAGCACGTGGTGCGGTGCAACGCGAGCTTCGACGCGGCCGTCGACGCGGCGCGGCAGGTGCTGGCGGCCCCGGATCGGCCGACGGCGGTCTTCGCCACCGCCGACATCATCGCCGCGGGCCTGCTCAAGGGCTTCGTCCGGGCCGGGTTCCCGGTGCCGGACCAGATGTCGATCATCGGGTTCGACGACCTGGAGGTCGCCCGGCACGTCACCCCCGAGATCACCACCCTGCGCCAGGACATCCCGGGCAAGGCCCGCGCGGCGGTGGAGGTCCTGCTGGCCCAGCTCGCGCAGTGGCCGACGGTGCGTTCCGAGCGACGCGTGCTGGGCGTCACCCTCGTCGAACGCGGCTCCGTCGGCCCGCCGCCAGCTATACCGATAAACTAACTATTGCACGTGCTCTCGGACGCGTCTACATTGAATCCGCTCGCTCCTTGCCGTGCCGCGGCACCCGATGCTGAGCTCATTCTTCGGCACTTTTCGTGCGTTCCCAGTCAACGGGCGAGCTGACCTTCCCAAATTCTCGGAAAGGCAGTCGATGACAACGTCCCGCGGTGCCGCCCTGTCCACGTCACTCGCGTTGTGTGCCGCCGGCCTCTTCCTGGCCTCCCCGGCGAGCGCCGCGCACCCGCCCACGCCGGTGACTGTCGCCGGGCTGCCCGCCCCCGCGACCGCCGGCCGGGGCGCCACCGTTCCGTTCACCGAGTACGAGGCCGAGAACGCCGCCACCAACGGCAGCCCGGTGCGCTCCGACCACACGTACACGACGATCGCCGCCGAGGCCTCCGGCCGGCGCGCGGTCCGGCTCGCCGGCAAGCACGAGTACGTCGAGTTCACCCTGGCCAGGCCGGCCAACGCGGTCACCGTGCGGTACTCGGTGCCGGACAGCGCGGACGGCAGGGGCGCGGACTCCACGCTCGGCGTCTACTCCGGCGGCCGCCGCCTGGCCTCGCTGGCGACCACGTCGCGGTACGGCTGGTACTACGGCTCCTACCCGTTCACCAACGTCCCCGCGCAGGGCACCCCGCACCACTACTTCGACGAGGCCCGGGTGCGGCTCGGCCGGACCCTGCCGGCCGGTTCCCGCGTCCGGCTCCAGGTAGGCGCGGCCGACACCGCCGCCTGGTACGTCATCGACCTGGCCGACTTCGAGACGGTGGCGCCGCCGCGGCCCCGGCCGGCCGGGTCGCTGCCGGTGACCGGCTACGGCGCCGACCCGACCGGCGCCGCCGACTCCTCGGACGCCTTCGACGCCGCGATCGCCGCGGCGTCCGCGGCGGGCCGTCCGGTGTGGATTCCGGAGGGCACGTTCAAGGTCGGCCGGCACCTCATCGTCGACAAGGTGACGATGACCGGCGCCGGCCAGTGGTACTCGGTGCTGACCGGCGACAACGTCGGGATCTACGGCCGGGCGCCGGCGGACGGCGGCAGCTCCGACGTCGCCCTGTCGCACTTCGCGATCCTCGGCGAGGTCACCGAGCGCAACGACAACGCACAGGTAAACGGCATCGGCGGCGCGCTGAGCTCGTCGACCGTCTCGGACCTCTGGATCCAGCACTCCAAGGTCGGCGCCTGGCTGGACGGGCCGATGCGCGGCCTCACCCTGACCCGCCTGCGTATCCTCGACCAGACCGCGGACGGCGTGAACTTCCACCAGGGCGTCGTCGATTCCGTGGTGGAGAACAGCTTCGTCCGCAACACCGGCGACGACGGGCTGGCGATGTGGTCGGACCGCGACGCCGACGCCGGCAACGCTTTCCGCGACAACACCGTGATCAGCCCGATCCTCGCGAACAACATCGCGATCTACGGCGGCCGGGACAACGCCGTCACCCGCAACGTGGTGGCCGACACGGTGACACAGGGCGGTGGCCTGCACGTCGGCAACCGGTTCAACTCGGTGCCGCTGGCCGGGACGACGACGATCTCCAGGAACACGGCGATCCGGGCCGGCGTCCTCGACCAGTTCTGGAAGACCGGGCTCGGCGCGCTCTGGTTCTGGGCGGCCGATTCGCCGATCACCGGCGCGATCGCCGTCTCCGACACGAAGCTGATCGACAGCGCCTACGAGGCCGTGCAGACCCACGGCCTGAACATCACCGGGTTGTCGCTGAAGAACGTCGACATAGCCGGCGCCGGCACCTTCGCCGTGCAACTGGAGTCGCCCGGCAGCGCCACCTTCACCGGGGTGCGCGCGGCCGGGCTCGGCGCCGGCGGCACCTACGACTGCGGCTCCGGCTTCACCATCGCGCAAGGACCGGGCAACGTCGGCTGGCAGGACGTGAGCTGCGGCTTCCCGCCGCCCGGACCGCTCCTGCTCGACCCGGCGTCCGTCGACTTCGGACATGTCACGGCCGGCACCACCGGCGAGCCGAGGATCGTGCGGATCGTCAACCCGACGAGCAGGCCGGTGACCATCCGGTCGGTCACCGTCACCGGCGACTACAGCCGGACCACGAACTGCCCGGCCCGGCTGGCCCCGCACGCCTCGTGCCTGGCGAGCGTCACGTTCGGACCCACCCGGGCCGGCTCGCGATCGGGCACGTTCACCGTGACCGGCGCCGGAAGCGCCTCACAGCAATTGGTCGCGCTGACCGGCGACGGCCTGTCCGCCACGGGCGACCTGGCCGAGGGCCGGCCGGTGACGGTCACCAGCATCATCGACGGCTGGAACCCGAACGCGCTGACCGACGGCAACGCCGACACGTTCTGGGAGGCCAAGCCGGGCGTCTTCCCGGCCGCCGCCACCATCGACCTCCAGGACACGGTCGGCGTCGGCCGGGCGGTGCTCCAGCTGCCGGACAACCCGGCCTGGGGCGCGCGCACCGAGACGATCGAGCTTCAGGGCAGCACGGACGGCATCACGTTCGAGACCCTGCTGCCGCCCACCCCGGTGCTCCTCGACGCGGTCAACGCACACAACACGGCGACGGTCACGTTCACCCCGGCAACCGTCCGCTGGTTCCGGCTCGTCATCACCGCCAACACCGGCTGGAACGCGGCACAGCTCGCGGAGGTCCACCTCCACGCCTCCTGAGGTTCGCCTTCCGGGGATGGTTGCCCGCCGGTCCGGTCCGGGCGGCGGGCGGCCTCGCCGAATGGCAGGCTCAGCCTCCATGAACGACGGCAAGGACTGGTATGCCTGGCACAGCCCCTACACCGACACCGGCTCGCCGCTGGCCCAACGGCTGGGGCTGGTCCAGCAGCACATCGCCGAGTGGCTTGACGGGCGGCCGGGCGAACCTCTGTCCGTGGTGAGCATGTGCGCCGGTCAAGGCCACGACGTTCTGACCGTGCTGTCTTCGCGCCGGGACGCGAGACGAGTCAGCGCGACACTGATCGAGTACGACCCGCGTAACGTCGCCGTGGCCCGCGCCAGAGTGGTCGCCGAGGACCTCTGCAAGGTCACCGTCATGCAGGCCGACGCCGGCGACCTTGCCTCGTACTCGAATGCGGTGCCCGCCGACTTGGTGATCATGGCAGGAGTCCTCGGCAATATCGGCAACGCCGACGCCCGCGCCACCATCCACGCGCTGCCGCGGCTCTGCGCCGCCGACGCCACGGTGATCTGGACCAGGACACGGCGGGCGCCCGACCTGACTCCGACGATTCGAACCTGGTTCGCCGACGCAGGCTTCACCGAAAAGGCCTTCACCGCACCGGCCGGCGTGTTGTTCTCCGTGGGAGTTCACCGCTTCACCGGCGCACCGCTGCCCCTGGCCGCAACCGGCAGAATCTTCCGTTTCCTCCAATGACGGGCGGCCCATGGCTCGAGACCTCTGGAGATCGGCGGTCCCGAGCCATGCCGAGCCGACAGATCAGCAGGTCGCGCCGAGGTAGAGAGCCAGGGCGTTGCCGGCGGCGACCGTCGCGGTGAAGCGTCCGTCGCTGCCGACGGTGTACCTGGCGCCGCGGTGCTGCACGTCGCAGTACGACCCGGCCGCCAGGCTCGTGCCGAACGTCTGAGTGACGGCGGCGCCCTCGTGGTTGATGACGACGTAGCCCCGGTTACCCCTGCCGAACGCGATGGCGTTGTTGCCGTTGCTCCACCAGTTGGTCACGGCGGTACCCCGGACGGCGTTGCGGAAGCCCACCATTCCTGCGATCTCCGGCCAGGCGTTCTGGCACTTCCAGCCCTGCGTGTAGCAGGCGTTCACCACGCCCCCGTTGGGCGGACCCTGGTCGAAGGAGGAGAACTCGTAACCCGAGAAGATGTTCGGCGACCCGTACGGCCAGGCGAGCAGGAAGACGTTGGCGAGGGTGTAGGTGGAGCCCCAGGTGTAGTTGAGGGTGCTGCCGTTGCGCTCGGTGTCCCAGTTGTCGACGAAGGTGCGGGACCTGTCACTGGCCTGGTAGCCGGCGCCCCACGCGGTGCCCCAGTTCTGCAGGTAGGCCAGCCGCTCCGCCGTGAAGATCCGCTTGAGGTCGTAGGCGCCCTGGAAGATGTCCACGTCGCCGGTGCCGAGGTACTCACCGGCCTGCACGACGTGGCCCGCGCCGCCGGCGACCTCCTGTACCCAGAAGATGCCGGGGTTGCTGAGCCTCGACTTGATGGCCGCCAGGTCGGAGGCGGCCATCAGCTCGGCCGCGTCGATCCGGAAGCCGTCGACGCCCAGCGCGATCAGGCTGTTCAGATAGCCGGCGATGGTCGAGCGCACGTGGTCGCTGCCGGTGTTGAGGTCGGCCAGGCCGACGAGCTCGCACTGCTGCACGTTGTTCCGGTCGGCCCAGTTGGTGATGTTCGCACGGCAGGAATGGAAATCCTGGTCCTGGTAGACGCCGGGGTAGTTGTACTTGGTGTAGACGGTGCCGCCCGACCCGACGCCGGAGCCCATCGTCATGTGGTTGATGACCGCATCCACGATCACCCTGACGCCGGCGGCGTGGCAGGTGCTCACCATCGACCTGAAGGAGTTGACGTCGCCGAGCCGGCCGATGATGCGGTAGCTCACCGGCTGGTACGAGGTCCACCACTGCGGCCCCTGGATGTGCTCCTGCGGCGGAGACGTCTCCACATAGCCGTAACCGGAGGGCCCAAGGGTGTTGGTGCAGGCGTTCGCGATCGAGGCGAAGTTCCACTGGAAGAGGGTGGCCGTGACGTCCTTGACCCCGGGAGGGGAGGCGGCGGCGCGGGATTGGTCTGTCAGCGGTGTCAGGGCGGCCGAGCCGATCGCCGCGGCGGCTATCCACGCGGCGGTTCTACGAAACGCGGCTGTTCTCATTGTCTCGTCCTTCCGAGGTCAGCTGCGGGACCACTTCTGGTTGGCACCGCCGTTGCAGGTCCAGATCGCCAGCGCGGTGCCGTTGGCGGTGCCGTGGCCGGTGGCGTCGAGGCACTTGCCGGAGGCCACCCCGACGACGCTGCCGTCGGCGTTCACGGCCCATTGCTGGTTGGTGCCGCCGTGGCAGTCGTAGATCAGCACCGGCGTGCCGTCGGCCGTGCCACCGGCGTTGACGTCGAGGCATTTGATCCAGTACACCCGCAGCAGGCGGTCGGCGGTCGCCACCCAGTGCTGGTTGAGGCCGCCGTTGCAGTCCCAGAGCGCGACCACCGTGCCGTTGGCCCGGCCGGCGGCGGGCACGTCGGCGCATCGGCCCGACTCCTGCCCGCGCAGGACGCCGGCTCCGGTGGCGCCTATCGCCGCGACCAGGGCGGCCGCGGACCTTGCCTGGGTGTTGTAGGTCCACAACGCGAACGGGCCGACGAAGGAGTTGCCCTGCCGTCCCTCGCCGTCGGTGTTGTTGGCCAGGATGGAGTCGGCGGTGGTGTTGAGGAACCCGTCGTACTCGGTGGTGCGGACCGCGGTGGCCAGCGCGCGCAGGTACCGGGCGAAGATGCCCTTGAACGACTGGCCGTCGCCGGTGCAGTTCGGCTCGCAGCCCTCGAAGAGCACGCCGGTGCGGTTGAAGTGCCGGGTCGCCGCCGTCGCGATCGAGCGGGCCGTGGTGAGCAGGCCGGTGTTGCCGGTGGCCCGCGACAGCTCGATCAGTCCTTGCAGGACGACGCCCTGGTTGTAGGTGTAGGTGCCGTTGTTGAACGAGCAGTTGCTCACGTTGAGCCCGTCGCGGACCAGGTCGGCGCTGATCAGGCCGGTGCCCCTCAACCAGTTCCACTCGGCGTTCGCCCAGCCGAGGTAGGTGGTGTCGCCGGGGATCCGGTTGTGCAGCCCGGCCGTCGCCGCGAGGAACAGCTCGTTGGCGATCGACGCCTTGTACTGCCTGTCGGTCCGCCAGTAGACGCCGCCACCACACGTCGTGTCCCAGTAGTCGTGCATGTACCTGGTGGTGGTCTCGGCCATGCCGAGGTAGTTCCGGTTGCCGGTGATGTCGTACGCCTGTAGCCAGACCAGCGCCCACCAGCCGGTGTCGTCGATGTACTCGTTGGTGAAGTCGGTGTTCTTGGCGAAGGCCTCGGAGATGGCGTAGTCGTACTGGGTGTCGCCGGTCGCCTGGCGGTAGGTCATGACGGTGCTCAGCGCGACCGCGCCGGTCCACCAGCCGCCGCCGATCCGGCCGGTGCCGGCGTCGTAGGACTTCATCAGGACCGCGATGCTGGATGAGGCCGGTGTCGCGGCGGCGGCGCTGTCCGCGACTACGACCGCCGCGCCCAGTCCGAGTAACACGGCTGTGGCGCCCGTGAGCAAGCGCCTGGATCTTGTGCCCATGAGGCTTCCTTCGGGGATGTGGGGGAAGGCGCGGGGATGCCGGGGAGATCCGCACGCGCCGGACAGACGTCGCTGCAAGGGCAACGACGCCAGTCCGCAAGAAGTGAACATCTGGCCGAAAAGCCGAGACATCGGCAATCAAAGATGAACGGCTACGTCTATGTCAACGTTCCCAGGACATTCATATGAACGTTGTCATCTTTCCGGCAATCTGGCCAATCATCGTTTTTAACGATAAATCTTTCTAAAGCGGTCGACGCAGGCCGAAGCGGCCGCGGAGCACCAGCTCGGTGGGCATGACGAGCTGCTTGTACTCGTCAGTGCCGCCGTCGATGCGGGCGAAGAGCAGCTCCGCGGCGCGCCGGCCGATCTCGACCGCGTCGTAGGTGATCAGGGCGACCGACCTCGGCAGCAGGTCGACCAGCTCGACGTCGTCGAAGCCGGCCACCGCGATGTCGCGGTCGTGCCGGTCGGTGCCGTGCAGCACGCCGACGCAGATCCGGTTGTTGTCCGCGAAGATCGCGTCGGCCGGGTCGGCGCGGTTCAGCAGCGACATGGCGACCGTCGTCGCGGCCTCGACGGTGTGGTGGCCCAGGCTGACCAGGCCCGGGTCGTAGCTCAGCCCGGCGTCGGCGAGCGCCGACCGGTAGCCGGCGAGCCGGGCGGAGCCGGTGCTCACGGCCGGATCGCCGCCGATGTAGCCGATCCGGCGGTGACCCGTGGTCAGCAGGTATTCGACGGCGCGGCGGGCGCCGCCGACGTTGTCCAGCACGACCGAGTCGGCGGGCACCCCGGCCGGCACCCGGTCGATGAAGACCATCGGCGCCCGCCGGCTCAGCTCGGTGTGCAGGTCGCGGTGGTCGTGCGCGGTCGGCACCACGAGCAGGCCGTCCACCCGGCGGCTGACCAGGTCGCGCAGCAGGTCGCGCTCGCGGTGGAAGTCCTGCCCGGTGCTGCCGACGACAAGCATGTGCTGGTTGCGCCGGGCCGTCTCCTCGGCGCCGCGGGTGATGGCGGACCAGAACGGATTTCCGGGATCCTCGATGACCAGCGCGATCGTGTTGGCGGTCTGGCCGGGCCGGAGCGTCCGGGCGACCTCGTTGCGATGGAAGCCCAGCTCCGCGATCGCCCGCTCGACGACCAGGCGGGTCTCGGGCCGGATGTAGCGCCCGTTGTTGATCACGCGCGAGACGGTGGAGGTGCTGACCCCGGCGGCCTTCGCGACGTCATGCATCGTGGGTTGCCGCGGTGGCACACGATCTCCCTCATCGTCGAACGTTGATAACGCTCACAAAATCGACGCCGGCCACTGGCCTTTGACCTGGCCAGAGTAGCCGATGACGTTTTCTGACTACGTTTGCAGAGTCCGCTCGACACCGAGTCCTATGCCGACTTCCGGCCCCCACCCTCCCAGACCCGCCGTGCTCGAGATCGTTCTGGGAACGTTGACATTTCGATGGTGTTCATCTTTGATTGTCGATGTCTCATTGTGTTTGATCAAGGTCAGAACACCGGGCTCACCGTGACGGCATCCCCTCCGGTGCACCGCGCCGGCGCCGCTCCGGTCGGCCACGGCCCGGGGCGCTCCACCCCAGGCGCCCCCGGGCCTCGAACAGCTCCTCCGCGCTTGTTCCCCGGACCGAAGGAGACCTGCCATGCATCCAGCCGTGCGCGGGCATCGGCTTCGCAGCCTGCTCGCTCTAGCCGCGCTGACCCTCACCACCACCGCCGCGGTGATCGCCGGTGCCGCACCCGCCTCGGCCGCGACGACGATCGGTATCGACGGCGGAATCGCCGGCCGGGCGTTCGACGGCGTCGGGGCGATCAGCGGAGGCGGCGGTAATTCCCGGCTCCTGATCGACTACCCGGCCGCGCAGCGCTCGCAGATCCTCGACTACCTGTTCAAGCCCGGCTACGGCGCCGCGGTCCAGCTGCTGAAGCTCGAGATCGGCGGGGACGCCAACTCCACCGACGGCTCCGAGCCCAGCCACCAGCACGTTCGCGGCGACATCAACTGCAACGTCGGCTACGAGTTCTGGCTGGGCGAGCAGGCCGTTGCCCGTAACCCGAACATCAGGCTCGCCGCGCTGCCGTGGACGGCGCCGGGCTGGGTCGGCAACCACAGCTTCTGGTCCCAGGACATGATCGACTACGACATCTCCTGGCTGAACTGCGCCCGGCAGCACGGGCTGACGATCAGCTACCTCGGCGGCTGGAACGAACGCGGCCACGACAGCGGCTGGTACAAGAACCTGCGCAGCTCCCTGAACGCGGCGGGCTTCGGGTCGGTGCAGATCGTCGGCGACGACACCGGCTGGGGCATGGCCGACGAGTTCGCCGGCGACGCGACGCTCAAGAACGCCGTCGGCGTGCTCGGCAACCACTACGTGTGCGGCTACCTGTCGCAGGCCGACTCCTGCTCCACCACCCAGAACGCGCGCAGCTCCGGGAAACCGCTGTGGGCCAGCGAATTCGGCTCGCAGGACGACATGACCGGCGTGGTCCCGTACATCCGCACGCTCAACCGCGGATACCTGGACGCGGAGATCACCGGATACATGAACTGGCCGTTGATCGCCGCCATCACCCCGAATCTGCCGTACGCCACCGTCGGCCTGATGGACGCCGGGTCACCGTGGTCGGGCGCGTACCGGGTCGGCAGGAACCTGTGGGCCAACGCGCACTACGCGCAGTTCACCCAGCCCGGCTGGCGTTATCTGAACAGCTCCGCCAGCGGCTACCTCGGTGGCAGCCGGGCCAACGGCAGCTACGTCTCGCTCAAGTCGCCGAACAACAGCGACTACTCCACCATCTACGAGACCAGCGGCAGCACCGCCGCGCAGACGGTGAACGTGGCGGTGTCCGGCGGCCTGAGCGCCGGCACCGTGCACGTCTGGTCCACCGACATGGGCTCGGGCAACCCCGCCGACTGGTTCGTGAGACAGGCCGACGTCGCACCGGCCGGCGGCTCCTACGCGCTGACCCTGCAACCGAACCGGATCTACACCGTGACCACCACGACCGGGCAGGGCAAGGGTACGGCGGCCGGCCCGGCGAGCCACGCGCTCGCGCTGCCCTACTCCGACGACTTCGACGGCTACCCCAGCCGGGCCCTGCCGCGCTACACCGAGGACATGCAGGGCTCCTACGAGGTGCGGCCGTGCGCCGCGGGCCGCGCCGGGCAGTGCCTGCAACAGGTGGCGCCCGTGCAGCCGATCAACTGGCAGGACGACAGCGACGCGTTCACCCTCGTCGGCGATCCGTCCTGGCGCGACTACACGGTCAGCACAGACCTGAACATGCAGCAGGCCGGCACCGTCACGCTGCTCGGCCGGGCCAACACCCAGAACCGGCCGCAGAACCGCCAGGCGGCATACCAGCTGCGGATCAGCAACACCGGCGCCTGGTCGATCGCCCGCAACACCAGCGGCGGCGTCCTGACCAACCTGCTCACCGGCACCCGGGCCGCGCTGGCCCTGAACAGCTGGCACACGATCGCGCTCGGCTTCTCCGGCAACGAGATAACCGCGACCGTCGACGGCACCGTCGTCGGCCGGGCCACCGACGGTTCGTTCACCGCCGGCCAGGCCGGCCTCGGCGTCGTCGGCTACCAGACCAACCAGTTCGACAACCTGCGCGTCACCGCGAACGCCGCCGGCAACCTGGCGGGCGTGCTCAAGGGCGCGGAGTCCGGCCGCTGCGCCGACGTGCCCGGCGCCGTCACCACCAACGGGACCAGGCCCGTGCTGTGGGACTGCACCGGCGGCACCAACCAGCGGTGGACCCTGACCCCGGCCCGGCAGCTCCAGGTGCTCGGCAAGTGCCTGGACGTCGCCGGTACCGCGGACGGCACGGCCGTGCAGGTCTGGGACTGCAACGGCGGCACCAACCAGCAGTGGACCGTCGGCGCCGACGGCACCGTCGTGGGCGTCGCCTCCGGCAAGTGCCTGGAGGCGAGCGCGCACGGCACCGCGAACGGCTCGGCACTGGCGATCTGGACCTGCAACGGCGGGCCGAATCAGCGGTGGGCCCGCGGCGACACCGTCGGCATCCTGCGGGGCCAGGAGTCCGGCCGGTGCGCCGACGTGCCGGGGCTCAGCCAGACCAACGGCACCCGGCCGGCGCTCTGGGACTGCAACGGCGGCATCAACCAGGAATGGACGTCGACGGCGGACGGCCGGCTGACGGTCTTCGGCACCAAGTGCCTGGACGCCGTGGGAGGCGGCACCGCCGACGGCACCGCTGTCGACATCTGGGACTGCAACGGCGGCAGCCACCAGCGGTGGACCGTCGGCGCCGACGGCGCGGTCGTCGGAGTCGGCTCCGGCAAGTGCCTCGACGCGGTCGGGCACGGCACCTCCAACGGCACCCAGCTGGTCATCTGGACCTGCAACGGCGCAGCGAACCAGAAGTGGTCTCGCAGCTGACGCTCTCCCCCGCGTAACAAGGAGTCCCCCATGCCACGATCCCCGCTTGCACTCGCCCTGCTCCTGCCCGCGGCCACCGCCGTACTCGTCGCACCCGGGTCCGCGTCCGCCGCCACGACCTGGACGGTGGCCGGGCCGTCCGCGGGCTCGCCGACCGTCGCCCAGGTCGTCCTCGACGGCGGCAACCTGACGTTCGCCGTGTCCAGCAACGGCCAGACGGTGCTCTCGCCGTCCCGCATCGGCATCGTCACCACCGCCGCCGACCTGACCACGAACCTGACCTTCACCCAGCGCGCCGACCGGAGCGTCACCGAGTCGTACTCGATGACCACCGGCAAGCGGCGCAGCCCGAGCACCACCTACACCGAGACCACGCTGTCCTTCACCGGCACCGGCGGCGCCCGCCTGGACGTGGTGGTGCGCGCCTCCGACGGCGGCGCCGCGTACCGCTATGTCCTGCCCGGCAGCGGGTCGGTGACGGTGAGCCGCGAGGCGTCGTCCTGGACCGTGCCGGCCGCGTCGAACGCCTGGCTGGTGCCGCCGCACTCGGAGGACCAGGGCAAGTGGTTCCAGTCGACGGCCGGCGGCGCGCCGACCGGCAACAACTACCGGGTGCCCGCGCTGTTCGAGGTCGGCGGCCGGTTCGCGCTGGTGGCCGAGACGAACCTCGACGGCCGGTACGCCGCCTCCTACCTGACCCATCCGGCCGGGTCCGGTACCTACACCACCGCGCTGGCCGGCGGCATCACCACGTCGCTGCCGCTGAGCACGCCCTGGCGCACGGCCGCGGTCGGCGACCTTGCCACCGTGACCACCTCGACGATCGTCGACGACCTCGCCGCGCCGTCGCGGGTGTCCGACACGTCCTGGGTCAGGCCGGGCACGGTCGCCTGGTCCTGGCTGACCGAGCACTCCAGCCCGTCGGACCAGAACCGCCAGCGGCAGTACATCGACTTCGCCGCCCGCAACGGCTGGGGTTACGTCCTCATCGACGAGGGCTGGTCCGCCACCTGGGCGCCGGACGTGGTCGCCTACGCCCGGTCCAAGGGCGTGCAGGTGATCCTCTGGTTCAACTCCGCCGACCTGCGCACCGCGCAGCAGCGGGAGAACTGGCTGCCGCAGATCGCGGGCTGGGGCGTCGCGGGCGTCAAGGTCGACTTCATCTACGAGAACACCCAGCCGACCCTCCAGTGGTACGACGCCATCCTGGCCCGCACCGCCGAGCTGCGCCTCATGGTCAACTTCCACGGCGCGGCGACGCAGCGGGGCCTGCAACGGACCTGGCCGCACGTGATGACTGCCGAGGCCGTCTTCGGCGCCGAGCAGCAGCAGAACCGGGCCGCGTTCAACACCATCCTGCCGTTCACCCGGAACGTCATCTCCAGCATGGACTTCACCCCGGTGGTGTTCAGCATGGCCAACCGGGACACCACCGACGCGCACGAGCTCGCGACGGCGATCGTGTTCGAGTCCGGCTGGCAGCACGACGCCGACAACCCGGCCAGCTACGAGGCGCATCCGGAGGCTCTGCGCGTCCTCGACCAGCTGCCGACCGCGTGGGACGAGACCCGGCTGCTCGGCGGGCGCCCCGGCCAGGAGGCGTACCTGGCCCGGCGGGCCGGCGGACGGTGGTACCTCGGCGGCATCTCGGCCCTGTCCGCCAAGACGTTCACCTCGTCGCTGTCCCTGCTCGGCGCCGGCCAGTGGCTGGCCGAGACCGTCCGCGACTCCGGCGGCGCGCTGATCCGCGAGACCCGGGTCGTCACCAGCGCCGACACGCTCAGCGTGCCGGTCGCCACCCGGGGCGGCTTCGCGACGATCGTCTGCCCGTACTCGGCCGGCATGACGACCTGCAACACCCGGAGCATCCCCGGCATCCTCAAGGGCAACCAGTCCGGCCTCTGCGCCGACGTGCCCAACTCAAACCAGGCCAACGGCACCCGCCCCGCGCTGTGGTCCTGCAACGGCGGCGCCAACCAGGCCTGGACCGAGACCGCCGCGTCCCAGCTCACCGTGTTCGGCGGCAAGTGCCTCGACGTCAACGGCGGTGGCACCGCCGACGGCACCGCCGTGCAGATCTACGACTGCAACAACACCGCCGCCCAGCGATGGACCGTCAACCCCAACGGCACGATCGTCAACCCGGCCTCCGGCAAGTGCCTGGAAGCCACCGGCGGTGTCGGCGCCGGCACCCTGCTGACGCTGTGGACCTGCAACGGCGGCGCCAACCAGCAGTGGTTCCGGTCGGCGAACGCCGGCGCCTACCGCGGCCAGGCCTCCGGTCGCTGCGTCGACGTGCCCGGCGGCAACCAGGCCAACGGCGTGCGACCCGCCCTGTGGGACTGCAACGGCGGCACCAACCAGGCCTGGATCTCCACCGCCACCAACCAGCTCACCGTCTTCGGCAACAAGTGCCTGGACGCCACCGGCGGCGCCACCGCCGACGGGACACCGGTCGAGATCTTCGACTGCAACGGCGGCGCCTGGCAGCAGTGGACGGTGCGCTCCGACGGCAGCGTCATCGGCGCCGGCTCGGGCAAGTGCCTGGACGCCGTCGGCGCGGGCACCGCGAACGGCACCCAGCTACAGCTGTGGACCTGCAACGGCGGCGGCAACCAGCGCTGGCTCCGCCAATGAACCGTCCCGAGGGAAAGGAACCCATGTCCATGAAACGACTGGTCCTGTGCGTCGCCGCGGCCCTGTGCGCGGCCCTGACCGTGGCGGCACCGGCGGCGGCCGAGTCCAACGGCGGCGTGCGCGTCATGCCGCTCGGCGACTCGATCACCGACGGATTCAACGTGCCCGGCGGCTACCGCATCGGCCTGTGGCAGCGCCTCGCCGCCGGCGGCCATCTCACCGACTTCGTCGGATCCGGCGTGAACGGCCCCGCGAGCCTCGGCGACCACGACCACGAGGGCCACTCGGGGTGGCGCATCGACCAGCTGGACGCCAACATCGTCGGCTGGATCCAGCAGGCGAACCCGCGCACCATCCTGCTGCACATCGGCACGAACGACATCGGCCAGAACTACGACGTCGCCGGCGCACCGGCCCGGCTCTCCGGGCTGATCGACAAGATCCGTGTCAACGCACCCCAGGTGCACCTGTTCGTCGCCCAGCTGGTGCCGACCGCCAACGCCGCCAACGAGCAGAAGACGCAGACGTTCAACGCCGCCCTGCCCGGCATCGTCGCGCAGAAGGGCCCGCTGACCCACCTGGTCGACATGCACTCCGCCCTGACCACGGCCGACCTCGCCGACGGGCTGCACCCCAGCGCGGGAGGCTACGACAAGATGGCCGCCCGCTGGTACGCGTCCCTGCAGTCCGTCCCAGGAAGCCTGGCCTCGCTGACGGCCCCGCCGGTCAGCGGCACGGCCCTGCTGTCCAACCCGCAGTCCCGGCGCTGCCTGGACGTCTCCGGCAGCGCGCAGGTCCTGATCTGGGACTGCCACGGCGCGGCCAACCAGCAGTGGATCCGTACCTCGTCCGGCGAGCTGCGCAGCGGCGGGAAGTGCCTCGACGTCAACGGCAACGGCACCGCGAACGGCACCAGGATCACCACCTGGACCTGCAACGGCGGCGCGAACCAACGGTTCACGTTCAACGCCGACGGCACCATCACCGGCTCCGGCAAGTGCCTCGACCTCAACGGCAACGGCACCGCCAACGGCACGATCGTGCACCTGTGGGACTGCCACCACGGCCCCAACCAGATCTGGTCCGCCCGCTGACAGAAGCTTGAAAGATGCTGCGGCGCCTCGGGCGCGTGCCGGATGGAGACCCTTCCGGTACGCGCCCGCCAAAGACCTAGTCGGAGCCGCCCGTCCCCTCATCGAGATCCGTATCCTCGGCCTGCTGTGCCAGTAGACCGGCGATCCGCACCAGGTTGCCTTCGCTCCGCACGTACCAGCGGGCGGGTCCTTGCACGGCCACCGGCGCGCCGGCCCACTCGGCCAGGGCGTACATCTTCATCACCAATCCGCTCGGCGAATACCGCTTACCGTCGAACGACCACACGAACGGTTTACCCCGCGTATTGACCCACGTGACCACCCCACGCCGTGGATCCTCGGCAAGCCACTTCTCCAGCGCGAGCCGCTCGGGCTCGGTCCTGGGTCGGAACGTCAACGGCGTGCCGTCCTTGATGCGTCCGGAGTCCACGATGAGTCCGACAGAGTTGGGTCGGCGCGTACTTCGTTGGCGCGGAATCATGCGATATTCAGGGGCCAGGTCGGGCACCGTTGCCGACTCAAGTGCCTGCGCCACCCTCGGCACCATCGATCTGACCCGCTCTGCGGACGCGAAAGTTCCGGTGACGAAGGAGTTCTTGCCGTAGCTGTGGTCGACGTCCCAGATCAGCCACTGGATAACCCGTTCGGTCAGGGCGGGCACCTGGTCCAGGACCGATCTCCAGTCGACCTCCGAATCATCTACGCCTTCCCGCCCAAGCTGTTGGAAGACGATATGGGCAACGACAAGCGTGGACTGTTCGGCGATGGCGGCCGCACGCCCCTCGTACTTCCCGGTGATCTTATGTAGGCAGTCGCGAACCTCTCGAAGTAACAGCACCGAGCGCCAGATCTGCACCGCGCTCGGCTGCTCGCCGAACAGCCGGGAGTAAGCGCCGGCAGAACCCTCCTCCCAGAGCAGGTCCTCGTTGTGGCGCACTCGTACCGCCAGATCGGAGCTCGCGTGCGCGCAGGCCAACGCTATGGCGGCCTCGCGTACCGTGCAGCCGCTCTCCGGCGACGGCTCAAATTCGCTGCGCCGGATAGCGTAGGTCAGGCCCAGCGTGAGCCGGAAGTCCTCGCGAATGTCGATCTGCACCGGGTCCAGGGCAACAAAATCGCGGCGTTCGATGTGGTTCTGCGTGTTTGTCGATTTCGTGATTTCGATGCTCGTCTCGGGCTGGCTGCTCTCGATGATCCGGACGCTGACCGTCGCCTGCCCCGCCGTCACACCATCCGACCGCATCGCCGAAGCAATCGACGCCACCGTCTGCGCCCCGTTGATGATGCTCGCGTTGCGGACCGTGACCGTGGCCGCGCCGTACGGCGCACCTCGGCTGATCGGCGTAACAGAGAACGAGTCGCACAGCATCGTGATCCCGTTGTTTCGGTACCAAAAGCTGTACGGATCCTCGAGGAGAGTCCGCTCGATGTCGGCATTGACCTGTGTCACCCCGAGCGACTCTCGGATGTTCTTCAAAAACAACAGATCGCCGTGCCTGTCGTACCACTCACCGACGTCGGCGACACCGACGACGCCGTTGATCGCCCGCATCGGCGTGCTGACGTCGAGCCACTTGGTGAGGGCCACCGGCAGATCGATCGGGTCGGGCGTAGCGACCTTGCTGATCAGGCCCCAGATATCCGGAAGGTAGAGAAACTCGTAGTCGAGATAGGCGCCGTGGGCGTTGAACTCGCCGCAGACCTCGTCCAGTCTCGCCTTGACGTTGTCATGCACCGCGTCGCGCCGCATCAGCACCATCACGAGGGTCACCTTGAGCTGCGGGCTCGACCATACCGCCTCCAACTGAGCGGTATGTCCTAGCAGTTTCGCGTTGAAGCGGTCATACGTCCGCTGATCGATCGCGGCGCTCCGGTACCGATCGCTATGGCGTCGATCCCGAAGTCCTGGCCGCCATCGGTCAGCATCGAAGCCGCCCGCTCTGAATCGCTGTCGACACGATCGCGCGCTATGAGCGCCGCCAATGAGCGGGTGGCGAGGTTCGCAGTCACCTGGGCCGGGTCGGGATGTCTAAAGACAGTCGCGTCAAGGAAAGGCTCGAAGTCTCGAAGAAGACATGTGCGAATGATGTTGATCTGCCGGTCATCCCGAGAAGGCGTCGACACAAGTAGTTCCTTTTTGGGTTATCGGGCATCCTGTCATCGATGATTCCTCGGCCGAGAATACTCAGGCGGCGTCAGGTGAGGCCGTGGCGGCGGCGGATCAGGCGGTACGCCTGGCTTCGGCCCAGCTGGTTCATGCGCTCCCGCAACAGGTCGTCGTCGAGGTAGCGCTGCATCAGCTTGCCGTTGTCGTCGTGGCGGGACAGGATGACCGACTCGATGCGGCGGTCGAAGACGACGCCGAAGTTGTCCTCGTCGTTGACGAGCGCGGCCGCCTCCATCGTCTCGTCCTCGGTCATCGCGATGATCTGCTGCTCGTACCAGATCTTGTCGGCCTCGCCGAGGCCCAGGCCGAACCGGTCGTTGAGCTCCTCGATCAGCTCGGACAGCGCCATCCTGCCCGGGTCGTGCTGCGGGCCGGCGCCGCCGCCGGTGAAGCCGGGCAGCAGGTGCTCGCCCTCGGCCTCCAGCGAGGCGTCGTGCTCCCCGGTCTTGCTGACCCGCAGGTGGGTCAGCTGCACCTCGCCGATGTCGACGGACGGGTCGCTGCGGCGCGGCAGCCGGTTGAGCAGCGCGCGCCCGTACAGGTAGAGCCGTTCCAGGCCCTCGTCCTGGTACGGCACCACCTGGGCGAGGAAGGCGTACATCCGGGTGTAGTCGCGCAGCGCGGCGCGGAAGCCGTCGGCGGCCTCGGGATCGTCGGCGGCCAGGGCGACGTAGCGGTCCCGCGCCGGGTCGGTGAAGCGGTAGAGCGCCGCGTGCGCCTTCTGCAGCGCGGCGTCGTCCTTCGCCTTGCCTTCGGCTTCGAGCAGAGCCTCGACGTACGCCTGCATCTCGGATTCCACAAGCAGCGCGTGCTCGGTGACCGCGTGCTCGGCGGTGTACAGCAGGTTCGGGTCGGTCGGTACCGTCGCGGCGGTCTCGAAGTACGGCTTGAACTGCTCGGTGATGTCGCCGGCCTCGTTGACGAAGTCAAGCACGAACACGTCGCCCTGCGTCTTGAGCGGGTGGGTGCGGTTGAGCCGGGACAGGGTCTGCACGGCGGCGACGCCCTTGAGCGGCTTGTCCACGTACATGGTGGTGAGCAGCGGCTGGTCGAAGCCGGTCTGGTACTTCTCCGCCACCACCAGGATCTTGTACTCCTGGCCGGCGTGCCGATCATCGGCGGCGGTGTAGCCGAACCGCTCCGGCAGCTCGCTCTCGCCGAACCCGTTCAGCCGGGCCTCGGTCACCTCGGCACCGTCGACCTCCAGTTCGCCGGAGAACGCGACGAGTGGTGCGCATCCGGCGTACCCGTTGGTCTCGATGTATTTCCGGATCGCGGTGTAGAGCCGGACCGCGGCCTCCCGCGACCCGGTCACCGCCATGGCCTTGGCCCGGCCGCCGAGGCGCGGGGCGGTGTGCCGGCGGAAGTGCTCGACGATGATCTCCGCCTTCTGCGCCATCATCGTCGGGTGCAGCACCGCGAACCGGGCCAGCCGCGACGCCGTCTGCCCCGGGTCCACCTCCGGATCGTCGGGGTTCTGGTTGGCCAGCTTCCAGTACGACTTGTAGGTCACGTACTGCCGCAGCACGTCGAGGATGAAGCCCTCCTCGATCGCCTGCCGCATCGAGTAGGTGTGGAACGGGTGCATGTTCCCGTCCGCGCCCGGCGTCCCGAACAGTTCGAGGGTCTTCGGCTTCGGCGTCGCGGTGAACGCGAAGTAGGACAGCGTCCCGTGCCGGCCGCGCGCCAGCGCCGACGCGGTGAGCGGGTCGCCGTCGTCGTCGATGTCGTCGCTGCCCTTGCGCAGCAGCACCTTCTTCAGCGCGGTCGCGTTGTCGCCCGACTGCGACGAGTGCGCCTCGTCCACGATCACCGCGAACCGCCGGCCGCGCAGATTGTCGACCTTCTCCAGGATGAAGCCGAACTTCTGCATCGTGCTGATGACGACCTTGGCGGTCTCCCCGCCGAGCGCGGCCGCGAGCTGGTTGGAATCCTTGTCGATGCGCTGCACCACGCCCGGCACATGCTCGAACTGGAACACCGTGTCCTGTAGCTGCCGGTCCAGCACCACCCGGTCGGTGATGATGATGACCTTGTCGAAGACGGCCTCGTTCGCCGTGTTGTGCAGGCTGGACAGCCGGTGCGCGAGCCAGGCGATGGTGTTCGACTTGCCGGACCCGGCCGAGTGCATGACCAGATAGTTCTCGCCGGAGCCGTGCGCGGCGGCGTGATCGGCGAGCGTGGTGACCGCGTGCCACTGGTGGTAACGCGGGAAGATCAGCGCCCGGGACTCCTTGTCCGTGTGCAGGAACCGCCGGACCAGGTCCATCCAGGTGTCCGGGTGCCAGATCTGCTCCCACAGGTAGGCGGTCCGGTAACCCGGCGCCGCCGGATTACCCGCGCCGCCCGACACGCCGGGCCCCTCGGACCCGATGTTGAACGGCAGGAACCGGGTGTTGTCTCCCGCCAGCTTCGTGGTCACAAAGACCAGATCAGGATCAACGGCGAAATGCACGAGGGTACGCCGGGAGAACAGCAGCTCCTTCGGATCCCGGTCGCTGCGGTACTGCTCCTTGGCGTTCTCGACGGTCTGCCGCGTGAGCGGGTTCTTGAGCTCCGCCGTCGCGAACGGTATCCCGTTGACGAACAGGGCGAGATCGAGGCTCTTCGTGTCGCGCTCGGAGAAGTACAGCTGCCGGGTCACGCTGAGCCGGTTCGCGCGGTACAGCCGCCATCCGTCGTCGGTGATCGAGTGCGCCGGCCTGAAGTAGGCAAGCCGGAACCGGATGCCCTTGTCCTTGACGCCGCGCCGGAGCACGTCGAGCGGGCCGCGCTCGTCGATCTGCCGGGCCAGGTACTCCTGGAAGTGCCGCCTCGTCTCCGCCTCGCTGTTGCCGTGGTACGCGGTGAGCTTCGACCAGGCGTCGTGCTGGGTCGCCTCGAGGAACGCGAACAGCTCCGAGGTGTCCAGCCCCAGCCGCCGGTCGTAGTTTCCCGAGCTGCCGCGCAGCCATCCCGAGCCGAGCAGCGATCGCTCGATCGCCGCCTCGAACGTGGCCTCCTCGTGCACGCTCACGTCAGCTCGCCCCCCGCGCGGTGGTCACATCCAGCCGGCCGGTGACCGCCGCCGTGATCAGCGCCTGCCGCCGCTCCGCCATCAGGTCGAGGCCGTCGCCGATCCTCGCCGCGGCGCTCGCGTGCACGGCACGGATCTCCTCGAGCTCGGCGGCCAGCCGCGGCCGCGAGTCGGCGGGCACCCGCGGCACGACGACCTCGCCGATGTCCTGACCGCGCAGCTTGATCGTCTGGCCGGACTGGCCACGCAGCAGCAGGGCGATCTGGTCACGCACCGGGCGGCTGCCCCAGACCTGCGCCAGGAGCGCGCCCGGCCAGCTCTCCGGCAGGCGGACCCGGTACAGCAGATCGCTCAGCAGCAGCCGCCGCCCACCGGTTCTCGCGACCGCCGCGACACCCACGAAGGCGGGCGATCCGCTGCCGCGGGTCAGCAGCAGGTCGCCGTCGCGGATCAGGTACCTCAGGTCGGGCCCGACGTCGGCCGGCAGGCGCTTGTGCGCGAGTGGATCGAAGACGCCGCCGCTGACCGCGCTGGTGCGCAGCACCGCCCACTCGTCGGGGTCCGCCTGCGCGTCCTCGCACTGTGGACTCCAGCCCTGCTCGATGCCGCGCCACAGGTACCGCATCGAGATGGAGCCGTGCTCGTCGAAGAGTCCCGAGACCTTCTCCGCGAGGACCGTCTCGGCGCGCTCGGCCAGCAGGCCTGCCTGCCGCTCCTTCAGGTCGCGCAGCTCGCCGGCGCGGGCCAGCTCCGCGTCGAGGTACTCCGCGATGCGCCGCTGCTCCTCGACCGGCGGGAGGTCGACCGGGAAGTCGCCGATGTCGCCCGGGTTCACCGCCGGATAGCTGACGCCCACCGACCTGGCCACGACGTGCTGCACGAAGGGTTCCGAGCGGCAGAGGTAGTAGAGGAAACCGGGATCCGCCCGCGGCCCCGCCTCGATCACCGCGAAACCGGTGGAGAAGACCAGGGGCCGCTCCGAGCGCGGCACCCGGCCGATCGCCCGCAGGTAGGTCCGGACGGTGGAGACGACGGTCGCACCCGCCGGCGCCAGCCGGCGCGCCCGCGACGGCGCGGCGCCGAACGCCGTGCTCGCCTCGGGGACGACGATGTCGCCCAGCCCGTCGACCGACGAGATGTCGATGTAGTGGAAGCCGTACTCCGGGGACGTGGTCTCCTGGAGCGTCCGGCGGTTGATGTGTACGACGTCCTTAAGCCTCACCGGTCACCTCGCCGAGAAGGTCCCGGATCTGCGCCTCCAGCGCCCTGATCTCCGAGTCGATCTCCGAAAGCGGGCGCGGCGCCTGGTAGACGTGGAAGTGCCGGGTGAACGGGATCTCGTAACCGGTCTTCGTCTTGGACTCGTCGATCCAGGCCTCCGGCACGTGCGGGAGGACCTCCCGCGCCAGGTAGTCGTGGATGTCCTCGCTCAGCGGGACGTTCTCGTAGTCGCGCAGCTCGGCGTCCGGCAGCGGGCCGCCCGCGCGGTTGGTCTGCACCTCGCCCTCCGGGTCGCTCACCGAGGACGCCTCCCACACGGACTTCTCCACGGGCGCCGGCAGTCTCCCCAGTTCGGCAAGCTTCGCCGCGAACTCCGATCGGCTGCCCGCCGTCGTGCCGATCATCGACTTCATCGCGGCCAGCAGCGCCTCGCTCTCGTCGTACCGGATGACGGCCCTTGCCTCGGCGAGCAGCGCGACCGTCGCTTCGGTGATCTCGAAGCGCAGGCGCAGCGGGCGCTCGACGGTGATCCGCCAGTAGCCGAAGTCGGAGGCCTCGAAGACCTTCACGGTGGCGTTGCGCGGATGATCCGGGTCGCCGGCGACGGCGAGCGCGTCGACGTAGTCGCGCGTAAGCGTCGCGATGTGGTCGTCGTTGAGCATCTTGCGCTTGTCGCCGAGGCTCTTGCGCATCTTGACCCAGAGGTCGCGGCCGTCCAGCAGCACGACCTTGCCGCGGTGCCGCGGCGACTTGCGGTTGGTGAGAATCCAGAAGTACGTCGAGATGCCGGTGTTGTAGAACAGCTGATCCGGCAGGGCGACGATGCCTTCGAGCAGGTCGTTCTCCAGGATCCACCGGCGGATCTCCGACTCGCCGGAGCCGGCCGCGCCGGTGAACAGCGGCGAGCCGTTGAAGACGATCGCCAGGCGGCTGCCGCCGTCCTCCGGCCGCTTCATCTTCGAGATCATGTGCTGGAGGAAGAGCAGCGACCCGTCGTTGATCCGGGGCAGGCCCGCGCCGAAGCGCCCCGCGTCCCCGCGCGCCGCCTCGTCCTTGACGAACTTCTCGACCTTCTTCCACTCCACGCCGAACGGCGGGTTGGCGAGCATGTAGTCGAACCGCGCGTCCTCGTGGCCGTCCTGGCTGAACGAGTTGCCGAACGCGATCTTGTTGGGGTCGCCGCCCTTCATCATCATGTCGGAGCGGCAGATCGCGTACGTCTCGCCGTTGAGCTCCTGGCCGTACACCTCGACCGTGGCGTGGGCGTTGTGCGCCTCGATGTGGTCCTGCGCCTCGCTGAGCATGCCGCCGGTGCCGCACGCCGGATCGTAGATCTTACGGACGATGCCGGGCGTGACCAGGTCGTCCTCGTCGGGCGCTAGCAGCAGGTTGACCATCAGCCGGATGACCTCGCGCGGGGTGAAGTGCTCGCCGGCGGTCTCGTTGCTGATCTCGGAGAACTTGCGGACGAGCTCCTCGAAGATGTAGCCCATCCGATGGTTGCTGACCACGCTCGGCCGCAGGTCGATCTCGACGAACTTGCTGACCACCTGGTAGATCAGGCCCGACTCCTCCAGCCGGGAGATCTGCGTGTCGAAACCGTACTTGTCCAGGACGTCGACCGCTCCGGGCGAGAAGCCGCCGATGTACGACCGCAGGTTCGTGGCGACCTGGTTCGGATCGCTCACGACGGTGCGGAACGTCAGCTCGCTGGTGTTGTAGAAGTTCCGGCCGGACTCCCGGCGCAGCACCGGCTCCATGTTCTTGACCCCGGCGTCCCGCAGCTGCGCGTAGCGCGCCAGGACCGCGTCCTTGGACGGCTCCAGGACCGAGTCCAGGCGCCGCAGCACGGTCAGCGGCAGGATCACCCGGCTGTACTCGGACTGCTTGTAGTCGCCGCGCAACAGGTCGGCGACCGACCAGATGAAGTTCGCCAGCTTCTGGTGATCGGTCACCGGCACAGGGTACGCGGGCCCGCCGGCCCCCGGGCCGGGCGCAGTTCGGCGCGCCCGGGCGGGCGCACCCGTTCGAGGGAGACGCGTTTCAGGCGCCCGGAATCGGGGCTAGGCTCCGGTGCCATATCGCCAGGAAGGGGACTTCAGCGGGCATGGCGGAGGTCTTCGAGATCAATCACCCTGCCGAGGGCAAGCTGGACGTGGTCTTCCTGCACGGGCTCGACGGCGACGCCCGCGGGTCGTGGACGGCCGGCGGGCCGGACATGTTCTGGCCGCGGTGGCTCGCGGACGACCTGGAGACCGCCGCGGTCTGGTCCGTCGGCTACGACGCGCGGTCCAGCGGCTGGCGGGGCCGGTCGATGAGCGTGGCCGATCGATCGGTCAATCTGCTGGCGCTGCTGCAGAACCACGACATCGGCACCCGGCCGCTGATCCTGGTGGCGCACAGCATGGGCGGGCTGATCGCCAAGGAGATGCTGCTGCTCGCCGCCGAGGGGCGCACGGAACACGCCCCGTTCGCCGCCGCCGCCCGGGGCGTGGTCTTCCTGTCGACACCGCACAACGGCAGCGGACTGACCCGGGCGGTCGACGCCCTGTCCCACCTGTACCGGGGCACGCCCGCCGTCGCGGACCTGCGGCGCAACGGCGCGTACCTGCGGCACCTCAACGATCGCTACCGGGACTGGGTGGACGACTCGGGCGTCGCGAACCTGGTCTTCTTCGAGAGCCGCCCGACGCTCGGCCGGCGGGTGGTCGACGAGGCGTCCGCCAATCCGGGCATCGCCCGTGTGCGGCCGATCGGCGTCGACGCCGACCACATCGACATCTGCAAGCCGGTCAGCCGGCGGGCACTGGTCTACGGCCAGGTCCTGCGGTTCATCAGGCGCTGCGCCGACGGACCCGGCCCCGCACCGGTACGGGTCGACGGCGCCAACTACGGCAGCATCGTGATCGGCGACGGGAACACCGTAGGACCGTGGTGAACCAGCTGCACGGGCCGAACTTCGGTGCGTTCGTGGTCGGCGACGGCAACACCGTGACGGTGTCGGGCGCCGGTGCCCGGCTCGTCCCGCTCCCGCCCGTGTCCCGGCCGTTGCGGGACGCCGGGCCGGCCGACTACCTCGACCCGCGGCACGAGATCGTGCCGTTCGTCGACTCCGGCGACCGCGCCCGGGTCCGTGACTGGCTCGCCGGCCGCCCGGTGCGTGCCGCGTTCCTGCTGTCCGGCCCCGCGGGCTCCGGCAAGACCCGGCTCGCGCTGCGGCTGTGCCGGGACGCGGCGGCGCTCGGGTGGCGGGTCCGCGTCGCGCCGCACCCCGCGGACCCCGCACCCGAGGACGCCGGGCCGCAGGACAGGGACCCGGTCGGCACGCTGGTGTTCGCGGACTACGCCGACCGGTGGCCGCTGAGCGAACTACAGCGCCTGATGAGCGCGGCCGCGGGGCGGCCCGGCCGGGTACGGCTGCTGCTGGTGTCCCGGTCGCGGGGCTTCGGCGCGATGATCATGCACCCGCTCCGGAAGCTCGGCTACACACCGGACACGCTGCCGATCACCGACCCGGTGTCGTCGCCGGAGCGGGCGGTCGCGATGTACCGGGCCGCGCGCGACGCGTACGCGGACATGCTGGGCGCCGAGCCCGGCGGCGGCGTACCCGGGGTCGTCGAGCACATGGCGCACACCCTGAGCGTGCACACCAAGGCGCTGCTCGACGTCCTCGAGGCGGCGCCCCGCGGCGCCAGCTGGCCCGAGCTGTCCGTCGCCATGATCGATCGGGAGATCCACCACTGGCAGCGGATCATCGACGATCCGCTGCCCGGCCCGCACACGCGGCTGCGGACCGTCTTCCGGTGCACGCTGGTCGCCACCCTCCTGCGCGGCGCCGGCCCGCCGGACGCCCGGGCCGCCCTGGAGTTGCTCGGCTTCGAGCGGCCCGACGAACTGATCGCCGAACACGCGCTGCTCTATCCGCCGCCGCGGCGGGACCTCACGCTGTGGCCGCTGCTGCCGGACCGCCTCGGCGAGGACCTGATCGCCAGGGCACTCACCGGCGCACCGGACGAGGACTACCACCCCCTGGGCGGCACGGAGTGCGACCGCCTGGTCGAGACGCTGCTGGGCTGGCAGGCCGAGGACGACGGCCGGCCGATCGACTTCCCGAACGCCCGGCTGCGCGGCGTGCTCGCGGTCCTCGCCGGCGCCGCCGAACGGTGGCCACACGTGCGGGCCCTGCTGGTCGACGCCCTCGGCCGCCGCCCGCGCCTCGCCGTGGTCGCGGGCAGCGCCGTCACCGCGGGCCTGACCGGGCTCCTGCCGTTTCCGGACCAGTGCCGCGTGCTCCACGAGATGGCCCAGTTCGCCCCGCACGGCGTGAACCTCGACCTGCACGACGCGATGGTCTCGCTCGGCCGGCAGGTGTGTCAGGACGCCCGGTTCGGCGGCCTGCCGGTCGAGCAGCGGGTGCACATCCTCGTGGCCGTCGGCCTGAACCACGGTGAGATGGGCCGCCCGCTGGAGGCCGGCCGATACACCAGCGAGGCCGCCCATCTCCTGCTCGAGCACTGCGTCACCGTCACCGGCAACGAGGTCATCGTCGCTCCGGAGATCGACAAGGAGTTGGTGAGCAATGCCTTCAGCACGCACTCCTACCAGGAGACCGCCCTGCGGCGCGCCGAATGGGCGATGCTGTTCGGCTGGCTGGCGGTCACCGTCCTGCGACAGCACCTCGACGAGGGAGCCGACGAGACGACGCTGCCGGTCGTCAACGCGTGGACCGCCTACACGCTGGCCCTGGCCGAGGGCGGAGAGTTCGAGCAGGCGCGGAAGACCGCCCGATGGCTGCTCTCCTTCCAGGCGCGGAACCTGAGCGCCGAGGCGGACGAGACCGAGCGGTTCGAAATCAGCGTCACCATGAACAACCTCGCCATGTGGCTGCGCCTGGACGGCGAGCACGAGGAGGGGCTCGACCTGATTCGCCGGGTGGTCGCGGTCCGCCGGTCCCTCGTCGGCGAGTTTCCGACCATCTACCTGCCGCAGCTGACCGAGGCGCTGCACAACCTCGCCGTGGCGCTCGACCAGGACGGCCATCCCGACGAGGCGGCCGGGGTGGCCGAGGAGGCGGTGTCGCTGCGCCGTCTGATCTGCGAACTGCTGCCCGGCTCCTACGAGGAGGCGCTGTGCACGTCTCTCTCGACGCTCGCCTACATCAATCTCCGGTGTGAACGGTGGGCCGACGCGGCCGCCGTGTTCGAGGAGTACCTCCGCTGCGCGATCCCCGACGGCGAACCGCACGCCGATCAGGTCCTGGCCGTACGGGGTCAGCTCCACCTTCACGCCTCCCTTCTGCACGGCGCCGGCCGGGATGACGAGGCCCGCGCGGTGCTGGCACGTACCGCGTCCGGCAACGGACCGGCCACGGACCTGCGGAACCTTCGCGCCTGGGCCGCCCTCGTGCTCGTCTGGATGGACCTGAAGGCCGGTGACCCTCCCGCGGCCTGCGCCACCATCGGCCGGTACCGCACCGTGCTCGACGACTGCGACGCCGCCTTCTGCACCCCGGCCCTGATCCTGGAGGTGGCGGGCGGCCTGCTGCCGGCCCGGCCGGGATTCGGGATCGCCACGCCGATCGCCCGGGCACTCGTGCACGCCACGGCCGTGCCGGAGCACGACGGGCCGCCGCTCGCCGGCGCGGTGCCGGTCCTGCTCGGCCTCTGGATCGCCAGTGGGCAGAGCCTCGACGATGAGCAACTCGCCACCGCCGTCGCCACGGTGGGCGAGGCGCTGCCGTTCCTGCGTGACGCCGCCGGCTCCGCCCCGGAGACGGCCGCCCAGGTCGCCGGCCTCTGCGCCGTCGTGGCCTGCCACGCCGTCAACGCCGGATCGGCGGCGGTCGCGGCCGACCTGGCCCGGACGGCCGTGCGAGCCGCCGAACGGTCCCGCGACGACCGGGTTCTGCTGGCGGCGTTGCAGGCCGAGACACTGGTTCTGAACGCCGGGGCCCGGCGTTCGGACCTCGATGCGGCGGTCCGGTCCGCGCACCGGGCGCATCGGCTCGCCCGACGCCGCGACAAGGCGGAGCGCACACCCGGCAGCCGCCTTCAGCTGGCGCTCGCGCAGGACCTCGCCGCGCGGACGCGGCACCTCGCCGACGCCCGCGTCACGACATGACGGCCGGTTTCCGGAGCGGGGCCAGGGCGGCGCTCCAGGTGACCACCTGGTCGAGGGTGCCGTGGAGCGTGCTGACGGCCCGGGCGGTGGGTGCGAAGACGGTCATGTTCTCCCACTCGGTGAACAGCGAGAGCGTGACCTGGTAGGCCACGTCGGCCATCTGGAGGACGCCGGCCACCACGCGCAGCTGGACGGCGGCGCGGGCGCCGCCGTCCACGCCGTACGAGACAAGGCCGACCGCCTTGCCGGCCCACTCGTGGTACAGGTAGTCCAGGGCGTTCTTGAGCACCGACGGGACCGCGTGGTTGTACTCGGGGGTGACCAGGACGTATCCGTCGTAGCTCGCGATCCGCTCGGACCAGGCGCGGGTGTGCTCGTGCGCGTACCCGCTGGAGTAGAGGGCGGGCGCCGGCTCGTCGAGGTGGGGCAGCGGGTAGTCGCGCAGGTCGATCAGGTCGAACTCGGCGTCGGTGCGCGCGCCGGCCTGCTCCAGGACCCAGCGGGCGACCTGGTCGCCGCGGCGGTTGGGGCGGGTGCTGCCGAGGACGATGCCGATCCGGATCATCGGGCGTGTGTGAAAGTCGCTCATGACCGGTACGACGAGACGGGCCCGCGAAACGTCAGGGCCTCACAATCGGCGGGGTCGTGTCGTCGTACTCGTGGAGGGCGGACACGTGACCATGAGCGGCGCGATCGTGAAGGAACGGCGGCAGCTGATCAATCTCGCGTACCGGATGCTCGGCTCGCTGGCCGAGGCCGAGGACGCGGTGCAGGAGACCTACGCCCGCTGGTACGCCATGTCACCGGAGCGGCGGGACGCCGTCGAGTCGCCGGCCGCCTGGCTGACCCGGGTCGCCGGCCGGATCTGCCTCGACCAGCTCGGCTCGGCCCGGGTGCGGCGGGAGCGTTACGTCGGCGAGTGGATCCCCGAGCCGCTGCCGGAGCCGGACGACGGGACAACCGCCGACCCGGCCGATCGGATCACCCTGGACGAGTCGGTGCACATGGCGTTCCTGGTGGTGCTGGAGTCGATGACCCCGGCCGAGCGGGTGGCGTTCATCCTGCACGACGTGTTCCGCTACCCGTTCGCGGAGGTCGCCGACATCGTCGGGCGTACGCCGGCCGCGTGCCGGCAGCTCGCCTCCTCGGCCCGGCGGCGGATGGCGGCCTCGCGGGCACCGGTGGCGCCGGCGCCGCGGCAGGCCGGGCTCGTGCGGGACTTCAAGCGGGCCTGGGAGGCCAAGGACATTCCCGCGCTGATCGGGCTGCTCGACCCGGACGCCGTCGCGGTGACCGACGGCGGCGGGCGCGCGCCGGCGCTGCTCGAGCCGGTGGTCGGCGCCGAGCGGATCGCGCAGACCTGGGTCGCGCTGGCCGGGATGGTGGACGAGTTCACGGTCACCGAGCGGTCGGTGAACGGCCGGCCGGGCCTGGTCGTCGAGATCGGCGGGGCCGTGGTGACGGTGTTCTCGTTCGAGATCGTGGACGACCGGATCAAGCACATCTGGGCGGTGCGCAACCCGGACAAGCTGCGGCCCTGGACCGGCGCGTAACGATCGGAATCGATTGACATCGATGTAACCTCGCGCGATTATTGGGAGCGCTCCCAACCAGAGGGGATCGTGTCATGCGACGTCGGCTCGTGGTGCTCGCCCTGGCGGTGCTCCTGACCTTCACCGGGTGGATGCTCGCCCCGACGCGGCCGGCCCGGGCCGCGGCCGGTGACGGCACGCCGGGCGACACCAACATCAGCTTCGTCGGGCGCTGGAACCGGACCAACACCGCGGCGTTCGTGCCCTACTGGGCCGGCGCCTACTTGCGGGTCGGCTTCACCGGCCGGACGGTGAAGCTCCGGCAGCGCAACACCGTCGACCTGTGGGCCAGCGTCGACGGCGGGGCGTTCACCGCGTTCCGCGGCTCCGGCACGGTCAACCTGACGCCGACGGCGCTGGCTGCGGGCAACCACACGCTGATCGTGAGCTACCGGCAGGTGGCCGGCTCCTACACCGGCGACGCGGTCTTCCAGGGCCTGACCCTCGACGCGGGCGCCGCCACGTTCAAGGCGCCGGCCCGGACCAGGCTCATCGAGTTCATCGGCGACTCGATCACGGCGGGCACGACGAGCAGCCAGTTGGCGGTGACCGGGTACGGCTTCAAGGTCGGCGAGCGGCTCGGATACGACCACACCCAGATCGCGATCGGCGGCATGTGCCTGTCCGAGACCACGGACGGGTGCTGGGCGCACGAGACCCGCTACTGGATGTCCAGCGGCGGGCAGGCCGGCACCGACGCGTGGGACTTCTCCCGCTACACCCCCGCCGCCGTGGTGATCAACCTCGGCACCAACGACAAGAGCCACGGCGTGAGCGGCGCGAACTTCCAGGCGAAGTACCTCGCCTTCCTCACCCGGATCCGGGCGAAGTTCCCGAACGCCAAGCTCTTCGCCCTGCGTACGTTCATCGGCCGGTACGCGGCGGAGACACAGGCGGCGGTGCAGGCGCGCAACGCCGCGGGCGATGCCGGGGTGTTCTACGTCGACACCACGGGCTGGCTGCCGGCGGACGGCCTCAGCGATTCGGTGCACCCCAACGACAAGGGCCACCAGGCCGTCACCGACCGGCTCGCACCCATCATCACCGCGCGGCTGGGGCAGCTCCGATGACGGCGTTCCGCGCGCCGCTCACGGTCCTCGCGGCCGCCGCGCTGACCGTCGCGGCCGGCGGCCTCGGCATCGCCGCCGCGCGCGCCGCCGCACCGGCGTGCGGCGTCACCTACACGATCACCAGCCAGTGGGCCGGCGGCTTCGGCGCCGACGTCACCGTCACCAACCTCGGCGACCCGGTGACCGGCTGGACCCTCGGCTGGGCGCTCGCGCCCGGGCAGGGCGTCACGCAGGCATGGAACGCCGCCGTCACCGTCTCCGGCACCGCGGTCACCGCCACCAACGCGAGCTACAACGGCTCGGTGGCCACCGGGGCGTCGGTGAGCTTCGGCTTCAACGGCACGTGGAGCGGCGCCAACCCGGTGCCGTCGTCGTTCACCTTCAACGGCACCGCCTGCGCCGGCGGCACGGCGCCGTCACCGACGCCGTGCACCGGCCCGAGCACCCCGCCGGCCACCGCGGCTCCGGCCGTCAAGGTCTGGATGGCCGGCGACTCCACGATGATGAACGCGAGCACGTGCCCGATCGGCTGGGGCAGCCAGCTCGCCGCGTACTTCACCGCCGGCGTCACCGTGCAGAACAGCGCCGTCGGCGGCCGCAGCATCCAGACCTGGCTGTACGAGGGCAACGTCACCGGCACGAAGAACGCGGCCGGCGAGTGCACGCTCAGCTCGACCGCCTACAGCTCGCGGTGGACGGCGATGCTCGACGGCTTCCGGTCCGGCGACTACCTGATCGTTCAGTTCGGCATCAACGACGGCGACACGGCCTGCCCCCGGCACGTCGGAACGGCGCGCTTCAAGGAGCTGCTCGGCGTGATGGCGTCGACGGCGAAGGCCCGCGGCGTGCGACCGGTCCTCGTCACGCCGGTCGCCGCGATCACGTGCAGCGGTGGCACGGCCGTCGGCAACCGCGGCTTCGTCACCGAGACGAAGGACGCCGCCACCGCCAACGGCGTGCCGGTGATCGACCTGCACGCCAGGAGCGTGGCGCTGTACAACTCGCTCAAGCTGTGCCCGAACAACGGCGACTACACGACCGGCGCGGTCGGCGCGTTCTTCTGCAACGACCACACCCATTTCGAGGCCGCCGGCGCGAGGCAGATCGCCGGTGTGATCACCGCCGCACTGCGCGAGCAGAACATTCCGCTCGCCTCGTACCTGAAGTAACAAGCCACTATTCGGCATCTTCCGGTCATATCGCTGCGGTCAGACGGAGTCTCGACACTTTCGAGGCTCGATGCGGTGTACCGGACTAGATCCATATCTGCCAAGATGGCCTCCACCAGAGCCCATCCGAACAGTTCGATCCTCTGTCGCGTCACAGACTTGCAGGGCCACGGATGGCGCCGACCGGGACCCCTCGATTGTGAGAGCGATGATTCAGCGACGTAACGTCATCATCGGCGCACTGGGCATCGCCGCGGCCGCCGCGGCCGCCGGCGCCGCCGGCTGCTCCTCCTCACGCCGCGCGTCCGGCGCCGGCGGCTGGGTCGAGCCGGTCGCCGAGACCGAGCTGGCCGCCGCGGTCAGGCTGAGCGTGACGCCGGAGAGCGGCGCCACTGGGGTGTCACCGGTGAAGCCGGTCGTCGTCGCCGCCGAGGGCGGCACGCTCCAGTCGGTCACCGTCACCGCCGGCAAGACGACGATCAGCGGCGCCATGCAGGCCGACGGGACCTGGAAGGCGACCGACGAACTCGCCTACGGCAAGACCTACAACGTGGTCGCGACGGCCACCGACAGCAAGGGCACCTCGAGCGAGCACACCTCCACCTTCACCACGGTGAAGCCGGAGAACCTCGCACGGGTCACCTTCCAGGCCAACGCGATGAGCTCCCTCAAGACCGGCAACAAGTACGGCGCCGGGCAGCCGGTGATCATCGCGTTCAACCGCGCTGTCAACAAGGCCGCGGCCGAGAAGGCCATCGAGATCGAGACCACGCCCAAGGTCGAGGGCAAGTTCTTCTGGAAGGACAGCAAGACCGTGCACTGGCGCCCGGCCAAGTACTGGACCGGCGGCACGAAGATCAAGGTCAACGTCAAGGCGTTCGGCGTCAAGCTCGGCAAGACGACATATGGTGCGAAGAACTCGTCGACCCACTTCGAGATCGGGCGCCAGCTGATCGCGGTCTGCGACTACAAGACGCGCATGACCAAGGTCTACATCAACGGCAAGCTCGTCCGCACCATGAAGAGCAGCCTCGGCAAGGGCGGCGGCACCACGGGCTCCAACGGCGAGCAGATCAGCTACTGGACCACGGGCGGCCCCCACGTCGTGCTCTCCAAGGAGCGGGTGCACAGCATGAGCTCGGAGAGCTACGGCGTCACCGACCCGAAGGACCCGAACTACTACGCCCCCGAGGACATCGAGTACTGCACCCGCATCAGCTACTCGGGCGAGTTCCTGCACGCCGCGCCGTGGAACCGCTCGCTGGGCCGCGCGAACCTGTCGCACGGCTGCATCAACCTCAGCGTGGCCGACGCCAAGTGGGTCTACGAGAACTTCGTGGTCGGCGACATCGTCGACGTCAAGCGCAGCCCCCGCCCGGTCCAGATCTGGAACGGCCTCGGCGACTGGTCGGTGCCCTACCGCAAGTACGGCAACTGATCCGCTGACACCCCGGCGCAGGCCGAGGCGAGTGGGTCCTGGCTTCGACACCGGGTCGGGGAACAGCGATAGCGTGACCGGGTGACGATCGAGTTCGTGCCCCGGTTCACGGTCGACGACCGTCAGCTCAGTGCCTTGCACGCGCGGGCGTTCGGCGGCGACTCCGGCGAGGTTCGGCCCTGGTCACAGCGGCTGGAGCGGCACGCGCTCACCTGGATCGGCGCCTTCGAGGACGGCCGGCTCATCGGGTTCGTCCAGGTCTGCTGGGACGGCGGCGGCCACGCTTTCCTCCTCGACACCGCCGTCGATCCCGAACGACAGCAGCACGGCATAGGTGCCGCGCTGGTCGAGGCCGCGGCCGAGGAGGCCCGCGCCGCCGGATGTGAATGGCTGCACGTCGACTTCGAACCTCGCCTTGAGTACTTCTATCTCGACAAATGCCACTTTCGAACCACGCATGCCGGATTGATGCGACTTAAGTAGGCAGTCCTACCGGACGGCCGCCAGGGTGCGGCGGGCCTCGCGCACGACGGCCAGGTCGACCATGCGGCCGCGTGCGTCGAGGCAGACTCCCCCTCCCGCCGCCTCGAAGCGGGACACCAGGTCCCGCGCCGCCGCCAGCTCCTCGCCCGTCGGGGTGAAGACCTCGTTGACCACGGGTATCTGCGCGGGGTGGATGCAGGCCCGGCCGCGGAAACCCATCCGCTTCAACGCGATCGTCCCGCGGCGCAGCCGGTCGAGGTCGCGGAAGTCGGTGGTCACGGCGGCGGCCGGCGGTTCGATGCCGGCCGCGGCGGAGGCGAGGACCACCGCGGAGCGTACGAGGAGCAGCTCGCGCTCGTCCTCGCCCGGGGTGACCCCGAGCTCGGCCGCCAGATCGGCCTCGCCGATCTGCAGGCGGCGTACCCGCGGCGCCGCGGCGAGGGCCGGCGCCGACAGGATCGCGGTCGCCGTCTCCAGCAGCGGCACCAGGTCGACGGCGCCGGGGTGCAGGCCCGCCGCCCGCTCGGCCCGGTCCAGGACGGCCGAGATCTCGGCGAGCCGGCCGACCGTGTCCGCCTTGGCAACGGTCAGCCCGCGCAGCGCGGGGCAGACCACCGCCCGCGCGTCGTCGAGGCCGTCGTCGCCCGAGTTGACGCGGACGTGGACCGGCGCGTCCGGCGGGAGGGTACGCAGCCAGCGGGCGACCGCCTCGCGCGCCGCGGGCTTCTCGGCCGGCGGCACCGCGTCCTCGAGGTCGACGATCAGGGCGTCCGCGCCCCGGGACAGCGCCGAGGTCAGCATCTGCGGCCGGTTGCCCGGCACGTACAGGTAGGACCTCATCCGATCGTCGCCGCGCCGGAGAGCAGCGCGCGGGCGATCACGATGCGCTGGATGTCGTTGGTGCCCTCGCCGATCATCATGAGCGGGGCGTCCCGGTAGAGGCGTTCCACCACGAACTCCTTGGAGTATCCGTAGCCGCCGTGCACCTGCATCGCGGTCAGTGCGCAGCTCGCCGCGGCCTCCGAGGCGAACGCCTTCGCCATGCCGGCCTCCATGTCGACCCGGTGTCCGCCGTCGGCGCGCGCCGCGGCCCAGTACACGAGCAGCCGGGCCGCCTGCACCTGGCTCGCCATGTCGGCGATCTTGAGCTGGATCGCCTGGAAGTCGCCGATCTGCCGTCCGAACGCGCGGCGCTGACCGGCGTAGCGCAGCGCCTCGTCGTACGCGGCCTGTGCGATGCCCAGCGCCCGGGCCGCCACGTTGATCCGTCCGGTCTCCAGGCCGGAGAGGACCTGCTGCATGCCGCGGCCCGGCACCCCGCCGAGCAGGTTCGCGGCGGGCACCCGTACGCCGTCGAGCAGCACCTCGCACGACTCGGTGCCCCGGTAGCCGAGCTTCGGCAGGTCGCGCTCGACCGTGAAGCCCGGCGTTCCGGCGTCGACGAGGATGACCGACATGCCCTTGTGCGGGGGCGTTGCCGACGGGTCGGTCTTGCAGAGCACGGGCAGGGGGTCGGCGTGGCGCGCGTTGGTGATCCAGGTCTTCCGGCCGGTGATCACGAAGTCGTCGCCGTCGCGGACCGCGACGGTGGCGATGCCCTGGAGGTCGGTGCCGGCATCCGGTTCGGTCAGGGCGATTCCGGTACGCCGCCGGCCGCTGGCCAGGTCCGGCAGGTAGCGCCGCCGCTGCTCCTCGGTGCCGTGCCGGGCGATCAGCCAGCAGGACAGCGAGTGGCTGCCGAGAATGCCGGCGACGCCCATCCACCCCTTGGCGATCTCCTCGAACACCAGCGCGAACGAGACCATGTCGGCGCCGAGCCCGCCGTACTCCTCGGGGACGGTGAGCCCGAACAGGCCCATCTCCCGCATGGTCTCGACGATCTCGGCCGGGTAGCGGCCGGACGCCTCCCACTCCTGCGCCACCGGCCGGATCTCCCGGTCCACGAAGTCGCGCAGCACCTCCCGGAAGAGGCGCTGCTCGTCGCTGAGCTCAAAGTCCATTGTCGGCACTCCGAAAAACAGGCAGGTGGCGCCCGTCCGGCAGGGCCTGCCAGGCGAGTCGGACACTTTGGTCGCAGGACGGGTCGTCGATGCCGTCGAGATGGGTGAGCAGGATCGGCCCCTCGTCCAGCCGTACCCGGGCGAGGGTGTGCTGCTCCGCGATCGTGAAGCTGTCGATCGTGCCCGTACCGGCGGCCTCCACGAAGTCGAGGCGATCGCCGCCGCAACTGGTGCAGAGGGGCCGCGGGTAATGCTGAAATCTCCGGCAGTCCAGGCAGCGCTGGAGCAGCAGACGACGGTCACGGGTCGCCTCCCACCAGGCGTCGGCGTCGATCATCGATCGACCCCCAGGATCACGGTGGCGTGGCTGGAGAAGATGCCGCCGGTGCCGTGCACCAGGGCCGTCCGGGCGCCGGGAACCTGGCGTTCGCCGCACTCGCCGCGCAGCTGGCGGACGGCCTCGACAAGCAGCAGGACGCCGAGCTGGCCGGGGTGGCAGTAGGCCAGCCCGCCCCCGCCGGTGTTGTGCGGTATGCGGGCGTGCAGGCCCTCGCCGGGCGCGGCGAAGCCCAGCGCCTCCAGGCCCAGCGGCACCGAGATCGTGAACGCGTCGTAGAGCTGGATAACGTCGATGCCGGCCGGCGTGAGCCCGGCCCGGGCGAAGGCGCGCCGACCGGAGTCGACGGCGCCGGTGCGCAGCAGGTCGGGCGCGGTCGCCATGCCGGTGTGCGTCAGCGACTCGCCGTAGCCGAGCACCGTGACGGGACGGCCCGGCAGGTCGCGGGCGCGGGCGGCCGAGGTGAGCACGATCGCCCCGCCGCCGTCGGTGACCAGGCAGCAGTCGTGCCTGCCCAGCGGCGTGGAGATCATCGGGGCGGCCAGCACGTCGTCGATCGTGAGCGGCCCCTTGCCGTACGTCCAGGCCGCAGGGTTGCGCAGTGCGCGCTCCCGCGCGGCCACCGCGACCGACGCCAGGGCCTCGTGGCCCAGCCCGTACGTGTGCAGGTAGCGCTGGGCGACCATCGCGTAGTAGGAGATCGGGTAGAGCGGCCGGAAGGGCGCCTCGAAGACCGCCTCCGGCGTGCCCTCCTCCACGATCCCGGCCAGCGTGCGCGAGCGGGCGGAGCGCTGGTTCGACGCGTACGAGATGACCACCGTGGTGCACTGCCCGGCGGCGATCGCCTGTGCCGCACGGGCGACGTACATCTCGAAGACCGCGCCGCCGGCGAAGGTGGAGTCGCACCACGCCGGCCGGATGCCCAGCCAGTCCGCGAGCTGGGTGGCCGAGAAGCGGGAGATCCCGTTTGTGGCCAGGCCATCCACCTCGGACAGCGCGACGCCGGCGTCCGCCAGCGCCCGCGTGACGGCCTGGCTCTGCAGCTCCAGCACGCTTTTGCCGGTGAGCCCCAGGTCGCACTCGGCCGCGCCGACGACGGCGACGGTCATGTGAGCCACAGGTCGCACTCGGCCGCGACGGCGACGGCGACGGTCATGGCAGGCGCACGGTGGCGGAGGCCGGCGCGACCGCGAGGCGGCCGTCGTCGGCCACCTCGACCCGCAGGTCCATCTCGGCCGTTGTCGCGTCGAGGCGCCGCGGCTCGCCGAGGCAGCGGATCGTCTCCCCGGCGAAGACCAGGCTGCGGAAGCGGAACGACAGGTCGGTGATGACCGCCGCGGGGCCGAACCAGCCGCGCAGGGCGATCGCCAGGTAGGCGCCGAAGACCTGGCCGTCGACCACCGGGCGGTCCAGGCCGTGGTCCGACAGGTATCCGGCGTCGTAGTGCAGGCGGTGCCAGTCCCAGGTCGCGCCCGCGTAGGCGATCATGTCGGGGAGCTCGATGGTGCGGATCAGCGGCGGGAACTCAACGCTCGACATAGATCAGCGTCTCCTCGTTGGTGGCCAGCAGGCGGCCTTCGGAGTCGGTGTAGGCCGCGGTCGAGGTCACCACCAGCATGCGCTTGCCGGCGCCGGTCGTCCGCTCGTCCATGCCGGACAGTCGCCAGGTCGCGGTGACGACGTCGTCCGGGCCGATCGGGCGCGCGAAGTGGTACGCGTTGCCGCCGCGCACCAGCCGGGTGCCGGGCACCTCGATGCCCCATCCGTGGCCGGCGTAGCCGTCGGCGTCGCGGGGCAGCCCGGCGTACTGGTTGGTCTCGCAGATCAGGGTGGGCGGGGCGACCTCGCCGGCCAGGTGCGCGGGGTCGGTGTCGCCGGTGGCCAGCGCGAAGTACCGGATCGCGGCCCGGCCCAGCGGCTCGGGCGCGGTGTAGACCGCCTCCTCACCGATCCGTGCGGCCAGCTCAGGTGTCAGTAGCCCGGTCATGCCGGCACCACCGCGGGGATCGTCTCCAGCATGAACTCGGGGCGCAGCAGGGCCGAGCAGACCACGGCGGTGACCGCCGCGTTCGGGAAGTGCCGCTCGCGCAGGGCCCGGGTGCGGGGATAGTCGGCGACGGCGTCCGGCGTCACGTACTCGATGAGGCTTGTCACCCGCGAGCCGGACGCGCCGGCGGCGGCCAGCACCGTCTCGATGCTCGCGTAGAGGTACTCCGCCTGCGCGACGAGGTCGCCGGCGTGGAGCGCGACCTGGGTGACCGGGTCGAGCGCGCCGAAGCCGGAGAGGATCAGCTTGTCGCCGGCCCGCACGGCCGGCTTGTAGGTGAGCGTCTCGTAGCGCTCCCACCCGGGGTTGACGACCGACAGCGGCCCGGTCGCGGCGAGCGCGTCGAGGGCCACCCGCGCGCCGGGCTCGACGGGCAGGTCGACCAGGATGCCGGCGGCGCCCGGGTGTACCGGTCCCGGGCCGAGCACGTCCCGGCGGGGCCGCCCGCAGCTCGGATACTCGGCGCGGGTGGCGGTGGCGGTGTAGTCGATGGTCCGGGCGAGTGCGGCCGGCGTGAGCCCGGCCAGGTCGAGCAGGGCGGCGATCCGGTCCAGGCACCAGCGGTACTGCTCCCGGAATCCACCGGCTGTCGTGTGCACGCCGGGCAGGTGGACGAGTCCGTCGGCGACGCGCACGGCGTCGGTCCCGCTGGTGAGCAGGGTTCCGCCGCCCGGGTGGGCGCTCACCCCCAGCGCGTACGGCCTGGAGCCGCCGACGACCGCCTCGACCGGCACCCGGGAGACGGGCACTCGATGTCCCGCCAGGGCGATCCGCCGCGCGGGGGCGAGGCGAAGTGGGCCGGTCACGTACTCGGTGACGTGCACGATGTCGCCGACGCCGAGCCCCGCCTCGGCGAGCGCGGCGGCGAGGGCGGGATACCCGGCGACGGCCGGCAGGTACACGGTCACGTGAGGCACCCTTCGATCGCGTCGAGCAGGCCGGTGGCGCCGTCGCCGGCGTCGACGGCCGCGAACACGGCGCCCGCGCGGTCGCCGAGGTTGGCGGCGGCCTTGGCGCGGACGTCGGGTGCGGCCGGGCGGTCCACGACGGACCGGCGGCCGTCGGCCTCGACCACGCCCGGCGCCCGCGCCGGAACGTCCGCGCCGCGCTCGGCGACGACCTCGATGCGGGCGGCCAGCGCGAGCAGGTCGGCGCGGTCGAGGCGGTCGAACGTGTCCAGGCCGACCCGGCCGTCGAGCAGCATGGCGGCCACGCAGAAGTAGACGCTGAACTTCGCCTCGTACGCGCTGCGGGGCCGGCGCTTCTCCGGGCCCGCGATGATCGGTACGGCGCCGGGGTGCAGGGTGACCGTCACCCGGGCGGGCGCGGCGCCGGCGAGCGGACGGGCCGCGTCGAGCGAGGCGTGAGAGAGCTGGCAGCACGGGTAGGGCTTGACGGCGATCCGGGTGGTCTCCCAGCCGTCGCCGAGCAGCACGTCGCGGATCGGCGCGCGGCCGGCGAGCGCGGCGTACAGGCCGTACTCGCCGTCCAGGGCGCCGGACGGGCCGGTCGCGCCGGCGGCGGCGAGCCGGGCGGCGAGGATGCCGTTGGCCGCGGCCGTGCCGGGATGCAGCTGCTTGGTGCCGGCGGGGCTGTGCAGGAACTCCAGCAGGCCGGACGCGGCGCTGGCCGCGATGCCGATGGCGGCGGTCATCGTCGGCGCGTCCAGGCCGAGTAGGTGGCCGGCGGTGACGGCGGCGGCCACCGGGCCGCAGATCGAGGTGGCGTGCAGGCCGCGCGCGTGGAAGCCGTGCGGCGCGGCCGCGCCGAGCCGGCACACCGTCTCGAGGCCGGCCACCAGCGCGGTCAGCGTGGCGGGCCCGGACGCGCCGGCCTGCTCGCCCACCGCGAGCGCCACGGGCACGGTGACCGCGCCGGCGTGCACGAGCCCGCCGGGGTGGGTGTCGTCGAAGTCGAGCGCGTGCACGGCGACGGCGTTGCCGAACGCGGCCGCGACCGCGCCGACCCGCTCACCGGTGAAGAGCCGGGCCTCCGGCGGGCCGCCCAGCGAGGCCGCGACGGCCAGCGCCGGATCGGCCGCGGAACGCCGGATGCCGGCCACCGCGCAGCCCAGCGCGTCGACCAGGTGCCGCCGCGCGGCCTCGACGACGTCGGCCGGCAGGTCCTCGAATCGCAGGCCCGCCGCCCACCGGGCGAGCACCTCGGCGGCGGGCTCCGCGGGCGTACCCCTCATGTCTTGTCCTCGCCGAAGGCGCCGGCGGAGCGCAGCGACGCCACCCGGGCCTCGTCGTAGCCGAGCAGGTCCGCGACGTAGCCCAGGTCCTCGCCCCGGCGCGGTGCCCGGCGGTAGGCCGGCGGGTCGTCGCCCACCCGGACCGGGGAGGCGACCTGCCGGACCGTGCCGTAGTGCGGGTGGTCGGTCTCCACCACCAGGGAGCGGGCCAGGGTGTGCGGGTCGCGCAGGGCCGCGGCCACGTCGTTGACCGGGCCCGACGGTACGCCGGCCGGCTCCAGCAGGGACAGCCACCGCGCCGACGTGCGGGTGGCGAACGCGGCGTCCAGCAGGGACAACAGCTCGGCGGCGTGCTCGCGGCGGGTGGCGAAGGTGGCGAAGCGCGGGTCGTCGAGGGCGGGCAGGGCCAGGACCGCCACCAGGCGCCGCCAGAACTTCTCCTTGGCGCAGCCCACCACGATCCAGCCGTCGGCCGTGGCGAAGACCTGGAACGGGACCAGGGACGGGTGTGCGGAGTGGTGGGTGCGCTCCGGCGTGAAGCCGGCGTTGAGGTGCCAGGCGGCGGGGTAGGTGAGCATGGCGATCGCGGTGTCGAACAGGCTGACGTCACAATCCATGCCGACGCCGTCGCGGCGGGCCGCGTGCACGCCGGCCAGCAGACAGATCGCCGCGACCAGGCCGCCGGAGTAGTCGACCAGGGACAGGCCGGACTTGGCCGGCGGGCCGCCGGGCTCGCCGGTCAACTCCATCCAGCCGGCCAGGCCCTGGAGGATGTAGTCGTAGCCGGGCTGTTCCGCGCGCGGTCCGGTCATCCCGAAGCCGGTGAGCGAGCAGCAGACGATCGCCGGGTTGAGGTGGCGCAGCTGGGGGTAGGTGATCCCGATCTTGGCGGGCACGTCGCCGCGCAGGTTGGAGTAGACGGCGTCGGCGTTGCGTACCAGGTCGTCGAGGACGGCGCGGCCGGCCGGGGTGGTCAGGTCCAGCGAGAGCGAGCGCTTGCCGCGGTTGAAGGTCTCGAAGAACAGCGAGTCCTCGCCGTGGTTGTAGGGCGGCACGTAGCGCCCGACGTCGCCGCCCGACCGCGGCTCCTCGATCTTGATGACCTCGGCGCCCAGGTCGGCCAGGTGCACCGAGCCGAACGGGCCGGCGCCGTACTGCTCGATCGCGATGATCCGGATGTCGGCGAGTGGTCTCACGGCATGCTCCCGACCAGCTCGAGGAGGCTCTTCTGCGCGTCGCGCACCTCTTCGGCCTCCAGCCCGTACGACGGTGGCGAGAGCTTGACGGCGTCGGCGAGCGGCGCGTACTCGGCGATGCGGGCGGCGCACTGCGCGGGGGTGCCGGCGATCGCGTACGCGTCGACCATGGCGCCGGGCACCAGGTCGCCGAGGGAGTCGGCGGGCCGGCCCGCGCGCAGCGCCCGGCTCGCCGCCGCGCTGACCTCGCCGAAGCCGTCCGCGGCGAACATGTCCGCGTAGGAGCGCACCGAGGCGTAGAAGCCGACAACGTTTGCCGCCCGTCGGCGCGCGACGCCGGGGTCGGCGGCGACCGAGCAGCAGGCGGCGGCCACCACGTCGAAGCGGCCGCGGTCGCGGCCCTGCCGGTCGATGCCGACGGCGAGCGCCGGCCAGATCCGGGTACGCAGGTGCCGCGGCGGGCACAGCTCGTGCGACAGCCAGCCGTCCGCGATCTCGCCGGCGAGCCGGACCAGCCCCGGACCGACCGCGGCCAGGTAGATCGGCGTCGTCGCGCGGGCGGGCGGGTACGGCCGCCGCCAGCCACGCACGGAGATGGACCGGACCCCGGTGTGCGCGATCGGATCGCCGCCGGCCTGCACGGCCCGCACGATCGCGACCGTGTCGCGCAGGCGGGCCACCGGCCGGTCGCACGGCACCTCGTGCCAGTCCTGGTTGAGCCGGCCGACGCCGGTGCCGAGCCCGAGCCGGAACCTGCCCCCCGACAGCTCGTCGAGGTCGGCCGCCGTCAGGGCGGTGAGCATCGCGCTGCGGGCGAAGGCGAGCGCGATCCCGGTGCCCACCCCGATCCGGGCCGTGCCCGCCGCGATCGCCGCGGCCGTCACCGGCGCGCTGCGGTGCAGCTCGGGCGCCCAGGCGACCCCCGCGCCCGCGGCCTCGGCGGCGCGGGCCGCGTCCACCAGCTCGGCGAGGCTCTCGCCCCACGGCTGCACGTCAAGGCGCATCACGACGCAACGGGGCCGTGGCCCCGGCGGTAGACCAGCATCGAGCGCCGCCAGGTGATGACGTCGACGCCGTCCTGGTTGAACCCGGTGGTGGCGCAGGTGACGATGCCGGCGTACGGGCGCGACTTCGACTCGCGGGCGGACAGGACCGTCGAGCGGGCGTAGATGGTGTCGCCGACGAAGACCGGGTTCGGCATCCGGATCTCCTCCCAGCCCAGGTTCGCGAACGCGTGCTGGCTGATGTCGAGCACCGACAGCCCGGTCACGATGGCGACCGTGAGCGTCGAGTTGACGAGCAGCCGCCCGTACGGCGTGCCCGCGGCGTAGTCCGCGTTGAAGTGCGACTGGTTGGTGTTCATCGTCAGCAGCGTGAACCAGGTGTTGTCCGCCTCGGAGACGGTCCGGCCGAACGGATGCCGGTACTCGTCACCGATCGTGAAGTCTTCGAAGTATCGGCCGACCATGGTGGCGACGCTAGCGACGCCGGATCCACGCGGTCAAGGGATTGTTTCTCACAGCGAATCAGTGTTTCCATTACCCATGCTCGACGCGTTCCTCTACCTGCACATCGTGCTGATGGTCTTCTGGCTCGGCGGCGACCTCGGCGTCTTCTACTCCAGCCGGTACGTCATCGACCCGGCGCTGGCCCCGGCCGCGCGCCTGACCGCCCTGAAGATCATGAGCGGGCTGGACCTGGGCCCCAAGATCTGCCTGATCCTCTTCCTGCCCAGCGGGCTCACCCTGATCTCGCTGGACCCGCACGGCGGGTACGCGTTCGGGATGAAGCTGCTGCCCTGGTGGCTGCTGGTGGCGGCCTGGCTCGGCGCCCTGGTCTGGCTGTGGCTGATGTACACCGACCACCACGAGCCCGGCCGGCACCCGCTGATCCGCCGGATCGACGGGGCGATCCGGGTCGCGGTGATCGCCGGGATGGCCGGCGCCGGCGTCTACACCCTGGTGGCGAGCGCGCCGTTCGGCGTCGACACCAACCCGCGATGGCTCGGCGCCAAGGTGCTCTGCTACGCGCTGGCGATCGCGGCGGGCCTCGGCATCCGGCGCACGCTGCGCCCGTTCGGCGCGGCCTTCGCCGAGGTGATGGGCGGCTCCGCCGGGCCGGGTACGGAGTCCGTGCTACGGCGCAGCGTCGACGGCTGCCTGCCGTACGTCTGGACCATCTGGACCTGCGTGCTGGCGGCGGGCCTGCTCGGCGTGGCCAAGCCCTTCGCCGATCTTTAGACCACCGCTCAGGTGGCGTTCTTCACGGCGATGTCGATGGCCCGGCGCAGATCGGACCTCCGGATGGTGATCATTTCGTCGGCGTCGCTGTCGAGATAGTCCGCGACGATCTCCCTGATCAGCTCGTTGGGGCTGATCCGGCGCTGCTGCGCCAGGGTGAACAGGCGCTCCGTCATCTCGTACGACATGCGCACCGCCTGGACCACCCCCACGCCCCGCTGGCGGTTGTCCGGCTGCGCCGAGGTCCAGTCCCGGCTGTTCATGGAGGCGGTGTGTTCATCGGGCCCATTCATGCGGGCTCCCCCTTGATCTGGGTGATTGCCTCGATCTCCACGTCGTCGAGGTGGCGGGCCGACGCGACGGTGTATGCGTCATCACCGTCCTCGATCAAGGCCACGACCAACCAGGTTCCGTTGCGATCCTGACCGGCGATCTGCATGGCCGGCCCGATGTGACGGCGTACCACGCCGTGCGCGTGTATCACCTCGATGACCGACAACGGGCTCACCTCGGCGGCGACCAGGTTGTCGTACGTCTCGTCGGTAAAAACATAAACCTCGAAGGGGACCCCGTCAGCATCATCGAACAGTTGCGACACCTCCACATCGGCGTGACGACGTTCGGACACCAAGGCGCCAACCATAGGCACCCCGTGTTACAGAGCGTGTGGAGAATGTGACAAATGCTCAGATCTGGTAGCCCAGTTGGGCGGAGATGCGGGCGGCGGCGTCGAGCAGGTCCGTGACGACCTGTGCGCCGGCGGCCGGCTTGAAGCGCAGCGCCGGGCCGGCCACGCTGATCACGGCGACGACGTGACCGTCGTGGTCGAAGACCGGCGCGGCCACCGACGCGGCGCCGGCCTGGCGTTCGCCCAGCGACGTGGCGTACCCGCGCTTGCGGATCGCCGCGAGGTCCCGGCGCAGCTTCGCGGGCTCGACGATGGTCTTGTCGGTCAGCGCCTCGAGCGGGTGCCGCTCCAGGTAGGCCTCGAGCTCGGCGTCGGGCACCCAGGCCAGGAACGCCTTGGACGAGCCGCCGGCGTGCAGCGGGAACGGGATGCCGAGGCTCACCTCCAGCCGCAGCTCCTGGTCGGGGACGACCTGGTCGGCATAGAGGCGGGTGTCGCCGCGGCGCAGCGACAGCGTTGCGGTCTCGTGGGTGCGCCCGGAGAGCCAGGCGAGCTCGGGCGCGGCCATCGCGCGTACGTCCGTGCGGGCCAGGTATGCCCGGCCCAGCGCGACCGCCGCGTGCCCGAGCGCGTAGCGCCGGGTCGTGGTGTCCAGGGTGATCAGGTCCCGGCTGCGCAGCGCGGTGAGTATCCGGTGCACGGCGGCCTTGGTGAGGCCGAGTGCGCCCGCGATCTCGGTGACGCCGAGGTCGGGCTGGTCGGTACGCCCGAAGTAGAGCAGCACGTCCATGGCCCGCTCGACCGCGGCGACCGAGCGCGACTGGTTCTCGTCGTCGGCGACCGCGGGGCTCGACGGCACGGTACGGGTGGGCACAGCGGGACTCCCCGGGACGGTAATCGGAACAAATCCTCCAGCAGCGTAGCCTGCCATTTCCCTGTGCGAAACGCCGTACCGGCGGCGGTTGACACGACCGGGCGACGCTCGTTACGTTCACGGCAACACCGTTTCCTCCTGCGAAACGAATTGGGAAACGAGTGGGGCAGACGAGGGCGCACGACGGCGAACCGGGAGGCGTACGTGCCGGTCGACAGCGCGACGTTCCGCACCGTCCTCGGACAGTGGCCGAGCGGCGTGTGTGTGGTGACCACGACGGGCGCGCGCGGCGCGCACGGCATGACCGCGAGCTCATTCTCCTCGGTCAGCCTCGATCCGCCGATGGTCTCGGTCTGCCTGGGCAACCACCTGCCCAGCCGGATGCTGCTCGAGACGGCCGGCAAGTTCGCCATCAGCTTCCTCGGCAAGGACCAGGCGCACGTCGGCCGCCGCTTCGCCGGGCAGCACCCCGAGATCACCGACCGGTTCGCGGGCCTGGACTGGACCATCACCCCGAACGGCGTCCCGGTGCTCAGCGACGCGGTGGCCTGGCTCGACTGCCGGGTCGCGCACGCGTACCCGGGCGGCGACCACACGATCTTCGTGGGCGCGGTGACCGAGGCCGCGACGCAGCGGGTCACCTCCCCGCTGCTGTTCCACTCGCGCACCTGGGGCCAGGTCGCCGATCCCCTGCCGACGGCCATCCACCTCACGGTGGACGTCGCGGCGGGCGATCCGCTCGCGCAGGCGCTGCGGGAGGCCGGCGCCCGGATCCGCCACGACGCCGGCCACGCCGAGTTCCTCGTCGCCGCCGACGGCACCGGCCTGCCCTCCTCCGCCCAGGTCACCGCCGCCAGGCGGGCCGGCGCCACCGTCGCCGGCTACGTGGCCGACGCGTTCGACCCGGCCCGGGAGCCGCTCGTGCTCGCCACCGTCGAGGCGCTCGCCGCGCTCGGCTGCGACGAGGTCGGCCTCGCCGAGCACCCGGCCGGGCCGGCGTCGCCGCTCCAGGTCCGCCGCGTGCTGCAAGACGCCATCGCCCGGGTCCGCCCGGCCACCCTGCGCGTGCGGCTCGCCGGCGGGCACAGCCTCGCCCTGGTCAACGCGCTCGTCGCGATGAAGAGCGGCGTCTCGCACTTCGACACGGTCGCCCCCGGCTCTCCAGCCGCCGGCCTGCCGCTGGGCGACCTGCTCCACCTGTCCCGCCAACTCGAGGTGCCCGGCCCGATCGACCCGGCCGAGGCCGTCGACGGCCGCGACCGACTTCGCCCAGCTCAGGGATTGACTTCTTCCCCGCCTTGAAGGACGGGGATTTCCTGGGTCGCCCTAGGAGTTTCCTGTTTCATTGCCGATTGCGGAAGGGAGGGCCCTTGCCGTCTGACATCAGCTCCGCAGGCATAGCCAGGGTTTTTCCTGACCACGGCTCGACCAGCCGCCAGGATGTTCGAGGCCGCGTTGATGTCCCGGTCATGCCGGGTGCGGCAACCCGGGCATGTCCATGCCCGGGTGGAGAGGCTCAGCTCAACGAGCAGGCCCGTTTGGCGAAGAAGTTCGCGTACGCGGTGCTGGTGTCGCAGCGTCTGCCGCAACGGCACGGACGACACCTCCGACAAGAACGCCAGATCCTCGGTTTTCTTCCACCCGGTCAGCGCCGCGTCGGTCTGCTTGTACGAGGTGCGCTCGCCGCGCTGGTGGTAGGCAACGTGCCGGTCCGCGAGGGTCTTGTTCCACACCAGACGCACACACCCGAAGGTGCGGTTGAACACCGCAGCCTGCTCGGGAGTCGGGTAGGCCCGACACTTGTACGCCGCCCGCATGCCCCCAAACCTTACAGAAGGAGACGACATGTGTAAGACGACACTGCACCGGGTCGTACCGGACCTCCTCCCGGCCCTGAAGGACCGGGCTTCCGCCCTCGATGTCAGGTGACATCGATGGCCGACCGGCTCACCGGCGAACGACTCGTCGACGACATGACCGTCGAGGAGAAGAGACGCGCCGCCCTCGTCGAGCAGGTGCTACCGGCCCTGCGCGCCAAGGCCGAGCAGGCCGACCGTGACGGCGTGTTCCCGATCTCGCACATCGCCCTGCTGCGCGACGCCGGCCTGCTCGGGCTGATCGTCCCCGAGGAGTACGGCGGCCTCGGCGGCACGCTGCGCGACCTCGCCGCGGCCACCTACGCGATGGGCACCGCCTGCCCGTCCACCGCGCTCGCCTACTTCTTCCACAACACCTCGGCCTCCCGCGGCCTGCTGCCCCTCGAAGCGATCGAGGCCGGGCTGTTCGCCGACGGCGAGGTGCCGCAGGTCAGGGCGTTCGCCGAGAAGGTGCTACGGCTGATGTCCGGCGGCACCTGGCTCGCCAACTTCGCCAGCGAGTCGGTGAAGAGCTCCAGCGCCAACATCGCGATCGCCACCACCGCGGTCGAGGTCGACGGCGGCTGGCGGCTGACCGGCGAGAAGTCGTTCGGCTGCGCCACCGGCGTCGCCGACTTCTACCTGGTCACCGCCCGCCTGGACGGCAGCGAGACCGCCGACGGCCTTGCCATGTTCCTGGTGCCGCGCGACGCCCCCGGCGTGTCCGAGCGGCCTGAGTGGCAGGGCCTGGGCATGCGCGGCACCGCCAACCACGGCATCCGGCTGGACCGGGTGTTCGTACCGCGAGAGGACGCGCTCACCGTGCCCGGCGCGTTCGTGAAGATGCTGCAATGCAGCCGGGGCAGCTTCGTCGGTAATCAGCTCGCCATCACCGCCGTCTACGTCGGCTGCGCGCAGGGCGTCTACGACGACACGCTCGACCGGCTGACCCGCAAGACCTTCGCCGACACCGGCCGGTCCATCGCCGAGTCGCCGATGCATCAGGTCATCATCGGCGACATGACCGAGAAACTGGAGACTGCCTACCTCTGGCTGCGCCGGCAGCTGCTGCTGGAGACGTGCGAGCCCCCGATCGCCACCAAGTCCGAGGTGTACGCGCAGTGGCGGATCGCCAAGGGCTCGATCTGCCAGGCCGCGTTCGACGTGGCGATGGGCGCGTTCAAGGCGTCCGGCACCTCCGGGGCGACAATGAACGGGATCGTCGGGCGTGCCGTGCGTGACCTGGCGATGGGCCTGGTCATGACGTTCCCGCCGGAGCGCGGCCGGCTCGAGGCCGCCTCGGTGATCACCAGCAACAGGGCGAACGAGCTGTTCGCGAGCGTGCGCGGATGACCGGCGACCTGGTCGACGGCGCCTGGCTGCCGTGCGCGACCCCGGTCGGCATCGACTGGGAGGACCCGGCGACCGGCGCGGTCGCCGGGCCGGCGCTGGGCTCCTCCCCCGAGCGCGTTGAGGCCGCCGTCGCGGCGGCCGCCGCGCTCGGCGCCTGGGACCTGTCCGATGCGGACCGAGCCGACGTGCTCGACGCCGTCGCGGCGGCCGTCGCCGAGGCGGCCGAGGAGATCGTGGTGCTCGAGGCGCGGGCCACCGGCGTGCCGATCCGGCAGACCCGGCCGCTCGGGATGATCCTGTCCGGCGCGTTCGCCCTCGCCGCCGGCCAGCTCCGGGCCGGCCTGCTGCGCTCGGTCGCCACCCGCGAGGACGGCCGGGAGGTCGTCGTCGAGCGGCTGCCGTGGGGACCGGCCGCCTGCCTCGTGCCGTGGAACGCGCCCGCGCCGATGGCCGCGCACAAGGCCGCCAGCGCCCTCGCGGCCGGCTGCCCCACCATCGTCAAGCCCAGCGAGTACGCGCCGTTCGGCACCGAGCGGCTCACGCTCGCCGTCGCGCAGGCGCTTGAGAAGGCCGGCGCGCCCGCGGCGCTGTTCCAGCTCGTGCACGGCGGCGCGGACGTCGGTGGGCGACTCGTCGGCGACCCGCGGATCCGGGCCGTCTCGTTCACCGGCGGCCTCTCCGGCGGGCGGGCCGTCGCCGTGGCCTGCGCGCTGGACATCAAGCCGGTGCAGCTGGAGCTGGGCGGCAACAACCCGCTGATCGTGCTGCCGGACGCGGACGAGGCGGTGGCCGCGCGGGCCGCCGCCGACCTGCTCACCACGCTGAACGGGCAGTGGTGCCGGGCACTGGGCCGCCTGATCGTGCCGGCCGGCCGGGAGCGGGCGATCGTCGACGCCGTCCTCGACCGGATCGCCGCGATGCGGGTCGGCGACCCCGCCGACGAGGACACCGACTACGGCCCGCTGATCCACTCCGCCCACAAGGCCGCGGTCGAGAAGGCCCGCGACGACATGGGCGGCACGGTGCACAGCCCGGACCTGCCGGGCCGGGGCAACTTCCTGGCGCCCGCGCTGGTCACCGGCGCGGACCCGGCGCGCACGGTCGACGAGGTCTTCGGCCCGGTCGCCGCCGTGCACGGCTACACCACGATCGACGAGGCGGTCGCCCTGGCCAACGGCACCCGGCACGGCCTGGAGGGCTACGTCGTCGGCACCGACGAGGAGGCGGCGCTCGCCGTCGCCCGGCGGGTGCGGGCCGGCGAGGTCAAGGTCAACGGCTCGTCGATCATGAGCCTGCACCTGTTCACCCCGCGCCCGGCCTGGGGCCTCTCCGGCTACTCCGAGGAGGGCACGGCCGAGACCCTGCGGTTCTTCACCAATCCCCGGGTGGTCGGGGTCGAGGGCGGCTTCGCGCTGCACGGCCGCCCATGACCGGAGCCGACGAGCTGCGGGCCCTGCTGCACGCCGGCCGCGTCACCCACGTGCCCGGCGTCTACGACCCGGTCACCGCCGCCCTCGCCGTGCAGGCCGGTCACCCGGCCGCGCACCTGTCCGGCGCGGCCGTCTCGGCGCTCGCGCTCGGCCGGCCCGACCTGGGATTCGTGCACGCCACCCAGATCGCCGACCGGGCCGCCACGCTGGTGCCGGCGCTGAACGGTGCGCCGCTGCTCGCCGACGCGGACACCGGCTACGGCAACCCGCTGCACGCGGTCTGGACGGCGCTCGCCTACCGGCGCGCCGGCGTCGCCGGGCTGCACCTGGAGGACCAGGCGCAGCCCAAGCGGTGCGGGCACCTGGCCGGCAAGGAGGTGATCGACGTGCGCCTGGCGGCCGCCAAGGTCGCCGCCCTGGTCACCGAGGTGCCACAGCTCGCGGTGGTCGCGCGCACCGACGCGTACGGCGTGAACGGCCTGACAGACGCGATCGAGCGGTGCCGGGTCTACGCGGCCGCGGGTGCCGACGCGGTCTTCCCCGAGGGTGTCGACGATCTCGGCGAGCTCGCGCGGCTGCACGACGCGCTCCCCGGCGTACCCATCGTGGTGAACCGCTCCGAGGCCGGCGGCGACCGGCCGGTGATCCCGGACGCCGACCTCGCCGAGGTCGGGGTCCGCCTGGTGTTGCACCCGGTCACCGCGCTGCTCGCCGCCCTGCGCGCCGCCTCGCTTGTCTACCGGGCCATCGCCGGCGGCGGCGCCGGCGACATCGACCGGCTGCCCTGGTCCGCGTTCACCGCCCTGGTCGGCCAGGACGACGCGCTCGATCTCGACCGCCGCTACGCGCCCGGGAGGCTGCCGACGTGAACCGCATCCTGGTCGCCGGCGCGGGGCCGGTCGGCCTCACCGCCGCGCTCGCCCTGGCCCGCCGCGGCCGGCGGGTGACCGTGCTCGAGGCCGGTGACGCCCTGGCCGGCCAGTCGCGGGCCTCGACGTTCCACCCGCCGACCCTGGAGATGCTCGACGACCTCGGCGTGGCCGGCGAACTGCACGAGCGGGGGCTGGTCTCGCCGACCTTCGCCTACCGCGACCGGCGGGCGGGGCTTGTCGCGCTGCTCGACCTGGCCGTGCTGGCCGGCGACACCCGGTACCCGTACCGGTTGCAGTGCGAGCAGTCCAAGCTCACCCCGATCCTGCTCGACCACCTGCTGCGGCACGACGGGTGCGAGGTCCACTTCGGCTGGCCGGTCGCCGGGATCGCGCAGGAGCCCGGCCGGGTGACCGCGATCGCCGCGGACGGCCGGACGCTCGACGGGCGGTGGCTGATCGGGGCGGACGGCGCGCACTCGGCGACCCGGCGCGCGCTGGCCGTGGACTTCGCGGGGATCACCTACCCGGAGCGGTTCCTGGTCGCCTCGGTGCACGACGAGCTGACCGGCTGGCTGGACGGGCTCGCCGCGGTCAACTACGTGTACGACCCGGTCGAGTGGTGCGTGCTGCTGCGCACCCCGGACCGCTGGCGGGTGCTGCTGCCCACCCCGGACGGCACGCCCGACTCCGCGGAGCTGGAGCGGCTGCCCGCGCGGCTGCTCACGATCCACGACCCGGGGCGGCCGTGGCGGATCGCGCACGCCGGCATGTACCGGGTGCACCAGCGGGTCGCCGCGACGTTCCGGGCCGGCCGGGTGCTGCTCGCCGGAGACGCGGCGCACGTCAACAACCCGCTCGGCGGGCTCGGCATGAACTCCGGCATCCACGACGCTGTCGCGTACGCGAAGGCACTGGCCGGCGACGACGACGCGGCCGTGACCGCGGCCGCCGCCGAACGCCGGCGCATCGCCCTGGAGTACGTGCAGAGCGTCTCGCACCAGAACTACGAGCGGATGCGCGACGCCGACCCGGCCGCCCGCGCGGCGCACCTGGAGACGCTGCGGGCGACCGCGGCCGACCCGGCCAGGGCGCGGGCCGCGCTGCTGAAGAGCTCGATGATCGCCTCGCTGCGCCCGGTCGCGGCATGATCCGGCGGGAGAACCCGGCGCGCGTCTCGGAGATCGTCGGCTCGGTCGCGCAAACCCCCGCGGCCGAGGTGGACGCGGTCGTCCGGGCCGCCGGCGCGGACTTCCGGCGCTGGGCGGCGACCCCGATCGACGAACGCCTCGCGCTGCTCAGCCGCGGCGCGGACGCGATAGAGGCCGCCCTCGGCGAGCTGTCGGTGCTGCTGTCCCGGGAGACCGGCAAGGTGCTCGGCGACTGCCGGGGCGAGATCGGCTTCGCCGTCCGGTACCTGCGCTGGGTGGTCGATCACGCGCCGCCCGCGTACGCCGACCGCGAGGTCGACGACGGGCTCGGCCGCCTGATCCGGCAGCACAAGCCGTACGGCGTGGTCGCCGCGATCACGCCGTGGAACGCGCCGGTCATCCTCGCCATGCTGAAGATCGCCCCGGCGCTCGCGGCCGGCAACGCGGTCGTGGTGAAGCCGTCGCCGCTGGCACCGCTCACCCTCGACCGGGTCGTCGCCCTGATCGGCGGCCCGCTGCGCGTCGTGCACGGCGGCGCCGCGACGGGCGCCGCCCTGGTCGGCCACGACCTCGTGCGCAAGGTGGCGTTCACCGGCGGCGCGGCCGGCGGGCGGGCGGTGGCGGCGCTCGCCGGCGACCGGCTCACCCCGGCCGTGCTCGAGCTGGGCGGCAACGACCCGGCCGTGTTCCTCGACGACGCGCCGTTCGACGACGCGGCAATGGACCGCCTGGTCATGGCCACGTTCGCCACCAGCGGCCAGGTCTGCATGGCCGCCAAGCGGCTGTACGTGCCCGCCGCGCGGCTACCGGACTTCGTGGACGCGTACCTCGCGGCCGCCGCCCGGGTGCTGGTCACCGGCGACCCCCTCGCCGACGGGGTGACGATGGGCCCGGTCATCTCGGCCGAGGCGCGGCGGGCCGCCGAGGCCCTGCGCGCCGGCGACTGCCGCGACCTCGGCCGGTTCGACGCCGAGCCGGAGGCCGGCTACTTCGTGCGGCCCGCCCTTGTCGTCTCCCCCGACCCCCGCGACCCGCTGGTCGCCGCCGAGCAGTTCGCGCCGATCGTGCCGGTGCTCGGCTACCAGGACGAGGACGCGGTGCTGGCCGCCGCCAACGAGGGCGAGCTGGGACTCGGTGCGTCGGTGTGGAGCGCCGACGAGGACCGGGCGGTGGCCTTCGCCCGCCGCTTCGAGGCCGGCTTCGCGTTCGTGAACACGCACAACCGCACCGGGATGAGCCTGCGGGCGCCGTTCGGCGGGGTGAAACGCTCCGGCTGGGGCCGCGAGTACGCCGGCGAGGGCCTGGCCGAGTACGCGCAGACCTGCGTGATCCACGCGCCCGCCGTCTACCGCCCCGGCGCGGGGATCCCGGCGGGCGGGCCCGACGCCTATCCGGTGTAGTCGACGACCGCCCGGTCGGTCAGCAGCGGGCGCACCCAGGCGCCGAACTCGTGGTGCGCAGGGTGTGCCTGGTACTCCCGCAGATCGTCGGCGTCGCGGTGGGTCGTGCGCAGCACCAGGTCCCAGGAGACCGCGGTACGCAGTTCGTCGACCTCGCAATCCATCGTGCGGATCTGCGGAACGCGGCCAGAGAGCTCTACCAGACGCGACCGGGCCTTGGCAGCATCACTGTCGTCGGCGAACTTCATCATCACCACGTGCACCAGCACTCGTGCCTCCCGACCCCTGTTGCCAACCCCGCCCCCGAGTGTAGTTTTGGGAAACGTCGTTTCGCTAGGGGGAACCACGGATGGCACCCGTTGTACGCGTCGCCGCCGCGCAGATCGAGGCGGGCCGAGACGTGGGCGAGAACCTCGCCGCCTGCCTGCGCGTCATCGACGCCGCCGCGGCGCGGCGGGCGCGGCTCGTCGTCCTGCCCGAGTTCTGCAACCACCTCTCCTGGTACGCCGACCGCGCCGAGGCGCACCGGCTCGCCACCCGGCCCGGCGACGAGTTCCTCACCGCCGTCGCCGACCGGGCCCGCCGGCACGGCATGTGGGTGAAGATCAACGTCACGCACGCGTACGCCGGCGGGCGCACCGGCGGCACGAACTTCCTGTTCGACCCGGACGGCGAGATCGCCGGCTCGTGCGACAAGCAGACCCTGATGGGCGCCGAGAACGACTTCCTCGAGCCGGCGCCGGCGGTCGGCCCGGTCGTGGCCACCCCGCTCGGCCGGATCGGCATGTACGCCTGCATGGAGGGCGTCATCAACGAGGTGGCCCGCTCGCTGGTCCTGCGCGGCGCACAGGTGCTGCTGAACAGCCTCAACAGCTTCGCGCTCGACGAGGCCGACCTGCACATCCCGGTGCGCGCCGCGGAGAACAAGGCGTGGGTGGTGGCGGCCAACAAGGTCGGGCCGCTGCTGCCGGTCGACCAGCTCCCCGACATCGCCGCCCGGCTCGGCGTGCCGCCACAATGGCTGCACGGCGCCGGGGAGAGCCAGATCGTGGCGCCGGACGGCACGGTGCTGGCCAAGGCGCCGCGCACCGGCGAGGCGGTCGTGGTGGCCGACATCGACCCCGCCCGCGCCGACGACAAGCGCCGGCCGGACGGCACCGACATCCTCGCCGTACGCCGCCCCGAGCTGTACGGCCCGATCGCCGAACCGCCGGTGGGCCGGAGCCGCGGCCCCGGAGCCGAGGCACTGCCGGTCGCCGTGGTGCGCGACGCCGCCCGGGTGCGCACGGTCGCGCGCGGCGGCGCGGCCCTGATCGTGCTGCCCGAGCTGGCCTGCTCGCCGGCAGCGCTGGCGGCCGCGCTCGACGGCACCCCCGCGCACGCGGTGACCACGGTCATCGAGGACGGCGCACACGTCGGCGTGGTGGTCGGCGCCGCGGGCGTGGTGGCCCGCCAACCGCAGCTGCACGCCGCGCACGGCCTGGCGCCGACCGGCAAGCGGATCCACCCGGTCGATCTGCCCTGGGGGCGGCTGGCCGTGGTGGTGGGCGACGACGCGCTGCTGCCCGAGACGTTCCGGCTGGCCGCGCTCGTCGACGCCGACGTGGTCGCGGTCCCCTACTCCGCGCAGGAGCCCTGGGAACTAGCCCTCGGCCTGCCCGAGCGGGCCGCCGAGAACCGGCTCAACGTCGTGGTGGCCACCCCGGCCGGGCAGCCCGCCGCCATCTTCGCGATGAGCACCGACTTCACCCTGTGGACGCGGTGGCAGGGCCCGTTCACCGGCCGCATCTCCACACCCGTGCGCACCGACGTGCCGGCCGGTGCCCTGGTCGCCGAGGCCGTCGTCGCACCGGCACAGGCCGCGAACCGCCTGGTGTCGCGCCGCACCGATCTCGTCGACGGCCGCCCGTGGCGGCTCGTGGACGCCCTGACCCGTTAGAACTTCCGAAGGGGAACCACCGTGGCGGAGACGCTTGCGCACGTGGAGGACATGGTCGACGGCTCGCCGGTCGTCGACGTGCACGACACGTTCCACTACTACCAGGAGCTGCTGGCCGCGCTGAAGGCGAAGATAGACGCCCGCTTCGAGACCACCCGCGACCCGTCGACCGAGGGGCTCGAGGCGTACGGGTCCTACCCGGACGGCCCGGGCGGCTCGCTCGCGGCGTACTCGGGGCCGGAGGTCGACTGGCTGGTGCACTCGTGGCTCGGCAACCCGGGCGCGAGCTTCGCCAACCTGCACCTCACCTGCTGGCTCGGTCCGCAGATCAAGGTGCCGCACCTGGGCATCGCGCTGCTGGTCTGGCCGGGCGGCTGGTTCTACCTCGATTCGGTACCCCGGGTGAACATGGTCGAGGACGGCGACTACTACGACGAGTACTACGCGCCGCTGGACGCCGAATGGCTGGAGCTGCGGGCCGATCCGCAGTTCGAGTACTTCGTGTCGCGGGCCGGGTTCATCCGGGCCAGCCTGTCGCCGACCGCGTACTGCTACTCCTTCGAGCGCAGCCGGCGGAACCTGGAGATCGTCTCGGCCCGGGCGCACGCGCACGTCGACCGCTGGCTGTCCTGGGTCGACGCGGCCACCGCGGTGCCGGAGTCGGAGCGAGCGGCGCTCGCCGAGACCGACCTGACGATCCGGCGCAACATCGCCGAGCGCGACCCGGCCAACGTCATGGGCGTGCGCTTCTTCGGCGAGGAGACGACCAACAAGCTGGTCCGCGCGCTCTGGGGCGGCGACCGCGAGCTGCCCCGGCCGGGGGCCGGAGCATGAGCGTCCGGTCGGTCTGGTGGGCCGCCACGATTCCCGGCGCCCAGGCGCCGTTCGACACCGCGCACCTACGGGTCTTCTATCCGGCCAAGCCGACCGGGTCGGACGCCGAGCGGCTCTCCGGGGTGTTCCCGGCCGACCCGGCGCACGCGCCCTACCCCGTCGTGATCATCGTGTCGGGCGTCAACGTCGGGCAGGAGGCGTACCGCTGGCTCGCCGTCGCGCTCGCCGAACGCGGCTACGTCACGGTCACCTACGACTGGGTCGGCGAGCTGTTCGGCGGGCTCAAGGGCATCACGCCGGGCGTCGAGCTCGCGGCGGCGCGGCCCGGCGCGTACGGGACGAGGGCGACCACGCCGTCGGTGCCCGCCGTGATCGACGCCCTGCGGGCGATGACCGGCCCGGTCGAGGGCCTGCTCGACCTCGACAACGTGGCGCTGATCGGCCACTCGGCCGGCGGGACGGTGGTGTTGCAGAGCGCCCGGTTCTTCCCCGAGGTCAAGGCGGTCGCGGCATACGGCACGCACACGATGGTCGCCACCATGCTGGGCTGGCCGGCCGGTACCGTGCTGGCCGCGCAGGCCGACTCACCGGTGCTGCTCATGGCCGGCGAGAACGACGGGGTCATCAACGGCTCGGCCGACCGCTACGGTGAGGACGCGGCGACCCGCAGGGACCCCATCTCCCGTACGTTCGACGAGGCCCTGCCCGACCGCGACGGCGCCAACCTGCTCGTGACGTTCCCGGGCGCCAACCACTTCGGCATCGTGCACCCGGTCGACGAGACCGCCGCCCGCGCGTTCCTCGACGCTCCCGCCTCGACGGACCCGGCGGCGACCCGGGCCGCGCTGGCCGAGGTCACCGGCGCGTTCCTCGACGTACACCTGCGCGGCGCCGGCGGCGACGCGCTGGAGAAGGCCACCCAGACGCTTCGGCTCCGGCGGAGGTAACCCCCGTGCTCAAGAACTTCTGGTACGCGGTGGAGTTCGCCGACCGCGTCACGAACAAGCCGGCCCGGGTCACCGTGCTCGGCCAGCACCTCGCCATCTACCGCACGCCGTCGGGGAAGGTCGTCGCGCTGTCCGACCTGTGCGTGCACCGGGGCGCGGCGCTCTCCGGCGGCTGGCTCAAGGACGACTGCGTCGTCTGCCCGTACCACGGCTGGCAGTACCAGCCGGACGGCCAGTGCGTGAAGATCCCGGCGCAGCCCGACCGGCCCGTGCCGCGCAAGGCCCGCGTCGACTCGTACCCGGCGCAGGAGAGGTACGGGTTCGTCTGGGTCTACCTGGGTGACCTGCCCGAGGAGGAGCGGCCGCCGATCCCGGTCTGGCCCGAGTTCGACGATCTCGTCGAGAACGGCGGCCGGTTCCGCGCGGTCACCGGCGAGTTCCTGTGGAACGCCAACTACGAGCGGATCCTGGAGAACGGCTGCGACATCGCGCACGCGCCGTTCGTGCACGCCGGCGCGTTCGGCAACCCGGAGAAGCCCGAGGTGCCCGAGTACGAGCTCGAGCAGCCGGACGAGTGGTCGGCGTTCGCCACCGTCGACCTGTACCCGCCGGCGCCGCGGGGCATCTGGGGCAGGTTCGCCCGGATGCGCGGTCAGGACCTCAACAACCGGCCGCCGGTCACCACGTCCGCCGGCTGGATGCTGCCGAACATGATCAAGCTGCACGTCCGGCTGCCGCTGGGCGACCTGATCATCTACGACACGAACATCCCGATCGACGAGACGCACACCCTGGTCAAGTGGGTCGCGCTGCGCACGTTCTTCACCGGCAAATGGGCCGACAAGAACGCCATCCAGCGCACCCTCAAGATCTTTTACGAGGACGCCGAGGTCGTCGACAAGGTCCGGCCCGAGCTGCTCCCCTTCGACCTCGGCGCCGAACTGCACATCCGCAGCGACCTGATCGCCGTGCAGTACCGGCGGCGCCGGCAGGAGCTGGCCGAGAAGGGCTGGCTGCTGTCCGACGACGACAAGATCACCGGGGACGTGCCGCGGCGCACCGCGACGGTGATCCCGTCGCCGGCCCGCCGGGAGAACCCCGAGCTGGCCCGCGCCTGGGTGCACAAGGCGCGCGGCGAACACCCGACCGTCGCCGCCGCCGAGCTGATGGGCCCGTCCGACGAGGAGATCAAATGAGCGAGCCTGCGAGCGAGTCATCAACTCAGCACCCGACGAATGTCATCGCCGGAGCGCCAGCGGAGGCGATGGCATGAGCCTGCCCGCCGACCTTGCCACGACCACCCTCGACAAGATTCTCGCCGGGCTCTCCCTCGAGGAGTCCAGCGACCGGGATCTGACCTCGGCGATGAGCCCCGCGCCCGTGGGCCGGATCCGGGTCTGGCACGGCGACGGTCCCGTCGTGAAGGCGGTCAACGTGGCGCTGGCCGTCCCGCCGATCGGCCTCGACAGCCACATGATCTTCGCGTTCACGGCGCCCGACTCGGCCGTACCGCACTTCACGCTGGACTCCGTCGCCAACGGCGACAACTACGCCTTCCACCTCGACCTGATCCCCCGGGTCGACCTGGCCACCTCGCTGCCCTACCTGGACACGGTCTACGAGCCGCTCACCGCGCTGTACCAGGACGTGCGCGCCCGCGACGGGCTCACCCCCGCACACCTCACCCCGCGGCAGTACGCGCTGATGTCGCCCTGGATGCTTGTCAACCGCGCGACCCGGGACGCCTTCGAGGGGATCGGCGACGCGGTCGACGGCTACCTCGGGCACTGGTTCGAGCTGCTCGCCTCGGACGTCAAGGCCGCCGTCGACCCCGAGCGGGACGCGGCACACCGGGCGCTGCTGTTCAGCCCCGAGATCGACCCGGTCTGGGCGCAGACCGTGCGCCTGCTCGGCGAGGAGCAGAGCGAGTCGGTCCGCCTCGAACTGGTGGACAACCGATGACGGCCCAGCCCTCCGTCTGGCAGCAGCGCATCGCCGGCGAGTGGCACGGGCGGCCGTCGCTCTTCGACCACACCGGCACGTGGTGCGGCTTCGAGGAGATCCGGCGGTCGTCGGAGTTCGCCGACGGCGTCACCACGTACCGGATGGACGGGGGCCTGATCGGCGGCGGCGCCCTGGCGGGGCGGTTCCGTCTCGGCGCGCCGTTCTCCTTCGGTGTGATCGACTCGGACGCGAACCGGGTGTACACCGGGCCGGACTTCTTCGGCACGGGGCAGCCGTACGGGTCCTTCGTGGACTCGCACTACTACGGGCCCGGCTGGCAGGTCGACCTCAACACCTGGAACCAGGTGCTGCCCGACGAACAGACCCAGGTCTACTCGTCGGTGCTGTACCAGGGCTGGTCGGTGGTCGGCTGCTTCAACGGCGTGTACACCCGCGACCCGGCGCTCGTCGACCAGCTGATCGACAACGAGACCCGGTGCGGCCCGGTGCCGTACATCCTGCCCACCAAGGAGGCCGGCGCCTACGCCGGCGACTGCGAGCTGTGGGGCGCCGACCAGAAGCTGCGCGGCACCGTGCGGGTCACCATCGGGCTGGAGCCGATCGACCTGCTGCGCACCCGCCGCCTGATCACCTGGGACGGCGCGGGCCTCGACCGGGAGTTCGCGGTGGAGACCCGCCGCGACGGCAACGACCTCCACTTCGAGGGCCCCGGCGCGTACGGAAATGCCATCGGTTTCGGTCGTGCCTCCTTCTCCTCGCTCCACCTGACCGACGTGTGGAAGATCAAGGGCCGGGAGTTCTCCGTCGACGCGTCCCCGGGCATGTCCGCGGGCCGGCGGCTGTCGGTGGTGTACCAGCTCTTCGAGGGCGCGCGCCTCGACTCGGTGCTGCACGGGCTGCTGGAGTGGGCGCCGTGACCGCCCCGGTCGTGGTGGTCACCGGCGGCACCCGCGGCATCGGCAAGGGCCTGGTCCACGCGTTCGCCGCGCGCGGCGCGTCGGTGGCCTTCTGCGGGCGGTCCGCCGCCGACGGCCCCGACGGTACGCTCGGAGTGGTCGCCGACGTCACGTCGCGCGAGGACGTGCGCAAGCTGTGGGACGCGACCGTCGACCGGTTCGGCCGCGTCGACATCTGGCTCAACAACGCCGGGCTGTCCACCAGCCGCAGGCCGCTGTGGGAGCTACCCGCCGCCGAGATCGACGCCGTCGTCGACGTGAACCTGCGCGGCACCCTCCAGGCCAGCGCGGTGGTTCTCGGCGCGATGCTCGAACAGGGGCACGGCGCGCTCTGGAACATGGAGGGTCTCGGCTCGAACGGGCAGATCGTCGTGGGCCTCACGCCGTACGGCGCCACCAAGCGCGGCCTGACCTACGCCACCAAGGCCATGGCCCGCGAGCTCCGGGACACCGGTGTCAAGGTGGGCCTGCTGTCGCCGGGGATGGTCGTCACCGACCTGCTCACCCGGGACTACTCCCCCGAGGAGTTCGAGAAGGCGAAGAAGATCTTCAACATCCTCGCCGACCGGGTCGAGACCGTCGCGCCGTGGCTCGCCGACCGCGTCCTTGCCGGCACGAGGAACGGCGGACGGGTGGCCTGGCTGACCGGCCCCAAGGCGGCCTACCGCTTCGCCACCGCCGGGTTCCGCAGGCGCGACCTGTTCGCCGAGGACTGAGATGGACTATCCGATCTGGCTGGCCGTCGAGGACTTCGTGCCCGTCCTGCTCGGCCTCGCCGGCTTCGTCCTGCTCACCCGCGCCGTACCGGCCGGCCCGGCCCGCACCGCCGGGCTCGCCGGCGCCCTGCTGATCGGCGCCGGCGGGCTGGCCAAGTGCGCCTGGAAGCTGACGGTCGCGGCCGGCGGCGGCGACCCCCGCCTGCTGGAGCAGGCCCTGTTCCCGCTCATGGCCGCCGGCGCCGCCCTGCTCGTCTGGGCCCTCGCGGTCGCCGTGCGGCGCGGCGCGCGGGTGCGTGTCTGGCCGTTCGCGCTCACCTTCACGCTCGCCGCCGGAACATCGGTACTGGTCGGCAGCCTGCAACCGATGTTCATCCTGGCCGTGCTCGGCGTCACCGCGGTGAGCGTGCTCGCCGCCGTCATCGCGGCCCGCCAACGGCGATGGTGTGCCGTCTCCCTGTACGTCCTCGGCCTGGTCCTGGTGACCTCGCTGGTGCCGCTGCGCGGCTCGGCCGCGCACGACACCGTCGCCTACCAGTGGCTCGAACAGTCCCTCAACACGGCCGCGCAGCTCGCGCTGCTGACCGCGGCGTGGCTCACGGTGCGCGCACCGGCCGTGACGACCGTTGGAGAACCCGTATGACCGACGCACTCGGCTGGCGCCGAAAGTTCGGCGTCATCGCCCCGTCCACCAACACGATCGTCGAGCCCGACTTCTACTCGATGACGGTCGCGGGCGTGACCGCGCACTTCTCCCGCATCCACATCCGCAACCAGGACCTGTCGGACGACGCGAACTTCGAGAACCTGCTCGTGCAGATCCGCTCCGAGATCGGCTCCGCCTGCGAGCGGGTACTCACCTGCGAACCCGACTACATGGTCATGGGCATGTCGGCCGAGACGTTCTGGGGCGGCGTCGAGGGCAACCGCGAGTTCGTCCGCCAGATCCACGAGATCACCGGCCTGGAGGTCGCGACGGGCGCCGAGGCCTGCGAACGAGCACTCAACCTGTACGGCGCCCGCCGCATCGGCGTGGTCACCCCCTACCAGCCGATCGGCGACGCCAACGTGGTGCGCTTCTTCGGCGAGATCGGCTTCGAGGTGGCGAACATCGAGGGCCTCAAGTGCCCGACAGCGGTATCCATCGCCCACGTCACCGAACCCGAACTCCGCCGCGCCATCCTCGCCGTCAACGCCCCCGACATCGACGCGATCGTCCAATGCGGCACCAACCTGTCAATGGTCCGCCTCGCCGACGAGGCCGAACGCTGGCTCGGCAAACCGGTAATCGCCATCAACGCCGCCACCTGGTGGATGGCCCTCCGCGAAAACAACATCACCGACAAGGTGTACGGCGCCGGCACCCTCCTCCGCGACTTCTGAGGTCGAAGGTTCTCCATTAACCGATGGAGACTGATTCAATGGATTACCCGGGCCTGCGCACCGGTTACGCGGGCTGCATTCCACCGAGCAGTCGGCCCAGGCGCGCATCGTTCTGGCTTCATTGCATGGCCGTCTAATCAAGAAGCCATTCCTCGTCCAGCGTTTGTCTTCGACAAGTTGGCATGATCGAAAGCGGATCCGGAAAGGACAACCGTCGGCCGATCCGGGACAATTAATCCATGCGGCAGCTTCAATTCTTCACCAGCAGCGAACTGGCCGCCATGCGTGACCGCACCGCATCCCGCAACTATTCCCCCGAGCGCGACCAGTTCCGCCGCGACCACGAGCGACACCGCGCATGGGGCCTTACTCAACGCCACGCCCGGCGCCTGCGCCAGCTGGCCGGCCGACAAGATGAGCACACCGCCGCAGGCCCGGACGAGTCACACCCGGCGAGTCCGCGGCACACCCGGCCGCCCGCGCCAGTTCCGGTCGAGCCGGCCCGGCGCCCGGCGCCGAACCGCACCATCTCGACCCACCACGACGCGTCACCACGCTTCGACCGGCGGACCGGCGACCAGAGCGAACCTCCAGGCAGCAGGAAGCCCGCGCATACGTGCTCGCCCAACAAGGCGGCCGGCCAGGCGCAAACCGACCAGAGGCATCCGCCGGAGACCCGCCGCCAGGCCGGACCCGCACAGACACACCCGACGAACAGAACCACCAGCCCAGTGGGATCAGCTCAGGGGCACCCACCAGGCGAGACCAGCCGTCGGGTGGGACTCACCGACCGGCACCGGTCCCGTTTCCTCGCGCCCGGGCGAGCTCCGCCGCCTCGGAGTTTGAGGAGCCCAGGGCGTTCTGATGGCCTGGTTACGCTCGATGCATGGAGGCGATCGTCGCGACAGGCGTGTGGCTGTACGACGGCATCGCGCCCACGACGGTGCGGGTGGTCAGGCTCGACTTCGACTTCTGGTATGCCGTGGCGGAGGCCGGCGGTGACCTCGAGCCAGGGGAGGTTTCCGGAGTTGAACGAGGAGGGCCAGCTGTACTACGTGCGGCATCGGCCGGGGTGGCCCGATGACGGCAGGCTCTTCTGGCCGGACTCGCGGGGATTTCACACGTTGGCGGAGGCGGTCTCGGCCGCCGAGGCGGCGGTTCCGGATTCGGTGGTCTGGCAGTAGGTAGCGGTGGCCGGGCCGCCGACCTGCGCGGGGCCACGCTGAAGCGGTCGGCGACGTCGGACCCATGTCTGTTTGCGCGGTTTGGGGGAGCGCGCCGCCGCCCATGCCGTGCTGGCGCTTCCGGCGCGTGACCATGGGCACACCCAGGTAACACCGCGTTCACATACGGGCAACGGCCGGGAAACCGCAGGTCGACAGGCTCCCTGTCGTCCCACGGCGCCCCGGTGCCGCTGTCAGCACCACCCGAAGGATGTGGATCGTGAGCTTCAAGGCTGAGTACATCTGGATCGACGGCACGCAGCCGACGGCCAAGCTCCGCTCCAAGACGAAGATCTTCGAGGACGACGCGAAGGGCGCCGAGTTGCCGCTCTGGGGCTTCGACGGGTCCTCCACGAACCAGGCCGTGGGACACTCCTCCGACCTCGTGCTCAAGCCGGTCTTCACCTGTCCCGACCCGATCCGCGGCGGCGACGGCGACATCCTGGTGCTGTGCGAGGTCCTCAACATCGACCTGACGCCGCACGCGTCCAACACCCGCGCCGAACTGGCCGAGATGGCGGAGCGGTTCGCCGCGCAGGAGCCGATCTTCGGCATCGAGCAGGAGTACACCTTCTTCGACGGCGTGCGGCCGCTCGGCTTCCCCGTCGGCGGTTTCCCGGCACCGCAGGGCGGCTACTACTGCGGCGTCGGCGCCGACGAGATCTTCGGGCGCGACATCGTCGAGGCTCACCTGGACAACTGCCTCAAGGCCGGCCTGCGCATCTCCGGCATCAACGCCGAGGTCATGCCCGGCCAGTGGGAGTTCCAGGTCGGCCCGGTCTCTCCGCTCGAGGTCGCCGACGAGCTCTGGGTGGCCCGCTGGCTGCTCTACCGTACGGCCGAGGACTTCAACGTCTCCGCCACCCTCGACCCGAAGCCGGTCAAGGGCGACTGGAACGGCGCCGGCGCGCACACCAACTTCTCTACCAAGGCGATGCGCGAGGGCTACGACGCGATCATCACCGCGTGCGAGGCGCTCGGTGAGGGCTCCAAGCCGCTGGACCACGTCAAGAACTACGGCGCCGGCATCGACGACCGCCTGACCGGGATGCACGAGACCGCCCCGTGGAACGAGTACAGCTACGGCGTCTCGGACCGCGGTGCGTCGGTGCGCATCCCGTGGCAGGTCGAGAAGGACCGCAAGGGCTACATCGAGGACCGCCGCCCCAACGCCAACGTCGACCCCTACCTCGTGACCCGCCTGATCGTCGACACCTGCTGCACCGCGCTGGAGAAGGCCGGCCAGGTCTGACCCGACGGATCGGGGCTGTGGAACCCTCCCCGCGCAAAGAAGGTCCCACAGCCCTGAACCGCCCCCGTCCTCAGCGGAGCTGGGCGATCCGGCGCCGCCGTGCGGGCAGGACGGCGATCAGGCCGATGCCGGGCAGCAGGAACGCGGCGCCGATCAGCAGGATGGTCGCCCATTGCAGGCCCGGTCCGGTGGTCGGCAGGTTGTCGTCGCCGGCTGCCGAGGTGCTGCCGGTCGTCGCGCCGGCGGCGGGTGAGGTGGTCGCGGTGGGGGTCGGTGTCTTGGTGGAGCCGGTGCCGAAGGTGATCGGGACCGACGCCTTGTTCGCGTTGACGACGTCCTCGGAGGCGGTCGACGGCAGGATCTGAGCGGCGATCACGCAGCCCCCGCCTGCGCACTTGTGGCCGCTGAACTCCTTTGCCATCTTCAGCGTCAGCGTCGGGGTCTTGCCGTTGGCGTCGGCGTTGGTGAACTGGGAGCCGCCGGAGAGGTTGCAGTCGGTCGGGCCCTTCGGGTTCTTGATGCACTGGCCGAGCGCGATCTGCTGCAAATTCTTGGTGAACCCGGTGCCGTACACGGTGATCTGCTCGCCGTCGGCGAGGCCGGTGGTCTTCGAGACGTGCAGGGTCGGTGCGGCCGCCGCGGGCGCGCCGTCGACCAGGACGATCATGGTGGCCAGCACGAGGCCGGCCGCGGCCGACGCGGCCAGCCGGCGGGTGATGTGGGTAAGGGCCATCGGTTCCTCCATCGCTCTTCTAGCCGGCCGGCGCGCCGGACCGGGCCACGGCAGCCTCATCGGTGCCGAGGTAGGACAGGACGACCGCGGGGTGGGCGCGCACCTCGTCGGGGGTTCCCTGCGCGATCACCCGGCCGGCGTCCATCGCGATGAGCCGGTCGGCCACCCGGGACAGCAGCGGCAGATCGTGCTCGATCACCAGGACGGTCGTGCCGAGTTCGGCGCGGATCCGCAGCAGCAGATCGCCGAGGGCCGCGCCGTCTGCCTGGGTGAGCCCCGACGAGGGTTCGTCGAGCAGCATCAGGCGCGGTTCGAGCACCAGCAGGCAGCAGAGTTCGACGATGCGCCGGGTGCCGGTGGACAACTCGCCGACGCTGCGCTGCGCGTGGGCGTCCAGCCCCATGACCCGCAGCGCCTCGTCGGTTCGGGCCGCCTTGGCCTCCTCGGGTCCGGTGGCGCCGAGCACGTCGACCACGAGCCGCGACGGTGCCCGCTTCTCGGCCGCCACCATCACCGCCTCCCGCACGGTCATGGCCGGGAACAGCCGGGCGTCCTGGAAGGACCGGACCAGCCCGTGCCGGGCGCGCCGCTCGGGCGCCCACCGGGTGACCGGCCGCCCGCGGTAGTGGACGGCCCCGCCCTGTGCGGCGGTGAACCCGGCGAGGATCTCGAACAGCGTCGTCTTCCCGGCACCGTTCGGCCCGATGATCCCGACGATCTCACCCTCGGCCACGGCGAAGCCGGCCTCGTCGACGGCACGTACACCGCCGAACGCCCGCCGCAGCCCGACAACCTGCAACAGCGGAACACCCGTGCCGTCATGAACAAGCGGCGCCGCAGGCAGCCGCCCGCTCCCCCAAGCGGTCGCGGTAGCGGACGGGAACGCAACCGGGTCGGGTGCGGTGGCGGTCGAAGGTGGGACCGGGTCGGGTGCGGTGGCGGTGGGAGGTGGCCCTGGGTGACTGGGGGGTGTGCCGGGGCCACCGCCTTCCCGACCGCGCCGGAGGTCCGGCAGTCGCCGGCGCTGGTCTGCCAGTAGGCCGCCTAGGCCGTCGGGGAGCAGCAGGACCACCAGGAGCCAGCCCAGGGTCAGCGCCGCCTGGCCGGGGATGCCGAGCGGCACCAGCGCGGGAAGGCCGACGATCACGGCCGAGCCCAGCAGGGCGCCGCTGTTGCGGGCCATGCCGCCGACCACGGCGAGCGCCACCGCGTCGATGCTGGCCGAGGCCGGGAAGTTGTTGACGCTCAGCTGGGACTGGCCGAAGCCGATGACCACGCCGCCGAGGCCGGCGAGCGCGCCGCAGACGGCGTACGCCTGAAGTTTGCGCAGGGGCGCCGCGACCGTCAGCGCCCTGCCTGCCTCCTCGTTGTCCCGCAGGGCCAGCAGGAGGCGGCCGAAGCCGCCGGCCCGCAGGCGCGAGGTCACCCACCAGCCGATGACCAGCAGCATCAGCGCGAACAGGTAGTAGTCGGTGGCGACGCTGACCACGTAGCCGTCCCAGACGGGGTACGGCGTGGCCAGGCCGTCGCCGAGCAGCCACGGCCGGCGCAGCAGCCAGCCGCTGGTCGCGAGCGCGAACGCGAGGGTGGTCACGCCCAGCGCCACGCCGCGCAGGCGCAGCGCGGGCAGGCCGACGACGGCCGCCGAGAGCGCGCCGGCCGCGCAGCCGGCCAGCACTCCCAGGAACATGTTGCCGGTGGCCGAGGCGACCCGCACCGAGACCGCGGCGGCGATGCCGGCGAACGCGAACTGGCCCAGCGACAGCTCCCCGGCCACGCCGGTCACCAGGATCACCGAGAGGCCGACCAGGGCGTAGCCGAACACCTCGGTGAGTACCGATGCGGTCGCGTTGCTCACCACGTACGCGAGAAGAACGCCGACCGCGAGCAGCAGGCCGAGGCCGGCGCGGGCCCAGGGGTCCGGGCCGCCGGCGGGTCGCCGCCAAGGCGGCGGGTCGGCGTCGCGGCGCCCGGACGGTCTCTGGCGCAGCAGCGCGATGAGGATGGCCGCGCCGAGCACCACGTCGACGAAGCCGGCGGTCTGGCCGGAGAGCAGGATCTGTTCGAGGACACCGACGCCGAGCGAGGCGGCGAACGCGATCGGCAGCGACGCCATCCGGGCGATGACCGCGCCGGCCAGGCCGCGCAGCAGCAGCTCCGGGCCGAGCGAGTCGATGGACTGCACGCCCTGGGTCGGGGTGAGCAGGATGGCGGAGAACGCGGCGACCGCGCCGGCGATGCCCCAGGCGAGGCCGGCCATGCGGTGCGCGGCGACCCCGTTGACCGTCGCCGCGTCGGGGTGGTCGGCGGCGGCGCGGATGCCGATGCCGAAGCGGGTGCGGCGCAGGAACCAGGCGAGCGCGGCGAGCAGCGCCGGGGTGAGCAGCAGCATCGCGGTCAGCGACGGGCCGATGACGGTGGTTCCGATGTGGAACGACGGGAGGCCGGGCGGCTTCGGGAACGTGGCGCCGCTGAAGCTGGAGCGGTCGACGACCAGGGCCAGCACGAGGATGAACTGGGCCAGGCCGAGCGTGGCGATCATGCCGATGACCCGGGGCCGGCGGTGGAGGCGGCGCACGACCGTCGCCTCGGTGAGCGCGCCGAGGCCGGCGGCGGCCGCGATCGCGATGGGCAGCGCCGCCCAGTAGCCGAGGGCGCCGGCGAGGCGGGCGAGGACCGCCGCGCCGAAGACGCCGATGGCGCCGTGCGCGAAGTTGACGAAGCGGCTGGACCGGTAGACGAGCACCAGCCCGATCGCGAGCAGCCCGTAGGTCAGGCCGGTGAACAGCCCTATGGCGATCCTGTCAGGCCCGAAGTCGAAACCGGCGAAGGTCATGCCGCGTGACCACCCAGCACCAGGCGGCGGGCGAGGTCGGGGGAATCACGGAGTTCGGCGGGTGTGTGGGTGGCGATGATCGTGCCGTGCTCCATGAAGAGCAGCCGGTCGGCGACCGACATCGCCACGTTCACCGACTGCTCGATGAGCAGCGTCGCCACGCCGACCGCGCCCAGCCGCCGCACGAGTTCGAGCAGGCCGCCGACCACCACCGGCGCGAGGCCCAGCGAGAACTCGTCGATGACCAGCGCGGCCGGCCTCTGGATCAGGGTCTTGGCGAGCACCAGCATCTGCCGCTCGCCGCCGGAGAGCGTCGAGGCCGGCTGTTCGGCGCGGGCCGCCAGGCGCGGGAAGACGGCGAGCGCACCGTCGACCGCGGCCTCCCGCGGCTCGTCGTCCCGGCCGTTCGGGTACGCGTGCATCCGCAGGTTGTCCCGCACCGACAGCGTGCCGAACGCCTGCTGCCCGATGACCGTGGACAGGCCGAGCCGTACCCGTCGTGGTCCGGGCACGGCGGTGATGTCCTCGCCCCGCAGCGCGACCCGCCCGGCCGACGGGCGGCTGAGCCCGGCGACCATCCGGACCAGCGTGGACTTGCCGACCCCGTTGGGGCCGCACAGGGCGACGGTCTCGCCGGCCGCGACGGCCAGGTCGACACCGAACAGCACCTGGATCGCGCCGTACCCGCCGCACAGGCCGGTCACCTCAAGCACCGACATCGGCCACCTCGCCGGTGTAGGCGAAGCAGGTGCACGCGTCGTCGTACCTCAAAACCCGGTATCCGCTGCCGGCGGCGTACCGGCCGGGTCCGAGCTTTCCGCCGAAGCCGATCGCCGTCGCGAAGCCGGTGCCGAGGGCCTGCGCGGCGCGGCCCCAGGCCGCGGCGTTGAGGTCCGGGCCGATGTCCTTGGCGGCCGCCTGTAGCAGCAGGGCCGCGTCGCAGTAGCCGAACGCCACCCGGGCGTTCTCCCGGCGCCGGAAGTCGATCCCGGCGGCGGCGAAGATGCCCTGGCAGTCGCGTTCGGCGTCGGTGTCCGGGAAGGCGAGCCGGCTGTCGGGCACGTCGAGGGCGGGCGCGAAGCCGACGCCGACCATCCCCTTGAGCGCGGCCGGCGGGATGGTGCCGGGGTTCGCGACCATGAAGGCCGGGTTGTCGAAGGTGGAGACGCCGTAGCGGGCGGTGAAGTTCTGCGCGGCGGCGGTGGTCATGAAGAACGGCGCGATCCGGGCGCCGCCGAGGAAGAACACCCGGTCGATGTTCTTGCCGCGGAAGTTGACGGCGGCCTGGTTGAGCCCGGTGTTGAGGGTGCCCAGGTCGGTGGTGTCGACCCAGCCGACCGTGCCGGCGACGCCGAGCTCGGCCAGCGCCGGTGCGACGATGCCGTCGTAGACGGCCCGGTTGGCGGGGCTGTCGGCGGCGACGACGCCGGCCGCCTTGCGGCCGTCGAAGAACTTCTCCCGGCCGAGCACGGCGAGGAACGAGGTGGCGAACGCGTCGTACTCGGGGAAGGAGCCGGTCCAGAGGTACGGCGCCAGCGAGGCGAACGTGCCCTTGTCGTTGGCGATCAGGGTGGCGTCGAGCATGAGCGTGCGGCGCTGGGCGTAGCAGGGCCGGGCGTTGGGCTGGAGCTGCCCGGTGAGCACCACGGCGAACGCCTTGTCGTCCTGGGTGATCCTGCTGCACAGGGTGGTCTCGGCGGCCGGGGAGTCGTTGCTCGCCTCGTAGTTCCGGAAGACCGCGTCGAGCCTGCGCCCGGCGATGCCGCCGTGCGCGTTGATGTACGACTCCAGCGCCGCGACCTGCTTCTCCGGGTCGCCGACGTCGGGGTCCTTGAAGCCGGTGAGCGAGGCGGTCTTCGACAGGTCGGTGCCGATGAAGACGACCTTCACCGCGTCGTCGGTGACGCCCGGGCCGCTCCCGGTGGCCGCCTCCGGCGCGGCCGCGCCGGGCATCAGGGCACCACAGCTCGTGTACGCGAGCACGCAGGCCACCAGCACCGCGCCCGCGCGTACCGGCAGCGATGTCATCGGCTGTCCTCCTCGAGAAGGGTGTCCCCCAGCGTCGGCCCGGGCGGGTACCGGCGGGCCAGCACGTGCCCGAGCGCGGAGAGGTCGAGCACGGAGTCGCCGCCGCCCGGCGCGCCGCCGCCCGCGCCGATCAGGGTCCGCAGCCCCTCGGTGCTGAGCATTCCGCCGGCGTGGCGCCGCAGCCGGCCGGCCATCGGGGCGTCGTCGAAGACCAGGAACGCGCCGAGCCCGCCGAGCCGCACGACCGCCGGCAGCACCGCGTCGGCCGCGCTCAGCTCGGCGAACCGCCGCCGCTTGCGCAGCCGGCGCAGCACGCCCCAGACGATCAGCAGCACCCCGGCCGCGTTGAGGACGAACAGACCCCAGGGGTACGCCTGGTGGTGCGCCCGCCCGACGGCGAGGCCGCCGATGTCGACGCCCATCGCGTACCTGCCGAAGGCGAGCGGGGGTATCTCGACCGGCACGACGAAGGTCCGGCTCTGCCCGGGCGCGATGTTGCCGACCGGCGCCTGGTAGAAGATGTCGTCGTTGCCGTTGCCGGCCATCCGCGCGCTGAGCGTGGCGCTGGTCAGCGTGGCGGTGGACGGGTTGCGCACGGTGTAGGTCAGCTCGAGGTGGTCGGGCCAGCCGAACCAGGCGAGGAGGGACCCGCCGGAGAGCCGCGCCTCCTGGAGCGTGAGCACGTGCGGCGGGGCCGCGGTCCTGGGCAGCGGGCCCGAGGCGTGACCGGTGATGGTCAGCGGCAGGTTCACCGCCGAGTCGTCGGCGCCCTGCACGAGTCCGATGTGCACGACGCACGGGCAGGCCCGGGGCGGGTCGCCGACCTGTATGTCGATGCGGAACGTGCCGTCGGCGCGGACCGGGGTGGCCAGCGCGGTGCGGTTGTCGCAGGCGATCGAGCCGGTGAGCCCGCCCTCGCCGCAGGTGACGACCTGGACGAGTTGCCCGGCGGGCCAGCTGGATCCGGTGATCCGGACAGTGTCGCCGGTCCTGGCCCGGTCGGTGGAGAGCTCGGCGGTCAGGCCGCCCGCCCGGGCCGGTGTCGCCGGCGCGGCGACGAGGAGGACGGCCGCCAGGATCGCCACCCTTCTCATCCGGTCACCGGGCCCCGCGCCCGCAGCGTTCTGCTGCGCCGGCGGCGGCTCAGGAGCCACCAGGCGGCCGCGGCGGCGGCCACCGGGATCGCGAGGGCGGTCCAGGACAGTACGAGGGCGCGGTCGGTGCGCTTGGCGTAGACACCGCCGTCGGCGCGCACGACCACCGACGCGGTGACGATGTCGACGGGCCAGGCGCCGCGCGCCCGCATGCCGAAGGTGCCCTTCGCGCCGGGCACGAAGTCGCCGGACGGCGTCGTCCCGGTCAGCGTCACCCGGTGGCCGAGCAGGCCGGTCGCGCGGACCGTCGCCGTCGGCACCAGGTGCGCGTTGCCGACGTTGGCCACCTGGTAGGTGAGCTCTCCGTCGGCGGCGTGCGGCAGCAGCGGCGCGGCGAGGTCCAGCCGCACCGACGGCACGGCCAGGCCGGGCACGACGGTGCCGGCCACCCGCAGGTAGACCCGGGCGGCGACGGCCCGCTGGATCCGCACGGTCGCGCCGTCGGCCTCGGTGGTGGCGCCGGCCTCGGTCTCCATGGCGACGACGCCGCCGACGTGGTCGCCGGGGGTCGCGTTCGCCGGCACGGTGATGGTGAACGGGACGTCCGCCTGCGCGCCGCCGGGCACCGTCACCCGGGCCGCCGCGGCCTTGACCCAGGCGCCGACGCCCTGCTGCGGCTCGGTGCTGGTGCGCATGGCGAAGCCGCCGTCCCGGGCGGTGTTGTACGCGTCGGCGCCGTAGAGCAGGAACGACTTGGGCGCCTTGCCGAGGTTGACGACGCGCACCGACTCCTTGAGGGTCTGGCCGGCGCTCGCGTCGAGGAAGAAGTAGACCCGCGGTGTCGGGCCGGCCTTGGCCGCCGGGGTGGGTGTGACGGCCCATTCGCCGTTTCCGGCCGCGGCGGCCGGTGCGGCCGGCCACGCCAGCGCCACGACGACGCCGAGGGCGGCGATCGCGCGTAACCGCATGCCGAGCCCCTTCCGTTCCTGCGGGTGGTGGGGTGGGGACGGTTGGCGGACCGCCCCCACCCGACTGTCGTGGCTCAGCTCAACGTGACGGTGAGTGTCGCCGAGTACGCGCCCGCGAGCTGGTTCGCGGGCACCGCGAGGGCCAGGCCGGCCGACGCGTCGAACGAGCCGCCGGTGCCGGACGCCGAGGCCGGCGCCGAGCAGAGCGTCGCCCCGTCCAGTGCCGCGCCGGCGGCACCGGCCACCGCGGTGACCGCGTTCGTCGCCCCGGTGTGCGCGACACAGGCCGGCGTCCAGGTCAGCGCCGACTTCGGGATCGAGCCGGCCGGGACACCGCTGAAGTCGGTGACCGCGGCGGTGAGGCTCCAGCCGAAGGTGCTGCCCCGGTAGTCGGTCACGTTGATCGCCGGCAGGTTGCCGGTCGCCGACTGCACCGAGCCGTTGAGCGTGACGCCGCCGAGCGTGATCGAGCTGCTGCCGGCGCCGCGCGACATGGCGAGCGAGCCGGCCGTGACCGTCTCGGACACCGTGTACGAGAGCGAGCAGTTGCCGCCGGCCATGGCCACGCAGGAGTCCGCCGAGGCGGTCCAGACGGCCGTGGCGAACAGGCTCCCGGCCTGGGCACCGAGGTACGCGGTGGCCGGGTCGTTGACCGTGAACGCGGCGGTGAAGCCGCCCGTGCCCGACGCGGTCGCGGTGACCGCCGGGTCGGCGCTGGCCGGTGGCGGCGGCGCTGTTGTGAGCGGCTTGTAGCCGCGCACCGAGACGGTGCTGCCGGGGTTCCAGTTGGTGCCCGTCACGGTGACGGCCGTGCCGATCCCGCCGCCGGTCGGGGTGATCGAGATCGTCTGGGTACCGAGGATGGTGATGGGTACGGTCACCGTGTTGGTGCCGTCGGTGATGGCCACCGTCCGGCTGCCGGCCGTTGCCCCGGTCGGTACGGCGATCGACCCGGTGCCCGCACCGGTCGCGTCGGTCGTGCCCGTACCGCTGCCCTGCCCCGTACCGCCACCGGTGCCGTCCCTCAGCGACGACGTCAGCGCCGCGGAGGGTGCGAACCCGGTGACCGAGTAGTTGATGGTGTTGCCGGCCCGGGCGTGGCCCGTGACCGTCTGGCCGGTGACCGAGGTGATCGTCGCGCCGCCGTTGAAGACGGAGAAGCCCTGCACGATCGTGGTGTCCTGCGGTGCGGCCTTGTGGTCGCGGTCCCCGGCGTTGGAGCAGTAGGTCGCCGCGGACGTGTTGGCGAAGGTGACCTGGGCGACGGTGAGTGTGCCCGCGCCGGCCGAGCCGGCGACGAAGGTGCCGGTGGCGCTGATCGGCCCGAGCGGTGCGTCCGGAGCCGTGGCCACCGCCGGGTAGGTCGCCTGGTTGAGGACGAGCGTCCCGGTCTGGTTACCCGCGATCTTGACGGTGACCTTGACCGGCACGTCACCCGGGACCAGCGGGACCGGGCCGTTGTTCGGCCCGGCGACGGCGGTGAACGTCACGGTCACGGTCTGGCCCGGCGTCGGCGAGGCCGGCGTCTGCGTCAGGGTGAAGGTGTCGTTCCACGTCGTCGGTGAGCTGCCGGTGCCGGTGTTGCCGAAGTAGAGCCGGCAACCGAGGGAGTTGGCGGTCGGCCCGTATGCGGCGGCCGGCGCCGCCCCGACGGCGATGGCGACGAGCGCCGCCGCCACAGCCGTCATGGCCTTGCGTGCGGACTGTTTCATGTGGTGCCGCGTCCCCTCTCTCAGGTGGGAGCACCGGCCGCCGAGCCTCCGGCGATCGGTGCGCTGGCGCGCGGTACGCATCCGGCTTCCCGTGTTTCCATAGAGGAAACGGCGTCTTCCATTGGCGTGGTTTCAATAAAGTCCGGCCCACCTGCCGTGTCAAGCCTCCGGACGGCCGTATCTCGCCCTGCGATACACCGTTTCCCATAACGGGTCAGGCCGGAAACAGTTCCGACACCGCTCCGCCGTCCGCGAGCCGGCCGACGGCGGCCGCGAGCGCGGCCACCCGGTCGGCGCACAGCGCCCGCGACGCGTTGGCCGTGAACTTCGCGGCGACCTCCTCGGCGGTGAGCGGGTTCCCGGGCCCGCCGCGCGAGCCCGCGACCCGGTGGCACAGCTCGCCGCCGTCGCGGGTGTGCACGCGCAGCACGGCCGCGAACGCGCGCGGGAACGCCTCGGTTGCCGCGGCGTCGGCGTACACCCGCACCCGGGCGGCCAGGTCGAGGCGCCCGGGATCGAGCACGGCGAAGTCGTCGAGGCCGACGCCCAGCCCGCCGCCGCCGGTCAGCGCGACGGCGATCGTGTACGGCCCGGAGAACTTCGCGTGGTACCCGGTGCGCGGGCGCGCCTTCTCCGCGGGCGGCTCCGCGATCGTGCGCAGCACGGGCTCCGCCACGCCGAGCTCGACACACTCCACATCGGACGCACGCAGTCCCCGGGCGCGCAGGGCGAGGGCACAGTCGATGCCGGGGTGGGTGAAGTGGTTGGCCGGGTACGGCTTGAAGACGGTCCGCAGCAGCTCCCACCGCTCGCCCAGCCCGTCGGTCACGGCGTCGGCGTCGAAGACACCCGTGTGCGCCGCGAAGAAGCCGAAACGACCCTCCAGGACCGTCGGCGGCCCGGTGAGCCCGTCGGCGGCGAGGGTCGCCGCCACCACACCGGCGTGCGCCGCCCAGCCGCAGTGCGCCCGCTTGACCGAGCCGCCGGTGCGGTTGGCCTCGAGCACCCCGGCGCCCATCGAGGCCGCGATCCCGATGGCGTCGGCGATCCCGCCCGGCGGCAGGCCGTAGAGGCGGGCGACGGCGACGGCCGCGCCGATCGTGCCGCAGATCGAGGTGGCGTGCTGGCCGCGCTCGAAGAACAGGTTCGCCCCGCTGGACGGGTCCAGCCCGGCCATGCCGAGCCGGTTGGTCACCTCGATCCCGGCCGCGATCGCGGCGACCGGGTCGCCGGGCGCGCCCGCCTCGGCCGCGGCGAGCGCGGCCGGCACCACCGACGCGCTCGGGTGCAGCACCGACGGCAGGTGCGTGTCGTCGTAGTCGAGCGAGTGCGCGAGCACGCCGTTGACCAGCGCCGCCGAGGGCGCCGGCAGCCGGGCGCCGAAGCCGATCACGGTCGACTCGGGCACGCCCCGCCAGCGCGTCATCGTCGCGAGGGCCGCCCTCGCGGCGCCGGCGTCCGGCTCGGCGTAGGCCGCGAGGGCGTTGCCGAGCACGTCGAGGACGCGCCGCGGCACGTCGGCCCGGACCTCGGCGGGCGGCTCGACCGCCGCCGCGAACTCGCCGAGCCGGGCGGCGAGCGTGCCGGTCACGGGACCACCGCCAGCGGCCGGACCGGCGAACCTGTCGCGCCGACCAGCTTGAGCGGGGCGAGGATCAGCTGGAACTCGGTCACGCCGGCGTCGGCGAGCCCAGACAGCAGCATCGTCTCGACGATGTGGATCCCGGCCTCGACCAGCAGGATCCGGTGCACCGGGAGGGTCGCGTGTCCCGCGCCGGGCGCGATCGCCTCGTACGCGATGGTCTCGCCGCCGGTGACCGCCACGCCGCGCTCGACCAGCCAGCGCGCCGCGTCCTCGCCGACGCCCGGCACCCCCGACTCGGCTCCCACGAAGGCGGAGTGGTCGGAGAAGAGCCGCGACCATCCGGTGCCGACCAGAACCGCGTCGCCGGGCCCGATCCCGAGGTCACCCGCCGCGGCGGACAGTTCGGCCGCGGTGACCGCATAGCCGGGCGGCAGCACCGGTACGCCGTGCAGCGCCGCCACGTCGAGGAACACGCCCCGGCCCACGAACGGCGGGAACTCGTCGATGCCGAGGCGGGAGAACCCCGCGTCGGACTGCACGGAGGCGGCGACGACCCCGCCGTGCAGCAGACCGTCCTGCGACACGTGCGCGAGCGCGTCGATGTGCGTGCCGACGTGCGTGCCGGTCACCAGGATGTCGTTGGCCGCCGAGCCGCCGCCCGGCCGCACCCGGTCGCCGTGCCGGCGCACCAGCGCGTGCGTGTACGCCGGATGGTTCGGCGACTGCGGCATGCCCCGCCGCATCGGCTGGGCCAGATCGAAAACCTTCATTCAGATGACTCCTTCGGCCCGCAGTGCGGCCCGCTCGTCCTCGTCGTAGCCGAGTCCGGCGAGCACCTCGTCGGTGTTCGCGCCGAGCTCGCGGCCGGTCCAGGCGATCCGGCCGGGCGTGTGCGACAGGCGGTACAGCGGGCCGGGCATCCGCACCGGCCCGAGCGCCGGGTCGTCGGCCGTGGTCACCGAGTCCCGCGCGGCGAACTGCGGGTCGGCGAAGACGTCGGCGATGTCGTAGATCGGCGCGACCGCGGCCTGCGCCTCGTCGAAAGCCTCCCGCACGGTCGCCAGGTCGCGCCGGGCTATCCAGGAGCCGACGGCCTCGTCGAGCTCGTCGGCGTGCGCGGCCCGCGCGGCGCCGGTGGCGAACCACGGCTCGTCGATCAGCTCGGGGCGCCCGACCAGCCGCATGACCCGCTCGGCGATCGCCTGCGCGCTCGTCGAGATCGCCACCCACCGCCCGTCGAGGGTCCGGTACGTGTTGCGCGGCGCGTTGTTCACCGACCTGTTCCCGGTACGCCGCTGCACGACGCCGAGCTGGTCGTAGACCATCGCCTGCATGCCCAGCACGGTGAGCATCGGCTCGACGATGGCCAGGTCGATCACCTGACCGCCGCCGCCGTGCACGTCGCGGTGGTACAGCGCGGTCATCACGGCCTGCGCGCAGGTGAGCGCGGCGATGCCGTCCGCGAGGCCGAACGGCGGCAGCGTTGGCGGGCCGTCGGCCGGGCCGGTGATGGCCGCGAAGCCGCTCATCGCCTCGGCGAGCGTGCCGAAGCCGGGAAGGCCGGCGTACGGCCCGGTCTGGCCGTACGTGGTGACGCGGGCGATGACCAGGCCGGGGTTGTCGCGGTGCAGCACGTCGGGGCCGAGGCCCCAGCGCTCCAGGGTGCCGGGGCGGAAGTTCTCGATCAGCACGTCGGCGCCGGCGAGCAGCCGCCGGGCGACCGCCGCGCCGGCCGGCTTGCCGAGGTGCAGGCCGACGGTCCGCTTGTTGCGGCCGAGCATGGTCCACCACAGCGGCACGCCGTCCTTGGCCGGGCCGTGCCCGCGGGCGGGGTCGCCCTTGCCGGGGTGCTCGACCTTGACCACGTCGGCGCCGTAGTCGCCCAGGACGGTGGCGGCGAGCGGGCCGGCGAACAGGGTGGACGCGTCGACGACGCGGACGCCGTCCAGCGGAGAGGCGGGCATGGCACACCCTAACCGCTCTGTTCCGGTGATGGAAACCTCGTTACAGTGTGCGAAACGCAGAGGGAGGTCATCGGAGCATGAGCCGTTACGAACTTGTGGTCCGGGGCGGCACGCTGGTGCTGCCCTACCTCGGCACGGTCCGCGCGGACCTCGCCACCCGGGACGGGAAGGTGGCCGCGATCGCCGACGAGATCCCGGCCGCCGAGGGCGACGAGGTGCTCGACGCCACCGGCAGGCTGGTCTTCCCCGGCGCCGTCGACGCCCACTTCCACCTCGGCATCTACCGGCCGCTGGAGGTCGACGCGGCGCAGGAGACCCGCTCGTCGCTGGTCGGCGGCGCCACCACGGTGCTCTCCTACTTCCGCACCGGCCAGCACTACCTCAACAGGACCGGCCCGTACGGCGAGATCCTGCCCGAGGTGCTCGGCGCGGTGGCCGGCAACGCGTGGACCGACTACGGCTTCCACCTCGCGCCGATGGACACCGCGCAGGTGCGCGAGGTGCCCGCCCTCGTCGACGGCCACGGCGTGTCGAGCTTCAAGTACTACATGTTCTACAAGGGATTCAACCTCGCCGCCGACTCGCGCGACGCCAAGGCGTTCACCATGAGCGACGAGTACGACCTGGGCCACCTCTACCAGCTCATGGAGGCGGTCGCGGCGGCCGGCGCCACCGCCGGCGACCGGCGGATCTCCCTGTCGCTGCACTGCGAACAGGCCGAGCTGATGCGGCTCTTCATCGATCGTGTGCGGGCGGCGGGCGACCCGCAGACGCTGCGGGCGTACTCGGACGCGCGCCCACCGCTGACCGAGCGGGTGGCGATCGGCGAGGCCACCACCCTGGCCCGGGCCACCGGCTGCCCGGTCAACCTGCTGCACCTCTCCTCCGGCGAGGCCCTGGCCGCGGCGCGGGAGGCCCGGGCCGCGATGCCCGGCACCGACATGCGCCTCGAGGTGACGCTGCACCACCTCTGCCTCACCCACGAGGAGCTCGACGCCCGGGGCGGCCTGGGCGGCAAGGTGAACCCGCCGATCCGGTCGGCGGCCGACACCGAGGCGCTCTGGGCCGGGGTGCTCGACGGCTCGATCGACTGGGTCGCCTCCGACCACGCCTGCTGCCTGGAGGAGAACAAGGGCGACGCGCTCTGGCCGGCCCTGCCCGGCTTCGGCGGCACCGCGCTGCTCTACCCCATCCTGATCAGCGAGGGGATGCACAAGCGCGGCCTGTCGCCCGCCCGGGTCGCCGAGCTCGCCGCCGGCAACCCGGCCCGCGCGTACGGCCTGGAGGGGCGCAAGGGCAACCTGCTCGTCGGCTACGACGCAGACCTGACCGTTGTCGACCCTGACCTGGAGCGGGAGGTGACGGCCGAGCTGCTGCTCTCGGGGCAGGACCACTGCCCGTTCGAGGGGCACAAGGTCCGCGGCTGGCCCGTCGCGACGGTGCTGCGCGGCCGGCTCGCGTACGCGAACGGGGTGGTGACCGGAACCCCGCGCGGAGCGTTCGTGGCGCGCTGAAGGGCCGGGGGCCGCGGCCCCCGGCCTCGTCGCGGCCGTCACATGCCGTCGCCGGACCATTCGCCGCGGGAGCGGGAACGCACCGGCAACGTCGAGATGACCGGGGCGTGGCTGTGCTCGTAGTTCTCGGCGGTGCCGCCCCACTTGACCCACTCGTCGGTGGTGTACCAGTTGATCAGCTCGCCGTCCGAGCGGATGATCCAGTCGATCTCGGTCTCGGCGACGAAGTGCCCGTGCTTCACCCCGGCCGGGCGGAAGCAGTAGGTCCCCTCGTCGATGTCGCCGAAGTTGTACGCCATCCTGCCGCTGAGCGTGTAGAACTCCTCGTAGCACGGGTGGTGCGCGAGGCGGTGGTCGCTCCAGCCCTTCGGCGCCCGGATCAGCCGGGTGTAGAAGCCGGTCTTCGGGTCCCGGTGCAGCAGCTTGATGTAGAGCGGGGTGAGCGGGCCGATGGTCGGCGCGGCCACCCACTCCACTGCGTTGGCGTCGACGACGGTGACCTCGCCGGCCGCGTCCGCCTTGCGGGCCGCCTCGCCCAGGTTGACGGCCGTGTCGAAGCCGCAGTCGCCGTACTCGCGCCAGTGCAGCACGTGCGCGCCCTCGTGGATCTTCAGCCAGTCCATCGGCACGCCGCGCGGCACCTGGAGGTAGCCGCCCGGGCCGAGTTCCCGCCCGCCGTAGGTGAGCGAGCCCGAGACCACGTAGAACTCGGTGTCGGCGTGCGGGACGCCGGCGGCGCGACCCCAGTCGGCGGTGGCGTGCAGCGCGAGCGAGGAGGAGCCGTCCTCCTCGTCCACCGACAGCCGCCGCTCCAGGATCCCGCCCTCCCCGTACGGCAGCTCGCCGGCGTGGAAGATGTAGTCGTCCTCGTGGATGAGTTCCACGTGTGCCCTCACGGCGTACTCCTCAGCTCGCGTTTCAACACCTTGCCGGCGGCGTTGCGGGGCAGCGCCGCGACGACCTTGAACTCCTTCGGCACCTTGTAGCCGGCCAGCCGTTGCCGCAGGTGCGCGTCCAGCGCGGGCGCCTCGATCGCGCGCCGGCAGACCAGGTAGGCCACCACCCGCTCGCCCCAGCGGCCGTCCGGCTCGCCGACAACGGCGGCCTCGGCCACGGCGTCGTGGGTGAGCAGCACCTCCTCGACGTCGCGCGGATAGACGTTCACCCCGCCCGTGATGATCACGTCCTTCACCCGGTCGACGATCGAGATGAAGCCCTCCTCGTCGGCGACGACGATGTCGCCCGAGGTGAGGAAGCCGTCCTCGGTCGTGCACGCCGCGGTCGCCGCCGGGTTCTCGTGATAGCCGTTCATCAGGTACGGCGAGCGGCTGTACAGCTCGCCCGGCTCACCCGGCGCGACGGGCCGGCCGTCCGGGCCGACGATGCGCACCTGCGTGGCGAACCAGGGGTGGCCGACGGTGCCGGCCTTGCGCCGGGCGTCCGGCGGCCGCAGGTTCGTCACCACGCCCGCCTCGGTCGAGCCGTACAGCTCGTGCACCCCGGCGCCGGGGAACGCCTCGAACACCCACTCCTTGAGCACCTTGGGCAGGGCGGCCGCGTTGAAGTAGAGGGTGTCCAGCGACGGCAGGGCGGGCACGGTGCCGACCGCCTCGCGAATCAGCTGGGCGTGCGTGGGCACCAGGAAGACCGACTGTGCCCGCTCGCGGTCGATCAGGTCGAGCAGCGCGACGGGGTCGAACGAGCGCAGCATGCTGACCGTCGCACCACAGTGGACGGCCGCGTAGGCGAACGCGAAGCCGGCGCCGTGGTACATCGGCGCGACCGCGATCGTGCGGCGGCCGGGACCGAGCCCCCATTCGAGGGCGGTGGCGTAGAACGTGAGGCAGCGGGAGCGGTGCGAGATGAGCACGCCCTTGGGGTCTCCGGTGGTGCCGGCCGTGTACGCGATGCAGAACGGGTCGCGCTCGTCGACCGGCACCCGGGGGTCGCGGGCCGGCGCCGCGGCGATCCACCGCTCGTACTCGTCGCCGAGGGCGACGACCCGGACCGCCACCTCGGGTACGGCCAGCGCGACGTCCGCGATCAGCAGCCGGGCGCCCGAGTGCCCCAGGATGAAGCCGACCTCCGGCGCGGTCAGCCGCGGGTTGACCGGGACCAGCACGAGGCCGGCCTTGGCGATGCCGGCGGCGATCTCCGGGTACTCGAGGCGGTTGCCGCAGAGCAGCCCGACCCGGTCACCGGTGCCGAGGCCGGCCGCGAGCAGCGCGCCGGCCAGCCGCGACGAGCGCTCGTCGAGCGCCGCGTAGGTCAGCGCGCGGTCGCCGTCGCGCACCGCGATCGCGGCCGGGGTCGCCCGGCCGAATTCCCGCACTCCACCCGCGATCGTGAGATCGGCGCCACCGGACCGCAACATGCCAGAATGGAAACACCGTTTCCATTCTGGCGCAAGGGTTGCTCAACCCGGGAAGTCGCCGGCCCGGCCGAGCTGGGCGGGCAGCGTGTCCAGGCCCAGCTCGGCGCCGATCCACGCGCCCGTCGCGGCGGCGTGCGGCACCGCGACGCCGGTCGCGAGGCCGGAGCGGTTGAGCAGGTAGGCGAGGTCCTCGGTGGCGATGTTGCCGGTCGCCGCCGGGGCGAACGGGCAGCCGCCGATCCCGCCGAGGCTCGCGTCGAGCGCCACGAAGCCCAGGGTCGCCGCGGCGATCGCGTTGGCGTACCCGGTGTTGCGGGTGTTGTGGAAGTGGGCGCGCAGCGGGACGTCGACGACCTCCCGGACGGCGGCCGCCAGCTCACCCACCTGCGCCGGTACGCCGACGCCGATCGTGTCGGCCAGGCACAGCTCGTCCATCGCGCCCGCGTCGGCGACTATCTCCCGTACCCGGTCGGGCCGGACCTCGCCCGTGAACGGGCAGCCGAAGGCGGCCGCGACGGTGAGCGTGACGCCGAGTCCCGCCGCCCGGGCGCGCCCGGCAACCGACCGGAAGCCGTCCAGCGACGCCATCGTGGTCATGCCCTGGTTGCGCCGGGCGAACTCGTCGGTCGCCACCACCACGAAGTTGATCTCGTCCGGGCGGTGGCCCGGGTCCAGGGCGAGGATGCGGTCGAGGCCGCGGCCGTTGAGCACCAGCGCGATGTAGCGGACACCCGCGCCGCGCGGGACACCGCGCAGCACGTCCTCGGCGTCGGCGAGCTGCGGCATCCGGTCGGGCCGGGCGAAGGCGGCCACCTCCAGGCGGCGCAGCCCGGCCGCGACCGCCCGGCGCGCGTACTCCACCTTCGTCCTGGTGGGCAGGACGCGCTTCTCATTCTGTAGACCGTCGCGCGGGCCGACCTCGACGATTTCCACCCGCCACCCTCCTCTGTTCCGACTAGCGAAACATTGTTTCCGCTAGCTAGGCTAGCCGCGTGACAGCTCCCCTGACCGACATCCGGGTCATCGAAACCGGAACGCTGCTGGCCGGGCCGTTCTGCGGACAGCTGCTCGGCGACTTCGGCGCCGAGGTGATCAAGCTGGAGGAGCCCGGCAAGGGCGACCCGATGCGCCAGTGGGGCCGGGAGAAGCCGCACGGCCAGTCGTTGTGGTGGCCGGTGGTCGCGCGGAACAAGAAGTCGGTGACCTGCAACCTGCGCACGAGCGAGGGCCAGGACCTCGTGCGCCGCCTGGTCGCCGAGTCGGACGTGCTGCTGGAGAACTTCCGCCCGGGCACGCTGGAGCGGTGGGGCCTGTCCTACGAGACCCTTTCGGAGATCAACCCCCGGCTCATCCTGGTGCGGGTCACCGGGTACGGCCAGACCGGTCCCTACGCGCCGCGCGCCGGCTTCGGATCGATCGGCGAGGCCATGGGCGGGCTGCGCTACGTCACCGGCGAGCCGGACCGGCCGCCGTCGCGCAGCGGCATCTCGATCGGCGACTCCCTCGCCGCCACCTACGCGGCCTTCGGCACCCTCGCCGCCCTGCACGCGCGCGAGCGCACCGGCCGCGGCCAGGTCGTCGACTCCGCCATCTACGAGGCCGTCATGGCGATGACGGAGTCGCTGATCCCGGAGTGGGCGGTCGCCGGATACCGCCGCGAGCGCACCGGCGCGATCCTGCCGAACGTGGCGCCCAGCAACGGATACCCCACCGCGGACGGCTCCGACGTGCTCATCGCCGCCAACCAGGACACCGTCTTCCGCCGCCTCGCGACGCTGATGGGCCGGCCCGCGCTGGCCGACGACCCCCGCTACGCCACGCACGGCGCGCGCGGCGAGCACCAGGCCGAGCTCGACGACCTGGTCGCGCGGTGGACCTCCGGGCTGCCGGCGGCGAAGCTGCTCGAACTGCTGCACGAGGGCGGCGTCCCCGCCGGCGGCATCTACACGGCCGCCGACATCCTGGCCGACCCGCACGTGCGTGCCCGCGAGGCGGTCGTGACGGTCGAGCACCCGACGCTGGGCCCGGTGCCGATGCAGAACGTCGCGCCGCGTCTCTCCGAGACGCCCGGCGCGGTGAACTGGGCCGGGCCGTCGCTCGGCTCCAGCAACGACTACGTGTACGGCGAACTGCTCGGCCTACCCGCCGCGGAGCGTGCGCGGCTGCACTCGGCGGGAGTGATCTGAGCATGTCCGCGCTCGACGACGACTACGCGGCGGCCGGCTTCGCCCGGCGGCTCGGGTGGGGAACGCACCCGGCCGTGCTGCTCGTCGACGCCGCGCTGGCATACACCTCGCCCGGCTCGCCGCTCTACCTGTCCGCGGGCCAGGCCGCCGCCGGCGCCATGGAGGCGCTCGCCGAGGCGGCTCGCGCCGCCGCGCTCCCGGTGGTCTGGACCCGGGTCCACTACGCCGACGAGAGCTGCGGCGAGGCGCCGCTGTTCGCCGCCAAGGTGCCCGCGCTCAAGGTCTTCGCGGCCGGCAACCCGCTCGGCGAGTTCGCGCCGCCGCTCTCGCCCCTGCCCGGCGAGCTGGTCGTGGTCAAGCACTACGCCAGCGCGTTCGCCGGCACCTCGCTCGCCGCCTGGCTGGCCTCGCACGGCGTGGACACGCTGGTCATCGGCGGATACTCGACGAGCGGGTGCGTGCGCGCCTCGGCGCTCGACGCGCTACAGCACGGGTTCCGCCCGATGGTGGTGCGGGAGGCCTGCGCCGACCGCGACGCCGGCCCGCACGAGCACAACCTGTTCGACCTGAACGCGAAGTACGCCGACGTCGTCGGCCTGGACGAGGCCCTGCCCGCCCTTCAACGGTGAAGGGCGGGCGGCCCCGCGTCAGTCGCCGCTGAGCGTCTCGACCACGCCGGTGGTCAGCAGGCCCTGGTAGTAGGCGCCGCCCGGGTAGTACGCCGCCGTGGTCGTGCCGCCGGCCGCGTCGGCCGCCCAGGCCACGGCGAGGGTTTGCAGCACGGTGATGTTCTTGGCCTGCGGCACGCCGTCGACGAGCGTGCACAGCCCGTCGGTGCTCGCGCCCTCGGCGTCGCAGTGGCAGCCGGTCACCAGCCGCACGCCGAGGAACGGCCGGTCGAGCGCGCCGGTGAGCGCGACCGTCCCGTTCGCGTTGCTGTTGCCGAGGTACGGCGGCGACGAGATCGCCAGGATCGGGAGCGCGGTGCCGGCGAGCCCGGCCAGCGCCGCCGGCTCGTTGTTGCCGAAGACCGACTTCACCGGGTCCAGCAGCTGCACGAGCGCCAGCCGCGCGAACGCGGCCGGGTACGCGGTGCGCAGCCGGTTGGCGACGTAGGTCGCCGACTCGCCGCCCGCCGAGTGCCCCGCGATGATGTAGGTGGCCGGCAGCGCCTGGCCCGCCCGGCCGGCCTTCGCCGCCGCGGCCGCGTGGCTCCTGGCCAGGTTGCCGGCCGGGTTGCTCGCGGTGCCGAGCCAGGCGGCGACGTTGTTCAGGAACGGGTTGTTGTTGCCCAGGTTGCTGACCGTGCAGCCGAAGATGTCGGCCGAGGGCAGGGTCGGCGCGAACACCAGGAAGCCGGCCGCCGCGTAGTGCTCGGCCAGGTCGCGCATGTTCCCGTTCGACCGGGAGAAGCCGTGTTGCAGGTAGACGAGCGCTCTGGGGCTGCCGGTCGCCGGGAAGTACCAGTCGGCGGCCGGGTGGTAGGTGAAGGCCGCGCACGGTACGTCGACCGTGGTGCGGACCGCGGTCCAGCCGGCGGCCTGCGCGCCCGAAGGGGCGACGGCCAGTAGGGAGACGGACAGGGCAAGGGTGGCGAAGATTCGGCGCACAGGACCCTCCACTTAGGTCAGCTGTAACACTCTCCGAAACGGCGTTTCCCATTGAGCGCCCTTATTGGCAACATGTCAAGAAGTCTTGAACAAGTCGTCGCCGCCTTCGTTGTATCGACGGATGTAATCGGCGAACCGCGCGACGTCCCGGTCGGACCAGCCGGCGAACCTGGCCGACATGGCCTCGAGCCGGCGCCGGCGCGCGCCCGCGAGCGCCTCGCGCCCGGCCTTCGTGAGCCGCCACAGCTGGCCGCGCCCGCCCGCGCCCGGCGCGACGTGGATCAGCCCGGCCTGGCTCAGCCCCGCCACCTGACGGCTCACCGTCGACTTGTCCAGCTGGAAGTAGGCGGCCAGGTCGACGGCCCGGCACCCGTCCCGCTCGTCGAGCAGGTCGAGCATGCTGAAGTCGACGAGGGTCAGCGCGGGGTGCAGGTCGGCCGCGGTGGTGCGGGCGCGCCGGGCCATAGCCATGATCCCCCGCTGGATCGTGTCGATCACCACATCCCGAGTCATGGTTGTAATCTACAACTTCCCGTAGGTTGTATTTACCAACTCACCCTCGGGACCGCACATGACCAACCCCCCTTCCGGCACGTGGCGCGCCGTCGGCCACGTCGCCCTGCACCTGGTGACGCCGCTGCTGATGTGCCTCGGCATGGGCCTCGCCTATCTGAGCGCCTTCGACAAGCCGCACCCCCGGCACCTGAACGTGGCCGTCGTCGGCGCGGACGAGCCCGCGCGGGCGCTCGCCGCCAGGATCAGGCAGCGCGCGGGCGACGCGTTCGACGTGCGCACGGTCGCCTCCCGCGACGCCGCGGCGGACGCGCTGCGCGACCGCACGCTCGTCGGCGCGTTCGTGCCGGACCCGCACCGCCCCGAGCTCCTGGTCGCCAAGGCGAACTCCGAGACCTCCGCCTCCGTGGCCGAGTCGCTGTTCCGCGAGGTCGCCGCGGCGCAGGGCGGCGCGCTCGCCGTCACCAACCTCACCCCGCTGGCCGCTGGCGACCCCACCGGCCAGGGCATCTTCTTCTTCCTCGTGCTGCTGAGCATCGGCTCCTACGCGAGCGTCGCCGCGATCGGCGCCGCCGGAGCCGGCCTCGCGATCTGGATCCGGGCGCTGCTCGGCCTGTCCACCGCGCTGGTCGTCAGCGTCGTCGGCATCGTGCTGGCCGGGCCGGTGTTCCACGTCGTCGACCACCAGTACCCCCTGGTGTGGACGATGGCGCTGCTCTACTCGGCCGGCATCCTCGCCGTCGGCATCGGCGTGCACACGTTCCTCAAGCGCTGGACCACGCTCGCCATGATGGTCGTCTTCGTGATGCTCAACTTCACCTCGTCCGGCGGCGTCTTCCGCCCCGAGCTCCAGAACGCGTTCTTCGCCCGACTGCACTCGTTCTGGGACGGTGCCGGGTTCGTGGAGGGCGTCCGCAGCCTGCTCTACTTCGGCCGCGCCGCCGGCTTCGCCGGGCACCTGCTGACGCTGACCGGCTGGCTGGCCGCGGGCCTGGCGCTGCTCGCCGCCGCGGCGCTCACCGAACGCCGCCGGGCCAGGCCGGCCGTCGACGCGGGCGAGGACGCCGCCGCACTGGAGGAGATCGAGGAGACGGTCGCGGCCTGAGCGGACCCGACGGCTATGGCCGGACCGCGGCCGCCGCGGCGCCGACGACGGCGAGGTCCTCGAGCACCGCGGCGGCGACCGGCGGCAGCGCGCCCCGGCCCGCCCACGCCCGCCAGCGCGCGCCGGCCACGCCGGCGGCCAGCGCCCCGGACACGGCGGCCAGCACGGGCAGCGCCGCCGTCGCGCCGTCGCGCCGGGCCAGCGCGGCGGCGGAGGCGCCCGCCGTCACCAGGCGCGCGGCCAGCGCCGGCGGCGCCAGCCGGCTGGGCACGCCGGGTAGCTTGTCGGCGACGAGTTCGGCGAGGGCCGAGGCCGCGATCAGCCGGCGTGCCCGCGTACCGGAGAGGCCGCGGGCCGGTACCGGGCCGGCGGTGAGCGCGACGGCCGCCGGGCCGGCCATGCTCCGGCCGCCGCAGGCCGCGCCCAGCAGGAACGCCCGCCCGATGAGATGACCATGGACGCGGTCAGCCATATCGGTCCTCCTCGTCGACGGCACCACCCTACGCGGACACAAAAGATCAAACCTGGGTTCGCGGCAGATGCTGAGGGGTCGGCCTCGGTCGCTCGGACGATCCATACTGGACCGATCAGATTGAAGATCCGCCAGGGCCGTTGTCTGATCGGTTGCCCCATGGATAGGTTTGAATACGCACCGTAATGGGACGTCCGGCCGAGTACCTGGCAAGGGGGCATCCATGTCCGAAGCTCTGCAACCCGTGACGTCCGGGGGCGGGATCGTCGGGCGGGATGCCGAGATGCGGACCGTCCGCGCCGCGGTGGACGGCCTGCGCGCCGGGCGGGGCGGATTCCTCCAGGTGGTCGGCGAGCCGGGGATCGGCAAGACCTTCCTGCTGGCCACGGCGCGGGAGCTGGCCACCGCGGCCGGGATCGCGGTGATCTCGGGCCGGGCCGCGGAGTTCGAGCGTCAGCTGCCGTTCCAGCTCATCCGCGAGGCGTTGCACGACTACGGCGACGACGAACTGCGCTCGGCCGTCCTCGAACTTCCCGGTGCCGAGCCCGACAGCGACCGCCTGCGCCTGTTCCGGGAGGTGCGCCAGCTGCTGGTGGGCATGGCGCGGACCCCGCTGGTGATGCTGCTCGACGACGCGCACTGGGCGGACCCCGGATCGATCGACTTCATCGACTTCCTGAGCCGGCGCCCGATGGCCGAGCCGCTGCTCGTGGTGGTCTCGCACCGGGACCGGCAGGCGCCCGCGCAGCTGCGCTACGCGCTGGCCCGCAACACCGACCACGGTGCGGTCACCCGGATCGAGCTCGGACCGCTCACCCGCGCCGAGGCCGGCCGGCTGGTCGGTGGCCGGCCCGGCAGCCGGCACCCCTTCGACCTGTACGAGACCAGCCGCGGCAACCCGCTGTACCTGCTGACGCTGGACCGTGGCGCGCAGCGCGACACCGGGCGCACCGGCGGGGACACCGCGGACCGGCTGGAGTCGCTGATCCTCGGCGAGACCATGTCGCTGTCCGAGCAGGAGCTGGCGGTGGCCTCGACCGCGGCGGTGCTGGGCGACCCGTTCTCGTCGGAGGTGCTGGCCGCCGTCGTGACGAGCGTGGCGCCGGCGGCGGTGGACGGCGCCCTCGGCACGCTGATCGACCGGGATCTGATCCGGCCCGGCAGCTACGGCGGGGAGCTCGAGTTCCGCCACCCGCTGGTACGCCGGGCGATCTACAACCGGGCCGCGCCGGCCTGGCGCGTCGGGGTGCACCGGCGGGCGCTGGCGCTGCTCACCACCCGGGGCGCGGCCGCGGCGGAGCTGAGTCACCACATCGAACACGGCGGCAGCTCCTGGTCGCCCGAGCTGGACGAGGTGCTGAGCCGGGCCGGGCAGGAGTCGATGAGCACCTCGCCGCTGACCGCCGCGCACTGGTACCGGATCGCGTTGCGGATGCTGCCCGCGGCGCCCGAGTTCGCGGCCCGTCGCTTCGAACTCGGGTACCTGCTGGCCCGGGCGCTGGGCCTGGGCGGCCGGTACGAGGCCAGCCGGGACCTGCTGCACCAGATCCTGCACGCCGAGACCGCCGGGGACTCGGTCAACCGCTCCGCCGCGGTGGTGCTGTGCGCACACGCGGAGCAGCGCCTGGGCCGCTATCCCGAGGCGATCGCCCTGCTGCGTACCGAGGTCGCCCGGCTGGGTTCCCGCAGCTCGCCGGAGCGCATCGGGCTGGCCCTGGAGCTGGGCCTGACCACGCTGCTGGCCAACGACTACCCGGCCGCCCGGGCGGAGATCTCCTGGGCGTGCGAGGCCGCGCGCGAGTCCGGCGATCTGCTCGGCGAGGCCACCGCGCTGGCGTTCAGCGCGTTCGGCGAGATCTGCGTCGGGCACACGGCCGTCGCCCGGGCCGCGTCGGAAGCGGCCAGCCACCTGGTCGACGGGCTGCCGGACAGCGCGCTCGCCGGGGAACGCGAGGCGCTGTGCATGCTCGGCTGGGCCGAGATGCTGCTGGAGCGGTTCGCCGACGCCGAGCGCCACCTCGCCCGCGGCCGGGCGATCATCGCCCGGACCGGGCAGAGCCACGGCCTGCCTCACGTGCTGCTCGGGCAGAGCCTGGTCCGGATGTTCACCGGCCGGCTCACCAAGGCGCTCGACTACGCCGAGCAGGCCGAGGACGCCGCGCACCTGGTGGGCAGCGATCACCTGCTGGGCATCGTGCTGGCGATCAGGGCGCCGTTGCAGATCTGGGTGTCGCCGCTGGGCCAGGTGGATGCCGCGCTCACCGACGTACGCCGGGCCACCGCGCTGTTCACCGGCAGCGCCGTCAACAGCTGGTGGGCCCGCACCGCGTTGCTGATGCGCGGGCTCGCCGAACTCCTCGGCGGTGATCCCCGCGCCTGCGTCGAGCTGGTCCTGCGGGCCGGCGGGCCGGACCTGAAGCTGCTCGGCGCACCGCTGGTGCCGGAGTACGCGGAGATCCTGGTCGGCGCGCTGATCAAACTCGCCGACCTGCGCCGGGCCGCCCACTTCACGGAGCTGGCCGGCGCGGTCGCCGACCGGCTCGATCTGCCGGGACAGAGCGCGCACGCGGCCCGCGCCCGGGGGCTGATGCGGGCCGTGCACGGCGACCACGAGGCGGCGCTCGTCGAGTTCGCCCGCGCCGACGCCGGGTTCGCGGTCGTCGGCAAGTCCGCGGACCAGGCACGGACGGCCGTCTTCGCGGCCCGCAGCCTGGGCCGGCTGGGCCGGCGCGACGAGGCGGTAGCGGCCCTGTCGCGCTCGTCCACGCAGGCCGCGGCGGGCGGCGCACGCTGGCTGCACGACGAGCTGGACCGGGTCCGCGAGTCGCTGACCGGCGGCGGCCGGCGCGCCGGCGGCGGCTCGCCGGCGCCGGCCACCGTGCTGGCGGCGCTGACGAACCGCGAGCGGGAGGTGGCCGTGCTGGCCGGCGACGGGCGCTCCAACCGGCAGATCGCCACCCAGCTGCGCCTGAGCGAGCGCACCGTCGAGGCGCACCTCGCCAGCGTCTACCGCAAGCTCGGCGCGACCTCCCGGGTGGCGCTGGCGACCCTGCTCGTCCGCGAACGCGCGGGCGGTCCGCGGATCGCCTGACCCGATCAGGCGGGCGCGGTCTCCAGCAGCCGTTGCAGGCTCTGCACCAGGTGCAGGGCCGTGGCCCGGCCGTCGACGTCCAGGCCGGCCCGGGTGCGCCCGCCCGGCGGGTGACGGTCCATCACGACCCGCAGCGCGGCCGCGGCCTGCCGGGCGAACATCGACAGCAGTTCGAGCTCGTTGAGGCTCGACCGGGACTGCGGCGCCGGATCGAGCACCTCGAGCACGCCCAGCACCCGTTCGCCGTGCACCAGCGGCGCGGCCATCAGCGAGCGCGGCACGTACCGGGTCGACTCGGCCAGCCCGCGGTCGAACGCGGCGTCCTGCTGGAGGTCGTTGACCACCATCGCCTCGCCGGTCGAGGCCACCCAGCCCGCGATGCCGGCGGAGGCCGGGAACCGGCGGCCCACCAGTTCGCCCTCGCCCTCGCCGGAGACGCTCTGGAACACCAGCTCGTCGGCGTCCTCGTCGAGCAGGAACACGGAGCTGGCCGCGGCGCCGAAGATGGCCCGGGCCACGTCGACCACGGACTGGAGCAGGCCCGCCGACAGCGGGTCGAGCTCGGGATAGTTCTCGCTCAACTGGCACCTCCGGTATCGACACGTACGTTGGCAGCGGACAGGTACAGCGCGTTCTTCAGCTGGAACGTGGTCATCCGCGGGTGCTTGGACAGGATCCGCGCGCACAGGCCGGCGATGTACGGCGTGGCGAAGCTGTTGCCGGTGCTGCGGATGCTCTTCCCGCCGAGCCAGGCCACCTCGACGTCGCGCCCCGCCGCGAAGAACTCGACCGGCGGCGCCGGGTTGTAGAGATACAGATCCGGGTCGGTCTCGTGGTGGCTGCCGACCGAGATGACCGACGCGAAGCGCCACGGAAAGCTCTCCACCGGCGTGTTGTGCGCGGAGGCGACGATGACCGTGCGCCGGAAGAACGCCTCGTCGGCGAGCGCGCGCAGCTCCTCGACGAACCGGGCCCGGGTGGTGGACAGGCTCAGGTTGATCACGTCGAAGTTCTGCTGTATCGCCCAGCGCAGGCCGGTGAGCAGCGTGCCGCCGCCGCCGGAGGCGTTGCCGCCGAGCACCCGCACGCTGTACAGCTCGCAGTCGGGTGCGGTGCGCCGGATGATGCCGGCGCACGCGGTGCCGTGCCCGCAGGCGTCGCCGTCGGTGCTCTCCCGGACGCCGGGCACGCCGTTGTCGTCGAACACCGCCCACGAGCGGTCCACCGGCCCGATCATCGGGTGGTCGAGCTCCACCCCGGAGTCCACGACGCACACCCGTACGCCGTGGCCGGTCGCGCCGCCGAACGCCCAGTCGGGGGTCACCCGTTCCCCGTCGGCGCGCAGCGCGAGTTCCTCCGGGGCCTGTCCGGTCAGGCGCCAGGTCAGCCGCTTGGCCGGCGGCCCGGTCGGCGCGGCCGTGTTCACGCGCCGACCCCCGCGCGCCGGAGGGCGGCGGCCGCCCACCGTACCCCCGGCCGGTGGCCCTTGCCCGCGAAGAGCTCGCGGGCCCGGCCGGCCGCGCGGGCCGCCGGCGCCGGCCTGCCCAGTTCGAGGTGCACCATGGCCTCGTCCAGCGCCGCGGTCGCCCGCAGGACCGGCGAGTCCGTCGCCTCGGCCGCCTCGACCGCCCGCCGGATGAGATCGGCGGCGCGCGGCGCGTCGCCGTCGGCGGCGGCCAGCCGCGCCCGCAGCCCGTCGACGTCGGCGGCGTCGGCGCGCAGCGGCAGCGTCCCGGGGTCGACCGACGCCAGGTGCGCCGCCGCCCGCGCCGTGCGCCGCTGGTCCAGCAGCAGCCGCGCCGACTCCCGGGCGATGGTGGCGCGCAGCCCGGCGGCGCCCAGCTCCCGGGCCACGGCGGCGCCCGCGTCGAGCCGTTCCAGCGCGGACCGGGCGTCGCCGGCCAGCGTGCGGATCGCGGCGGCGAACAGCGGCAGCACCACCGCGCCCTCGGCGTAGCCGAGCTGCCGGATCAGCTCGCCGGCCTCGTCGAGCCGTTCCCGCGCCTGGTCGTGCCGGTCGTCGAGGGCCAGCAGCACGGCGAGCGTGCAGCCGAGGGTGACCCGGACGGCGGGGCGGGGTGGCCCGTGCTCGGCCAGCAGCTCGGCGCAGCGCGCGACGGCGAGCGGCACCGGCGCCGGGCCCCGCCACAGCGATATCCCGGCCGCGCCGAGCGCGAGCGCCCGCTCACCCTCGGCGCCGCCGCGCACCGCGTGGTGCAGGCCGAGCATCAGGTGCCCGTCGGCCTCGGCGTGCCGGCCGTCGAACTGCCGGTGCTGCGCCATCCGGATGTGCGCCCGGGCCTGGCCCAGCGCGTCGCCGGCCGCCTCGAACACCGGCAGCACCTCGGCCGCGACCGCGGCGACCGCGCTCGCCGCCGGATCGGTGTCCGCCACGGCAAGGGCGAGCCGCGCGTGCGCGGCCTCCACCTCCTCGTTCGTCTCGGCCAGCGCGGTGCGCAGCAGCCGGTGCCCGTCGGCGGCCCGCCCGGTGGCGATCCGCACCTCGCCGAGTTGGCGCAGCGCGGCGGCCCGGCCCGGCTCGGCCGCGGCGAACAGGTCCACCGCCCGGGTCAGCAGGTCATCGGCCCAGGCCAGGTCGCAGCGGGTCAGCGCCTGCGCCCCGGCGGCCGCGAACAGGGCCGCGGCCCGGCCGCGCAGCACGGCGGTTGCCGGGCCGGTCGCGCCGAGCGCGCTGCGGTACCGGTACGCCTGCTCCAGGTGCCCGGCAACGGTCGCGATGGAGCCGCCGCCGCCGGCCAGCACGTCCGCGGCCCGCTCGTGGCGCTCCGCCCGTACCCGCTTCGCCATGACCTGGTACGTGGCCTCGTGGATCAGGCCGTTGCTGAACCGGAACACGTCCGCGCCGGCCCGGCCCGGCGGCTCGACGAGCCGGCGGTCGCAGAGCCGGGTCAGCTCCGCGCCGACCGGGCCGGTGCCGGCGAGCTCGGTCAGGTGCCCGGCGGTGAACTCCCGGCCCAGCACCGCGGCCAGGTCCAGGGTGGTGCGCTCGGTGTCGGGCAGCGCGTCGATCCTGGCGCCGATCAGCGACTGCAGCCCGGTCGGCAGGTCCGCGCCTGGGTCGCTCCCGGCCCGCTCGGCCGCCGCGGCGACGAGCTGCTCCAGGTAGAACGGGTTGCCGCCGGTGGATTCGAGCACCGCCGCCGGCGCGGCGACCGCGTGGGCGCCGACCTCGACCAGGGTGGCGGCCATGATCTCGCACTCGCCGGCGTCCAGGCCGGTGAGCAGGAGCGTGCCCGGGCCGTCGCACCAGGACGGCCGCCGGTCGAGCACGTCGAACCGGGCCAGCCGGACCACCGGCACACCCTGCCCGGCCAGGTGGTCGAGCAGGTCGAGCAGCGGATCGCTCGCCCACTGGCAGTCGTCCAGCACCGGCACCCCGGCGGTCGCCAGGACCCGGACCAGCGCGGCGGTCGTCGCCTCGACGGACGGCCCCGGCGTGCCGTCGAGCAGCAGGTACGCCTCCAGGACCGGCTCGCCGACCGGGGAACCGGCCAGCAGCGCCCGCACCGCGTCGGCGAGCGGAGCCAGGCTGCCCTGCTCGCCGTACGGGCGGCAGCGGCCCCAGCCGTGTCGCGGCGGCGGGTCGGCCCGGTCGAGCCAGGCGCGCACCAGCCGGGTCTTGCCGATGCCGGGCTCGCCCAGCACGGTGACCGTGCCGCCGGCGGCGAGGGTGTCGCCGAGCGCGGACAGCTCCGGTTCGCGGCCGACGAACGGCAGGTCGAAGCGGCGCCGCAGCTCCGGGCTGTCCGAGCCGATGGCGAGCAGCCGGTGCGCGACGACGGCCTCCTGCTTGCCCTTGAGTCGCAGCGGGCCGACCTCGACGGTGTCGGCCACCGGGCCGATCGCCTCGCGGGTCAGCGGGCCGATCAGGATCTCCCCGGCGCCGGCGTGCTGTTCGAGGCGGGCCGCGATGTTCACCGTCTCGCCCGAGACCAGGGTCTGGCGGGTGGAGACCTCGGTGCTGGTCACCGCGGGCCCGGTGTGCACGCCGATGCGGACCTCCAGGCGTACGCCGTGCGTCTGCTCCAGCTCGGCGTTGAGGATCGCGAGCGCCTCGACCATGCCGGCCGCGGCCGCGGCGGCCCGGTGCGCGTCGTCCTCGTGCATGACCGGCGTGCCGAACACGGCCATCACCGCGTCGCCGATGAACTTCTCCACGGTGCCGCCGAACGTCTCGATCCGTTCGCGCATGGCGGCGAAGTAGCGCAGGGTCACCCACCGCAGCGTCTCCGGGTCCAGCCGCCCGGACAGCGCGGTCGAGCCGACCAGGTCGCAGAAGACGACAGTCACCAGCTTGCGTTCCTCCTTGGCCGCGGCGACGGCCTGTGCCGCACCGCAGCAGGCGCAGAACCGGGCGTCGGCCGGCAGCGCGCTGTCGCACGAGGCGCAGTTCACGGGGTGCTCCTCTCTGCCGCGGGCGTTCAGAACAGGGCCGCGCCGGCGATCTCGCTGTGCGCGCTGACCTCCGGGCCGACCTCGTCGAGGCGGGCGCGGATGTCGGCCAGCATGGACAGTTCGGCCTCGGTGAGGTCGCGCAGCACCTCCTGCTGCTCGACGGGCAGCGTGCTGACGTCGAAGCCGTACGCCTCGAGGTCGTCCAGGGTCCAACGGTGCTCGCTCATCGCCGGTCTCCATTCCGCGCTGTGATGGCGTCGAACACCCGCAACAGGGCGTCGCAGGTGGACAGGGAGCTGACCGTGACCGCGGTGCGCTGCGCGGCGGTCAGCGGCAGCGTGTCGATCAGGGTGAAGACCTCGTCGGCGTGCGCCGTGTCGAGGCTCGCGTGCGCGTCGACGGTGCGGACCGAGCCCTCTGGCACGCCGGCGCCGGCCACGATCAGGTCCGCCAGCCAGGCCGCGGGTGCGTTGCCCTCCAGCACGGCGATGTAGCCGAGCAGGGCGACCGGGTGGTAGTGCTCGATCCAGTAGTACTGCGGCCCGACCAGCCGGGCGACCTCCGCCGGCGGCAGGGCGTCGCGGACGCCCGCGGGGTCGTACCCGAGCAGGGCCAGGTCCTCCAGCAGCCACTCGTCGTGCTCGGCCTCCTCGGCGGCGTGCGCGACGAGGTACCGGCCGAGCGGCCCGGCGACCGGGTCGCGGTCGCCCCGCTCGGCGCAGCGGCGCGCGGCCAGCTCCATCAGCGGCACCGAGGCGCGGATGACGCCGTGCATCGCGATCAGGTAGCGGGGGTAGCGCTCGGCCAGCCCGGGCGCGTGCCACAGCTCGCCGGTGGCGGCGTGCACGGCGGGCGCGGCGAGGCTCAGCAGGTCGGCGATCGGCACGTCGTACCCTCCTCGGTTCGGTGGCTCTGTCTCGAAGGCGCGACGAGCTCGGCGTACGCGGCGCAGCCGTGCCGGCGCATCAGCGCCACCGGCCCGGCCTCGACCTGGATCCGCGCGGCGTGCTCGTCCAGCAGCTCGCCGAGGCGGCCGGCGGCGGCGGCGCCGACGGCGGCCAGCACGCCGGGCCGCTCGCCGAGGCTCCGGCAGGTGCCGCAGTAGCCGCCGGACGGCGGGCCGGGCCGGGTGCCGAAGCGGCCGACCAGGTGTACCGGCCCGACCGCGCGGATCATCCGCAGGGCGGGCGAGGCGAGGCACCGCGCCCGGATCGCGGCCCAGTCGTCGATCCCGAGACGGCCGAGCAGCAGGTGCGCAGGGGCCGGGCGCCGGTCGACGGTCTCCTGGTGGCAGCAGGCGAGCACGGCGCCGTCGGCGGCCACCACCGGCCAGGCCGCCATCGCGCACGGCAGCACCCGGTCCGGGTCCGGCTCCGGCGGCCGGGCCGCCGCCCACGCGGCCGCCCGGCCCACCGCGCGCACCGTGTTGACGAGCATCGGCACCGCGTCGCCGAACACGGCGCGGGTCCGTGCGACGAGGCCGGCCAGGTAGGGGTCGTCCGGTCCGCCGCCGACCGCGTGCAGGCTGACCGGTGTACCGGCGTCGAGCACCCGGCGCAGCAGCGCGTACACGTGTTCGCGGCGCACCTCGCGCTCGTGGAAGGCGTCGATGCTCACCGAGAAGTGGTCGACCGCCGTCGCCGCCGCCAGCAGCCGGGCCGGCGGCGGGTCCGCGGCGGCGAAGAACGCGCCCGTGAGCACCGCGCTCCTGGTGCCGGCCGCCCGGGCCCGGCGGGCCAGGTCCAGCACCAGGCCCGGCCGCAGCATCGGCTCCCCGCCGGTCAGCATCATGACGCCGGGCGGGCACTGCGCGAAGGAGTCGACAAGTGCGGACAGGTCGGCGGCGGCCGGCTGGGCACCGGCCATCGTGGACGCGGTCGAGCAGTGCGCGCAGCGCAGCGGGCACCGCTGGGTGAGGGTGATCAGCACCCCCGCCCCGGGTACCGGACGCAGTCCGACCAGCTCGGCGAGTTCCACGGACGCCAGTCTCGGGCGGCGCGGTACGAGCCCGGATGACCGGCGGTACACGACGGGTACAACAGGGCCTGTTTCCCTGCGCGGATACCGATGCTGAACCGGACGTGCACCGTTTCCGGGATACCCGCACCTAGCGTCCTGCTCATCGACGGACCGCACGTCGACCACCACCCCAGCGACAGGAGTCGTGCCATGAGCGAGATCGTGGAGAACACCCCCGAAGAGACCCCCGAGGAGTCCGAGGCCGTGCTGTCCCTCCAGGAGACGGACGCCGAGGAAGAGGACGTGCAGGCGCACAGCGCCCCTGGCGCCGCGGCCAGCACCCTCAGCCTCGCCATCTGCGCCTGATCGACGCGGCTGCCCGGTTGGTGGCCCGGACGCGCTCGCCGTGTCCGGGCCACCACCGCATCAATCAGGAGGGCACCATGAACGATGGCATCGCGTTCGCGGCCGCCGACCGTGAGTTCTACCGGCCGCTCGCGGAGGCGCACGACGACGGTGAGGTGTTCGCGCCGCGCACGGTTCCCGCGGGTTGGCGGGCCGTCACCTCCGGCATCTGGACGATGTGGCACCGGCCCGGCCACGGCGACGTCGCCGACGAGGGCTGGAAGGTGCACGTCTCGGCGCGCCCGGACCGGCTCGCCGCGGTCCTGGACGCCGCCGCCGCCGCGTGTTTCGCGCACGCCGTGCCGTTCAAGCACCTGTCCCGCCGCCAGTTCTACTGGTGGACACACCACAAGTACGCGAGCCGCCCGCAGGCCGGCAAGTTCATCGCCGCCTATCCGCGCGACGTCGAGACGGCCCGCGAGCTCATGGAACGGCTGCGCGCGGCGCTCGCCGGTGAGCGTGGGCCGTACGTCCTGTCCGACCGCCGGTTCCGGGACTCCTCGACGGTGTACTACCGCTACGGCGCGTTCCGGCCGCGCACCCGGGTCGAGGCCGACGGCACCGGAACCCCGCTGGTCCGCGACGGCGCCGGGCGGCTCGTCCCGGACTCCCGGGACGTCGTCTTCCGGCTGCCCGACGGCATCGAGGATCCGTTCCGGGTACGCCGCGGCGGCGGCGCGAAAGGCGCCGCGCTGCCCGGGTTCACCATCGACTCGTCGGTGCGCTTCACCAACGCCGGCGGCACCTACCGCGGTCACCAGACGGCGACCGGGCGGCGGGTGTTCCTCAAGGAGGCTCGGCCGCACACCGGCCTGCGCGAGGACGGCGCCACCGCCGTCGAGCAGCTGCGCGAGGAGTGGACCGTGCTGAACCGGCTGCACGCGCTGGTGCCGGGGCTGGCGCCGGAGCCGATCGGCTACTTCCGGGCCTGGGAGCACGAGTTCATGGCGGTCGAGCACGTCGACGGCCTGCTGCTGTCGCGCTGGCTGGCCGTGAACCACCCGATCCTGCGTGCGGGCAGCACCCCGGCGGACTTCGCCGCGTTCTACCCGCGGTGCGAGCGGATCCTCGCCGCGCTCGAGGCACAGCTGGCCCGGCTGCACGACGCCGGCCACTACTTCATCGACGTCAGCCCGGCCAACATCCTGGTCGGCGACGACGACCGGATCCGGCTGATCGACTTCGGCTGCGCGCATCGCCGCGGCGACGTCCTGCTGCGCGCCGGCACACCCGGGTTCGCACCGCCGGAGCGCCTGGCCGGCGACGATCCCGGCGTCTACGACGACTACGGGCTCGCCGCCATCGCGCTGCATCTGCTGGGGCCGGTGAACCTCGTCGCGGACCGTCATCCGGGTGTGCTCGCCCACGCGTACCGTGACCTGAGCGAGCTGGCCCCGGTGCCGCCCGCCCTCTGGCGGCGGGCGACCCGCTACCGCGCGGCCGGTGCCGCCGGCACCGAACCCACGCCGCGGCAGGTCGCCGACGATCCGGCCCGGTACCTGCGCGAGCTGCGCGACCGCACCGCCGACGCGCTGGTGGCCATGGCCGATCTCGACCACCCGGACCGGGTCTTCCCGACGATCCCGCAGGGCTACGCGAGCAACACCGTGTGCCTCGCCTACGGCACGGCCGGGGTGGTGCACGCGCTGCGGCGCCTGGACCGTCCGCTGCCGCCGGGGCTGCTGGAGCGGCTGCGCCGCGACGCGCTCGCCGGCGCCGCCGACCTCGGCCCCGGGCTGTTCGCCGGCACCGCCGGCATCGCCCGGGTCCTCGCCGACTGCGGCCTGACCGAGGAGGCGGGCACCCTGCTCGCGGCGGCCGACCGGCACCCGTTGACCGCGTCGTCGGCCACGCTCTTCGGCGGCTCCGCCGGCGTCGCCCTGACACACCTGGCCCTGTTCGGCCACACCGGCGACGAGCGGCACATCGACCGCGCGCTGGCGCTCGCCGGTGCGCTGCCCGCCGACGACGACCTGCTCACGGACCTGATCGGCGCCGACGACGCCACCGGGCTGATGCACGGCCGCTGCGGCATCGCCCTGATGCTGGCCCAGCTCGCGGAGCTGACCGGTGAGGTGCGGTTGGCGGACCGCGCGGTCCGGCTGCTGCACGCCGAGCTCGACCGGGCGATCGACCCGGACGCCGCGGGCCTGCTCTTCCCCGTGTCGGCGGGCGACCGGCGGGCGCTGCCGTACCTGTTCGCCGGGTCGGCCGGGATGGTGTTCGCGGCGACCCGCGTGCTGCGGGCGAGCCCCGACGAGCGGCTGGCGGCCGCGCTGCCCCGGCTGCTGGCACCGCTGCGCCTGACCTACACCGCGATGCCCGGCCTGTGCCAGGGGCTGGCCGGCTACGCCTTCACCCTCGCCGACCACGGCGCCGAGGACGGCGCCGCGCGGATCGCGCAGAGCCTCTACAAGTACGCCGTGCCGCACCACACCGGCGTCCGGTTCCTCGGCGACCAGCTGTTGCGCTTCAGCGCGGAGCTGTGGAGCGGCTCGGCGGGCGTGCTGCTGGCCCTGAACCAGGTGCTCGACCCGCGGCCGGACGCGTTGTGCACGGTCGACGACGTCATCGCCCGGCGGCTGGTCGGTGCGGTCCGATGAGCGCCCGCGACCTACGTAAGTACTGGGCGGGGCAGACCCTGTCCACGTTCGGATCGGTGTTCACCGCCATCGCGATGCCGATCGTCGCGGTGGAACACCTCGACGCGACCCCGGCGCAGATCGGCCTGATCAGCGCGGCCTCATTCGTGCCGATGGTGCTGCTCGGCCTGCCCGCCGGCGCGCTGGCCGACCGCATCGCCCGGCCACGGCGCGCCCTGATCATCCTCGACACGTTCTCGGCGCTGGCCGTCGCGGTGGTGGCCCTCGGCGTCGCGACCGACACGGCCACCGTCGGCTGGCTGGCCGCCCTCGCGGCCGCGCAGGGCGGCGCACTGATCCTGCTGGAGGTCGTCTACTTCATCCACCTCAACCAGCTGGTCGAGGCCGGGGAGCTCGGCCCGGCCCGGGCGAAACTCCAGGCCGGACAGTACGCGGCCGGCTTCGTCGGCCGCCTGCTCGTCGGGCCGACGATCGTCCTGCTCGGCGCGCCGGCCGCGATCGCGGTGGACGCGGTCACCTACCTGCTGAGCGTCGCGGCGCTGCTGGCCATGGGCCCGGTGGCGCCCCTGGTCCGCGAGCCGATCGCCGCGGCGGGCGGCGCGGTGCTCGACACGCTGCGCGGGATGACCGCCGGCCTGAAGTTCTTCGTCAGCGACGCCTTCCACCGGACGCTGCTGCTGTTCTTCCTGGTGCCCGGCGCCGCCATGGCCGGGGCCGCCGCGCTCACCGCACCGTTCGTGCTGCGCGTGCTCGGGGTGCCGCAGGCCGCGTACGGCATGCTGTTCGCCGCCACCGGCCTGCTCGGCCTGGCCGGCTCGATGCTGGCCGGGCGGATACTGCGGTCCGGCCACAACGCGGCCCGGGTCACGCTCGTGGCCTTCACCGCGAGCCTGGCCAGTGCGCTGCTGCTGCCGTTGTCACCCGGATCGCTGCCGGTGGCCGCCGTCTTCGCCGCGGCGGGTATCGGCCTGCCGGTGTTCTTCGGCGCCGTCGCGAACGTGGCGATCAGCCCGGTCATCGTCGCCGACGCCGCCGAGGACGAGATCGGCCGCACCGTGGCGCTGCTCAAGGTGCTGGCCGCCGTCGCGGCGCTCGGCGGCGCCCTCGCGGGAGGCCTGCTCGGCGACACGATCGGCGTCCGGCCGGCCATCTGGTCCCTGCAACTCGCCGGCCTGCTGATCATCGGAATCTGCCTGCCGGCCGCCTTCCGGGCGGTCCGCCCGCGGGCGGACGTTCCGGACGGCCTGTCACAGACGGCCGACAGCAGCGCCTGAGCTCACCCGTCCGGCCGGTCCCGCAGGAAGGCCCGGACCACCGGCGGTACGGCGTAGCAGACGCCACCGTTCGCGGCGTGCGCCTCGACCTCGGCCGGCTGGATCCGCACCACGTGCGCCTCGAAGAGCCGCTCGACGGCGTGCTCGGCCCGTACCGGATCACCGCCGAGCTGGGCCGCGGAGAAGGCAGACCCGGGCAGCGCGGCCAGGCGATGCGCCCATTCCCGATCGCCGGGCGCGAGATCGGCGTACCAGACGGCGAGCCTGGACCTGATCTCCAGGTCGCCGGCGACCAGCTCGTCGAGCAGCCGGCCCTCGTCGGCGAGCCGGGCGGCGTACCGGGAAAGGCTCAGGTGGCGCAGCACCGCCAGGCGCGCGCCGGCGATCCGGATCGCGAGCGGCAGCCCGCCGCAGGCGGCCGCCAGCGACCTGGCGCCCTGCGGCTCCCGCGCGACCCGGTCCGCGCCGAGTATCCGGGTGAGCAGGAGCACGGCCTCCTCGTCCGGCATCGGTTCGAGGTCGCGGTGCCGGACCGACTCGAGGCCGGCGAGACGGCGCCGGCTGGTCACCGCGACCACCGCGTCCCCGGTCGCCGCCAGCACCGCCCGGACCTGCGCCTCGCCCACCGCGTCGTCGAGCACCAGCAGCACCGACCGGCCGGCGAGCGCGTCGCGCAGCCGCGCCGGGCGCCCGCCCACCTCGCGGCGCACCGCGTCGAGCACCTCGGGCACGCCGCGGGCCGTGCCGTCCTGCGCCCGCAGGCCGACGAACATCCGGCCGTCAGGGAAGCGCCCCGCGAGCCGGTGCGCGCAGTGCACGACAAGCGCGGTCTTGCCGGCGCCGACCGGACCGCCGACCACGACGACCTGGCCCGGGCCGCTCGCGTCCAGCTCACGCACCAGGCTCTCGACCGCCGCCGCGCGCCCGGTGAAGTCGTCGACGTCGCGGGGCAGGGAGCCGGCGACGGTGACGGCGGAGCTCGGCGGCGGCGGTTCCAGGCCCGGGTCGCCGGCCAGGATCGACTCGTAGAGGCGGGTCAGCACCGGGCTCGGCGGCAGCCCCAGCTCGCGGGCGAGCACCTGGCGCAGCGCGTCGTACTGCGCCAGCGCCTCGGTCTGCCGGCCGCAGCGGTACAGCGTCAGCATCTGCGCGTGCCGCAGCCGCTCCCGGAACGGATGGCGCCGCACCATGTCGTCGATCGGCCCGCCCAGCTCGCGGTGTTCGCCGAGCGCGAGCCGGGCCTCCATCCACGTCTCGAACGTGGTGAGGTAGCGCTCGTGCAGGCGTTCCCGGTCGTCCGCGACCGCCGGCGCGTCCAGCAGGTCGCAGAGCACCGGCCCGCGCCACATCCCGATCGCCCGGCCGAGCATCCCGGCCGCGGCCGCGGTGTCGCCGCCGCGCGCGGCGGCGACACCGGCCTGCGCCAGCTCCAGGAAGGACAGCGCGTCGAGCTGCTCCGGGCGCAGCCGCAGCAGGTACCCGGGCGGCTGGTGGCGCAGCGGCCCGGTACCGGCCGGGCCGACCCGCAGGATCCGGCGCAGCGTGGACACGTACCCCTGCAGATTCTTGCGCGCGGAGCTCGGTGCCTCGTCCGGCCAGAGCGTGTCGCGCAGCACCGCGACCGGCACCACCTGGTTGACCCGGCACAGCAGCAACCCGAGCACCGTCCGCTGCTTGACCGGGCCGAGATCGACCGCTTCGCCGCGCACGGAGGCCTCGAGGGTGCCCAGGATCCCGAACCTCAGCGCGCATCCATCGCTGTCCATGCGGGGCAGCCTGCCGCCCTTACCGCGCGGCACACATCCGAACCAACACGGATAGGCCTACCTAGGTGGTGCGGTGCCCGGCACCTACGGGTCATGGGTGATGTCTACCCGGAATTGCCGCACCCGGCGATCACCCGGGCCGGGCGGCGCCGCCCGGCGGCACCGGTGCGTCGCTCCCCCACCGGTCGATTACCTGGTGGGGCCGCCAGGGCGAATACGGGGAGGCGGACCCGATGCGCCGTCCGGCCGGGCTCGGCAGGCTCGTGAGCTGAGCCGGTCTGGTCATGAGGAGGTCCACGATGGCGGAAACGCTGCGCGCACATCTGATCGCTCGGGACAACCGGATCCGGGCCGGGCTGGTCACCGTGCTGCTGCGCACCGGCGCCCTGCTGGTGCCGCTCGACCTTCCGCCGCGCGCCGTCGTCGTCGCGGCGGCGCGCACCCTCGACGAGGCGCTCGGCGCGCTGCCCGAGGCGTGCCGGTCCGGGGAGTTCCGCCTGCTCGTGCTCGCGGACACGTTCGACCCGGCCGGCGTGCGGCGTGCCGTGCGGGCCGGTGCCCGGGCGATGCTGCCGCTGGCCGGGGTCACGCCGGCGCAGCTCGCCGCAGCCCTCGGCTCGGCGAGCCACGGCGACGGGCAGCTGCCGTACCAGGTGCTGGTCCGGCTGTTGAACGGCGCCGGGGCGGAGCGGGCCGGGTATCCGGTCGAGTCGCTGACCGCCCGGCAGGCGCTGGTGCTCAGGCTGATCGCGGACGGGCACGGCAACGCGGCCATCGCGCGCGAGCTGTCCTGCTCGGAGCACACGGTGAAGAACGTCATCTACGACCTGATGGCACGCCTGCACGTCAACAACCGGGCGCACGCGGTGGCCCGGGGCATCCGGACCGGGCTGATCTGAGAAGTTGGGCACTTCCTACGCCTGTGCCCACGGGCTCCGGGTACTTGGCTGGCGGCATGGGTGAACCGGTGAGTGTCAGCGTGATAGCGCTGGATCCCGTGCTGGAGGCCGGCACGACCAGTGCGTTGAGTGGCTGTCCCGACGTGCGGGTCGCCGTGCCCGGCGAGGACGCCGCGGTGACGGTCGTGATCGTCGACGACGTGGACGACCAGGTCCTGGACATCGTGCGGGCGACGCGGGCCGGCGCGCACCGGCCCGAGATCGTGGTGGTGGCCACGGACATGACGCCGCCGGAGGCGCTGCACGCGATCGCGTCGGGCGCCCGGGGCCTGCTGCGGCGCCGGGAGGCGAGCGCGGCCCGGCTGACCCGGGCGGTGCTGGCCGCCGCCGGCGGGGACTGCACGGTGCCGCCGGACATGCTGGACGGCCTGCTGGAGGCGGGCGCGGGCGGCCGCCCGCCGGTGGGTGCCAGCCTCAGCGAGCGGGAACGCGCGGTGCTGCGGATGGTCGCCGACGGCCAGGAGACCGACGACATCGCCCGGACCCTGTCGTACTCGCCGCGGACGGTGACCAGCGTGGTGCACGACATCACGCACCGGTACCGGCTGCGGAACCGGGCGCACGCGGTCGCGTACGCGTTGCGGGCCGGGCTGCTCTGAAGACAGGCGTGCCGGTTCTTCTCTGCCGCGCGCCGCCCACGTTCGTGAGTCTTGGCCAAACCCGTCGAATTGAGGGACCTGATGTCCATCGCATCCGTTACCAGGCACGTCACCAGGGCCGTCGACTTCTCGGTCTTCGAGGACCTCGAGTCCGACGTCCGTGTCTACTGCCGCAAATTCCCGGTGGTGTTCCACCGGGCGAAGGGCGCCGAGCTGTACGCCGAGGACGGTCGGACGTTCATCGACTTCTTCTGCGGCGCGGGCACCCTGAACTACGGCCACAACAACGAGTTCATCAAGCGCCGGGTGACCGAGTACCTCGCCGGCGACGGCCTGATGCACGGCCTGGACATGTACACGGTCGCGAAGCGGGAGCTCCTGACCACGTTCGCGGACACGGTGCTGCGGCCGAAGGGGCTGGACTACAAGGCGCAGTTCTGCGGGCCGACGGGCACCGACGCGGTCGAGGCGGCGCTGAAGCTGGCCCGCAAGGTGACCGGGCGCAGCGGCGTCTTCGCGTTCACCGGCGCCTACCACGGCATGTCGCGGGGATCCCTCGGGGTGACCGGCGGGCTGCGTGCCCGCCGCGCCGGCGGGGTGTCCGGGCGGGGCGTCACGTTCATCCCGTACGAGGACGGGCCGCAGGGTCCGTTCGACTCGGTCGCGCTGATCGAGCGGCTGATCACCGATCCGTCGTCCGGTGTCGAGCCGCCGGCGGCGGTGATCGTGGAGCCGATGCAGATGGAGGGTGGGATGTACCCGGCCTCCGCGGACTGGCTGCGGCGGCTGCGCGAGGTGACCGAGCGGCACGGCGTGCTGCTGATCCTGGACGAGATCCAGGCCGGCTGCGGCCGCACCGGCACGTTCTTCTGCTTCGAGCGGGCCGGGATCACCCCCGACGTGGTCACGGTGTCGAAGGCGATCGGCGGGTACGGGCTGCCGCTGTCGCTGGCGCTGTTCCGCCGCGAGCTGGACGTCTGGGAGCCGGGCGAGCACACCGGCACGTTCCGGGGCAACCAGCTCGCGTTCGTCGCCGCGACCGCGGCCTGCGAGCTGTGGCGCGAGACCCGGTTCCGTACCGACATGGTGGTCGCCACCCGCCGCCTCGAGCGTTTCGGCCGGGAGGTCACGGCGGCACACCCCGGGGTGGCCGTCCGCGGGCTCGGCATGGCGATGGGCATCGACCTCGGCGCCGCCGGCGGGGCGGAGCGGGCCGGGCGGGTGCAGCGCTACGCGTTCGAGCACGGCGTGGTGGTGGAGCTGTGCGGCCGCCACGACGAGGTCGTCAAGATCCTTCCCCCGCTGAACATCGACATTCCCCGGCTCGATCGCGGTGTCGGCGTGCTGCTCGACGCCCTGCGGGCGGGCTGACCCCGACTCACCACAGGAGAAGACCGATGCGCCTGCGCCGACACCTCATCTCGATCGACGACCTCGGCGACGAGGACCTGCGCTGGATCGTCCAGCGCGGCACCCGGTACAGCGCCGGAGAAGGCGGGCACGGCACGCCGCTGGACGGCGACGTCGTCGGGGTGCTGTTCCGCAACACCTCGACCCGGACCCGGACCGCCTTCTCCGCGGGCGCGCTGCGCCTGGGCGGGCGGCTGATCACCTACACCCCGGACGATCTTCAGGAGAACACCGGTGAGACGGCCGGTGACACCGCGGCGGTGCTGTCGCGGATGCTGGACCTGCTGGTGGTACGCAGCGCCAAGGGCGACGGCGAGCTGCGCTCGTACGCGGTCTCCCGCCGGATGGGCGTGATCAACGCGATGAGCGCGTCCGAGCACCCGACCCAGGCGCTGGCCGACCTGACCACGCTGACCCGGCGCTTCGGCACGGTGGACGGGCTGCGGGTGCTCTACGCCGGCGAGGGCAACAACACCGCGTCGGCGCTGTGCCTGGCCCTGTCGCGGTACCCGGGCGTCGAACTGCACCTGCGGACGCCGCCGGGGTACGGCGTCGAGCAGTCGTTCCTGGACCGGGCGGCGACGTACGCGAAGGCGCACGGCGCACGCGTGGAGCAGCGCCACGACATGTCGTCGCTGCCGGAGGTCGACGTGGTTTATACGACGCGCTGGCAGACCACCGGTACGGCGAAGCCGACGGCCGACTGGCGCACCCGGTTCGCGCCGTTCCAGGTGGACGCGGGGGTGCTGGAGCGCTGCGGCGGCCCGGTCTTCATGCACGACCTGCCGGCGCACCGCGGCGAGGAGGTCACCGCCGAGGTCCTGGACGGACCGGCCAGCATCGCGTTCGATCAGGCGGAGAACAAGTACCACAGCGCGCGGGCCGTGCTGGAGTGGTGCTCCGGGGCCGGCACCTCGTGAACCCCGGCCGGCGGCCGCGGGCCGCCATGTATGTCGCCGGCGGCGTCTCGTCGTTCGGCACCCAGATGACGATGCTGGCGCTGCCCTGGCTGGTGCTGGAGAGCACCGGATCGGCGGCGAAGACCGGCCTGGTGTTCGCCGTGCAGGTGCTGCCGCTGGCGTTGCTGGGCTTCGCGGGCGGCAACGTGCTCCAGCGGCTCGGCGCGCGGCGGACCATGCTGGCCGGCGACGCGGCCCGGGCACCGCTGGTGGCGCTGGTGCCGGTGCTGCACGCGTCCGGCGGCCTGAGCCTGTCGATGCTGCTGACGCTGGTGGCGCTGATCGGGCTGGCCGGGGTGCCGTACGCGGCGGCGCAGCGGGTACTGGCGCTGGAGCTGATCGGCGCCGACCCGCGGGGCCTGACCCGGGCGTACGGGGTGCTGGACGGCATCTGGAACGCCGCCGCGTTCGGCGGCCCGGCGGTGGCCGGCGCGCTGATCGCGGTGATCGGGCCGTCGAACGTGCTGTGGCTGGACGCGGCCTCCTACCTGGTGTCGTTCGTGGTGCTGCTGACGATGGTGCCCCGGACGGCGGGCCGGTCGGTGGTGCCGGAGGCGGCCCGCGGCTCCTGGGCCGGGCTGCGGTACCTGCGCGCGGACCGGTTCCTCGGGCAGGCGGTGATCTCGACGGTGCTGTTCGGCTTCGTGCTGCGGGTGCTGGCGATCACGCTGCCGCTGCTGGCGTTCACCCGGTTCGGGCAGGACGCGCGGGCCGGCGGGCTGCTGGTGGCCGGCTCGGGCGCCGGCGCGCTGCTCGGCTCGCTGCTGACCTACCTGATAGCCAGCCGGGTCGCGCCCGCCCGCCTGGCCCGGATCGCGATGGTGATGATCGCGCTGCCGCTGTGGTTGCTGCTGTTGCCGGCTCCGCCGGCGGCCCTGGTCGCGGCCGTCGCCGTCTCGGCCGCGGCGGTCACCGTGTCGAACGCGCCCTACGCCGCGATCGTCGGCATGCGGGTGCCCTCGGACCTGCTGCCGTCGGTGATCCAGACGGTGATCACGGTCGGCGCCATCGCCGGCCCGCTCGGCCTGCTCTTCGCCGGCGTGCTGACCGAGCGGGCCGGCATCGGGGCCAGCCTGTTCGTCGTGGCGGCGATCGCCACCCTCGCCACGGTCAATGTCCTGTTCGCGCTGACCCGGATGGACCGCGGCAGCGCCGCACCCGCCCCCGAAAGGACGCTGGGACATGTCTGACAAGGTGCTGCTGGCCGGTGGCTGGCGGCTGTGGAGCCAGTTCGCGCTGCGCGGGCCCGGTTTCCCGGCCGCCGGGGTGCTGCGGCTCGCCCCCGCCGGGCTCGGCCTGGCCGCGGACAAGTTCCGCGACGGCCCGGTGCCGGGCCCGGAATGGGATTCGTTCGAGGACTTCTTCGGTACGGCGGCGGTCGGCACGGCCGGGGTGTTGCAGGAGATCGCGGCGTCGCCGGCGTTCCAGGCGGCGGTCACCTGGCAGAACCGGGCCGTGATCGGTTCCGGTATCCGCTCGTTCCTGGCGTGGCGGCCGTCGGTCGCCGGGCGCACGAGCATGCCCCGCCAGCGTGAGGAGCTGGTCGCGCACTACTGGCAGCGGTTCTGCGTGAAGAACGACACGATCGGCTTCTTCGGGCCGGTCGGCTGGGGGCGGATCGATACCGCGCTGGCCGGCGTCGAGGTCGACGCCGGCGACCGGCTGATCGCCGAGTCACAGGTCTACTTCTCCAGCTGGGCGATCGACAGCCTCGCGAAGATCATCGAGGCGGAGCCGGGCGTACGCCGGTGGCTCGCGCCGCGGCGGGTCTCCTTCGCCCGCCTCACCGAGGCCGCGGTCACGCTCGCCGGGTGCCCGCCGCAGCCGATCACGCGGGAGACGCACGCGATCCTCTCGGTGTGTGACGGCACCCGGGACCCGGCCGCGATCGCCGCCGCGACGGGCGTGGCGCTGCCCCGGGTGCTCGACGCTCTGCAAGAGATGGCCGGTCGGCGCTGGATCGTCTGGCGGCTCGAGATCGCCGCGAGCGCGCACCCCGACCGGCAGCTGCGGGCCGCGCTGGAACGCATCGCGGACCCGGCGATCCGCGCGGACGCCCTGGACCGGCTCGCGGTCCTCGAACGCGGACGCGAACGGGTACGGGCCGCCGGGCAGGACCCGGACGCGCTGCTGGCCGCGCTCGGCGCGATGGAGGCGTCGTTCGTCGAGCTGACCCGGTCCGCCGCACAGCGGGCGAAGGGCTCGCGGACCGCGCCGTGCCGGGCACTTACCTACTCCGATTCCCGGCGGGCCGCGACCGTGCGGGTCGGCCGGGCCGTCCTGGACGAGCTGACCCCGCTGTCGTTCTGCATGGTCGCCGCCCGGTGGCTGGTGAACCGCTTCGCCGAGGTCGCCGAGCTGCGCATCCGCGCGATGTACGAGCTGGTGCGGGAGCAGCAGGGCGAGGTGGACCTGGCGTCGTTGTGGATGCGGTGCATGCCGAACCCGTACCCGGGTGCCGCCGAGGACGCCGAGCGGATCCGGATGGAGCTCCAGCGCCGCTGGGCGGCGATCGTCAACGCGCCGCCCGGCGCCCGGCGGGTCCGGCTGCGCTCCGCGGACATCGCCGACCAGGTACGGGACGCGTTCGAGGAGCCGGGCCGCGGCTGGAGCCTCGCGAAATACCTCAGCCCGGACGTGTTCGTGCTCGCCGACGACGCGACCGACGTCGCGCGCGGCGACTTCGAGCTGGTGCTCGGCGAGATGCACGTCGCCACGAACACGCTCACCCAGTCGCTGTTCGTCATGCAGCACCCCGACGCCGGCGAGCTGCTGGCCGAGACGGACGCCGACTTCCCCGGGCCGCGGCTGATGCCGATGCTGCCCAAGGAGTCCAAGCTGCTGCGCTGGTCGACCCGCAGCCGGCCGGCGCTGACCCGGCCGCGGGACTACCACGTCGCGCTGGTGGACTACAGCGGCGATCCGCACCGCCCGCGTACCGTGCCGGGCGCCGACGTCCGGGTGCGGGAGCGCGGCGGCGAGCTCGTCGCGGTGCTGCCCGACGGCGCCGTGTTCAGCCTGCTGGACGTCTTCGGGCACGCGCTGACCAACCAGGTGATGAACCGGTTCGCGCCGCAGCCGGACGGCGACCACACGCCGCGGGTGACCGTGGACCGGATGGTGCTGGCCCGCGAGACGTGGCGGTTCACCGCGGACGACCTGGCCTTCGCCGCGGAGAAGTCCGAGGCGCGGCGGTTCGTCCTGGCCCGCCGGTGGCGGGACGCGCGGGAGATGCCGCGCTTCGTGTTCGTCGTCTCGCCCACCGAGCCGCGGCCGTTCTACGTCGACTTCGACAGCCCGGTGTACGTGAACATCCTCGCCAAGGCCGTCCGCCGCCTGGCCAAGTCCGAACCCGGCGCGCGGCTGACCGTGAGCGAGATGCTGCCGACGCCGGAGCAGGCCTGGCTGACCGACGACCGGGGCGCCCGGTACTGCTCGGAGCTGCGGTTCGTCGCCGTCGACCAGACACACGGAGGGCAGCGGTGATCACCACCTTCCTGTCCGGCCTGCCGGACGACGACAACACCGCGATCGTGACCCCCGGCGCGACGATCAGCTACCGCGAGCTGCTGAGCCGGGTCGATCCGCTGGCCTGGGCGCTGGCCGGGCGGGGAATCGGCCCGGAGCGGGTCTGCGTGGTCGCCCTCGAACGCGGCGCGGATCCGATCGTGGCGATCGCGGCGGTGCTGCGTACCGGTGCCGCGTTCCTGGTCGTCGACGTCGACCTGCCCGACAAGCGGATCGAGGCGCTCGCCCGCGGCGGCCACGCGCTGATCACCAGCGCCGCGCTGGCGCCGCGGTTCGCCGCGCTGGGGCTGCCCGGCCCGACCGTGCTCGTCGACGAGGCCGGCCCGCCGGTCCCGCTGCCGGCCGGTGTCGAGCCGCGGTCGCTGGCGTACGTGAGCCACACCTCCGGTTCGACGGGCACCCCGAACGCGGTGCTGATCGAGCACCGGTGGATGCACCCGTACCTGCGCGCGATCGTCCGGGACTACCGGCTCGGGCCGGACACCGTCGCGCTCCAGCTCGCGCCGCCGGGCTTCGACGCGGGCCTGCGGGACACGTTCGCGCCGCTGCTTGCCGGCGGGCGCCTGGTGGTGCTGCCGCGGGCCACGCTGCTGCGCCCGGCCGAGCTCTTCGCCGCCCTCGCCGAGTACGAGGTGGACACGATGCTCAGCGTGACGCCGTCGTTCCTGAGCTTCCTGGCCGGCCAGCCCGGCGCCGAGGCCGCGCTGCGGGGGCTGCGGCTGGTCGCGACGACCGGCGAGTCGATGCGCCCGTTCCTGGCCTCCGGCGGCCGCCGGCTGATACCGGGCCGGCTGGTGAACCAGTACGGCCCGACCGAGAGCACGATGACCGCCACCCGGTTCGACGTGCCCGAGCTGCCGGACACCGCGGTGGACCTGATCGGCAAGCCGATCGACGGTGTCTCGGTCCGGCTACTCGACGGCGACCTGCGCCGGGTTCCGGCGGGCAGCCCCGGCGAGGTCTGCATCGCCGGGCCGGGCGTCGGCCGTGGGTACGCCGGACGGCCCGCGCTGACCTCCGAGCGCTTCGTGCCCGACCCGTACGGCCTGCCCGGATCCCGGCTGTACCGCACCGGCGACCTGGCCCGCCGGCTGCCGAGCGGCGAGCTGGCCTACCTGGGCCGGGGCGACCGCCAGATCAAGATCCGCGGGTACCGGATCGACCCGGCCGAGATCGAGGGCGCGCTGCTCTCCCACCCGGCCGTGACCGGCGCCGCGGTCACCACCGACACCGACGCGCAGGCCCGCACGCATCTGGTCGCCCACCTCACCGGGGACCTCGCCGCGGTCGCGGACACCGTCCTGCGCGCGCACCTCGCCCGGACGCTGCCGCCGCACATGATGCCGCGCCGGTTCGCCCGGCTGAGCCGGTTCCCCACCACCCGCACCGGCAAGGTCGACCGCCTCGCTCTCGCCACCGCCCCGGCACCGCGCCGGGCCACCGAAGGGACCCACCGATGACCGACCTGACCACGCTGATCACCACGATCTACCGCGAGACCCTTTCGGACGACACGCTCGAGGCCGACAGCGACTTCTTCGAGGCGGGCGGGGACTCGCTGGCCGCGTTCCAGGTCACCGCCCGGCTGCAGGAGGAGATCGGCGCCGACCTGCCGGTGGCGCTGGTGTTCTCGTACCCGTCCCCCGCGGACCTGGCCGGCGTCGTCGACGCCGACCTGGCCGAGCAGGTCGTCTGACATGGCGGGTATCGGCGACGCCCGCCGGTGGCGGTGGTGGGACCAGTTCGCCCTGCGCGGCCCGGGCTTCCCGGCCGACGGCGTGCTGCGGCTGGTGCCGCAGGAGCTGGTCGCGGCCGCGGACGGGCTCGGGCCGGAACCCTCGGCGGCACAGTGGGCGGAGTTCCACGAGGCGTACGACGCGGCCGCGGTCAAGAACGCGCTCCGGCTACAGGAGATCGCCGGGACGCCCGAGTTCCAGGCGGCGGTCGGCTGGCAGAACCGGGCGGTGCTCGGGCGCGCCGTCCGGCCGTTCCTGCGCTGGGCACCGGAGTCCGGCCGGACCAGCCAGGCCCGCCAGCGCGAGGAGCTGATCACGCACTACTGGCAGCGGTTCTGCGTCAAGAACGACACCATCGGGTTCTTCGGCCCGGTCGGGTGGGGCCGGCGCGATCCGGCGGTCACCGGCCTGGCCGTGACGCCCGGCGACGGGCTCGTGGCCGCCACGAACGTCTACTTCGCCAGCTGGGCGGTGGACGCCCTGGCCCGCGGCCTCGGCGCCGACCCGGCGCTGGCCGGCTGGGTCGCGCCGCGGCGGGTCCCGTTCGTACACCTCACCGCGACCGGCGCGGCGCTGCCCGGCCGCCCCGCGCAGGAGCTGACGCCGGAGCTGCTGCGGGTGCTCAGGCTCTGCGACGGCATCCGCCCGGCGAACGCGATCGGCGCGGAGCTCGGCGCGGACGTCTCCGCGGAGCTGGCCGAGCTGGTCCGCCGCCGCCTGGTGCTGTGGCGCCTCGACCTGCCGGCGGACGCGTACCCGGAACGGCATCTGCGGTCCTGGCTGGAGGGCGTCGGCGATCCGGCCGCACGGCGGCTCGGCCTCGACCGGCTCGACGTGCTCGAACGCGGCCGGGACCGGGTCCGCGCCGCCGCCGGCCCCCACGCGCTGTCCGCCGCGCTCGAGGCGCTCGAGGCGGACTTCGTGACCCTCACCGAGACCGCCGCCGCCCGGGAGAAGGGCGCGTCGACCGCGCCCGGCCGGGGCCTGGTCTACGCCGACTGCCGGCGTGCCGCGACGGTACGCCTCGGCGACGACGTCCTGGCCGCCCTCGAACCGTTCGACGCGCTGCTGACCAGCGCGACCTGGCTGACCTCGGCGCTGGCCGCCAAGGTCCGCCGCCGGGTCCGGGAGGTGTTCGACGAGCTGGGGCCGGTCGACCTGGCCGCGTTCTGGTTCGCCTGCATGCCGATCCTGCACCGCGACGCACCCGCGGACGCCGCCGAACTACAGCGGGAGTTCTGGGCACGCTGGGAACGCGTACTGGACCTGCCCGAGGGCGCGCGGAGGGTCCGGCTGTCGCTGGCGGACATCGCCGGCCGGGTCCGGGACACGTTCCCCGCGCCCGGCGGCGGCTGGCCGACGGCCCGCTACCTCAGCCCCGACGTCATGATCGCCGCGGCGGGCGAGGACGCGGTCCGGCGCGGCGAGTTCGAACTGGTCCTCGGCGAGCTGCACATCGCCATCAACACCCTGGGCGCCTCGCTCTACCTCAACCAGCACCCGCGGCCGGACGACATGCTCGACCTGACCGGCCGGGACCACCCCCGCCCACGGCTCATGCCGCTGATCCCCAAGGAGAACCGGTCGCGGCTCTCCACCCGGATCCGGTACAGCCTGGTACGGCCGGAGGACTACTACGTGGCGCTGACCGAGTCCACCGCCGACCCGCGGCGCCCGCGCACCGTCAACAGCGCGGACGTGGTCGTGCGGGCCCGCGGCGACGAGCTGCTCGCGGTGCTGCCCGACGGCGCCGAGTTCGACGTGATCGACGTGTTCTCCCACGTACTGACCACGCTGGTGATGGACCGGTGGCGGATCCTGCCCGAGCACGACCACACGCCCCGGGTGACCGTGGACAGGCTGGTCATCTCCCGGGAGACGTGGCGGTTCCCGGCCGCGGAGCTTTCCTTCGCCGACGAGAAGACCGAGGCGCGGCGCTACCTGCGTGCCCGGCAGTTCCGGGCGGCACGCGAGCTGCCGCGGTACGTGTTCGTGGTCTCGCCGACCGAGCCGCGGCCGCTGTTCGTCGACTTCGACAGCCCGCCCTCGGTGAACCTGTTCGCCAAGGCGGTGCGGCGCCTGGTCCGCAAGGACCCGGCGGCCCGCCTGACCGTCTCGGAGATGCTGCCCACCCCGGAACAGACCTGGCTCGTCGACGACCGCGGCAACCGCTACACCTCGGAACTGCGCTTCGTCGCCTTCGACACCGCCGGCCTCGACTGACCGGCCGGCCCGCCGGGACGGCTGTCCCGGCGGGCCGCGAGTCGTCAGCCGCCCTCGGCCGGCCGACTGTACTTCTCCATCGTCGCCTTGCCGGTGCCGGCCTCCTTGAACGCGAGGGTCCACGGGCCGGTGTTCGTCTCGCCGTCCTTGCCGAACCCGACCCACTTGCCGGTCATCCGCAGGCCGGTCGCGTCGGCCTGCAACTGGATGGCGCCGTGGTAGCGGGCACCGCGGTAGTAGCCCTCGGCGTCGGTGGTCTCCGACCACGTGCCGGTGACCACGACGCCCTCGACGGTCAGGTCCATGGTCAGCAGCGAGTTGGCCGAGCCGGGGACGCTGCGCGCGGTGAGTCCGTCGTCGTGTTGCAGGAGAACGACGTGGTGGTAGGCGGGGAAGTACTGGTCACGGCTGCTGGAGTAGTACTGGTACTCGCTGAGCCAGATCCCGGTGTAGTTGCCGGTCGGGCGGTGCTGGCCGGCCGGGGCGGCGAGCAGGCCGTCCACCCGTACCTCGAGGTCGTGTCCGCCGCGGCCGTCCTCGACGACCATGGTGTCCGCGCCCGCCGGGAATCCGAGAGACGCCAGCGGCAGGCGGGTGACGACCTCCAGCGCGCGGGCACTGGCGGGACGCGGGTTGGCGATCTCGCCGCTCTCGTAGCGCTGGACGGTGCGCTTGGTGGTGCTGGGGGCGCCGGCCTGACGCATCCGCTCGGCCAACTCGTCCTGGCTGAGCCGCAGCGACAGGCGGACCGCCCGCAGCGCGGTGTTGGGCCGGTGGTCGTTCCGCATGGCGACGAACATACTCCGTACGTCGCCGTAATGTCGCCCTGCGCGTCGTCGCGGAAGGCCACGTCACGACGACATTCTGTGCCTAGGGCCGAAGCACAGGGGGACGCCATGCAGGTAGAGCACCTAGCCCACCGGCCCAGCTGGGACTGCGCGTCCTGCGGCATGCCGTGGCCCTGCGATCCCGCCCGCGAGTATCTGGCCGCCGAGCTCGGCCGGGTGCAGCTCGCGGTGTACATGTGGGCCAACCTCGAGGAGGCGGCCGGTGACCTGGCGAACCTGCCGGCCGGCGAGGCCTTCGACCGGTTCCTCGCCTGGACCAGACGTTGACGGACGGGTGGGGGCTCCCGCTGGGAGCGCTCTCACGCTAGCGTACGAGCCGGCCCGGCCGGACGAGTCGATTGTGTGGGTACCCATGGAGAGCATCACCAAGAATCGGCAGTCGCCCGAGACGCTGCGGGCGATGATCGCCCGCGCTTACGGCGCCGACCAGGTGCCCGACGCCGAGAGCCCGGACTGGGTCAGCGAGCTCGGGCACGGATGGTTCAACGTCGCCTACCGGATCCGGCTCCGCGACGGCCGCCAGGTCGTTCTCAAGATCGCGCCGCCGCCGCACATCGAGGTCATGACCTACGAGCGGGGCGCCATGGGCATCGAACTCGCCGCGCTCGACCTCATCGGCAAACACACGAGCGTGCCCGTGCCCACCGTCGACTTCGCCGACCGCGGCCACGACCTGTGCGACGCCGACTACTTCTTCATGCCCTACGTCGACGCGGGCAACCTCGGCATCGTCAAGGACACCCTCGCGCCGCACGAGGTCGACGCCTGCAACGAGGCGATCGGCGCGGCCACCCGCGAGCTCAACGGCATCCGCGGCCCGGCGTTCGGCCCGCTCGCCGGGCCGGGCGACCCCACCTGGCGTGCCTGCTTCCTGCGCATGATCGGCGACGTCCTGCGCGACGGCGAGCGCCGCGCGGTCGACCTCGGCTACCGCTACGACCTCGTCCGCGACGTCATCGCCGCCCACGCCGACAGCCTCGACGAGGTGACCGAGCCCCGCTTCGTCGAGTGGGACCTGTGGGACAGCAACGTCATGGTCCGGGACGGCCGCATCGTGTGCGTCATCGACCACGAGCGCGCCTTCTACGGCGACCCGCTCATCGAGGCGGGTTTCACCGGCATCGACCTGGCCGCCGTCGGGGATCCCACGGCATTCCTGCGCGGCTACGGGCACGCCGAGCTCACGGACACCGAGCGGACACGCCGCCGGCTGTACACCCTCTACCTGGTCCTCATCATGATCATCGAGACCGACTACCGCGGTCACACCGACACCGCGCAGTACGACTGGGCCCGCGAACGCCTGCACGAGGTCATCGCCCTGTTCGGTGAGGATCGCCGCTGAAACCGGCCACCCGGTCGATCGACGGCGCCGACGCGCTCGGCAGCCGCCCGATCGGCCGGCTGCTGTGGCACACCTGTTCACAGACCACCCTCTCGGTCTGCGCCTACGGCATCTACGCCCTGACCAACGCCGCGTTCGTCGCCCGCGGCGTCGGCACCGACGCCATGGCCGCCGTCAACCTCGCCGCGCCCGTCCTGCTGCTGCTCGGCGCCGTGTCGAGCACCGTCGGCGCCGGCGGCGCCTCGCTGGTCTCGCGCCGGCTCGGCGCGGGCGACCCCGCCGGTGCGGCGCGCGCCGCCGGCAACGCGTTCACCCTCTTCTGGGCGACCGCCGCCACCGTCACCATCGCCGGGCTGCTCGCCCTCGAACCGCTGCTCACCGTGCTCGGCGCCGAACCGGCCACCCGGGGCCTGACCCGCGAGTACACGATCGTGCTGCTGTGCGGTGCGCTGGTGTCGACGGGCTTCTCCAGCCTCATCCGCGCCGAGGGCCGCCTGCGGTACGCCACCATGATCTGGCTGGTTCCCGTGCTGGTCCAGATCACCCTCGACCCGCTGCTCATCTTCGGCCTCGGCATGGGCGTGCGCGGCGCCGCCCTCGGCACCGTCGGCGGGCAGAGCGTCTCCGCCGTCATGAGCCTGTGGTTCTTCTTCGTCCAGCGCGATCGTCCCTACCGCATCTCCGTTCACGATCTGCGACCGCACGGCCCCACCGTGCGGGCCCTGATCGGGATCGGCGCACCCTCGTTCCTCGCGGGCTTCGGCGCGACCCTGCTCGCCGTCCTGGTGAACAACGTCCTCGCCGCGACCGCCGCCGGCGCGACCGCCCTGGCCGCCTACGCCGTCTGCGCCCGCGTCCAGATCTTCCTCACCATGCCCCAGATGGGCATCAGCCAGGGACTGCAGCCCATCGTCGGCTACAACGCCGGCCGCGGGAACGGCGACCGCGTGGATCGGGCCCGCACGCTCGCGCTGCGCGCCACCGTCGGCTACGGCACGCTCGCCGCCCTCGCCGTCATCCTGACCGCCGGGCCGGTCGTCGCCGTCTTCACCGACGACCCCGCCGTCGCCCCGGCGGCCGAGCAGGCGCTGCGCATCATCGCCGTCGGCGTCGCCGCGGCCGGCGTCGCGCCGCTCGTGTCCGCCTACTTCCAATCGCTGGGCCGGGCCACCCCCTCGTACCTGATCTCGGTCGGCACCCTGCTGGCCGTCAAGGTCCCGGTGATCCTGGTGGCCGGCGCCGCCGGCACCACCGGGATCTGGATCGGCATCGCCGCCGGCGAGCTCCTCTCGGCGCTCGTGGCGCTCGTCCTGCTGCGGCGCGTCAGTCCGCGTCGAGCACTCCGGTGATCACGTCACCCAGCCTCCGCACGTGCGGCGGCCTCATGACGCCGAAGTGGTCGCCGGGCACGCGGTGCACGCGCACGCCGTCGCCGGTCAGTTCGGTCCAGCGGTCGAGGTAGGCCTGGTAGCTCTGGCCCGAGGCCACCTCGTGTTCGCCGCGCACCAGTTCGTCGCTGGCGATCAGTTCGAGGCGCCCGGGGAACCGGCGGTGCCGGTAGCTCATGTCCATCTCCATGACCTCGCGCCAGACCCGGACCGCGGGCAGCCAGACCTCGCCGGCACCCCGGTCGGGCAGCACGATGCCGGTCTCCGGGTTGACGTCGTCGACCAGGTGGTCGAGCAGTTCGAGGATCTCCTCGCGGCGCTCCGGCGTCTCGGCGGCGGCGCCGGCGCTGACCTCCACGAGCAGGGTCTCGAGGCGGCGCATCAGGGCCAGCTCGCTCCAGCCGTCGGCGCGGGTGTGCATGTCCAGGGCGGGGTCGAGCAGCATCAGCGTGACCTGTTCGCCGGCGTCGGCGAGGCGGTGCGCCATCTCGGTGGCGATGCCACTGCCGCCGCACCAGCTGAAGATCCGGTACGGCCCGTGCGGCCGGGCGTCGCGCAGTTCGGCGAGGTACCGCTCGGCCATGCTCTCGGTGCTGGGGCTGCCGTCGCTGTGCGCGCCGGGCCATTCGAACGCCGCCACCGGCTGCTCCGGGTCCAGGTACGGCAGCAGGCGCAGGTACCAGTGCGCGCTGCCGCCGCCGGGGTGCACGCAGAACAGCGGCACCCGCGCGGTGCCGGGCCGAAGCCACATCAGCGCGCCGGCGCGCAGGGAGGCGCCGGCGAGCCCGGCGACGGTCCGGTCCTCGATGAACGAGCGGAACGTGAGCTCGTAGCCGTGCCGGGCGCGCAGCGCGGCGATGATCCGCATCATGGCGAGGGAGTGACCGCCGAGTGCGAAGAAGTCGTCGTGGATGCCGATCCGGTCGATGCCGAGCGCCTCGCGCCAGGCGGCGGCGACGGCCTGTTCCCGCGCGGTGCGGGGTGCGACGTACTCGGCGCCTGCGGCGGGGCGGGTGCCGTCGGGACCGGGCAGGGCCGCGCGGTCGATCTTCCCGGCCGGGGTGGTCGGGAATTCGTCAACGGTGAGGTAGTGCGCCGGCACCAGGTGCCGGGGCAGCCGCGCGGCGAGGAAGTCGCGCAGCTCGGCCGGGTCGGCGGCGGACCGGGTGTACGCGACCAGGCAGGCGTCGGGGGTGCCGGGCCGGTGCACGGTGACCACGGCACCGTCGACGGCGGGGTGCGCGGCCAGGACGTTCTCGATCTCGCCGGGCTCGATGCGGAAGCCGCGGACCTTGACCTGCTGGTCGCGCCGGCCGTGGAAGTGCAGGGTGCCGTCGGCGTCGCGGGACGCCACGTCGCCGGTGCGGTACATCCGGTCGCCGGGCCGGTCGGTGTACGGGTCGGGAACGAACCGGTCGGCGGTGTTGCCGGGCCGGCGCAGGTAGCCGCGGGCGACCCCGGCGCCGCCGACGACGAGCTCGCCGCGGACGCCGGCCGGCACGGGGCGCAGGTCGTCGTCGAGGACGTAGACCCGGTGGTTGGCCATCGGGTGCCCGATCGGCGGCGGGGTCGGCGGTACCGGGGTGCGGATCTCGGCGACCGAGGCGCAGACGGTGATCTCGGTGGGGCCGTACCCGTTGAGGAACCGGGCCCGGGTACTCCAGCGGGCGGCGTGCTCGGCGTTGCAGGCCTCCCCCGCGGTGACCAGGACCCGCAGGCTCGGGAAGTCGGCCGGGTCGAGGCGGTCCAGCAGCGACGGCGGCAGGGTCATGTGGGTGAGGGTCGCCGCGTCGTGGCGCAGGTCGCCGGGGTCGGCGCCGGGCGGCGGCAGCACGAGGGACGCGCCGTTGGTGAGTGCCATGACCAGTTCCCACACCGAGGCGTCGAAGCTGGAGGCCGCGAATTGGAGTACGCGGTCGCCGGGGCGTACGTCGAGGTGCCGGTTCTGTGCGTGCCGCAGGTTGAGCATCGCCCGGTGCGGCACGGCGACGCCCTTGGGCCGGCCGGTCGAGCCGGAGGTGTAGATGACGTAGGCGAGGTCGTCACCGTGCGGCGGCGCCGGGGGCGCCGGGGGCAGCTGCCGGTAGGCGTCGTGGTCGATGACCTCGACCGGCGAGTCTCCGGGGCACGCTCGGCCGTCGGTCAGGACGACCGCGGGCGCCGCGTCGGTGATCATCCAGCTGATCCGCTCCGCCGGGTACGCCGGGTCGAGCGGCAGGAACGCGCCGCCGGCCCGGAGTACCGCGAGCGTGGCGATGATCAGGTCGGGTTCGCGCGGCAGCAGGAGGCCGACGATCGTGTCGGTACCGACGCCGAGGTCGCGCAGCCGGGTGGCGAGCCGGTCGGCGCGGGCGTTCAGCTCGGCGTAGGTGACGGTCCGGTCGCCGTGGCGCAGCGCCACCCCGGTCTGCGCCGCGATCAGGTCCGGCACCGACGGCGACCACCCGAACGGCACGATCCGCTGGTGGCGGTCGATCGCGTCGGCGTGGTCGGCCGGCGCGAGCCCGAGTCCGCGGGCGTCGCCGTCGGGGTCGCCGGCCATCGCCTCCAGGACGTGCCGGTAGGTGCGCCGCAGGATCTCCACGCCGGCCCGGTCGATGCGGCCGGGGTTGGCACCGAGGCGGAGCACGCCGGGGAAGGTCCACACCTCGAGCGCCAGGCTGCCGGGGCTGAAGTCGTCGATCATGCGTACCGCGTCGGTGCTGCCGTCCAGGACGTGGAAGTCCAGGTAGCCGAACGCGACCTCGATCAGCGGGGTGGTGCCGCAGTCGCGCTGCATGGCCGGCAGCGGGTAGCGGCGGTGCGGCCAGAGCCGCGCCTCGCCGGCGAAGACCTCGGCGACGAGCTCGCGCCAGGTGCGCGCGGTGGTGTCGGCGGCGAACGGCACGGTGTTGAGGTACATGCCGAACACCTCGTCGCCGCGCAGCCGTTCGGGACGCCCGTTGCAGAGCAGGCCGTCGAAGAAGCGGTGCCGGCCGGTGGCGATGCTCAGCGCCTTGAGGTGCGCGGCGTGCAGCACGCTCTTGAGCGAGGCGTTCGCGGACGCGGCGAGGCGGCGCAGGCCGGGTGCGAGGTCGGCCCACGGCACCTCGACGATGGTGACCGGCGCGCCGGCCGGGCCGGTGCCCCACTCGGGTGGCAGTTCGAACCGGTCGTTGCCGGCGATGGTGGCGGCCCAGAAGTCGCGGTCGGACGCCGAGGCGAGTGCGTCGCGTTCCAGCGCGACGAAGTCCGCGAAGCGGACCGTCGGCGGCTCCGGCAGCTCCAGTGTCCCGCCGTCGCCCAGTGCGCGGTACAGGTCGATGAGCATGGCCACGGTGGAGGTGTGGCTCCAGCCGTCGAGGATGGCGTGGACCTCGGAGTGGGTGAGCAGCCACTCGCCGTCGCTGAGCAGATGTACGTGGTAGCGCAGCAGGGGCGGCGTGGTGATGTCGAACGGCACGGCCCGCTCGGCGGCGAGGAACGCGCGGACGGTCGCCTGCTGTTCGTCGTGCCCGAGGCCGCACAGGTCGGTGACGGCGATCGGCAGGTCGGCGCGGGCGTGCACGAGCTGGATGATCCCGGAGTAGGTGGACAGGTCGAACGAGGTGCGCAGGATCTCGTGGCGGTCCAGGAGAATGCGGCCGGCCTGTGCCAGCACCGTGGCGGAGAACGGCCGCGGGTCGCGGATGCGGTAGCAGGAGACGTTGCGGTAGACGGCCTGGTCGCCGCCGGCCAGCATCTCGTACAGCATGCCGGCCTGGTTCTCGGTGATCGGGTAGGCGTCGGTCACGCCGTCGGGCAGCAGCCGCCGGTCGTCGTCGCCGAGCTGGGAGAAGCGTTCGACGGTGGTCTCGCGGATGGCGTCGGCGGCCGGCGGCCCGGCGAGGGCGGCGATCTCGCGCACGCTCTGGTGGGTGAACAGATCCTGTACCGCGAGGGCGATGCCGGCGGCGCGGAGCAGGCCGACGGCGCGGATGGCGCGCATGGAGTCGCCGCCGAGCCGGAAGAAGCTGTCGTGGCGGCCGACCTTGTCGACGCCGAGGGCGGCACGCAGGGCGTCGGCGATGGTCTGCTCCAGGTCGCCGTCCGGCGCGACGTACCCGCCGCCGCCCGGGCGGGGGTCGTCCGGTGCCGGAAGTGCCCGGCGGTCGACCTTGCCGCTGCTGTTCAGCGGCAGCGCGTCGAGCAGCGTCCACCGGGCGGGGATCATCGCGTCGGGCAGCCGTTCGCGCAGGAACGCGCGGACCTCGTCGAGGTCGGCGGTGGTGACCAGGTACGCGGCGAGCTGCCGGTCGTGCACGGTCACGGCGGCCTCGGTGACGCCGGGGCAGTCACGCAGAACCGCCTCGATCTCGCCGGGTTCGATGCGCTGACCGGCGATCTTGACCTGCCCGTCGAGGCGGCCGAGGAACTCGATGGTGCCGTCGGGCCGGTAGCGGGCCAGGTCCCCGGTGCGGTAGAGCCGCTGCCCGGGCCCGGCCGCGAAGGGGTCGGGCACGAACCGGTCGGCGGTCAGCGCGGCGCGGCCGAGGTAGCCGCGGGCGAGCTGGACGCCGCCGATCATCAGCTCACCGGGTACGCCGACCGGCTGCGGCCGGAACGCCCCGTCGAGGATGTAGGCGCGGGTGTTGGCGATCGGCCGTCCGATGGTGACCGGCCGGCCGGGTTCGCAGCGCAGTGCGGTGACGTCGACGGCGGTCTCGGTCGGGCCGTACAGGTTGTACAGCTCGCAGCCGATCCGCTGCCGCACGCCGTCGACCAGGTCGGCGCCGAGCGCCTCGCCGGAGCAGATGACGCGCCGCACCGAGGGCAGCCCGTCGAACGGCTCGGCCAGGAAGGCCCGCAGCATCGACGGTACGAAGTGCAGGGTGGTGATCCGCTCGGTGGTGATCAGGTCCGCGAGGTAGGCCGGGTCGCGGTGCCCGCCGGGCCGGGCCATGACCAGGGCCGCGCCGTTGAGCAGCGGCCAGAAGAACTCCCACACCGAGACGTCGAAGCCGGCCGGGGTCTTCTGGAGGATCCGGTCGGTGCCGTCCAGGCGATAGCTCTCCTGCATCCAGTGCAGCCGGTTGACGATGGCGCGGTGCTCGATCAGGACGCCCTTGGGCCGGCCGGTCGACCCGGAGGTGTAGATGACGTAGGCGGCGTTGCCGGGGGCGGGGCCGTCCTCCGGGTCGGTGTCGTCGCCGGCGACGGTGGCGAGCCAGTCCTCGGTGATGACGATCCCGGCGCCGGCGTCGGCGACCATGAAGGCCCGGCGCTCGGCGGGGTGTTCGGGGTCGAGCGGCAGGTAGGCGGCGCCGGACTTGAGGGTGCCGAGCAGGGCGGGCACGAGGTCGGCGCCGCGGGGCAGGTCGAGCGCCACCACCGACTCCCGCCCGGCGCCGAGGCCGCGCAGGTGGTGTGCGATCCGGTTGGCCCGGGCGTTGACCTGCGCGTAGGTCCACGACCGACCGGCGAAGACCAGGGCGACGGCATCGGGGGTACGGGCGACCTGCGCCTCGAACAGCGCGGGCAGCGTGCCGCCGGGGTAGTCGGCCGCGGTGTCGTTCCAGTCGACGGTCAGCTGCCGCCGCTCGCCGGGTGTGAGCATCTCGAGCCGGTCGGCCGGTGCGTCCGGCGCGGCGACGGCGCTGGTCAGCAACTGGACGAAGTGCCCGGCGAGGCGCTGCACGGTGGCGGGGTCGAACAGGGCGGTGGCGTAGGTGAGGCCGGCGCCGAGTGATCCGTCGGGTCGCACGGCGACGCCCAGCGTGAGGTCGAACTTGGCGCTGCTCTCGCCGACCGGGATCCGCTCGATGCGCAGGCCGCCGGCCTCGACGGCGGTCGTGCCGGCGTCGTCCATCAGGAACATGGTGGAGAACAACGGGGTGCGCGACAGGTCCCGGCTGGGCGCGAACTCGTCGACGAGCAGCTCGAACGGCAGGTCCTGGTGTGCGTGCGCGTCGAGCACGGCGTCGCGGACCCGGCGCAGCACCTCGCCGAACGACGGCCGGCCGGACAGGTCTGCGCGCAGGACGACGGTGTTGACGAACAGGCCGATCAGGTCCTGCACCTCCGGGCGGTCCCGGCCGGCGATCGGGGTGCCGACCGCGATGTCGTGCTGCCCGGTGTAGCGCGACAGCAGGATGTCGAAGACGGCGAGCAGGGCCTGGAACACGGTGGCGCCGCGGTCGCGTGCCAGCCGGGTCAGCGCGGCGGCGGTCTCGGCGGGGATCGCGAAGGTGTGCAGGGCGCCGGCGGAGTCGCGGACCGGCGGGCGGGACCGGTCGGCGGGCAGCTCCAACGGGCTGAGCCCGGCGAGACGCGTCCGCCAGTACCCGAGGTGGCCGTCCAGGACGTTGCCGGACATCTCGGTGCGCTGCCACGCGGCCACGTCGGCGTACTGGAGGGGCAGCGGGCCCGCGACGGTGTTCGCCGCGTAGTGCCGGGCGAGCTCGCCGACCAGGAGGCCCTCGGACCAGCCGTCCATGGCGATGTGATGCACGGTGAGCACCAGGGCGTGCTCGCCGTCGGCGAGGCGGGCCAGGGTCGCGCGCAGCGGCGGGCCCTCGGCCAGGTCGACCGGCTGCCGGTCATGGGTGCCGAGGGCGGCGATCCGCGCCTCGCGGTCGGCCGGGGCGAGTGCGCGCAGGTCGAGGACGGTCAGCTCGACCGGGCCCGGTTCGTCGATCACCTGGACCGGGTCGCCGGCGGCGCTCAGGGTGTACCGGGTGCGCAGCACCTCGTGGCGGGCCACGACGGCGTCCAGTGCCGCGCGCAGGGCGCCGGCGTCCAGGTCGCCGCGCAGCCGCAGGGCCACGCTCGTCAGGTACTCGGTGCTGCCGGGCCGCACCTGGTCCAGAACCCAGAGGCGGTGCTGTGCGTGCGACAGCGGGAGATCGGCGCCGCGGTCGGCGCGGGTCGGTCCGGCGGCGGGCCGGGCGGTGGTGGCGCCCAGCAGCCGCCGGCGCGCCAGCTCCGCACGCAGCGTCGCCGGGTCCATGGTCTCGGTCATCGGGCTACCCTCCGCAGCAGCGGGCCCGCGCGGGCCCGGCTCGATATCAGGGTGTCCGCCGGGTGGGCCGTCCGTGAGAGAACAACCGGCGTACCCGGGCTGTCGGGATCTCTGCGCGTCCTTCTCTGCGAGCGGTGCCGCGGCGCGGCAAGGCTCGATCCATGAATTTGCCGGCATTCGTCAGCGGGATAACCGCCACGGTCGGTTCGACCCCGCTCGTCGAGCTGGCAAGGCTCGGCGGCAGCAGGCCCTTTCGCGTGTTCGCGAAGCTGGAGGCCTACAACCCCGGCGGTAGCGTCAAGGACCGCTCCGCGCTCGAGATGATCCGTCACGGCATCGCCTCCGGGCGGATCGTGCCGGGCCGCTCCGTGGTGGTCGAGTCCAGTTCGGGCAATCTGGGCATCGGGCTGGCGCAGGTGTGCGCGTACTACGGTGTCAGGTTCGTCTGTGTGGTCGATCCGCGGACCAACGCGCAGAACATCGCCATCATGCGGGCGCTGGGCGCCGAGGTCGAGGTGGTCACCCGCACCGACGCGGCGACCGGCGAGTACCTGCCGGTGCGGATCGCCCGGGTGCGCGAGCTGGCCGCGGCCACGCCGTACGGCTACTGCCCCGACCAGTACTCCAATCCGCTGAACCCGCGCGCGCACCGGACCACCATGCACGAGATCGTCACGGCGCTCCCGGCGCCGCCGGACCTGCTGTTCTGCGCCACGAGCTCATGCGGAACGCTGCGCGGCTGCGTGGAGTACGCCCGGGAGCAGGGGCTCGGTACCCGGTTCGTGGCGGTGGACGCGGTCGGCAGCGCCATCTTCGGCAACCAGCTCGCGGCCCGGCTGATACCCGGGCACGGCGCCGCGGTGCGCCCGGCGCTCTACCTCGACGGCCTGGCCGACGAGGTCGTGCACGTCGACGACGCGAGCGCCGTGGTGGGCTGCCGTCAGCTCGTCGCGCAGGAGGCGGTCCTGGCCGGCGGCTCCTCGGGTGCGGTGGTGGCGGCGCTGGAGCGCACGCGCCCCCGGATCCCGGCGGGCGCCGCGTGCGTGCTGATCTTCCCGGACCGGGGCGAGCGGTATCTCGACACCATCTACGACGACGACTGGGTGCGCCGGCACTTCGGGGACATCGCCCATCTGTGGAAACAGGACGTGATGGAGACAGCCACATGTTGATCATTGGCAGGGAACAGGTCCGGCAGGCACTCGACGGCGCGGACGAGGAGGTAGTTCAGGCGGTCCGGGCCGCGTACGAGCGCCACGAGCGGGGCGGCACCGCCGTGCCGCACTCGGTGTTCCTGCGGTTCCCGGACGACGACCGCAACCGGATCATCGCGCTGCCGGCCTACCTGGGCGGTGACGACAGCGGTGACGACGCCGTGGCCGGTATCAAGTGGATCTCGTCGTTCCCCGGCAACGTCGCCGCCGGCCGGCCGCGCGCCAGCGCGGTGATGATCCTGAACTCGATGCGGACCGGTGCGCCGGAGGCGCTGCTGGAGGCGGCCACCATCTCGGCGCGGCGTACCGCGGCGTCGGCGGCGCTGGCCGCGGCCACCCTCGCCGCGGACGTGCCGGACGCCGGGGTCACGCTGGTGGGCTGCGGCGTCATCAACGACGAGGTGCTGCGCCTGCTGCGCACCACGCTGCCCGGGCTGAGCGCGGTGACCGTCTTCGACCTCGACCCGCGGCGGGCCCACGCGTTCGCCGCCGAGTGCACGGCCCGGCACCGCGACCTGAAGGTCGACGTGGCGCCCGGCATCGAGGCCGCGCTCGGCGCGCATCGGCTGGTCTCGCTGGCGACCACGGCGTCGACACCGCACCTGGACGACCGGCACTGCCGGCCCGGGAGCCTGCTGCTGCACCTGTCGCTGCGCGACCTGACCCCGCAGACCGTGCTGACCAGCACGAACATCGTGGACGACGCCGATCACGTGTGCCGGGCCTCGACGTCGCTGCACCTGGCGGAGCAGGAGGTGGGCAGCCGGGACTTCATCGCGGCGTCGCTCGGTGCGCTGCTGGTCGGCGGGGAACCGTACCGGCGCGACGAGACCGGGCTGACCGTGTTCTCGCCGTTCGGGCTGGGCATTCTCGACCTGGCCGTGGCCCGGCTGGCGCGGCGGCGGGCCGCCGCCCTCGGCGTCGGCACCGAGTTCACCGACTTCTGATGCGACCGGGCCGGGACGGCGACGTGGATCCCTCGCGGGATCCACGTCGGGCCGTCTCAGGCGCCGGCGCTCTCCATCTGCCGGCGCAGGCTCAGCGGCCGCATGTCGGTCCACACCGTGCCGATGTGCGCCAGGCAGTCCGCACGCGCGCCGCGGGTGCCCTCGGCGCGCCAGCCCGGCGGCAGTTCCCGGTCGGCGAGCCAGACCGAGTACTGCTCCTCGTCGTTGACGACTACCTGATACGTCCGCTCGTCCGCCTGCTCGTCGGGCATGACCGCTCCTTCGTCCGGAAATTCGTGCCGCGCTGTCGCGCTATCCGGAGCCTGCACCGTGCCGCGCGGCGGCAGCAGAGAAGAACCGGCACCGCTGGACGCGCCGGGCGCTCAGCTGACGAATTCGCCGGCGAATTCGCCGAGCACGATCCGGTTGGCCTGGCCGGTCTTGGCGATCAGGCTGGCGACGTGCTTCTCGACGGTACGCGGGGACAGGTGCAGCCGACCGGCGATCTCCCGGTTGCCGAGGCGCTCCACGAGCAGCCGCAGCACCTCGTACTCGCGGACGGTCACCCCGGCGGCGCGCAGCTCCCGGGGCAGGTCCTCGGCCCCGGTGCGGCGCTGGTTGACCACGGCGCCCGCCTGGCGCAGCAGGGCCCGGCAGGCGCTGGACACCGGGACCACGCCGACGGCGTGGAAGTGCTCCTCGGCGGCGCGCAGCCAGGCCACGGGGTCACCCCACCCGTCGCGCAGCGCCGCCTCCCCGCCGAGTCGCAGGCAGAGGTGCCGGGCGGTGGCGTACGGCGCCGCGGCGAGCAGCGCCTCGCCGAACGCCGCGGTGGCGTCGTCGGCGCGACCCGCCCGCCCGGCGAGGATCGCCTGGGCGAGCAGGGCGAACTGCCGGTTCCAGCGCAGCGCGGCGGCCGGCCCGGCCCTCGCGCCCGGCGCCGGGTCGTCGTCGCCGGGCCCGGCGAGGACCCGCAGCAGCGGGCCGAGGCCGTGTTCGCCGCTCAGGTGCGCGCTGACGTTGGCGTCGCCCGGCCGCCGCGCGCGGGCCAGTTCCGCGGCGGCGCGCTCGCGGTCCTCCTCCAGCAGGGCGCAGAACGCGCGGGCCAGGCCGTGTACGCGGGGCGCGTGCAGGTCCTGGTCGCCGTCCCAGCGCCGGAACTCGGCGATGGCGTCGTTCATCTCGCGGCGCCGGCCCTGGTGCGCGCCGAGGATGGCCCGGGAGAGCAGCAGCAGCTGCGTCGTCTCGATCATCTTCAGGCGCGTGGTGGCGCCCAGCGTCCGGTCGATGAGCGGGCCCGCCGCCGCGAAGTCGCCGTGCAGGACGGTGTGCAGGGCGATGTTCGTGTCGGCGTGGTATCCGGCGGTCACCGCGCCGCAGCGCAGCGCCGCCTGCCTGGTCTGCTCCAGCAGTGCGATGCCGCCGTTGCGCAGCGCCTCGTCCTGGCCGAGCCGGACCAGGGCGTGTATCTCCCAGATCGGCAGGTGGTGGCGCACGGCGATGGCGCGCGCCCGCTCCAGGCACGCGGTCGCCTCCGCCAGGTCCCGGCGGCGGCTCAGCGCGCCGAGCAGCTGCCACGCCTGGCAGGCCACCTCGGGCAGCGGCACCGCCTCGGCGACCGCGGCGGCCCGGCGGGTCATCGTCTCGATGACCGTGAACCGCTCGGGGCCGGGCAGGTCCAGCATGACGTGCGCCTCGACCACGTCGATCGGGGCGGTGGCCTCGTCGGGTGCGTCCGGGCCGAGCGCGGCGCGGGCGAGCGCGACCTGGCTCAGGCCGTCCGCGGTGCGCCCGGCGAGGTTGGCGGCCCAGGCCAGGCGGGTGTGCAGTTCGGCGCGGCGGCGCCGGTCGGGGCCGTCGGGCGCCACGTCGAGGCGGTTGGCCAGGTCGAGGGCGCGTTCCATCAGGCCGGCCTCGGCCAGCGCCGACACCAGGGCCTCGATGGCGGTGGCGTGCGCGAGCTGGTCGGGGTCGCCGTCGAGCAGCTCGCGGGTGCGGTCGAGCAGGTCGACGGCCGAGGACGCCGCGCCCTGTGCCAGAGCACGCCGGCCCGCCTCCAGGTAGTGCCGGGCCGCGGCGCCCGGCTCCTGCGCCTGCAGCCGCAACGACGCGCTGACCTGGCACCATTCGTCGGGCAGGCCCGGGTAGGTCGCCGCGATCGCGTCGGCGGCGCGGCGGGCCAGCACGACGCGGTGTCCCGGCGCGAGCAGCTGCAACACCGCCTCGCCGAGCAGCGGGTGCTGGAAGGCGTACCAGTCCGGTGTCTGCTCGTCGGGCGCGACCAGCCGGCCGGCGTCCTCGCCGTGCAGGTGGTTGAGCAGGGCACGGTCGTCGAGGCCGGAGACCGCGTGCAACAGGGCGAGCGGGAAGCGGCGGCCCAGCACGGCGCCGACCGAGAGCAGGTCGCGGGCCTCGGGGCCGAGCTGCTCGACGCGGCCGGCCACCGCGCGGGCGAGGGCCTCCGGCACGCTGGTGCGGATCACGTCGGGCAGGGTCCAGCAGCCGCTCTCGTGCACGAGCTGCCCGCTGTTGACGATCGCGGCCAGCAGCTCCTCGGCCAGCAGCGGGTTGCCGGCGCTGTCCGCGACGAGGCTGTCGACAAGCGGCCCGGGCACGTCCGCCGGCGGGCAGTCCAGGCAGGAGGCGGCCAGGGCGCGGATGTCGCCCGGGCCGAGCGGCAGCAGGGTCTGCACGGCGGCCAGACCACGCTGCTCGGCGGCCCGGGCCAGGTCGAGGGCCGCGCAGGGCCCGTCCCGGACGGTGCAGAGCAGCATTGTGGACTGCTGGCCGAGGTTGTCGATGAGGTACTCGACGACGGCGACGGTCTCCGCGTCGGCGTCCTGCATGTCGTCCAGCACGATGAGGCAGCCGCGGTCGCGTCCGGCCAGCGCGGTCAGGCGCAGCACCGCCTCGGCGAGCACCACCAGGGAGCCGGGGCCGGGGCCGGCCGGCCCGTCGGCCCAGTCGGGGATGAGCCGGCCCAGCGCGTGGCGGTACGGGCCGAGCTCGGTCACGTCGATCGGGTCGCCGCTGCGGACCAGCGACAGCAGGGCCTCGGTGAGCGAGCGGAACGGCATGGTCAGGCCGACCGCGCTGCCGCGCCCGCGCAGCAGGCTCATGTCGGCGGCGAAGGCCATGTCCGCGGCGGCGGCCGCGAGGCGGGACTTGCCGATGCCACCGTCTCCGGTGACGAACATCGTCCCGCCTCGCCCGGCTCGCGCCGCGGCCAGCATCTGTTCCGCGGATCGGAGCTCGTCGTCGCGCCCGACCAGCGCCGGGGTGCGGTGCCGCAACGCTCCCCACCGTGACGATCCCTTCACGACAGGGATTTTATTCATAGATGTTCGGGCACTGCTAGGACGTCGCTACGGCACTCACGTACGGATTCTCGGGGTCGCAGCAGGTCGAGCCGGGCCAGCCGAGGGAGGCGAGCACGTCGCCGGCTCCGACGGCCGCCACGAGCACGCCGGCCAGAATCGCGGTCTGTACCCCGAAGGACGCCTGGTGCCTCGCGCGTCCTTCGGCCGCCCGGTCCTGATCGGACGCGCCGTCGTGGTGGGACCCGATGAGTTCCTTTTCAGACACTGTTGTCTCCTTCATTGGCCGCTCGCCGGTGGCGTGCGGGTTGTGGTGACCTCTTTCGGACGGCCCGGCTCGAGCAGCAGCACCGAGGGCACCCGTGCCGGGAACCCGAGGCGCAGCAGCCCGTAGCCGATGCCGGCCAGCCCGTTGAACAGCCCGGGCGTCGCGACCCCGCCGGGGGTGCCGCAGCCGGGTCCGTACCGTTCGATGGCGTTGAGCACCAGGCCGGCCCGGTGGCGCAGGATCCGCTGCACCGACCGTTGCGGGTCGGCGGCGGCCAGCACCAGCAGGGCCTCGGTGATGCCCGCCTCGCCGTGGCAGAGGCTGAGGTCGCCCGACACCGGCCGCCGCTCGAGCGTCCGGGCCAGGTCGACCGGATCGGCGCCGGCGGGGACACCGCGGGCCGCGACGAGGCCCGCGGTCCCGCGGCACCAGCCGTGGTCGCCGTCGCCGGGCGGGTCCAGGGCGGCGAGGCCGCGCGCATCGTCCAGCGCCCACGCGATGCCGGCGCGGCCGTCGGCGAAGCCCGGCCCGTCACCCGCCGGACCGGCGGCGAGCTGGTCCGCGCAGGTCGCGGCGAGCGCCGCCGCCGAGCTCAGCCCCAGTTCGGCGTGGACCGCGCGCATCGCCGCCAGGCACCCGGCGGTGCCGCCGGCCACGCCCGGCGGGCCGGGCGCGGCGGCCGCCGCGGTGGCGGCCACGACGCCGGCCCGCGCAAAGGCGCGCATCCGCGGGTCGTCGAGCAGCGTCGACAGCCGCGACAGTCCGTAGCAGATGCCGCCGAAGCCGTGGTAGCCGCCGACGCCGACGTGCACCGCCAGGTCCGGGCGCGCGGCCAGGCTCTCGCAGAGCGGCCCGGCGGCGCTCGCGGCCCGCCGCGCGGTCTCGCGGTACCGGGCGATCCCGGTCAGCTCGGCGAGCTGGGCGAGGAACAACGCGACGCCGAGATAGCCGTTCGACAGGCTCGCGCCCATCGGCAGCACCATCCACCGTGCGCCGTCGACGACCTCGAGGCCCAGCCAGTTCACCCGGTCGCCGCCGGTGACGCCGCGCGCGAGGATCTGGTCGGCGAGCCCGCACGCCATGGTGAGCAGCCGGCCCGGCCCGGCCTCGTGACCGGTCATCGGCCCGGGCAGCGCGGCGGCGGCCCGGTGCCCGCCGTCGACCGGGTGCCGCGACGCCAGGGTGGCGCGGACGATCCACTCCTGGTCGTGCAGGTCGGCGGCGCCCATGGCGGCCAGTGTCGCCGCGGCTTCGTCCAGCCCGGTGCCGGGCAGCAGGCCGGGCAGGCGCGCACCGGCCGAGGTCCATACGTCGCGGCGGTCCGCGCGCGCGGTGAAGATCGGGATGTCGCCGCGGCGCAGGTCGGCCACCTCGTGCTCGACCAGCGGGGCGCGCAGCGGGTCGGCGGCCGAGGTGTGCGACAGGACGCCGAAGGCGCGTACCCGGCCGGCGTCGTCGCGCAGCAGGTCCGGGTGGGTGGCGCCGTCCAGCAGCAGCGCGTAGGTGCGGCTCGGCCGGAACATGATCCGCACGCCGAGCCCGGTGGCGGTGTCCAGCAGCTTCCGGAAGCCGGCCCGGTCGTTCATGATCGCGTCGTAGCCGTCGCGCAGCCCGCCGCAGAGCGCCGCCTCGAAGTCGCTCGGGTCGAGGGCCCGCCCGTGCAGCCGGGGCCGGTTCAGCCCGGCGGCCGGGCCACCCGGGTGCGGGCGCAGCCGGTCGTGCCCGGCGCCGGTCAGGTGCCACCTCGGGCCGCCCGGCGCGGCGGCGCCGTGGCCGCCGAGGCCCGAGCAGTCGACGACGCCGGCCGGTACGACCATCACCGCCGGCAGCAGGCCGGTCCGGTGCACCGAGGCGGACAGCATCCGGCGGGCCGGGTCGTCGGCCGCACCGGGCGGCGGTAGGTCCGGGTGGAACAGCATCTCCGCGTCGACGAGCACCGGATGCTCGCCGTCCGCGATCAGGTTCTCGCAGTGCAGGTCGACCGCCCGGACCGCGTGCAGCAGCGCGAGCAGCGCGCCGGCCCGGCGGTAGAAGCGCGCACCGGCCTCGAGGTCGGCGAGCGGGCGGTGCGCGATGAACTCGGCGTAACCGTAGGCGGGGCGGGTCAGGGTCGCGGCGGCGCGCAGGTCCAGGCCGGGCACGGCCCCGTTCAGCCAGTCGATCAGCGCGGCGAGGGTGGCGTACGAGGCGAGGCCGCGCGGCTTGTAGATCACCCGCCGGCCGTCGCCGAAGGTGAGCAGGGCCACCGACCGGCCGCCCTGGTGCGGGTCGCCGAGTCCGGTGCGGACGCCGGTCAGCGGGCCCGGGTCCCGGCCGTAGAGCAGGGCGTCGATCAGGGCGCGGCGGTCGGCCGCGTACCGCCCGAGCAGCTCGGCCCGGGTGTCGGCGGCCGACGACGCGGCCTCGGCGATCAGCCGGTCCAGCACGGGATAGCGGGCGAGCAGGGTGCTCAGGCCGTCCGGGCCGGCGAGGCGGGTCACGAAGTCCGCGAACCGGCGCGGGCCGTCGTCGCCGGTCAGCTCGCCGGCGCGCTGCCGGGCGTGGAAGTCCGCGGCGAGGACGCCGCCGGTCAGGCGGACCAGGCGGGCGCCGAGCTCCTCGGTGAATCCGTCGGCCGCCGCGGCGAGCTCGGCGTCCGGCAGCACGCCGCGCATCCGGTCGATCATCCGGTCACGGGCGGCGGTGACGATCCCGCGCGTCGGCACGGCGAGCGCGGCCGTCACCGCCGCGGCGTCCGGAGTGGACCCGGTCAGGCGCCCGGCGACGTCTGACCAGGAGGAGAGCTGATCGGACACCGACTCGGTCATACCCAGGTACGGTGCCAGACCCGCGGGAACACCGGATAGGTAGAAGCCACCCATCTTCTCCGGGAACGGGGTCCCGGGGGGAGAAGAACGCGCGACGGCGGCGGCACCCGTGCTGCGCGCGGGACTACCGTTCCCTCTCTGCCCGGCCCGCGGGAACGCGCCGATGCTGGGACCATGCGCTCCCTAGTCACGCCGGTCACGGGTGCCCTGCCCTTCGTTATGACGCCTGACGAACCCCGTCTGCCGGTCACGAGTACCGATGCCCTGGACGCCCCGGCCATCCGCCGAAAACTGCGCGAACACGGCGCCGTGCTGCTGCGCGGCTACGACGTCGGCGGTGTGGACGGCTTCGACCGGGTGGTGCGGACGATCTCCGGGTCGCCGCTGGCGTACACCGAGCGGTCGTCGCCGCGCAGCACGATCAAGGGACAGGTGTACACCTCGACGGACTACCCGCCGGGCGAGGAGATCTTCCTGCACAACGAGAACTCGTACCAGGCCCGCTGGCCGCTGACGCTGTTCTTCTACTGTGTACGGCCGCCCGAGACGCTCGGCGCGACGCCGCTCGCCGACACCAGGCAGGTGTACCGGGCGATCGACCCGGCGGTCCGCGACGAGTTCGCCGCGCGGGGCTGGCGGGTGGTCCGCAACTTCACCGACGGTTACGGGGTGCCCTGGCAGCAGGCGTTCGGCACCGGTGACCGGTCCGAGGTCGAGGCGTACTGCGTGCGCAACGGGATGCGCCCGGAGTGGGTCGGCGCGAACGGGCTGCGGACCCGGGCCGTCCGCAGGGCGGTGCACCGGCACCCGGTGACCGGGGAGACGGTGTGGTTCAACCACATCGCGTTCTTCCACGTCACGACGCTGGCACCGGACGTCTGCGAGGGCCTGCGGGAGCTCATGGACGAGGCCGACCTGCCGACGAACAGCTACTACGGCGACGGCGCGCCCATACCGGACGACGTGGTGGCGCACCTGCGGCAGTGCTACCGGGACGCGCAGCGGCGCTTCGACTGGCAGGAGCACGACGTGCTGGTGGTGGACAACATGCTCGCCGCGCACGGCCGGGAGCCGTTCACCGGCCCCCGCAAGATCGCCGTGGCGATGGCCGAGGCGTCCGGCGACCAGCACGCCGGAGGCGACCGTGCGCTCTGACACGCATCCGCTGTCGTACACGCAGCAACAGGTGTGGTTCCTCGACCAGCTCCGGCCGGGCGCGGCCGTCGACCAGCTGCTGTCGGCGACGCTGCGGCTGCGCGGGCCGCTGGACGTGACCGCGCTGGGCTCCGCGCTGAGCCAGGTGGCGGCCCGGCACGAGGTGCTGCGGACCCGCTACGACACGGCCGGTGACTCGGCGGTGCAGATCGTCGGCCCGGCCGTACCGGTCGAGCTGACCACCGTGGACCTGGGCGAGCTGCCGGCCGCCGACCGCGAGCGGCAGCTGTGCGAGATCCGGATCGACGAGCTGCGCAACCCCATCGACCTGCGCAAGCAGGCGCCCTGGCGTGCCGGGCTGGTCCGGCTGGGCCCGGACGAGAACGTCCTGTTGATCACCGTGCACCACATCGCGTTCGACGGCCTGTCGTGGAGCCTGCTCGCGGCCGAGCTCACCGAGCTGTACCGGGCCGAGCTGCGGCACGAGCCGCACGCCCTGCCCGCGCTGGCGCGGCAGTACCACGAGGTCGCGGCCGGCGGCGACGGCTACGACCCGGCGCACCTGGAGTACTGGCGGCAGCGGCTGGCCGGGCTCGAACCGCTGGACCTGCCCACCGACGGGGTGCGCCCCGCCGAGTGGGATCCGGCCGGCGACAGCGTCGAGTTGACCGTGCCCGCCGAGGTCGCCGACCGGCTGCGTGAGCTGGGCCGGGCGGCGCGGGCCACCCCGTTCATGGTGCACATGGCGGCCTTCCAGCTGCTGCTCTCCCGGCTCGGCGGCCGATCCGACGTCGCGGTGGGGCTGTCCGTCTCCACCCGCGCCGGCGCCGCGCAGGCCCCGCTGATCGGCATGTTCGTCAACACCGTCGTGCTGCGCACCGACGTCGACGCCGCCGCCGGCTTCGCGACGCTGCTGGAGCAGGCCCGGCACGGGTCGCTGACCGCGTTGCGCAACGTCGACGTGCCGTTCGACAAGGTCGTCGCGGCGGTCGCGCCGGCCCGCGACACCTCCCGCAACCCGCTGTTCCAGGCCGCGTTCACGTTCCACACCCGGCGCCGCCAGGCGTTCACGCTGGACGGCCTGGACGTCGAGACGTGCCCGCCGATCTGGGCCGCGTCTCCGTTCGACCTGTCGCTGTACCTCGCGGAGAACGCCGACGGGTCGCTCACCGGCCAGCTCGTCTACCCGACGAGCCTGTTCACCCGGGACCGGGTCGAGCGGATCGCGGCGAGCCACCTGCGGCTGCTGACCTCGATCGCCGAGCATCCCACCCGCCCGGTCGGCGCGCTCGACCTGGTGCCCGAGGCCGACCTCGCGCGGTTCACGGCGTGGAACACCACCGGGCTGGCACGCCCGGCCGCGTCGCTGCCGCAGCTGTTCCTGGACCAGGCGCGGGCCACCCCGGACGCGGTCGCGGTCCGCTGGGGCGACCGGGAACTCAGCTACGCCGCGCTCGCGGGCCGGGTCGAGGCGCTCGCCGGTTACCTGCGCGGGCGAGGCGTGACCGCCGAGACCCCGGTCGCGGTGGCGATGCACCGCGGCGGGGACCTCGCCACCGCCGTACTGGCGATCCTGCTCTCGGGTGGGATCTTCGTGCCGTTGCCGCCGGAGTACCCGGCCGACCGGCTGTCCTTCATGGTCGCCGATGCCGGTGCCGCGCTGATCCTCACCGAGGACGCCGTGGCGGCCGGCCTGCCCGCCGGGGTGCCGTCGTTGGCGCTGGACCGCCAGTGGGCGGAGATCGCCGCCGCGCCGCCCGTCGAGCCGCCGCGGATCGCCGGCGCCCAAGGCGCCTACCTGGTCTACACCTCCGGCTCGACCGGGCGGCCCAAGGGCGTCGTGGTCACCCACGCGGGCATCCGCAACCGGGTGCTCTTCTCGGTCGAGCGGTACGCGATGACCGCCGCCGACCGGCTGCTGCACAAGACCACGATCGGTTTCGACGCCGCGGTGTGGGAGCTGCTCGCCCCGCTGGTCTCCGGCGGCAGCGTGGTGATGGCACCCCCCGACGGCCACCGCGACCCGGCCGTCATGATCGACGCGATCGTGCGCGGCGGCGTCACCCTGCTCCAGGTCGTCCCGTCGGTGCTGCGGCTGCTGGTCGCCGACCCGGGGCTCGCCGCGTGCGCCTCGCTGCGGCTGCTCTGCTCCGCCGGCGAGGCGCTGCCCGCCGAGCTGTGCCGGCAGCTGACCGGCGCGCTCCCCGGCGTCGAGGTGATCAACACGTACGGGCCGACCGAGTGCTCGATCGACGCGACCGCCGGTGCGTACACCGGCGCCGAGCTGTCGGCGACGGTGCCGATCGGCGGCCCGCTGCCCAACACCGCGGCGTACGTCGTCGACGGCGCCGGCCGGCTCGTCGGCATCGGCACCCCCGGCGAGCTGCGGATCGGCGGCATCGGGCTGGCGCGCGGCTACCGGGGTCGCCCGGACCTGACCGCCGAGCGGTTCACCCCCAACCCGTACGCGGACGAGCCCGGCGCCCGCTGGTACCGCACCGGCGACCTGGTCCGGTGGCGCGCGGACGGCGCGCTGGAGTTCCTCGGGCGCACCGACGACCAGGTCAAGGTCAACGGGGTGCGGATCGAACCGGCCGAGATCCAGAACGCGCTCGTCGAGCACCCGGAGATCGCCGCGGCCGTGGTGATCGCCCGGCGCACCGGGGCCGGCGACGCCCAGCTCGTCGCGTACGTGGTGCCGGCCGTCCCCGCCGACCTCGACGAGCACCTCGCCGCCCGGCTGCCCGCCACCATGGTGCCGTCGGTGACCGTCGCGCTCGCGGCCCTGCCGCTCACCGCCAACGGCAAGATCGACCGGGCCGCGCTGGCCGCGCCGCCCGCGGTCGCGGCGCCGGCCCGGGAGCCCCGCACCGGCCTGGAGCGCGACATCGCCCGCACGATGGCCGAGGTACTCGGCGTCGAACAGGTCGGCGTCGACGCCGACTTCTTCTCACTCGGCGGCCACTCCCTGGTCGCGATCCGCCTGGTACTGAGGCTGCGCCGGATGTTCGGCATCGAGATGTCGGTGGGCGACTTCTTCGCCCGGCCCACCGTGGAGGGCCTCGCCGGGTGGATCGACGAGGCAACTGCGGCCGGGGACCCGTCCGCGATCCGGGCCGTGCCGCGGGACCGGACGCTGCCGCTGTCGTTCGGCCAGCAGCGCCTGTGGTTCCTCGACCAGCTCACCCCCGGCAGCGCCGAATACCTGATACCGCTGGCGGTCCGGGCCCGCGGCCCGCTCGACGCGGACGCGCTGCGCCGGGCGTTCGACGAGGTGGTCGCCCGCCACGAGGTGCTGCGCACCCGCTACGTCCACCGCGACGGCGAGCCGGTGCAGGTCATCGACGCGCCCGGCCCCGCGGCGTTCGAGGAGGTCGACCTCGCCGGGGTGCCGGACGCCGAGGCGGCCGGGCTGGAGCTGCTCGACCGCGCCTCGAGCCGGCCGTTCGACCTGGCCCGCGAGCACCCGCTGCGGGTCACCCTGATCCGGGTGGCCGCCGACGACCACCTGCTGCTGATGTCGCTGCACCACATCGCGTTCGACGCCTGGTCGATGGGCGTGTTCCTGCGTGATCTCGACGCGGCGCTGCGGGGCTCGCCCGGCCCCGCCGCCGCGATCCAGTACGCGGACTTCGCCGCCTGGCAGCACGAGCACGGCACCGGGCAGGACATCGCGCGCCAGCTCGACCACTGGCGCGGGCGGCTCGACGGCCTCACCCCGGTGGAGCTGCTCACCGACCGGCCCCGGGGCGCACAGCGCGACCCCGGCGGCGACTACGTCCGCGTCGACGTGCCCGAGCCGCTGGGCCGGGCGCTGGTCGCCCTGGCCGGCCGGCACGACGCGACACCGTTCATGCTGCTGCTGGCCGGGTTCCAGGTGCTGCTCGCCCGCTACACCGGGCGCACCGACATCGCGGTGGGCACGCCGGTCGCCGGCCGGACCCGGCCGGAGACCGAGGACCTGCTGGGCTTCTTCACCAACACCCTGGTGATGCGCACGGATCTGGCCGGCGATCCCGGCTTCGCCGAACTGCTGTCCCGGGTACGTGCCATGGCGCTTGACGCGTTCGCCCACCAGGACGTGCCGTTCGAGCACCTGGTCGACGCGCTCCAGCCGGACCGCGACCTGTCGCGCAACCCGCTGTTCCAGATCATGTTCGACGTGCAGCACCTGGACCGCTTCCCGGCGACGCTGGGCGGCGCGGCGATCGAGCCGCTGCGCTCCGGCACGCCGGTGGCGAAGTTCGACCTGACCCTGACGGTCCAGCAGCGCGCCGGCGACCGGCTCCGCTGCGTCTTCGAGTACGCCACCGAGCTGTTCGACCGCACGACGGTGGAACGCCTGGCCGGGCACTACCTGCGGCTGCTGGACGGCATCGTGGCCGATCCGGGCGCCCGGCCGTCCGAACTGGACCTGCTGGGCGACGCCGAGCGGCATCTGCTCCTGCGCGACTGGGCGGGCACCGGGCCGGTGGCCGCCGAGCCGGTGTGCGTACCGCAGCTGTTCGAGGCGCGGGCCCGGCGCACCCCGGACGCGCTCGCGGTCGAGTTCGGAAGCGAACGGCTGACGTACGCCGAGCTCGACGCCCGGGCCGACGCGTTCGCCCGGTACCTGCGGTCGCGGGGCGTGACGCCGGAGTCGACCGTCGCGGTGTGCCTGGACCGCTGCCTGGACGCGGTGGTGGTGCTGCTCGGCGTCCTGAAGTCCGGCGGTGTGTACGCGCCGCTCGACCCGGCGCACCCGGCGGACCGGCGCGACTTCATGATCGCCGACGCCGGCGCGCGGATCGTCGTCACCAGCGACGACCTCGCCGACCGGTTCACCGCCGGCACGTACGAGGTGGTCACCGCCACCGCGGGCCTGCCCGGCGCGGGCCTGCCGCCGGCCGCGACCCCGGGCAACCTGGCCTATCTCATCTACACCTCCGGCTCCACCGGCCGGCCCAAGGCCGTGATGATCGAGCACGGCGCGTACGCGCACCACTGCCGGGTCATCGCCGACGCGTACCGGATCACGCCCGAGGATCGGGTGGTGCTGCTGTCGGCGCTGACGTTCGACGTGGCCATGGACCAGATCGCGGCGACCCTGCTGGCCGGGGCGACGATCGTGGTCAGCGACCCGGTGTTCTGGCCGCCGGCCGAGCTGCCGGCGCGGCTCGCCGAGCACCGGGTCACCATCATGGAGATCACCCCCGCGTACTACCGGGAGATGCTCGAATACGACGTGTCCGCGCTCGACGGCCTGGCGCTGATGAACGTCGGCAGCGACGTCGTCACCGTCGCCGACGCCCGGCGCTGGGAACAGAGCGGGCTACCCGGCCGCTTCCTGTGCAACTACGGCCCGACCGAGGCGACCGTCACCTGCTTCCTGCACCCGGTGCCGCGGACGCCGTCCGGCGAGCCGGCGACGGCCGCGCTGCCCATCGGACGGCCGGTGGCCGGCACCCGCGCCTACGTGCTGGACGCCGACCTGCGGCCGGTGCCGGTCGGCGTACCGGGAGAACTGTGCCTCGGCGGGGTCCGGCTGGCCCGCGGTTACCGCGGCCGGCCCGAGCTGACCGCCGGGATGTTCGTGCCCGACCCGCTCTCCGGCGAGCCCGGCGCGCGCCTGTACCGCACCGGCGACCTGGTCCGCTACCGGCCCGACGGCGTGGTGGAGTTCCTCGGCCGGATCGACCAGCAGGTCAAGATCCGTGGGCTGCGGATGGAGCTCGGCGAGATCGAGGCGGCCCTGGCCCAGCACCCGGCGATCCAGGCCGTGGCGGTGACCGTCGCCGAACCCACCCCCGGGAACCGGGGCCTGGCCGCCTACCTCGTTCCCCGCCCCGGCAACGCTCCGACCGTGGCCGAGCTGCGCGAACACCTGCGGGAGCTGCTGCCGGAGAACATGATCCCCGCCTGGTGGACCACCCTGCCCGGCCTGCCGCTGACCGCGAGCCGCAAGGTCGACCGCAAGGCGCTGCCGGCACCCGACCTGGCCCTCGGCGCCCGGGAGCACACGGCGCCGCGGAACCCGGTCGAGCAGATCATCGCCGACATCTGGCGCGAGGTGCTGCACCGCGACACGATCGGCGTCGACGACGACTTCTTCGCCGTCGGCGGTCACTCGCTGCTCGCCACCCGGGTGCTGGCCCGGCTGCACGCCACGTTCGAGGTGCGGCTCGCGCTGCGCTGCCTGTTCGAATCCCGGACGGTCGCCCAACTGGCCGAGGCCGTCACGGCCGCGGTCGAGGCGGACATCGCCGCCCTGTCCGACGCCGAGGTGGCCGACCTGATCGCATGACGCGCCCGCCGCTCGCGTCACTCGCGCCGATCGGCACCGGCCATGACCGCGGCGCCCTCGATGACCACCTCGAGACACTCGCGGAACAGGTCGTCAACGGTGCGGCCGGGCCGGAAGTACTCGGCGATCGCGGCCACCACGGTCGGGTGCCGCTCGCCGAACGCGGCCATGTCGAAGTCCTTGAGCGCCTCCGCGTCCGGGCGGGGAGCCTGTTCCTCCAGGACGTGGCCGACCGTGAAGCGCTCGACGGTCAGGACGATCACGCGGGCCCGGCGCAGCGGGACGCCGCGGGCCACCAGGGTGCTCATGGCCAGTTCGGAGATCGCCGTCATGGTGTGGGAGAGCTGGGCGGCGGAGACGACCCGGGCGCCGTCGGGATGGGCCAGCAGCGCCCGGCGCAGCCGCCCGGCGAGGCCGGCCAGCCAGTCCTGCCAGTGCTGATCCGGCTCGGGCGCGGACATGTCGCCGAACTCCTGGTCGAGTATCGCGTCGGCGATCGCGGTGACCAGCGCCGCCTTGTTGGGCAGGTGCCAGTAGAGGGTCGGCGACTGCACGCCGAGCCGGGCGGCGAGCTTGCGCGTCGTCACGCCGTCGAGTCCCTCGGCGTCCAGCAGCGCGACGGCCTCGGCGACGATCCGCTGTCGATCCAGCGCCAATGTCGGTACCTCCCGCCGGCACTCTATCAGTGCTAGGGTCCCTCTATCACTGATAGAGAAGGAGATGGAGATGGCAAGCAAGCTGCTGCACTGGGCGACCCACCGCATTCCCGGAGTGCCCGCGCACACCGAGCGGCCGGCCGGACACCACGGCACCGCGGTCCACGGCCGCGGCGCGTCCCGGCCCTCGCCCAACCACTCGCCCGGCCGCCCTCCCCGGTTCCTGCCGGGCTGGCAGCGCCGGATCGGGGCGCTCTTCGGCCGGGAGATGTAATGAAGGCGGCGGTGCTGCACGAGATCGGAGGCGTCCCCCGCTACGAGGACTTCCCCGATCCCGTGGCCGGCGACGACGAGGTGGTCATCGACGTGCTGGCGGTCGCGGTCGAGAACGTCGACAAGCTCATCGCGGCCGGCACGCACTACGCCGGCCGGCGGTACACCGCGCGGTTGCCGGCGATTCCCGCCTTCGACGGCATCGGCGCGCTGCCGGACGGCACCCTCGTCGGATTCGGCAACCCACGCCTGCCCTACGGCGCGCTCGCCGAGAAGACCGTGGTGCCCCAGGGCGCGTACGTGGCGATCGCGGAGGGAATCGATCCGGCGACCGCGGCCGTGCTGGGCACGGCGATCACCGGCATGTCCATCAGGACCGCCGCCGGCTTCGTGCCGGGCGAGACCGTGCTCGTGCAGGGCGCCACCGGGGTCGCGGGGCGACTCGCGGTGAAGGTCGCCCGGCTGCTCGGCGCCGGACGGATCGTCGCGACCGGACGCGACGACGACCAGCTGCGTGAGGTGCGGGACCTCGGCGCCGACACGGTGATCAACACCGCCGTGCCGGACGAGGCGCTGGCGCGGGCCTACCTCGACGCCAAGGGTGACGGCTACGACGTCGTGCTGGACTACCTCTGGGGCCGGCCCACCGAGGTCCTGCTGCGATCGCTGGTACCGGAGACGTTCGCGTTCCCGAGGCCGACCCGGCTGGTCCAGGTCGGCGGGTCCGCCGGCGGAGGGCTCACGCTCGCCGCGGAGAGCCTGCGCACCTCCGGTGTCGAGATCTACGGCGCGGCCAAGGGGCTCGGCCCGCAGACCATGCACGAGGCGTACAGCCAGGTCGTGGCGTGGGCGCGGTCCGGCGAGCTGACCTTCGACGTGGTGAAGGTCCCGCTGAGCGACATCGAGACCGCCTGGCAACGCACCGATCTACGGGGCAGCAGGCTCGTCGTGGTGCCGTGACCGCTTCACGCGGGTGTGCGGCCCGGAGCTGACTCCGGGCCGCCGAGCAACCGCTCGTCCATCTCGGTCAGTTCAGGCTGAATCGCTGGTTGGCCTGCCCGTTGCAGTCGTAGATCTGGACCTGCTGCCCGTTACCGGTGCCCCACACGTCGAGGCAGCGTCCCGACTGCACACCGGTGACGGTGCCGTTGGAGTTGACGTTCCACTGCTGGTTGGCCTGACCGTTGCAGCTGTAGATCTGCACGGCGGAGCCGTTGCCGGAGCCCGCGGCGTCGAGACACCTGCTGCCGTACACGGTCAGTTGCCGGCTCGACGTGAGCGTCCACGTCTGGTTGGCCTGGCCGTTGCAGTCGTAGAGCTGCACTCGCGTTCCGTTGTTCTGCGACGAGTTCGGCACGTCGACGCAGCGGCCGGACTGCGTTCCGACGATCCGGGTACCGCCGGCCGGCGGGACCGAGGGCGTCGGGGAGACGGTGGGGTCGGTCGGGGGCGGCGAGGACGGACCCGGGCCGGCGGCATTGAGGGCGTTGAGCACCGAGCTGTACGCGGCCTTCTTGTTGCCGCCGCCGTCGAACAACAGCGGGCTCTCGCTGGAACGCCATGAGTCGCTGTCCCGGACGCCCCACACGGTGATGCCAATGCAGCGGGCCACGTTGATGCAGGCCTGGGTCAACCCGGCGTACTGCGAGGTCGAGGCGTTGGTGACGTCGACCTCGGTCAGGGCGACGTCAACGCCGAGGGCGGCGAAGCTGGAGAGCGTGGTCTGGAAGTTGCCGGGCAGCGAGCTGCCGCCGGTGAAGTGTGTCTGCAGTCCCACGCAGTCGATCGGCACGCCGCGGGACTTGAAGTCCCGGATCATGTTGTACACGCCCTGCGTCTTGCCGTAGGACCAGTTCTCGATGTTGTAGTCGTTGTAGCAGAGCTTGACCGACGGGTCGGCGTTGCGGGCGGTGCGGAACGCCACCTCGATCCAGTCGTTGCCGGTGCCCTGCAGATTGGAGCCGCGACGGCTGCCGTCCTCGTTGAAGGCCTCGTTGACGACGTCCCAGGCGGCGAGCTTGCCCTTGTAGTGGGCCATCACGCCGTTGATGTGATCGATCATCGCCTGGCGCAGGGTGCTGCCGCTGAGGCTCTGCATCCAGCCCGGCTGCTGCGAGTGCCACGCGAGGGTGTGGCCGCGTACCTTCAGGCCGCGCTGGGTCGCCCAGTTGTAGATCTGGTCGCCGGACCCGAAGCTGAACTGGCCGCGCTGGGGCTGCGTCGCGTCCGGCTTCATCTCGTTCTCGGCCGTCACCATGTTGAACTCGCGCCCGGCGACCGTGGTGTACGTCGAGTCGCCGAGCCGGCCCGCGGCGATCGCCGTGCCGAAGTACCGGCCCGACTGCGCGGCCGCCGCGCCGAGGGTGCTCGCCGCGGCATCCGCCGCCGGCATCACCATCACGACACCCAATGCCGTGATGGCGGCGACGGCGCCGCCGGTGAACAGTCGAATCCGCGAGGATCTGCGCCCCGACGAGCGGAGGGAGGGGACGGGGGGAGTGACTGGCACGATTTCCTCATTTCTCGATCCGCGTCCCGGCGCCGAGCACTACACGGCGGTTGGGGTAGTCACCTTGCGTGCGAGGGAATCGGTGGATCGCACAACTCGGAACCGAGAGCGATGGCCTTCAATGCCAAGTGATGCTGGCATGGCCTCGTCGATGGAGGCAATACCTTCCGGAAAACTTCCGGAAGGTATTGACGCGCCTGATCACAACTGCAAGTCATCTCATTGCCGAGCTGGAGGGTTCGGCGCCCTTCAGGAAACCGAAACTTTCGAAGGCCGACACTTCTGCGGATCGCGGAGAGCCGACCTGCGAGGGATTCTGAGATAACAGATTTTCAGTCCTCGATTTGCGCATCGATTCGCATATCACGATCGGAATGCCAAACCGGCCCTCCAGCTACACAACGATCCCCAAGAATGCGCCCATTCTCGACCCGCGGTTGGCGAGGGAACGTTGCCGCCCGTCTCCGGCCTTGCCTCCCGGCCGACCGCCGTTTACGTTGACGGAACGTCGTTTCCCTCAACGGAACAGGGGACACATGCTCAGCGCGCTCCTCGGCCTGATCGCCGTCGCGGAGATCGGCCTGCTCTTCCTGGTCATCGCGTTGCGCCGCCGCCGGCCGGACTGGGCACTCAGCATGCTGATTCTGGTGATCATGGCGCTGATCTGGGACAACGCCGTCATCGCGGTCGGCGGCACCCTCGGCGAGGGCGAGCCGCTGCGGACCCTGTCGGTGCCGCGCTACGTGACGCACGCCCTGCTGGTACCCCTGCTGATCATGGTCGGGGTCGGTCTCGGCCGCCGGCACGGCATCCGGACCCTCGCCGGGAGAACCGCGCCCGCCGCGTTCGGCGCGCTCACCGTCGCGCTCGTCGCCGCCGGGCTCTGGCTCGACGTCCTCACCCTGGAGCTGGAGCCGACCCGCTACGCGGACACCGTCCGCTACACCAACGCCGCCTCGCACGGCGCGCCGATACCGGCCGTGGTGACCGTCCTGGTGCTGATCGGCATCGGCACAGCCCTCCTGGTCCGGGCCCGCCGGCCGTGGCTGCTCGCCGGGTCGGTCGCCATGTTCGCCGCGGCCGCGGCCGCAGCGGTGGCGTTCTGGATCGGCAACGTCGGCGAACTGCTGCTGATCCTCAGTGTCTGGTGGACGGCCGCACACACCGCACCGGCGAGGGAACCCGCCGGCGCGGCCCCGCCCACCTGACCGTCATCGAGTTCAGCGGCCGAAGCAGTCCGACTCGCCGTCGACCCTTATCTTTACGATCTTCATGGGGGCGTCGGGGTCATAGAACCAGAGTTCGCCCGGACTCAGACAGTCCGCTTTATTGCCGTCGGTCATCCAGACGGTGTCGTCGTTGCGCGAGTTGTAGACGGCGTAGGCCTGACGCCCACGCTGACCCAACTGCTGCCAATTCGACGTTATGTCCTGATAGGCCGCGGTCGGCTTACGCGCGACCCAGTCCGAATTGTTCATGTACAGGCAGACCCGTGGATACCTGCAGCCGTATTTGGTGTCGGCCGCCGCGGGTGAACCGATAATCGAAAGGCTTGCGCCGGTCAATGAGCAGACGATACCGACCGCCAAGAATTTCTGTCGCATTCGTACGCCCCCCGCTGTTGCAGATCGCAATGTCAGGCTGCCCGGGCAGTACAGCAGTGACCCATACTGCCACACGTCCAAGAATTGACGATCAATTTCGTTTGTCCGACCATTTTTCGGCGCACAGATCGGGAGACGATGTCGGCAACCTGACAGCGACCCGGCAGCGAACGAGAACCGCACAACCGGGCCGTACCGACGCACGCGCACCCTCGAAGGCAGCGGGCCGCCGTCGAGGGTGCGCGTTTGTCGGATTCCGCGGTCGCGGCGGAGCTACCGCGAACCGGTCTCGTACCTGCCGCTGACGACGGAGTAGTTGGACGCGCAGCGCGCGATCGACCAGCCGGAGGCGACGCCGCCGACCCATCCGCCGTACACGGTGACCTTGACGCTGGGGTTGGTGTCGCGCGAGCAGGTCGCCACCGCGCGGTAGAGGTCCTTGCCCGGGTTGCTCTGCGTGTCACACTTCGCCTGCCAGCCGTCCTGGTCGCCGGAGCCGTTCCAGCGCTGGCTGTGGCAATCGGAGGCGGTGGCGTGCGCGGCGGCGGCCGGAACCGCGAGCCCGCCGACGACGGCGAGCGCGGCGATGGAGAGCGCGCGGACTGTAGCTCGATTTCGCATCTGTTTCCCCGTTCCTAGAGCGATACGTGCTCCACGGATCTTGCAGAACCGGGACGGAAACCGACAAGCATCTATATATGTTTTTACAAAAGCTACTGTCCGCGAAGCTCCTCGAATAGGATCGCCCGCCCTAGCGTTCGCCGCGGGCGGCCTCCTTGCGGCCGCGCTTGCCCAGCGGCACCTGCGACATGTCGACGGCCTGCGCACTGAGGTTCTTGTAGCCGTACCCGTGCTCGTCGAGGTAGGCCACCGCGGCCGCCTCGGCGTCGCGCACCACGGCCGGAACGTCCTGCTCGCTCTGCGCGGTACGGGCGAACCGGAAGGTGAAGAACGGCCGGGCCGCGATGTCATAGGTCAGCGAGCCCTCATCGGTATACGCGGCGAACGCCACGTCGTGCTGCGCCGCGAGCGCGAGCAGGCCGGCGCGCTGCTCGTCGTCGAGCCCGTCGAAGGCTCCCCGTACGGTGACCCGGATGGTGCGTGTAGTCATGCCCGCGACCGTAGCCGCCCGTGCGTGCCCACTCCACCGGTTTAGGCAGGTCGGAGGCCCGTTCCGGTCGGCACCGACCCGCCGCGGGAGATGCCCCGGCCGGGAAACCGCCGGGAATGAGAGGGGCATATTGATATGTCCCGGTGTCCCCGCGGGATGCGTAGGGTTCGGCTCCGGGGTTCCTGGCAACGCCGCCGTTCACCCTTGACGCCGGCCGCGACCAGCGCGCTCAGCCGCGGCCCCGGGTCTCGGCTCCCACCCCCTGGAGGAACGATGCGGGTTCGCAAGCTTGCCTACGCCGGCGCCGCCGCCGCCCTGACCGCCACCCTGGCGCTCGCCGGCGCGGCATACGCCTCCCCGGCACCGGTCGCCCCGGCCGCCGTCAAGGTCGCCCTCGCCCCGCCGCCGATCACCGCGGCGGCGCCGATGGCACACCTGCAGAAGCTGATGGACTTCGCCACGGCCAGCAACAACACCCGGGTCATCGGCAGCACCGGCTTCACGTCCACCGTGAACTACATCAAGGCGCAGCTCACCGCGCTCGGCTGGGTGACCACCGTGCAGAACTTCACCACCGGCGGCAAGGCCGCGTCCAACGTCATCGCCGAGTGGCCGTACGGCGACGCCAACCACGTGATCATGGCGGGCGCCCACTCCGACTCGGTCAAGGCCGGCCCGGGCATCAACGACAACGGTTCCGGCGTGGCGGCCCTGCTGGCGAACGCCACCGCGATCTCGCAGGCGAAGCTGGTGCCGCAGAAGCGGATCCGCTTCGGCTTCTGGGGCGCCGAGGAGCAGGGCGACATCGGCTCCAGCTACTACGTGTCGCACCTGCCCAGCGGCGGGGCCGCGAAGATCGACGGGTACCTCAACTTCGACATGGTCGGCAACAAGATCGAGAACAACACCCCGGTCGGCTGGAGCCTGTACGTCGAGGGCCAGTCGAACGGCCTCAACGCGCCGTTCCGGACCTACTTCGCCTCGAAGGGCATCACCGTCAACCCGTCGCTGGACACCGACGACCGCTCGGACCACGCCGCGTTCAAGAACGCCGGCGTCAAGGTCACCGGCGTCAGCTCGGTACGCAGCCTCAGCGCGCTGGGCGCCTGCTACCACAAGGCCTGCGACAACATGACCGACGTCTCCCAGGACAGCATGGTCCTGGCCTCGAATGCGATCGCCAGCGCCGTCTGGACCCTCGCCGGCGCCTGATCGACCGTCACGTCCGCGGTGCGGGGGCCACCTCCCCCGCACCGCGGCGCGGGATGTCTCAGAACGGCTGCCCGCACACCTTCCACTGCCCGTCCTCCTTGACGAGCTTGAAGGTGTGCCGGTCGACGAAGCCGGTATCGAAGGTGAGCTCGGCGGTGGTGGTTGCCGAGACTCGGCCGTTGACGGTCGACACATTGACGCCGACGATTTCATGACTTTGAATTCTGGGCTGCTCGCTCAGCCCATGTAAAAATGCCTCGCGCGTGAACCGGCCCCGCGTGCCGGCGCAGAGTCGGCCGTAGGCGGCATCCGCGTCGCCCGACTCCAGATCGGTGACGAACTCCTCGGTGGCCTCACGGGCCGGGTCGGTCGCCTGCTTCACCTCCCGGAAAAGGAAGAATCCCCCGGCCACCGCGCCCGCGCAGCACAACACCAGCACAATGCCGACCACGATCAACACCGTCCGCAGCGTGCGGCGCCGCGGAGGCGGCGGTTCTGGTTGGTACGGCGGCATCTCCACGATGATCAAGACTAACCATTCGAGCGTGCCGAACAATGCCGTTCCAGGAACTGCCCGGGCGCACGCGAATGCGGCACACTCGCTGCCGTGACTACTCTTCCCAATCCAGTCGACCTGTACCCCGACGTGGCCGCGATGGGCAGTCTGGCCGCCGCTCTGCGGGCGGTGGCGGCGGCGAAGGGACTGGTGCTCGGCCAGGTGATCACCCACGCGGAGAAGCCGCTCCAGTACGCCGGCGTCACCAGCGCCACCCCGCTGCGCAACCAACTCGACATCAACGCGGGATCGACCCGGCGCTGCTGGGGAATCACCGGTTGGGGCCAGGGCGTCTGGATGATCGGCGGCTCAACACAACAGCTGGTCGACGTCGCCCGGGCGGCGCAGCTGTGGCGCGAGGGGATACCGCTGCGCGATATTCGGCAGGCGGTGCCGTTCGTGGAGCTGACCCGGCTGGCCGAGGCCGCCGAGCAAGGGCCGGAGCAGCTGGTGGCGGCCCAGTGGCAATGGTTGCGAGAGGACGCCGAACAGGCGAACTGGCCGGAACATCAAGCGCTTGTCGAGGCCGCCCATGCCGAGCCGAGGCTACGGCAGCTGTATCCGTACACGAGCCACTGGTCCTTGCGGTTCTCGACCACCACCGGATTCCCGTTCTCCCCGGACGCGGTGTGCCTGGAGGCGACGCTGAATGGCCTGTTCATCGCGAAGACCTCCTTCCGCGGCGCCGTTCTCGGGCAGACCGGCACCGCCGAGGAGGCGGTGTCCATCGCCGTGGGTCACCTGGCCGGCGACCCGGGTCCGGCGACGGCGGGCTCGTACCGGCCCTGACAGGGCGCGACCTGGCGGCCGCGGGCGGCGTTCTCGACCGCCGCGAACTGCTCACGGAGCGCCGGGCGCCGGGGACCGTTGGCCGGCTCGAGATAGCTGTTCAGGACGGCAATGATCAGCATCGAGGTGGTGCTGCCGGTGGTGGGAGCGTCCCCGAGGATGCCGGCCTCGGGATCACCCAGGTGACGCACCGCGAAGCCCTCGATGACCGCCGCCAGCATGTTGGCGAACTGATCCAGGCTGACACCTTCACAGAGGCGGAAGCCACGCTCGGCGATGGTGGACTCGTAGTACTTCTTCCAGGGTTCCAGCGCGGCGGTGTAGTTCCTGGCGATGGCCCGGTGGATACCGTCGTCGTGACGGGCCGTCGCCGCCATCATCAGCTGGAGCCGGAAGAGCGACATCCGGCAGATCGCCTGGAGTTCGTAGAAGGCGACATGATCGGACGCGTCCACGAGGGTTTCCGCATTGATCAATGACTCGCCGCGCGTCTGCATCGCCGCGCCGTACTGGTCGTCGTAGTTGATCGGATGAAACAGGAAGTCGAGCAGATCGTCGACGTAGTCGTCGTGGGTGGCCCAGGTGCACCGGTACGGGCCATCGCCTTTCAGCCTCAGAAAGGGCGGCTCGATGCGCTCCATCTCCGCGATGACGGCCCGCTCGGTCAAGAACTTGATCCCGGAGCGGTATGGGCGGTTGACTCCCTGTTCGAGGTCGCCGGACCCGTCCTGCGGGCCGAGGTTGCGCTCTATCAAGGTCACGCCGGCCTTCAGATAGGAGGCCACCTTCAGATCATTGGGCAGGGCGGCGCGCGTAGCCGGTCGTTTGCCTTTGACCCGGGTGACGATACCGATCAGATCCTGATCGTAGGGGTAAGGTAAATGCCGCTTTGACGCAGTCATGGTGTGGATGCTACCGACGATGCCGGACGGCAAAAGGTCCGCAGCTGCGTACCTAATTTATCACCCCAAGTGACTGATCGCTCACGCCAAAACAGGTACATGTCTGCGTACCTGTTTAACCGCCGATCTTTGAGATAGAAACCTGCCGTCACCTCATTTCCCCTGCTAGGGAGACGGAACCGTGCGCATCGACCTGGACATGATCAGCACCCTCCTGTCCGCCGCCGTGATCGTCTGCTGGCAGCACCGGCGCACGGACCGGAGGCCACACTGTGCCGACCTGCGTCGCCTGCTGGCCGACGGCGAGACGATCTGCGTGTACGTCAGCGGATACGGCTCCCTCGCGGAGCAGCAGCTGATCCGGCGCGGCGCGCGCGACCTCGCGGTACGCGCGGCGCAGTCGGCGCGGCGCGGACCGGTCCACCTGCGGCCGACGCTGGCGAGGCTGGCCGACGCGGCCGACGAGCTGGCCCGGTCCGCCACCCTCCCCTCGGGCGCCCGCCGCGCCGCCGTCCAGGACCGGACGGTACGGGCCCTTGCCGCGGCGATCGACCACATCTGGGCCGACCTGACCAGCCTCAGCTCACGGTGATCCCATGCCGGCCGCGCCCGCCCGGATCGCCGCGCGGATGCGGAAGTAGGTGCCGCACCGGCAGACGTTGCGGATGCCGTCCAGGTCGGCGTCGGTGACAGCGCGGCCCTCTGCGGCGACCCGCCGGACCAGGTCGACGGCCGCCATGATCTGGCCGGGCTGGCAGTAGCCGCACTGGACGACGTCGTGGTCGAGCCAGGCCTGCTGCATCGGATGCAGCTCCGCGCCGGCGGTGGCCGCGAGGCCCTCGATCGTGGTCACCTCGTCGTCCGGGCCGAGGTCGCCGACGGGTATCGCGCAGGGGCTGACGGCCCGGCCGTTGAGGTGGCTGGTGCAGGCCTTGCAGACGTTGATGCCGCAGCCGTACTTCGGCCCGGTGATGCCGAGGATGTCGCGCAGCACCCACAGCAGCCGCACGTCGCCGGGCACGTCGACGGTGACCGGCGTGCCGTTGACCCGGAAGGAGTGCTCAGGCATGGCGTATCCCATCGGTGGGGGACGCGGGCACGGGCGGCACCGTCGGCTTCGGTACGAACGACAGCGTCCCGTGGTTGATCGGGAACCGGGTGGGCAGGGTGCCGGTGGCCCGGCCGTACGCACAGGCCACCGCCGCCATGGACGCCGCGACGCCGAGTTCCCCCGCGCCGCCGGGCTGCTCGGACGTGCTCGGCATGATGATGACCCGCAGGTCGAGCGGCGTGTTCCACTGTCGCGTGTAGAAGTGGTTGTCCCAGCTCGCCTCCAGGAAGTACCCGTCGCGCAGGTGCAGGCTGGAGGTCAGGGCGAGCGCGATGCCGTCCATGACGCAGCCCATCATCTGCGCCTCGAGCCCGCGCGGGTTGACGGCCAGGCCGACGTCGACGGCGAAGACGACCCGGGTGACGCGCGGGCCGCCGACGCCGTCGCGGATGGGCCGGTTCGCGGTGGCGGGGCGGCAGTCGATCTCCACCAGGCAGGCGCTGACGGCCTTGTACTCGCTGTGGAACGCGATGCCCTGCGCGACGCCGGCCGGCAGCGATCGCCCCCACTCGCCGGCGGTCGCCGCCGCCGCCAGCACCGCCCGGGCCCGGTCGTCGCGCAGGAGGTCGCGGCGGAACCGGTACGGGTCCTTGTTCATCCGCGCGGCGAGCTGGTCGACCATCAGCTCCCGGGCGCACGTCGCGTCCGGCGAGTAGACGTTGCGCATGCTGCCGGTGTTGAAGCCGCGGCCGGTCTCATTGAGCAGCCGGCTGTGGCTGCCGAAGGCGTACGGGGAGGTCTGGCTGAACTGGAAGAAGATCTGGGAGAACGCGGCGCCGCCGATGGGCAGCCGCGCGGCCATCGCGGTGAACAGCTCGCCGATGCCGTGGCCGAGGTCGGTGGTGATGCTGGTGTGCCGCTGCTCGTAGGAGAGCACGACGTCGCCGGCGTAGGCGATCCGCACCCGCGAGGTGGCCATCGGATGCGCGCGGCCCTGCCGGGTGTCGTCGGCGCGGTGCCACATGAGCTTGACCGGCTTGCCGATCTTCTGGGAGACCTCGGCCGCCTCCAGGGCCGCGTCGAAGAACAGCTTGCGCCCGAACGATCCGCCGCCCTCGGTGACGTGCACGGTGACCCGGCCGCGCGGCAGAGCGAGGCGGGCCGCGATGGTCTCCTGCGCGACGATCGGCGACTTCAGCGACGACCAGATCTCGGCGCGGTCGCGGCGCACGTCGGCGATCGCGCAGTTCGGCTCCAGCGCGCTGTTGCCGCGGAAGTGGAACGTGAACCGGCCCTCGACGACCGGCGTCGGCGGGCGCGGGCCCAGCGGCAGCTCGGCGGCCGCGAGTTGGCGCAGCACGGTCTCGTCGCTCTCGCCCTCGGCGGTGCCGGGCCGCCACGTCACCTCCAGCGTACGGATGGCGTCTATGCACTGGCCGAACGTCTCCGCACGGACCGCGACCCCGGTCGAGATCACGACCGCGTCGGTGACGCCGGGCATGGCGCGGACGTCGGCGAGGTTGGCCACCGAGCGCACGGTGCCGTTGATGGTCGGCGCGCGGCACACCATCGTCGGCTTGGCGCCGGGGACGTCGAGGTCCATGGCGAACCGCTTGCGGCCGGTCACCGCGTCCAGTGCGTCGACCCGGTTGTGCGGCCGGCCGATGACGGTGAGGCTCTCGCGGGTCCGCAGCGTGACGGGCACCGGCGCCGTCCGCGGGCTGGCGGCCTTGACGGCGAGGGTGCCGATGTCGATGCCGCGGCCCCGGTCGTCGGTGATGACGCCGGCGTCCAGGCGCAGCCCGGTCGCCGGCGTGCCGAGCTCCGCCTCGGCCGCCGCCAGCAGCCGCTGACGGGCGACGGCGGCGGCGACCCGGATCGGGGTGTACGTCGAGACGGTGGTGTTGGACGCGCCGGTGAGCTGGTTGAACAGCAGCTCCGGGCGGGCGTCGGCGAGCGTCACCCGGACACGCCGCAGCGGAACGGACAGCTCCTCGGCGATCAGCATGGCCGTCGAGGTGGTGATGCCCTGCCCCACCTCGGCGCGCGGCAGGGCGAACGACACGGTGCCGTCCTGGTTGACCTCGACCGTGATCAGGCCCGAGGTCGGCAGCGCCGCCGCGGTCATGATGTCGTTGAGGTCGAGCACCTCGGTGAGGTCGCGCGCCGAGGCGCGCAGGGGCGCGGCCGTCACGAGGATCGGGGCCGCCAGCACATATCCGAGCAGGCGCCGGCGGCCGAACGGCGGGCTCATTCCGGCCGGTTGATCGTCGGGATCTCGATCTTCGTCTCGCGGCCCTTGGTCAGATAGAACAGGATGTACCGCCGCACCGCCTCGTCGATGACCCAGGCGGACTCGGGCACCAGCGGCAGCGGGATCAGCCCCTCGCGGAACTTCACGAGCGCCGGCCAGGCGGTCGCGATCAGCGCCTCCCACACCGGCTCCCGCGGTATCTCGTCCCAGCCGGCCACCTGGGGACCGACCAGGTAGCGGGCCAGGGCGTTGCACAGCGGCCGGCTGATGCTCGCGGGACTGGTCTGCTCGGCGAGCTGGCCGAGCAGGATGTCGGTCAGGATCACGCCCTCCGGCGTCGGTCCCATGTTCGGCGGCAGCACCTGGTCCGACTGCGCGTTGGCGGCGGCCCAGGTCGCCGGGATGTACTCGTCGCGGACACCGAGCAGGTGCGCGGTCACCTGCCAGACGTGCAGGTACGCCTGTGAGTCGGCGGCGCTGATCGGCACCCGCCAGTCGCGCATGGCGCGCATCGCGTACGTGGGCAGGGTGTGCCAGGTGACCAGGATGTCCTCCTGGCTGATCGGGATGCCGCCGGTCCAGTGCGGCGACTGTTGCAGCAGGTGCCGGACCGCCGCATGCACCAGCCGCGTCTTCACCGCCTGGACGATGCAGTCGCCGTCCGGCCGGTACGCGTTGAGCGCACCCACCGCGAAGCCGAGGATGCTCGTCTTGGCGACGCGGTCCTCCATGTCGGCGCCGCCCTTGGAGTAGTAGACCGCGCGGGCCTCCTTGGGGATGGCGGTGCTGAGCATGCCGCCGCCCACGCCGTTGAGCAGGTTGAGATAGATGCCGCGGGACTTGTTGAACTCGGCGGCCCGTTCCAGTTTGGTCCGGTCGGCCCAGGACGGCAGCCGGCGCGCCTCCTCGATGAAGTCGCGCACGTAGGCCGGCAGGCCGCCGGGCAGCGGCTGGTCGTTGCGGTTCCAGTCCCACAGCAGCCGGTTGACCTCGGGCACGTCGCCGCTCTCCAGCAGCGCCCGGGAGACCGGGTCGGCCAGGTCGTCCCACACCCAGCGCGGATCCTCGCCGGAGCCGCTGCCGGCGATCGAACCGCTCGACGGCCACGTCCACGGCACCGCCCGGGCCGGGGATCCGATGCCCAGCGCGCCGAACGCACCAAGGACTCCCCCGGATATCAGCACCTTGCGCCTGCTCAGCTCACTCATGACGGCGACTCCTACGAGGGACGGTTGGTGAGGGGGATCTCGATGCTGATCGGCCGCGCGTTGGAGAGGAACAGCAGCGCCGCCTTGCGCAGGAACTCGTCGAACAGCCAATAGGCCTGCGGCGCGAGCGGGAACGGCAGCAGGCCCTCCCGTACGGCGATGAAGGGCCCCCACGCGGTGCGCAGCAGCGGATCCCAGACCGGCTCGCGCGGGATGTCGAGCCACTCGGCGATCCGGTCGCCGAGCATGAAGCGGGTGAACGCGCCGAGGATGGGTTTGCTGAGGATGCCCGCGTCGATCGGGGTGCCCAGCTTCAACAGGATGTCGGCCAGGCGCACGCCCTCGGTGGTCGGCGCCAGTATCGGGTCGAGGACCTGGCCGGCCTGCGCGTTCGCCTCGTCCCAGGACGCCGGGATGTATTCGTCCCGGACGCCGAGCATGTGCGCGGCCACCTGCCACGAGTGCAGGAACGCGGCGGACTCGGCGGCCGGGATGGGCACCCTCCAGTCGACCAGCTTGCGCATGACCGTGGTGGGCAGGCTGTGCCAGGTGACCATGATGTCGCGCTGGCTGATCGGGATGTCCTCCTCGGCCCGGTCGGCCCACTGCGGCGACTGCGGCAGCAGGTGGCGCACCGCGGCGTGCACGAGCCGGGTCTTGACCGAGGTCACGATCATCTCGCCCTCGGGCCGGTACGCGTTCGGCGAGCCGATGTCGTAGCCGAGCTTGGCGGTCTTGGAGATGCGGTCCTTCATGTCCGCGCCGCCTTGGGAGTAGTAGACGGCGCGGGCCTCCTTGGGGATGACGGTGCTCATCATGCCGCTGGCAAGCCCGTACAGGACGCCGAGGTAGAGGCCGCGCTTGGTGTTGAAGTCGACGGCAAGGGCCAGCTTGCGCTCGTCGGCCCAGGACGGCAGTTGCCGGGCGCGCTCCATGAAGTCGCGCAGGTCGGCGGGGAGCCCGGACGGCAGCGGCTGGCCGTTCGTGGTCCAGGTGCGCAGCAGCGCGTTGACCGCCGGCACGTCGCCGCGGTCGATGAGCGAGGCGACCAGCGGGTCGGCCTCTTCGTCCCACACCCACCGCGGATCGGTGCCGACGCCCGCGCCGGCCACGGATCCCGCGGCCGACCAGGTCCAGATCGATTGTGCCCGCGCCGGCTGGGCGACGCTGAGCGCGCCGAGTGCGCCCAGCGCGCCGCCCGCCTGCAACATCCTGCGCCTGCTCAGTGGTTCCACCCTGGCCTCCTCATGGCCGACTGCTGATACGGTGAAACAAATGTTGCTTCCGTGTATCAAGCATGGGAACACAGCATGTCGGCGGCGACAAGACGTTAGGCGCGATTCCCGTAATCTCGGCATCCTGTACGCCGGAAGTCGCGCATTCCTAACATCGCCTACCCAGGAAGTTAGTCCTCGTTTACAGTGCCACAATGGATCTGACCATCCCGGCACTGCTGCACCGCAACGCCACGGCGTTCGGCGACCTTCCGGCGCTGAGCACATTGGGCCGCGACGACACCCGTACGTGGGCGCAGCTGCACCACGAGGTGGCCGTGCTCTCCCGCGGCCTGGCCGAGATCGGCCTGGCGCCCGGCACCCACATGCTGATCATGATGTCCGGCCGGGCGGAGCACTGGCTTGTCGATCTGGCCGCGCTGCACCTGGGCGCCGTGCCCTCCACCGTGTACTCCACGCTCAGCACCGAGCAGCTCAAGTACGTGGCGTTGCACAGCGCCGCACAGGTGGTCGTGCTCGAGGGCCCCGCCGAGCTGGCCCGCTGGGAGCCGATCCTGGCGGAACTGCCGGAGCTGCGCCGGGTCGTCATGGCCGACGAGCTGCCGCGGATCCGGGAGCTCGGCGAGGCCGCGCACCGCAACGACCCGGCGGCGTTCGAGAAGCGCTGGCGGGAGATCCGGCCCGAGCAGCCGGTGACGCTGCTGTACACCTCCGGCACCACCGGGCGAGCCGAAGGGCGTCGTGCTCAGCCACACCAACGTGATCTACCAGGCCCAGGTGCTCGAGGCGACGGTCGCCGTGCCCGACCATCCGTCCTCGGTGGCCTACCTGCCGCTGGCGCACATCGCCGAGCGGATCCTTGGTGTCTACAGCCCGATCTACCGCGCCGGGCACGTGACGATCTGCCCGGACCCCGCCCTGCTGATCCCGGCGCTGCGCGCGGTCGCCCCGGCGGTCTTCTTCGGCGTGCCGCGGGTCTGGGAGAAGATGGCCGCCGGGCTACAGGCCCATCTGGCGGCCGCGGACCCGGCGGTACGCGACGCGTTCGGCGCCGCGAGCGCCCTCGCCCTCGAGGCGTACGAGCTACGCGCCGCCGGCAGGCCGGTGCCCGACGACCTGGCCGCCCGGCTGGGGCAGGCCGACGCCGCCGTGTTGCGGCCCATGCGGGCGGGCCTCGGCCTGCACAACGTGGAGTGGGCCGGCAGCGGCGCCGCGCCGATCCCGGTCGAGGTGCTGCGCTTCCTCGCCGGGGTCGGCCTCGACGTGCTCGAGGTGTGGGGCATGACCGAGACCACCGGCACCGCCACCATCAACACCCCGGAGCACTTCCGCACCGGCACCGTCGGCCGGCCCAACCCCGGCATGGAGGTCCGGCTGGCCGACGACGGCGAGATTCAGGTACGCGGGCCGCTGATCTGCTCCGGCTATCTGCGCGCCGGCGGCGGCGTCGAGCCGGTCACCGGCGAGGACGGCTGGCTGGCCACCGGCGACATCGGCACGCTCGACGACGACGGGTTCCTCAGCATCACCGACCGCAAGAAGGAGCTGATCATCACCGCCGGCGGCAAGAACATCTCCCCGGCGCTGATCGAGAGCCACCTGCGCGCGCACCCGCTGATCGGGCACGCCGTCGCGATCGGGGACCGCCGGCCGTACGTCACCGCGCTGATCGTGCTGGACGAGGAGGTCGCACCGCGGTGGGCGCAGGCGCACGGCATCGCCGGCACCGAGCCGGCGGACCTGGCGGCCGAGCCGCGGCTGCTGGCCGAGATCCAGGCCGCGGTCGACGCCGCCAACGCCCGCCTCTCGCGCCCGGAACAGGTCAAGTCGTTCCGGGTGCTGCCGTCCGGCTGGACGCCGGAGTCGGGCGAGCTCACCCCCACCCTGAAGCTGCGGCGCCGGGTCATCACCGACCGCCACCGGGACGCCATCGAGGCTCTATACGATGAAACAGCCGGTGCATCCAGGTAGCCCGCGGGGAGGACGATCATGGAGCCGCTGCTCTCCGAATCCCTCCTGGAGCGGGCCTTCGCCGAGGCGGTCGAGCAGGCCGGCGACCACGACGACGTGACGATGCGCCTGCTCGACGCGGCGTACGAGCAGTTCTGCCGCATGGGCATCCGGCGCTCGACGATGGAGGACGTCGCCCGCCGCGCCGGGCTCTCGCGGATCACCGCCTACCGCCGCTTCGCCACGAAGGACGCGCTGGTCGAGCAGGTGGTCCGGCGCGAGTTCCGCCGCTACTTCGACCGGTTCCTGATCGACATCCAGGAGGCCGGCACGGTCGCCGACCGGGTGGTGCTCGGCTTCGTCAGCTCGTTGCAGGCGATCCGGCGCAACCCGCTGATCGGCGGCCTGATGAGCGCCGAGCCGGACGTGCTGATCCCGTCGCTGGTCAGCGACGGCGGGCGGACCCTGGCCACCGTGCAGCGCTTCGTCGCCGGTCAGCTGCGCCGGGAGCAGCAGGCCGGCAACATCTCCGCCCGCGTCGACGTCGAGGTGGTCGCCGAGCTGATGACGCGGCTGTCCTGCTCGTTCCTGGTCACGCCCGGCGGTGTCGTCGACATCGACGACACCGGGCAGCTGCGCGCGGTGGCCCGCCGCTACCTGGTGCCGATGCTGGACCCGCCGTCAGAGCCCCGGTGACCGCGGGCCGAAGGCCGGCGCCCGGCCCTGGACACGGGCGGCCAACGCCTCGTGGAAGTCGGTGCCGCCCAGCGCCGCGACCATCCGCGGCCCGGCGTCGGCGGACGCCTCGGCGAGGCCGGTCTCCAGGCCGGACCACACCTGCCGCCGGATCACCGCCATCGCCGAGGGCGAGCAGTTCGTGGCGAGGTCGGTCGCGTACGCCTGCGCCGCGGCGAGAACCTGATCGCGGGGCAGGACCCATTGGACCAGGCCGATCCGCAGCGCCTCGGCCGCATCGATCTTGCGGCTGGACACCAGCAGGTCCAGCGCGTTGCCGACGCCGATGAGCCGGGGCAGCAGCCACGCGCTGCCGTACTCGGCGATCAGGCCGAGCCGGCTGAACGCCGCGGCCAGGCGGGCCTCCTCGGCCAGGAAGCGCACGTCGGCGTAGAGCGCGTGCACCAGGCCGAGGCCGGCCGCGCCGCCGTTGACGGCCGCCACGATGGGCGTGCCCAGCGTGGCCGGCAGGTGCGGGTCGAAGCCGAGCTCGCCGGCCATCCGGTCGCGGTTGCCGCCGTCGAGCAGCGCCGTCAGCGCCTCCGGGTCGGCGCCGGAGCAGAACCAGTCGCCGGAGCCGGTGACCACGATGGCCCGTACCCCCGGATCGGCGTCGGCCGCGGCCAGCGCCGCGTAGTAGTCCCGGAACATTGCCGACGTCATCGCGTTACGGTGCTCGGGCCGGTCGAACCAGATCGTCCGTACGCCGTCAACGGTGGCCTCGCGCAAACTCATCGCCTCACCCCAGTTTCAGATATGTGACATTTGATATGTTAGGCGGCGTGGAACTGAAGATGGCGCAACCTCAGCTGTCCGAGTCGGTCGCGACCCTGCTGCGCGACCGGATCATGTCGGGTCAGCTGCGGCCGGGCGAGCGGATCCGGCTGGAGGAGGTCGCGCAGGAGACCGGGCTGAGCATCACCCCCGTGCGCGAGGCCCTGCTGATGCTGCGCGCGGAGGACATGGTCGAGCTCCAGCCGCGGCGCGGGCACGTGGTCGCCCCGCTGTCCCGGCAGGACATCCTCGACGTGTTCGGCCTCCAGGGCGACATCGCCGGCGAGCTCGCCGCCCGGGTCGCGGCCGGCATCACCCCCGATCAGCTCGCCGAGCTGCGCCGCCAGCACGAGAAGCTGCGGCGGGCCGCGCAGAGCCGGCAGGTCAGCCGGGTCGAGCAGCTCGAGTTCGAGTTCCACCGCACCATCAACCGGCTGGCCGGCGCCCGCAAGCTGTCGTGGATGCTGCGGGCCGCGATGCGCTACACGCCGACCCGCTTCTACGCCGCCGATCCGGAGTGGCGCTCCGCGATGGTCACCGACCATGACGCGCTGCTGGACGCGCTGGAGGCGGGCGATCCGGCAGCGATCCGGCCGATCATGGCCCGGCACTTCACGGACGGCGCCCAGCGCCTGGTCAAGCATCTCGACGGTCTCGGGATCTGGAGCTGAGTGCTCCGTGCCGCCGGTGGAACATGGCGAGCGAGACCCGCAGCGCGGACGCCGAGGGCCGCAGCGTCATCAGGTCGATCGGCGGCCGGAAGCGTTGCCAGGTCACCGATCGGGCCCGGCTGAACTCGCGCAGCCCGTCGGCGCCGTGCACCCGCCCGAAACCGGAGTCGCCGACACCGCCGAACGGCAGTGACGGCACGCCCGCGAAGCCGAGCACCGAGTTGACCGACACCGCGCCGACCCGCATCCGGCCCGCGAGGGCCAGCCCGCGCCGGCGGTGCCGGGTGAACACGGAGCCGGCCAGGCCGTAGCCGCCGGCGTTGGCCCGGCGCACCGCCTCCTCGGCGCCGGCAACCGGGTTGACCACCAGCACCGGGCCGAACGTCTCCTCGGTCACCGCGGCGCAGCCCTCCGGCACGCCGGTCAGCAGCACCGGATCGACGAACGGCGGCCGCACGGAACCGGCGTCGCCGACCACGGCACGGGCGCCGCGGGCCAGCGCGCCGGTGATGTGCGCGCGGATGATGCCGGGCTGGGCGGGCGTGGTCATCGGTCCGTACGGCGCGTCCGGCCCGGCGCCCGGCGTCACCTCGCGCATCAGCGCGGCCAGCGCGGCGACGAACGGCTCGTGGACGGCCTGCTCCACGTAGACGCGCTCGACGCCGGCGCAGGTCTGCCCGGCGTTGCCCAGCCCGCCGAAGACGGCCGCGCGGGCCGCCGCGTCCAGGTCGGCGTCGGCGGTGACGATGAGCGCGTCCTTGCCGCCGGCCTCGATGACGACCGGGGTGAGGCGCTCGGCGCAGGCGGCCATCACCGCGCGGGCCGTCGCCGTCGAGCCGGTGAAGGCGATCTTGTCGACGCCGGACCGGCACAGGGCGGCGCCGGTCTCGCCGTCGCCGGTCACGACCTGGAGGACCGGGCGGTCGGGCAGCAGCTCCGCCCAGCGGTCCGCCAGCCACTCGCCGACGCCGGGTGTCACCTCGCTCGGCTTGAACACCACGGCGTTGCCCGCGGCGAGCGCGTGCGCGATGGAGCCCATCGGCGTGTAGACGGGGTAGTTCCACGGCCCGATCACGCCGACGACGCCGTACGGGACGTACTCCACCGCGGCCGCCTGGTTGAGCGCCAGCAGCCCCGGCGAGACGGATCGCCGGCGCAGCACGCGCCGGGCGTTGCGGGCGGCCCAGTCGAGGTGCTCGACGGCGAGCATCACCTCCAGCAGCGCCCCGGCGGTCGGCTTGCCGGTCTCGGCCCGGATCAGCGCGGCCAGCTCGTCGATGCGGCCCGCGATCGACGACTTGTACGCCAGCAGGTGGCGACGGCGACCGCCGGCCCCCTGCCCGGCCCACCACTCCGCGGCCGCCCGGGCCACCTCCACCGCCTTCAGATCCGGCATCTCCGGCCTCCTGACATTTGATATTCGATAGCCTAACGTGGCTGTCAACGGAGGTGGTGCACAGTGGAACTCACTGAGGAACAGCGGAACTTCACGGCGGCGCTGGAGGACTTCTGCCGGCGTGAGGTCACGACGCGAGGCGAGACACACGACCCGAAGCTGTACCGCAAGATGGCCGAACTGGGCTGGCTCGGGCTGTCCCTGCCGGAGGAGTTCGGCGGCGGCGGCGCGGGCGCGGTCGAGCTGTGCCTGTTCCTCGAGACGACCGCGAAGGCGATGGCCCCGATCGGCGGCTTCGCCACGTCGATCATCGTGGCGGCCGCCTATGAGCGCTTCGGCACGCCGCTGCAGAAACAGGTCGTACTGAAGGGGGTGGCCGGCGGCTCCGTCGAGTCGATCGCCATGTCCGAGCCCGAGGCCGGCTCCGACGTGGCCAACCTGAGCTGCCGTGCCGAGCGCCGCGGCGACGAGTTCGTCGTCAACGGCCAGAAGACCTGGTGCTCCAACGCGCACTTCGCCGACCGGATCCTGCTCGTCGCGCGCACCTCGGGCCGGCCGGGCGAGCACGCCGGCCTGACCATGTTCCAGGTGCCGGCGGGCGCGGCCGGGCTGCGCGTCAGCGGCATCGACACCATGGGCGGGCGCGAGGTCAACGACCTCTGGTTCACCGACTGCGTGCTGAGCGCCGACGCCGTCGTCGGGCAGGTCGGCCAGGGCTGGCGGCAGCTGATGGCCGGCCTCAACGCCGAGCGCCTGATCCTGGCCGCGGTCATGCTCGGCACCGCGCAGCGGGCGTTCGACGACGTCGTCGCGTACGTGAAGGAGCGCCGCCAGTTCGGCCGCCCGATCGGATCGTTCCAGGTGCTCCGGCACCGGCTCGCCGACCTGGCCACCGAGATCGAGTGCGCCCGCCTGCTGGTGTACGACACGGCCGCGAAGGTCGACCGCTCCCCCGCGACCGTGCTGCCGCGGGAGAGCTCGATGGCCAAGCTGAAGGCCACCGAGACCGCCCGCCGGGTGACGCTGGACGCGATGCAGATGATGGGCGGCTACGGATACGCCACCGAGTACGACATGGAGCGCCTGGTCCGCGCGTCGATCGTGTCCACCGTGTACGGCGGAACCAGCGAGATCCAACGCGAGATCATCGCCAAGACGTACGGCCTGGCAGAAGCAGCGACTCCGGCGGGGTGAACCGGTCGCCGTAGCGCGCGGCCAGCTCGCGGGCCCGGGCCACGAACCCGGGCCGCCCGCCCTCGTACTGCTCGACGTAGCGCAGCACGCCGCCGGTCCAGGCCGGGTAGCCGATGCCGAGGATCGAGCCGACGTTGGCGTCCGCCGCCGAGGTCAGCACGCCCTCGTCGAGGCAGCGCACCGACTCGATCGCCTCGATGAACAGCATCCGCTCCTTGAGGTCCTCGAACGGCACGCCGGAGTTGGTGCCGCCGAACGCGTCCCGCAGGCCCGGCCAGAGGCGTGCGCGCCGGCCGTCGCGGTACTCGTAGAAGCCGGCGCCCCCCGAGCGGCCCACCCGGCCGAACTCGTCGATCATCCGGTCGATGACGGCGTCCGCGGCGTGCGGCGTCCAGTCGCCGCCGGCGGCCACCACGGCCGCGGCCGTCTCCTGGCGGATTCTCCGGGGCAGGGTCAGTGTCAGCTCGTCCATCAGGGCCAGCACCGGCGCCGGGTACCCGGCCTGGCTGCTCGCCTGCTCGATGGTGGCGGCCGGGATGCCCTCGGCGAGCATCGCGACGCCCTCGTTGGTGAACGTGCCGATCACCCGGCTGGTGAAGAAGCCCCGGCTGTCGTTGACGACGATCGGGGTCTTGCGCAGCCGGCGGGCGACGCCCAGCGCCCGCCGCAGGGTCGCGTCGCCGGTCCGCTTCCCGCGGATCACCTCGATCAGCGGCATCCGGTCCACCGGCGAGAAGAAGTGCAGGCCCACGAACTCCTCCGGCCTGCTCACCCCCTCGGCAAGCAGGGTGATCGGCAGCGTCGAGGTGTTGGAGGCGATCAGCGCGTCCGGCGCGACCTGCTCGATCTCGGCGTACACCTTCTGCTTGAGGGCCGGGTCCTCGAAGACCGCCTCGATGACCAGGTCGGCGCCCGCGAGGTCGGCGAGCTCGGCGGTCGGCCGGATGCGCGAGAAGGCGGCGGCCGACCGGGAGCGGGCGTACTCCGCGCCGCGACGCGCGCCCTCCAGGGTCACGTCCTTGAGCACCACGTCGAGGCCGGCCCGCGCACACACGTACGCGATGGCGGCGCCCATCATCCCGGCGCCGACCACCGCGACCTTCCGCAGCGGCGGGAGGTCGTCGCCGATGTCCCGCGAGCCGGCCGCCTGCACGTCGAAGAAGAGCGCCCCGATCATGTTCTTCGCGATCCGGCCGGTGGCCAGTCCGGTGAAGTAGCGCCCCTCGATGGTGAACGCCGCGTCCAGGTCGACCTGCGCGCCCTCGACCGCGGCGGCGACGATGTCCCGGGGCGCGGGGTAGGGCGCGCCCTTCAGCTGCTTGCGCAGGACCGCCGCCATCGCCGGGAGCTGGGCGGCCAGCCCTGGTGAGGCGGGTGTCCCGCCGGGAATCCGGTAGCCCTTGCGGTCGTAGCGCTGCGCGGCGTCCGGGTTGGCCGCGATCCACGCCCGGGCGGCGTCCACCATGGCCGGCCCGTCCGCGGCGAGCTCGTCGATCAGGCCGTGTTCGAGTGCGTCCTGCGGGCGGCGGCGCTGGCCGCGTACCAGCCAGTTCACCAGCGCGTCGGACACGCCAAGCAGGCGTACCGTGCGGACCACCCCGCCGCAGCCCGGCAGCAGGCCGAGCGTGACCTCCGGGAAGCCGATCTCGATCGTCGGGTCGTCCACGGCGATGCGGTGGTGGCAGCCGAGCGCGATCTCCAGCCCGCCGCCGAGCGCCGATCCGCCGATCGCGGCGACGACCGGGCGGCCGAGCGTCTCCAGGCGGCGCACCGACCGCTTCAGTGCGCGCGTACCCGTGAAGGTCCGCTCGGCGTCGTCCGGGGTGAGCCGGACCAGCGACTCCAGGTCTCCGCCCGCGAAGAAGGTCTTCTTGGCCGACGTGACGATGACGCCGGTGATGCGGTCGCGCTCGGCCTCCAGCCGGTCGACGGTCTCGGCCAGGCTCCGGGCGAACTCGTCGTTCATGACGTTCGCCGAGCGCCCGGGGTGGTCGAGGGTGAGCAGGACGACGCCGTCCTCACCGGATTCCCATCGGATGGTGCTGACCATTGGTATCCCCCTCAGATTCGTTCGACGACTGTCGCGATGCCCATGCCGCCGCCGACGCAGAGCGTGGCCAGCCCGTACCGGCCGCGGCGCCGCTCCAGCTCGTCGACCAGGGTGCCGAGGATCATCGCACCGGTGGCGCCGAGCGGATGCCCCAGCGCGATGGCGCCGCCGTTGACGTTGACGATGTCCATGCTCAGGCCGAGATCGGCGACGAAGTGCAGCACCGCGGCGGCGAACGCCTCGTTGATCTCCACCAGGTCCAGGTCCTTGACGCCGAGGCCGGCCTTCGCGAGTGCCTTGCGCGCCGCGGGCGCCGGCCCGGTCAGCATGATCGTCGGGTCGGCGCCGCTGAGCGCCGTGGCGACCACGCGCGCCCGCGGCGTCAGGCCGGCCGCCCGGCCCGCGGCGTCGCTGCCGATCAGCACCAGCGCGGCGCCGTCGACGATGCCGGAGGAGTTCCCGGCCGTGTGCACGTGGTCGATGCGCTCGACCCAGTAGTACTTCTGGAGCGCCACCGCGTCGAAGCCGCCCAGGTCGCCGATCGTCGCGAACGAGGCGGGCAGCGCGGCGAGGCCCGCGGCGGTCGATTCCGGCCGCAGGTGCTCGTCGCGGTCGAGGACGGCCAGGCCGCTGCGGTCCCGCACCGGCACCACCGACCGCGCGAAGTATCCGTTGGCCCAGGCCTTGGCGGCCCGCGCCTGGGACTGCAACGCGTACGCGTCCACCGCCTCGCGGTCGTGGCCGCCGAGCGTCGCGATCAGGTCCGCGCTGATGCCCTGCGGCACGAAGCCGGTGTCGTAGCCGGTCTCCGGGTCCATTGCCCAGGCGCCGCCGTCGGAACCCATGGGCACCCGGGACATCGACTCGACGCCGCCGGCCAGCACCAGGTCCTCCCAGCCCGAGCGCACCTTCTGCGCGGCGATGTTCACCGCCTCGAGGCCGGACGCGCAGAAGCGGTTGACCTGGACACCGGCCACCGTGTGTGGCAGCCCGGCGACGAGCGCCGCCGTCTTGGCGATGTCGGCGCCCTGGTCGCCCAGCGGCGACACCACGCCGAGCACGACGTCGTCGATAAGCGCCGGATCCAGGCCCGGCGACCGGCGCAGCGCGGCGCCGATCAGGTCGGAGATGAGCGAAATCGGCTTAACCGCGTGCAGGGCCCCGTTCGGCTTGCCGCGGCCGCGCGGCGTGCGCAGCGCGTCGAAAATGTACGCCTCGGTCGTCAATGGACCACCTTTCGAGTGCGAATCTCGCCTAACTTTCTGGTACGGCGCCGCCGCTTGTCAACCGCGCTACGGTGTAGCGGTGCGAGCAGCGACGACCCCTCCGACGGCCAAGCGTCCGAAAGACCGCAAGGACCGCATCGCCCTGGCCGGAGCGGAACTGTTCTGCGAGCGCGGCTACCACGGCGTCTCGGTCGAGGAGATCGCCGCCGTGGTCGGCATCAGCGGCCCGGCGGTCTACAAGCACTTCCCGAACAAGTACGCGATCCTGGTGCACGCCACCCGCGAGATCACCGACGCGCTGCTCGCCGCGACCGCCGGCCTCGACGACCTCGACGACCTGCTCGCCGCGGTGGGCGGCGTCGCCGTCGGCCGCCGCCGCGTCGCCGGCCTCTACCAGTGGGAGGGCCGCTACCTCAGCGCCGACCACCGGCGCGAGTTCGGCGCCGCGCTGGCCGTCCTGACCGGCCGGCTGGCCGCGCCCCTGCGCGAGCTGCGCCCCGAGCTGACCGGCGGACAGGTCGACCTGCTGGTCAACGCGGCGCTGAGCGCCATCGGCAGCGTCGCCACCCACCGCGCCGCGGCGACCGAGCCCTCGCTGTCCCGCATCGCCCGGGCGCTGCTGCGCTGCGACCCGCCCGCCCTGCCGCGCCCGGCCGGCGACGCCCCGCCGCCGGCCGCGGCCCGCCCGGCGTCACGCCGCGAACTGCTGCTGGTCGAGGCGGTCCGGCTGTTCCACCGCCATGGCTACCACGCCGTCGGCATGGAGGACATCGGCCGGGCCGCGGGCATGCAGGCCTCCAGCGTGTACCGCTACTTCCCCGGCAAGGCCGACCTGCTGGCGGCCGCCTACTACCGGGCGACCGACCGCCTCACCCAGGCGACGACGTCGGCGGTGGCCGGCGCGGCGGACCCGGATGACGCGCTGCACCGGGCGGTGCACGCGTACGTCGGCTTCGCGTTCGACCAGAGCGACCTGGTCGCGGTCTACCTGGCGGAGAACAACAACCTCCCGCGCGAGGACCGCCATCAGCTGCGCGGCGCCCAGCGCCGGCACGTCGAGGAGTGGGTCCAGCTCCTGCGCGCGGCGCGGCCGGGGCTCGCGGTCGCCGAGGCCCGGGTCCTGGCGCACGCCGCCCTCAACGTCATCACCGACGTCGGCCGCCTGGGCCGCTTCGACCGCGCCGCCGGTTTCGACACCCAGACCGCCGGTCTGGCGCTCACCGTCCTGCACGCCTGAGCGCGGACTGGTGGGGCTGCTGCTGGCGGTGAGCATCGGAACGGGCCTCTGGGGGCAGGCGCGGATGGACGCGGCCTCCGCCCGGGTGGCCGAGGCCGCCCGCACCCGCTCGCACGCACAGACCGCGAAGTTCCGCACCGCGGACTTCGCCGGCCGGCAGACCGGGTACGCGTTCGACTTCCTGCGTGAGTCGCTGGAATGGCAGGCGCACCAGACCGCGGAGGAACTCACCCGGGTGGCGGGCCGGCTGCGCGGCGAGGTCGCCCAGCCCGGCCGATGCCGATCGCTCGGCTGCGGCCGCTCACTGACATTCCCGGATATGTGGGGGAATGACCTTCTACGCTGATCGATGGGCGCCCGTTGCCGCCGCCATTGATCCACGGCGTTTAAGTCAGCATCTGTCATGAAAAGATAAACCCTGTTCGCCGTCTCGGGCGGCTTCATCGATCAGCCGCTCTCGAAAGGCTGAATCGATTCCACGGTAGTAGCGTCAGCCTCACGGCCGTATTCGTTACCGCCGATCTCAAAGGCTCCTCCAGACCGTAGCGCCGTCGTCGTCGCGGTCCGCTTTTGCGCGGGCCGGGAAGGAGATCGCCCCATGTACGCCGCTCATGACGAAAGCCGAAACCCCGGTGAGCTGGGCCGTCGCGGATTCCTGCGCTCCGGCGCCCTGGTGGCCGCAGCCGTCGGTGTCGCCGGCACGGTCGCCGCGCCCGCCGGGCCCGCGCTCGCACGCGGCTCCGCACCCGCCGCCGGCCGCCGGGTCCCCGTCGACCGGATCAGCATCCAGCTCTACACCGTGCGCGACGTGCTCTCGGCCGATCCGGCCGGCACGCTCGCCGCACTCGCCGACATCGGCTACACCCGGGTCGAGGCCGCCGGAACGGCCGGCCTCACGCCGGCCGCCTTCCGTGCGCTGCTGGACGCTAACGGGATTCGCGCTACCTCGGGACACTTCGGGATCCCGCAGCCGTTCGACGCCGCCGCCTGGCGGGCGACGCTGGCCGATGCCGGCACGCTGGGCTGCCACTACGTCGTACACCCGTTCTTCGGCGTCGGCGCGACCGGCCCGATCCGGGACGTCGCCGTCTGGCGGGCCTTCGCGCAGGACCTCAACAAAGCCGGCGCGATGGCCCGCGCGGCGGGGTTCGACTTCGGTTACCACAACCACCACTACGAGTTCCTGCCGCTGTCCGACGGCTCCGGCAGGGTGCCGTTCGACGTTCTGACCTCGGTCACCGACCCGCGCCTGGTGCACCTCGAACTCGATCTGTACTGGTCGTGGCGGGGTACCGCCGACCCGGTCGATGTGATCCGGGCGCACCCTGGCCGGGTACGCCAATTCCACTGCAAGGACATGAACATCGACAGCGGGTTCGCCGACCTGGGCACCGGCCTGATCGACTTCCGCCGGATCTTCGCGCAGTCCGATGTGGCCGGGGTCCGGGAGTACATCGTCGAACGGGACAACGCCGGCACCAGCCCTCGGGTGCCTGCGGACGCGCTGGACACCGCGGCCGTCGGGTACCGGTTCCTGCGGAACATCCGGTTCTGAGGGGATGGCCATGTCCAACCCGAGAACACCGAGCAGATTCACCACCGTCGCGGTGCTGACCGCGACCTTCGCCGGGCTCGCCGGCCTGACGTCGCTGCCCGCCGCCGCGCACCCCGGCCACGAGCCGGACCCGCTGCCCACCGACCAGACCGCGTTCCAGAAGGTCACCCTCAACGACCGGCCCGGCGAACCGATGAGCCTCGCCGTGCTGCCTGACCTGCGGGTGCTGCACACCGCCCGCACCGGCCAGGTGCGGATCAACGACCCGCGCACCGGGCTGAACCCCATCGCCGCCGACGTCCCGATCTATCAGCACGACGAGGAGGGCCTTCAGGGCGTCGCGATCGACCCGGACTTCAGGCGCAACAACTGGGTCTATCTGTACTACTCCCCGCCCGGCACCACACCCGTCGACGACCCGGCCACGCCGGACGTGAACGAGGGCGACGCGCCGACCACCGGCACCCAGGCCGACTGGGACCGGTTCAAGGGCGCGCTCCGGCTGTCCCGGTTCAAGCTGCGCGGTAACACGCTCGACCTGGCCAGCGAGCAGCAGATCATCGACGTCCCGGTGGACCGTGGCATCTGCTGCCACGTCGGCGGACAGATCGCCTTCGACAGCAAGGGCAACCTCTACCTGTCGACCGGTGACGACACCAACCCGTTCGAGTCCGACGGCTACGTACCGCTGGACGACCGCGTGGGCCGCAACCCCGCGTTCGACGCGCGCCGCAGCGCCGGCAACACCAACGATCTCCGCGGCAAGTTGCTGCGGATCAAGGTGAAGCCGGGCGGCGGATACACCATCCCGCGCGGCAACCTGTTCGCGCCGGGCACGCCGCGGACCCGGCCGGAGATCTACGCGATGGGGCTGCGCAACCCGTTCCGGTTCGACGTCGACCCGAAGACCGACAAGGTCTACATGGCCGACTACTCGCCCGACGCGGACCACCCGGATCCCGAGCGCGGGCCGGCCGGGCACGGCCGGTGGATGGTCATCGACAAGCCGGCAAACTACGGCTGGCCGTTCTGCGTCACCCCGACCATGCCCTACCGCGACTACGACTTCGCCACGCAGACGGCGGGACCGGCGTTCAACTGCGCCGCATTGGTGAACGACTCCCGGTACAACACCGGCCGCCGGGTGCTGCCGCCGGTGGAGCAGCCGGAGGTCTACTACTCCTACGACGAGTCCGCGCTCTTCCCCGAGTTGGAGACCGGCGGCATCGGCCCGATGGCCGGGCCGGCGTACGACTACTCGTCGCAGAGCCGGTCGCGGACCAAGTGGCCGCGGACCTTCGAGGGCAAACCGCTGTTCTACGAGTGGACTCGCGACTACATCAAGGCGTTCTCCCTGACACACGGCCAGGTGACGTCGATCGAGGACGTCGCGCCGGACGTCGTGACCGACAACCCGATGGATATGGAGTTCGGGCCGGACGGAGCGCTCTACATCCTGGAGTACGGCGACGGGTTCTTCTCCGAGAACCCGGAGGCGCAACTGGCCAGGATCGACTGGACCCGGGGCAACCGGACGCCGGTGCCGGTCGTCGCGGCCGACATCACGGCCGGCCTGGCACCACTGACCGTGCAGTTCAGCAGCGCGGGAACGGCGGACCCCGACGGCGACGCCCTGCGGTACGCGTGGGACTTCGACGCCGACGGCCAGATCGACTCCCGGGCGCAGAACCCGTCCTTCACCTACACCGAGAACGGCGTCTACGAGGCGACGCTGATCGTCACCGACTCCACCGGCCGGCGGGCCTGGGCATCGGTGCAGATCGTCGTCGGCAACACGATCCCGGTGGTGACGCTCACCGCCGAGCCGGCGGGCGGCACGTTCCAATTCGGTGACGTGGTCACCTTCACGGTCACCGTCGAGGACGACGCGCCGGTCGACTGCGCGCGCGTCACCGTCGCCTACATCCTCGGACACGACGAGCACGGGCATCCGCTCACCTCGACGGCGGGCTGCGCGGGCACGATCCAGACGTTCGTGGACACCGGGCACGCCGGCGCGAGCAACCTGCGCGGCGTCTTCGTCGCCAGCTACACCGACGCGCCGGAGGGCGGGCTGCCGCCGCTCAGCGGGTCGGATGAGGTCGTACTGACGCCCGTTCCGTGAGGCGAGCAGGGCGCCGCCCCCACCGGGCGGCGTCCTGCCCAGCAGGCGGACCTTGTTGAGAGGGGATGCCCAATGACAGGTCGCCCTCGATCCGGAATCATCGGCCCGGGCTTCATCGGCGAGGTACACGCGCGGGCGGTACGGGCGGCGGGCGGCGTCCTCGCCGCCGTCGCGGGCCACAGCCCGGAGTCGTCCGCGGCCGCGGCCACTCGGCTGCTTGCGGAGCGGGCGGCCCCGTCGGCGGAGGAACTCGTCGAGTCCGACGACGTCGATGTCGTACACATCTGCACGCCGAACCACCTGCACGCGCCGCTCGCCGAGCGTGCGATGGCCGCGGGCAAGCACGTGATCTGCGAGAAGCCGCTCTCCACCGATCTCGACGGCGCCCGCCGGCTCGCCAAGCTGGCGGCCGCGGCGCCCACCGTCACGGCCGTGCCCTTCGTGTACCGGTTCTACCCCACGGTTCGTGATGCCCGCGGACGCGTGCGGCGCGGCGACCTCGGGTCCCTGCACCTGCTGCACGGGTCGTACCTACAGGACTGGCTCTCGCGTCCCGAGGATCACAACTGGCGGGTCGACGCGTCGCTCGGCGGCGGCTCCCGCGCGTTCGGCGACATCGGGGTGCACTGGTGTGATGTCGTCGAGTTCACCACCGGGCACCGCATCGCACGCCTGGTCGCCCGGATGATGGCCATCCCGCGAGGAAACGATCGACCAGCGCGGGGCACCGAGGACGCGGCGGCAGTGCTGTTCGAGACCGATCGGGGCGCGCTGGGCTCGCTGGTTGTCAGCCAGATCTCACCGGGACGCAAGAACCGGTTGTGGTTCTCCCTCGACGGCGCCGGGGCATCCGCGCAGTTCGACCAGGAACTCCCCGACGCGCTGTGGGTGGGCTCACGGGAGCAGAACGCCCTGGTCCCCCGCGGCGGCGAGTCCTCGACCGGCGACGCCGCCCGGTACAACATCGTCCCGGTCGGCCATCCGCAGGGCTACCTCGACTGCTTCACCGCCTTCGTCGCGGACGTGTACGCCGCCACCGCGGGCGACACGCCGGACGGTCTACCCACATTCGACGACGGCCTGCGGGCCGCGGTCGTCACCGACGCCGTCCTGACCTCCGCCCGCGGCGGCGGCTGGGTGGACGTGCCCTGAAAGGCCGCTAACGGGGACAGCCACTTGTGAAGGAGGCACCATCCCATGACTGCCACCACCGGACAGTCTCCGGGCGCGATGAACATGGTGACGCGCCTGAAGCTGTCCTCGATGATGTTCCTCCAGTTCTTCGTCTGGGGTGCCTGGTTCGTCACCATGGGCACGTTCCTCGACGGCAGCCTGGAGGCCTCCGGAAGCCAGATCAGCCTCGCCTACCTGACCCAGTCCCTCGGCGCCATCGCCGCGCCGTTCTTCATCGGACTCATCGCCGATCAGTTCTTCTCCGCACAGAAGGTCCTCGGCATCCTGCACATCGCCGGTGCCGTGCTGCTGTTCTGGGCGTCCACGCTCTCCACCTTCAGCGCGTTCTTCCCGGTCATCCTCGCCTACATGATCCTTTACATGCCGACGCTGGCCCTGGTGAACTCGGTGTCGTTCCGCCAGATGACGAATCCGGAGAGGCAGTTCCCGGCGGTTCGGGTGCTCGGCACCATCGGATGGATCGTCGCCGGTGTCATCATCGGTTGGCTGGCCTGGGAACAGAACGAAACACTTAGCCTGACGTTCCGGATGGCCGCCATCGCGTCGCTGATCCTCGGCGTGTTCAGCTTCGTACTCCCCGCCACGCCACCGATCCGTAGCGGCGGCAAGTCGACGATCCGCGACATTCTCGGACTCGACGCGCTCGCCCTCCTGAAGAACCGCTCCTACCTGGTGTTCTTCCTCTCCTCCATCGCGATCTGCATCCCACTTGCCTTCTACTACAACTTCACCAACCTCTTCCTCAACGAGGCCGGCGTGCGCTCGGCGGCGGCGGTGCAGTCGCTGGGCCAGGCGTCCGAGGTGCTGTTCCTGCTGCTCATGCCGTTCCTGCTGATCCGCCTCGGCGTGAAGATCACGCTGGCGATCGGCATGGCGGCCTGGGCGTTGCGTTATGTCTTCTTCGCCTTCGGCGATGCCGGAGGCCTGTACTGGATGCTCCTGCTCGGCATCCTCCTGCACGGAATCTGCTACGACTTCTTCTTCGTCGCCGGGCAGATCTACACCGACAAGTTCGCGGGCGAACGGTTCCGCAGCGCGGCACAGGGAATGATCACCCTGGCGACGTACGGCGTCGGCATCCTGATCGGTTCGCTCGCGGCGGGACCCATCGTCGACAACTTCGCCACCGCCGACGGTCACGACTGGACCCAGATCTGGATCATCCCGGCCGTCATCGCGGCCGTCGTGCTGGTGCTGTTCCTGCTCCTGTTCAAGGATCGGGGCACGGTGGGACACCCGACCCTGCTCGACGCATCGAGGACGACGCTGGAGGCACCCGGAACGACGGTCGCGCCGGAGGGTCTGCCGCGCCATCGCAGCCCTTGACCCATGGCGGCCCAGCGGCCCGCCGGTCACCGGCGGGCCGCCCGGCTTTCGGTAGCAGTCGGGTTAGCGGCCTCAGGTTCGACCGGCGGCGGCCGACACGGGTTGGCATGCAGACCCAGTCGGCCGGTGATGGCGCCCTCGTCGAGGTGCTGCGCGCCGGCGGTGGCACCGCCGGGCAGCGCATCGAGCGGGCGCTGCGGATGCTCGTCGAGCAGCTCGGCCTGCAGCTCGCCTACGTCAGCGAGTTCCGCGACGGCACGCGGGTGGTCACGCACAGCGTGCACGTGCCGGGCGCACCGGAACTGCCCGCCGGCACCGCGCATCCGGTCGAGGACACGCTCTGCCACCTGGTCGCGTCCGGGGACCTACCGCCCGTGATCGGCGACGCCGGCACCCACCCGGTGCTGGCCGGGCATCCGCACGCCGCCGCGTACGGCATCGCCGCGTACGCCGGCGTCCCGCTGCGGGTCGGCGGGCAGGTACGCGGCGCGGTGTGCTGCGCGGGTACGGAATCAGCGGACACGCTGAACCCGCGCGACGAGGCAACGCTGCGCGCGGCCGCGGCCTACATCGGCGAGGTCCTCGACGGCGGCGACGACGCACCGGCCGGTCCCGGGCTGCGCCGTCTGGCGCAGGCCGTCGCCGGCGGCCACGACCTGCAGGCGCTGACCCGGCCCCTGCTGCAGCTGCTGCACGAGGTCACCGGCCTGGAGTCGACGTACCTGACGCTGCTCGACCCGGTCTCCGACGGCCTGCTCCTGGCGTACACGCACAACACCGGCGGCCTGCACATCCCCGAGGGCGTGACGGTGGCCTGGCAGGACTCGCTGTGCCGCCGTTCCATCGACGAGGACCGCTACTACGTCGCGGACGTCGCCGCGGTGTGGCCCGACGCGCACGTCGCGCTGGGCCTCGGCATCGCGACCTACGCCAGCGTGCCGGTGCGCGACGCGCACGACGAGATCGTCGGCACGCTGTGCGGCGCCAGCAGCACCGGCATGGTCATCGACGAGCGCGACCTGGCGGTCATGGCCACGTTCGCGCAGCTGCTCGCCGCGCAGCTGGCCCGCGAGACCGCGCACAGCGTCGCCGCCACTCGTGCCACGGTCCTCGAGCAGCGCCTCGGCGCGCTGCGCGACAGCGCCGAGCGCGACCCGCTGACCGGGCTGGCGAACCGGGCCGGCATACACCGCTGGCTGCGGGCCGCGGGCGAGCGGGTCGCCGGCGACGGCGCCCGGCTGGCGGTCGCATTCGTCGACCTGAACAAGTTCAAGGCCGTGAACGACACCTACGGCCACGCCACCGGCGACGAGGTGCTGCGCCGGGTCGCCGCGTCGCTGGCGCGCACGGGCCGCGCCGGCGACCTGCACGGTCGCCTCGGCGGCGACGAGTTCATCGTCGCCACGATCCTGCCGCCCGACGCCGACGTGCGGGGGTGGACCCAGCGGGTACGCCGGGCCGCGGTCGCGCGGTTCGACGCCGTGCACGTGGTCGGCAGCGTCGGCGTCGTCACGTGCGAGCCCGGCACCACGTTCAGCGTCGACGACATCCTGGACCACGCCGACAAGGCGATGTACGCGGTCAAGCACGCCACCGCACCGTAGCCGCGGCCCGCGGCAGTCCTGCCGATACCATCGCCGTAGCAGGCAGGCGATCGGACAACCGGAGGTCAAGTGGCACGGGACGACATCTCGCGCGGTGAAGCGGAGCGGCTTCGCCGGTTGGACGAGGCGGCCCGGGTGACCCGGACATTCGAGGTCATCGCCGACAAGGGCGCGCTGTGGGTCTGGGGCGACGAGGACGAGATCCTGTTCACCGAGGACGCGCGGCGCCGGACCCTGCTGCCGATCTGGCCCCACGCGACCGTGGCCCGGCTGGAGAACGAGGGCGACGTCGACGGTGAGCACGCCATCAGGATCCCGGCGGACGTGTTCCTGAGGGATTGGCTGCCGCAGTTGAGGGAGGACGACGCCGACATCGCGGTCTTCCCGGTCGAGGAGCACAACGCCACGGTCCTCACGCTCGACGAGTTCCGCGCGAGGATGACGGCCGCGCTCCGCATGAACTGAGTGCGGCGCCGGCGCTCCGGGAACCGCGCCGGTTGCCGCGTCGTCGAACACCTGTGATCCCCGTCGCCGCATCGCCTTGTCAGATCAAGGACTCGGCGGCGATACGGGACAGTCCGCAATGGACACGTCGGCGAGACTCCGAGAGTCATGACCCGATCACAGGAAGGAATGCTGATGCGTCTATCCCGCATCACCACTCTCGGGGGCCTGTTCCTGACCACGGCGCTGACGATCACGCTGGCCGCTCCAGCGGCGGCCCAGGCGGCAACGACGCCGCTCGGCGACGCGAATGTCGGTGTCTACACCGGACAAGCAGACCAGAAGAAGCCGACGATTCCCGCCGACGTCAAGCCGGCGATCGCCGTCTCCGCGGACCAGATCGCGATCCAGGAGCCGCGCAAGGGCGGCGGCCTGGTCATCCGGCTCTACCACCTGGCACCCGGCGCCTCACCGAACGCGGTGCTGACCGGGCTGCGCGCGCGGGGCCTGGCCCCGGCGGGCGTGACCGCACAGGCCGAGGCGGACCCGATGGAGTGCACCACCAGCTACGGCTCGGCGAAGTACCTGTGCCTCAAGACCGGCAGCCACCTGTGGTTCAACTGGCGCTGGAACGGCTTCGACGACCCGCAGGTCTACTTCCGGGACTTCACGCCGGCCGCCTGGCCGGTTCGGGCCTCGGTGACCGAGTGGAACAGGTCGCCGGGCGTCGACTCCTACTGGACCACCGGCGCGTGCCCGGGCGGCGGGCGGCACTGCGTCCCGGTCCGGACCGTCAGCGGCGGCCCCAACGGGATCGTCGGTGAGACGCACATGGAGGTCGACTCGGTCGCCTTCTTCATCGACGGCACGGTGAGCGTCGACTTCAACACCTACTACTCCTCCAGCGACGACAACCGCGGCACCGCCTGCCACGAACTCGGGCACGCGCTCGGCCTGGCGCACAACGGCTCGACGGGGAGCTGCCTGTACAACAGCGCCATCGCGGGTCCCGACCCCAGGCTGCCGCACTCCACTGACATCTCGGTCCTGCGCTACATCCTCTATGCGGACTGACACCGGACGGTGATCAGCCGGCACTGACACGGGAGAAAGCCATGCATGCGACACCGAAGCTGACGGTCGTGATCCTCTCCGGAACGCTCCTCGTGGCCGGTTGTGCACGCGGAGAGCCGGTGAACGCGGTGGCGCAGCCCGCGGTGTCCGCAAGCATCCCGATGGCCGCCGAACCCACGGCCACGCCCATCGATCCGGCGCATCCGCGCCGGGGGCCGGCCAAGGCGGCCATCGGGACTCCCTACTCCTTCGACCTCTACACGCACTGCGGCGGCGAGTACACCAGGTTCGCGGGCCGCACCTGGCGTACCGACGACCCGCCCGGCAACCTGCTGCCCAGGGCCGACGCCGCCGGCGTCACCCGGATCACCGGATACGTGTACGGCACCATGACGCTCGTCGAACTCGACCGGGCCCAGTTCGTGATCGACCCCGCCGGGGTCGCCGACCCGCCCGAGGGCCCGGTCGTGTTCCATCCGTCGGACACCCCGGCGCCGCTGTGCAAATAGGCGCGTCAGGCGCCCGCGGCCTCCTCGGCGACCCAGCGCAGCAGGTCGCCGGGCTGGCACTCGAGCACCTCGCAGAGGGCGGCGAGCGTCGCGAAGCGCACCGCCTTGGCGCGGCCGTTCTTGAGCACCGCCAGGTTGGCGGGGGTGATACCGACCCGTTCCGAGAGCTCGCCGACGGACATCTTCCGCCGGGCCAGCAGGACGTCGATGTCGACGGCGATCGGCATCAGATCACCTCGTCAAGCTCGGCCCGCAACCGCATCGCCTCGACGTCGCGCGCGACGGCCTGTGCGAGCAGCGTCCGCAGCACGTGCACGACGAGCGCGACCCCGAGGATGGCCAGGCCGATCCCGCCCATGATGACGGTGACGCCCGGGTCGTCCCGCTGATCGGGCGCGTTGACGATGGTGACCGCGAACCACACGAGTGAGGCCGCCACGATCGCGCCGATCAGGATGTCCACGTACCGGAAGGCGGCGTGGGAGAACACGGTTCCGCGGCGCACCATCGCCACCAGCCGCCAGACGCAGAACAGGGCGACCTGCACCGTCACCAGGCCCAGGATCGTGATCACGCGCAGCGCCGTCAGCGGCAGCGTGCCGTCCTCGGGGTCGCTCCCGCTGATCAGCACCCAGAGCATTCCCGCCTGTATCACCACGGTGCCGGCGAACACCACCACGAGCACGGCGCGCAGCGCGCGCACTGTCAGTTTCCCCACGAGCCATCCTTCCATCGAATTACGATGGAAATCTATCGTAAAACGATAGGTTCGGCAAGGCGGCACAAGAGAGCCGCGCGTGCCGTCGAGGACGGCACGCGCGGCTGGGGCCCCTGAGGTCAGCCCTTGACCGCTCCGGCGGTCAGGCCGGAGACGAGGTGGCGCTGGGCGAAGAAGAACACGATTCCCGCCGGTACGGTGATGAGCACCGCCGAGGCGGTCAGGTACTCCCACTGCGGGTTGAACGCCGGCACGAACTGCTGGAGGCCGTACCCGAGGGTGAACTTGCTCTTCTCCTGGATGAACGCCGTCGCGTACGCCACCTCGCCCCACGCGGTGAGGAAGGTGAAGAACGCGGTGACGGCGATGCCGGGCCGGGCCAGCGGCAGGATGATCCGCCAGAACGTGGCAAACGGCCCGCACCCGTCGATCTGCGCCGCCTCGTCCAGCTCCCGGGAGATCGAGTCGAAGTACCCCTTGAGCATCCACGAGCAGAACGGCACGGCGATCGTGAGGTACGCGATGATCAGGGAACCGTGCGTGTTGATCAGGCCGAGGTTCGCCATGATCACGTAGATCGGCACGATCAGGATGGAGACCGGGAACATCTGGGTCACCAGGAAGACCAGGAGCAGCTGACGGCGGCCCGGGAAGTTGAACCGGGACAGCGCGTACCCGGTGGTGGCCGACATCAGCACGCCGATCGCGGTGGTCGCGACCGCGACGATCAGCGAGTTGAGCGCCCACCGGGGGAACAGCGTCTCGGTGAGCACGTACTTGTAGTTGTCGAGGGTGGGTTCCTTGATGAAGCTGAGCTCACTGCTCTGCACCCACACCCCGGGCTTGAGCGACGACAGCACCACCCACGCGATCGGGAAGATCGCGATCAGCACGGCGATGATCAGAGTCGCGTGGATCGCGATGGACGCCAGCGGTGAGCGGCGGTTCCTCGGCCGGCGCTTGGCCGTCTCTACCTGGGCGGTCATGTCACCACACCTCGCCTTGCTTGCGCAGCGCCCGCCGGTAGAACACCGAGAACACGAGCAGGATGGACAGGATCAGTACGCCGTAGGTCGAGGCGAGGGAGTAGTTGCGGATGCCCTCGAACGCGGCCCGGTACGCGCCGGTCACCAGGATCTCCGTCTGGCCCGCCGGCTGGCCGCGGGTGACCAGGAAGATCACCGGGAACATGTTGAACGTCCAGATCGTGCCGAGCAGCAGCACAGTCATGCTGACCGGGCGCAGCCCGGGCAGGGTGACGTTCTTGAAGCGCTGCCACGGCGTCGCGCCGTCGATGGTGGCCGCCTCGTACAGCTCTGCGGGGATCGCCGTGAGGCCGCCGAGCAGCGACACGACCATGAACGGCACGCCGAGCCAGATGTTGGTGACGATCGCGGTGAACAGCGAGGTCCACTGGTTGTCGAACCAGGCGACCGGCGCCATGCCCACGGCCTTGAGCAGGCCGTTGACCACTCCGAAGTCCTGGTTGAACATGAACCGCCAGGAGAACGCGCTGACGAAGCCGGGCACGGCCCAGGGCAGGATCAGCAGCACCCGGTAGACGCCGCGCCCGCGGATCGGGCGGTTGAGCAGCACCGCCAGGCCCAGGCCGATGCCGTAGGTGAAGACGACGCAGGCGACGGTCCAGATGATGGTCGTCCCGAACTGGGGCCAGAACTGGCCGACCTGGCCGCTGAGCACCTTGATGTAGTTGTCGAGGCCGACGAACTTCCAGCCGTTGGGGTTGGCCTGGCAGCTCAGCTCCCCGGTGATCGACGGGGTGCAGATCTCCTGCTGCTGGTTGGCCTCGGTGAGGTCGGTGAAGGAGAGGTAGATCCCCCGGGCGAGGGGGTAGAAGACCAGGACGCCGAGCACTATCACCACGGGCGCGACCATCGCCCACGCGTACCAGTACTTGTCCCAGCTGCGACGCAGCCAACCCGGCGGGGCCTGCTCGGGGCCCGGGGCGGGGGTCGGGGTGCGGCGTTCGACCGTTGCGGTACTCATCGCTGCTCCAGTTCCGGGGGAGGCTCAAACGCGGCTGGCCGCCGACCCGAGGGCCGGCGGCCAGACGATTCATCGATCAGTTGCTGTAGTCCTTGACGACCTCGGACTTGTAGGTCTTGGCGACCGTGTCCAGCGAGGCCTGCGCGTCCTTGCCCTGCACCAGGGTCTCGACGGCCATCTTGTCCATCGGGCCGAAGAACTGACCGCCCTCGGGGATCCACGGACGGGCGACAGCGGCCTCGAGCACCGGCTTGAACGCGGCGACGGTGGCGTTGCTCTTCACGCCCGGCTGGTCGTACGCCGAGGTGCGGGTCGGCAGCAGGCCGACCTTCTCGGCGAGGAACGCCTGCGACTCGGCCGACGCCATGAACTTGATGAAGGCGACCGCGGCGGGGACCTTCTCCTGCGGCATGCCGGACCAGATGGTGTAGTTGTGGCCACCGACCGGGCCACCGGCCTTGACGCTGCCGGCGGGAACCGGCGCGACGCCGAGGTTCTCGAGGCCGCCGAAGGTCGGGGCGCCCTTGACGTTGTTGACCTCCCACGGGCCGTTGATGATCATGGCGACCTTCTGCTCCTTGAACAGGGTCATCATGTTGCCGTAGGCGTCGTTGGCCGGGGGCTTGACGGCGGTGCCGTCCTTGACCAGGTCCTGAGCGATCTTGATGCCGGCGACGGCCTGCGGGCTGTTCACGGTGATCTTCTTGGCGGCCGCGTCGACGACGTCGCCACCCTCGCCGTAGATGAACGGCAGGAGGAAGTAGCCACCGGAGTTGATGTACAGGCCCTGCTTGCCGGTCTTGGACTTGATCGCGGCGGCCGCGGTCTTGACCTCGGCCCAGGTCTTCGGGGCGGCGGTGATGCCCGCGGCCTCGAACATCTTCTTGTTGTACATCAGCGCGAGGGAGTCGGTGACCTGCGGGACGCCGTAGGTCTTGCCGCCGAACTTGTTCGACGAGACCGGGGTCGGCAGGAAGTCACTCTCGTCCTTGAGCAGCTCGGAGCCGTCAAGGTTGTAGAGGTAGCCCAGGGAGGCGAGCTCCGGCACCCAGGCGACCTCGGCGCGCAGGATGTCCGGGGCGCCCGACTTGGCGGCCGCGGCGGTCTTGAACTTGTTCTGCGCGTCCGCGAACGGCACCGACTGGTAGTCGACCTTGACGTTCGGGTAGGTCGCGTTGAACTTCTTGATCAGCTCCTGGAACGCCGGACCCTCGTTCTTCGGGTCCGAGGTGTCCCACCAGGTCAGCTGCGCGGTCAGCGACGCGGGGTCGGCCGCGGTCTTGGTGTCGCCGCTGCTGCTCTTGTCGTTACCGCCGCAAGCCGCGGCAGTGAGCGCCACGGCCAGGGCGGTGGCGATCATACCGACGCTACGAATGCGCATCGGGGCTCCTGTCAGTTCTCGCGTCGTGTGCCGCTGGACGGCGCCACGACGTACGGGGGTGGGATCGCCGCCGTGATGCCGAGGTTCCGGCGAAGTGCTTAGCGGCTGTGGCCGGCGCCACGCTAACACGTCAGTAAAACGTGTTAGGTAACTGTTTAGAAACGAGATCTTCCCACCGCCGACTCCGGCCCGTGATCGACCCTTCGGCGCGTTAAACCTGAGCCCTTCGGTCGGGCTAAAACGGACAAAGTTGACGTAACCATTTACTAAACGCCCAACATGGCGGCTGATAGCATGGCCCGAATTCCGGCCAAGAGGACGCGATGACAGCAAAAGACGCACACGCCGCCCGGCGCCGCCCCACCTCGCGGGACGTCGCGGCGGCCGCCGGCGTATCCCGCTCGGCCGTCTCCTTCGCGTTCAACGACCCGACCCGGGTGTCCACCGCGACCCGCGAGCGGATCCTGGCCGCCGCGCGGGAACTGAAGTACACCCCGCCGCCGTCGGGCCGGACGCTGCGCAACGGCCGCACCCAGAGCCTCGGCGTCCTGCTGCCCCACGACATCCCCAAGGTCATGGAGAACCCGTACTACGCCCGGTTCCTCATGGGCCTGGGGCAGGTCTGCACCCGCGAGGGCATGTCGCTACAGCTCATACCCCCGTTGGGCGACTCGCTGGTCAAGGCCGTCCGGCACGCCGCCGTCGACGGCTTCGTCGTCTGCGGCCTCGACACCGACCGCGGCGAGATCGCCGAGCTGACCCGCCGGGCGCTGCCCTACGTGCTCGTCGACAGCGACGCACCCGAGGGCGCGCCCAGCGTCGACATCGACGACCGCGACGGCGCGCGCGACGTGACGCAGCACCTGCTGGAGCTTGGCCACCGCCGGATCGCGGTGCTCAGCGTCGAGCCCCGCTCCGACCGGCCGGCGCCGACCTACCGCGACCCGCTGGTACGCCGGATAGCCGGCATCGAGGACGCGCTGGCCGCCGTCGGCCTGAGCCGGCGCGACATCACGGTCGCCGAGGTGCCCTGCACCCGGATGGACGGCTACCGCGCGACCCAGGCCATCATGGCCACCCGTCCGCGGCCGACCGCGCTCGTCGTGCTGGCCGACCTGATGGCCTTCGGCGCGATCGACGCCCTGCACGACCTCGGCCTCGACGTGCCCGGCGACGTCTCCGTCACCGGGTTCGACGACCTGCCGGAGGCACAGTGGACGCGGCCCCGGCTGACCACCGTTCGCCAGCCCATCGTGGCCAAGGGGCGCATCGCCGGCGACTTCCTCATCTCCGCGATCCGCGGTGAGGACCAGCACCAGCACCAGCTCCTGCAAACCGTCCTGATCACCCGCGAGTCGAGCAAGCCGCCGGCCGAACCGGTCACACCGGACGGCCGATACCAGCCGAGCGTCCCTCAGTCGCCCGCACGACCGGTGCCCTCCCGGACCTGATCGGCGGCGCACGGCCGGGCTTGTCCACCGTCGACAAGCCCGCCGCGGCGCGTTGGGTACCAAGGACTATCGGCGCAATCCATCGCTCTGTTTCGATCTCCCAATAATCCGAGCACTGCTCGCGTTTTGTCGGGAGGGCGTGTGGAACCCCAGATCAGTCGCCGTCGGGCCTTGGTCGCGGCCGGTGGTGTCGTGGCCGGCGCGGCGATCGCGCAGACGGCGGGACTGCCGGCGTTCGGTGCGGCCGTCGCGGCGGACGCGGACGCGATCGTGGTCGGTCACGGCCTCGCCGGCCTGGTCGCCACCGCGGAACTGGTGGCCGCGGGGCGCAAGGTGCTGCTTGTCGACCAGGAACCGCAGACCGGCCTCGGCGGACAGGCGTACTGGTCGTTCGGCGGCCTGTTCCTCGTCAACTCCGAGGAGCAGCGGCTGATGGGCGTCAAGGACTCCTACGACCTCGCCTGGCAGGATTGGCTGGGCACGGCCGGCTTCGACCGCGGCGTCGACGACCCCGCCGGCCAGGACTACTGGGCGTACCGGTGGGCGCAGGCGTACGTCAATTTCGCGGCCGGTGAGAAGCGCGCCTGGCTCGCCGGGCTCGGCATGCAGTGGTTCCCGATGGTGGGCTGGGCCGAGCGCGGCGGCGGCCTGGCCGACGGGCACGGCAACTCGGTGCCCCGCTTCCACGTCACCTGGGGCACCGGCCCGGCCGTTGTCGAGCCCTTCGAGAGGCTGGTGCGCGCCGGCGCCGCGGCGGGGAAAGTGATCTTCAAGTTCCGGCACCGGGTCGACGAGATCGTCCGGACGAACGGGGCCGTCACGGGCGTGCGCGGCGCGGTCCTGGAGCCCAGCGGCGTCGCCCGGGGCAGGCCGAGCTCGCGTACGGTGATCGGCGACTTCGAACTGCGGGCGCCGATCGTGATCGTCACCTCGGGTGGCATCGGCGCCGACCACGACCTGATCCGGCAGAACTGGCCGGCCCGGCTCGGCAAGGCGCCGGGCCGGATGATCACCGGCGTACCCGCACACGTCGACGGCCGGATGCTCGCGATCACCGAGCGGGCCGGCGGGCGGATCGTTAATCCGGACCGGATGTGGCACTACACCGAGGGCCTGCACAACTGGGACCCGATCTGGCCCGGCCACGGCATCCGTATCCTGCCCGGGCCGTCGTCGATGTGGTTCGACGCCACCGGCAGGCGACTGAGCGCACCCGACTGGCCCGGCTACGACACCCTGCACACGCTCGGCACGATCACCGCCTCTGGCTACGACTACTCCTGGTTCGTGACCACCCAGAAGATCGTCGACAAGGAGTTCGCGCTCTCCGGTTCCGAGCAGAACCCGGACCTGACGAACAAGAACATCTGGCTGCTGCTCAGCCGGATCTGGCAGACCCCGGAACCGATCCAGAAGTTCCAGCGGTACGGCGAGGACTTCGTGAAGGCCGGCACGCTGCCCGAACTGGTCGCCGGGATGAACCGGCTCACCGGAACCGACCTGATCGACCTGACCGACCTGAAGCGACAGATCGACGCCCGGGACCGGGAGATCGACAACACGTACAGCAAGGACGCTCAGGTGATGGGCATCCGCAACGCGCTCTCCTACCCGGGCGACTCACTGAGCCGGACCGCCTCCGCACACCGGATCCTCGACTCCGACGCCGGACCACTGGTCGCCGTACGGCTGAACGTGCTCACCCGCAAGACCCTCGGCGGCCTGCAGACCAACCTCCAGGGCCAGGTCCTCGACCCGTCCGGCACCCTGGTGCCGGGCCTGTACGCGGCCGGCGAGGCGTCCGGCATCGGCGGCGGTGGCGTGCACGGTTACCGCTCCCTGGAGGGCACCTTCCTGGGTGGCTGCCTCTTCTCCGGCCGCGCCGCCGGACGCGCCGCCGCGGCGGCGACCGCGACCTAGCCGGATCCGGGCCGCTACGCGCGCCCGGACAGTTCGGCGTAGCCGCGGCGCACCGCGACCAGGGACGCCTCGGCGCCGAACGGCGAGCGGGCCGCCACCTCCGGTGGCCCGGCGCCGTCGGCGTGGCCCTCGCGGATCAGCCGGTCCAGCTCGCCGAGCTGCTCGTGCTGGGCTTGCACGAACGCGCGGTCCACCGGTGCGCCGTGCCCCGGCACCACGACGCCGTCCGGCCCGACCAGGCGCAGCAGCGCGGCCACGGTGCCGGGCCACTCCAGCGGGTACGCGTCGTCGCCGTACGACGGCGGGGCGCCCTGCTCCACCAGGTCACCGGCGAGGACCACCCCGGCGTCGGGCACGTCGACCACCAGGTCGCCGGCCGTGTGCCCGCGCCCGAGGTGGTGCAGCGACACGGTACGCCCGGCCAGGTCGACGGTCGCGCTTGTCCGCACGAGCCGGTCGGGCACCCGTACGGTGACCTCGGCGAGCCCGGCCGCCAGGCCCGGGTCGCGCGGCAGCCACTGCTCGTACCAGTGCCGTTGCAGGGTTTCGCCGTGCTCGCGCAGCTCCCGGGCGGCTTCCTCGTGCGCCCAGATCGGCGCCTCGGGCGCGGCAAGCGTCGCGTTGCCGAAGCAGTGGTCGAAGTGGTGATGGGTGTTCACGATGATCAGTGGATCGCGGGTGATCACGCGGATCGCGTCGGCCAGCTCGCCGGCCTGCTCGGCGGTGGACAGCGTGTCCACCACCAGGGCCGCCCCGGCGGCGGTGACAAGCGTGACGTTGACGTCCAGCACCGGGTACCGCAGCACGTACACCCGATCGGCGATCTCCCGGAAGCCACGCATCACATCGTGATTCTGCCAGTGATCAAGGAGCCGCCGTCACGGTGTAGGCGCCGCGGGCGCACCCGGTGACCCGCCAGCCGCCCGCCACCCGCTCCGGCGACGGACCGGTGACCCCGGTCGTCGTCAGGCGGGGCATCGTGTCGCCGGGCACCCAGATGTCGACGAGGCAGTTCGCGGGGTCGTCGGGCGCGGCGGCGGCGATCCGCAACCCGCCGTCCTGGCCCGAGATCAGCGACTCCAGCCGGCCCGGCAACGCCCGCGGGAACGCCCTCGACAGGGGACGGGCGAAGCCGGCAGGCGGCGGGGTCGACGCACCGGTGCGGCAGTCGACAGCGACCAGGTTCCCGGAGGTCGTGGCGTCGGCACCGGTCTCGGGCGAGCCGCAGCCCTGCCGCCACACCCAGAACGCGCCGCCGGCGCCGAGCCGGTCCTGCGCCGCACCGAGGCGCCACACCTTGGCGCCGTCCACCGCGGGATCGCCGAACCACCCCCATTCGCCGAACCACAACGCGGCCCGGTACGCCCGGGCGGCCCGGGCCGAGGTGGCGAGATTCCGCTCGATGGACGCGATCGTCAACCCGAGACCCTGGTCCATGCTGATGGACTCGCTGTACGGGTGCGGCGCGAACACCAACTGCCGGTCGTCGGTGAAGCCCGGCGCCGGCGCCGCGTCGAATCCGAGCCCCGACCACAGCACGCTCGGCTCGAAGAAGACGAGGTGGGTGTGCCCGCCGGCGGCACGCTCGGCCTCGCGGATCGCCGTGATCGCGGCGTCGTAGTAGCGCCCGAGCAGCAGCCCCGAGCTGATCGGCGGGTTGGCACCGATCCCGGGCTCGTTGAGCAGGTCGTAGCCGGCCACGGCGGGCTCGCCGGCGAAGGCCCGCGCGACGAACGCCCACGTGCGCACGAGTTCACCCTGGATGCCGTCGCGGTCGGTGTAGAAGTTCCCGAACGCCGTCGCCACCGCCGGCGCCAGGTCGCGGGCCATGAACTGGCAGTGCGCGGTCCCGTCGGTGATGGTCGCCCACGCGGGCGCGCCGTCCCAGCCGGTGGTCGGGGTCGTCCCGCCGCCGCACTCCTCGGACGGGCGGGCGAGCGCGTTGCCCCACGCGTCCTCGTGCATGTCCAGCACGGTGTAGATCCCGTGTGCCTTCGCACCGGCCACCGCGGCCCGGATCTGGCCGAGGTAGGACTCGTCGAACGTGCCCCGCCGGGGCTCCAGCCGCGACCAGGACATGCCGAGGCGGATGACGTTGAAGCCCATCGCCGCCATCTGCGCGAAGTCGCCGTCGGCCGGCGGCCGCGTGGCCGGAACGGCCGGATCGCGCAGGTGGTAGTCGACCAGCTGGTTCACGTTGACGCCCCGCAGGATCACCTGCCGGCCGGTGACATCGCCGATCGTGGCGAGCCCGCCCCCGGCGGGTGCCGGGTGCACCCGGAGGTATTCCATGCCGCCGGACGCCGGTACCGCCTCGACGGCCGGCGGCCCGGCGGGAGCCGACGCCCCGATCACGGGTGCGAGCGCCAGCACGAGCACGCCGATCGCCGCGACCGGCACGAACCGCGACCGCAGGCGCCACCCGGCCGCGACCACGACGGCGCCGATGAGGCCGACCACCGCGCCGTAGCCGGCGCCGGTCGCGACGCTGATCAGCGAGGTCGCGAGCCACCACTGGTCCGCTCCCGCGCCGTCGAGCCGGTTCGACCAGGGCATCGCGGCGACGACGGCGCCGACCACCCCGAGGCCGAGGCCCGCCACCACCGACGCCAGGCCCACGGTCACCGACGCCGTCAGCGGGCCGGCCCGCGGCGGCCGCCGCGGCGCCAGGCGCACGGCCGCGGCGAACACCGCCAGGAACACCGCCACGCCGGCGAGGAAGCCGAAGACGCCGTTGGCCGCGGTCGGCGCGACCACGAACCCGGCGAACGAGTAGCCGACCGGTCCCCCGAGCCACCAGTGCGCCGCCGGCCCGATCGCGGCCAGGCCGGTCACCACCGCCATGACCGCCGCGGCGGAGGCGACCGGGTAGGACTCGGCCGCGCCGCTCCCGGCGCCGGGCACCGGCCGCGGCCCGAACCGGGCCGCGAGCGCCGCGCCGGCCGCGGCCAGCGGGCCGACGAGGATGAACTTGACCGCCGCGAAGCCGCATGTGCTGAGCGCGTACGTCAGGGCGGCGCCGGCCGACAGGTGCGGCCCCAGCATCGGCAGGGCCGAGGCGAGACCGGTCGCGGCCGTGGCACAGGCACCGGCGCCGATCACCGCGATCCAGGTGCCGGCGAACACCCACCTGGCCCGCGCGTACCCGGCGATCAGGAAGGCCGGGACGGCAACGCCCGCGAGCAGGACCGGGAGGCCGACCACCAGCGGCGCCCAGCGGTAGACGCCGCCGGTGCCCAGCAGCGGCAGCCCCCGGCCGCCGACCGGCGCGAGCAGGCCCGAGGGGTCCGTGGCGGCGGCGGCCGCGAGGACGGCGACGAGGATGACGACGGCGGCCGCGGCGGCCCGGACCCGCGGCGCCGCCCAGCGCGCACGCAGGTACCCGGCAAGATCGGTTCTGGTCATGGTGGGCGCGAGTATTACTCGCGTTCCGGGTTTTGTCAGCCCACCGTCGGGTCGGCACTCGGCGGGGTCGCCGGTGCCGGCCGCTCGCCGAGCAGCTCCGAGAGGGTGACCGGCTCCAGGCCGCGTTCGCGCAGCCCGGCGAGGATCTTCGGCAGCGCTTCGTCGGTGTACCGGGCGTTCGCCTCGGTGAGATGCATGATCACGATCGAGCCCGGGCGCACCTGCGACAGCACCGCCCGCACCACCGGCGCCGCGCTCCGCGCGAACGGATCACCGCTGACCACGTCGCCGTCGATCACGGTCACGCCGAGCGGTGCCAGCGCCCGCAGCGCCGCCCGGTCGTGACACAGCCCCGGGAACCGGAAGTACCGGGTCTGCCGGCCGCCGAACGGCTCCAGCGTCCGAAAGGTCCTGGCGACGTCGTCGGTCATCTTCGCCGCCGGCAGCTGCGGCAGTGTGTAACAACCGGCCGTGAACGCGGCGTGCTCGTAGCTGTGGTTGGCCACCTCGAACCGCGGATTCCCGGCGATCCGGCGCATCACCTGCGGATACTGCTCGGCCCACTGGCCGGTGACGAAGAACGTCGCGGGTATCTCCCCCTGCTCCAGCTGGCCGAGCAGCGTGAGATTCGCGTACGAGGTGACCGCGCCGCGCCGCAGCCGGGCGATCATGGCATCGGTCATGTCGGCGTCGAAGGTCAGCGCCACCCGCTTCGGCCCGCGGGGCCCGTGCCGGCGCACCGGCGGCAGCGCCCCCGGCGGGCGTTCCCCGGGCCGGGCCACCGGTGCGGGCGCCGCCTCGAGCGTAGGAGCGGACGGAGCCGCGGCGGACGGAGCCGCGGCGGATGGGGCCGCGGTGGACGGGGCCGCGGCGGACGGGGTCACGGCCGCGCTCGCCGGCAACGCCTCCGGCCGGGCATCCTCGGCGCCGCACCCCGCCAGGACCACCACCACGCAGAACGCGACAACCCGCCCCGTGATCGACATGCCGCAAATATGGCACGAGCAAGCCACCGCGAACGGTCCGGGATGTCCGTTCGTTCTGTGTAGGGTCACGGTGCCGAACCCGACCGTTGTTCTCCGCGGAAGGATCTGTCACCCGATGTCCATCAAGCGTCACGGCCTACGGACCGGGCTCGCCGCCGCCGTCATCGCGGGCGGCACCCTCATCGGCGGTGCCGCACACGCCACCCCGCCGGGCCCCGGAGTGTCCGGCCGGATCATCTGGCAGCACACCGCCGGCGACACCGACTTCGTCCTGCGAGAGGTCACCCTGCCGGCCGGGCAGGCCACCGGCTGGCACCACCACGACGGCACCCTGTACGCGCGGGTCCGGCAGGGCACGCTGAGCCACTTCGACGCGACCTGCGCGTCCGACGGCGTCTACCCGGCCGGCTCCGCCATCGTGGAACCGGCCGGCCCGGGCAACGTGCACATCGGCCGCAACCTCGGCGCCACCGCGGTGGTGCTCGACGTGCTCTACGTCCTGCCGGCCGGCAGCCCCTTGTCGGTCGACGACCCGAACCCCGGCTGCGACTTCCAGTAAGCCCGACAGCGTTTCCGCATGCGTCCGCGGGCTGATCTCGCGATTGCTCCCCTCTACCTGGTCGTCCTCCTGCTCTGCACCGCCCTGATCGTGCCGGTGGCCACGACCTGGGTCCGATCCGACGCCGACGCGATGGTCGGCACCCGCGTGTGGTCCGGGCAGATCCTGGCGGTCTACTTCGTCGCGTGGTGCAGGACCCGAACGGGCTGATCGATCCGCGCCTGCCGGAGGACCTGGCCGAGGCCATGGAGGCCGACAGCAGAATCCTGATCCTGTCCTGCCCATCGTCGCCATCCTGGCCGCCCTCTGCCTCGCGGCCGTCTGACCGACCCGCCGCGCCGGCTCCTACATGAACCGATAGTCGAACCAGATCAACGCGACGAGGAACAGGGCGAACTGAGCGATCGATCCGATCACCAGCGAGACCACGACGGCCTTCGCGCCCCGCATGCCGCGCAGCGGCGGGCTGGCCAGCATCCGGTTTCGGTCGTCCTCTTCCATGTGCAGCAAGGGCGCTATCCAGGAGTAGGCGAGCGGATATTTGGTCATGAAGTAGGTCCGGCCGACGGTGGCTTCGCCGGGAAGAAGCCGCTCCTCGCTCCTGATGGCGACAAACGCCACGGGTAGCCCGTGCGACAGGATCAACATCAGCACGACGATGATGCCCAGCGGCGCCAGGCCCGCCAAGAGCAGCGGAGCCGCCTTCTGCTGGGCCAGGCCGTAGCCGAACAGCAGCCCGCCGGCCGCGATCAGAAACCCGGTGCACTGGACGAACAGCGTCGTCAGGTGCCGGAACGTCTCAATGGACTGCTGCATCTGGACGCGAAGCGAGTCGCGATCTTCGGGTTCGCCGAGGGTCATTCCGGAAGGCTACGACCCACGTCCGCCGGCTCCTCGATGCTCATCCGACAGGACCCCGCCGTAATCCCTGCGGAGGAGCGGGCGCGCGTTTCTCCCGGAATCGCGCCGCGCTGGCCGACCAGCCGGTAATCGGACCGGCACGCACCGTACAACGAATTGTGGGGCGAGTTCACAGCCCCTGCCGCACCCATCCCGAGGAAGGAAAGCGACATGCGCCAGCGTAGCCCGAACGTCGACGAGGAACGCGCCATCCGCGACACCGCACTCCGGGAGGCGTGGCCGTACACCGACTCCCGCGCGAACTACGAGATCGCCGCCCGCGCCCGGACGGCACAGGCTGAAGGCCGGGAGCGCGCCCATGCGTGAACACCACCGACCACCCCGCACCCGGGACGCCCGGCGGGCCGACTGATGGCACACACCCCAGCAGACGTCCTCGAAATCAGACACCACGACGACACCGTGAGCAGATACGAGCGGGTCTCATACTGCCCGTGGCGAGGCGGGGTGACCGTCTACCAGAACGGCCAGGAAATCGCCCGCCACGACGACGTACTGGACACCCGCGCACTGCGCCTGGCCTCGACCTGACGGCACATCAACTTGACCCGGCCGGCGGTCCGGCCCTTCATGTACGCCTTCTCAGCGCGTCAGGTCGATGCGGTCGAAGTCGGGGGCGTAGTCGGTGTCGTTGCGCACCTCGATGGTGTTCGCTCCGGCGTGCAGGGTGAGGCGCAGGGTCAGGGAGTCCACGGTGTACCAGTCGGGGCTGGCCGGGAATGTGAGGTTCTCCACGAGGCGGCCGTTGACCAGTACGGTTGTCCCTCGCGGTTCGCCGGAGATGTACTGCACCCGGGCGTTGTAGATGCCGGAATCGGGCACGGTCAACCCCGTGAAGCGCAGGAAGTTCGCCTCGCCGTTGCCGACGAATCGCACGACGAGGCCGTCGGAGGCGTCGTCGCGCGGCAACGGCCGGGCTTTTCCTCCCATCACGTTGCGCGGTGACTCCGCCTCGTAGGTCGCCTGGAACGGTGCCGGCCGCGCGGATTCGGTCCGGGCCTCGGGGCTGGGTGAGCCTTCCGAGGCCGTCGGGCGGCCGACGGGGGCTTGCGAAGCCGAAACCGAAGCTGTCGCCGAACTCTGCGACGGGGACGGCGAGGAGTCGGACGGGTCGGCAGCGGGCGGCGGAGTGGCCGCAGCGGGCTGCGGCGGCTGGGCCACCGCGGCCGGGGGTTCGGACGGGGAGATCACGGCGACCAGGCCGCCAGCCACCCCGAGGACGGTGATCGTGGCGGCGGCGCCGATGACACCGCCTCTGCGTTGCGCCAGGGCCAACGCCCGGCGCCGTGCGGCTCGCGTGCCCGTCCGGCCGACCGACGGCCGCCCACCAGCCGTCTCCGCTCCGGGAACCGATGTCGTCGCACGGGCCACTGAGTCCTGCGTCGCCGGATCCACAGCGCTGACCGGCGGCAACCATCCACCGATGCGCAGCGGCTTCGCGGATGGCGCCTCGTCATCGTCCTGCATGAGCTTAACCGTCCTCATTCCATGGTCCGCCGAGGCTAACCTCGACATCACCGGGCTTGGCCACCCGTTCGGACGATCTTGGTATGGCCGGTAGGCCGGGATCATCATGGCCATCGGTCGAGCTCTCGTGGACTCCAGCACCCCGCTCCGGTCACGGCCTCGAGCACTTTTCGCCCGTTGACCACCATCGATAGTGTGGCGATTCGGAGGCATGGAACGGGGACGGTGGGCGAGGCATGTCCAGACCTCACGGATCACGCGGCGGCCATGGCGAGGACGCTGACGGCTCGCCCACACGACGGCAGCCCGGCTCCCCGGCAGGCGCCGGACGCGCGCGTTCGGTCTCCGAGGCGCAGTCGATGATTCGACGCCAGTTGCGGATGGGCCGCGCCGGCGCTGGTCGTGACGGCGGTGCGTCACCCGGGCGCCCGGCCGGGCCGGGCCATGACGGCGGATCGCCGGCCGACGCCGCGCGCCGGGACGCCTGGGACAACCCGGACCGGCACAGCACGCCGGTACGGGATCGAACCGCCACGACCGATCCAGTGGACATCGTCAGCGGCGAGGTCTTCATGGCCCAGACGGACGTCGCGTTACCAGGGGTGCTGCCTCTGGTGCTCGAACGCACCTACCTATCGTCGTACCGGCTGGGAAGGGCGTTCGGCCACGCATGGGCGTCGACCTTGGACATGCGGCTCGAGCCGATGGACGCGGGCATGCTGCTGGTGATGCCGGACGGGATGCTCCTGGCGTACCGGGAGATGCCCACCCGGACTGCGGTATATCCGCAGGCCGGACCGGCGCTGGGGTTGACGACGGAGTTCGGCGGCTACTCGGTTTCCTCCGCCGCGGCCGGAGTGACCTGGCATTTCTCCGGCGATGGGCTGCACCTGACATCGCTGACGCACCGCTGCGGTGACCGCGTCGACCTCGTACGGGACCTGCTCGGGCGAGTGACCGAGGTCATCCACAGCGGCGGCTATCGGGTAAGCGTCTCCTGGGACAACGGCCGGGTGTCGCGGTTCGCCCTGCTCAGGAGCGACGGCATCGCGATACCGCTGGCGCGATTCGGGTACGACGGCGACGGTCTACTCGCCGACATCGTGAACGGGTCGGGGCGCCCGCTGCGTTTCGAGTACGACGACGGTCGGCTGACACGGTGGATCGACCGGAACGGGCATTGGTATTCGTACGCCTATGACGACCGGGGGCGGTGTGTGGCCTCTTCCGGGCCGCAACGCGTGCTGGCCACCCGGCTCGAATATGACGAGTCGACCCGGACCACTGTTGTCACCGACGCGCTCGGTCACGTCGCTTCGTACAGGTATGACGAGCGGCGCCGCGTGGTGCGGGAGGTTGATCCCGTCGGCGGGGTACGGCTGCGGGAGTGGGACCGGCGGGGGCGGATCGTCGGCCTGTCCGACCCGACGGGGGCGTTCACCCGTCATCGATACGACGTCGAGGGGAACCTCGTCCAGGTCACGGGCCCGGGCGGGGCAGTGTCGACGGCGACCTGTACCGCGGAGGGACTACCCGCCACGGTGACCGGTCCGGACGGTAGCCGGCGGTCGTTCAGTTACGACGCGCGAGCCAATCTCGCCACGGTGACCGATGCGGCCGGCGCCGTCACCGCGTACACCTATGACCAGGCCGGCCATCTCGCAACCGTGACCGACCCGCTCGGCGCGGTAACGCTCGTGGAATCGGACGGGGCCGGCCTGCCGCTGCGGGTGACAGATGCGGCCGGCGCCACCACCTCCTACCAGCGGGACGAGGCCGGCCGTGTCGTGGCCGTCACGGACGCGCTCGGATCCCGGACCCTGATCCGCTACAGCCTGGACGGGCTGCCCACCGCGCGGACCGGCCCGGACGGCGCGGTCGAGAACTGGGAGTACGACCCGCAGGGAAATCTGGTCGCGCATACCACCGCGTCAGGCGCCGTGACCAGGTACGCGTACGGGCCCTTCAATTGCTTGACCTCACGCACCGACCCGGACGGCACCCGGCTGGCGTTCGCCTACGACAAGCAGCTGCGGTTGACGTCCGTGACCAACCCGCAGGGCCTGGTCTGGTCGTACGGCTACGACGGGTCCGGGCGGCTGACCGCCGAGACGGATTTCGACGGGCGCACGATCACCTACGCCACCGACGCGGCCGGGCGGCTCGCCGGACGGACCAACGGGGCGGGGCAGACGACCACCTTCGTGCGTGACACGGCCGGGAGGGTCGTCGAACGACACACCGCCGAAGGGCGAACCACGTTCAGCTACGACCTGATGGGACGGTTACTACGGGCGACATCACCCACGGCGGACCTGGCCATGACGTACGACGCCGCGGGTCGCGTGGTCAGCGAGTCGGTGGGCGGGCGCACCGTACGGTTCAGTTACGACCTCGCCGGACGGCAGGCGGGCCGCAGTACACCGGCCGGCGTGGTGTCGTCCTGGGCCTACGGCGCCACGGGTTCGCCGACCGCCCTGCTCGCGGGCCGGCACGCGATGGCCCTGTCCCACGACGCCGTAGGAAACCTCATCGAGCGGCGTGTCGGAGCCCCGTCGGGTTGGCAGGCGCTGCGGCAGGAGCACGACGCGTCCGGCCGGCTCGTCGCGCAGACCGTGGCCGGCTCGGCCGGCACGACCGTCCAGCGCGGCTTCGCGTACGGTCCGGACGGGTTCCTCTCCGCCGTCACGGATTCGGCGCTCGGTACCCGGACAGTGGCGCTGGACCAGGTCGGACGGGTCAACGCCGTCACGGGCGCGAGCTGGCGGGAGACGTACGCCTACGACACGGCCGGCAACCTGAGCTCCGCCGCCTGGACCGCCGACGACACCGCAGCGCAGGGCGAACGGACGTACACGGGTACGCGGCTGCGCACCGCCGGCCGGTTCCGCTACGAGCATGACGCACAGGGCCGGATCGTCCTCCGTCAGCGTGCGCGGCATTCCGGAAAGCCCCTGACGTGGCGTTACACCTGGGACTCCGAGGACCGGCTCGTCGCGGTGCGGACCCCCGACGGGAGCGACTGGTCCTACCGGTACGACCCACTCGGCCGGCGCCTCGCCAAATATCGCCATGCGCCGGACGGCGGTGTCGCCGAACAGGTCGACTTCGCCTGGGACGGCAGTCGCCTGATCGAACAGACGCACCACCGGTTCGAGGCCACGGCCGGCACCCACGTCACCACCTGGGACTACTCCCCCGGCGCGCATACCCCGCTGGTGCAGCGCGAACGGCGCTGGACAGACAGCACCCCGCAGGCGGAGATCGACGAACACTTCTACAGCATCGTCGCCGACCTGGTCGGCAATCCCACCCACCTGACCGCCGTGGACGGCCGGGTGGCCTGGGAGTCCCGTCAGACCATCTGGGGTACGCCGACCACCGTCACCAGCGACGGCGCCGACTGCCCGCTGCGGCTGCCCGGGCAGTACCACGACCCGGAGACCGGACACCACTACAACAACCAGCGGTACTACGACCCGGACACCGCGCGGTACCTAAGCCCGGACCCGCTCGGCCTGCGGCCGGCACCCAACCCCGTCGCCTACGTCCCCAACCCGACGTTCGAGATCGACCCGCTCGGCCTCGACACCACCCCGGTCGGCCCGACACCCGAACAGGTCCAGCACGCCATCCAGAACGTCGGCGGCCTCGGCGAGGCACAGGCCCGCATGATCCTGGCGGAGGCGTTCAAGCGGGGCTCCTCCGTCGTTTTCGGCGGTAGCCGGGTCCGCGGCGACTACACGCCGGGGAGCGACGTCGACGTCGGATTCGGTAGCCTGACCAACAACCAGGCCAACAAGCTCATCAAGAAGGTCAACGGGGTGGATGACGATCCGTCATGGCTACGGATGGAGGAAACGAAGATCATTCCCGGGAATGAGACGCCGAACATTCCGCGAATCGAGTCGCCCGAGGAATTCTTCGCCCGATCCGGCAACCGCCAGCCTGACGACAAGGGCGGTGCCGCGTACACGCCGTCCGGATCGCACACCTACAACCCCGACGGATCCATCTCGTCAAGGTGCCCAGGATGACCGTTCACTTCGAGATCGAGGGCTTTCTGATCCCAGGAGATCGGGTCGCCTACCGTGCCATGAACTTCGGGCAACCGGTTCAGGACAGGACCCCTTTCCGGTACGTGCTGCGCCTCCCGATCGGGGAGTTCACCGCGCGGCTGGCGCAGAAGCTCGACCAGTGCGTCGCCGAGTTGCGCGAGGACTACGAGAAGTTCGGCGATGACGACGACGCGACGACGGTCGCGCTCGCGGCAGCCGGGTGGCCGTCCGCCGCGGCTCTCCACCACGACCACACCGACGTGATGTTGCTGGTCATGCGCGAGTACCTGTACTTCGACATCCTCAACGCCTATGCGCCGGCACGGGACTACGACTTCCTCGTCAACACCGTGGACGACGTCGTCCGCGACGGCGACGACATCGTGGTGACCGGCACGGGCTACGAACGCGGCGAAGGAAACGGACCGTGGCGGTCCTGACCGCCACGCACCGGGCCGGCGCGAAAATGTGATGCTGCGTGATCAAGCGGATACTGATGGCTAGATAGGCGATCGTCAGTGTATGCTCGGCGCACTCGACATAGCCGTCCAGCATCCGAGCGAGGCTGCCATCACCATGCGGCTCACCGTCGCCGACCTGTGCCGGGCAGGCACGGTCCGATCCGCTGGCGGTCCAGCGGCGGTCACGTGAGAGCACGGCTCAGCGCCGCTCGAGGAGGCAGGTGCAATGGATGAAATCAAGGACAGTCTGTCGTGTCACGGACTGGTGGACGTCACCCGGCCGGCACTGGCAGAACTGCTGACGGAGTCCCCTGACGCCACCCTCACCGAGGTGGTGCGGCGCATGGTGGAGCGCGAGCTCGGCCCCTCCGGGCTGCCGAAGGTCTCACCGTTCAGCTCCGCGTTCTGATCGATGCGGGGCGGGTCGACCCACCACCCTGAGGACGACGGCGAGGCGCCGGTTCGCGAGGTCGTCCTCAAGATCCACGAACGGTGCAACATCGCCTGCGATCACTGCTACATGTACGAGGCCGCCGATCAAGGCTGGCGGCATCGTCCGGTCAGGATGGCCGACGAGGTCGTCGACCGGGTCGCGTTCCGGCTCGCCGAGCATGCCCTGCGGCACCACCTGCCCACGGTGCGGGTCATCTTTCACGGTGGCGAGCCGCTCCTGGCGGGAGCCCCGGCCCTCGAGCGGGCGATGCGCTCCTTCCGTGCCGCGATGCCGTCCGGCTGCCGCGTGACCTTCGCCGTGCAGACCAACGGCATTCTTCTCGACGAGCAGTTCCTCGAGCTGTTCCGCCGGTGGGACGTGGGCGTCGGCGTGAGCCTGGACGGCGACCGGCGGGCCAACGACCGGCACCGCCGCTACGGGTCCGGCCGCAGCTCGTTCGATGCGGCTGTGGCCGGCATCGGCGCGCTGCGCCGGCCCGCGAACCGCGGGATCTACGCCGGCCTGCTCTGCACCGTCGACCTGCGCAACGACCCGCTCCGCACGTTCGGGGCTTTGCTCTCGCACGAGCCGCCGGCCATCGACTTCCTTCTGCCGCACGGCAACTGGGAACATCCGCCGCCCGGCGTCGAGGTCGCCGCGGGCGCGGCGAGGCCGACGCCGTACGCGGAATGGCTGATCCCCGTCTTCGACCGCTGGTACGACGCCCGGCCGCCGCAGACCATGATCCGGATGTTCGAGTCGATCATTTCGCTGTCGCTCGGCGGGCCGAGCCTGACCGACACGCTCGGCCTCGACCCGGCCGCGGCGATCGTCGTCGAGAGCGACGGGTCGTTCGAGGGTCACGACGCGCTCAAGACGGCGGGCGGCGACGGCGGAGCTACCGGGCTGTCGGTGGCCGATCACTCGATCGACGACGTCGTCCGGCACGTGGCCGTGGCCGGCGCCCGGCACGGCCTGGCCGGCCTGGGCCCGGAGTGCCGCCGGTGCCCGGTGGTCCGCGTCTGCGGCGGCGGCCTGTTCGCCCACCGGTACGCGCCGGGGGACGGATTCACCCGCGCCTCGGTCTTCAGCGCGGACCTGCGCCGGCTGATCGAGCACGTCCAGATCCGGATCGAGGCCGACCTGCGTGCCGCGAGGTCCGGTGCGGGCGAATGAACCTGCCCGAACTCGCGTTGTCCGGCGACCAGATCGACGAACTCGCGCTCCGCCGGCCGAGTGCCGCCACCCTTCAGCTGCTCCGGGTCGGCCAAGCGGCCCGGCGCCGGCTTCTGCTCCTCGCGCTGCGGACGGAACTGGCTGACCGCGGTGCGGCGGAGGCCTTCGCCCTGCTCGCCCGCGCTGCCGGCGCCGCGCCCGCCGAGGTCGAGGAGCTGGTCACCAGGCCGCTCGCCGGGGCGGCCGCGGTGCGCGCCCTGCGGACGCCCAAGGAGGCGGGATATGTGCGGGCGCTGGCCGCCGCGGCGGCGATCCGAGCCGGTCTCCGGTTCTCGATCGACGTCCCGGACACCGACGGCTCATTGTTCCTGCCCGGTGTGGGCACCGCACGCGACCTGCACTGCCGCACCGCCCGGGTGACCGGCGACCTCGGCGCGTTCTCGGTGGGCTGTCCGCACCGGACCGCTCCCGGCGCCGGGTCACGCTGGAGCCCGCACCGTTTCCTCACGCTCGGCGACGACCCGTCGTGGCGCATCGACCTGGAGGATCACGACCCGGACCGGGCCTGCTTCGACCACCGGCCGGCCGAACCGCTCGGCGCGGACGCCGTCGAGGCGCTCCAGTCCCACCTGAACAAGGCCTGGCGCCTGATCGCCGCCGACCATCCCGGCTACGCCCTCGTCGTCCGCACCTGCCTGCGCGCGGTGGTGCCGCTCGCCGACCCGGAGCAGTCCGGCGACGGTGAGCGCGCCGCCGGCGCGTCGTCGAGTCTTGCCTTCGGCAGCGTGGCCCTCAGCCGCATGCCGGACCCCCACGCGACGGCGCTGATGGTCATGCACGAGCTTCAGCACAACCTGCTGGACGCCGCCTTCGACCTCGCGGATTTCACCGAGGAGCCGGCCCGCGAGCTGCACCACGCGCCGTGGCGGCTCGACCCGCGACCGGTTCGCTCGCTGCTCCAGGGCGTGCACGCGCACGCCGCCGTGACCGACTACTGGGCGGTCCGCTGGCGACACGACGGGTCCCCTGGCTCGGGGTTCGAGTTCGCGTTCTGGCGCGAGGTCACCACCGCGGCCATCGGGACGCTACGACGTTCGGCCGAGCTCACCCCGGCGGGCCGGCGACTGGTACGCGGCATGTGGCGCGCCACGGAGGACTGGTGGCGCGCGGATCCGTCGCCCGAGTTGGCGGCCGCCGCTCGCCAGGTGACGACGGCCGATGCCGTGCGATGGCGGCTTCGGAACCGCGGCACGGCGCCCGATCTGCCGGAGTCACTCAAAGATTCGCTGTTACGAGGCGAACGATGTCCCGTCCTGCCGCCTCCGATCGTGCAACAGGCCGACCCGGAGCCGGCGCGGCATACGCGCATCGGCGCGGCGGTCCGCCGGTCCGCCCTACGCGGCGCACCGTCCGAGGACGGCGATGAGCTGGACACCTGGCGTGCGACGGTGGCGGCCGACCCGGACGACGAGGAGGCCTGGGCGGCATTGGCCCACCAGCTCACCCTGCGGGGCCGCGGCCCGGCGGCGACCGCGCTCATCGAACGCCCGGAGATCGTGCGTGCCGTGCTGCTCGCCGGCCGTGCCGACCCGGCGGCGACGGAACACCGTGATCCGGTACGCATCGCCGCCTGGGTGGCCGAGGGCGACGATCAGGTTGGTGACACCCCTGACAGCGCTCAGTACTATCGGTGAGGCGAGCAGAACGATCTGTAGGAGCGCACGTCGCCGCGAGGCGTGCCCATACCGGTCAGGATGGCGAGCCCATGGCATCGGTGCACACCGGACTGGACGCCGCCAGACTTGCCGCGGATCTCGGGGAGCTGGGGCTGGCGGGCGCTTCGGGGGTGCTTGTCCAGGCGTCCCTCAAGGAGATCGGCCGGCTGGCAAACGGTCCGGCGACGCTCTTCACCGCGCTCGTCGCCGCCACCGGTGCGGACACCACGATCGTCGTGCTGACCCACACGTCCAACAACTCCTTGAGCAGCCGCGATTTCCACGAGGCGACCAGGCAGCTCGACCCGGCCGCGGTGGAGTCCTACATCGACAGGATGCCGGGATTCGACGCGGCCAGCACCGAGTCGTACGAGATGGGCGCGCTCGCCGAGTACGTTCGGGAATTGCCCGGCGCCGTGCGTTCCGCCCACCCGCAGACGTCGTTCGCCGCGGTCGGCCCGCGTGCCGCGGAGTGGATGTCGGTGCATGATCTCGACTGCCATCTGGGTGAACGCTCACCCCTCGGTGCCCTCGACGTCGCCGGCGCCCGAGTCCTTCTCATCGGGGTCGGCCTCGACAGCTGCACCGCCTTCCATCTCGGTGAGTATCGACGAGGCAGGCCGGCTCCCCGCCGTGAGTACCGCTGCTTCGTCCAGGACGCCGCCGGCCGCAAGTCCCTGACATTCACCGACATCCACCTCGATGACACCGACTTCGGGGCGCTGGGCGACGACTTCGCGCGATCGGCCGGCGTGATCGTGGGCAGGGCCGGCGCCGCCACGGCCATGACGTTCCCGGTTCGGGCGGCCGCCGATTTCGCCGCCGACTGGATGGACCGGAACCGCCCGGCAGCCGCCGGATGAACCCGCGACGCTGGTGGGGCAACACGCGTGCCGACCCGCGGCCCCCGGTCCCGGAGCCGCCGGCCGACGACGGCCTGCTGTCCGGCCCGGCGTTCTTCCTCAGCTATGCCCGGGCCAAACCGGCGGCGGCCGGCGAGCGCGGCGATCCGAACAGCGGGGTCATGAAGTTGTTCGCCGACCTCAACGACCGGGTGCGGCAACTACTGCCCTTGCAGGCCGGCGACGACGCGGGCTGGATGGACGTCACCATGGAGGCCGGCGACCGGTGGAGCGACGAGTTGCTGCGCAACCTGGGCAAGGCCCGGGTGTTCGTCGCACTGCTCTCGTCGCCGTACCTCCGGCGCAGTGAGTGGTGCCCGATGGAGTGGGACTACTTCTCCCGCCGGACGGTCCGGGCCCGGCCGGCGGCGACCCGCGGCCCGTCCGCGACGGCGATCATCCCGGTGCTGTGGACGCCGGTCGACGGGCCGATGCCGCCGATGGTGTCCGAGGTGCAGAGGTTCGGCCCGCCACCGGTGGTGACACCGGAACATACTCAGTTGTACGAATCCGAAGGAGTCCTCGGTATGTCGTACGTCGATCCGGGTGCATACCTGGCCGTGGTGTGGTCCATCGCCCGGCAGATCCAGAAGACCTGCGCGGCTCTCGAGGTCCTGCCGCCGAGGTCGAGGTCGACCCAGGGTCTGCGCCGATCGTTCACGGACGGTGCGCGGTGACGGCGCCCGGTGGCTCGTCCGGGGCCTACTTCTTCGTCAGCTACGCACAGGTGCCGATCGAGGGCGGGCCCGCGCGGAGCGATCCGCTCGTCGACCGGTTCTTCACCGACCTCGTCGCCGAGGTCGGCCGGTATGCCGGCGACCCGTCCCGCCGGATCGGCCTGTACGACAAGACCTTCGCGCCGGGGCACGATTGGGGAACCGAGGTGAGCCGGGCACTCGGCGAGGCCGAGGTCCTGGTGGCCCTGTACTCCCCGCGGTACGCCACGGGCTCGTGGACGCGGCGCGAGCACAGCTCCTTCGTGCAACGGATCAAGGCGGCGCACGCCGACCCGGCGAAACACATCCAGGCCGTACGCTGGATGCCGCTGCCTCCCGGTATGCCGGAGATGACCGAGGGCGGCGCCGACCTCGGCGAGGACATTCCGCACTATGCGGAGCTCGGACTGGGCGCGCTCTGCGACATCGCCAGCACCGACGTCGGGCCGGACACCCGTGCGGCGGACACGGTGGCCGAGTACCGCGAGGCGTATGACCGGATCATGGGTCGCCTCGCCCGGCGCATCGTCGCGGTCGCGGAACAGTCGCCGATCGGCCCGTCGTCGGCGTCGAGCCCGGCGGAGCCCCGCCCCGCCACCCCGGAGGCGGCGGACTTCGTGATCACCGTCTTCGCCGGGACCGCCGATGAGGTGCCGCCGGGCAGCGACCCCGCGGCGTACGGGAGCACGATGGCCGACTGGTCCCCGTTCGCGCTGACCCGCCCGATCCCGATCGCGCAGCAGGCCCGGCAGGTGACCGAACGGCTCGATTTCGACGCGACGGTGACCGCCGGGACCGTCCCTCAGCCGCTCTGGTCGGGGAAACCGTCCATCCTGCTCATCGACGCATGGCAGGTGGCCGACCGGCGCAGGGCCGTCGCCCTCCAGGGCCTTCTCAAACGAATGCCGTCCTGGGTCCTTCCGCTGGCCATCACCGACGAGGATGACGGCCCGGGCGCGGCGCGCGCCGCGCAGGCGCGGGCGGACGCCGTCGCTATGCTCTCTGACGCCGGGGCCGATCCGGCGATCGCGGCGGCCGACGGACTCGATCAGTTCATGAATCTCATGCCCACACTGGTCATCCGCGCCCGGCGCAGCTTCTTCAGGGCGATGCCCAGCAACTACCGGCGCCGGCGACGGCTCGGGGAGAACGACAACGGCCTAGGCGCCACGGAAGGCGATGACCGATGACCGTAGGACAGACCGGCAAGGTAGTGACGTTCTATTCGTTCAAGGGCGGAACGGGCCGCACCATGGCGCTGGCCAACGTCGCATGGATCCTTGCATCGAATGGCAAACGGGTACTCACGGTGGATTGGGATCTCGAGTCACCGGGCCTTCACCGGTACTACACGCCGTTCGTCGGCCGGCGCGAGATCCGCACCAACCGCGGCGTCATCGGGCTGATCCAGGACTTCCAGACCTCACGGATGAAGCAGTTCGGCGACGGTGAGGAGCCCGACGTCCGGAGACTCGCCGACCTGCGGGACCGGGTGATCCACCTCGATTGGTCGGCGTTCCCGGAGGGTGGGCTGCTCGATCTGCTCCCGGCCGGAAAGCTGAGCAAGGACTACGCGAAACAGATCCACAGCGTCGACTGGGACGACTTCTACGAGAGACAGGGCGGGGAGTTCTTCTTCGAGGCCCTGCGCGCCACGATGAAGGAGCAGTACGACTATGTCCTCATCGACAGCCGCACCGGGTACAGCGACGTCGCCGACATCTGCACCATCGAGCTGCCGGACATGCTGCTCGACTGTTTCACGCTGAACGAGCAGGGCATCGACGGCGCCGCCACCGTCGCCCAGTTCGTGCTGGCGGAGAAGCCCGGGATGCGGATCCTGCCGGTGCCGATGCGGCTCGACCCGGGCGAGAAGATCAAGTCCGATGCCGGACGGCTCATCGCCCAGCAGCGGTTCGGCGATCTTCCGGCCTTCGACAGCCGGGCCGACCGCGACCGCTACTGGAGCCGGGTCCACGTGCCCTACCAGGCGTTCTACGCGTACGAGGAGGTGCTCGCGACGTTCGCCGACTCACCGCAGACGCCCGGCACCCTGCTCGCCGCGTACGAGGTGCTGACCGAGGAGCTCACCGAGGGCGCGGTCCAGAAGATGCCGGCGATCGATTCGGCCCTGCGGCGGGCCGTCAACGGTCAGTTCGAGCGCCGGGCCGTCGTGGCCGAGATGGACATCGCGCTGAAGTACGCCCAAGAGGACTCGGTGTGGTCCGAGTGGCTCGGCCACGTGCTCTCCGCGGCCGGTGTCCGCGTGGTCGACACGGTCGCGGATCCGCGGGCGGACACGTCCGGCTGCCGTGATCTTCTGATCATGTCGGGCTGGGCCGCCAACGATCCGTCGCTCCAGCTGAAGCCGCTAGGCGCTCCGCTCAGCGCGCTGGCGGTGTACGTGACGGACATCCCGGCCGTGCAACGTGTCTCGACGAACCACTCGATCTTCCTCGTGGGCCTGTCCGAGTCCGCCGCGGTCGAGGCGGTCCTGCGGCTCGTCGGCCGGCTGGAGGTCGGTCCGGCAGCCCAGGTGAGAGCCGGCGCACCGCGGTTCCCGGGTGACGAGCCGTTGATCTCGAACCTGGTCGGGCGCAACGCCCGGTTCACCGGTCGCCAGGAGGAACTGCGGACCCTGCGCCGGCAACTCGGCAACAGCGGGGCGATCGTGTTGTCCGTCGCGAAGCCGGTCACGCTGCACGGCATGGGCGGCATCGGAAAGACCCAGATCGCCCTGGAGTACGCACACCGGTTCCGCACCGCCTACGACGTCATCTGGTGGGTCACCGCGGAGCCGGTGGCGTTCGTCGACGCGCAGCTCACCGACCTCGGCCGCCGACTCGGCCTCCAGCTGGGCACGGTCGCGCCGGAGAACGCACGGAAGGTGCTGGACGCCCTCAACCGGGGCGAGCCGCACAAACGATGGTTGCTGATCTTCGACAACGCGGACGAACCGAGCCGCATCGACGGGTTCCTGCCGACCGGGCCGGGGCACGTACTCGTCACCTCACGAAACCCACAGTGGGGCAACCGGGCCCAGACCGTACCGATCGACGTCTTCGCCCGCCGGGAGAGCGTCGAGCACTTCGTGAGCCGGACGCCGACGATGACATCGGTCGACGCGAACCGTCTCGCCGACCTGCTGGGCGACCTGCCCATCGCGGTCGCGGCCGCGGCCGCCTTCCTCGCCGAGACCGATTTCAAGGTCTCCTCGTTCGTGCAGGACGTCGAGGAACGCGGACCGCACACCATTCCGCTGCCGGCGCCGGAAGGCGTCGAGCGGACTCCCAACCAGCAGGTCCAGGCGCAGTCGGTTCAGGTCATCTGGGACTTCTCGCTGAACCGGCTGCGAGAACGTTCGGTCGCCGCCTACCGGTTGCTGCAACTCTGCTCCGTGATGGACACCGGCGTCGCGCTCGAGTTGATCTACGGCGAGGAGATGGCGCAGGCGCTCATGCCGTTCGACCCGAGCCTCACCGAGCGCCTGCTGCGCGGCCGCATGGTGCAGGAGATCAATCGGCTGGCGCTGGCGCGCGTGGAACCACGTACGGACGAACCACGAGGCGAGGCGTCGAGCGGCCGGATGTCCGTGCATCGTCTGGTCCAGCATGCGGTCCGTTCGCGAATGACGGAGGAAGAGGAGACTCAGGCCCGTCACCAGGTGCATCTTGTGCTGGCCCGGTCCCGTCCCGGCGGCGAGGTCGAGGACCCGGAGACCTGGGATCGATTCCGCGTCCTGTGGCCGCACCTGGAGCGTTCGGATGCGGTCACGTCTGAGGCGCCCGCGGTCCGTCAGCTGCTCATCGACCGGGTCCGCTACCTCTGGGTCGCCGGAGACTTCCAGCGTGGCCTCGACCGGGCCCGGCAGACCGAGGAGGTCTGGACCAGCCGGCTGACCGAGATGGAGAGCGACAAGGAGGTGTCGGAGGACGTGCGGCAGACGCTGCGCGGCCAACTGCTCCACCTGCGTTTCAACATGGCGAACCTGCTGCGCAGCCTCGGCCAGTTCGACGCCTCCCGGAAGCTCGACGAGCAGGTACTCGTGGAGCAGCAGAAGCTTCTCGGCGAAGATCACCCGCTGACACTGATCACCGCGGGCAGCGTCGCCGGCGACCTGCGCGGGCTCGGGCACTACCGGGAAGCGCTGGAGCGGGACAAGAAGACCTACGCGTCCTGGCAGGACGTGATCGGCGAGCGCCACGCGCGGACTCTCGCCGCGCTGAACAACCTCGCCACCTCGTACCGGCTGATCGGTGACTACCGGGAGGCACTCAAACTCGACGAGCAGGCCTATCAAGGGCGGGCCGACCTGCTCGGTCCGCGCCACCCGCATACGCTCCAATCGCTCGGTCACGTCGGCCGTGACCTGCGCGAGGCCGGTGAGTACGAGAAGTCGGCGACCTTGCTCCTGACGGTCTCGGACTCGTACATCGAGGTGTCTCCGGACGGCCGTGAAACGCTTAACGCCGAGGTCAACCTGGCCATCTCGCTACGAAGCCTCGGTCAGCTGGCCGAGGCCGGTCGCCTGTTCGACCACGCGTACAGCCGCCTCAGCGACGAGTTCCCGTACGCGCCGGACACCCTTGCCTGCCGGTTGAGCCGCTCCATCACTCAGCTGGGCCTCGGCACCGACCTCGCGGCACCGGAACTGCACGCGGTATACGACACCTACCGCAACCACCTCGGCCCGAAGCACCCGCACACGCTGGTCGCGCTGAACAACATGGCGATGGCCAGGCTGGACAGCGGTGATCCTCAGGCGGCACGCGATCTGGCCGCGGAAGCGTCGCTCGATTTCGCCTCGGTCGTGGGGAGCGACCATCCCTACACGCTGGCCGCCGAGACCAATCTCGGCGTCAGCACGGCCGAGTGCGGAGCGATCGACCAGGGACTCGAGATCCTGAACCGCGCGGCCGAGCGGCTCGTCCGCACCCTAGGGCACATTCATCCGGACACGCTGTGCTGCCTCGCCAACATTGCGCTCGTCGAGGTGCGGGCCAAGCGCGCGGACAGCGCCGTTCTCCAGAACGTCCGGAAGCGCCTCGCGGACCGCCTCGGCGGTTCCGAGGACCACCCGCTGGTGTCCGCGATCGGCCAGGGCCGGCTCCAGCGGCGGGTCATCGACCCACTGCCGTACTGACGGCTGGGCTCCCGGCGGCTGCCGCTCGGCGCCGCCGGGGACCGGCTCCCTGGCCAGTCCGTCGGCCAACCAGGTCAGCATGTCCGGCAGGACCTCGATCGCGCTGAAGTGGGCGGAGTTGGACACCAGATCCAGCATCGCCCCGGGGATCTGCCCGGCCAGCCAGCGCGCGTGCCCGGCCGGTGCGAAGTTGTCGTCGGCTCCGTGCCAGAGCCGGACCGGCACATCGATCTCGTCGAGCTTGAATCCCCAGTCACGACGCATGGCCACCACGTCGTCGATCCACCCGTACGGCCCGCTCCTCACGGCCTCCTTATAGGCCTCGACGAGCAGCGCCTGGATCGTCGCGTCGTTGAGGACGAGCTGATCGGTGGTCGTCATCTGCGGCAGCAGATGGTCGAGCAGGCTGCGCGGCTCGGCGGCGGTACGCAGCGCCTTCCACAGCAGCCGTACCTGAATCGCCGACAGGTCCGAGTCGCTCGCCTTGGCGAACTCGCTGACGTTCTCCGACGTCATCCCCGAGAACCAGTCCACCCCGGGATCGTTGGGCGCCATGCCGACCAGGGTGGCCACGCGGTGTACCCGGTCCGGCAGCAGCGCCGCGGCGGCCAGGGCGTGCGGCCCTCCTCCCGAACGGCCGACCACGCTGAAGCGCTTGAGGCCGAGGCTGTCGGCGATCGCCGCGATGTCCGCGGCGGCGTCGCCCACCCGCCGGTCCGGGTGCCGATCGGAGCGCCCGTATCCCGGCCGGTCATACGAGATCAGGCGGATGCCACGCCGGTGGAGGACGCTCGCCCGCGGTCGCGGTCCGGTGCGGCTGCCAGGGGTGCCGTGCAGGAGGAAGACCGGCCGCCCGTTGGCCGGGCCGGCGTCGGAGGCCGTGAGGAGGCGTCCATCGGCGGCCTTCACCTCGTGCGACGGGTCGGGCACCCAGTCCTCCTGTCAAGGCCGGAACGGATCCGGATCGTATCGTCGTCGGATCAAGAATCGGCGTAGGTCGATGGTAAGGCAATTGTCGCCGATAGCCTTGATCAAGCTTCCGCGTTGATGCTAGGTGCACCGGCCGCCTCGCGAGCCTGAACGCCCAAGGCGTGTCGCCGCCGGCCCACAGGTGAGCGCTCGACGATAGTACGCCCCCGTCCCCAGAACCACCTTTCCGTCGGGATGACGGATAAGTTACGGCGACCGGACGGGTGCCTGCCTCGTTACTGTGCAGCGGCGACAGCCCGGGCGCCTTTGCGGTGATTGACCGGCATCACTCGATCGCGATCAGCGGAATGGCCCTGCCGCTATACGCTGAACCGGCAGCATCGAGAGGCCGATCAACGGAGGAGATTCGCTTGCGTCGACCTTCTGTCAGCGTCCGCCTCGCGATCCCGTTCGTCGGCGACGTTCGCGGAACCTGGGAGCCGGACGTCGCCGAGCGGAAAGCGGCGTGGGAGATCTACGTCGAGATGGTGACCCGGATCGGCGTGGTCGAGTTGCGTCCCGATGACGGCAGCCTGCGCGAGGCACTCACCTCGATGTACTCGTTGTTCGACGCCACCAGGAAGATCTTGCGGGAGGGCGGGCCGTCATTGGCCTCTCCGCGGCGGCGGCCGGCGATGCGGCTCCTCGGCGGGAGGTCGCGTCAGTCGACACCCGGCCTCTCGCTGGGCGCCATCGCGCTCGCGATCCTGAACGGCGCCATCCGCCCCGTGCTCGCCCGGTGGCACCCCCTGCTGTCCGACTACGAGATGTCCCGCCCGGACGATGTCCCGCCGCTCGCGCATGAGCGCGCATGGGCCGAAGCAGCCCTGCTGCGGGACGACCTGAACGCGCTCAGGGGCGTGCTGCTCGAGGCGGCGCGGCTGCTGGCCGACGCGGCCGCCGCCGGTGACCTCACCCCACTGGTGAATGGCGAGACCTCCCGGCTCCTGCCGCCGTCCCCGTCCGAGCAGGGACGACCGGAAATCTTCTAGTCCGCCCCCTCGTGGGCCGGTGTCTTGTGGCGGGCGAGGTTTGCGGACGCCGCGGCGAGCATTCGGCCGTTCATGCGGATCGATACGCCGCGTGGGGTCAGTCGGGTGGCTGCGCGCATCCGGCGGTCGGGGATGATTGTCGCTCGTCCTGTCAGTAGGGCGTGGATGGTCTGGTCGACGGCTTTGCCTGCGGGGAATGGGCTGATCGGCAGCCTTGCCCGGTCGACGCCGAACCGGTCGATGATCGGGGTGTCCACGTTGCCCGGGAGCATGACGGTGACCTTGACACCCGAGGCGGCGAGTTCGTGGTGCAGTGCCTCGCCGAGATTGAGCACGTACGCCTTGGAGGCGCTCTCGTGTGCCATGTTCGGCAGCCCGTGGATCGCGCCGAGGGCCGAGACCAGGACGATGGCGCCGCCGCCTCGCTGTACGAATCGCCGGCCGAAGGCGTGCGCCAGTTCGAGGTGGGTCACGGTGTTGAGGGTGAGCCGTTGCCGTAGGTCGTCCGGCTCCTGATCGAGGAAGCGTCCCGGTGTGCCGTTGCCGGCGTTGGAGACCAGCACGCCGACGTCCAGGTCGGCGGTGGCCGACAGCAGGTCGGCCGCGCCATCGGGGCGGCTCAGGTCGACCGGCACGACCCGGTGATCAACGTTGGACAGTTCCCGGCCCAGGGCCCGTAACCGGTCGGCTGACCTGGCGGCGAGCACGACGTTCAGACCGTCGGCGGCGCATCGTCGGGCGAACGCCAGGCCGATGCCCGAGGAGGCGCCGGTGACGACCGCCCAGCCGCCGTACGACGAAAGGTTCTTCATGACAACTCCTCTTAGTTAGTTGTCTGACTTAGTTGGACGATAGCAGTCGGTGCGAGGCGGGCGATAGAGTCTCGGTGAGATGACTGAACGCGCGACGGCCAAGCGGGAGCGGCTGGTGGCCAGTGCCGCCGAACTGCTGCACCGCAACGGGGTCGGCGCCACCAGCCTGGCCGACATCGCGCAGCTCGCGGATGTGCCACTGGGGAACGTCTACTACTACTACCGGACCAAGGACGACCTGGTTCGTGCGGTTCTCGCCGCGCAGACCGAGCAGGTCGCCGCGATGGTCGACGGGTTCGCCGGCCTTCCCGGGCCCGCCGAGCGGCTCAAGGCGCTGGCCTCACGCTGGGACCTGATGCGCGACGTGGTCGCCCGCTACGGCTGCCCGTTCGGCACCCTGACCACCGAGCTGAACCGGCGGGACGACGGCCTCGACCGTGACGCCGCGATGCCGATGCGCGGCATCCTGGACTGGGCGGTGTCCCAGTTCCAGGAACTCGGCTGCGCGGAGCCACGCGATCTCGCCGTCGCTCTGCTCTCCGCGATACAGGGCAGCGCCCTGCTTGCCGCGACGCTCCGCGATCCGGAGCTGCTGTCGGCTCAGGTGCACCGCCTGCACGACTGGATCGACACCCTCATCCCCGTGTGACGGCCAGCCGTGCGGTCCACAGGTCCTCGACCGGCCATTGCCCCGCCCATCCGGCCGTGGCGATGTCGTAGTACTCGGGGGTCCTCGCCTCGTCGCTGGCGTACAGCTCGTGGAGGGCTTCGACGACGAAGCCGCTGTCGCGCAGGATGCGGATCCATTCGCCGTGGCTGGGATGGAATTCGAACCCGCCGCCGGGCCATTGCAGCCGGGAAGAACCCTTCTGGGGGCGCAGCAGCCGATCGCCGGCGTGTCCGCCCTCCTCGGGCACGCACAGTGTCACCTGGACGCTGTTGGTCAGGAACACCAGCCGTCCACCGGGCCGCAGCAGTCGCGCCGCCTCCGGGACCCAGCGTTCGGGGTCGCACCAGACGCTCGCCCCGTACTCGCTGACGGCCAGATCGAAGGAGTCGTCCGGCAGGGGAACGTCCTCGGCGTTGGCCTCGATCAGCGGGAACGGCAGATCGAACTCCTCCTGGCAGCGGCGGGCGGTGTCCAGCTGCGCGGGCGTCAGGTCCACGCCGACCGGCCTCGCGCCGAGCCGGGCGAGCCGGGCGGAGACGTACGCGGTGCCGCAGCCGAGCTCGATGACGTCCAGGCCGGCGACGTCACCGAGCGCGCCTATCCGCCTCTCCGGGTTGTCGAAGAGCCCCCAGGTGAATTCTTCGGCCGCCCACGCCTCATGCGCACCCGCGTCGGTGAAGTCCGCGTTCACGACGGTCCACAGGGCGCGATTGACGGCGATCTCGGTACTGGAATCAAGCATCGATCGCTAGGGTACCGCCGGGAGGGCTATGGGGCTGTCAGGTCGAACCGGTTGACGGTGACGGAGCCGCCGAGGGCGCTGGTGGCGTAGTTGAAGATGCCGAAGCGGTAGCCCATGAAGAACTGCCAGTCGTTGTTCAGCGTGAACGCCGGCCCCAGCGCCGTGAACGTGCTGCCGTTCGTGCTGTACGAGAACGTGGCCGTACGGCCGGAGCCGGGTTGGATGTTCGCGCTGACCCGCAGCCAGATCGTGCCGCCGGAGACGGTGGCGCCGGCGGCCTCGGCGCCGGTGCCGGTGGTGGTCCACCCGCTTGTCGACATGGTCAGCCCATTGGTCATCGACACCCGGGTGACGCCGTTGTCCTTGCGGATGCCGATCCACGCCGACTGATCACGCAACATGGCCAGGCCGGCACGGTCACCGTTGGCCATCGTCGAGTAGTTCAGCTGGATCGTGGCCGTTGACGCGGGGCCCTGGATCCGATGCGTCAGCGTGTTACGGGCGTTGTAGAGGTCATTGGTCACGGTCGCGGTGGACAACCGCAGGCCACTGCCGACGCCGTACCTCGTCGTGTCGGGGTTGTGGTTCCATTCCCAGCGCGGCGCCAGCGTGGTGCCGGTGAACGTGTCCGGCCCGGTCATCGGCTCGACGGACCTGGTCGTGCTGATGGCGGGCTTGGGGTAGCTGGCGCCCCAGCGTCCGTTGACCGTCTGGAGCACGGGCCAGCCGTCACCGCTCCAGCTGATCGGGGCCAGGGTCGGCATCCGGCCACCCGGGTACGCGTCGGTGAACGCCATGTACCACCAGTCGCCGTTCTGGGTCTGCACCAGCCCGCCCTGGTGCGGCACGCCACCGCCGGAGATCGGGCCGGGCAGATCCAGGAGCACCTGACGCTGCTCGTACGGCCCCCACGGGCTGGTCGAGCGCAACACGTACTGGCCGTTCGCCGGCCGGGTCAGCCAGATGTAGTAGTAGTTGCCCCGCTTGTACATCCGGGAGCCCTCGAGCGTGCCGATGCTCGACGGGGTGGTGTAGACGGTCTGCGACCGCACCTCCGAGGTCAGGTCCGAGGAGAGCTGGGCGACGCTGATCGTGGAGTTGCCGTACGCGACGTACGGGGTGTCGCCGTCGAACAGCAGGCCGGCGTCGTAGTAGCACTTGTTGATCCGGGCCTTCTTGCTCCAGCCGGCGCCGATCGCCGTCGAGGCGTACACATAGGTGCGGTTGAACTCGGTGCAGCCCAGCCAGTAGTACGTGCTGTCGCTCGGCCGGTAGTTGAACGCCGACGCCCAGATGCCCTTGACGTACGCCCGGCCACCGTTGAGGTCGTAGGCGTTCGAGTCGAAGTCCAGCCGCGGCACCGAGTGCCCGGCGAACTCCCAGTTCACCAGGTCGTAGGAGCGAAGGATGGGCGCTCCCGGCGAGTAGTGCATGGTCGAGGCCGAGTAGTAGTACGCGTCCCCGACGCGGATGATGTCGCCGTCCGCGAAGTCCTGCCAGACAACCGGGTTGGTGAAGGTGCCGCTCGGCGGCGTGCCGGAGCCGACGCGGACGAGTTGCCACTGCTGGTTGGTGCCGTTCCAGTCGGCGTACTGGACGATGTTGCCGCCGTCGGCGGTGGAGGCGCCCTGCACCTCCAGGGCCTTGCCGCTGTTGCGGTTGATCAGCTGGATGTATCCGTCGATGTCCTGGACGCTGAACTGCTGGTTGGCGGCGTTGTTGTCGCTCCACTGCACGACGGCGGCGCCGTCGGCGGTGGACCAGTTGTAGACGTCGAGGACCTTGCCCGAGAGCTTGGATCGGAGCCGGTAGTAGCCGCTGCCGGAGTCGACGAACTGCCACTGCTGCTGGCTGCCGTCGTTGCGCGACCATTGGGTGATCCGGGCGCCGTCGTTGGTGGCCAGGTTGTACACGTCCAGTGCCTTGCCGCTGTTGCGGTTGACCAGCACGTACGAGGCGCTGGTGTCGATCGTCGCGGCAGATGCGGCAGGGGCCCTCACGACCGTGACCCCGATACCGGCCAGCAGAGCCAGCATGGCGGCGATCGCCAGATACCCGCGCCGCCGCAGCGTTCCGGGAGATGTGTCGCGTGCGCTCATTGCCGCTCCTCGCCGCCGAAGGTCGATGTTAACGTTCACATTCTTCCGATGCCGCCTGCCTGACCAGGTGAGCGTGAAGGGTCCCGAGCCATCAGACATTCAGGGATGGCAATGTTGCCAGAGTGTTTCCAAACATTCAAGGGAGTTCGCCGCCACATATCGATGACTCTCGACGGGACGGCGTGATAACACTTTTCTATTTGCCGGATAGATGTTACGGACCGCGGCACGCGGATCAGCCCCGCTTTGAATTCTCACCCTTGAATGTCCGGGTACATTCTGGCAACCTTTGCGAATCGCGATGTTAACGTTCACTTTCTCTGGCTCGGCGCCGCGAGGAGCCGCCGGACCGTCGAGAGGAGCATCGATGCACAAACGAAGAAGCTGGGTCCTCGCCGCCGTCCTCACCGCCGGATTAACGCTGGTCGGCGTGGTTACGCAGACCGGCGTCGCGGTGGCGGAGTCGAACGGCGGGGTTCGCGTCATGCCGCTCGGCGACTCGATCACCGAGGGGACTCAGGTACCGGGCGGGTACCGCACCGGGCTCTGGCAGCGGCTGTCGGGCGCCGGCTACCGGGTCGACTTCGTCGGCACCCAGTTCAACGGTCCCGCCGCCATCGGCGACCATGACCACGAAGGTCATCCGGGATGGCGGATCGACCAGATCGACACCAACATCACCGGGTGGCTGAGAACCGCCGATCCGCGGACCGTTCTGCTGCACATCGGCACCAACGACGTCCTGCAGAACTACAACGTGTCGTCCGCGCCGAGCCGGCTCTCCGCCGTGGTCGACCACATCACCGCGGCCGCGCCCGCCGCGGACGTGTTCGTGGCGACGATCATTCCCCTGTCCTCGGCGGGCCAGGAGGCGGCCGTCCGCACCTTCAATTCCGCGCTCCCCGGCATCGTGCAGAGCAAGGTGGCCGCCGGCAAGCGGGTCCACCTGGTCGACATGCATGCCGCGTTGACGACCGCGGACCTGATCGACGGCATCCATCCCACCGCCGGCGGCTACGACAAGATGGCCGCCGCCTGGTACGCCGCGGTGCGGTCGGTTCCCGGCAGCGTCGGCGAGGCCACCGGCACCCCAGCGAGCGGAGCCCTGGTGGGCGCCGGCTCCGGGCGCTGCCTGGACGTGCCGAACGGCAACACCACCAACGGCACCCAGCCGGTCATCTGGGACTGCAACGGCGCCACCAACCAGAGGTGGACCGTGTCCGGTCAGACCCTGCGGGCGCTGGGCAAGTGCCTCGATTCACCGACCAACGCCGCCGCGGGAGTCAAGGTGCAGCTGTGGGACTGCTCCGGCGGAGCCAACCAGCGCTGGAACCTGAACGCGAACGGCACGATCAGCAACGTGGCGTCCGGTCTGTGCCTGGACGTCAGAGGCAACGCCACCGCCGCCGGCAGCCTGGTTCAACTGTGGACCTGCACCGCCGCCGCCAACCAAGTCTGGACAGGTCGATAACCCATGAGACGTCTCAGGACCATGCTCGCCGCGGGACTCCTGCTGCTGTCGGGCACCGCGTTCGTCTCCACCGCCGCTTCGCCGGCGCAGGCCCTGGAGAACGGGGTCGGCCGTACGCCGCCGATGGGGTGGAACAGCTGGAACACGTTCTTCTGCAACATCAACGAGTCGTTGATCCGGGGCATGGCCGACAGCATCGTCAGCTCCGGCATGCGGGACGCGGGCTACCAGTACGTGGTGGTCGACGACTGCTGGATGGCCTCCACCCGCGACGGAAGCGGCAACCTGCAAGGTGATCCGACCCGCTTCCCCAGCGGCATGAAGGCGCTCGGCGACTACATCCACGGCAAGGGACTGAAGTTCGGGATCTACCAGGCGCCGCTCGACCAGACCTGCGCGCAGTACTTCGACTCCTACCCGGGCGCGACCGGCAGCCAGGGTCACGAATCACAGGACGCCCGGCAGTTCGCCGCCTGGGGCGTCGACTATCTGAAGTACGACTGGTGCTCACCCAGCGGCACCATCAACGATCAGGTCGCCACGTTCGCGAAGATGCGCGACGCCCTGGCCGCCACCGGCCGGCCGATTCTGTACAGCATCAACTCCAACAGCGTGCACTCCAAGACCGGGCCGCAGCGCAACTGGGGCGATGTGGCGAACATCTGGCGCACCACCGAGGACATCCAACTGGTCTGGAACACCGACCAGACCAACGGGTACCCGATGGGCGTACAGAACATCATCAACGTCAACGTGCCGCTGGCCGGGTACGCGAAACCGGGTGGCTTCAACGACCCGGACATGATGGAGGTCGGCCGGGGCACGTTGACCGACACCGAGCAGCGTTCCCACTTCGCCATGTGGGCGATCATGGCCGCGCCGCTGATCGCCGGCAACGACATCCGCGGCATGAGCTCCGCCACCGGGTCGATCCTGAAGAACGGCCGGCTCATCGCCATCAACCAGGACAGCCTCGGCCTGCAAGGTGTTCAGGTCGCGGGCGACGCCAACCAGCGGGTACTCGCCAAGCGCCTGGCCAACGGCGATGTCGCGGTGGCCCTGTTCAACCAGAGCGGCGCCACCCGGACGATCTCCACCACGGCCGCGGCGATCGGGAAGACCGGAGCGTCGTCGTACAGCCTGGTCGACGCCGGGACCGGCGCCACGACGACCAGCAGCGGCACGATCAGCGCGAGCGTGCCCGCGCACGGCACGGTCGTGTACCGGGTGAGCGGCGGCGCCACCGGCGACCCGCAGACACCGGCATCGGCCGCCCTCGTCAGCACCGCGTCCGGCCGGTGCCTGGACGTGCCGAACGGCAACACCGCCAACGGCACCCAGCCGGTCATCTGGGACTGCAACGGCGCCACCAACCAGAAGTGGACCGTGTCCGGTCAGACCCTGCAGGCGCTGGGCAAGTGCCTCGACGCACCGATCGGCGCCACCGCCGGGACGAAGGTACAGCTCTGGGACTGCAACGGCGGGACCAACCAGCAATGGACCTTCCAGAGCAACGGCACCGTTCGCGGCAACCAGTCCGGCCTCTGCCTGGACGTCTACAACAACCAGACCGCCAACGGCACACAGACCCTGCTGTGGACCTGCACCGGCGCCGCCAACCAGCAATGGACCCGACGCTGACCCCTGGAGCACATCATGTCCATAGACGTTCTCGTCCGGCGCGGCATCACCTGGATCACTGCACTGCTCTGCGCGTTCGCGTTGATTCCGGTCGTCGCCGGGAAGGCCCGGGCCGACAACCCGATCGTGCAGACCATCTACACCGCGGACCCGGCACCCCTGGTGCACAACGGCCGGGTGTACCTCTACACCGGCCACGACGAGGACGCCTCGACGTGGTTCACCATGAAGGACTGGCGGGTCTACTCGTCCGCGGACATGGTGAACTGGACCGACCACGGTTCACCGATGAGCCTGGCCACCTTCGCCTGGGCGAGCAAGGATGCGTGGGCCGGTCAGGTCACCTACCGCAACGGCAAGTTCTACTGGTACGTGCCCGTCACCAACCGGAGCACCGGAAGGATGGCCATCGGGGTCGGCGTGTCGAACAGCCCCACCGGTCCTTTCACCGACGCCCTCGGCAGGCCGCTGGTGGAGAACGGCGAGATCGACCCCAGCGTCATGATCGACGACGACGGGCAGGCGTACCTGTACTGGGGAAACCCGAACCTGTGGTACGTGCGGCTGAACACCGACATGATCTCGTACTCCGGCGGCCCGGCCCAGATCCCGCTGACCACCGCCGGATTCGGCACTCGCCCCGGCAACGTCGCCAACCGGCCCACCCTGTACGAGGAGGGGCCCTGGGTCTACAAGCGCAACGGGCTGTACTACAACGTGTTCGCCGCACAGTGCTGCTCGGAGTTCATCGGCTACTCCACCTCGCCCGGGCCGACCGGACCGTGGACCTACCGGGGAACCGTCATGCCGACACAGGGCGGCAGCTTCACCAACCACCCCGGCGTCGTGGACTTCAACGGCGGTTCGTACTTCTTCTACCACAACGGCGCGTTGCCCGGCGGCGGCGGCTTCACGCGCTCGGTCGCCGTCGAACGCTTCACCTACGGCTCCGGCGGCACCATTCCGACGATGAACATGACGGCGACCGGCCCGGCACAGGTCGCCGCCGTGAATCCCTTCCAGCGGCAGGAGGCCGAGACCATCGCCTGGTCGTCCGGCATCGAGACCGAGCCGGCGTCCGAGGGCGGGATGAACGTCGCCAACATCGAGAACGGCGACTACATCAAGGTCAAGGGCGTCGCCTTCGGCACCGGTGCCACGTCGTTCACCGCGAGGGTCGCGTCGGCGACCAGCGGCGGGCGCATCGAACTGCGCCTGGGCAGCCCCACCGGCACGCTGGCGGGCACGTGCACCGTCCCGGGCACCGGCGGCTGGCAGACCTGGGCCTCCGTCTCCTGCGGGGTGACCGGTCTGACCGGCACACAGGATCTGTACCTCAGGTTCGCCGGCGGCAGCGGTTACCTCATCAACGTCAACTGGTGGCAGTTCACCGGCACCGACACGGGCGGGAATCTGCTCACCAACCCCGGGATCGAGGACGGCCTCACCGGCTGGCAGGTGAACGGCAGCGGCACGCTCTCGGTCGGCACCAGCGTCGTGCGCAGCGGCACGCGGTCTCTCGCCATCAGCGGCCGCACCTCGTCGTGGAACGGCCCCGGCCAGGACGTGACGTCCCGGATGACAAACGGCAGGTCCTACGTCACCGGCGTGTGGGTGCGCTCGCAGAGCGGCACGCCCGCCGCGAAGGCGACCGTGGCGCTGACGGCCAACGGCACCACCAGCTACGTTCAGCTCACCCCGGCCGCGACGGTGAACGCGAACGGCTGGACGCAGCTGTCCGGCGCGGCGACGGTGTCGTGGAGCGGGACGCTGACGAAGGCAGTCCTCTACGTCGAAACGAATGCGGGAACCGACAACCTGTACATCGACGATGCCTCACTCAGTTCGTGACGGTGACGGTGACCGACCACGGGACCGACGGCGACGGACAGGGCGTCGGCTGGTGGTTGCACGCGATGTCGGTCCGCGTGGACACCTCGACCGTGCCCGCCGCCGCGGCGACGTAGCGGGCCACGAGCGGCTGGCCGGTCGGGTAGCCGCCGGCGTTGTCGCGCGGCACGAGTACGCCGGCGGTGGACAGCGTCGGCGGCAGATAGTTGCTCGCCAGGCTGACCACGAGTGCGCCACCGACGCGCAGGCGTACCGTGCCGCGGTTGTCGGCCTCGGTGACGGTGACGTCGGTGCCGCTCGGCGGCGGAGAACTCGTCGGCGTCGTGGCGCCGTTGTCACAGCTCAGCGCGGGAGCCGGGCCGACGCCGGACAGCTGCATCCCGAACGTGGCCGACGTGCCCGGCGCCAGGATGCCGTTGTGCGAGGCGTTGATCGCGGTCGCCGTGCCACCCGAGGTGCTCACCGCGGCGTTCCATGCCGAGACGATCCGCCGGCCGGCGCCCAGCGCCCAGGCCACGGCCCACTTCGTGGTGGTGGCCGCGGACGTGTTGGTGACCGAGACGGTGAGGACCTGGCCCCCGCTCGGCCCGCTGCCCCACTGCGCCTCGACCCGCGCGATCGCGCCGCATCCGCCCGCCGCGGACGCCACCGAGCCGCCGTCGGCGACGGCCGGTGACATCGCCAGGGCGGCGGCCGCGGCCGTGCCGCCGATCGCCGCGCACAGGCCCACTACCGATGGTCTGGACAACGCCATGACGTCGCACCTTTCCGGCTCAGGGGCCCACTCGACTTCAGCAAACATAAAACTCACATGGATGCACGTCAATGAAGTCGCGGCGGGACGGGAATTCCGCAGCACGAAAAGTGTTACGCCGCCGAATCAGTTTCGTCACCTTGACACCCATCGATACTCGGCTCACGCTGGGAGCGCTCCCATCGTAACCGCTTTTCTGTTCGGAGGTGAGGCTCCGTGCAATTCCGCCGCCATCCCTCAGGAGAGAGCCTGTGACCAGATCCAGATCAATCAACATCGGCTTGGCGTCGCTCGGCGCCGCCCTGCTGGCGTCGGCGGCGGTTGTCGTGGCGGTGCCGGCGGGTGCCGCGGCCGCGGGCTGCTCGGTGAACTACGCCGTCTCGTCGCAGTGGCAGGGCGGGTTCGGCGCCAGCGTGACGATCACCAACCTGGGTGATCCGCTGTCCGGCTGGACGTTGACCTGGTCGTACGGGGCCGGGCAGACAGTGACCCAGGCCTGGAACACCGCCTTGACGCAGAGCGGCTCCGCGGTGACCGCGACCAACGTCAGCTACAACGGCTCGGTCGCGACCAACGGCACGGTGTCGTTCGGCTTCAACGGCTCGTGGACCGGCAGCAACCCCGCGCCGGCCGGCTTCGCCCTCAACGGCGTGGCCTGCACCGGAGGGACGGGACCGACATCACCGTCCACGCCGCCCCCGTCCTCGCCCTCCACCTCGCCCTCGACGCCGGGCGGCACGTGCGCGCTGCCGTCGACATACCGCTGGACGTCGACGGGTTCGCTGGCCAACCCCAAGTCGGGGTGGGTCTCGCTGAAGGACTTCACCAACGTCGTCTACAACGGCAAACACCTGGTCTACGCGTCGAACGTCTCCAACGGGTCGTACGGCTCGATGAACTTCGGCCTCTTCACCAACTGGTCCGACATGGCCTCGGCGAGCCAGAACGGGATGAGCCAGGGCACGGTGGCGCCGACGCTGCTCTACTTCGCACCCAGGAACATCTGGATCCTCGCCTACCAGTGGGGCCCGACCGCGTTCAGCTACAAGACCTCCACCGACCCGGCCAACGCCAACGGCTGGTCGGCGGTGCAGACGCTGTTCACCGGCAGCATCACCGGCTCCAACACCGGCGTCATCGACCAGACCCTCATCGGCGACGACCAGAACATGTACCTGTTCTTCGCCGGGGACAACGGCAAGATCTACCGGGCCAGCATGCCGATCGGCAACTTCCCCGGCAGCTTCGGCTCGTCGTACACGACGATCATGAGCGACTCGACGAACAACCTGTTCGAGGGCGTCGAGGTCTACAAGGTCCAGGGTCAGAACCAGTACCTGATGCTCGTCGAGGCGATCGGCAGCCAGGGGCGCTACTTCCGCTCGTTCACGGCCACCAGCCTGAACGGATCGTGGACGCCGCAGGCCGCCAGCGAGGGCAACCCCTTCGCGGGCAAGGCCAACAGCGGCGCCACCTGGACCAACGACATCAGCCACGGCGACCTGGTCCGCAACAACCCCGACCAGACCAAGACCATCGACCCCTGCAACCTCCAACTGCTCTACCAGGGTAAGAACCCCAGCGCCGGCGGCGACTACAACAACCTGCCGTGGCGGCCGGGCCTACTCACCCTCCAGCGATAGGGCAGGCCGAATGAGAAAGAGATCGAGGATCAGCGCCGGGCTGGCGGCCGTCGTCGTTCCGCTCGCCGCCGCCATCGTGGCGCTCGGCGGGACACCGGCCGATGCGGCGGCCGGCGGCTCCGGTCCCTATCCGGCCGACTACGAAACCTCGGCCGGCCTGCCCAACCACACCATCTACCGGCCACAGACCCTGCCGTACGAGCGGCTACCCATCTTCGTGTGGGGCAACGGCGGCTGCGCGGCCAGCGGCACCGCACAGGTCAATTTCCTTCGCGAGATCTCCTCTCACGGCTTCCTCGCGATCGCCAACGGAAACCCGAACGGATCCGGCTCCACGACGTCCCAGATGCTCACCCAGTCCATCGACTGGGCCGTCGCGGAGAATTCCCGGCAGGGCGGCAAGTATTACGGAAAGCTCGACACCGGCAGGATCGCCGTTGCGGGCTTCTCCTGCGGAGGCCTGGAGGCCTACGCCGTCTCCAGCGATCCGCGCGTCACCACGACCGGCATCTTCAGCAGCGGGTTGCTGAACGACGCCGATGACTACCAGCTCAGGCGACTGACCAAGCCGATCGCGTACTTCATCGGCGGGCCGAGCGACATCGCATACCCGAACGCGATGGACGACTGGGGCAAGCTGCCGTCCGGGCTGCCCGCCTTCATGGGCAACCTGAACGTCGGCCACGGCGGCACCTACGACCAGACCAACGGCGGCGAGTTCGGCCGCGTGGCCGTGCTCTACCTCAAGTGGCGACTGAAGGGCGATATCACCGCCGGCGCCAACTTCGTCGGCGCCGACTGCGGCCTGTGCCGAAGCCAGTGGACGGTCCAGCAGAAGAACCTGACCCTCGACGGCGGCACTCCACCCACCACTCCCCCGGTCACGCCGTCCAGCCCGCCGCCCGGCGAGGGAAACCCCACGTGCTCCGCGGCCTACTCGGTGCAGAGTCAGTGGAACGGCGGATTCGTCGCCAATGTCAACGTCACCGCGGGAACCACCGCGCTCAACGGTTGGCGTGTCACCGTCGCCCTGCCGAGCGGAACGTCGATCACCTCCGCCTGGAACGCCGTCACGAGCGGAACCAGCGGCACCGTCACCCTCACGAACCAGAGCTACAACGGGCGGCTGGCACCCGGCCAGGCCACCAGTTTCGGTTTCCAGGGCACCGGAACCGGCGGCGGTGTCACCGCCGACTGCGCCGGAGGCTGAAGCTCGCCGGCCAGGGGGCTACAGCTTGTCGCGGATCCGGTCGGCGTCGGCGTGGTCCAGCGCGCGGAGGATGGACAGGGCCGCCCGCCAGGTGCGGGCGGCCGCCGCGGGGTCGCCGGACGCCCGCTGGGTGTCGCCGAGCCGGTCGAGCGTCGGCCGCGGCGGTCAGCGACAGCTCCGGACCGGGATGCAGGCCGAACAGCCGGAACATCGCCGCGTCGACCGGGGCCAGGGCACGGTAGGACCAGGAGAACACGGTACGCACCATGCTGCTCGCCTCGTCGGTGGCGAGCGTGTCGAGCCGTCCCGGCTCGTCCCGCAGCTCGGTGGCGAGGTCCTCGAGGGAGAACTGGGGATGCAGTGCCCCGCGTGCGGCCACGATCGCCAGCGCCAGGGGCAGCCGTGCACACCGGCCGATGATCACCTCCACCGCGGCCGGCTCCGCCGCGACCCGGTCGGCACCGAGGCGGCCGGCCAGCAGGTCCCGGGCCTTCAACCACGTCGTGGTCCTGTGCTCGGGCGTCAACTACAGCGGCGTCTGCCGCATCCTGACGGCACCCGGCGACTGGAGCTTCGACCCCTCGTTCGCGCGCAACGTCGAGTCGTTCTACTGGGGACGTTGACCCGATTAGTTGCTTTCGTCCGGCCAGGGGCGTCAAATGGTGACGAGATGCATCGTTATCTCTCGATGGGAGACGGGATGACAGAGCTCGATCACCGTACGGCGGGAGCCGTTGAGCCGGCGCTGGCCCGCACGGCTTGGCGGACCGCCGAGCCCATCCACGGCATGATCTACTTCGTGCCGGAGGCACACCAGCGCTACGCCGCGCTCGGGTTGCGCGACCGGATGGGCTACTTCGCCTCCCGAGCCGCCGCGTTCGGGCCGGTCGGTGCGGAGACCGTCATCGCCACGTTCTTCAACTTCAACCCCGCGCTGGTACGGGCCGCGATTCCGGCGGCGTGGCGGATCGCCGCACCGGACGACATCCTGCGTACCCGTCTCGAGGCGGCCGATGCCGCGCTGCGGCGGGCCTGCGGACCGGACCTGCTCGCCTCCGCCGAGATGACCGAGGCGGCGGGCCTGGCCAGGCGGGCGGCCGAGTCGGCGAGCGAGCATCCCGAGGGGCGTCCCCTGTTCGCGGCGACCTCGGCACTGCCGTGGCCGGACGAGCCGCATCTGGTGCTCTGGCACGCGCTGACGCTGCTCCGCGAGTTCCGGGGCGACGGCCACGTCGCCGCCCTGCTCCTCACCGGACGCTCCGGGATCGAGGCCCTCGTCATGCACGCCGCCACGGGCAGGGTCCCGGCCGAGGTCCTGCGGCGGACCCGCGGCTGGAGCACCGCCGAGTGGGACACCGCTGTCGATCTTCTGCGTTCCGATGGCCTGCTCGAGGCCGGCGACGAGCCGGCGCTGACCGAGACCGGCCGGGCGCAGCGCCAGTGGGTCGAGGACAGGACCGACCTGGTGGCCGCTCCGGCGTACGCGGTGCTGGGCGATGCCGGTTGCACCCGGCTCGTGGAACTCGCCGGGCGGATCAGCCATGCGGTCGCCGAGGCCGGCCTGCTGAACGTCTCCAAAGTGATCTGATCGGGAAGCCGACCACGGCCGGCCGGGCCCGATCGGGCCCGGCCGTCGCACCGATCAGGCGAATACGTCCTGCTGGTAGCGGCCCGCCGCCTCGAGCGAACGCAGCCAGCCGTCCGCCTGCTCCGCCGTGGCACCGGTGTGCCGCCGGAAGAGCCCCGCCAGTTCGCCGCGGACCGCCGGGGCCATCCGGGCGCCGTCGCCGCAGAGATAGATGTGCGCGCCCTGCTCCAGCAGTTCCCACACCGCGTCACCTTCGGCCGCGAGGGCCTCCTGCACGAAGCGGTGCGGGTGCTCCGGCACCGCGGAGAACGCCAGGTGCAGGTCCACCACTCCGTCCGCGGCCCACTGCCGCATCTCCTCGCGGTAGAGCCAGTCGTGCTTCGGGTGGCGGCAGCCGTAGAAGAGCTTGGCCGGTCCCCGGTCGTCCTGGGCGGCGCGTTCCTGTAGGAAACCGCGCAGCGGGGCGAAGCCCGTGCCGGGGCCGATCAGGATCATCGGGACGGACGGATCCGCGGGTGCCCGGAACTCCGGCGTGGGCACCCGGACCTGGCCGAAGAACATGTCGCCGGGTTGCAGCCGCGCCAGATACTGCGAGCACATGCCGCGGTACCGGGCACCCTGCCCGGCCAGCGCCGGGCCGTCCACCAGGCCGACGGTCAGCGTCACCTCGCGGGGATTGCCCTGCGGCGACGACGAGATCGAGTAGAAGCGCGGGCGGATGGTGCCGCACAGCTCGAGGAACGCCGCGAAGGGCAGCTCGACGGCCGGGAACCGCTCCAGCAGGGTCAGCAGCGAGACCCGCTTGGCCAGGATCTCGTCGGCATAGGACCGCCGGGCCTCGTCGGTGTCCGCCGTCCACGCCGCCAGCTGGCCGGTGGTCCACGGGCACCGCGTGTACCCGGCGAGCACGGCGAGCTGGCTGCGGGTCACCGGCTCCTGGAGCTCGACGAAGTCGGTGAGCAGCAGCTGGGCCGAGACCGGCACGCCGATCGGCAGCGAGGTGCGGCGCTCGCCGTCCTGGGCCAGCCGGACCACCTGGTCGTGCGGCACCCGCAGGGTGTGCAACGCCCACGTGACGAGTTCGGGATCGTTCTTCGCGTACACGGCGAGGTGGTCGCCCGCGGTGTAGCTGACCCCCTCGGGCAGCAGCGCGGTGAGCGCCTTGACGCCCGGCCGCGGCGACTCGCCGGCGAAGTCCCACCATTCGGCGGCGTCGTCGACCAGTTCCTCGACCCCGAGCACCATGATCGGGTACGCCTGCGCGGAGACCACGGCCGGGCGGACCTGATCCTCGCCAAGCACCTCGACCTGGTAGCGCGTGCCGGCCGCCGCCTGCTCGCCGGTGGCGCCGTACGCCTGCGCCAGCGCGGCCCAGAGCCGGTCGAACCAGGCCGTGGCCATGCCGTCGAAGTCGCCGGCGGCGTCGGTCTCGCCGCGCGGCACGATCGCCGTCGCGCCGGCCGCGGCCAGGGCGGCATCGACCCGCTTCGGGAAGGCCTGGTAGGTCGTCCACTGCGTGTTGCCGTTGCCCAGGACCGCGTACCGGACGCCGGTCAGCGCGCCGGCCGGGATCTCCAGGTCGTCGAACCGGCCCGCGTTGTCCGGGGCCTTGCCGTTGTAGCTGGAGGTGACGACCGCGAGCAGGCCGTCGCCGGGCAGGTCGGCGGCGAGCTCGTCGAGGGTCTGCACGCGGACGTCGAAGCCGGCCCGGCGGGCCTGCTCGGCCAGCTGCTGCGCGAGCTCCTCCGACGTGCCGAGGTTCGATCCGTACGCGACGCGCAGCCGTACCCCCGCAGCCTGCAGGTCAGCGGTGACGGCGACCGGCGCGGCCTGCTCGGGCGCGGTGACGCTGAGCCGCTCGTGCGGCTGGCGCGGCCGGACCCGCAGGACGAGGCCGTCGGGCTTGATGGTGAGGGTCTGCTTGATCGTCAGGCGGTGCCCGTGCGGATCGGAGATCGCGAAACGCTGGAGGATCAGCGCCAGGGCAAGCCGCGCCTCGGTGAGGGCGAACTGCCGGCCGATGCAGGCCCGCTCGCCGTTGCCGAACGGCTTGTAGGCGTGCGGGTGGTGCTCCGCCTTGCGTTCCGGCAGCCAGCGGTCGATGTCGAAGGCCTCCGGGTCCGGCCACGCGCCGGGGTCGGTGTGCAGCGGCTTCATCAGGATGCCGACCTTCTGCCCGGCGGGCAGCGCGTAGCGGCCGCCCAGCAGGGTGTCCTCGCGGGCCATCAGGCCGATCGCCGGGATCGGCGAGAGCAGCCGGAGGGTCTCGTCCAGGATCCGCGGGATGACGTCCAGCTTCATGATGGTGTCGTAGCTGGGGACCGTTTCGCCGGGCAGCATCCGGTCCACCTCGGCGTACGCCTGTGCCAGCACGTGCGGGTTGCGCAGCAGCAGGTGCAGGGCGAACGCGAGGGTGCCGCTGGTGGTCTCGTGCCCGGCGATCAGGAACGTGAGCACCTGGTTACGGATGTTCTCGTCGGTCAGGCGCCCGCCGGTGACCGGGTCGGCCGCCTCCAGCATCAGGCCGAGCAGGTCCTGTGACGTCGTCCCGGACGCGCGGCGCGCCCGGATCACGTCGTCGACCAGGTCCTGCATCGAGGCGATGTCTGTCCGATATGCGGCATCTGCCCGGCGCTTGAGCCCGGTGATCGCGGGCAGCTGCCGGGTCCGGTCCATCGCCTCGGTCAGCGCCCGGCCCATGGCCTGGAGGAACGGGTGCAGCTCGGGCTGCTCGAAGGAGCGGAACTGGTAACCGAACCCGGTGAGCGCGATGGTGTCCAGGGTGAGCCGGGTCATGTCGTCGGTGACGTCCACGTCGGTCTTGGTCTCCCAGGAGCCGACGAGCGCCTGCGCGACGTCCAACATGTCCGAAAAGTAAGCCTTCATGGACCGCTGGCTGAAAGCTGGCAGCAAGATCCGGTGTGCCTGACCCCAGCTCTCCTCGCCGTCACGCGCGGTGAAGAGTCCGTCACCCGCGAAGTCCCGCACGTGCGCCAGCGGCGGGTCGATCGGCTTGTAGAACCGCGTCTCGTCGCAGACCTCGGCGACCAGGTCCGGGTCGTACACCAACACCACGTGGCGGCCGGCCAGGTTCAACCTGAAGATGCCCTCCGGATGCCGCGCCGCAAGGTCGGCGAAGAACCGGTGGGTTCCCTCGACCGGAATCTGTAGTCCATTGCCGACGATCGGCAGGCCACGCGGGGCGGGAATCGGTTCGGACAATGGGAACCTCCTGAGCCATACGGTGTAGGGCTGATACCGTACGGCGTATGGCTGCCGCTGCGAAGGCCCGAGAGACACGGCTCACGCGAGAGGGCATCCTGGACGCCGCGTTGAGGATGGTCGACGCCGACGGCGTCGAGGCATTGAGCATGCGAAAACTCGCCGCCGAACTCGACGTCAATCCGATGTCGCTCTACCACCACGTCGACAACAAGGCGGCCCTGCTCGATGGTCTGACACGGATGGTCACCGAAGGTGCGCGCGACGTAGTCGTCGGACCCGGCACCTGGCAGGAACAGCTTTTCCAGCTCGCGCACCAGTTCCGCGCGCTCAGCCTCGGCCACCGCAACCTCATCCGGTACGCCTTCAGCAGCGACGACTTCGTGCAGCGCGGCGGTCCGATGTGGTGCTCGCTCTGCGCGATCCTGCGCACCGCGGGGCTTGACGAACCGGAGTCGGAGCGGGTCGGCGCGGTGCTCGCCGCGCTGGTCGGTGGGCTGCTGCTGACCGAGGTGAACGGGACGATGCGCCGGCTGATCGGCGACGACGACTCCGACGACACCGGATTCTCCATGGCCGTGTGGCTGCTGATCGACGGCGTGGCCGCCCGGCGCTGACCGTCACGACGCGTTTACTCAGGGTTCGTCACCGGACGAATGCCCAGAGTTTCAGCTCGACGCCGTCGCGGCAGGCCAGGAACTCGCTGGTCCACGAGCAGCCGCCGGCGGTGCGCGGCAGCGTGCCGATGGTGGTCTGGCGGCCGTCGCGGGCGGCAACGGCCACCAGCCGGTAGCCGCCGGTGTCCGGGATCGGGACCAGCACCAGCAGGTTCTGGTCGTCGATCCAGCCGCCACTGCCGTTCGCACCGGCCTGGAACAGGACCCGGCCGTTCAGGTCGTACAGGGCCGTGCCGCCGATGCCGGATACGAGCACCCGCCAGCCCCGCGCCGAGCCGGAGAAGGCCGGGCCCGGCGCCGCCACCGACCAGCCGACCTGCCCACTCGCCAGGTCCATCGACTGGAGGGTGTCACCGCGGACGTTGTCGTCGCCGGACAGGCAGAGCTGTCTCGTCCCGCACGGGAAGAAGGAGCGCAGGTGGCCGGCCTGGAGCGAGTACACGACCCGGGTCGCCCCGGTGGCCGCGTCGACCGCGAGCAGCCGGGACGGCCTGTCGCTGTAGCCGGTGTTGTCGTAGATGTACGCCACCCCGTCGTACGCCGCGAACCCGGTCAGCTGCTTCGGCCGGACCGTCGTCGCCACCGATCGCGAGACGTCACCCGTACGCATGTCCCGGAACAGCACCCGGCCGCCCAGCGTGATCTGGACCAGGCGGCCGTCGCTCGTCTGGATCGAGCGGACGTTGCGTGCCGGCTCGGCCGTACCCGGGATGACGCCGGCCGAATGCTTCGGCCGGTCCGCCTCTCCGGCCGGAACCGCCGACCAGAGCTTCTTCCCGGTCCGCAGGTCGAACCCCTCGGTCAGGCCGGCCTCGTTGACCCGGACCAGCGTCCGCTCGTCGACCACCACGTCTCCGTTGGGCGGGTCGGTGGTCGCCCAGAGCTTCTTCCCGGTGTCCGGATCGAGGATGCGCAGGGCCGATCCCTCGGCGACCAGGAGTACGCCGGGCAGCGCGATCACCCCGTTGGTCTCGAACCCGGCCATCCGCCCGGCGCTCCAGATCTTCCTCCCGGTACGCCCGTCGACCGCGATCACCTCACTGGTGTCGTCGATGCTCCCGGAGGCCACGTAGACGCGGTCGCCGACCGCCGCGATGCCGGCGAACATGCTCTTGTTGGCCGGGCCGTAGATGTGCAGCGGCGTGCCGATCGGGTTGAGCCCGCGGACCGTGTCCGCAGGCAGGACCGGCTCCGCGTGCCGCTCGCGCCGCCAGTTGGCGGCACCCAGTCCCGCGACGACCAGCAGCACCGCGGCGGTCGCCGCGACCAGGGCGCGGTTGCGGACGCGGCGGGCGCCGATCCGGCGCGGCACCGAGGCGTCCGCGAGCGGAAGCAGGTCGGCCTGGCGGCCGAACTCCGTGAACAGTTCGTCGATGTCAACCGGCATGGCGGGCTCCTTCCGGGAGATCGTCGGTGGTGGTCGCGCCGAGCGCGGCGGCCAGGCCGGCCCGGCCGCGGGAGAGCCAGGACTTGACCGTGCCGGTCGAGGCACCGGTCTCCACGGCGATCTCGGCGACCGAAAGATCCAGCAGGTAGTGCAGGGCGAGAGCGCGGCGATGCGTGGCCGGTAGCGTGCGCATCGCCTCGACGAGCAGCACGGTGTTCTCCGACGGCGGTGGCATCGGCGCCGGTGGGCGTTCGGCGGCGCTGCGGGCGCGGTGGACCAGCAGCCGCCGCCACCGGTCCGAGCAGAGCCGGTTGACCACGAGGCGCAGCCAGGCCTCGGGATCCTGGTAGCCGGAGAGTCGCCGCCAGCGCTGCCACGCCCGCGCGTACGTCTCCTGCACCAGGTCCTGCGCCTCGGCCGGGTCGCCGGTCAGGCCGTACGCGTACCGCAGCAGCCGCCGTGAGGTGTCCCGGTAGAAGGCGTCGAAGTCGTTCTCCGCCGGCTCGTTCACCGGGCGAATCGCCAGACACGCAGCTCGGACGGCTGGTCGGCGGCGGGGCTGACCGCGCAGGCCAGCAACGCGGAATCCAGCGCGCAGCTGCCGAGCCGGCCCGCGATCGTGGCCAGCTCGGTCTTCCGGCCGGTCCCGGTGGAGACGGCGGAGAGCGTGACCTGCTCGTCCCCGTACACCTGCCAGAGCACGTCGCGGTCGTCGATCCACCAGGCGGCGGCGCGTTCGGCCAGCAGCAGGCGGCCGCTGGTGTCGAAAAGCTCCGAGGTGGCCACATCGGAGATCAGCACGCCGCTGGTGCGGCCGTCCGCGGCGGCGGGGACCTGGAACCGCGCCATCGCCGTGGTGACGGTGGTGCCCTTGGCGATGTCGATCAGCACCGCGGCGGTCTCGCTCTTGAAGTCGTCATACACGCCCAGGCAGATCCGGTCCGCCCCGCACGGGCCGAACTTGCGTGACTCCAGCTCGATCGGTCGCGAGTACAGGACGCGTGCCTTGCCGCCGCCGTTCAGATCGGTGACCCGCAGCTGCCACGGGTTGCCGTCGTTGTCCTGAAAGGCGGTGAAGACCCGTCCCCGGTAGGCACTCACCGAGGTGGCGCCGGGCAGGCCGGCCTCGACGGTCCGGAGCACCTTTCCGGTACGCATCTCCCGCACCCGGACCCGGCCGCCCTTAGTCACCTGCACCATGTCGTCGTCGGCGATGGTGATCCGAGCCATGCCGAACGAGACCCGCACCTCGTCGTAGTCGCCGGTCTGCATGCCCAGGCTGTGCACCGGGCGATCGGCCCCGGCCCCGGCGGACCACAGCCTCCGCCCGCTGGCCAGGTCGTATCCCTCGGCCGCGCCGGTCCGGAACACCCGCACCAGGGTCTCGCCGTCCACGACCAGTTCGTCGTTCGGTTCCCAGTCGAGGGTCCAGCGCAGCTTGCCGGTGGCCGGGTCGAGGACGTGAACCAGTCCCTCCACCTTGAGCAGCAGGCCACCGGGAAAGGCGATCGGACCGCCGTAGTCCCAGAACGCGCCGTACTTCGCCGACGTCCAGAGCTTCCGGCCGGTCCTGGCGTCGACGGCGACCACCCACGAGCCGGCGATGTCGTCGTCCGCGGCGGCATAGACCCGCCCGTCCGCGGTGACCGCCTGCGACCAGCGGCGTCCCTTCTCGGCCGGGATCGGGTCGCCGACCGGGGTCATCCCGCGCACTCCGGCCGCCGCCTCGGCGGCGGCCGCGCGCACATCCGGACCCCGGCCCTGATATTGCCGCCAGCCGGCCGCCCCCGTGGCGGCCGTGACGGCCAGCACCGCGGCGGCTGTCGCTACGACTGTTGCTCTGCGTCTCGTCATCTCATCGCATTCTCAAGAGAAGTCGCTCAATGAGAGACACGGGATGCCCACCCGGCCGGTTGCGCCGCGAGGTGAATCAACCCGGGCGCATCCCTGAGGCGCCGTCAGGCGGTGGCCAGGACCGGCCCGAGCGCCAGCAGGCGGGCGAGCAGTGCCGCCAGCTCGGCGAGGAGGGCAAGGACGGTGACCTCGAGCAACGCCGCGACGGCGAACACCAGGATGGCCAACAGCGTCAGACACAGCGCCACGGTGCCCAGATACTCCAGGATCTCCTTGGTCGCCGCCTCCACGCCGCGGACACCCTGCTGGAGGGAGCGCAGGAGTTTCCGGTTGAACAGCGAGGCGAGCGCGGCCAGCGCGGCCGCCACGGCCACCTTGGCTTCGGGTTCCAGTTCGTACGTGACGTAGCCGATGACGCCGGGGAAGATCGTCACGGCGGCGAAGACACAACGGTGCTCGGGCAGTACCCCGATCGTTCCCGGTTGCCAGGTGCCCGGACCGCAGTCCCAGTCCGGCGCCATGCTGCGGACCATCGGATCGTAGTTCCACTTGCGCAGGTAGTAGCCGTAGACCTCGTCGAACGCGCGCCGCGCGTCGTGCATCGGCTTGATCTCGAACCAACCCCAGTCGTCGTCGGGGTCGGTTCCCGTCGCCTTGGTGTGCAGGTCCGCGATGTCGGGTTGGACACGCCGGCGGGAGACCGGATTGCGCATGGCCAGCCAGAAGCACAACAGCCGATCCATGTTGACGGACGGGGTGAGGATGGCGCCGGTGGCGTCCCAGATCTCCGACACAGTCAGTTCGCGTTCGCCGACACCGGTGAACCGCACCCGGCCGTCGATCACGACGAGGTGATCCGGGTGTTCCCTCGCATAGCGAGCGAGGATCTCGCGGTGCACCTCACGGCCGATTTCGGCATTGTTCGGCGCCCGTCCACCGGGGATGCTCATCAGGATGTGCTCGGTCAGCATTCCCATCAGCGGTACGGACTGCAACGGGCCTTCCTCGGCATCCTTGGTGCCGTCAAGCTGCGGCACATCCGCCGGCCAGTTGGCGGTGGCCGCCACCATCGCCGCCCGAAGGTTCTCGCCGATCGCCTCCGCCACCGCGTGAGCGGCGTCGGTCGCGGTGACGGCACCCTGGATCTTCAGGATCCAGCGGACGTACATCTCGGGGTCGATCAGCGGAGCGCACATCTCCAGCAGGCCGGTGATCCCTGAGGTCAGCGGTGCCGTGTCCGCCGGCGTCAGAGGAGGCAGTCCCGGCGGGAGCGTTCCGGCACCCATGAGCGCGGTGACCACGGTCGCGGCGAAGTCCTGCACCGTCATCTGGCCGGGGCCGGCGGGCTGCCCTTCGGGCACGAGGAACTCCTCGCCCGGCTCGGGGGCGGCGGCACCGAGGTCCGAGACCACGGTCATGATGTCCGCGATCGCGGGCCGCAGGCGTTCGGCGAGCTGATCCGGGTCCAGGGTGTCGACGCCCTTCGCGATGAGCTCCGTGATGGAGTCGAGGACGGATGTCGCCCAGCTCTGGACCTGCTCGGCGAGATCGGCGGACTGTACGGGCATGGCGACCCCCTCAGGGAGCATCGGGTGCGAGCACACACCAGATGGACTGCACATGTTGTGGGGTGGTCCGCTCGTCCTGTCCTGCCATCGGCACCGCACAGACGGCCGCGGTGATGGTCAGGAATCCCGGCCGGTTCGAGACGATCATGGCGCAGGACAGGTCGGCCGGTGGCGGCAACGCTTGCGCGGTCAATCCCGACAGTTCCGAGATCGGCAGCACGACGGTGTCGCCCCAGCCGGGCAGCCTGTCGACGGCCGCGCGCCGGGGGCCGGTGCCGGCGCGTTCGAGCAGCGCGCCGCGACTCGCCGTCACGACGGACATGTCGGCCGCGGTCACGAAGGACGGCGAGGAACGCATCTGGGCCGGCAGGAAGTCAGCGGCGACAAACGACGCCGGCGCGCCGGGCGCCTCGGCCAGCAGCCGCTCGATCGGATCCGACTCGGCGGTCGAGACCGCCGGGGCGACGATGTGGACCTGTTGCTGCGCGCGCCGGGTCAGCAACGGCAGCAGCGAAGGACCGACCACGTCGCCGGGCAGTGATTCCAACCGCGGCGGATCGGGCCGTGGCAGGGCAAGGATGTGCTGGCGGGTCAGCCTCAGCGCGCCCGCGACGATCAGTGGATGGGGCGACGGCTGGCTCGCGTCCACCACAATGCGCAGCCGAAACCGCAGCCTGTTCTGTCCCTCCAGGGTCCAGATCCGCTCATCGAGGTGGATCGGCCAGCCGCCGACCTCCAGCCGGACCTGTGTGCTCGCATTGGTCACGAACTCGCGGTTCGCTCCGGTGAGGACGATGTCGACGGTGTGACCGGTGGCGATGACATCGCCGTCGGCCACTCCGTCGATCGTGACGCGCAGCGGCGCGCCGGTCGGGCGCTGCCGCGCGGCAAGAGAACGACGAAGGTCGGTGACCTGTTGCCTGATCGCCGCGCTGCCGGATTGCAGCGCGGCCACCCGCTTGCTCAACGCGGCCTGCTCGACAGCGCGGTAGTGAATCTGCCGGATCGTGTCCTGGACATCGGCCCTGCCCAGCGCGGCATTCGCCACCTCGGTGGACAGCTCGGCGTGGCTCATCGTGGCGCTGCCGGGTCCGAGCTGAATCGTCACTCCGGCCTGATCCGGGTCGCCCAGCGCACGCTGCCGGACGAACTGCCCCAACTGGCCGAGGTCACCACCGCTGCCGGTGTCCAGGATCCCGAGGTCCTGTGCGACGACGATCGCGCTGGTCACCAACGCATCGGCGACATCGTCGAGTGCGCCCTGGATGAGGTCGACGATCCAGTCGGCGCCGTCGAAGAACTGGTCGTACAGCTCGGGAAACGCCAGCCCCCAGCCGCCGGTGCTCACCACCCACACCGGCCACAGCAGATCCTTGACGACGCCGAGCACCGAGTGCACGACGTCGGCCAGGTCGTGCACCAACGCCTTGAGGTCCTCGCCGAACGCCAGCAGCTCTTCGGCCGATACGCGACCGCGTTCGAGCAGGTCCGCGATCAGGTTCACCGCGTCCGTACCCGCCTGCTCCAGGTCGTCGGCCGTCCTGGCCATCGCGGCACCGACGGCCTTGGCGTCGTTGAACAGGGTGACGAGCGGCAGCGGGCCCTGCTCCGCGGCGATCAGCGCACTCATCCGCAGCGACGGCGGGATCATCCGAAGTGCGAGTTCGTGGCTGTCCACGAACATGGCCTCGAGCAGTCCGGCGCGCAGTTCCGCATCGCCGACCCGGGCCGCGTCGCCGCCGACGAGCCGCGCCAACTCGGCGCGCCGCTCGAGCGCCGGCTCGGGCAGCAGGACGAACGCGTTCATCAGCTTGAGGGCGCTGTCGAAGCCGACCGATTCCACGATCGAGACGATCTCGGCGGTTTCGCGCAATGCCGCACTGACGATGGTCTCGTTGATCCGGAAAATGAGACCGAAGCGGTTGGCCACGGCGAAGAAATCCGCGTACGCCGGGTCGGCGCGATCGACCGCATCGGCGAGTGCGCGGAGCTGAACGGCGCCCTGCCGGAAGTACGGCCTGAGCACGCTGTCGGACACCCGGATGACGAGCGGCCCGAAGAGCTGGGTCAGCAGCACATCGAGTTGATCCCGTAGCCGTTGCGCGTCGGCGGCGGTGAGGTCGCCGGCGACGAGGGCCGGCAGCGCCAGCGCGGCGACCTCCAGCAGCGGCCGGATGAAGGTCGCCACGTCGCGCAACTCGCCCGGCGGGAGGCTGTCGACCCACGGCCCCACCTGCGCGTCGAGCGCCGCCACCAGGCCGGCGAGCACGTCCTGGGCGAGCCGGCGCGCGGCGTCGGCGTCCTGCGTCGCCGCGCCGATGTCCCACAGCCAACCCACCAGCGCCTCGGTATCGGTGCTCAGGGCGGCCGCGAGCACACCGAGCCGGCCCCGAACCTCCGCATCCAGCCCACCGAGGCCGGCGGTGATGTACTCGACGAGCTCCGCCGGTGCCGGCGCGGTGTCATCCGCCGGCACCTGGCGCAGCAGCCGATGCACGTGCCGGCTCAGCGGCGCCGGGAAGTCGCCCACCGGGCCACCTCCCAGCACCGACAGCAGGATGGCGGCGCCGGCGGCGGCCAACGTCACGGCATCCAGCACCGGCGTCAACGGATCGCCGGCGGAACCGTCGCTCAGCTCACCCAGCGAGCCACACAGGTCGATGAAGACCGGCAACACGTCGAGCGGGACGGCAGCGCCGGTGAAGCCCGCCAGGATCGTCCGAGCCTCACCCAGCACCCGGGACGCGGTTGCGTGCGCCGCCGGCGACAGCGGCCGATCGACCGCCGCGAGGATCGCGGTCGCGGCCTGCCCCAGGGCGGCGGTCACCACCGTGGACATGACCAGGTCGAGACCGCTGCCACGCAGTTGCGCCAGAAACGCGGGGATCAGACCGTCGAGTTCGTCGCCGGCCGCGGCGGCGTCCGTCGTGTCCTTCGGTACGCCGAGCTGCGCACCGAGCGCCACCGCCGCGGACGCCGCCAGCGGGAGGACGATGTCCAGCAGGGTGGTGATGGTTCGCTGGTGTGCCGGGATCAGCTCGGCGACCTGTGCCAGAACCTCGCGCACCAGCGCGTCCAACACGTCGCCGGCGTCCGGGAACTCGATGTCGACGTTGCCGACGACGCCCGCGCCGAAGACCCAGGCATAGCCGTACTGGAACTCGACGGCGTACCCCGACCGGTGATTGTTCCTGCTGGTGGGCAGGACGCTGCCGGCGGCCATCAGCCGGGCCTGCGCCTTGACGGCGAAGTACGCCTCGGCGCTGACGCCGGCATGGATCTCCGCCTTGCGCAGGATCACCGAGGCCGGCCGGAACAGAGCCGGCGGAAGTTGCACCGCCATCGCCGCCATGAGCGCGGCGCCGTCCAACCCGATGTCGCCACGGATCCGCGCCCGCGCCTCGGCGACCAGGGCGACCTCGGCGAACAGCCCGTAGACGTCCAACTGCGCCGCGAAGGCCGCTCGACCCGCCGCGGCGAGCTGGGCGTGCAGCGAAGCGGTGAACCCCGGTGTCGCGCCGAGGGTCGCGTCCAGGCTCGTCGATATCTCGGCCTTGGCCTCGGCGCGCACGCCGCGGCGCAGGTCGAACTGTCCCTCGGCGGAGGCGAGCGCGCGGGCACCCATCCGGGCGGCGAGCGGACCGCGGTCGTACGTGACGAGCTCCGTGTCTGCCTCGACCATCGGGCACCCCCGCATCACGAGACACCCGCAGGACCCGCAACGCAACCGAGTAATCCTCCGCTGCGCCGTCCCGCTGCACGTCTACTTGCCCTGACCTGCTCAGATGATTGGCATGATCGAGAACATCGAATCGCGCCTCGTCGAGCTTGCCGGGCTGCTCCGGGAGGCCGAGTCGCTCAGGGGCCGGCACGCCGAGCTGGACCGGCGGCACGCCGAGCTCGCGGCCGCCGTGGCCGAGCTGCGGCAGAGCTGGGCCGGCGAGCTCCGCGACGTCGAGCGGCTGGAGAGCGTTTCGCTGTCCCGGGTCCTGGCCGCACTGCGCGGCGCGTACGCCGAGGAGATGTCCCGCGAGCAGGCGGAGGCGGACGCGGCCCGCTACCGGGTCGCCGAGGGGGAGAGCCGGCTGGCCGCGATCCAGGCGGAACGCGAGGCGGTCGAGGCTCGGCTGACCGCCCTGGCCGATGTGCCGGCCCGGTTCGCCGCGGCCATCGACGACAAGGAGCGCCACCTGCTCGGCAACGGCGGTCCCCAGGTCGCCCGCCTGCTGGCGCTGGCCGAGGAACGCGGCCGGGCCGAGGCGGAGCTGCGCGAACTCCACGAGGCGGGCATGGCGGCCGATGCCGCGCTCGGCGCCCTGGGCGAGCTGCGACGTCAGCTCGGTCTGGCGTCCAGCCGCCAGACGACCGACAACCTGCTCGGCGGGGCGCTGTCCGTGGCCCGGCCAAGCTGGCTCGACGGCGTGGGCTGGGCGGCTTCGAACGCCGACCGCTGCCTGGCCATGCTGCACATCGAGCTGACCGACGTGGGTCTGGCGCAGCCGCTCGGCAACGTCCCGCGCGCGATCGCGCGACCGGACGGCCTGCAAGCGGTGTTCTTCTCCAACATGCTCATCCGCGAGCAGCTCACCCGGGCGAGCCGCGACGCGGACGCGTCGCTCCAGCTGGTCGCCGGGGTACGCCGGGACGTCGCCCTGCGCGCCGAGGCGGTCCGCACCCGCTGGAGCGCGCTGCAAAGCGAACGTCATCACCTCATGACGACCTGACCACCGGCACCGGCCGCCGGTGGTCTGAGGGCCAGCCGCTCGGAGGGCACGCTGCGTGCGGTCTCCACACTCCTGCAAGATCCGTACCCGGGTTGGGACACCCAGGACGCTCAGGTCCAGGGGCGGAGCCCTACCTCGGAGGCGCCCAGGTCAGCGACCGTCGGATCTGCGGCGGCTGGCTCGTACGTGCGGCGACGACCGCGTCGCCCACGATGAGCGCACCATCCGCAGCCGGCACGGCACGCTTTCCCGGCCGAACAGGCGTACGATTGAGGCATCCCGGAATCGACGACATCTCTGAGGTGCCCGCCACACCGGCCCACTCCAGGGGATGTCATGTCCGACGACCAGATTCGCACTCCCACCGCGCCTGTTGACCCCACGGCTTCAGCCTCGACGTCGCAGGCTTCGACCGGCTCGCCGACGGGTCAGGTTCCCCGCACTCGCGCCGGCTCGGCGTGGTTCGGCATCTGTGCCGCCGCATTGCTTTCCGTGGTACTGATCATCTTCATCGGGCAGAACACCGGCAACGTGCAGGTCAACTTCCTGGGCATGGAGGGCAGCCTGCCGCTGGCCCTGGCGCTTCTTATCGCCGCTGTCGGCACCGCGATCCTGATCATGGCGGTCGGCACGGTCCGCATCGCCCAGCTACGCCGCCGCCTGTCCCACCAGCGCTAGACCCGCGCCTCCGCGGCTCCGCGTCGATGTCGCGGGCCTACACGTTCCGGAACCGGCACCCTGGACTCGACATCTCAGGTCCGGCACTGGTTCCGGCACCACACGCACCAGCCCGCTGCCGGTTTCGATGCCGTTGACATCGGCAGCGGTGGAAGGAGCCGACAATGAAAGCCGCGACCGGCACCACACACATGACCATCGCCTCGGCGGCGCCACCGTCCGTCCCGCGGCTGCGCCTGGAACCCACCGGCTCCCGACGCGCCCTGCTCGACGGCGCCTGGTGGCCGCGCGGCACCGATCCCGCCGCAGAACTGCCCGGCCTGGTCCTGGCCATCGACAAGCTACGCGGCCCGGTCATCCGGCTCGTACTGACGGCAGCGGGCTGGGACAGCCACCCCAGCCGTCTCACCGTGAACGGCAGGGTTCTACGGCTGGGCTACTTCACCAGCCAGCCGCTCTGCCTGCTGACCGCGATCTGCGCCGACAACGAGCGCGTCGATCTGCTCGTCGTCGCACCCGGCACCGGCAGCGACACCGCCGCAGCGGCGATGACAATGGCTGCCACCACCACCAACCTCGTCCACGCCCAGGACATCCTCCTCGCGGTCGGCACACCGGCCCTCCGAGCAGCGGTCGACAACGCGCCCGAGGACGCTTGGGAAACCGACGGCGGTCGGACGGGTCCCGCCCCAGCCCCGGCAGAGCACAGGGGTGCTCAAGCCAGCCGGGGTTGATCGGTGATCTGGACGAGGACCTGCGCAACGCCTCGCGGGTGTTCCTGCCGGCGGCCGTGCAGTTGGCCGCGAGATCCTGGCGTTCAGGGAGAGTCGGCCATTGCACGTTGTGCCGGCGCTAACGCACCGAGGCCCGCCCCTCGAGGAGACGGATTACGCCTGCGAACGTGCAGGTGCCGCATCCGTACAGGGGCGGGCCCGGCCTGAATTCACCGCGGTCATCCATCGACCACCCCGTCCCACTCGCTTGCTGACCCCCTTTGATGAGGGCTCGTTCACTATCCACATCGGCCGCAGGCGCCAAGATCTGAGGGAAACACCTCCGTCGGCTCAGAATCACCGCCGGTCGCCGCGGCCCGTCGATCAGCTCGCTTCGAGCGGGCACTGTTCGCGACGGGCGAGCTGGTAGGTCACTGCTTGGCCACTGTGAGCAGGACGGCACTGTCCTCGAGCGCTTCGAGTGCGTGCCGGGCGTCCGGGATGATCAGAAGGTCGCCGGTCTCGCCTTCCGCCGCGGTGTCGCCGGCGGTGAGGCGGACCCGGCCATACAGTACGTGCAGAGTCGCCTCGCCCGGGTTCTCGTGGTCGTCGAGTCTTTGGCCGTTGGTCAACGCGATGAGGGTCTGCCGGAGCGTGCGCGCATGCCCGCCGTACACGGTGTGGGCACTGCGACCGCTGGTCGCGTCGCGGGCCAGCGACAGGTGTTCCCGGATCAATGCTGTCAACGAGGTGCGCTCCATGGCGGATGCCTTTCTGTAGCCGACCGGGGCGCTGGACTGAACCCGCCAACCGTACGCGGCCCAGGCCCTGTTCTTCACGCGATCGGCCGACGGAGTCGACGGTACGCAGACCGGTCAGCGCTGCCGGGAACACCCGGTTCCGTCCGGTGAATGGGGGTGGTGGGGGCAGGAGTTTCGTGGCCGTCGGCGATGTTGACCATCGCGCTCACGTTCCTTCGCAGTTGGTCGTGACGCATGTTCCGCGGCGCGTCGAACGCCGCCACGGACGAAGCAGAAACCGACACCACTCATCGGCCGGTGCGGGCGCCCCGATTGACAGATCGGTCGGCTCGGAACGGCACCCGGCTGAGGGCCAATTCGACGGCGGCGGGCACACAGCCACCGGGGTCTCGAGCGACAGGTCACACCGTACGCGCATTTCCGTGGCCGGCATCGCCGGGCGCCGCCGCGGCGAGCAGGCGTAGGGTCGAGGTGTCGCTCTGGACCCCGGTGGCTGACAGTTGGCCGTTGTGGGCACGTCGATGTCCTTCGCCGCCGCAGCGATCACCGATCGGAAAGGCGGCGGTTCACGGCTACCCGTGGCTGATCCACCGGCTCACGTACCGGCGCACCAACCACCTCGTCGTCGACGTCATCGACCGAATCCCCGGCCTCGGCGGGCGGGCCGCCCTCCTGCGGCAGCAGATGGTCGACAAAACGCGACGAACACCGCGCCTACGTCCGCCGTACCGGCGAGGACCTGCCCGAAATCCGCGACTGGACCTGGCCGCGTACGCCGTGACGGGTCCGCTCCACGCTCAGCTCCAGGAGGACGCCATCATGACCGCTGCCGCAGCACCCCGAACCGTCGACGCGGAGGCTAGGGCACTGTCCAACGCCGCTACCATCGCCGGCAAGGCCCCGTCGATCCACAACACCCAGCCGTGGCGCTGGCGCATCACCAGCACCGAGCTCGACCTGTACCTCGATCGCAGCCGTGGCCTCGAGGTCACCGACCCCGACTCCCGCCTCGCCGTCCTGAGCTGCGGCGCCGCGCTGCATCACGCCCTCGTCAGCCTCGCCGCCGCCGGCTGGCACACCCTCATCGCGTACCTGCCGGACCTCACCCGCCCGGACCATCTCGCCCAGCTCCGCCTCGACCACCGGATCCCGGTCACCCCTTCGGCGATCCGCCACCTGCGGACCATCGGCCTGCGGCACACCGACCGCCGCCCCACCCCGCATAAGCCGGTCGACGCCGATCAGCTGCGGTCCATCGTCTCGGCCGTCGAGTCGGCCGGCGCCGGAATTCACCTGCTGCGCCCTGACCAGGTGTACGACCTGGCAACCGCCGCCGACCACGCACAGCGCACCGAGGTCGACGAGGCATCCTGGCAGGCAGAACTCGGGTACTGGACCGGCGGTACCCGGCCACTCGGTAGCGGCATTCCGGATTCCGCGATCCCGGACCAGGCGCCGCGGACGACCGTGCCCGGCCGCGACTTCGGCCACCGCGGCGACCTACCCGTCTCCGAGGCCCACGATCGGGCCGCCGTGTTCGGGATCCTCTACGGACCCGAGGACGGCACGCTCGGCTGGCTACGCGCCGGCGAAGCCCTCTCCGCCGCCTGGCTCACCGCCGCCGAACACGGTGTCTCCGTCCTGCCACTCAGCGCCACCATCGAGGTGGCCGCCACCCGCGAGTGCCTGCGGCACCTGCTGGCCGACCTCGGCCACCCGCACCTGGTGCTGCGCTTCGGCGCGCCCGACCCTGCCGACGGTGCTCCCCCGCATACGCCGCGGCTACCCACCAGCCAGATCATCGAACGGGTCTGAGCGATCCACGACGAGGCGAACAGGCGACCGCGGTCCGGCCTCTCGTTCGGCTGCGTCCGCCGTGGCGTCGGCGTGCCGGGTCAGTGCTCGGTCAGGGCGGCCAGCCTGTCCGGGTGATCGAGCATGTCCTGGGCGACCTCGGTCAGCTTGCGGTTGGTGCGGCGGGCGTAACCACGCAGTGCGGTGAATGCCGCGTCGACGGAGATGCCGTGTGCCTGCGCGATCGCCCCCTTGGCCTGCTCGATGACGATCCGGCTGTTGAGGGCGCCCTGCAACTGCTCGGTGAGCAACTCACCGCGCCGGATGGCCCGCTCCTGCAACAGCCCGATCGCGGCCACATCAGTGAGGGCCTGCACTATCTGCACGTCCGCTTCGTCGAAGTTGCCGCCCACCGTGTTGCCGAAGACGTTCAACGCACCGATGACCTCGCGGCGCACCCGCATCGGGAACGCGTGCACGGAGCGGAAACCGGCGGCGAGGGCGTGCCGGGTGAAGTCGGGCCAGTGCTGCCCCGCACCCTGGAGATCCGCGTTGAGCACCGGCTGTCCGGTACGGAACGCGTCGTAGCACGGGCCCTCGCTGGCCTGAACCTGGAAGATCTCCAGGATCCGGGCCCGCTCGTCCGAGGCGGCCATGAACTGCAATCGGCCGCGCTGATCGACAAGCAGCAGACCGACCGCGGACGCGCCGACCAGGGCCGCGGTGCGCACCGTGAGCATGTGCAGGAAGTCCAGCAGGTCGAAATCGTCGACCAAGGTGTCGGCGACCTCGACGAAGATCGTCGAAAGCCGTTCGGCGGATACCGTGCTCATTGGTGCCTCCCAGGCATCCGACATCTTGTCACGCCATTCACTCAGTCCCGGTCGAACCGCAGGTCACGCCCGATGATGTCGCGAGCGACATCGATCAGACGACGATTCTCCGCGTACGCGTGCGCACGGATCAGTGCCATCGCTTCCGCGAGCGTCCCGCCGGCCTGAATCATCACCATGCCCTGTGCCTGAAACAATTCGACCGGACCGGCCGTCGCCTCACCGCTCGACCAGTCGTCGCCGCCCCGCACCTGGTCATTGAGCAGGATCGTGACCGCCTCGTCGGCGAGGTCGAAAGCGCGGCCCAACTCGGGGCCGGACAGCGAGCCCGGCTCGGCCCGGAACAAGTCCAGCACGCCCAGCCGCGCGGCACCGACCTGTAGCGGGAAGGCGAAGATGGCGCGGATTCCGGCGGCCAGCACCGCGTCGGCGTACCCCGGCCAGCGGGTGGGTCCATCTAGGCCCAGGTCGGCGATCAGCACCGGCCGGCGGGCGGCCGCGGCGTCGATACATGGGCCTTCGCCGAGGACGAGCTGCAGCTCTTCCAGGCGTTCGCTGGCCGGATCCGCGGCGGCGAGCAGGCTGAACTGGTTGTCCCGGGCGACCACGGACAGGCCGGCGCCCGAGGCGGGCAGGGAGATGACCGCGCGTTCGCACAGCCGGCACAGCCGGGTGACGACCGGATCAGCCGGCTCCGGAACCATCGACACGCAGATCACCGCCGGGCAGCAGACCGCCGACTGGGATGCACCTGAAGTCACCCACGGCGCCGCGCATGGCCGCACCCTTCACCGGAAGGAGGCTGCCGGGTCCGGGGCAGCGGAACGTCAGCGTGTCGCTGACCCGGTCACCCTACCGCAGAGCAGCGGGCGCAACCCCGCCCCGCCCCACCCGGCGTCGCGGGTGGCCGGAACCGACCACGACCGCGCCGGTCAGCTGCCTGACCCACGCGGATTGCCCTCTGTACCAGGGAATGTCGAGGGATGCCTGGGCGCGTGCATGCCTCCCGATCGCGGTTTGTGGACAGGCCGGCGGGGTGCCGGGGGCTTCGGTCAGACGCAGACCAGGAGGTCGACGGACTGGGTCACGTTCCTGGCAGTGGATCCGATCGGGGATCCAGGTACGGATCTGGTCGCTACGAGCAGCGTCTGGTCGAACCGGGCGGTGAGGATGTCGAGTAGCCCGGTCAGGTCGAGGACTCGACGGACGATGGGCTGTGGGTTCGTGATCCGCAGTTGGCATCCCGTGCGGGCGGCGGTCTTGCCGGCGGCGACGAGGACGGCGAGTCCGGCACAATCCATGAAGGTGACCTTGGCGAGGTCAACTTCGATTCGCTCGGGAAGTTGCGCGGACAACACGGCGAGCAGTCCGGCGTGCAGTGCGCCGGCGGTCGACAGGTCGATCTCTCCGGCCACGGCGACCCGGACGGTGCCCGGCCTGACGTTCCTGGTGTCGATGCACAACTGCGCCGACGGGGTCAGCGACGAAAGTGGGGTGAACATGGTTCCTCCAGCCCAACGGCTTTGTCCAGACAGCAAATACGAGGTGGGCGGGCAGGGTCTGGACCCGTGGCCGAGGAGGCAACGGCCCGAAGGTGACGGGCGTTGCGGGCTCGACAAGGTGCGGACAAGGGTGGCGGTGCCCCGGGCAGATCCCCCCGCCCGGGGCACCATTCACCCCCGACCCCCAGAAACGAACCGATGAAATGCGGACCGACATGCCGGCCAGGCAGCGGCTGCCTCCCCGGCCTTCCTGCGGCGCAGACCGCCGGACGAACGCTCAACCACCCCCGAAGGGCCGGTGGCATCGTCGGCCTGGATGGCGTCCCGCAGCTCCTCGGGAAGAGAGCGGCCCACACCAGGCACCCGAATGTCCGGCATGGACATCGCCGCTACGGCGGGCCGACGCGGCGGCCACCGACCTGGCGAACCCGCTGACGTGGCAGGCTGCGAGCGCCACACCGCGGAGAAACGGCGGTGGCCATGTTGACACCAGGCCGCAGCCATGCCGGCAACGATCGACGACCGTGTGGACCAGCTCATGGTCGACCCCTCCAATGGCTGCGAGTCCGTAACGCCTGCAGGACTACGCCACCGGGGACCGGAGTGACGTGCTCACACTACGCCCCACCATCCCGGCCGGACACCAATTCGCCATCCTCGATCAAACGACGTCCCCCGGCCTATGCGCCAAACACGGCGCGTTCGCCCGCGTCCGCGAGTCGGCAGAGCCTCGACGCGGCATCACGGTCGCAACGGAACGGAGGTGGGAGCTCGTCACTCGTTCGTGGCGCCCCTACTGTGCGGGTCGGTGATGTCGTAGCGTTTCGGTGGCGCGAGACCCATGCTTGCGGCTGTCGTCCCAGACCCCGGCGGCGCACGTCTTCACGTCGCCCCCGGGAGTTCGGAGTCAGCTTTGACTCATCGCAGTCCTCTCTGCCTGGCCTGCCCTCTGCATGGATCCTCGTCATCCAGCCCGTGCGGCGGCCCGGCGCAACTACGGTGGCTGATTCGCCGGATCGCCGACGACGACCGCGGTGCGTTCGCCGAGTTGTTCGACCAAATCTCGGGCCTGGTGTTGCCCAGTCTGCGTGGTCAGGTGTCGGACCGGCATCGGGTCGCGGGCGTTCTCGCGGGCACCTTCATCGAGGTGTGGTGGCTCGCCGGATGCCATGTCGATCCGGACACCGACGTCTTGGCGTGGATCGACGAGATCGTCCAGAGACGCGTCGCGGACAGCCGGCCAGCCACCCCGTCGTCGGCGGACCCCACCTCGCCCGACCGGGGCGTACTCGGCGCACTGTGGGCGCACAGCATCGAGGTTGAGCTCGCCGGATTACTCAGACGGCGCCACTCCCCACCCCCGTAGGGCGCCTCGCGGACAGAAACATGCTGGTGGCGACTCTCGATTGCATACTGTCCGAACAGCGCAGATGCCAATGCCGCTGGCCGGACCCGTCGCCTCCTGGGCCGATCGGGTGATCAGGCACCCACCCATGACCGGGGCCCTAGGCTCTACTCCATGACGACCCTTGCCGGCCGCACGATCGCGGCCCTGCGCAGCGAGCACGACACCCTCGCGAGCACGGTCCCCGCGCTCACCACCGCGCAGCTCACCGGCCCGTCCGGCGCCGCCGAATGGACCGTCGCCGACGTGCTCTCGCACCTGGGGAGCGGCGCCGAGATCACGCTCGCCGACTTCCGCGCGTCGCTGGGCGAGGCGGAGCCGCCCGCGCCGGGCTTCAACCAGAGCGTCTGGGACCGGTGGAACGCCCTGAGCCCGCAGGACCAGGCCGCCGGCTCGCTCGGCTCCGACGCCGCGCTGGTCACCGCCCTCGAAGCCGTACCCGAGGAACGCCACGACGAGCTCAAGGTCAAGCCCGGCTTCCTGCCCGAGCCGCTACCCCTCGCGTCGTTCGCCGCGATGCGGCTCAGCGAGGTGGTCCAGCACGGCTGGGACGTCCGCGTCGGCACCGACCCGGCCGCGGCCCTCGCCGAACCCGCGGCCCTGCTGCTCGCCGAGCACTTCAGCGGCGGCCTCGGCTTCCTGCTCGGCTTCATCGCCAAGCCGGAAGCGGTACGCGAGCACGCCGTGATCGAGATCAGCGGGACGCCCTACCGCATCGTCGTCGACGACCGGATCCGGCTGACCGCCGAAGCCCTGCCGGCGACCGCGACCTTCGCCGGGCCGGTGGAGTCCGCGGTGCGGCTGCTCGCCGGGCGGCTGACCCCGAAGCACACCCCGCCCGGCGTCGAGGTCACCGGCAACGTCTCGCTCGACGAGCTGCGCGCCGTCTTCCCCGGCTTCTGACCGACCGCCCTCAGCGACCCGCGAGCGCCGACCCGGCCGCGGTGGCCTGCTCGTGGGCTTCCTTCTTCATCAGCGCGGCGGTCTCGGTGAACGCGTCCAGCGCCGGGTTGACCCCGACCAGGGTGAACTCGCGCTCGACCACGGTCAGCTCGGCGCCCCACACGTCGGCGAGGATCCGGCGCAGGAAGTCCGTGCTGTGGTCCCAGCCCTCGCGCGGGGTGCCCGCGCCGTATGCGCCGCCGCGGGTGGTGACCAGCACGACCGGCTTGCCGTCGAGCAGCTTCTCGCCCTTGGCGCCGCCGGCGATGGCCAGGTCCAGCCAGATCTTGAGGTGCTGCGAGACGCCGAAGTTGTAGAGCGGCGCGGCGATCACGACGTGGTCTGCGGCGCGCAGTTCGGCGGTCAGGCCGGCGGCGAGCGCGACGGCCGAGCGCTGCGCGTCGCTGCGCTGGTCCTCCGGCGTGTATCCGGCGCCGACCGCGGTCGCCCAGGCGTCGGCGGGCAGCGGCTCGGCACCCAGGTGCCGGCTCACGACGGCTTCGCCGGGGCGCTCGGCACTCCAGGCGGCGAGCACCAGGTCGGCCAGCTCGCTGCTGGCGGAGCGCGGGCCGAGGATGCTGGCGTCGATACGCAGAAGGGTCACGGGGAGCTCCTCGTCGAGATTGAATGTTCAACTGAGGTTGTCACGGTTGGATTGAATGTTCAATACCCTTATGCTGCGCCTGTGAGCGACGACACCCCATGGCTCTCCGCCGACGAGTTGCAGGCCTGGCTGCATCTGGCCGGGGTGCTGACGGCGCTGCCCGCGACGATCGACGCCCAGCTCAAGCGGGACGCGTGCGTCAACTTCTTCGAGTACTCGATCCTGTCCGGCCTGTCCGTGCGCCCCGGCCGGGCCATGCAGATGGCCGTCCTCGCGCAGCTGGCGAACGGCTCGCCGTCCCGGCTGTCACACGCCGTGAGCCGCCTGGAGAGGGCCGGCTGGGTGGAACGCCGGCAGTGCCCCGGCGACCCCCGCGCGGTCGAGGCGGTGCTCACCGACGCGGGGATGGCGAGAGTCGCCCGGATCGCCCCGGCCCACGTCCGCGAGGTGCGGCGCACCGTGGTCGACGTGCTCACCGCCGAGGAGCTGGACCAGCTTCGCAACACCTGCCAGAAACTGCTGACCGTCACCGCCCCGGAGGTCCTGGAGACCATCGACGAGAACCGCCGATAGCTCCGCGGGCGGCGGCGGTCACCGGTATTCGGGGTTGGCGAAGTCGAAGCGGCAGCCGGCGTCCCACTCGCTGCGCTGGTTGCCGTGTGCGGGGATGCCGCCGGCGTCCCTGAGCATCCGGGCGAGGTGCAGCAGGTTCCAGGTCATGAACGTGGTGTTGCGGTTGGTGAAGTCGTTGTCGGGGCCGCCCGAGCCCGGGTCCAGGTAGGACGGGCCGGGGCCGGCCTCGCCGATCCAGCCGGCGTCGGCCTGCGGCGGGATCGTGTACCCGATGTGTTGCAGGCTGTAGAGCACGTTCTGGGCGCAGTGCTTGACACCGTCCTCGTTGCCGGTGATGAGGCAGCCGCCGACCCGGCCGTAGTACGCATACTGCCCGGCGTCGTTCAGCTCGCTCGAACAGGCGTAGAGCCGCTCGATGATCTGTTTCGTGATCGAGGAGTTGTCGCCGAGCCAGATCGGTCCCGCGATGACGAGGATGTCGGCGGGGCGCACCAGGTCCCGGTAGATCGCGGGCCACTCGTCGGTGGCCCAGCCGTGTTCGGTCATGTCCGGCCAGACGCCGGTGGCGATGTCGTGGTCGACCGCCCGGATGACGTCGACGGTGACGCCCTGTCTGCGCATGATGCCGGCGCTGACCTCGATCAGCCCACCGGTGTGGGTGAGTTCTGGGGAGCGCTTGAGCGTGCAGTTGACGAACAGGGCGCGAAGGTCGTCGTAGCGGGTCCCGGTCATGGTGTCGGTCTCCTCAGTCGGTGAGCTGTGCGGCGCCGAAGGACACCCGGAACCGCGCGCACCAGATCGAGACGCTGCGGTAGGCGGAGAGGTCCACGCCGGCCGGTATCGGGTAGTTCTGGCTGCCCTTGTTGCCTTTGAGCGCACCGAGGTCGACATGCCGTCCGTCGTCGAAGACGTACCAGCCGTCCCTGCCGGCCAGGACCGGCGCGTCGGTCAGCCAGACCTTCAGCGCCGGGCCGTTGCTGGTGTCGAGGTCCTCGATGCGCAGGTGTCGCGAGCCGTCGGGTCCCCGCACGACCCGCACGGTGCCGGTGGTGTCGTGCTCGTGGCTCACGAACGTGCCCCGCGCGATCGTCACGGGCCCGGCCGTGGCTCGTGGACCGGCGCTCGCCGTGCCGGCGGCATCCGCGACTGCGGCGGGTGGCGGCTCGTCGACGGTTTCGTCGACCCAGAGCTTCCACGGCTGGAACAGCGGCAGGGCCACCGCGACGACGGCCACACCGGCGGTGAGCACGAGCCAGGCGACCCGGCGCCGGGCCCGCGTGGCTACCAGGTACTTGAACATGTCGGGAGGCCTCCACTCGACGCGTCAGCGTTGCACGGAACCGCGGGGGTGCTTCGCACCCGTTGTCCGGGTCGGCCACCGGGGCACTCAGGCCGGCGCGGCCGGTAGGCGTACCACGAAGCGGCATCCGCTCCGGGTGTTGTGTGCGTGCACCTGGCCGCCGTGCGCCTCCACGAGCCCGCGGACGATGGCGAGGCCGAGGCCGCCACCGGCCGTGCCGCCGGCGGACTGCGGGGTGCGTGCGCGTTCGCCGCGGAACGCCACGTCGAAGATGCGGGGCAGGTCGGCCTCGGGGATGCCGCCGCACGAGTCCGAGACGGCCAGCCAGGCGTCGCCGTGGTCCGCACCGGCGGTGATCTGCACGGTGCCGTCGGCCGGGGTGTACCGCACCGAGTTGACAAGCAGGTTCGCCACGACCCGGGACAGTTCCGGCTCGCTGCCGGTCACGACGGGCCAGCCCGATTCGGCGGCGACGACCCGGACGCGACGGCTGGCGGCGAGCGGGGCGGTGGTGGCGATGGCGTCGGAGACGATGTCGGCGAGCGGCACGCTCGACAGGGCGAGCCTCAGCGCGCCGGCGTTGATCCGCGACAGCTCGAACAGGTCGTCGACGAGCCGGCTCATCCGGTCGGTCTCGGTCCGGATCCGCCGGTGGTACTCGGCGACGGTCCTCGGGTCGTCGACGACGTTGTCCTCCAGCGCCTCCGCCATGGCCCGTAGTCCGGCCAGCGGGGTGCGCAGGTCGTGGGAGACCCACGCGACGAGATCCCGCCGGCCGGCCTCCAGGCGCCGCTCGGTGGCGCGGGCCTCGGCGGCCCACACCGCGGCGGAGGCGAGGCGGCGGCCGAAGACCGCGCCGACGCCGAGGCTGACCAGCGCGGCGGCGGCGACGGTCAGCAGGACCACCTGGAGGTCGTGCGCGGACAGGAACATCGCCCAGGCCACCGTCGCGACACCGGCGACGACGGCGACCACGGTGACGGCGAGCAGGACGCAGATGTGTACGGCGATCGACCGCCGGCGCAGCAGCCGCAGCACCAGCGCACCGACGGCGCCGACGGCGGCGCCCGCGATCAGCGCGTACAGACCGATGAGCAGCAGGTCGGTCATCGGGACGGCTCGTAGGTGTAGCCGACGCCCCAGGCGGTGAGCAGGCGGCGCGGGGTGGCGGGATCCGGTTCGATCTTCTCGCGCAGGCGCCGGACGTGGACGGTGACGGTGGACTGGTCGCCGAACTGCCAGCCCCACACGCGGTCCAGCAGCTCGGCACGGGACCACGCCCTGGCGGGGTTGCGGAGCAGGAAGACGAGCAGGTCGAACTCGCGGACGGTCAGGGCGAGCGGCGCACCGCCCCGGCGCGCGATCCGGCGACCGGTGTCGACGACCAGATCACCGTCGGTGAGCACCGCCGGTTCGCCCGAGGCGGCGGGGGCGGCCCGGCGCAGGACCGAGCGGATGCGCAGGACCAGCTCGCGGGGCGAGAACGGCTTGGTGACGTAGTCGTCGGCGCCGACCTCGAGGCCGGCGACCCGGTCGGCCTCCTCGCCGAGCGCGGTGAGCATGACGACGGGCAGGTCGGGCAGGCTACCCCGAAGTCGCCGGCAGACCTCGAGGCCGTCGATGCCGGGCATCATGAGGTCGAGGACGACGAGGTCGGGTACCTCCTCGGCGACGGCGGCGAGGGCGTCCGTGCCGTCGGAGGCCAGCCGTACCCGGCAGCCGTCCTGTTCCAGGTAGCGGCGGACGACGTCACTGACGGTCGGGTCGTCGTCGACAACGAGTATGCGATGTGCCACCCGACCACGCTACCGATCCCGGGCCGGTGAAGATCTTTCCAGGTGCTTACGGGTACGGCCGGAGCGGCGCCGGACGGCGACGGCGACGGCGGTCGTCACCCAGATGATCGTGTAGACGACGATCAGTCCACGTCCGTAGTGCAGCGGCAGGATGGACGGGTTGTCGGGGACCCGGCCGCGGCCCAGGACCAGCGGGAGCGCCACGACGGTGACGGCGAGGCTGATCACCGCGGCGACCCGGACGGGTGTGCGCAGCCGGGACGGGACGATCCTGCCGATCAGGACGCCGGCACCGATGGACAGCGGCAGCAGGAGCCCGTCATGAGCCACGAGGACGGCGACGAGGAAGATCAGCACACCGCCCTTGACGTCGTCGTCGGCGAGGGCGCCGCTCACCGCGTACGCCATGATGAGCGCGCCGGATCCGATGAGCGCGCGCCGGACGGTTTTCACGCGGTGATCCGGGCGGTGATCCGGGCGACCCATTTGGTTTGCAGCACGCCGGGGCGGTTCGGGGCGATCAGGCGGGCCGGGTAGCCGTGGTCGGGATGCAGGACCTCCCCGCCGAGTCGCAGCGCGATGAGCGTGTAAGGGTCCCGGAGGTGCGGGGGCGGCACGGTCGTGGCCCGGTATCGGCCGCGGGCCTCGAGGGACTCGACGTATGCCTCGGCGTTCTCGGGGTCGGCGCCCACGAGGGCCACCAGGTCCCGCAGCCGGACGCCGCTCCACGTACCGGTGGAGCTCCAGCCCTCGACGCAGGCGATCGGCAGGACGACGGTGTGCTGCGGCAGCGCGGCCAGCTCGGCCAGGTCGAGACTCACCGTTCGCGCGGGCCCGGTGACGGTCAGCCGGTAGCCGGGGTCGAACGCCGCGTCACGCACTCCCGCACCGGCCGCCGTCCTGTTGACCGGCAGGCGCTGTGGGCCGGTGCCGGGTCGTCGCGGTGCGAGGACGGCGACGGGTGCGAGCGGGGCGACGGTCTGTCCGATGGTGGCAAGGGTGATGACGCCGGCCGCCGCGCCGACGGTGCCGAGCAGCCCGCGCCGGGTGAGTGCGCCGGGCTGTGCCAGGTCGGGGGTGGCCCGGGTGAGTGCCTGGCGGATGATCGGGAGTTTGACGCCGACGTGGGTGATCAGGGCGCCGATGGCCAGCCATGCCGACCAGTAGTGGCCGGCGGTGAAGAAGAACGGCATCGGGGCGTACCAGCGGGCGATGTTGAGGATGCCGCTGATCAGCTGGAAGAGCGCGGCGGCGACGAGGGCGGCGACGGCCGCGCGTTCGATGGCGTGTGCGAGGTCGCGGGCGGGCGGCCAGGCGAACAGGCGCGGGTAGACCGACCAGAGTTTCGCGCCGAGCAGCGGCACCGAGGCCAGGCCGGTCGCGACGTGCAGGCCCTGGGTGACCCGGTAGAGGCCGACCGGCCGGGACGGCCACCAGAACCAGTCGGGTGGGCGCTGGATGAGGTGGCTGATCAGCCCGGTGACGAAACAGGTGGTGAACGCGACGGCGAGGGCGACACCGAGCAGGCCGGTCAGGCGCGGCGAGCGCAGTGTGCGGCTCAGGCCGGGGTCAGCGTCGCGAACCATCGGTCCGCCTCCGTCCATTCGGCAAGGACACGCAGCGCGCTCGCGTCCGTGGTCGCCGCCAGGTCGTCCGCCGCCAGCTGGGCCCAGCGGAACGGCGCGCCGGGGCGTCCGGTCCCGTCGTGGAGCCGGGCGTCGCCGGCCCAGCTACGGGTGCCGGGCCGGGCCAGCTCGACGTGCAGCCGGCCGTCGGCGGCGAGCAGGTCGCGGCAGCGGCGCAGCAGTGCCCCGGGGTCGCCGCCGATGCCGATGTTGCCGTCGGCGAGCAGCAGGTGCCGCCACCGGCCGCGCCCCGGTAGCGGACCGAAGACGTCGCGGCGCAGCGCGACGGCGCCTCGGGCGCGGGCGATGCGGACGGCCGCGGCGCTGACGTCGATCCCCAGCGCCGGGTGGCCGAGCCGGTTGAGCGCGCCGGTCAGCCGTCCGGGGCCGCACCCGACGTCCAGGGTCGGCCCGGCACAGCGGGCCAGCAGTCTCCGGTCGCCCGGCAGGTGCCCGCGGCACCAGGTGGCGGGATCGACCGGGTGGCTGGTGCCACGGTCGTCGGTGATCGTCAGCGCGGCGGGAAGTCCCGCGCCGGCCCGGGTCATCACCGCGTCGAAGACGGCCAGGGCGTCCGGGGCGGACGTGGTGGTGGTCATGGCGTGGCTATCGGGGACATCAGGGCGGTCACGGTGAGCGCGAATCGGCTGCCCGCGCCGCAGAGCGCGGTGACGGCATGGGCGTCCGCGGCGGTGTCCACGTCGCGCAGCGTCGGCAGCTCCGCGACCCGAAGCCCGCGGGCCCGCAGGGCGGCCAGGGTGAGCGCACCGGTGTCCGGGGTGGACATCGGCACGTCGCGCACCGCCTGCCCGTGGCAGGGGTCGCGTAGTCCCAGCGCCCACCAGCCGCCGTCCTCGGCGAGCCCGAGCACCGCATCGGCGTCGTCGTGGTCGAGCCGCCGGACGGCGGCGGCGAGCAGCCCGGGGCTGACCTGCGGGGTGTCCATGCCGATCAGCAGGCTTGCCACACCGGCGGTGCCCGTGTCGGCATAGGCGTTGGCGAGGCGTTCGCCGAGCGTCGTTCCTCGCTGAGGCGTCCTGTTCCAGCCGGGCGGTGCCGGGTGGTCGCCCTCGACGACCAGGCGGCGTTGCACGCCCGGGGTAGCGGTGACGGCGGCCAGGGTGTCCGCGAGCGCGGCGGCGGCGATCCCGGCGGCCTGTTCCGGCGTGCACGGCGGGCAGAGGCGGGTCTTGACCCGGCCCGCGACCGGCGTCTTGGCCATGACCAGCACCTGCGTGCTCATCGGCCCAGCACCGCGCTCATGTCGCGGATCGCCCGGGCGGTGCCGCGCACCGATCCGGTGACCTTCGACTTCGTACCGGCGGTCCTCGGCCGGTACGCGACGTCGACCTCGGTGACCGTCCAGCCCGCGCGGGCCGCGGCGATCAGCAGTTCGAGCGGGTAGCCGAAGCGGCGGTCCAACAGGTCGAGGGCGAGCAGGTCCTCGCGCCGTGCGGCACGCATCGGCCCGATGTCGTGCACCCGCAGGCCGGTGGTGCGGCGCAGCCGGTGTGCGAGCACGGCGTTGCCGAGGCGGGCGTGTGGCGGCCAGGCCCCGCGGCCGACCGGCCGGCGCCGGCCCACCGCCAGGTGTGCGGTGCCCGCGCGGACCGGGTCGGCGACCGACGGCAGCTCGGAGGGGTCGAACGAGCCGTCGGCGTCCATGACGCAGACCACCCCGTCGAGCGGGTCGGCGGCGACGATGCCGGCGTGCACCGCGGCGCCGTAACCGGGCCGCGGCACGGTCACGACCCGGGCGCCGAGGCCGCGCGCCACGTCGGCCGAGCCGTCGGTGGAGCCGTTGTCGGCGACGATCGGCCGGTATCCGGCGGGCATCCGCGCCAGCAGCCAGGTCAGTGCGGGAGCTTCGTTGAGGCAGGGCAGAACGACATCGGTCACGACCGGAAACGTATCCATGGCAGAGGGCCCGGCAGCGGCGGTTCGGCCTTACGGAGTGCTTACGTGCGGGAGGTTATTACCGTCCGCTGACATGCTTCGCCGATCGGCGACGGTGGCGCCGCGCCGTGCCTAGGGTCGGCCCGTGACCCACGTACTCGTGACCGGCGGCGCCGGTTTCATCGGCACCCACGTGACCTCCGCCCTCAAGGACGCCGGGCACCAGGTCAGCGTCCTCGACATCGGCCATCCCGCCGCACACACCGCCCCGCCGCCGGACACCGTCCACGGTGCTCCGGTGCACCGGGCCGATGTCCGGGACCGGGCCGCGGTCGCCGACGCGCTGCGCGGCGTCGAGGCGGTCGTGCACCAGGCGGCCATGGTCGGCATGGGCGTCGACCTCGACGATCTGCCGGAGTACGTCGGCTGCAACGATCTCGGCACCGCCGTGCTGCTCGCCGAGATGGCCCGGGCCGGTGTGCACCGACTCGTGCTGGCCAGCTCGATGGTCGTGTACGGCGAAGGCACGTACTCCTGCCCCGTACACGGCCCGGCCCGCCCGGCCGCGCGCGCCGTCGCCGATCTCACCGCCGGCCGGTTCGAGCCGGCCTGTCCGTCGTGCGGACTCCCGCTGGCCTCGGTGCCGGTGGACGAGGACGCCCCGCTCGACCCGCGCAGCGTGTACGCGGCCACCAAGCTCGCACAGGAGCACCTGAGCGCGGCCTGGGCCCGGCAGTGCGGCGGATCGGTCGTCGCCCTGCGCTACCACAACGTCTACGGGCCCGGGATGCCACGCGACACCCCGTACAGCGGGGTTGCCGCGATCTTCCGCTCGGCGCTGGAGGCCGGCCGCGCGCCACGGGTCTTCGAGGACGGCGCGCAGCGGCGCGACTTCGTCCACGTCAGCGATGTGGCGCGGGCCAACGTCGCCGCCCTGTACGCCACCGGCCGCGATGCCGGGCCGGGGCTGCGGGCGTACAACGTGGCGTCGGGACGGCCCGCGACGGTGGGTGAGATGGCGACGGCGCTGGCCCGGGCGGTCGACGGCCCGCGGCCCGTGGTCACCGGCGAGTTCCGGCTCGGCGACGTGCGCCACGTGGTCGCCTCCCCCGCCCGGGCCACGGCCGAGCTGGGTTTCCGCGCCGAGGTCGATCTGGAGACCGGGGTGATCGGGTTCGCGCACGCGGCGCTGCGCGGATGACGGGGATCGGCGAGCTCCGGCGGTCGGCGCGCGCCGACCTCGTCACGGGCGGGTGCGCCCTCGGTCTGATCGCCATGGCGTCCGTGGTGGGCGCCGCCCTGTACCTCGCGGGTCATCCGGTGCGCGCCACGTCGGCGCCCTTCACCGCCGTCTGGCTGCCGCACGCCGGCCCGGGCACACCGCTCGCGCTCGCCGTGGCGGGGCTGGTGGTGTGGCACGGTCAGCGGCTCGCGGGCGTGCTGAGCTGGCGGCGGCTGATGGTCTCCGGGTACGGGACGGCGGTTGCGTGGATCCTCTCGCTCGCACTGGTGGACGGCTGGCAACGCGGGCTCGCGGGGCGTCTCGTCACCGAGGACGAGTACCTGATTGAGGTGGGCGGGGTCGCCGACGTTCCCGCCATGATGCGCGGGTTCGCCGGACGGATTCTCGACTTCCAGCCGGATTCGTGGACCACGCACGTGTCCGGCCACCCGCCCGGCGCCCTGCTCGTCTTCGTCGGCCTCGACCGCGCCGGCCTCGGCGGTGGTGCGTGGGCCGCCCTGGTGTGCGTCGCGGTCGGTGCGTCGATCGCGGTGGCGGTGCCGGTGACGATCCGGGCTCTCGGCGATGAGGACGCCGCCCGCGCGGCGGTGCCGTTCCTGGTGCTGTTCCCCGGCGCGATATGGATCGGGGTCTCCGCCGACGGTCTGTTCGCGGGAGTCACCGCGACGGGCGTGGCGTTGCTGGCGGTGGCCCTGACCCGCGGGCGGGTCCGCACCGGCATGGCCGCCGGGGCGCTGCTGGTTCTCGGCCTGTACCTGTCCTACGGGCTGACACTGATCGTGGTTCCCGCGCTCGCGGTGGTGTTCCTGGCACGGCGCACCGGTTCCCCGGCGTGGCGCGTCATCGGCGCGGCCGCCGGCGCCGGGGCGGCGGTCGTGGTGGCGTTCACGCTCGCCGGCTTCTGGTGGTTCGACGGGTACCGGCTCGTCGTCGTGCGGTATTACCAGGGCATCGCGAGCGACCGGCCCTACGCGTACTGGGTATGGGCGGACCTCGCGCTCGTCGTCGCCTGCGCCGGACCGGCCGCCGCGGTGATCCTGCGGCGAGCCGTGGTCCGGGCATTGCCGCGCCGTCCGCGGAGGTCGCCCGGTCTCGAACCGGTCGTGCTGCTTCCCCTCGCCGGCCTCGTCGCGATCCTGGCGGCCGACCTGTCCGGGCTCAGCAAGGCCGAGGTGGAGCGGATCTGGCTGCCTTTCGCGGTCTGGCTGCCGGCGGGTGCCGCGCTGCTCCCGTCGCCGACGCGGCGGGGCTGGCTCCTCGCGCAGGCGACGGTCGCGTTGCTGATCAACCATCTCCTGCTCACCACCTGGTGACCAGATCTTACCGACCCATGACGTGCCGGTCCGAGGCTGATCGTGCCCGGCCGGACGCGCGTACTCCGGGCTGCACCCCCACAGAAGGAGAGCAACTATGACGGCCGGAAGAAGAGCCCGGACAGCACGCATGATCGCCGTAGCGGTGACACTGGCCGCCACCGGCGCGGCGACCGTCTACTTCGTCTCCAGCGGCGGAAAGGGCGAGGCCTCCGCCGCGACGAGCCTCGCGGACTACGTGCCCATCGCGAAGGTCGCCCCGAACGTGGTGACACCCCGAGCCCGGCGTGGCGCCTCGACCGGGACGTTCATCGTGGACTGCGGCACCAACCGAAACGGCAAGTTCAGCCCCGACAACCCCGTCGCGCAGCCGGGCATCAGGAACGGCGCCGAGCACGTACACGACTTCGTCGGCAACCAGGCGATCACCGCCGACACCTCCGACGAGGCCCTCGCCGCCTCCGGCACGACCTGCCGCAACGGCGACAGATCCTCGTACTTCTGGCCGGTCGTCCGGATCGACAAAGCGGTCCGGGCCAACGCCGGCGCCGCACTCGCCACGACCACGCCGACCGTCTCCTGCCCACGGGTGCGCGACCGGCTCCCCGCGGTGCCCGCCCGCCTGCGCGCCGCGATCGACCGCCGGCTCGCCGAGCTGGACCGGGCCGTCGCCGCCGCGAACGACCGGATCGCCGCCGGCAAGGGCCGGATCGACCCGGACCTCAACGACTCGGTGATCGCCCGGCTCCGCGCCGAGCGCGCCACCGCCCTCAAGAAGATCAGCCGCATGCTGAACATCCGGTCGGCCCGGATGGTGTCGCTTGTCGAGTGCGAGGTCAGCTACGACGGCATGCACGCCGGGCACACCACGGCGAGCACCCGCAGCGTGGCCAACCCGTCCGTGCGCTGCCCCTCGGTACGCGACAAGCTGCCCGGCGTACCGGATCAGGCTCTCGCCGAGGTGGACCGCAACCTGGCCGAGCTGGACAGGCAGATCGCCGACGCCGACGAGCGCCTGGTGCGGGCGCCGGGCGACGGCGGCGTGCTCGGCGCGCTGCAAGCGAAACGGACCGCGACGATCGAGCGGATCGTGATCTCCATCGGCCGCGTCGCGCGGCGGCCGGAGGGCCTGGACAGGCTCGCGGCCTGCACTCTGGGCAAGGGCCAGGACGCCGGCAACCAGAACGGCCAGGCGCTCCCCGACCCCAGCGGACCCGACCTGGAGCTGCCCGGCAACACCGGCGGCATCGTGCGCCCGGCCGCCGTGCTGATCGAGTACCGCGGCAACCCCACCGGCAAGGTCAGCGCGATGCCGCGCTTCCTGCGCGCGCTGACCGGTGACGCCAAGCCGACCAGCCGCGGCCCGGCGAACGCCCGCGCCACCTGGACCTGCTCCGGCTTCGCCGACCGGCTGTCGGACAAGTACCCGATCTGCCCGGCCGGCAGCAAGGTCCAGCGCGTGCAGGACTTCCCCGGCTGCTGGAACGGCAAGGACATCGACAGCGACAACCACCGCGCCCACCTCGCCTTCGCCGACCGGTCGACGGGCGCCTGCCCGCAGGGCTTCAAGGCCATCCCGCAGCTGCGGATCACCATCTCCTACGACATCCCGCGGGACGTGCAGGCAAGGGGCCAGTTCGCACTCGACTCGTTCCCCGAGGAGAACCACAACCCGTTCTCCGACCACAACGACTTCATCAACGTCAACTCCGACCGTCAGATGAGGAAGATCACCGCCTGCCTCAACAACGGCAGACGCTGCGCCTGACCAACCGGCCGGGGCGAGAGCTCGCCCCGGCCGCGGTCTGGAACGCGAAGGTGCGGGTGGTGTCCGCGGGAGGGTGCCCAGTCACCGCGGAGGCATGATCTCCAAGTGGTAGGTGTCGATGGCGGTGCCGCCGAAGACGTCGGCCGGTACGCCGCCGAGCAGCCCGGTCATCGCGTCCTTGACCTCGGTGTAGGTGGCCGCCACCTCGAGGACCGGCCAGTCCGAGCCGAACATGAGCCGGCCGGTGCCGAACAGGTCGACCGCGGTGTCGACGTACGGCTTGAGGTCGGCCGGGGTCCAGGTCGCCCAGTCCGCCTCGGCGACCAGGCCGGACAGCTTGGCGATCACGTTCGGCCGGGCGGCGACCGGCGCGATCAGCTCGCGCCACCGCCGGACCGCGCCGGCCGCGATCTCCGGCTTGCCGAGGTGGTCGAGGACGAACGTGGACCCCGGCAGCGCGGCGGCGGCCCGCGCCACCGACGGCAGTTGCGTGCAGCGCACCACCAGCTCGTTCACCAGCCCGGCAGCGGCCACCGTGGCCAGGCCGGCACGCACGCCGGGCCGGTCGAGGAAGTCGTCCGGCTCGGCCTGCACCTGGTCCCGGATGCCGACGAGCAGGTGGCCGCCGGGGCCGGAACGGTAGCCGGCGATCGTCGCGGCCAGGTCCGGATCCTGTAGGCCGGCCCAGCCGACCACGCCGGCGATCTCCGGAGTGTCCTGCGCGATCTTCAGGAACAGCCGGGTCTCGGCGGCGTCGCACCGGCCCGCCTCGACCAGCACCGTGCGATCGACGCCCGCGGCGCCGATGGCCGCGCGCAGGTCGTCCACCGTGTAGTCGCGCCGGATCCGGGTCAGCGAGGGCGTCTGCAACCACGGGTAGTCGGCGGTCCACAGGTGCTGGTGCGCATCGATGATCATGCAATGAGTCCTTCCGAGCGGAGATCGGACCAGAGCGTGCCGGGTACGGGCGCCGCGGCCATCCGCACGGCGTCCTCGACCTCGGCGGGCGTGCGGGCGCCGACCAGCACGCAGCTCACCGCCGGGTGCGTCAGCGGGAACTGGATCGCGGCGGCGCGCAGCGCGACGCCGTGCCGCCGGCACACCTCCCGCAGCAGCAGCGCCCGCTCGACCAGCCGCGGATCGGCGGGCGCGTAGTCGAACCGGGCGCCCGGCCGCGGATCGGCGAGCAGCCCCGAGTTGAACACTCCCCCGGCGATGACCGAGACGCCGCGGTCGGCGCAGAGCGGTAGCAGCGCCTCCGCGCCCGACTGGTCCAGCAGCGTGAACCGCCCGGCCAGCAGCACCGCGTCCAGCTCGCCGGTGCGCACCAGGTCGGCGAGCATCCCGGCCTGGTTCATCCCGGCCGACACGACGTCGATCCGGCCCTGGTCGCGCAGCTCGGCCAGCGCCGGGAGCGCCTCGCGCACGGCCTGGCCGAAATGCAGGTCCGGGTCGTGCAGATGCAGGACCTCGGCGCGGCCCAGGCCGAGACGATCAAGACTTTCCTCGTACGACCGGAGCACGCCCCCGCCGCTGAAGTCGAAGACCGGCGTCACGTCGGTCGGCTCGGCCCAGATGTCCTGGCTGTCCGCGCCGCCCGGCCTCAGCAGCCGGCCCACCTTGGTGGAGAGCACGAGCTCGTTGCGCGGCTTGCTCGCCAGCACCGGACCGGCCCGCCGTTCGGCCAGCCCGTTGCCGTAGAGCGGCGCCACGTCGAAGTACCGGATGCCCAGCCGCCAGGCATGCTCGACGGTGTCCCGGGCCGCATCGGCGCCGACCGGGGTGAACAGCCCGCCGAGCGGGGCGAGACCCAGCCCCAGCCGGGTCACGTGCACGTTCGTGCGGCCGAGCCGGACACGCTCGACAGGGTTCACGGCGCGGCCACCCCGCCCTCGGCGTGGATCAGCCGGATGATCCGCCGGCTCATCCGCGGATAGTCGTGGTCGTTGTCCAGCTCTCCGACGACGCGCTCCGCCGCGAGCGCGGTCGCCGCCGGCTCCAGGATCCGGCGCACCTCGAGGAACTGCAGAACCGTGTCGTCGCGATGGAAGTCCACCACGAAGCTCAGCGCATCCAGCAGCACACCGGGATCAAGGCTCGTCACAAAGGTGCCGTCATCATGTTCTTGATCTTCCCGATCGCATCGTCGGTGAGCGCCACGCGTCTTCTCCTGTCGATGCGATCGAACGGGCCCCACCGACCCTACTCAGCTGCCGCCGTATGACCTGGGTCGCAACCTCAGCAAGATCCGAGCGACGCTACCGATTCGACAGGCAACCCCACTGGCGCAACGCGGCTGAGAGTCCAGGCGATGGCAATGACTGCTGAAGTAACGGTTACCCGCAAGCGGCCCGGCGCAGTGACTCGCTGGATCCTCAACCGCCGCCTGTACACCAAGATCCTCCTTGTCGTGGTCGTGCTGGCGACGGTGGGCGCCGGCGTCGGTGCCTTCGCGATAGTGCAGATGTCACAGCTCAGCGCCGCGGTCCACGAGCTGTACACCGGCAGCATCGTGCCCGGTCAGCACCTGGAGAAGATCGCCGTCGACATCGGTGTCATGCGGTCCGCGGTGCTCAAGCACGCCCTGACCACCTCGGACGCCAGCAAGGCCCGCTACGAGCAGGACATCAAGGCCGCCGACGCGACGTTCCAGCAGGATGTGCAGGACTACCAGAAGATCACCGCGGACCCCGCCCTGCTCAACCGGCTGGAAGCAGCGTGGCAGCGCTACCGCACCGCGCGGGACACCCACTTCCTACCCGCCAGCAAGCGCCATGCGGACGTGGAACAGATCCGCGACAGCGAGCTGGACCCGGCCGCGAAAGCGACTATGACCCACCTGAACGCACTGATCGCCGCCGAGAACGCCGAGGCCGCCGCCGCCGCCGTCGAAGCCGACCACCGGTACACCACCGCGCGCACGATCACCATCTCCGTGCTCGCTGTGGGCCTGCTGCTCGCCGGAACGTTCGGGCTGCTGGTGGCTCGCGGCCTGGCGCGGCGGGTACGCGCCTTGTCGGGAGTGATCCGCGCCATCGCCGACGGCGACCTGACCCGCAGTGTCGACGCGGACAGCCGGGACGAGATCGGACAAATGGCCGCCGAACTGCACCGCGCCTGTGGCACCCTGCGCACCACCGTCGGGCAGATCAGCGGCAGCAGTCAGACACTCACCGAATACGCCCAGCGGATGGCCTCCGCCAGCACCCAGATCGCCGGCACCGCCGAGCAGACCAGCGACCGAGCCGAAACGGTGTCGGCGGCGGCCGGACAGGTCTCGTCGAACGTCGACACCGTCGCGGCCGCCGTCGAGGAGATGACCGCCTCCATCCGGGAGATCGCGGGCAGCGCCACAGACGCCGCCGGGATCGCCCAGAACGCCGTCGCCGTCGCCCAGAACGCCAACGGCACCATGAGCAAGCTCGGCGCCTCGTCCGCCGAGATCGGCGACATCGTCAAGGTGATCACCTCGATCGCCGAGCAGACCAACCTGCTGGCGCTCAACGCCACCATCGAGGCCGCCCGCGCGGGCGAGGCCGGCAAGGGCTTCGCGGTGGTCGCCTCCGAGGTGAAGGACCTGGCTCAGGAGACCGCCAAGGCCACCGAAGAGATCTCCAGCCGCATCAAGGTCATCCAAACGGATACCAGTGCGGCGGTCACGGCGATCGGTGAGATCACGCATGTCATCGAACGGATCAACGGGTACTCGAACACCATCGCCTCGGCCGTCGAGGAACAGACCGCGACAACCAGCGAGATCGGCCGCAATGTCGCCGAGGCCGCAACCGGCGCCGCCAACATCACCGACACCATCACGGTGGTGGCCAAGGCGGCTCAGGACACCTACCTGGGTGTCGGAGAAACCCGCCAGACCGCGAACGAACTGTCCGGCCTCGCCAGCAAGCTACAGACCCTTGTCGGCCAGTTCACGGTGTGACGATCGTCAGGGCCGGCCCGCGCCGGCCCCGCCCGTGACCAGGCCCGGAACGCTCGCTGCGGCATCCAACGTGTACGCATAGAACGTCCGCGGCTCCACGACGGCACCGCCCGCCTCGCACGGCCCGGAGCCCACGAACACGTTGGCGCGCTGCACCAACCGGCCCGGGCCGCTGTCGGCGTACCCGCTCGTCGAGTGGCAGGGGAACGGCACCGTGGCGAAGTAGTTGCCCTCCACAAGCACTCCCGCGTTCTCGGTCGACGCGACGCCATAGAGCTCGTTGCCCCGGAAGTAGTTGTTGTAGACGTGCACCGGTTCGCCGAAGCGCACCCTCGGGTGACGCTGACGGGAGCCGTCGAAGAAGTTGTGGTGGATGCTGGCCTTCAGGTGCCCGATGTCGGTCGACGCGGCGCCGTCCGAGTGCCCGATCAGCATGCTCTTGTCGGTTCCGGCGAAGTGGTTCCAGGACACGGTCACGTAGTCGGCGCCGCGGACGATGTCGATCGAGCCGTCGACCGGTCGGACGAAGGTGTTGTGGTCGATCCAGATGTGGTGCGACTGCTGGCCGACGTTGACGGCGTCGTCCTCCGCGTTGGTGAACGTCAGGTTCCGCACGATCACGTTCGACGAGCGGTAGAAGTCGAAGCCGCCACCGGTGATGACCGCCGAGGAGCCGAGGCCCACGATCGTCTTGTTCGGCCGTACACCCTGTTTGCTGGTGATGGCGATGGTGCCCGACACCTGGATGGTCATCGGGCCGACCGTGTCGATCGCGGTGAGCAGTTCGTCGGTGGTGTCGACCGTGACGGTCGGCCCCGCGACGCCGCCGGTGGTGCCGGGCAGGCCCAGCGCCGCGACGGACGCGAAGCCGTCCGGGGCGGCGACCGCGGCGGCCGTTGCCGCCTTGGCCGTGCCGGCCAGACCGGTGGCGATCAGCACTGTGGTCAGCGCGTGGAGCGCGACGACGCGGCGGTTCATGACACCCTCCCCACGCCGGCGGCGCCGGTCACGATCGCCTTGACGGCGTTCGGGTCGTCCAGCGTGTACGCGTAGTACGCGCCGGCCTCCCGCACGGTGCCGGAGCAGTCGGGCGTCCCCGACTCGCCGGCGAAGACGTTGTTGCGGGCGACGCATCGGCCCGCCGGCCCGGCGTACGTGTTTGTCACCGGCTCCTCGACGTTCTCGAAGTAGTTGCCCTCGACCAGGCATCCGGCGTTGTTCTGGCAGGCCACGCCGGTGTCGGTGTTGTAGAAGTAGTAGTTGTTGTATACGTGCACCGGCTCGCCGAAGCGGACCCGCGGGTTGCGCTGTGGCGTCGCGTCGAACCAGTTGTGGTGGTAGCTGACCATCAGCCGCCCGGTGTCCTGCGCCCCGTTGGCGTCGTCGTGGCCGAGCAGCATGTTCTTGGTGTGGTGGTGGGTGTGGTTCCACGACACGGTCACGTACGACGAGCCGCGCTTGATGTCGATCAGGCCGTCGTAGCCCTGCGCCAGGTCGTTGTGGTCGAGCCACACGTGATGGGAGAACATCTGCACGTTGATGGAGTCGTCGGCGGCGTTGCGGAACGACAGGTTCTGGATGATCACGTTCTGCACGGCATTGGCCGGCGGCGACGTCACCGTCGAGACCGGCAGGCCGATGTTGAAGCCGCCGCCGGTGATGCCCGCGGTGGCGCCCACGCCGACGATCGACTTGTCCGATGCGACGTCGTACATGCCGGCCGGCAGGGCGATCGTGCCGCTGACGCAGATGGTGAGGGGCTCGGTACGCCCGATCGCGCCAAGTAGTTCGGCGGCGGTGTCCACCGCGACGGTGGCGCCGCCCGCGCCGCCGGTGGTGCCGTTGCGGCCGAGTGCGTTCACTGTCGCGAAGCCGGTGGGAGCTCCGGCGACACGGCAGTCGCCGGGGTCCGGCGGCGAGGTGGGCGGTGTCGTACCGGTCGGGTCGGGACCGGGTGCCGGGGTCTCCACCACCACGTCGTCAAAGGTGGCCGACGCGTAGGAGGTGACCAGGCCGATCCGCCCCGCGGCGAACGTCGAGTCCGTCGCCTGCACCACCTGGGTGCCGTTGACCGAACCGGCCAGCGTGGAGCCGGTCACCCGCAGCGCCAGGTCGTACCAGGTACCGGTGGTGACGCCGACCGCCGCGGAGCCGAGGGTCGTGACGGTGCCGTTCGCGACCCGCTGCAACTGCGCCGCGCCGCCACCGGTAAGCACGAGGGCGTAGTAGCTGCTCAACGTGGTGCTGCGCGCGGTGATCCCGACCGAGCGGGCGGACGTCGCGAAGGCGGTCGGCTTGACCCGGGCGCGCAGGGTGTAGTCGGTCCAGGCCAGGTCGCCGGCCTGTGTCTTGGCATTCGCGCCGGTGCTCGCCTGCCGGTAGGCCGGTGACCCGTCGCTGACCACCGACCAGCTGCCACCCGTCTTGGTCCAGCCGTTCGCGTCACCGTCATCGAAGGTGTCGCCGAAGAGGGCGGCGGCGAAGGCCGCATTCATGCCCGCGACCCCGATCAGTACGGTCAGCGCGGCGACGGCGCCCAGCAGAGGCTTCTTGCGCATGGCGGATTCTCCGTTTCAGGGCGACTCAATCCCCGGTGACGGGCGACGGCACTAAATGGCGCCCGATCGCGATATTGACGAGACGTCTATGAAAAACATAGGTATCGCTATCGACGTGAGTCAATGCTGCGGATGTGCAGGTCTGTTGCATGTGCCGCGCGCAGCATTCATTGACTCGACCACCGAACGGTCGAGAAGAACGCTTACGGTCCGGTTTGCGCCCGGACCGCTCTTCTGTTGTTTGCACCGGCATTTCCATCGGAAAGATCGTCTGCGCGGCGCCCCCGCAAAGCTTGCGCCGACTCTAGCCTCCTCGCCGGCTTGATCTGGAGCGCGCTCCAGGTCGTACGGTCGGTTCATGCAGACCAGAGACTTCGGACGGCTCGGCCGGATCAGCGCGCTGACCCTGGGTGGTGGCGGTATCGGCGCGGTCTGGGGTGACACCGACCGCGCGGAAGCGACCGCGACCGTGCACGCCGCCATCGACGCCGGAATCACCATGATGGACCTGGCGCCCAGCTACGGCGACGACCACGAGGCGGAACGCGTCGCCGGCGAGGCGCTACGCGCCAAACCCGCCCCAGAGGTGATGATCACGTCCAAGGTGCAGCTGCCGGACGACGAGCAGCGGGACTTCGCCGCCCGCATCCGCCGTAGCCTGCACGCCAGCCTGCGGCGACTGGGCCGCACCCACCTCGACCTGTTCCTGCTGCACACCCACCTGCGCCCGCGCGACGCGGCGGCGCCCAACCCACCGGACAACATCAGCTGGGAGCACTACCGCGGCGAGGTGGTCGTCGAGTTCGAACGGCTGCGCGACGAGGGCCTGATCCGGGCGTGGGGCATCACCGCCGTCGGATACCCGGCGACCGTACTCGACGCGCTGCGCGACACCCCACGCCCGGACGCCGCCCAGGTGATCGTCAACGCACTCGACCTCACCGGCGACCTGTGGCCGTTCGATCCGCAACCCCCGGCCAACGAGGACATCGCCGGAATGGCGAGCCAGAACGGTGTCGCGGTAAGCGCCATCCGCGTGGTGGCCGCGGGTTCGCTCACCGCCGGACTGGATCGCCCGATCCCGGCGGACCACCCGGCCGCCCTGGACTACGTCCGCGCCGAGCCGTTCCGCAAGCTCGCCGCCGAACTCGGTGAGACCCCCGCGGCCCTGGCGCACCGCTACGCGCTCACCGTCCCGGGCGTCGCCACCGTCGTTCTGGGCGTCAAGAACCGCGCGGAACTGGCCGAGTGCGTAGCCGCCGAAGCGCGGGGCCCGCTCACCACGGAGGAGTTGCGCGCCATCCGCGCGCTGCGTTGACCGGAAGGCTCCGGTACGGCCTGTAACGATTCGGGCCGGTGCGGACATGATGAGATGTGAGCTCTGCGAACGAGGACGAGGATCGCTTCCGGCGGGTATACGCCGCGCACTTCGCACCGCTGCTGGCGTACGCGCTGCGCAGGGTCGCGCAGCGCGAGGACGCGGCCGACGTGGTCGCCGAGACGTTCCTGGTCGCCTGGCGCCGATGCGCCGAGATGCCGCCGGGCGAGGAAGCGCGGCTCTGGCTATACGGCGTGGCCCGGCGGGTGCTCGCCAACCATCATCGCGGTGGCGTCCGCCGGGAACGGCTCGGCGAGCGGCTGCGGCACCGGCTCACCGCGACGACCCACGACCCGGCGGCCGAGGTGGGTGAGCGGCTGGCCGTCCAGTCGGCGCTCGGCAGGCTCGGTGAACTGGACCGTGAGGTGCTCACCCTGACCGTCTGGGAGGGTCTGCAACCGCGTGACGTGGCCGCGGTGCTCGGCATCCGCCCGGCGGCCGTCCGGACCCGGCTGAACCGGGCCCGGACCCGGCTGCGCCGGCTGCTCGGTAACGATCTCGCCGTACCCGGACATGTGCTGGGTGTCGTGACCGCACCCGCCGCGAAGGAGGACCGATGACCGACGAGCAGCTCGATCGCCTGATCCGGCTCGCCGACCCGGCACCGGCCGGCCCGCATCTCCACGGGGCCGACCGGGACCTGTTGGAGGAGATCGTGTCTGAGCCCCGTCCGGCCTTCCGCCGTACCATCACCAGCCGCGCCGCCGCGTGGCTGACCGCCGCCGCCGTCCTCGTGGGCCTGCTGACCGTGTCCATCGCGCTGCGCGACCGCTCCGGTGAGCCGGCGGCCGCCCCGGCGCCGGCCTCCGCGCCCGCCTCGCCGTCCGAGCCCATCGAGATCGACCCGGTGCTGTGGATCCACGAGCCCGGCTGGGTGGCGAAGTCGGTGTACGGGTTCGCCACCGACGGAACCGGAACCGTGGCGTACGTCCGCGGGCAGCGGCAGCTCGAGTTCACCTGGTACCCGGCCGATCAGTACGAGAGCTACTACACCGACCGGCTCGACGTCAGCGCCCCGCGGGCGGTGACCGTCGCCACCTCACCGGGGAGCCTGTTCACCTACAGCGACTCCGACTTCGCGGTGATGCTCCAGGCGCGCGACGGAACGTTCGCCGAGCTGCGGACCAGCGGGCCGTGGACCCGGGCGGCGTTCGACCAGGTGCTCACCAAGGTCGAGCGGGTCGGCGTGCGGACCTGGCAGGCGTCGCTGCCGAAGACGGTGGTGACGCGGGACCGTGCCGCCGCGGTGGCCGCGGACATGCTGGCCGACGTGCCGCTGCCGCCCGGCTTCGACGAGGCCGCGTTGACCGGACTCGGCACCAATGACCGCTACCAGTTCGCGGCGCAGATCACCGGGCGGGTCGGGTGCGGCTGGATCCGGGAGTTCCGGCGCGCCACCGAGGCGGACGACACCGCCGGGCGGCAACGAGCGTCCGAGGCGATGCGCGGCAGCCGGCAGTGGGCGATCCTCCGCGAGATCGACGCCGGGGGTGCCTGGTCGAGCAGCTTCTGGGAGCTGGCCGACAAGATCGCCGCAGGAAAGATGCCGGAAATGAACACCTATCAGATCGGTACCGAGCCGCCGCGCGCCGTCGATCCGCTGTGCGAGTGACACGGTTGAGTCATTCAGCTCAAGGCACTCAACCGGTAGCCGTCGACAAGCAGTCGAACCACCTTGTTGAGCTGTACCCGGTCGGTCAGTTCCCGAAGTGCGAGGAACGTGTCTCGCCGGACATCCAGCATCGAGACCGTCGGCTCCAGGTCTCGATCGACGAACCAGACATGACATCGCCATGTCTCAGGACGAGTGGCCGGACCGCCATTCCTGATGGTGGGGATCAAGATCGCCTTCGTGTCCGCGGCCACCTGCGAGGCCAGAGCCACCTCGGAGCTCCATGTCGCCGACGATCCGTCCACCCTGGCCTCGGAGTGCATCCTGACCAGCTCGGCCACGCCGGCCACCCTGACGCTGAAAGACGGGTCGTCGACCGCCATCCTCGACTCTTGACGAATTTCCGATGAACTCACGTCCGGATCCATTCTCAGTACCAGAACCCGTCGCTCGGCAACTCGCGCTGATACTGGTCGATGCGAACACGCGTCCACGGGGTAATGGCACTGTCGGGGTCATTCATGCGCCGCTGAAGCTCTTCAATTCTGTGGTGACCGTTCATGATAGTGCCGTCCTTGGTCACCAATACGGCACCGCCGTCAGCCGGATTGTTGAAAGACCTCAGTAGTTCGTCGTCGCTGAGCTTGCGGAGCTCGGCGGCCTGGCCCGGATTGGTTCCGTGGATCGGCCTGAGGTTGCCCAGCTCGCCGGCCTCGAGGCTGCCATTTCCGGTGTTCGGGGCGGCGCCGGACTTCTCACCCGAGCCGGCCGGGCCGTCCGGTCCCGATGAGCCACCCGATCCGGCCGGGCCGTCGCCGGTGTCCCGCTTGCCCGCGTTCAGCGTGGACTGGAGCATGAGGTTGAAGCCCATGCCGACGTTCGTCACGCCGACGACCGTCATGTACTCGCCCGCGGCGACCAGACCGACGGCCGGCACGACGCCGCCGCCGGTCAGGACCAGCCCGCCCGCGGCGGTCGGTGGGCCGCCGGCCGCCATGAATCCGCCGCTGAGCATCTGGCCGACGCCGCGACCGAACTGGAAGTTCTGCGTCGGCTTGCCGAGGCCCCAGGCGAGGTCGAGCACCAGGTGGTTGATCGCCCCGTTGGGCAGCACGCCCTCCGCGAGGCCCCACCCGAAACCGCTGATCGTGTCCTGTAGCCCCTGCCAGAAGTTCCGGGCCCACTCCTCGTGCAGCACGGCGAGGCCGCCGTCGCCGTCGTCCGGCGCGAAGCCGGTGGGATCCGACCAGGTCAGCGGGTTGTTGCCGGCGTAGGAGTACGGCTCCAGCAGGTCAGCCGCGGGAAGCCCAGGCTTCGTTGCCGATTGCGAGCCGGCCCGGATGCGGTCGACCAGGCCGCCCTGCGGCGACCCGACCCCGACCAGAGCGGTCAGCGCGGGGTCGGCGGAGATGAACCGGCCGAGCTTCGGATCGTAGAAGCGGCCACCGAGGTCGATCAGGCCGGTGCCGGCGTCCTGGCGCCGGCCACCGTAACCGCGCTCGCCGGTCGCCTCCGCCGCGGCCAGCTCCACCGGGGCGCCGAACATGCCGAAGGTCTGCCGGTACGCGGACCCACCCGCCGCGTCGCTGCCGTCCAGCAGGGAACCGCCGTTGTCCGCGTGGCCGTAGTACACGCGCTCGGCCGCGGCCGGGCCGGTCGCCGGCTCCGCCCGCACCACCTGAGCCACGACGCGGCCGCCGACGCTGACGCTGTAGCGGTGCTCGACGCTTCCGGAAGCCCGGTCCCGGCGGCGCTCGTAACCGGGCAGATATTCGGTGACCGCCTCGGGCGTGCGGCGGACCACCCGCCGCTCGTCGGCGTCGTAGTCGAACTCGGTGACCGCCCGGTCCGCGCCGGTCTCGATCCGCGACGGCAGGTTGACCGGCGTGTACGCGATCCGCTGCACCGTGCCGGCGACGTCCGGCCCCGTGCGGAGGATCTGGTTGCCGGCGGCGTCGTACTCGTAGCTGTTGGCGCCGGCGGTGCGCACCACGTGCGGCCGCGCGTACCCGTAGTCCCCGATGCCGCGCTGCGCGGTGATGCCGCCGTCGCCGCCGAAGCCGAACTCCTCGACGACCTTGTCGCCGGCCTTGGCCTGCCAGGCCCGGTTCAGCCCGTCCGGCACGTAGGAACGGCTGCGTTCGCCGCGGACCCGGTCGTTGACCTCCAGCAGGTTGCCGGCCTTGTCGTAGCGGTAGACGAGACCCTGTAGGCGGGTCCTGTCGCGCTTGACCTCGATGCCTTCGCGGTTACCGCTGACCGGCTCGAAGTCGTACCTGACGCGGACCCCGTTGCCGAACCGCTCGTCGGTGATCCGGTCGCCGCGGTCGGTTCCCACGTAGGTCCAGTAGGCCTGCTTGGTCGCGTAGTCGCGTACCTCGGTCGGGTTGCCGGCGGTGTCGTAGCCGTACTCCACCTCGAAGCCGCGGCCCGCCGACGCCGGATAGCGCACCCGGGACAGCCGTCCCGCGTCATCCTGATCGAATTCGGTGCGGAAGGTGCTGCCGCCGATGACGCGTTCCTCGGCGTCGGGCAGGCCGCGGTTCGCCGCGGTGCAGATCGCCGGGTCGGCCGGGCCGCAGGGCCGCGGTGCCGTGACGGGCTCGTAGAAGTATCGGGTGAGATGGCCCTGCGGCCCGGCCGCCTCGGTGAGCTTGCCGATCGCGTTGGGTCCGGGCCCGTCGTAATGCCAGCTCGCGGTGCCGCGGGCGTCGAGCCGCGACACCGTACGGCCGAGCTTGTCGTAGCCGTAGGTGGTGGTGCGCTGTTCCGGGTCGGTGTGCGTCAGCACCTCGTCGAAGGCGGTGTAGGTGTAGCTGTGCCTGCCGGTGGCCGGCGACTCGACCGTGTCGACGCGGCCGTACTGATCGGGCGAGAAGCGGGTGACCGCGCCACCGGGGTCGATGATCGATTCGAGGGCGCCGAAGCCGCCGTACTCGAGCTGGGTCACCGCGTCCCCGTCGACGCGGGCCACCGGGGCGCCGGTGTCGTCGCGCACCTCCACCTGCCGGTGGCTGAGCGGATCGATGACCGCGACGGCGGTCGCGGCGGCGGTCCTGATGCTCGGCCGCCACTTCGGCGCGGACGGCACCTCATCGGGCGACGCGTAGCGGAACTTGGTCACGGTGGAGTCCGAACGCGAGTGCGCCGTGACCCGGCCCAACGCGTCGTAGACCGTCCAGCTGGTGCCCTCCGGCTTGTCGCCCGGCCCGTGCGGCAGGGACACCTCGAGCGGACGGTCGGCCCAGTCGTAGCTGGTCTCGGTGAGCATCCTGGCGCCGGCGTAGCCGTCCCGGCCGCTGACCACGGCGCGCCCGAGCGAGTCCGCGTCGGAGGTGGTGATCGCGCCGCCCGGCGCGGTGACGGTGGTGCGGGTCCGGGCCCGCGGGTCGCCCTGGTCGTCGTTGTCGACGCGCGTGTAGCGGGTGACGGTGTCACCGAGCGGCCCCCGGTCGCGGACCACCCGGCCGAACCCGTCGTAGGCGTACCGCCGCACCACGCCGTTGGGGTCCACCACCACCAGCGGCTGCCCGGTCACCGGGTCGCCGCGCACGGTGCTGACGTGGCCCTCGGCGTTGACGGTACGGATCGGCAGCAGGCCGCGGTCGTCGTAGCGGGTCTCGTCACGACGCTGCTTCCCGGCCGGCGCCCCGCGTTCGCCGGCGGCGGTCAGTGTCACGTTGCCGAACTCGTCGTGGTCGGTGTCGGTGACCAGCCGGCGTGCCGGATCGTCGGGTTCCCTGGTCGTCACGTCGCTCAGCCCACGGTCGTCCCAGGTGCTGAGGGTGACCCGCTGCGAGGCGGCACCCCCGCGCTGGTGCCGCACTGTGAGCAGGTGCGGCCGGTCCAGCAGCCACCGCGTACGCAGCGCGGCGCTCGCGTCGTACTCGACGGTGGTCTCGATCTGCTCGACCGGCTCGCCCCGGCCGTTCTGGTGTTTGACGACGGTGCTTGTGGGGTTGCCGTCGCCGTTGACCGCCACGGTGGTGCCGACGCCGCCGACCCGGCGGCTCGACCCGCCGTCCACGGGAGCCATGGTGGTCGTCTGCTCGGTCGACGGGACCGTCACGAACGGCCGGCCGGCCGCCGAGATCCGCACCTCGGGACGGCTGACGGTGGTGACCGTCCGGCGCTCGGACCGCGGATCGGTCAGGCCCTGCCGCACCGGCGCCGACACCGTGGTCTGCTCCAGGACCTGTTCGTGGAACGGGTACCACTGCCGAACGGTGGTGTCCGGCTCGGTGTCGTGGAAGACGTCGTTGCCGTACCGGCGGGTGATCGTGTCGCCGCGTTCGTCGTCGGTGGCGCCGAAGCTCTGCTCGACCCGGCGGCCGACGCCGAGGGATCCGCGGCCGTACCAGCCGACCCGGGCGTCCTCATAGCGGAACGTGGTGCGGCGGACCCGGCGCCAGACGGTGTCGTCCACGCCGACCGGGCCGTCGCGCTCGGCGACCTGCACCGTGACGGCGCCGACCAGCGGGCCGACCCGGGCGCGGCACCAGCTCTGCCGGGTCTTGCAGTCGGCGGTACGCCGGTAGACCCGCTCGCCGTCCACCGCGGCCGAGTAGTCGAAGACCACGCTGCGGCCGACACCGTCGAGCACGGACGTGAGCAGGTTGCCGCGGGCGCTGTCGCCGTAGCGGACCACCATGCGCAGTCCCTCGGTGGGGCCGTCGCGCAGCCCCGGCTCGTCGACGGCGGTGATCAGGTCCGGGCTGTCGTCGCCGTCGACGTCGGCGGTCAGCGGTGACACGCGGTAGGCCAGGCTCCACTGCGCGGCCTCGGCCGGTTCGAATCCCGCACCCCGCGCGGAATACAGCACCCAGCGCAGCCGGTTCGGCTGGTCGGCCCGGCCGTACGGCAACAGCAGGTCGTCGCGGCCGTCACGGTCGAGGTCGCGCGTGACGGCCCGGCGGAACGAGTACGCGCTCAGCTCGTGCCAGGCCCAGTCCGGCCGCTTCTCGAGGACCCTGGTGGCCGGCCCGAAACCACGCCCGGTGTTGAGCCGCAGGGTGACCAGGCCGTCATCCAACCGCAGAGCGTCCGCCAACCTGTCGCCGTTGGCGTCCAGGAACCGCAGCTGATGCTGTCCGGCCAGGGGAACGTCGTGGTTGACGGCGACCGGGAGATCTCCGTTGCCGGTGTGCTCCTGCGGCCCGTCGAACACCAGGCCGGTGTCCTTCCACACCGCGGCGTTCGGACCGATCACCAACGACTTCCACGACTCCTGGAAGTCGGCGGCCTTCGGGCTGCCCTTGCGGATCGACACCAGCAGGTTGGCGATCCCGTCACCGTCGACGTCCACGAAAGCGGGCTGCCGCTCACACGCGGCCCAGCTCGGCGGATAGCCGTTCTCGCCGAGAGGGAAGAGGATCGGAAGGGTACGCGCCGGATCGAAGCCCTTGCCGGGGCCTCGCCCGAATCGGATGACCGGGGTCCTTGTCTTGTCCCCGCCGCAGACGACAAGGTCGGTGAGGCTGTCGCCGTTGAGGTCGGCGGGCCAGACCCAGAGCGGGTACTTGGTGGTACTTGCCGCGTCGACCTCGACGGCTTGGAAACCCTTGTCCGTCGCGACGAACACCTGGATGTAGTCGGTGCCTCCGCCGCAGGTGTTCAGCAGGTCGTCACGACCGTCGCCGTCGTAGTCGAACACCGCGGCCTGCGACAGGCAGGTGAGTTTGGGTGGCCGGCCGTCCGAGGGATGGGCGTTCGCCGCGGTGACGGTCGTGACGGTGAAGGGTGCGTCGCGGCGGCCGGTCGCCAGCGCCAGCGTCCAACGCGGATTCGCCCAGCATTTCGTGTCGAGCGTCCCCCGGCAGAACGAGAAGTCGCGTTCGTTGACGGGGTTGAGCACATCGTCACGCCCATCGCCGTTGGCGTCGAGCACGATCGGATTGTCGTAGCGGGAGTTGTCCCAGTTGAACCACCACGGCACCGCCGGGCCCTTCGCGGACTCGCCGGCGAAGACGTCGGTGTCGCGGTACCGGAAAGAGGTGCCGGGTTTGCACACCTCGCCACCGGCGTCGTCGGTGCATTCGCGCACCCGCTCGACCCGGCTCGCGCCGTCCCGCTTGGCGTAGTCGATGCGCCAGCGGCGGCTCACCCTGTCGTCGACCGCCGTGGCGATCCAGGTCATCCGCTGCGTACGGCGGCTCAGCTGTCCCGGCGCCGAGTAGCCGGCCAGCGTGTCGGTACGCGGCTCGTACCCGAAGCGGACCCACCGGTCGTGCCCCGTCTCACCCGACGGCCCACGGTGACCGCCGTAACGCAGCTGGTAGGGCGCCGGCTCGTCGCAGGGCTGCCCCGCACCGGGGCACTCCCGGCGGTACTCGACGTCGATGTGGTTGCCGCTCTGGTCGCGGATCTCCTGCAACAGCCAGCGGTACCGTCGGCCGTCGGCGCTCAGCAGCGCGTTGTCGGCGAACCCGTACCGCAGGACCCGGCCGTCCCTGCCCCACACCTCGAAACCCTGCGGGCCCGCGGCGTCGGCGCTCCCGTGCGCCACCACGCGGTGGAAGCTGTCGACCTCGGTACGGAACTCGTCGCCCTGCGTCCGGACGAGCGGCCGCCCCGACAGGCACAAGCCGTCCGGACGACCGAATTCGTCGCCGACGGGCTGCGGGAAGCCGCCGGCCTGAGCGTGACCCTGCGGGCAACGGCGCACCTCGGAGAGGCCGGTGAGGCTCCATCCGATGCCGAGCAGGCCGTCGCCGGCTCCGGGCTCGGAGTGCAGGCCGATGTCCGGGCGCAGGCCCGCCACCCCTGGCGGCGCGTCGACGGGGATATCGAAGACGGCCCGGCCGTCGTCGGTCACCGAGTGCGACCCGGCGACGGTACCGACGGCGGCGCTCGCCTCACGCGGTAACGAGGCCACCTGTTCGGCGGTGAACCCGTTGGCAGCGGTCGCAGGCGGCGCCGCGTGTCCGGCCGGAACATCGAGGAGGGACGCGACCAGCAGAGCGGCGGCACCGGCCCAACGGCGTGATGGAATGGTGGGCTCCCAACTCAGGCGTACAGGCGGCCGGCAACGTAACACAGTTGATCAATAAAGGGCCGGCCGTCAGAACGTGGTGATCTCCACCCAGAAGGCGTCGTTGCCGAGGATCCGGTTCCTTCGGTAGAACTGGCCGAGGTCGCTGCCGGCCCTGGAGTTGTCCCGCGCGTCGACCATCCGTCGGCTGAAGTCGCCGGCGCCCTCCATCGCGGCGCCCTGCGAGGTGGAGGCGAAGGGGTACTCGTCGCAGCTCTTGCCGGTCGGCCGCGGCAGCGACCTCGGGCAGGCCGCCTCCCGGTTGGCGGCGATGTTGGTGTCGCTGGTGGTGCGCCGCAGCTTGGTGCCGCCGGGTTGCAGTCCCCAGTGGTGGGTGGTGGTCGCCTGGGTGTCACGGATGTGCTCGGCGGTCTCGTTCACCCGGTCGTCGGCGAGGCTGAGCGTGAACGTCGGCTCGAACTCGGCGTACACGCAGCCACCGTTCCTGGTGTTGTCGATCACCGTTGAGGAGTCGCAGCGCACCGTCGGCAGTTGATACGGCCGGACCGTCTCCGAGACGGGGATCTGCGGGTTGCGGGACGCGAACGTCACGCTCGTCTCCTGCGCGGTCTCGGCATTGCCGGGGCCTTCCGACTCCGGCTGGTACACCACCGTCTTGGGATCTCCGACCGTGACGTTGCGCGGCAACGTGAGCCCGTCGGCGTCACAAAGGTCGTCGCAGGTCAGGCCCGGCGTGATGACCACGCCGCTGGCCAGCTCGCCGACGGCCGACAGCACATCGAGCGTGAACTCGTGCCGCCATTTGCGAGCGGTGTAGCGCAACTCGCTCGCCTGGGTGATCTGGATGACCGCCGTGCCGACCAGCGTCCCCTCCGGCATCCGGAAGATGTCGTACTGATACCGGTTCATCACGCACGCATGGAGCCGGTCCTTGCTCACCACGCCGAGCACGCACGGCACCGGCGAGTCGGCCACGGCGGCCGCCGCCGTGGTACCCGTCGAAAGCTCGGTAACGCAGGTCACCGTCGGCTGCCCGCGGGTGGGCGCGAGGCAGCCGGACGGCAGCGCCGCGGCGACCTCGACGGCCGACACCACCGCGATGCCGCCGCCGGCGACCAGGCCGACGGTGACCGCCGCCACCCGACGCCACCAAACGTTGTTCCTCATTGGATGTGTACCTCCCCCGGCACCTGTTCAGCTGCCGCGCCACATGGTGCGGCTCCGGGACGGCCGGTCACATCCGAGCCGGCACGGACCTTCCGCAGCGGACCGGGATACGTGCACACCCGGATGCGCGAGGGCGGGCGGCCCGCAAGGATGCGACGGCCGCGGGCGGCGGTACGTGATCAAGCGCGGTTGCGGCAGATCCACGGCGCGACCGGGCCGCCGTTGCCGCCGGCGGCAACGGACGGTCTCCACCGACGGTTTGTCAGGTGCGGTTGAACCGCCACCGGGTAGCGGTCAGCCCGTCCGCGCCGTAGCCGAAGGCCTGGACCGGGGAGATCTCGTAGAAGGCGTACTGGGGCGAACCAGGCAGGCTCTCGTCGTGGACTCGGCCGTCCCGGATGCCGAAAGTCCAGCCGTACTTTGTCGCGAAGGCGGCGGCGACCCGGCGCAGCGCGGTGTCACCGGTGACTTCGTGCGCTTCGCCGTTGATCACCAGGTCGAGGTCTTCGCTGCTCACGGTGATGACGCTGTGCGGGTTGCGGGCCAGGTTTCGGCTCTTACGGGAGTTCGGGCGACTCGCAACGCACGGCGCCCCGTCCACCAGTACCGGCATCACCGGCGCGGCATGCGGACGGCCGTCCGGTCGTACCGTGGACAGCCAACACTTGTGTGCCGACCGTAGGCATGCCAATGCCTGACTCCAGGGCTTGAGGGTCGCCACGTCGGTGTTGAACGGTGTCGCATCCTCCGGCCCGAAGAGCAGCTCCGCGATCGGTGTGCCGGCTGTCATGACGGATCCTTCGACGTGTCGTACTCGTCGTGCAGCCGCCACCACTGATAGGGCCGGGTCTGCGGCCAACCCTGCGGCGAGTCCTCCCAGGTCTCCTGTCGGCCGTACGGCGTCAGGTCGAGGAAGGTCCAGTGGCTGCCGAGCCGTTCCACGCCGCGGGCGGTGGTGGAGTAGGTGCGGAAGACCCGGTCGCCGGCGCGGAGGAAGACGTTCAGCGCGAACCCGTCGCCGGCACCCATGTCGGCGTTGAAGCTGTTGTTCAGCGACGAGTACCAGGGCAGGTCCCAACCCATTCGCCGCCGCAGCGCGAGCAGCTCGTCCAGTGGGCCACGAGACACCAACGCCAGGGTGACATCACGGGCGTTGAGGTGGGCGAGGTGTCCGACATTGTCGGTGAACAACGAGCAGCCGGGGCAGACATGGTCGGCGCCGTGCCACATGAAGGTGTACACGATGAGCTGACGGCGGCCCTGGAACAGGTCGGCCAGACCGGCCGGCCCGTCCGGGCCCTCGAACACGTAGTCGTGCTCGACCGGCGTCATCGGTAGTCGGCGACGCGCCGCGGCAACCGCGTCCAGCTGGCGGGTGAGTGCTTTTTCGCTGACCTGCAGGGTGTTCAGCGCGGCTTGCCAGTCGTCGGTCGGCACGATCGGTGGATGGCTCATAGGGCCTCTTCTCGGCTCATCCGTGGCCTAGTTAGTTCCTTGAGGGAACTGACTAGGGCGACGTTAACAGAGTCCGTTCCTTGAGGGAACCATCTTGCGTATCGTGGCTTCATGCAGCGAACGCAGTTCGGCGCCATGGCGTGCTCGATCGCCCGTACCCTCGACGTCATCGGGGAGCCGTGGTCGCCGCTGATCCTGCGAGACGTCTACGCCGGCACGAACCGCTTCGAGCAACTCCAGCGGGGCCTCGGCATGTCCCGCAAGGTGCTCGCCGAGCGGCTGAACTGGCTGGTCGTCCAGGGTGTGCTGACCCGGCGTGAGTACTCCTCCCGGCCGGTGCGTCACGAGTACCTGCTCACCGACAAGGGCACAGAGCTGTGCGATCTGCTCCTGGTCATGGTGCGGTGGGGCGACCGGTGGACGGCAGGCGAGGCCGGCCCGCCGGTCCTTTACCGCCACCACGCCTGCGGCAAGACCAGCCATGTGGAACTGCGGTGCTCGGAGTGCGAACAACCCATGCACGCTACGGACATCGACCTGCTGCCCGGCCCCGGCGCCGCGTAGGCCGGACGAGTCCTCGAGCCGTACCATGGCGCCGACCGGCTCGCCTGCCGCGAGTCGACCGGTGAGCTGGTGGTGTGGGCGTGCCGGCGAAAGGACTGAGCGTGGCGCTGATCGAGCTGAGCCCCGAGACCCCGGCTCCGCCCGCCGCAGCCGCGCCGCCCGCCTCCTACTACCGCCGGGCCGGCCTCGTGCTGACCGCCCTGCTGCTGCTCGCACTCGGCGGGGCCGCACCGGCCCGATCGGTGCTTTTCAGGCGCGCCGGCTCGGTGCCGCTGCCCGCCAACGGCGACTTCCAGCTGGTCGGCGGCATTCTCTACACGATGGATCCGGCCGCCGGCCGGCGCGTGCTGACGGCCTGGCAGCCCGCGCCGATGCGGCGGCTGTGGAGCCACACCGGCGGCACGGCCGAGGACCCGCTCTACGTGAACGCGGCCAGGGATCCGTTCGACGTGGTCGCGGCCACGGACGGCTTCACCGTGCTGCGCGAGGGTCGCGGCATCACCGTGCTCGACACGCGGACCGGGGTGGTCCGATGGACGTCGCCGGGTGGCGTGCAGCCGGTGGACGACCGGATCGCGCTCGTCGAGGAGGAGATCTTCCGGCCCGGCACCGAGTACGACGCCGAGTCCGGCGATCCGGACCAGCTCTACGCCACCGACACCGGAACGCTGCACACCGAACCGCCGCAGCGCACCGAACTGCGCGGCGTCGAGCTGGCCACCGGCGGAACGCTGTGGTCACGGAGCCTGACCGGCTCCGTGACCACCACCTGGAGGGGCGCACCGGAGAACGTCGTCGTGGTGCTCACCCCGGACAAGCTGACCGTGCTGTCGCCGGCGACCGGCGCGGTGCTGCGGGAACGGCCGGTGCCGGCGCTCGACGGCGAGCGGGCCACGGCGGGCGAGGTCGTGGGCGACTCGGTCCTGGTGTATCACGGCTCGTACGGCACGGGCGGGCCGGTCACCGCGTACGCCCTGGACAGCCTGGCCGAGCGCTGGCGGCAGAACCAGCCCGACCCGGAAGGCAACTCGGCCAACTGCCCGGGACTCATCTGTACGCGGACCAGCGACGAGCTCATCGTGCTGGACCCGCGCACCGGCGCGGAGCGCTGGCGGATCGCCGACACCGACGTGGTGGCGTTCGGCCCCGGCGCGGTGCTGGAGGTGCGGGCGCCGGGCCGCCCGCTGCGCACGGCCGACGCCGGCGCCGGGCGGCCGCGGACGGACCTGTCACGGTGGCAGTCGTACTTCCCGGTCGAGGGCGGCGGAGCGTACGTGCTCAGCCGCCTGGAGCACGACCGCGGCACGGTCTTCGGGCTGCTGCGACAGGACGACGCGGCGGTGCAGCCGCTCGGCAGGTGGCCGGACACGACGGTGCAATGCCAGGCGGCCCCGGCCCTGCTGGCCTGCCGGGTGCCCGAGGCCATCGAGCTGTGGGCCATGCCCCGCTGACCTCCGCGACCTCGCACGACGGGTTTGGTGCGGTGACGCGCATGGGTAAACGCGCCGTGCCATCGTCGTTGTTAAGGAGCGCCCCGTGCAGGAGCCGCAGGTCATTCTGGACCCGACATCGCTGAGCCCGGTCGAGGAGAAGCTCCGCCTCCCGCTCGAAGACCAGCTGACCTCGGCCCTGCGCGCCGCGATCGACGAGGTCACCGCCGAGTACGCCGGCGAGACGGTGGACGCGGTAACCGCGACGTTGCTGGAGCGGACCCGCGCCGCGCTGCACCCGGACATCGCCGCGGGCTTCGAGCCCGACCTCGACGAACTACGGCGAGTCGCAGAGGCGATCGTCCGCACGCCCTGAGGGGGGTCAGCGGCCTTCTGGTCTTGCCAGCCGTCGGGCTCGGGGTGGTATCCGTAGGCGGCGGCCCGTACCGATTCTTCGTCTTCGAGTCCGGAGCCGATCGCGCCGCCGACAGATCTTCATACCCGCGAACCCGGCGCCGAGGTGAGGGGAGCGCACGTGGCGGTGATTCGGCGCCGCCGAACAGGGTAAGCAGAAATGGTGAAAAACACCGTTAATGACCGGTTCGTGTGCGTCCGGGGTGCCGCCGAGCACAACCTTCGGAACGTCGACGTCGACATTCCCCGCGATGCCATGGTCGCCTTCACCGGCGTCTCCGGTTCGGGCAAGTCCTCGCTGGCCTTCGGCACGCTCTACGCCGAGGCGCAGCGCCGGTACTTCGAGTCCGTCGCGCCGTACGCCCGCCGGCTGTTGCAGCAGGTCGGTGCGCCGCACGTGCAGGAGATCACCGGCCTGCCCCCGGCCGTGGCCCTGCAACAGCGTCGCGGGGCACCCAGTTCGCGGTCGACGGTCGGCACCATCACCACGCTGTCCAACCTGCTGCGGATGCTCTACTCGCGCGCCGGAACCTACCCGCCGGACGCACCGCGGCTGGAGGCCGAGGCGTTCTCCCCCAACACCGCGGCCGGCGCCTGCCCACGGTGTCACGGACTGGGCGTCGTGCACGACGTCGCCGAGGACCTGCTCGTCCCGGACCCGTCGCTGAGCATCCGCGACGGCGCCATCGCGGCCTGGCCGGGCGCCTGGCAGGGCGCCAACCTGCGCAGCGTCGTGAACGGCCTGGGTATCGACATCGACAGACCGTGGCGCAAGCTCAGGAAGAAGGAACGGGACTGGCTGCTCTACACCGACGAGCAGCCGTCCGTCCTCGTCGCGCCCGAGCGTGACCGCATCGATAGCGGCTACTACGGGAAGTTCTGGAGCGCCCGCCGGCATGTCATGCACGTGCTCGCCGACTCCAAGAGCGACCGGATGCGCGAGCGGGCGATGCGGTTCGTCCGGAGCGTGCCCTGCCCGGCGTGCCACGGCAGCGGCCTGCGCCCGGAGGCGCTCGCGGTGACCTTCGCCGGCCGTACCATCGCCGACGTCAACGCGATGCCCCTCGCCGCCGTCGTGACGCTCCTGCGGCCCGCCGCCGGGTTGTCCGGGGCCGGGGCTGCCACGCCGACCGCCCGGTCCGGGGAGACGACCGAGGTCGCGGTCCGACTCTGCGCCGACCTGGTCGCGCGCGTCGAGGTGCTGCTCGACCTCGGCCTGGGGTATCTCAGCCTCGGGCGCCGCTCGACGACGCTGTCGCCCGGCGAGGCGCAGCGCCTGCGTATCGCCACCCAGTTGCGTTCGGGGCTGTTCGGGGTCGTCTACGTGCTCGACGAGCCCTCCGCGGGCCTGCACCCGGCCGACGCGGAGCCGCTGCTGGACGTGCTGGACCGGCTGAAGGCGGCGGGCAACTCGCTGTTCGTCGTGGAGCACGACATGGACGTGGTCCGGCGGGCGGACTGGGTGGTCGACATCGGCCCCGGCGCGGGCGAGAGCGGCGGACGCGTGCTTTACAGCGGTCCGGTCCCCGGCCTCGAACAGGTCGAGGAGTCGGCCACCAGCCGGTACCTGTTCGGCCGTGCCGAGCCGCTCGACCATCGCCCGCGTACGCCCCAGGGCTGGCTGCACCTGCGCGGCGTCTCCCGCCACAACCTGCACGGCGTGTCCGTCGACGTGCCGCTGCGGGTGCTGACCGCGGTGACCGGTGTGTCCGGTTCCGGGAAGTCGACGCTGGTCACGCAGGTGCTCGCCGAGGTCGTGCGCGGCCACCTCGGGCTGGCGAGCGACGAGCCCGACGAGGCGGAGCTCGACGTCGACGTGCGGGACGCGGCGGGGCTCGACTCGTTCGACCGGCTGGTCCGGGTCGACCAGCGGCCCATCGGCCGCACCCCCCGGTCCAATCTGGCCACGTACACCGGGATGTTCGACGCGGTCCGCAAGCTGTACGCGGCGACGGACGAGGCGCGGGCGCGCGGGTACGCGGCCGGGAGGTTCTCCTTCAACGTCGCGGAGGGGCGGTGCGAGACCTGCCAGGGCGAGGGCTTCGTCGCGGTCGAACTGCTGTTCCTGCCCGGGACCTACGCGCCGTGCCCGGCCTGCCACGGCGCGCGGTACCACGCGCAGACGCTGGAGGTGACCTACCGCGGCAAGAACATCGCGGATGTGCTGGCGATGTCCGTCGACGACGCCGCCAAGTTCCTCGCCGACGTCCCGGCCGCCTCCCGGAGCCTCGAGACGCTAAGGGAGGTGGGACTGGGCTACCTGCGGCTGGGCCAGCCGGCGACCGAGCTCAGCGGTGGCGAGGCCCAGCGCATCAAGCTCGCCACCGAGTTGCAGCGGGCCCGTCGCGGCCACGCGCTCTACCTGCTCGACGAGCCGACCGCGGGGCTGCACCCCGCGGACATCGCGCTGCTGCTGCGGCAACTGCACCGGCTCGTCGACGCCGGCAACACCGTCGTCCTGGTCGAGCACGACCTGGACACGATCGCCGGCGCCGACTGGGTCATCGACCTCGGCCCGGGCGGTGGGGACGCGGGCGGCCAGGTCGTCGCGACCGGCCCTCCCGCCACGATCGCCGAGGCCGGGGACAGCGCGACCGGGCGCCATCTGGCGCGCCGCCTCGAACGCTCCTGAACGGGTCACCGGTCCAGCCGGTGCGGGAGCGAAAGACGGAGGTGTTTCCTCAGAACCTGCCGCCTGCGGCCGATGATGACAGTGAAGGACAACCCCATCAAGGGGCAGCCCGGAGTGAGACGGGGTGGTTGGTGGTTTACCGCGATGTGCCTAAGCCGAGCCCGCCCCTGTACGGATGCGGCACCTGCACGTTCGCAGGCGCTATCCGCCTCCTCCAGGGGCGGGCCTCGGTGCGTTTGGGGCAGCGCAATGCGCGGTGGCTGTCAGTCTTGTAGGCCGCTTCTGAGCAGTCGGCATCTCCGCCGATCCACCGCAATTCACGAAGCGCTCGACGACTACCGCCGGCGGCCCGCGTTCGTCGGCCGCCGGATTGCTTCAGCGTGGCGCCGCTCTGGCCGATGAGACGGCTGGAGGTGCAACGTTGGACGGCAGTGCGATGAGCGCAGCGGAAGTCTCGGCTGCCCTGCTGGCGATCGAAGACGAGGTCATCCGGGACGCCGAGGCCGGCTCCCGCGCCGCAGCCGATCTCGAACAGCAGGCCATGGCACTCGGCGACGAGACGCTCGTAGCGCGTGCTCGACTCTGCCGAGCCAACCTGCTCCTGCGCGGCGGAGACATCGCCGGGGGTGCCCGGGAGATTTATGGCATCCACGCATGGGCCGCCCGGCACGGCGACCGCCTCCTCCAGGCCCGGACCCATCTCGCCTGCGCGAACCTCGCCCGGCTTTCCGGTGATGAGGCCAAGAGCCTGGATCACTCGCTGAGCGCGGTCGAGCTGCTCGATGAAACCGCCAGCCCGTACGTGCAGATCCGACACCAGACCAAGCTGGCCGACGCGCTCGCTCGCAGCGGCGCGATCGACGCGGCCCGGCTGCGCTTCCGCCAGGTCGAGGTGCTGGCCGGGGAAACACAGCAGTGGGACCGGCTGGGTATCGTGCTCAACAACTGGGCTTACGCCGAGTACACCGCCGGCGACTTCCCGCGGGCTCAGGACGTGGCCCGCCGGCTGATGGAGCACGCCGATGCGCACGGCGTCGAGCTCGACCCGACGGAGCTGGACACGATCGGCTCGATCCAGATCGCGAACGGCGAGTACGCCCAAGCCGAGCAGACGATGCAGTTGTGCATCGCCCGCTACGAGGCCGGGTTCAGCGACGACGCCGACGACATGGCCGAATTTCTGCTCACTCTGGCCGGCGCGCAGCGCGGCCTGGGCGCGACCGGCCGAGCCCAGGCCAGCCTGGACGCGTCGCGCGCTCTCTGCCAACAGCGCGAACTGCACCAGATCATGGTCCGGGTACACGAGGAGCAGGCCGAGTTGCACGCTGCGCGCGGTGACTACGCGCAGGCGTTCGCCGCGCAGAAGGAGTGCTTCTCCGCCCAGGAAAGCCTCCGCTCCCGGCAGGGGGAGGCCCAGGCGCAGAGCCGGTATGCGATGTTTGAAACCACCGAGGCCCTCCAGGAGGCTGAGCGTTTCCGCGAGGAAGCCCGCCGCGATCCCCTGACCGGCCTGCGAAATCGCCGCTACATCGACGAAAACCTGCCGTCCCTGCTCGTCGCGGACCCTGCTCCGGCGGTGGCGATCACCGACATCGACCACTTCAAGCGAATCAACGACGAGCTGTCCCACGACACCGGGGACAAGGTGCTCGTACACGTGGCCGACCTGCTCGAGACCGGCCTGGCCGCCGTCGCCCCGCAGGGGTTCGTCGCCCGCCTCGGCGGGGAGGAATTCCTGCTGATCTTGCCCGCCACCCCCGTTGCACTCGCAACCGCGAAACTCGACGGCATCCGGCAGGCCATCAGCGAACACGACTGGCGCGGCCTCACCGGCGGCCTGCCCCTGACCCTGAGCATCGGCGTGGCCGACGTGAACGAGATCTCGCCGCCCAGCCTGGCCGCCGTCCTGTCCGCCGCCGACCGCAATCTCTACGCCGCCAAGCGCGAAGGACGCAACCGCGTCGTCGCCGGAACACCGCCGGAACCCCTCGTCCGCGCCTACCGCGACCGCCCGGTCTGAATCCGCTCCTTCCCCCACTCGTCGCCCGCACGGTCTCCGGTCAGGCTCAGACCGCGATCCGTAACGCCCAACGCGGAACTCGCCATCGCGGGCCAGCCGCGGCGCGGCAGGTTCAGCCATACGTCGAGCCATGCGTTTCAAACGCCCAGACAAGCGGCTCTCGCACCGGTCCTATCCAGACAGTCGGCGCGAACACGGGATCGGTCGCGCACTGAGCGCGGCGCAGCACCGCTCCTGCTGATCAAGAAGCAGGTCGACCTCCGGCGCCACCGACCCGCGTGAAGCACTGAGCCGGGTCGACCTCACCCTGATCAGCCGACGGGAATGATCCGTGCTCTCGACCATCTCTATCGGCTGCGCTGCTGGTGCGCGGAACGCAGCTGATCTGTGATCTGAACGGCCGGCACCAGCCACCCACTGTCAACCGCCAAAGATCGACAGGCGAGACTAAGGGGACGCCTCACCTGTGGAGCCCATGATGCTGCCGTCGCACGACCAAGAACCGATCCGTCTCGGCCAGACCAAATCCGGCGAGTCGATCGTCATCCGGCCACGGAGGCTGGTGACCGCCCTCCTCGCCTCCGCCGCCGTCACCTTCGTTGTGGTCGTCGCCGCCTTCCTGTACGGGTTCTTCTACACGTCCTGACACGCCCGCACCGCGGTCGCCTACCGGCAGGGCAAGCCGACCGCGACGAACGCCGCCGGCAGCGCCAGGCTAGGAATCCTGATCGTCGCCAACCTGGCGATCCCAGCCGATAGCACAGGCCCGGATCCCCTGCGGCCGGACCCCGTACGGCCCGATGCCGGTCGGCCCTTGAGGCCGTGGAGGAGCTTCCCGCGATGACGGTGGGCACCGACGAACCCGAACGCCTACTCGTCGCCCATGGCATCTTCGCCGGCGAACGATCCTGAACCGGGTTCGAGCGTCTCGCCGAAAGATCTATAGGTGATTGCCCCGGCCTGCGGCCGGGGCAATCACCGGGTGCGGTTACGGGCGCTGGCCGGCCTTGTCGACGATGGCGACCCGCAGCAGCGCGGACTTGTAGATGACCTCGCCCGGCTTCGGCGCCGAAGCCATCATGGTGACCTGGCCGATCCGCCTGGCCTTGTCCAGCGAGGGGACCACCTCCGCGCCGTCGAGGTCGAACTCGGCGCCGATGAGGTTGTGCCCGAGATAGGTGTACGTGGCCGGGTCGAAGACCAGCTCCTCGCGGGTGCCCGCCTCGGTACGGGTCACCGCGACGCCGGCGCGGCCCGCGGCGTCGGTCATGTCGCGGCGCACCTGAACGCCGGGGATCCGCCCGGCGACCCGGAAGGCGGCCTCCTGGACGGCCGGCGAGTGGTTCTTGTACAGGATCTCGGCGATCTGGGAGAACGCGCGCTGGTCGTCGGAGAGCCGCACGAATCCGCGCGGCTTGCGGTCCGTCCGCGCGCCGATGGACACCCACGCCGGCTGGTCGCGGGCGATCTCGTACACGTACGCGAAAAGGCGGTCCGGGTCGGTGGGGATGCGGCCAGGCCGGTAGGCCGGCTCGGGCGTGCAGGCGATCTTGGGTGTGGTCTCCGGCCGGTCGATCGTCTCCGCCTGCCGCCCGTTCTTACAGCCGTCGAGGTGGGTGCGGTCGGATCCCCGCACGACCAGCCCGTCACGGGTGCCGTCCACCGACAGCCAGGTCCGCGTGCGCAGCGGCCCGGAGACCGTGCGCTTGCCGGAAACGATCTTGCCGTCGCGGTTCTCGTTGAGGTCGACCGTCGACTCGACCTCGACGGCGTCGATGAACAGGAACTGGTTCGGCCGGGCGTCCAGCGCCGGGGTTTCGGCGGTGTGCCGCGCCGCCAGCAGCAACACCTGCCCGGCGTCCGGCTGGGCCTGCGGCACGGCATCCGGCCTCGCCGCGACGGGCGGCGCCGGCCGGCCACGCGTGTTGTCGTCGGGCAGATGCCCGGCGACCAGCGCCACGACGAGGGCCGCGGCGGCGACCGCGGGCGTGCCGATCCGCCAGGCCAGGCGCACGCCGCGCATCGACGGCAGCAGCCGCGGCCGGCGGGCCGGGACACGCATGCCGTTCATCACGCGGTGGCGCACCTCGGCCGGCGGCCGGTCCTGCGGCGGGGCAAGGCTCGCCCCGAAGTCCTCGAGAATGGACAGGTCAGACTTCATGATTCTCCTCTGTGATCATGGTCGGATCGAAACCGCGCAGCGCCGAGCGGACCCGGCGCCGGGCCCGGCTGAGCCGGGAACCCACGGTGCCCTGGGGGATGTTCAGCGAGTCGGCGACCTCGTCGTAGCTGAGCTGGCCCCACGCGACCAGCAGCAGCACGTCGCGGTCGCCCGGCGCCAGCTCGGCCAGCGCGGCGGCCAGCGGACCCCGCGCCGCGTCGGCGACCACCCTGGCCGCCACCTGATCGGCGGGGCCGTCCTGCACCGTCTCGTGCGTCGAGCGGGCCATCGCCCGGTAGCGCGCCCGCTCCCGCCGGTGATGGGCGGCCAGCTCCCGGGTGACGATGCCGAAGAGCCACGGCCGGGCGTCCTGGCGGTCCAGGTCGTAGGACGCCCGCCCGCGGAATGCCGCGAGGAACGTCTCCGCCACCACGTCGTCGGCGATCTCCGGACCCACCCGTTGATACGCGTACCGGTACAGCATCGCGGCGTACCGGTCATAGATGGCCGCGAACCGGTCCGGATCCGCCAGCGACGCGCGAATCACCGCGGCGTCGGTGTCGGCGTTGGTCTCGGCCGCCGCCTGACCTACCGCAGCCATGAGTGATCGGGCCGTAGCATAACGTCGAGCTCCTGTCCTCGGGTTACCTTCCACCTAGGTCTATGCGCGAGGCCCGATCCGTCTTCACGCTCATTCTGGCCAGCCTGCACCAGATCCGCGAGGCGACGATGGTACGCAGCGAGCGCGCCGGTGGCGGCAAGTTGAACCCGAGGTCAGGGTGCAGGCACCGGCAGCACCCGACTGCCGCTCTCCCCCGCGGCAGTCCCCGTACCGTCGCGGGAGGACTTCATCGGAGGTTGGGGATGGGCGAATGAGAGCTGTCGTGTACGACCGGTACGGGCCGCCGGACGTGTTGCGGATGGAGGAGGTTCCCACGCCGTCCCCCGTGGCCGGTCAGGTGCTGGTGAAGGTGGCGGCTACCTCGGTGAACCTCAGCGACTGGGAGACCCTGCGGGGCACGCCGCTGTACTCGCGCATCGGCGGACTGCGCACCCCGGCGCGCCGGATCCTCGGCTCGGACATCGCCGGGCGGGTCGAGGCGGTCGGCCCGGAGGTCACCCGGTTCCGGCCCGGCGACGAGGTGTACGCCGACAACCTCGCGCTCAAGGGCGGCTTCGCCGAGTACGCGATCGTCCCGGAGCCGGCGCTGGCCCGCAAGCCCGAGGCGCTGACGTTCGCCGAGGCGTCGACGATCCCGCAGGCGGGCGTGATCGCGTGGCAGGGCACCGCCGGCGCCGGGGCCGGGCACCGGGTTCTGATCAACGGTGCCGGCGGGGGCTCGGGCGCGTTCGCCATCCAGCTCGCCAGGCGGCTCGGCGCGCGGGTGACCGGCGTCGACAACGCGGCCAAGCTCGACTTCATGCGGTCAGTCGGCGCGGACGAGGTGATCGACTACCGGAGCGAGGACTTCACCCGCGGCGGGCCGTACGATCTCGTCCTCGATCTGGTCGCGCACCGGTCCGTGTTCGCCTACCGCCGGGCCCTGGCCCGCGGCGGCCGGTACCGGTGCGTCGGCGGATCCGTCTCGGCGCTGCTGCGGGTGCTGACGGTCGGCACCGTGGCCGGCCGGCTCACGGGCCGGCGCCTCGGCGTGCTCGCCGTCAAGCAGGGTCCGGCGCACTTCGCGCCGGTCGCCGAACTCTGCGCGGCGGGCGAGCTCGCCATCCACATCGGTCGCACAGTCGGCCTCGACGAGGTGCCCGCGGCGCTGGCCGACGTCGGCGAGGGGCGCGCCCTCGGCAAGGTGGTCGTGACCGTTAACTGACCTACAGCGGTTTCTCCGGCACGCGGGTGGGGCGGCCCTTGGCGCAGTCCGGGCGCAGGTCGATTTTCGACATCTACGGACACCGCCTCCCCCACGGCGACCAGACCGCTCTCCGCGCCCTCGATCAGCGGTTGCCCGGCGAGCATGCCGACGTAACGCAGGAATCTGCGCAGACGCGGCGGCCCCGCTCGCGCGCCAGGAAGACCGCGTTCAGCTCTCCCAGGCCGCGTAGGCCGCGATCGCCGCCGACCAGGGTCCAACCCACGGGCAGCAGCTAAGCCAGACCAGGAAACCTCAGGCCCCTCCCGATCGGGGGCCGGATCAGGTGCGCCGCTCCCAAGTGCGGGTCAGAAGGTCGTCGGTGCGGAGCACCGTGCGGGAAGCTGGCCGCCGGGCTGAAGCCGGTCTACACCGCTGCGAACGCCGAAGCGGCCGAGACTGCTCTGCTGGAGCTGGCCGAGTCCGAACTCGGCAAGAAGCACCGGGCAGCCCTCGCGGTCTGGGAACGGGCCTGGGACCGGTTCATTCCGTTCCTGGAGTTCCCGCCAGGCTCGCAGCATCTCCGAACCTGGCTAGGTGGTCATGGATCAGACGAACGGCCATGGACCCCTCGCCGACCGCGGAGGCGACCCGTTTGATCGAGCCGCTGCGGACGTCACCCACTGCGAGGACGCCGGGGCGGCTGGTCTCGAGCATCACCGGCTGCGGTGCGTCGGTGCGCACCTGCGCTCCGGTCAGGACGTAACCGCGCTCGTCCAGGGCGACACTGGATGCCAGCCAGCCGGTGCACGGCTGTGCCCCGATGAAGGGGAACAACAGCGTCGTCGGGACCTCGTACCGCTCACCGGTCCCGGTGTCGCGCACGCCGAGCGCCTGCAGCCGGCCGTCGTCGCCGATCAGCTCGGTGACCTCCGTATGGCGCAGCACTTCGACGTTGGGCCGTCGCTCGATCTGGTCGACCAAATACCGGGACATGTCGCGGTTCAGGTCGTCGTGCCGGATGATCAGTCGTACCTGCGCGGCGTGCTGGGAGAGGAATACCGTGGCCTGGCCGGCCGAGTTGCCGCCACCGACGATCGACACCGGCTGCCGCTCGCAGAAGACGGCCTCCATGAAGGTGGCGGCGTAGTACACGCTGGTGCCCTCGAACTCCGCGAGGCGTGGCACGTCGAGTTTCCGGTACCGCGCGCCGGTGGCGATCACCACCGTCCGGCTCCGCAGCTGTGCCCCGTCGTCGAGGTGCACGATCTGGTCGCTTTCGTCCCATTCGAGGCGTACCGCCTCGGCCGGAACGTTGAGGTCGGCGCCGAACTTCTTCGCCTGCACCACGGCGCGGTCGGCCAGGTCGGCGCCCGAGATGCCGGCCGGGAATCCCAGGTAGTTCTCGATCCGAGAGGATGTACCGGCCTGCCCGCCGGTGGCCACCGCGTCGAGGACGATCGTCGAGAGTCCTTCGGAAGCGCTGTATACGGCGGCGGCGAGGCCGGCCGGCCCCGCGCCGACCACGACGACGTCGCACCTGGCCTCGTCCTGGCAGGAGCGCCGCAGGCCGGCGACCTGGGCCAGTTCCGCGTTCGAGGGGTTGCGCAGCACCCTGTCCCGCCAGATCACCACCGGTGTGTCATTTGCACTGATGGACAGCCGACGCAACAGCTTCTCGGCGCCCGGGTCTTCCTCCAGGTCGATCCAGGTATGCGGAACCCGGTTGCGGGCGGCGAGTTCGCACAGGCGGCGGGTGTCCGGGCTGAACCGCGAACCGACGATCTTGATGCCGGTGATGCTGCCGATCAGCAGTTCCCGGCGGGCTAGAAAACTGCGCAGGATCAGGTCTCCGAGATCGGGCTCCTCGCGGACCACTTCGTGCAGCTCGCGCAGGGGCACCGCGAGAACCTCGCCCGGTTCCTGCGCGACCATCGAGACGAAGGACGGCTGGCCGGTGAGCAGGCCGAGTTCGTCGAGAAATCGGCGCGGGCCGTGCACCCGGACCATCCGGTCTTTCGGGGTGCCGTACCCCTCGATCACCGCGACCTTGCCGGACAGCACGACGAGGAAGTCGCGATCCCGCTGGCCCTCGGCGACAAGCACGTCACCGCGCTGGACCGGCCGCTTCTCGGCGCGCCGGCTCAGCATTTCGATCTGCTCGTCGGACAGGCGGGGATAGGCCCCGGCCACATCCGGTGTCTCGGAGAGCCGCTCCTCGTTCGGGTTCACGCTGCGCTCCGCAGGACCTCGTCGGTCCAGCTGCGCAGGGCCGAAGCGGGTGCGGCGCCGGCCCGGCGCGCCACCACCTTGCCGCCGCGCATCAGGATCAGCGTGGGTACGGCCTGGATCGTGAACCGCTCGGACACCTTAGGCGCCTTGTCCACGTCGACCTTGACCAGCTTGACCTTGCCGGCCAGGTCGCGGGCCACCTGTTCCAGCGCGGGGCTGACCTGCCGGCACGGGCCGCACCAGGTCGCCCACATGTCCACCAGGACCAGGATGTTCGCCCGCTCGGCCACGTCGCCGAAGTCGTCGTCGCCGGCCTCGGCCATCCAGGGCAGCGGCTTGTGGCAGTTGCCGCATTGCGGGATGCCCTCGGCGGCCGCGGGGACCCGGTTCTTACGCCCGCAGTTCGGGCACTCGATCACCTTGCTGTTCACGTCATTCCGCCGGCGAGTTCTCGTAGGTGACCGTCAGCTCGCCGTCGATCACATCCACCCGGATCACCGCGCCGTCCCGGGCGTCCCCGGCGAGCAGCGCCCGGCCGATGCGGGTCTCCACCTCGCGGGCGATGAAGCGGCGCAGCGGCCGGGCGCCGTACACCGGATCGAAACCCTGGCGGGCGATGAACCGCTGTGCCTCGTCGGTGACTTCCAGCGTCATCCGCCGCTCCGACAGCTGCTTGCGCAGCTCGTTGAACATCAGGTCGACGATGCGCTCGATCTCCGGCTGGGTGAGCGGCTTGAACAACACGATGTCGTCGACGCGGTTGAGGAACTCGGGCCGGAAGTGCCGCCGCAGCTCGCCCATGACCAGCTCGCGGCCCTCGGGCTTGATCTCACCGGCGTCGGAGATGCCCTCGAGCAGGTACTGGGAGCCGATGTTCGAGGTCATGATGATCACGGTGTTGCGGAAGTCGACGGTGCGGCCCTGCGCATCGGTGAGACGCCCGTCGTCGAGCACTTGCAGCAGCGTGTTGAACACGTCCGCGTGTGCCTTCTCGATCTCGTCGAAGAGCACCACGGAGTACGGCTTGCGCCGGACCGCCTCGGTGAGCTGCCCGCCCTCTTCGTAGCCGACGTATCCGGGCGGCGCCCCGACTAGCCGGCTCACGGTGTGCCGTTCCTGGTACTCGCTCATGTCGATCCGGACCATGTTGTCCTCGGTATCGAACAACGCCGCGGCCAGCGTGCGCGCCAGCTCGGTCTTGCCGACTCCGGTGGGGCCGAGGAAGATGAACGACCCGATCGGCCGACGCGGGTTCTTGATGCCGGACCGGGCGCGGATGATCGCGTCGGTGACCAGCTGAACGGCCTCGTCCTGTCCGACCACCCGCTCGTGCAGGATCTGGTCCAGGCCCAGCAGCTTCTGGCGCTCGCCCTCGGTCAGCCGGCTGACCGGGATGCCGGTCCACCGGGAGACGATGCCGGCGATCTCGGCCTCGGTGACGACCTCGCGGAGCAGCCGCTTGCCGCTCTGCTTCGCGGCGAGCCGCTGCTCCTCCGCCTGCAGCCGGCGTTCCAGCTCCGGTAGCCGGCCGTGCCGCAACTCGGCGGCCCGGTTGAGGTCGTAGTTGCGTTCCGCCTGTTCCGCCTCGTGCCGGATCTGTTCGATCTCCCGACGCAGCTCCTGGACCCTTCTCAGGGCCTGCCGTTCGGCGTCCCACTGGGCGCGCAGCGCGTCCACTTCGGCGCGCAGGTCGGCGAGTTCCTTGCGGAGCTGGTCGAGTCGGGCCAGGCTCGCGGAATCCTCCTCCTTGGACAGCGCCGCTTCCTCGATCTCCAGGCGGGTCAGCCGCCGGGTGAGCTCGTCGAGTTCCGCCGGCATCGAGTCGATCTCCGTCCGCAGCATCGCGCACGCCTCGTCGACCAGGTCGATGGCCTTGTCCGGAAGGAACCGGTCGGAGATGTACCGGCGGCTGAGAACCACCGCGGCGACCAGAGCCGCGTCCTGGATCTTCACGCCGTGGAAGACTTCCAGCCGTTCCCGCAGACCGCGCAGGATCGAGACGGCGTCCTCCTCGGTCGGCTCCTCGACGAGCACCGGCTGGAAGCGCCGCTCCAGCGCCGCGTCCTTCTCGATGTGCTTGCGGTACTCGTCCAGCGTCGTCGCGCCGATCATGTGCAGTTCGCCGCGGGCGAGCATCGGCTTGAGCATGTTCCCGGCGTCCATCGCACCCTCGGAGCCGCCCCCGGCGCCGACGATCGTGTGCAGCTCGTCGATGAACAACAGGATCCGTCCCTCGGCGGCCTTCACCTCGGACAGCACGGCCTTGAGCCGTTCCTCGAACTCGCCGCGGTACTTCGCGCCGGCCACCAGGGAACTCATGTCCAGGGCGAACACCACCTTGTCGCGCAGTCCCTCGGGCACGTCGCCGTTGGTGATCCGCTGGGCCAGGCCCTCCACGATGGCGGTCTTGCCGACGCCCGGTTCACCGATGAGCACCGGGTTGTTCTTCGACTTGCGGGACAGGATCTGGATCACCCGGCGGATCTCGCCGTCGCGTCCGATGACCGGGTCCATGGTGCCGGCGGCGGCGTCGGCGACCAGGTCGCGGCCGTACTTGGCCAGCGCCTCGTAGGCGACCTCCGGCATCGCCGAGGTCACCCGCTGGTTACCCCGGATCTTCGTCAGCTCCTGGAGGAAGCCGTCACGGGTGAGTCCCGCGTCGCTGAGCAGCCGGCCGGCGGTGGAGCCCCGTCCCTCCTGAAGCATGGCGATCACCAGGTGCTCGACGGAGACGTACTCGTCCTTGAGCCGTTTCGCCTCGCGCTCGGCGGCGTCGAACAGCCGGGACAGGCGCTGGGTGACGAAGACCTGGCCGGGTGCGGCGCCCGGTCCGCTGACCCGGGGACGCCGCTCCAGTTCCGCCTCCACCTGTTCCCGTAGTTTGTCCGGGTCGACGCCGGTCGCCGAGAGCAGCCTGGGCACCAGCCCCTCGGGCTGTTCGATCAGGGCGAGCAGCAGGTGCTCGACGTCGATCTCGGTGTGGCCGAACCGTAGCGCCTTGGTCTGGGCGTCGTGGAGGGCATCCTGCGATTTCTGGGTCAGGCGGTTCAGGTCCACGATCTGCCTCCGGTGCGTCGAGAGGTCGTGACACGAAGTTCACGCTCGAGGGTGGCCACGCGGTCGAGGAGGTCGATCACGAGGCCGAGGGCGGCGTAGTTGATGCCCAGGCTGGCGCGCAGGCGCCGGACGCGGGCCAGAGCGAGCAGTTGGTCGCGGCCGAACCACAGGTTTCCGGCGGCGTCGCGTTCGGGGTCGAGGATGCCCAGCGCGACGAGCCGTTGGACCATCTCCGGGTGCACACCGCCGGTACGACAGAACGTGGTCAGGCTCAGCCGGCCGATCGCGGGCCCCGGTGTCCGGGTGAGGGGGTAGGTCATGGCTGCCTCCGCGGGTCGAAGGTGGAGACCGCGGCGAGTTGCTCGAACAACCGCCGTTCCTCGTCGGACAGCGTGGCCGGGACCATGATCCGGGCCTCGGCGTACAGGTCACCGGGCCGGCCGCGGGGGTGGGGCAATCCCCGTCCCTTGAGCCGCAGCCGGCGGCCGCTGGGCGTACCGGGAGGAATTCGGACCTTCGCCTCGCCACCGGGGATGTCCACCGCGACGGACGCGCCGAGTGCGGCCTCCCAGGGTGCCAGCGGCAGGGTGACGGTGATGTCCCGTCCGTTGACCCGGTACCGCGGGTGCGGTGCCAGCCGTACCACGAGGTAGAGGTCGCCGTCCGTGGCGCCGTCGCCGCCGCGGCCGCCCTGGCCGCGCAGCCGGATCCGCTGACCGTCGGTCACCCCGGGCGGAATCGTCACGTCCAGCGTGCGGCTGCCGTCTGGGCCGGACAGCGTGACGGTCCGGCGCCCGCCGGTGTACGCCTCCTCGACCGCAAGTTCGATCTCGGCCTCTTGGTCCGCGCCCGGAATCGGGCCGAAGCCGCCGCCGCCACGGCCGCCGAACATGCCGCCGAACATGCTCTCCAGGTCGATGTCCTGGAAGCCACCGGACCGGATGTACTCGTCCTCCGCCGGACCGCCGCCGCGACGCGCGCGTCCACCGCCGCCGCCTCGGGCGCGACCGCCGCCGGCTCCCGCGCCCGCCCGCGCGCGTGCCCAGGTCTGCGGATCCACGTCCGGCGGCACCTGGCGGAAGTCCGGGCCGAAGGCGTCGTACCGGCGCCGCTGCTCCGGATCGGAGAGCACGTCGTACGCCTCGGAGATGTCCTTGAACCGCTCCTCCGCACCCGGATCCTTGTTGACGTCGGGGTGATAGGTCCGGGCCAGTTTGCGATACGCCCGCTGCAGGTCGTCCACGCTGACGTCTCTGGAGACGCCTAGCGTGTCGTAGAAGTCGCGCGACGGCGCCATTCAGGCACCCTTCGCCACGACCACCGCGGCGGGCCGCAGCGGGTGCTCGTCGGTGCCGTAACCGGGCCGGACGACCTGCAGGATCGTGCCCGGCGCGGCGTCATCGGCCGGCAGCACGGCCACCGCCTCGTGCCGGCTCGGGTCGAACGGCTCGTTCAGGTCATCGCGCAGTGGATAGCCGAGGTCGGCGAGGACGGCCAGCGCCTGCTGGCGGACGGCCTCCAACCCCGACACGATCGACGACGGTTCGGCGGCGGCGTGCTGCAGGGCGAGCTCCAGATTGTCGAGGACGGGCAGCCATCGCGCCGCCACCCGGGCGCGCTCGTCCTCGCGCTCCCGGTGGGCGTCCCGCGCCATCCGCTTACGCAGGTTGTCGAAGTCGGCCACCGCCCGCCGGTAGCGTTCGTCCGACTGGGCCAGCTGGGCACGCAGTTCAGCGGTCTCGTCGCGAAGCTGTTGGGCTGCACCGTCGGCGGCCGGTTCCGGGGGGCCGGACGGTGCGGCCGCACCGGTCGCCGCCGGCTCCCGTTTCTGATCGGTCATCGTCGGTCACCCGGTCGTGAATTCGGCGTCGATGACGTCGTCGGCATCCTGGCCGCCCGATGAGCCGCCGTCCGCGCCACCGGCCGCCGGGCCGCTGCCGGTACCGAGGCTGTGGTAGACCTGCTGCAGTTCCGCGGTCAGAGAGCGTAGCCGGTCGAGCGGCGCGTCATCCTTGATCGCCTGGCGCGCGTCGTTGACGAGCATCTCGGCGCGGCCTTTCTCGTGCACGGGCACCGCGTCGCCCAGTTCGTTCAGCCGTCGTTCCGTCTGGTACGCCGCCGAGTCGAGCTCGTTGCGGGCGTCGATCATCTCGCGCAGCCGGGAGTCCTCACCACGATGGCGTTCGGCATCCTGAACCATCCGGTCGATCTCCCCCTTGTCCAGGTTCGAGCTCTCACTGATGGTGATGCGCTGTTCGGCGTCGGTGTCCTTGTCCTTGGCGGACACGTTGAGGATGCCGTTGGCGTCGATGTCGTAGGTGACCTCGATCTGTGGCTCGCCACGTGGCGCGGGCCGGATGTTCTCCAGCCGGAACCGGCCGAGCACCCGGTTGTCGTCCGCCTTCTCCCGCTCGCCCTGTAGTACCACCACGTCCACGGCGGGCTGGTCGTCGGCTGCGGTGCTGAAGGTCTCGGTACGCCGGGCAGGAATGGTGGTGTTGCGGTCGATGACCTTCGTCATCACGCCGCCCATGGTCTCGATGCCCAGCGACAGCGGGGTGACGTCGAGCAGCAGGACATCCTTGACCTCACCCTTGATGATCGCGGCCTGCAACGCGGCGCCGAGCGCAACGACCTCGTCGGGGTTCACCGTCATGTTCGGGTCCTTGCCGCCGGTGAGCCGGCGGACCAGCTTCTGCACGGCCGGGATCCGGGTCGAGCCACCGACGAGGATGATCTCGTCGATGTCGTTCGCGGTCACCTTCGCGTCGGACATGGCGCGCTGCACCGGATCCAGGCACCGCTCGACGAGATCGTTGGTGAGGTCCTCGAACTTCGCGCGGGTGATCGTCGTGTTGAGATGCTTGGGACCGTTGGCGTCCGCCGTGATGAAGGGCAGGTTGATCGTCGTCTGGGTGACCGACGACAGCTCCACCTTGGCGTGTTCGGCAGCCTCGAAGAGCCGCTGCAGGGCTTGCGGATCGCTGCGCAGGTCGATGCCGTCGGTACCCTGGAATTCGTCGGCCATGTGGTCGACGAGCCGGCGATCGAAATCGTCGCCGCCCAGATGGGTGTCGCCGGCGGTGGAGCGGACCTCTACCACGCCGTCACCGACGTCCAGAATGCTCACATCGAAGGTGCCGCCACCGAGGTCGAAGACCAGGACTGTCTCGTGGTCCTTCTTGTCGAGGCCGTACGCCAGCGCCGCCGCCGTCGGCTCGTTGATGATCCGCAGCACCTCGAGGCCGGCGATGCGCCCGGCGTCTTTCGTCGCCTGGCGTTGCGCGTCGTTGAAGTAGGCCGGCACGGTGATGACGGCCTCGGTGACACGCTCACCCAGGAACTTCGACGCGTCCTCGACCAGCTTACGCAGCACCAGGGCGGAGATCTCCTCAGGCGCGTAGAGCTTGTCGCGGACCTTGAACCGGACCGCACCCTCAGGCCCGGAAACCACGTCGAACGTCACCGTGTTCAGCTCGCTGGACACCTCGTCGAAGCGGCGTCCGATGAAACGCTTCGCCGAATAGATGGTGCCCTTGGGGTTGAGGATCGCCTGACGGCGGGCCAGCTGACCGACCAGTCGCTCGCCCTGCTCGGTGAATCCCACCACCGACGGTGTGGTCCGTGAACCCTCCGCATTGGCGACGACCGTCGGCTGCCCGCCTTCCACGGTCGCGATCACTGAGTTCGTGGTGCCGAGATCGATGCCGACTGCCTTGGGCATGACGCTCTCCTCCAACATTGCGCGTGGGACTGAGGTATCCGGGCTGCGTCACTCGGGATACACGCCGGCTCGCGGGCTCCGTTCTGCTCCAGAGCACCAGCATCCGCCAAGGGTGTCGATTGGCAATTCTGCCAGTTGATACCCCGCTCGTCCGGCGATTGCGCCCAGACGACATCTGGCCGGCCGTCTGCTCGACGAGGAGAGCCGGACCCGCCGGCCGTCGCCGAGGCAGGTCCGCGGCACCCGGCGCGGGCCGAGCCGCGGGCCGTGGCACAGGCGCGGACCGCATCCGCGACGCGCTCGCCGGCTTCTCCTGAGGCGCAGGCGCGCTTCTACCCTGCCGCGGGCGAGCCGGAGTCGTCCGGTCCGGGCCGAGGGTCGAGACGGGCCCTCACCCGACCGTGGCGCGAGCGGGCCGGCACGGCTGAGGCGCAACGGGTGATCCGGAATCTCACCGGCGTCAAGGGGGTCAGCAATCTCATCATCCAGGTCACCACCCAGGACAGCACGGTGATCCTGACATGCGCGGTTCAGGTCAGACCATCGTCTCGTCCACATAGCACCAGCGCCAGCTCTCCCCGGGCTCGAACGACTGGACGATCGGATGGCCCACGGTATGCGCGTGCGCCCGCGCGTGCCGCATCGGTGACGAGTCGCAGCAGCCGACATGCCCACAGGTCAGGCACAGCCGCAGGTGCACCCACGGCGTGCCCAGACGCAGGCAATCGGCGCAGCCTTCCGGGGTCTGCGGGACGACCGACCGGATCATGACGACGTGCGGGTCGGAGACGGTCATCCTTGTCGACGTCCAGTTCGGCGGCGAGCCGGAAGAACCGTTTCGAACCTGGCGACTCCATAGGTGGGCATGAGGTCGTCCCTCCTCAGCGTCCGGTGCCGTACTGCGGCGGCGGGACGGGGACCGGCGAGGCGACACGGTCCAGCCGGGCCGCGCCGCGGATCATCCCGTCGCGCAGCGAGCGGGTCCGCAGGTGACAAGTCAACACCATCAGCGCGACGAGTTTCACCGCTTCCTCGATCAGCCCGACGCCAAGGAACAGCCACGGCGACGGGTGCAGCAGGTACGCCTCGAGCACCGATGCGCCCAGGACACCCAGCATGCCGCCGGTGAGGAACGTCGAGAACACCAGACCGGCGGTCAGCTCGCCGGTCCCCCGGCGTTCGAACGCCCACGCGACGAAGGTCACCGGCACAAGGAAGCTGCCGAGCAGGACCAGAGTGGGGATCAGGTTGAGGTTGCCGGTGAGGAAGATGACCACCACCGTTGCCGTCCAGAGCGCCATTCCGACGAGGAAGATGCGCAGCCACATCCGGCGTGTCAGCCGCGGGACGCTCTCCTGGTCGCGTACGGCCTCAGCCACGGCGGACCCTCCCGTCGGCTGAGAATATGTTCGTGGGGGACGCGCAACGCGGTCCGTTGCAGACGTGTGACCGCCAGGGACCGTGGTGTATCCGGTCCCTCAGGAATACCGCGTCCCGCGGTCTGCGTCGATTGGCAGCGGTGCGGTGCCCAGCGCCAGTTCCGCGGCGCAGACCAGACGGAAGAATCGGATTTCCACCACGGCGCGATTGGCAGAACTGCCCAGGTGAGAACGGCCTCAGATGCCGGCAAGCTCCAGTAGCCGATCAGCGACCGGACGGCCGCTCCCGCTCATCCGGCTGGCCGGTCCCGTCCGGCCACCCGCGTCCCTGCGGCAGTCCCCGATCCTCCGGCAACCCTGGCCCGTCCGTCTGCCCCCTCTGGTCCGAGCCCTCCGTGTCCGACCCGCCTGTCTCGTCGAGCCAGCCGCCGGGATCGGGGTGGTAGCCGTACGCCGCAGCCCGTACGGTCTCCTCGTCCTCCAACCCCGAACCGATCGCGCCGCCGACCGTGGCCAGTGAGCTGACGATCCAGGCCAGCGTCAGATAGTCGGTGAGTCCGATCGGGGGCTGCAGCGACTGCTCGAGCACCGACGGGCGGATCAGCAGCCATGCGGCGGCCACCGTCCCGGCGAACAGCACCACGTAGGACACCGCGGTGGCCAGGCACAGCGTGAGCACCGTACCGATGTTGAAGAGCCGGGCCAGCTCTGGCGGCGTACCGTGGCCGGGTCTTTCCCAGAGGTCGTGCGCGACGATGAGCCAGGCGATCAGCGACCCGATGCCGAACAACATGATCACCGTCAAGCGCAGTACGCTCAGCGCGTCGCCCATCTGCCAGATGGTGTCAGTGGTGAGCGCGAAGGCCGCGGTGCCGAACGCGACCACCAGAAGCTTGGACAACCCGAGCAGGGCCCGGCCGGGCCGGTTGGCCCGCACCATGCCGATCACCAGCCGCAGCCCGCCCCGCACGCGGGAGGCGACCAGGCCGATCTCGCCATTTTCGCTGTCGTCGAGGATGCGATGGATGGCCGCCATGACGTCCACCAGTTGCTTCAGCGGCTCCGGGTCGCCCGGGGCGTGGCCCGTGCCGGGCCGGTGGAGCAGCTGCTTCACCATGCCGGGGACGACGGCGCGCACCGCTCGCAGCTGGCCGAGGCCGAGCGCGGGCAGCGAGACCACGGCGACCCGGCGGGCAGCCGACGACTGCACCACGATCGGTACGCGCTGCGCCTGCAGCGGCAGGTCGGTCAGGCAGATCGCCACGTCCCAGCCGTCCTGCTCGCGGCGGCGCGCCACATCGGCGAGTAGTGCCTCGACACCCCCGTCACGGCGCGGCGCGATGGAGCCCCATCCGGTCTGGACCTCCCACCGCACGTGGTCGTTCACCCGCTCGTCCAGCAGGCCGGCGAGCTCGGCGGCGAGCCGCTGCGCGACCCGCGCGGGGTAGTCGGGCGGGGTCGCGAGCAGTCCCACCACGATCACCGTCCGGTCGCGGTCGCGCTCGTTCGACGCGTCTTCGTTGTCCGGGTTGCCGGTCATCACCGCTCCTGACGAGTGCCCCAGGGGCATCGTCCCGATGCCGACGGATTTCCCAGGTGTATCGGTCGATGGCCGGAAGGGCGATATCTACCGCCGTGGGGGTGAGCCCAACTCATCCGTCTCCAGCCGACAGTCGGCCCGTTCGTACGTGGCCGAGGGAGGAACCGACGTTGCCATCGCACTAGCCCAATCAGACCGACGAGGACATCCAACGTTAAGTGCTGCTCGAGCTGACGGGAGACGCAAGAACCGCGCCGAACGAGATCGCGGTCGAGAAAGGGGTGGTTCCGCTCACCGGGAACGTGGACACCTTCACCAAGAAGCGGGCCGCCGAGCGCGCGGCACTACGGGTCCCCAGCAGCTAGAGGGCCCAGCGACGTGCTGAAGAACGTCTCAACCAGGTCGCTGCCAAGCATACTCGGCCGGGTAAAGGTATCCAGCTCAACCACCTTTCGAGAGGCAACCTTCGAGCGGATGCACCCGAGCCGGAACGGCCGGGACGCCGTCCCAGCCGGATCCGCGTTCCCGCCGCTGACCGACCGCGAGCTGACCGTGCCGCGTCATCTGCAGGGCCCGGCACCGGAAGCTGCGCCGTCAGACACGGCGCGTCGGACAGTTCGAGTACACGGTCATGCCCCCCGCCAGATCGAGATATAGGAGGACTGACGCCGGCCGCGCCGACGGCGTACCGATTGGCGGAAATGCCAATCATGGGTCACTCGGCGACGTCGGTCAGCTGGTGCGGAAGATACAGCGCCAGATGTAAAGATCGGACCGCGGCGACCGTACGGGTGGGCGCGTCGAGCTTCGCCCGAATGTGTTCCATATGTGCGGCCACCGTGCGTTCGGTGATGAAGAGAGCGTGGGCGATGGACTGATTCGTCCGACCGTCTATGACGAACCCTAGTACTTCCAATTCCCGGTGGGTCAATCCGAGCAGGTCCCCTGGAGGAGAGACCAGAATGAGCGCGACGAAGTAGTTGGGTGCCTGCGGCGGACAGGCGATCGCGGTGATCCGTAGGTAATCGTCGCGCCCGCGAGGATCCGGCCATAGAAAAGCCGTGTGAATCCTTCGCTGAGTCAATTTCGCGAGAGCGGTGAGGACGACCCGGGAATTCTGGGTGAGTAGCGGATGCACGGGCATTCCCGGCAGCCGGCACACCGTGCCATTACGACCGACCACACTGCCGGCCCGGGCATCCCCGACGAGCGCGGCCAGGCCCGCGATAGTGGTCATCGGGTCGATTGCCGCCGAGATCATGGGGGCGATGATGCCGATCACGTCGCGCGCCGCATCGCTGGGACGCGCCGGAGAATCCGTGAACATCGTCATGACGCCCAGATGCCGACCGTCCCGGGCGACCAGCGGCACGCCGATACCCTCGCGGTATCCGGCCGGCCACCAGCGCTGAGCCCAGGACGGTATCTCCGCCGGCGGAACCGGGACGTCGCGCAGGCACAGCGGACGGGTCCGCCGGAAAAGCCCGAATGCCTCGACCTGCTCATTGAAGTCGCTCGACTCGAGATAGGCGCGGTTCACCGCGTCGTGCCCGACCGCGGTCAAGGTCTGGTATCTGTTCCGCCCCGTGTCGAAGACACCCAGCCAAGCGGCCTCGAACGGTACGACGACTCTGATCGGCGCCCACAGCTCGTCCAGCGGACAGCTCGAACCGCCCGTGCCCGCCGTGACACGGTTGATCTCCACCGCGAGATCCAATGCGCTCGGCGTCGTTGCCGTCATCGTCCGCTCCTCGCCGATCGGGTTCGTGGAACGTCACGTCATCGGTGCACCACAGCCTCGGGCGATCGATGGCGAGCGGGGCCGCATACCCGGGCAGAACCCACGCAAACCCTCCGGGCGGCGGCGCCTGTCGGACACATCACGGTCTTCCGAGGTTGGTGACGAGATAGACGGCCACCGCGAGGACTCCGGCGCCGAACGCATACGACAACGGCACGTGGCCAAATGCCGCGCGCCGGCCGGCTGTCGGCGGCTGCGACGTCCGGAACATCTGAAGCCGAGACGCGGATCGTCGTCGCGACCTTTATGAACAACCTCGGTGCAATTGACCGAACAACCCCCTCACTCCGGCCGGGTCGTCGGCCGAAGCTCGGTCCCGCAGGGCGCGCTCAACCTACCGGCGCCCAGCGAGTACCCGGAGCCGCCGGTATTAATCATCGAACTTTATCCGTCGCTGGCCAGAGTGGCGGGCCGCCCACCCTTCCGTCCGCCGGCCGGATGGCGCGCCGCTTCGCGGGCCGCGGGGAGCCACTCGAGGATCTTCAATCTGACGGGAGGCGTGCGGCCATACGAGCGCTCACCTGGCAGGGCACCGGCGAGGTGTCCGTCGAGACCGTGCCAGACCCCAAGATCCAAGAGCGACCGATGCCATCGTCCGGATGACCTCCACCGCCATCTGCGGCTCCGACCTGCACCTGTACGCCACCGTGACGGCAATCCGAACGCCATAGCTCCACGCGGGGGCACATCGACGGAGGCGACCTGCGGAAACAGGTTGCGAGACAGGCGCTCACGTCGGTGACGGCCGTTGTCGGAGAGGGCTGGTTTTTGACACTCCTGGCGATGGGTTCAGCTGTGCAGGGTGTGGTGGGGTGAGTGGCCGTAGGTGGCGCGGTAGTAGCCGGCGAACCGGCCGAGGTGTCCGAAGCCCCAGCGGCGGGCGATGGTGGCCACGTCGTCGCCGTGGGTGGGGTCGGCGTTCTGCAGGTCGTGGTGGGCGTGGGCCAGCCGGACCTGGCGAAGGTAGAGCATCGGGGTGGTGCCCAGGTGGCGCTGGAAGCCGGTTTGCAGGGCGCGGACGTCGGTCCTGGCCGCGGCGGCGATGTCGGCCAGCGTCATGGGTTGGGCGGGGTTGGCGTCGATGTACGCCGCGGCCCGGCGGATCGCGGCCGGGTAGGCCCGGCGCAGGCGGTCGCCGGCCGGGTCGTTGTTGTGGGGGAATGCGACCAGCGCGGTGCCGGCGATCGCGTCGATCACGCCTGCCCGAACGAGGGGGTGCGCCAGGGCGGTGTCCGGTTCCTGCAACGCCTGGCAGACGTACTGCATGGTGGCGCGGAAATAGAATCCCAGCGTGGGGGAGGTCGGCGTCATCGCGGTGAACCGGAACCGGTCCGGGTTCGCCCCGGCGCGGGCCGCGACCAGTCCGACGGGCAGCCGCAGGAGCAGGGTGTCAAGGTCGCGGGCGGTCGCGGTGAACGTCTGGCCCACCGGATAGAGCAGGGTGTCGCCATCGGCCAGCTCGACGTGCCGGGCTCCGGCGCGGACGTCGACCTGACCTTGGTCGGTGGCGACGAAACACAGGTAGTCGACGGATGGGCACTCCAACTTTATGTCCATCGGCGTGGTCACCGCGTCTAGCGCCAGCGGCCCGGCGGTGATGGTGCGCTGCCGGTAGTAGAACGTGTCCTGGTCTCCGGAGATCCTCATCCGGGTGTCGGAGTAGGTGGCGCGCACCAACTCGACGGCCTGCTCCAGATCGTCGGTAGCCACCTCGAAGCGATGCACCAGTCCGGCGTTGCTATCGGCGGCGTGCATGGGTCTCCTTTTCGAACACGGTAGGTGCTCCCCGGTTGCCCTCCGGTGCTTCACCGGTGCGGTACGCACCGCCGAGGTTCCACTCTGTCGTGTGCTGCGTGCGGTGCTGCTCAGTGGTGCAGGGTGTCCGCGGGTGGGCACCCGTAGACGGCGCGGTAGTAATCGGCGAACCGGCCGAGGTTACCGAAGCCCCAGCGGCGGGCGATGGCGCCTACTCCGTCGCCGTGGGTGGGGTCTGCGTTCGTCAGATCGTGGTGGGTGTGGGTGAGCCGGACCCGGCGCAGGTAGCGGGCGGGGGTGGTGTCCAGATGGCGGCGTAAGCCGTAGCGCAGGGCGTGGACGCTGATCCCGTCGCCGCGGCGATGTCGGCCGGGGTGAGCGGCTGGTCGGGGTGGGCGTCGATGAACGCGACCGCGCGGCGCACCGCGGTGGGAAGAATCCGCCCGGGGTGGGTGTCGGGGTCGCCGGTAGGCGGGAACGCGGCCGGCACAGCGGGGACCACGACATCCATCGCGGCGGCCAGGACCAGGGGTGGGTCAGGGCGGCGTCAGGGTCCTGCAGGACCCGGTGCAGGTAGTGCAGGGTGGCGCGCACGTGGCGGCCCATCGCGGTCGAGGTCGGCGTCATCGCGGTGAGGCGAAACGTGTCGGCCTCCAGGCCGGCGCGGGCGGCGAGCGGCGCCACCGGCAGGCGCAGAATGCGCATGTCCGCGTCGCGGGTGCTCGCGGTGACCGTTCTTCCCACCGGGCAGGCGACGGTGTCCCCGGCACCCGACTGCACCTGCTCCGTGCCGACGCGGAAGCTGGCCTGGCCACCACCGGCGGTGGCTACCCATAGGAAGTCGTACGGGGGGCAGTCGGCATCGATGCCGATCGTGCTGGTGACCGCGTCCATCGTCAGCAGCCCGGCCGTGGCGAAGCGCTGTTCGTAGCGGAACGGATACTGCGGGTCGCAGATCCTCGTCCGGATGCCGGCGTAGGTCGCACGGATGATCTCGACGGCCTGCTCCGGATCGTCGGTGACCTGATCGAAACGGTGCACCGGGACGACATCACCCGGCCGGGAACCCTCAGCAGCAGAAACCATCACGGTTCCTCTCCGCAGATCACACAGCGGTCAGGCTCGACCCATTTCCTATCCGAGGCGCCTGCTGGCAGGGGCCACGCCCACTCCCACCGCATACGCCGACAAGAATTTCCTCTCCCCCGGCATCCTATGTGAAGTGCCCAGACATACACCGCCGTCACCGCACTCCACCCAGGACCATACGGCGCATCCCCGACAGAATCGGGCCTCCAAGATGTTCGGAACGCCGTCACCGTGACGCCCATCCGAACGCCAAAAGTGCGCCCTGACCGGCCAATGTTCGCGCTACCTGCGGAAACAGGTTGAGACAGCCACTTACCCGCGCACCAGGCACACAGGTACTCGTCCGATAGGCCTGTCCGGCACGTCGCTGGCTACGCCGCCGTCGCTCTCGCGCACCCCGGTACCAGGCCTAGGCGAGCCTGGCCCAGCAGATGCGGACTGCGATGCAGAGCCGCACCGTCCTCGAACAGCCAAGGGCATCATCATGGCGACCCGGTCATGACGCCGCTTTCCCCCGGCCGGGGCGGCTCACACCGAGTGTGACCGGAATGTTCCGCGGTACGCGTGCGGGGTGGTGCTCAGCCGCTGGGCGAAGTGATGCCGCAGGGTGGCCGCGCTGCCGAAGCCGGTCCGCTCGGCGATCGTGTGCATGCCGAGGTCGGAGTCCTCGAGTAGCCGGCGGGCGAGCAGCAGCCGCTGGTTGGTGAGCCAGTCGTGCGGGGTCGCGCCGGTCTCGCTGCGGAACTTGCGGGCGAACGTGCGCGGCGCCATGTGGGCGAACTCGGCCATCGTGTCGACGCTGTGCGGCTGGTCCAGCGTGCCGAGCACCTGGGTGAGCACCGGCTGCAGCGTCTCGCACCGAACCGGTTGCAGCGGGGTCTCGATGAACTGCGCCTGGCCGCCGTCGCGGTGCGGCGGCACGACCAGCCGCCGGGCGAGGGCGGTGGCGATCGCGGTGCCGTGCTCCTGGCGTACGAGATGCAGCCCGGCGTCCAGGCTCGCGGCCGTGCCCGCGCTGGTCAGGATCTTGCCGTCCTGGACGTAGAGCACATCGGGGTCGACCTTGGCGGCCGGGTAGCGCTGCGCCAGTTCGTCGGCGTGCCGCCAGTGCGTGGTGCAGCGGCGGCCGTCGAGCAGGCCGGCCTCGCCGAGCGCGAACGCGCCGGTGCACACGCTCATCACCCAGGCGCCGCGCTCGTGCGCCCGGCGCAGCGCCCCGATCACCTCGGGGTCCACCGCATAGCCGTGGTGGTAATAGCGGGCGACGGCGACCAGGTCGGCCGCCTCGACCCGGGACAGGTCGTGCTTGACGCTGATGTCGAAGCCGGTGCGGGTGGGCACCGGTCGCCCGTCGAGCGAGCAGACGGCGAAGTCGTAGCTGGGCAGGCCCTCGGCGGTGCGGTCGAACCCGAACAGCTCGCAGAGCACGCCCAGCTCGAAGGGCGCGACCTTGGGGAGGGCGAGCACGGCTACGTTGCGGAGCATGTGACTCAGCGTAGCGCGGTTGGCAGGATATTAAATGCGTATGGCATCTCCGCCACTGTCAACCATGGGTGATCGTGAGAAGACTCTGTGTTATGACACTCAGCGTTCTCATCTTCTTCCTGCTCATCACCCTCGCATCGATGGCCGGCAAGGTCGCGTACTCCCGCGACAGCGCCGACAGGAAACGGCTGGCCGCCACCTCGCGCAGGCGCCGCGCCGAGAACGTGGTGATCCTCGTCGGGACGGCCGCCGCCTGCCTGGCCGGCTTCGGGTACACCGACCGTCTGCCGCTGTCGTTCGTGCTGCTCGGCTGGAGCGTCCTGGTGGCCACCCTGATCTCCTGGCCGTTCGTACTGCTGCACAACTGCGTGGTCACCGTCATCGCGGTGCGATACACCCTCGACGGGTCCGGGCCGTTCGCGCACGTCACCGAGCCCATCGTGCAGGTCGCCATCGTCCTGCTCTTCCTCGCCCTGGTCATCGTGGTCGGGCTCGCGCTGGCGCTGGGCCGCGACGAACGGGCCGCGCTGGTCGTCGCGCTCGCCCGGGGAAAGGCCGAACTCGTCACCGAACAGGAGCGCACCGCCGCGCACTCCGCTCTGCTCGCCGCGATCATCGACACGATGGCCGGCGGACTCATGGTGGTCGAACCCGACGGCTACGTGTCTCTGCGCAACCCCGCCGCCACTGAGCTCCTGGGGCCCTTCCGCAACATCCGCAACACCGGGTTCCGGCACCTCCACCTCGACGGCACCCCGTACGCGATCCACGAACGCCTCTCCACGCGGGCCATGGGTGGCGAGAACGTCCGCGGCGAGGACGTACTGGTCCAACAGCCGGGCACCGGCCACGAACACATCGTCCGGGTCAACGCCTCCCCCCTGCCGCGCCCCGACGGAACCTGCAGCGCGGTCGTCCTCGTCCACGACGTGACCGCCGAACGCCGGCACCGCGACGAGCTGACCAAATTCGCCGGCGTCGTCGCGCATGACCTGCTCAACCCTCTCGCCTGCTTCTGTGGCTGGACCGCCGCAGCCCGGGACTCGCTGTCCGACCTACCGCCGCACCCCGGCCTCGACCAGGCCCTCGACGACCTGGCCCGGTCCGACCGGGCCGCCGCGCGCATGCGCGAGCTCATCGACGGCCAGCTCGCGTACGCCACCGCCCACAAGGGCGAGGTCTCCCCGGTCCCGGTGGACCTGACCGCGCTCGCCGCCGACATCGCCGTCGCCCGGTCCGACTCGGCGGTGGCGGTCGGCGAACCGGAGCCCCGGTTCACGGTAGGTGACCTGCCGCCGGTGCAGGCCGATCCGGTGCTGCTGCGCCAGCTGATGGACAACGTGATCGGGAACGCGATCAAATACACCAGTCCGGGCACCGCTCCGGCCCTGACCATCACCGCGTCCCGCACCGGCGACACCGTGATGATCTGTATCGCCGACAACGGCATCGGGATACCGCCAGGGCAGCACGAGGCGATCTTCGAAAACTTCCATCGCGCGCACCCGGACAGCGGATACCACGGCACCGGCCTCGGCCTGGCCATCTGCAAGCGGATCGTGGAACGCCACGGCGGCACCATCGCCGCATCGGACAACCCGGGCGGCGGCTCGTGCTTCACGTTCACCCTGCCCGCCGCGGCGGCCACGGCAGGCGGACCGGTGCTCGCGCGGGCCAGGCGGTTGCCGGCTGGTGACCGCTGGCACAAAGCCGGCGCAGCGGGGTCGCAGCGCGCAGCGCGGGCACGGGCGGCGGGAACCAGGCTGCTCAAAGACGCCTGCCGGGCCGGCGGCGAGATCGCGCTCGACCTGCGGCTCCGTCGAGCCGACGGCGTGTACCGATGGTTCCGGCTCCTCGGCGCCCCGGCCCGCGACGACCACGGGCGACCGGTCAAGTGGTTCGGTGCGGCTACCGAGATCGACGAAAGGGAGGCAGCGGAACCACTCGACCGTGCGCAGCAGGAGGCCGTGACGCTGCTTGAGACAGTCCAGTCGTGCGCTCCGATCGGCTGGGGCTTCGGCGACCGCGAGTTCCGCTACGTCCGGGTCAACGAGCGACTGGCCGCGATCAACGGTGTGCCGGCAGAGGATCACGCCGGCCGCCAGATCGCCGAGGTCGTGCCGGACTACTGGCCCCACATCGAGCCGGTGTACCGCCGGGTGCTGGAGACCGGTGAGCCGGCGAGTCACCGCGCCGTGACCGCAGCGACCACTGCCGGGCCTGCGCGGTGGCAGGTCAATTACTACCCGTTGCGGGTCGCCGGCGAACTAGTGGGAGTTGGTTTCGTGGTCGTGGACCTCACCGAAATCACCGCCGCCGAGGCGTTCCGCGCCGCGGTGATGGATCACATGGCGGAAGGGCTGTTCACCACTGACGACGAGGGCCGGGTGAACTCTGTCAACCGAGCAGCGACCGAAATGCTCGGCTGGACGGAGAACAAGTTGATGGGCCGCTCACTGCACGACGTGGTGCACAGCGCGCCGGACGGGAACGGGCACTCCGCGCAGGAATGCCCCCTGGCGGTGTCCGGGGCGGACGGCGAGCAGGCCGGTGACTGTGAGGACCGGTACGTCCGCAACGACGGCAGCGTCCTGGAGGTCGCCCACTCGGTTTCCCCGCTGCCCGTCGGGGCGCCGGTGGCCGGCACCGTCGTCGTGTTCCGCGACATCACCGATTTGAAGCAGCGGCAACGCCTTCAGATTGAAGGCAGCCACCACCAGAAGCTGGAGGCGCTCGGCCGGCTTTCCGCCGGGCTGGCGCACGAGATCAATACACCGATCCAGTTCGTCGGGGACAACACGCGTTTCCTCGCCGAGGCGTGCCAGACGATGCTGGAACTGCTGCTGGTCTACCGCGAGTGCATGGGAGTGGACTCGGAGGGCCGGCTGCCGTGGGAGGAGCGAAAGCGACGGGCACAGGAGGCCGAGGCGAAGGCGGACATCGAGTATCTCGCGGAGGAAGTGCCTGGCGCCGTCGAACAGAGCCTCGAGGGCATCGACCGGGTCGCCTCCCTGGTGCGGGCGATGAAGGCGTTCAGCTACAAGGACACCACGGAGCACTCGTACGCCGACCTCAACGAGGGGATCCGCACGACCGTCATCGTGGCGCGCAACGAGGTCAAGTACGTCGCCGACGTGGTCCTGGACCTCGGTGAGCTGCCGGACGTACTGTGCAATCTCGGCGACCTCAACAAGGTCTTCCTCAACCTTCTCGTCAACGCGGCGGATGCGATGCCGGAAGGCGGCAAGCGCGGCGAGATCAAGCTCACCACCCGGGTCGAGGGACCGATGGTGGTGCTCAGCTTCGCCGACAACGGCACCGGGATCCCGGAGGAGATCCGGAAGACCATCTTCGATCCGTTCTTCACCACCAAAGAGGTCGGCAAGGGCACCGGCCAGGGCTTGGCGCTGGCCCGTGCCGTCTGCGAGAAGCACGGCGGCACCATCGAGGTGAACTCCGAGGTCGGCGTCGGTACCGAGTTCGTCCTGAGGCTGCCGATCTCCGGCAAGCGGGGCGGCCCCGCATGACCAAGCCCAAGGTGCTGTTCGTCGATGACGAGCCGCGCATCCTCGACGGCCTCCGCCGGTCCCTGCGGGGCAAGCGCACCGAGTGGGACATGTCCTTCGCGCCGGGCGGCGAGCCCGCGATCGAGCTGCTGGCCGGGGCGAACCACGACGTCATCGTCTCCGACATGCGGATGCCCGGCATGGACGGCGCCGAGTTGCTGACCCGCGTCAGCACGCAGTACCCGGAAGTTGCCCGGGTCGTGCTCTCCGGGCAGGCCGAGGCGAAGGCCGCGATCCGGGTGGCGATCTGCGGGCACCGCTTCCTCACCAAGCCGACCGAACCGGAGACACTGACCGGCGTCATCGATCAGTTGATCGTGAAGACGTCGCGGGCGCACGGATCTCAGGCTCGCCGCATCGCGGGCACGGCCCGGGCGCTGCCGACGCTGCCGGAACAGGTCGCGGAGCTCAGCGCCGCCCTCACCGAGCAGGACTGCGACGCCGGCCGGCTGCCGAACGCCGTGGCCCTCGACGCCGGCCTCACGGCGAAGCTGCTGCAGCTGTCCAACTCCATGTTCTTCGGCTCCCGGCCGAAGAACGCGGGGATCGCGGCGGTGGTCACGGCGATGGGTGTGCCCACCATTCAGGCACTCGTGGCCGCGACCGCCCACCACTGGTCGCCGACGACGTGGGACCCGGCGACCGAGGACTATCTGCGAACGATGTGGCGCCACGCGGTGGCCACCGCGGCCCTGGTGGAGACGGTGGCATCCCCCGCACACCGGCCGTATGCGCATGCCGCGGCCCTGCTGCAGGACATCGGTGCCCTCGCCGCGCTGGCCGGCGTCGCCAGCGGCATGCCGCACGACGTCGACCTGGCCGATCGCCGGTGCGACGGGGTCCCGTTGCGGGAGGTCGGCGTCGAGCTGATGCACCTCTGGGGATTGCCGACGCCCGTGGCGGCCGCGGTGGCCGAACGGGACGCACCGCACGAGGCGGCCGCGGCGGGTCTTGGTGTCACCGGCGCGGTACGCATCGCTCATCTGCTCATTCAGTGCACCGAGGCGCGCGATCCCGCCGACGGCACTCACGACGAGGAGCTCCAGGTCCTCCTCACGCACCCGCAGATGGCTGCCCGGCCGTGCGACTGGACCGCCGCGGCGCACACCGCATCCGAACGAGCCAGCACGTTGCTGGCTGTCTAACCACCGGAGGGGAATCCCATGGCCAAGATCCTGGTCGTCGACGACGACCCGGCCATCCGCCAGTTGCTCACCGACGTGCTGGAACTGGATGGCCACGAAATCCACCTGGCGGTGGACGGCAACGACGGACTGCGGCTGCTCGAGTTGACCCAGCCTGACTTCGTCGTTCTGGACGTCATGATGCCCGGCATCGACGGATACGACGTCCTGAAGGTGATCCGCTCCCAGGAGGGCGATCCGCTGCCGGTTCTCATGCTGACCGCTTCGGCCGACCCCGGCTCGGCCGCGCGCGGCTGGGTCGACGGCGTCGACTACTACCTGGCCAAACCGTTCACGCCGGACGTAGTGCTCGACATCGTCGACAGCGTATGCGGCCAGCGGATCCCGACCACCGACCGCGCCGCCTAGCACTAGGACCATCCGAGGCCGGGCCGGAAGAATCGCCGAGCCCGGCCTCCCGAATTGGTTCAGCTCCGGGCGCACCTGCCGATCAATACCCGAAATGCGGTGTCCCGCTCGCCGAAACCCGGAAAGGAGAATCCCCCGCACCACCGTCCCCCAAGGTACGAATGAAGAAGCCCAGAGGTGATCGGAAATGAACCTCAGCAGGCAAGCCGGTTGGCGGAGGACGCTGGCCGTTGCCGCGGCGGCGGCCGTCGCCGCCAGCGCTGTTCCGGACGTCGCGCTCGCCGGACCGGCCACCCCCGGCCGGACCGGCAACTGGCGCGACGTCGTGGTCACCGGCGTGAGCGCCGACGCCGCCGCCCATGCGGTGACCGCGGCCGGCGGCCAGGTCCTGGTCTCCCTGCCGGTGACCAACGGCGTCGCCGCGCGACTGCCCGGCGAGGCCGAGCTGGGCCCGCAGTGGGTCGTCGCCCCGCAGCGGGCAGCGAAGGTCGCCGGCGAGACGGCCCCCTCCGCCACAGCGCCGACCTCCACGATCCGGCAGACGCTCGGGCTTGCCTCGAAGGGTGTCGAGGGCCGCGGGGTCACCGTCGCGGTGATCGACACCGGCGTCGCGGACGTGCCCGACCTCGCCGGGAAGATTGCCGACCGGGTGGACCTCACCGGCACCGGCGCCGGTGACGGATTCGGCCACGGCACCTTCATGGCCGGCCTGATCGCGGGGTCCGGCGCCGCCTCGGGCGGCGCCTACCGTGGCGTCGCGCCCGGCGCCGACATCGTCGACGTGAAGGTCGCCGACGCCGGCGGCCACACCGACCTGGTCACGGTGCTCCGCGGTGTGCAGTGGGTGAGCGACCACTCGTCCGAGGTGGACGTCGTCAGCTTGTCGCTCTCCTCAGGCAGCCCCCTGCCCTACCAGATCGACCCGCTCAACCAGGCGCTGCGCGGGCTGTGGCAGCGAGGCATCATGGTGGTCGTGCCGACCGGCAACGACGGCCCGAACGCCGGTACGGTGTCCGCGCCCGGCAACGACCCTGTGCTGCTGAGCGTCGGCGGGCTCGACGAGGGCGGCACCGCTACGCACAGCGACGACGTGGTGGGCACCTGGTCCGGGCGCGGACCGACCTGGCAAGGCGTGTCGAAGCCCGACCTGGTCGCCCCGGGCGGCCACGTGGTGAGCCTGCGCTCGCCCGGCAGCGTGGTCGACAAGACGTACCCGCAGGCGCGGGTGGGCAGCGACTACATGCGTGGCTCCGGCACCTCGATGGCCACCGCGATCACCTCGGGCATCGTCGCGGCGGCCCTGGCCGAGAACTCCAAGCTCCGGCCCGACGTCATCAAGGACCTGTTCGTCGGCACGACGTACGCGGCTCCCGGCCTCAGTCGGACCGAGGGCGGCGGTTCGGGCGGCCTCGACGCGGCGACCATCCTGGCGAAGGCGGGCCGCTGGAAGTCGAGCCAGGCCTCGAAGCAGAACGCGGCGGACGCCGCGGCGGTGGGCCGGGACGCGACGAACTGGGCGGCATTCGAGAAGGCGATGGTCGACGGTAACCCGGACGCCGCGGCGGCCCAATGGAAGAAGCTCAGCAAGGCCTCGCAGGACTGGGCCGCCCGCGCCTGGGCGAGCCTCGACCCGGCCGCCCGGGCCTGGGCCGACGCCGACTGGGCCGCGCGTGCCTGGGCCGGCGCCGGCACCGAGTGGACGGCACGTGCCTGGGCCGCGCGGGCGTGGGCGGCGCGGGCGTGGGCGGACGCCGACTGGTCCGCCCGTGCGTGGGCGGACGTCGACTGGGCGGCCCGCGCCTGGGCGGCCCGGGCCTGGGCGGCCCGGGCCTGGGCGGACTCGGACTGGGCGGCTCGTGCCTGGGCCTCGGACAGCTGGAACGCTCGGTCCTGGGCCTGGTTGCCGTCGTCGTGAAAACCGCTGCGGCACCCACCGACCGCCCGGGTCCGACGACCCGAGCGGTCGGTGCGGTGCGCGACGCGACGCGGGATCCGATCGTGTATCGCGTCGCCGCGGTCGTTACCTTGGGCGCGGGTTTGATCATCCTGACCGCCTGGCGCCTGGGCGAGCGCACCAGCGTCCTCGATGGACCCGACCTGCCGGGCCCGTGGCTGCCGATCGTCCTGACGGTGGCGACCTGCATGGCCGAGCTCGCCGTCGTCCGCGTCCGGCACGGCAACGCGGTCGAAGAGCTGACCATGTACGAGGCGGCGCTGATCATCGACGTGCTGCTGCTGCCGCCCCATCAGGCCATCCTGGCGGCCACCGCCGGCTTGGTGGCCGCGAGCGTGCTGCAACGCCGTCCGCTGGTGAAGGCGCTGTTCAACCTCGGCTCGTACTCGGCCGCGGTGTCGGCGCTCATTCTCACGGTGTACGTCGTCGGCGGCACGCCGGGCGTCATCGATCTGCCCGTGCTGCTCGGCGTCGGTGGCGGCGCGCTGCTGTTCACCGCGATCAACCTGGCCTGCCTGGCCCAGATCCTCGGCGTGATGACCGGCAAGTCGCCGCTCAAAATCATCGTTGCCGAGAGCCGCCTGTCGGCCTTCATGGCCATCGGAACGACCGCCGCCGGCCTGACCATCGTCGAGATGCTGCTGAACGCCCCGCTGCTGCTGCCGGCCGCGGCGATGCCCTCGCTCGCGCTCACCTACGCCTATCGCACAGCGGCACACGAGGCCGACCAGCGCGCGCGCTCGGCCGTCCTGCTGCAGCTGTCCCAGGCCCTCGCCGAGCGAGCCGACCTGGTCCGCCGATTCCTGCTGCTCGCCCGAGAGGCGTTCGACGCGGATCTCGCCGTGGTGGTGCTGGACGACGACGTGGCTCTCACGGTGGACTCGGCCACGCCGGACACTGTAACGACGGGGCCGGTGCCCGCCCACCTGAGCTCGCTGCGGCACCTGCAGAAGCCTACGTTCGTCTCGACCGGCCTGCCGGCGGACATCCGGCTGCTGCTGGCCGTGCCAGTGCGCACCGGTGGCGCCAGCCTCGGTGTGGCCGCCCTGGCCGTCCGCAACCGCCGCGGGGCCCGCCTGACTACGGGCGACGCGGCCCTTTTCGCGCCGCTGGCCAGCGCGCTCGCGGCCGCCATGCGCGGCGCCCAACACCTGGACCGGCTGACCACCGAGACCAGCAAGCTGCACGCGATCGTCGACCAGTCGACCGAGGGCATCGTCGTCATCGACGGCGCCGGGACCATCCAGCTGCACAACCAGGCCTTCACCGAGCTCATCGCCCTGCCGGCCGCCGACATCACCGGCCGGAGCCTGGCCGACCTGCTCGACGTGGGCGACCGGCCGGAGACCGACCTCCTGATGCCGGTCACGCCCCGCCAGCCGAAGGTGCCGATGGAGATCACGATCACCCGCCACGACGGGCAGGAACGGCACCTGCGCCTGGCCCACTCCGCCGTCTTCGACGGCGACGACCTGGTGCGGGACGTCGTCGTGATCACCGACCTGACTCGCGAGTACCGGGCCGAGCGGCTGAAGTCCGACTTCATCGCGACGGTGTCACACGAGCTGCGTACCCCGCTGACGCCGATCATCGGCTATCTCGACTTGCTCCGTAACCGCGGCGACCTGATGCCGCCGGCGAAACGCGCCGGCGCCCTCGACCTCATCGCCGACCGCGCCTCGCACATGTCCCGGCTGGTCGAGGACCTGCTACTGGCCTCGCGGGTCGGTGACACGGAATTCGCGTTACAGGTCTCCCTCGGCACGCACGACATGGCGGCCATCGTGCGGCAGGTGACCGAGGATCTGGCCTCGGCCCGCATCGTCACCGATCTGCCGGACGATCCGATTCCGGTGCAGTGCGATCCGGGCCGGACCGTGCAGGTGGCGGCCAACCTGATCGGCAACGCGCTCAAGTACTCTCCGGAGAACGCGCGGGTCGAAGTCACCCTGCGCCCCGACGGCGACCGGGCGGTCCTGCAAGTCGTCGACCACGGGCCGGGAATCCCCTCCGACCATCTCGAGAAGGTCTTCGAGAAGTTCCACCGCGTCGAGGACCCGATGACCATGAAGACCGGCGGTACCGGCCTGGGGCTGTTCATCGCCCAGCGCCTGTCCCAGGCGATGGGCGGCGACATCACCCTTGTCTCGACGGTTGGCGCCGGCTGCACCTTCACCTTCACCCTGCCGACGGAGACCTGACCACCGCGGCGCGGCACGCGGCCTAAGCCGATCGTATTTCACGCCGATGGATTATTAAGCCCACGGAACCAGACGAATCCGGCGCACAGAGGAACGAGGGAACCATGATGGACCGGCCACGCATCCTGTGCCTCGACGACGAGTCATCCGTCCTCGACGGGCTCCGGCGCACCCTCCACAGCAGCTACGACGTCGTCACGACCACGGAACCGCGGGAGGCTCTCGCCTTGCTCGCCGAGAAGCCGGACGACCCGTTCGCCGTGATCATCTCCGACATGCGCATGCCGAGCATGACCGGCATCAACGTCCTCGAACAGGCCCAGCAGTTGGCACCGGACACGACACGAGTACTGCTGACCGGGGACGCAGACGTCCAGGGTGCGATCGGCGCCATCAACCGCGGCAACGTCTTCCGCTTCATCCTCAAGCCGTGCCCGCCGGAACCCTTGATGTCCGCGATCGCCGCCGCCGACCAGCAACACCGGCTGGTCCGCGCCGAACGCGAACTCCTGCAGGACACCCTCAAGGGTTGCGTCGACGCCCTGATGGACACCCTGGCCATGGCTCAGCCAGCGCTGTTCAGTCGGGCCGGCCGGTTGCGCCGCATCGTGCAGGACGTCTGCGCCCAGCTCGGCATGCCCGACGCGTGGCAGGTCGAGATGGCCGCGCAACTGGGTGAGATCGGCGCCATCACGCTGCCGCCCACCGCGTTGGACGCCCTGCAGAACGGCACGCCGGCCGACGCCGCCGAGGCGGAGATGCTCGAAGCCCTCCCGAGGCTCGCCGACAGCGTCCTGGCCCGCATCCCCCGGCTGGACGCGGTCCGCGAGATCATCCGCCAGCAGCTGCCGACCGACCGGAACCCGATCACACCGATGCGCCCCGACGCGTCCGCCGGGGCGCGCCTGCTGCAGGCGGTGCGGGAATACGACGTTCTCGTCCATCGGGGCACGGACCCCAACGTCGCCATCAGGATGCTGACCTTCCGCAAGGTCCATACACCCGTCGTCGTCGCCGCGCTCGCGAACGTCGCCGACTTGCGCCAGACCAGCGAGACGGTGCGCGAGGTTACGATCGACGAGCTGCTCATCGGCCACGAGCTGGCCGACGATCTGCACACCGCCAAGGGGCTGCTGCTGGTCTCGCGGGGGCAGGTCATCACCGAACGACTCCTGGTCCGGGTACGCAACTTCCACGAGTCCATGGGTTTGCAGGGACGGATTCTCGTCACCGACGAGATCCACGTCGACCCCTGAGGGCGCCCGGTCCCCCGTCAGGTCCGCCGGGACGGGCCGGGCCAGCGCCACCTGGTCGCGTCCGTCGCGCTTGCCTAGTAGAGCCCAATGTCGGCGCGCCCGAGCAGGTCCTCGACGGACCGGTCAGCCGGGTCGGGGCAAGCCGCGCCGACGCTGATCGCGACGGTCAGCGGGCCGGCGTCGACGGTTGCTCGCCGACCGCAGCGCGCAGCCACTCGGCGGGATCGGGCGGATGCTCATGGTTGCGGCTCCGCGTGCCTGTCGGTCAGGGTGAAGAAGAAGGTGGCGCCCGCCCCGGGGGTGCTGTCGGCCCAGATGCGGCCGCCGTGCCGGCTCAGGACGCGGTGGACGATCGACAAGCCGATGCCGTGGCCGGCGAAGTCGCCGGCGGCGTGCAGTCGCTGGAACGGTTGGAAGAGCCGGTCGAAGTCGCGCATGCTGAAACCGGCACCGTTGTCGCGCACGAAGAAGACCTCTTCGCCTTCCAGGCGCGTGGCCCCGACCTCGATCCGGGCGTCAGGACGCCCGGCGGTGAGTTTCCGAATATGGCCGGCGCCGCGTACGGCTTTGCTGACATGGGCCCGTACGGCGGCGGACAGGCCGAGCTGCTGCGTGTGCCCTGGGGCGACTTCAACTGCCTGCGACTGGGCGAGGACGCCGAACAGCGGCAGACCGATTACGTGATGCTCGCCGACATCTTCCCGACGGGTTGCCACGCCACCGAGATGGCCGGGGTGCAGCCCGGCGACCAGACGGTCATCTACGGCGCGGGTCCGGTCGGGCTGATGGCCGCGCTCTCGGCGACCATCCGAGGGCGAGCAAGGTGATGATCGTCGACCGGCACCCCGACCGGCCGAGACTGGCCGAGTCGATCGGCGCGATCGCCATCGACGACTCGAAGGTCGATCCGGTGCAGGCCGTTCTCGACGAGACGATGGGGCTGGGCGCGGACAACGGCTGTGAGTGCGTCGGCTATCAGGCGCACGAGCCCGACGGCGAGGAGCGGGCCAACCTGACCATGAACCGGCTGGTCGCCTCGGTGCGCTTCACCGGGAGGATCGGCACCGTCGGCGTCTTCGTGCCTCAAGTACAACCGGCGGCTGCGCGACTTGATCGCCGCGGGCAAGGCCGAGCCGTCGTTCATCGTGAGTCACGAGCTGTCCCTCGACGTGCGCCGGAGGCCTACGAGCACTTCGACAAGCGGGACGACGGCTGGACGAAGGTCGTCCTGCACCCGGCGATGGCGGGAGCGGGTGCCTGACATGGCCGGAGTGGTGAACGGACGACGGATCGCCATCCTCGACCGCAACCTCTACATCGCCAAACGCGGCGGCCGGGACCGCGTTCTGGCCTGAAAAGGCGCGAGAAGCCCTGCGTAGGGGAAATGAGAGCCGCGCCCTTCGACGGTGTTCCGCCGCAAAAGATCTGCCACGATCCGCGCGATCGACGGTCATCAAGGGACTCGGCGGACCGCCGTCATCTGGTCCGTGTCGCGGGTGGACTTCATCGCGTGGCTCCAGGACAGGAGCTGGTCCAGCATGGTGTTCATTGCCATCTCGTGGTGTCCGGCGGGTCGGAAGGTGCACCAGCGGCGGACGTCATTCGCGGCCCGGCGATCGGACCTGGCGAAAGCCGACACGCCCCGCTGGCCGAGCGGGTCACCGGCGTCACCGACGACGCCGACCAGGTCCGCCGCGTCACCCAGCGTGGACGCGAACATCAGCGCCGAACGCCCGACTGACGAGCCGACGTCAACGGTCCCCCTCGTGGCAGAGGAGGACCGTGTACGGGCGGTGAATCAGGCAGAGTCCGCCGGCCGTCGGCGCTGGAGGTCCTGATTGTGCTGGAGGGCTTCTTCGAGCTGGTCTTCGAGGATGATGATCCGGCAGGCGGCTTCCAGGGCGGTGCCTTGCTCGACCATCTCTCGGGCCCGGGCGGCGAGGCGCAGCTGGTAGCGGGAGTAGCGGCGGTGCCCGCCGGCTGACCGGGTCGGGGTGATCAGTTTCGCCTCGTCGAGGCGGCGCAGGAAGTCCTGCGATGCGCCGGTGATCTCCGCGGCGCGGCCCATCGTGTAGGCGGGGAAGTCGTCGTCGCCGAACATGTCGTCGGGTTGGGCCATACAGGTACCTCTCCATGGTCGAGGGCCCCGGCGCAGAAAGCGCCGGGGCCCAGGGTTACGGGTCAAAAACACCATCTACCGACAGGTTCGTCGGGTTGTCGTATCCGCACCTGCCGCCATCAGCGGGATGGGGTGCGAGGACCGCATAAGCGTGACCGGAGACCACCTCTCGTTCGATGGAAACTGCGGTGTCCGCGCCGGAGTCGAGCTGCGTCCCGGCGACGGGCGATCCAACGGTGTTCGCGCCCTCCCTTTCCTCTGCTTCCGATTGCTGTGCTGCTTGTCGTGCCGTCCGCCGGTGCCGGAGCCCCACGCGACTTCATGGCCCCGTGCACGTGCGACGGACTGTCCTGCCAGGCGAGCCCCGAACCAGCATCGGCCCGCCCTGCCCTGACCTGGAATTACGTCAGGGTCTTACGTTCCACTTCCACGTGCCTTGCCTTGCAGCGGGTGGTGATGCTCACTTCCCGCTGCTGTGCCGAGCGAGCCACGGATCGGGGTCCGGGCCCTGCGTAACGCTCGGTCTGCTTCGTCTGCGTCTTGGCTGATCTCTGCTGTCAACGGAAGAAATGTTAGCAGGCTCGGCGGGAATGTCTAGTGATTCGGACCTAGATTTTCTCGTCGGCCGCGGCTGCTTTGCGCATCGCATCGACGGCTGCCCCGATCGCTGGTAGCAACCGTCGCTCGGGGAGATGCGCCGGCTGCCCGCACAGCTCGGGGCTGCTCCTGGCTCGAGGTTGCTGTGGCGCAGGCCGGGCAGTAGGGCGCGGGCGGCGTCGCGGATGCGGCGGCGCAGCCGGTCGCGGATGTTGTCGAGCACGCCGCTGACGGCCCAGCGGGCGAAGAACCCGAGACGGTCTTCCACGGCGGAAAGTCGCTCGGTAGGACCCGCCACCTGCAGCCGTTGTCGACCAGGTAGCGGATCGCGACCACGCCCGGCACCTCACCCGCCGACCACGGATCGCGGCCGTCACCGACTGGGTAGCGACCGCGGACGCCACCCACCCCGGTCTACGCTTTTTTGCATGCAGAAGTGGACAACATAAGACCTAACTGTCGGCTGATTTCACCCAATCCCGGAGAGTTGATCAATGCTGTGACCAGGCCTGTGACCACGGCCAAGGCCAATCAAGTGCGGCGCCTGCCATTCAGTACGTGGGGCCCGAGTGGCCGGACTGCTCGCCCGGCGGTTGCCATTGCGCAAGAGTCTCGGACACGGCGAGCCGAGTAGCGTGCAAACGCATGACGTACAGGTCTCGGCTCGGCGAGGGCGGCCCGGCGAGACCTGGGCCGGCGAACGCGGGGCAGGAGGTACTGCTGCACCGGTGTTTCACGGAGTCGAGCGTTACCTCGCTGCGGCATGCGGTGAGCGCCGCGGTGAGCGCGGCCGGGCTGTCCGTCGAGCTCGCCGAAGACTTCGTCATGGCGTTGCACGAGCTGGTCACCAACGCGGTGCGCCACGGCGGCGGCACCGGCACGCTCGAGCTGCGCCAGCAGGCCGATGTCCTGACGTGCGAGATCGTCGACCACGGAGGCCCGGCCGACGGTCTGCCGGTGCGACTGTCGCCGACAGACCTGCCCGGCGGGCGGGGCCTGTGGCTGGCGCACCAACTCACCGGATCTCTCATGCTGACCCAACGCCCCGACGGCGTCACCGCATCGGTCAGCGCCTGCGTGACGGCGTCGCCGGCCGTGCCGTCGCCTGCAACGACGACCGATGCCGTCACCGGTCCGTCCCCCAGCGAGGACACATGAACCCGACCTGACACTAGGAGATCGGCGCACACGACGGCCACACGTTCATCACGCTGATTGGCGAGATCCACATGCGAGGGGCCGGGAAACTGCACGACGGCGTCGAATGACGGACAGACCGTCGGCCATCGCGTCGACGACGCTACCTGGCTGGCCACTGTTGCGACGGTCAGCTGGCCACTGTTCGCGTCGGGCCCGGCACGGAGAACCTGCGATGACACGTCATCGGTTATCAGCCAGGTGACCGACCGGGCGGACCGTTCGTGCTGGGTTAGGGTAGCGGCCAGGTGCGCCGGGAAGTCTGGTCGGCAATTGGCTGGCCCTGAGCTTCCCCCGGTTCGGCGGAGCGAACGTTGCGGCGTTCTCATGCGCCTCGGAGATGGGCAGATCGCCGTGGCGCCCGAAGTCGCGACCGGGCACGGTCGTCTGCGGGGCGCGGTCACCGATGGCCGCGTCCGGGATGCCGCTGCCCAGCAGCCGGATGCCGCCGGTCCAGTAGCCGAGCTCGGCTTGCCAGGCGACGTCCTCTACCTCCGCGCGCTGGGCTTGGTCGGCGGCGGTGGCCAGGTCGTACACCTGGTCGGGGCGGAGCAGATGCAGTCCGGCGCCGGCGGATTCGGCGGCCGCGACGATGGCGCTCAGCGTGTCGGCGTCGACCGGGGTGCTCACGGTGGCCCTTTCCGGTTGGTCAGGCGCGTGGCCGCGGACCGGCGAGGCCGCTCAGGTGGAGCGGCTGTGGCTTCGCCGTAAGCCGTAGAGCAGCGCGCCGACTGCGAGCACACCGCCCCCGGCGATCACGGAGGTGACCGGCAGGGTGACGGCCAGCCCGAGGCAGCCGACCAGGCCGACGGCAGGCACCACCCGTGGTGGACGGTGTTCCGCCACGGTGAGGGTCCAGGCGCTGGCGTTGGCGACGGCGTAGTAGACCAGCACCGCGAAGGAAGAGAATCCGATCGCGGCGCGTACGTCGGCGACGGCGGCGGCCGTCGCCACGACCGCGCCCACGGCGATTTCAGCGCGGTGCGGCACCCCGAAGCGGGGATGCACCGCGGCCAGCGCGTGGGGCAGGTGCCGGTCGCGGGCCATCGCCAGTGCGGTGCGGGACACGCCGAGGATCAGCGCGAGCAGCGACCCGAGCGCGGCGACGGCGGCGCCGACCCGGACCACCGGAGCCAGCACCCCCCACCCGGCGGCGCGGACCGCATCGACCAGCGGCGCCACGCTCGTGCCGAGACGTTCGCCGAGCACAGCGAGGACCGCCACGGCGACCAGTGCGTACACCGCCAGAGCGATCCCCAGAGAGACACCGATGGCCCGAGGGATCGTCCGGGCCGGGTCACGGACCTCCTCGCCGAGCGTGGCGATGCGCGCATAGCCGGCGAAGGCGAAGAACAGCAGCCCGGCCGCCTGCAACACCCCGCCCGCGGTGACGTCACCGCCGATGTCGAGCCGGCCGGTGTCGGCGGTGGGCGAGGCCAAGCAGGCGGTGACCACGGCGGCCAACACGGCCAGGACCACGGCCACGATCGCCCGGGTCAGCCACGCCGCCTTCTGCACACCGGCGTAGTTCACGGCGGTCAACGCGACGACCGCTGCAACCGCGACGGCGTGCGCCTGCTGCGGCCAGAGATACGACCCGACTGTCAAGGCCATCGCCGCGCAGGAGGCCGTCTTGCCGACCACGAACCCCCACCCGGCCAGATAACCCCAGAACGCGCCGAGCCGTTCGCGGCCGTAGACGTAGGTGCCGCCCGAGGACGGATAGCGGGCGGCCAGCCGCGCCGATGAGGTGGCGTTGCAGTAGGCCACTACCGCCGCCACCGCCAAGCCGATCAGCAGCCCTGAGCCCGCCGCGGCCGCCGCCGGCGCCAGCGCGGCGAAGATTCCGGCGCCGATCATCGAGCCCAGACCGACCACGACCGCGTCGAACAGCCCCAGCCGGCGCTGCAAGCGCGCCGCGCTGGAGTCCGCCGGTGAACGGCTCATTCTCATCCCCCTGCGATCCCAGACCCGCCGTCACCGGCAGTCGTGCGGACGGTAGACCGCTGCCATGAACGACAGGGGTCGACTGTTCGCAGTCGACCCCTGTCGTTCGGCCCACGTTCTACCAGCTGTCCCAGCACCTCGGTGCCGTACTCAGGATCCGGGTCAGCAGGCAAGACCGTGGTGAGTCGCTGCCGACTCGGGGCTGTCAGCGGATGACGGTCACACCGGCTGGTGGGCGTGTTGCAGGCGCCGTCTGCCGGGCGACGGTTGCCACCAGCGGTCGGGACACTCGTCGATGCGAGCTGAAAGCCGGTGGCACCCGCGGAGAAAATCTAGGCCCGAATCACTAGACATTCCCGCCGCGCCTGGCTAGCCTTCTTCTCGTTGACAGCAGAGATCGTCGAAGACGCTGACGAAGCAGGCCGAGCGTCAAGCAGGGCCCGGACACATTTCGTGGCTCGCTCGGCACAGCGGTAGAGGTGCTCACCGCGCGCAGCAAGGCAAGGTAAGGCACGTGGAAGTGGGAACGTAAGACCTTGACGTAATTCCAGGTCAAGGCAAGTAGGCGGGCGGGCCGATGCTGGTTCGGGGCTCGCCTGGCAGGACAGTCCGTCGCACGTGCACGGGGCCATGAAGTCGCGTGGGGCTTCGACACCGGCGGACGGCACGACAAGCAGCACAGCAATCGGAAGCAGAGGAAAGGGAGGGCTCGAACACCGTTGGATCGCCCGTCTCCAGGACGCAGTTCAACTTCTGGAGCGGACACCGCAGTTTCCATCGAACGAGAGGTGGTCTCCGGTCACGCTTATGCGGTCCTCGCACCCCATCCCGCTGATGGCGGCAGGTGCGGATACGACAACCCGACGAACCTGTCGGTAGATGGTGTTTTTGACCCGTAGCCCTGGGCCCCGGCGCTTCTGCGCCGGGGCCCTCGTTATGGAGAGGTACCTGTATGGCTCAACCCGACGACATGTTCGGTGACGACGACTACCCCGCCTACACGATGGGCCGCGCCGCGGAGATCACCGGCGCCTCGCAGGACTTCCTGCGCCGCCTGGACGAGGAAAAGCTGATCACCCCGTTCCGTTCGGCCGGCGGGCACCGCCGCTACTCCCGCTACCAGTTGCGTCTCGCCGCTCGGGCCCGGGAGATGGTCGACCAGGGCACCGCCCTGGAGGCCGCCTGCCGGATCATCATTCTTGAAGACCAACTCGAAGAAGCCCTCCAGCACAACCAGAACCACGAGCGCCAACGGCAAACGGACGCTGCCTGATCTCACCGCCCGCACGGTCCTTCTCCGCCATGAGAGGGACCGTTTGTCGTACCCGCCGCCCGCCGTTCGTCACGGGCGGAGGTAGCCATCGACCCGTGGACCGAGTCGATCGCCGCAGGGTTGACAAACGGACCTCGCGCACCCTGCAACGGTGTGATCGCTCAGCCGTGCGGGTGGACCTGCGGGATGACTTCGCACGATGAGACGTCCCGCCGGCGACGGACTGCCCAGGCGATGCACGACACCGCAGAGCAACTGGAGGTGGCCGAAGCCATCCTGCACCGCAGCGCCCGCCCGGACAGGTGGCCCGCTGTGCGCTGCGCTGTCATCGGCGCCTCAGCTTCCCGGTCGGGTGCGGTCGGCGCGCAGGGCTGGACGATTGCTTGGCCGCTTCGCGCGGTCCGCAGGGCGCGACAACCGGCGAACGGTGTGCCGGGCGCCGCCGTCCGCGGTCATCCAACGGCCACGCGAGTCGGTCACCGGCACCCGTCGCTCATCCAGCAGCCGCCACTGCCTGACACCGCAATCTGCGCACCGGCCGTGCTGAACATGTACGCCACACGGATGGGCCGACTCATCGGTAAAGACCACCAGGCCGCCGCACCGTGCACAGACGACACCTCGAGCCGCATCCACAAGCCCACCGTAAGCGTTCAACGCTGTCACCGCGACCGCTGCCGGATGGACGCGGGAGCGCCGTGCTTGTTGCGACGACACCCTGGACGCCTGGGCGCCACGACGAGCTGGGCGGTCGATCGGAACAGTCCTGCCCTGGCAACGTCGCGGGAAACCCGTGAACGGGTGACAGCTGGATGCGTCCCGAACCAGTGGGATAGACGCGACCCATGAGTGGGGTCCATCGCGGGCACAAGGACGGCGCAACTCACCGGCAAGGAGTACGGCAATCAGTCCGGTCGGACGGCGACGGAATCGTACCCGGACGACGTCCGCCTTCGGGTGGTCGCCGGCCACGTCCGTACCTCACTCATGCTGATCGGCGACAGGGTGACCCCGTCCAGCGAGGGCCGCGGGCACGTGCTGCGCCGAAACGGACGCCGCTCAACTGGCCTCGTGGGCCGGGCTGACCCCGAAACACCGCGAGTCCGACACGACCGTGCGACGGGGGCGATCACCAAACACGGCAGCGGCCTGAGCCGCGATCGAAGCCGCGCAGAAGATCCCCGCCACGGCCGGCTGGCTGGCTGGCTGGTGTCCAACCGGGCCCGGATCGCTGACGCCGCGGCCGTACCATCGCCACCGTCGCGACCGCCCGTAAGCTGCTCACCCTGGTCTTCTACGGCCTCCGCGGCGCGCCCGCCGTCTTGTGCAGAGCTGTCTGAGGGCGTCCGGGTTGACAACGCTCGCGGTATCCCTGCCAGCGCACCCGGTGGGTCCGTCATGAGGCGCCTGCATTCCCGTGGGAGCGTCCGGCGTGACCCCGTCACCTTAGGGGTACAAGACCCCGGGCACGGGCCGGACACAAATGTCCGAAATGGCCTCTGGCCAGGCCATTCACGATCAGCGTCGGGGTGCAACGACGCCACATGTGTGCGGACACGCTTGGGTCTGGCGGCAACGGAAACCAACGTGCACGCTTGGTCACCGCACATAGAACGCATCGTGGTGACTACAAAAGGGTGGCATCGTGATCTGGCAACGAATCTCTCAGCGCCGGGCACCGGCGACACCGCACGGCGACGGCAGTCTGGCCACCCGGCGGATCCCGGCGTGCCGGCAGGAACCCCGGCCCCTTGCGACGGGCGCGGCGCCGATTGTCGTACGCGAACCCGAGGCGACCTGGTGGCAGGTGCAGGCGGATCTGGACGGCTGGGCCTCCGGCGGCGCGACGATGACCGTCGCGGTTCTGGAGGACCGCGACGCGGGCCACGATGCCGTGCTGGCCCACCTGGCGCGCCTCGCCGTCGCCGACGAGCTGCTGGTGGTCTTCGGCGCGACGTCCTGTGCACACCCGGCGCAGCACACCATGATCACGGGACTGCGCGGCAGACTGCCCCGGCACGACGTGGTCGCGATGCACGTCCGGCACCGCGGCACGGCGAGCCACTGGCAGACCACGCTCGACCTCGTCCTCGACGCCGGCCGCCTCCCCGTGGTCGTCACCGCGGCGGCCGCCCTGCAGGACGTCGCCGCCGAGATCTCGAGCTACGTCCGGGCCGACCGGGTCCTGCGGGTCTCCGGCACCGGCACCGACCTCTACCAGGTGTGGCGCCGACCCGAGCGTTGAGGGAGGAGCCGGCTACCGCACGTTGCGCTGGCCCTAACGCACCGAGGCCCGCCCCTGGAGGAGACGGATATCGCCTGCGAACGTGCAGGTGCCGCATCCGTACAGGGGCGGGCTCGGCTTAAGTTCACCGTGGTAATCCATCAACCACCCCGTCCCATTCCCTGCTGACCCCTTGATGGGGTTGTCGTTCACTATCCTCATCGGCTGCGGGCGCCATCTTCCGAGGAATACCTCCGTCTTTCGCTCAACCCGCGCCATGGCCACCCGACGCTTGACGCGGCCGGCGCACGAACGGGTCGACACCAGCGCGTAGTGGCTGGAGGTCAACGCCCCAGGGCACAATGCCCTTCGGTCGCCGCGGGCTCGCCGTGTTCGCGCTCACTCGGCGACCGGCGCACCCTCACCCGGACGTAGGCCGGCGACCGCTGTGTCCACAGCCGAGGGGGGCGACCACGTCCACTGACTGTGGACACCGGTTTCAGCGGATCGACCGGGCCCTGTATGGGCACTTCGGCTTCTCCCTTCCACCCGCGACGGCGTCCGCTCGGCACTCGTGACTGAGCGCTGCGGAGAGTGCGGCATCGATGCGGTCCGGGCTTTCGGGAACCTTGCTCGTGGCGGTGGGCGGCAGGCCGGTCAGCTGGTTCGGTGTGCGAGGGAGAACCCGGCCCAGACGTGCTTGGTTGTCCCGGCGCGGTACCAGCCGAGGTCGGTGGCCATGCGCACGACCAGCCGAAGGCCGAGTCCGCCGGTACCCGCGGGCCGGTGCGCCGCGTACTCGGGTTCGGTCGAGGGATCGTGGTCGGCGACGTCGAGGACCAGGTGCGTGTCGGAGCGGGAGAGCCGCACGATCGCGGGCGGCGCACCGTGTTTGAGAGCGTTGGAAGTCAACTCCGTGGCGACAAACACGATGTTCTCCGACATCGTGACGTGGTCGCTGAGGTGCGCGGCGGGGATTCCCACGACAGCGGTGCGCAGCGCGCCGCGGAGCGCGCTCAGTTGTGTCGGCCGGTCGAGGGTCCAGCATTCGATCTCCACACCGAAATGGGGCGGGTGAGCGTTGCGGAGAACAACCATGTCAGGCGCATGCCCCCTGACCTTCAGCTTCATGTGCACTTTGCATAGCGGATATGTTCCCCGGCGCTCGGCGTGTCGCCAGGAAGCCCTCCTTCCAGTCATCAGTGACGAGCTGTCCAAGGCGATCGGCGTGCGGTTCTCGGGGCCCGCCGCGCATGGTCAGTTGCGGTGACCTCCCGCGACGTACAGGGCGAGGATCGCGGTGTCATCGCTGGTGCGCTGGCCACTGAAATGCAGCACGGCGGCCTCGACCGCGGCAGCCAGGCCGTCGGCGCTGTCCGCAGGCGTTTCGGCGAGCAACTGATGCAGCCGATCGATACCGAACATCTCCCGGTCGCCAGGGCGGCGGGCCTCGGTGACGCCGTCGGTGTAGAGCAGCAGGCTGTCGCCGGGGTGCAGCACGGTGCGTTGATCCCGGAGCCGGGGTGTGGTCTGCCAGCCGAGGATCAGCCCGTGCCGGCCGACGGTTTCGACCCGGCCGTCGGCCCGGCGGACCAGAGCCGGGTCGTGACCGCCGCAGCTGACCTGCACGTGCACGCCGATCTCGGTCGGGCGGACGGTGGCGTAGACGGCAGTCAGGTACTGACTGTCGTCGCTGTACCACTCCAGCAGTGCGGTGTTGAGGGTGGAGAGGTTGCGGCTGGCGGTCGAGCAGCGTACCGCCGCGGCACGCAGCGTGTACCGGGCCAGTGCCGTGGTCTTCGCGGCCTTCGGGCCTTTGCCGGACACGTCGCCGACGACGGCGCCCCACCGGCCCTTGGTGGACGGGAACACGTCGTAGAAGTCACCGAGGACTTCGCCGCCGCCCGCGCCACGGCGGTACCGGGCCGCGACCTGGACTCCGGGGATCGGCGGTAGCCGATCCGGGAGCAGGCTCTCCTGCAACGTGTGCGCCAGCAGCGCCGCCTGTTCAAGAGCGCTCTCGGCCCGCCCTGCTGCTGCTTGCGCCAGGCTCGTCGCCGCCTCGGCGCGCCCGGTCGCCGCGTTCGCCTCCTTCAGCGCATCGCGCAGCGCGATCTCCCCGGACGCGGCGTGCGAGAGCGTATGCAGGATCTCGATGTCGTGGGGTGTCCAGTCCCGCACGACCGTATCGATCGCGCAGAACGTTCCCAGCACGTGCCCGTCCGGCGAACGCACCGGAAATCCCGCCCACGCGGCGACACCCATCAACTCGATCGACGGGTTGTACCGGGTGCGCTCATCAGCAGCCGCGTCCGAGACGATCAACTCGGCGTCGGCGTCGATCACGTACTGGCAGAACGACTGCTCCACCGTGTGCTGCCGCGCCGCCGGATCGGAGCTGTCGATGCCGACGCAACTCTTCCAGAACGATCGGGTGTCGTCGACGACCGTCACGAACGCGAAAGGTGTACCCAGCAGTGTCGCCGCGAGCCGGGCCAGACGATCGAACGGCTCATCCGGACCCGTGTCGAGCAGCCCCGTGCGCCGCACCGCGGCAAGCCGCGCGGGATCAAACACCGCGTCCGGCACCGACGCCGGCTCACGGTGTCTCGAATCCGTCGCCCTACTCACCGCGACGGCTGACCGGCGACACGGCGGTGGGAAAACGAGGGCGGCATCCACGCTCGCCTCCGAACCAGGCGAAACCCGCGATCGAGACACGCCCACAACCCGTCCAACCGCGGCCGCCTCCCGCAACGCCGCGCTCGGCAGCGAGCCTGCCCGCCACGTCGATATCCACGGGGCCATTCTGACCCCAACCACGGCCTCGACCAACCGCGCTTCCCATTCCCACCACGCTCGAGCATCGCCACGACGACAGCACGATCCTGCGGGTACTGATCGACACACTCGCACCGGAGCGGCGAGAGGCGTTCGTGGCCACCCAAGTCCTCGGATTGTCGTACGCCGAGGCCGTCGAGGTATGCGACTGCCCGGTCGGCACGATCCGCTCCCGGGTGGCCCGGACCCGCGCAGACTTCGCCACCGAGCCGGCCACGTCACGCCAGCAGTCCGCCACCGCGGCGTGAATCGGTAGGACGCCGCCACCGGGCCCTACACCCGGGAGCCTGCCCAGCCGCACGAGCGTTCGCTCGACCCTCCCCGCTCAGTGGTGGGCGGATTGGGTTTTGGCGTCGGTGGCCCCCCGGTAGACGGCGTGCAGCAGTTCCTCGGCCGTGAACGGCTTGTGGATCATCGGAATGCCGGCGGCGCGTAGCCGGTGCACGTTGGCTATGTCCTCGGTGTAGCCGGAGATCAGCAGTACCGGCAGCGTCGGGTACTCCCTGCGGACCACGTCGACGAGTTGCGGGCCGGACATCCCGGGCATGATGACGTCGGTGGCCAGTAGGTCGAATGCCTGCCGGTGGAGTTGATCGAGGGCCTCGCGGCCGTGTCCGGCGATGGTGACCTGGTACCCGTGGCGTTCCAGGATACGGTCGGCGACCTCGCCTACCTCGCTGTCGTCCTCCACCAGCAGGATGCGCCGGCCGTCGCCGCGCGGCGACGGCCCGGTCGCACCGGCTTGCGCCTGCTCGTCTGAGGTGGCCAGGGGCAGCAGGATCTGAAAGGTAGTGCCGACCCCTACCTCGGACGTGAGGGAGATGGAGCCGCCCGCGTCGGTGACGATGCCGTACACGGTGGCCAGCCCTAGGCCGGTGCCGTGCTGTTCGGCCTTGGTGGTGAAGAAGGGCTCGAAGATGTGTTCGGCGACGTCCGGTGGGATGCCGGTGCCGGTGTCGGTGACCCGGAGCCGGACGTAGGGGCCGGCGGGCAGCGGGGGTTGCCGGGCCGGGTCGTCGGGGACGTCGAGCGGGTCGGCTTCCATGGCGATGACGCCGCCGTCGGGCATCGCGTCGCGGGCGTTGATCACAAGGTTGAGCAGGATCTGTTCCATGCGGCTGCGGTCGGCCCAGACGGTGACGGGCTCCTCGGCCAGATGCGCCACCAGTTCGATATGGGCGCCGATGCTGCGCCCGAGCAGGACGCGGGTCTCCTCGATGACCGCGTTGAGGTCGATGAGTTCCGCGTTGGCGGATTCCTTGCGGGCAAAGAGCAGCAGCTGCCGGGTCAGGTCCCGGGCGCGTTCGGCGCTGCCGCGGACACGCAGGAGATCGTTGCGCACGTCCGGGTCGGTGATCTGCTCGAGGGCGAAGTCGAGATAGTTGAGGTTGATCGCGAGCAAGTTGTTGAAGTCGTGCGCGATACCGCCGGCGAGCTGGCCGAGGCTCTCCAGGCGCTCCGCACGGGCGGAACGCTCGAGGATCTGCTGGCGTTGCCGTTCGGCGCTTTTGCGGGCGGTGATGTCACGCTCTATCCCGGCGACACCCACCACGGTGCCGTGCTCGTCACGCACCGGTGAGACGCTCGACGAGATGTCGAGGACGGTGCCGTCCTTGCACAGCCGTTGGGTCTCCAGCATGCCGACGGGATGGCCCTCGGCGACCCGGGCCAGATTCACCGGCAGCCGCGCTGCTCCCTGCGGTGTGAGCAGCATGGAGATGTTGCGTCCGATCATCTCCGGCGCCGTCCAGCCATAGAGGCGCGTCGCACTGTCGTTCCAGCTGGTGATCGTGCCGTTCAGGTCACTGGTGATGATCGCATCCTCGGTCGACTGCACGAAGCCGGCGAGCGTCGACAGGTTCTCGGCCGCCCGGTGGCCGCGGCGCTCCAGGACCTGCTGATTGTGGGCGACGACGATGCTCAGCACGCTCATCCCGGCGATCACCCAGAGCCGCAACACCTGGTCGGTGCTCCCGGACAGCCCCTGCCATGACGAGGTGGCCCACGCCAACAGCAGCGCGAAGGCCCCGACGGCGGCCACCGACCAGGGGCGCGCGGACGCCGCCGCCAGCACCGGCCCGACCACGACCACCCCGAACAACATCAACTGCGACGGTGTCGCCAGGTCCGCGACCGCCCAGGCGATGACCAGCAGCACCGAGACCGCCAAAACCCAGCCGCGCCGCCACCGCCATTCCCTCATCGCAGCCCCCCGCCACAGCTGCCGATCGCCGGGTATCTGCCCCTGCAGCCAACCCGCCGCGGTTACGGTGCGGCGGCGCGGTGCCGGCAAGAATCCCGTCAGCCTCTCGCGTACCGCTGGTCACAGCGGTGACTCACGTCCGGGCCGAGGTCGGTACAACTCGGGCGCCGTCGGTCTGGTCGCGCCTCCCAGCGCGTAAGGCCCGGTCTGCCTCAGGATCCCACGCTTCCGACCGGAAGCCGCTGAGCTTGCCGAATCCGCCTCACAGGCCTGCCCCGCGACCGAATGTGCCTCTAGGTATTGGTCGAGCTCCCTCTCCGGATGCGGGTGGGTCTCATTTGTCTCTTGGGCCAACGAACTATGGCTGACGGTTCAGCAGCACCCGGGTGAGGGCCGCGACCGTGGTCTGGCACATGCTCACCCCCGGCGACCCCCACGTGAATCTCGCCCGGGCCCGCACCTCCTTCACCGCCGTCGCCCAGCGGCACGCTGCCAGGACCAACATCCTGTACGAGGTGGCGAACGAACCGAACGGCGTCTCCTGGCCCTCGATCAAGCGCTACGCCGAGCAGATCATCCCGGTCATCCGCGCGCAGGACCCGGAGGCCGTCGTGCTCGTCGGCGCCCGCGCCTGGTCGTCGCTCGGCGTCTCTGACGGCGCCGACGAGACCGAGGTCGTCGACAACCAGGTCAACGCCACGAACATCGTCTACACGTTCCACTTCTATGCCGCGTCGCACGGCAGCGGCTAGCTCGACGCGCTGTCCAGGGCGGCGGACCGGATCCCGTTGTTCGTCACCGAGTTCGGCACCCAGCAGGCGTCCGGCGACGGCCCGAACAACTTCACCCGGGCCCAGGCGTACCTGGACCTGATGGCCACCAAGAAGATCAGCTGGACCAACTGGAACTACAGCGACGACTTGCGCTCCGGCGCCGTCTTCACCGCCGGCACGTGCGGCGCCGGCCCGTACCCGGGCACGAGCCGCCTCAAGCCCGCCGGCGTCTGGGTCCGCGACCGCGACCGCACCGCCGACGACTTCCCGACCGGCTGAGGTCGGTGGATGGCCCGGTTCGATGTCCGGGCCACCCGCCGATCCGGTCACCGCAGCGCGTGCTCGGAGACCCCGGACGCCGCCGGGAGCGGGCCCGCGGCGTCGCGTACCGCGGCGCGGACGGCGTGCTCGATCCGCTCCGGGGTCGGGCCGCCGGTCAGGGCGTCCAGTGCCAGCAGCGCGGCACCGGCGACCGGGGGGTCGGTCACCACGCCGACCTCGGCCCGAGGTGCCTGAGTCGCGGCGCCCGCCACGATGCGCTGGTGCAGCACGGGGTGCCGGGCCCGGAGCACCCCGCCGCCCAACACGAGCGCATGTGGCGCGTCCGTCAGGCCGAGGCGGGCCGCGGCGACCCGGTGCTGGGCGAGGATCTCGTCGGCCTGCCGCCGCACCAGCCGCAGCGCCACAAGATCGCCCGCGGCGGCAACCTCGAACAGCACCGGGGTCAGCTCGTACACCGCACTGTGTGGCAGCTCGCCGAAGTGCAGGGCGATGCTGACGCCCTGCACCGTGGGTCGCCCGAAATGCCGGGCCACGGCGTCGGTGAGCCCGGTCGGCTCGCCCCGTCCGTCCTCGCCGCGGGCGGCGTACCGCAGGGTGTGCTCCGCGAGGTCGTGTCCGCCACCCCAGTCGCCGGAGATCGGTCCGAGGGAGGGGAAGCGGGTGGTCCGGCCGTCGGCGGAGCGTCCCACGCAGTTGTTGCCCGCGCCGCACACCACGGCGACAGCGTCCGGGCTGGAGGTGCCGGCCCGCAGCAGGGCGAAGCAGTCGTTGTCGACCACGTACCGGCGGGCCCAGCCGCGGTCGGCGGCCGCGGCCCGCAGCTGGTCCACCTCGATCGGCAGGTCTGCCCCGGCCACGTAGACGCCCGCCAGGTCGACCGGGGTACCGGCGGGCACTCCGGCCCGGGTTCGGGCCTGCGCGATCAGGGAGTCGAGGACCCGCACGGCGCCGGGCAGGCCGAGCGTGTGGGGAGACGAGGTGCCGCCGCGGGCGAAGCCGAGCACCCGCCCGTCGGCGGTGCCGAGCACGACGTCCGTCTTGGAGTTGCCGCCGTCGACGGCGAGCAGCAGTGCCGTCATCGGGCCCAGGCCAGGTGCTCGCCCCCGGCGGCGAGGAGCTTGTCGGTGAGTCGGTCGGCTAGGTCGTGCTGGCCCACCAGGGGATTCGCGAGCAGGGCGCGGTACACCCGGTGCCGGCCGCCGCGCAGCGCCGCGTCCAGCGCCAGTTCCTCGTACCCGGAGACGTGGGCGATGAGTCCGGCCTGGTCGGGCGCGACCGGCCGGACCCGCAGCGGTGCCGGGCCGTCGGTGCCGACCCGGGCGGAGACCTCGATGACCGCGTTGGCCGACAGGTTTGGCAGGGTGCCGTCGTTGCGGACGTTGACCGAGTGGACCCCGTCCTGGTCCAGGCCGTGCAGGGCGGCGATGAGCCCGACCGCGGCCTCGGAGTAGTACGCGCCGCCGCGCTCGCCGAGCAGGGCGGGCTTGGCGGTCAGCGCCGGGTCGCGGTACATGTCCAGCAACCTCGCCTCGATCTGCGCGACCCGCGCGCCGCGGGTCGATGCGCCGCGTGCGGCGCGCACCACGCGGTCGTGGCCGTAGTAGTAGGAGAGGTAGTACGACGGGACGCAGCCCAGCGCGGCCAGCACCGGCTCGTCGATCTCCACCTCGGCGGCCAGCTCGGCGCGGTGCGCGTCGAGGAGTTCGGGGAGCCGGTCGACGCCGTCCACGTACGCGGCCCGCTCCCAGGTCAGGTGGTTGAGGCCGACGTGGTCGAGCACCACCGCGGCCGGGTCGACACCGAGGTATCCGGCAAAGCGACGCTGGAAGCCGATCGCCACGTTGCACAGCCCGACGGCGCGGTGGCCCGCATCGAGCAGCGCCCGGGTGACGATGCCGACCGGGTTGGTGAAGTCGACGATCCACGCGCCCGGGCGGGCCCGCTCCCGGATCCGCGCGGCGACGTCGAGGACGACCGGCACCGTACGCAGAGCCTTGGCGAGCCCGCCCGCCCCCGTGGTCTCCTGCCCGACGCAGCCGCAGTCGAGCGGGAACGTCTCGTCGCTGATCCGGGCCGCCTGACCGCCCACCCGCAGCTGGATGAGCACCGCGTCGGCGTCGGTGACCCCGGCGTCCAGGTCGGTCGTCCAGGTGACCCGGCCGGGGTGGCCGTACGCGGCGAGGATGCGCGCCGCGAACCCTGCGACGATCTCCAACCGTTCCGCGGCGGGGTCGATGAGCACCAGCTCGTCGACCCGCAGCCCGCTGTCGCGCAGCCGGGCGAACCCGTCAACCAGCTCGGGCGTGTACGTCGATGCGCCGCCGACGACAGCGATCCTCATCCCTTGACTCCCGTGAGCGTGACACCCTGCACGAACGCGCGCTGGGCGAAGAAGAACACGACGATGATCGGCGCCATGGTCAGCACGGTGGCCGCGATGACCAGGTTCCAGTCGACGTGATGGACACTGTGGAACGATGCGAGCCCGAGCGACAGGGTCCATGCTTGCTCGTTCTCGCTGGTGTAGAGCAGCGGGCCGTAGTAGTCGTTCCAGCAGTAGAAGAACTGGAACAGCCCGGCGGCCGCGATGCCGGGGCGAGCCATAGGCAGCACGACCCGGATGAGGGTCCGCCATTCGCCGCAGCCGTCCACCTTCGCCGCGTCCAGGTACTCCTGCGGAATCGTGAGCAGGAACTGGCGCAGCAGGAAGATGGCGAAGGCGTCGCCGAACAGCGTCGGGATGACCAGCGGCCACAGCGAGCCGGTGAGCCCGTTCCGGGCCCACATCAGGTACAGCGGGACGGTCACCACCTGCGGCGGCAGCATCATCACGCAGATGATGACCAGGAAGAGCAGGTTGCGGCCGCGGAAGCGCAGCTTGGCCAGGGCGTACGCGGCCGGGACGCTGGACAGCAGCATGAACGCGGTGGCGGTGAGCGCGTACAGCATGGTGTTGAGCAGGTAGCGCGGCAGCGGGGTGACCTCGAAGACCCGCACGTAGTTCTCGGGATGCCAGGAGTTGGGCCAATAGTCGCTGGTCAGTGCCTGTTCGCTGGTCATCAGCGAGATCAGCACCAGGTAGACCACCGGGGTCAGGAACATGACGGCCAGGGCGATGGCGATGCTGTGCCGGCCGATCCAGGCCAGCCGGTTCTGCCGCCGGGCCCGCCGCGCGGCGGACGGCGATTGCACCACCGTGGGCGGCGTTTCGAGTACGGCGGTCACGATGTCTCCTCCCCGGAGAACGCCTTGGCGCGGCGCAGCAGGATCACGGTGACCGCGAACGCCACCGCGAACAGCGCCACGGCCAGGGCGTTGGCGTAGCCGAGCGCGTGGTAACGGAACCCGACCGTGTACAGCCACAGCGGGTAGGTGAACGTGGACCCTTCCGGGAAGCCGAAAGACTGGGAGATGCCGCCGCCCGTGGTGGCCTGCCCGCTGGCGATCGAGCCCGCCACCGCGGCCTGGTCGAAGTACTGCAGCGTGTAGATGACGCCGGTCACCGCGGCGAACAGGATCACCGGACGGATCGTCGGCAGGGTCACGTACCGGAAGCGGTGCCAGGCGTTCGCGCCGTCCAGCGCGGCGGCCTCGTACAGGCTGGTGGGCACGCCGAGCACTCCGGCCAGGAAGATGACCATCAGGTCGCCGATGCCCCAGAGACCGAGCAGCACCAGCGACGGCTTGGCCCATTCCGGCGAGCTGAACCACAGCGGCCCGTCGATGCCCAGGTGTGCCAGCGCGGTGTTCACCGGCCCGGTGCCGGGCTTGAGCAGGTAGACGAACGCGATGGTGGCGGCCACCGGCGGGGCCAGCGAGGGCAAGAAGAAGATCGTCCGGAAGAAGCCGGCGCCGCGCTTGAGCTGGGTGAGCAGCACCGCCAGGCCGATCGCGCTGACGATGCGGACCGGGACGAACACCGCCACCATCCACAGCGTGTTGCGCACGGACTGGAGCAGGAACGGGTCGTCGGCCATCCGCCGGTAGTTCGCCAGCCCCACCCACTGCGGCGTGGACAGCAGGTCGAACTTCGTGAAGGAGAAGTACACCGCGGACACCAGCGGGTAGCCGAAGAACACCACGATGCCGATCAGGGCCGGGGCCAGGAACGACAGCGTGGTGGCGTGCCGCCGGATTCGGATCGCCAGGGGCCGGGCGCTCATCGTCAGCCGCCCAGGGTCATGACGCTGTTGACCTGCTTGTCGGCCTCGGCCAGCCCGGCGTCAAGGTCGGAGACCTTGCCCGCCTGCCAGCCGGTGAGGAACGTCTGGAAGGTCTCCTGGTACGCCGGCCCGGACTGTGCCGGCGGGGTGGTGGAGGAGTTCGGGTTGGCGAAGATGTCCAGGAACGTCTTGAACGCCGGGTCCACCTTCAGCGCCGGGTCGGCCGTCGCCGCGGTCGTGGTGGGCAGGTTGCGCAGCGCGTTGGCCAGCTTGACGATCGTCTTGTCGTCGGTGGTCAGGTACTTGATCAGTGCCCAGGCCGCCTCGGGGTTCTTGGCGTTCTTCGAGATGCCGACGATGTTGCCGGTGACGTAGCCGCCGCCGTAGCGGGCCGGGTCGGTGGTGGGCAGCGGGGCCACCCCGTAGCTGAGCTCGGGCGCCTGGTCGGCGAGGAACGCGAGCCGGTACTCGGCGTCGACGTTGATCGCCACCTGGCCCTTCTGGAACGCGTTGTCCGCGCTGAACTCGTCACCCAGCCCGGCCCGGAACTTCTGCAGGTTCTCGTAGCCGTACCAGTCGACGAGGCTCTTCTGCCAGGTCAGCAGCGTCTTCCAGGCCGGGTCGGCGCCGATGGCCGACTTGCCGTCGGCGGTGAGCCACGTTGCGCCGACGGCCGGGGCGAGATGGCTCGGGGCGTTCTCGTAGAAGTCGAAGAGCGGCAGGAAACCGACCCGCTTCAGGGAGCCGTCGGGGTTGCGTACGGTCAGCTTCTTGGCGGCGGCGGCGAGCTCGTCCAGGGTCTTCGGTGGCCCGGCGATGCCCGTCCTCGCGAACAGCTCCTTGTTGTAGAACATCCCGTAGGCGTCGGCGAGGAACGGCATCGCGCACCGCTTGCCGCCGTACTCGGTGTACTCCCGGGTGGTGGGGTTGAGGCCGGACAGGTCCACCTTGTCCCGGGTCAGGTACGGGGTGAGGTCGACCCAGGCCCCGGAGGAGCAGAATTTGCCGACGATGTCGGTGGAGTACGAAAGGCCGATGTCGGGGCCGTTGCCCGCGCCGATGGCCTGGGTGACCTTGGAGTCGTCCTGGCCGGACTTGATCGTCACCTTGACCTTCGGGTGGGTGGCCTCGAACTCCTTGACCACCGTGTCGATCGCGGCGGCCTCCCGTTCGGTGAAGAAGTGCCACAGTTCGACCGTGCCGGACACCTCCGCGCCCGGTTCGGCGATCTTGGTTTCCTGGGCTGCGGGGGTGCACCCGACGGTCAGTACGCCGGCGGTTCCCAGCGCGCAGAGGGCGCGCGGTATCCGGGTGTTCATGAGGGGTCCTCTCGGGGATCTGTAAGGGGTTGGTGATCAGTTGTCGCGGATGGACGCGATGAGGGCTTCGCGGACCGCGATGAGGCCGGCGTCGAGCGCGCCGAGCAGCACCGCGTCGTCGTCGATGGTGGTGACCGCGACGGCGCTCTCAAGCGGTGCGGCCCGGTGGAGGGCGCTCTCGACGGCGGCCAGCAGGGTGCGCCCGCCGGCCTGCGCGACCGGGCCGGCGAGCACCACGAGGCTCGGGTCGAGCACTGCGATCACCGCGGCCAGGCCGACCGCGATGCGGTCGGCGAGCTGGGCCAGGAACTCGCCCGCGGCCCGCGGGTCCGCGGCCGCGGCGCGGACCGCCTCGGGCGAGGTACGTCCGGGTACGCCGTGATCCTGGGCCAGGGCGAGCACGGCCGCGCCGCCGACCAGGTCCTGCAGGTCGACCTTGCGGTGGGTGGAGTCGGGGGCGTACAGGGGCATGTAGCCGATCTCGCCCGCGCCGCCGCGGGCGCCGCGCAGCAGTGTCCCGCCGGTGTCGATGGCCAGGCCGAGGCCCTCGAGGCCGAGCCAGAGCAGGGCGAAGCCGTCGGCGTCGCGGGCCACGCCGCGGCGGCGTTCGGCGACCGCGGCGAGGTTGACGTCGTTGTCGACTCCGATGCTGGTGTCCAGCGCCGCGGCGATCTCCGGCACCAGGCCGGTACGCCCGAGGCCGGGCACGTCCACGTGCCGGATGGTCTGGGTCCGGACGTCGTACGAGCCGGCGACACCGAGCTGGACGTGCCGGATGCGGTCGGCCGGCACGCCGCTGTCGCGGCGTAGCACGGCCACCGCGTCGAGCACGGCGGTCTTCGGATCGGTCTGCAGGAAGTCGACCCGCAGCTCGACGCGGGAGCGGATCGCGCCCGTGAGATTACACAGGGCGGCCACCACGGACGGTGCGTCGGTGGGGCCGATGTCACGCACCGACACCGCCGCCGCGTACGCCGCGTCCGGGTTGGCCGCGTACAGCTCGGCGTTGGGGCCGGGCCGCCCCCTGTTGTGCCCGACCACGCTGACCAGCCCCGACTCGGTGAGCCGCCGCAGCGCCTCGGAGATGGTCGGTGTGCTGAGCCGCGTCAGCCTGCGCAGGTCGGCGCGGGTCAGGGTGCCGGATTCGAGCAGGTGGGCCAGTGCCGCGCTCTCGTTCATGGCACGCAGCAGCTTCGACGAACCGGCAAGACGCGGCACAAGAGCTCCTCGACTAATTGGCAAACTAACTAACAATTAGTTCGGACGATAGGCCGGGTCGACAGGGCTGTCAAGGTCTCGATCGATGAACGAATCGGTACGAACCGCGCGGCAGAGTACCAACCGGCGTCGATTAATTAAACACTTTGCCAATCATTGATAAACCTACTTAACTGTTGTAGCGTCGCCAGTCACCGCCCATCGGCAGCCCTCAGTCCCTCTTCATGCCGAACCTGCGCGGGTAATCCCCCACCCCCAAGGAGCTCACATGAACAACCACGGCACCCCCCGCCGCCGTCGCACGACGGCCTACCTCGCCGCCGGCCTGCTCATCCCCGGCGCCTCCATCGTGTACGGCCTCATGCCCGCCGACGCCGCGACCCAGCCGCGCGCCGGTACCGGGGCCCTTGTCGCGGCCGCCCCGGCCCGCAAGAACCTGGACGACCCGGCGAAGAAGGAGGTCGCGATGCAGATCGTCTCGGCCGCCGAGAACTCCTCACTCGACTGGCGCGCCCAGTTCTCCTACATTGAGGACATCGACGACGGCCGCGGCTACACCGCCGGCATCATCGGCTTCTGCTCCGGCACCGGCGACATGCTGGAACTCGTCGAGGCGTACACGCGCACCACACCGTCCAACGTCCTGGCCCGGTACCTGCCCGCGCTGCGCAGGGTGAACGGCTCCGACTCGCACGCCGGGCTCGACCCGAACTACCCCCGCGACTGGCGCCGCGCCGCCCAGGACCCGGCGTTCCGCGCCGCCCAGGAGGCCGAGCGCGACCGGGTGTACTTCAACCCGTCCGTGGCGAAGGGCAAGTCCGACGGAGTGCGCGCGCTCGGCCAGTTCGCGTACTACGACGCGGCCGTCGTGCACGGGTACGAGGGCATGGAGTCGATCCGCAGCCGCGCGCTGCGCAGGGCGAAGCCGCCCGCCCAGGGCGGCGACGAGACCAGGTGGCTCAACGTCTTCCTGGACGAGCGGGTCGTCGAGATGAAGAAGGAGGCGGCGCACGAGGACGTCAGCCGCATCGAGACCGCCCAGCGGGTGTTCCTGCGCAACGGCAACCTCGACCTGAACACCCCGCTCGACTTCGCCGTCTACGGCGACCCCTACCACATCGGCTGACGGTTCAAAGCATTCCTTCGACCGGGCCTGCCCATCGGCCCCGAGCTGTGCGAACAGGGCCAGCGGGCGCCCGCGCACGCCGGCTGCACCGACAGCCGTCGCGGCCCTCGTCCACCCGCCGGCCATCGAACCTACCCGGCACCCGGATGCGGCAATGCCGGCAGCGGCCGCCGTCACCCAGCGCGTACGCCACATCGATGGGCGTCGCGCCCCTCCCTCACGGGCCAATCGCAAGACCTCTGGCCAACCTGGCCGGCGCACCCCAGGCGGGGCCCGCACCGCCACGGGTGCGCCGCATCGACCGAAAGGAGAAGACCGTGATCGATTCCACCGCGCCCCGCGGTCACACCCGACGGGCCGTCCTCGGATCTCTCGCGGCGGCCGCCGTCGCAGGACCCGTCCTGCTCACCCGCGGGCCGGCCCACGCCGGCACCACGGCGGCCACGCCTACGAAACTGGTATGGAGCCCCGATCCGCGCCGCGAAGGCCTCTCGGCGTTCGAGGGGGTGGAGGACGACCGCAGCCAATCTCACCCCGGCACCAGACACATCTACGTGCAAGGCGACGCCTACCGTTTCGACATGCACACCCGGGACCGCGACGGCGACGACCGGCAGCGCAACGAGGTCAAGGGCATGCGCGCCGATGGAAGGATCCTGTCGTTGGGCAACGGCGAGACCTGGCGGATCACCTACGACCTGTTCATCCCGAACACCCTGCGCGGCACCCGCACCTTCACCCACATCTTCCAGCTCAAGCGGCCGGGCAACGGCAGCGCCCCGCTCGCCACCATCGGGCTGCGCCGCGACGACGATGCGGAGTACCTCACCTGGCGGCCGTTCGCCTCCGGCGGCGAACTGGGCAACGTGCCGCTGGAGCAGATCTGGAACCGCTGGGCCACCATCGACATGACGTTCACCGTCGGCGACGAGGGCAGCGCCCGCTTCATCTGCCGCGAGGGTGGCCGGACCCTCGCCGATGCCACCCGCGACGGCATCGACCTTTGGCTCGGTGACCGGCTGCGTCCGAAGTGGGGCATCTACCGCTCGCTCGGCGACCCGGGACAGCTGCACAACACGTATCTGCTGCAGCGCAACCTGCGCGCCTACACAACCTGATGTCCTCCGGATTACCCACAACCCGGACGAACCCTTCGGGACGACATCGCATGCCTCATGGGCACGCACCTGCCCATGGCCCTGTTCCTGGTCACGCGATAGCTCGATCCCTTGCCGATCGCACCAGACGGTGATCCCGGCCCGGGCCGGCTGAGCCTCAGCCGGCCCGGGCCACATCACGTCAGACGTTCTCGCCGATGCCGAGCTGGGTCTGCAGTTCCTGCGCCCGCTCCGCGGCGGCGCTGGCACCGTTAGTGCCGCGGCATGTCCTCCGACCACCAGCCGAGCAGCAGCATCAGGTCGCCGGTGTTACCGCCGGCCTTGTGCCATTCGTGGGCGAAGTGACCTCTCCGGTGTGAAGGCGAACCACAAGCCCCGGATCAGCAACTCTGCGAACAACCTCATCCTCGGCCCGCTGCAAACCCGCCAGCAGCTTGCCCGAATGGGATCAATGTGAATGTCGGCTCGAACCGGTGGACCCGACGGGGCTCGAACCGGTGGGCCGGACGTTGCACCATGCGAACCACACGACCACCGTCCCCGGCAACCCGATACTGGGTTGTTTGACCAGTTCACGTGCTAAGTAGCCGCAGACGGCAGGCCTCAGGGGCGGTCCGACTTCGGGCCCGGAACGAGGTCATGGAGGGCGGGGCAGTGGCGACAGGCATGATCTTGCTGTCGCGGCGTAATCGGCTTGGCATCCCGTTCTCCGGCGCGGCACGCTAACGGATAAGCCTGCGTCGCTCTACCTTTGCGACACGACCCGCCCAGTTGGCGAGGCGGCTACAGGTCGTGTGTGGTAGTCGACGGGGAGGCGTGGTGGCTGACGACCGGGTTCGTCTTGAGCGCGACCAGCAGCGCCTTGTTCAGGCTGTGTACGACAGCTACCGGGGGACTGGAAACTGGCCGACGTTCGACAACATCGACCGGCAGCTCGACCGCGGTCGTTGGCCGCTGGACGCAGGAAAGGTCCTGCGGGACATCCCGGATTCCATACTGATCCCGTCCCCATTTGCCGCAACTAACCCGGACCAGCCGCTAAAGCTGAAGTTGGAAGGCATCGCGGCCTGCAAGGGTAGCGACGAGGACGTGTCGCTGTTCCTTGATCGAGAACCTCCTCCACGACCTCGAAAGCCACAACTGACCTACCCAGCGTGAAGCGCACGATCGTGTGCCTACCGCTGGAGGTATACGAAGGTTGTTGGTTCGTGGAGTACAGCGTGCGCATTAGGGAGATCTGCGAGCCGAGCCGCCAGTGTGGCTGTCGCCGGTCTCGCTGACAGGGCACTGTTGAACTTGAGGCCCGCCAGCGCTTTAGGGCTGACATCGGGCAAAGACGCGGTGGTGGGAACGACATCGCGCGAACAGGGAATCTGGCGGTAGCAACACACGTCATCAGACGCGCTCACCAATGCCCTGCTGATCGACGATGTTGAGCACCGGGAAGCATGCTGTGGTGCTCAACACCCGGGTCCGACCATCGACTATGCGACATCACGGTCAGGGTATCGGGGTGGGTCTGCAACTCCGGGTGCGGATGCGGCCGAACCCGCCATCGCTGAGCGGCCGGCCGGGTGGGGGTTCTGCGACCGGACCAGGTTCGCGTACGCGCCGCCGGAGCGGATCAGCTCGTCGTGTCCGCCCTGCTCGGCGATCCGGCCGTCCCGCATCACGACGATGGCATCCGCGTGCCGGATTGTGGAGAGGCGGTGCGCGATGACGAATGTGGTCCGACCGGCGCGCAGTGCGGCCATGCCCCGCTGGACCAACTGCTCGGTGCGGGTGTCGACCAGGCTGGTGGCCTCGTCGAGCAGCAGCAGGACCGGGTCGGCGAGGAACGCACGGGCGAGTGTGATCAGTTGCCGCTCGCCGGCGCTGATGCCGGAGGCGTCCTCGTCGAGAATCGTGTCGTAGCCCCCCGGCAGGGTGCGGATGAAGGGATCCAGGCCGGTGGCCCGCGCCGCGTCGACCACGTCCTCGCGGGTGGCGCCCTCCCTGCCGTATGCGATGTTGTCGGCGATCGTGCCGGCGAACACCCACGCGTCCTGCGGCACCATGCCGGTGCACGAGCGCAGGTCCTCCCGGGTCATCTCGGTGATGTCGGTCCCGTCGAGCAGGATCCGGCCACCGTCCACGTCGTAGAAGCGCATCAGCAGGTTGCCGAGCGTGCTCTTGCCGGCTCCCGTCGGGCCGACCACCGCGACCGTGCTGCCCGGCTCGACGACCAGGGACAGGTTCTCGATCAGGCGCCGCTCCGGCACATACCGGAAGGAGACGTCCCGGAACTCGATGCGGCCCCGCACGCGGCCCAGGCGCACCGGGTCGGCGGGTTCCGGACGCTGCTCGTCGGCGCGGAGCAGCTCGAAGATGCGCCCGGCGGACGCAACCCCGGACTGCAGCTGGCCGGAGGCGTTGGCGAGCTGACCGATCGGCTGACCGAACTGGCCGGAGTACTGCACGAACGCCTGCACGTCGCCGAGCGTCAGGCTGCCGGTCGCGACCCGGAGCGCCCCGACGGCGGTGATCGCGACGTAGTTGAGGTTGCTGACGAACATCATCGCCGGCTCGATCGCCGCGGAGATGAGGTTCGCCCGGAAGCTCACCTCGCGCAGCACCTCGTTGTCCGCGTCGAAGGCCCGCTCGGCGTCCTCGCGCCGGTCGAAAACCTTGATCAGGGAATGCCCGCTGTACGCCTCCTCGACGTGCGCCGACAGCACGCCGGTCGCCGCCCACTGCCGGCCGAACATGGGCTGCGACCTCATCACCAGCCTGGACACGATCAGGCCGGAGACCGGCACGCCGGCCAGCACGACGACGGCGAGCAGCGGGGAGACGAAGAACATCAGCACCGACACGACCAACACCGCGAACGGCGCGGTGACCAGCTGGCTCAGCGCCTGCTGGAGGGTCCGCTGCACGTTGTCCGCGTCGTTGGTGACCCGGCTGATCAGGTCGCCGCGCTGGTTGCGGTCGAAGTACGCGAGCGGCAGCCGGGACAGCTTTTCCTGTACGCGTTCGCGCAGTTCGGCCACGGCGAGCTGTACCACCCGGGCGGCCATCCGATCCTGCGCGAGCTTGGCCGCGGACGCGACCAGGTACAGGATCACGGCGAGCGCCAGCAGGCGGCGGATCGCCGCGAAGTCCATGCGACGGCTCACCGCGCCGGTGAAGATCAGGTCGGTGACCCGGCCGAGCAGCAGCGGCCCGGCGGCGTTCAGGAGCACCCCGGTCACGCCCAGCGACACCATCACGGCGATCCGGCCACGGTACGGGGCCAGCAGCCCGAACACCTGGGCGGCGCCGGTCGGCGGCGCCCGGTGCCGGCCGCCAGAAGCGGTCCCGGCGGTCGTCACCGCGCGGCCTGCGGCTCGAGCTGAGAGGCGGCGATCTCCCGGTACGTGTCGTTGCGCGCCAGCAACTCGTCGTGGGTGCCGGCGCCGACCAGGCGGCCGCGGTCCAGCACCAGGATGCGGTGCGCGTGCCGGACGGAGCTGATCCGCTGCGCCACCACCAGCACGATCGCGCCGGCCGTGCATACCTCCAGCGCGGAGCGGACCGCGGCGTCGGTCGCCGCGTCGAGCGCGGAGAAGCAGTCGTCGAACAGATAGATCTGCGGGCGGCGCGCCACGGTGCGGGCGATGGCCAGGCGTTGCCGCTGGCCGCCGGAGACGTTAGTGCCGCCCTGCGACAGCGGCGCGTGCAGGCCGCCCGGCATGGCCTCGACGAACTCGCGGGCCTGCGCCACCTCCAGCGCCCGCCACAGCTCGGCGTCGGTGGCGGCCGGGTTGCCGAAGCGCAGGTTGGTGGCGACCGTGCCGGAGAACAGGTACGGCGTCTGCGGTACCAGACCGACGAGACGGCTCAGCGCGCCGGGACTCAGTTCGCGCACGTCGACGCCGTTCACCCGGATCGCGCCGGCGGAGACGTCGAGCAGGCGTACGGCCAGGTTCAGCAGTGTTGTCTTGCCGGCGCCCGTGCTGCCGACCACGGCGACCGTCTCGCCCGGGCCGGCCACCAGGTCGATCCCGTCCAGGATCGGCCGCTCCGCGCCCGGGTAGCCGAAACGCGCGGAGCGGATCTCCAGCAGCCGGGCGTCGCCGGGCGGGCGCGGCTCGGCCGGCGGTGACACGCCCGGCTCGCTGTCCAGCACCTCGACGATCCGGCGGGCCGAGGCGCCGGCGCGGGGCACGTTGAGGAAGACCAGCATCGCGGCGACGGTGGCCATCAGGATCAGCGCCTGGTAGCCGAGGAATGCGTTCAGGGTGCCGACCTCCACCCGGCCGTCGTCGATGCGGACGGCGCCCGCGTAGAGCAGGGCCACGGTGAACAGGTTCATCACGAGCAGCACGGCCGGGAACATCGCCGCGGTGAGCCGGCCGACGCGCAGCTGCACGTCGAGCAACGCGGCGTTGTGCAGGGCGAACCGCCGCCGCTCGTGCGCGTCGCGGACGAATGCCCGGACCACCCGCACGCCGGTGATCTGCTCGCGCAGCACCTGCCCGATGCCGTCCAGGCCGGCCTGCATCCTGGCGTACAGCGGGCTCATCCGGGCCAGGATGATCGTCGCGGTGACCGACACGGCCGGCACGATCAGCGTGATGAGCCAGGCCAGCGGCACGTCGGAGCGCATCGCCAACAGCGTGGCGCCGGCGCAGACGAACGGTGCGGCGAGTGCGACGTTCAGGGTGGTCAGGATCAGCTCCTGCACCTGCTGCACGTCGTTGACCGTGCGGGTGACCAGCGAGGAGGTGCCGAACCGGGCCGCCTGGTGCACGGACAGGTCGTGGGTGCGGCGGAACACCGCCGCGCGCAGGTCGCTGCCCACCGCGGTGGCGAACCGCGTGCCCCGCCACACGGCGACGACGCTGAGCGTGGCCTGCAGCACCGCGGTCGCCACCATGATCAGGCCGGTGGACACGATGCGGTCCCGGTCGCCGGCCATGACCCCGTTGTCGATCACATCGGCGCTCAGCGCCGGCAGCGCCAGCAGGGCGGCGGTCTGCGCGACCTGCAACAGGACGAGCAGCAGCAGGGCGCCTCGGTAGGTGGTGACACGGGCGCGCAGGAGTCGGAGCAAACCCACAACACGCCCTTCGCCGACCGGTCCTCTAAACCCAGCCTGCGCTCAGCCGATCAGGGGATTTCCTAGAGTTCGCCCGGCTATCCCTGACGTAAGATCACAGACCGATCGGAAGGCGGCCATGGTTCTCAGTCTCGCCAGCCTCAATCTGCACTGCGGGCTGGATCACCGCGGCGCGCCGTACTCGGTCAAGGCGGCCGTCGCCGCGCTGGACACCGACGTCATCGTCGTGCAGGAGAACTGGCGGGCGCGGGGCACCGAGAGCCTCGCCGCCTCCGCCGCGGCCGACTGCGGGTATCCCTGCTTCGCCGAGCTGGACATGGTGCCGGACGCGCCGCTCGCCGACCTCGACGTCGTCGACGGCGCCGCGCCCGACGAGGTCGGCGCGTGGGGCCTGGCGGTGATGAGCCGCGTCCCCTGGGTCAGCACCACCGCCATCGGAATCGGGACGGCACCCGGGGACGTGGTCGGCGCCCGCTCGGCGCAGGTGATCGAACTGCCCGGCCTGCGCGTGGTCAACGTGCACCTGACCCACCGGCTGCTGCACGGGCCGGCACAGCTGCGACGCCTGCTCGCGGGCCTGCGCTCGTCGCGGGTGCCCACGCTGATCGCCGGGGACCTGAACATGTGCCGGCCGACGGTCTACCTGGCCCGCGGGTACCGGCCGGCGGTGCGCGGGCGGACCTGGCCGGCGCAGCGGCCGGTCGCTCAGCTCGACCACGTGCTGCTCGGTGCCGGCGTCATGGCGACGGGTGCCGAGGTGGGCCCGAACCTCGGCTCCGACCACCTCCCGGTCCGGCTGACGATCCAGTGACCCGGCCGGCCGGTCACTGCGTCGGCTCGGTGCGGATGGAGCGCGGGCGGGGGCGGCGCGGCCGCGGTACCTCGGCCGCCGGGATCAGGCCGGGCACGTCGGGCAGGGCGCTGCGGCGCTGCACGTCCAGCTTGCGGTAGATGCGGGTCAGGTGCTGCTCCACCGTGCTCGCGGTGAGAAACAGGCGGCGGGCGATCTCGCGGTTCTTGTAACCCTGCGCGGCCAGCTCGGCGACCCGGCGCTCGGCGCCGCTGAGCTTCGCCGAGCACGGACCGCTGCGAGGGGCGGTCGGCGGGGCGTCCAGGCCGCGATCGGCCAGCTCGCGCAGCAGCAGGACGGCGCCCGCGTCGTGTGCCAGGCGCCGGGCCCGGTTCAGCGGCGCGTGCGCGTACTGCCGCTCGTTGACCTGCTCGAAGGCCTGCCCCAGGTCGGCCAGGCAGCGGGCCAGCTCGAGGCGGTCGCCGTACGCCTCGAGCAGGCCGATGGCCTCGCGCAGCGGCTCGGGACGCCGCGCTGGGCCGAGGGTGGCGGCGTAGACCCGCAACGCGGCGGCACGGATCCGCGGTCGGGTGTCGCCGAGCGCGCGGAGCTGGCGGTCGGCCAGTTCGCGGGCGGCGTCCGGCTCGCCGAGGGCCAGGTGGGCCCGGGCTGCGTCGAGCATCCACGGTGACAGCCCGGGGTAGGTGACGCCCCAGGTCTCCTGTATCTCGCCCGCCGCGAGGAACTCGCCGAGGGCGGCCCGCTCGCGGCCGACGGCCAGGTAGTGCAGTCCACGAGCCCGCAGATAGATCAGGCCGTACGGGCTGCGGCCGAGCGCGCGCGGCACGGTGCCCCGCAGCCGTTCGGCGGCCTCGTCGTGCCGGCCCTGCTGTGTCAGGGATTCCAGGATCGTGCCGAGCGGCATCCCGACGAGCACGCCCCAGCCGGCCGGGGCGAGGGCGCGCAGCGCGGCCTCGGCGGACTCCTCGGCGGCACATAGGTCGCCGCGGCGCAGCTCGTCGCGGGCCCGGGCGGCGGTCAGCAACGCCTCGGGGACCCGGCTCGCGGAGCGCCGGGCGGCGGCCAGCAGGTCCCCGAACCACGGGGCGCCGGGGTCGAGGGTCTCCGCGTCGTCGAGGGCGAGCAGGGCCATCTGCAACGGTTCCAGGCCGGCGCGGTTCAGCGCCAGGCCCTGCAGCACGGCTTCGGGGGTCGCGGATCCGCGCAGCCACGGGCGGGTCGCGGCGACGGTGTCGACCGGCGGCGCCTCGGCGCGCGGGGTGAACGCGCCGGGATAGAGGCGGCTGAGCCAGACGTCGGTCACGGCACCCTCGATGCCGGGTGCGGGCCGGTCGGCCAGCAGGGTGGCGGCCTCGTCGATCAGGCCGTGCCAGGCGAGGCGGCGGGCCAGCACGGCGGCGCCGGACCGCCGTGCCGCCGCGGTGTGGCCGAGTTCGACGAGGGCGCGCACGGAGCCGGCCGGGCGGATCCACCACGCGACGTCCGCCAGCTCCGCCTCGGCGGGGCCGCCGGGGTCGGCGCGCACGGCCAGTTCCAGGAACTCCCGGGCCTCCTCGTCGCGGCCGAGGGCGACCGACTCGGCCGCCGCCTCGCGCAGCGCCGCGACAGCCCAGGGCTCGTCGCTGCCGCCGGCCGCGGCCAGGTGGAGCGCGGCGGTGTTTACGGGCTCGCCCTCGGCGAGCAGCGCACCGGCCGCCTCGAGATGCCGGGCACGGTGTGCATGAAGATCGGGCGCATCGAGATCGCAATTGCAGACGCGCGGCAGAACCCTCGTCACCGTTTCCTTTCCCCACGTCCACTCAACCGGTCAATTGCACCAGCACAGAGATATGACCCTGGTCGGGAGCGAGTGAACGACCCTCGCCGACGATTCCCGCATTCATTCTTGCCACCCGGAAGCCGCGATCAAGTCTATCAATGGTTGCGCTTTCAGCCGCAGCCGCTTCTCTTCTTCTCACAACGAGTTGCCGCGCCAAGGCCACGGATGGTAGTGGGTGCATCGCTCGCCGTCCGGGGCGACCGGTGGGCGTACAGGTCTAAGGAAATCCCCTGTGCCCGGCATGGGATCAACATGGAGTGAAGCCATCGACCGCGCCTGACGCGCGTCCCGTGTTGTTCGTCAGCCTGCCGGAGAGCGGGCTGCTGAACCCGATGCTGGTGCTCGCGTCCGAGCTGGCCCGCCGCGGCGTGCCGGACCTCTGGTTCGCCACCGACGAACCGCGCCGGGACGACGTGGAGCGGATCGCCGGTGCGGCGCCGGTGCGGTTCGCGTCGCTCGGCCCGGTGACGCCCGAACTGTCCGCGGTGACGTGGGACGACGACGTCTACCGCGAGGTCACCCAGCGGAGCCGGTTCAAGGCGCACCGGGCGGTGATCCGGCACACCTACCGCCCGGATCTGCAGGCGGTGAAGTTCCGGGCGCTGGCCGAGGTGGTCGACAAGGCGCAGCCCTCGCTGATGGTCATCGAGTCGCTCTGCGGCTTCGCCGTCGATCTGGCGCTGACCCGCGGTATCCCGTTCGTGCTCAGCGTACCGTTCCTGCCCAGCAACATCCTCACCGCGCACAACCCGTTCGCGAAGTCCTACACCCCCAAGGGCTTTCCGGTACCGCACTCCGGCCTGCCCGCGCGGATGACGCTCGGGCAGCGGCTCCGGAACCGGCTGTTCAAGCTGCGCACGCTCGCTATGTTCGTCGACCCGGCGATGGGCAGGGTGCTCTCCGAGGACGCCCGGATCCGCAAGGAACTCGGTCTGACCGCGCCGAGCCCGATGACCCGGGTGGATGAGGCGCGGATGATCCTGTGCGCCTCGATCCCGGAGCTGGACTACCCGTTCGAGGTGCCGGAGAAGCTGAAACTGGTCGGCGCGGTGCTGCCGCCGCTGCCCGAGGCCTCCGCGGACAACGACGTGACGCGCTGGCTGGATGCCCGGGAGTCCGTCGTCTACATGGGTTTCGGGACCATCACCCGGCTCACCGCCGAGCAGGCGGGCGCGTTGGTCGAGGTGGCCCGCCGGCTCGACGGCCGGCATTGCGTGCTGTGGAAGCTGCCGACGGAGCAACAGCACCTGCTGCCGCCGCCCGGAGAGTTGCCCGGCAACCTGCGCATCGAGAACTGGCTGCCGTCGCAACTGGACGTGCTGGCACACCCGTCGGTGAAGGTCTTCTTCACACACGGCGGCGGCAACGGCTTCCACGAGGGCATCTACTTCGGTAAGCCGCTGGTCGTCCGGCCGCTCTGGGTGGACTGCTTCGACCAGGCCGTCCGCGGCCGTGACGCCGGCGTCAGCCTGACCCTGGACAGGCCCATGACGGTCGACCCGGACGACGTGATCGACAAGTTGACCCGGGTGCTGACCGACCCCTCGTTCACCCGGCGCGCCGAGGAGCTCGGCGCCCGCCAGCGCGCGGCCGGCGGCGCACGCGCCGCGGCCGATCTGATCACACAGGTGGCCCGATGAACTACCGGTACCCGGTGTCCATGCCGTCGCTCGACGGCCGCGAGCTGGAGTACGTGACCAGCACCATCAGCGACGGCTGGATCTCGTCGCAGGGCCCGTTCGTCGCCCGCTTCGAACAGGCCTTCGCCGGTTACCACGGCGTCGCACACGGCGTGGCCTGCTCGTCCGGCACCGCCGCCCTGACGCTCGCGCTGCGCGCCCTTGGCGTCGGCCCCGACGACGAGGTGATCGTCCCCGAGTTCACGATGATCGCGTCCGCCTGGGCGGTCACCTACACCGGCGCCACGCCGGTCTTCGTGGACTGCGGCGACGACCTGAACATCGACGTCACGAAGATCGAGGCGGCGATCACCCCGCGGACCAGGGTGATCATGCCGGTGCACATCTACGGCCGGCGCTGCGACATGGACCCGATCATGGATCTGGCGTTCCAGTACAACCTGCGCGTGGTGGAAGACTCGGCCGAGGCGCACGGGGTGCGGCCGGTCGGCGACATCGCCTGCTACTCGCTGTTCGCCAACAAGATCATCACTGCCGGCGAGGGCGGTATCTGCCTCACCGACGACCCGTTCCTGGCCGGGCAGATCGCGCACCTGCGCGCGATGGCGTTCACGAAGGACCACAGCTTCCTGCACAAGAAGCTGGCCTACAACTACCGCATGACGGCCATGCAGGCCGCCGTCGCGCTGGCGCAGACCGAGCGGCTGGACGAGATCCTGGCCCGCCGCGCGCAGATCGAGAAGCGGTACGACGAGGGCCTTCGCGACGTACCCGGCATCACCCTGATGCCGCCGCGCGACGTGCTCTGGATGTACGACCTGCGCGCCGAGCGCCGCGAGGACCTGCGAGCCCACCTGGCCGGGCACGGCATCGAGACCCGGCTGTTCTTCAAGGCGATGAGCCGCCAACCCGGCTATCTGGACGAGCGCTGGCCGTCGCTGAACGCGACCAGGTTCAGCGAGGACGGCTTCTACCTGCCGACGCACACGTCCCTCACCGACGCCGACATCGACTTCATCGTCGCCCGGGTCGGCGAGTTCTACGAGAGGCCGTCATGAGCGACACCGGGGAACAGCTGGTCGTCGACTTCCCGCTGCGCAAGGAGGGCGAGGCGTTCCCGCCGCCGCGATACTCCGAGTACCGGCGGCGCGAGGGGCTCGTCCTGTCGTACCTTCCGGACGGCAGACCGGTCTGGCTGGTCACCCGGCACGCCGCCGTACGGGAGATCCTGACCAGCAGGAAGATCAGCTCCAACCCGGACCGGGAGGGTTTCCCGAACATCGGCGAGACGATGGGCGTGCCGCGGCAGGACCAGATCCCCGGCTGGTTCGTCGGCCTGGACCCGCCCGAGCACGACCGGTTCCGCAAGGCCCTGATCCCGGAGTTCACGGTGCGCCGGATCCGGGAGATGCGCCCGGCCATTCAGGGCGTCATCGACAAGGTGATCGACGACCTGCTGGCGGCCGGCAACGAGGCCGACCTGATCAACGACTTCGCGCTGCCGATCCCGTCGCTGGTGATCTCGGCGCTGCTCGGCGTGCCGGCCGCGGACCGGGACTTCTTCGAGTCGCGCACCCGGACGCTGGTCAACATCCGGCAGTCCACCGACGCGCAGCGCGACCTCGCCAGCCGTGAGCTGCTGCGCTACATCAACCGGCTCATCGAGATCAAGGCGAAATGGCCCGGCGAGGACCTGCCCAGCCGGCTGCTCGCCGGCGGCGTGCTGCGGGCGCGGGAACTGCCCGGCGTGCTGCTCCTGCTGCTGATCGCCGGGCACGAGACCACCGCGAACAACATCGGCCTGGGCATCGTCACGCTGATGGAGAACCCGCAGTGGATCGGCGACGACCGGATCGTCGAGGAGCTGCTGCGCCTGCACTCGGTCGCCGACCTGGTGTCGCTGCGGGTGGCGGTGGAGGACGTGGAGATCTGCGGCCAGTTGATCAAGGCCGGCGAGGGCATCGTGCCGCTGGTCGCGGCGGCCAACCACGACGATGAGGTGTTCGCCTGCCCGCACCTGTTCGACCCCGGGCGCAGCGCCCGGCAGCACGTCGCGTTCGGCTACGGCGTGCACCAGTGCCTCGGCCAGAACCTCGTCCGGGTCGAGATGGAGCTGGCGTACCGGACCCTGTTCGAGCGGATCCCGGGCCTCTCGCCCGCGGTCGGCGAGGAAGGCCTGCCCTACAAGTACGACGGTGTCCTGCACGGCCTGCACGCGCTGCCAGTCCGCTGGTAGCGAGGCCGAACGACCACGGAGGCGAGATGCGTATCACGGTGGCGACCGAGGCCTGCGTCGGCGCGGGACAGTGCGTGCTGTCCGCGCCCGACGTCTTCGACCAGGACGACGACGGGGTGGTCGAGGTGCTGGCCGCCGAGCCGGACGCCGAGCAGAGCGGGCCGGTGCACCTGGCACTCCAGTTGTGCCCGTCGGGCGCCATCTCCGTCCAGGACTAGCAAATTCCGGGACCCGGGTCCGATCTGATGGGCGACACCCAGCGAGAAGGAGCTCTGCCGTGACGATCGCCGACGACGCGACCACACCGTGGATGCGGCGCTACCACCCGGGCCCGGGCCGGGCGGTGCGGCTCGTCTGCTTCCCGCACGCGGGCGGCTCGGCCAGCTTCTACCACCCGGTCTCCGCGGCGCACGGCGCCGGCGCCGACGTGATCTGCCTGCAGTACCCGGGGCGGCAGGACCGCCGCCGGGAGCCGTGCCACACCTCCGTCGCCGCGCTGGCCGACGCGATCGTCGCCGAACTGCGCACGCTCGGCGAGAAGCCCACCGTGTTCTTCGGGCACAGCATGGGCGCGATCCTGGCGTTCGAGACCGCACTGCGGCTCGAACGCGACGGCGGGGGGCCGCGCACGGTGATCGCCTCCGGACGGCGGGCGCCGTCGACGGCACGCGCCGAGACCGTGCACGACCGCGACGACGACGGCGTGATCGCCGAGCTGAAGCGCCTCAACGGCACCGTGCCGGGACTGCTCGGCGACGACGAGATCCTGCGCATGGCGCTGCCCGCGATCCGCGCCGACTACGAGGCCATCGAGACGTATCGCGGCCTGCCGGGCGCCCGGCTGCGGGCCGGCATCACCGTGCTCACCGGGTACGCGGATCCGCTCACCACCGCCGACGAGGCCGCCGCCTGGGAGCGGCACACCGAGGGCCCGTTCCGGCTGACCGGCTTCCCGGGCGGCCACTTCTTCATCGCCGCCCAGCAGCACGCGGTGAACGCCGAGATCGCCGCGGACCTGGCGGCCGCCCGCCGGCCCGGTGTCGAGGCCGTCCGGTAATTCCCCCGTCACCTCGAGGACCAGGACAAGGACCGCACATGCGTACGCTGCTGGTCGACAACTACGACTCGTTCACATACAACCTCTTCCACTATCTCGCCGAGGTGAACGGGCGACGGCCCGAGGTGATCCGCAACGACGACCCGGCGTGGCGGCCCGAGCGGCTCGCCGAGTTCGACAACGTGGTCCTGTCCCCCGGCCCGGGTACCCCGCACCGGCCGGCCGACTTCGGACTGTGCGCCGCGATCGCCGCCGAGGGCCGGCTGCCGGTGCTCGGCGTGTGCCTGGGTCACCAGGGCATCGGCCTCGCGCACGGCGCGCACGTGGGCCACGCCCCGGAACCGCGGCACGGCCGCACCTCGCTGATCCGCCACGACGGCACCGAGCTGTTCGAGGGCCTCCCGTCGCCGCTCGAGGTGGTCCGCTACCACTCGCTGGCCGTCACCGGGATCACCGGCGACCTGGAGGCCACCGCGTGGGCCGACGACGACGTGGTGATGGCGCTCCGGCACCGCAATCTGCCGCTCTGGGGCGTGCAGTTCCACCCCGAATCGATCGGTACCGAGGGCGGGCACCAGCTGCTGGCCAACTTCGGCCGGCTGACCGAGCGGCACCGCGGCGCTCGCGAGGTCATCGACGTGGCCCCGCCCGCACCGGCGACCGTGGCGGACCCCGCGCCGGAGCGGACCCGCCGGCTCGAGGTGCTGGTCGAGGCGATGGACACCCGTTGGGACGCCGAGGTCGCGTTCGACACGCTGGTCCGCGCCGGCGAGCACCCGTACTGGCTGGACAGCAGCCAGACCGGCGCCTCCGGCGAGGTCTCCGTGATGGGCAACGCCGCCGGACCGCTGGCACGGATCGCCACCGCGAACGTCACCGCCGGCACCGTCACGGTCGTTTCCGCGGACGGCGCCGAGATCACCTCCGGCACGTTCCTGGACTGGCTGGACGCGGACATCCGCTCGCTGGACACCCGCGTGCCGTTCCTTCCGTTCGACTTCGGGCTCGGCTGGGTCGGCGCGCTCGGCTACGAGCTGAAGGCCGAGTGCGACGGCGACGCCGCGCACCCGTCGCACGAGCCGGACGCGGTGATGGTCTTCGCCGACCGGGCGATCGTGCTGGACCACCGCACCCGCTGCACCTACCTGCTGGCGCTGGCCGAGGACGGCGACGAGGCCGCCGCCCGCGCCTGGCTGGCCGACACCACCGCCGCGATCAAGGCACTCGGCGGCCGCGAGCCGGCGCCGTGCGACGCGCCGCCCGCCTCGACGACCTCGCCGCTGCGCCTGCGCCACGACCGGGAGGCGTACCTGGGGCTGATCGAGGAGTGCCAGCGGGAGATCCGCAACGGCGAGACGTACGAGGTCTGCCTGACCAACATGATCGAGGCGGACTCCGACATCGACCCCTGGCAGGCGTACCGCTTCCTGCGCCGGTACAGCCCGGCGCCGTTCGCCGCGTTCCTCGGCTTCGGCGAGGTGGCCGTGCTGAGCACCTCGCCGGAACGCTTCCTGCAGATCGACCGGTACGGCGACATGGAGTCCAAGCCGATCAAGGGCACCCGGCCGCGCGGGCGCACCCTCGAGGAGGACGCGCTATTTGTCGACGATCTCACCTCGAGCGAGAAGGACCGCGCCGAGAACCTGATGATCGTGGACCTGGTCCGGCACGATCTGGGCCGCTGCGCCGAGGTCGGCTCGGTGCACGCGGACAAGATGTTCGACGTCGAGTCCTATGCCACCGTGCACCAGCTGGTCAGCACCGTACGCGCGCAGCTCGCACGGGACCGCAGCCCGGCCGCCGGGGTGCGCTGCGCGTTCCCGGGCGGCTCGATGACCGGCGCCCCGAAGATCCGCACGATGCAGATCATCGACCGGCTGGAAGCCGGGCCGCGCGGCATCTACTCCGGCGTCATCGGCTACTTCTCGCTGACCGGGGCCGCCGATCTGAGCATCGTCATCCGCACCGTGGTGCTCAACGGCGGCCGGCTGCGCTACGGCGTCGGCGGCGCGATCATCGCGTTGTCCGATCCGGCGGCGGAGTACGAGGAGACCGCCGTCAAGGCGCGTCCCCTGCTGACCCTTCTCGGCGCGGACTTCCCCGAGCGCGACGCCGCGCCGCTGCTCGCGCAGGCCTGACCCTCTGGAGGCACCATGGCGATCACCGCCGCGGACTATCAGCTCGACCCGCCCGCGGATCTCGTTCACCACCTGGGCGGGTACACGCTGCCGTCGGTGTTCGCCGCCGCGGTGGCCGCCGATCCGGACGCCGTCGCGATCGTGGACGGTGACCGGTCGTACACGTGGCGGCGGTGGCGCACCGAGGTGGACGCGGTGGCCCGGGGCCTGCAGGAGGCGGGCGTCAGGCCCGGTGACGTCGTCGCGGTGCAGCTGCCCAACGGCTTCGAGTTCCAGACCGTGCACCTGGCCGTCGCCGAGATCGGCGCGGTGATGATGCCGATACACGCCGGCAGCGGCGCCCGGGACGTGCTGGCCCTGCTGCGCCGGGTGGATCCGGTCGCGTTCGTGCTGGCCGCCACCGGTTCGACGAACGAGCTGCGGTCCGCGGTGCCGTCGCTGCGGGTGGTACTCACGCTGGAGGCGCTGCTGGCCACCGCGGCGCACTGGCGCGGGCACCGGCCGGCCCCGGTCGAGGTGCCGCCGGACGCTCCCCTGGTGCTGATGCCGTCCTCCGGCACCACGTCGCAGCGGCCGAAGATCTGCGTGCACCACCACGACGGCCTGCTTTCCAACATCTCCCACGTCACCGCCGAGGCCGCCGAGTCGTTCGCGCCCGGCATCGTCACCGCCTGCCCGCTGAGCCACCTCTTCGGCCTGCAGTCGATGCACAACGCGCTGTTCGCGCGCAGCCGGCAGACCATCCTGGACGCCTGGGACCCGGACCGGTTCCTCGCCCTGTGCCGGCAGGCGCGGCCGGGCGTGGTGTTCCTGGTACCCACCCAGATCTACGACGTCGTCGCCCGGCTCGCCGAGCTCGGCGAGCCGGCCGGGTTCGCACCGCGGGAGCTGCGCACCGCGGGCAGCGCGCTGCCGCCCGCGGCGGTGGCCGACGCCCGTGCGGCGCTGGGCGCGCCGGTGGTGGTCGTGTGGGGGATGTCGGAGCTCGGCACCGGCACCCGTACCCTGGCCGGCGACGACCCGATGGTCGCGGCCCGGACGATCGGCCGGCCCGGTACCGGCTCCGAGCTGCGCATCCGCGACTCGGGCGGCAATTCGGCCGGGGTCGGCGTCGCGGGTGAGTTGCAGTACCGGGGGCCGAACCTGTTCCGCGGGTACTACGGCGATCCCGAGCTCACCGCCGCCGCGATCACCGACGACGGCTGGCTGCGCACCGGCGACACGGCCGCGGTCGACGTCGACGGCCGGATCGTCTTCCACGGCCGGGCCGCCGAGATCATCAACGTGGGCGGCCGCAAGGTCAGCGCGGTCGAGGTGCAGAGCCTGCTCGCCGACCTGCCGGGCATCGGCCCGCAGGCGGTGGTCGGACAGGCCGACCCGCGGCTCGGCGAGTTCCCCGTCCTGGTGGTCACCGAGGCGGCCCGCGGCCGGATCGACCTCGCCGAGGTCACCGGCTTTCTGCGCGGGCTCGGCCTGGCCGACTACAAGATCCCGCTGGATCTGGTCTTCCTGCCGGACCTGCCGCGCACCCCGGCCGGCAAGCTGCACCGTCGCGCGCTGGAGGACCTGCTGCGGGAACGCCCGCACCGGCCGGCCGCGTACGCCGGCAGCCTGCAGGAGGCGCTCGACCTGGTCCGCGCCTGTGTCGCCCAGGTCGGCGAGGGCGCCGACATCGGCCCGCAGGACAGCTTCCGCAGCCGCGGCCTCGACTCGATCCGGACCATCCGGCTGCGCAACGCCATCGCCGAGGCGATCGGGATGAGCCTGCCCGCCACGCTCGCCTTCGACCACCCGACCCCACTCGCCGTCGCACGGCACCTGGTCGGGCAGGACGACGACGACCCGGTGCCGGCGCGGGTCGCCGGCACCGAGGAACCGATCGCGATCGTCGGCATGGCCTGCCGGCTGCCCGGCGGCGTGACCTCCCCGGACGAGCTCTGGGAGCTGGTCGCCGGCGGCGTGGACGCGATCACCGGTTTCCCGCGGGACCGCGGCTGGGACCTCGACACGCTGTTCGACGACGACCCGGACCACCCCGGCACCACGTACGCCCGGGAGGGCGGCTTCCTGCACGACGCAGCCGGCTTCGACGCCGGGTTCTTCGGCTTCTCCGCGCGCGAGGCCCTGGCGACCGACCCGCAGCACCGGATGATGCTGGAGGCCGCCTGGGAGGCGTTCGAGCGCGCCGGCATCGACCCGGATTCGGTACGCGGCTCGCGCACCGGCGTGTTCCTCGGCGCGATGTACCACGACTACGCCACCGGCGCGGCGGGCGACCTCGAGGGGCTGCTCGCCGTCGGGCGCGCCGCCAGCGCCATGTCCGGCCGGATCGCGTACCAGTTCGGCCTGCACGGCCCGGCCGTCACGGTGGACACCGCCTGCTCCTCGTCGCTTGTCGCGTTGCACCTGGCCGCGCAGTCGCTGCGCTCCGGCGAGTCCTCGATGGCGCTGGCCGGCGGCGCGGCGGTGATGGCCACCCCGGAATCGTTCGTCGAGTTCTCCCGGCTGCGCGGCCTCGCACCGGACGGGCGGTGCAAGTCGTTCGGCGACGGCGCCGACGGCGCGGCCTGGTCCGAGGGCGCCGGCCTGGTGCTGCTGGAACGCCTCGGCGACGCCCGCCGCAACGGCCACCCGGTGCTCGCCGTGATCCGCGGCTCCGCGGTGAACTCCGACGGCGCGTCCAACGGCATGACCGCGCCGAACGGCCCAGCGCAGCAGCGTGTCATCCGTCAGGCACTGGCCAACGCCGGCGTCTCGCCCGCCGACGTCGACCTGGTCGAGGCGCACGGCACCGGCACCTCGCTGGGCGACCCGATCGAGGCGCAGGCCATCCTGGCCACGTACGGGGAGGGCCGTCTCGCCGACCGCCCGCTGTGGCTCGGCTCGGTGAAGTCCAACATCGGCCACACCCAGGCCGCTGCCGGGGTCGCCGGGGTGATCAAGGCGGTGCTGGCGATGCGGCACGGCGTGCTGCCCCGCACCCTGCACGCGGACCAGCCGTCCGGCCAGGTGGACTGGTCCCGCGGATCGGTGCGGCTGCTCACCGAGACCCGGCCGTGGCCGGCCGCGGACCGCCGCCGGGCGGCCGTGTCGTCGTTCGGGATCAGCGGCACCAACGCGCACGTGGTGCTGGAGGACGTGCCCGAGCCGGACGCCGGGCCGGCCGGCACCGGCGGCGCACCGTGGCTGCTGACCGCGCGCGACGAACCCGCGCTGCGAGCGCAGGCGCGCCGGCTCGCGGACCACCTCTCGGCCGCGCCCACGGCACCGGCGGACGTGGCGTACTCGCTGCTCACCGGCCGGGCAGTGCACGACCACCAGGCCGTGGCGACCGGCACCGACCAGCTGGAGGCGCTCGCCGCGGGCGGCGGCCCGCAGATCACCTGCCGGACGGCCGAGCACGGCGGGCTCGCCTTCGTCTTCTCCGGGCAGGGCAGTCAGCGCGCCGGCATGGGACGCGCGCTGTCCGAGCGCTACCCGGTCTTCGCGGCCGCTTTCGACGAGGCCCGCACGCTGCTCGGCGACTTCGACCCGGACCGCCTCGACCGCACCGGCAACGCGCAGCGGGCCATCTTCGCCTTCGAGGTCGCGCAGTACCGGCTCCTCGAGTCCTGGGGGGTCACGCCCGACGCGGTCGCCGGGCACTCGATCGGCGGGATCGCCGCGGCGCACGTCGCCGGGGTGCTGTCGCTGGCGGACGCGTGCACGCTGGTGTCCGCCCGGTCTCGCCTCATGCAGGATCTGCCGGCCGGCGGCGCGATGGTCGCCGTGCAGGCCTCGCCCGACGGGCTGGAGCCGCCCGAGGGTGTCTCGATCGCGGCGATCAACGCGCCCGACGCGATCGTCCTGTCCGGACCGGAGGAGGCGGTGCTCGCTTACGCGGCGCGGTTCGCGCGGACCAGGCGGCTCGCCGTCAGCCACGCGTTCCATTCCGCGCTGATGGAGCCGATGCTGGACGAGTTCGCCGAGGTGCTGCGGGGGCTGACGTTCCACCCGCCGTCGATCACGTGGATCTGCGACACCACCGGGGCGAGCGTCGCCGAGATCGGCCCCGACCACTGGGTCCGGCACGTGCGGGAGACGGTCCGGTTCGCCGACGCCGTGGCTACCCTGCGGGAGGCGCGGATCACCACGTACGTCGAGATCGGCCCGGACGCCGTGCTGACGCCCGCGATCACCGGGGCGACGGTGGTGCCGGCCGGCCGCCGCGACCGCGACGAGGCCGCCGCGCTGCTGGAGGCGGTGGCCCGCCTGCACGGCGCGGGCGTCGCCGTGGACTGGGCCGTGGTGCTGCCCGGCGCGCGGCGGACGCCGCTGCCGACGTACGCGTTCCAGCACCGGCCGTACTGGGTATCCGTGACCCCGTGCGCGCCGCCGCGTACGCCGGAGATCGGCGATGCGGCCGGGCCGGCGCCGGCCGGGCTCGGCGCGTTCGAGCGGGACGAGGTCATCCTCGGCGTCGTGGTGGCCGAGCTGGCCGCGGTGCTTGGCGGCGCGCCGTCGAGGCCGATCGACCCGGCCCGGCCGCTGACCGAGCTGGGCATCACCTCGGTGAACGCCATCGAGCTGCGCAACCGGCTGATGGCGCGTACCGGGGTGACGATGCCCGCGACGCTGGTCTTCGACCACCCGACGCCGCACGCGATCGTGCGGCTGATCCGCACGTCCCTCGCGCCGGCGGCCGACACCCCGGACGAGCTGATCACCCGGCTGGAGCGGTTGCTGGCCGACGGGACCACCCTGGACGCCGCCGCGGCGGCCCGGCTGCGCGCCCTGGCCGGCGCGCGGCTGGATCTCGACGCCGCCGGCGACGACGAGCTGTTCCGTCTCCTGGACAACGCCTAGCCGATCGGCACCGTGTCCCCCTCGCGACGCCTCGCGGGCGCGAACGACGGGCAACTCGCCTGATGGCGGCGCGGCTTCGCCCCGAGACCACCCAAAATACAATAATCGGACATTCGCTCAGGACGTCGCGCGGGAGGCCGATCAGTGATGGTGAGTTGCCCGCAGCCGCCCGGGAGTTGATCATGGAACGGATGGATCCGGGTCGCGCGCCCCTCCCCGTGCCCCTCTCCAGTGACGGTCCGTTCACGGCGTTCGCCTTCCGGGTACACAAGATGATCGTCAAGGGTGAGTTCCGCCGCGCGATCGAGGCCGCCGACCACTACGAGGCCTTGATCCGGCTGACCGGCGACGAGATCACGCTCGGTTACCTGCAGCAGTGCCGGATGTTCGCTCTCATGTGGATGGGCCGTGACCGCGAAGCGGTGACGGTGGGTCAGGAGCTCCTGCGCCTGCGCGAGCGGCTCGGCAACCGGGTGGCCGAGGCGAAGACCCGTGCGGATCTCGTCGAGATGCAGTTCCGGCTCGGGCGGCTCGACGAGGGGCTTGAGGGTCTGGCGCGGGCAAGCGCGACGCTGACGCCCATCGACAGCAACGACCTGCGGTACCTCGCGGCGGTGAACTCGCTCGCCAACGCCGCACACGGGGTCGAGCTGTACGAGCTGGGCGAGCAGGCGTGCCGACGGGTCATGCACCGCGTCGGCACCAGGATGAACTTCGCCTGTCCGATCCACGAGACGTACGTCATGCTTCTGCTGGAGTGGGGCCTGCGGCTGGAGCAGATCGGCCGGCCGGACGAGGCCCGGGCGCGCCTGCGCCGGTGCCGGGCGATCGCCATCGAGATCATCACCGACCTGGAGCGCCGGGAATCCACACCCACCCTCGTGATGAAGGGCGCGTACGCGTTGACGCTTGCCAAACTCGGCGAGTTCACCGCCGCGCTCGCCCTGGCGCAAGAGATCATCGGGCCGCTGCGGGAGGAACAGCAGTACATGGACGCCCGGCTTGCGCATCTCGCCGCCGGACTGGCGATCCACGCGGCGGGCGATGTCGAGGGCGCCCATCGGGAGCTGCTGGCGGCCCAGCAGCTCTGCGAATACGGCAGCACCCGGATGGAGCGGGTGCAGGTGCAGTACGAGCTGGCCCGGTTGGCCGCAGCTCAGGTGGCCCCGGCGCATGCCCGCGACCTCATAAACGCCGTGCGCGAGCAGGCGAGATGCCTGTGGGAGCTGCGCCTGGAGCGGGTGGCGATGCTCCGCCAGGCGACCGAGCGCATCGACTTCGAGAAGGAGCGTCGCCGCACCGACGCGGAGCTGCTCCGCGACGAGTTGACGGATGTCGGCAATCGCCGCCTGTTCGAGCGCCTGATGGCCACCTTCCGCGAGTCCTGTGACGAGCCGCGGTACCTGCTGCTGATCGACGTCGACGAGTTCAAACCCATCAACGACACGTACTCGCACGCCGTCGGCGACCAGGTGCTGGTCGAGATCGCGACCGCGTTGCGTACCGGCTGCCGAGGGGACCGCGATGTCGTCACCCGCTTCGGCGGCGACGAATTCGCGGTGTTCCTGTACGCCGACCGGGCCAGCGCGCTAGATATCGGCGAACGGATCCGCCAGGCGGTGTCCAACCGCGACTGGGACGCGCTCGCACCGGGCCTGAAGGTCACGATCAGCATGGGCATGGCCGCGGTCGGCGGCGGCGTGCCGGCCGACGGATTGTTCGCCGCGGCCGACGAGAACCTGTACCGGGCCAAGCGGCAGGGCCGCGACCAGGTGGTGTCCTGACGGGCGGGAGCGTCCACCTCGACAGGCCGGGAACACGTTCCGGCCAGGCTCAGCCGGCGCGCAGCGCGAGCAGGTAGAGCGGGTAGCCGAACCGGTCGGGGTGCAGCGTCACCCCGGTGAACCGGGTGTCGGCGGCGAACAGCGCCGGCATCGTCTCGCCGTGCAGGTGTCCGTGCTCCAGGACCAGCGCGCCGCCGGGCCGAAGCAGCCGGGCCGCGGTGTCCACCGCGCCACGGATGACGTCCAGGCCGTCCGGTCCGGCGTAGATCGCGATGCGCGGCTGGTGCACCGCGAACTCCGGCGGCAGCTGGGCATGCTCGGGCACGAACGGCGGGTTCGTCACCACGACGTCCACCCTGCCGTTCAGCTCGGCGAGCACGTCCGGTGCGGTGACGTCGCCGCGGTGCAGGTGGATCGCGGTGTCTCCCGCCGCGACCCGGTCGGCGGCGTTCAGCTCGGCGAACCCGTACGCCTGCTCGTCGATCTCCACCGCGTGCACCTCGGCGTCGGGGCGGCGGTGGGCGACCGCGAGGGCGACCGCGCCGGCGCCGGCGCACAGGTCGACGATCAGCGGGGCGGTGGTCGCCCGTACGTGCTCGAGCGCCGGCTCGACCGGGTCGCTGAAGTCGCGCCGCGGGACGAACACGCCCGCGCCGACCCGCAGCTCCAGCCCGGCGAATGGGGCCACCCCGGTCAGGTAGGCCATCGGCACGCCGGAGATCCGGCTGTCGGTCAGGCGCTGGAACTCCTCGGCGGTCTTGTCGTCGGGTTCGGCGTCGCGGTCGATCTCCGTGATGGCGATCCCGGCGGCCAGGGCGTACAGCTCCTCGGCGTCCCGGTGCGGGGTGGGGCTCATCCCCAGCGCTATCGGGCCGACCGCGGTGTCGATGAGTTGTCCGATCGTCATGCGCCTCTCCAGTCAGGTTGGGGGGTCAGGACAGTCCCAGTTCGTTGTCCAGCAGGTCGAAGACGTCGTCGTCGGACGCCGTGTCGAAGTCGAAGGCCGGCTCGTTCCCGGCGTCGGCTCCCCCGCGCCGCTTGTTCCACCGGGTACGCAGCACCTCGAGCCGCCCGGCGATCTGCTCGTACTGGCCCTCGGAGACGTTCAGTTCGCCGAAGGCCTGTTCCATGCGCTCCAGCTCGGCCAGCACGGCCTCGGCGCCGGACACCGGCGCGGGCGCCACCTGCGTGTGCAGGTGGGTGACCAGCTCGTCCGGCGTCGGGTGGTCGAACAGCAGGGTGGCCGGCAGCCGCACGCCGGTGAGCGCGGTGAGGCGGTTGCGCAGCTCGACCGAGGTGAGCGAGTCGAAGCCGAGATCCTGGAACGCCCTGTCGGGCGCGATCCGTGCCGCGCCGGTGTGCCCTAGCACCGCGGCGACCTGCGCCCTGATCAGGTCGAGCAGGATTTCCCGCTGCTCCGGCACCGCCGCGCCGACGAGCCGGCGCGCCAGTTCAGCGCCGCCGTCGCCGGCCGCGGCGGCCCGCTTGGCCGGCGTGCGGACCAGTCCGCCGAGCACCGCGGGCAGGTCCCCGCGGGCCCGCAGCGCGGCCGGGTCCAGTCGCACCGGCGCGACCACGGGCGGGCCCGCGGTCAGGGCCGCGTCGAACAGGTCGAGGCCCTGTTCGACGGTGAGGGGCGGCATGCCGGCCCGGGTCATCCGGTCGATGTCGGCGGCGTTCAGCGTCGCGGTCATGCCACCGGAGCGCACCCACGGGCCCCAGGCCAGGGACGTGGCCGGCAGGCCGTCCGCGACGCGGTGCGCGGCCAGCGCGTCCAGGAACGCGTTGGCGGCCGCGTAGCTGCCCTGCCCCGGGTTTCCGAGCTGGCCCGCCAGGGAGGAGAACAGGACGAAGGCGTCCAGGTCCATCCCGGCGGTGGCCCGGTGCAGGTGCCACGCGGCGTCCACCTTGGGCCGGAGCACGGCGGCCAGCCGCTCGGGGGTGAGCGAGCCGATCACCCCGTCGTCGATGACCCCGGCGCAGTGCACGACCGCGCGCAGGTCCGGGATATCGGCGATCAGCGCGTCGACCGCGGCGCGGTCGGTCACGTCGCAGGCGACCGCACGGCCGGGCAGCTCGTCGGCGCCGGGCGCCTCCGGGCCACGGCGACTGACCAGCAGCAGGTCGGTGACGCCCTGCGCGGCGAGATGCCGGGCGACGAGCGCGCCCAGGCCGCCGGTGCCGCCGGTGACGAGCACGGTGCCGCGCCACCGCGCCGGTTCTGCGCCGGTGCCGATCCGGGCCAGCCGCGGCGCGTACGGGCCGTCGGTGGCCAGGATCAGGTGCGGTTCCTCCGCGACGAGCGCCGCCGCGGTGAGGTCCCCGCCGTCCAGTTCGATCAGGCCGAGCCGGCCCGGGTTCTCCGCCTGGGCGCTGCGGACCAGCCCGCGGACCGCCGCCCCGGCCAGGTCGCCGGCGCGGGTGGCCAGAGCCAGCCGCGCGGCCGCGAACCGGTCGTCGGCGAGCCAGGCCTGCAGCAGGGCCAGCACGCGGGCGGTCTCGGCGTGCACCGCGCCGGCGGTGTCCGCTCCGGGCGCGGCGGCGACCGGCACGAGCACGGTCTGCGGTACGCCGGAGCCGGCCAGGGCGTCCAGGTCGGGGAACGACTTGGCGGGCAGGCGGGCGAAAGCCTCCCAGACCGGACCGAGCACCGCGACGGACTCCACGCCGGTCTCCGGCAGCGCCACCGGCACCCGGTTCACGGCGTAGAGGTCGCGGACGCTCAGCGCGCCCGGGTCCAGCGGTCGGGTGACCAGGGAGTCCACGGTGGCGACCGGGTTCCCGGCGGTGTCGGCCACGGCCAGGGCGATGCCCTCGCCGGTGCGGCGCAGCCGGACCCGGACCGTGGACGCGCCCCGGGCGTGCAGGGTGACGCCCTCCCAGGCGAACGGGACACCCGCCGGGCCGTCCCCGCCGGCCGCCATGATCGCGTGCAGGGCAGCGTCGAAGAGGGCCGGGTGCAGGCCGTACCGGTCCGCGCCCGCGTCCTCGGGCAGGGCCACCTCGGCGTAAAGGTCGTCGCCGTCGCGCCAGGCGGCGCGCAGGCCCTGGAACACCGGGCCGTAGACGAATCCGGCGTCCGCCATGCGCTCGTAGGCGCCGGCGAGGTCGATCTCCTCGCCGACGACGGTGAACGTCTCCGGCGCGCCCGCCGCGCCGAGCGTGCCGCTCGCGTGCGCGGCCCAGTCGCCGTCCGGATCGTTCTCCGGCCGGGAGTGCACCGCCACCGTACGGCGGCCGGTGTCGTCCGGCGCGCCGACGCTGACCCGGACCTGTACCGCACCGCGCTCGGGCAGCACCAGCGGCGCGGCCAGGGTGAGCTCCTCCAGGCCGGGTGTGCCGGCCTCGGCGCCGACGTGCAGGGCCAGCTCGACCAGCGCGGTGCCGGGCACGAGCACGCTGCCGAAGACCTCGTGGTCGGTGAGCCACGGCTGGTCCTGCGCGCTGAGCAGGCCGGCGAACAGGTACCCGTCGGTGGTGACCAGTTCGAGGGCGGCGCCGAGCATCGGGTGCCCGGCGTCGGCGAGGCCGGCCCGGCGCACGTCGCCGCCGGGCATCGCCGAGCCCCGCGGCCAGTAGCGCTGGTGCTGGAACGGGTAGGTGGGTAGGTCGATCCGGGCGCCGCTGACGATGGCGGCCCAGTCGACGCGCTGCCCGGTGGCCCAGAGCCGCCCGACCGCATTCAGCAGGGTCGTGGCCTCGTCCCGGTCGCGGCGCATCGCCGGCACACCCTGGTCGACCATCGCCGACAGGACCGCGTCCGGACCCACCTCCAGGAACCGGTCGGCGTCGGCGGCAGCCACCCCATCGGCGAACCGCACGGTCTCCCGGACGTGCCGCACCCAGTAGCCCGGGCCGGTGAACAGGTCGGTCTCGACCCGGCCGGTGACGTTGGAGACCAACGGCAGCACCGGCAGGTTCAACACCAGCCCGGACACCACCGCCGCGAAATCGTCCAACATCGGATCCATCAACGACGAGTGGAACGCGTGACTGACATTGAGCCGCCGGGTCCGCTCAAAACCGGCTGCCGCCGCGGCCACCGCATCCTCAGGACCGGAGAGCACCAACGACCGGGAGCCGTTGACAGCCGCGACAGAGACTCCCTCGACCGCCGGGACCTCCGACTCGGACGCCTCGACCGCGACCATCGCGCCGCCGTCCGGCAGCGCCTGCATGAGGCGGCCGCGGGCAGCGATCAACGTGCAGGCATCGGCCAGACTCAGCACACCCGCCACATGAGCGGCCGCGATCTCACCGACCGAATGGCCCAACACCACGTCCGGAGTGACACCCCACGATTCGAGGAGGCGGTAGAGGGCCACCTCGACAGCGAAGATCGCCGGCTGCGCGTTGCCGGTCCGGTCCAGGTCGTCCCAGTCGACGTCCAGGAGTGCGGTGACCTCGTCGAACGCCGCACGGTATGCCGGGTACCGCTCGTACAGGTCGCGACCCATGCCGAGACGCTGGGAGCCCTGGCCGGTGAACATGAACGCGGTACGGCCGAGCCGGGCATCGCCCTCGATCACGGTGTCGCCGATCAGGACCGCCCGGTGCGGGAACTCCGCCCGGGTGGCCAGCGACCAGCCGACGTCGGCCGGGTGCTCGTCGCGCACGGCGGCAAGGCGGGCGATCTGGTCGCGCCGGGCCTGCGGGGTCTTGGCGGAGACCGGCCACGGCACGATCGCGCCGGTGTCCTGGCGCGGTACGGGAGCCGTGACCACGTCGGGCTGTTCGATGATCACGTGGGCGTTCGTGCCGCTGATACCGAACGACGAGACACCGGCACGCCGCCGCTCCGACGACGGCCAGGCAACATTCTCCCGGGCCAGCGACACCGCGCCGGCCTTCCAATCCACGAACGACGACGGTGCGTCCACGTGCAGGGTCCGCGGCACGACTCCGTGCCGCATCGCCATCACCATCTTGATCACCCCGGCGACCCCGGCGGCGGCCTGAGTATGGCCGATGTTGGACTTCACCGAGCCGAGGTATAGCGGCACGTCCCGATCCTGGCCGTAGGTCGCCAGCAGCGCCTGCGCCTCGATCGGATCACCCAGCGTGGTGCCGGTCCCGTGCGCCTCCACCACATCGACCTGACCGGCGGTGAGACCCGCGCTAGCCAACGCCTGCCGGATCACCCGCTGCTGCGACGGACCATTCGGCGCGGTCAAACCATTCGAGGCGCCGTCCTGGTTCACCGCCGAACCCCGCACCACCGCCAAGACCCGGTGACCGTTGCGCACAGCGTCGGACAGGCGCTCCAAGACCAGAACACCGACACCTTCGGCCCAACCGACACCGTCGGCCGCGTCCGCGAAAGGCTTGCACCGGCCATCCGCCGACAGACCACCCTGACGGGAGAACTCCACGAACGTCTGCGGGGTCGACATCACGGTCACACCGCCGGCGACCGCCAGGTTGCATTCGCCCGACCGCAGCGACTGCGCCGCCAGATGCAGCGCCACCAGCGACGAGGAACAGGCCGTGTCGACGGTCACCGCCGGGCCCTCGAAACCGAACGTGTACGACACCCGGCCCGAGGCGATACTGCCCGCGCTGCCGTTGCCGCGGAAACCCTCGAACGATTCCTCGGTGAGCAGGTTGCCGTAATCGGTGTACATCACCCCGGCGAAGACGCCGGTACGGCTTCCCCGTAGCCCGTGCGGATCGATGCCGGCGCGCTCGACCGCCTCCCACGTGCTCTCCAACAACAGCCGCTGCTGCGCATCGGTGGCCAGCGCCTCACGCGGACTCATCCCGAAGAACTCCGGATCGAACTCCGCGGCGTCGTGCAGGAAACCGCCGTGCCGCGTGTACGACGTACCCGGCACATCACGGTCCGCGCTGTACAGCCGCTCCACATCCCAGCCGCGGTCCGTCGGGAACTCCACCACCGCGTCCACGCCATCGCGGACCAGGTCCCACAGCTCCTCCGGCGAGCCGACGCCGCCGGGGAAGCGACAGGCCATGCCGACGATCACCACCGGGTCGTCCGCGACCGGCGACAGCTCCACGACCGGGCCGACCGGCTCGACACCCACCAACTCGTCACGCAGATGCCCGGCGAGGGCCAGCACGGACGGATAGTCGAAGACGACCGTCGCGGGCAGGCTCAGGCCGGTCACCGCACCGAGCCGATTACGCAGCTCAACCGCCGTGAGCGAATCGAAACCGAGATCCTGGAAGGCCTTGGTGGTCTCGAGCCGCCAGCTGTCCGAGTGACCAAGTACCTGAGTGACCTGGGTGCGGACCAGGTCCAGCAGCGTCTCCGCCCGGGCCGCGGGGTCGAGGGCGGCTAGCCGCGCGATCAGGTCGGCGCTTCCGGCGGCGGCACGGCGGGACGGCCCTCGGACCAGGCCGCGCAGCATCGGCGGGATGTCGCCGCGGAGGCGCAGCGCGGCAGTGTCCAGGCGTACCGGGACGACCACGGCCGGGCCGGCGGCGAGCGCGGCGTCGAAGAGCGCGAGGCCCTGATCCTCGGTGAGCGGCGGCAGGCCGCCCCGGGTCATCCGGGCCACGTCCTCCTCGGTGAGCTCGGCGGTCATACCGCCGGAGCGCACCCATGGTCCCCAGGCGAGCGAGGTGGCCGCGAGGCCGTTCTCCCGGCGCCATTCGGCGAGGGAGTCCAGGTAGGCGTTGCCGGCCGCGTAGCCGGCCTGTCCGGGGTTGCCGAGCAGCCCGGCGACCGAGGAGAACAGCACGAACGCGTCCAGGTCCAGGTCCTTGGTCGCCTCGTGCAGGTGCCACGCGGCGTCGACCTTCGGCCGCAACACCGCGGCAAGACGATCCGGCGTCAACGACTCGATCACACCGTCGTCCAGAACACCGGCCGAATGCACCACCGCACGCAGATCCGGGATACCCGCGATCAACGCCTCGACCGCCGCCCGATCGCTCACATCACACGCCACCACCCGGCCGGGCAGCCCGTCGGCGCCGGGCGCCTCCGGGCCACGACGGCTGACCAGCACCAGATCGGTCACGCCCAGCCCGGCCAGGTGCCGGGCGATCACCGCACCGATACCGCCGGTGCCGCCGGTGATCAGCACGGTGCCCTCGACAGGCCAGACGAACGGCACGGGACTACCCGCGACGCGGGCCAGGCGCGGCGCGGTCGCGGCGCCGTCGTGCAGGGCGAGGCGCGGTTCGTCGGTCGCCAGGGCGGCTTCCGGTACGTCGCCGGCGGTCTCGATCAAGCCGAAGCGGCCGGGGTGTTCGGACTGCGCCGAGCGCACCATGCCGGAGACCGCCGCGCCGGCCAGGTCGCCGGGGCGGGTGACGAAGACCAGCCGGCGGTCGGGGTCCGCCTCGTCGGTCAGGAACCGCTGTACGTCGCCGAGCACCCGCAGGGTCGCCTCGCGGGGGTCCGCGCCGGCCTCGACCACGACAACGGTCGCCGGCCGGGTGGTGTCGGGCAGGCGCACCGGCACCCAGTCCACCCGGTAGAGCGGGTCGCCGGCCCGCCGCGGTGCGCGCACGAGCAGCGAGTCCGCGGAGGCGATCGGGGCGCCGGCCGGGTCGGCCACCGCGATGGCGAAGCCGTCGCCGGCGCGGGTCAGCCGCACCCTTGCGGCGGTCGCGCCGGTGGCGTGCAGTGCCACGCCCCGCCAGGCGAACGGGATGCCGGCCGGAGCGTCGCCGGCGTCCAGCATGAGGGCGTGCAGCGCGGCGTCGAACAGGGCGGGGTGCAGGCCGTACCGCTCGGCGTCGGCGCCGTCCGGCAGGGTGACCTCGGCGTAGAGGTGCTCGCCGTCGCGCCAGGCGGCGCGCAGGCCCTGGAAGACCGGGCCGTAGCCGAATCCGCCGTCGGCCAGCCGGTCGTAGACGCCGTCGACGCTGACCGGGGTGGCCCCGGCCGGCGGCCAGGCGGCCGCGTCGAAGGCGACCGGGCCGCTGGCCGCGCCGAGCAGGCCGGTGGCGTGCTCGGTCCACGGGACGTCCGGTATGCCGTCGGGCCGGGAGTGCACCGCCACGGCACGGCGGCCGTCGGCGTCCGCCGCGCCGGTCCACACCTGCACCTGCACGGCGCCGTGCCCGGGCAGGACCAGCGGCGCGGCGAGGGTGAGCTCGTCCAGCCCAGGCGTGCCGGCCTCGGCGCCGGCGTGCAGGGCCAGCTCGACCAGGGCGGTGCCGGGCAGCACCACCGTGCCGTGCATCTCGTGGTCGGCCAGCCACGGCTGCGCCTGTACGGAGAGCCGGCCGGTGTGCAGCAGGGCGTCGGAGCCGGGCAGCGCGATCGCGCCGCTGAGCAGCGGGTGCTCCGCCGCGTCCAGGCCGGGGGCCGAGCCGGCGAGGGTCATGCTCGCGGGCCAGAACCGCTGGTGCTGGAACGGGTACGTGGGCAGCTCGACCCGGTTGCCGGGACCGACCACGACGGCCCAGTCGACGTCCTGCCCGGAAACCCAGAGCCGCCCGACCGCGGCCAGCAGGGTGGCCACCTCGTCCCGGTCGCGGCGCATCGCCGGGATACCCTCGCCGACCATCGCCGACAACACCGCGTCCGGACCCACCTCCAGGAACCGGTCGGCGCCCGCCGCGGCGACCCCGTCGGTGAACCTCACAGCCTCCCGCACATGCCGCACCCAGTAGCCCGGATCGGCGAACAACTCCGACTCGACCCGACCCGTGACATTGGAGACCAACGGAACCGTCGGCACCCGCAAGGCCAACCCGCCGACCACCGAGGCGAAGTCGTCCAGCATCGGATCCATCAACCCCGAGTGGAACGCATGGCTGACATTGAGCCGCCGGGTCCGCTCGAAGCGTGCCGCCACCGCGGCCACCGCCTCCTCGACACCGGATAACACCACCGCACGGGGGCCGTTCACCGCCGCCAGCGAAACGCCCTCGGTCAATAGCGGCAGAACCTCGTCCTCGGACGCCTCGACCGCAACCATTACCCCACCAGAAGGCAACGCCTGCATCAGACCACCACGAGCGGCGATCAACGCGCACGCATCCTCCAGACTCAACACACCCGCCACATGCGCGGCGGCGATCTCACCGACCGAGTGGCCCAACACCACGTCCGGGGTGATCCCCCAGGATTCGAGGAGGCGATACAGTGCCACCTCGACGGCGAAGATCGCCGGCTGCGCGTTCCCGGTCCGTTCCAGGTCATCCCAGTCGACGTCCAGCCGCGCGGCTACCTCATCGAACGCCGCACGGTAAACCGGGAACCGCTCATACAGGTCCCGGCCCATCCCGACGCGCTGGGAACCCTGGCCGGTGAACATGAACGCGGTGCGCCCGGCGGACGCGACCCCCTCCACCGCGACGTCACCGACCCGGACCATGCGCCGGTCCAGGGCGGCCCGGGTGGTGAGACCTCGGGCCACGTCGGCCGGGTGGGCGTCCAGCGCGGCCAGCCGGTCGACCAGCGTGTACAGCGCCTCGGGGGACCGGGCGGACAGTACCCACGGGACGACGGCGTCGGCCGGTCCGGCCGGTACCGCCGGGGCGGCCGGGACGGACTCGATGATGACGTGGGCGTTGGTGCCGCTGATGCCGAACGACGAGACACCGGCGCGGCGGGGCCGGTCGTCGCGGCGCCACGGCCGTGCCTCGGTGAGCAGCCGCACCGCGCCGGCGGTCCAGTCCACCTCGGACGACGGCTCGTCGATGTGCAGGCTGGCCGGTAGCAGCTCCCGGCGCATCGCCATGACCATCTTGATCACGCCGGCGACACCGGCGGCGGCCTGGGTGTGGCCGATGTTGGACTTCACCGAGCCCAGGTAGAGCGGCTCGGCACGGTCCTGCCCGTACGTGGCCAGCAGCGCCTGCGCCTCGATCGGGTCGCCCAGCCTGGTGCCGGTGCCGTGCGCCTCGACGGCGTCGACCTGGTCGGCGGTGAGGCGCGCGCCGGCCAGCGCCTGCCGGATGACCCGGCGCTGGGACGGCCCGTTCGGGGCGGTGAGCCCGTTCGACGCGCCGTCCTGGTTGACCGCCGAGCCGCGGACCACCGCGAGGACCGGGTGGCCGTTGCGCTCGGCGTCGCAGAGCCGCTCGAGGACCAGGAAGCCGGCGCCCTCGGCGAACCCGGTGCCGTCCGCCGCGGTGGCGAAGGACTTGCAGCGGCCGTCCGGCGAGAGGCCGCCCTGGCGACCGAACTCGGCGAAGACGCCGGGGGTGGACAGCACGGTGACGCCGCCGGTGATCGCGAGCGTGCAGTCGTCCTGCCGCAGCGCCTGCACGGCCAGATGCAGCGCGACCAGCGAGGAGGAGCAGGCGGTGTCGACCGCGACCGCCGGGCCCTCCAGGCCGAGCTTGTAGGAGACCCGGCCGGGCACCACGCTGCCGTTGCCGTCGGCGCCGGGGTAGTCGTGGTACATCACGCCGGCGAAGACGCCGGTGCGGCTGCCGCGCAGCGAGGTCGGGTCGATGCCGGCCCGTTCAAGGGCCTCCCAGGTCAGCTCCAGGGTCAGGCGCTGCTGCGGGTCCATGCCGAGCGCCTCGCGCGGGGAGATGCCGAAGAACTCCGGATCGAAGCCGGCCGCGTCGTCGAGGAAGCCGCCGGTGGTGGCGTAGGTGCCGCCGTCGGGGGTGCGCAGCGGGGCGAGGTCCCAGCCGCGGTCGAGCGGGAAGTCGCCGATCGCGTCGGCGCCGTCGGTGACCAGGCGCCACAGGTCCTCGGGCGAGGCGACACCGCCCGGGTAGCGGCAGGACATGCCGACGATCGCGATGGGCTCCCGCGGGTCGGACTCGCGGAACACGGCCGGCTGCGCGCCGGGCCGGCCGGACGGCGCCAGTTCGGCGTCGATGAACCGGGCCACGGCGGTCGCGTTCGGCTCGTCGAAGACCAGGGTGGCGGGCAGCCGCAGGCCGGTGGCGGTGTTCAGCTGGTTGCGCAGCTCGGTGGCGGCCAGGGAGTCGAAGCCGAGCTCCTGGAAGGCGCGGTCGGGGGCGATCTCGTCGGCGGAGTCGTGGCCGAGCACGGCGGCGACGCGGGCGCGCACGACCCGCAGGATCTCGCGTACCCGTTCGGCCTCGTCCAGCCCGGCGAGCTGGGCGGCCAGGCCGGTGACGGGAGCGGCGGCGACCGCGGTCGCGGCGGCCCGGCGTACGGCCGGCACGAGGTCGCGGAGCAGCGCCGGGATCTCGTCGGTGCGGGCGCGCAGGGCGGCCGTGTCGACCCGGATCGGGGCGACCACGGGGCGGCCGGACCGCAGGGCGGCGACGAACATGGCGAGACCCTGGTCGTGGCTCAGCGGTGGGATGCCGAGGCCCTTCATGCGCTTGCGGTTGGCGTCGCCGAGCAGCTCGCCGAGGCCGGCGCCGACCTCCCACAGCGCGTACGCCATGGCGGTGGCGGGCCGGCCCTGCGCGTGCCGCAGCTCCGCGAGGCCGTCGAGGAACACGTTGGCGGCGGCGTAGTTCGCCTGCCCGCCGGTGAGGACGAGCCCACCGGCGGACGAGAACATGACGAACGCGGTCAGGTCCATGCCGGCGGTCAGCTCGTGCAGGTGCCAGGCGGCGTCGGCCTTCGGCGCCAGCACCGCGTCGATGCGCTCCGGGGTGAGCGCGGTGACCAGGCCGTTGTCACCGACGCCGGCCGCGTGCACGACGGCGGTCAGATCCTCACCGTCGAGCAGCGCCGCCAGCGCCGCCCGATCGGCCACATCACACGCGACGATCCGCACCTCAGCCCCGGCCGCCTCCAGCTCCGTGGCCAGCTCGGCCGCGCCGGGAGCATCCGGGCCGCGGCGGCTGGTGAGCAGCAGCCGGCGGACATTCAGCTCGGCGACCAGATGGCGCGCGACGACCGCGCCGATCCCGCCGGTGCCGCCGGTGATCAGCACCGGACGGTCGGGGTCGAGGACCGGCGCCTCGGCCACCGGTTCGATGCGGACCAGCCGCGGCACCAGAATCTCCCCGCCGCGAACCGCGAACTCCGGCGCGTCCACGGTCTCCACCGCCACACTGCCGTCGCTGTCCACCAGCACGATCCGGCCGGGATGCTCCGCCTGGGCGGCGCGGACCAGACCCCAGACCGGTGCCTGCACCACGTCGAGGCGATCGGAGAGAACCGCGTCACGGGTCACGACGACGAGACGCTCAGCTGCCTCGGACGCCAGATGCCGCTGGATCACCGCGAGCACCTCGTGCGTCAGCATCCGCACCGCCGACGGCACGTCACCGTCCGGCGTCACGCATTCGTGGACGACCGACGGCGACGGTCCGCTGCCCGCCGTCGCCGGACGCCACTCGATCGCGTACAGCGGGGCATCCACGGTGAGCTGGCCCGCGGTGACCGGGCGGCCGACCATCGAGCCGGCCGACAGCACCGGCCGCCCCGTGACGTCGGCCAGGTCGAGCGCCATGCCGCCGTTGCCGGCGCGGCGCACCCGGATCCGCAGCGCGGTCGCGCCGACCGCGTGCAGGGTGACGTCGTTCCAGGCGAACGGGACGGCGGTCGGTGAGTTCGCGTCGCCGAGCAGGCCGGGCAGGGTGGCGTGCATGGTGGCGTCGAGCAGGGCCGGGTGGATGCCGAAGCGGGCGGCGTCGTCGTGTGCCGGCTCGGGGAGCGCCACCTCGGCGTAGATGTCGTCGCCGGAGCGCCAGGCCGCGCGCAGTCCCTGGAACACCGGGCCGTAGGCGTAGCCGTGCTCGGCGAAGATCGGGTACGCGTCGCCGACGGCGACCTCCTCGGCGCCGGCCGGCGGCCACGGCGACAGGTCGAACGCGGCGGCGGGCACGCCGGTGGTCAGCGAGCCGGCCGCGTGCCGCAGCCAGCGTTCCTCGGCTCGCGTGTGGATGGTGACCGTGCGGCGGCCGTCCTCGTCGGGGCCGACGGTGACCTGCAGCGGCAGCGCGCCGGCGGCCGGGAGCACCAGCGGCGCGCCGAGCGTCAGCTCCTCCAGGTGCGGGGCGCCGCTGGCCGCGCCGGCGTGCAGCGCCAGCTCGACCAGGGCCGAGCCGGGCGCCAGCGTGGAGCCGAGGACGGCGTGGTCGGCCAGCCACGGCTGGGCGTCCAGGGACAGTCGTCCGGTGAACAGGCGCCCGCCCGTGCCGGGCAGCTCGACGACGGCGCCGAGCAGCGGGTGCCCGTCGGTGCCGAGGCCGAGGGCGGCCGGGTCGGCGGTGCCGGTCGTGGCGTCGACCCAGAAGCGCCGGCGCTGGAACGGGTAGGTGGGCAGGTCGACCCGGGCGCCGCTGACGATGGCGGTCCAGTCGACGTGCTGACCGGTGGCCCAGAGCCGCCCGACCGCGGTCAGCAGGGTGGTGACCTCGTCCCGGTCACGGCGCAGCGCGGCGACGCCGTCATCGACCATCGCCGACAGGACCGCATCCGGGCCGACCTCGAGGAACCTCGCCGCCCCGGTCGCGGCCACACCGTCGGCGAAGCGCACGGTCTCGCGGGCGTGCCGCACCCAGTACGCCGGATCGGCGAACAGCTCCGTCTCGACCCGGCCGGTGACGTTGGAGACCAGCGGAATCGCCGGCGGGTTCAACGCCAGGCCGGACACGACCCGGGCGAAGTCGTCCAGCATCGGATCCATCAGCGCGGAGTGGAACGCGTGGCTGACCGTCAGCCGCCGGCTACGGCCGAACCCGGCCGCGCAGGCCAGCACCGGCTCCGCCGGACCGGACAGCACCACGGCCCGCGGGCCGTTCACCGCCGCGATCGAGACACCCGCCGGCAATACGACGTCGGGCTCGGCCGCCTCGACCGCGACCATCGCCCCGCCCGCCGGCAACCGCTGCATCAGCCGGCCCCGCGCGGCGACCAGCACGCACGCGTCCTCCAGCGAGAACACCCCCGCGACGTGCGCCGCCGCGATCTCGCCGACCGAGTGCCCCAGCAGCACGTCGGGGCGCACGCCCCACGACTCCAGGAGCCGGAACAACGCCACCTCTACCGCGAAGATCGCCGGCTGCGCGTTGACCGTCCGGTCGAGGTCGTCCCAGTCGATGTCCAGGTGTGCCGTCACCGCGTCGAACGCGGCCGCGTAGGCGGGGAACCGCCGGTACAGCTCCCGGCCCATGCCCGCCCGCTGCGAGCCCTGGCCGGTGAACATCATCGCGCACGTGCCCTCGACCGGGGTGCTCGCCTCGGCCGAGGCGAGCGCGGACCGCAGCTCGCCGGCGGTGGCGCCGATGACGACCGCGCGGTGGTCCAGCGCCGACCGCCCGGCGAGCGTGTGGCCGATGTCGGCCGGGTCGGCGTCCATCGCGCCGATCCGCGCCGCCTGCTCGCGTAGCGCCTCCGGCGAGCGGGCCGACAGGACCCAGGGCAGGACCCCGCCGGTACGCGGCACCGCGGTGGCCGGCGCCGCGGGCGGCTGCTCCAGGACGATGTGCGCGTTGGTGCCGCTGATGCCGAACGCGGACACCGCGGCCCGCCGCGGCCGGTCGCCGGTCTCCCATGGCCGTGCCGCGGTGAGCAGCTCGACATCGCCCTCGGTCCAGTCCACGTGCGGGGACGGGACCTCGGCGTGCAGGGTGCGGGGCATCTCGCCGTGCCGCATCGCCTGCACCATCTTGATCACGCCGGCCACGCCGGCGGCGGCCTGGGTGTGCCCGATGTTGGACTTGATCGTGCCGAGCCGCAGCGGTTCGGCGCGGTCCTGCCCGTACGTGGCCAGCAGCGCCTGCGCCTCGATCGGATCGCCGAGGGTGGTGCCGGTGCCGTGCGCCTCGACCACGTCGATCTGGCCGGGGGTGAGCCGTGCGTCGGCCAGCGCGGCGCGGATCACCCGCTGCTGCGAGGGCCCGTTCGGTGCGGACATGCCGTTGGAGGCGCCGTCGGAATTGACCGCCGACCCGCGTACGACCGCGAGGATCTCGTGGCCGTTGGCCTGTGCGTCGGAGAGCCGCTCGACGAGGAGCACGCCGACGCCCTCGGACCAGCCGACCCCGTCGGCCGAGCCGGCGAACGCCTTGCAGCGCCCGTCCGCGGACAGGCCGCGCTGGCGGGAGAACTCGATGAACATGCCCGGCGTGGCCATCACCGTGGCGCCGCCGGCCAGGGCCAGGTCGCACTCGCCGGACCGCAGCGACTGCACGGCCAGGTGCAGGGCGACCAGCGACGACGAACAGGCCGTGTCGACGGTGACGGCCGGGCCCTCGAAGCCGAAGGTGTAGGAGACGCGGCCGGAGACGACGCTGCCGCCGCTGGTGCCGGACGGGGACACGTTGAGCGCGTAGTCGTGGTACATGACGCCGGCGAAGACACCGGTGGCGCTGCCCTCGAGGGTCGCCGGGTCGATGCCGGCCCGTTCGAGCGCCTCCCAGGATGTTTCGAGCAGCAGGCGCTGCTGCGGGTCCATGTAGGCGGCCTCGCGCGGCGAGATGCCGAAGAACGCCGGGTCGAAGTCGCCGGCGTCGTACAGGAAGCTGCCCCTGCGGGTGTAGCTCCTGCCCTCCTTGCCGGGCTCCGGGTCGTAGAGGCCGTCGAGGTCCCAGCCGCGGTCCGTCGGCAGGTCGGAGACGGTTTCGACGCCGTCCTTGACCAGCCGCCACAGCGCCTCGGGGTCGGTGACGCCGCCCGGGTAGCGGCAGGCCATGCCGACGATGGCGATCGGCTCGCCGTCGCGCAGCCTGGCGGCGGGCCGGTGCGGCCGCTCGGACGGGACGGCGAGCGCGCCCAGCAGGCCCATGATGTGGTCGGTGACCGCGCCGGCGTTCGGGTGATCGAAGACCAGCGTGGCGGGCAGCCGCAGCCCGGTGCGGGTGTTCAGCTGGTTGCGGAGCTCGGTGGCGGCCAGGGAGTCGAAGCCGAGCTCCTGGAAGGCCCGGCCCGGCGCGATGGCGTCGGCGGAGCCGTGCCCGAGGACGGCGGCGACCCGCTCGCGGACCAGGGCGAGGATCTCCCGCCGGTCGGCGGTCACCACGGTCCGCGGCGCCGCTGCGGCCCGGCGTACCTTCGGGGCGAGGTCGCGGAGCAGGGCCGGGACCGCGTCGGTGCGGGCGCGCAGCGCGGCGGTGTCGAGCTTGATCGCGGCGATGGCCGCCGGGGCGGCGCGGAGTGCGGCGGCGAAGAGCGCGAGGCCCTCGGCGCGGCTGAGCGTGGGTACGCCCTGTGCGGCCATCCGGCGGCGGTCCACCTCGGCGAGGTGCCGTCCCAAGCCGGCGTCCATGTCCCACAAGCCGAACGCCATGGCGGTGGCGGGCCGGCCCTGCGCGCGGCGGAGGTCGGCGAGGCCGTCGAGGAAGACGTTGGCGGCGGCGTAGTTGCCCTGTCCGGCGGTGAGCACCAGGCCACCTGCGGAGGAGATGAGCACGAACGCGGTCAGGTCCATGCCGGCGGTCAGCTCGTGCAGATGCCAGGCGGCGTCGGCCTTCGGCGCCAGCACCGCGTCGATGCGCTCCGGGGTGAGCGCGGTGACCAGGCCGTTGTCACCGACGCCGGCCGCGTGCACGACGGCGGTCAGATCCTCACCGTCGAGCAGCGCCGCCAGCGCCGCCCGATCGGCCACATCACAGGCCACGATCCGCACCTCGACCCCGGCCGCCTCCAGCTCCGTGGCCAGCTCGGCGGCGCCGGGAGCGTCCGGGCCGCGACGGCCGGCGAGCAACAGGCTGCGGACGCCGTTCTCCGCGACCAGGTGACGGGCGATCTCGGCGCCGATCCCGCCGGTGCCGCCGGTGATCAGGACCGTGCGGTCCGGATCGAAGACCGGCGCCTCGGCCGTGGACTCGACGCGGACCAGGCGCGGCACCAGGACCCGGCCGCCGCGGACCGCGAACTCCGGCTCGTCCACGGTCTCCACCGCGACACTACCGTCGCTGTCGACCAGCACGATCCGGCCGGGATGCTCCGCCTGGGCAGCGCGGACCAAACCCCACACCGGGGTCTGCGCCACGTCGAGAGCGTCCGAGCAGACCGCGTGGCGGGTCACGATGACGAGACGCTCGACGGCGTCGGACGCCAGATGCCGCTGAACGACCCCGAGGACCTCGTGGGTCAGCGCGCGGACCGCCGACGGCACGTCACCCTCGGGCGTCACGCAATCGTGGACGATCGATGGGATAGGCGCGCCGACCGTGAGGGCCGGGCGCCACTCGATCGCGTACAGCGGCGCGTCCGCGGTGACCGCGATCTGCTCCGCGGAGACCGGGCGGCCGGTCATCCGGCGCACCGACAGCACCGGGCGGCCGTCGGTGTCGGCGACCTCGATGGTGGTGGCGTCACCGCCGGGCCTGGTCAGCCGGACGCGGACCGTGGACGCGCCCTCCGCGTGCAGGACCACGTCGTTCCAGGCGAACGGGATCATCGTCTGGCGCTCGCCGCTGCCCAGGATCACGGCGTGCAGGCAGGCGTCCAGCAGGGCGGGGTGGATGCCGAAGCGGCCGGCGTCGGGCAGTGCCGGGTCGGGCAGCGTCACCTCGGCGTACAGGTCGTCGCCGATCCGCCAGGCGGCGCGCAGGCCCTGGAAGGCCGGCCCGTACGAGTAGCCGTGTTCCCGGAAGGTGGCGTAGGCGTCGTCGACCGGCAGGGGCTCGGCGGCGGGCGGCGGCCATTCAGTGAGGTCGTGCGGGGCGACGGGCGCGTTCGGAGTCAGGAAGCCCTGCGCGTGGCGGGTCCATCCGCCGTCGTGGCTGGAGTGGACGGTGACCGTGCGGCGGCCGTCGTCCTCCGGGCCGACGCTGACCTGGATCTGCACCGTGCCGGCGGCCGGCAGCACGAGCGGGGCGGCGAGGGTCAGCTCCTCGATCACGGGCATGCCGGCCTCGGCACCGGCCCGCAGGGCGAGCTCGACCAGGGCGGTGCCGGGCACCAGCACGGAGCCGTGCACGGTGTGGTCGGCCAGCCACGGCTGTGCCTGTACGCAGAGGCGTCCGGTGGTGATCAGACCGCCGTCGTCGGGCAGGTACACGGCCGCACCGAGCAGGGGGTGGGCGATCTCGCCGAGGCCGGCGGCGCCCAGGTCGCCGGTGGAGGCGGCGAGCGGGGCGGGCCAGAACCGCTGCCGCTGGAACGGGTAGGTGGGCAGGTCGATCCGGTTGCCGCGGCCTATGACGGCGGCCCAGTCGACCGGCTGGCCCTGCGTGAAGACGGTACCCACCGCGGTGAGCAGGGTGGTGACCTCGTCGCGGTCGCGTCGCATGGTGGGGACGCCGCCGGCCATCGCGGACAGCACGGCGTCGGGGCCGACCTCGATGAACCGGCCGGCGGTGGCGGCGGCGACCCCGTCGGCGAACCGCACGGTCTCACGGACGTGCCGCACCCAGTACCCGGGGTCGGTGAACAGGTCGGTCTCGACCCGGCCGGTCACGTTGGAAACCAGCTGCATCGACGGCGCGGCCAGGGCGAGACCCGCCACGACCTGAGCGAAGTCGTCCAGCATCGGATCCATCAGCGCCGAGTGGAACGCGTGGCTGACGTTGAGCCGCCTGGTCCGCTCGAACCCGGCCGCCACGGCGGTGACCGCCTCCTCGACGCCGGACAGGACCACGGCACGCGGACCGTTCACCGCCGCCAGCGACACACCCTCTGACAGCAACGGCAGAACCTCGTCCTCGGACGCCTCGACCGCAACCATCACCCCACCAGAAGGCAACGCCTGCATCAGACGACCACGCGCCGCGATCAACGCGCACGCATCCGCCAGACTCAACACACCCGCCACATGCGCGGCGGCGATCTCACCGACCGAGTGACCCAACACCACATCCGGGGCGACCCCCCAGGACTCCAGCAAACGGTAAAGCGCAACTTCCACGGCGAAGATCGCCGGCTGCGCATTACCGGTCCGATCCAGGCCATCCCAGTCGACATCCAGCAGCGCTACGGCCTCGTCGAACGCGGCACGGTATGCCGGGTACCGCTCGTACAGGTCACGGCCCATCCCGAGGCGCTGGGAGCCCTGGCCGGTGAACATGAACGCGGTGCGTCCGGGCCGGGCTTCGCCCTCGATCACGGTGTCGCCGAGCAGGACCGCGCGGTGCGGGAACTCCGCGCGGGTGGTGGCCAGCGACCAGCCGACGTCATGCGGGTCGGCGGCGACAGTGGCGAGCAGGGCCAGCTGTGCCCGGAGGGCATCCTCGGACTTCGCCGAAACGGCCAGCGGCACGATCTCGCCGCCGTGCTCGACGGCCGGAACGTCGACCGCCGCGGGCTGTTCGAGGATCACGTGGGCGTTGGTGCCGCTGATGCCGAACGACGAGACACCCGCACGCCGCCGCTCCGAGGACGGCCAGGCCACGTTCTCCCGGGCCAGCGACACCGCACCGGCATCCCAGTCCACAAACGACGACGGCGCGTCCACGTGCAGGGTCCGCGGCACCACACCGTGCCGCATCGCCATCACCATCTTGATCACACCCGCGACACCCGCCGCGGCCTGCGCATGACCGATGTTCGACTTCACCGACCCCAGCAACAGCGGCTCGACCCGATCCCGGCCGTAGGTCGCCAGCAGCGCCTGCGCCTCGATCGGATCACCCAGGGTGGTGCCGGTGCCGTGCGCCTCCACCACGTCGACCTGATCGGCGGCAAGACCGGCGTTTGCCAGCGCGGCGCGGATCACCCGCTGCTGCGACGGGCCGTTCGGCGCGGTCAGCCCGTTCGACGCACCATCCTGATTGACCGCCGAGCCGCGCATCACCGCGAGGATCCGGTGCCCGTTGCGCACGGCGTCGGAGAGGCGTTCGAGGACCAGAACGCCGACGCCTTCGCCCCAGCCGACCCCGTCGGCGGCGTCCGCGAAAGGCTTGCACCGGCCGTCGGCCGACAGCCCGCCCTGGCGCGAGAACTCCACAAAGGTCTGCGGCGTCGACATCACCGTCACGCCACCGGCGACCGCCATACCGCATTCGCCCGACCGCAGCGACTGCGCCGCCAGGTGCAGGGCGACCAGCGAGGACGAGCAGGCCGTGTCGACGGTGACCGCCGGGCCCTCGAAACCGAAGGTGTAGGAGACCCGGCCCGAGGCGATGCTGCCCGCGCTGCCGCTGCCCTGGTTCCCCTCGAACTGTCCGCCGCCCAGCAGGCTCGCGTAGTCGTTGTACATCACCCCGGCGAACACACCCGTCGGCGATCCACGCAACGTGGACGGATCGATTCCGGCCCGTTCGAGGGCCTCCCACGTCGTCTCCAACAACAGGCGCTGCTGGGCGTCCGTCGTCAAAGCCTCACGCGGACTCATCCCGAAGAACTCCGGATCGAACTGTGCGGCATCGCGCAGGAAGCCGCCGTGGCGGGCGTAGGACGTGCCGGGCACGTCACGGTCCGCGCTGTACAGCGTGTCCAGATCCCAGCCGCGATCGCCCGGGAACTTCCCGACCGCGTCCACGCCGTCGCGGACCAGGTCCCACAGGTCCTCGGGCGAGCTGACGCCGCCGGGGAAACGGCAGGCCATGCCGACGATCACGATCGGATCGCCGGCGACCGGCGACAGCACGGCGACCGGGGCGACCGGCTCGACACCGAGCAGCTCATCACGCAGGTGTCCGGCGAGGGCCAGCACGGACGGGTAGTCGAAGACGACGGTGGCGGACAGCCGCAGGCCGGTGACCGTGCCGAGCCGGTTGCGCAGCTCGACCGCGGTGAGCGAGTCGAAGCCGAGATCCTGGAACGCCCGGCCTGGGTCGACGGCTTCGGCGCCGGCGTGGCCGAGGACCTGTGCGACCTGGGTGCGGACCAGGTCCAGCAGCAGCTCCCGCCGCTCGGTGTCCGGCCGGCCGGCGAGCCGCCGGGCGAGGTCCTGCGCGGTGGCGCCGGTGGCCGCGCCGGTGCGGCGGATCCGGCTGCGGACCAGCCCGCTCAGGAGGGCGGGGACCTCGCCGTGTGCCCGCATGGCGGTCAGGTCGAGGCGGGCGGCGACGTACGCGGGACCGGCCGCGGCCAGTGCGGCGTCGAGCATCGTGGTGCCCTGCGCGGTGGTCAGCTCCGGGAGCCCGGAGCGGGCGATGCGTTCGGCGTCGGCCTGGGTGAGCTTGCCGGTCATGCCCTGCGCCCACGGTCCCCAGGCGAGGGACGTGGCGGGCAGGCCGAGGTCGTGGCGATGCCGCGCGAGGGCGTCCAGGAACGCGTTGCCGGCGGCGTAGTTGCCCTGCCCCGGCGCGCCGAGGACACCCGCGACCGAGGAGAACAGCACGAACGCGTCCAGGTCCAGGTCCTTGGTCGCCTCGTGCAGATACCACGCGGCGTCGACCTTGGGTCGCAGCACCGCCTCGACCCTGCCAGGGGTCAACGACTCGATGACCCCGTCGTCCAGGACACCGGCCGAGTGCACCACCGCACGCAGATCCGGGATGCCCGCGATCAGCGCGTCGACCGCGGCCCGGTCGGTCACGTCGCAGGCCACGACGCGGCCCGGAAGATCTTCCGCCCCAGGGGCTTCCGCGCCGCGACGGCTGACCAGCACCAGATCGGTCACGCCCAGCCCGGCCAGGTGCCGGGCGATCACCGCACCGATACCGCCGGTGCCGCCGGTGATCAGCACGGTGCCCTCGACAGGCCAGACGAACGGCACGGGACTACCCGCGACGCGGGCCAGGCGCGGCGCGAAGACCTCACCATCACGCACGACCAGCTCGGGCTCCTCCGACGCCAACACCGCGGCAGCCGGCACACCCTCCACCAGCGCGAAACGGCCCGGATGCTCCGACTGCGCCGAACGCACCAGACCACGCACCGCCGCACCCGCCAGATCACCCGGACGCGTCACCACCACCAGCCTCGCCGCGGTGAGACGATCGCCGGAGAGCCGGTCCCGCAGCAGGTCCAGGGCCCAGACGGTCGCCGCGTGCACCGCGGCGACCACGTCGCCGCCGAACTCGGGAACGTGCTCGACGTCCACGTCCGGGACATCCGCGACGGGTAGCCGCACCGGCGCCAGGTCGACGCGGTGGAGCGGGTCGGCGGCGACGGCGTGCGCGGGCCGCACGGCGAGGGAGTCCACGGTGGCGACCGGGTTGCCCGCCGGGTCGGCGATCGCGATCGCCACGGTGTCGCCGTCGCGGGTCAGGCGCACCCTGACCGCGGAGGCGCCGGTCGCGTGCAGGGCGACGCCCTGCCAGGCGAAGGGGACGGCGGCGCGCTGGACGCCGTCGCCGAGGGCGAGGGCGTGCAGGCTCGCGTCGAACAGGGCCGGGTGCAGCGCGTAGTTCTCCGCGTCGACCGGCAGCTCGGCCTCGGCGTACAGGTGGTCGCCGGCGCGCCAGACGCCGGTCAGGCCCTGGAACGCTGGGCCGTAGCCGAGGCCCGCGGCGGCGAGGGTGTCGTAGAGGCCGTCGAGGTCGACCGGGGTGGCTCCGGGGGGCGGCCACACGACGGCGTCGAAGTCGGCGGCGCGGGAGCCGGTGGTGAGGGTGCCGGAGGCGTGGTCGGTCCACGCGATCGCACCCTCCGGGCGGGAGCGGACGGTGAAGGCGCGCCGGGCCGGGTCGGCGCCGCTCAGCAGCATTTGGAGCTGGACGCCGCCGCGCTCGGGAAGGAGCAGCGGTGCGGCGAGGGTGAGGTCCGCGACCACGTCGCAGCCGACCTCGTCGCCGGCCCGGACGGCCAGCTCGACGAAGGCGGTGCCGGGCAGCAGCACCGCGCCCTGCACGGTGTGGTCCACGAGCCACGGCTGCGCTTGCAGGGACAGCCGGCCGGTGAAGAGCAGGTCGCCCTCGGGTAGTTCGGCCGAGGCGCCGAGCAGCGGGTGGCCGGGCAGGTCGAGGCCGGCGGCGCCGACGTCGCCGGGTGCTCCGGCCCGCGTCCTGGGCCAGAAGTGCTGGTGCTGGAACGGATAGGTGGGCAGCTCGATCCGGTTGCCGGGACCGACCACCGCGGCCCAGTCGACGTGCTGACCGGAAACCCAGAGCCGCCCGACCGCGGCCAGCAGGGTGGCGACCTCGTCCCGGTCGCGGCGCATCGCCGGTACACCCTCGCCGACCATCGCCGACAACACCGCGTCCGGACCCACCTCCAGGAACCGGTCGGCGCCCGCCGCGGCGACCCCGTCGGCGAACCGCACGGCCTCCCGCACATGCCGCACCCAGTAGGCCGGGTCGGTGAACAGGTCGGTCTCGACCCGGCCGGTCACGTTGGAAACCAGCTGCATCGACGGCGCGGCCAGGGCGAGACCCGCCACGACCTGAGCGAAGCCGTCCAGCATCGGATCCATCAACGCCGAGTGGAACGCGTGGCTGACGTTGAGTCGCCTGGTCCGCTCGAACCCGGCCGCCACGACGGTGACCGCCTCCTCGACGCCGGACAGGACCACGGCACGCGGACCGTTCACCGCCGCCAGCGACACACCCTCTGACAGCAACGGCAGAACGTCGTCCTCAGCCGCCTCAACGGCGACCATGACCCCGCCGGCCGGCAACGCCTGCATGAGACGGCCACGGGCGGCGATCAACGTGCAGGCGTCCGCGAGGCTCAGGACACCGGCGACGTGGGCGGCGGCGATCTCACCGACCGAGTGACCCAACACCACGTCCGGGGTGGCCCCCCAGGATTCGAGGAGCCGGTAGAGCGCCACCTCGACGGCGAAGATCGCCGGCTGCGCGTTGCCGGTCCGGTCCAGGTCGTCCCAGTCGACATCCAGCAGCGCTGCGGCCTCGTCGAACGCGGCACGGTATGCCGGGTACCGCTCGTACAGGTCACGGCCCATCCCGAGGCGCTGGGAGCCCTGGCCGGTGAACATGAACGCGGTGCGACCGGCGGAGGCGACGCCCTCCACCGCGACACCGCCGACCTTGACCATGCGGTGTGCGAAGCCAGAGCGGCCCGCGAGCGCGGCGGCCACGTCTGCCCGGTGCGCGTCCAGTTCGTCCACCCGGGCGATCAGCTCGGTGAGCGCCGACGCGGACTTCGCCGAGACGGCGACGGGCACGACCTCGCCGCCGTGATCGACGGCCGGAACGTCGACCGCCGCGGGCTGTTCGAGGATCACGTGGGCGTTGGTGCCGCTGATGCCGAACGACGAGACACCCGCACGCCGCCGTTCCGAGGACGGCCAGGCCACGTTCTCCCGGGCCAGCGACACCGCACCGGCATCCCAGTCCACAAACGACGACGGCGCGTCCACGTGCAGGGTCCGCGGCACCACACCGTGCCGCATCGCCATCACCATCTTGATCACACCCGCGACACCCGCCGCGGCCTGCGCATGACCGATGTTCGACTTCACCGACCCCAGCAACAGCGGCTCGACCCGATCCCGGCCGTAGGTCGCCAGCAGCGCCTGCGCCTCGATCGGATCACCCAACGTCGTACCGGTGCCATGCGCCTCCACGACATCCACGTCCCGCGCGGCCAGGCCGGCCGACGCGAGCGCGGCGCGGATCACCCGCTGCTGCGACGGGCCGTTCGGCGCGGTCAAACCGTTCGACGCACCATCCTGATTCACCGCCGAACCGCGCATCACCGCCAGCACCCGATGGCCGTTGGCCTGCGCGTCGGACAGGCGCTCGAGAACCAGAACGCCGACGCCCTCGCCCCAGCCGACCCCGTCGGCGGCGTCCGCGAACGGCTTGCACCGGCCGTCCGCCGACAGACCACCCTGACGCGAGAACTCCACAAACGTCTGCGGCGTCGACATCACCGTCACACCGCCGGCGACCGCCAGAGTGCTCTCACCCGACCGCAGCGACTGCGCCGCCAGATGCAGGGCCACCAGAGACGACGAGCACGCCGTGTCGACCGTGACCGCCGGGCCCTCGAAACCGAACGTGTACGACACCCGGCCCGAGGCGATACTCGCCGCGCTGCCGTTGCCGCGGAAACCCTCGAAGGAGTCCTCGGTGAGCAGGTTGCCGTAGTCGGTGTACATGACACCGGCGAAGACGCCGGTGCGGCTGCCCCGCAACGAGATCGGATCGATTCCGGCCCGTTCGAGGGCCTCCCAGGTGGTCTCCAGCAGCAGGCGCTGCTGAGCATCGGTGGCCAGGGCCTCACGCGGGCTCATCCCGAAGAACTCCGGATCGAACTCCGCGGCGTCGTGCAGGAAGCCGCCGTGGCGGGTGTAGGACGTACCGGGCACGTCACGGTCCGCGCTGTAGAGACCGTCGATGTCCCAGCCGCGGTCCGCGGGGAACTCCCCGACCGCGTCCACGCCGTCGCGGACCAGGTCCCACAGGTCCTCGGGCGAGCTGACCCCGCCGGGGAAACGACAGGCCATGCCGACGATCACGATCGGATCGTCGGACACCCGCGACAGCACGGCGACCGGGGCGACCGGCTCGACACCGAGCAGCTCATCGCGCAGGTGTCCGGCGAGGGCCAGCACGGACGGGTAGTCGAAGACGACGGTGGCGGACAGCCGCAGGCCGGTGACCGTGCCGAGCCGGTTGCGCAGCTCGACCGCGGTGAGCGAGTCGAAGCCGAGATCCTGGAACGCCCGGCCGGGATCGACGGCCTCGGCGCCGGCGTGGCCGAGGACGGCGGCGACCTCGGCGCGGACGGCGTCCACCAGGTCGCCGAGCCGGGCGGCGGGCGCGGCGGCCGGTGCGGCCACGGCGCGGCGGACCCGGGTACGGATCAGGTCGCGTAGCACGGGCGGGACGAAGCCCGCGGCCGCGACGGTGGCGAGGTCGATGCGGACGGGGGCGATCACCGGGCGGCCGGCGGCGAGGGCGGCGTCGAACAGTTCGGTGCCGTCGGCCTCGGAGAGCTCGGGCAGGCCGTTGCGGGCGATGCGGGCGACGTCCACGTCGGCCAGCGTGCCGATCATGCCGCCGTCGCGCGCCCACGGTCCCCAGGCGAGGGACGTGGCGGGCAGGCCGAGCCCGTGGCGGTGCTCCGCGAGCGCGTCGAGGAAGACGTTGCCGGCGGCGTAGCTGCCCTGCCCCGCCCCGCCGAAGACGCCGGCGACCGAGGAGAACAGCACGAACGCGTCCAGGTCCAGGTCCTTGGTCGCCTCGTGCAGATACCACGCCGCGTCGACCTTCGGCCGCAACACCGCGGCAAGACGATCCGGCGTCAACGACTCGATCACACCGTCGTCCAGAACACCGGCCGAATGCACCACCGCACGCAGATCCGGGATACCCGCGACCAACGCCTCGACCGCCGCCCGATCGCTCACATCACACGCCACCACCCGGCCGGGCAGCCCGTCGGCGCCGGGCGCCTCCGGGCCACGACGGCTGACCAGCACCAGATCGGTCACGCCCAGCCCGGCCAGGTGCCGGGCGATCACCGCACCGATACCGCCGGTGCCGCCGGTGATCAGCACGGTGCCCTCGACAGGCCAGACGAACGGCACGGGACTACCCGCGACGCGGGCCAGGCGCGGCGCGAAGACCTCACCATCACGCACGACCAGCTCGGGCTCCTCCGACGCCAACACCGCGGCAGCCGGCACACCCTCCACCAGCGCGAAACGGCCCGGATGCTCCGACTGCGCCGAACGCACCAGACCACGCACCGCCGCACCCGCCAGATCACCCGGACGCGTCACCACCACCAGCCTCGCCGCGGTGAGACGATCGCCGGAGAGCCGGTCCCGCAGCAGGTCCAGGGCCCAGACGGTCGCCGCGTGCACCGCGGCGACCACGTCGCCGCCGAACTCGGGAACGTGCTCGACGTCCACGTCCGGGACATCCGCGACGGGCAGCGGCACCGGGGTCCACCGCGGCTCGAACAGGTCGTCGCGGGCCGGGCCGGCGGCGCGGCGCAGGGTGAGCGAGCGGACCGCGGCGACCGGGGCGCCGGCCTGGTCGGTGACGGCGACCGCGACCTGGTCGTCGCCGGTGCGCCGGACGTGGACACGTACCGCGGACGCGCCGGTCGCGTACAGGGAGACGCCCTGCCAGGCGAAGGGGACGACGCCGCGGTCGAGGCCGTTGAACGCCGACACGTGCAGGGCGGCGTCGAGCAGCGCGGGGTGCAGGCCGTACGCGGCGGCGTCGGCGCCCTCCGGCAGGGACACCTCCGCCCACACGTCGTCGCCGCGCTGCCAGGCGGCGCGCAGGCCCTGGAAGGTGGGCCCGTACGCGAAGCCGGCCGCCGCCATCCGCTCGTACATGCCGTCCAGTGCGACCGGCTCGCCACCGGACGGCGGCCAGGACTCGGGAGCGGGCGGCGGCGTGCCGGTGCCGGGTACGAGGTGGCCGGTGGCGTGCTCGGACCACGTGCCGCCGGACCCCTCGGGCCGGGAGCGGACACCGACCGGGCGGCGGCCGTCCGCGGCCGCCGCGCCGACCCGGATCTGCAGTTGGACTCCGCCGTGCGCGGGCAGCACGAGGGGCGCGGCGAGCATCAGCTCGTCGATGCGGTCGCAGCCGGCCTCCTCGCCGGCGCGCAGCACCAACTCCACGAAGGCGGTGCCCGGCAGCAGCACCGAGCCGAGGATGGCGTGCTCGGCCAGCCAGGGCTGGGAGCCGACCGCCAGGCGGCCGGTGAGCAGCAGGTCGCCGCCGTCCAGCTCGACGCAGGCGCCCAGCAGCGGATGGTGGGCGCTCTCCAGGCCGGCCGCGCCGACGCCAGCGCCGGCCGGCCTCGGCCAGTAGCGCCTGCGCTGGAAGGCGTAGGTGGGCAGGTCGACCGGGTGCCCGGCGGGTACGGGCCAGTCGACGTGCCGACCCTCGGTGAAGAGCGCGGCGACGGCGGCCAGGAAGGTGGCGACCTCGTCGGCGTCCCGGCGCATGGTGGCGGCGCCGCCGGCCAGCGCCGACAGCACGGCGTCGGGGCCGATCTCGATGAGGCTGCCGGCGTCCGCGGCGGCGACACCGTCGGCGAAGCGGACGGTCTCGCGGGCGTGCCGGACCCAGTAGGCGGGGTCGGTGAACAGGTCGCTCTCGGGGCGGCCCGTGACGGTGGAGATCAGTGACAGGCTCGGCCGGTTCAGCGTCAGCCCGTCGACGACCTGCCGGAAGGCGTCCAGCATCGGGTCCATCAGCGACGAGTGGAAGGCGTGGCTCACCCGCAGCCGGCGGTTCCGTTCGAAGCCGGCGGCGGCCGCCCGTACGGCGTCCCCGGGTCCCGACAGCACGACGGACCGGGGGCCGTTGACGGCGGCGACGGAGACACCCTCGGCCGGCGGGACCTCCGACTCCGCGGCCTGCACCGCGATCATCACGCCGCCCTCCGGCAGCGCCTGCATAAGCCGGCCGCGGGCCGTGATCAGCGTGCACGCGTCCGGCAGGGACAGCACGCCGGCGACGTGCGCCGCGGCGATCTCGCCGACCGAGTGGCCGAGCAGCACGTCCGGGCGGATGCCGAAGGACTCGAGGAGGCGGTAGAGCGCGACTTCGACGGCGAAGATGGCCGGCTGCGCGTTGCCGGTCCGGTCCAGGTCGTCCCAGTCGATGTCCAGGTGTGCGGCGACCTGGTCGAAGGCCGCGCGGTACACCGGGAACCGGGCGTACAGGTCGCGGCCCATGCCGAGGCGCTGCGAACCCTGCCCGGTGAACATGGCGGCGGTGCGCCCCGGCCGTGCCGTGCCGGTGACGACCGCGGCGGCGGGCTCGCCGGCGGCCAGCGCGCGCAGCGCGGTGGCCGCCTCGTCGCGGTCGGCGGCGAACACCACAGCTCGCTCGGCGAGCAGGGTCCGGGTGGTGAGCAGCGAGCGCACCACGTCGACCGGCCGCGGCCCGGCGCTCTCGACGTGGTCGGCGAGCCGGGCCGCCTGCGCGCGCAGGCCGGCCGCCGACCTGGCGGAGAGCACCCACGGCAGGACGCCCTCGGGTTCCGGGCCGGGCTCGGGCGCCTCGCTGGTGGCGCCCTCGAGGATGACGTGTGCGTTGGTGCCGCTGATGCCGAAGGCGGAGACGCCCGCCCGCCGCGGCCGGTCCAGCTCCGGCCAGTCCGCCCGCTCGGTGAGCAGGGACACCGCGCCGGAGGTCCAGTCCACCTCGGACGTGGGCTGCTCGGCGTGCAGGGTCCGCGGCATGACGCCGTGCCGCATCGCCATGACCATCTTGATGATGCCGGCGACGCCGGCGGCGGCCTGCGGGTGGCCGATGTTGGACTTGATGCCGCCCAGCCGCAGCGGCCGGTCCGCCGGACGGTCCGCGCCGTACGTGGCGAGCAGCGCCTGCGCCTCGATCGGGTCGCCCAGCTGGGTGCCGGTGCCGTGCGCCTCGACCACGTCCACGTCGGCGGCGGCGACCTGCGCGTTGGCCAGCGCCGCGCGGATCACGCGCTGCTGCGAGGGGCCGTTCGGGGCGGTCAGGCCGCTGCTCGCGCCGTCGGAGTTGACCGCGGTGCCGCGGACGACGGCGAGCACCTCGTGGCCGAGCCGGCGGGCGTCGCTGAGCCGTTCGACGAGCAGGATGCCGACGCCCTCGGCCCAGCCGGTGCCGTCGGCGCCCTCGGCGAACGGCTTGCACCGCCCGTCCGGCGACAGGCCGCGCTGGCGGGAGAACTCGACGTACAGGTCGGTGGTCGGCATGACGGCTACGCCGCCGGCCAGGGCCATCGAGCACTCGCCGGAGCGCAGCGCGCGTACCGCGAGGTGCAGCGCGACCAGCGACGAAGAGCAGGCGGTGTCGATGGTGACCGCGGGACCCTCGAGGCCCAGCGCGTACGCGATTCGGCCGGAGAGCACGCTGACCGCGCCGCCGGTGAGCAGGTGCCCCTCGGCCTCCTCGGCCTGCCGGGCCAGCTCGCCGTAGTGCGTGTCGGTGCCGCCCACGAAGACGCCGGTCGAGCTGCCGCGCAGCGACGCCGGGTCGATCCGCGCGCGCTCGACGGCCTCCCACGCGGACTCGAGCAGCAGCCGCTGCTGCGGGTCCATGGCCAGGGCCTCGCGCGGCGAGATGCCGAACAGGTCCGCGTCGAAGTCGCCTGCCGAGTCGAGGAAGCCGCCGCGCTTGACGTAGCTCTTGCCCGGCTTTCCGGGCTCCGGGTCGTACAGGTTCCCCACGTCCCAGCCGCGGTCGTCCGGCAGGTCGCCGATCGCGTCGGCGCCGTCGAAGACCAGCTGCCACAGCTGCTCGGGCGTGTGCACGCCGCCGGGGAACCGGCAGGCCATGCCGACGATGGCGATCGGCTCGGCGTCCCGGGCCTCGACGGACTCCAGCCGCTGCCGGGTGCGCCGCAGGTCGGCGGTCACCAGCTTCAGGTAGTCGCGAAGCTTGTCCTCGGAGCTGGGCATGTCGGGGAACCTTCCGTTGAGCTGTTCGGCCGCGGCGCGTGCGGGAGCTACGCGCGGCCGAGTTCCCGGTCGATGAGGTCGAACATCTCGTCGTCGGTCGAGACGTCGAGGTCGTCGTCGGCCTCGGGCGTATTCAGGCCGTCGAGCTTCCACTGCAGGGCCTTGAGCCGGGCGACGAGCTGTGCGCGGCCGGCCGCGTCCAGCTCCGCCCGGCCGACCGCCGACTCCAGGCCGGCGAGCTCGGTGAACACCGGCTCGCCTGATCCGGGCCGCAGCTGGGCCCGCAACTGCCGGGCCAGGCCGATCGGCGTGGGGTGGTCGAAGATGAGCGTGGTGGGCAGCCGCAGGCCGGTGTCCGCGTTGAGCCGGTTGCGCAGCTCGACGGCGGTCACCGACGACATGCCGAGGTCGAGGAAGCCGCGCTCGGCCTCGACCGCGTCCGCGGCGGCGTGCCCGAGCACCGTCGCGACGTGCCCGGCGACCAGCCGCAGCAGCGTCTTCTCCTGCTCGGCCGGACTGAGCGCGTCGAGCCGGTCGGCGAGGCTGTCCGCACCGGCCGCCCGCGCGTCGGCGGCGGCGGGCCGGGTGACGCGGACCAGGCGGCTCAGCAACGGCGGCACGTCGCCGGACGGGCGCAGCAGGACCGGCACGAGCAGGGCCTCGCCGGAGGCGACCGCCGCGTCGAGCATCGCGAGTCCCCGGCCGGTCGGGATCGGCAGCAGGCCGGCCCGGGTCATCCGGGACAGGTCGGCCGCGTCCAGGTCGCCGGTCAGGCCGCTGCGCTGCTCCCAGAAGCCCCACGCGAGCGAGGTGCCGGGCAGCCCGTCCACCCGGCGGCGCTCGGCCAGGTCGTCCAGGACCGCGTTGGCCGCGGAGTATCCGGCCTGCGCCATGGCGCCGGCCACACCGGCGAACGACGAGAACAGCACGAACTGCTTCAGGTCCCGGTCGCGTGTGAGCTCGTGCAGGTGGAACGCGGCGTCCGCCTTGGGCCGCAGCACCGCGTCGAGGCGCGCCGGGGTGAGCGTCTCGATCAGGGCGTCGTCCAGGATGCCGGCCGCGTGCACGACCGCGGTCAGGTCCTCGATGCCGGCCAGCACCTCGGCGAGGCGGTCGCGGTCCGCGGCGTCGCAGGCGGCCAAGGTGACCTCGGCGCCGAGGGACTCCAGTCGGTCGCGCAGCCCGGTCGCGCCGGGCGCGTCCGGGCCGCGGCGCCCGGTCAGCACCAGCCGCGGTATGCCGTGCCGGGTGACCAGGTGCTCGGCGACGAGCGCGCCGAGCGTGCCGGTTCCTCCGGTGATCAGAACGGTGCCGCTCCCCCAGTCCGCGGTGCCGGACGGGGTGGGCGCCCGGTCGAGTCGCGGCAGGAGGGCCCGGCCGCCGCGCAGCCGGATCTGCGGCTCGTCCGACGCGGTGGCGGCGGCGACCAGGTCGTCGGCGGGGTCGGCGTCGATCAGCTGGAAGCGGCCGGGGTGCTCGGACTGCGCGGACCTGATCAGGCCGTGCACGCCGGCCTGGTCGGAGACGATGACGAGCTTGCCGTCCCGGTCGGCGGCGAGCCATTCGCGGACGGCGTCGAGGGCCTCCCCGGTGGCCGCGTGCGCGGCGGCGACCGGGTCGCCGCCGGCGGTGATACGCCGGATCGTGCCGGCCGGCTCGCCCGCCAGGGTCAGCGGTTCCCATTCGACGTGGTAGATCGGCGCGGCACCGCCGGCGCCGAGGACGATCCGGTCGGCCGGGGTGACCGTGACGGCCGCGGCGGTGACCACCGGGGCGCCGGCCGCGTCCACCGCGACCACGGCGATCGTCCCGTCGCCGTTGCGGGCGGTGCGCACGGTGAGCCGGGTGGCCCCGGTGGCGTGCACGGTGACCCCGCGCCACGCGGTCGGCAGGCCGTCGGCGGCCAGCGCGCCTTGTAGCAGGTCGGGGTGCAGCCGGAAGCCGCCGGCCGCGGGCACCGACACCGCGACCGGCGCGCCGTCGGCGGTCACCGGGGCCGGGTCCGCGGCGAGGCGCCCGGTGGCGTGCCGGGTCCACGGATGCCCGGCGTCCGGGCGGGCGTGCACGGTGAACCCGCCGTCGGCGGCGACGACGACCTGCAGGTCCAGGTCGGTGTCCAGGACCATCGGGGCGAGCTCGTCCAGCTCGGCCACCACCGGCAGCCCGGCCTCGTCGCCGGCCCGGACGGCCCACTCCAGGTAGGCGGTGCCGGGCACGACGACCCGGTCGCCGAGGCGGTGGGCGGCGAGCCACGGCTGGGCGGCGACGCCGATCCGTCCGGTCAGTACGGTGCCCGCGCCGCCGGCCAGGTGCACGACCGAGTCGAGGCCGGACGGATCGCGCCGGGCGGCGGGTTCGAGCCAGTAGCGCTCGCGCTGAAAGGCGTACGTGGGCAGGCCGACGATCCGGCCGCCGGCGACCGCCGGTGTCCAGTCGACGGCGACGCCGCGGACGTGCGCCTCGGCGAGCGAGACGAGCAGGCGCTCGCGGCCGCCGTCGTCGCGGCGCAGCGTGCCGATCACCACGGCGTCGGCGCCGGCGGCGGCCGCGGTGTCCTCGATGCTGCCGGTGAGCACCGGGTGCGGGCTGCACTCCACGAACACGTCGTGGCCCTGCTCGATCAGCGCGGCCAGCGACTCCTCGAGGCGGACCGTGCGGCGCAGGTTCTCGTACCAGTACCCGGCGTCGAGTCCGGTGGTGTCCGCCCAGTCGGCCGTGACGGTGGAGAGGAACGCGATGTCGCCGGCGCGCGGCGCGAGGTCCTTCAGCTCGACCAGCAGCAGATCACGGATCCGTTCGACGTGCGCGGAGTGCGAGGCGTAGTCGACCGGGATCCGCCTGGCGCGCAGGCCGTCCGCGACGCAGGCGGCGACCAGTTCGTCGAGGGCGTCCGGATCGCCGGAGACGGCGACCGTGCCCGGGCCGTTCACCGCGGCGACCGACAGCCGGCCGCCGAACCCGGCCAGGCGGGCGTCCACGTCGGCGCGCGGTGCGGCGATCGAGGCCATGCCGCCGAGGCCGGAGAGGGCGCCGGCGATGGCCCGGCTGCGCAGCGCCACCACCCGGGCGCCGTCGGCGAGGGACAGGGCGCCGCTGACGCAGGCAGCGGCTATCTCGCCCTGTGAGTGGCCGAGCACGGCCGCCGGGCGTACGCCGTGTGCCTGCCAGACCGCGGCCAGCGAGACCATCACGGCCCAGAGCGCGGGCTGCACGACGTCGACCCGCTCCAGCAGGTCGGAATCGCCGAGGGCCTCGGTCAGCGACCAGTCGGTGTACGGTGCCAGCGCCTCCGCGCACTCGTGCAGGCGGCCCGCGAAGACGGGGTCGCCGAGCAGGTCACGGCCCATGCCGGCCCACTGTGCGCCCTGTCCGGGGAAGACGAGGACGACGCGGCGCTCGCGGCCGGACGCGGAGCCGGTGACCACGCGCGGTCCTGGTGCGTCCGCGAGGTACGCCCGCAGCGCCTCGGCGGGGTTCTCCCCGACGACCACGAGACGCCTTTCGTGCAGCGACCGGGTCTCCACGAGGGACCGGGCGATGTCGGCCGGCTCGCCCGTGACGCCGAGCAGCGCCTCCGCCTGGCCGCGCAGCGCCGGCGCGGAGCGGGCGGACAGCAGCCACGGAACCGGACCGGTGGCGGCGGTGGCCGGCGACCCGGCGGGCGCGGTGGGCGCCTCCTCGAGGATGACGTGTGCGTTCGTGCCGCTGATGCCGAAGGAGGACACGCCGGCGCGGCGGGTGCGTTCCCCGGCCGGCCACGGTGTCGCCTCGTCGAGCAGGCTCACCGCGGGTGTCCATTCCACGTGCGGGGTGGGCGCGTCGACGTGCAGGCTTCGCGGCAGCACACCGTGGCGCAGGGCCAGGACCATCCTCATGATCCCGGCGACGCCCGCCGCCGCCTGGGTGTGGCCGATGTTCGACTTCACCGAGCCCAGCCGCAGCGGCCGGTCCGCGTCGCGGTCGCGCCCGTACGTGGCGAGCAGCGCCTGCGCCTCGATCGGGTCGCCGAGCCGGGTGCCGGTGCCGTGCGCCTCGACCGCGTCGACGTCCTGAGCGGACAGCCCGGCCGCGGCCAGCGCGGCCAGGATGACCCGCTGCTGCGACGGGCCGTTCGGGGCGCTGAGCCCGTTGGAGGCGCCGTCGGAGTTGACCGCGGAGCCGCGTACCAGGGCGAGGACCCGGTGGCCGTTGGCCTGCGCGTCGGAGAGCCGCTCGACCAGCAGCAGGCCGGCGCCCTCGGAGAATCCGGCGCCGTCGGCCGCCGCGGCGAACGGCTTGCACCGGCCGTTCATGGCCAGGCCGCGCTGGCGGGCGAAGTCGACGACGATGCGCGGGGAGGTCATCACCGTCACGCCGCCGGCGATGGCCAGCTCGCACTCGCCGGCGCGCAGCGCGTTCACCGCCAGGTGCAGGGCGACCAGCGACGACGAGCAGGCGGTGTCGACCGTGACGGCCGGGCCCTCCAGCCCGAAGGCGTAGGCGACGCGGCCGGAGACGACGCTCATCGCGTTGCCGTTGTTGATGTACGGCGCCAGCTCCTCCGGCACGTCCGGCACGCGGGACAGGTAGTCGCTGGAGGAGACGCCGGCGAACACGCCGACCGGGCGCCCGCGTACGGCGTGCGGGTCGATGCCGCCGCGTTCAAAGAGCTCCCACGCGGTCTCCAGCAGGATCCGCTGCTGCGGGTCCATCGCCAGGGCCTCACGCGGCGAGATGCCGAAGAACCCGGCGTCGAAGTCGGCCACCGCGTCCAGGAAGCCGCCCTCGCGGGTGCGCGACGAGCCGGGGCCGTCCGGCACCGCGTCGTAGAGGCCGGCGAGGTCCCAGCCGCGGTCGGCCGGGAAGTCGCCGACGCCGTCGCGGCCGGCGTCCAGCATGGCCCAGAGCTCCTCCGGCGAGCGGACCCCGCCGGGCAGCCGGCAGGCCATCGCGACGATGGCGATCGGCTCGTCGTCGCCGGTGGCGGCCGAGGTGCGCGCGGGCGCGGCGGCGACGCCGTCGGTGAGCTCGGCGAGCAGGTGGGTGGCGAGGGCCTGCGGTGTCGGGTGGTCGAAGACCAGGGTGGCGCTCAGCCGCAGCCCGGTGGCGGTGGACAGCCGGTTGCGCAGCTCGACCGCGGTGAGCGAGTCGAAGCCGAGGTCGCGGAACGCCTGCCCGGCGTCGACCGCGGCGCCACCGGCGTGACCGAGCACCGCCGCGGCGTACGAGATGACCAGGTCCAGCAGCGTTTCCCGGCGGTCCGCGGCGGGCAGCCCAGCGAGGCGCTGCCGCAGGTCGGTGCCGCCGCCGGTCTCGGCGCGGCGGCGGGTGACCGCGCCGAACAGGCCGCGCAGCATCGGCGGCAGCTCCGCCCGCGACCGGCCGCGCAGGCCCGCGGTGTCGAGCCGGACCGGGACGAGCAGGGCCCGCCGGGCGGACAGGGCCGCGTCGAACAGGGCCAGGCCGTCCGCGGTGGACAGCGCCAGGCCCCCGCCGCCCTGCCGGGAGCGGGACCGGTCGGCGTCGCCGAGGTGCCGGGTCATGCCGCTGGCCTGCGCCCACAGGCCCCAGGCAAGCGAGACGCCGGGCAGGCCGGCGGCGCGGCGCCGCTGGGCGAGGCCGTCCAGGAAGGCGTTGGCGGCGGCGTAGTTGCCCTGGCCGGGCGAGCCGAGCACGCCCGCGGCCGAGGAGAAGAGGACCAGCTCCGCGAGGTCGTGCCCGCGGGTGAGTTCGTCCAGGTGCCGGGCGGCGTCGGCCTTGGGCCGCAGCACCGCGCGGATCCGCTCGCCGGTGAGCGCGTCGACGGTGCCGTCGTCGAGCAGGCCGGCCGCGTGCACCACGGCGGTGAGCGGATGTGCGGCGTCGACCAGGGACAGCAGGGCGGCCACGTCGTCGCGTTCCGACACGTCGGCGACGGCCACGGTGACCCGGGCACCGGCCGCGGTCAGCTCGTCGGACAGCGCGCGGGCGCCGGGGGTGTCCAGGCCGCGGCGGCCCGCGAGCAGCAGGTGCCGGACGCCGTGCTCGGCGACCAGGTGGCGGGCCAGGAGGCCGCCCAGCTCGCCGGTGCCGCCGGTGATCAGCACGGTGCCGGCGGGGTCCCAGGGGCGCGGGATGGTGAGCACGATCTTTCCGGTGTGCCGGGCCTGTGCCATGAACCGGAACGCGTCGGTGGCGTGCTCGACGTCCCAGGCGGTGAGCGGCAGGTGGTGCAGTACGCCGGACTCGAAGAGCGCGACCAGCTCGGTGAGCATCTCGCCGATGCGTGCCGGGCCGGCCTCGACGAGGTCGAACGCGCGGTAGGCGACGCCCCGGCCGGCGCGGATCTCCGCCGCGTCGCGGACGTCGGTCTTGCCCATCTCGATGAACCGGCCGCCGTCGCTCAGCAGCCGCAGCGACGCGTCCACGAACTCGCCGGCCAGGGAGTTGAGCACGACGTCGAAGCCGTCCGCGAAGACCTGCCCGAAGTCCGGCGTGCGGGAGTCGGCGATGTGGTCGTCGGCGAAGCCGTCGGCGCGCAGCAGGTGCTGCTTGGGCTCGCTCGCGGTGCCGTAGACGTCGGCGCCCAGGTGCCGGGCGATCTGGGTGGCGGCCATGCCGACGCCGCCGGTGGCGGCGTGCACCAGGATCCGCTCGCCGACGGACAGGCCGGCCAGGTCGTGCAGCGCGTAGTAGGCGGTGAGGAACACCACCGGCACCGCCGCGGCCTGCGCGAAGGTCCAGTGTGCCGGGAACGTGGTGAGCAGGCGGTGGTCGGCGACCGCGTGGGTGCCGATACCGCCGGTGATCATGCCCGTCACCCGGTCGCCGGGTGCCAGCCCGGTGACGTCCCCGGCGACCTCAAGAACCACGCCGGCCGCCTCCGAGCCGAGGAACCGCGCACCCCCGGGGTACATGCCGAGGACGTTCAGCACGTCCCGGAAGTTCAGGCCCGCGGCGCGGACGGCGATCCGGACCTCGCCCGGCCCGAGCGGCTCGGCCGTGTCCGGTGCGGGGACGATGGCGAGGTTGTCGACGGTGCCCTTGGCCGGGATGTCCAGGCGCCACGGCCGCGCCGGGTCGTCGATCGTGAGGCGGGCGCCGACGCGTTCCAGGCGCGGCACGAACCCCTCGCCGCGGCGGACCACGAGCTGCGGCTCGCCGGTGGCGATCAGGCCCGGCAGCGCCGCCAGCGAGGCCGGGGAGCCGTCCAGGTCGGCGATCGTGATCCGGTCCGGGTTCTCCGACTGTGCGGAGCGGACCAGGCCCCAGACCGCGGCGGCGTCGAGGTCGGTGACGGCGTCGCCGGCTCCGCCCTCGGTGACCACGACCAGCCGGTCGTGGCCGGCCTGCAGGTCGGCGAGCACGCCCACCGGGTCGGTGCCGCGGACCAGGGTGTAGTCGCCGGCGGCGGTGCCGGCCGGCGGCACGGGCGTCCAGGCGACCTCGAACAGGGCCTCGCGCTCGATCGCCCGTGCGGTGGTCGCGCCGACCGGGCGTACGGCCAAGGCGTCGATCGTGGCGACCGGGTTCCCGGCGGTGTCGGCCAGGGTGACGGCGACGGTGTCCGGGCCGGTTCCGGTGATCCGCACGCGCAGCGCGGTCGCGCCGGTGGCGTGCAGCGCGACGCCGGTCCAGGAGAACGGCATCCCGGCCCCGCGCTCGGTGGACAGCGGGCCGAGCGTCGCCGGGTGCAGGGCGGCGTCGAGCAGCGCGGGGTGCAGGCCGAAGGCGCCGGCGTCCGGGTCCGGCAGGGCCACGTCGGCGAGGATGTCGCCGCCGAGCCGCCAGGCGGCGCGGACACCCCGGAACGCGGGCCCGTAGCCGTATCCGGCCGCGGCGAGCCGATCGTAGAGGTCGCTGACGTCCAGGGCCTCGGCGCCGGCCGGCGGCCACTCGGTGCGGGCCCCGGCCGCGGGCGCCGGGCCGGTGGGCGCGAGGCTGCCGGTGGCGTGCGCGGTCCAGCCGTCGCCGGTGCTGGAGTGCAGGGTCACCGCGCGCAGGCCGGCGCCGTCCGGCGCGTCGACGGCGATCTGGATCCGCACCTCGCCGCGCGGCGGTACGAGCACCGGCGCGTGCAGGGTCAACTCGTCCACGCGGCCACAGCCGACCTCGTCGCCGACCCGGATGACCGCCTCGAGCAGGGCGGTGCCGGGCACCACGACGGTGCCGGCGACGGCGTGGTCGGCGAGCCACGGGTGGGTGCGCAGCGACCAGTTCGCGGTGACGACCAGGCCGTCGGCGCGGGCGAGCCGCACGGCTGAGCCGAGCATCGGGTGGTTCAGCGCGTCCCGGCCGGCCGGCTCGGTGACCCGCGGCCAGAACCGCTGGTGCTCGAACGCGTACGTGGGCAGGGCGACCCGGGCGGCGCCGGGGAACAGCGTCCCGGCCTCGACGAGGCAGCCGTGGTCGCGCGCCTCGGCGAGCGCGGCGCGGAACCGGGTCAGGCCGCCCTCGTCGCGGCGCAGGGTGACCAGGGCGGCCGCGGCGGCGCCGGAGTCCTCGATGGTCTCGCGCAGTCCGGGCGTGACCACCGGGTGCGCGCTGATCTCGAGGAAGAGGCGGTGGCCGGCGTCGAGCAGCGCCCGGGTGGTGCGCTCGAACTCCACGGTCCGCCGCAGGTTGCGGTACCAGTAGGCGGCGTCCAGCCCGGCGGTGTCGGCGGGCTCGCCGGTCACGGTGGACCAGAACGGCACGTCGGCGCCGCGCGGGGTGATCGGTGCGAGCACGTCGAGGACCTCGGCCTCGATCAGCTCGACGTCCGCGGAGTGCGAGGCGTAGTCGACGTCGATGCGCCTGGCGCGGACGCCGTCGGCGGCGCAGGCGGCGATCAGCTCGTCCAGCGCGCCCGGAACACCCGCGACGACGGTGGAGTGCGGGCCGTTGACAGCGGCCACCGACAGCCGGTCTTGCAAGGGTGCGATCCGCTCGCGGACCTCGGCGACCGGGAGGCCGACGGAGGCCATGCCGCCCCGGCCGGCCAGCGCGGTGAGGGCCCGGCTGCGCAGGGCGACGATGCGGGCGGCGTCGTCGAGGCTCAGCGCACCGGCGACGCAGGCGGCGGCGATCTCGCCCTGCGAGTGCCCGACCACCGCGGCCGGCTCGACGCCGTGGGAGCGCCACAGCTCGGCGAGGGACACCATCACCGCCCAGAGGGCGGGCTGCACCACGTCGACGCGGTCGAACTCGCCGCGGCGCAGCACGTCGACGAGGTCCCAGTCGCAGTGCGGGCGCAGCGCCCCGGCGCAATCGCCGAGCCGGGCGGCGAAGACCGGCGAGGAGTCGAGCAGGTCGAGGGCCATGCCGGCCCACTGCGAGCCCTGGCCGGGGAAGACGAAGACGGGCCGGGTGTCGGTCCGCGCGTACGCGGCCCCGGTCATCGTCTCGAGCGCCGCGATCAGGTCGTCCCGGCCGGTCGCCACCACCGAGCCCCGGTACGGCAGCGCGGCGCGGGCGGTGAGCAGCGAGTACGCGACGTCGCGCGGGTTGTCGCCGCCGTCCCTCAGGTGCGCGGCGAGCCGGAGCGCCTGTGCGCGCACACCCTCGGCGCTGCGGGCGGAGAGCATCAGCGCGACGGGGCCGGACTCCCGCGGGGTGGCCGGCGCGTGCGCGGCCGGGGCCTCTTCGAGGATGACGTGCGCGTTCGTGCCGCTGATGCCGAACGACGAGACACCGGCGCGCCGGGTCCGCGCGCCGGTCGGCCACGGCGTCGCCTCCGCGAGCAACGCGATGCCGTCGCCCCAGTCCACATGCGGGGTGGGCCGGTCCAGGTGCAGGGTCCGCGGCAGCAGGCCGTGCCGCATGGCGAGGACCATCTTCAGCACGCCGGCCACGCCCGCGGCGGCCTGCGTGTGCCCGATGTTCGACTTCACCGCGCCCAGGCGCAGCGGCTCGGGCCGGCCCCGCCCGTACGCGGCGAGCAGCGCCTGCGCTTCGATCGGGTCGCCGAGCCGGGTGCCGGTGCCGTGCGCCTCGACCGCGTCGACGTCCTGTGCGTTCAGGCCGGCGTTGGCCAGGGCCCGCCGGATGACCCGCTGCTGTGCGGGGCCGTTCGGGGCGGTCAGCCCGTTGGAGGCGCCGTCCTGATTGACCGCGGTGCCGCGTACCAGGGCGAGGATCTCGTGGCCGTTGCGGCGCGCGTCGGAGAGCCGCTCGACCAGGACCAGCCCGATGCCCTCGGCCCAGCCGGTGCCGTCGGCGGCCGCGGCGAACGGCTTGCACCGCCCGTCCGGGGCGAGGCCGCGCTGGCGGGAGAACTCGATGAACGCGTACGGCGTGGACATCACGGTGACGCCGCCGGCCAGGGCCAGGTCGCACTCGCCGGTGCGCAGCGAGTTGACCGCCAGGTGCAGGGCGACCAGCGACGACGAGCAGGCGGTGTCGACCGAGACGGCCGGGCCCTCGAGTCCGAACGTGTATGCGACGCGGCCGGACAGCACGCTCATCGCGTTGCCGGTGAGCAGGTGCCCGGCGACCTCGCCGGCGGAGCCCGCCATGATGCTCTGGTAGTCGTTGGAGTTGACACCGGCGAAGACTCCGGTCGCGCTGCCGCGTACCGATTCCGGGTCGATGCCCGCCCGCTCGAACAGCTCCCAGGAGGTCTCCAGCAGCAGCCGCTGCTGCGGGTCCATGGCGAGGGCCTCGCGCGGCGAGATGCCGAAGAAGCCGTGGTCGAAGCCGGCCACGTCGGTGAGGAAGCCGCCCTCGGTGCAGTACGTGGTCCCCGGGTGGTCGGGGTCCGGGTCGTAGAGCCGGTCGAGGTCCCAGCCGCGGTCGTCCGGGAACCCGCCGACGCCGTCCGTGCCGCACTCGAGCAGGTCCCAGAACTCCTCGGGGGAGCTGACGCCGCCGGGGAACCGGCAGGCCATGGAGACGATCGCGATCGGCTCGTCGGAGGCGGCGGGCATCGCGGTGACCGGGTTGGCGCCGGCGTCGCCGGTCGTACCGGCGCGCAGATACGCGGCGACCGCGGACGCGGTCGGGTGGTCGAACAGCAGGGTGGCGGGAAGACGGAGCCCGGTCGCCGCGGCCAGCCGGTTGCGCAGCTCGACCGCGGTGAGCGAGTCGAACCCGAGGTCGCGGAAGGCGCGCCCGGCATCCACGCCGTCCGGGGTGCCGTGGCCGAGCACCGCGGCCACCTGCTCACGGACCAGGGCCAGCAGGTCGCGGTCCGGCCCGGCGGTGTCGGCCCGGCGTGGAGCGGGCGCCCACAGGTCGGCCAGCAGCGGGCTGGGGCGGGCCGCGGTCATCGTGGTGCCGTAGGCGGGCCAGTCGATATCCGCCACGGTGAGCGTGGTTCGGTCGGCGGCGAGCGCGTTCTCCAGCGCGGCGAGCGCCTGCCGCGGGTCGAGCGGGCGCAGGCCGGCGCGGCGTGCCGCGGCACCGGCGGCGTCGCGGGAGGCCATTCCGGCCGCCCACGGGCCCCAGGCCACCGAGGTGGCCGGTCTTCCGGCGGCGCGGCGCCGCTCGGCGAGCGCGTCCAGGGCGGCGTTGGCGGCGGCGTAACCCGCCTGGCCGTGGTTGCCGACGGTGCCGGCGATGGAGGAGAACGTGACGAACATGCTCAGGTCGCCGGTCAGCTCGCTGAGGTTCTCGGCGGCCCGCGCCTTGGCGCGCAGGACCACGTCCAGCCTCGCGGGGGTCAGCGAGGTGAGCAGGCCGTCGTCCAGCACGCCGGCGGCGTGCACCACGCCGTCCAGGTCGAGGCCGTCGAGCAGCGCGGCGAGGGCGTCGCGGTCGGCGACGTCGCAGGCCACCACGCTGACCCGGTCGCCGAGCTCGGCGGCCAGCTCGGCCGCGCCGGGCGCGTCCGGGCCGCGGCGTCCCGCCAGGATCAGCCGCCGGGCGCCGGCGCCGAGCAGCCAGCGTGCCACGTGCGCGCCGAGCGCGCCGGTGCCGCCGGTGACCAGCACGGTCGCCGGGGCTGTCCAGTCGCCCGCCGGGCGCGGCGCGGTGCGGTGCAGGCGGCGGCCGAGCACGCCCTCGGCGCGGACCGCGACCTGGTCCTCTCCCCCGCCCAGCAGGCCGGCCAGGGCGTCCAGGGCCCGGGCGTCCGGGGTGGCGGGCAGGTCGACCAGGCCGCCCCAGCGCTGCGGGAGTTCGAGGGCGGCGACCCGGCCGAGGCCCCAGATCTGTGCCTGCGTGGGGTCGGTGACCGGGTCGGTGCGGCTGGTGGAGACGGCGCCGCGGGTGACGCACCACAATGGCGCGTGCACGTCGAGGGCGTCCAGGCCCTGCAGCAGCTCGGCGGTGTGCCACAGGGCCTCCGGGTCGCCTTCCGCGGCGAGCAGCGACAGCACGCCGTCGAGCGGGCCGGCCGCCGAGATCCGCGCGGCCAGGTCTTCGCCGTGGTTCACCGCGACGACCTCGATGCCGCGGGCCGCGAGGTCGTCGGCGAGACCGCCGTCCTCGTGCCGCACGACCAACCAGCGGCCTCCGGCGGTGGCGGCGATGGCGACCGGTGTCCAGCCGATGTCGTAGGTCAGGATGTCGCCGGCGGGTGCGTCGCGCGGCGGTCCGAGCCAGAACGGCTCCTCCTGGAACGCGTACGTGGGGAGGTCGACGGTCCGGTGCCGGCCGAGGATGGCCGTCCAGTCCATCCGGACGCCGGCGACGTGCAGGGCGCCGACGCCGTCGAAGAGCGCGGTGACCTCGTCGTCGCGGTCGCGGCGCTGCAGGGCGGCGACGGCCGGGGAGCCGGCGGCCGACTCGGCGATCATCGAGACGAGCGTGCCGGCCGGGCCGACCTCGGCGAACGCGGTCGCGCCGAGGTCCTCGGCGGCGCGGACGGCGTCGCGGAACAGCACCGGCTGCCGCACCTGCCGTACCCAGTACTCCGGGGTGCCGAACTCGGGACCGGCAGGCGCGCCCGTGACGCTCGAGACCACCGGCAGGGCCGGCGGCGAGAAGGTGAGCTCGCCGACGACCGCGGCGAAGTCGGCCAGTATCGGCTCCATCAGCGCCGAGTGGAAGGCGTGGCTGACCGCGAGGCGCCGGGTGCGCCCGAAGCGGGACGCGATCGCGATCACGGCCGCCTCGGGTCCGGACAGGACGACCGACTCGGGACCGTTGACCGCCGCGATGGACACGTCGTCCGGCAGGTCGAGGGATTCGGGCGCGGCCCGGACCGCGATCATCGCGCCGCCCGCCGGCAGCGCCTGCATGAGCCGCCCCCGCGCGGCGACCAGCTTCGCGGCGTCGGCCAGGCTGAGCACGCCGGCGACGTGCGCGGCGGCGATCTCGCCGATCGAGTGGCCGCCGACCAGGGCCGGGCGGATCCCCCACGACTCCAGCAGGCGGTAGAGGGCGACCTCGAAGGCGAACAGGGCGGGCTGGGCGTTGCCGGTCCGGTCCAGGTCGTCCCAGTCGACGTCGCCGAGCAGCGCGGCGGCCTCGTCGAAGGCGCGGCGGAAGGCCGGGAACCGGGCGCGCAGGTCGCGGCCCATGCCGGCGCGCTGCGAGCCCTGACCGGCGAAGAGGAACGCGGTGGTCCGCTCGGCGGCGGCGCCGACGCCGCCGCCCCCGGCGGCCAGGGCGGTCAGGGCGGCCCGGCGGTCACCGGTGACGACGGCCCGGTGCTCCATCAGGGCGCGGGTGGTGGCCAGCGAGTAGGCGACGTCGTCGCCGCCGTCGGCGTGCCCGGTGAGCCGGGCGGCCTGTGCGCGCAGCGCCGCCTCGGTGCGGGCCGAGAGCAGCCACGGCAGGCCGGTGTCCGCGGACGGCTCGGCCGGGTCCGGCGCCTCGGCGCTCTCGATGACGACGTGTGCGTTGGTGCCGCTGACGCCGAAGGACGAGACCGCCGCCCGGCGCGGACGGTCGGTGGCGGGCCACGGCGCGGGCCGGGTGAGCAGCCGTGCGTCGCCGGCGGTCCAGTCCACGTGCGGGGTGGGTGCGTCGGTGTGCAGGGTGGCGGGCAGCCGTCCCCGCTGCATGGCGAGGACCATCTTGATCACGCCGGCGACGCCGGCCGCGGCCTGGGTGTGGCCGATGTTGGACTTGAGCGAGCCGATCAGCACCGGCCGGTCCGGGCGCTGCTGCCCGTACGTGGCCAGCAGCGCGGTCGCCTCGATCGGGTCGCCGAGCCGGGTGCCGGTGCCGTGCGCCTCGACCGCCTCGATGTCCGCAGGGCGGAGCCCGGCGTCGGCGAGCGCGGCCCGGATGACCCGCTGCTGTGAGGGGCCGTTCGGCGCGGTCAGGCCGTTCGAGGCGCCGTCGGAGTTGACCGCGGTTCCGCGGATCACGGCGAGCACCGGGTGCCCGTTGCGGCGGGCGTCGCCGAGGCGCTCGACGAGCAGCAGGCCGACGCCCTCGGCCCAGCCGGTGCCGTCGGCGGCAGCGGCGAACGGCTTGCACCGCCCGTCCGGCGCGAGGCCCTGCTGGCGGGAGAACTCGAGGAACATCTGCGGGGTCGACATGACGGTGGCGCCGCCGGCCAGGGCCAGGTCGCTCTCGCCGCTGCGCAGCGAGCGCACCGCCAGATGCAGGGCGACCAGCGAGGACGAGCAGGCTGTGTCGACGGAGATGGCCGGGCCTTCCAGGCCGAGCACGTAGGAGATGCGTCCGGAGGAGACGCTGACCGCGTTGCCGGTCAGCAGGTGGCCGCCGGCCTCCTCGTGGCCGTGGCCGCCGGTGGTGTCGTACCCGCCGTGGCCGGTGCCGACGAAGACGCCGGTGGCCGAGCCGGCGAGCGAGGTCGGGTCGAGCCCGCCGCGTTCCAGGGTCTCCCAGGCGACCTCGAGCAGCAGCCGCTGCTGGGGGTCCATGGCGAGCGCCTCGCGCGGCGAGATGCCGAAGACCGCGGGGTCGAAGCGGTCCGCCTCGTGCAGGAAGCCGCCCTCGGTGGCGTACGTGGTTCCGGGGTGGGCCGGGTCCGGGTGGTACAGGGAGCCGAGGTCCCAGCCGCGGTTGCGGGGAAAGCCGGACACCGCGTCAACGCCCGAGTCGATGAGGTCCCACAGGTCCTCGGGAGTGCGCACGCCGCCGGGGAACCGGCAGCCGGCCGCCACGATGGCGATCGGCTCCCGGTTGCGCTCGGTGGCCTCCCGCAGCTGCTCGCGGCTGTCCTGCAGGTCCGCGACAGCCCGCTTGAGGTATTCGCGGAGCTTGTCCTCGTTCGACATCGGCAGCCTCTCGAGTGCGGAACATCAGGCGGGCCGGGCCCCGCCTGACCACTCTGCAAGATCTGCACTGCGGAATTCCCTAAGGCTTGTCCGCGAGGCCGCCCAGCCACTGGAGCATCAGGGCGGCGGTCTGCTTCGAGTCCTCGCGTACCAGGGACAGGTGGTCGGCGTCGATCGGCCGGACGACCGCGCCGTCGACGATCGGGGTGAGGTCCGCGACGCTGCCCGCGACGCTTTCCCGGGTACACCGGATGGACAGCACCGGCGCGGTGGTGTGCGCGACCTCCATCCGGTTGAGCAGCACCATCCAGCGGCCCATCGCGGACAGCCGGGAGTTGGTCAGCCGCACCGGGGCGGCGTCGCCACCGCCGGCGAAGTTGAGCCGCATCATGCCGCCGTAGTCGACGCCCTCGTCGTCGTTGTGCTGGAAGCTGAGCGTGTCCAGCAGGATGACCGCGCTGGGCCGCACGCCCCAGGTGCTCTCCAGCACGCCCGCCGCGGCGTACGCCAGCGACCCGCCGGAGGAGTGTCCGACCAGGACGAACGGCTTGCCGTCGCTGGCCCTCAGCGCACTCTCCGCGATCACCCGCACGGCGACGTCGGCGTTGTCCGGCAGTCGCTCGCCGGTGGCGAAGCCGATCAGCGGCAGCGCGGACACGTCGCTCTCGCCGCGGAAGTGCGCGGCCAGCCGGGAGTACTGGTGCGGGCCGGAGTTCGCGGTCGGCGCGGGGATGCAGATCAGCTTCGGCGAGCCGGCGCCCTCGGCCAGGTTCACCGGCAGCGGCAGGTCCTCAAGCTCCGAGGCGTACTCGAAGGCCGGGCGCAGCGCGGCGAGGGTGGCCAGCATCCGCTGCGCCTCGCGCACCTTGCCGTCGGCGAGCGCGTCCAGGAACAGCCGCTCCAGCGAGTCGCGTTCCGGCTCGCCGCCGGCCGCCGCGGCCAGGTCCGGGTCGGCGCCCTCCTGGGTGGCCAGCTCGGCGCGGATCCAGCCGGCCAGTTCCGCCGGGGTCTTGCTGTCGAAGATGACCGTCGCGGGCAGCCGCAGTCCGGTGGCCACGCTGAGCCGGTTGCGCAGCTCCACCGCGGTCAGCGAGTCGAAGCCCAGCTCGTAGAAGTTGCGCTCGGCGTCGACCGCGTCGGACGTGGCGTGCCCGAGCACCGCGGCGGCCTCGGTGCGCACGATGTCCACCAGCATCCGGGCCCGGTCGGCGCCGTCCAGCCGGGACAGCTGCCTGGTCAGCGCCGCGCCGCCGGCCTCGGCGGTGGCGGCGGCGCGGCGGGCCGTCCGGACCAGGCCGCGGAACAGCGGCGGCACGAACGCACCTGGGGCGGCGGGGCCCGAGACCATGGCCAGCGGGGCGACGTACGGGCTGTACGAGCCGATCGCCGTGTCGTACAGGTCGAGGCCCTCGTCCACCCCCAGCGGCGGCATGCCGCTGGCCCGCATCCGCTGCAGGTCGGTGTCGGTCATCGCGCCGGTCATGCCGTCCGTGTCGTCCCACGGCCCCCAGGCGAGGGTCAGGCCGGCCAGCCCCTCGCCCTGGCGGTAGTGCGCCAGCGCGTCCAGGAACGCGTTCGCCGCGGCGTAGTTTCCCTGGCCGGGGTTGCCCATCATGGCGGCGCCGGAGGAGAACGACACGAACGCGGCCACGCCCATGTCGCGGGTCAGCTCGTGCAGATTCCACGCCGCGTCCACCTTGGGGCGCAGCACCCGCTCCATCCGCCGCGGGGTCAGCGAGGTGAGGATCGCGTCGTCGAGCACGCCGGCGATGTTGAAGACCGCGGTGAGCGGCTGCGTCGGCGGGATGCCGGCGACGAGCGCGGCGGCCTGCTCCCGGTCGGCCGGGTCGCAGGCCACGATCCGCACCGAGGCGCCCAGCGCGTCCAGCTCTGCCTCCAGCTCGCTCGCGCCCGGCGCGTGCGGGCCGCGGCGGCTGGTGAGCAGCAGGTTGCGTGCGCCGTTGGCGACAAGCCGGCGGGCGAAGTGCCGGCCGAGCGCGCCGGTGCCGCCGGTGATCAGCACGGTGCCCTCCCGGTGCCAGCGGCGGGGCATCTCCAGCACCAGCGGGCCGGCCGCGGGCGTGCGCAGCGCGGCGCGGGCCCGGCGCACGTCCCAGGCGTTCACGACGGCCGGGCGGGCCGGATCCGGGTCGGTGGCGGCGGCCGCCGCCTCGGCCCAGGACCACTGCTGCGGCATCGCGACCAGGGAACCGGCGTCGGCCACCGCGATCGGGCCCACGCCGCCGGCCACCAGGCCCATCACCCGGTCGCCGGGGTTGAAGCCGCACCGGCCGGCGCCGACCTCGGTGACGATGCCGGCCACCGTGCGGCCCAGCGGCCCCTCGGTGTCCTGCTGCGCCGGGCCCAGCGCCGCGGCGAAGACGTCGATGCGGACCATGGACGCGTCCAGCGGCTCCCACACCTCGGGGCACGGGGTCAGCGCCACGTCGTCACCGTGGCGGACCAGCCGCCAGGCGCCGCCCGCCGGGGGCAGCAGGGCGTCGGCCGAGGCGAGGCGTGCCATCCGGCCCACCCTCACCACGCCGCCGCGGACCGCGAACTGCTGGTCGCCGTCGGCGGTGACGCCTGCGAGCAGCGGCAGGAACGCGGCCGGGTCGGCGGTGTCCACGATGAGGAAACGGTCGGGGTTCTCCGCGTACGCGGAACGGACTAGTCCCCACACCGCGGCGGCCGGCACGTCCCGGATCGGCTCGCCCTCGTCGGCGGCGATTGCGCCGTCGGTGACGAACAGCATCCGGGCGTTCATCAGCCGGGTGTCCGCGAGGAATGCCTGTGCCGCGTCGAGCACCCGCCCGGTCACCCGGTGGGTGGAGGCGATCACGTCGGCCAGGTCGCCGGTCACCGGCACCACGACCACCTCGACGTCGGACGGCAGCTCGGCCACCGAGTCGCCGAGCACGGCGTGCCGGACGGACGACGGGGTCGGCGCCTCCACGGCCGGCCAGTCCATCCGGAACAGCGGCAGCCGCGCGGCGGCCGCTACGGTGCGCGGCCGGTGCAGGGTGAGCTCCCGCACCGACAGCACGGGTGCGCCGGTCGGGTCCACGGCGGCGATCTCGACCCGGTCGGCGCCCCGCCGCACGATCCGGGCGCGCAGCGTGGTGGCGCCGGCCGCGTGCAGGGTGACCCCGCCCCAGCGGCCCGGCTGAAGCTCGTCGTCGAGGCCGAGCAGCCCGGTCACGTGGGTGATCGACGCGAGCAGGGCGGGGTGGACGCCGAAGTACTGCGCGTCGCCGGCCACCGGCTCGGGGAGGGCGACCTCGGCGTACGCCTCGTCAGCGTGCAGCCAGACCGCGCGCAGGCCGGTGAAGGCCGGCCCGTGGCCGTGCACCTCGTGGAATCCGTCCAGGTCCGCCTCGGTGGCGTACGGGGGCGGCCAGGCCGGCACCTCGAAGTCGATGCGGTCCCGGCCGGTGGCGAGGCTGCCCCGGGCGTGAAGCACCCACGGGTCGTCGCCGTTCTCCGGCCGCGAGTGCATCGACACCGTGCGCACGCCGGAGGCGTCGGGCGCGCCGACGCGCACCTGCAGGGCGGCGGAGCCGCCGATCGCCAGCGGCGCGTGCAGCTCCAGATCCTGTACGCGTTCCGCGCCGACCTGGTCTCCGGCCCGCACCGCGAGCTCCAGCCAGGCGGAGCCGGGCAGCGTGACCTGCCCGGCGACCCGGTGGTCGGCCAGCCACGGGTGCACGCGCAGCGACAGCAGCCCGGTGAAGACCACCTCGCCGGTGTCGGCCAGGGTCATTGCGGCGCCGAGCAGCGGGTGCATGGCGGCGGTGAGCCCGACCGAGCCGACGTCGCCCGAGTGTGCGAGCGGGCGCGGCCAGAAGCGTTCGTGGTCGAAGGCGTAGGTGGGCAGCGGCACCCGCCGCGCACCCGGGAACCATGCACCCAGATCGAGCTCCACACCCGCGGTCCACAACGCCGCCACCGCACCCAGCAACGCCACGTCCTCGTCACGATCACGGCGCAGCGTCGGCACCACCAGCTCGGCGTCGATCAACGAGGAGAGCACCGCATCCGGGCCCACCTCGACCACCGCGTCCGCGCCCATCGCCGCCACACCGTCGGCGAACCGCACCGTCTCCCGCACATGCCGCACCCAGTACTCCGGGTCGGTCACCTGATCCGCCACCGTCCCGGTCATCGTGGACACCATCGAGATGACCGGCTCCCGGAAGGTCAGCTCCCGCACCACCTCGCGGAAGGCATCCAACATCGGATCCATCAACGACGAATGGAACGCATGACTGACCGCCAACCGCCGGGACCGCTCGAACCCGGCCGCATACGCGAGGACCGGCTCCTCCGGGCCCGACAACACCACCGAATCCGGGCCGTTCACCGCCGCGATCGACACACCGGCCGGCAGATCGATCTCGTCCTCCCCGGCCTGCACCGCGACCATCACACCGCCGGCGGGCAGCGCCTGCATCAACCGGCCCCGCGCCGCGACCAACGCGCACGCGTCCTCCAGCGACAGCACGCCCGCGACATGCGCAGCCGCGATCTCACCCACCGAATGACCACCCACGATGTCCGGCCGAACACCCCACGACTCCAACAGCCGGTACAGAGCCACCTCGACCGCGAAAATCGCCGGCTGGGCGTTACCCGTCTGGTCCAGGTCATCCCAGTCGACATCACCCAGATGCGCGGTCACCGCGTCGAACGCCGCAGCGAACCCGGGGAACCGCTCATACAGGCCCCGGCCCATCCCGGCACGCTGCGAACCCTGACCGGAGAACATCACACCGATCCGGTGCGGGCCGGCGGTGCCGCGGGCCAGCTCGGTGCCGTCGGCGTCGAGGACCGCACGCCGCGCGAACGGCGTGCGGCCGGTGAGCGAGAACGCGACGTCGGCCGGCGCCTGGTGCGGATGCTCGTCGCGCCAGGTGCGCAGCCGGTCGAGCTGCGCGTCAAGGGCGCGGCCGGACCTGGCCGACACCACCAGCGGCACCGGCCTGATGTCCGCTGCCGCCGCCGGAGTCGCCGGAGCTGCGGCCGGCGCCTGCTCGAGGATCACGTGGGTGTTGGTACCGGAGATACCGAACGAGGAGACGCCCGCGCGCCACGGCCGGTCGGTGTGTGGCCAGGCGGCCGGCTCCCGCAGCAGCCGGATGTTGCCCGCCTGCCAGTCGACGTGCGAGGACGGCTCGGCGAGGTGCAGCGAGCGCGGCACCAGCGCGTGCCGCATCGCCATGACCATCTTGATGATCCCGGCGACGCCGGACGCGGCCTGGGTGTGCCCGATGTTCGACTTGATCGACCCGAGCAGCAGCGGAACGTCCCGGTCCCGGCCGTACGTGGCCAGCAGCGCCTGCGCCTCGATGGGGTCGCCGAGCGGGGTGCCGGTGCCGTGTCCCTCGACCACGTCCACGTCCGCGAAGGTCAGGCCGGCCGACGCGAGCGCCTGGCGGATGACCCGCTGCTGGGAGGGGCCGTTCGGGGCGGTGATGCCGTTCGAGGCGCCGTCGGAGTTGACCGCGGTGCCGCGTACGACGGCGAGGATCTCGTGGCCGTTGGCGATGGCGTCGGACTGCCGCTCCACGACCAGCACGCCGACGCCCTCGGCCCAGCTGGTGCCGTCGGCCGCGTCCGAGTAGGACTTGCACCGCCCGTCAGCGGACAGGCCACCGTCGACGCTGAAGCCGGTGAAGCTGACCGGCGTGGCCATGACGGTGACACCGCCGGCGAGGGCCAGCGAGCACTCGGAGTTGCGCAGCGCCGCGACGGCGGAGTGCAGCGCCACCAGCGACGACGAGCAGGCCGTGTCGACGGTGAAGGACGGGCCCTCGAGCCCGAAGTTGTATGACAGCCGGCCGGAGATGACGCTGCTCGCCAGCCCGGTGCCGGAGAGACTGCCGACGTCCTCGCGGGACTGTGCGATGAGCGTGGAGTAGTCCAGGCCGTTGGTGCCCATGAAGACGCCGGTCGGGCTGCCGGCCAGGGTCGCGGGATCGATGCCGGCCGACTCGAACGCCTCCCAGGAGGTCTCCAGCAGCAGGCGCTGCTGCGGGTCCATGGCCATCGCCTCGCGTGGTGAGATGCCGAAGAAGGCCGCGTCGAAGTCGGCGAGGCCGGACAGGAAGCCGCCCTCGAGCGAGGCGCTGCGGCCCTGGCCGTCCGCGCCGCCGGCGGCCAGCTTGTGCAGGTCCCAGCCGCGGTCGGTGGGGAACGCGCTGATGCCGTCGCGCTCCCCCGCGACCAGGCGCCAGAGGTCGTCCGGCGACTGCACGCCGCCGGGCAATCGGCAGGCCATGCCGACGATGACGATCGGATCGGCGGAGGTGCCCCGGGTCGCGCCGAGCGGGACGACCGCTTCCGGCTCCGTGCCGAGGATCTCGGCGAGCAGGTACCCGGCCAGGGCGGTCGGCGTCGGGTAGTCGTAGACCATGGTGGCGCTCAGCCGCAGCCCGGTGACGGCGGAGAGCCGGTTGCGCAGCTCCACCGCGGTGAGCGAGTCGAAGCCGAGGTCGCGGAACTCCGCCCTGGGGCCGACCGCCTCCGGTGAGCCGTGCGCGAGCACCGCGGCGGCCTCGGCACGCACCAGGTCGAGCACCAGGGCGTCGCGGCCATCGGCGGCCATCGGCAGCAGCCGCTCGCGCAGCCGGCCGGTCGCCGTCGCGGTCTGCAGGCGGGCCACGATGGCGGCCTCGACGGCCTCCCCGGCCCGCGGCAGTTCGCGCAGCGCGGCGTTGCCGCGGAGCCCGACGAGCGAGTCCAGGATGTCGGCCTGCGCCAGGTCGAGGACGGTCAGCAGGGGCTCGGCCGCGGTGACCGCCTGCCGCATCGCGGCGACGGCCAGGTCCGGGTGCACCGCGGGCAGCGGGGTGCCGGCCCGCGCGGCGGGGCCGTCCTGCTCGCCCATCCAGGCGCCCCAGGACATCGAGGTGGCCGGCAGGCCGCGGGCGTGCCGGCGCTGCGCGATCGCGTCGAGGGCGGCGCCGGCCGCTGCGCCGGTGGCCCGTCCGGGGCTGCCGACGCTGCCGGCGACCGAGGAGAACAGCACGAACGCGTCGAGGTCGAGGCCGGCGGTGAGCTCGTCGAGCAGCAGCGCGGGTCGCACCCGGGCCGCGGCGACCGCCGCGAAACGCGCCGCGGTGAGGTCGCCGAGCACACCGTCGTCCACGTCGGAGGCGGCGTGCACCACGGCGGTCAGGCCGGGCTCGGCGAGCAGCGCGGCGAGCGTGTCCCGGTCGCCGGCATCACCCGCGATCACGCGGACGTCGGCGCCCAGCGCCCGCAGCTCCGCCTCGAGGGCGGGCACGCCGGGTGCGCCGGGTCCGCGGCGGCTGAGCAGCACCAGCCTCGCGGCGCCGTGTTCGGCCAACCAGCGGGCGACGTGCGAGCCGCGGCCGCCGGTGCCGCCGGTGACCAGGACGGTGCCGCGTGGACGCCAGCCCGCGTCGGCGGGCCCGGCCGGGGCCGGGGTGAGGCGGCGGGCGAGCACGCCGTCCGGGCGCACGGCGAGCTGGTCCTCGCCGTCGGTGCCGGCGAGCGCCGCGCGCAGGTGTCCCGCGGAGGCGTCGTCGAGGGTGGCGGGCAGGTCGATCATGCCGCCCCAGTGCTGCGGGTATTCGAGGGCGGCGACCCGGCCGAGGCCCCACACGGCCGCCTGCGCCGGGTCGGCCGGGGTTTCGCCGATACCGGCGGCCTCGCGGGTGACGCACCACAGCGGGGCCGCGATGCCGGCGTCCTGCAGGGCCTGGAGCAGCACCAGGTTGGCGCCGACCGGATCGTCGCCGGCGGCGAGCACGGAGACGATGCCGGCCGGTTCGCCGGTCACCTCGCGCAGCTGGGCGGCGAGGGCCGCCCGGTCGGCGGCCGGGTGGGTCAGGCTGGTTCCGCCCAGCGCGGCGGCGACGTCGGCGGCGTCGCCCACGACGATCCAGGCGCCGGCGGCGGATCCGGCGGTGCGGCCGGCGAGCGGCCGCCAGGCCTCGTGGAAGCGCAGCGTGTCGAGCAGGGACTGGTCGCGCCGGTGGCGGCGCCAGGTGGCGAGAGCGGGCAGCACCCGGCCGAGGGCGTCGGTGTCGACGGCCATGGCGTCGGCGAGGGTGCGCAGGTCGGCGTTCTCGACGGTGGCCCAGAACTCGGCGTCCATCTCGTCGCGGGGGCGTTCGCGCGGCTCGGGCCAGTAGCGCCGGTGGTCGAAGGCGTAGGTGGGCAGCGGCACCCGCCGCGCACCCGGGAACCAGCCACCCAGATCGAGCTCCACACCCGCGGTCCACAACGCCGCCACCGCACCCAGCAACGCGACGTCCTCTTCACGATCACGGCGCAGCGTCGGCACCACCAGCTCGGCGTCGATCAACGCGGAGAGCACCGAGTCCGGGCCCACCTCGACCACCGCGTCCGCGCCCATCGCGGCCACACCGTCGGCGAACCGGACCGTCTCCCGCACATGCCGCACCCAATACTCCGGGTCCGTGATCAGGCCGGGCTCGACCGGCGCTCCGGTCACGGTCGACACCATCGCAATCGCCGGCTCGTGGCAGGCCAGCCCCCGCACCACCTCGGCGAATTCGGCAAGCATCGGATCCATCAGCGCCGAGTGGAACGCGTGGCTCACCGCGAGCTTCCTGGACCGCTCGAAACGCGACGCCAGCGTCATGACCGGCTCCTCAAGGCCGGACAACACCACCGAGTCCGGACCGTTCACCGCCGCGATCGACACACCGGCCGGCAGCACGATCTCGTCCTCCGCGGCCTGCACCGCGACCATCACCCCACCGGCGGGCAGCACCTGCATCAACCGGCCCCGCGCCGTGACGAGGGTGCACGCATCCTCCAGGGAGAGAACCCCGGCGATGTGCGCGGCCGCGATCTCGCCCACCGAGTGACCACCCACAACGTCCGGCCGGACACCCCACGACTCCAACAGCCGGTACAGAGCCACCTCGACCGCGAAGATCGCCGGCTGGGCATTACCCGTCTGATCCAGGTCGTCCCAGTCGACATCACCCAGGTACGCGGCCGCCGCGTCGAACGCCGCCGCGAACACCGGGAACCGGGCGTACAGGCCCCGGCCCATCCCGGCACGCTGCGAACCCTGACCGGAGAACATCACGCCGACGCGTCGGGGCGCGGCCTCGCCGCGGACGATCGTGTCGCCGGTCAGCACGGCCCGGTGGGCGAACGGTGACCGGGTCACCGCGAGGGAGTGGCCCAGGTCGGCGGGCGAGGCGTCGGGCCGGGCGGCGAGCCAGGCCTGGAGCCGCTCGATCTGCAGGTCGAGCGCGCGCGCCGACTTCGCGGAGACCGGCAGCGGGACCGGTCCGGGTGCCGGCGTGGCCGGCGCGAGCTCGGCCGGAGCCGCCTGCTCGATGATGACGTGCGCGTTCGTCCCGGAGATACCGAACGACGACACACCCGCACGCCACGGCCGATCCACCACCGGCCACGGCAGCGGTTCGGTGACCAACCGCACCGCGCCCGCCGACCAGTCCACGTGCGTCGACGGCCGGTCCACGTGCAACGTTCGGGGAACGACACCGTGGCGCATCGCCATGACCATCTTGATGACCCCGGCCACGCCCGAGGCCGCCTGCGTGTGCCCGATGTTCGACTTCAGCGCGCCCAACAGCAGCGGAACCTCCCGATCCCGGCCATACGTCGCCAGCAACGCCTGCGCCTCGATCGGATCACCCAGAGTCGTACCGGTGCCGTGCCCCTCGACCACGTCCACGTCGCCGGGGGCGAGCCGGGCGGCGTGCAGGGCGCGGCGGATGACCCGCTGCTGGGACGGGCCGTTCGGGGCGGTCAGGCCGTTGGACGCGCCATCGGAGTTGACCGCGCTGCCACGGACCACCGCGAGGATCTCGTGACCGTTGGCGATCGCGTCGGAGAGCCGCTCGACCACCAGCACGCCGACGCCCTCGGCCCAGCCGGTGCCGTCTGCGGCGTCGGCGAACGCCTTGCAGCGCCCGTCCTCGGCCAGGCCGCCCTGCTTGGTGAAGCCGGAGAAGCCCATCGGCGTGGACATCACCGTGACGCCGGCGGCCAGGGCCAGGTCACACTCCCCCGCCCGCAGCGCCTGCGCGGCCAGGTGCAACGCGACAAGCGAGGACGAACACGCCGTGTCCACGGTCACCGCCGGGCCCTCAAGACCCAGCACGTAGGAGACCCGGCCCGAGACGACGCTGGCGGCCAGGCCGGTGCTGGCGTGACCCTCGACGTCCTCCCGCGAGTTCATCACCAGCTGCGTGTAGTCCTGCCCGCCCGCGCCGGCGAAGACGCCGGTCTGGCTGCCGCGCAGGCCGGCCGGGGAGATGCCGGCGTGCTCGAACGCCTCCCAGCTCGTCTCGAGCAGCAGGCGCTGCTGCGGGTCCATGGCCAGGGCCTCGCGCGGCGAGATGCCGAAGAAGCCGGCGTCGAAGTCGGCCACCCGCTCCAGGAAACCGCCGTGGCCGGTGGCGCTGCGGCCGCGCCCGCCGTCGCCACCGTCGCGCAGCGTCGCCAGGTCCCAGCCGCGGTCCGCGGGGAACCCGGTGATCCCGTCGCGGCCGCCGGCGACCAGGTCCCACAGCTCGTCCGGCGAGGTGACGCCGCCGGGTAGCCGGCAGGCCATGCCGACGATGACGATCGGATCGTCGTCGCCGGCGCCGGCCGGTGCCGGGCCGGGGAGGTCCGCCGCCGGCCGCTCGTCGAGCAGTTCGCCGAGCAGGAAGCCGGCCAGGGCCTCCGGGGTCGGGTAGTCGAAGACCATGGTGGCCGGCAGGCGCAGGCCGCTCACGGCGGCCAGTCGGTTGCGCAGCTCGACCGCGGTGAGCGAGTCGAAACCGAGGTCACGGAACTCGCGCCGGGCGTCGACCGCGGCCGCGGCCGCGTGACCGAGCACGGCCGCGGCCTCGGTGCGGACCAGGCCCAGCAGGAACGCGTGACGCTCGGCGCCGGTACGGGACAGCAGTTCCCGGGTGATGCCGGCGATGGTCGCCGCGCCGCCCGGGCTCGTCGCGGCCGCGCGCCGCCCGGAGCGGACCAGGCCGCGCAGGACCGCGGGCACATCGCCGGGCAGCCGCGTGCCGGTGGAGGTCAGGCTGACCGGCACCAGGTACGGCTCATCGACGGTGGTGGCGGCGTCGAAGAGGGCGAGTCCCTGCTCGACGGTGAGCGGCGGCATGCCGGAGGAGGCGCGCTTCAGGTCGTTGTCGCCCAGCGTCGCGGTCATGCCGGCGCCGGGCGCCCACGCGGACCACGCGAGGGACTGTGCGGGCAGTCCGGCGGCGCGGCGGTGCGCGGCGAGGGCGTCCAGGAAGACGTTGCCGGCCGCGTAGTTGGCCTGCCCCGCGGTGCCCATCACGCCGGAGATCGAGGAGAACAGCACGAACGCGTCGAGGCCACGGTCCCGGGTCGCCTCGTGCAGGTTCCAGGCGGCGTCCACCTTGGGCGCCAACACGGCGTCCATACGCTGCGGGTTGAGCGAGGTGACGACGGCGTCGTCCAGCACACCGGCGGTATGGATCACCGCGCTCAGCTCCGGGATGCCCGCTACCAGCGTATCGACGGCGGCCCGGTCGGTGAGATCGCAGGCGACGACTCGGCCCGGCAGCTGATCCGCGCCGGGCGCGTCCGGACCGCGACGGCTGGCCAGTACCAGATCGACACCCTTCGCCGCCAGATGACGGGCCAGCTCGGAGCCGAGGCCACCGGTGCCGCCGGTGATCAGGACCGTGCCGCCACCGGCCCATGGGGACGGGCCGGTGCTGACATCGGCGGGCACGCGATCGAGCCGGCCCACCCGCAGTGCGCCGTCACGCACCACGAACTGCTCGTCGCCGGCGGCGATCAGGGCGGGCAACAGCGGCAGGACGGCGTCCACCTCGGTGTCCGTCTCGGCGTCCAGCAGGGCGAACCGGCCGGGGTTCTCCGTCTGCGCCGATCGGACCAGGCCCCAGACCGCGGCGGCCGCCGGGTCCGCGCCGGTGGTCGCGCCGCAGGTGACGAAGACCAGCGTCGCGTCGCGCGGGCCGGCCAGCCGGCGCTGCACCGTGTCCAGCGTGACCGCCGTGTGCCGGTGCGTCTGGGCGACGACGCCGCCGTCACCGCCGGTGTGGACTCGAACCAGTGCAAGATCGGTCTCCCGCGGGCGGCCGGGCACCGGTTCGGTTTGCGGCGCCACCCACCGCAGGGTGAGCAGGGAGCCGGGGTAGGCGCGGCCGTCCGCCACGGCGAGGGGCGCGCGCACGGTGACCGCGTCGATGGTGAGCACCGGCGCGTCGGCCGGGTCGACGGCCGCGATCCGGATCTGGTCGCCGGCGCGCCGCAGCCGGGCGTGCAGCGTGTTCGCGCCGGCCGAGTGCAGGACGACACCGCTGAACGAGGCCGGCTCGAGGTCGTCGTCGAACAGCGCGGTGAGCAGTGCCGGGTGCAACCCGTAGCTCTGGGCGTCGGCGGTGTCCTCCTCGCGCAGCGACACCTCGGCGCCCTCGCCGGCCGGGTCGGCTGGACGGCCGGCCGCGTTGTCCAGGATGCCGGAGGCGTGCCGCGACCACTTGTCGCCGTCGGCGCGGGCGTGCATGGTGATCCGGCGGGCGCCGTCGGCGTCCGGCGCGTGCACCCGGACCTGTACCGCCACCGGCCGGTCCCCGAGCACGAGCGCGGCGTCGAGGTCGAGGATGCGGACGTGGTCGCAGCCGACCTGGTCGCCGGCGCGGATGGCGATTTCCAGCCAGGCGGCGCCGGGCAGGGTGGCGCGGCCGGCGAGCCAGGGTTGTGCCCGCGGGTCGAGCAGGCCGGTGAGGATGACCTCGTCCGCGTCGGCCACCGAGACGGTCGCGCCGAGCAGCGGGTGGTGTGCGGCGGCCAGGCCGGCACCGGAGACGTCGCCGCCGACGGCGGGGCGCGGCCAGTAGCGCTCGTGGTCGAACGCGTAGGTGGGCAGCGGCACCGCGCCCGCGTCCGGGTACCAGGCGGCGAAGTCGACGTCGACGCCGCCGACGTGCAGGGCGGTCGCGGCGGCCAGCATCGACTCGTTCTCGTCGCGGCCCCTGCGCAGGGTCGGCACCACCAGGTCCGCCTCGATCAGTGATGCGAGGACCGAGTCGGGGCCGGCCTCCAGGAACGCGTCCACGCCGCCGGCGCGCATCGCCGCCACGCCGTCGGCGAACCGGACGGTCTCGCGGACGTGCCGCACCCAGTAGTCCGGGTCGGTGAACAGGTCCGACTCGATCCGCCCGGTGACGTTGGAGACCAGGTCGCGGTCCGGCGGGCTGAGGGTGAGGCCGCGGACGACGGCGGCGAACTCGGCCAGCATCGGCTCCATCAGCGCGGAGTGGAAGGCGTGGCTGACGGTCAGGCGCCGGGTGCGCTCGAAGCGGCCCGCCGCGGCCTCGACTGCTGCCTGGGGCCCGGACAGGACGACGGAGTCCGGGCCGTTGACGGCCGCGATCGACACGCCCTCGGGCAGGTCGATGTCGCTCTCCGGCGCCCGCACGGCGATCATCGCGCCGCCGGCCGGCAGCGCCTGCATGAGCCGGGCCCGGGCGCCGACGAGCGTGCAGGCGTCCGCCAGGGAGAGCACGCCGGCGACGTGCGCGGCGGTGATCTCACCGACGGAGTGGCCGCCGAGCGCGTCCGCGCGCACCCCCCAGGATTCCAGGAGGCGGTAGAGGGCGACTTCGACGGCGAAGATGGCCGGCTGCGCGGTGCCGGTCTGGTCCAGGTCGCCCCGGTCGAGGTCGCCGAGGTGCGCGGCGACCTCGTCGTAGGCCGCGCGGTATACCGGGAACCGCTCGTACAGGTCCCGGCCCATGCCGGCGCGCTGCGAGCCCTGGCCGGAGAAGACCACACCGAGGCGGCGACCGGCGGCGACGCCGCGGACGACCGTGTCACCGGTGAGCACGGCGCGGTGCGGCATCCGGGCCCGGGAGACGGCCAGGGAGCGGCCGACGTCGGCCGGGGAGAGCCCGGGTCGCTCGGCGACCCACGCGCGCAGCCGGGCGATCTGTTCGTCCAGCGCCGCCTCGCTGCGGGCCGAGACCGGCCAGGGTGCGACGGCGGGCGCCGGGGACGGCCGGTACGCGGCGGTGTCACCCTGCTCGAGGATGACGTGCGCGTTGGTGCCGCTGATGCCGAACGACGAGACGCCGGCGCGGGCCGGGCGTTCGGCCGCGGGCCACGGCAGCGGTTCGGTGAGCAGCCGGACCGCGCCCGCCTCCCAGTCCACGTGGGAGGTCGGCGCGTCCACGTGCAGGGTGCGCGGCACGGTGCGGTGGCGCATCGCCATGACCATCTTGATCACCCCGGCCACGCCGGCGGCCGCCTGGGTGTGCCCGATGTTGGACTTGACCGAGCCCAGGTACAGCGGCGTCGCACGGTCCTGCCCGTACGTGGCGAGCAGCGCCTGCGCCTCGATCGGGTCACCGAGCGTGGTGCCGGTGCCGTGCGCCTCGACCACGTCGACGTCCCGTGCCGCCAGGCCGGCCGACGCGAGGGCCTGGCGGATGACGCGCTGCTGCGACGGGCCGTTCGGGGCGGTCAGCCCGTTGGACGCGCCGTCGGAGTTGACCGCCGAACCCCGGACCACCGCCAGCACGTTGTGGCCGTTCCTCCTCGCGTCGGAGAGCTTCTCGACGACCAGCACACCGACGCCCTCGGCCCAGCCTGTGCCGTCCGCGGCGTCGGCGAACGCCTTGCAGCGCCCGTCCGGGGCCAGGCCGCCCTGCCGGGTGAAGCCGGAGAAGCCCATCGGGGTCGCCATCACGGTGACGCCGCCGGCCAGCGCGAGCGAGCACTCGCCGTTGCGCAGCGCCTGCGCGGCCAGGTGCAGCGCGACCAGCGACGACGAGCACGCTGTGTCGACCGTCAGCGCGGGGCCCTCCAGCCCGAGGGCGTATGACACCCGGCCGGAGATGACGCTCGCGGTGAGGCCGGTGGTGGCGTGGCCCTCGGCGTCCTCGCGGGAGCCCATCACCACGCCGATGTAGTCGACGCCGGACGCGCCGGTGAACACGCCGGTGCGGGTGCCGCGCAGGCTCGCCGGGTCGATGCCGGCGTGCTCGAACGCCTCCCAGCTGGTCTCCAGCAGCAGCCGCTGCTGCGGGTCCATGGCGACCGCCTCGCGCGGCGAGATGCCGAAGAAGGCGGCGTCGAAGTCGCCCGCGGCGATGAAGCCGCCCTCGCCGGTGGCGCTGCCGCCCCCGCCGACCAGCGCTGCCACGTCCCAGCCGCGGTCGTCCGGGAACGGGGTGATGCCGTCGCGACCCTCGTCGACCAGCCGCCACAGCGCGTCCGGGCCGTGCACGCCGCCGGGCAGGCGGCACGCCATGCCGACGATCGCGATCGGCTCCTGCCGGCCCGATTCCACCTCTTCCAGGCGGCGGCGGGTCTCGTGCAGGTCGGCCGTGACCCACTTGAGGTAGTCAACGAGCTTGCTGTCGTCGGACATGCGAGCAACCTTCCGTGTCCGGGTAGCGAGTAACGCGACTCAGCGATCGCCGTGGCGGCCGAGTTCGGCGTCGATGAAGGCGAACAGGTCGTCGGCGGACGCGGTACCGAGCCGTTCGGCGACGGCGCCGGTGCCGGGTTCCGTCGCGCGCCAGGCGTCCAGCATTCGGCGCAGGCGCGTGGCGACCGCGGCCCGGGTGACCTCGTCGGGTTCGCTGGCGCTCAGCGCGGCGCCGAGCCGGTCCAGGTCCGCGATCAGGGAGGGGCCCTGGTTCGCGGCGTGCTCGCTGACGAGTTGTTTGGTGAGGTGTTCGGCGAGCCCGGCCGGGGTGGGGTGGTCGAAGACCATGGTGGCGGGCAGGCGCAGGCCGGTCACCGCGGAGATCCGGTTACGCAGTTCGACCGCGGTGAGCGAGTCGAAGCCGAGGTCACGGAATTCGCGCCGGGCGTCGATCGCGGCCGCGGAGGCGTGGCCGAGCACGCCGGCGGCCTCGGTGCGGATCAGGTCGGCGACGTAGCGGGTCCGCTCGTCGTCGCGGCGCCCGGCCAGGTGCTGGGTGAGCACGGCCAGGGTGGCCGCTCCCCCGGCGCTGCCCGCCGCCGTGCGCCGGGCGCCCCTGACAAGGTCCCGCAGCACGGCCGGTACCCCGCCGGGCATCCGGACCCGGGTGGAGGACATGCTGACCGGCATCAGGTAGGGCCGGTCGCGCACCGCGGTGGCGGCGTCGAAGAGGGCGAGTCCCTGCTCGACGGTGAGCGGCGGCATGCCGGAGGAGGCGCGCTTCAGGTCGCTGTCGCCCAGCGTCGCGGTCATGCCGGCGCCGGGCGCCCACGCGGACCAGGCCAGCGACTGCGCGGGCAGGCCCCGCGACTGCCGGTACCCGGCGAGCGCGTCGAGGAAGACGTTGCCGGCCGCGTAGTTACCCTGCCCGGCGCTGCCCATCACGCCCGAGATCGACGAGAACAGCACGAACGCGTCGAGGCCACGGTCTCGGGTCGCCTCGTGCAGGTTCCAGGCGGCGTCCACCTTCGGCGCCAGGACCGCGGCAAGGCGCTGCGGGGTCAGCGCGGTGACCACGCCGTCGTCCAGCACACCCGCGGTGTGCACGATCGCGCTCAGCTCCGGGATGCCCGCTACCAGAGCGTCGACGGCCGCCCGATCGGTCATATCGCAGGCCACGACCCGGCCGGGAAGCAGATCGGCGCCGGGAGCATCCGGCCCGCGACGGCTCACCAGAACCAGGTCGACACCCTTCGCCGCCAGATGACGGGCCAGCTCGGACCCGAGACCACCGGTACCGCCGGTGATCAGGACCGTGCCGCGCGGCGCCCACCGGGCGGATCCGCGCGCGTCGCAGCGGGCCAGACGGGGCACGAGGGTCACCCCGTCGCGGACCGCGAACTGTGCCTCGTCGTCTGGCACCGAGTCCAGCCCGGCGGCGGTGTCGACCAGCAGGAACCGGTCCGGGTGCTCGGACTGTGCGGCGCGGACCAGGCCCCAGACGGCGGCCGCCGCGACGTCGCGGATCGGGTCGTCGTCGCCGGTGCTGACCGCGCCGTCGGTGACGAAGGCGAGCCTGGCGTCGCCGAACCGGTCGGTGGCGAGCCACCGCTGCACCAGTTCCAGGGCGCGGGCGGTGAGCGCGTGCGCGGAGGCGGCTACGTCGCCGGTGTCCCCGGTGACCGGCGCGAGAACCAGGTCGACGTCACCGGGCAGGTCGTCCAGGGTGGTCGCGAGGGTGACCCGTCGTCCGGCGGGTGCCGTGCCGGCGGCGTTCCAGCGCAGGTCGAGCAGGGATCCGCGCGGCGCCTCGGCGCCGGAGACGGCGGCGGGCTCACGCAGGGTCACCGACTCGACGGTGAGCACCGGCGCGCCGGCCGGGTCGGCGGCGGCGATCCGGTAGCCGTTCGCGGCGCGCCTGGTCAGCGTGGCCGACAGCGTGCTGGCGCCGGTGGCGTGCAGGGTGACGCCTGCGAACCCGGCGGGCTCGAGGTCGGGGTCGAGCAGGGCGGACAGCAGCTCCGGGTGCAGGCAGAAGTACCCGGCGTCGCCGGCCAGGCCGTCCGGCAGGGTCGCCTCGACCGGGTCGGGTCCGAGTTCGCCGGGTTCGCCGCCGTCCGGTGCCAACGCGCCGCGGGCGCGCTCGACCCACGGGCCGTCGTCGGCGCGGGAGTGTACGGCGACCGGCCGGACACCGTCGTCGCCGGGCTCGCCGACACGGACCTGCAGCGCCACCGCGGACTGCTCGGTCAGCGCGAGCGGCGCGCCGATCTCCAGGCGTTCGACGCGGTCGCAGCCGACCTGGTCCCCCGCCCGGAGCGCGAGCTCCAGCCAGGTGGCGCCGGGTACCGTCTCGTGCTCGGCGAGCCAGGGGTGCACCCGCAGCGAGAGCAGGCCGGTGAGGATGACCTCGTCCGCGCCGGCCACCGGCACCGCCGCGCCGAGCAGCGGGTGATGTGCGGCGCTCTGGCCGACCGAGGTGACGTCGCCGCCGGTGGAGGCGGGGCGCGGCCAGTAGCGCTCGTGCTGGAACGCGTAGGTGGGCAGGGCGATCCGGCGGGCGCCCGGATACCAGGGTGTCCAGTCGATGTCGACGCCGTTCACGTGCAGGGCTGCCGCGGCGGCCAGCATCGCGTCGGCCTCGTCGCGGTCGCGGCGCAGCGTCGGCACCACAATGTCGGCCTCGATCAGCGACGCGAGGACCGAGTCGGGCCCGGCCTCGACGAACGTGTCGACGCCGAGGCCGCGCATCGCCGCCACGCCGTCGGCGAAGCGGACCGTGCCGCGCACGTGCCGTACCCAGTAGTCGGGGTCGGTGACCAGGCTTGCCGTGACCGGCCCGCCGGTCACGTTGGAGACCATCGGCAGGGTCGGCTCGTGGAACGTCAGCCCCCGCGCGACCTCGCGGAAGGCGTCCAGCATCGGGTCCATCAGCGCGGAGTGGAAGGCGTGGCTGACGGTGAGCCGCCTGGTGCGCGCGAAGCGCGCGGCGGCCGCCTCGACCGCCGCCGTCTCCCCCGACAGGACGACGGCGTCCGGGCCGTTTACCGCCGCGATCGACACGCCGTCGCCGGGCGCGACGTCGGCCTCGCAGGCCTGAACGGCGATCATGGCGCCGCCGGCGGGCAGGGCGGCCATCAGCCGGGCGCGCGCCGCGATCAGGGTGCACGCGTCCTTCAGGGACAGGACCCCGGCGACGTGCGCGGCCGTGATCTCACCCACCGAATGCCCGCCCACGACGTCCGGGCGCACGCCCCACGACTCCAGCAGCCGATACAACGCGACCTCGACCGCGAAGATCGCCGGCTGAGCGTTGCCCGTCTGATCCAGGTCGTCCCAGTCGACATCACCCAGGTACGCGGCCGCCGCGTCGAACGCCGCAGCGAACACCGGGAACCGCCTATACAGGCCCCGGCCCATCCCGGCGCGCTGCGAACCCTGACCGGAGAACATCACGCCGACCGTGTGATCGGCGGCCACCCCCCGAGTGACCGTGTCGCCGGCCAGCACCGCGCGGTGCGGCAGGGCGGCCCGGGTGGTGGCGAGCGAGTATCCGACGTCGGACGGCTCGCCGGCGGCAGCGCGCACGCGGGCGATCTGCGCGTCGAGCCCGGCCGCGCTGCGCGCCGAGACCGGCAGCGGGGCGGGTCCCGGCACCGGAGTGGTCGGCGCGAGCTCGACCGGAGCCGCCTGCTCGATGATCACGTGCGCGTTCGTCCCGGAGATACCGAACGACGACACACCCGCACGCCACGGCCGATCCACCACCGGCCACGGCTCCGGCGAGGTCACCAACCGCACCGCGCCCGCCGACCAGTCCACGTGCGTCGACGGCCGGTCCACGTGCAACGTTCGGGGAACGACACCGTGGCGCATCGCCATGACCATCTTGATGACCCCGGCCACGCCCGAGGCCGCCTGCGTGTGCCCGATGTTCGACTTCAGCGCGCCCAACAGCAGCGGAACCTCCCGATCCCGGCCATACGTCGCCAGCAACGCCTGCGCCTCGATCGGATCACCCAAAGTCGTGCCCGTGCCGTGCCCCTCGACCACGTCCACCTCGGCGGCGGAGAGTCCCCCGCTTGCCAGCGCCTGCCGGATGACACGCTGCTGGGACGGGCCGTTCGGGGCGGTCAGGCCGTTGGACGCGCCATCGGAGTTGACCGCCGATCCGCGCACGACCGCGAGGATCTCGTGGCCGTTGGCCCGCGCGTCGGAGAGCCGCTCGACCACGAGCACGCCGACGCCCTCGGCCCAGCCGGTGCCGTCCGCGGCGTCGGCGAACGCCTTGCAGCGCCCGTCCGGGGCCAGGCCGCCCTGCCGGGTGAAGCCGGAGAAGCTGGTCGGCGTGGACATCACGGTGACGCCGCCGGCCAAGGCCAGGTCGCACTCCCCCGCCCGCAGCGCCTGCGCGGCCAGGTGCAACGCGACAAGCGACGACGAGCACGCCGTGTCCACGGTCACCGCCGGACCTTCGAGGCCGAGCGTGTAGGAGATCCGACCCGAGATGACGCTGGTGGCCAGGCCGGTGCTGGCGTGACCCTCGACGTCCTCCCGCGAGTTCATCACCAGCTGCGTGTAATCCTGCCCGCCCGCGCCGGCGAAGACGCCGGTGCGGCTGCCGGCGAGGCGTTCCGGGTCGATGCCGGCCCGCTCGACGGCCTCCCAGCTCGTTTCGAGCAGAAGCCGCTGCTGCGGGTCCATGGCGAGCGCCTCGCGCGGGGAGACGCCGAAGAAGCCGGCGTCGAAGTCCCCGACGGCGTGCAGGAATCCGCCGTACCTGGTGGCGCTCGTGCTGCGCCGGTCCAGGCCGGCGGCGAACAGCGACCGCAGGTCCCAGCCGCGGTCCTCGGGGAACCCGGTGATCCCGTCGCGGCCGCCGGCGACCAGGTCCCACAGCTCGTCCGGCGAGGCGACGCCGCCGGGCAGCCGGCAGGCCATGCCGACGATGACGACCGGGTCGTCGGCGGCGACGGCGCGGACCGTGGCGGGCTCGTCGGCGTGCTCGTCCATGAGGTCCGCGACGATCCGGCCGGCCAGCGCGGCCGGGGTCGGGTGGTCGAAGACCATGGTGGCCGGCAGGCGCAGGCCGCTCACCGCGGAGATCCGGTTACGCAGTTCGACCGCGGTGAGCGAGTCGAAGCCGAGGTCACGGAACTCGCGCCGGGCCTCGATCGCGGCAGCGGAGGCGTGGCCGAGCACGGCCGCGGCCTCGGTGCGGACGAGGTCGGTGACGAACCGCTGCCGCTCATCGGGTCTCCGGGCGAGCAGCTGCCCGGCGAGGGCGGCGAGGGCCGCGTCACCGCCGGGGCCGGCGGCAGCGACCCGGCGGCCGACCCGGATCAGGTTGCGCAGCACCGGCGGCACGGCCGGCATCGGCGCGCCGGACGACGGCATGCTGACCGGCATCAGGTACGACTCGTCGACGGCGACGGCCGCGTCGAACAGGGCGAGTCCCCGCTCGACCGTGAGCGGCGGCATGCCGGACGCGGAGATGCGGCGCAGCTCCGCGTCGCTCAGAGTAGCCGTCATGCCGGCGCCGGACGCCCAGGCCGGCCACGCCAGGGACTGCCCAGCCAGGCCCCGGGACCGCCGGTACCCGGCGAGCGCGTCCAGGAAGACGTTGCCCGCCGCATAGTTGGCCTGCCCGGCGCTGCCCATCACGCCGGAGGTGGAGGAGAACAGCACGAACGCGTCCAGGTTCGCGGTGGCCGCGTGCAGGTTCCAGGCGGCGTCGACCTTCGGCGCGAGAACCGCGTCGAGACGCTCGGGAGTCAGCGCGCTGACGACACCGTCGTCCAGGACCCCGGCGGTGTGAATGACCGCGCTCAGCTCCGGGATGTCGGCCACCAGGGCGTCGACCGCGGCCCGGTCGGTCAGATCGCAGGCGACGACCCGGCCCGGTAGCCGGTCCGCGCCGGGAGCGTCGGGACCGCGGCGGCTGACCAGGACCAGATCAACACCCTTCGCGGCCAGATGGCGGGCGAGTTCGGAACCGAGCCCCCCGGTGCCGCCGGTGATCAGCACCGTCCCGCGCGGCGTCCACGGTTCGGCACCCGCCGCGTCGGCACGGACGAGACGCGGCACCAGGACCCGGCCGTCGCGGACCCGGAACTCGGTGTCACCGGCGGCCAGGAAGCCCGCGAGCGGTGGCAGTTCGCCGTCCGTCTCGGCGAGCACGAACCGGCCCGGATTCTCCGCCTCGGCGGAGCGGACCAGGCCGTGCACCGCGGCGGCGGCCAGGTCGCCGGCGCGGGTGACGACCAGCAGGCGATCGTCGCTCTCCTCGTTCAGCCACTGCTGGACCGTCGCGAGCGCGGCGGCGGCGAGGCGGCGGGTCTCGGCGGGAACGTCGTCGCCCTCGGACGCGAAGGTCGCGGCGACGAGCGTGGCCTCCGGGCCCTCGACCGGCTCGGCGGCAACCCAGTCCAGGCGCAGCAGCGAACCGGCCGCCTTCGCCACGCCGGCGCGCGCACCGAGGGTGACACCGCGCGCGGTGAGAACGGGCCCGCCGGCCGGGTCGACGGCGGCGATCTCCACGGTGTCGTCGCCGGTCGGGGTGATCCGGGCGTGGATCGTGGTGGCGGCCGAGGCGTGCAGCGTGACGTCGCGCCAGGCGATCGGTCGCCGGTCGCCGGCGAAGAGCTGGTCGAGCAGGTCGGGGCTGACGCCGTACGTCCCGGGCTCAGCGACGGTGAACTCGGCGGTGTCGTCGCCGGCCGGCAGGGCGCCGCTGCGGTGGTCGTCCAGGGTGCCGTGCGCGTTGCGGACCCACTCGCCGCCGGCCACCCGCGACGAGCACGTGATCGGCCGGCGGCCGTCGACGGCCGCGCCGACGCGGACCTGAATCGCGGCCGGCCCGTCCAGCGCGGCGGTGATCTCGAGGTCGCGCACGTGCGGCATGCCGACCTCGTCGCCGGCCCGGAAGGCGAGCTCCAGCCAGGCGGTGTCGCGCAGGGCGGGTACGAGGCCGGTGAAGACCGTCTCGTCGGTGCCGGCCAGGGCGACCGCGGCGCTGAGCAGCGGGTGCCGGGCGGCGGTGAGCCCGGCCGAGGCCACGTCGGCGGCTCCCGCCGGTGCGGGCCAGTAGTGCTCGTGCTGGAACGCGTACGTCGGCAGGGTCACCCGGTGGCCGCCGGCGAACCAAGGGCTCAGGTCCACCGGGACGCCCGCGGTCCAGAGCCGCCCGATCGCGATCGCGGCGGCGGTCTGCTCGTCGCGGTCGCGGCGCAGCGTCGGCACCACGACGTCGGCGTCGATCAGCGAGGCGAGCACCGAGTCGGGCCCGGCCTCGACGAAGGTGTCGACACCCGCCGCGCGCATGGCCTCGATGCCGTCGGCGAACCGGACCGTCTCGCGGACGTGCCGCACCCAGTACCCCGGGTCGGTGAACAGGTCGGTCTCGACCCGGCCGGTGACGTTCGAGACCAGCGGCGTGGCCGGCCGATGGAACGCGATCCCGGCGAGGGCGGCGCGGAAGTCCGCCAGCATCGGATCCATCAACGCGGAGTGGAACGCGTGGCTGACGTTGAGGCGCCGGCTGCGCCCGAAACGGGACGCCGCGGCCGCCACCGCGGCCTCCGTACCGGAAAGGACGACGGAGTCGGGGCCGTTGATCGCCGCGACCGAGACGCCGTCGGCGGGCTCCACCGACGACGGGTCGGCCCGCACGGCGATCATCGCACCGCCCGCGGGCAGCGCGGCCATCAGCCGGGCACGCGCGGTGATCAGCGCACACGCGTCCTGAAGGGACAGGACCCCGGCGACGTGCGCGGCGGTGATCTCGCCGACGGAGTGGCCGCCGAGGATCGCCGGACGCACCCCCCACGACTCGAGGAGCCGGTACAGGGCGACTTCGACGGCGAAGATGGCCGGCTGGGCGTTGCCGGTCTGATCGAGGTCGTCCCAGTCGACGTTCAGGTGCGCGCTCGCCGCGTCGAAGGCGTCCCGGAAGACCGGGAACCGCGCGTACAGGCCGCGTCCCATCCCGGCGTGCTGCGAGCCCTGCCCGGAGAAGACCAGGCCGACGGTGCGGACGGCGGCCTCGCCGCGGACGACCGCGTCGCCGATCAGCGCGGCCCGGTACGGGAACGCGGTACGCCGGCCGAGCGAGAACCCCACGTCCACCGACGAGGCGTCGACGGCGCGCACGGCCGCGATCTGCGCCTCAAGGGCGGCCGCGGTACGCGCGGACACCGGAAGCGGGACGATCGCCGGCGCCGACGGCGCGGGCGTCTCGGCGCTCACCTGCTCGACGATGACGTGCGCGTTGGTGCCGCTGATGCCGAACGAGGAGACACCCGCCCGCCACGGCCGGTCGTGCCGGGGCAGCGGCGTCGCGGCGGTGGCCAGCCGCACCGCGCCGGACGCCCAGTTCACCCGGGACGACGGCCGCGCCGCGTGCAGGGTCGCCGGTACCACGCCGTGCCGCAGGGCGAGCACCATCTTGATCACGCCGGCGACGCCGGCGGCCGCCTGGGTGTGCCCGATGTTCGACTTGATCGAGCCGAGCAGCAGCGGCACGTCCCGGTTCTGGCCGTACGCGGCCAGCAGCGCGTTCGCCTCGATCGGGTCGCCGAGCGGGGTACCGGTGCCGTGCCCCTCGACCACGTCGACGTCGGCCGGCCGCAGTCCGGCGCTGCGCAGCGCCTGCTGGATCGCGCGCTGCTGCGCGGGCCCGTTCGGCGCGGTGAACCCGTTGGAGGCGCCGTCGGAGTTGACCGCCGATCCGCGGATCACCGCGAGGACCTCGTGCCCGTTGCGCTCGGCGTCGGAGAGCCGCTCCAATACCAGCAGGCCGATGCCCTCGGCCCAGCCGGTGCCGTCCGCGCCGTCCGCGTAGGCCTTGCAGCGCCCGTCGCGGGCCAGGCCGCCCTGCCGGCTGAACTCCATCAGGGAACCCGGGGTCGACATCACGTTCACGCCGCCGGCCAGGGCCAGGGTGCACTCGGAGTTGCGCAGCGCCTGCACCGCCAGGTGCAGCGCGACCAGCGACGACGAGCACGCCGTGTCCACGGTCAGCGACGGCCCCTCCAGGCCCAGGGTGTAGGACACCCGGCCGGAGACCGCGCCGGCCGCGATGCCGGTGCCGATGTCGCCGGTGGCGTCGCCGACGTCGCGGACCAGCAGGTACGCGTAGTCCTGCCCGTTGGTGCCCACGTAGACGCCGGTCGGGCTGCGCCGCAACGACGCCGGGTCGATGCCGGCCGACTCGAAGGCCTCCCAGGACGTCTCCAGCAACAGCCGCTGCTGCGGGTCCATGGTGACCACCTCGCGCGGCGAGATGCCGAAGAAACCGGCGTCGAAGCCGGACACGCCGTCCAGGAAGCCGCCCTCCTGGCTGACCTGCGTGCCGCGGGCGTCCACCCCCGCCTCGCGCAGGGCGCCCAGGTCCCAGCCGCGGTCGTCCGGGAACCCGCCGATGGCGTCGCCGCCGTCGATCAGCAGCCGCCACAGGTCCTCGGGCGACCGGACCCCGCCCGGGTACCGGCAGCTCATCCCGACGATCGCGATCGGCTCGGTGCGGTCGGCGACCAGCTGCTGGTTCTGCCGGCGCAGCCGCTCGGTCTCCTTGACCGACGAGCGCAGGGCCTCGACGACCCGGTCACTGGGCGAGGTCATGAGTCTCCCTGCTCCTTGAGCGCCGCCTGGACGAGACTGTCGACGTCCATCGCGTCGATCGAGTCGTCGTCCAGGGACGCCGCTGCGTCGGTGGCGCGGCCGGCCAGCCTCATCAGCGGCTCGAGGACGCCGATCTCGCGCAGCCGGTCCAGCGGGACGGTGGCGAGAACGGCCCGGAGCGCGGACTCGTCGTCGCCCGCGCCGCCGTCCGGCGGGCCCGCGAACAACGACTCGAGGACGTGCTCCGCGAGCGCGGCCGGCGTGGGGTGGTCGAAGACCAGCGTGGACGGCAGGTCCAGCCCGGTCGCCGCGTTCAGCTGGTTGCGCAGCTCGACCGCGCTGAGCGAGTCCAGGCCGTAGTCCCGGAACGCCTTCTCCTCGCCGACCGCGGTGACGTCGGACAGGCCGAGCGTCTCGGCGGCGAGCCGGCGGACCAGCCCGACCACCTCGGCGAGCCGTTCCCCGGCCGGCAGCGCGGCCAGCCGGGCCGTCAGGTCGGCGCCGGCGGCGACTACCGCGGCGGCGGCGGCGGTCATGGCGTCGTAGCCGGGCAGCTCGACCAGCAGCCGGGCCGGCCGGGCCGCGGTGAAGGCCCGGATGAACGGCTGCGGGTCCACGTCGGCGACCAGCGCGACCGGTTCGGGCGCGAGCACGACCTGGCGCAGCGCGGTGACCGCGAGGTCCGGGTCGAGCGGCCTGATGCCGGTGCGCCGGGCCGCCACCGCCGCGCGGGTGTCCGCGGCCATCCCGCCGCCGGCCCAGGCGCCCCAGGCCACCGAGGTGGCCGCGAGGCCGCGGCCGCGCCGCTGCTCGGCGAGCGCGTCCAGCACGGCGTTGGCGGCGGCGTAGTTGGCCTGGCCGGGGTTGCCGACCGCGGCGGACGCCGAGGAGAACAGCGCGAACACGGCCAGGTCGAGGCCGGCCGTGAGCTCGTCGAGCAGCAACGCCGGGGTGACCTTTGCCCGGAACACCGTCGCGAACTGTGCCGCGGTGAGCCCGTCCAGGACGCCGTCGTCGACCACCCCCGCGGCGTGTACGACCGCGGTCAGGTCCGGGATGGCGTCGATCACCGCGGCCAGGCCGGCCCGGTCGGCCGCGTCGCAGGCCGCGATGGTGACCCGCTCGCCCAGCTCGGCGGCGAGCTCGGCCGCGCCGGGCGCGTCCGGGCCGCCGCGGCTGAGCAGCACCAGGTGCCGGGCGCCGGCCGTGGCGAGCCGCCGGGCGACCCGGGCACCGAGGGCGCCGGTGCCACCGGTGATCAGGACCGTGCCGTCCGGGTCCCACTCGCGGGCCGGGCGTTCCGGTACCGCGGCGAGGCGGCGGCCGAATACCGCGGCGGACCGGACGGCGACCTGGTCCTCGCCCTGCGGGTCGGCCAGCACCGCGGCGAGGCGGGCGGCCGCGCCGGCGTCGAGCGTCTCCGGCAGATCGATCAGGCCGCCCCAGCGCTGCGGGTGCTCCAGCGCGGCGACGCGACCGAGACCGTGCACGCCGGCCTGTAGCGCGCCGGGCACCGGCTCGCCCGGGTGTACGGCGACCGCGGCGCGCGTGGCGCACCACAGCGGCGCGGTGACGCCCGCGTCGCCGAGCGCCCGCAGCAGCGAGGCGGTCAGCAGGACGCCTGCCGGCACGCCGCCGGTGCGCTCCTCGGCGAGGGCCAGCAGGGACAGCACGCCGGCGACGTCGCGGCCGCCGAGGTGCTCGCGCAGCCGCGCCGCGATGCCGTCCCGCTCCGCGGCGCCGATCTCGACGCAGGTCGCGCCGGCGCCGAGCGCGGCGACCACGCCGGCGACCCACGCCTCGGCGCCGGTACCGGCCGGGATGACAACGATCCAGGTGGCGGTGGGCGGTCCGCCGGCCGCCCGGTTCAGCGGCCGCCAGGCGATCTGCTGCCGCCAGCCGTCCACCGTGGACTGCGTGGCGCGGCGGCGGCGCCAGTCCGACAGCGCCGGCAGGACCCGGGCCAGCGAGTCGCCGTCCACGCCGAGGGTGCCGGTGAGTGCGTCGAAGTCCTCGTTCTGCACGACCGACCAGAACTCGGCGTCCGCCGCGTCGACCGTCTTCGCCGCCGGGCGCGGCTCGGGCCAGAACCGCCGGCGCTGGAAGGCGTAGGTGGGCGCGTCGGCGCGGCGGGTGGCGGTGCCCGCGAAGAACGCCTGCCAGTCCGGCGTGGTGCCGGCGGCGTGCAGCCGGGCCAGGGCGTGCACCAGGGCGGCCTCGTCGCCGCGGTCCTTGCGGAGCACCGGCACGATGACCGCGTCCGGCGCACTGTCCCGGGCCATCGCGCTGAGCACGCTGTCCGGGCCGATCTCGACGAACGTGGTGACGCCGAGCGAGGTCAGTGCGCCGACCGCGGCGGAGAAGCGCACCGTCTCGCGGACGTGCCGGACCCAGTACGCCGGGTCGGCGACGAGAGCGGCGTCGGCCACGTCGCCGGCCAGGCCGGAGACGAGCGGAATCGCCGGTGCGGCGTACGACACGGTGGCGGCGACCCGGCCGAACTCCTCGAGCATGGCGTCCATATGAGCCGAGTGAAATGCATGACTGACCCGCAAATGCCTAGTCTTGCGCCCGTCGGCGGAGAATCCGGCCGCGATCGCGTCCACCTCGGCGGCGTCACCGGCGATGACGACGGCGCCGGGGCCGTTGACCGCGGCGATCGCCACGCCCGGGGTGAGCCGGGCGGTGACCTCCCGCTCGGTCGCCTCGAGGGCCGCCATCGCCCCACCCGGTGGCAGGGCCTGCATGAGCCGGGCCCGGGCCGAGACCAGCCGCACCGCGTCGTCCAGGGAGAAGACGCCGGCCACGTGCGCGGCGGCCAACTCGCCGATCGAGTGCCCGGCGAGGTGGTCCGGCCGTACGCCAAGGGACTCGACCAGGCGGAACAGCGCCACCTCGACGGCGAACAGAGCGGGCTGGGTCCAGCCGGTCTCGTCCAGGATCTGCGCGTCGTCGCCCCAGACCACGTCGCGCAACCCGTCGAAGTGCGCGCAGACCGCGTCGAACGCCTCGGCGAAGACCGGGAACCGCCGGTACAGCTCGCGGCCCATGCCGAGGCGCTGCGCGCCCTGCCCGGAGAACAGGAACGCGGTGCCGCCGGGCCTGGCGGTGCCGCGCACGACGCGGGCGGACGGCGTGCCGTCGATCAGCGCGGCCAGGCCGTCGCGCAACTCGCCGGCGGTGGCGGCGAGGACGACGGCGCGGTGCTCGAAGTGCGTGCGGGCGCTGAGCGTGCGGGCGAGGTCGGCCGGCGCGATGCCGGTGTCGAGCAGTCGGCGGGCCTGGTCGGCGACGGCCTCACGACCGGGCGCGGAGATCGGCACCGCGACGACCGACGGCGTACCGCCCCCGGTCGTCTCCGGCTCCTCGCCGGGTTGCTCGAGGATGACGTGCGCGTTGGTGCCGCTGGCGCCGAACGCCGAGATGCCGGAGCGCCGCGGCCGGTCCACAACGGGCCAGGCCGTGGCCGCGGAAAGCAGCGACACCGCGCCCGCGGTCCAGTCGACGTGTGCCGAGGGGCGGTCCAGGTGGAGCGTCCTCGGCAGCGTGCCGTGCCGCATCGCCATGATCATCTTGATCACGCCGGCTACGCCGGACGCGGCCTGTGTGTGCCCGATGTTCGACTTCAGCGCGCCCAGCAGCAGCGGGGTCTCCCGGTCGCGGCCGTACGTGGCGAGCAGCGCCTGCGCCTCGATCGGATCGCCGAGCGAGGTGCCGGTGCCGTGCGCCTCTACCGCGTCCACGTCGGCGGCGCGCAGCCCCGCCTGAGCCAGCGCGCGCCGGATGACCCGCTGCTGCGACGGCCCGTTCGGTGCGGTGATCCCGTTGGAGGCGCCGTCGGAGTTGATCGCCGAGCCGCGCAGCACGGCCAGCACGGTGTGGCCGCGGTTCCTCGCGTCGGACAACCGCTCGACCACGAGCATGCCGACGCCCTCGGACCAGCCGGTGCCGCCCGCGGAGTCGGAGAACGCCCGGCAGCGGCCGTCGGCGGCGAGCGCGCCCATCTCGCCGAACTCGACGAAGCCCACCGGGGTCGACATCACGGTGACGCCGCCGGCCAGCGCGATCGAGCATTCGCCGGCCCGCAGCGCCTGCGCGGCCAGGTGCAGCGCGACCAGCGACGACGAGCAGGCGGTGTCCACGGTGACCGACGGCCCTTCCAGGCCGAGCGTGTATGAGACCCGGCCGGCGAGCAGGCTGGCCGACTGCGCCGTCTCGACATGTCCGACGTGGCCGAGGTCGGGGCGGTAGTCGCCGCTGCCGCCGCCGACGAAGACGCCGGCGTCGCCGCCGCGCAGCCCGGCCGGGTCGATGCCGGCCCGCTCCAGGGCCTCCCAGGACGCCTCGAGCAGGATCCGCTGCTGCGGGTCCAGGACGATCGCCTCGCGCGGCGAGATGCCGAAGAACTCCGGGTCGAAGTCGGCGACGTCGTAGAGGAATCCGCCGTTCCGGGTGACGCTGCGGCCCCGGCCGTCGGCGTCGCCGTGCGCGAGGCGGTCCAGGTCCCAGCCGCGGTCGGTCGGGAAGTCACCGATCGCGTCGACCTCGTCGAGCATCAGCCGCCACAGGTCCTCGGGCGAGCGGACCCCGCCCGGGTACCGGCAGGCCATGCCGACGACGACGATCGGGTCGCCGGCGACGCCCGGCGCCGGGGCCGCGATCACGTCGCCGGCGTCGCCGGCGAGCCCGGCGCGCAGAAACCCGGCCAGGGCCTGCGGTGTCGGGTAGTCGAAGACCAGCGTGGCGGGCAGAGCCAGGCCGGTCGCGGCGGCCAGCTGATTGCGCAGGTCCACCGCGGTCAGCGAGTCGAAGCCCAGGTCGCGGAACGGCTGGTTGGCCGGCACGGCGTCCGGGTCCGGGTGGCCGAGCACGGCGGCGGCCTCGGCGCGCACCAAGGCGAGCAGCCGCGCGGTGTCGAGCCTCGCGACCGCCGCCGCCCCGATCGCGGGCGCGGGCTTCGCCACCCGGGCCTCGGGCAGGTCGGCGAAGAGCCGCGCGGGCCGGGTACGGGTGAAGGCCGGCGCGAACCGCTCCCAGGCCACGTCCGCGACGGTGACCGACTTCCCGGCCGAGCGGGCGAGCGCGGTCAGCGCCTTGGCCGGGTCCATCGCCGGCAGGCCGTTGACGCGCAGATGCACGGCGAGGTCGTCCGAGCCGGGCCCGATCCAGGCGCCCCAGGACACCGCGATGGCGTGCGGGTGCCCGGCGGCGACCGCGTCGACGTAGGCGCTGGCGGCCGCCGGGCCGGGCTGGCCCGCGATGCCCCAGACACCGGCGATGGAGGCGAACAGGATGACCCTGTCCGCGGCGTGCAGGACGCCGTCGAGCTGGCCGCGCAGGGCGCCGACGACGGCGGCCGGGTCGTCGCCGCGGGCACCGCCCTCGGCCACGAAGAGCACGGCGTCCGGCGCGAGGCCGTCCAGCGAGGATGCGACGGTGAGCTCGACGCCCACCGCGGCCAGGTCGGCGCGCAGCGCCTCGTCGTCGCCCTCGCCGACGATGACGACGTGGTCCGCGCCGTGCGCGGCGAGCCACCGGGCGGTGGGCACGCCGAAACCGGACAGGCCGCCGGTGACCGCGACCGTGCCGGCCGGCTGCCACGCGGGTCCGTCGGCGGCATCGCGGACCAGGCGGCGGGCGTACACGCCCGAGGCGCGGACCGCGATCTGGTCCTCGTCACCGAGGACCAGCCGGGCCAGGGCCCGCTCGTCCAGGGTCTCGGGTAGGTCGATCAGGCCGCCCCAGGTGGCCGGGTGGTCCAGGGCGGTGACCCGGCCGACACCCCAGATCGCGGCCTGTCCGGGGTCGGCGGCCGGCTCGGAACGGCCGACCGAGACGCCGCCGCGGGTCACACACCAGAGCGGCGCGGTGACGCCGGCCTGGTCGAGCGCCGCGGCAAGCTCGTGCGGCCAGCCGGCCAGGACGGACACGACCTGGTCGTGGTCGCCGGCCGGCAGCGGCGCCCCCACGGTGACGACGTCGCCGCCGAGGGCCGCGGCGACCGCGGCGACCCAGGGGTCGTCGCCGGCGGGGACGATGACCAGCCGCCGACCGGGTGTCGCGGCCGGGGTGACCGGGCGCCAGGTGATCCGGTAGCGCCACGCCGGCTCGTCCTGGCGGTCCCGCCAGGCGGTCAGCGCGGCCAGGTCGCCGCCATCCACGGCGGCCCAGAACTCGGCGTCTGGGCCGGGCGGGGTGGCCGGGGCCGGCTCGGGCCAGTAGCGCTCGCGCTGGAACGCGTAGGTGGGCAGCGGAACGCGCCGCGCGCCCGCCCCGGCGAACAGCACCGGCCAGTCCACGCCGACGCCGGCCACGTGCAGCCGGGCCAGCGCGGTGACGAGCGCGGTCTCGTCGTCGCGGTCCCGCCGCAGCGTCGGCACCACCAGGTCGGTGTCGTGGCCGATCTGCGAGGCCAGCACGCTGTCCGGGCCGACCTCGACGAAGGCGTCGACGCCGAGCCCTCGCATGGCGTGCACCGCCTCGGCGAAGCGGACCGTCTCGCGGACGTGACGCACCCAGTACGCCGGTTCGGTGAACAGGTCGGTCTCGACCCGCCCGGTGACGCACGAGACGAGCGGCATGGCGGGCCGGTTCAGCGTCAGCCCCGCGACCACCTCGCCGAACTCGTCGAGCATCGGATCCATCAGCGCCGAATGGAACGCGTGGCTTACCGCGAGCCGCCTGGACCGCTCGAAACGCGACGCCAGCGCCAGGACCGGCTCCTCAAGGCCGGACAGCACCACGGCGTCCGGGCCGTTCACGGCCGCGATCGACACACCGTCGGTCACCACGACGTCCGACTCCGCGGCCTGCACCGCGACCATCGCACCGCCGGCGGGCAACGCCTGCATCAACCGCCCGCGCGCCGCGACCAACGCGCACGCGTCCTCCAGCGACAGGACCCCGGCGACATGCGCCGCCGCGATCTCACCCACCGAATGACCGCCCACGACCTCCGGGCGGACACCCCACGACTCCAGCAGCCGATAAAGGGCGACCTCGACCGCGAAGATGGCCGGCTGGGCGTTGCCGGTCTGGTCCAGGTCGTCCCAGTCGACGTCACCCAGGTGTTCGGTCACCGCGTCGAACGCCGCCGCGAACACCGGGAACCGCGCGTACAGGCCGCGGCCCATCCCGGCGCGCTGCGAACCCTGACCGGAGAAGAGGATGCCGACGGCGTGGTCGGCGGCGGTGCCTCGCACGACGGTGTCGCCGATCAGCACCGCCCGCCGGGCGAAGATGGCCCGGTCCAGCAGCGAGTACCCGACGTCCACCGGGGACAGGTCCGCCGCGGCCGCGCGGATCCGCTCGATCTGCGCCTCCAGCGCGGCGTCGCCGCGCCCGGAGACGAGCCACGGCACCCGCGCCGGCCTGACCGTCGCCGGCGACGCGGCGCCGATCGCGGCGCCCTGTTCCAGGATGAGGTGCGCGTTGGTGCCGCTGACCCCGAACGCGGAGACGCCGGCCCGGCGCGGGTGGCCGGCCTCGGGCCAGACGCGTGCCTGGTTGACCAGTTCGAGCGCACCGGAGGTCCAGTCGACGCGGCGGGAGGCGGTGTCCGCGTGCAGCGTCCTCGGCATGGTGCCGTGCCGCATCGCCATGACCATCTTGATGATCCCGGCCATGCCGGCGGCGGCCTGGGTGTGGCCCAGGTTGGACTTGACCGAGCCGAGCAGCAACGGCGCCCGCCGGTCCCGGCCGTACGCGGCGATCAGCGCGTTGGCCTCGATCGGGTCGCCGAGCGTGGTGCCGGTGCCGTGCGCCTCGACCGCGTCCACCTCGCCGGGTGCCAGGCGGGCGGCGGCCAGCGCGGCGCGGATGACCCGCTGCTGTGCGCGCCCGTTCGGGGCGGTGAGGCCGTTGGAGGCGCCGTCGGAGTTGACCGCGGTGCCGCGGACCACGCCGAGGATCTCGTGCCCGTGCCGGATCGCGTCGGAGCGGCGCTCCAGGACGATGACGCCGGCCCCCTCGGACCAGGCGGTGCCGTCGGCGCCGTCGCCGAACGCCTTGCAGCGGCCGTCGGGTGCGAGGCCGCCCTGCGCGCTGAACTCGATGAAGGCGTCCGGGCTGGACATCACCGACGCGCCGCCGGCCAGCGCCAGGGTGCACTCGCCGGCACGCAGCGCCTGCACCGCCAGGTGCACGGCGACCAGCGACGAGGAGCAGGCGGTGTCGACCGTGACGGCCGGCCCCTCCAGCCCGAGCGTGTAGGAGACCCGGCCGGACATCACGCTGGCGGTGTTGCCGGTGGCCACGTGACCCCGCACGTCGGCGGTGCCCCGGCGCAGCATCGTCAGGTAGTCCTGGCCATTGGTGCCGACGAAGACACCGGTTGCCGAGCCGCGCAGCCCGGTCGGGTCGATGCCGGCCCGCTCGAGCGCCTCCCAGCTGGTCTCCAGCAGCAGCCGCTGCTGCGGGTCCATGGCCAGGGCCTCGCGCGGCGAGATGCCGAAGAACGGCGCGTCGAACCGTCCGACCCCGTCCAGGAAGCCGCCCTCCGCGGTGGCGGACGCGCCGCGGGCGAGAGCGTCCAGATCCCAGCCGCGGTCTTCGGGGAAACCCGCGATGGCGTCGGCGCCGTCGGCGAGCAGCCGCCACAGGTCCTCGGGCGTCTCCACGCCGCCGGGGAACCGGCAGCCCATGCCGACGATGACGATTCCGTCGTCGGTGACGTCCACGGCGGCGGCCGCGGGCGCTTCGACGTCTGCGAACGTTCCGGACAGCCGGGCGAGCAGGTGGTCGGCCAGGTCCGTCGGGGTCGGATAGTCGAAGACCAGCGTGGCGGGCAGGGTCAGCCCGGTCGCGGCGGCCAGGCTGTTGCGCAGCTCCAGGATCGTCAGCGAGTCGAAGCCCAGGTCGGAGAAGGCCTGGTCGGTGCCGACACCGCTGCGGTCGGGGTGACCGAGCACCGCGGCCGCGCCGGCGCGTACCAGGTCGAGCACGAAGCGGGCCCGGGCCTGGTCGGAGAGGCCCGCCAGCCGGCCGCGCAGGTCGGCGCCGCCCGCGGGCGCGGCGGTCGCGGCCCGGCGGACCTCCGGCAGGTCGGCCAGCAGCGCGCCGGCGAAGATCGCCGCGTACCGCTGCCAGTCCACGTCGGCGACGGTGACGGCGACGTCCTCGCGCTCGACCGCCTGCTCGAGCGCCGCGACGGCCAGCCCGGGCGGCATCGGCGCGAATCCGCCGCGCCTGACCCGCTCCTCCACCTCGGCGCCGGCGGCCATGCCGGCCTCGGCCCACGGACCCCAGGCCACCGCGGTCGCCGGCAGACCGAGCGAGCGACGGTACGCGGCGAACGCGTCCAGCCAGGCGTTGGCGGCCGCGTAGTTGCCCTGCCCGGCCGCGCCGAGCACGCCGGCGGTCGACGAGAACAGCACGAACGCGGACGCCTCGGTGGCGAGCTCGTGCAGGTTGCGGGCGGCGTCGACCTTGGCGCGCCACACCGCGGCGAAGCGGTCCGGGGTGAGCGCGTCGACCACGCCGTCGTCCACCACGCCCGCGGTGTGGAAGACGCCGGTGACGGTGTGGCCGTCGAGGACGGCGGCCAGCGCGTCGCGGTCGGCCGCGTCGCACGCCACGATGGTCGCCCTCGGACCCAGCTCGGCGGCCAGCTCGGCGGCGCCCGGCGCCTGCGGGCCGCCGCGGCTGAGCAGCAGCAGGTGCTCGGCGCCGCGGGCGGCCAGGCGGCGGGCCACGTGTGCGCCGATGCCCCCGGTACCGCCGGTGATCAGCGTGGTGCCGCCGGTCAGGTCGAGCGGAACGGGCGCGGCCGCGCCGCCGGCCGGGGCGTGCACGAGCCGCCGGGCGTAGCTCGCGTGAGTCCGGACCGCCAGCTCGCCGCCGGCGAAGCTGAGCCGGCCGGCCGCCGCCGGGTCGAGGTCGATGAGGCCGCCCCAGCGATCCGGGTGTTCGAGCGCGACGACGCGGCCGAAGCCCTGGATCGCGGCCTGGTCCGGGTCCGGCGCCGGGTCGGAGTCCGTGACCGCGACGGCCCGGGTGGTGACGATCCAGAGCGGCGCGGCGATGCCGGCGTCGCCGAGCGCCTGTACGACCGCCGCCGTGGAGACCACGTCGCCGAGCAGCGAGACGACCCCGTTGACCTCGATGCCGGCCAGCCGCGCGGCGAGCGCGGCGCGGTCCGGGCTCGCGACGGTCACGGCGGTGGCGCCCAGCGCGGTGACCACCTCGCCGGTGTCGCCGGGCGCGACCAGTGCGAGCCACGGGCCGCCACGGCGCTCCGCGCCGGTGACCGGCGACCAGGCGATCCGGTAGCGCAGCCCGTTGAGGGTGGTCGCCTCCTCGCGGCGGCGCCGCCACGAGGTCAGCGTCTGCCGGGTGGGCTCGTCCAGGGGCACCTCGCCGTTCTCCACGGCGGCCCAGAACTCGGCGTCGACGGTGACCGCCAGGTCCGCGGGCTCGGGCCAGAACCGCTGCCGCTGGAACGGATAGGTCGGCAGGTCCACCCGGGCGGTGACCGCGGGGAAGACGGCGTCCCAGTGCACGTCCGCGCCGCGGGCATGCACCCGGGCCAGGGCGGCGAAGAGGGCGGTGACCTCGCCGGTGTCGCGGCGCAGCGCCGGCACGCAGACCAGGCTGTCGCCGGCCGCACCGCTGAGCGTGGCGTCCGGGCCGATCTCCAGGGCGGTGCCGGTGCCGTCGGCGGCCAGCCATGCCACGGCGTCGGCGAACCGGACGGTGGCGCGAACCTGGTCCACCCAGTAGCCGGCAGAGGCAACGCGCTCGGCCGGCACCGGCTCGCCGGTGACCGTGGAGACCAGCGGGATCAGCGGCGAGGTGTAGGTGACCGATTCCGCCACCTCGGCGAAGGCCGCCAGCATCGGGTCCATGTGCGCGGAGTGGAACGCGTGGCTGACGGCGAGCCGCCGGGCCCGGGCGAACCGGGACGCGACCGCGGAGACCGGCCCGTCGTCGCCGGAGAGCACCAGCGAGCGCGGGCCGTTGACGGCCGCGATCGAGACGCCGTCGGTGAGCAGCGGCGTGACCTCGTCCTCGGTCGCCTCCACGGCGATCATCACGCCGCCGGCGGGAAGCTCCGACATGAGCCGGCCGCGGGCCGCGACGAGGGCGCAGGCGTCCGGCACCGACAGCACGCCGGCGGCCACGGCCGCCGCGTACTCGCCGATCGAGTGGCCCGCGACCCGGTCCGGGGTGAGCCCCCACGACTCGACCAGGCGGAACAGCGCCGTCTCCAGCGCGAACAGCGCCGGCTGGGTCCAGCGGGTGTCGTCGAGCAGGGCCGCGTCGGCGCTGCCCGGCTCGGCGGTCAGCAGCTCGCCGAGCGGCCGGTCGAGCAGCTGGTCGAAGTGGGTGAGCACCTCGTCGAGGGCCTGCGCGTAGACGGGGAAGCGGCGGTACAGCGCGTGGCCCATGCGGGCGCGCTGGCTGCCCTGCCCGGTGAACAGGAAGGCCAGGCCGCCGCGCGCCGGCGCGTCGGTGATCAGGGACGGGTCGGCCAGCCCGTCGCGCAGCGCGTCCAGGGCGCGCGCCACCTGGTCGCGGTCGTCGCCGAGCACCGCGGCGCGGTGCCGCAGGGCGGCCCGGGAGGTGGCGAGCGCGGCGGCCAGGTCGGCCAGCGGCAGCTCCGGGCGCTCGTCCAGCACCGACCGCAGCCGGGCGGCCTGCGCACGGAGCGCGGTCTGCGTGCCGCCGGAGAGCACGATCGGCCCGCCCTGAGCCCCCGGCGGGACCGGGGTGACGGCCGGGGCCTGCTCCAGCACGAGGTGCACGTTGGTGCCGCTGAGACCGAACGACGAGACACCGGCCCGGCGCGGGCGGCCCACCTCGGGCCACGCGGTGGTCTCGGTGGCCAGCTCGATCGCGCCGGGCACCCAGTCGACGTGCGACGAGGGCCGGTCGACGTGCAGGGTCGCCGGCACGGTGCCGTGCTGCAGCGCGAGCACCATCTTGATGACGCTGGCGACGCCGGAGGCCATCTGGGTGTGGCCGATGTTCGACTTGACCGAGCCGAGCAGCAGCGGGCGGGTGCGCTTCGCGCCGTACGTGGCGAGCAGCGCCTGCGCCTCGATCGGGTCGCCCAGCCTGGTGCCGGTGCCGTGCCCGTCCACCACGTCGACCTCGTCGGCGTCGACGCCCGAGCCGGCCAGGGCCGCCCGGATGACGCGCTGCTGCGAGGGGCCGTTGGGTGCGGTCAGGCCGTTGGACGCGCCGTCGGAGTTGACCGCCGACCCGCGGATGACAGCAAGGACGGCGTGCCCGTTGCGCTGGGCGTCGGAGAGCCGTTCGACGAGCACCAGGCCGACGCCCTCGGCGAGGCTCATGCCGTCGGCCGCCTCCGAGTACGCCTTGCAGCGCCCGTCCACCGCCATCGCGCGCTGGCGGCTGAAGCCGACGAACGCGCTGGGCGTTGCCATCACGCTGACGCCGCCGGCCAGGGCCAGGTCGCTCTCGCCGTTGCGCAGCGATTGGCAGGCCAGGTGCAGCGCGACCAGCGACGAGGAGCAGGCGGTGTCGAGCGTGACCGCCGGTCCTTCGAGGCCGTAGTGGTAGGCCAGCCGGCCGGACAGCACGCTGGAGATGGTGCCGGTGACCAGGTGGCCCTCGGCGCCGTCCTGCACCGCGGTGCCGGCGCTGTAGTCCTGGTAGCTGGCGCCGATGAAGGTGCCGGTCCGGCTGCCGCGCAGGGTGGACGGCCGGATCCCGGCGCGTTCCAGCGTCTCCCAGCTCGTCTCGAGCAGCAGCCGCTGCTGCGGGTCCATGGCCAGCGCCTCGCGCGGCGAGATGCCGAAGAATCCGGCGTCGAAATCGGCCACGTCGCGCAGGAAGCCGCCGCGGATCGAGTAGGTCTTGCCAGAGCGGTCCGGGTCCGGGTCGTACAGGCCGTCGGTGTCCCAGCCGCGGTCGTCCGGGAATTCGCTGATCGCGTCGCCGCCGCTGAGCATCAGGTCCCAGAGGTCCTGTGGCGACGCGACGCCACCGGGGTAGCGGCAGCCCATGCCGACGATGGCGATCGGCTCGTCGGTGCCGGCCGCGGCGGTCGCCGTGGCCGTCGCTGCGGCCGTACCGACGAGCTCGCCGCGGAGGAAGTCGACCAGGCCGCGCGGGTTCGGGTAGTCGAAGACCAGCGTGCTGGGCAGCGACAGGCCGGTCCTCGCGACCAGGCGGTTGCGCAGGTCCACGGCGGTCAGCGACTCGAAGCCGACATCGCGGAACGCCTTGTGCTCGGACAGCGACTCGGAGGAGGCGTGGCCGAGCGCGGCGGCGGCCTCGCCGCGTACCAGGTCGAGCAGCACGCGGTCCCGCTCGGCCGCGGGCAGCGCGCGGATCCGGGCGGCGAAGCCGCCGTCGGATGCCGGCGCCTCACGCTCCAGCGCGGCGACCTCCGGCACCTCCTCGAAGAGGGTGGTGGGCCGCGACGAGGTGAAGACCGGGTGGTAGAGCTTCCAGTCCACGTCGGCGACGGTGACGACGGTGTCGTCGGACTCCATGGCCTGCGCCAGGCCGGCCAGGGCGAGCGCCGGGTCCATGAAGACCAGGCCGCTGCGCCGGATCATCGACGGGTCGACCCGGCCCAGCAACACGTCGTCGGACCAGATGCCCCAGGAGATCGAGGTGGCCCGGGCACCCCGGGCGCGGCGCTGCTCGGCGAGCGCGTTCAGGTAGGCGTTAGCGGCGACGTACGCGGCGTGCTGCCCGCTGCCCCACATGCCGGCGGTGGACGAGAAGAGCACGAAGTCGTCCAGGTCGTCGCCGAGCAGCTCGTCGAGCAGCCGGGCCCCGCCCACCTTGGCGTGCATGACCCGGTCGAACGCCTCCAGGCTCGTCGCCTCGATGGCGGCCAGCTCGATGACGGCGGCGGTGTGCACGACGGTGCGCACCGCGGCGCCCTCGGCGGCCAGCCGGTCGATCAGCCCGGACAGCGCCTCCCGGTCCGTGACGTCGCAGGCGACCGCCTCGGCGACCCCGCCGAGCGACTCGATGAGCTCGGCCGCGCCGGGCGCCTCGCCGCCGCGACGGCTGATCAGGACGATCCGCTCCGCGCCGCGGTCCGCGAGCCACCGCGCCAGGTGCGGGGCGAGCGTCCCGGTGCCGCCCGTGACCAGGACCGTGCCGGTCGGCGCCCACTGCCGCTTCCGCTCGGCGGGGGCTCGCCGGATGCGCCGGGCCAGCACGCCCGCGGACCGGATCGCGACCTGGTCCTCGCCGGTGGCACCGGTCAGGATCGCGGCGAGTCGCTCCCCCGCCCGCCGGTCCAGCTCGGCCGGCAGGTCGATGACGCCGCCGACGCGCTGCGGGTGTTCCAGCGCGGCGGTCCAGGCCAGGCCGGCGATCTGCGCCTGTACCGGGTTGGTGATCCGGTCCGCGCGACCGCTCATGACCGCTCCACGGGTGAGGAACCAGAGCGGCACGTCGTGACCGGCCTGTACCAGCTCGATGCTGCGGGCCAGGCCCTCGGTCAGGCCCGGGTGGCGCGCGGTGAGCCGTTCCTCGGCGGCGAGCACCGACACCACCCCGGCGAGCTCGTGCCCGCCGGCCTCGTGCACGACGGTGGCGCCGTGCGCGGCGAGCGCGGCGGCCACCTCGGCGTCGTCACCGACCAGCAGCCAGGTGCCGGCGAGTTCGCCGGGCGGCAGCGAGGCGAGCGGCTTCCAGCCGGACCGGTAGCGCCACCGGTCGATGGTGGAGCTGTCCTGGCGGCGCCGGCGCCACCGGGCCAGGGCGGGCAGCACCGGGGTGAGCGCGGCAGCGTCCAGCTCGAGGCCGGCGGCGAGGGCGTCGGTGTCGCCGCCCTCCACCGCGGTCCAGAACGCGTCGTCGGCCGGTCCGGCGCCGTCGGGCTGCCGCGGCGCCCGGATCGCCCAGAGGAACTCGTCGGCGAAGGCGTACGTGGGCAGCGGGATCCGCCGCGCGCCGGTGTCCGCGAACACCGGCCGCAGGTCCACCCGGACGCCGCGGACGAACGCCTCGGCCAGTGAAGTGAGGAAGCGGTCGGACCCGCCTCTGCCGCGGCGCAGCGTGCCGACCACCGCGGCCGGGACGCCGGCCTGCTCGGCGACCGCCTGCACGCCCATGGTGAGCACCGGGTGTGGGCTGCACTCGACGAAGACTCGGTGGTCCTCGTCCACCAGGCCGGCGATGGCCGGTGCGAACCGTACGGTGTGCCGCAGGTTGCGGAACCAGTAGTCGGCGTCCAGCCCGGCGGTGTCCTGCCACGCACCGGTGAGCGTGGAGTAGAACGGCACCGCCGAGGTCCGCGGCCGGATCGGGGCGAGCGTCTCGAGGATCCGCTCGCGGAGCAGGTCGACCGAGTCGGAGTGCGAGGCGTAGTCCACGGCGATCCGGCGTACCCGGACGTCCTCGGCGGTCAGCCGTCCGGCCAGCTCGTCGAGCGGCCCGACCGGTCCGCAGACGACGACGGCGCCGGGCCCGTTGATCGCGGCGAGGGACAGACCGGTCCCCTCGATGCGGCGCGCGGCGTCCTCCGCGGACAGCGCGACGGACATCATCGCGCCGGTGCCCGCGAGGGTGGCGCCGATGGCCTGGCTGCGCAGGGCGACGACGCGGGCGCCGTCGGACAGGGACAGTGCGCCGGCCACGGTCGCCGCGGCGATCTCACCCTGCGAGTGGCCGACCACCGCGTCGGGGCGTACGCCGTGCGCCTGCCACATCGCGGCGAGCGACACCATGACCGCGAACGACGCGGGCTGCACCACGTCGACACGGTCCAGGCAGGGCGCGCCGTCGGCCTGGCGGAGCACGTCGACCAGGTTCCAGTCGCAGAACTCGCTGAGCGCGGCGGCGCACTCGCCGAGGCGCTCGGCGAAGTCCGGCGACTCGTCGAGCAGCCGCGCGCCCATGCCGGCCCACTGGGAGCCCTGCCCGGGGAAGACGAAGACGACCTTGCCGTCCACGTCGGCGGTGCCGGTGACCACGTTGCCGGCGGACCGCCCGCCGGCCAGCGTGGCCGCGCCGGCCAGCAGTTCGTCCGCGCTCGCGCCGACGACGACGGCGCGCTGCTCGAACAGCGCCCGGTCGGTCAGCAGCGAGAAGCCGACGTCGAGCGGGTCGGCGCCGGCGAGCCCGGCCAGGTTGGCGGCCTGCCCGGCGAGCGCGGCCGGCGTACGGGCGGACAGCACCCACGGCAGCGGCCCGTCGTGTTCCGGCCGCGGCGGCAGCGGGGCCGGATCGGGTGCCTGCTCGATGATGGCGTGCGCGTTGGTGCCGCTGATGCCGAACGAGGACACCGCGCCGCGGCGGATCCGCTCGGGCGACGGGTGCCAGCCGGCCGGCTCGTGCAGCAGGCTGATCGTGCCGGACGTCCAGTCGACGTGCGTGGACGGCTGCTCCGCGTGCAGGGTGCGGGGCAGCGAGCCGTGCCGCAGGGCCAGCACCATCTTGATGATCCCGGCGACGCCGGCCGCGGACTGGGTGTGCCCGATGTTCGACTTCACCGAGCCGAGCAGCAGCGGCCGCCCCGGGTCGCGGTCGCGGCCGTACGTGGCCTGCAGCGCCTGCACCTCGATCGGGTCGCCCAGCGCGGTACCCGTGCCGTGCGCCTCGACCACGTCGATGTCCGCGGTGCCGAGGCGCGCGTTGCTCAGCGCCTGCCGGATGACCCGCTGCTGTGCGGGGCCGTTCGGGGCGGTCAGGCCGTTGGAGGCACCGTCCTGATTGATCGCGCTGCCGCGGACGACCGCCAGGATCGGGTGGCCGTTGCGCTGCGCGTCGGAGAGGCGCTCGACGACGACCACGCCGACGCCCTCGGCCAGGGTCATGCCGTCCGCGTCGTCGGAGAACGCCTTGCACCGCCCGTCGGCGGCGAGCGCCCGCTGCCGGCTGAACGCGATGAACGGGTTCGGGTTGGTCATCACGGTGGCACCGCCGGCCAGTGCCAGGTCGGTCTCGCCGTTGCGCAGCGACTGGCAGGCCAGGTGCAGCGCGACCATGGACGAGGAGCAGGCGGTGTCGACGGTGACCGCGGGCCCCTCCAGCCCGAAGAGGTAGGCGAGCCGGCCGGAGAGCACGCTCGGGCTGGTGCCGGTGACGGCGTGCCCGGCGGCGTCGGTGTCCAGGCCGAGGCCGTACTCCTGGTAGGTGGATCCGATGAAGGTGCCGGTGCGGCTGCCGTGCACGTCGGCCGGGTCGATACCGGCGTACTCGAACGCCTCCCAGGTGGTCTCCAGCAGCAGCCGCTGCTGCGGCTCCATCGACAGCGCCTCGCGCGGGGAGATGCCGAAGAAGCCGGGGTCGAACCGGCCCGCCTCGTGCAGGAAGCCACCCCTGGTGGAGTACGTGGTGCCGGCGTGGTCGGGCTCCGGATCGTAGAGGTTCTCGGTGTCCCAGCCGCGGTTGACGGGGAACTCGCTGATCGCGTCGGCGCCCTCGGCGATCAGCTGCCAGAACTGCTCGGGTGTTCGCACGCCGCCGGGGAACCGGCACGCCATGCCGACGATGGCGATCGGCTCGCTGTAGCGGGCCGCGCCGACGCTCACGGCGCCGGCCGGGCCGCCGTCGGTGCCGAGGAGCTCGCCGCGCAGGAGCTCTGCCACGGCGACCGGTGTCGGGTAGTCGAAGGCCAGCGTGCTGGGCAGGGCCAGCCCGGTGCGCGCGACCAGGCGCTTGCGCAGTTCGACCGCGGTCAGCGAGTCGAGGCCGGCGTCGCGGAAGGCGCGGCGCTCGGCCACCTGTTCGGCGGACGGGTGGCCCAGCACGGTGGCCGCCTCGGTGCGCACGAGTTCGACGAGCAGCCGGGTCTGCTCCTCGTCGCCAAGGCCGCGCAGCCGCTCGCCGAGCGCCGAGACCGCGCCGGGCGACTTCTCCTCGGCCGCGTAGAGGGCCTGCACCTCGGGCAGTTCGTCGAACATCCGGCTGGACCGGGCCGCTGTGAAGATCGGGTGGTACGTGGTCCAGTCCACGTCGGCGACGACGACCGTCACGTCCTGTTGCTGCACCGCGCGGCGCAGCTCGGCGACGGCCGAGTCGGGGCGCAGGAAGTTCAGGCCGCTCCGGCTCAGGCTGTCGGACATGGCCTGGTGGGTGGCCATGCCGGCGTCCCCCCACGGTCCCCAGGCGACCGAGGTGGCGGTGAGACCGCGGGCGCGGCGCTGCTGTGCGAGGGCGTCCAGGTAAGCGTTGGCGGCGCCGTACGCGCTCTGCCCCGCGCTGCCCCAGACCCCGGCGATCGACGACACCAGCACGAAGAAGTCGAGCTGGTGCCCGTCGAGAAGGCTGTCGAGGTGCGCGGCGCCCGCCATCTTGGCGGCGGTCGTCGCGGCTACCGCCGCAAGCGGCGTCCCGGTGAGCGGCCCGGCCTGGCCGATGCCGGCGGCGTGTACCACGCCGGTCGGCGGGTACTCGGCGATCACCGCGGCGAGCGCGTCACGGTCCCCGGTGTCGCAGGCGAGCACGGTGACGCGCGGCCCCATCGCCTCCAGTTCGGCGGCCAGTTCGGCCGCGCCGGGCGCGTCCGGGCCGCGGCGGCCGGTGAGCACCAGATGTTCCGCGCCCGCGGCGGCGAGCCAGCGGGCGACGGCCGCGCCGAGCGCGCCGGTGCCGCCGGTGATCAGCACCGTCCCGGAGGCGGTGAACGCGTCCGCGGCGGGCGCCGAGGCGATCGGGTGGCGCTCCAGGCGGGCGGCGTGCAGGCCGGTGTCCCGGATCGCCAGCTGGTCCTCGCCGCCGCGCGCGGCCAGGACGCCGGCCAGCAGCCGCACCGCCGGGGCGTCGAGGACCGCGGGCAGGTCGAGCAGGCCGCTGGCCGGTGTCGGCCGCTCGAGGGCGGCGGCCCGGCCGAAGCCCCAGGCGGCAGCCTGTGCCGGGTTCTCGAGCGGGTCGGCGGGCCCGGTGGAGACGGCGCCGCGGGTGAGGGTCCAGACCGGCACGCCCCAGGTGACGTCGGCGAGCGCCTGTGCCAGGGTGACCACCCCGGCCAGCCCCTCGGGAAGTCCGGCGGCGGCCGCCGGCCGATCGGCCAGGGCGAGCAGGGACAGCAGCCCGGCGGCGTCGCGGTGCTCTTCGAGCGCGGCGGCGACGGCGACCCGGTCGAGCCCGGTCACGTCGAGGGTTTCGAGGCGTGCGCCGTGACCGCGCAGCGCGCCGGTGATCGCGGTGGCGTCGACGTCGCGGGCGGTGACGATCAGCCAGGTGCCGTCGAGCACCGGCGCGGCCGCGGCGCGCACCGGCTTCCACCGCACCCGGTAACGGACGGTGTCCAGGGCCGCGTTCTCGGCGCGCTGCCGGCGCCACGAGGACAGGGCGGGCAGCAGCGCGTACAGCGAGGCGTGCTGCTCGTCGCGCAGGCCGAGCAGGGCGGCCAGGCCGTTGCCGTCGCCGCTCTCCACCGCGTCCCAGAGCGCGGCGTCGGCCGGGTCGGCGGCGGCCGCGGCGGCGCCCGGCGCGACCGTGTCGGGCCAGTAGAGCTCGTTCTGGAAGGCATAGGTCGGCAGGTCGATCCGGCGTGCGGAGGTGCCGAAGTAGGCGGCCCAGTCCACGGCGACGCCGCGCACGTGCAGCCGGCCGAGTGCGGCGGTGACGGCACGCACCTCGTCGCGGTCGCCGCGCAGGCCCGGCACGGCTTCGGCTTCGAGGACGCCCTCGGCCAGCGCGGCGAGCACGCCGTCGGGGCCGGCCTCGACGAGGACGCCGGCGCCGGCGGCGGCGAGACCGTCGGCGAAGCGGACCGCCTCGCGGACCTGCCGCACCCAGTACGCCGGGTCGCCGAACAGGTCGGTCTCCACCCGCCCGGTGACGCCGGAGACGAGCGTGATCCGCGGGGCGTTGAGGGTGAGCCCGGCGACGACCTGCGCGAAGTCGCCCAGCATCGGGTCCATGCGGTGCGAATGGAACGCGTGGCTGACCGCGAGCCGCTTGGTCCGGCGCTCGCCCAGGCCGGCCACCACCGCCGCGACGGCGTCCTCGTCGCCGGACAGGACCACCGACGACGGCCCGTTGACCGCGGCGATCGAGACGCCGCCGGACAGCAACGCCTCGACCTCGACCTCGGTCGCCTCGACCGCGACCATCGCGCCGCCGCCGGACAGGGCCTGCATCAGCCGGCCCCGGGCGGCGACCAGCGTCGCCGCGTCGGCCAGCGAGAACACCCCGGCAACGTGGGCCGCGGCGACCTCACCGATCGAGTGTCCGATCAGCACGTCCGGGCGTACGCCGAGCGAGCGCAGCAGCCGGAACAGCGCCACCTCGAGGGTGAACAGCGCGGGCTGGGTCCAGCCGGTCCGGTCCAGGGCCTCCGCGTCGTCGCCCCAGACCACCTCGCGCAGCCCGTCGAAGTGCGCACACACCTCGTCGAACGCCTCGGCGAACACCGGGAACCGCCGGTGCAGCTCCCGGCCCATACCCAGGCGCTGCGCGCCCTGCCCGGTGAACAGCACGGCGAGCCTGCCGCGCCCGTGGGTGGCGCCGGTGACCAGGCCGGCGGCGGGCTGGTCGGCGGCGAGCGCGGCCAGCCCGCGCAGCAGCTCGTCGCGGCCGCCGACGAGCACGGCCCGCTGCTCGAACGCGGACCGGGTGGTGGACAGCGACAGGCCGACGTCGGCGGTGTGCTGATCGGCGAGGAAGGCGCGCAGCCGGGCGGCCTGGTCGCGCAGGGCGGCGCGGGTGCGGCCGGACAGCGGCCAGGCGACCGGTCCGGCGTCCTCCCGGTGCTCGGCGGCCGGGGCCGCCGGGGCCTGCTCGAGGATCAGGTGTGCGTTGGTTCCGGAGATGCCGAAGGACGACACCGCGGCGCGCCGGGGCCGGCCGGTCGCCGGCCACGCGCTGCGGCCGGCGGCCGGTTGCACCGCGCCGGCCGACCAGTCCACCTGCGACGACGGGCGGTCGGCGTGCAGGCTGCGCGGCACGCTGCCGTGGCGCATCGCCATGACCATCTTGATGATCCCGGCGACGCCGGCGGCGGCCTGGGTGTGGCCGATGTTCGACTTCACCGAGCCGAGCAGCAGCGGACGTTCCTCGGCGCGATCCTGCCCGTACGTGGCGAGCAGCGCCTGCGCCTCGATCGGGTCGCCGAGCCGGGTACCGGTGCCGTGCGCCTCGACCACGTCGACGTCGCAGGTGCCGAGGCCGGCGCTGGACAGCGCCGCACGGATGACCCGCTGCTGGGAGGGGCCGTTCGGTGCGGTCAGCCCGTTCGAGGCGCCATCGCTGTTCACCGCCGAGCCGCGCACCACGGCGAGCACGGTGTGCCCGTTGCGCCGGGCCTCGGAGAGCCGCTCGAGCACGACCACGCCGACGCCCTCGGACCAGCCGACCCCGTCCGCCGCGTCGGAGAACGCCTTGCAGCGCCCGTCCGGGGACAGGCCACGCTGGCGGGAGAACTCGATCAGCGAGGTGGGCGTCGACATGACGGTGACGCCGCCGGCCAGTGCGAGGGTGCATTCGCCGGCCTGGAGGGCGTGCATGGCCCAGTGCAGTGCGACCAACGACGAGGAGCAGGCGGTGTCGACCGAGACGGCCGGGCCCGTAAGGCCCAGGGCGTACGCCACGCGGCCGGAGGCGATGCTGGCCGAGGTGCCGCTGCCCTGGAAGCCCTCGAACTCCCGCCCGGTCAGGAAGGCCGAGTAGTCGTTGTACATGATGCCGGCGAACACGCCGGTACGGCTGCCGCGCAGCGTCACCGGGTCGATCCCGGCCCGCTCGAGCGCCTCCCAGGAGGCCTGCAGGAGCAGCCGCTGCTGCGCGTCGGTGGCCAGCGCCTCGCGCGGGCTCATGCCGAAGAACGCCGGGTCGAACTCGCCCGCGTCGTGCAGGAAGCCGCCGTACCGGGCGTACGTGGTGCCGAGGTGGTCGGGGTCCGGGTCGTAGAGGTGCTCGAGGTCCCAGCCGCGGTTGACCGGGAAGCCGGAGATGGCGTCGGTCTCCTCCTCGACGAGCCGCCACAGGTCCTCGGGCGAGCGGACGCCGCCCGGATAGCGGCAGCTCATGCCGACGATCACGATCGGGTCGTCGGAGGTGGAGGCGAGCGGCGCGGTCGGCGTGGCCGCCCGCGCCGAGCCCATCAGGGCCTCGAGCAGGTGCGCGGCGAGCACGGCCACGGTCGGATGGTCGAAGACCATGGTGGCGCTCAGGCGCAGGCCGGTCACCGTGGACAGCCGGTTGCGCAGTTCGACCGCGGTGAGCGAGTCGAAGCCCAGGTCGGTGAACGGGCGCGCCGGGTCGACGTCCTTCGGGTCGGCGTGGCCGAGCACGGCGGCGACCTGGGCGCGGACCAGCCCGCCCAGGGTTTCGCGGCGCTCGTCGTCGCCGAGGCGGGACAGCTGGTGCACCAGGCCGGCGGCGGCCTCGGTGCCGGAGACCGCGGAGCGGCGCGGCGAGCGGATCAGGCCGCGCAGGAACGCCGGCACCTCGCCGCGGGCGCGCAGCACCGGCAGGTCGAGCCGGACCGGGAGCAGCGTCGCCGCGTCGGCGGCCAGCGCGGCGTCGAGCAGGTCGAGTCCCTGCTCGACGGTGAGCGCCGGGGTGCCCGCGCGGGCGAGCCGGTCGAGGTCGGCGTCGGACAGCTCGCCGGTCATGCCGGACGTGGACGCCCACGGTCCCCAGCCCAGGGACAGCCCGGCCTTTCCTTCGGTACGGCGCAGCTCGGCGACCGCGTCTACGAAGGCGTTCGCGGCGGCGTAGTTCGCCTGTCCGGCCGCGCCGACGGTGCCGGAGAACGAGGAGAAGACCACGAAACCGGCGACGTCGGCGGCCGCGCGGTGCAGATTCCAGACGGCGTCCGCCTTGGGCCGCAGCACCACGTCCAGGCGCTGCGGGGTGAGCGACTCGATGACGCCGTCGTCCAGCACGCCGGCCGAGTGCACCACGGCGGTCAGGTCGGCGATGCCGCCGATCAGGGCCTCGACGGCGGCGGCGTCCGCGACGTCGCAGGCGGCCACGTCCGCGCGGGCGCCCGCGGCGGTCAGCTCGGCGACCAGTTCGGCCGCGCCGTCCGCGTCCGGGCCGCGGCGGCTGACCAGCAGCAGATTGCGCATGCCGCGGGCGACGAGGTGGCGGGCGACGACGGCGCCGAGGCCGCCGGTGCCGCCGGTGATCAGGACGGTGCCCTCCGGGTCCCAGGCCGGCCCGCCTGGTGCGGCGGCGGCCCGGGCCAGCCGGCCGCAGCGGATGTCGCCGCCGCGCAGGCTCAGCTGCGGCTCGTCGGAGCCGAGCGCGGCGAGCAGCCCGTCGGCGCCGCCGGCCGGGTCCAGGTCGACCAGGCCGAAGCGGCCGGGGTGCTCGGCCTGCGCGGAGCGGACCAGGCCGCGCACCGCGGCGGCGGCCGGATCGGTGTCCGCGCCGCGGGTGACGAAGACCAGCCGCCTGGTGTTCGAGGTGTCGGCGAGCCACGCCTGGATCCGCGTCAGGGCGGCCGCGGCGGCGGCGTGCGCGGCGGCGACCGGCTCGTCTCCGGTGACGACCTGGGTGAGCACGATCGCGGCGGTGTCGTCGACCGGCAGGCCGGGCGCGAGGCCGAAGGCGTCCGGTCCGGACAGCGCGACCGCCGGCGGCACGACCGAGGTGCCGCGCAGGGGAACCCAGTCGAGGCGGTAGAGCACATCGCGGCCGGAGGCGGCGCCCGCCGGCTCGCGCAGGGCCAGCGAGCCGATCGACATGACCGGCCTGCCGGCCGGGTCGGCGACGGCGATGGTGACGGCGCCGTCGCCGGCCGGGGAGAGCCGCACCCGGACCGCGGTGGCGCCGGAGGCGTGCAGGGTGACGTCCTGCCAGGCGAAGGGCACGCCGGCCAGGTCCATCAGCGAGGCGGCGTGCAGTACGGCGTCGAGCAGCGCGGGATGGATGCCGAACGCGTCCGCCGCGACGGACTCCGGCAGCGCCACCTCGGCGTACACGTCGTCGCCGTGCCGCCATGCGGCCCGCAGGCCGCGGAATGCCGGCCCGTAGGCGAATCCGGCGTCGGCCAACACCTCGTAGCGGCCGGTCAGGTCGATCGCCTCGGCGCCCTCCGGCGCGACCGCGTCCGTCTCGGTACGTAAGGCGCCCGCGGTGAGCGTGCCGGCCGCGTGCGGCGTCCACGGCTCGTCCTCGGCGCCCTCCGGCCGGGCGTAGACGTCGAGGGTGCGGCGGCCGGTCTCGTCCGGGCTACCCACCCACAACTGCACGTCGACGCCGCCGGTCGCGGGCAGCGCCAGCGGCGCGGCGAGGGTGAGGTCCTCGACCCGGTCGCAGCCGACCTCGTCGCCGGCCCGCACGGCCAGCTCGAGGAAGGCGGTGCCGGGCAGCAGCACGGTCCCTGCCACAGCATGGTCGGCGAGCCACGGGTGCGACCGCACGGCGAGCCTGCCGGTGAGCAGCAGGCCGTCGGAGTTGGCCAGGGACACGGCGGAGTCGAGCAGCGGGTGGTGCGCGGCGCCCAGTCCGGCCGCGGCGCCGCGGACACCCCTGGGCCAGTAGCGGCGGCGCTGGAACGCGTACGTCGGCAGGTCGGCGGGCGCGGTGCCGGTGCCGGTGAACCAGCCGTCCCAGCGCACCGGCACGCCGTTGACGTGCAGCTCGGCCAGCGCGGCGGTGAGGGTGGCGGTATCCGGGCGCCCGGCGCGCAGCGCGGCCGCGACGGTGGCCTCCTCGACGATCCCCCGGGTCATCGCGGCGAGTGTGCCGTCCGGGCCGAGCTCCAGGTACGCGGTGACGCCGTGTTCGCGCAGCCAGGTGACGCCGTCGGCGTACCGGACGGTGGCCCGGACCTGCCCGGCCCAGTAGTCGGCGGAGGTGAGCTGATCGACGGTGGCGAGCGCGCCGGTCACGGTGGAGACGATCGGCAGCGACGGCGCCTGCGCGGAGAGCCCGGCGACGACGGCGCGGAACTCTTCGAGCATGCCGTCCATGTGTGCGGAGTGGAACGCGTGGCTGACCGCGAGCCGCCTGCTGCGGCGCTCGCCCAGCCCGGCCACCACCGCCGCGACGGCGTCCTCGTCGCCGGACAGCACCACCGACGACGGCCCGTTCACCGCCGCGATCGAGACCCCGCCGGAAAGCCGCGGAACGACCTCGACCTCGGCTGCCTCGACCGCGACCATCGCGCCACCGCCGGGCAGGGCCTGCATCAGCCGGCCCCGGGCGGCGACCAGCGTCGCCGCGTCGGCCAGCGAGAACACCCCGGCAACGTGGGCCGCGGCGACCTCACCGATCGAGTGTCCGATGAGGTAGTCGGGGGCGATGCCCTGGTCGGCGGCGAGCCGGTAGAGGGCCACCTCGAGTGCGAACAGCGCGGGCTGCGCGTTGCCGGTCTGCTCGAGGGCGCCCGCGTCGTCGCCCCAGACCACCTCGCGCAGCCCGTCGAAGTGCGCACACACCTCGTCGAACGCCTCGGCGAACACCGGGAACCGCCGGTACAGCTCCCGGCCCATACCCAGGCGCTGCGCGCCCTGCCCGGTGAACAGCACGGCGAGCCTGCCGCGCCCGTGGGTGGCGCCGGTGACCAGGCCGGCGGCGGGCTGGTCGGCGGCGAGCGCGGCGAGCGCGGGGGCCGGGTCGGCGGCGGTGATGGCGGCCCGGTGTTCCAGGGCGGAGCGGGTCGTGGCCAGCGCCCGGGCGATCGCCACCGGGTCTCCGTCGCCGCGCAGGAAGTCGAGCAGCCGGGCGGCCTGCGCGCGCAGCGCGGCGGGACTGCGCCCGGAGACCAGCCAGGGCAGCTCGTCCGGCGTGACGGTGGCCGGCTCGGGCTCCGCCGCGGCGGGCGCCTCCTCGATGATGGCGTGCGCGTTGGTGCCGCTGAGCCCGAACGACGACACGCCGAAGCGGCGCGGCTCGTCGCCGCGCGGCCAGGACCGCTGCTCGGTGAGCAGCCGGACGGTGCCGGCGCTCCAGTCCACGTGGGAGGTCGGCGCGTCGACGTGCAGGGTCCGGGGCAGCACGTCGTGGCGCAGGGCCATGACCATCTTGATGATCCCGGCGACGCCGGCCGCGGCCTGGGTGTGGCTGATGTTCGACTTGACCGAGCCCAGCAGCAGCGGCCGCCGCGGGTCCCGGCCCCGGCCGTACGTGGCAAGCAGGGCCTGCGCCTCGACCGGGTCGCCGAGCGTGGTGCCGGTGCCGTGCGCCTCGACCGCGTCGACGTCGGCGGCGGAGAGGCGCGCGTTCAGCAGGGCGGACTCGATGACCCGCCGCTGAGACGGGCCGTTCGGCGCGGTCAGGCCGTTGGAGGCGCCGTCGGAGTTGACCGCCGAGCCGCGCAGCACGGCCAGGATCGTGCGGCCCTTGCGCCGGGCCTCGGAGAGCCGCTCGAGGACCAGCACGCCGGCGCCCTCGGACCAGCCGGTGCCGTCGGCCGAGTCGTCGAACGAGCGGCAGCGCCCGTCCACGGCGAGGCCGCCCTGGCGGGCCATCTCGACGAAGGTGGTGGGGCTGGACATGACGGTGACGCCGGCCGCTATCGCGGTGCCGCACTCGCCCTGCCGCAGCGACTGCGCGGCCAGGTGCAGGGCGACCAGCGAGGAGGAGCAGGCGGTGTCGACGGTGACGGTCGGCCCGATCGAGCCGAAGAAGTACGCCAGCCGTCCGGAGAGGACACTGGTCGCGTTCCCGGTCAGCACGAAGCCGCGCACGTCGTCCTCGGGCCCGACCCGGTAGTCCTGCGGCATGCCGCCGACGAAGACGCCGGTACGGCTGCCGCGGATCGACGCGGGTGGGATCCCGGCCCGCTCGAACGCCTCCCAGGACGTCTCCAGCAGCACCCGCTGCTGCGGGTCCATGGAGAGCGCCTCGCGCGGCGAGATGCCGAAGAAGTCGGCGTCGAAGTCCGGGGCGTCGTGCAGGAAGCCGCCGGCCACGGAGGCCTCGGCGAGTTCGCCGCCCAGGTCCCAGCCACGGTCCGCGGGGAAGCCCGAGAGGCCGTCCTCGCCCGCCAGCACCATCCGCCAGAGCGCCTCGGGGCTGTCCACGCCGCCGGGATAGCGGCACGCCATGCCGACGATGGCGATCGGCTCGCCGGCCGTGGCCTCCAGCTCGCTCACCCGCAGGCGGGACCGCTGCAGATCCGCGGTCGCGCGCTTGAGGTACTCCCTGAGCTTCTGTTCCCTGTCCACGGCGCCCGTCATGATCGGAGTCTCTGCCGTGGTGGCCGGTGAATTCCCTAGAGAGTACCGGCCGGCGCGGTGACTCTAGGGAATCACCGGGCAGGGTCCGCTGAAGATCGCTTCATGACGACTGGCGTCACGGCGTTACCACCGGAGAAGTTCGCGCCGGATCCGGCGGGAGGGCCCTGCGACCCTCTCGACGACCTGCTCATCACGCTGCTTATCGACCGGACGCTGCGCGCCCGCGATCACCACGCGGCCCGCTGCGAGGCGGGGCTACCGGCCCGCAAGATGGCCTGGGAGTACGCGATGGTGAAGCGGTACGCCGCCCGGCTCGGCCCGAACGGCGCGGAGATAGCCCGGGCGGTCCTGGCGCTGGCACACTCCGGCGAGAGCCTGCCACCCGCCGCATAGGCCACAAACGGCGGCGCCCTCTGTCGAGGGCCCCGCCTTTCGCCGTGTGAGACGTCCTACCAGGCGCCGGCCGGCATCAGGTCGGCGTACTCGTGCTCGCGGGTGACCTGTAGCAGGTCGCAGTCGACCATCATCTGCATGAGCTGGGGGAAGTCCAGGGTGGGCTCCCAGCCGAGCTGCTTCTTGGCGATGGACGGGTCGGCGCAGAGGATCTCGACCTCGGCCGGTCGGACCAGGGCCGGGTCGACGACCACGTAGTCCTCCCAGTTCAGGCCGACGTGCTCGAAGGCGATGCGCACGGCGTCGCGGACCGAGTGCGTCTGGCCGGTGCCGATCACGTAGTCGCCGCACTCCGGCTGCTGCAGCATCAGGTGCATGGCCCGCACGTAGTCGCCGGCGAAGCCCCAGTCCCGAACCGCGTCCAGGTTGCCCAGGTGCAGCTTGTCCTGGTAGCCGCGTTTGATGCGGGCCACCGACATCGAGATCTTGCGGGTCACGAACTCGGCGCCGCGGCGGGGGGACTCGTGGTTGAACAGCATCCCGGACACCGCGTACATGCCGAAGGACTCGCGGTAGTTCTTGGTGATGAAGTGCCCGTAGGCCTTGGCGACGCCGTACGGGCTGCGGGGGTGGAACGGTGTCGACTCCCGCTGCGGGGTCTCGAAGGCCTTGCCGAACATCTCCGACGAGGAGGCCTGGTAGAAGCGGATCTGGGTGCCGCCGTTGCGGGAGTGGTTGAGCCCGCTGACCATCCGGATCGCCTCGAGCACCCGCAGCACACCCATGCCGTTGATCTCGGTGACCAGCTCCGGCTGCTGCCAGGACATCGGCACGAACGAGATGGCGCCGAGGTTGTACACCTCGTCGGGCTGCACCTGCTCGACGGCCGAGACGAGGCTGGACTGGTCCATCAGGTCGCCGTCCACGAAGGACAGCTCGGCGGCGAGCCGGCTGATCCGCATCTTGCGAGGGTTCGCCTGCCCGCGGATCAGGCCCCAGACCTGGTACCCCTCGTTGAGCAGATGCTCGGCCAGGTATGAACCGTCCTGGCCGGTGACTCCGGTGATTAGCGCACGCCTGGCCATTGTCTTCCCTTCACCGTCGACCCTCGACTGAGGCGACGCTACGATCGACGGAACCCGCAGATTCCCTAGATCCGCTACTTGATGAAGTCCTCGATGACCTTCGGCGGCCACACGCCGACGTTGAGCACGCCCATCGAGTAGGCGCGCGAGACCAGCGCGGCGCGGTTCGGCACCTGGAGCTTCCGGAGCAGGCCGGAGACGTGGTACTCGACGCCCTGCCGGCTCAGGTACAGCCGCGCCGCTAGCGGGATGGTGGACAGTCCGGCCGCGATGCCCTCGAGGATCTTCGCGTCGATCTTGCTGAGGATCTTCTTGCGGCCGATGACCGCGGACTCGGCGTCGGCCTCGTGGCCGATGGTGCGCATCAGCACCAGCACGCCGGTCGCGTCCGGGGCGCCGCCCTGCACGGCGACACCGGTCAGGGTGCCGGTCAACGGTTCGGCGCCCAGGCGGACCGCGATCACCCGGCTGGCGAAACGGTGGTGCTTACCCTCGAGCAGCCGGGCGAAGTTCCGCATCATCGGCGTCCGCACGCTGGGGTGGATCAGCTCGGAGAAGCGTCGGCCACACAATTCCGCGGAAGTCTCGCCGAAACGCCGGAAGAACTCCGGGTTGGCGTGCCGGATGGCCAACGCCCGGTCCAGATGGGCCATGCAGACGCCCGGCCCCTCGGTCGCACGGAAGGCGTCGGCGAGGGATTCTTCCTTGAAAACCTCATGATCGTGTGCGACGGATGCGGAAAACATGAAGAGCCCCCATTTACTTCGGCGCCAGATTCGAATACCCGCACCGGCGGGCGACGCCGGGCCCTAAAAGGATTCTCCGGCACGCCCGCGGCCGCGCCGGGATCAATCTGACGCTCATGTTAGGAATGCCAAATGAGGGTGTCAAGCGCGCTGTGGGCCATTCGGCCACGGTTCGTAGTCACCGATCAATGGTTCGGTGGGCGTTCACCGAAGAGCACCTCCCGGTACGGAGCCGACCACCTCGATCCGGTACGCCACGACCTTATTTCAGCAGCTAAACAGGGCTCTACGGAGGCGGCAACGGCATCCGCCGAACCCGCACCCCCGAGTCCACACATCACCACCCGGCGACGGCTCCATTACTCTGCGCATAATTCACGCACCTTCAGTAACACGCTCGAAAAGCATGATGAACTGCGATGTGGGATGTGACACTCAATCGGCAGCCGCCGCAGCGGAGACCTATCGCCGTCAGCCCACACTCCCCCGGTTCACGAAAGCACGAGAGACCTTTCACCTTAATTCACCGCAGCTATTTGATTCCATAGCGGACATTGGCACCTATGCGCGCCGGGCAATGCGGGGAAACGGCCTGACTGGCTATGACCGGTCAGCGTACTTTGCGCGGAAAAGGCTCCCCGGTCAGCGAATCGATCAGCTCGGCCCGACCGGCCACATTCAGTTTTCGATAGCAGCTGGTCAGGTGCTTTTCAACGGCGCGACGGCTGACGTTCAGCAGGGCCGCCGTCTCCTGATTGGTCAGCCCACCGACGACGAACGAGGCGACCAGGCGCTCCGCGGGAGTCAGCGCGGCGTCGATGGTCGACGGGCCGCCGATCGGGGTCGCCCCGCTGAGCCACGGCGCCCCGCCGGCGGCCGCGATCGCGGCGCCCTCGTGACTCGCCGCAATGGCCTCGGCCGTGTCCGGGCACGTCCGGCCCAGTGCCAGCAGGGCCCGGGCGAGCTCCAGCCGGTTGCTGGACCGGCGCAGCACGGCGATCGATTCGCGCAGCAGCTCGGTACCGCGCGGGCCGCCCTCGACCTCGCCCCGGACCCGCAGCACGCGGCCCAGCTGGGACGGCGCGCCCCAGGACAACGCGACCGCGTGTTCCTCGTCGAGCACGGCCACGGCGCCCTGCCGGTCACCGAGCCGGTGCTGCAACACCGCCGCGTGGATGCGCCAGGGCATCAGCAGCGGATTGCGCCAGCCGGCCGCGCGCAGGTCCTCGCCGACCGACAGCACCTCCGCCAGCGCCTCGCGCAGATTTCCGCGCCGGGAGTCCGCGTACGCGCGCAGGTAGCGCCGGACGGCGTCCGGCGCCGGCGAATCGGGGCACAGCCGCGCGGCCACGCTGTCGGCCAGCGTGGCGTCCTGGATCTCCACCGCCACCCAGGCGAGCGCGCCGAGCGCGATGGTCGCCGTCTCCGAGCACGGCGCGGCCTGGTGCGCGGCGCGTTCCGCGCAGAGGCGGGCGGCGGTCAGCCGGCCCCGGCCGAGCAGGACCACCGCCCGCAGCGCGTCGAGGCGGGCCTCGGCGGCCACCGGCAAGCGCGGCCCGGCCGGGCCGGTGCCGGGGAACAACCATCGTGCGGCGGCGTCCAGCTTGTCCGCGGCGGCCAGCGCGAGCACGGCGAGTGTCACGGTCGGCTGCGGGTGCGCCGAGCGCAGCGTCTCGTCCTCGAGGATCTTCTCGCCCAACTCCGCGACCGCCTCGGCGGGTAGCCCGCCGGTCACCACGGCGGCGTGCAACAGCACCGCGACGAGCTGACGCTCCGCCACCGAGTCCCAGTCGGACCCGTCGCCCAGTTCACTCAGCCGGGCCACGGCGCTGTTCAGCTCGTCCGGCTCGTGCAGGCCGGCCTGGCGCAGCCGGGCCTCCAGACCGAGCTGGGCGGCACGGGCGGCGGTGTCGGTCGCCGCCCCGGCGCCGAGATCGTGCGCCACCCGGCGGAACAGGTCGACCACCGACGGCCGGTCCGGGTTCAGCACGCCCGGTGCGATGCGCAGCGCCGCGGCGGCACGGTCGCGCGGATCGTCGAAGAGCGGCACGGCCTGGTCGACCAGCCGCTCGGCGGCCTCCGGGTCGGAGTCGTGCAGGGCGCGGGCCAGGTCCAGCAACAGCCAGGCCCGGTCGGGCCCCATCTCGGAGCTGGTCAGCAGCGCACGCCGCAGATATTGCACCGCGACCTCGGGCGCGCCGCGGTCCTGTGCCGCGCCGGCGGCGGTGCGCAGCACATCCACCGACCAGGGCCGGCGCAGGGTCGGCACCGCCAGCAGGTGCCGGGCCACCTGCTCGGCCGGGTGGCCGCCGCGGTGCAGCAGCTCGGCGGCGGCCTCGTGTGCGCGCAGCCGACCGGCCATCGGCAGGTCGGACTCGGCCGCGGCCCGCACCGCCGGATGCGTGAAGCGCGGACGCCCGGCACGGGCGACCAGACCAAGCTCGCGCAGCGCGCGCAGCCCGGCGACCACGTCGACGGCGTCCGCCCCGGCGAGCCGGCCGATCAGTTCGGGCTCCGCCTGCTCGCCGAGCACGGCGATGGCACGGGCGATCGCGCGCACCGTGTCGCCCTGCCCGGTGAGCAGGCTCGCCAGCCGATCGCGCAACTCCGGCGGTACCGCGTCGCGGATGTCGCCGGCGTGCTCGGCGTCCGGTGGGACTCCGGCGCCGAGCACGTACGTGGCCAGCGCGGTGAGCAGCAGCGGGCTGCCCGCCGCGGACGTGTGGCAGGCGACGGCGAACGTGTCGTCGACCGCCGCGCCGATCGCACCGCGCAGTAGCTGGCGTGCGGCCGCGAGCGACAGCGGTGCCGGGCACAGCACCGCGTCGGCCGCCCCGGTCACCTCCTGTACCAGCGGGTGGTCGCTGTGCGCGTCACCGTCGCGGACCGCGCAGAGCAGCATCAGCCGCAGCCCGTCCCGGCGTACGGCGAGCCGCGCGAGCCAGGCCAGCGACTCCTCGTCGGCGGCCTGCAGATCGTCGACGACCAGCAGCGCCGGATCCGCGCCGTCGAGCAGGCCGAGCAGCGCCTGCGGTTCGCCGTCTCCGGCTGCGGCGACGTCGGCGGAGATCCCGTCGAACAGCTGCTGCACCACCCCGTACGGGATGTCCCGCTCGCCCGCCGTGCCGGCCGCCCGCAGGACCCGCGCCCGGCCGCCGGCGGCCCGGCGCAGCAAGGCGGAGCGGCCGATGCCGGCCGGTCCGCGCACCACCAGCAACTCGGCCCGGCCGGCGCGCGCCGAGTTGAGGCCGGCGCCGATGCGGTTCAGCTCGGCCACCCGCTCGATCAGCACCTCAGCCACTCCCTGCGGCCTGGACCAGCGCCCGCAGTTCACGGCGCCCGCTCAGCCGCATGGCCTTGTAAACGCGGCTCAGGCGCAGCTCGACGGTGCGCTCGGAGACCGACAGCAGCGCCGCGATGTGCCGGGTGCGGTTGCCGCGGCCGGCCAGCACCGCGGTAAGCCGGTCGTTCTCCGAGAGCGTGGCCCAGGCCGGGTGCAGCAGCAGCAGACCCTCGGGTGGCGACCCGGGGGCCGCGACGGCCTGCCGTGCGGCGTGTTGGCGCAGCACGTCGTGCAGAGGGCGCAGCCGCTGCGCCAGCCGGCCGGCCGGGTACCCGGCGGCGATCTCCGCGGCGACGGTGACCGATTGCTGCGCCGCCTCGTGGTCGCCGCGGGCGAGCTGGCCCTGCGCGAGCTCGGCCAGCGCCCAGCCCAGCGAGATCCGGCCATGCGGGCGGCGCAACGTGGCGACCGCCTCGTGTATGTCGCAGATCCCGCCCTCGTCGTCCCGGTCGCCCTGCTGCGCACCACCCGTGTCGGCCAGCAGCCGGGTCAGCTCGGCCCACCCCAGGGCGGCCCGCGAGCCCCACCGGCGGGCCAGCCTGACCTCGTCGGCCGCCATCCGGCGCGCCCTGTCGTGGTCACCCGTCTGTACCGACACGTGCACGGTCAGCGCGCGCCAGGGCAGCAGCGCCGGGTTGGGCCAGCCCTGCCGGACCAGCATCCGTCCGCAGTGGTGCAGCAGCTCGGCGGCGTCGGACGGCCGCCCGTCCGCCCAGGCGGTCATCGCCCGGGCGAAGAGCAGGAACGGCCAGTAGGGCCCCGCCTCGGCACCCGCCGGCACCGGCGACGCGGCCAGCTCGAGGGCGGGCGCGATGCGGCCCGACTCGACGTCGATCATGATCCGCAGGGACAGCAGCTGCGGCAGGGCCAGCGGGTGCCAGCTGCTCATCGGCAGAACCTGTTCGGCGTGGCGCCCGTCGCGGGTGGCCAGATCGATCAGGCCGCGACGCAGATGCAGTTCGGCCCGGGCCACCAGCGCCCGGCTCAGCACCGCGGTGGCGAACCCGCCGCGCAACCTGTCGACCAGGTGGTCGAGGGCCGCCTCGGCGTCGTCCAGTTCATCGGCCAGGACCAGCGCCTGACACGCCGCCAGCCGCGGCATCACCTCGCCGTCCTGCGCACTCAGCGCGCGGCGGGCCAGCGACACCACGACCGGGCGGTCCAGCCCCCGGACGGCGAGGCTCCACGCGCCGGCGCCGGCCTGCATCGGATCCACCGGCGGCGCGGGCAACGCCGGCATGCCGGGCAGGGCCTGCTCGGCCGGGTACGAGCGAACCCCGTCGGCCAGGGCGCCCAGGGCGAGCAGCCGCTCCCGCATCAGACCACCGCCGTGTCCGAGCACGTGCAGCACCGATCGCCGGGCCCGGTCGGCGTCGCCGCGGGCCAGGCACAGGTCGATCGCCGACACCGCGGCCGGTACGGACCCGGAGCTGTCCAGGCGGGCGAGCTCGGTGAGCCGGCGGTCGCTTGCCTCAGGGGCGGTAACCGCCTCGACGCCGGCCAGCTCAATGCCGAGCCGGGTACGCAGCTCCTGGTCCAGGGGCTCGTCGAGGGCCCGGGCCAGGTGCCCGCGGGCGCGCTGGTACCGGCCCAGCCGGCACAACGCGCCGGAGCTCTGGCGCAGCCGGTGCACCGCCCATGGCGCGCCCACCGGGCGGGCCGGCAGCAGGAGGTCGGCCACGAGTTCGTCGGCCGCACCGGCCCGGTGCGCCAGCCCGGCCGCGCGGGCGTGCAGGTCGGCCCGCTCGTCGGCGGGCAGGTCGGCGAGCAGCCGGTCGGTGACCTGCGGTGCGACGATTCGCAGCCGGTCGCCGTCGGCCACGGCGAGCCCGCTCGCGTCCAGCACCGCGCGCATCCGGTCGGCGCTCATCGCGAACGGCTCGACCAGCGTGTACACCAGCGGCAGGTCGAGCAGACCGCCGCAGACCGCCACGGCCCGCAGTGCCGCGGTCGCGTCGTCGCCCAGCTCGCGTAGCACGTACGAGGCGCGCTCGGCCCACGCCGAAGCGGCCGCGCCGTCCAGCTCGGGCACCGCGGCGGACACCGGTTCGCGCCGGCCCGCGCGCAGCAGCCGGAGCATGTCGTCGAGCACGTCCGGGCGGCCCGCGCTGAGCCGCGAAGCGGCGTCGGTGAACCCGGCGTCCGGCGCGGCGCCGAGGGCGGCCTCGATGCCGCGTGCGACGTCGCTCCCGGTGAGATCGCGCAGCTCGACGTCGGCCACCGGGATCAGGTCGTGCAGCGCCCGCACGCCCAGCCAGTCGGCCTCCTCGGCCACGTGTACGCCGCCGTAGAGCACGGCGACACCGCGGCCGGGCAGGCGCCGGACGAAGGCCCGCAGCCAGCGCCGCGAGGGCGCGTCCAGCCAGCGCGAGTCGCGGATGACGACGAGGGCGGGCCGGTGGAGCAGCGCGTCGACGGCCTCGCGCAGGCCGGGCGGCGGGGCCCCCGGCCCGGTCTCGCGGCCGGGGTCGACGCCGGTCAGGCTGCCGATCATGCGGCGCACCCCCGCATACGGCACGCGGTGCTCGGCCCGGCCGGCGCCGGCCTCGAGTACGAGCAGGCCCCGGTCCGCGCCGGCACGGATCAACCGGCTTACCAGGGCGTGCTGGCCGTTGCCGCAGTGTCCGGGCAGCGTCGCCAGGCAGGGCCGGCCCGCAACGGCCGCATCCAGCATGGCGGTGAGCCGCCGCTCGCACTCCTGGCGCCCGGTCAGCGCGGGATCCGCCGCCAGGCCCGTCACGACGCGACCGGCACGGCACGGCGCGTCGCGTACCTGTCACCGACGATCGTCACTCGTCAATTGTGAGGAAAACCGAACCGCGGAATACCCGTAGATCGACCCGACAGGCAGGGGAGCTTACTGACTTCTAGGGGTTGACAATCGACGTCAGAGCGGAATGTTCCCATGGACGCCACGGGCCACGGGTGCGGCGGCAAGCGCCTCGGCGATCTTCAGGCGAGTCTGCGCCGGCTCGATCACCTCGTCGATCAGACCCAGTTCGGCCGCGCGCTCCACCCCGCCGGCGACCTTCTCGTGCTCGACGATCAGCCGCGCCTCCAGCTCGGCCCGCTCGTGCCCGGCCGCGGCGGCCAGCTCGCGACGCTTGAGGATGCCGACGGCCGCCTTCGCGCCCATCACCGCGACCTCGGCGCTCGGCCAGGCGAACACGCGCGTCGCGCCGAGCGAGCGGGAGTTCATCGCGATGTACGCGCCGCCGTACGCCTTGCGCATGTGCAGCGTCACCCGGGGCACCACTGCCTCGGCGAACGCGTGCAGCAACTTGGCGCCCCGGCGCACCACCCCGCCCAGCTCCTGGTCCACGCCGGGCAGGTAGCCGGGCACGTCGACCAGCACCACCAGGGGGACGGCGAACGCGTCGCACAGCCGCACGAACCGCGCCGCCTTCTCCGCGGACAGCGAGTCCAGGCAGCCGCCTCGGCGCAGCGGGTTGTTCGCCACCACGCCGACCGTGCGCCCGCCGAGGCGGCCGAGCCCGATCACGATGTTCGGCGCCCACCGGGCCTGCAACTCCTCAAAGGAGCCGGCGTCCAGCACGGCGTGCGCGACCGGCCGCACGTCGTACGCCCGGCGCACGTTCTCCGGCAACGCCACCGCCGGCATCGGTGCGGCCGCCGCGCCCAGGTCGAATCGCCCCGGTGCGGCGAACAGCGTGACCAGCCGGCGGCACCGCGCGTAAGCGTCCGGCTCGTCGGCGGCGACCACGTGCACGACCCCGGAGTGCCTGCCATGCGACACCGGTCCGCCGAGGCCCTCCTGGTCGATGTCCTCGCCGGTCACGGCCCGGACCACCTCCGGACCGGTGACGAAGATGCGACCGGCCCTGGACATGATCACCACGTCGGTGAGCGCCGGCCCGTACGCCGCGCCGCCCGCCGCCGGACCGACCACGACGGACAACTGCGGCACCCGCCCCGAGGCTCGGACCATTGCGGCGAAGACCTTGCCGACTCCGTCCATCGAGTGCACGCCCTCGGCCAGCCGCGCGCCGCCGGAGTGCCAGATTCCGATCACCGGCAGGCGCTGCGAGACCGCCAGGTCGATGGCCGCGGCGATGCGCACGCACCCGTCGTGGCCCATCGCGCCGCCCATCCGGGTGCCGTCGGTACAGAACACCACCACGTCTCTGCCGGAGATCCGGCCGCGCGCGGCCTGCACGCCGAGGTCGTCGGGCTCGTTCAGCAGCGTCTCGGTGCCGGCGTCCAGCAGCTGACCGATGCGGAACAGCGGGTCGCGTACCTCGACGGTTGGCTCGATGGCATTGATGACCGCTGTCATGACCGCCCGTTCGCTCGGCAACTGTCAGCCTCATGAGACGGCACCGTCGGATAGGCGAATTGCTAGATTCGGCGGGCGAGGTCCGGCAGACCGGACAGACCGGCAACCGGCGCTGTCAAACTGGCGGCCATGACGGCGATCGAGAGCCTGGCGCTGACCAACTACGGGCACTTCACCACCATGCGGGTGGAGGACGGCCGGGTCCGCGGGCTGGGAATGCACCTGGACCGCCTGGTCAGCGACTGCGCCACCCTGTTCTCCGCCGAGCTCTGTCCCGCGAACCTCCGGGAGCGGATCCGCGGTGCGGTGGCCGGCCTCGAGGGACCGGTCACCGTCCGCGTCTCGGTGACCGACCCGGGCCTGTCACTGGCCCGGCCGTCCGCGCCGGCCCACCCGGAGCTACTGATCACCACCCGCCCAGCCCCGCCGGAGGATCAACCACCCCTTCGCGTACGGTCCGCCCGCTACGTCCGTGACGTGCCCGCGGTAAAACACACCGGACTCTTCGGCTCGCTGTTCGAGCGGCGCCGCGCCCAGCTCGACGGCTACGACGACGCGCTGTTCATCGGCCCGGACGGCCTGATCTCCGAGGGCGTTACCTGGAACATCGGCTTCTTCGACGCCAACAACCTGATCTGGCCACTGGCCGACGTGCTGCCCGGCGTGACGGCACGGCTGCTGGCCGCCGCACACGACGGGCCACAGCGCAGCGAGCCGATCAGCCTGTCCGGGCTGGCTGGCATGACCACCGCCTTCGCCACCAACTCGACCGGGGGAATCCGGCCGATCGCCTCGATCGACACGACCTGCTTCGACACCGTGAACCCACTACTCGACCTGCTGCGCAAGCAGTACGTCGACCTCGTACCGAAAGTCATCTGACGGGGAATCCGCGGGGTCGCCGGGCGTTCTGCACCGTCGACCCGGCAATCCTTTTCATGCTCAGCCACCGAGGCTCCGTTGCATTGTCGCGTCTGGCCGCAGGCTGAGCCCGTGGTCCGAGTTTCCGATCAGATCGCTCGGGCGAGTTCAGCAAACGCCGCTGCGACCCGCAGGGCGGGTGGTACGTCCAGTGTGAGCTCGTAGTGGCCGCACCGGAGGTTCTGCATGAACGCGTGTCCGGCGATGACGACGCTGGCAATGCGGTCGGTTCGCAGGCCACGCATCCTGCCCGTACCGGCGCGGCATCTCGTCCGAAGCCCAGCCCATCAGCAGCATCAGGTCACCTTCGTTGCCGCCGTTGAGTTTCCATTCATGAGCAAAGGTGTGCCGCCACCGATGGGCATGCACATGATCTACCCCGGCCGCCTCCCCCAACCGCCGAAGACGCACCTTGATCGCCCCCGGCTGCAACGGACGCAGGCCTCGAACCGACAGCCACAACTGCGGAACCTCCGAGGCACCCTCGCGCCGACCCCGCACACGGACATACCGGCTCACAGCACGAGCGGTGACCGGCCCGAACCGCACCCGGCGGTCCTTGCCTCCCTTACCGTGCAGCCAAACCGACTCGGTGTTCAGATCCACATCGGAGACACACAGGTCACCGATCTCCGTCAGCCGTGCCCCCGTACTGCAGAACATCCGGATGATCGCCTGATCACGGATCTGCGCGAACCCATTGCCATGGCAAACGGCGAGAAGCCGACGCGTCTCGTCGTCGGTCATGATCGGGATCAGGGTCTGCCCCAAGCGAGGCTTCGGCACCACCGCCATCGGCGACGTATCGACCTCTCCCTCCTCAACCAACCAGGCGAAGAACTGCTGCAACGACTTGTGCTTGTTCAACGCCGTCGCCGCCGACCGCGACTCCACCATCCACGCCTGGAACGCGAGCAACTCTCTTCTCGTCACAGACGCCGGATTACCCGCACCGCCCGAGCTGGGATCCTCCCGCCGCAGATAGCCGGCCAACTGCGCAGCCGCGAGCAGATAGATGTAACGGGTGGTCGGCGGATGGTTCTTCGCCCGTAACGTGCGGTCCCAGTCCCGCAACAGCCCGGACCAGACCGTGCTGCTGCGCACGCCGGCCAGCAACCTCGCGATGCTCATCACGCACCTCCCACGGCCCACGACCCGGAAGAAGTTGAATCTTCTGCGTCTCCCCCAGCTTTCCCACGCTGCAGGGTGACATCAAGACACCTCACTCTCCTGGAGTACCGCCCTCTGAACTGCGGAAACAGCCAACAAGAGACGGCAGAAGACGCCGAGTCAAGGGACCAAGCGCGCGTCCCTACAACCACAAAATGAGCTGCCAAAACAGGCGATGACTACCGTCGGAAGTCGGGCCGAGTCAAGGGACCCAATGCGTCCCCTGATCCATCAGCGTGAATGAAAACGAGGTTCCCGCAGGCCATGTGACCTGCGGAAACCTCCGATTGTCGGGCTGACAGGATTTGAACCTGCGACCCCTTGACCCCCAGCAGCTGAAAGGCCCAGCGACGTGCTCGATAACGTTTTACCAGGTCACTGAAAAGTATACTCGGCCGAGTAAAGGTGTCCAGCTCGACCACCCTTTCGAGAGGCAGCGTCAACCACCTGACCTGCATCTTTGCGGCTATGTTTCACCAGAGGGCTCCTCTCAGCAAATCCTGCCATCGCGGTCGAGCCTCTTCGGGAGGCGCGCCACTGTGGTCGAGAGGAATTCGCCGATGAGGCGCCCGGCCTGCGAAGCGCAGCAGACAGTTCCTCTACTGGCTGCCGTCCGCAAGAAGGCTACGGCTGCCCTCATAGGAACTGCAGTGGTGGCGATGTCCATCAAGCGGTCCAGCAGGTACCACCGCGGGGCCATTCTTGGGGCAAGAGCTGATGGAGGAATAGAACAAAGCATTCAATGCTCAGCTGTGGGAATCCCCTGCGCGTTGAGATAGGCCGCGAGGCGCCCTCGGAATTCGATTGGAACGGCTAAGCCAAGAAGGCGGCGCGCTCGGGTCACAGCAACGTAGAGAACACGGATGGACTCGGAGGCACCGATTTGGGTGCCGAGCCATTCTTCCATCGTTGTTGTGGTGTTCTCCGACGGTCTTTGGGGCATACAGACGAGAACGGCTTCTGCTTGGTCGCCTTTGACGTGGTGCACGGTGCTGATTCGAGGCGTTCCTATTGTGCTGGATGCGGGGTTCGGAAGTGTTGCCGTCTTTCGAGCTGTTGCCGGAGCGTTCTTGGGAGTTGACAGCCTTGCGGTTGTGCGACTCAGACCCGTTGTAGGCGGGTGTTCGTTGAGGACCTTGGTGGCAGTGGCGAGCCAGTCTTTGGTTGGCTGGTCTAGGGGCGGCATTGCGGTGCGGATTCGTAAGAACAGACGGTCGAGTGTCGCGAGATCGAGCCCGTGCTCTTTGACAGCTGAGGCAAGCGTCTGGGAGTCGGCTCCGGGGTACCACCAGCGCAACACTGTGCGGGCAAGGATGCTGCGGGCGAGTTCCCTGCTTTTGGTGGGTGCGCCGGGAAACTCGTTGAGGATGCCGGTGGACCAGATGAGCGCGGCGCTGCCGTTGCTGGGTGCTTGGGCGGGGCCAGCATGTTTCTTCGGCAGGGTGGCGCGTGCGTGCGCCAGAATCATGCAGTTTTCTGCGGCGATCTCCCGGCTGGCTGCGTAGCCGAGGAAGTCGTTGACTGCGGCGTCCTGCTGGGCGGCGTTGTACAGAAGGATCGGTGCGTCGTCAGCGTGGTGGTCCGCGATGGCAGTGTCGGCAGGGCGGCTGGTGCTTCGCAGGGTCGCGGCGAGGCGGCAGATGGTGCTGGTACTTCTCCAGTTGCGGGTGATCGTCTGGGGTCCAAGCCGGTCGGTGAGGTTGGTCAGGTTGGTCGCTCCGGCGCCGCGGAAGTCGTAGATGGCTTGGTCTGGGTCGGCGACTACGACCAGCGGGACGCCGTGCTCGTACAGCGTTGTCAGGATATGCAGGTCGGTGGCGGAGCAGTCCTGGGCCTCGTCGACGATGAGTTCGTCGTACTTGGCGGTGAGGATCCGTGCGATGTAGGGGCCGTGATTGCGCAGGTGCCGGCAAGACGCGGAACGTAGTTCCGCGCCGGTGAGGTAGCCCTTGCCAGCCAGCTGGCTTCGGCGGGCGAGGACCGCTTCCTTCCAACCGGGCTTCTCGCCGATCCGTTTAGCTGGCCCGATCAGTCGTACGGAGTAGATGCCGTTGATGTCTGGCTCGAACTGGATGTCTTCGAGCTGATAGGTCGACTGATCGACTCGAACGGGTCGGTACTCGGCTGGGGCGTCGCGCCATGAGTCGAGGCGCTGCCATGGGGTGCCGGTCTTCAAGAAGGGCCGGACGAGGTGGAGCCAGAGGAAGGTGTCGAAGGTGCCGACGAAGTGGGGGTGGTCGGTCAGGTCGAGGCGGTTCTCGGTGTCGCACCGTCGGTTGATCTCTGCGGCGGCGACACGGGTGAAGGAGGTGATGGCGCGCCCTTTGCGGGCGGGGACGGGGCGGTTGATGTGGCGGTCGACGATGAGGCGCGTTTTCCCGGCACCGGGACAGGCGATCACGGCGAACGGCGGATCGGCGGCGGCCAGTTCTGCTTGGGCAGTGATGGCGTGGTGCCGTTCGGCGTCGAGGTCGAGATTCGGGTTCACCGGGCAGGCTCCGCGGTTGACCAGGCCAGCGCGTCGCTGAGGTAGGTGGGCACGGGCCAAGAGGTGCCGGCGGCCTCGAGGAAGTCCTGAGCGAAGTCGCCTTTGCGCAGTTGCGCGTCGGACAGCTTCTTGGCGAAGGCCTTCTTGCGTCCCTCGAGATCTTGGATCGCCTCGATCTCGGTCTTGGCGGTGGTCCAGGCTTTCGGTTGCTGGGCCTTCCAGGCGGCCCAGATGGCGGGGGCGTTGCCTGCGCCCAACAGTTCGGGCTCGAGTGTGGTGGTGGAGTGGAAGACCCGAGCGTGGGCTGAGGCGCCGAGGGAGACGATCAGGTTGTTGAGCGTGCGGATGCGCTCTGCGCCCGTCTGGTTGGCGTTCTGTTGGTCCCCGTCGGTGATCACGGCGACGCGGTGGCCGGCTCGGACACCGTTGGCCGAGGTGAGTAGGACCCGCACGTAGGGTTCGAAGTCGACGCCGTCGATCGGTACAAGGACGGTGCCGAGGAATCGGGCGCGTTCCAGCGAGCCGGCGGGTAGGAGGCGGGTGGCCGCAGCGGGCAGGATCAGTGCGTCGGCGATGCCTTCGACGAGGATTACGCGAGGGCTGAACAGCATGGCGCTGCGGGTGGCGTTCAGGTATCGGTTGAGTTTGCGGATGTGGTCGTCGCCGAGCCGCAGCTGAGCGATCCCGGTGGCGGCTGTCTCGTAGCGCGCCCATTCGCGGACTTTTGCCGCGTTGGTCGTAGGTTCGGTGGCCTCCTTCGGGCGCCGCTGCAGGACGACGAGGTCGGTGACACGGGTCGAGGCTGCCAGGGAGGGTGCGTGGCTGGTGACGATGACCTGGATGTAGCCGCGCCAGTTGTTGCTGGGCGGGTTGGCGCGGCTGGCAGCGGCGGCGTCGCGCAGGTAGTCCATGAGCAGGGCCTGCAGCGGTGGATGCAGGTGCGCCTCGGGTTCCTCGACCAGAAGCAGGGTCAGGTCGGCTTCGGCGGCTGCTTCCAGCTGGGTGAGCACATGGGCGATGTAGAGCAGGTTCGCGTAGCCCATGCCTGAGTCCGCGATGTCGCGGGGGTCGAGGCCGGCGTCGGCCATACGGACGCGCAGTGAGCGGGCGAGGGACTGGATGGTGGCTGCTTCGAAGCCGAGGGCGGTGTCCTGCTCGTAGGCGCCGCGGGTGAGACGCTGTAGCGGTTCGGCTACCTTCCGGGCGGCTGCGCCGAGGAGGTCATGGTTCTGGATCTCCTGGAAGCGGCTTTGTGCGTGAGCAAGTAGTTCGTCGCGTCGGCTGGGCTGGCCTTCGGGCCGGGGCTCTTTGTCGGCGTCGGCGAGCAGGCTCTCGATGATCATTTGCACGCCAGTTGCTGTACTGCTGCCCAGGTCCCGTACGGCGTCTCGGAGGGCGGGCAGGTAGACGTGCCGGATCCGTTCGCGGGCACGAGGGGCCGGGTCGACTGGGTCGGCGCCGTTGCCGGCTGTCCAGTCGATTCGGCCGCGCAGCACGCCCGGCTGCGGTGGGGTGTATCGCAGGGTGAACCGAGCTTCCGGCGTGTCCGGGGCTGTCGCGTGAAGGTACGGGGCGAGGTCTTCGACGCTGCCGCTGTACGCGGCGGTCATCGTGACCGCTTCAGCTCCGGGACGCCGGAAGAGATCATCACTGCTCAGGTAGCGGGTACGGCGTCCGTCGAGTGGTTCGGTGAGCAGCCGAATGGCCTCGATGAAGTTGGACTTGCCGCTGCTGTTCTCCCCCACCAGGACGCTGAGGTCGCGGTCGAGCTTCACCGACGCGCTGGCGATCGAGCGGAAGTCCTCAATCTCGAGGTGGTCGAGGTACATATGCGAGCCCTCGCTTCGGCCAGGTCCCGGCATGAGGGTTCGGCGGGACGTGAGGTGTGCTCGCAGGACGATATGAGATCGGCTGGCGACAAGGGCCGGGATCGCCGGGATCTGTTCGTAAACGGTCTGATTGGCCTGGCGAGATACGGCGATATCGGTGAAGATCATCGGCCTGTCGTCTGGTGGAGGTGCACGTGCGAACGACCGCTATGTGGTGATGATCGATACCCTCGCCCGGGTCACCCGATCGAGTGCCCCGGGCCGACAGCTGATCGGCTCGACGCCGGCGCCCTGCGGAATATCCCGCGAGACCGTGAAACGCTCGGATTTGGCCGACTACGGCTACAGGTACAACCCGCGTCATGAGATAGCCGCGTCGGCGAGAGGTGGTGAGCGCACGCACGGCCGCAGGCGCCCCATCGCACGGCCGTGCTCGCCCGGCACGTTCACCACCTTTACGTCGTGGCCTGCGGATCGTCAGTCGAAGCTGGCGGGGTCCACGAAGGTGTCGGTCGCCCGCAGGTATGGCACGGCGCGCGTCCATTCCCCGAGCAGCTTGGCGAAGCCGTCGGAGTCGGTCGCCGGCGCCGTGCCGAGTGTGCGCATGCCGGATCCGTCGACGTGTTCCTTGACGACCATTGGCGCGAACGGATCGTCCGCCCACTCGCCGCGACGCTTCTGCTCGGGTTGCACGTAAAACACGCGAGCGGCTTGGTCGCCGCGCGGGTCGCCGAAGACCAGGTGTGCTTGCAGAGGATCGTGTTCCGCGTCGGCGCGGCCGCCGGACGCGATACACGCCGCCACGAGCTGCTCAATGCGGACGAGCTGCTCGCGGCATCCCCATCGTCGCGCCGGGCTCTGCTCTCGGCCCCACGCCCGGGTGATCCAGCTCGCGGCTCCTTCGGGCAGCGGTCCGTCCTCACCGGCGCGGGTCGACCGCCCGACCTCGCAAATCTGCCAGACACGGGAGGCAGCGTCGGGGTCGTGGCCGTAGGGGAGCATGCGCAGTGCCTCGGCGCGGGCGGCAGCGTCGGCGGCAAGCTCGTCGGCGATGGTCAGGCGTTGTGTCCGCGAGAGCGCTTGGAACACTTCGGGGGCCTCGGAGCTCAGCAGTCGCTCGAGGTCGGTGTGGCTCGGTTCCGTACGGTGCCGGCACCCGTCGACGAGGTTCACGGGCACTGGGCTGATGGTCTCCTGCGGCTGCCGTAATTGTGCGACGAGACGACTGATCGCGTCCTCGAGGGCCGAGTGGCTGTCGAGGAAGGCGGCCGCGTCCCACCCTGACTCGGAAAGCCCGGTCATCATCGCGGACAGCCGCTGCGCGTCAACGCGGTCGTCCAGAGTGGTTACTTTGGCGCTCTGGTCGCAGTATTCGCCCGACCAGGTAGCGATCACGGTTGTACGTGGGCCGTTCGGGAGCACGCTGTAGCTGGTCATGTGTCAGATCCTCCGGGCACGGATCGCCACAGGGCTTCCGCGCACACGCGCGATCAAACCCTAGGCAAGGTCAAAAAGTGTCTGGTAGCTCCGCAGCACTACTGCAGCGCCGATCCGTGAGGGACACCCTCACACGCGAGCGTGCTGTTCGGCAAGCGCGGCGCGCTGACCAAGCTGCCTGCCTCCCCGGCCGGGACTCGGACGGCGGCGGTCCTGGCGGCTTTGAGGAAGTCCTGGGTCGGCCAGCCGAGAATTCAGGTCGACGCGGTCTTGACGTGGGCGTGCGGAATCACCGATTTCGTCCGATATTCGGGATAAGATGCCACCTGTGCCATCGTTGATCCCGACCGCGTGCCCTCGTGCTGTATCCCGTCCTGGCTGAGCTGGGCCGCTTCGAGCTTCGTACGCACGATGTCTGCGTCGCGTGTGGCATCCTCGTCGCAGGTTTGGTTTTCGGCGCTCAGGTCCGGCGGCGCGCTCGGCTGGGCCGGCCGGTCGACGACCGGATCTGGGTGGTCGTGGCCGGCGCACTCGTCGGTGGTGCGCTGCTCAGCCGCTTGGGCACCTGGCTTCAGCACCTCGATCTGCGAGACAACGCCACCCTGGTCGAGCAGTGGCTGTACGGCAGCCGAAGCATCCTGTCCGGCCTGGTGGGCGCCTACGTCGGCGCGCTGCTGGCCAAGCGGCTGTGCGGCTACCCGGGCCGTACCGGTGACCTGTTCGCCCCGTCGGTCGCGATCGGCATGGCGGTCGGTCGGGTCGGCTGTCTGCTGTCGGAGCTGCCGGGCACCCCGACCGCTCTGCCGTGGGGCGTGACGTTGAGTCCGGCCGAGGCGGCGCAGGTGCCCGGTGGGCTGGCCGGTGTCCCGCTGCACCCGTCGTTCCTCTACGAGATCGCGTTTCACCTGCTCGCGTTCGTGGTGCTGCTGTGGCTGCGCGACCGGATGACCGTGGCTGACGAGGGGGAACTGCTGACGCTCTACCTCATCTGGTACGCCGTTTTCCGCTTCGCGGTCGAGTTCGTGCGCGGCAACGCCGCGGTGGCGGCTGGCTTGACGCGCCCCCAGTTGTTCCTGCTCGCCTGCGCGCCGCTCGCGGTATGGCACGCCGTGCGCCGCCGCCGGGCGTGCGCCGCGGCCCGGTACCGAACGGAGATCAACGCGTGACTGGTTGGCAGCAGAACACTCCGGTGCCGCCACCGCGGCGGCGCCCGATCGAGTTTCGCCGGGTCGCGATCGGGTTCGGGATCGCGATGGGCGTAAACCTGTTGATCCTGGTGCCGATGCTGTTCGGGTTGGGCACCCAGGATGGCGTGATTTTCGGCGGGTTCCTCTACCTCATCCTGCAGGTTCTGCTCGTCCCTGGCCTGCTCGTCACCGGCATTGTGCAGACCATTCGACAGGACGGGGGCATCGGCGTGGGCCTGATGATCGGGTGGGCGATCGGCGGGCTCGTGTCGTTCGGCGGCTGCATCGCCCTGCTGAACGCCGGAGGGGTGTGATGACGACGGGGATGGGCCTGCGCGGCGACAGAATCCGCCGGTACGTCAACGCGTTCTGCCCGCGGTGTCACGACGAACAACCGAACCGTCCGCTGGAGACGGTCGAGCGGCTCTCCGGCTGGCTCGCCGAGCGCGACGAGCGGGTCTGGCTGGAGCGGGGCTGCCGCGCACACGGTCTGGTGCGGACGCTGTACGACGAGTCGCCGGAGATCCTCACCTATCTGGAGCGGTGGACCGCGCCGACGAAGACCCACCAGCCCGATACGCGGGGGAACTTCGAGCCGGTGCCGGCCGCGTACCTTCGTGGGCTGCCGGAGATGCAGACCCAGCACACCTGCATCCTGCTGGCCGACCTCACCGACCATTGCAACCTGCGCTGCCCCACCTGTTTCACCGACTCGTCACCGGCCATTGCCGGCGTGGTCCCGCTGGCGGACGTGCTCGCCAGCATCGACGTCCGGCTGTCGCGCGAGAACGGCCGCATCGACGTCCTGATGCTCTCCGGCGGCGAGCCCACGCTCCACCCGCACTTCGCCGAACTGCTTCGCGAGGTGGTGGCCCGCAACGTCGTCCGCGTACTGGTCAACACGAACGGGGTCACGATCGCCCGCGACGACCGGCTGCTCGACCTCCTCGCGGCCCACCGCGACCGGGTCGAGGTCTACCTGCAGTACGACGGACCGTCGGCGGCGACGAGCCGGCACCATCGCGGGGCGGACCTGAGCCGGCTCAAGGAACGGGCGATCGACCGGCTCAGCGAGCGCGGGATCTTCACCACGCTCACCATGACCGCCGCCCTCGGCGTCAACGACGACGAGATCGGCGCCGTGCTGAAACGGGCGCTGGACACGGCGTACGTCGGCGGAATATGCATCCAGCCGCAGTTCGGCTCCGGCCGATCCCGGCCGATCGACCCGAACGAGCGGCTCACCCACACCGGTGTGCTCGCCCGGCTCGGCCCACAGACCGGCGGGATCGTCACCTGGCCCGACCTCACCGCTCTGCCCTGCTCGCACCCGCACTGCTGCTCGGTCGGCTACCTGCTGCGCGACGACACGGGCGAATGGCGTTCGCTCACCGCGCTCATCGGCCACGACCGCCTACGGGAGTTTCTCGACCTGGAGCCCGACGCGATCGCCAACCGGATCGCGGACACGCAGCTGCCGGCGATGCTGCGCGCGACGGTCAAGGACTCGCTACTCGGTCTGCTCTCCGAGCAGTCCTCGTTGTCGCATCCCAACGTCGGTGAGCTGTGGCGGGACATCTGCGATAACTGCGATCTCGGCATCTCCACGCTGACCACGCTCGCCTCGTCGGCGCTGCCCGGCGGCAGGACGCGGCTGCGCAGGCTGCTCGGCGAGCGGGTCAAGCGGGTCACCGTCAAACCGTTCATGGACATGCACACGATGATCGAGGAGCGGCTGACCCAGTGCTGCGTGCACGTCGCCACCCGCGATCAGGACCGGCACCAGTGCGCGCCGTTCTGCGCGGTACAGGCCTGGCCGGCGCTGTCCGCCCAACGCCTTCCAGGGACCCGGACGTGAGCGGGCCGGGCCAGCCGTACGACCCACTGCGGCTATGCGTATACGCCACTGTGGCACTGATCGCGTGGGTGGCCGGCCCCCTGGCGGTCGTGGCCTTCGCCGCGCTGGGTTTCGCCGGCTATTGGCGGGCCCGGCGCGCTGGGCTGACGCGGTCCCGATGCGTGCTCCGCGACACCCGCCTGGTCCTGGGCTATCTCGGAGCACTCGCCTTGGCGGGCGTGGCTGGCGTTGCCTGGCACATTGCGACGTAGTGACCGGCATTCGACTCGGCGTAGCCGAAATCCGGGAGCCCGTCACCATGGCTGGGCAGTGACAGATATCCACTCGTTGGCCGTCAACCGCTCGGCGCCTTGCCGCCTTCGGGTTACGGCGGCGGGCATCAGCACGCCAGGTAGCCCTGGAGCTCGGCAAGCCGTGCGGTGATGGTGGCCGGGTCGGCGCGGTAGCGCACGAGTTTGCCATCGCGGCTGGACTGGACGAGGCCTCCGCGGCGCAAGATGGCCAGCTGTTCCGAGTTCGTGGACTGGCCGAGCCGGCCTCGCCGCCGCCCGCGCCGCCCGCGCCGCCATGGCCCGGGGCTGGCGGCCGGTCGTGCTCGACGCTTCCGGCGGCGCGGGCGGTTCCTGGCCCCAGTACTACGACAGCCGGGTCCGTTGCGTTGCGGAATCGGCAGACACGCTCAGCCCGCGGGACGCGTTTGGTCAGATCGCGTGGGCGAGTTCGGTGAACGCTGCGGCGACCCGCAGCGCGGGTCGGGCGTCGACTCCGAGCTCGTAGTGGCCGCGGCGTAGGTTCTGCATGAAGGCGTGCCCAGCGATCACGACCTGTGCTGTTCGATCTGTTTGCAGGCCGCGCATCGGTCTCTGCCGACGCTTGAGCTGGCCGTGATCGGCCTCGATCGGATTGGTGGCGTACTGCTCGACGTGATGCCACACCGAGGGCAGCAGTTCATCCAGAACGGCTGGGTAGACCGGAGCCGCGTCAGTCACGACCTCGCCCGGGATCACCTTCAGCGTGCGCAGCGCCCGGGTGAAGAACCGCCGGGCCGACTGGGCGTCCCGGCGGACCGACAGCAGGACGTCGATGACCTGGCCGTACTGGTCGATCGCCCGGTAGGCGTAGCGCCACACGCCGTTGACCTTCACGTAGGTCTCGTCGACGAACCAGCGGTCACCCGGCGCGTGCCGGGCGAATCGGGCGGCGTCGGCCAGCAAGGGATTGAACCGTTACACCCACCGGAAGATCGTCACGTGATCGACCTCGATCCCGCGTTCGGCGAGCAGCTCTCCACGTCGCGGTAGGAGAGGCCGTAGCGCACGTACCAGCGCACCGCCACCATGATCACCTCGGCCGGGAATCGGAAGCCGGCGAACGCCGAGCGGGGAGCAGACCAAGAGCGCGGCCGAACAGCATGCGTCACCGGTCAAGCCAGCCCGGTCTCTCCGATCGGCGAACGCAACGGAGCCCTCGCGCCTAACACTTCATTGCGGCGGCTGTTCAGTGGGATGACGCACGACGCCCAACCAGCCTAGGAACCTAGATGACTGCCATCCACACCATGCAGAGCCTGGGATCGCAACGTCAATTCGCCTTCCCAACTTCGCTTTCATCTCTTCGCGCGGAGCGTCACCGCGTCGAGTTATAAGGACGCGCATTACCTCCGGCCCGATGCGACCATTGGAGGACCGAAAACCAGAACAAAGGATCGATGACCAAAGTGCCTCACGACAGAAATACTCAGGAACGCGACGAACTACTGACTATTAACGAGGTCGCCGATATTCTCAAAATCCCAGTCGGAACCCTTCGAAAGTGGCGCACCGAAGGGAACGGTCCGGAGGGCTTTCGCTTGGGAAAATATGTGCGGTTCCGGCATTCCGCCGTCAACCGTTTCATCTCTGCTCGAGAAGCGGCGAACCAATAACCTGCCGGGTAATTGATAGTACAAAATGGACGAAATCTGACGTACCGCAGTCCCTGAAAGTCGCATGACACAACACCCGCGGCCCGCCGACCGACGTGAAAACCCTACGCAACACGGCAGGTGTCAGCCACCTCAAGGCCTGATGATCTCTTTGAGGCTGGCGAGCGAAACCGGTACAACCCTCAGCGCCAGCAGGTCACCGCGCCTCGTCGGATGGACGACCTCGATCCATTCCCGACCGCCGAACTCGGTCATGCATCGCGGCAACGCCCTCAGATACCGGCGCTCGAAGCCTGCGAAGTAGGGCGTTTCCCGATCGCGAACGTCGCGGCCGTGCGGATGCACCTGCGCGGGGTCGATCCCGCGACCGATCAGGTGCGCGAAAACAGCTCGTCCCGCTCGATGAAGGGGGCTGTTTGGGCTCCACCGACGTTCTAGGTGCTGGCGGGCCAGCGGATGATCGACGTCGTCAACGACCTCGAGGCAGAGTCGCTCCACGGTGAGAGCGCCTTTGTCGATCGCCTCGACGAAGTACTCGCGGTCGGACAGACGTAGCCAGCGCTCCATTCCTTCGAACTGGGGCAACATCGCATGGCGTTCAGCCCTGCCGGCCTCGGGATCTTCCTTGATGGCATGCAGGCGCGTCAGCGCCGTCTCCAAGCTGTCCCCGCGGCGCCACAGCAACGTCAGGTCGAGGTGAGACTGATCGCGTCCTTCGAACATGAAGCTCACGCCCCGTTTACGGCCTACGAGCGCCTGTCGGAAAACACGGCGGGGATCATAGCCGTTGCTCAATCCCTCGATGAATTCGGCGCTCCATCGTTCATCGCGGTCGAACTCCACATTCAGGTCGACGTCACCCGGTTGCAGCGCTCCCCTCGCGAACGACCCAAACACGTACACCTCACGGACCAGCCGCAATGGCCACTCCCCCTGGCCCTCGACAAGACGCTCCAGCACGTCCTCAGTCAGCGCTAGCGCCCGCTGACGTTCCATGACTCACTTCCCTCGTCTCGTCGAGAAGAACGGCCTCCCGCCTCACCCGCCTTCGCTCTGCTACGCGCTTTCGCAGATCGCTCCGCAAGTTGCAGCATGTAAGCCCGCCGCGCATGCTCTGCCATCTTCGCTCGAACCTCGGGCTCCAGGACGCCGAGCGGGTCCACTTGCTTCTCGAAGCGTGCCAGGAACGACGCCGTCGCCTGCGCGGTGCGGCCTTGCCGATCCGCGGTGTTCGCCCACGACGCGTGCGCCGCGATCCGCGCCTTGCGCGTCCGCTGCCGCGGGTTCAGCGCCATCCCGGTCACCTCCTCCTGCTGCTCAGACTCGTTCGCCGATACGCAGCCGCGCATGCATCTGCTGCGCCCGCTCCGCCGCCGCGCTCGCCCCGTACCTGCGGGGCATGTCGTCGGACGCCCAGCCGAGCACCATCATCAAGTCGCCTGTGTCGCCGCCGGCCAGCTTCCACTCGTGCGCGAAGTTGTGCCGCCACCGGTGCGCATGGACGTTGGCCACGCCGGCGGCCTCGCCCCGGCGCCGCAGCATGATCTTGATGCCGTTCGAGGCAAGCGGCGTCTCGCCCTTCTCGGGCAGCCACAACGCCGGCAAACCCGCGGCCCGCCGGCGGGCTCGTAACCGCAGGTACTTACTCAGCGCGCGGCCGGTCCGCGGACCGAAGCGGACCCGGCGGTCCTTCATGCCCTTGCCGTGGAAGAGCAGCGAGTCGTTGTTGAGGTCCGCGTCGTCGAGCTCCAGACCGGCGACCTCCGACAGGCGGGCGCCGGTGTTGTAGAAGACTCGGATGATCGCCGCGTCGCGCAGCGACAGGAAGTCCTTGCCCTTGCACGTCGCCAAGATCTTCGCGGTGTCGTCATCGCCGAGGATCGGGATGAGCCGCTGCTCGGTCTTCGGCTGCCGCACTCGATCCAGCGGCGAACGCTCCAGGTCCTCCTCTTCGACCAGCCACTTGAAGAACTGCTGCAGGCTCTTGTGCTTGTTCAGCGCAGTGGACGCGGAACGGGTCTCGATCATCCATGCCTGGAATACCTCGACATGCCGTTTCTTCACCGCGGTCGGGTCGAGGGCGGCACCGGAGCCGGCGTACTCGGATTCTTCGGAGCACAGGTAGCGGGCCAGCTGGGCGACGGCGAGGAGATAGTTGTAGCGGGTCGTCTCCGGGCGGTTCGCGGCGCGCAGGGTCCGGTCCCAGTCGCGCAGGAAGCCGGCCCAGTCACCGCCCTCGAGGCCTTCGCACAGGGAGTTGAGTTTGAACAGGGGCATGTCTGGTCACCTGCCGAGTCAAGGGGTCTACAAGCGGCGTGCTCGACCCGGCAGAACGTTCCAAGATCGCAAAAGAGGGCCTCTGACCTGCAGAGACCCTCTCGCTGTCGGGCTGACAGGATTTGAACCTGCGACCCCTTGACCCCCAGCCCGTTGAGGTTGGCGTTTCCGCACGTCAAGCGCGATGCGCAGCGTTCGCCACGGGTGTCAAGTGTGGAGGTCCACGCACAGGCATGCATACCGTGCGGTCCCCACTCGGTCCCCGGCACTGGTCGCAACTAGGGGTGATCCGTCGCGTACCCAAGGTGTCATTTACTACGCCTTCATGGAGGAGGTATCGCCCCCCTTCCACTATCATTTCAATTCTGCGGTGAACCTAATTCCGTAGGCAACAAGCAGAAATAGCACAGAAAGGGCAGCAGAAATCCATACGAATGCATTGTCCCATCCGTAGGTCAACGCAAGGCGCGCCGCTTCATAGAGCACAACGGTCGCAAAAGCGAAATCGAATAGCCGATTTTGCACACTCTCCGCAAACTTGAGCAGCCATGCTTTTTCCAAATGATGATATGGAACATTGGTCAGAAGAAGTCCACCCTGGGGCGAGATCGTAACCTCTAAATCGTTGGCGTACATTATCGGAAACCGTTTCATTACGATTCTTGAATACGTGCGACGGCAATTCTCGTAATCGATGTACACGGTGGCAAAGCGTAAAAAGCAGTATGATATAAGAATCGGCGCCCCAAATTGAAGAGCAGTCGGCTTTGCCAACTTAATGCCGAACAACTCAATCTCATTCAAAGTGTTCAACGACAAAAACTCGAAAAGCAAGGCCGCTGCGGTAGCAGCAAATGTGTTCCGCCCCATCCGTCCAACTATCGTCCGCCATACCGACAAAAGTTGTGTCAGGTATTCGCGCAGTAACTCGTCAGTAGCCTCAGGGGATTCGACAAAGGCTTCTACGCGATCTTCAAGAGTTGAATTGTATTCACTTTCAGGGGACTCCGCGGGACGTGGCGTCATGTCATGATTATGTGCGCTGCAAGCAACCCAACACAGCCAAGCCTGCAGGCGGTGGCTGCGCTTAGTCGTGGGGTTTGCGCCCGCGGATGTCGTCCGTGCTCGCGGCGAGGTGCGGGCGGCTATTGGGCGCTGCGGCAGCGCTCGGTGGTCCACCTGCGACAGGGGTACTGCTCATGCTTCGCAGCTGCTTTGCGGCCACCTCAGTCGCTACGAAGATCGCGTTCGGCCAGCCCATGCGGAGCAAGACCTGCTCCTTGATCTTCCCGTGGTGGCGGTTGGCAAGCAGCTCAAAGACGACGAACGACACTGCGAAGAGCGCCATGAACAGCCCTGGGCCCAGGTCCTCGCCATACAGGAAAATCAGTACGACGGCGAGTAGACAGGACATCGCGGCGGATAGAGACCGAAGCAGTTCGGCTGAGCGATATCGCCCTTCGAAGTACAGGAAGGCGTCCCGGTTGTCGGCGAGCCAGTCGACGACCAACTGCTCATCTGCCCGGCCTCGTTCGGCCCGCCGGCGAAGCCGCTCGCTGGACTTTCCGAGAAGGCGCCCGATCGCCGGGGTCGCCAAGTTGACACCGACGCCGATAGGTACCGCCAGAGCGAGTCCAAGCCAGAACGACAGGTCCGAGTCCACGGGAATTCCCCTCCTGACGGGGCGAATGCGGACCACAACTTACACGGGCGGCGATGGACTTCTGTGATTCAGCCCGCGCGGCGGTAGTGCATGGCCACCGCGCCGTTGCGGAGCGGCTCCGCCGAGAGCAGCTCGAGCCGGCGCGTGCCGGGCAGCCCGCCCTGGTACAGCGTCGGGCCGTGGCCGGCGATCCTGGGATGGACGAGCAGCTTGTACTCGTCGATCAGGTCCAGCCGGTCGAGCTCGGTCCCGAGCTTGCCGCTTCCGAGCAGGACCCCGGCCGGCGTCGCGTCCTTGAGCTTCTGCACGCCCTCACGCAGATCGCCGGCGACGTGGTGGCTGTTGGCCCACGGGAAGTCCTTGCGCGTCGACGACACCACGTACTTGGGCTTGCCCTCCAGCTTGACCGCCCACTCGCGCATGGCCGACGGCGCCTCCTCATCGCCGCGGGCGACGGCCGGCCAATAGCTCTCCATCATCTCGTAGGTGACGCGACCCCACAGCATCGCCCCGCCCTCGTCCATAAGCCGGGTGAAGAACGCGTGCGTCTCGTCGTCGGCGATCCCCTCCCGGTGGTCGACACAACCGTCCAGGGTGAGATTGAGGCTGAAGATGAGCAGTCCCATGACCGGCGAGTCTAACGCCACTACGACATCGCATTAAGGACACGGAGGGCTGGGCAATGGTGTGGAACGGTGGGGCGAGGTTCCCCCGCCCCCGCGTAGTCGGTCAGGGAGCTTCCATGCCCCTGGGGCTGGCTGATGGGCCGTTGTGGGGACCATTGACCGTCCGCCTGGGGTCGTGCGGTCTAGCGATGACCTGGTTCGCCAGCGGTGGTAACGACGTGCTGGCGGGGTCCGTTAGACAATGCGGACGCGAGCTCTCACCTGCTCCGGTCAAGAAAGTTGTCTTCACTCCCGGCTTCGGGCAGGTGCGGGCGGTTTCGGGCACTACGGCCGTGCGCCAGGGTAAGAGGTTGCTCCGATGTTCGAGACTGTCACTGTAAGTCCGTCGGCTGCATCCCCGGGTCCCCTGTCGTTGGGGCGCCCGGGTTCGACGTGTCCGTCGTCCTTCGCGGCGAGGGCTGCCGGTCCGCGCCGAACGCGGAGCGGCAAGGCGCGGTCGGCCGACAAGGAGTGGCGGGCGCGCGGCCCGTAGGGCCGCCTTAACTGGCGTACAGAACTCCTCGTTAGACCGCACGACCCCCAGGCCGTTGATGTTGGTGTTTCCGCACGTCAAGCGCGATGCGCAGCGTTCACGCAGATGTCAAGTGTGCGGGTCCGCGCATCGGCGTGCATACCGTGTGGTCCCCAGATAGTCCCCGCCATGGCACGCAGGCGGACGCCTAACTCGTCGAGGTGAGCGACGCGGTCAGGTCGTCTTCAACGGCGACCAGCTCGGCGATCTTGATGGCAATGTCAGCCATCGAGTCATCCGCCGAGTTCAGCCCGTTTCTGGAGGCAAGTAGGGGGCTAATCTTCCGGAGCTCCGCGTAGGTCGTCTCGTGCATGACGGGAATCAGCAGGTCACGTGCAAGAAGCTCTGAGAGCTCCTTGTCAGAGACGCCACCGCTGTCGACGCGTTTTAGTAGCGCCGGGGTGACCAGGACGAGGCCCGTACGCGACTTTGCTAGGCCTCTGTCGATTTCCCGCATGAACGGCAGGCCGAGCACAATGTCCTTCTCGCTGAACCAGACCGACACGCCCTCTGCTACCAGGAGGTCGTGCAACTCCTTAGCAGCACCGCGCCGGTCATCCCACGCGTGGCAGAGGAAGACGTCGCAAAGGTCTGGCTCCTGACGCGCGCGCAACTCGACGGTGCGGCGAACGGGAGTCAGCGCCCGCACCTCGCCAGGCGTGTAAATCACGGACGAGGTGCTCGGCGACCAATGCGGCCGCGTTCTGCCGCTAACGGACCCGCCCCCACCGCTCGCGTTGCCCCCGCTGCTGCTCCGCGGCGTGTAACCCGGCTGCGGGTAGGAGGGCCGGGGCGGTGAGTACCCACGGCGTCGGCCACGGCACGCAGGGCACGCCGCGGCTCCGCTGGAGGTCCGATGGCCCTCGACCGGGGCCGTACATCTACTCATGACCACATCGTAGTCACTGCGGACCCGCGAGCCATCTCGTTGACGTGTAGCCGGGGTCGCCGGCACATTCCAGCAGGTTGCGATCCCTCAGGGGTAACGACGGTCGAGGCCACTCGCAGGCACCTCGACTGTCTGCTCGGCCGCCGCGAACGCACATCGATGCAGGGGCGTCGATGCCAAAGGTGCGAAACTGCCAGGTGCAGTCAGAGCGTTAAAGCGCCTAGTGCAGTAACCAATACGGTCAATGTGGACGGGATAAGGGCGACACTGGGCACGACAAGCATCCGACCGAATTTTGGAACGTCCTGGTGAAAGACGGATACTGACATGTCGAACAACGGCACGTCACCTTCTTCTGGCTCTCGACGCGCGCTGGCCCCGACCGATCGATACAAAGCCCTGAATAGTCGCTCTTGACGTAGATAGTAGGCATCCAGTGCCCAGAATGCCCATGCCGGGATCAACGCTAACGCAATCAGGGGCTGCTGCGAACCGGGCTTTACTGCCGCAGCCGCCAACACCGCCGTCACGAGCGTGACGGACCACCCTCTGACTGTGAATGAATTTTGCGCTAAGCGGTTAACCACGGATTGGATGGCTTCAAGATGTTTAATCTTTGCGTCGATCACATCGACCATTTACGACGCCACCGAACTGCCACTTACACGATCTGCAATCATACGTGAGAGCACCTCGGCATGAGAAGTGGCCTGTTGAAGCAAATCACCTATCGGATCGAAGTTAAGGAAACCACGACCATGCATCTCGTCGAAGGGCGACGGAGCCACGTTAGTCGACCAGATTGGAACAACTTCTCCGGCATCGATACGGGTCTTGTACTGACTTGTCTCAAAGAGTGTCCATCGCTTCTTCCCATACATTTCCCCGAGCACCACTACAACGCAACGCGAGTCGGACGCATAAATTGGCCCCATGTATGCCTCAATATCCTGTCCGAGAAACCGATGCTGCTCAGCATAGTCATAGAACACGGTGTGACCGTTGTCCTCCAAAGCGTTCCTCAAATGCTCTGCGTATGAGCGGTCTTCGCCAGCGAACGACAACGCAAAGTCGTACGTTTCCGCATAGTCAACCTTGGTAAACCCGACTTCCCGCACAAATTCCGGCCATGAGACGTTGCGTAGGTAGAAGATAAGCATTGGATTCTCAATGGCCAGCACTCTCGTATCCGGGTCAAAGTGGAGTATCTTAGAGATATTTTCCTTGTTAGTTAGATTCTCCAAGTAGCCCGCTTCCAGGACGACGCCAACGCTCGCTTTCTCCGTCGGGTGTTTCCTCATTTCATCCGGGATGGAAATACCCCACGAATCCGATTCCGAAAGCCATTTGAGAATGTGGAGGTATGGGGCCCTGCCACCGGGACGGAACTTCGTACCTCGCGCAAAAGCTCGCACAGCCTCACCGAACCGGTCTTTTTGCCGTTCAACTACCCTGCGCTGGATCGCCGAAAAGGATGTAGTTACAGTCACCTCGTCGTCGGGTTTTTCCGTAACCCCCGCTGACACACATGCATCCATGCAAAGGAGTTGCGCGAGATAGAAACTGCCGCGAGCCTTCTCCACCACGTGTTCACTTGCCGAGATCTTGACATTGAATGCGCGCTCACCCGCTGCGACCAGTTCACTGATCTTCGCATCGGGTTCGATCTCAAACTTTACGACGTCGATCCTATTCGACAGATCGGGCGACGACCTAATTAGAGCCTTCCCTGCATCATTGATGCCGATGATGACCAACTTGCGTTTCGGATCCTCTTGATCCGCCGTCACCTTCAACAGGTCCGCAAGGCGCGCTTTCGTTGCGTCTTCAAGGCGGTGAAAGTCGTCAACGACCACAGTGCCGAAGTCACCAAGCTCAGGCAATAGCTCGATGTACTCGACCTCAGCCGGGATCCGGGCGCTCAGCTTCACAACATCTGCCGAAATTTCAAGCTCATCAAGAACCTTCGTAACGGCCGTTGACTTTCCGATACCTGACGGGCCTTCCACGACTACGCCGCGGCCCGGTGTGCGTAACGCAACCTTGAGCCGGCTGAACTCGGACGGCTTGACGAAAGTGTGAGTTGGTACGCCATTGATCTTGAAGACGTCCTCGACAGTGAGCTTGGCCACGGCATCACGATATCGGAGGCGAAGCTGTGCTAGCCAAAGACGTTGCGGCCAGAAGCGTCGGTCATCCCTCGTACTTCCACGTCCGCCTCGCCAGCGAAGCCGCTGCGACATCACTACCGATGGAGGCCCCAAGGGGTCGAGTGACAGCGGACCAACGTGTCACTTCACGTTTCCGCAGGTCACTCTTCGTGGAGTGACCGTAGCGACACCCGGTCGACTACCGGCGTATCACTGCGTCATGGACGAGACCAGCCGCGACCTCAGCGGTGATGCCTCCAGTGTCGATCGAGAGATCCGCCGCGATCGGCTCTGTCTCATCCCACGCTTCCATCCTGGCAGACGAGTCGCCCGTGGCACGGGCGACCACGCGCGCTTCAGCTACCGCGCGCGAACGTCGAGTGTGCAGGGCCCAGGCGCTGGCTGCATAACGTGTGGTCCCCAGATGGTCCCCACCAGTCACCAACTCAGGAAGACATCCCGCAGCCGGTCGGCCGGCTGCTCTGTTGCCCCTCAAGGTCGTACCGTCGTTGCGGGCCTGACACTCATCGCCCGAAGGAGACACCTTGCCAAAGCCCACGTGCTTGACGGGTCACTGCGGTGCCCTCATGGCCGCGCTGAGCGACTACCGTGCACGGGTCTCATCACACTACGACGAAACGCTGCACGAGGTCATCGAGCGGGTCGCGAGCGCGGGAAGTCTGGGAAAGCTTGACATTGGGGCCCTGTACTTCTGGAAACGCATACCGCAGGGCAAGTGGGCCGCAGACCTGATGGTGCTACCGGAGTCCACCGTCCGCGCGATCACGGCGAAGGCAGTCGTGGCCGCCTCGGACCCCACGGCCACTATTCCGAATGCGGGACGCGCAGCGCGTGCAGCACTGCGCCCGCTGCCAGGGTTCAAGACCGGTGATGCCTTGGCATCAGCCGCCATCGTCGCCGCAGCACCCGACCGGATGGCGGTCTACGACCGCCGGGCGCATAAGGGCCTCAAACGACTAGGACTCAAGCTCGCCAACGGCTCGGACCGCTACAGCCGATATATGACCTTGATCGAAGACCTGCGCGCCGAGCTGAACTCGCACGGCTTCGGAACCCGCACAGCGCGCGAAATCGACCTCGCCCTCTACTGGCTCGGCCGCTAGCGGCTCAGCCTTACCTGCACGGCCGCGCCACGTCGCGACGTCGTACCGCTTTGCTGTTCGCCTAGATCTTCCTCTGCATTGCTTCGTCGATATCGACGCCGACGACATCTGCGAAGCGGAGGAGATAGATCATCACGCCAGCGACGCCCGTCGGGTACCGCTCTACCCGTCGGGTTCAGCTCTCGCGTTCCCGACGGCCCCTGGAGTTTGGCAGTGCGAAGGTAGTACCGTCCCTGCCGTGAACGGTGAACAGCTTGCCCTTGCTAGCACATTTGGCCTCGATCCCGACCCTGCACGGGAGCAAATAGCTAGCGCTTTCCTACTCGCCGATCCGCAAGGCATTCGACTCGCGGATGTGTTCCGACGGACTTTCGACTCACTGTATGATGGCCAACACACCGGCCGTTACCGCTGGGATCAGCTAATGAAGACAGAAAAGACCCATTACGGCAGTCTTTTCGAAATCAATTTACGCAGAGCATTTGATGACGTCTTGGACGACGTGCCCGACGAAGATAGCCCGCTCGATTACCGAGTCCTTGGCCATGACATTGACTGCAAATACTCTCAGAGGCTGAACGGCTGGATGCTGCCGCCAGAGTGTTTTAATCACTTGCTCCTTGTCGCAACATCCAGTGACGAGAATGGAACATGGAGCCTCGGTATTGTACGAGCAAGCGAGGCAAACCGCAGAGAGACATCAAACCGCGACAGGAAAACTCAACTCAATCAGCGCGGCGCCTCCCAGATTCAATGGCTATTCCGAAATGCTCAATTGCCGCCAAACATCCTCCTAAGTCTCGACGCCGCCACGATCGCGAAAATCTTCGCATCTTCCTCCGGACAGGCAAGAATCAATAATCTTTGTCGACTAGTTACAGGACGGCGAATTGGACGCAACACAATAGCAACAGTGGCACAGCAAGATGACTACATGGCACGCCTCCGAGATAACGGCGGCGGTGCTCGGACCGTCCTGCGGAAAGAGGGATACCTCATCGCAGGCGACTATGAGGTGCACCGCAGAATCGCTAAGACTCTTGAGCAGCCCGAACCTCAAGCTGGAGAGGTTGTTAGCTTCCGCGTCGTTCCAGCAATGAATTCGGGCCGGCCAACAGTGGAACTTGACGGCAGGCGATGGCGAATCGCCCATGAGGGCGAAGCCGTGACAGAACCCGCGCCAAAACTTCCAGAAATCAAGAAGACCAAGAGGATTTAGATCGACAATTTTCTTTAAGGCCCAGGAACCGCCCGGAGGCCCTACGGCTGGAGGCATTCGATGTGGTCGATCAATTGTGGCTCTAGGCGCGATACCTGACGACTTGCTAGCCCCCGAAATAGGCCTTTACGGCTTCTGCGGCGAGATCGGCTGCGGCACCGGTTCCGAACTGAGTAGTCGCCTGAGCGAGCCACATCTTCACGCGGGAGCCGGGCGAAAGCGGCGGCGCGCCGCCGCTTTCGTCGGCGTCCGCGGCTATGGCGTTGCGCAGGTCGGCAATTGCCACGTCGGAAACGCCGATCTCACGGAGTGCGTGGGTGAGGGATTCCAGGTCTCCACGTTGCACCGTCATGGACTGTTCGAAGTGCGAACTGTCGACAGCCACGTTGGAGTTGCCGTAGAAGTTGAAAGTGTTCGCGACACTCGCGGCGCGTTCTCGTGTTTCAGCAGGCGCATCAGGTTGGCCAACTTCAGCGGAAACTCCTTCAAGTTCGAGGGCGAGATCCAGCGCCCGGTTACGAACTGCGTCCAGCACGCCAACGAATACATGGCGCATGATCGGCCTATGCGCCGAGGCAAGCATCATGTCATCCACGAGAATCCGAGTAATGGTGCCCGAACGCACACCGGAGTTGTAGTAACGCATTGCATCGGACGGCCATGCCATGTTGATGTGGTCTTTATTGGCCATCTCCTCGATGCTGGCGACCGAATCGTGGAGGTTAAGCATGAAAAGCTGGGACTCGCGGATTTCCTCTGGGAATGTGCTCGGCGGGAGTGGTACGTTCTGGGCTGTGCGGCCACCAATGCCGGTGAAGTTCCCGAGTACGATCGTCCCAATCGGACCGCGGTAGGTGGGAATCGGATCACCCGAGGCGTATCCATCGAGCTCCTTCGTGACCCAATCCGCAAGCTTGACGGAGCCTGTCCGGAAAGCGACGATCTTCAACTTACGCAGCACGGTAGGGACCGATGCGTCGCTCGCAGCACCGTCAATGATTTCGGTAATGAGGCTCACCCACACAGCGTAGCGACGCGACGCTAACGCCTCGATCATCGATCATGTACCCATCGCCGCCGCCCGGACGGGCCGCAGGCAGGCGCCCGATCATTACCCGTTCCAAGTCCTCGATCTGCCGGTGTCGGATGATCGAGGTTTCGGCGTATCCGGCGGGTCCCGCAGACGGCACCGCCGGTCCGCGCCGTGAGCGAAGCGGCAAGGCGCGGTCGGCCGGCGAAAGTGGCCCGCGCGCCGCCTTGACTGGCGTACAGAAACCTGCTCGCTCGACCGCACGACTCCAGGCCATTGATGTTGGCGTTTTCACACGTCAAGCGCGATACGGGCCGTTCACTCGCATCTCAAGTGTGCAGGTCTGCGCGCCAGCGCGCACGACGTTCACCTCCGACGTGCCGGTTGACTCGAACGTCGCCCGTGATGGCCACAACTATGAGGGCGGTTGTTGCCGGATCTCTCAGCTTCCGACTCGAAGCTGATCATCCAACCGGCGACCGCCCCTCCCTCAACGCCTCTGCATCACGGAAGGCGAGCCACAGCGAGTCCAGAACGTCACGCGCTGGTCGGTATGCCGACTGCACAGGCTCCCTGATGCTGCGGCCGTCCAACTCCGCATACTCGGTGTGCTTCAGCGACTTGGATGCCGCGACGGTCCGGGTTTTGGGGTTAATCGCCAGTAGTCGGAGATCGAGCAATGTGTGAATATCAGCCCGAAGTAGCAGGCCGTTGGTCACGGTGTTCGAGGCAGGGCCACGGTAGGGCCGTAGATGTGCGGCCTCGAGCACGTCGACCGCGGCGCACCCGGTGACAGCGCACGACCCGGCATACGCCGTCAGCAGGTTCCGGCGGAAGCCGGGCTGACCGCGTCGTTCGACGATCTCCCGGAAGGTTCGCCGCCTGGCGTCGTAGTCGTCATCCGGCGGAGCGTCATGCTCAGCAATAGATCGCTCGGCGTCGCTAATGAGAACTTCCGCGGCGGTGTCACCCCGGGGCCCATCTGGGCCAGCAACGCTTTCGAAGAAGAAGTATCCGTCCTCCCACGCCACCGGCCTGGCTAGGCCCCACACCAAGTACTGGCTGCGACCGCGCACTGGAGCAACCTCGTTCAGCACTCCCACAGGGACAGCATCCCGGATGCAGGCCATCAATCCGAGGTTTGTGAACGCACGGTCGCGCAAGGCCGCGGAGTTGCCCTCTTGGTGGTAGTTGAAGAACCAGCTGCCGTCCTCTCTCCTCCGAATCTCACCGTCCGGGTAGGAACTATGCAGGTTCAACCGGACGCTCAGCGCGTACTCAAGGTCAGCTGGCTTGTAGATCCCCTTGGGCTTGGATACCAGCAGGGACCCGTCGTCCAGAGGTCCGGGCAGAGCACTGACCTCGTCGGCGTGATCGGCGAACCAAGCAAGACGCCGCCGATGACCGTCAGAGAGTTTGCCAATTACCGAAAGAAGTTGGTCCGAGGGCATGGCGTCATCCTGTCACCCCAGATGACGCTGCGTTATCAGCCTTCAAGGTTGAGAGCTACAAGTCTTGCCCTGCTGGAACACTGGCACCGCACGCTCCGTTGTCTAGGTCAACGTGCGTTCAGGACCACCGCGGTTGCGTCGTCGTGCCGCTTTCCTCTCCACCGACCGGGATTCGGGTCATTCTGCTCAGCCACCCGTACGGCTCTGACCAGTCCCTCTGCATTCGTTGAGTCGAACTGCTCGAAAATCGCGGACCAAGTCCAGCCGTAGCGCTCAGCCAGCCGGCTTATGCCGTCCGAGCAGAGCAGAATCCGTCGTACGCCGGCGGCAGGCAAGCTGCCGGTTAACGCGTGCTCGGCGGCCTCGGGAACCGCGCCGAGCACCCAGAAGCCGCCTGGTTTGTTCCGTACGGTCGCAACAAATTCTGGCCTGTACGTCTTTACCGCTCCGTCGGTCACAGGGGCATCGGGGAGGCGGTCTACGCGGTCGTCAATCACAGTGATGTATTCGCCGCCGGGCTGCTCTACAACGACGGCGCAGTCGGCGACAACGAGCCACTCGATATGCGAGCCGGTGTGACGCACCACGGCGCACGCGGCGCCGGGTGAGAGTGGGTCAGTCAAGTCGCAGGTTAGGCCGTGGTCCCGCATGGTCGCGGACACTGCGTCATGGACGAGGTCGGCGAGGCGATCCGCGGATCGTCCGTTGAGGTTCTTGGCGAGGTTTTCGCCGAGCCGAGCCACGACCCAGGTGATCGGATGAATGCACCCGCCCGTCTCGCCGGGATAACGGCCCGCGCCGTCGAGAACCAAGGCCCAATCGCCGCCCACGAGCCACAGATCCTCGTTGGCGCTGCCAGGCGCGGCCTCGGTGACTGCATCGATGACCCGCAAGTGCTCGCCTCTCAGTCTGGAATCTTGAATCGGTAGGCCATCTGGACCATGTCGCCACTGATTACCGCGAGCATGACCTCAACCGCGCGGCCGCTGACGTCGTACGTTGTGCGAGTCAAATCGACGACCGGCGTGCCAGCCGGCAGCGCCAGCGCGACGCTCTCGGGGCCGGTCGGCATGCGTACGCGCCACTCTTCGGAGATCTCGTCAAGCTCGTGGCCGGCGTCCTCGAGCCGCGCATATCCGCCGCCGGGGCCGGTGTTCTCTTCCCTGATCAGGGTGCCCTCGACTACCGGGAGCTCATAGTAGGAGTCGGCCAGCTGATTCGGTCGGCCGTCTACGTGCGTCGTGCGTCGGCGAACCCAAACCGGGGTTCCCTCGGAGATCCCTAGGCGTTCAGCGACGATTTTCGGGGCGGGGACCTCCGCCAGCTCCCGCATCATCTGGCCGGCCGTGTGGCCCTGTGCCTCCGCCTCGGCAGTCAAGATCGCCTTCCCGGACCGCCATCGAGACTTGGCGTATCGCTCGATGCCGTGCCGACGGGCGGACGGGCGCTCTCGGACGAAGTTCCCCTTGCCCTGCTGGGAAACGACTAGGCCTTGCTGTTTCAGCAGGTCAATAGCCTTGCGGACGACTGCCAACGACACCATGTGAGCCGCGGCGAGCTCGTCCAGCGTGGGCAGCCGATCCCCGGGCTTGAGCTGGCCGTTCTCGATCTGAATGCGGATGTCGTCGGCGAGGCGGACCTGAAGCGGGCGGGCGTCAGTGGGGCCAGTGCTCATGGCAGGCCACTTTACGCGATGTCCGTATGTCTGTGTACAGACCCGCTTGACAGAGGTCTCAAAGCCTGTTTACGGTATGACTCGTCTGTAGGTCTGTATACAGACATACGGACATGCTGACGCTCGCGACCCTTCCGGGCCTGTTCATTGACGAATTCCACAGAGGCAGCGTTGACCGGCCTGTACAGCGAACGGTCAGGCGCTCTACCCGGCCCGTCGGGAGACGGCGATGCGGGCGGCGCCAGCAGCACAGCGGCACGGCTAGGCCGTGAGCAGTAATTACTTCGCATTGAGCCGCGTGGCGGTCGAACCCGGTAGGTCCCGGGTGAGCGAGGCGAGCGAGACCCGGAAGCCTGCCGCTGATCACCCTCAGTGCCGCGTCGCGCGGCAGGTCGCATCCCCACGTTGGGTGCGCTGCCGTGCGGCGCTCTCTTTGACCTTTCCGCTTGAGCTGGGAGGCGTTGCTATGCCTGCTCTCGCTTCGATGCTTCGTGTTTCGGCACGTCAGAGCGCCTATTGGCGCGAGTGCACCGGCTGTAGCGGCCTGGCGCCGCTGGCACCGGACGAGACCCACTGCCCGGCTTGCCAGGGTCAGCCGCGACCGCGTATGACGCGCCGCCGGCCGGCTCGGGCTGCCTGACCCGGAAGGATGCACCGACTGATGTCGATCGACTTCGAGACGGGTGGCCCGTCGCTGAGTGATCTGGCTGAGATCGAGGCCGCGTGGCCGCAGATCGAGGCCGATCTCGCCGTCCTGGACGCCGAGATCCGAGCCCTCTACCTGACCACCGGCGGCCCGAGCGAGCTGGACTGGCGGCGCACGCGCCGTAGCGAGGCCGCCCTCACCCGCACCGCGGCCCGCCCGGTGCGGCCGATCAGTGGGCTGCGGTCCGCGGCCTGATGTCCCGGATCCGCGCCGCGTACCGGGACCCCGAAGGCGAACGCTACGGCCTTCCCACGTTCTGGTGGCGCGGCGCGCCCGCGGGCTTCGCCACCCGCCGGCAGCTCCGCGCCCGCGGACTGTGCCCTGGCGGCCAGCCGATCGCTGCGCAGATCCTCTGGCGCGGTGTTGGTGGCGAGCGGGCCGCGTACCTGTACCGGCTCGACCTCGCGCGGCCGAAGCGGACCGCGACTCCCGCCGTTCGAGCGGCGCTCGCCAAGGCGATGCGCGCCCGGCGGACCTGTCCCACCTGCCGCTGCGTGCGGCCCTACGTCATCCCGCGCTCGCTCGGCGAGTGCCTTTCCTGCGCACCCTCGGAGGTTGCCGCATGACCGCACCGAACCCGACGACGGCCGTTCTGACGCCGTCGATCACGAACCTGCTGCCCCGGGCCGTCGACCTCGCTATCGAGCGCGGCGGCCTGCCCCCGCTCAAACAGCTCATGACCCACCTCAGGATCGGCAGGCCGAAGGCCAGCCTGGTCCGCGACGCCCTCGCCCGGGTCAACTGGGAGACCGTCCGCCTGGTCATCGACCACCAATCCGAGTCGCCCGCGCACGTCGCCGACGTGCGGCGTATCGCGCTCGAATCGGTAACCAACGCGGACGAGAGCGGACCCGCCCCGCACCTGCACGTCGTCCCCGACGTCCCGCAGGACCTAGAGACGGAGACCGAGGAGACCTACGACCCCGGCGTCGTCACACCGGTCCCGAACGCGCCGAATCCGGACGACCGCCCGGCCGAGGCCGGACCCGCGGCAACCGCGCCGCCGGACACGCCGGCATCCGCCATTGCCGCGTCGGGGCAGGTCGCCGCGGAGATCACCGAGGTGACCCGTGAGGCCGTGGACGAATCCGCGGCGCTGCCGGCCCGGACGCCCCGCAAGCCGGTGGTCTGGCCGGTGCTGATCCTGTGCCTGCCCGCGTTCGTCGCGATCTGGGGCGGCTGGGTCGAGATGGGACGCCTGACCGGGTTCGGCCGCGTCACGCTGCTGCCCGGCATCTCCGACTTCCAGCTCGACACGGCGATCACCCTGCCGATCGGTGTTGAGACCTACGCCGCGTACGCGCTCTATGTGTGGTTGTCCGGCCGGGTGAACGAGACCGCCCGGCGGTTCGCCCGCGGCTCGGCGATCTCGTCGCTCGTGCTCGGCGGTCTCGGGCAGATCACCTATCACCTGATGGTTTCGGCGGGCTGGGACACGGCCCCATGGCCGATTACCGCGATCGTGGCCTGCATTCCCGTGGCTGTGTTGGGCATGGGTGCCGCTCTGGCCCACCTGATGCACGCAGACCAGCGCTGAGAGGCGATTCCGCAGATCAGTAGCGCCGTGGGACGGCGACCGTGGGGACCGGCCCGGCAAAGCCGGTCCTGCGCGGTGACCGCCAGAACGGCGGCACGGGCGGCCCCTCTCGCCTGGACAGCTCGGGGCCACCCGTCACTCCTGCACAAGGAGCGACCTCATCATGGCATTCAACGCCACCTCCAACCCGTACGGCAGCACGCAGAACGCCGCGGGCCGCGTCATCGCCGACGGCCGCCCGGTCTACGACGCCAGCCGCGGCCACCTGATGCCCGCCGGGCACGACGCGGCCAGCGCACCGCAGCACGGCGCGGCCCGCCGGGGCCAGTCCGGATACCAGCGCCGTGGCTAGGCCCGCGGCCAAGCCGACACGCCGCACGTCGACCGACCCGGCCACAGCCCGGTTGCTGGTCGTCGTCGACTCCGAGTCGCGGCCGTACACCGATCCCCGCGCCAGCTACGACCGTGCCCGCGACGCCCAACGGGCACGCACCGAGGGCGCGTTCCGTCGCGGTCGCCGCTGACCGCCACCGTGCGGAATCCGTTGCCCCGTAACGGGTTCCGTGCGGTGGCTGCCAGCCCTGGCAGTCACACCCGAGCACGAAGGAGGCCACCCATCGTGGCCGGCGAAACCACCATCACCATCGTCGGGAACCTCACCGACGACCCCGAACTGCGCTTCACCCCGTCCGGGGCCGCGGTCTCGAACTTCCGGATCGCCTCGACCCCGCGCTACCTCGACCGGCAGTCCGGCGATTGGCGCGACGGCGACCCGCTGTTCCTGGCCTGCAACATCTGGCGCGACCCGGCCGAGAACGTCGCCGAATCCCTCAAGCGCGGCACCCGGGTCATCGTGACCGGCCGGCTGCGGCAGCGCTCGTACGAGACCAAGGAAGGCGAGAAGCGCACCGTCTACGAGCTCGAGGTCGACGAGATCGGCCCGAGCCTGCGCTACGCCCGCGCCAAGGTCATGAAGCTCACGCGCACCGCCGAGCCCGGCCGCAACGCCGCAGCAGCCCCGCGCGGCGGCTCCGACGATGACCCGTTCTCTGTGCCCACCCCGGCGTCGACGACAGCCGGCCGCAGCGCGCTCGACGACGAGCCGCCCTTCTAGCTCGTCTTGGCCGGTTGCTGCGACGGTGCCGCGGCCAGCTGCAAGCCCCGAACCTCTTGCGAACCGTTCTTCGATCGGAGAAGCCGCTCGTGAGCAAGTGCCATCAACTGAGTGCAGAGCATTGGCGCGTCATCGGCCACCTGTACGACCCGTCCTTGATCAGCCCGGCCTCGCGCCGCCGGGACCCGAGCATGGCCGTGATCTGCATGAAGCAGGACGTCGACCGGGACGCCATCGTCGAGGTCGTCGACCGCGGCCTTGTGCACGCCCGCCTGGACGGCGACGAGGTGCCGCTCGAAGCGGTACGACGGCTGCCGGACAAGGCGATCCGGTTGCGGATCACTAAGGCCGGGATGTACCACGCCAGCCACGACCCGATCCACCTGGTGATGTGCGCCCTGCGCACCCACGCCGATCTGACCCTGCTCACCCTGCTGCGCGGTTTGGTCAGCCCGGTCAGCTTCGGCGAACTGTGCGAGCTGGCCGACCGGCACCTGTTCGACACCTACCTGCTTGGTACCGACACGGAGATCCCGATCCGCGAGATGCGGGACCTGCCGTTGTTCGCGTACGCCCGGCAGACCGCCCGCGGTCGCACCTACGCCGCCAACCACTGACCATGATCACCCGTCCGACCACGAATCGGAGAGCACATCCTGATGAGAACCCTCGAACCCGAGCAGTGGCGTGTCATGGGAACCCTGATCTCCCTGTGCGGCGAACGGGCACTGCTCGACAACATGCTCAAGCAGCAGGACGTCAGCCCCGAGGCTGTGTGCGACCTGGCCGAGCGTGGCCTGATCGTCACCAAGCTCAACGGAGAGGAGATCGACGACCTCACGCCCGGGCTGATCAAGACCTACCGACGCAAGATGTTCCTGACCAGGTCCAAGGCCGGCGAGAGCTACATCTGGAACGACCCGCACCGCGTCCTGCGCTCACCCGGCCGGTCCCGCCACGGCCTGAGCCTGACCTTCATGCTCGGCATGATCTCCTTCGACGACCTGGCCGGCCTAGCCCGCGAAGGCCTGATCTACGCCCTGGCCGAAGACGACCTCGCCCCGGTCGACCTCGCCAACGCGCGTCAACGATGGGCCGGCAGCGCCAAGGTGGTCCTCCCCGGCGGCGCCGAGGTGTGGACCAACGCCGTGATCGTTCGGACCACCAAGGCCGGTCAGCGCTACGTCGAGCGCTACTGACAAAGCCTCCGCGGTGAGGCGTCGTGTCTCGACAACCCGCTGCAGGCACGACGCCTCACCTAGCCCACCCAGCTACCCCGGTGCGAAAGCGCGCCACCTCCGCCCGTTCTGGCGACGCCTCGTGTGTCGCCGGAGGGGCGCGACACGTCGGGTGCAGATGGCCTCGACGCGTCCGCACAGCCGACCACCTCCACCTGGTGAAAGGACCGTGATGGCTCGCCGTCTCATGCCCGACGTCGATATCAAGGACGACGAAGACCTGCTCCACCTGCTCGAAGGCATCCGCACCGTCGGCATCGCCGCCCACGACGAGGTCGACGAGCTGGCCGGGCTGATCCGGATGAAGATCGAGCGCTACGGCCGGCGTAACGGCCTGTCCCGGATGCGGGCGAAGTTCTGGGGCCGGCAGGTCGCCCGGCCGCTGGTGCGCGCCGCGGACGAGTTCCTGGCCGTGGCCGCCTACGCCCGGGTGTGCCGCAACCGGTTTGAGGGATTCCTGGTGGCCCTCGACGACGAGAAGCCCGGCGCCAGCGACTTCACCGTCCGCGGGCGCGACACCGGCCGGCGGGCCGCCTGATGGCCCGCCAGAGTGGAACGTTGCGGGCGGGGGACCTGCGTCGCGGCGCCACCCACGAGGTGAAGGGCAATCCGGCGCCGTACGTGATCCCGCCGGCCGCCGCGGTCGTCAACCTCATCCTCGCTGGCGTCCTGTCGAGGCTGTGGGGTGCCTACGCGAACCCCAGCGTGTGGCAGGTCGCGTGGCGGGCCGCGCTCGTGCTGGCCTGCTCGACGGCGATCGTGTGGTGCACCTACGCCGTCGGTCGCCCCCGGCAGCTCCCGCTGCGCGCGGCGTCGCTGCTGATGTCGACCGCGGCGTGTGCCGGGCTGTTCGTGCTGACCTTTTCCCGCTGGTCCTTCGACAAGATCATGACCTATCTGCTGATCATGGTGACTGCGTCGATCATGCTCGCGGTGACCAAGCTGCTCCACGGCCGCGGCGACGACGCCCGGGCGAACCTGTTCGGCGACCTCGGCGAGCGGGTCAAGGAGTTGCAGGACATCGGCAAGACCGGCAAGCCGAAGGTGCTCGACGGCCGGGTGGTCACGCACACCGAGATGCGGCACGGCGCGGACTTCGGCAGCCTCGCCACCCGCGAGGTGCGCACCGCGATCGCCTCGGCGCTCGACGTGCCGCCCGGCGGGGTGCGGATGGTCCGCAACCACAACACCCCGCGGGTGGGCCGGATCGAGGTGTCCCCGGTCGACATGCTCGAACACCCGCCGATCTGGCCCGGCCTGTCCGCCCCGGGCGGGTCGATCGCCGACCCGATCCGGCTCGCGGTCTACCAGACCGGCTCGATTGTGCCGCTGATCCTGCCCGGCGACCCGGACGCCGAGCGCAACGCGATGGGCGTGCTGATCCTGCTCGGCCAGTCCGGCTCGGGTAAGACCGCGCTGCAAGTCATGCTCGCCTCTGAGGCCCGCTCCCGGCACGACGCCGAGGTCGTCTACATTGACGGCCGCAAGGGACTCCAGTTGCCGAAGGCGTTCCGCGACGCCATGCACGTCATGATCCACGACCCGGCCGAGGGCGAGCGCTACCTCGACGGGCTCGTGCTGGACGTGGCGAGGCGGGCCGCGCAGATCGGCGGTCACGGCCACGATCAGTGGATCGCCGGATGCACGAAGTGCCCGAAGTTCAAGCTGGTCATCGTCGATGAGGCCAGCAAGTTCATCGAGGCCGAGGACACCATGGTCGAGCTGGCCGAGTCGGTGCGCTCGGCCGGAATCGCGCTGCTGCTCGGCCAGCAACGCGCCACCGGTGACCGGCTGCCCACCTCGGTCCGCTCGACGATCGGCGGGGTGCTGTGCATGGGCGTCCGCGACGTCGGAGAGGCGGCACGCGTGCTGTCGGAGGAAACCATCGAGGCCGGCGCGGACCCGTCGTGGAGGAACCGCAAGCCCGGCGCCCTCTATGCCGAGCTGCCCGGCACCGACCCCGACGACTGGTCACTGCCCGGTCGCACCTACAAGATCGACCGGGATGAGGTCGTCGCCGAGCTGGTCAGCTACCTGGCCAGCATCGGCGAGGCACCCTCGGCCGGCGGGCCGGTCTCACCGGTCGCGGGCGCCCCCGCGGCGTCGATCCGTGACGACGATGAGGATTACGACCCGGACGCCGACAAGGACGTCGAGTGCACGCCGCCGCCGGTCGACCCGGACTGCCCGCCCGACGAAGATCCGCACGAGCCGATCACCGTCCCGCGCCGGCCGCGGATCCCGCTCGACCTGGAGGCGGCCGGCGGCCGCAGGTACAGCCCGGTCGAGATCCGCGGCATGGTCCGCGACGGGATCCTCACCGCCTACGGCAACGGCGTGCGCACGGTGCGGCCGTCGAACTTCGCACCGCTGCTCGAAATCGTCGGTGAGGAAGGCCTCAAGCCACCCACGCTGTCGAAGATCCTTGGTGAGTTCTGCCAGGGACCGCACCCGTTGCTGCACCGCAGCAACGACCGCGGTGTCTACGAGATCGTCCCGCCCGACGGCGGCGACGGCGAGCCGCTGGCGCGTGCCGCATGACTGGCTCGACGATCGTCCGCCGAATCCGCCGGGCCGCCACGTGGCGGCCCGGGGGCCGGGCCCGCGTCGTCAGCGTCCGCTGCCCGTACTGCGGGCTGATGCGCCCGGCCCGGCAGTTCCGCCGCGGCGCTCTCAGCTGCCGTCTCTGCGTCGGCAACGGCTGACCACACCACACTCCCACGCCATCTCCGAGCGTCACGCGGTGTGACGCCCGCGGGCATGCATTTCACGCGCTTCATGCACTTCACGGACTTCACGATCAGGTCTGTGAGGTGCATCTACGCGTGCGCGTGCGCGCGCGCAAGCCTCCGTGAAGTCCGTGAAGTGAAATCCGTGAAGTCCCAAGACCGTATACAGAAAGTGACATCACATGTCGTCATGGTTCGGGCTCGCCCGCCGCGGCGCCGCCTACGAACTCGGCCGCCGCCTGTGGGTCTGGTTCCTCGCCTTCGAAATCATCCGCATCGTCGTACGGCGGGTCCTGCCCGCCGCACTGATCGCCGCCGCGCTCGGCATGACCGTGTGGGCGGCGATCCGCACCGCCGGATGGTGGCTGCCCCGGCTGACCGCCCTCGCGGTCGTCGCGCTCACCCTCACCGCCACGGTGTGGCTGGCCCGCCGCTACCGGTGGGAACTCCGCGCCGGCCTGCCCCGCACCGCCGTCGCTGCCCTCGTCGTCGCCCTGGCCGGCGTGCTCGGCACCGCTCTCTACCACCTCCGCTGAAAGGGCAGGCATCGTGAGCAACCTAGAGATCCGCACGATGCGCCGCCCGCGGGCACTGGATCTGTACTGCTGCCAGGGCGGCGCATCCGCCGGGCTCGCAGCGGCCGGGTTTGACGTCACCGGCGTCGACAAGGACCCGCAGCCGCGCTACCCGTTCCGGTTCGTGCAAGCCGACGCGCTCACCTACCTGCGGGAGCTCATCTCGACCGGTGAGATCTACGAGTACGGCCTGATCGGCGCTTCGCCGCCATGCCAGCGCAAGACGAAATGCCAGAAGATCCGGGGCCGGGAGCACCCGGCCCTGATCGCCCCGACCCGGCGGCTGCTCCAGCTCACCGGCCTGCCCTACGTGATCGAGAACGTGCCCCCCGAAGGCGACGACGACGACCCGCTGATCGACCCGATCGAGCTCTGCGGCGCCATGTTCGGGTTGCACACCTACCGGCACCGCTGGTTCGAGTCAAACATCTCGCTGACCGCACCTCCGCACCCGCGGCACAGGCATCCGACGGTCAAGATGGGCCGCCCGGTCGCCGAGGGCCAGTGGTACCACGCCGTCGGGAACTTCTCCGGGGTCAGCTACATCCGCCGCGACCTCGGCGTGCACTGGATGACCCGCGACGGGCTACGCGAATGCATCCCGCCGGTCTACGCCGAGCACATCGGCACGGCCATCCTCGCCACCAGCGGTGAGGCCGTGCGGAGCGGGCGGCCTGAAGCTGTGCGGGCGGTAGCGGCGTGACTGCCGCATCTGACGTCGGGCACGACTCGTCGCGTACCACCGTGGTGGAACCCAACGCGTCGCCCCTGCAGCAGCCGATCCAGACACGACGGATGTGCGCGTGGTGCGAGGGACCCATCCCGACCCGCGCGCGGCGCGACTCGGTGTGCTGCTCGACCCGGTGCCGGCAAGCCCGGCACCGGTTCGGTCGGGCCGCCGGAAAGCCGGTCGCCGAAACTGACGGCCGCCCGCTACGCCTCGCGTACGCCGACCCGCCGTATCCGGGCACGGCGCGGCTCTACCGCGGCCACCGCGACTACGCCGGCGAGGTCGACCACGCGGCGCTGATCCGTCGCCTGTCGACGTATGACGGGTGGGCGCTGTCGACCTCGGCCGCCGCCCTGCCCGCCGTGCTCGCGCTCTGCCCGCCCGGCATCCGCGTCGCGGCGTGGCACCGCGGCGAGCGGCCAAACGTCAGCCGATGGCCACTCAACGCCTGGGAACCGGTCATCTACAGCGGCGGTCGGCCCGTCGACCCGTCGCGTCTCGAACAGTCGCTGCAGACGCGACGCGTCGACTCACTCGTGCACGGCGTCGCCCCGATGACCACCCTCCCGGGCCGGGTCATCGGCGCGAAGCCGGCCGCGTTCTGCCGGTGGCTGTTCGACCTGCTCGGCGCCGCCCCAGGCGATCTGCTCGACGACCTGTTTCCCGGCTCCGGTGCCGTCGCCCGGGCGTGGGCCGCCTACACCAAAGCCGACCCGGCCAAGCCGCGGGCCGCGTGATGACGGCGCCGATCCAGCACGCGGATCACCCACTCGCGCCGCGCTGCCGCCACTGGATCGGCGCCGCGGCCCGTCACTGCCACACCGCCGTGCAGGTGCGGCCCTGCCTCGTGGGGCCGCGCTGCCCTGCTCACACGCCGGCCGCCGTCGCCGGCCTGCCGGATCCTCCATCGGTTCCCTTGAACAAGGAGCGTGCTCCGATGCCCGACCCTGCCCTGCTCTCCGCGGCGCTCGCGCTCGCCGACGAGGGCATTCCGGTGTTCTGGCTCGGCCGCAGCAAACGGCCCGTGGCCAACTGCCCGGCCTGCCCGAAGGTTGAAGACGACCCGAGCCACGACCCCGAGGCCTGTGGATGTCTGACCTGCCACGGCTTCTACGCCGCCACCTGCGACCCCGACCGCATCCGCGCCATGCAGGCGGCCGTTCCTGCCGGGTTGCTCGCCCTGCGCACCGGGACCGTCAGCGACCGGGTGGTGCTCGACATCGACCCGCGCAACGGCGGCACCGTGCTCCGCGACCTAATGCCCGCGACCCGGTGCGCCCGCTCCGGGTCCGGTGGCTGGCACCTGCACTACCGCCACCCCGGCGGACGGCTCGCCGGCAAACTCCGTGGGCACCCGGGCATCGACGTCAAGGCCGACGGCGGGTACGTCGTCGCCCCGCCCTCGATTCACCCCGGCACTCGCCAGCCGTACCGGTGGACCGGTGGCCGGGCCGAGGTTGAGATGCCCCCGCCGCTGATCGCCGCGTGCCGGCCCGCCGAGGCGCCGCCCGCCGGCAGCCCAGTTACGGCCCCGACCCCGACGACCAACGGGCGGGGCATCTCATCCCCGGCCGCGCTACTCGCCGCGCACCTCGACACCCTCGCCCGCGCGCCCGAGGGCCGCCGCCGCAACACCCTCTACGGCGTCGCCCGCGGCGTGGCCCGCATGGTCGCCGCCGGGGCGCTCACCGCCACCGATGCCCACACCGTGCTCTACCAAGCCGGCCGCGCCGCCGGCCAGACCGACCGGGACACCCGTGCCGCGATCGCGGACGGCTTCCGGCACGAATCCGTTGCCACCGAAGGGATTGCCGCATGACCGACCCGTCACCGCCGCCGGAGGGCGCGGCGATCCTCGACCGGCTCCACGCCGCCCTCACCCGGTACGTGATCCTGCCCTCGGCCGAGGCAGTCGACGCCGCCGTGCTGTGGATCGCCGCCACTCACGCCCAACCCGCATGGACCTACGCCGCCCGACTGGTAATCAAGGCGCCGGAGAAGCGGTGCGGCAAGTCCCGGCTCCTCGACGTCGTGGACGGCACCTGCTACCGGCCGCTGATGACCGTCAACGCCTCCACACCGGCGATCTACCGGTCGATCGGCACCGACGACCCGCCCACGATCCTGCTCGACGAAGCCGACACGATCTTCGGCGGCAAGCAAGCCGAGGCCAACGAAGACCTCCGCGGTCTGCTCAACGCCGGTCACCAGCGCGGCCGGCCCACGATCCGCTGGAACCAGCAGAAACAGCAGGTCGAGCAGATCCAGACCTTCGCCATGGCGGCCCTCGCGGGCATCGGCTCGATGCCCGACACGATCGAAGACCGCGCCGTCGTGATCAAGATGCGGCGGCGTACCGCGGCCGAGAGGGTAGCCCCGTTCCGGCAGCGCCGCGACGGCCCAGCCCTGCGGCAGCTCGCCGCCGACCTCAACGCCTGGCTCCGCGGCAACATGATCGAGCTTGAAGCCGCCATACCTGCGATGCCGCTGGAAGACCGGGCCGCCGACACGTGGGAACCGCTGATCGCGGTCGCTGACCTCGCCGGCGGCAACTGGCCCGAACGAGCTCGCAGTGCTGCGCTCGCGCTGAACGCGGCCCGCGAGGGCGACGTCGAGTACTCCGACCGGCTCCGGCTGCTGATCGACTGCCGTACCGTGTTCGGTGACCTCGACGCCATCCCGAGCACCGTGCTGCTCGACCGGCTCAAAAACCTGCCCGAGGCGCCATGGGCCGAGTTCAACGGCACCGGGCTTACCGCGATGAAGCTCGGCGTGCTGCTACGCGAGTACGAGATCGCGTCCGAGAACATCCGATTCCCGCCCCCGGTCGGCCGGATCAAGGGCTTCCACCGCGCCTGCTTCACCGACGCGTGGGAACGCTACTGCCCGGCCGTCGACCCGGTCGAGGTCACCGGCCCCGACAAGCCGTACCAGCCGTACCAAGCCGACGTTTCCGCAGCTCACCCTCGGTACGGCTTGCTGCGGGCGGTACGACCTGAGCCGTACCAGGAGGAGGCCGGTACGGCTTAGCCGTACCGGGCCCCAAAAGCCGTACCGGGGTTGACCTGCACAAACAGGCCCCCGGTACGGCTTGTACGGCTTGACCCCCTCCACGGCACCCCGACAAGCCGTACCGGTTTGGCGCGATCCGCCGAAGGTTCGACCCGCTGAGATGCCTATAGGGACATCGGTGCATCCGGTCATACCAACCGGGTCGAGATCTTGCCCCTGCGGACCTCTCAGCGGTCCACTCTGAGGCCCTCCACGTAGGCGCTCGTACCGCCTTCGACGAACCACGCTCATGCGCAGAACGGGCGCGTAGGGCCGTTCTGCGCGGCCCAACCGCACCGTTCAACGCAGCATCGGGAGGCATTTAGCATGCGACTCAGGCTGTTCACCACTGCCGAGACGCCCGATCAGGCCGATACCGACGACGATCTGATCACGACCGAGGAACTCGCCAAGATGCTTCGCGTCGACCCCTCGACGGTCCGGCGGTGGCGAACCGCCCGACCGATCCAGGGGCCGCCGTTCATCCCGCTGTCCGAACGCGTGATCATGTATGACCGCGAGGACGTCCGTATCTGGATTGCCGGCCGTCGCGTAAACCCGGAGGCGGCGTGATCACAGCCCAACATCTACCTCTCGGCGTAGAGGTCAAATCCGATGTGGAGTTCCGTACCGGCCGGCCAAGGCCATACAGAGCCAGGGTGCGTTGGAACGACCCCACAACCGGCAAGCGGAGATCCAAGTCGCACTCGACGGAGACGCTAGAGCAGGCTCAGGCATGGATCGACGACATGATCCGAGCGGCCCGCGGCGGGATCAACCCCGCCGCGGCCACGCAGCGACTCGCCGAATACGGCGCGGACGTGATGCCACTGGCCATCCGCGGATTGGAGCGCAAGACGCTCGATCCGTACCTGGCCGGCTGGCGGCTACGTGTCGTGCCGACCCTCGGCCACATCCCCACGGCAATGATCACTAACGGTGTGGTGGATCGGGCCGTCTACTCGTGGATCGAGGACGAGTGCAGCCGCTCGACAGTCAAGAACACCCTTGCCATCCTGGTCAGGGTGCTCGAGCAGGCCATGCGCGATGGCGTGGTGGATCACAACGTCGCGCGGGTGAAGGGCTGGCAACGCGAGTACCAGCAGGCCGAGGACGAGTTGGACGACCCGCGCTCGCTCGCCTTGCCGAGTTGGGAGGCGTTGACCACCCTCGCGGACGCCCTCACCGCCCGGTCGCACGGCCAGTTCACCGGGTGGGGGCACATCGTCACTTTCGCGGCCTGTACTGCGGCCCGGATCGGCGAGGTGTCCGGCGTCCGCGCCGGGGACATCGACCGAGCAACGTGGACGTGGACTGTGCGGAGACAGACCACACCGGGACCGGGCGGCCTGATCGACAAGGGCACCAAGGGCAAACGCGCCCGCAAGGTGCCGATCATCGAAGAGGTCCGGCCGATGGTGGTCGAGCGGCTCGACTCGGCGACCGGCCCGGACGCCCGACTGTTCACCGGCCCGCGCGGCGGCCGGATCAGTACCGCGGTGCTGCGGGATGCCACACACTGGGATGAGGTGGTCGCCGAGCTGGGTTACGAGCATTTGCGGCGGCACGACCTGCGGCACACCGGCCTGACATGGCTGGCCGACGCTGGCGTCCACGTGCACGTGCTGCGGAAGATCGCCGGGCACGGTTCGCTGACCACCACACAGCGGTACCTGCATCCGGATCAGCGTTCGATCAGCGAGGCAGGCGACGCGCTCAGCGCCCACCTACGTGCCCCGCGGTCTCCCGCAGTCTCACGGCTACGCGCCGTCTGACCAGGACAAATGAAAGTCAAGGAGTCCATGAACGTGTCGTCTGGTCCCTAAACGGTCCCCAAATGCACATAAGCAAGTAGGAGTTTGAGGATCAAGAACGATACGAAGAAGGCCGTTTACCAGGAAAAACACCCAGGTAAACGGCCTTCTTGATCGTCGGGCTGACAGGATTTGAACCTGCGACCCCTTGACCCCCAGTCAAGTGCGCTACCAAGCTGCGCTACAGCCCGATGCCACGCCCCGGTACCCCAGTGCGCGGCAACCACATCACCCTACCAACAACCCAACCCCGACCACACACCGGTATACCGGCGCGTCAGCCGTGAGCCTTCCCCCGCCCACCAGGCCCCAACTTCTTCCGAGGCCGCACGGACACCTCGATCGGGCTCCCCTCGAACCCGAACTCCTCACGAAGCTTCCGCTCCACGAACCGCTGGTAACCAGCGTCCAGGGGCGCGGTCGTGAACAGCACGAACCGAGGCGGCGAGACCCCGGCCTGCGTGGCGAACATGATTCGAGGCGCCCGGCCGCCGCGGACCGGGTGCGGGGTGGCCTGGGTCAGTGCCGTCAGCCACTGGTTCAGCGCCCCGGTGAGGATGCGCTTCTCCCAGCTTGCCAGCGCCCGGCGAATTGCCGGCGCCAGCTTGTCGACGGCCCGGCCGGTCTTGGCGGAGATGTTCACCCGGATGGCCCACGGGATCCGCTTGAGTTCCCGCTCGACCTCCTTCTCCAGGTAGTTCCGCCGATCGTCGTCGACCAGGTCCCACTTGTTGAAGGCGATGACCAGCGCCCGCCCGGCCTCGACCACCGAGGTCAGCACCCGCTGGTCCTGCTCGCTGATGACCTCCGCCGCGTCGAGGAGCACCACCGCGACCTCAGCCGCCTCCACCGCCCCGGCGGTGCGCAGCGACGCGTAGTACTCCGTGCCGGAGGCGTGGCTGACGCGCTTGCGCAGGCCGGCGGTGTCGACGAACTGCCAGACCTCGCCGTCCATCTCGACCAGGCTGTCGACGGGGTCGACCGTGGTGCCGGCGACGGAGTCGACCACCGCGCGCTCTTCGCGGGCGACGCGGTTGAGCAGCGAGGACTTGCCGACGTTCGGGCGGCCGACGAGTGCCACTCGGCGGGGGCCGCGGGGGCCGCCCTCGATGATCGGGGGTGCGGGCGGGACCGCCGCGAGGATCGCGTCGAGCAGGTCGCCGGAGCCTCGGCCGTGCAGTGCGGAGATCGGGAACGGCTCGCCGAGGCCCAGGCTCCAGAGGGCTACGGCCTCGTGTTCGATGGCCTGGTTGTCGGCCTTGTTCGCGACCAGGATGACCGGCTTGTGGCTGCGGCGCAGCATCTTCACGGCCTTCTCGTCCACGTCGGTGGCGCCGACCATGGTGTCGACCACGAAGATGACCACGTCGGCGGTCTGCACGGCGATCTCGGCCTGGGCGGCGATGGCGGCCGCACGGTCCTTGGCGTCGGGTTCCCAGCCGCCCGTGTCGACCACCGTGAAGCGGCGGCCGTTCCACTGGGCGTCGTACGGGACCCGGTCGCGGGTGACGCCGGGCTTGTCCTCGACGACCGCCTGGCGGCGGCCGATGATGCGGTTGACCAGGGTCGACTTGCCGACGTTGGGCCGGCCGACCACGGCTACTACGGGGACTGGCCCCTCGGCAGGCGGGGATTCGGAATCCAGAACGAAATCAGGGGCCTCGGTCACGAACTCACCTTGCTGTTCAACATGCTGAGGAGCTCCGCGACGACCTCGTCGATGCCCATGCCCGTGGTGTCGAGCGTGGTCGCGTCGGAGGCCTGGCGGAGCGGGTCGGCGGCGCGGCTGGAGTCGAGCTTGTCGCGGCGGGCAAGGTCGGCCTCGGTGGCGGTCACATCCGTCGCGTCCTCGGCGCTGCGGCGCTGGGCGCGGGCGGCGGCGGAGGCGGTCAGGTAGACCTTCAGGTCGGCGTCGGGGGCGACGACCGACGCGATGTCGCGGCCCTCGACGATGATGCGCGGCGCGGCGGCGATGATGTCCTTCTGAAGCTGGACGAGCATCGCGCGTACCGCCGGGACCGCGGCGACGGCCGAGACCGCGCCGGTGACCTCGGGGCCGCGGATGGCCGCGTCGACGTCGATGCCGTTCGCCTCGAAGTGGGGGGCGGCCGGGTCGGTGCCGATCGACAGGTCGGTCTCCTGGGCGATCTTCAGCACGGCGTCGGCGTTCTGCGGGTCGACGCCGGCGTGCAGCACCGCCCAGGTGATCGCCCGGTACATGGCGCCGGTGTCGAGGTAGATGCCGTCGATCGCGGTGGCCAGCCGACGGGAAACGGTGGACTTGCCCGATCCCGAGGGACCGTCGACGGCAACTACACACCGCTCGGGCCGCACTGCCTGCACCACCGTTACCTCCATGAAGACCGACGAATCAACAACCTATTGTGCCCGGCGTGCGAAGCTCAGTCGCCGACGGCCTTGAACAGGGCGCCGACCTCGGCGTTCGAGAGCCGGCGGAAGCCGCCGGGGCGCATGTCGCCGAGGCGGATCGGGCCGACCGCCGTGCGGATCAGGCGGGACACCGGGTGGCCGACCTCGTCCATCATCCGGCGGACGATGTGCTTGCGGCCCTCGTGCAGGGTGATCTCGATCTGGGCGGTCTTGCCGACCGCGTCGATGAGCTTGAACGTGTCGACTTTGGCGGGGCCGTCCTCGAGCTCGACGCCGCCGAGCAGCCGGCGGCCGACGTTGCGCGGCAGCGGGCCGGCGACCTCGGCCAGGTAGGTCTTGGCGATTCCGTACGACGGGTGCATCAGCTTGTGCGCGAGCGCGCCGTCGTTGGTCAGCAGCAGCAGGCCCTCGCTGTCGGCGTCGAGGCGGCCGACGTGGAAGATCCGCTGCTCGAAGGTGCCGAGGAAGTTCGCGAGCTCGTTGCGGCCCTTCTCGTCATCCATGCTCGAGACGACGCCGCGGGGCTTGTTCATCGCCAGGTACACCAGCTTGGTGTCGGTGATGATCCGCGCGCCGTCGACGTGGATCTCGGCGGTGGCGGGGTCGACCTTGTCGCCGAGCTGGGCGACGCGGCCGTTGACGGTCACGCGCTTGCGGAATATCAGGTCCTCGCAGGCACGGCGGGATCCGACCCCTGCGGTGGCGAGGATCTTCTGCAGCCGTATGGAGCCAGCCTGTTCAACCTGAGGCATCGAGCACTTCTTCCACGTCGTCGGGTAGGAACGGGGCCAGCGGCGGGAGCTGGTCGACCGAGTTGAGGCCGAGCTTCTCCAGGAACAGCGCCGTGGTGCGGTACAGGAATGCCCCGGTCTCGCCCTCAGTGCCGCATTCCTCGATGAGGCCGCGAGTGTTAAGCGTACGCATGACGCCGTCGCAGTTCACACCGCGGATGGCCGAGATGCGCGACCTGGTTACAGGCTGCTTATAGGCGACTACAGCGAGTGTCTCCAGGGCGGCCTGCGTCAGCCGCACGGACTGCCCATCCAGTACAAATCGCTCCACATACGGCGCATATTCCGGCCGGGTATAGAGACGCCAGCCACCCGCCGCCCGCCGCAGGTCGAACCCGTGCCCGGCCGCCGTGTAGCGCGCCGAGATGTCCTCCAGCATCGCGCCGACACGCTCGGCCGGCTGCTCCACGATCTGCGCGAGCTGCAACTCCGCGACCGGCTCGTCAACCACCAGCAGGATGGCCTCAAGCGCCGCCCGCAACTCGCCGTCCTCCATCGGGACCGGCTCCGGCGTTACTTCCTCTTCCTTTTCAGTACGGCGCGACGGCTCCTCAGAAGCAGCAGCGTCGCCCTTGCGGCGACGACCCTGTGCCGGGATCTCGGACGGCCGTGCCGGGGCCTCCGGCTCCCCGTCGGCACCGGCGTCGGCGGACTCCGCGTCGGAGAGCACCGCGGCGACGGCGACCGCCGGCTCGGCGACCCCGTCCAGGCCCCACCCAGCGGGGTCCGGGTCGATCTCGGCCTCGTCGTCCGCGGCGGCCTCGAGGACGGCATCCGCCGTCGGGGCGTCGACCGTCGGCGACGGGTCGTCCTCGTGCTCGACGGCGTCGACGATCGCCTCGGGCATCGGCAGCTCGGGGCCGCCGCCGACCTCGGTCGGCTCCGGCTCCGGCTCGCCGGGCAGCTCCTGCGGCGCGTCCACGCCCGGCTCCCCCGGGAACTCCTCCGGCGTCCTGGTCCCGCCCTCGGCCGGGTTCGCACCCTCGAAGTCGGGCTCCTCGTCCGCCGACGCGGACGCGACCACGCCGTCGTCGGACAGCACCGGCTCGGCGGACGCGACGTCGTCGTCCGCCGGAGTCGCCTCGGCGGGCGCCTCGGTGGGCGGCTCGTCGTGGTCCTCGTCCGCGGAGACCCGCTGCGACGCCGCGTACTCCTCGTCGGGCGGGCGCGGCGCCCGTTCCCACGGCGGCACCCAGGAGGCTGCCTGCGCGGCAAGGGACTCGGGTCGCTGGTCGGTCATCGCTGTTCCTCGTCGATTGAATCTGCGGATTCGGCTTCCGGGCCGGGATCGTCGTCGTCTGCGTCTGCGTCGGTCGGGGCGGGCTCCGTGGCGTCCGGGTCGGCGGCGGCCGTGTCCGGCTCCGGCGGGGTGCCCTCGTAGTCGTCGATGTCGAGCTCGACCTCGGTCAGGTCGCCGCCGACCCAGCGGACCGTCATCTCCTCCAGCGACACCGGCTGCTCGAACTCGACGAGGCCCTCGCGGTAGAGCTCCAGCAGCGCCAGGAACCGCGCGACCACCTCGAGGGTGTTCTCGCAGTCGGCGATGAGCAGGCCGAACGTCGCGCTGCCGGCCCGGCGCAGCCGTTCGCTGATCAGCGCCGCGTGCTCGCGAACGCTGACGCGCACCTGGTGGATGTGCGCGATCGACACCTCGGGCGGGCCCGGCTTGGGCAGGAACTGCCGCAGCGCCAGCTTCAGCAGCCGCTCCGCGCCGACGCCGAGGACCAGGTCCGGCAGCGCCTCCGCGTACCGGGGCTCGAGGGAGACCGCGCGCGGCCAGCGCCGCGCGCCGAGGCCCTCCAGGTCCGCGATGACGGCCGCGGCCTCCTTGTAGGCCTTGTATTGCAGCAGCCGGGAGAAGAGCAGGTCGCGGGCCTCGAGCAGGGCCAGGTCCTCCTCGTCCTCGACCTCGGCCGCCGGCAGCAGCCGCGCGGCCTTCAGGTCGAGCAGGGTGGCGGCGACCAGCAGGAACTCGCTGGTCTCGCCGAGGTCCCAGTCGTCGCCCATGGCCCGGATGTAGGCGATGAAGTCGTCGGTGACCTGGTGCAGCGCGATCTCGGTCACGTCGAGCTTGTGCTTGCCGATGAGCTGGAGCAGCAGGTCGAACGGCCCGGTGAAGTTCGTCAGCCGCACGGTGAACCGGCCGGTGTCGGCCTCCGGGACGCCGTCGATGGCGGCGCCGTCAGGGGCGGCGGTGTCCAGCACCGCGGCGTCGGCGGTGCCCGGCTCGGCGGGCTGCGGCGACGGGACTGGCTGTTCGGGCACGTGCTGACGGTAGTCCACGGGTCCGACAGGCTGCTCCCGGCTCATGCTCAAACCCCCGCGACCTCGAGTGCAGCTTCCCCCAAGATCAACGCAATGACCGGCGAGCGGTAACTGTCCGTGCGGGCGCGGAAACGCCGTACCCGAAAGAGATCATCGGCGGAGGGTCCGGGAGCGGGCGGGGTGTGATCCTGGTGGCATGACGACGCGGGTGGCGATGTGGTCCGGGCCGCGCAACATCTCCACGGCCATGATGCGCAGCTTCGGCTCCCGCGCGGACACCGTGGTGGCCGACGAGCCGTTCTACGCGCACTACCTGGCCGTGACCGGCCTCGACCACCCCGGCCGCGACGCGGTGCTGGCGAGCCAGCCGAACCGGTGGCAGGACGTGGCCGCGGCGCTGACCGGCCCGCCGCCGGCCGGGGCCGCCGTGTACTACCAGAAGCACATGGCACACCACCTGCTGCCCGGCATGGGCCGGTCCTGGCTGCCCGCGCTCACCCACGCGTTCCTGATCCGCGATCCGGCGCACGTGGTCGCCTCCTACGCCCGGGTGCGCGGCGAGCCGACGCTCGCCGATCTCGGCTACCCGCAGCAGGCGGAGATCTTCCGCGCCTTCGGCGGTCCGGTGGTCGACGCCGCCGACGTGCTGCGCGACCCGGACGCGGTGCTGCGCCGGCTCTGCGCCGCCCTCGGCCTGGAGTTCGACCCGGCCATGCTGCGCTGGCCGGCCGGGCCGCGCGACACCGACGGCGTGTGGGCGCCGCACTGGTACGCGTCGGTGCGGGCCTCCACCGGGTTCGCGCCGTACGACCCGGCGCCGGCCGAGGTGCCGCAGCGGCTGCGCCCGCTCGTCGAGGCGGCAACCCCGTACTACGAGGAGCTGGCCGCGCACCGGCTCTGACGCCCTACCCGGTGACCACCGGGGTGCCGTGCGCCCGGGCGTGCTCGCGGTAGAGGCCGGCGATCCGGGCGGTCAGGTCGCCGGGCCGCCCGGCGCCGATCGGCCGGCCGTCGATCATCGTGACGGCGGCGATCTCGCCCATCGTGCCGGTGCAGAACGCCTCGTCGGCGGCGTACATCTCGGCGAGTGACACGTCGCGGACCGCGGCCGGGATCGCGGCCGACCGCGCCAGCTCCAGCACGGTCTGCCGGGTGATGCCCTCCGGGCAGGCCGCCGTGGTCGGGGTGACAAGCGTCCCGCCGATCACGGCGAACAGGTGGGTGGCGTTGGTCTCGGCGACGAAGCCGCGCCCGTCGAGCATCAGCGCGTCGTCGGCGCCGGCCACGTTCGCCTCGATCTTCGCCAGGATCGAATTCAGCAGGTTGGCGTGGTGGATCTTCGGGTCGAGCACGTCCGGGCCGGGGCGCCGCACGCTCGCGGTGATCAGCCGCAGCCCGGTGGTGTCGTAGACCGGCGCCTTGAACTCGGCGAGCACGATCAGCGTCGCGCCCGCCTGGTTCAGGCGCGGGTCCATCCCGCTGGTGATCTTCACGCCGCGGGTCAGGGTGAGCCGGATGTGCACGCCGTCGACCATCCGGTTCGCGCGCAGGGTGGCCGTGATCGCGTCGGTGAGCTCGGCGTCGGTGGGCACGGCCGCGAAGTTCAGGGCGGCCGCGGAGCGCCGCAGCCGGGCCAGGTGTTCGGTGAGCCCGAAGATCCGGCCCTGGTAGAGGCGCAGGCCCTCCCAGACGGCGTCGCCGCCCTGCACCGCCGAGTCGAACGGCGAGACGCCGGGCTCGTCGCGGTGCCGCAGCACCCCGTTCACCCAGTACACGATGTCGGCGTTGCGCTCGTCGTAGCTCTGCAACATCGGCGACGGCCCCCTGAACGGCGGGCCCGCGGTCGTGACCCACCTGAGTGGATCATAGAGCGGACAGGAGGGTCAGGTCGCCAGGTCCGGCTCCGACGGGACCGGGCCGGCGGTGGCCGCCGGGCCCGCCGCATATCGGTTGCGCAGCCGCCGGTACGGGCCGCTGCGCAGCGCCAGGACCGTGGCGATCATGCCGATGACGCCGGTCAGCACGAACACGAGCGCGAGCCCCCGGTCGGCGCCGGTGCCGAACCAGGAACCGATCGCCCGGGCGCCCGCGCCGCCCGCGGTCATGAACGGGATGAACACGAACTGGGCGATCGGCGCGATCAGGAACGCGGTCAGCGGCGAGGCGGCCTGCTCGACGCTCTGCGCGAAGCCGAAGACCCGGCCCTGCCGCTCGTACGGCACGACCTTCTGGAGGATGGTCTGCTCGGCGGCCTCCGCGTACGGCACGAGCAGCATGTACACGTACATGCCGACGGCGAGCGGGGCGATCGAGGAGCGCAGCGGGAACAGCATGGTGACGGTCCACAGCACGAGGTTGACGAGCAGCAGCAGCCGGACCGGGTTCGTGCCGAGGCCGGTCCGGGCGACGAGCAGCCCGCCGACGATGAAGCCGGTGCTCAGCAGGCCCCAGAGCAGGCCCCACGCCTGCACCGAGACCAGCGACAACCCGTACGCGTCCATGAGCGCCATGAACACGCCGCCCAGGAAGTTGTTGAACGCCGAGAAGAGGATCAGGGCGGTCAGCCCGGGCACCGCGGCGATCACCCGCATGGTGCCCCGCACGTCGACGGTGCGTTTCGCCGCGGCGGGCGGGCCACCCGGGTGCGCGCGCTCCGGCACCGTGACGAAGGCCAGGTGCACCAGCGCCACGGCGAGCACCACCAGCGCCAGGACCAGCACCCAGAACATTCCGCCGAACGCCACGAGCACGCCGCTGATCACCGACGTCAGCAGGAAGGTCACGCCGGAGGTGGTGCCGACCAGCCCGTTGGCCCGGTCCCGGGTGTCCTCGCTGATCAGCACCGTCACCAGCGTCGGCAGCGCGATCGTGCGGATGTTGCCGGCGATCACGCCGAACATCAGCAGCACGATGAGCGTCCACAGGGCGACGCTCGCCGGGTCGGTGAACGACCCGCGCGGTGCGGCCTGATAGACCACGAAGGCCGCGGCGTACAGCAGGAGGGACGCCGCCGCCGACACCTGCATCATCGTCTTCTTCGAGTGGTGGTCGACCAGGCTGCCGAACCAGATGCCGGTGAGCGCCGTGTTCACCAGGAAGATTCCGGACACCACGCCAGTGGCGAAGACCGAGCGGGTTTGCAGGTAGACGTAGAAGGTGATCGCGAACCAGACCGTAAAGTTGATCACCGAAACCAGCAGCGTGTTGACCAGCAGCTGGTAGAACGCCTTCCGGTTCCCGCGGATGATGGCCATGGCACAGACCGTATTGCCTCAACCCCGGTTGATGTCCAGGCGATGACACATCGACACTCGTCACACTCCGCGCGCGCTGTCCTCGGCGGCGGCCTCCTGTAGCCGGGCGTGTACCCGCTCGAGCAGGTCGCTGCGCGTGAACGGCTTCTCGATGATGCTGACGCCGGGCGGGAGGGTGCCGTTCTCGGTGAGGACCGGCTGGGCGTACCCGGACATGTAGAGCACCGGGATGCCGGGGCGCAGCGCCTCCAGCCGGGCGGCGACCTCGTTGCCCATCATGTTCGGCATGATCACGTCGGTGAGCAGCAGGTGGATCGGATCCTGGTGCTGCTCGGCCATGCGCAGCGCGCCGGCGCCGCCGTCGGCGACCAGCACCTGGTAGCCGGCGCGCTTGAGGATCCGGCTGGCCGCCTCCCGCAGCGCGGCCTCGTCCTCCACCAGCAGGATCGTCTCCTGCGGTGCGGCGGTCTCCGCGGCGGGCGCGTCAACGGCGGCCTGAGCCTCGGCCTCGCCCTCCGCATCGGTGGCCGGCAGCACCAGCGTGATCGTGGTGCCGATGCCGTTCTCGGAGTAGATGCGCACGTGGCCGTCGGCCGCCGCGATGATGCCGTAGACGGTGGCCAGCCCGAGCCCGGTGCCGGCGCCCTGCGGCTTGGTGGTGAAGAACGGCTCGAAGGCCCGCTCGGCCACCTCGGCGGGCATTCCGGTGCCGGTGTCGCTGATCCGGACCCGCGCGTACCGGCCGGGTACCAGCCCGGTGCCGTCGGCGACGTCGTCCTCGTCGAGGCAGGCGTTGCCGGTGTCGATCGACAGCGTGCCGCCGGTCGGCATCGCGTCCCGCGCGTTCACCGCGAGGTTCAGCAGGACCTGCTCGAACTGGCCCGGGTCGACGCAGACCGGCCAGAGCTCCCGGTCGAGGTGGGTGATGAGGTGGATGTGCTCGCCGAGGGTGCGCCGCAGCATCTGCTCGACGTCGCCGACCACGTGGTTGAGGCTGACCACCTGCGCCTGGGTGATCTCGCGCCGGCCGAACGCCAGAAGCTGCTTGGTAAGCCGGGTGGCGCGCTCGGTGGCCCTGGCGATCTGGGCCAGGTCGGCGCGGGCCGCGCTCAGCTCCCGCTGATCCGGTTCGGGGGCGGCGAGCGTGTCGGTGAGCAGTTCGGTGTAGCTGGCGATCACCGCCAGGATGTTGTTGAAGTCGTGCGCCACCCCGCCGGCGAGCTGGCCGAGGCTCTCCAGCCGGCGGGTGTGCTGCATGCGGCGCTCGGCGGCGTCGCGTTCGGCCTGCGCGGCGAGGCGCTCCCGCTCGGCCTGCGCGTGTATCCGTTCCGTGACGTCGCGGACCGCGGCGGAGACGATCACACCGTCTTCCGTCTCGATGGCGGACAGGCTGACCTCGGCGGGGAACTCGCTGCCGTCCTTGCGGACACCCACCAGGGGCTCGTCGACGCCCAGCTCCTGTGGCTGCGGGTCGGCGAAGTAGGTCCGGCGCTGGTCGGGTTGGGTGGCGCGGAACCGCTCCGGTGCCAGGATGTCGACGTCGCGCCCGAGCAGTTCGTCACGGTGGTAGCCGAACAGCCGCTCGGCCTGCGCGTTGATCAGGACGATCTTTCCGTCGGCGGTGACGCCGACGATCGCGTACGGTGACGCCTCCAGCAGACCCCGGAACATCGCCTCGGCGCGCCGGCGTTCGCTGATGTCGCGCGCGATGCAGGCGAAACCCGTCGGATGGCCGGCGGCGTCGCTGATCAGCGAAGCCGTCAGCGACGCCACGACCGGCGTGCCCGCCGCGGTCCGGTGCTCGACCTCCATCTCCTCGATTCGCTCGCCGCGGGCGACCCGGTCCCGCAGCCGCCGCCCCGCCTCCCGATGGCCGGGCATCAGCAGTCCCGCGAACTCCTGGCCGACCGCCGCCGCGACGCTGTATCCGTACAGCTCCTCGGCGCCGGCGTTCCAGCTGGTGATCATCCCGTCGAGATCCGTGCTGATGATCGCGTCGGAGGAGGACTCCACGATGACGGCCAGCCGGTGGCGCTCCTCGAGCACGGCGGCCCGCTCGGCGAGCGCCGCCGCGTGGGCGCCCAGCTCCGCGAAGAGGTCGACGTCGTCGTCGGCGAACAGGGTCCGGTAGCGGTGCAGCAGCACCAGCGCCCCGCCGGGCACCGTCAGCGGCGCCGCGCTGACGAACCGGGTGCCGCTCGCTCGGGCGAGGTCCACCGCCAGCTCGGGAGGGTTGGTCCAGCCGGCGAGCGCGTCGATGGCGATGTTGCTGGTCAGCAGCAGCTCGACGCCGCCGACGTAGCGCCGCTCACCGAGGGGAAGCTCGGGGTCGCTGACCGGGACGATGACGCCGTCCGGGCCGGGCAGGAGCACCACCACGGCGTCGGCGCCGATGACCCGGCGCGTGCCCTCGCAGTAGCGCCGCCAGATCTGCCGCGTGGACGCGTCGGCCGGGGTGGCGAGCAGCTGCCGCATCACGGAGTACGCCGCTCCCCACGACCAGACGCGGCGCAGCCAGCGCGGCGGCAGGAAGGCGAGCAGGTAGATCAGCGCCGCGAGCAGCACCAGGCTCCACATCGCCGCCGCGGCGGTAAGTTGCGTGCCGGCCAGCAACAGCCCCGCACCGAGGACCAGGGTGCCCGCGGCGGCGCACCACAGCCGGGTCCGTGCCGCGCCGCCGCGTTTTCGGCCCTCCCGCGCCAGCAGCGTCGCCGCGATGGCGTCCAACGCGAAGACCAGGGCGGTGAGCTCCCAGGTGGCCCGGGACGGCTGCGAGCTCGGCAGGAAGATGATCTGCACGGCGCCCGCGATCCAGACGGCTGCACCGGCGCCGAGGAGCCAGGCCGACACCGGCCGCAGCCGGCTCACCAGTCGCAGCGTGAGGAAGGGCTGGCCCGCGATGATGATCACGAGCACCGACACCACCTGCCAGGGTGGTTCGGCGTAGGTCACCCGGACGGCACGCAGGACGAAGATCATGGACATCGCGGCGAAGATCCACACCAGGTCGCGCAGCAGGGGGTCCCGGCGCCGCAGGTAGGTCACCAGGGTCCAGACGAACACCATCACGTAGAGCGCGGTGATCGACTGCAGCACCCTGGGGTCCCCCACTTGATGATGATTCATCCGATTGCGGCACTACGCCGGGCAAACGACGCAATGCATCATGCATCATCGAGCGGCGGTGGCAGGGCGACGGGGAACGGCCCGACGAGACCGTCAGCCCCACACGCGCAGGAAGAGCACGCCTAGCGCGTCCAGGATCATCAGCAGGAACGGGTACTGGAACGGGAAGAAGCAGCAGACCAGCAGGACCAGCACGCCGATGTTCTTGTCCTCGAACCAGAGCCGCATCTTCTGCATGCCCGGCCCCGGGCGCCGCTGCGCCGACCACAGGATGCCGAAGCCGTCCAGCGGCGGGATCGGGATCAGCGCCAGCAGGCCGAAGGTCAGCAGCCCCACCGCCAGGCAGAGCAGCACCTGCTCCCCCAGCGGCAGTGCGAACCCGCGCAGCACGTCCGAGGGATGCAACACCGACAACAGGAAGCCCGGGTACAGGGTCGCGTAGGCCGCGAACAGGACCTGGGAGACCAGGACGCAGGCCACCGGGCCCGCGGCGAAGACCGCCGCCGCCCGGCCACGACCCTGGTGGCGCGGCACCTCGTCGACCGAGATCGACTTGCCCCAGCCCATGCCGCCGACCGCCGCCGCGACGGCGCCGAACGGGTCGACGTCCTCGCGCAGCCGCGGCGACACCGGATCCCGGCGGTCGCTGAGCCGCAGGGCGCGCGCCGTGATCCGGATGGCGAGTGCACGCAGCAGCAGGCCGATGAGGAAGGCGCCGACCAGCGCGGCGAACGCGACCGGTTCGCCGAGGGCGAAGAGCAAGCTAGCGCTCCGCCTGCGCGGCGATGACCTCGCGGGCGAGCTGGCGGTAGTTGCGGGCGCCCGACGACGCCGGGTCCAGGCTGGTGATCGGCGCGCCGGCCACCGTGGACTCCGGGAACTTCACCGTCTTGGTGATGACCGTCTGGTAGACCTTGTCGCCGAACGCCTCGACGACCCGCTGGAGCACCTGACGGCAGTGCGTGGTGCGACTGTCGTACATGGTCGCAAGGATGCCCTCGAGCTCGAGGTCGAAGTTGAGCCGCTCGCGGACCTTGTCGATCGTGTCGAGCAGCAGGGCGACGCCGCGCAGGCTGAAGAACTCGCACTCGAGCGGGATGAGCACGCCGTGCGCGATGGTGAGCGCGTTGATCGCCAGCAGGCCCAGCGAGGGCTGGCAGTCGATCAGGATGAAGTCGTACTCCTTGCGCACGGTGCGCAGCACCCGCGCCAGGGCCATCTCGCGGGCGACCTCGTTGACCAGCTGGATCTCGGCCGCGGACAGGTCGATGTTGGCCGGCAGCAGGTGCAGCCCGGCCACGTCCGTCTTGATGATGACGTCCTCGGCGGTGACGTCGTCCTGCATCAGCAGGTTGTAGACGCTCAGGTCGAGGTTGTGCGGGTTGACGCCGAGGCCGACCGAGCAGGCGCCCTGCGGGTCGAAGTCGACGAGCAGCACCTTGCGGCCGTATTCGGCGAGGGCGGCGCCCAGGTTGATGGTCGTCGTGGTCTTGCCGACGCCACCCTTCTGGTTGGCGAGCGCGATGATCCGCGCCGGGCCGTGCCGGTCGGTCGGCATCGGCTCGGGGATCGGCCTGCGCATCGTGTAGGCCGTCGGGTCGGCCGGGCCGAGGTCGGCACCGAGATCCATGGAGCTCTGCTGGTCGCGCAGGGCCGAGGTCCACGCCTCGGCGCGGTCATGGTTCCCGGTCATTTTCCTGCCCCCTCTCGACCCGCAGCCGGAGCCGATGCCCGACTGTACGCCACAGAGGCCGCCCTGCCGGGGTCAGCCGTCCGGCGTGTCGCGTCTACTCACGCACACCGTTCAACGAGCCCGCGGGTGGGAGGTCGCGTACACCTCCCGAAGTCGGTCCACTGTCACCAGCGTGTAGACCTGAGTGGTCGTCACCCAGGCGTGCCCGAGCAGTTCCTGCACCACCCGGACGTCCGCGCCGCCGTCGAGCAGGTGGGTGGCGTAGGAGTGCCGCAGGGTGTGGGGCGACACCGCGTGCGGGCCCTCGACGGGCAGCCCGGCGCTCTCCGCGGCGCGGTGCAGGATCGTCCAGGCGCTCTGCCGCGAGAGTGGACCGCCGCGTGCGTTGAGGAACACCGCCGGGGTGCCGCGGCCGGCGGCGGCCAGCGCGGGCCGGACCTGGACGAGGTAGGCCTCCAGCGCCTCCCGGGCGTAGCGGCCGACCGGCACGAACCGGGTGCGCCCGCCCTTGCCGTGCAGCGTGACCGTCGGCTCGTCGCCCAGCGCCAGGTCGTCGACGGCCAGCCCGACCGCCTCGGAGATCCGCGCGCCGGTGCCGTACAGGAATTCCAGCAGGGCCCGGTCGCGCGGCGGGACGGCGACGGCGAGCAGGCGGGCGACCTGGTCGACGTCGAGCGCCTTGGGCAGGCGCTTGGGCGGCGCGGGCGGCTTCACCTCGCGGCTCACGTCGTGCGCGACGATGCCCTCGCGGGCGGCGAAGCGGTGCAGGCCGCGCACGGCGCTCACGGCCCGCGCCGCCGACGCGGCCGACAGCGCCGGATGCTCCGGGTCGCCCTCGCGCAGCCGCGCGAGGTGCCCCTCGACCTCGGCCGCGGTGACGGCGGCGAGATCGCCGACGCCGGCCGCGGCCAGGGTCTCGAGATAACGGTCCAGGTCCCGCCGGTACGAGGCCAGGGTGTTACGGGACAGGCCGCGCTCGACCGTGAGGTGGTCGAGGTAGGTCCGCACGGCCCGCCGCAACGCCGGTTCCGCCGCCGGTGAACTCAGCTGAGCACCTCGGCCAGGGTGTACGCGTGCATGCCGTGCGCCTCGGCGACCGGGCCGTAGGTGACGTGCCCGCCGTGGGTGTTCAGCCCGAGCGCCAGCGCCGGGTCGGCCAGGACCGCGTCGCGCCAGCCCCGGTTCGCCAGCTCCAGCGCGTACGGCAGGGTCACGTTCGTCAGCGCGTACGTGCTGGTGTGCGGCACCGCGCCGGGCATGTTCGCGACGCAGTAGAACATCGACTCGTGCACCCGGTAGACCGGGTCCGCGTGCGTGGTCGGCCGCGAGTCCTCGAAGCAGCCACCCTGGTCGATCGCGATGTCGACGAGCACGCTGCCCGGCTTCATCCGCGAGACGAGCTCGTTGGAGATCAGGTTCGGCGCCTTCGCGCCGGGCACCAGGACCGCGCCGATCACCAGGTCGGCGTCGATGACGGCCTTCTCGATCTCGTACGCGTTCGACGCGATCGTCTGGAGGTGCCCGCGGTAGTCGGCGTCGGCCGCGCGGAGCCGGGCGATGTTCTTGTCGAGCACCAGCACCTCGGCCTGCATGCCCAGCGCGATCGCCGCCGCGTTCATGCCCGAGACGCCGGCGCCGATGACGACGACCTTGGCCTGGTAGACGCCGGGGACGCCGCCCATGAGCACGCCGCGGCCGCCGCCGGAGCGCATCAGGTGGTACGAGCCGACCTGCGGCGCGAGCCGGCCCGCGACCTCGGACATCGGGGCGAGCAGCGGCAGGCTGCGGTCGGGCAGCTCGACGGTCTCGTAGGCGATGCCGGTGACCTTGCGGTCGATGAGCGCGTCGGTGCACTCCTTCGACGCCGCGAGGTGCAGGTAGGTGAAGAGCACCTGGCCCTCACGCATGCGGCCGTACTCCTCGGCGATCGGCTCCTTGACCTTGAGGATCAGGTCGCCGGCGGCCCAGACGGCGTCGGGGCCCTCCAGGATCGTGGCGCCCGCGGCGGCGAAGTCCGCGTCGTTGATCGAGGAGCCGGCGCCCGCGCCGGCCTGCACGAAGACCTCGTGGCCCGCCCGGTTCAGCTCGAAGACCCCCGCGGGGGTGATCGCCACTCGAAACTCGTTGTTCTTGACTTCGCTCGGAATGCCGACCTTCACGAGTCGACACCGTCCTTTCCGGGAGAGACGTCGATGGCTCATACCCGAGACGGGCTGCTTCGCAGAATACCGTCCCACCAAGTGGAAGATACTGCCGATCTGACGACCGAAGATCAAGAAGTCGGCCGCCGTAGCCGGTGTGGCCCAGAACACCCGGCCGGCACGTCTCCGGTGCGGAGGCGTGCCGGCCGGCGCTCAGATCGGCGGGGTGCCGGCCGGGCGCAGGGTCGCCCAGCCGTCGTCGCGGGCCCGGGCGGCGGCGAGGAGCCCGCCGGCCGCGGCCGCGTTGGTGATCTCGCCGCGCAGCACCATGGCGACGGCCTCGTCGAGGTCGTACCAGGCGATCTCGATGTCGGCCTCCTCGTCGTACCGCTCGTGCCGCTCCTCCTGCGGCACCGGCGACAGCTCCCGGGCCAGGAATACCCGGACCGTCTCGGCGCTGAAACCCGGCGAGGTGTGCAGGTCGATGAGCAGGTCGAAGCGGGCCGCGTTGAGGTCGGCCTCCTCCGCCAGCTCGCGGGCGGCGGTGAGCGCCAGGTCCTCGCCCGCCACGTCGCGCAGGCCCGCGGGCAGCTCCCAGAGCTTCGTGCCGAGCGGGTGCCGGTACTGCCTGATCAGCACGACCCGGCCGACGTCGTCCATGGCGACGACCACGACGGCGTTCTTGTTGACCACGACGTCCCGCTTGGCGACCCGCCCGCCGGGCATCGTCACCTCGTCGGTGTGGACCGTGAAGATCGGCCCGGAGTACCGCTCCGTACGGGAGACGACCTCGTGCGCGAACGAGGTCATGAGGCCGCGACCGCCGCCTTGACGGCGTGGTTCGGCTCCGCGACCTCCACCGGCAGCTCGTCGGCGGCCGCGTACTCCACGGCGGCGTGCACGAACGCCGCGAACAGCGGGTGCGCCCGGGTCGGCCGGCTCTTGAGCTCCGGGTGCGCCTGGGTGGCCACGAAGAACGGGTGCTGCTCGCGGTCCAGCTCGATGAACTCCACCAGCCGCCCGTCGGGCGAGGTGCCGGAGAACCTCAGGCCGGCCTTGCTCAGCCGGTCCCGGTAGGCGTTGTTGACCTCGTAGCGGTGGCGGTGCCGCTCGGAGATCTCGTTGCTGCCGTACGCCTCCGCGACCACCGAGCCCTGCGCCAGCGCCGCCGGGTACGCGCCGAGGCGCATGGTGCCGCCCAGGTCGCCCTTGCCCGCGACGATGTCCTGCTGGTCGGCCATCGTGGAGATGACCGGGTGCGCGGCGCGCTCGTCGAACTCGAGCGAGTTGGCGCCCTCGAGCCCGGCCATGTTGCGCGCGGCGTCGATCGTCATGCACTGGAGGCCCAGGCACAGCCCGAGGATCGGGATCGCGTTCTCCCGGGCGTACCGGGAAGTGTTGATCTTGCCCTCGATACCGCGGATGCCGAAGCCGCCGGGGATGACGATGCCGTCGACGCCCTTGAGCGCGTGTGCCGCGCCGGCCGCGGTGTCGCAGTCGTCGCTGGGCACCCAGCGCAGCTGCACCCGGGCGTGGTTGGCGAAGCCGGCCGCCCGGATCGCCTCGCTCACCGACAGGTACGCGTCCGGCAGGTCGACGTACTTGCCGACCAGCGCGACGGTGATCGTGCGGCGCGGGTGGTGCACCCGCTCGAGCAGGTCGTCCCAGGTCGACCAGTCCACGTCGCGGAACGACAGGCCCAGCCGCCGCACCACGTACGCGTCCAGGCCCTCGCGGTGCAGCACCTTGGGGATGTCGTAGATGCTCGGCGCGTCCGGCGCCGCGACGACGGCCTCGCGGTCGACGTCGCAGTAGAGCGACAGCTTGTGCTTGAGCTTCTCCGGGATCTCCCGGTCGCTGCGGCAGACCAGCGCGTCCGGCTGGATACCGATGTTGCGCAGCGTGGCGACCGAGTGCTGGGTCGGCTTGGTCTTCAGCTCGCCCGACGGCGCCAGGTACGGCACCAGCGAGACGTGCAGGTAGAAGACGTGGTCCCGGCCGATCTCGTGGCGCACCTGGCGGATCGCCTCGAGGAACGGCAGCGACTCCATGTCGCCGACGGTGCCGCCGACCTCGGTGATGACGACGTCCGGCGTGCGGCCGAACTCGTCGGGAGCGGCCATCGCGAAGATGCGCTCCTTGATCTCGTTGGTGACGTGCGGGATGACCTGCACGGTGTCGCCGAGGTACTCGCCGCGGCGCTCCTTGGCGATGACGGCCGAGTAGATCTGGCCGGTGGTGACGTTGGCCTTCGCCGACAGCGCCCGGTCCAGGAAACGCTCGTAGTGGCCGACGTCGAGGTCCGTCTCGGCACCGTCCTCGGTCACGAAGACCTCGCCGTGCTGGAACGGGTTCATCGTGCCGGGGTCGACGTTCAGGTAGGGGTCCAGCTTCTGCATGACCACCCGCAGTCCGCGCGCGGTGAGCAGATTGCCGAGGCTGGAGGCGGTGAGGCCCTTGCCCAGCGAGGAGGCGACGCCCCCGGTGACGAAGATGTGCCGCGTCTCGCGAACTGTTGCTGCCAAGGCCTGCTCCCGTGGTCGGTCAGATGCGATCGTGCAGACCGGCGCTCAACCCAACGCGTTGATCGCGCCATCCACGGGATTCCACGGTAACACCATCGCCGCCGGGCGAGCGTCCGGGCTGGTCGCCGCGCGTGTCCGGGTCACGCACCGCGGACGGTCACGCCCTCGGAGTCGGATTTGTCCGCACGCGCGGGCGTCCGCCGGCGGGTCCGGACCGGGATCGGGCGCATGGACAGGCCGGGCCCGCCCGGACCGTCGGTCCCGCCCTCCGGCCGGGTGCGGTCGGCCGCGTGCTCGAGCACCCTCAGCGTCGTCAGCACGGCCAGCGGCACGGCGACGGCCGCCGCGGCGCCCGTGACGGCGAACGCCGCGCCGCCGAGCACCCCGGCGATCAGCGTCGCCACCGCGATGCCGGCCAGGGCCGCGCGCAGCGCCGGATGCAGGCCGAAGACCCGGTTGAGACCGCCCCAGGGCGAGAAACGGCAGAAGGCGAGCATCAGGACGCCGACGACCGCCAGCAGCGTCAGCGGGCTGTCCAGGGCGTGCGCGTTGGAGGTGGCCGCGCGCTGGATCGCCGGGCCGGCCGTGCCGTCGCCGAGCGCGGTCAGCGCCCGGCCCAGGCTGCCCTGCTCGTGCTCGGGCCGGCGCAGGTCCAGCACGGCGAAGCCGATGGTCACCGCCAGCCCGGCCACGGCGGCCCAGGCGAAGCGCGGGAACGTCAGCCAGCCGCCCGTGCTGATCGCGGCGGCGACGCACACCCCGGCGGTCACCGCGATCGCGCCGACCGGGTCCGCGCCCAGGTACGGGCTGCCGACCACGACGACGCCGAAGCCGCCGATCAGCACCACCACGACGGGGCGCCACGGGCGGCGCACCGCCTGGGCGAGGCAGCCCGCGACGCCCAGGATGCCGGCGACGAAGATGCCCAGGCCGACGCTGCCGACGCCGGAGTAGCGCGCGCCCTCCAGCGCCGAGTAGCCGGCGACGCCGTTGAGCTGAAGCTGCGCGCCGGTCAGCAGGTCGAAACCGATGACGGCCGCGGAGACGGCCGAGACCAGGCCCATCGGCCACAGCGTGCGCGCGTAGCGCGGCACCAGGCGCACCGCGGCGGTGCCGGCCGCGACCAGGGCGAGCGTCAGCAGGGCGAAGACCGGGCCGGGATGGTCCGTGCGCCACCACGGCGACGCGTCGGCGAGCAGCGCGGCCGGGATGGCCAGGGCCGCGGCGATCAGCAGCACCTCGACGGCGAGCCCGCGCCACTTCGGCGCCGCGGCCGGGCCGGTCGGCCCGGCATGCCGCCGCGCCCGGATCATCAGCGGCACGACAAGCAGGAACACCGCAAGCTGTACGGCGGCGAGCGCGGTGAAGAACGTGCCGGCGATGCCCAGCTGCGCGCCCGCGCGCCGGTCCGCGTTGTGCACGCCGAGCACCGCGTCCGCCGGATCCCTGGGACGCCCGGGCGCCGAGAACGCGCTGTGCCCGCTGAACAGCCGCGCGGGTTCCGGCCGGCCCAGCGAGGTGAGCACGGTCGGCGCGAGGTCGACAAGCTGCACGTAGCCGTCGCGGCCGGTGCCCGCGGAGGACAGCCAGCCGCCCCGCCAGCCCGGACCCTCGGCGATCGCCACGTGCAGCCGCGAGGTGGTGTCGGTGTCCGAGACCCCCGCGACCATCACCACCGAGCGCTCGGGCCGGGCGGCGACGACCCGCGCCAGCGTCGCGTCCGCCTGCGCGACGAGCGACTCCCGCTCGGCGCCGGTGCCGGTGATGGTGCCGAGGTCGACCACGCTGAGCACGCACAGCGACAGCAGGTTCCGCGGGTCCGGCGGCAGCGACTCCGCGTAGCGGTCCACGCGGCCGAACGGTCGGGCCGCCGCGACCGCGGCTCCCGGCCCGACCGCGACGGTGCACCGCAGCGACTCGGCCAGCGCGCCCGGCACCGCCCCGTACGGCTGATTGTCCTGGTTCTCCCGCACCACGCCGCCGAGCTGCGGCAGGTTCGCGCCGATGCCGTCCGGCTGCTCCAGCGCCGGGGCGACCGCCGGGCACTGATCGTCGATGCGCTGGTCGTTCCAGATCGCGTGGTTGCCGGCGCCGAGGGTGAGCCAGCCGTCCGCGGGGCAGGTGGTGTGGTGCGCGGAGCGCACGGAGAGCCAGCCGATCGAGCCGAGGGTCGCCTGCCGCCACAGCGCGGGTGTGCGCTGCGGGTCGAGGTCCTCCCAGCGCAGGCCGGCGGCGCCGGCCACGATGACGTAGTCGGCGGTGTCCTGCGGCGCACCGGTGGCGGGACGCACGGCCAGGCCGGCGATGCTGGCGCCGGCCGCGAGCACGATCAGCACGTACGGCAGCCAGGTGCGGCCGCCGCGCACCCGGGACGGCGGCGCGGAGTCGGGTCTCGGCCCGCGGCGCAGGCTGCGCCAGGCCCGGCCGGGCCACCGGCCCGGCCGCCGGCGCGCCACCGCGGGCGCCTTGGCGCGCGGGCGCGCGGCGCCGTCCCGGCCCGCACCGGCCTCGGACGCCTCCGGGCCGGGGTGGGCGGGTTCCACTTCGCTCATCCCTGGCCCGCCCGGGCGCCGGCGGTCACCGACGAGTAGGCGGCGAGTACGTCCGCGACGGTGTCCTCCTCGGTCGGCCAGGTCGCCGCCTGCCGCGGCCCGCGGGCGGCGTAGTCGGCAAGCCGCTCCGGGTCGGCGAGCAGGCCGCGGACTGCGGTGTCGAGCGCGTCGACGTCGCCCGGCGCTATCAGCAGCGCGGCGTCGCCGACCAGCTCCGGCAGCCCGCCGACCGCCGTGCTGACCAGCGGCACCCCGGCGCGCAGCGCCTCCTGTGCGAACAGCTGCCGGGCCTCCCAGTCGCTGGTGATCACGGCAAGGTCGGCGCCGGCCAGCAGGTCCGGCACGTCGTGGCGGTGCCCGAGCAGGTAGAACTTCGCGTGCAGCTCCGACGCCCGCTGGGCGAGCACCATGTAGCTCGGCCCGGAGCCCGCCACCACGACCACCGGCGCGGGCTTGAGGCCACGCCACCGCGCGGCGGCCTCGAGCAGCACGTCGTAGCGCTTCTGCGGGTGCAGCCGGCCGACGGCGAGGATCAGCGGGGTGCCCGGCGGCAGCCGGAACTCGGCGCGCACGGCGGCCCGGGTGCGCCGGGCCGGTGCGAGCGTCGGCGCGGACACCGCGCCGAGGCGGGCGGCGCGGGCGCCCAGCGAGACGGCGCGGGCGACCAGGTCCTCGGACGCGCCGAGGGTGAGCGTCGCCGCCCGGGCCACGATCCGTTCGACGAGCGCGGACGCCTGCCCGCGCAGGCCGCGGGCGAGCACCGCGTTGTGCCAGGTGACCACGAGCGGCGCGGCGGGACGGGCGAGCGAGGCGACGAACGCGGCGCGCAGCCCGTGCGCGTGCACGACGTCGACGTCGCGGCCGGCCAGGGCCCGGCGCAGCGACCGGACCGCGCTGGAGTCCTGCGGGCCGGGGTTGGCCGGGATCTCCACCGAGAAGAACTCGGCGCCGGCGACGGAGAAGCCGAACAACTCGTCGGTGGCGACCGGGCCGCAGACCAGGACCCGGCATCCGGCGGCGAGCAGGCCGCGCACCAGCGAGGCGACGTGCTGACCGACGCCGCCGGTGCTGGAGCCCAGCACCAGGGCCACCGAGCCGTGCCACGGCTGCGCTGTGTCGGTCACGTCGGTTCCCTCCCGTCCGGCGCCGAACTCCGGCGGATCCGTGCCGTCGCCTTGGCCACCAGGGGCCGCAGGTCGTGGCGGTCCAGCGGGTAGACGACCGCGACGAAGACGACCAACACCACGACACCGCCCAGCATGCCCGAGAGCACGCTCACCCACCCTGCCGGGGTCGAGCCGAACGCATGCCGAATCCCCTCGACGACACCCCAGCCCGCCAGCCCGGCGACGACCGCCGCAACGATACCCACGCCGGTCGCGCGCGGCAGCCCCGCGAGCGCCGCGGCACCGGCGCGGCGGCGTACCACGGCGACCAGCAACACACCCAGGGTGAGCATGCCCACACTGTTGGCCAGGCTCAGCGACAGCACCCGGTCGGCGCCGGGCAGGGCGCCGACCAGCGCCAGGGCGGCGCCGGCGGCGACAGCCCAGCCCGCCGCGGTCGCCGCCGCGGCGGCCGCGGTCGCCCCGCGGGCGTACAGCGCGCGGGAGAGCAGCGCGAACAGCGCGAACCCGAGCAGGCCCGGCGCGAAGCCGGCGATGCCCGGCGCGGCCTGCGGCGTGCCGAGCAGCCGCGCCACCGGCCCGGCGAGCGCGAACAGGGCCGCGCCGCCGAGACAGGCCAGCAGCGCCACGGTCCGGGCGGTGCCGGCCAGGGCGGCGCGGTAGCCGTCCTCGTCGCCGCGCTCGGCCGTCGCGGCCAATGTCGGATATGCGGCAGTGGCGAGCGGAACGGCAAGCACCGCCCACGGCAGCAGGTACAGCGCCTGCGCCAGGTTGAAGGTGGTGAAGTCGCCCTTGCCGGCCGCCAGCAGCATCACCACGACGATCATGACCTGCTGGGAACCGACGGTGACCGCGCCCGCCCAGCCGAGCCGGACGACCTGGCGGCCGGCGTCGCCCGGGAAGCGCAGCGCCGGGCGCAGCCGCAGGCGCAGGCCGCGCAGCGGGATCAGCAGGCACAGGCTGAGCACGACCACGCCGAGCGTGGTGCCCAGCGACAGTACGAGCTCGCCGCCGGTGCTCAGCCCGCGCAGGTCGCTGCCCCGGCCGTCCACCAGCGCGTACGTCAGGTAGGCGCCCATCACCACGACGCTGGACAGCAGCGGGGCGATGACCGGCCAGGCGAACCGGTGGTGTGCCTGGAGCACCCCGGCGAGCACGATGCCGACCCCGTACAGGGGCAGCTGGGGCGCGAAGACCCGCAGCATCCGGGCGCCGACCTCGTGCGCGTCGGGCGGCATGTTCGGCAGCAGCCCGACGATGTGCCCGGCGAACAGCGCCACCGCGATCGCCAGCGGAACGAGCAGCAGCAGCGCCCAGGTCAGCAGCGCGGACGTGACGGCGTTGACCCGGTCCCGGTCCCCCGCGGCGACCGCGCCCGCCAGCAGCGGCACCACCAGGCTCGCCAGCGCGCCGCCGGCGACGAGCTCGAAGACGATGTTCGGGACCGTGTTGGCGGCGGAGTAGAGGTCGCCGAGCGTGTTCGCCTCGACCGTGCCGATGAAGACGACGGTGCGGCCGAAGCCCGCGATCCGGGCGAGCACGGTCAGCCCGGCGATCAGTGCCGCCGCGCCGGCGATGCGCCCGGCGCCGAAACGCGCCGCGGGCACAGGGGGTGTCTCGCGGGTCATGGCGTCGCCGAGCCGAGGTCCAGGTTGCGCGTCGCGAGCGGGGCCCGGCGCAGGCCGCCATGACCCGCGCGACTCCCCCTGGTCCCGGCGAGGTCCTGGTCCGGTCCGCCCGTCATTCCGCGGGCCGGCGGCCCAGCGCGTCCAGCTCGCGCAGCCACGGCGTGTCCTGGATGACCTTGGTGAAGCTGACCTTCTCGCTGGCGGCGGTCAGCCCGGCCAGCACGGTCAGGGCGACGGCGCGCCCGGCGGGCCCGGTCCGGGCCGCCAGGGCCACCCCGAGCAGCGCGCCGAGCGCGTTGGCGCCCGAGTCGCCGAGCATGATCTCCTCGCCCAGGTCCGACGGGAGCAGCGCCGCGCCCGCGCCGAGCGTCCCGGCGGCGACGCCGGCGCCGCGGCCGACCGCGAGCGACGTGCCGATCAGCGTGCCCGCCTTCAGCGCGCGCCCGGGGCGCAGATCAAGCAGGTTGACCAGGTTGGCAGTGCCGGCGATGACCCCGGCGCCCAGCAGCACGTCGGTCGTGCGGCGCACGGCGCCACCCCGGCGGCGACCGCGGTGTGCGCGCACGCCCGGGTCGCGCGCGAGCAGCGCGGCGGCGGCGAGCCCGGCGGCGCCGAGTCCGGCGATCTTGATCATGCCGCTGGTGACCCGGCCCTCGCGCAGCGCGCCGAGGTGCCCGGCGAAGCCCTTCGCGGACTTCTGCTCGGGCCGGTTGCCGACCATGTCGTCGTAGAAGCCGACCGCGCCGGACGTGGTGCCCGCGGTGAGCACGGCCGCGGCCACCGCGGCGCTCGGCGCGCCGGCGGCCGCGGCGACGGTGGCGCCCGCGGCGAGCGCGGGACCACCCGCGAGGGTGACCGTACGGCCGTGGAAGTTGGTCCGCTCCAGCTGGGCGGCGCGCGGATCGCTACGGATCCAGGCCAGGGCGGCGCGGGCCACCAGGGCGCCGATCCCGAACGACTTCACGACCCGAGTGGCCATTGGTGTGAACTCCCGCCTCGCCGGGCCGCACCCCTGCGCGGCCGACCGCCGAGTCTAGGCGGTCCCGGCTCGGCGGCACGGACGCGCCGCCCGCGGGTCAGGCCGCAGGTCAGCCCGCGACCTTGGGCACCTGCGACGTGGCGCCCGCCGACAGGCCGTAGTGGCCGACCTTGCCGGCCACCACCCGCTCCACCACGGTCATCGCGGTCGCCAGCTGGCCCTGCTCGGTGCTCACGTTGTCGACCGTCGAGATGCCCTTGACCAGGGTCGGGTCGGCGCGGACCTCGGCGACCAGGTTGCCGTCGCCGATGCCGTTGCCGCCGACGACCAGCGGCCGGTCCTTGGCGAACTGGGTCGTGAACGTCACCGCGTTCTGGTTCTTCTTCGCGGCGTCACGGTCGACCGGCGGCAGGCCCGAGACCACGACTGTGGCCTCCGCGCCCGGCGCCACCTCGTCGGAGACCGCGATGTAGCCCGGCTCGGTGTACGCCGTGAGCACCGCCGTCAGGTCCGCGGGCGTCACCGGCACGGGCCGCTGCAGCAGCGCGACGGCGAGCAGCGCGCTGGAGGTCTCGACGCCGTCGCTGTTGAGCGGCAGCCCCTCGGCGGGCACGGTCGGCTGCGAGGCCTTGTCGGCCAGCTTCAGCAGCTCGTAGGCGTTCGCCGGGTCGAAGAACTTGTCCTGCACGGTGACCGTGCCGGTGATCCGGGCGCCGGCGACCTTGAGCATCGCGGTGACGCCCTCGGCGTAGTCCTGGCCGCTGGGCAGCACCATCACCAGGATCTTGCGCCCGGCGAGCTTGCCGCCCAGCAGCGCGGGCGAGATCTCGGTGGCGAAGTCCTGCGTGCGGTTGAGCTCCTCGCGGTACTGGTTCGCCTGCTCGCGGTAGTTGCTGTTGTCCTTGCTCAGCGCGTCGACGCGGTCCTTGAGGGTGTCGGCGACCGGCCCGTTGAGCGCGGCCGTGCCGACCACCAGCCCGATGGCCAGGGCAAGGAAGACCGCGGTGAGGGACACCACGTGGTACCGGAAGTTGATCACGCCAAAAGCCTCTTGGTCACTCGCGGATTAGAAAAGCTGCCCTAATTGGAAGACCAGATTGTCCCACCACTCGGACACCACGGAGAGATAGGCCTTGCCGACCGTGGAAACCGCGACCGCCGAGGCCATCGCCGCGATCGCGGACAGCACGAGCAGCAGCAGGGACGAGCCGGAGATGTTCTGCTTGTAGAGCCGGCTCACGCCCTTGGCGTCGACCAGCTTGCCGCCGACCTTGAGCCGGGTCAGGAACGTCGATGCCATGCCGCCACGGCCCTTGTCCAGGAACTCGACCAGGTTGGCGTGCGTGCCGACCGCGACGATCAGCGTCGCGCCCTTGTCGTCGGCCAGCAGCATGGCCAGGTCCTCGCTCGTCGCCGCCGCCGGGAACGTCACCGCCTGCACGCCGAGCCCGTGCACCCGGTCCAGCCCGGGCGCGCGCCCGTCCGGGTACGCGTGCACGATGATCTCGGCGCCGCAGCGCAGCACGTCGTCGGTGACCGAGTCCATGTCGCCGATGATGATGTCCGGCGTGTAGCCGGTCTCGACGAGCGCGTCGGCGCCGCCGTCGACGCCGATCAGCACCGGCTTGAACTCGCGGATGTATGGCCGCAGCACGTCCAGGTCGGCCTTGTAGTCGTAGCCGCGCACGACGATCAGCGCGTGCCGGCCGGAGATCTGCGTCTGCACGTCCGGCACGCCGACGCCGTCGAGCAGCAGGTCGCGCTCCTGCTTGAGGTAGTCCATGGTGTTGGCGGCGAACGCCTCGAGCTGCACGGACAGGCCCTCGCGGGCGTCGGCCATGGCGGCGGCGACGGTCTGGGTGTCCTGCGCGATCCCGCTGGCGACGGGCTCGCCGTCGAGCAGCACGGTGTCGCCGTCGACGCTGACCAGGGCGCCCTCGCTGATCCGGTCGAAGACCTCGTCGCCCAGGTCGTCGACGAGCACGATGCCGGCCTGGATCAGCACCTCGGGGCCGAGGTTCGGGTATCGCCCGGAGATCGAGGGCTTGACGTTGAGCACGGCGGCGACGCCGACGGCGACCAGCGAGTCGGCGGCGACCCGGTCGATGTCGACGTGGTCGATGATCGCGATGTCACCCGGACGCAGCCGTCCGACCAGGCGCTTGGTCCGGCGGTCGAGTCGGGCGGTGCCGGAGACAGCTCCCGGTTCGACGCTCCGGGTCCGGCGCAAGGTGGGTAGTCGCATCCCGGCCATCCTGACATGCCATTTCATGCATCACCCACGCGACATGCACAAGGTCACCGACAAAAGCGACAAACAGCCGTCACTCTGCGCAGTATTCACCGTTCACGGGCCCGGTCAGCCGCGCTTTTCCCGGTCGGCGACCGCCAGCAACTCCTCGGCGTGCGCGATGCCCAGGTCCGAGTCCGGCAGGCCGGCCAGCATCCGGGCCAGCTCCCGCGCCCGCTCGGTCTCCTCGACGATGCGCACCCCGCTTGTGGTGATCGCCCCGCCGGTGTCCTTCGCGACCACCAGGTGCCGGTCGGCGAACGCGGCCACCTGCGGCAGGTGGGTGACGACAAGCACCTGGTGTGTGCGCGCCAGCCGGGCCAGCCGCCGGCCGATCTCCACCGCGGCCTGCCCGCCCACGCCGGCGTCGACCTCGTCGAACACCAGCGTCGGCGGCCCGCCGGCCCCGGCGAACACCACCTCTATGGCCAGCATGACCCGGGACAGCTCCCCGCCGGAGGCGCCCTTCTGCAACGGCAGCGCCGGGGCGCCGGGGTGCGCGATCAGCCGCAGCTCGATCTCGTCCGCGCCGTCGGGACCGGCCGCGACCTCGGCGCCGTCGACGGTCACCGTCGGCTCGTCGCGCCCGGCGGTCCGCGGCTGCACGGCGATCTCGACCCGGGCGTGCGGCATCGCCAGCCCGGTCAGCTCGACGCTTACCTGCTCGGCGAACCGCCCGGCGGCCTCGGCCCGGGCGGCGGTCAGCCGCGCGGCGAGCTCGCCGACGGTCGCGGCGATGCGCAGCCGCTCCCGGTCCAGCTCCTCGAGCAGCTCGTCGGAGCTGTCCAGCGCGGCCAGCCGGGTCCGCGCGTTCTCCGCCCAGGCGATGACGCCCTCGACGTCGTCGGCGTACTTGCGGGTGAGCGCCCGCAGCGCCGCGCGCCGCTCGTAGATGACCTCGAGCCGGGCCGGGTCGGCGTCCAGCGCGCTCAGGTAGGCCGACAGCTCCGCGGAGACGTCGCCCACCAGCGTGGCGGCCTCCTCGATCCGGGCCGCGAGCTCGCTGAGCGCCGGGTCGACGGCGGCCTGCGCCTCCAGGGTGCGCCGCGCGGTGCCCAGCAGCAGGGTCGCGTCCGGCGTCTCCTCGGTGGCCTCGACGCCGCCGGCGAGCGCCTGCGCGGCCAGCGAGGCGGCCGTGCGCAGCCCCTCGGCGTGCTCGAGGCGCTGCACCTCGGCGCGCAGGTCGTCGTCCTCGCCCGGCTGCGGGTCCACCCGGCTGATCTCGTCGAGGCCGAGGGTCAGCAGGTCGGCCTCCTGGCTGCGCTCACGCGCGTGCCGGCGCCGGTCGGCGAGATCCTCGACAACGGCGCGCCAGCGGGTGAACGCCTCCCGGTAGGTCTCCAGCAGCTTCTCGTGCTCGGCGCCGGCGAAGCGGTCCAGCGCGGCGCGCTGCTCGGCCGGGCGCAGCAGGCGCAGCTGGTCCGACTGGCCGTGCACGGCCACCACCTGCTCGCCGACCTCGCTGAGCATCGCCACCGGCATGCTGCGCCCGCCGACGTGCGCCCGCGAGCGGCCCTCGATGGTCACCGTGCGGCTCAGCAGCACCGACCCGTCGTCGTCCAGCTCGCCGCCGGCGTCGGTGATGCGCGTCTGCAGGGCGTCGCCGAGCGAGCCGGCCAGCCGCAGCCGGCCCTCGACCACCGCCCGGCCGGGATCCGCGCGGACGCGGCCGGCGTCGGCGCGGCCGCCGAACAGCAGCCCCAGCCCGGTCACCACCATGGTCTTGCCGGCGCCGGTCTCACCGGTGATGGCATTCATGCCCGTGGTCAGTCGCAGTGTCGTGTCATCGATGACGCCAAGCCCGGTGATGCGCAGTTCCTCCAGCACAGGCCGAAGGGTATCGGTGCACACCGACAATTGCCCACCGCCCCCGACCGACGAGGATTGTTCGCGACGGTGGAGACCGCGTGCACGGCCTGCGGGACGGTCCGGGTCGAGGTCGGTCGCGAACAATCCTCGATCAGCGGCGGTTACCTCTCCAGCCGTCGACCGGTAGCGCGAACTTGGCCACCAGCGTGTCGGTGAAGGGCCGGGGCGCGAGCCGGACCAGCCGTACCGGAAGCTCGCCACGCTGGACCGTGACCTGCGCGCCCGGCGGCAGGTCCCAGGTGCGCCGGCCGTCGCAGCAGAGCACCGCGAACGACGTGTACGGGTCGACGGTCAGCACGAACCGCGAGGTCGGCGCGGTGACGATCGGCCTGCTGAACAGGGCGTGCGCGCTGATCGGCACGAGCAGCAGCGCCTCGACCTCCGGCCACACCACCGGGCCGCCGGCCGAGAACGCGTACGCCGTCGAGCCGGTCGGCGTGGCGCACACGACGCCGTCGCAGCCGTACCGCGACAGCGGCCGCCCGTCCACGTCGACGAGCAGCTCGAGCATCTGCGCCCGCTGACCCTTCTCGACACTCACCTCGTTGAGCGCCCACGAGTCGGCGATCAGCCGGCCGTCGTACTCGGCGCGCACGTCCAGGGTGAGCCGCTCGTCGACCGTGTAGTCGCCGGCGACGATGTCGCGCACCGTCTGGTCGATGTTTGTCAGCTCGGCCTCGGCCAGGAAGCCGACCTTGCCGAGGTTGATGCCGAGCAGCGGCGCCTTCGCCGGGCGGGCCAGCTCGGCCGCGCGCAGGAACGTGCCGTCGCCGCCGAGCGCGAAGACGATCTCCACGCCCTCCGCGGCCGTCGGGTCGTCGACCGGCGTGACGCCGGCGGGCAGCTCGAGGTCGGCGACCTCCTGCGCGAGCACGCGCACCTCGAAACCGGCCGCGACCAGGTCGCGGGCGACGGTCTGGGCATGCTGAGTGCTCTGCCGGCGACCGGTATGTGTCACCAGCAACGCGGACCGCGTCACGAATCCTCCAGCGGAACAGGGACCGACGGCGATGCCGGCCCGGCGGAGGCTACCTGCCCGGACGGGCCGGCGGCGACCACGGTGTGCACGCGGGCCTCGTCGGCCGGCGGCGCGCCCCGGCGGAACCAGAGGAAGAACTCGACGTTGCCGCTCGGGCCGGGCAACGGGCTCGCCGCGACCCCGGCGACGCCGAGGCCCAGCTCGGCGCCGGCCGCGGCAACGTCGAGGACCGCCTCGGCGCGCAGCAGCGGGTCACGCACGACGCCGCCGGAGCCGACCCGCTCCTTGCCGACCTCGAACTGCGGCTTGACCATCAACGCGAGATCGCCGTCCGCCGCGGTGCAGCCGGCCAGCGCGGGCAGCACCAGCCGCAGCGAGATGAACGAGAGGTCGGCGACCGTCAGCTCCACCGGCCCGCCGAGCATGTCCGGCGTCAGGGTGCGCACGTTGGTGCGTTCCATGACGGTGACCCGCTCGTCGTTGCGCAGCGGCCAGGCGAGCTGGCCGTAGCCGACGTCGACGGCGTAGACGCGGGCGGCGCCCTCACGCAGCAGCACGTCGGTGAAGCCGCCGGTGGAGGCGCCCGCGTCGAGGCAGCGCCGGCCCTTGACCGCCAGCGGCCCGAACGCCGCGAGGGCGCCGGCGAGCTTGTGGCTGCCCCGGGAGACGTACTCGGTGGCCGGATCGTCGCCGGTGACCACGACAGGATCGGCCGGGTCGATCATGGTGGCGACCTTCTGCGCCACCGTGCCGCGGACCTGGACCCGGCCGGCCGCGACGAGCGCGGCGGCCTGCTCCCGGGACCGGGCCAGCTTGCGGCGGACTAGCTCGGCGTCGAGACGCGCACGGCGGGCCATCGGATCCAAACTTCTCGGGTACGGGGTCAGCGGTCGATGCTAGCCAGCGTCTCCTGGAGCACCTGATGCGCGGCCTCGTACTCGGCGATCTGGTCGCCCGGCGCGAGCGCGGCGGCGTTGGCCAGCGACCGCAGCACCGCGTCGACGGCGGGATGCCCGGTGCCCTGCTCGCCGCCGGCCGGCCGGGCCGCCACGGGCAGGCGCTCCTCGCCCTGCGCGGTGTCGTCACCGTCCGCCGTCCGGGCCTCGTCCGGCTCGTACGCCGGCGCTGGCTGCTGCGGCGGTCCCGGGCGGAAGCCGCCCGGTGGCGGCGCGGGCCGGAAACCGCCGGGCGGCGGAGCGGGGCGCGGGCTCGCGGGCGGCTGCTGGTTCGGGTAGGTCACGGCGTTGCCTCCGGCGCGGCGGAATCGGTGGTCTTCGGTGCGGCCTTCTTGGCGGCCGTCTTCTTCGCCGCGGTCCTCTTGGCGGCGGTCTTCTTGACTACGGGCGGGAGCGGCGTGGCGGCCGCGGCCTCCTTCACCGGCGCGGTCGGTGCGGCGACGGTCCCGGCCGGAGTACCGACCCCGGCCGGCGCACCGCTTCCCGGCGACGCCGGAGCACCCGACGGGCCTGCCTGCGGCGCACCCGACGGGCCTGCCGGCGGCACCGACCCGGCGGTGCCGGCGTCGACACCGACAGCCTCGCCCGGCTCGGCCGTGCTCGGCGCGGCCTTGACCTGCGCGGCCTTGGCCGCCTTGCCCGGCGCTGCCTTACCCGGAGCGGCCTTGGCGGAAGCCGACTTGGCAGGAGCAGCCTTGGCGGGAGCGGCCTTGGCGGGAGCCGTCTTAGCGGGAGCGGTCTTAGCGGGAGCGGCTTTGGCGGAGGCCGACTTGGCGGGAGCCGACTTGGCAGGTGCGGACTTGGCGGGAGCCGGCTCGGCGGGTGCCGCGGCGGCGGGGGCGGCCTTGGCGGGAGCCGCCTGCTTGGGTGCCACGCGCGCCGGGGTGACCGGCGCGCCCGCGGCCGGCATCGCGTTCGGGGTGGCCTTGACCGCCTTCTTCGCGACCGCCTTCTTCGCCACGGCCTTCTTGGCCGGCGGCACGGCGACGGCCGGTGTCGCCTCGCCGTTGCGCTCCGCGCCCGCCCGCGACCGGGCGTCACGCAGCTGCCGCTCCAGGTCGCGCACCCGGTCGGTCAGGTCGGAGACCTCGTCGGCCGTCGCCAGCCCCACCAGCCCCAGCGCCCGGTCCACCTCGTAGCGCACGATGTTGGTCAGCGCCTCGCGGTTGGCCACGCCCGTCGACAACAGGTCCTCGACCAGGCCCTGTAGCTGAACGGCCGTCGCGCCGCCGCGGTTCACGAGCTCGCCCGCGACCCGTTGGGCCTTCTTGCGCGGCGCCTCGGTCAGTCCGAGCGCCAGCTCGAGATACGCCCGCCATGCGTCCTGCATGTCGACTCCCTCCGACTCCGCCACGCCGTTGCGCTGCTGCCACGCTACCGGGCCGAACCACGGGCGTGCTGCGGTACCGTGCGGTGCGTCAAGGTGGCGTCGCGAAGGAGGTCGGGGAATTGGCAAGCGTGGACGAGTGCCGGCAGGCGCTACATGATCTTGCTGCCCGGCTGGACGCGAGCGCGGAGACCCGCGGCCGGCTCGATCTCGACCGCACGCTCGCCTGCCGGATCCCGGACCTGGACACGGCGTTCCACGCCCGGCTCGACGGCGGCCGCCTGGTCGACATCGCCGACGGCGACGACCCGAAGGCGAAGATCGCCCTGACCGCCGACAGCGACGAGCTGATCGCGCTGGTGACCGGCAGGCTCGACGTCACCAAGGCGATCGCGTCCCGCCAGGTCTCGATCAAGGCGAACCCGTTCGACCTGCTGAAGCTGCGCAAACTCCTCTGACCCCGGCCGCGCATACGTCCCGCGACGTATGCCGGAGGCCGCGCGGTGCCGGACGCCGCCGGCCCGCGCCGCGGCGACGATGGGACGCATGACAGCTCCCGTCGAGACCCGGCGCCTGACCAAGCGGTACGGCGCGGTGACCGCCGTCGACGCGCTGGACCTGACCGTCCGCGCCGGCGAGGTGTACGGCTTCCTCGGACCCAACGGCGCCGGCAAGACCACGACCCTGCGCATGCTGCTCGGCCTCGTCCGGCCCACCTCGGGAGAGGTACGCCTGTTCGGCGCCCCGCCCGGGCGCCTCGACGGTGTCGGCGCGCTGATCGAGGGCCCGGCCTTCTACCCGTACCTGAGCGGCCGCGACAACCTGCGCGTGCTGGCCCGCCACGCCGGCGTTCCGGCCGACCGGATCGCGGCCGTGCTCGACCAGGTCGAGCTGACCGGCCGGGCCCGCGACCGCTACGCCACCTACTCGCTGGGCATGAAGCAGCGGCTCGGCGTGGCCGCCGCCCTGCTGAAGGACCCGCGCCTGGTGGTGCTCGACGAGCCGACAAACGGCCTCGACCCGGCGGGGATGGCCGACATGCGCCTGCTCGTGCGGCGCCTCGGCGCGGCCGGCTGCACCGTGCTGCTCTCCAGCCACCTGATGACCGAGGTGCAGGAGCTCTGCGACCGGGTCGGCGTCATCGCGAACGGCCGGCTGGTCGCCGAGAGCACGGTCGCCGAGCTGCGCGGCGACCGCACGCTGCGGCTGGTCGCCGCTCCCCTGGACGCCGCCGCGGCCCGGGCCCGCGACCTGCTCGGCGCGGACGCCGTCCGGGTCACCGGCGACGGCCTGGACCTGGCGGTCCCGCCCGACCGCGCGGCCGAGGTGAACGCGGCGCTGGTCGGCGCGGGCATCGCCGTCAGCGAGCTGCGCGCCTGCGAACGCAGCCTGGAGCAGGCCTTCTTCGCCCTTACCGGAGGCGGTACCGATGACTGACCACATCCGCGCCGAGGCGCTTCTGCTGGTGCGCCGCCCGGCGACCTGGGCGCTGCTGGCGATCGCGCTCACCCTGAGCGTCACCTTCACCTACCTGATCCCGTACGCGGGGTACGCGGGCGGCACCGGCGGACCGCGCGCCGACCGCGGCCTGGACGCCCTGCTGCCGGACCGGCTGGTCGGCAACTCGATCGGGGGCCTGCCGGTCTTCCTGGGCGCGCTGATGCTGATCCTCGGCGTGCTCGCGGCCGGCGGCGAGTACGCCTGGGGCACGTGGAAGACCGTGCTGACCCAGGACCCGGCCCGCCTGCGGGTGTACGCCGCCAAGCTGGTGACCCTCTGCCTGGCCGCGCTCGCCGGTGTGGTCGCCGTCTTCGCCGCCGGCGCGCCGGCGAGCCTGCTCATCGCGCTCGCCGAGGACCGGCAGGTGGACTGGCCCGGCGTGGCCGACCTGGCCGGCGGCGTCGGCGCCGGCTGGCTGATCGCGGCGATGTGGACGGTGCTCGGCGCCCTGCTCGGCATCGCGCTGCGCGGCGTCGCGCTGGCGGTCGGCCTGGGCCTGGTCTGGCTGCTCGCGGTGCAGAACCTGCTCGCCCTGATCGCCGCGCCGCTGCTGGACTGGGTGGCGCAGGCGCAGAAGGCCCTGCCGGGCCCGAACGCCGGCTCCCTGGTCGCGGCGCTCGGCGCCGGCGCGGACACGCCGGGCGTCGCGGCGCTCGTCGGCGGCGGTCAGGCGGCCGCGGTCGTGGCCGGGTATCTGCTGGCGTTCGCCGCGCTGGGCGGCGCGCTGCTGCACCGCCGTGACATCCTGTGAGCGTCATGAAGCGGGTGCGGAGTTATGTGCCGGACGCCCTGCTGGCCCTGGCGCTGGCGGGCGTCGGTCTGATCGGCACGGCCCCGGCGGGCCGCAACCAGGGCATCGACTCGGTGCCCGGCTGGGCCTACGTCCTGGTGGTCGCGGCGGCGCTGGCGATGGTGGCCCGCCGGTCCGCGCCGGTCGTGGCACTGACGGTCTGCGCGGCCGCGGTGGGCGTCTACCTGCTCGGCGGGCAGCCGTTCGGGCCGATCCTGCTGAGCCTGCTGGTGGCGGTCTACTCGGTGGGCGCGCACCGGCCGCTGAGGCAGGCTGCCGTCGCCGCGACGGGTGCGTTCGCCGCGCTGCTCGTCGGTGGCCTGATCGGCGGCGGCCTGAGCCTTGACGCGGTGGCTCCCCCGCTCGCCTGGGTGGCCGGGCCGCTGGCGGTGGGCGTCACCGTGCGCGTCGGGCGCGAGCAGCGGGTGCAGAACCGCCGCGACGAGGCACGCCGCCAGGCCGACGCCGAGCGGCTGCGGGTCGCGCAGGAGGTGCACGACGTGGTCGGCCATGGCCTGGCCGCGATCAACATGCAGGCCGAGATCGCCCTGCACCTGCTGGCCAGGCAGCCCGCACAGGCGGAGGCGGCGCTCACCGCGATCAGCCGCACCAGCCGCGAGTCCCTCGACGAGCTGCGCGCCGCGCTCGGCGCGGTACGCCGCGGCGACGACTTCGACGACCGCTCGCCGGCGCCGGGGCTGGCCCGGCTGCCGGAGCTGCTGGACCGCACCCGCTCGGTCGGTGTCCCGGTGACGGTCGACCTGGCCGGCAACCTGGAGTCGCTGCCGGCGGCGGTGGACCTGGCGGCCTACCGCATCGTGCAGGAGGCGCTGACCAACGTGCTGCGCCACGCGGGCACGGCATCGGCGTCGGTCTCGGTCGCCCGCACCGGCGAGGACGTGACCGTGTCGGTCAGCGACACCGGCCGGGGCGGCCCGGCGGACGTCACACCGGGGCACGGACTCGCCGGGATGCGCGAGCGCGTCACGGCGCTCGGCGGCTCGCTGACCGCCGGCCCCCGGCCCGAGGGCGGCTTCGCCGTGACCGCGACCCTGCCGGTGCGCGGGTGAACGGGCCCGCCCGCGACGCCGCCGGCCCGATCCGCGTGGTCGTCGCCGACGACCAGGACCTCGTGCGCATCGGCCTGCGGGCGCTGCTGGAGAGCGAGGGCGACCTGGTCGTGGCCGGCGAGGCCGCCGACGGGCTCGGCGCCGTCGAACAGGTGCGCGCGCACCGGCCCGACGTCGTCCTGATGGACGTGCGCATGCCCGGCATCGACGGCATCGAGGCCACCCGCCGGATCGCCGCCGACCCGTCGCTGGCCGGCACCCGGGTGATCGTGCTGACGACCTTCGAGGTCGACGCCTACGTGTTCGACGCGCTGCGGCACGGCGCCAGCGGCTTTCTCACCAAGGACACCAAGCCGGCCGAGCTGATCCGCGCGATCCGCCTGGTCGCCGGCGGCGAGGCGCTGCTGTCGCCGTCGGTCACCCGGCGGGTGGTGCGCGAGTTCGCGTCCCGGCCGGCCCGGGTGCTGCGCCCGCACCCGCGGCTGGACTCGCTGACCGACCGCGAGCGCGAGATCGTCGGCCTGGTCGGCGAGGGCCTGAGCAACGACGAGATCGCGGCCCGCCTGACGGTGAGCCCGGCGACGGCACGCACCCACGTCAGCCGCGCGATGGTGAAGCTGCACGCCCGCGACCGCGCGCAACTGGTGGTCTTCGCCTATCAGTCCGGCCTGGTCGACTAGATCCACGATCCCCTTACCCGACCTTCGGGGTGACCGGGCCGTCCGAATGGCCGTCATTCGGCCGGGTGAAGTCCGGGGAAGTGCATTCGGACCGGCTATCCGAACCATTCTTGTGAATGGCCGCCCGGCTCCGCCCGCCCGCGCTCGCGCACCGGCGCCGAGCTGCGAACTCCGATCTCCTCAAGGGACCGTACGGCCCATGCCGCGCGGCTTTTCCGGCTACCCCGGACGTGGCCTGTCACCCGTCCGGTGTCAACCGGGGACATTCGGCCATTTACGTGATCCCCCGCCGCTGCTTTACCTTTTGTTTTCCGGCGGTGTCATCCGACCGGTTCGCAGTGCAGTCCCTGTGCCGAAGCCGCCGCGTCGATCGGAGAAGTCGCATGAGTCCGGACCCGCGTTTCGAGCGGGCCGTCCTCGGCGCGTTCCGGGCCGCGGTAGAGCGCTACTGCACGGTCGTCAACGCCGGCGACGTCGACCCGGGCTCGCTGCGGATCTCGGTCACCGTCGCGACCCGCACGCCGATGGGCCGCGACTTCGCCGGCAAGGTCCACCGGATCGTGCACCCGTCGACCCATCGGTGGCTGCCGCTGGCCCGGGTCGTCTCGGTCGTGTGCACTGTGGACCCGAGCCTGCCGGACGACCCCGGCCACCGGTTCCTGATCCAGCCGCCGGCGCTGCCGGCGCCGAGGCAGGCGCCGCGGCAGGCGCTGCCGCAGACCCGGATCGAATCGCAGGAGGTGCCGCTGCCGCCGGCGCAGCCGCCGCCGGAGACCGTGCACCTGACCCTGCGCTACGGCGCCGACTTCCACTGGGTCTGCCACCTCGCGTCCGCGCCCGGCTGGGTGCCGCTGGGCCGGTGGACCGGCAGCCGGCACGACGCCTCGGTGCGCCTGCCCGAGTACGCCACGTTCCTGCCCCGCGGCGAACTCGTCTACCTGCGCCACCAGGGCCACCGCGTCGAGTTCGCCCGGTCCCGGGTCCGGCCCACCTACCTGGTCCGCGTCGACGGCACGCCGCTGCGCGCGAACGGCCGGCCGATACAGGCCGGCCCGGCCGGATCGATCGAGTACGCGGACGGCGCCGCCTCGTCGACCCGGCTCGACTACCTACTCGCCTGGGACGGTGGCCGTGGCTGACGCGCAGGAACCCGCGATGGTCATCGACCTGAGCGGGCCGCACTGGCACGTTCAGCTCACCGTCGCCCCGCCACCGACCGACGACCGCAAGTCCGTCGACTTCGACGTGCCGCTGATCGGCGCCGGTGAGTCCGGGCAGCTGCGCCGGATCCGCACCGAGGTCATCTTCACCACCGCCGCCAACGAGCGCCTCGGCTGGCAGAACTGGCACGTCAAGATCTACGGCTGCGCCGACCTCGGCGACGCCGAGGCCCTGCGCCAGCACCTGCACGAACAGGCAAGCGCGCTGCAACGGGCCAACCAGTACCTGGGCGACCACGGCCGCCGTACCCCGATCGAGCCGCCGTGGGCGGTGGTGCCGGTGCAGGTGGTCCGCGGCGACGGCCAGCTCGAGCAGTTCTCCGGCGCGGTCACCACCCGGCTCGGCACCCCGTCCGATCAGATCGTCGCCCAGCTGGATCGCCGGCTGCCGTCCTGGATCGGCGAGGGCGCCCGCCCCGACCTGTACCTGCTTGCCGTCTCGCCGCAGATCGACCTGCTCCGGTGGGAGGCGCTGCGGCGCTGGCCCGGCACCGAGCACCTGATCGACTTCCGCCAGCTCGCCGCCGGCCTGGACCAGCTGCACCAGCTCAAGTGGGCGCACTGCGACCTCAAGCCGGACAACGTCTGCTGGTGCACGTACCAGGAGACCAGCGGCTACGTGCTCATCGACACCGACGCCGCCACCCAGGCCGACCCGCCGCCACCCGTGCTGCGCGGCACCGAGCTCTACGAGTACGGCGGCCTGCGCCGGATGCGCACCGACCCGTCCCGGGCCTGGCGGCTGACACCCGGCCTGCTCTACGCCCAGGACCGGTTCGGCCTGATGATCGTGGTGCTGTGCGCGCTCGCGGGCCGGCACTGGGTGGAGACCACCCTGCTGAACACCGACCCCGACAACCCGGTTCTCCGGGTCGCCGACAGCGAGGCTGCGGTGCGCAAGGCGCTGGGCGAGCACTGGGCCGACCCGCGGTGGGAGCCGCTGATCACGGTGCTGGCCGAGCCGTTCGGCACCGGGCCACGCGGGCAGGCCGCCCTGGAGGCGTCGCGGCCGTGGGCCGAGGCGTGGCTGGCCGAGGTGATCGAGGCCGAACAGCGCTGCGACCGCGACCGGCCCGGTCTGCCGGCACCGGCCGGCACCGAGCTGGTACCCGCGTACGCCGACCACATCGAGGCGGTCCGGGCGTACGCCCAGCGCGGCCCGGCGACCCGGCCGGAAAGGGTGCACCGGGCGTACGACGAGATCGGCGCCCGGGCGCAGGAGGTGGCGCTGCGCCAGGCCGTGCTCTGGTCGTCGATCTGGTGTGTGAGCTGCGTCGCCGTCGCGGTGGCGCTGGGTTTTCTGGTGGGCGGGGGATGAGATGACCGATTCCTGGCGCGTGGCGCTGCGAGACCGGGTGGCCCGGCGGTGCGGCGACCCCGACAAGCACTTCGCCCGGTACGGGTACACGTTCGGCAACTGGATCGACGCCGCGCCGGGCGCCCGGCTGCCGGCGTTCCTCGAGGTCGAGGCCGGCGTCGCCGACTACCTGAAGGTGGCCGCGCAGACCGGCCGCCAGCTGGGCACCGCCGCCGGCCTCGTGGTCGGCGGCGCCGCGGCGACGCTGGTGTTCCTCGTCGTCTGCGTGGTCGCTTGATGCTGTGGTCGAGGACGCCGCCGGTGACCGAGGACCCTTCGGAGCGCTTCGGCAAGGCCTGCCCGGTCTGCCGCCAGCAGCTCGGCAGCGGCGCGCCACCGGTCGACCGGCAGACCGGCCGGTTCCTGATGCCGCCGTCGTTCCGGCTCGAGGTCGGCGCGCCCGACGGCCGTAACGGCCTGCCGTGGCGGGTGAAGATGCTGGCCGGCAACTACCGGCCGGCGGAGTCGACGGACCCGGTCTTCAACGAGCACGAGATCGACTTCAGCTACCTGCTGTGCGGCGGCGGCCACATCTTCCCCGACGCGGCGCTGGTGTTCCACTCCGGACCGGCCCGCGGCGCCGACAACGTCCAGCAGAAGATCGACGACTGGAACATGGTCGCCGCGATGGGCGCGCCGGCCAGCGGCAAGACCTACCTGCTGGTCCGGATGCTGCGGCAGAACCTCGACAACCTGACGCACTGGAGCGCGCAGAACGACCCCGGCCGGATCCGGCTGCGCAAGCTCAGCCCCCTGGAGGAGCTGCCGCTGACCGCCCGGATCAGCAAGTACAACGAGACCCGCAACACCGGCGAGGCGATCCAGCCCACCGGCACCGACCGCCAGGCGACCCCCGCCGGCATGCTCGACGACCAGCTCCGCGACGCACTCGCCGCGATACAGGAGCTGATCCGCCGCACGGTCGTCGACGGCGACCGCCGCGCCAAGCAGTGGGGGCGGCAGTTCCGCCAGCCGCTGGTGCTGCGCACCGACACCGGCGACCGGCGCACCTGGACCGGGGTCGCCGACCTGCCCGGCGAGCTCTTCGACGAGCAGGGCACCAACCGGCGCGAGGCCGGCATGCTCCGCTCGTTCGACGCCCTGCTCTGGGTCGTCGACCCGGCCGTCGCGCCGAACGCCACCGACTGGATGGCCACCGAGTCGGTCACCGAGGAACGCCTGCTGCTCAACGGCAGCCTACGGCCCGGCACCGTCAGCGCGTACGGCGCCGAGGTCGTGCGCGGCAACCGCGAGTCCATCCAGGACGGCATCGGCGAGCAGATCACCATGGTCGACGGGCTCTTCGCGACCGACGAGGGCCGCCCGCTGCAAATGCTGATCGCCATCACCAAGTGCGACCTGATCCGCGCCGCGCTGGAGAGACCGGGCCTGACCCTGCCCGACATCGGCGCGCCCGGCGACGTCGAACGCGGCACCGCCAGCTACCTGGCCTTCGCCGTCGAACGCTGGGCGCAGCGCTCCACCCCGGCCGACCCCGGCGCCGCGCAGCTGCTCACCTACCTCTGGGGCGCGAGCTCGACCGAGCCCGCCGTCCGGCAGCGCCGCGCCGTCCAGGTCGCCCGCGGCCTGCTCGGCCACTTCTCCAAGGCCGACGAGTTCTGGAAGCTCGTGCACGTCGGCACCGCCAACGAGGTGCACATCCCCGGCGGCGACGTCATGGCCGAGGTGCCGCAGCACATCCGGGTGCCGTCGATCGACGAGCACCTCGACAGCGCCCTGCGGCCCGGCTCCGACGCGCAGATCCTGCTCCGCGACCTGATCATGTCGGCGGTCGGCTGCGGCCTCGCGTACGGCCTCGGCCAGCAGAGCGCCCTGTACCGCATGCACCGCGAGCCGTGGATCACGCTGCGGTTCTTCCTGTGCTCGCCGCTGGCCACCGTGCCGATCGCGGTGGACGACATCCGGCTCAAGCCGCTCGACCCCCGCAGCCGTTTCCCCCGCGTCGAGGACCGCGCCGCCGCACTCACCCAGCTCCTGCTCGCCGTTCTCGGGAGGGCTCGCCGATGAGCACGTCGATGATCATGGTGCAGTGGGCCGACCTGACCGGCCGCGGCTTCAGCCCGCACGAGGTGGGCCCGCCCGCGCCCCGGGAGTACTGGGCGGCCGCCGAGCGCCTGTTGCAGGCCGACCTGAGCCAGCCGCCCGAGGGCATCCGCTCGACGATCGGCCACCCGATCTGGACGCTGCGCCGCGTACAGGTGCAGGGCCGGTGGTTGTGGTGCTTCGTCGTGCAGGGCCGCCGGGGACCCTTCGGGGTCGCCGGCACCTGCCGCTTCGCGTTCGCCACCGAGGACATGCCGGCCCTGCGGGCCTGGACCGCCGGCAGCGAGCTCGCCGCCGGCGACCAGGGCCTGCCGCCCGTGCCGCACGACGCCGGCTGGTTCGAGCGCACCGTGCTCCAGGTTCTCGGCGGCGTCGTGGTCAGGCAGTCCGCCATCCCCGTCTCGGGCGGCCCGGCCGAGGCTGCGGCGCTCATCCCGGCCGCGCTCAAGGTCCTGCCCGAGCGCCAGTCGCGCGCCTGGTCCTGGACGACATGCATGCTGCAACGGCCCGACTCCGCGGACCTGCGGGTGGTGTCCGGCGGCTGGCCCGAGGAGTTCCGGCGCAGCGAGCCGAACCGCGCCGAGTCCATCGACCACTGGTTCCGCCGCGGGCCGGTGAGCGAGGACGAGATCAAGTCACACCTCGGCCGCGCCGACGTGCGCCGCGGCTTCGAGTACCTGGTGCACTACGCCAGCACCGGCAAGCGCCCCGAGCCGGAGCTGCTCAGCGGCGACTACTCGCTCGACGAGATGCTGATCGAGCTGGGCCACGCCAACCACGTGCCGGGCTGGTCCGACGTGCCGTCCATGCTGGAGACGCCCGGCGGGGTCCGGCGGCTGACGGCGAATCACCGGCCGCTGGTGCAGGAGTGGGCCGAGCGCGAGCCGACGGCCGCGATCGCCCGGCTACAGGACTTCACCGCGCCGCTCGCCGAGGACGTGCTCACCGGCGCGGTCAGGGCGCAGGACGACACCTCCGAGAATCTCCTCCGGCTGCCCACCGCCGCGGCGCCCGAGCTCACCGACTGGCACGACCACCTCGCGGCACTGCTGCTGAGCTGCTACCGGCAGCCGAACCGGCTGCGCGAGCACACCCGCCAATGGATCACCCCGCTCGGAGTGCTCGGCAACGACCGCGACCTCGCCGCCGCCCGGGACTGGCTGCTGAAGCTGGGTCTCACGCCGGACGACGACCCCGAGCACTTCCCGGCGAGCCCGGACATCATCATCGGCGAGCTCAACCACCACCACGAGTACACGCCGAAGGCCGACGCCGAGCTGGCGCTCACCCGCAACCCGCTGGCCCTGCTGGACTCGCTCGCGGGTGAGCTGCAACCGCTGCCGGCCGACGAGGTCGCGACGATGCTGTGGATATCGGCATCCCGGAACCCCGGCCGAACCTCCGAGATGCGGCTGCTCCAGCCGCTCGCCGCCGCGCTCACCCGGGCCGGCCTGCGCGGCAAGGCCGACGAGTCATGGGTCGGCGACCTGCTCCGCACCGCCCTGGCCCAGCCCTCGGCCCGCCGCACCAACCGGCTCAAACGCATCATGTGGGGCGCCCTCGAGGCGCTGCTCGAGCTCGACCCGGACGCGCCGCGCACCCGGTCGCTGGCCGAGCGCTGCCTCGTCGTCGGCTACGACAACGCACCGCACGACGTGGCCACCGCGCTGCGGCTGGCGAAGAGCCGGCTCGCCCCGGTCGAGCCGCCGCGCCGGGTCCGGCCGCCGGACGACGAGGACGCCGGGCACCCGCACACCACCCGCCCATCCTGGCGGCGCTGGTTCGAGGGTCATCCGCGGGAGCAGGCACTCACCTGGCGGCACATCTTCGTCCTCGGAGCCGGCCTGGCGGCCGCGGCGCTCGCGACCTCCGCCGCGATGATCATCCTCCGGGTCGAGCCGGCGCCGGCACCGGGGCGCAAGCAGCCGCAGGCCGCCGCGGCGCCGGCGACCGTCGAGCCGACCACCGCGGCGGCGGCGGCCGAGGTTCCGATCCAGGTCCTCCTGGAGCCGCCGTCCCGCAGCAACCCGGACGACGACGTACGCGAGTTCCGGCGTCAGCTGGAGTTCAAGGTCCTACGACTGGGCAAGCCGAAGAGGATCGAGATCATCGCCTACGGCACCGGCGACGAACGGGCCAAGAGGCTGCGGACCATGCTTCAGCACGACTACCCCGAGCTTCAGTTCGTGAGCATCGGTGCGTGGGCGAACCACGAGAAGCCGCCCGCCGGAATTCCGGACGGCTCGCTGGTCGGCAACTTCTACTTCCACGGCTGACCACGGCACGGCGGGAGGGCCGGCGGCCCTCCCGCCGTGGTCCGTCTACTTGAAACGCCAGCGCGGCACGGTGCCCTCGCCGTCGCCCTCGTTCTCCGGCAGCGCCAGGTGCGTCTCCGCACCCGCCGCGCGGGTCGTCGACTCGTCGGCCGGCCAGTCCTGATAGCCGGAGCGGTCCGCCTTGGCCCGCCGCGGACCCGGGAACCGCAGCGTACGGCGGGTGGCCGGCTCCTCGCCGCCGTTCAGCCGGTGCAGCTCGTCGCTGCGCCACCGGTCCAGCTCCCGCTTGCGGATCTCCGTCTGCACGTGCGTCTCCCGGCCGGCGGTCTCCTTGCGGATCTCCTCCTGCCGCGCCGCCTGCGCCTTGAGGTCCTGGCGTTCCTGCTCCCGCTCGAACTCGATCCTGGCCCGCGCCGCCTGCACGTCGCTCTTCTCCGCGGTCGCCAGGATCTCGTCGTACGCGGTCGCCGGCCCGATGTTGAGCAGGAACTTGGTAAGCACCGGCAGGATCTCGATCGCGGTGATGAACAGCAGCAGGGTCAGGTACGCCGTCTTCAGCGTCGCGTTGCTGTCGGTGATCTGGCTCAGCGCCTCGAGCTGGGCGAGCAGGCCGCGGTCGTTGCCGCTGTCGATGAGATAGCGGTCCTCCTCGGCCTGCTTCAGGCTCTTGAGCCGCGCCAGCTCGGACTCCTTGGTCGCCAGGTCGCCCTGCGCGGTCGCCTGTTCCTTGGAGCTTGTCGACTTCTGCCGCTCGAGCGCCTCGTTCTTCGACCTGTCGAGCCGCTCCTTGGCCGAGTCCCGCTGGTCACGCAGCTCCGCCGCGGCCTTCAGCTTCGTCTTGTACGCCGGGCCGCCGCCCCGCTGCCCGGTGCCGTCCGTGCCGTCGAACTCGGCGATCGCGGCAGCGCGCGCGTCGGAGTACCGCTTGTCGAGCTTGTCGTACTCGGCCTGGTCGCGCACGACCGCGGCGTCCTTGCCGACCAGGTCCTCGATCAGCGAGCCCGCCGCGACCTGCTGGAGCCGGGTCACCTCGGCCTGGAGGCCGGGAATCACCGCGAAGCGGGCGTCGGTCTTGAGCTTCTGCTCGTAGACGTTGCGCTCGACCTGCCGGGTGACGGTCAGCTGGGCCTGGATCTCCTGCTGGAAGATCCACAGCACCAGCGGCGTCGAGACCACCGCACCGATCACCAGCGCGAGCAGGATGCGGGGCACCAGCGTGGCCAGGTTCTCCCACCAGCGTTCGCGGCGGCCCGCGGCGGCGACCAGCCACCGGTCCAGGTTGGCGATGGCGAGCGCCCACAGCAGAGCGATGACGGCGGAGGCAAGCAGCGGTGCGCGTACCCCCGTGTGCAGGGCGAAGCCCGCGGAGAGCCCGGCCATGCACGCGGTGGTGAGGACGATGCCGCCGAGCCCGGAGAACTTCCGTTTCTCCCGGGGACTGCGCGACAGCGTGTCGGGATCGGCGCCGGAGAGCCAGATCAGCAGTCCTCGCCGCGGGGGCGTCCTGTCCTTGTGTGTCCGTGCTGCCACTTGGTCGTCGACTCCCGTCGGGGCCACCACAAAGCGTCGGAACCGACCTCTGGGTGTCCACTATCTCCGGCCGCACCCGGCGGGGAAATCCCCCGTAGGCGTGGCGCCTGCCGGTGATCAACGACGCCCCGGCGCGGCGGTTATCCGCCGTTCGGACAGCCCTGAACGACCGACGGCCCGTCCTACCCGGGTGCGGGTGGAACGGGCCGTCGGTGTTGCTTGTGGTTCAGGCGGGTAGACCCCAGCCGGTCAGCAGTTCGCGCGCCTCGTCCGAGCCGGCCCGCGCCTCGCCGCCGTTCCAGTACACGCGGGCGAGCAGCCGCAGCGCGTCCACCGGCGTACCGGATCCTTCGAGCCTTCCCGAGGCCAGCCGCCAGCCGCCGAGTTCGTCCGCGCCGGCCGGGATCCGGGCGGCGTCGGCCGAGCCGAACAGCCCCGAGACGTCGTTCGCCACATAGGTCGGCCGGTGCTGCTTCGGAGCCTGCAACACCTCCGCCGGCCCGCTCACGCCGGTCAACACGAGCAGGCAGTCCATGCCGGCGCCGACGGCACCCTCGATGTCGGTGTCGAGCCGGTCACCGACCACCAGCGGCCGCTCGGACCCCGACTGCGACGCCGCGGTCTCGAACAGCGCCGGCGCCGGCTTGCCGACGATCACGTCCGGCTCCCGGTTCAGCGCCGTGCGCAGCACCGACAGCAGCGAGCCGTTGCCCGGCAGCGGGCCGCGCGGGCTCGGCAGGGTCCGGTCCGTGTTGGTCGCCATCCAGAGCGCGCCCGCCCGTACGGCCAGCGACGCCTCGGCGAGGATCCGCCAGCCGACGTCGGGCCCGTAGCCCTGCACGACGGCCACCGGCTCGTCGTCGAGCCGCTCCACCGGGGTGAGGCCGGCGTCGCGGACCTCGGCCCGCAGCGCCTCCGCGCCGACCACCAGCACGGGAGCCCCCGCGGGCAGCCGCTCGGCGAGCATGGCCGCCGCCGCGCCGGCCGAGGTCAGCACCTCGTCGGCGGCGGCGGACACACCCATGCCCGTCAGCAGGGCGGCGACGTCGGCGGCGCGCCGCGACGCGTTGTTCGTCGCGTACGCGACCGCCGTGCCGGCCGCGCGCAGCCGCTCGACCGCCTCGGCCGCGCCGTCGATCGGCTTGTCGATCAGGTAGACGACGCCGTCGAGGTCGAAGATGACCAGGTCGTACCCGTCTACCAGGCTCACGCTCCGGTCTCCTTGCCGCCCTGCGTCACGCCGCCGGCCGGTTCGTCGTCCTCGTCGACCTCGTCGTCCTCGTCGACGTCCTCGGCGCCGCGGGCGACGAACTCGTCGTCACCGGCCTTGCCGTCGGCGACGTCGTCGACCAGTTCGTCGTCGTCCTCGTCGTCGTCATCTTCGTCGTCGTCGGACTCGTCGTCGTCGAGGTATGCCCCGTCGAGGTCGTCACCGTCCTCGTCCTCGTCGTCCTCGTCCGCGGACTCGTCGTCGTCCTCGTCGTGGTCCGCGCGGGCCTCGGCCGGGTTCTCGTCCCCGTCCAGGTCGTCGTCCTCGTCCGGGTCGTCGCCCTCGATCGTGACGCCGTCGAGCTCGAGCAGCCGCTCGGCCGCGTCGGTGAGGCTGTCCTGGTCGGTGGCCGCCGCCCGGGCGAACCACTCGCGGGATTCCTCACGCCGGCCAGCGGCGAGCAGCGCGTCGGCGTACGCGTAACGCAGCCGGGCCGCCCAGTCGGCGTCCTCGTCGGCGGTCAGCTCACGCACCTGGAGCATCGCCACGGCCGCGTCGTGCTGGCCGAGGTCGCCCCGCGCGCCGGCCGCCACGATCAGCAGCTCGATCGCGCCGGCCTTGTCGAGCGCCTCCTTCTCGGCGCCACGGAACAGATCGATCGCCCGTTCCGGGCGACCCAGCGCCCGCTCACAGTCGGCAAGCTCGGCCAGGTGGGTCTGCCGGCCCGTCATCCGGTGGTACGTCCGCAGCTCCGCGATCGCCGTGGTCCAGTCCCCCGCGGCGTACGCGGCGAGCCCGACGGCCTCCCGCACCACCGCGATGCGCGACGCGAGGCGCCGGGCGGCGATCGCGTGGTGCAGCGCGAGCTCGGAGTCCTCGTCGATGATCTGGCCGGCGGCCACGAGGTGCCGGGCGACCCGGTCGGCGGTGTCGCGCGAGAGGCTCAGCAGCTCGGCGCGCACCTCCTTGTCGAGGTCGGTCGCGGCGACATCCTCGGGCAGTTCCGGCGCCCGGAACGCGGCCTGGTCCTCGCGCTCCACGAACACGCCCTCCCCGCGGGGCCCACGGTCGTCGCGGGAACGTTCGTCACGCGGTCCACGGTCGTCACGGGGTCCACGGTCGTCGCGCGGTCCACGGTCGTCACGGGGTCCACGGTCGTCGCGCGGGCCACGGTGGTCGCGCGGGCCACGGTCGTCACGGGGGCCGCGGTTGTCACGCGGGCCACGGTCGTCGCGGGGGGCGCCGCCGCTGCGGTCGTCGCGCGGGCCCCGGTCGCTGCGGTAGCCGCCGCGGTCGCCGCCACCGGAGTAGCCGCCCCGGTCGCCACCGCTGCGGAAGCCGCCGCGGTCGCCGCCCTGGGGACGGTCGCCGCCGCTACGGAAGCCACCCCGGTCACCCTGCGGGCGGTCGCCCTGGGGACGGTCGCCGCGGTATCCGCCGGAACCGCCCTGGAAGCTGCCGCGCGCGCCGCCCTCGGAGCGGTCGCCGCCACGGTAGCCGCCGCGGTCGCCGCCACCGGAGTAGCCGCCCCGGTCGCCACCGCTGCGGAAGCCGCCGCCCTGCGGACGGTCGCCACCACTACGGAAGCCACCACGGTCGCCGCCCTGCGGACGGTCGCCACCGCTACGGAAGCCACCACGGTCGCCGCCCTGGGGACGGTCGCCACCGCTGCGGAAGCCACCGCTCTGCGGACGGTCACCGCCGCTACGGAAGCCACCACGGTCGCCGCCCTGCGGACGGTCGCCACCACTGCGGAAGCCACCGCCTTGCGGACGGTCGCCGCCGCGGTAGCCGCCACGGTCGCCGCCACCGGAGTAGCCCCCACGGTCGCCGCCACCGGAGTAGCCGCCCCGGTCGCCACCGCTACGGAAGCCGCCGCCCTGCGGACGGTCGCCGCCACCGCGGTAACCACCACGGTCGCCACCGCCACCGCCACCGGAGTAACCGCCCCGGTCGCCACCGCTACGGAAGCCGCCGCCCTGCGGACGGTCACCGCCACCGCGGTAACCACCACGGTCGCCACCGCCACCGCCACCGGAGTAACCGCCCCGGTCGCCGCCACTGCGGAAGCCGCCGCCCTGCGGACGGTCGCCACCGCGGTAACCACCACGGTCACCGCCGCCGGAGTAACCGCCACGATCTCCGCCGCCGGAGTAGCCGCCGCGGTCGCCGCCCTGGGGGCGGTCGCCGCCGCGGTAACCGCCACGGTCACCACCGCCACCGCCACCGGAGTAACCGCCCCGGTCGCCGCCGCTACGGAAGCCGCCGCCCTGCGGACGGTCGCCACCGCGGTAACCACCACGGTCACCGCCGCCGGAGTAACCGCCACGATCTCCGCCGCCGGAGTAGCCGCCGCGGTCGCCGCCCTGGGGGCGGTCGCCGCCGCGGTAACCGCCACGGTCACCACCGCCACCGCCACCGGAGTAACCGCCCCGGTCGCCGCCACTGCGGAAACCGCCGCCCTGCGGACGGTCGCCACCGCGGTAACCACCACGGTCGCCGCCACCGGACTGGCCGCCACGGTCGCGGTTGCCGCCGCCGGAGTAGCCGCCACGGTCGCCGCCCTGGGAACGGTCGCCGCCACGGTAGCCACCGCGGTCGCCGCCACCGGAGTGGCCGCCACGGTCACCGCCGGCGCGGAAGCCGCCCTCGCGGCGCGGGCCGCCTCGGTCTCCCCGATCACCACGGGGGTTCGCGCCGGAGCCTCCGTCGCGACCGCGGCCGGCCCGGCCCTCGTCGTCGCGGTTGGTGGAGCCGCCGTCCTGCGGTCCTGGGTTCACGGGTCAAGTCCTTCCAAGTTCGGCGGGCCCTCACAACGTCGGCGAGGTCGGCCGGAGCACATCAAGTACGGAGCGGTATCAACTGCGGGTTCGGGCCACTACGGTCGGGGACACGGCGAGCACGCGTCCGTCCAACGCTACTAGGGCCCGCACGCACAAAAGCAGTCGAGGGCCAACCCCTACCGGGGAAGGCCCTCGACTGTACGTTAAGTCCGGCGGCGTCCTACTCTCCCACACCCTCCCGAGTGCAGTACCATCGGCGCTGGAGGGCTTAGCTTCCGGGTTCGGAATGAGACCGGGCGTTTCCCCTCCGCTATAACCACCGAAACAGCTATCAGCGACACAACCAACATCCCTCTGACACACAAGGGTGGTTGTTTGCTGTGAATCACACAGTGGACGCGTCGAGCATAAAGTTTGGTGTAGTTAAGCCCTCGGCCTATTAGTACCGGTCGACTGAACCTATTACTAGGCTTACATCTCCGGCCTATCAACCCAGTAGTCTAGCTGGGAGCCTTACCCACTCAAGGTGGTGGGATACCTCATCTCGAAGCGAGCTTCCCGCTTAGATGCTTTCAGCGGTTATCCCTTCCGAACGTAGCTAACCAGCCGTGCCCCTGGCGGGACAACTGGCACACCAGAGGTTCGTCCGTCCCGGTCCTCTCGTACTAGGGACAGCCCTTCTCAAGTATCCAACGCGCACGGCGGATAGGGACCGAACTGTCTCACGACGTTCTAAACCCAGCTCGCGTACCGCTTTAATGGGCGAACAGCCCAACCCTTGGGACCTGCTACAGCCCCAGGATGCGACGAGCCGACATCGAGGTGCCAAACCATCCCGTCGATATGGACTCTTGGGGAAGATCAGCCTGTTATCCCCGGGGTACCTTTTATCCGTTGAGCGACACCGCTTCCACACGCAAGTGCCGGATCACTAGTCCCGACTTTCGTCCCTGCTCGACCTGTCAGTCTCACAGTCAAGCTCCCTTGTGTACTTACACTCAACACCTGATTGCCAACCAGGCTGAGGGAACCTTTGGGCGCCTCCGTTACCTTTTAGGAGGCAACCGCCCCAGTTAAACTACCCACCAGACACTGTCCCTCGACCCGATCAGGGCCGCAAGTTAGATACCCAAATCCAACAGAGTGGTATTTCAAGATTGCCTCCACCCGAACTGGCGTCCGAGCTTCACAGGCTCCCACCTATCCTACACAATTACATTCGGATACCAATGTCAAGCTATAGTAAAGGTCCCGGGGTCTTTCCGTCCTGCCGCGCGTAACGAGCATCTTTACTCGTACTGCAATTTCGCCGGGCCTGTGGTTGAGACAGTGGGGAAGTCGTTACGCCATTCGTGCAGGTCGGAACTTACCCGACAAGGAATTTCGCTACCTTAGGATGGTTATAGTTACCACCGCCGTTTACTGGCGCTTAAGTTCTCCGCTTCGCCCCGAAGAGCTAACAGGTCCCCTTAACGTTCCAGCACCGGGCAGGCGTCAGTCCATATACATCGTCTTACGACTTGGCATGGACCTGTGTTTTTAGTAAACAGTCGCTTCCCCCTGCTCTCTGCGGCCATACCACGCTCCACCCGCAAGGGGCTTCACGCGTCCGGCCCCCCTTCTCCCTAAGTTACGGGGGCAATTTGCCGAGTTCCTTAACCACAGTTCGCCCGTCGCCTCGGTATTCTCTACCTGACCACCTGTGTCGGTTTGGGGTACGGGCCGCTCGGAACATCGCTAGAGGCTTTTCTCGGCAGCATAGGATCACTGACTTCACCTGAATCGGCTCGGCATCACGTCTCAGCCTCAATGTGTCACGGATTTGCCTATGACACGGCCTACACGCTTACCCCGGCACAACCACCGGCCGGGCTCAGCTACCTTCCTGCGTCACCCCATCGCTAAACTACTACCCACCAGGATCCCAGACTCCCCACCCTTGACCCGAAGGTCGCCGGCAGATCGCGTGGTTAGCATAATGAGGTTCGTCTTGGGCGCTCCTTCGCGGGTACGGGAATATCAACCCGTTATCCATCGACTACGCCTCTCGGCCTCGCCTTAGGCCCCGACTCACCCAGGGCGGATTAGCCTGGCCCTGGAACCCTTGGTCATCCGGCGGAAGGGTTTCTCACCCTTCATTCGCTACTCATGCCTGCATTCTCACTCGTGTAGCGTC